>NZ_CM166365.1:1250000-4836346 GCF_056836805.1 Ancylobacter sp. TW_SC_1
TCGGGCAATCGACTGGCTGAGCGGGGGCTGCGCCATGCCGAGCCGCTGGGCGGCGCGACCCATGTGCAGTTCGTCGGCAACGGCGAGGAAATGGCGCAGGTGACGAAGTTCCATATCGTGACGATATCAAAGATCATCAGAGGCATCATGGATTCGGGCGTTTCCTCCACGCATTTTGCTCCGCACGAAGGCCGATGGAGGCATTATGAGCCACCTACCTTTCCTCGCATTCGCGGGCGCCATGCTGGTTGCAACCGGCGCGGCGTTCGCCGCGGAAACCGACGTCGTCAGGACGGATCGCTTGATCGGGCTTCCGTCCGGGGAGCATCTCTTCGTCCGGGAAGTGCGCGCCCCGGGCCCGCCGGCCGGAATCAATTCGGCCGTTCTTCTTGTTCACGGCGCGCGCGTTCCCGGCGTTGCTTCCTTTGATCTGCTGGTTCCGGGCGGTTCTCTTGCCGCCGATCTCGCGGCGGCGGGGCATCTCGTCTATCTCCTCGATCTACGCGGCTATGGGGCGTCGAGCCGGCCGGGCGCGATGGAGCGGAGCCCATCCGATGCGGCTCCCTTGATGCGAACCGAGGATGCCGTGGCCGATATCGCGGCCGTGGTGAACGCGATCCTCGCCTGGAGCGGCGACACGCAGGTCAGCATCATCGGCTGGGCAACCGGTGGCCATTGGGCGGGGGCATATGCGGCGAAGCACCCGCAGGCGGTCGGGCGGCTTGTCCTTTACAACACCCTCTATGGCGGCGCGCGCGAGCACGGAACGCTCGGCCACGGCTCCCCGCTCGAGGACCCGCGCGCGCCGGGAAGCTTCAACGCCGCCGCTTTCGGCGCCTACAGGCTGAACACGGGCGCGAGCCTCTTCCCGGCATGGGACAACTCCATTCCCGTCGCCGACAAGGCATCATGGCGGGACCCGCGTGTTGCGCAGGCCTACGCCGAGGCGGCACTGGCCTCCGATGCGACGGCGACGGCTCGCCAGCCACCAAGCTTCCGGGCGCCGAGCGGCGCGATGGCCGACAGCTTCGAGCTGGCGATCGGCAAACGGCAGTGGTCGGCAGCGGCACTCGCCATGCCGGTGCTGGTCGTCCGCTCCGGCCGGGATTTCTGGAGCCGTCCGCAGGACGCCCAGGCCATTGCCGAGGAGGCGCCGCACGCCGAACTCGCGACGATCCCCGAGGCCACGCATTTCGTGCATCTCGACCGCGACCATGCCGGCCGGGCGGCGTTTCTCACCACCGCGACGCGCTTTCTCGGATCATCGGCAATCCCGCCGCAGGGAGAATGAGCGCGATCGGCTCCGCGGCTCTCGGCGGTTTTCCCTGATCCGATGGTCGATGGCCGGCCGAGCCGAACCCAGCTCCCGGAACGCCGCCGAGTCCAATCGAGGGGCGCGCCGGCGGCAGCGCGATCGCCAGGTGGGCGGCCTTGCCCTCCAGCCGGTTCTGTAAACCGCGTTGGAGCGGGCCTCTTGATGACCGTGCAAAGGGGGCTCTGACTCATTTTTGATGGAGTTAAGGGCCTCGCTGGCAATGGTTCACATGGAGAACCAATGCCATGGGTCGGCATGGGCGGCTTTCAAAACTGGTGCCGCGCGGTTCTGTCGTTGATGAGGTGATCGACGAGGATGTCGGCATCCAGGTCTGCATCCGGGCAGCCAGCGCGACAAGTTGTTGTCCGGGACGCGGGGTTACCCCGACGCCCGTTCACAGCCGCTATTGCCGGCAACGGGCGGAGGCACGTCTCCTCATCCCAGCACAAGGTCTCACCACCAGATACGCGTCGGAGCTCTTATTCCACGCCGATTCATGGACGATCTCGTCAATGCGGATCTTCGGGCGAGAAAAGGCCGCCCGCTCAGGCGGCGGATATGTCGTTGCGGCTGCGCGAGGCGGCGTGCTTAATATGCTTTTCTTCTAGGATCGCGGGCTTCGGGACATGTTGAACAAGACGCCAGAAGGGCAGGCGGATGAGCGGGCTATAGCGTCTGGCGATGGCACTAAGATCTATGTGGACTTGACCACCACCTACCACCTGACAGGAAATCCCACCGGCATCGCGCGGGTGGAACAACGAGCGTTCCAGGCTCTCTTGGACCAATACAAAGAGCGTATAGTTCCTGTAACATGGGTGTCTAGCAAAGGTAAATATCTGAAGCTGCGACCGAATGATACGATATATCATCCGACAATTCGTGACGTTACCTCATTGTATGATGCCGGAGAGATTGAGGGACTTTCAGAAGCAACAATTCAACCTGGTAGCAATATTGTTGTTTTCGGTGGGGCGTGGATACGCAACAAGAGATACATAAATGATCTCGTCAGGCTCAAAAAGTCGACGGACTTGCGTCTAACTATACTTGTACACGACCTAATTCAGATGAAATTTTCCTACCTCTACCCTCCGGGGGCGGGTGATGAGTTTACCGCCAACGCCAGGCGAATAGTGGCGTTAGCCGACAATTTTCTCTGCTACTCGAAATCATCCAGGAATGATCTTGAGGCGCTGATGCGTGCTGAGGCGGTTATTCCGAAGCCCATATCCCTGTTCAAGATCGGTGACATGACCGATGGCATCAAAAGCCCTTCGAGTTTGGTGGATGGAAGCGCAATCACACAAAGCTTCAACGGAAAAAAGTTCTTTCTCTTTGTGAGTTCCATTGATCCGCGCAAGAATCACATCCTGCTCCTGAACGTTTGGCGCCGCCTCATTGAAATGCGCGGAAGTAGTGCTCCGCACCTTGTGCTTGTCGGCCGGCCGATTTGGAAGGCCGAGGACGTGCTCGCAATCGGCGAGGGCGACAAGACGCTATCCTCACACGTCCACTTCCTAACGGACGTTTGCGATGCTGACTTGCACTGGTTCTATAGCAACTGCGTTCTAACCCTCTATCCATCGATTTATGAGGGTTGGGGACTGCCGGTGTCGGAAAGCCTCGCATATGGGAAGCTGTGCATAACAGCGAATACATCAGCGACGGCCGAAATCGCTCCTAATCTTACGGACCTGCTGCACCCTCACGACTTCAAGGCATGGCTGGACCGTGTGTGCCACTACCTAGATGACCCTGAGGAGCTTGCCCGACGCGAACGCCGTATCAGGAGAAGCTACAAGCGTCATCCATGGGACCAATCCGTCCGCCAGATTGTCAGCGCGATCGACCCTCTGCCTCGTGTCGTCCGCGGGCACGACGTCCCCATTGTCGAGGCAGACCCGCCCAAGAAAGCGCCAGAGCCTAAGCCGCTGTCGGAAAATCTCCAGATTGCGCTAGCCCAAACACAGCCTCCGTCCCGGCTTCCACGTACCCGGCGGCTGTTTCGAATTTTGCGCTTCCTTCGTCTGGACAGGGTAATCATCAAAATTCACCGACAGCTCACATGGCAAACAAATGATAGTATCCGACGCGTGATCGAAGAGATCCACCGGATGCAACAGAAGTAGAACGTAAACGAGTTATGAATATCGCGACCGCCTCGCGCCGGCCCGCAATGGTGCGGCGAGTGGTGGTTGTGTGTCGACATCTACGTCCATGGTGGTGCGTCGCGAGCGGCGGCAATGGGAATGGCGACTATGCGAAATATGCTGGCGGCACCATGATCTGCTGGCGGACTATCTCAGGCGTTTCGCTCGCCGCGGCGTCGTCATCCGGCCCAACGAAGATACGAGATCGACGCTGCTTTTGTTCAGGTCCTTTCGCCCGAGCACAAGGATCCGGGCCTTTGTGAGAGACTGCAGATGGGCAATCGTCCCAGCGACGTAGGGGATGGAGTGACGCGCCCACAAATTGGAGATGACGACAGCAAGGCGGATTGGCCGTCGTTGCAGGCAGATCAATCCGCCACAGCCGACCTCGCCGCCCGGCTGGCGGTGCCGTTTGGCCCAGGAGCCGCCGCGCACGCGGCCTGTTTCACAATCATGGAAAGCGCGGCCCCGAATTTCAGAAGCGACCGGGGGGCACGGATGTTTGTGAATAAGCATGAATGGCGCGCGCCATGCGACCAGCTCCTTGGCGACATGGCGATGACAGGGGCCGCGTAAAGGTTCACCCCGCGCTTGACTCTTTCATGAAAATGAAAAACTCTGTCCCTGTTTCATATTAATGGGGCGGTGATGGCCGAGTGCTGCACTTCTGAACGGGTCCGGCCGACTGGCTCGGCCTTCCGGCTGGCGTTGATGCTCCCGGGAGCTGCCGTCGCGCTGGGGCTGATCCTTTTCGCTCTGGGTCTGCTCTGCATCCTCGCCTTCCGCTTCAATGACGGGTCACTGTTCGGCGCCGGCTTCACCTTCGGGAATTTCTGGATTCTCGCCACCGAGCCGCTCTACGGAATTGTCATCCTGCGCTCGCTGGCGATAGCCGGCCTGGTAACCGCCGCCACCGTCGTTACGGCCTATCCCGTGGCGTTCTACTTGTCGTTCCATTCCCGTTCGCGGGCGCTGATCCTGTTCCTGGTGACGCTACCGTTCTGGACGAGCTATCTGCTGCGGGTCTTCGCGTGGAAGATCGTGCTGGCCTATAATGGCGTGCTCAATTCCGGCCTTATCGCGGCCGGCATCTGGAGCGAGCCGTCGACCGCGCTGCTCAATACGCCCGCGGCGGTTGTGCTCACGCTGGCGCATGCCTATGCGCCCTTTGCCATCCTGCCGATCCTGGTGTCGCTCGACGCCATTCCGCGTTCGCTGATCGAGGCGGCGGCGGATCTGGGCGCCAAACCGTTCACCGTGTTCCGGCGGGTCATCCTACCGAACTCGATGCCGGGCGTGCTGGCCGGCGCCGTCGTCGTCTTCGTGCCGACCGTCGGCGACTATGTAACCCCGGCGCTGGTCGGTGGCCCCAGCAGCACCATGATCGGCAGCCTGATCCAGGCCCAGTTCGGCAAGGCGCAGGATTGGCCATTCGGCGCCGCCATCGCCCTTGTCGTCATGCTGGTGATCCTCGCCGTGATCCTCGTCGTCCGCCGGGTCGACCGCCGTTTCGGGAGCCGCGCGTGAGCCAGGACACCCTACTTTCCGGACCCGGTCGGCCGCGCTGGCTCGGCATCTATATCGTCGGCTATCTCATCTTCCTCTATCTGCCGATCGTGCTGATTCCGCTGTTCTCGTTCAACGATTCCGTGCAGGCGGCGTTTCCGCTGAAGGGCTTCACACTCGACTGGTATCGCGGCCTTGCCGGCAACGAGGCGCTGCGGGCCGCGCTTTTCACCAGCATCGGCGTCGGCGTGAGCGCGGCATTGCTGGCCACGCTGTGCGGCATGACCATCGCCTATGCGGAACTGACCGTGGGGTCACGGCTGTCCCGGGTGATCGCGGGACTCGCGCGGATGCCGATCCTCATCCCGGGCGTGGTGATTGGCATTGCTTTGCTTATCGCGGTCAATCTGATGGGCTTGGGGCCGTCGCGGCTGGCGATCGTGCTGGGTCATGTCCTGGTTGCGCTGCCCACCACCGTCATCATCATCCGCGGCAGCCTTGCCGCCGTGCCGCGCAGCATTCCCGAAGTGGCGCAGGATCTGGGGGCGAGCGACGCCGTCGTGTTCCGCCGCATCATGCTGCCGCTGGCGCTGCCGGCGGCCGTCTCCGCCTTCATGCTGGCCTTCCTGACCAGCTTCGACGAATTCATCGTCGCCTTTTTCCTGGCGGGCACACAACCGACCCTGCCGCTCTACATCTGGAGCCAGCTCCGTTTTCCGAAATCCCTGCCGACGGTCATGGCGCTCGGCACTGCGATCCTCGTGACCTCGATCGTCATTGCCGGCGCCGCCGAACTGCTGCGTCGGCGCGGCCTACGACGCCTGCCAAACTGAACCCTTCCAGAAGGACGCCACAGAGCGTCGACCAAAGGAGAACCGACATGTCCCAGACACCGCCGAGAACGATCCTCTCGAGCCTCCTTGCCGCCACCCTTGCCTGCGCGACGGCACTGTCGCCGCTCGCTGCCACGGCGGGCGACAAGCTGACCTACTTCACCTGGTCCGGCTACGAGCTGCCCGAATTCGACGCCGCCTTCCTCAAGGCTCACGCCGACGGCGTCGACACCTCGACCTTCGGCGACGACGACGATGCCTTCACCAAGGTCAAGGCCGGCTTCCGGCCGGATCTGGCGCATCCCTGCTACGACAAGGTCGCGCGCTGGAGCAGGGAAGGGCTCATCGAGCCGATCGAAATCGCCAAGATCAAGAACTGGGACAAGATCTTCCCGGTGTTCCGCGACCTGCCGGACCTCCAGGCCGGACCGGGAAAAGTGTGGATGGTGCCGTGGGACTGGGGCAACACCTCGATCCTCTACCGCACCGATCTGGTGAAGGATCCGCAGACCAGCTGGAACCTGTTGTGGGACAAGGCCTATAGCGGGCGCCTTGCCACTATTGACGCGGTACACGACACCCCGCTCGTCGCCGCCCTGCTGGCCGGTGTGAGCCCCTTCGACATGACGCCGGCCGAGATGGACAAGGTGGCGGAGAAGCTGCGCGAGCAGCGTCCCCTGCTGTCGAACTACACCACCGACATGACCTCGGTGGAGCAGGCGCTGGCCAGCGGGCAGCTCGTTGCCGCGATGACGTGGAATGCCTCGGCGGTGGCGCTGCGCAAGCAGAATGTGCCGGTGACGTTCATGAAGCCGAAGGAAGGCATGCTCACCTGGGCCTGCGGCTTCGTGATGCTCAAGGGGACGCCGCACGCGGACCTCGCCTACGACTTCATCAACAGCCGGCTGGAGGCCGGCTCCGGTCAGAAGCTGATCGAGGACTATGGCTACGGGGCGTCCACCACGAGCGCCTTCGACGCCGTGCCGAAGGAAACGCTGGAGAGCCTGGAGCTTCCCGCCGACCCGAATGTCGCGCTGAAGACCACGATCTTCACCGGACCGATGAAACAGGCCGATGACCTCGCCAAGATGTTCGAGAAGGTGAAGGCTGGCGGCTGATGTCGCCTTATCGCCCCCGGCGGCAGTCGCTGCCGGGGGCGAACATCACGGACAGGGACCGACGGATGAGTGACGCTGCAGATGTGACCGACAAGGCCGGCCGGGATGCCGGCGAAGCCGATATCCGCGTGGGGCGGCGCGTGCGCGCGCTGCGGCTTGCCCGTAATCTCTCGCTCGCCGAACTGGCCGCCAGGGCCGGTATTTCCATCGGTGCGCTCAGCCAGATCGAACGCGGCATGACCTCCCTGCGGGTGCGGGTGATCTGGCCGCTGGCCGCGGCACTCGACGTCGAGCCTTCGGCGTTGATCGTCGCCGACGACGAGGCCGAGAACGATCTCTACTGCGTGCGTTCCGGCAAACGGCGCCCGCTCCCCGTTCAGTCGGAGGGGATCACCAAGGATTTGCTGTCACCTCCCGGCGCCGTGTTGACCGGGATGATGGTGATCGTCGAACCCGGTGGGGGAACGGATGCCTATTCCCATTCCGGCCATGAGTTCGGATTCATTACCGAAGGCGAAATCGAGCTGACGGTGGATTCGACGCGCTATGTGCTGCGCGCCGGCGACAGCTTCGCCTTCAAGAGCACGCTGTTGCACGCCTTCAGGAATACGAAAGACGAGCGGTGCGGCATCGTCTGGGTCAATAGTCAAAGGGCAAAGGAGCCGCGCGATGGCGAATGACGCACTGCTGCGGCTGGAACGGGTCAGCAAGCGCTTTGTCGGCGGCGCCGTCGGGATCGACGACATCAGCCTGGACATCGCCGAGGGCGAGTTCCTCAGCCTGCTGGGCCCGTCCGGCTGCGGCAAGACGACCACGCTGCGCGTCATCGCCGGCTTCGAGAGCCCGACCGCCGGCCGGCTGCTGATCGACGGCCGCGACATTACCGCGCTTCGCCCCTTCGCCCGGCCGGTCAACACCGTGTTTCAGGACTACGCGCTGTTTCCGCATATGAACGTGTCCGAGAACGTCGACTTCGGCCTGTCGCTGCGCGCCATGGCGGGCGCCGAGCGGAAGCGGCGGGTGGGCGATGCGCTCGCCCGGGTCGGCCTGTCGGACAAGGCCGGGCAGCGTGTGCAGGCGCTGTCGGGCGGGCAGAAGCAGCGCGTCGCCCTGGCGCGCGCACTGGTCTGCGAGCCGCGGCTGCTGCTTCTCGACGAACCGCTGTCCGCACTCGACGCCAATCTGCGCGAACAGATGCAGCTCGAACTGAAACGGTTGCAGCGCGATCTCGGAACCACCTTCGTGATGGTTACCCATGACCAGACCGAGGCCCTGTCGATCTCCGATCGCATCGTGGTGATGAATCGCGGCCGCATCGAGCAGGTCGCATCGCCGGCCATGCTCTACGACCGTCCTTCCACCCGCTTCGTCGCCGGCTTCATCGGCGCGATGAACCTGCTGCCGGCACGGATCGCGGGAGAGGACGCCGCCGCTACGACCGTCGCCGCCGGGGGGATGACCTTTCAGGTGGCTTCCGGCGCAGGCATGCCCGCGCCGGCGGCTGCGGAAATCGTCGTCGGCATCCGGCCGGAGGATGTGGTGCTCGCGGCCGAACAGGGGCCCGCCGGCTCCGCGACCGGCGTCGTCGAGGGCACCTCTTTCCACGGGCGCAGCCTGCGCGTCCATCTGCGCCTCGCCGGCGGCTCGGACCTCATGGCCGACGTCGCCCGCGGCACGCTGCCGCCATCGGTCGGCCAGGGCGACCGCCTGTCCGTCTCGGTACGCACCGGAGCGGCGTGCGCCTTGCTGCCGGCCGCCGATTGACCATGCGCCGCTCGCCGTGCACCGAGGGACACCGCTCCATGGACCATCTCCGGCGTGTCGTCATCGAGGGGAGGCGGGCGGATGCGCTCGAGTCCCGCCTGCTCGCGTCGGCCGTGGTCTTCCATCGCGCCGTCCTGCGCCACCGCGCCCTTGCGCAGCTTCAGCCGGAGATGTCCTGAGATGAGCCCGGATGCCCCGAACGCGGCCAATCGTGCCGGCCGTCCCGAGGATGCCGCCACCGTCTATGCCCTCACCGCCGGGGCCGAACCTCCGGCCCCGGCGCTGCGGGGCGACTGGCGGGGCGATGTCGCGGTGGTGGGCGGGGGCATCACCGGGCTGTCGACGGCCTATCACCTTGCCAGAGCGGGCGTGAGCGTTGCGCTGGTGGACGCCAACAGCTTCGGCTGGGGCGCCTCCGGTCGCAACGGTGGACAGGTCAATCCGGGGCTGAAGCACGAGCCGGCCGACATCGAGAAGGCGTTCGGGCCGGAATTCGGTGCCCGCATGATCGCCTTTTCCGGTTCCGCCCCGGACAAGGTGTTCCGGCTGGTGAGCGAGGCCGGCATCGCCTGCGAGGCGCGGCGGACAGGCACCATCCGCGCGGCGTTCAGCTCGGGTTCGGTGGCGTTTCTCGAACGGGCGAGTGCCGATCTCCAGCGGCGCGGCGCGCCGGTGGAATGGCTGGACCGCGAGGCCGTCGCCCGCGCCACGGGCACCGATCGCTACGTTGCCGCCGCCCTCGACCGACGCGGGGGCTCGCTTAATCCCCTCGCATACAGCCGCGGGCTCGCTGACGCCGCCACGGCCGCGGGTGCGCGGTTGTTCGCGCACACGCCGGTGAGCGGACTGACGCGCGACGCCGACGGGTGGACGCTGACCGGCACGCATGGCCGGCTGCGCGCGGGGCGGGTGATCCTCGCCAGCAATGGCTATACGGACGATCTGTTCCCGGGGTTGAGGCGCTCGGTCGTGCCGGTCTATGGCGGCATCATTGCCTCCGCTCCGTTGCCGGCGGCGATGGCGGAGCGGATCCTGCCTGGTCGGCATGTGCTCTACGAGCACGAATCCATCACCGTCTATTACCGGCTCGACGCCGCCGGCCGGCTGCTGATGGGCGGGCGCAGCCGTTTGCGGCCGCTGCACGGTCCCGATCGCTTCCCCGATCTCAAGCGCTACACCCGGCGGCTGTGGCCTTTCCTCGGCGACATGGAATGGACGCATGGCTGGAACGGCCAGCTCGCCATCACCGTCGATCACTACCCCAATCTCACCAGCCCGGCCCCCGGCCTCATGGCCTGCATCGGCTATAATGGCCGGGGCGTCGCCATGGCGACGGCGATCGGCGGCGAGCTGTCCCGCTGGGCGACCGGCACGGACGCGCATGCGCTCGACATGCCGGTCCGACCCTTCAAGACCTTTCCGTTTCACCGCTTCTGGCCGATCGGCGCGGCCATCCGCATTGCCTATGGCCGCGCGCGCAACGCGCTGAGCATCTGACCCCTGTTTTCCTCGCGATGAGAGACGAGCCCTCATGAGCCCCAACACTCAAAAGTTCTACATCGACGGCGCCTTCGTCGACCCGGTCGAAACCCGGCCGCTCGGCGTGATCGACCCGGCGACCGAACAGGTATTCGCCACCATCTCGCTGGGCACCCAGGCCGATGTCGACCGCGCAGTGGCGGCGGCGCGGGCGGCGTTCGCCAGCTTCCAGTTCACCTCCAAGGAGGAGCGTCTCGCGCTTCTCGAGCGCCTGCTGGACGTCTATGAACGCCGCTACGAGGACGTCGCCCAGGCAATCAGCCGCGAGATGGGCTCGCCCATCGCCCGCGCCCGCGACTCGCAGGCCTATGCCGGCCTGGGACACCTCAAGGCCACCATCGAGGCCTTCCGGCGGTTCGAGTTCGACGAAACCCGCGGCACCACCCGCGTCACCCACGAACCGATCGGCGTCGTCGGGCTCATTACCCCGTGGAACTGGCCGCTCAACCAGATCATGTGCAAGGTGGCGCCCGCCATCGCCGCCGGCTGCACGATGGTGCTGAAGCCCTCCGAGATCGCCCCGATCTCCGGCATGGTCTTCGCCGAGATCGTCCACGAGGCCGGGCTCCCGAAGGGCGTGTTCAACCTCGTCAACGGCACCGGGCCGGACGTCGGTGCCGCGCTCGCCTCGCATCCCGACATCGACATGGTGTCGTTTACCGGCTCGACCCGCGCCGGCGTCGACGTCGCACGCAACGCCGCGGCGACCGTGAAGCGCGTGGCGCAGGAACTGGGCGGCAAGTCGGCCAACATCGTGCTGCCGGATGCCGATCTCGAAGCGGCGGTGTCGAAGGGCGTGGACGCCTGCTTCTCCAACACCGGCCAGTCCTGCGACGCGCCGACCCGCATGCTGGTGCCGGCCGAACGCCACGCGGAGGCGCTCGCCATCGCCCGCCGCGCGGCCGAGGCGGTCCGCGTCGGCTCGCCCACCGACACGGATACGCAGATCGGCCCGCTGGTCAGCGACGTGCAGTTCGCCAAGGTGCAGGCGCTGATCCAGGCCGGCATCGACGAGGGCGCAACTCTCGTGATCGGCGGCACCGGCAAGCCCGAGGGGCTGGAGACCGGCTATTATGTGAAGCCGACGGTGTTTGGCGACGTGAAGCCCGGCATGCGCATCGAGCGCGAGGAGATCTTCGGGCCGGTCTTGGCGATCATCCCCTATGAAACGGTCGAGCGGGCCATCGCCATCGCCAATGACACGCCCTACGGCCTCGCCGCCTATGTCCAGGGTGCCGACATGGCCGAGGCCCGCGGCGTCGCGGGACGGCTGCGCGCCGGCTCGGTCTATCTGAACTATCCCGACTGGGACCTGTTCGCGCCCTTCGGCGGCTACAAGCAGTCCGGCAACGGGCGCGAATATGCCGATTTCGGCCTGCGCGACTTCCTGGAGATCAAGGGGATCGTCGGCTACGGCGACTGATGGCAATTTCCACGATAGTCGGCAGCAGGCCATATCTCGGAGTGGAAACGTTAATCAGCCGACAGGGAGGCCGCCGCTTGTCGTCCGGTCAAGGCGTGACCTGACGGCAGCGGTGCGGGCGCCGCGCATGATTTTCGCGCGGCCGACCCATTGAAGTTCTGTTTGGTTTCACTTAACGTTTGTTAAGTCGTGCCGAACGAAGGACGAGATGGACCACTCGATGCGCCCCGTTCCCGATGAGACCGACACGCTTCGCCTGGTGGCGGAGCGGCTGCGGCGGGCCAATGGTCTGTCGCTGCGCCAGCTGGCGGAGGCGACGGGCACGTCGGCGAGTTTTCTCAGCCAGCTGGAGCGCGGGCTCACGGGGGCCAGCGCCTCGACGCTGATCCGCATCGCCAACTGCTTCGGCACCAGCATTTCCGAACTGTTCTCGACGCCGGAGATCACCCGCGATCCGGTTCTGCGCCGCGCACAACGCCCGGCGCTGCCGGTGGCGGACGGCCAGCGCAAGATGCTGCTGTCGCGCCGCCCGCTGACCCATTTCGAAACCTATGTCTCGGAATTCGATGTCGGCGGCTCGACCGGCCCCGAGCAATACACCCATGGCGACTCGCACGAGATGTTCATCGTGCTGAGGGGGTCCGTGCGGCTGGAGCTGGGCCCCGTTCACCATGAAATGCATGCGGGCGACAGCGTCGAATATGCGTCCTCGGTCCCGCACCGGGTCGCGAACATCGGAGAGGTGCCGGCCGAGGTGCTGTTCATCATCTCGCCGCCCACCTCGACGGCAACTTACCTCGATACCTACCGTTCGAAAGGAGGGTAGCGCAGGCAAGCTGCGGGACGGGCGCTGTCCCCCCGTGGCGAGCGGAATTCACAAGTCAAAAACATAAGCCCCAGAGGCATAATCCAGAGGAGAGAAAGATGAAGCGGAGCACATTCACCGGCATCGCCACGCTCGCTGCCGTCGGCATGGCGCTGGCCGGCGCGGCACGGGCCGAAAGCCCGGTCGCCGGCGCGGTCGCCGAAGGCTCGCTCAAGGACAAGACGCTGACCTTCGTGTCCTATGGCGGCGTCTATCAGGACGGCCAGATCAAGGCGCTGGAGGATTTCGTCAAGAAGTCCGGCGTCACTCTTCTGTCGGACGGGCCGACCGAGAACGCCAAGATTCAGGCGCAGGTTGAGTCGAAGAACGTCTCATGGGACGTGGTGGATACTGGCGACTACACGCCCTTCGTCCATTGTGGCACGCTGTTCCAGAAGCTGGATGTCAGCAAGATCGACACCTCCAAGATCCCGCCCGGCCAGGTGGGTCCGTGCAGCGTCCCGGCGATGAACTATGCCGTCATGTTCCTGTATAACAAGGACAAGTACGGCAACAATCCGCCCAAGAGCTGGGCTGATTTCTTCGATGTCGAGAAGTTTCCCGGCTCACGCGGCATTCCCGGCTATGCCGATGCCGAAGGCTACATGGTG
This sequence comes from Ancylobacter sp. TW_SC_1, assembly GCF_056836805.1. Taxonomy (NCBI): domain Bacteria; kingdom Pseudomonadati; phylum Pseudomonadota; class Alphaproteobacteria; order Hyphomicrobiales; family Xanthobacteraceae; genus Ancylobacter; species Ancylobacter sp. TW_SC_1. Next base: position 1,263,128 of record NZ_CM166365.1, read on the forward strand.
GAGCTCGGCCTGCTCGCTGATGGTGTGCCGAAGGACAAGCTGTTTCCCGCCGACATCGACCGCGGCCTGAACAAGTGGCGCTCGATCCGCGCGAATCTGGTGCCGTGGACGACCGGCGCCGAAAGCCAGCAGATGATGGAGTCGGGCGAGGCCGACATGGTCATGGTCTGGTCGGGCCGCGGCAAGGCGGCGCTGGCGAACGGGGCGAAATACGCGCCGGTCTGGAAGGACTGGATTGTCGTCAAGGACCAGATCGCCATCCCGGTCGGCGTGAAGGACACGGATGCCGCCTACGCGCTGATCAATGCCTATCTGGGCAAGCACGCGCAGGAAGTGATGGCCGAGACGACCTCGTACTCCCCGATCAACATTGATGCCAAGCCCAAGGTTGACGAACTGACGGCCTCGTTCATGACCAACACGCCGGAAAAGCAGGCGATGGCCTACAACCAGAACGTCGACTACTGGGTCAAGAACTACGACGCGCTCAGCGCAAAATGGGCGGAGTTCATCGCCGGGAACTGATTTGGCGGTTGCAGCGGGCGGGGCGGCTTTGTCGCCCCGCTCCACCGCGCAGTGCGCCCGCAACGCTGCGCTCCGGGTCCGCGAGGGGGGGCTGAACCATGTCTGTGCTGACCGGCCGCGCCCGGCGCGGGGCGTTCCTGCTGACACTGCCGGCCATCGCGGTGCTGCTCCTGGTGATGGCGGTGCCGTTCGGCGTCATCGTGCTGCGCAGCTTTGCCGAGCCTGAGCCGGGGCTGGCGAATTATGTGTGGTTCTTTCAAACGCCGGTGAACCTCACCGTGCTGGCGCGCACCTTCACCATCGCCTTCTGGGTGACGGCGTGCTGTGTGCTGGTGGCCTATCCCTATGCCTTCGCCATGTCGGTGGCGGGGCCGCGCGTGCGGCTGGCGTTGGTGATGTGCGTGCTGGTGCCCTTCTGGGTGTCGGGGGTGGTGCGCACGCTGGCCTGGGTGATCCTGCTGCAGGATTCCGGCGTCATCAACCGCATCCTGCTCGCGCTAGGTTTCGAGAAGGTGCGGCTGATCCGCACCCAGCTCGGCGTCACCATCGGCATGACCCAGGTGCTGCTGCCCTTCATGATCATGCCGCTTTATGCGGTGATGCGCGGCATCGATCTGCGGCTGCTGCAGGCCGCGCGCAGCCTCGGGGCGCATCCGGTGAAGACCTTCTTCCAGATTTATCTGCCGCTGTCGCTGCCCGGCGTGTTCGCCGGGGCGACCATCGTGTTCATCCTGTCGCTCGGCTTCTACATCACGCCGCTACTGCTGGGCGGGCCGCAATCGACCATGCTCTCCACCCTGATCCAGCAGCAGGTACTGTCGCTGCTGAGCTGGGGACGCGGCGGCGCCATGGGCGTGGTGCTGCTGGTGGCGACCTTCGGCGTGCTGGCGCTGGCGGGCCCCTTCATGCGGCGCAAATACCAGATCAGCGGAGGCAGCCGATGACAGGCTTCCGTCCCGGCCGGCTGCTGCTGCAGCTCACCTGCCTGCTGATCGCCATCTGGCTGGTGGCGCCGACGCTGGTGGTGATCCCGATGTCCTTCGCGGACCGGAAGTCGCTGGCCTTCCCGCCGCGGGGCTTCTCCACCCAGTGGTACGAGAACTTCTTTTCCAATCCGCAGTGGTTTGGCAGCCTGATCGTCTCGGTGAAGATCGCGGCGATGGTGGCGGTCGTGGCCACCGTCATCGGCACCATGGCGGCCATCGGCATCGAGCGGCTGAAGACCCGGGCCGGCGGCGTCATCCGCGTGGTCCTGCTCACCCCGATGATCGTGCCCGGCGTGGTGCTGGCGGTGGGCATCTATGCCGTTTATCTCGACACGCGGCTGGTCGGCACATGGACCGGCTATGTGCTGGCGCACACGCTGCTCGCCATCCCCTTCGTGGTGATCGCGGTGGGGGCCAACCTCGCCGTGTTCGATGCGCGGCTGGAGACGGCGGCAGCGAGTCTGGGCGCCACGCGGCTCACCACCTTCTTCACCGTCACCCTGCCGCTCATCCTGCCGGGCATCCTGTCGGGAGCGCTGTTCGCCTTCGTCACCTCCTTCGACGAGGTGATCGTGTCCCTGTTCATCACGAGCCCGCAGCTCAAGACGCTGCCGGTGCAGATCTTCTCCTCCATGACCCGCGATGCCGACCCCACCGTGGCGGCGGTGGGGTCGCTCATCTTCCTGGCGACCACGCTGATCATCGGGCTGGGGCTCATCTTCGGACTGCGGAGGCGCGGGGCATGACCGCTGTGAGCAACGTGGCGGCCTGCAAAGGTGCGGCCATCGACATTGACGGCATCAGCAAATTCTATGGCAGCTTCACCGCGCTGGACGATGTGAGCCTGCGGGTGGAGCCGGGCGAGTTCATGTCGTTTCTCGGACCTTCCGGCTCGGGCAAGACCACGACGCTCAACCTGATTGCCGGCTTCACCGATCTCAGCCGCGGCGACATCCGGCTGGGCGAGCGCGCCATCGGCCATGTGCCGGCGCACAAGCGCAATATCGGCGTGGTATTTCAGCATTACGCGCTGTTCCCGCATATGAGCGTGGCGCAGAACGTCGCCTATCCGCTCAAGCAGCGCCGCGTCGGCAAGGCCGAGCAGGCCCGCGCGGTGGAGGAGGCGCTGCGCAAGGTGCAGCTGGAGCGTTTCGCCCATCGCTACCCTTCCGAGCTGTCGGGCGGCCAGCAGCAGCGAGTGGCCCTGGCGCGGGCGATGGTGTTCAACCCCTCGCTGCTGCTGATGGACGAGCCGCTCGGCGCTCTCGACAAGAAGCTGCGCGAGGTGCTGCAGCTCGAGATCAAGCGCATCCACCGCGAGCTCGGCTCCATCTTCGTCTATGTCACCCACGACCAGGAGGAGGCGCTGGTGCTCTCCGACCGGATCGCGGTGTTCAACAGGGGGCGGATTGAGCAGGTCGGCACCGGGCAGGAGCTCTACACCGCGCCGCAGACCCTGTTCGTCGGCCAGTTCATCGGCGAGAGCTCGGTGCTGCGCGGCCCGCACCGCTCGGCCGGCAGCGAGACGGCGCTGGCCGTCGCCGGCGCGACCCTCGCCGCACCGGGCGCGGCAAAGGGGGAGGGCGCGCAGGTCATCCTCTTGCGGCCCGAGGCCGTGATGGTGCAGGCGCCCGGCACCGGCCCGCAGGAGGGGCGCACCAACCTCCTCTCAGGCATGGTGCGCGAGATGCTCTATCTCGGCTCGGCGATGAAATACGAGGTGACGCTGGCCGATGGCAGCCACGTCACCGCCCGAACCCCCACGCAGGGCGCGCCCTTCGCTCTCGGCAGCACGGTCGAGCTGGCGTGGCGACCGCAGGACAGCGTGCTCTTGGCAGACGACGGATCGACCGCCGGTCATTGAAGGAACGATGGCGATGGACGTGAAGAAGAATGGCGACGTGTCCTTCTGGTATGCCGACATCGGCGGCGTACCCGGCTGTCGCCCGCCCTTGCCGGGCGACATCGAGGTCGATGTCTGCATCGTCGGCGCCGGCTTCACCGGCCTGTGGACGGCCTATTATCTGCAGGAGGCCGAGCCGGGCCTCTCCATTGCCGTGGTCGAGAAGGAGTTCGCCGGCTTCGGCGCCTCCGGCCGCAATGGCGGCTGGTGCTCGGGCGAATTCGGCTGGAGCCGGGAGAAATACCTGTCCTCCGGCACGCGCGAGGGCATCATTGAATGGGAGCGGCAATTGCGCACCACCGTCGCGGAGGTGCGCCGCGTCACCGAGAAGGAAGGCATCGACTGCGACTACCTGCTCACCGAGTGCCTGACCTTCGCCCAGAGCCCGGCGCAGATGGAGCGCCTGCGCGAGGCCTATGACGAAGCCATGGCCTGGGAGGTGCCCACCACCCGTCTGGAACTGATCGACGGGTCGGAAGCCGCCTCGCGTATCCGCGTCGACAAAGCGCAGGGCGCGCTGGTGCGGCACAATGTGGCGCGGGTGCAGCCGGCCAAGCTGGTGCGCGGCCTCGCCGAGGCGGTGGAGCGGCGCGGCGCTGTCATCTATGAACAGACCACCGTCACCGGCATCGAGAAGGGCCGCGTCACCACCAATCGCGGCACCGTGAAAGCCAGGCGCATCGTGCGCGCCACGGAAGGTTTCACCCACGGCATTCCCGGTAATGAGCGGGAGTGGATCCCGATGAACAGCGCCATCGTCGTGACCGAGCCGGTGCCGGAGGATCTGTGGCGCGAGATCGGCTGGGAGGGTAGCCAGCTCCTTGCCGATGCCTCCCACGCCTATTGCTATGCCCAGCGCACCCGCGAAGGGCGCATCGCCATGGGTGGGCGCGGCGTGCCCTATCGCTTCGGCTCCAAGACCGATGTGTTCGGCCAGACCCAGCCCGAGACCATCGAGAAGCTGAAGGGCATTCTCTACCGCATGCTGCCGCAGACCCGCGGGCTGAAGCTGGACCATGCCTGGTGCGGCGTGCTCGGCGTCCCGCGCGACTGGTGCGCGACGGCGGGGCTGGATCCGCAGACCGGCATTGGCTGGGCGGGCGGCTATGTCGGTCTCGGCGTCTCCACCTCGAATTTCTCCGGGCAGACGCTGGCCGATCTGGTGCTGGACAAGCACACCGAACGCACCGGCCTGCCCTGGGTGAACCGCAGGCCGCGCAAATGGGAAGTGGAGCCATTCCGCTGGCTGGGCGTGCACAGCATGTACTGGCTCTATCACAAGGCCGACCGCAACGAGGCCGCCACCGGCGGGCGTGTGACCTCGCGCCTTGCCACGCTGGCCAACGCGATCACCGGGCGCTGATTGCGCCGCGCGCCGCCATCACCCGCGCCAACGACCCGAGACGGCACCTCCGCTGCCGCCTTCCGCAGGAGACGACATGATCGACCTTTCCGTATTCGCCCAATTGTCCGGCATCGACCTTGGCGCAATGGCCGACAAGCCCACCACCCTGAACCCCGGACAGCAGGAGGTGACCTCCTCGCTCTGGGTCGCCCCCGACGGGACGCTGGACATCGGCATCTGGGAATGCACGCCGGGCCGTTTCACCGCCGATCGGACCGAGGCGGCGGAGTTCTGTTATTTCCTGCAGGGCAAGATCATCATGACCCATCTGGACGGTACCCGCCGCGATCTCGGGCCAGGCGATGCGATCATGTTGCCGCGCGGCTGGAAGGGCACGTGGGAGATCGTCGAGCGTACCCGCAAGATCTACGTCTTCCTATCGGACGCGGCGAAGAGCTGACCCTCATGTGCGGCATACCCGGGCGCTGAGCGACTTCGGGACATGATCGGCAGGCGCAAACGCTGGTTTGGCGCGGCTGATGCGCTCGACCGGATCGTCGGCCCCGGGCCGCGCGACCTGCCGGATGACCGATATGCAGCCGGTGCCGCCGCAGCGCCGGCTGCCGCGCCGATCTCCCGCGCGACCGCTTCCACTCCCATCCGTGGCGCCGCCGAGCTCCGTAGCACGCCTGCAGGAGTTGTCCGGTGACCGGCAAGAGAACATTCGCCGAAGCCGTCAGGGCCGAGGGCTATGAGGTGCTCCCCGAAATGGGGCCTGCGGGAGCTGGAAATTCCGGGTCCTGAGCCTGCCCCCGATGCTGGACCGGCCTGCTGGCCGTTTCCAGGAAACCGGAGGCAGGTCATCGCTTTGGTCTGATTTCAAAAGCTATCTACCAAAGTGCCGGAGCCTGATCTTACTCATGGCTACGTTGTTTCAACGACAAGCTCCGTGGCCGTCACGGCTCGCATCAGAGCCCGCAGCTCCGAATCTTGATGGCTACCGAAGGCCGTATCGAAACCGGCTTGGGCCGCGGCCCAGTATGCCCACGCCTTGTCCAGTCGCTCCCGACCAAGGTCCGTCAGGCGAAGCTCCTTGCTCCTGCGGTCCGCAGCCCCTTGCACGATCGCGATGAGACCATCGCGCTGCAGCGGGAGGACATTCCGGCCAAGGGTCGTCCGGTCCATGACCATGGCGTCGGCAAGACCATTGATGGTCAACGGGCCGTGAGCCTTCAACTTGGCGAGGACCGAGAACTGCGTGATGTGCAGCCCCGATGGAGCCAAGTGCTGGTCATAATACTGGCTGACGTGCCTTGCCGCTTGGCGGATGGCCAGGCAGGTGCAGAACTCGGGTGAGGTGGGCTTCATAGCAACCTTGACAGTCTTGAGCATATAGGCGTAACTGCGCATATATCGGCGTATATACGCTCATGCCGGACTAGGGAAGCCGGTAGTTTCCGTACGGTCGGGGAATTTGTCCGCGACACTGAGCAGGCCGCCATGATCGAGAGCTTCACCGTTCAGCATTGCGAGCATATCAGCCCGCGCTCCTTTGAAGATGTCGTCACCTGTTTCGAGGCCGAGCTCGGAAATCTCGCGGATCCCGCCATCATTCCGCGCGAGGTCGCCGCGGCGACGGGGCCGGAGGATTTCGGAGCGCGCATGAAGGCCTATGAGGGCCGGAGTGGATTCATGCGCTTCCTGACCAACGACCATGGAGCCTGGATGACCCGCATGGGCGTGGAAGCCAAGATCCGGTCGTACATCATCGGCAATCCGCTGGTGGCCAGAACCATGATCACTCACGACCCTGGTGTCGGCCTGAACGTTCCAATCAGAGTCCTGATCTTCCAGACGGCGTCCGGCGACGTGCGTCTGGCCTATGACCTGCCGTCATCTCTGATGAGTCGTCTCAACAATGACGAAGTCTCCGCGTCCGCTCTCAGACTGGATGCGAAGCTTCGCGACCTGGCGGAACTCGCAACCGGAGTGCCCGCTTGATGGTGGCGGAGGAGCCGCGCCGTGCGGGCCGCGCATGGAACGATCAATCGGACGGCGATTCTGCAGGGGCGCGGTGTCTCGCACTCCTCAACGGGTATTGTGTCAACGCTCCATGGCTGCTGGCGACGTCATCTCGTTCGGACCCTACTGGCTGATCCCGGAGGAGCGCCTGCTGCTGAGGGACGGCACGGCCGTCGATGTCGGCAGTCGAGCGCTCGATGTCCTCATCGCGCTTGTCGAAGCGGCCGGCGAGGTCGTCAGTCAACGCGACTTGATCGCCCGGGCGTGGCCCGGCGTGGTGGTCGGCGATGGCAGCTTGAGAGTGACGATCGCCAGTCTGCGCAGAGCGCTCGGTAATGGCGAGGATGGAGCGAGATACATCGCCAACGTGACGGGGCGAGGATATTGTTTCGTCGCTCATCTCGATCGCTTGAGAGATCCGTCACGGGCATCGGCGTCGCTGCCTGTCCCCTCTGAGGCTCTTCCCGTTCCGAAGCATGGGCTTCCGCCGCGTCTAGCACGCATGGTCGGCCGTGAAGACGCCGTCGGGGCGCTGTCTACGCTGCTCGCCTCCTGGCGCTTCGTCAGCGTGGTGGGTCCGGGCGGCATGGGCAAGACGACGGTGGCCGTCTCCGTTGCCCACGCCCTGCTCGATGAGTTCAGCACTGCCGTCTACTTTGTCGACCTCGGTGCCGTCACCGACGCGGCCGTCGTCTCGAGCGCTGTCGCAACTGCGGTGGGCAGCTTCGTACAGGCGCATGATCCCCTTCCCGGTCTCATGGCATTCCTGGCGGATCGTCGGGTTTTGCTGGTCCTCGACAACTGCGAGCATGTCATCGACGCCGTGGCTTCGCTGACGGAGCGTCTCTACAACGAGGCGCCGGAGGTGCATATCCTTGCCACAAGCCGGGAGGCGCTACGCGCGGAGGGCGAGCACGTCCACCTCCTGGCGCCGTTGGATTACCCCGCCGTGCGAGAGGACCTGACTGCGGCCGAAGCCTTGGCTACGTCTGCGGTGCAGTTGTTCATGGAGCGTGCTTTTGCCAGCGGCCACACCGGGGCGCTGACAGACGCCGATGCGCCAACCGTAGCGGCGATCTGCAGCCGACTGGACGGCATCGCGCTCGCGATCGAACTGGCGGGCAGCCGAGTCGGTGCCTATGGGCTGCAGGGCACGGCCGACCTGCTCAGCAATCGATTCAAGCTCCTGTGGCAGGGACGCCGAAGCGCCCCGCCTCGTCATAAGACACTGGCCGCGATGCTGGACTGGAGCTTCAATCTCTTGTCCGATTGGGACCGGCGTGTGCTCAGCCGCCTCTCGATCTTCGTTGGCGTGTTCACGCTCGAAGCAGCTCAGTTCGTGGCGGCCGACGACCAGGCCGATGCGATTGATGTTGCCGAAGCGATTTCCAGCTTGATCGACAAATCGCTCGTTTGGGTCGCGCCGGGCGAGGGGATCGCACACCATCGGCTGCTCGATTCAACGCTGGCCTTCGCGGCCGAAAAACTCGCACAGACCGATGAGGTGAACGGTGTCGCCAGACGACATGCCCTCTATTACGCCAATCGGCTTTCGAGCGGTGCGGGCGAAGGGGTCTCGATCACCATCGAAGACGTGCGCTTCGCCGCCCCGTATCTGGGCAATATTCGTGCGGCCCTGGAATGGAGCTTTTCCGCCGCTGGCGAAGCGGCGACCGGCGTACGGCTGGCCGCCGCCGCGGCCCCATTGTTCTTTGATCTCGACTTGTTCATCGAATGCATTTGCTGGTGCGAGCGAGGCCTGGCTGCGTTGCCCAAAAGCGACGAAGGGAGCTCAGTCCACCTGACGCTGCGGGCGTTCCTTCCCGCTTCGGCGATGTTTACCCGAGGCAACAGCGACGATGTGCGCAGAGCCATCGAGGACGCGCTGAGCTTGGCCGAGGCGCGTGGCGATCATGTATATCAAATGCACCTCCTGGTCGGCCTGAGCATCTTCCTGACCCGCATCGGCGACTTCCAGGGTGCGCTGAAGGTCGCCCAACACAATATGACGGTCGCCGAGACGGCAGGCTCGCCCGGCGTTGTCGCCACGGCAGAATCGGTGCTTGGGGTTGCTTACCACTTGATCGGCGATCAGATGGGCGCACGGCGTCACTGCGAACGCGGCCTGACAAAAGCCGAGGCTGCGGGCGCCGCGCAGGTGGCCTTCTTCGGCTACGATCATGAAATTCGCGCCCTGATCGCGCTTGCGCGCTGCTACTGGCTGCTCGGGCTTCCGGACCGTGCCGCCAAGACCGCAAGGCAAGTGATCGACTTGGCGACCGAGCGCGATCACCCGGTCAATCTGTGTATGACCTTGATCTTCACGACAACTGTATTCCTCTGGCGCGGCGACCTCGATGAGGCGGAGCAGCTTGTCCGACGCCTTATGGGTCACGCCGCGCGACATTCACTTGGCCCCTACCACGCACTCGGTATGGCATTGGACGGCGAGTTGGCCATTGCGCGCGGGAATGCGACGGAGGGCGTAGCGCTCCTGCGCCATTCTCTCGAAGTCTTGCAGGCGCAGAATCATCACACCCCGACGCCAGCTCTTCATATGGCTCTTGCTGGAGGACTGATGAAAGCGGGCGAACTCGAAGAGGCCGCCGCAGTCGTCGACGCGGGCTTGAATCTAAGCAAAGCTTTCAACGAAACGCTAACGTTGCCGGAACTGCTGAGAATACATGCGGAGATATTGCTCCAGACAACGCCCGCCGACGCAGTGGAGGCGGAGCGGGCTTTCCAGATCTCCCTGCAGCAAGCTAGAGAGCGATCGGCCCTCAGCCTCGAATTGCGATCGGCCATGGGACTTGCGCGGCAGTGGTCCAGCCGCGACCGATCGGGCGAGGCTACCGATTTGCTGGAAGGTATCTATCGGAAATTTGCGGAGGGGCACCAGACAAAGGATCTGAAATCCGCGCGTCAATTGCTAGAGGAGCTTCGACGGAATAACGATGTTTAACATCAGATAATGTGCGTATCAACATTTTCCACGACAATATTCGTTTGGGTGAATACAGAACGGGCATTTGTTGGTATGGCTCATTTCGATAAACAGCGAGAGTCCGGGGCGCCGGATCCGTCTCCGAGTGCGTTGATTGCCGAGTTGCCATCAGCGGTAGCTGCTTACGTCCGTGCGACGAACACAGGCGATCTCAACGCGTTGCTGGAGACATTCGCCGACGACGCCCTCGTCAATGACCAGCTTGTCGACTACTGGGGCAAGGGGGCCATCGCGGCTTGGGCGGCCCACGATATCATCGGCGAACGATTGACGCTCGAGGTTGTAAAAATAGTCCCGCACTATGGGCATTCGATCGTGACCGCCCATGTGGATGGATTGTTCGACAAGCGCGGGCTGCCGGACCCACTCGTGCTTGCGTTTTATTTTTCGTCTCATGACGAAAAGATCGTTCAGCTCATTATCTTGCGCAATCAATCCGGCATCTAGTCAATGTGCCCGAGCCGGGGCAACAAACGTTGCCAGACGCAACCTACGGCCCACCTCGAAGCGCATGTGTGGCGGTCTGCCGACCTGAGCTTTCGGATCTGACGCCGGGTCGCCGGGACTGTTCTGGCGCCTCATTGCACAGCTACGATCATCCACGCCTGGGTACACTGCAGACGCTTTGAGCGTGACGCACGAGCGGAGTGCACGCAAAGCTCTGTGCGGGCCGCGCTCGGCACGTTCTTTTTTCCTGAAAATGGCATTCTACCGGCAGGGTTTAATCAATAACGCGATGTCCGCTGAAGCGGATCGCCACCACAAGCTGTTGTTAGAATGCACGCCGCGTAAGTGTTATATTTGTGTAAACTCATCAAATTTGCTTGATGACCAAACGTTGCATCGGCTTGCATCTCATAACACTTCATCCGGACATCGCCATGTCATCCTCCGCCACGTCGCTCTGAACAGCGATCTACGTGGAGAACCCGGAGGACGACATGACCAAATCCAACACCATAGCCCGTGAGGGTGCCACGCTGGAAACCGCGCCCACCCTTTACATCGAAGGCGGCGGTATCCGCTTCGCTTATCGCCAGCTCGGTCCATCGACCGGAACGCCGCTCCTTCTGCTTCAGCACTTCTCGGGCAACATCGACGCCTGGGACCCCGCCGTCGTGAACGCTCTGGCTGCCGATCGTCCCGTGATCGCCTTCGACAATGCCGGCGTCGGCCGCTCCACTGGCCAAACCCCTGACAATATTGCAGCTATGGCCCGCGACGCCGTCACCTTCATCGAGTTGCTCGGCCTCCCCAAGGTCGACCTGCTCGGCTATTCTCTCGGCGGCTGCGTCGCCCAGCAGATGGCGTCTGAGTACGGCCCGCTGGTCCGCAAGGTTATCCTCGTCGGCACTGCGCCGCAGGGCGGTGAAGAGCACCTGCTGGCGGTTCTGCAGCAGGCGTTCTCCGACACCGACGCGCCCGATGTGCGCCTGCCGCTCTTTTTCACGAAGTCGTCCGCCAGCCAGGCCGCCGGCCGGGCATTTCTCGATCGAGTCTATGCCCGCAAGGAAGATCGCGACACCGATGGCGGCAGCGCCGTGACCGATCCGCAGGCGAAGGCCCTGATCACATGGTGCGCCACGCCTGACCCCGAGCGTGCCATCCTGAGCGCCATCACGCAGCCCGCCCTCGTGGTCAGCGGCAGCCACGACACCATGCTCCCGGCGAGCAACGCCTACGCGATGTTCAATGCCATGAGCGACGCCCAGCTGCACCTGTACCCGGACTCCGGTCACGGTGCGCTCTTTCAGCACCACGCGCTCTTCGTGAACCACGTCCGGACCTTCCTGGACGCCTAGCCGCGGCGGTGATGGCTTTGGCTCGGGCATCTGGCGACACACGTGCGCCGTCTACCCCAACCCAGAATCTCCCTTTTTGAGGTGCGAGATGAGTGGAACATCAACTCTCGAAGGTCTCGACACGGAGTTCGCCCGCGAGGCGGAAGAAAACCAGCATCGACTTCGCACAGCACTTCGCGCGACTTACGACTTCATTGTGTGCGGATCCGGTTCTTCCGGCGCGGTGGTGGCGCGGCGCCTGGCCGAAAATCCCGCCGTCTCCGTGCTGCTGATCGAAGTCGGCGGGGGTGACACCGCACCTGAGGTGGAAATGGCGGCGGCGTGGCCGCTGAATCTGGGCAGCGCGCGCGACTGGGGTTACACGGCCCTGCCCAATCCGCACCTCAACGGGCGCGCCATCCCGATGAGCATGGGCAAGGTGCTGGGGGGAGGATCGAGCATCAACGTCATGCTCTGGGCGCGGGGCCACAAGAGCGACTGGGATTATTTCGCCGCTCAGGCCGGCGATCCCGCCTGGAGCTATGAATCGGTTCTGGGCATCTTCCGCGAGATCGAAGACTGGCAAGGAACGCCCGATCCCGCCCGCCGCGGACGTGATGGCCTGCTCTACATCTCACCGCCGATCGAGCCGCACCCTGTCGCGAGGGCGATGCTCGACGCCGCCGTCGAGCTGGATGTCCCTGTCTTCGACGATGTGAACGGCGCCATGATGGAAGGCCCCGGCGGCGCGGCCTACTTCAACCTGCGCATTCGCGACGGCCGGCGGCAGTCGATTTTCCGCTCCTACACCTTTCCGCTGATGAACCAGCCGAACCTGACGGTGCTGCCCGGGACCCTGGTCACGCGTGTGATCATCGAACGGGGAGCCGCGATCGGCGTGGAGTGCATCCTCGACGGCCGGAGCCGCCGCTTCCTCGCGTCGCAGGAAGTGATCCTGTCCCTGGGGGCCATCCAGACCCCCAAGGTCCTGATGCAGTCCGGCGTTGGCGATGCCGAAACGCTGACGGCCCTGGGGATCCCGGTGGCCCAACATCTCCCCGGAGTGGGGGCCAACTTCCAGGACCACATCATGGTCTCGAGTTGCATCTGGGAATACCCGGAGCCGATGCCTCCTCACGGCAATGGTGGCGAGGCGACCATCTTCGCCAGGAGCTCGCCGGAGTTGGACAGTCCCGATATCCAATTGCTCCAGATCCAGTTCCCCGTCCCAACCCCCGAACTCGCCGCACGCAACTCCATACCAGCCGGATCCTGGGGCATTTTCCCGGCCCTGCTGCGTCCGCACAGCGTGGGCCGTCTCCGGCTGACCGGGGCCAAACCCGAAGATCCGATCCTGATCGACTCGCAGATCCTCTCCGATCCGGCCGACCTGACGGCATTGCGGCGGTGTGTGGAGCTCGCGCGGGAAGTCGGCGACTCTCAGGCGCTTCAGGGCTTCGTGAAGCGGGAGGTCATGCCGACTGCGCTCGACGCTGCCGCCATGGACAACTTCATCCGCGACGGTGTGACCACGATTTGGCACCAGAGCTGCACCGCCAAGATGGGGCAGGACGACATGTCCGTCGTGGACAGCCGTCTCAAGGTCTACGGCGTCGACCGCCTGCGTATCGCCGACGCCTCTGTAATGCCGCGGGTTCCCCTGGCCAATACTATGGCCCCCTGCGTCATCATCGGCGAGCAGGCGAGCAGGGCAATCACCCGCGAACGTCATCTTTGATCGCCCTTCAAACTAGCAGAGAGAGATACGTCGATGAAACTTACGACATACATGAAACGTGCGGCATCGACCGCGCTCCTGGCGCTCAGCACCGCTGGCATGTTCAACATGGCAGTCGATGTTGCTTCGGCAGCCACGTCGGAAACGGCGAAGCCCACCATTGTTCTGGTCCACGGAGCGTTCGCAGACGCATCGAGCTGGGACGGTGTCATCTCCAGGCTTCAGGCTGACGGATATCACGTCATCGCCGCTCCCGATCCGCTTCGCGGCCTCAAGAGCGATACGGACTATGTGTCCGGCATTGTCAAAAGCGTCAAAGGGCCGGTGGTCCTGGTCGGCCACTCCTATGGAGGTTCGATCATCACGAACGCTGCGACCGGCGCCGACAATGTCAAGGCTCTGGTCTATGTCGCGGCCTACGCTCCGGAAGCTGGCGAGAACGCCTTCGATCTCACCGGCAAGTTCCCGGGAAGCATCCTGCCTGACGCGCTGGCCCCGCCGATTGCCCTCGCGGACGGCGCTCATGACCTCTATGTCCAACAGGGCAAGTTCCGGTCCGTATTCGCGGCTGATATCCCCGAGAAGAAGGCCGAGCTTATGGCGGCCACCCAGCGCCCCGTGACGGATGTGGCGCTTAAGGGAGCTTCCGGCGCGCCGGCCTGGCAAACCATTCCGTCGTGGTTTGTCTACGGTAGTGCCGACAAGGTCATCCCGCCGGCCGCACACGCCTTCATGGCGCAGCGCGCGGGCGCAAAGGAGACGATGGTCGTCAAGGGCGCACCTCATCTCGTCATGGTCGCTCATCCGACAGTCGTCGCCGATCTCATCGAAAAGGCGGCGGCAGAAACCATGAAGTTGGACTGATATCCGCGCCCGGGGCGGACCTCTCTTCAAGGGCCCGCCCGGGAACGGAAGATCTCATCCCGACGCGATCGTGGATCGCTGCGCAATCTGCGCTGCATTGGCGCGACGGCGATAAATCAACTGCCGAGGTGCGTCGGCATGTCGTCATTTTGCGCCTCACCACCGCGCGTGCGCCGACTATCCACCGCAATAGTGGAAGGCATATCAAGATGATGAACAGACGCAACTTCTCGACCGCCGTTGTGGTAGGTGCTGCCGCGTCGTTGATCGCCGCGCGCGGGATGGCCGCCGTTCCCGCACCCATCAAGGCACGCAACATCATTTTGGTGCACGGGCTCTTTGTCGACGGCTCGTGCTGGTCCGAGGTGATCGCGCGGCTCCAGGCGGCGGGCCTCAATGTCACGGCTGTGCAGAACCCGCTGACGACGTTGCCGGAAGCGGTCGCCTCGGCACGGCGTGTGCTCCACCGACAGGACGGCCCGACGGTCCTCGTCGGACATTCCTTCGCCGGCATGATCGTCACCGAGTTGGGAGGGCATCCCAAGGTGTCCGCTCTGGTTTATGTCGCCGCGCGGGCGCCGGAGGCCGGCGAGGACTACACCGCGCTGGCCAAACACTATCCCACGCCACCGGCATCCACCGGCATCGTCTTCGACGGCGATGAAGGGTGCCTGACCGAGGCAGCCTTCCTGCGCGATTTCGCGGGCGACCTGCCAGAGGCGAGGGCGAAGGTCCTCTACGCTGTGCAGGAGCCATTTCACAAGGCGCTGCTCGACGGCAAGACCACGCAGGAGGCCTGGCGCTCGAAGCCGAGCTTCTATGCGGTCTCGACGGAGGATCGCACGATCAACCCGGATCTGGAGCGCTTCATGGCGAAGCGAATGGGCGCAAAAACGATCGAGTTAAAATCAAGCCATCTCTCGCTGATCTCTCATCCCGACGAGATCGCTCGGTTAATTCTGGAGGCTGCCGGGCAATCCGGCTAGTCGATTGGCGCGCTTGGGGATGTCATTGTCGCAATTGCGCATAGTGCGATCCAACGCACCCGGAAAGTCGAGTAGCAACAGAATTGATATGACGGTCTCCGCCAAGCTTCCAGGACCGCTGAAATTATTCGGTGCGGATATATCAATCAGCAGGAACTCGCTGACAATCTGACTTCCCGGTACGATTTATTGTTTTCCGATCCGGCTCTTCGGGTTCGGTTTTGGCGCAGCTGCCGGCCGGGAATCTCGAGATCGGTGTTCTGTTAACCGAGGCAGGCGGTTGTGGCGACATACCCAGCGTAATGGAGGCGGCCCAATGGGCGTCTAACCTCGGGAGCGAACGCGATTTCGATTTTCATTCCTGGAGAAATCCAAACCAGAACAGTCGCATCCTTCGAATGGTCATGGGCGGAAAAATGACTGAAACTTCTTGAACGATGAAATCGTCTATAGCTTGAAGGCACCTATTATCGTCATCAAGCGATGGCGCGATCATTAAAACATGGTCCGACCGCACTTCTCGCTGAACTACCGACTACCTGCACCGCAGCCATCGTTCCCTGACACCCGCCCTCTATTAGAGTGGGGTGATTTTGCAGCCTCTACCCCGCCCGCTCCAAATATCCGGTAGGTAATTCGAATCCAATTACCTGATCGTCAAGTAATGGGAGAGTTTTAATGCCCTCACCAGATTTTTCTATGGTCACGAAACAACCTCGAACCACCGGAAGGCCGGTCGCCCTGATTACAGGAGCATCAAGTGGGATAGGACTGGAATTCGCCCGACAGTTAGCGCCAGAGCACGATCTAATACTTGTGGCTCGGCGCAAAGATATTCTTGAATCCACGGCCTCCGAACTGGATAAAAAGTTCGGTAGCCAGGTGACGATACTGTCAGCGGATCTAACCCGCGAGGCGGAGTTGTCCATGGTTGCCGAGTGGATCGTTAACGAGAAAAATTTATCTCTTCTCGTGAATTGTGCTGGGTTCGGGCTTGATGGATATTTTTGGAAAGCTGGGCTTGCTGAGCAAGAAAAAATGCACCGACTACACATAATGGCAACAGTAAAATTGAGTCACGCAGCATTACGAGTTCTTGTGGAAAATAACTCAGGAGGCGTTATAAATGTAAGTTCTGTCGCTGGATTTGTTTGGTTCGGAAACGTCAGCTATGGAGCAACAAAGGCATGGATGACGGCATTTGGCGACGGGGTGTGTATTGACTTACACGCCGCCGGCTCGAAAGTGACGATGCAGACTCTCTGTCCGGGCTACACGCATACTGAGTTTCAGCAGGCGATGGGCTTAGACCCTACGAAGGTGGCTCCACCCAAATCTTGGTCGACAGCCAGCGAGGTCGTCAGCGCTTCACTTGCTGGGTTGAAAAGGGCGAAGCATCTTGTGGTGCCTGGATGGCGCAATAGGGCACTTATAAGACTCTTTTCTTTGCTACCTTGGTGGTTGCGAAAGAGCTTGTTGGCTCGCAAGGCGAGAGAGGGTCGTGGCGCTGCGTTCCCGGGGTCCTAATGCGTTATCAATTGGCGTCCAGTTTTGACACGATGGCCTGCTGCCGGTTCTGTGGACGCTCAGTTAAGCTAATCCGACCTTCTTTTCGAACTCGACCGGGCTGATGTAGCCGATGGTCGAGTGCCTGCGAACGGTGTTACGGTGTTGTAGAATCGCTCAATGTAATCGAACACGTCGGTGCGAGCGTCGTCGCGTGTCCGGTAGACCCTGCCTCTGATCCGCTCGGTCTTCAGCGAGGAGAAGAAGCTCTCCATCGCGGCATTGTCCCAGACATTACCCGAGCGGCTCATCGAGCAGGTGACGCCGTTGTCGGTCATGAGCTTCTGGAACGGCTCGCTGGCATACTGGCTGCCCTGGTCCGAATGGTGCAGCAGGGCATCCGGCTTTCCCCGGCGCCAGATCGCCATCATCAGTGCATCGGTCACGAGCCCGGCGGTCATCTCGGCCTTCATCGACCACCCCACCACCCGGCGGGAGAAGAGGTCGATGACGGCTGCAACGTAAAGCCAACCCTCCGCGGTCCATATGTAGGTGAAGTCGGCGATCCAGCGCTGGTTGAGCCGTTCGGCGTGGAACTCCCGGTCGAGCGTATTCGGGGCGATGGCCGATCGCCGGCCCTCATCCCTGGGCAGGCTGCGCCGACGCGGCCTGGCACGCAGAGCTTGTGCGCGCATCAGCCGTTCGATGCGATGCAGGCCGCAATCGATGCCTTCCGCCAGCACGTCCCGCCAGACGCGCCTGGCACCATAAGTGCGATCAGAACCGAGGAGGCTTGCCCGGACCCTCGCGCCAATCTCCTCGTCGTCGCACGCACGCCGGCTCGGCGATCGGTTGAGCCAGGCACGGAAGCCTGAGCGCGACACATCCAGCGCTTCGCAAAGCCACCGGCCAGATTCCCCCGGTGCTTCGCAATGAACGTGAACCTCATGTCACGTCCTTCGCGAAGTAGGCTGCGGCCTTTTTTAGGATGTCGCGCTCCGCCTCGAGCTTGGCCACCTCCCGCCTTAGCTTCTCGATCTCAAGCTGCTCCGGCTTCATCTGGCCGTGGCCGGGAAACGCCTGTGCAGGATCGGCAGAAAAGAGCTTCACCCATTTGCGCAGCTGGTGCTCATGGACATCGAGGTCCCGAGACGCCTGCGCCACACTCACACCGCGATCCTTGACCAGGCGCACCGCCTCGATCTTGAACTCACGCCCAAACTGTCTTCGCTGCATACGCCACCTCCGGCTTCATGAAACACCCAATCTCGGTGTCCACGAAACCGGCAGCAGGCCATTGTCGACTTTGAGCGCGGCGTTCGCGTTCCGCACGCGGGCAATCTGGCTTCCATCATCGCAGCGATTGAGCAAGCCGGCATTGAGTTTACCCCCGAGAACGGTGGCGGCGCCGGTGTGCGCCTTCGGAAGCCATCGACGTCCGGATAGTCCCACATCCGCTGCGGCAGGCGCGCAAGAAACAGCGACCTCTGCGCAGCGCGACTGCGGTTCGGCCGCAGTTCCTTTGCAGCTTCTCTGCATCGCGACCGCCGATTTGCAGCGACTCGGTTGCGCGTCACCGACAGCAGTTTCACGTTAAGCATGGCGATGAATGGCTATGTCGCTGCTCACGCGGCGGCCTGTGAAACACTGAGGCCGCGCATTTTCAGCGAGCTTGAGATAAATTTGATAGCGCTCGGCACCTGCGGCGCGTTTTCTGCTGCTCTGTCATAGTATCGCAGCGATGTGACGTGATCTCATTTGGGCTCGGGGAAGCGGGTCAGCTTGATGGCAGGATAAAAGCGCGCACATTGCGCGGCGGTCGGATCGTTGATTTCGTATAATATTTTCTAGACCTCGACACATTGCGCCGCTTGATAGAAATGTGCGTGCTTCTCGGGAAACTTGTTGGCTGAACGCTTAGCCGCACATTGTTGCCGTCTGATGCCGGCCTGAGGACCATCACCCCTTGGTTTCGGATCGCGAGGCCTGCCACTTCTGGATCGTGGCCGAGCGAACGGCCTCTCGGCAGAAACGCCGCCCCTGACCGAGGCGAGTCGCCTCTCAACAACGTGCCTGCACTGACCGCCGATGCCCCGTACGAGCTTCGCGCGCATGTTGGTGAAGTTTTGCCAGCAGCGTGCCCCGACCGTCCTGTCGCCTCGCGACGCCGACCTGTTCCAGAACTGGCTGCTCGATCTCCTCGCCGCGCGCATGCCACCGCCCCTGGCGGAGCGCGATTACGACTGGCACGCAATCGCTCATGCCTGTGACGTGGATCACGCCGATCTGCAGCGCGCCGGCCCCGTGCTGGCGCCCGGACTTGATGCGCTGCGCCGTGAACTGGCGCGCCGCGGCCACGTCACGGTGAAGCGTGCCGCGGCGCGCCGGCAACCGTCCGGCTTGGAGCGGGGCGCGCTCCATCGTGATGCCGACCGCTTAGACGCTGCGCCGCGTCGACGCGGTCCGCGGGCGAAGCCCGTTGTCGAGTTCCCCAAGAGCGACGGGCGGCCCTGGACGGACCCGTCGTCATTCGCCGATGCCCTCGATCTTCACATGCGGCGCCATGGCGACACCGCCAAGCATCTCGCTCGTGCCGTTGAGGCGAGTGCGGCCGAGGTCGATGAGATCCTTGAGTGGGTACAGCGCGTGGTGATCACGGGGACGACCGACTATCGGCGCTTCCAGGCCGCTGCAATGAAGCAGCGCTACTCGATCCGCTTTCCCGGCCTGCTCGACCAATCCTCCCGGCCGCGCGGGCTCCACCGGTTTTGCCGGGAAGAGGATGGATCGCTGCCGGATCCGGACCTCGCGAGTGCGGAGCTCGATGCGCCGCCCCAGCTGGCCGAGGAGATGGCCGATCTCGTCCGATTCAAGACGGCGACGCTGACGGCCTTCGGTTATCAGCGCAACGGTGTCTGGGGTGAGGAGACGGCGTCCCAGAAGGTCGAGCATCTCGGTCTGATGTTCGGTGCGTTGGCAGCCTCAGCCAGCGGCGCGGTCCATGGCTTCGGCGTGCCGCTGGAGAAGCTTAGCTTCGGCCTCCTGGTCTTCCCGATCGTGTGGGACTGGTACATCCAATGGCGCGAGCGTCGGCGCGGCTTCTACACCGCATGGGAAGTCGACATGCTGCGCATTGCCGTGGCCCTCACCCGCGCCGAGACGGGTTGGCTGCGCCAGAACCCGCAACTGGCCGAGCGCATCCGCCCCATTCCCAATCTGATCACGGAGCGCGACGTTGCCGCCGCGCGCGCGGACTGGGACGCGGCCTGTGAGCAGATGCACCGCCATGGCCTCGCCCGCGCGCGGGAGGTGCTGAGCGTGCGATGGCGAAACTCTGCGTGGCCCACGCGACACGATGGCACGTTCCCGCATGCGCAACCCGCTCCCGCAGCAAGGTAGAGGCGGACAGCGCCGAGTGGAGCGGAATGATAAGCCGCTCATTCGGGACAGAAACGGCGGATCCGACGCCCTTGCTCTGGCTACGGCGCTTGTAACCTCTCAGACAAGGCATCCTATTTGTACGCGATGGCGTCCTTTTCGCCGCACGACCGTCGTTTGAGGCTTTCCCATGCGCTCCGATAGGTCTTCGGTCATTCCCGGACCTTTCCGGCACCGGTTTCTCGGACGCAATGACGCTCAAGCGGCACAGGAACAGCATCAAGGCACTCGGACCGTCAGCCGGACCGGAGACGGCGCTGACCCACGCCAAACGTGCCGAGGAGGCGGTTCTGAGTCTCGCCCGGATCCTCGGTCGCCAGATCGCCCGCGAGCAGTTTGATCAGCACATCGCGTCGGAGCGGAAGCTTTGTAGGAAACGTTCGACGGGCGAGGAAGTGTAATTCCAGCTTTGCTTATAGACAAATTATACGTATAATTCTGGCATTCGATCTGAAAGGATGCCCGCCATGGCGAGAGTCGGCTCCCTCGAATTCCAGCGCAAGTTCGGCGAGTTCCAGCACCAGGCCCAGCGCGAGCCGGTTGAGATCACGCGGCACGGACGCCGCGAGTTCGTGCTGATGTCCGCTGACCATTATGACTGGCTCCGGGCCGCCGCGCAGCGGACCCACCACACGGCCGACGCCGTCGATGTGGTAATCGACGCGGTGGAGCGCGCGGAGATGGACGTCGAGCACGCGCGCTTGAACGACCTGTTGAAGTAAGGCGCTCGCCGTGGCGATCCCTGAGCCAAAGCCCGGCCTCATCCTCCGCTACGATTACCTCTGGACGCACGAGGCAGCTGCCGGCCGCGATCAAGGCAAGGATCGCCCGACCTGCCTCGTCGCAGCGACCGATTCCCTTGTGCGCCCTCGCTATGTAGTGTTGCTGCCGATCACCCATACGCCGCCGTCCGGCGATACGGTGGGGATCGAGATTCCGGCGAAGGTTAAAGAGGCTATCGGCCTCGACAGCGAGCCGAGTTGGGTGATCGTATCGGAGCACAATATCGACGAATGGCCGAATGGCGGGCTGTCGCCGGTTCCTGGCAAGCCGGGTGAGTTCAGCTACGGTTTCATCCCCCCAGAGCTGTTCGCGAAAATCAGGGCCAGATTCCTCGAACTGGCACGAGCGAAGAAGAGTGGTGCAGTCCGCCGCTGACCATGGAGACACGAAAGGAAGGTCGATGACCCGCGTCGCGCTCTATGCCCGCTATTCCTCCGATCATCAGCGGGAAGCCTCAATCGAAGATCAGCTTCGCCTCTGCCGTGAGCAGGCGAGGCGCGACACGTGGAACGTGGTCGCCACCTATAAGGACGCAGGGATTTCTGGTTCGAGCATGATCCTGCGACCTGGCATCCAGATGCTGTTGCAGGACGCGCAGGCGGGACAATTCGATGTGGTGATGGCCGAGGCGCTGGACCGCATCAGCCGCGACCAGGCTGACATTGCGACGCTGTTCAAGCACCTCAAGTTCGCCGGCGTGCCGATCGTCACATTGGCCGAAGGCGAGATCAGCGAATTGCACGTCGGTCTGAAGGGCACGATGAACGCGCTTTTCCTCAAGGACCTTGCCGCCAAGACGCATCGCGGCCTCCGTGGTCGTATCGAGGACGGCAAGTCGGGCGGCGGACTCTGCTACGGCTATAGGGTGGTGAAGAAGCTCGACACATACGGCAATCCCGTTCGGGGAGACCGTGAGATCGACGAGGTCGAAGCCAACATTGTTCGACGTGTGTTTCGCGAGTTCGCGGATGGTGTCGGTCCGCGCACAATTGCGCGGCGACTGAACGAGGAGGGCATTCCCGGCCCGAGCGGCAAACTGTGGAACGACACAACGATCCGCGGTCACGTCAAGCGCGGAACCGGCCTCGTGAACAATGAGCTTTATATCGGCCGCTTGCTCTGGAACCGGCTTCGATATGTCAAAGACCCGTCAACCGGGAAACGCGTCTCGCGGATGAATCCGTCGTCGGAATGGATCGTCAAGGACGTCCCCGAACTCCGGATCGTCGACGACGAGCTGTGGCAATCCGTGCGCGAGCGGCAAGGCGAGATCACCGAGAAGTACGTGAATGTCACCGAGGCCATCCGTGATCACCACACCAAGAATCGACTGAACGGGGGCCGCCGGCCGAAGTCGCTGCTCTCGGGGCTGATATTCTGCGGCTGCTGTGGTGGCCCGTACTCTCTGCGCGGATCCGACCGCTTCGCCTGCTCAAACCACATCAGCAAGGGTAGCTGCTCCAACAGCCGGACTATCCCGCGCGAGGACTTGGAGCGCCGCGTGCTGGCCGGTCTCAAGGGCCAGATGATGGCACCTGAGGTCGCGGCAGAGGCGATGCGTGCTTATGCCGAAGAGACGAACCGGCTCAATCGGGAACGCCGCTCGAATGGCGACGCCTGGAAAGCGGAGCTGGTCAAGGTGGAGAAGCAGATCAGGGGCATCATCGAGGCCATCAAGGCTGGAATGTTCCATGAGAGCATGAAGGTCGAAATGGACGCGTTGGAGGCCCGAAAGAAGGAGCTTTCGGAGCTACTCGTCGATGCTCCCCACGACGTGCCGGACATGCTGGCAAGGGCCGCGGCCATCTATGCGAGCAAGGTCGCAACTCTGACCCATGCGCTGAACCGGCCAGAGGAAAGGCCTCAGGCAGCGGAAGCTTTGCGGATGCTGATCGAGCGGATCGTGCTGACGCCCGGTAATGAACGAGGCGAGATGTTCGCGGCATTGCACGGCGAACTGCGCACCATCCTCGAATGGACCGAGCGCCAAGCAATCGGAAAGACCGGTAGAAAAACAAAACCCGCAGCCGAGGCTGCGGGTTTGTCGGTATCAGTGGTTGCGGGGGCAGGATTTGAACCTGCGGCCTTCAGGTTATGAGCCTGACGAGCTACCGGGCTGCTCCACCCCGCGTCAGAGCCGGCTAGAAGGGCCATCGCGGCCCGCCGACGCCGGGTATCTAGCAATCCGGGTGGCCAAATGAAAGGGGGGCGGGGTACTTTTTGTCACCCGATCGTCGCGCCATCGCCTATAATGCCTACTAACCAACTGGACGAAAAGAGATTTTCTCATGACGGAAAACACTCGTCGGCTCCAGCCCGAACCGGTGGATAGCGCCTCCGGCACTGTCCATCCGATTCCCGGACCGCTCGAAGCCGCCTTTCTTCGCGCGGTTCACGATGCGTCCGTCGCGCTCGACCTCGCCGATCCAGTGGGCGCCGTGCATGACCTGCGCAAGGCCTTCAAGCGATTGCGGGCCCTGCTGCGGCTCGTTCAGGCGTCGCGTCACCGCAAGACGGCCACGCTGGCCCGCGAGTTGCGCCGCGCGCTGGCGGAGGCGGCTCGCCTTGTGGCCGGCGCCCGCGACGTTGCCGCCCGGCGCGACGCGCTGGACGATCTCGCGGACAAGGCGGGGCTTTCGCCGGCGATCCGTCGCGCGGCGGGCCGCGCACTCGCCACGGCCGCCGGGACGGACGGGGAGGGCGGCCTGAGCGCCCATCGCGGCGAGATAGGGCCGCTTGTCGCACGGCTGAGCGAGATGGCTCCGCAGCTCGGCGCCGCCCTCGAGGGGAAGGACCTCGTCGTCGCGCTGGCCCGCGAATTCGCCAGGACGCGGCGGACCGGGCGTGCCGTCGATCCGCATGACGACGAGAGCCTGCACGAGCTGCGCAAGGCGGTGGTGGCGCAGCGCTACCAGATGGAGCTCGCGATCCCGGCCTGGCCGGTGCTCGGCGAAGCATGGGTGGACGAGCTGCAGCGCCTTCGCGACAAGCTCGGCAAGCATCACGACCTTTCCGTGCTGCGGGCGCTGATCGAGGCCCGCTCCGTGCGCGCCGCCGGCCCGCCGGAATGGCGCGCGCCGCTGCTCGAGTCCATCGAGGCGCGCCAGTCCAGGCTCGCCCATTCCGCTCTTCGCATGCACGCGCGCCTTTTCGCCGAGACGCCAAAGGCCTTTCGCCGACGCCTTGCGGCCTATATGTCTGCTGTATCCGAGGGAAAATAACGCAAGGATTGCCGCACCCGCGGCATGGCGGCGGATTCGGGAAGCCCATGTTCGTCCGGCAGATGCATTATCTGGTCGCGCTGGCGCGCGAAAAGCATTTCGGGCGGGCGGCCGAGGCCTGCCACGTCACGCAACCCACCCTGTCGGCCGGCATCCGCAAGCTCGAACAGGAGCTCGGCGTGCCCATTGTCGTGCGCGGCCACCGTTTCCTTGGCTTTACGGCGGAAGGCGAGCGGGTGCTTGGCTGGGCCCGCCAGATCGCCGCCGATTATGAAAGCCTCCGGCAGGAGAAGGTCGAGACCACCGGCCGGATCACCGGCACGCTGCGCGTCGGTGCCATCCCCGCCGCAACGGCCGCCGCGCCCGCCCTGCTGGCGCCCTTCCGCCTCCGGAACCCGGAGGTGAAAGTGCAGATGCTCACGCTCAGCTCGGCGGCGATCCAGCGCGGCCTCGACGAGATGGAGCTCGATGCCGGCATAACCTATCTCGAGAACGAGCCGCTCAACCGGGTGCGCCGCGTACCGCTCTATCGCGAGCACTATGTCTACATCACCCGCCCCGACGAGCCGCTGGCGCGGCGTCGCAGCCTGCGCTGGGCGGAGGCGGCGGCGCAGCCTCTGTGCCTGCTCACGCCGGACATGCAGAACCGCCGTATCATCGACCATGTGATGGCCGAGGCCGGCCTCGTCTCGCAGCCGGCGATCGAGACCAACTCCTTCATGGGCGTGTGGTCCTTCGTGCGGCGCGGGCCATGGAGCAGCATCGTGCCGGAATCGAGCTTCCGCGGCCTGGGCGACGCCGCCGACCTCGTCGGCGTGCCGCTGGTCGAGCCGGTGCATATTCAGCCGATCGGCCTCGTCCTGTCGGATCGGGATCCGCTGAGCCCGGTCGCCGGAGCGCTTCTGAAGCTCGCGCAGGCCCTTGGGCGCGAAAACTCGATTGAGAACATCTTCAAATAGCGGAAACTTCATTTCCGCCATCTATCAATTGTTCACCCCTTTCAATTTGAAGCCCCCTCGCTCCCGGTCCACAGTCGCATGGTCGGCGGCGAAGCGGGAAGGAACAGCCCGCGCGCCGGACCGGCATGGAGGACGCCTGCCGCGCCGCCTATCGCCAGGATGGCGGCATCACAGGACAAAAAGATGCGCCGGCTAAACGCCTTGGCGCTCGCGGTCTGCCGTGTGACACGGCGGAAGCGTCCCCGCTCACCCTGACGAGAGGAGATGCCCCCATGGCGAAGGTTCTTTGCGTTCTTTACGACGATCCGATCGACGGCTACCCGAAGACCTATGCCCGCGACGATCTGCCGAAGATCGACCACTATCCGGGTGGCCAGACGCTGCCGACGCCCAAGGCGATCGACTTCACGCCCGGCACGCTGCTGGGCAGCGTCTCCGGCGAGCTCGGCCTGCGCAAATATCTCGAATCGAACGGCCACACGCTGGTGGTGACCTCCGACAAGGACGGTCCGAATTCGGTGTTCGAGAAGGAGCTGGTGGACGCCGACGTGGTGATCTCCCAGCCGTTCTGGCCGGCCTATCTCACGCCCGAGCGCATCGCCAAGGCGAAGAACCTCAAGCTTGCGCTGACCGCCGGCATCGGCTCCGACCATGTCGATCTTCAGTCGGCCATCGACCGCAACATCACGGTCGCCGAGGTCACCTACTGCAACTCGATCAGCGTCGCCGAGCATGTGGTGATGATGATCCTAGGCCTCGTGCGCAACTACATCCCCTCGCATGACTGGGCGCGCAAGGGCGGCTGGAACATCGCCGACTGCGTGGCGCATTCCTACGACCTGGAGGCGATGAGCGTCGGCACCGTCGCCGCCGGCCGTATCGGCCTCGCCGTGCTGCGCCGCCTCGCGCCGTTCGACGTGAAGCTGCACTACACCGATCGTCACCGCCTGCCGGAAGCGGTGGAGAAGGAACTGAACCTCACCTTCCACGCCACGCGCGAGGACATGTACCCGCATTGCGACATCGTCACGCTGAACTGCCCGCTCCACCCGGAGACGGAGCACATGATCAATGACGAGACGCTGAAGCTGTTCAAGCGCGGCGCCTACATCGTCAACACCGCCCGCGGCAAGCTCTGCGACCGCGACGCGATCGTGCGTGCCACCGAGAGCGGCCAGCTGGCGGGTTACGCGGGCGATGTGTGGTTCCCGCAGCCGGCGCCGCAGGACCACCCCTGGCGCACCATGAAGTGGGAAGGCATGACCCCCCACATCTCCGGCACCTCGCTGACCGCCCAGACCCGCTATGCGGCCGGCACCCGGGAGATCCTGGAGTGCTTCTTCGAAGGGCGCCCGATCCGCGACGAGTACCTGATCGTGCAGGGCGGCGCGCTCGCCGGCACGGGTGCGCATTCCTACTCCAAGGGCAATGCCACCGGCGGTTCCGAAGAGGCCGCGAAGTTCAAGAAGGCCGTCTGAGCGCTTCCAATTTCTTCCAGGCGTGCCGGCATCCGACCGCGAAAAAGGATGCCGGACTTTCCGAAGCCTGAACTGGGCGTCCCGCGAATGGCGGGGCGCCCTTCTTCTTGAAACGGGCGCCGGTGCTCTACCGGGCGGCCAGCACATCGTAGTGACGGCCGGTCCCAATCCGATCGAACCGCCGGAAGCCGACGTCCCGCAGGAGGGCTTCCAGGGCCTCGGGATCTATCCAGTCCTCGCCACACTCGTAGAATATCTGCTCGACATTCTCGATCCGTTTCGACTTCACGAGTTCGGACAAGACGACGAGTTCATGGCCCTCAACGTCGATCTTCACCAGTATCGGCACGCCGTCCCGGCAGTCCAGAGCATCGAGCCCGGATACGTCTGTCGACATTATCTGCAATGCGCGCCGATCCGCATCCTCGCCGTCGTTCGCCCGCAAGGTCGCGGCGCCCGAGTGCTGCTCCGGAATTTGGATCGTTACCGGTCCGACATCCGCCGAAATGGCGACGCGATGGACTTCCACCTTGTCGCTCGCCGAATTGAGCTTGATGTTGCTGTCAAGAAAATCGGCCGTGGTCGGCACCGGCTCGAATGCAAACGCCCGGATGCAGTTCGGATTCCTTGCCGCGATGATCGAATACAATCCCTGGTTTGCGCCTATGTCGATAAAATAGAACGGAGCGCCGTGCTTCGACAGCAAATCAAACAAGAAAAATCCATATGCACCGTTGACATAAAACTGAAAGGTTCTGTCGTTTTTATTTTCAGTCAATAAAATTCCATACACGGATCGCCTGAACGAGCTGCCCCGCACGTGTTCCAGTCGATAATTCTCGATCCTGACGAGCATACGATTCCATCGCCTTTTCAGGCGCAAAAGAACACCCGCATAACCTTCGGATCGAGCTACCCCGGCCGCTCTCGCCAAGACACCCATGATGTTCTCCCTGCGCCGGCTCTCTACACGGTATCCTTCCTGCCGTCTCCGGAGCAATGTTCGGAAAGAAACGCCGCATGCGCCGGGCGGCGGCTTGCCGGTCGAGGCCGGCATTCGCGGTCCGGGGGCGGCGGCGATCCGTATCGCGGCCGACGGATGACCTGCGAACCGCCGGTCGTCGTGAACGGTCGAGGAAGCGGCGGCGGGCGCCCGGGCGGATGCCGGCCTGCAAGCCGCAGCGCAATCCGGGTTGCATATGCAAAAAGCAACTTATGGTTGACTATTGCGGCGAATGGACATCACAATCAATGTCGCTGGAAATCGAATTAAAAGATTAAGCGGTGCTGCTGTTTTGGCAACGACACCGTTCGTGGCGCATGTCGGCGCATTATGTATCGTTGTTTTCATATGTATCTGCGATACATAATGTAAATGCTAAATGCGAGATGCCATGTTCTGCCGGTAGTGACAAAAATAAAGCCAGACTGTCATGCCGTGATCCGGCGAATTGAACGGATGTCGGGGCTGTCGGGCGCGGGCGCTCGATATCAATTGTGGTCGAGCGTATTACTGTAAAACAATCGTTGGTTGCGGGGGGGCGACGTGCCAGGTCTCAGCAGTGCCCTCGCCCGGTGCCTGTTCCTGAGCGCGCTGTTCGCGGTGGTGGCGTGTACCCCCACCGAACGGAATTATCTGCGCAACGGCATCGGCGCCTCGCTCGCGCCGTCGGACATCCAGGCGTCAACGCAGTTGCTCGACGATTATTTCGTGTCCCTGTGCGAGCAGTCGGGCCTGCTGTCCTATGCCTCCGCAGCAGCGTGCCCGCCGCCGCCGGGAAGCGACGCCTGGACGCTGATCGTGCTGCAGGGCATGAACGACATCGACCGACGGTGCGACGCCTATCTCGAATGGCTCGACGACAAGCGGCGCTCGCGCGCGCCGATGCTTGCCCAGATCAACGATATGCAGACGGCGACGACGAGCATCATCGGTCTCGCCAACCCCGCCTCCGTCGCGGCCATTTCGATCGTCGGCCTCGCTTTCGGCCTGCTGTCCAGCTCGGTCGAGAACTACCACTCCCGGCTCTTGCTGTTGGTCGACTCCTCGACCGTCAATTCGATCGTCATCGAGGGGCGCTTCCGCTTCCGCCGCGAGACGCTGGACCTGACCTATGCCAATAGGCCGGCGGCCGAATATGCGCTCCGGTCCTATCTGCGCATCTGCCTGCCCTTCGCCATCGAGACGCAGGTCAACGACCTCTCCATCCTGGGCTCGCGCCGTCAGGTGCCCGGTCGAGGCGAAACCATCATCCAGTCGCCCGCCGAGGTGCCGATCCGCGGCATGGGCGTCCTGAGAGCCGGGGCCCCGGTGACGACGCGATCCGTTCGGCCGGCGTCCGTTCCCGCCGCTGGCTGGGACAGGATCTCGTCCATAAAGATCGATGTTCCGACGGCGCAGGCGATCCAGAGCGGTCTCTGTCTGACGCCCCGCAGCGACGGACGTTTCGATGCGCAAACCGAGTTCGGCCTGAAAATCTATCTGTCCGTCTCGAAGCAGAACCCTCGCGATGCGGACTGGCGTGCCAATGCCGTCGCGCTGAAGCAGCCCAACATCAACGATCTTCGCAAGGCGAAATGTGCGCCAGGCGCGAGGAATTACCTCGAAAGCCATCTGTTCACCGACGACGTGACACGATCGCAGATCCTGAAGAAGCTCCGCGAACACACCAGCGACAACACCAGCGACAACACCATCGACATCGCGACGCTGCGACGCGCCGTTGCCGAGTGGCGGCTTGGTCCTCCGCCCACCCTCGACAATGGGCCGGACGGCATGTTCGCCGATCAGATCACCCCGGACCTCTACCGAAAAATGACACCCGCGCAGCAATGAGGCTCCACTGGCCGGAGACACGCGATGTTCTACATGGCACTCGATACGCTGAACATGCGGGATGCGCCGCGTATGGACGGCGCCATCGTCGGCGAGATGAGCGCCGCGCAGATTGGACGCCATCTCGACACGAGCGCCGACGGTGCCTTCGTCGAGCTCCTGATCGTGGGAGCCGTTCCCGACCGGCGGGGCTGGGTCAGGCTTGGCGCCCTGCTGAAGCCGATCGAGGCGCCGCAGCGGACCGATTTCAGCATGTTCGCCTTTCTCAAGGCCTGCATCGACGCCGAACGCCTGCTGGCCGATCCCCGGATCAACACCAGTGGCTTCTTCGTCGTCGCCGATTTCCTCATCGCCCTTGCCGACATTGAATCGGGCATCAGCAACACGGCCGGGACGCACCCGCTGACCGGCGGCGTCGGGCCATTCCGCATCGCCGTGGCGGACTGGGAGGATTTCCTCGCCTCGCCCCTGGGGGCGGACTACGCGCTGCCCGATCACGAGGATGGTCTCGACCAGATCGCCGGGGCTGCGTTCCTCGCCCTTCGGGCGATGAAGGCCATCAGTCAGGGTGTCATCGGCCACGACAGGAGCAAGGGCGATCTGCAGACCTCCGGTCCGGCCGGTCCCTATGTCCCAAGCTATGTCGACGTGCTTCTCGCCTTCATGCTCGGCGCCGACGCGGCCATCGCCATCCGCCTTGCGAAGCTCGACAATCATGGCGGGCGCACGGTGGATTCCGTCCTGCCCCCTCGTTTCGCGCCAAGCGATGTCGCCACGCTCAAATCCTTCCGCTCGGCCATCCTGCAAGGCGCGGGCGGCGGCATCGAGACCGTGGACGGGCTCCTGCTGAAGGCGGAGGCTCTGCTGACCGAGCGACTGAGGAAGGCCCTCGACCTGATCCGCCAGCACATACCGGAAGACCTGCCCAAGCTCGATGGGCCGGCGTCCTGGATGCCGGTCGCCGACGCCGAGAAAGAGGCATGGGAGGCCACGCACAAGGACGAGACGACCCCCTCCGGCCGGCAGCGCGTGCTCGACTATTTTCACGCGATCCATTTTCCGACGACCACCGTGGAGCCATGGTGCGGCGCCTTCGTCGGCTTCTGCCTGGCGCAAAGTGGCGCCGACGGGGCCGGGACCCTCGTCAAGAACCCTGCGGGAGCCGCCAACTGGGCGCAGTGGGGCAACGTCGCCATCGCACTCGGCGAGCCCGATCCGCCCTATGGGGCGGTCGTCGTGCTCGCGCCGGATCGCGGCTCCGGCAGTTCCGGCCATGTCGGCTTCTTTCGCGAATATCTCGACCAGAACACCGTGCACGTCCTCGGCGGCAACCAGAGCGACAAGGTCACCCTGGGCAAATTCGCCCGCTCGAAGATCGTCGCCCTGCGCTGGTTCAGCCCCGGCGAGCGG
Organism: Ancylobacter sp. TW_SC_1; assembly: GCF_056836805.1. Lineage (NCBI taxonomy): Bacteria > Pseudomonadati > Pseudomonadota > Alphaproteobacteria > Hyphomicrobiales > Xanthobacteraceae > Ancylobacter > Ancylobacter sp. TW_SC_1. The sequence goes on from NZ_CM166365.1 coordinate 1,293,913, forward strand.
GAACATGCCGACCGGGCCGACGTCGCTCTTGGCGAAATGGCCGGGGGCCGGCTCGCCGGGCTGCTCGACTTTATCGGAAAGCTGGAGAGCAACGGCAACTACAATGCCCATTTCGGCCGGCCGGCCAATATGAACGCCCCCGCCTTCACCGCCATGACCGTGCGCGAGGTGCTGGACTGGCAGCGGGACTTCGTCATCCGCCGGGGGGCGAAATCGTCGGCCGTCGGCAAGTACCAGTTTCTGCGCAAGACACTGGGCGGCCTGCGCGACGCCGGGGTCGTCTCGAACGGCACGCTGCTGGACGAGCAGGTTCAGGACGGTCTCGCCATTGCCCTGATGAAGGGCCAGGGACTCGGCAGGTTCCTCGCCGGATTGCTGTCCGTCGAGGATTTCGGGGTCGGTCTCGCCAAGGAGTGGGCATCTCTCCCCGTGCCGAAGGACGTGAATCGCGGAACGCGTCTCGTCCGCAAGGGGCAGAGCTACTATGCCGGCGACGGCCTCAACAAATCGCTCGCTTCCGCAACCGACTTCATCAAGGTTCTCCGGTCCGTCGCAGGCTAGGCCCGGGCGCCGACGAACGGCGCGCACCGGCGGCCGTTCACTGGAACCTGGCGCGCAGCCGGTCGGTCATGAATTCCATCGCCAGCACGATGATGAAGATGGCGAGGATGATGGCGGAGGCGTTGCGGTACTGGAACAGGTCGAACGCCACCTTCAGCTCCTGACCGATGCCGCCGGCGCCGACGAGGCCGAGCACGACGGAGGAGCGCACCGCCTTTTCCAGCGCGAAGAGCGAGGAGTTGATCAGCGTCGGCATGACGTCGGGCAGGATGGCGCCGCACAGCACCGTGACCCGGTTGGCGCCGATGGCGTGCAGCGCCTCCTGCGGCTTCTTGTCGGCCTCCTCCATCGCCTCGGCGAAGAAGCGGCCGCAGAAGCCGATCGTGTCGACGACGATGGTCATGGTGCCGGCGACGGCGCCGAGACCGAGGGTGGAGACGAAGAGCAGCGCCCAGACGAGATCGGGCACGGTGCGGAACAGCGAGACCAGCGCGCGCGGAAAATGGCGCAGCGCGCCGAGCGGGGAGATGCCGCGCGCCGCCAGCCAGCCCATCGGCAGGCTGAAGACGACGCCGAATACCGTGCCGACCAGCGCGATCTGCAGCGTCTCCAGGATGCGCCAGCCCATGCGCTGGAGAAAGCCGGGATCGGTGTTGGGCGGCAGCATGCGCCCCACCAGCTCGGCCATGCGCGGCAGGCCGGCTGCGAGCTTTTCCGGCGAGGGCGCGACCTGGCCCATCGAGACGAGGAACAGCGCGCCGACCACGACGAGCATGGTGAAGGACAGCGGCGAGATCGACGGGAGCCGCGACGGGGGAAGCGCGGGCGCGGTGGTGCGCGCGGTGGTGCTAGCCATGAAACACGCCATCCATGTCGCGCCGGGAGACCCGCGCGGTGGGCCGGTCGAAATGCACCTTGCCGTCCTTCAGGGCGACGATGCGGTCGGAATAGTCGAGCGCGTGCTGCATGTCGTGGGTGGTGTAGACGAGGGTGATGCCGTGCTCGCCGGCGAGCTCGGAGAAGATGCGCATGATGTCGCGCCCGACCGCCGGATCGAGGCTCGCGGCCGGCTCGTCGGCGATGAGGAGCTTGGGCCGGCGGATCAGCGCGCGGGCGATGGCGACGCGCTGGGCCTGGCCGCCGGAGAGCTGGTCGGCGCGGGCGCTCGCCCGGTCGGCAAGACGCACCTCGGCGAGCGCCTGCATCGCCTCCTCGCGCCATTCGCGGCGGGCGAGGGCATGGTGCCAGGCGCGCCAGCTGCCCTTCAGGCCGAGCTTGCCCTGGATGACGTTGGTGAGCACCGACTGACGCCCAACCAGCCCGTGATTCTGGAACACGAAGCCGATCTGTCGGCGCAGGCGCGTCAGCTGCGCGGTGGTGGGCGCCGCCATGAAGCGCTCGCCCAGCGTGGTGATCTCGCCGCCGCTCGAGGGCAGAAGGCCGATGAGGCATTTGAGCAGCGTCGACTTGCCGGCGCCGTTGGAACCGATCAGCGCGACGCGCTGGTCGGCGCGAATGTCGAGCTCGACGCCGGCGAACACCGCCTGTCCGTTCGGATAGGTCTTGGCGAGGCCGCGCGTGCGGATGATCAGCGGGGTGGGCGCCGGCGTCGGCGCTCTCACCAGCGGGCCGATCTGCGGACTGTCGGGGCCGGCGCTGGCAGGGCCTGGCCCGGCGAGCGTCTGCACGGGAACGTGCTCCATGGCGGCCTCCATCGGTCGGGAAAATTGTCGTCGAGCCGCCTAATCGCGGTCGTGCAAAAAGCCGAAACGCCGGACCGGTCCGTGGACCGGTCCGGCGCCTTGGGAAGCGATCACTCGACGAAGGAGGTGAAGCTCTCGATGCCGATGGTGCGGTACATCGAGCGGACATAGTCGTAGTCGCTGTCCTTCACGTCGGTGATGAAGATGCCGCCCTTGAACTTCTGGTTGTCGTCGCCCTGCAGCACCGCGCCCATCAGCTCGTTGCCGTGCTTGAGGAAGGCGTCGCGCACCTTCACGAAGATCTCCTCGGGAATGTCCTTGCGGGCGACGAGGATGTCGTTGGGCAGGTCGCGGCCACGGGCGACGACGGCGAAGGCGGCGTTGGGGAACGCCTTGCGGATCGAGTTGAGGTGGCCGTAATTCAGGCCGATGGCGGCGATGTCGCCGCGGATGAGGGCTTCCGCCGCCACATTGCGGGAGATGATCACGCCCTCATAATCCTTGCCGTACATGATGCCGAAATCGGCGAGCACCTGGGCCGGCCCGAGATGCTGCGAGGTCGAGCCGACCGAGCCGAACGACACCTTCTTGCCCTTGAGATCGTCGATGGAGCGGATCGGTCCGTTGGCCAGCACCGCGATCTGCGCGAAATAGTCGGGGCGCTGCCAGGCCACGACGATGCGCGGCTGGCTCAGCTCCTTCATCACGACATATTCGGCCGGGCCGGTGAGCACCAGCTCGACATGGCCGGAATTCATCGCCTCGACGGCGGCGGTGCGGGAGCTGACCGGGATGAGCTCGATGTCGAGGCCGGTCACCTTCTCCAGCTCCTTCTGGAAGCCGCCGAACTCCTGCTGCAGGGCCTCCAGGCCCTCAATGTCGGTCACGGCGAAGCGCACCGGCTCGGCCGTGGCCGCGAAGGCCGTCGCCAGGGTGATGGCGAGGGCGGAAACGAGGCTGCGAAACATTTTGTGGCCCTTGCTGTATAGACAGGAACTGCGTTGCGGGGTTATCTGTATAGACAGCGTATGACGCGTACGTGACAGCCGCGTAACAGGTGCCGAGGCGGATTATGAGTTGGCTAATAGAAAATGGACTGGCGTTGGTTGACGGCGAATGGAGCGAGCGTCCCCTCGGGGTGAACGGCGCGATGCTGGCGCCGGAGACCGGCAATGCGCCGCGCCTCGACGCCGGCGGCCTGCTGGTGCTGCCGGGCATCGTCGATATCCACGGCGATGCTTTCGAGCGGCAGATCATGCCGCGCCCGGGCGTGCGCTTCGACATGAAGCTGGCGCTGCGCGACACCGATCGGCAGCTCGTCGCCAACGGCATCACCACCGCCTTTCACGGCGTCACCATCTCCTGGGAGCCGGGCCTGCGCTCGGTGGAGGCGGCGCGCGCCTTCGTGCGGAGCTTCCTCGATCTGCGCGACGAGCTGAGCTGCGACACCCGCCTGCATCTGCGCTGGGAGACCTTCGCGCTCGACGCCATGGCGGAGGTGGCGCAATGGCTCGCCCTCTCGCCGCCGCCGGTCCTCGCCTTCAACGACCACACCACCGGCTCGGTGCTGAAGGGCACCATCGCCCGCAAGATCGGCCAGATGGCGGAGCGCTCGGGCCTCGGCCGCGAGGACTACATGGCGCTGCTCGACCGCGTCTGGGCGCGGCGCGAGGACGTGCCGGCCGCCATTGCCGCGCTCGCGGCGGCGGCGCGCGCCAGCGGCAATGTGCTGCTCGCCCATGACGAGGCCTCGCCCGAGGAGCGCGTTCGCTTCCGCGCGCTCGGCGCCGTCTCCTCGGAGTTCCCGCTCACCCAGGAAACCGCGCAGGCCGCCCGCGCCGCCGGCGAGGACGTCATTCTCGGCGCGCCCAACGTGGTGCGCGGCGGCAGCCATAACGGCGCGCTCGACGCCACCCAGGCGATCCGCGAGGGACGCTGCACGGTGCTGACGAGCGACTATCACTACCCGTCCCCGCTCTATGCCGCGTTCACGCTGGCGGCGGGCGATCTGGCGGCACTGGCGCGCTACTGGCCGCTCGTCTCGCACAATCCCGCCCGTGTCGCCCGGCTCGCCGACAGGGGCAGCCTGCGCGCCGGCAATCGCGCCGACCTCATCCTTGTCGATGCGTCGGACATGGCGCATCCGCAGGTCGTCGCGACCATGGTTGCGGGGCGCATCGTCCATGCCCGCCGGGCGATCGGAACCTCTCCGGCGCCGGCACTGGCGAGCGCGGCGGAGTGAGCGCGTGAACAGGAGCATCCGGTCTCAACCCCACCAGCAGGGCGGCGTCTCCGGCTTCGACGGGCTGGTCTTCCGCCCGCGCAGCGACAGCCCGATCTGGCAGCAGATCTATGATTATGTGCTTTCGCTGATCGACAGCGGCTGCCTTCTGCCCGGCAGTCAGTTGCCGGGCGAGGTGCATCTGGCGGAGAAGCTCGGCGTCACCCGTGTCACCCTGCGCCGGGCGCTGCAGCAACTGCAGCAGGAAGGCCATCTCACCTCACGCAAGGGGGTCGGCGTCTTCGTGCGCAGCCTGCCTTCGGCGCTGGTGGTGCGCGACGGCAGCCGCTTTTCCGAGAGCCTGCGGGCGGACGGCAAGACGGTCACCACCCGCAGTCTGATCCTCGAGGAGGAGTTCGCCGACGCGGCCGATGCCGAGCACCTCCGCCTGCCCCTGGGCGCGCCGGTGATCCGGCTGCGCCGGGTGCGGAGCGCCGACGGACAGCCGATCTACATCAGTACCAAGGTCTTCCCCGCCGCCCTGCTGCCGGACTTCGCCGTGGTCTATGCGCGGCGGCAGTCGGTCACGGACGTCTTCGTCGCGCATGGGATCCAGCGCTACCGGCGCGTCGAGACGCGCATCAGCGGTGGCTTCGCCACGCTCGACGAGGCGACCCTGCTGGAACTCACGCCGGGTACGCCGGTCTTCCGCACGAGTTCGATCAACGAGGATGCGGCGGGCAACCGGATCGAATGGGCGCGCGGCAGCTGGCTGCTGACCTCGGTCGACTTCGTCTTCTGAGGCGGCGTTGCCGCCGCGCGGACGCCGCCAACGGGTGGGCTCTAGGGGCCGTCGGGCAGCGCGAAGACGGTGAGCTGGCCGCCCAGCGCGGTATAGCTGGAGAGCGCCGCATAGGCGTCCTTCGCCCCCGAGCCGGCATTGGGGTCGGCAAGGCCGGCGGCGAGGCCGATGCCGGCCCAGCCGCCGATGCCCGACAGCACGGCGACATATTGCCGGCCGCGATGCGCATAGGTCATCACATTGCCGACGATGCCGGACGGCGTCTTGAAGCGGTAGAGCTCCTTGCCCGTGCGCGCATCGACCGCCTTCAGATAGCCTTCCAGCGTGCCGTAGAACACCACGCCGCCGGCGGTGGCGAGCGCGCCGGACCACACCGAGAAGCGTTCGGGAACGCTCCACACGACCCGCCCCTTCACATTGTCCCAGGCGATGAAGCGGCCGGTCCGCCCCTCGCCGCCGGAGGCCGGATACATGTTCAGCGTCGCGCCGACATAGGGCTGGCCGACCGCGTAGTCGATGTGGAACGGCTCATAGTCCATGCACATGGAGCTGGTCGGCACGTAGAAGAGCTGCGTCTGCGGCGAGTAGGCCGCCGGCTGCTGGTTCTTCGCGCCGATCGCCGCCGGGCAGATACCGGTATAGGTGACGTCCTCGCCCTCCGCCTCCGTGCCGTATGTCGGATCGAGGAGCGGTCGGCCATAGGTCGGACTGGTCCGGTCCACGTCGATGCCGCTGGCCCAGTTCACCGCCGGGTCGAATTTTTCGGCGACCAGCAGTTCGCCGCTCGCACGGTCGAGCGTGTAGGCGAAGCCGTTGCGGTCGAAATGGGTGAGCAGAGGGCGGGTGCGTCCATCCACCACCTGATCGGTCAGGATCATCTCGTTGACGCCGTCATAGTCCCACTGGTCGTGCGGCGTCATCTGGTAGACCCAGCGCGCCACGCCGGTGTCGGCGTCGCGGGCGAAGATGGTGTCCGACCATTTGTTGTCGCCCGGGCGCTGGCTGGGGTTCCAGGTGCCGGGATTGGCGCTGCCGTAATAGATGAGGTTCAGCGCCGGGTCGTAGGCGAACCAGCCCCAGGGCGCGCCGCCGCCGATCTTCCACTGGTCGCCTTCCCAGCTTCGCAGCGAGGAATCCTTGCCGACCGGCTTGCCCAGCGCGGTGGTCTTTTCCGGGTCGAGGAGCATTTCCCCGTCCGGCCCGGTCGAGTAGGCGCGCCAGGCCAGCGTGCCGTCCGCGATATTGTAGGCGCTGATGTGCCCGCGCGCGCCGAACTCGGCGCCGGCGATGCCGACGATCAGCTTGTCCTTCACCGGCATCACGGAGGCGGTGTTGGTCTCGCCCTTCCTCGGGTCGCCGTTCACGGCCGTCCAGCGCACCGCGCCGGTCCTGGCATCGAGCGCGACGACGGTGGTGTCGGCCTGGGCCAGGAACACCATGCCCTGCGCATAGGCGAGGCCGCGATAGACGAGGTCGCAGCACATGACGGCAGCGGTGTCCGCACTCTGCCGGGGCTCGTATTTCCACAGGATGCGGCCGTCATGGTCGAGGTCGAGCGCGTAGACGATGTTGGGGAACGGCGTGTGGACATACATCACCCCGTCGACGACGAGCGGGCTACCCTCATGCCCCCGCAGAACGCCGGTGGAGAACGTCCAGGCCACCTGCAATCCACTGACGTTGTTTATGTTTATCCGGTCGAGGCGGGAATAACGCGTATTGGCGTAATCCAGCGTCTGGATCACCTGCCCGGCCGGGTCGCCGAGCCGCTTCAGCACGTCGTCATTCGCCTGCGCGCCGGCCGCCGCAAAGCCCAGTGTGGCGGCGAGCGCCACGGCGAGAGATCTTGCTGTCACGATCGCCCTCATCTGCATCGCCGACTGGATAGCATGGGCAACGGGCGAGAGCGCAACCGGCCGGCGGAACGCTCAGCCCCGCCAGCCGCGGCTCTTGTCGACGGCGGCCGCGAAGCGCTGGCGGTCGTCGTGCGTCACCGTGCCGTCCGGCTCGAAGCGCCGGGCGGCGGCGCGTGCCGCGCCGATGTCGGCCCCACACAGTTCGGCGAGGCCGAGCGAGGTCATCTCGTGCATGGCGGGGACGCGGACGGGGCGGATGGCGGCGGCGGCGAGGAAACGGGCGAAGTAGGCGCTCTGCGACAGGCCGCCATCGATGGAGATCTCGCGGATCGGCCCGACGCTGGCCTCGGCCGCGTCGATCAGCCCGACGGTCAGCAGGGCGATGCCCTCCAGCGCGGCGCGGACCATGTCGCGCCGGCCGGTCGCCGCGTCCATGCCGATGAACAGCGGCGCTGCCCGCCGGTCCCAATAGGGCGCGGCGAGGCCCGACAGCGCCGGCACGAAGACGAGGCCGCGGCTGAGCGCCGAGGGTCCCTCGAAGCCGTCGAGCTCCTGCGTGTCGGCGTAGAGACCGATCCGGCGCAGCCATTCGAGCGCGGCGCCGGCGTCGTAGACGCCGCCCTCGACGGCGAAGACCGTCGCGTCTTCCCCGCGACGCCAGGCGACGGTCGGCAGCAGGCCGGATTGCGTCGGGCGCCCGGCGCCGGTGACGGCGAGCAGGAAGGCGCCGGTGCCGAAGGTGATCTTGGCATCGCCCGGCCGGCGGCAGCCATGACCGAAGAGCGCCGCCTGCTGGTCGACGATGGAGACCCTGACCGGCACGCCGTCGATGGCGCCGAAGCCGGCATCGACGGAAGCGATGGCGGGCAGGCAGGCGCGGGGAACGCCGTGCAGCGCGCACAGCTCGTCGCTCCACGCGCCGCTGTCGAGATCGAGCAGGCCGGTGCGCGAGGCGGTGGCGATGTCGGTGGCGAAGGTGCCGCACAGCCGGTCGAGGAAGAAGGCGTCGGTGGTGCCGAGGCGCAGCCGCCCCGCGGCCTGCGCCGCCGCGACAGAAGGCAGGTTGGCCAGCAGCCAGGCGAGCTTGCTGGCGGAGAAATAGGGATCGAGCGGCAGCCCGCTGAGGGCCTTGGAGCGCACCTGCGCGGCGGGGCCGAGCGCGGCGAGCGCCTCGGCCGTGCGCGCGTCCTGCCAGACGACGACCGGCGAGAGCGCCTCGCCCGTCACCGCGTCCCAGGCGAGGCAGCTCTCGCCCTGATTGGCGATGGCGATGGCGTCGATCGGCCCCGCCGCCGCGAGCGCCGCGCGGATGTTGCGCAGCAGCTCTTCCGGGTCCTGCTCCACCCAGCCCGGCGCGGGAAAATGCTGCGCATGGCCGAGGCTGCCGGCCAGCCGGGCCTGCCCGCCGCTCTCGACCACGAGGCAGCGCGTCGAGGTCGTTCCCTGATCGATGGCGGCGACGCGCATCAAGCCGTCTCCTCGAAGCGGAAGGCGACCGACCGCGCCTGCAAGGCGGCGGGGGGGATCGGCACGAGGATGCGCCGCTCCGGCATCCATGTCTTCTCCGCCGCCCAGACCTCGCGCCCGTCGATCTCCAGCCAGAGCCGTCCGCGCGCCCGCCGGGTGACGCGGAGCTGGAAGTCGCGCAAGGCCGGCGTCGTGCCGGCCGGGCGGCGCAGCAGGCTCGGCACCACCAGCTTGACCGGCGCGTCGAAGCCGACCGTCAGTGGCGCGCCGGCCTCCGCCTCGCGCGCCAGATCCTCGCGCGCCAGATCCTCGGCGATGGCCCGGCCGACGGCGCGGCCCTCGCGAAACGCCCAGCCGCCGGTCTCGACCGCGCGCAGCACATTGCCGCTGGCGAACACCCGCGGATCGGCGGTGCGCCCGAACTGGTCGATGGCGGGGCCGGCGCTGCCGGGATCGACGCCGATCTCCGACTGCCGGAACAGCGCCGATTCCGGGGTGAAGCGGCCGGTCAGCAGCACGCCGTCGCAGGCGAGCCGGTGCAAGGTGCCGTCCGGCTGGCGCAGGGTGACGTCCTCCACCCGCGCCGTGCCATGGATGTCCACGAGTTCGGTGCCGCACTGAAGCGGAACGCCGGTGAGCGCGGGAAACCAGGTGAGCGGCGCCGGAGTGCGGGGCTGCGGCTCGGGCTCGATCATGGCCACGGGCCGCGCGCCGTGGGTCAGGCAGGTGAGGACCGCCGACAGGCTGACCAGTTCCGAGCCGACGATCAGCGGCCGGCGGAACGGCATCAGGCCGTGGAAGGCGACATAGGATTGCAGCGTCCCGGTGGTGACGACGCCGATCGGGCGGTCGCCGGAGATCAGCCGGGCGGAGCGCGGTGCCTCGCGCGCGCCGGTGGCGATCATGATCCGGCGGGCGGACAGCGTCTCGATGCCGCGAGGGGAGGTGATGTCGAGGCGGCCGGCACCGTCGAACCCGACCACGGTATGGCCGGTGCGTACATCCACTCCGGCGCGGGCGGCCTCCGCTTCCAGCCGTCGTCCATAGGCCGCGCCGAAATAGACGCGGCCGAATTCGCGCATGCCGAAGGGCGAATGGCTGCAATGGCGGGTGGCGCCGCCGAGATGCGGTTCGCGGTCGAGCAGCACGACGCGCTCCACGCCGCGCGTCCGCAGCTCCACCGCCGCCGCGACCCCCGCGGGGCCACCGCCGATGACGACGACATCCGCCATGATGACATTCTTGGCCGCGTTCATGAGGGCTCGCGCTCCCCGACGGCGAGCGGGGTGGCGAGCCGGCCCTCGGTCATCTCGGCAAGGCGGGCGTTGCAGTAGAAGCCCTGGCAGCGCCCCATGCCGGCGCGGGTGCGGCGCCGCAGGCCGCCGAAATCGCCGGGCGGCACGGCGCTGTCGAAGGTGGCCTCGATCTCGCGCCGCGTCACCAGCTCACAATGGCAGACGATCTCGCCATGGTCGGGGCGCTGCCAGTCGCGCTCGCGGCACTCCGTCAGATTGGGGAGGCTGACGCGGGGGGCGGCGACCGGCGCGGGGGCGGGAAGGCCGAAGCTCTCGTGTAGCTTCAGCGCATGCTGCGCCAGCCCGAGCGCCGCGCTCAATCCCGTCGAGCGGATGCCGCCGAGCGTCACGGCGCGCTGCTCCGGCCGGCAGAAGACACGGTAGGCCTTGGATTGAGTGGCCGGACGAAGGCCGGCATAGACCGCCGTCACCGGCATGTTCGCCAGCGCCGGGACGATCTCGGCGCCGCGCGCCAGCAGCATCTCCAGCGCCTCCTTCTCCACCGTGGCGCGCACGCGATCGTCCTGTTCCTCCGCCGTGGGGCCGACGAGCACATTGCCGAAGGCGGTGGGGCAGACGACGACGCCCTTGGTGATCTCGGTCGGCACCGGCAGGACGATGCGCGGCACATGGCGGCAGGCCGCCTTGTCGAGCACGACGAACTGGCCCTTGCGGGGACGGATCTCGAATTCCGGGGCGAAGCCGAGCCGGCGGTCGACGATGTCGCCATAGAGGCCGGCGGTATTGACGACCGCGCGGGCCTTCACCGTGCCGGCAGTGGTGGCCAGCGTCCAGTCGCCGTCGAAGCGGCCCTCGATCAGCTCGGCATTGCGCAGCAGCCTGGCGCCGAGCGCCACGGCCTGGGTGAGATAGGCCAGCGGCGCCGACCAGGGGTCGATGATGTGCTCGCCCTCGACCTCGATGGCGGCGACCAGCCGATCCGACAGGTCCGGCATGGTGGCGCGGGCCTCGGCCCCGGACAGCAGCCGCAATTGGGCGATGCCGTTGTCGCGTCCCTGCGCGGCGATGGCGTCGAGCTTGTCGGCCTCCGGCGCGTTCCAGGCGCAGACCAGCGCGCCGGTGGTCACCAGCGACAGGCCGAGGCTCTCACGGATGGCGAGATATTCCGCCCGTCCGGCCTTCACCAGCTCCAGTTCCAGGCTGCCCGGCGGGGCGTCGAAGCCGGTGTGCAGGATGGCGCTGTTGGCCTTTGAGGCGCCGGAGAGGATGTCGCTGCCCTTCTCCACCAGCACGGCCTTGGCGCCGGCCAGCGCGAAGCGGCGCACGACCGCGCAGCCGACGACGCCGGCACCGATGACGGCGACGTCGAAAGTCTCATCGAAGGGTGGGGTGGGTGTGTGGAGCATGATGCTCCTTTCCATGTCGTCAACGCGCGGCCGGCAGGGGCGGTCGCGTCACATCATTCCGGCCGCGGCGATCGCCGGACGGTCAACGATCCCGCCGCCGCGAGGCGGCGGGATCGGCAGGGCGGAGGAAACGATCAGCGATAGGGGTAGCCGGCCTTCTGCATCGTCTCGTCATACTTCTTGAAGGCGGCGACGACCCGGCCCGCGCGCGGGCTGGAGGCGGCGACCTCGTCCCAGAAGCCCTTGGAGTCGGCCACCACCTGCGCCCATTCGGCCGGCGGCAGCGAGGTGAGCTCCATCTTCTGGCCTTCCACGCGCAGCTTGGCCTCGCCGCCCCAGTACCAGACGTCGCGGTAATAATGCGACTGGTCGATGCTCATCAGGAACAGTTCCTTGAGGTGCGGCGGCACCTTGGCCCAGCTCGGCGAGTTGGCGAAATAGCTGCCGAACCAGGCGCCGGTGACCGAGTTGGTCAGCGCGTAGTTGCACACATCGGCCCAGCCCACCTCATAGGCCTCGGTGAAGCCGCACCAGGCGACGCCGTCGAGCTCGCCGGTCTGCATGGCGACTTCCACGTTGTCCCACGGGATCGTCACCGGCACGAGGCCGTATTTCGACAGGAACTTGCCGGCGGTCGGCACGCCGAACACGCGCAGGCCGGCCATGTCGGCAAGGCTCTTGATCGGCTTGTTGACGGTGAAGATGTGCAGCGGGTCCCAGGCGCCGGTGGACAGCCAGGTGACGTTGGGCACGTCGGCGTAGGCTTCTTCCCAGATTTCCTTCAGGCCGTAATAGCGGAACAGCGCCGGCACATCGAGGCTGTAGCGGGTGGCGAAGGGGAAGTAGCCGCCGAACACGGCGATGTCGACCGGCGAGGCCATGGTCGCCTCGTCGGACTGCACCGCGTCAAGCGTGCCGGACTGCAGGGCGCGGAACAGGTCCGAGGTCGGCACCAGCTGGTCGGCATAATAGAGCTCGATCACCATCTCGCCATTGGCCGCCGCGTTGAAGGCGTCGATCTGCGGCTTGATGACGTGGGCGCCGAGCGGGGCGCCGGAATAGGTCTGCAGGCGCCACTTGATCGGGCCGGTCTGGGCGATGACGGCCGGCGCGGCCAGCGTCGTGCTGGCCAGCGCGGCGCCGGTGCCCAGCGCCGCCTTGCCGAGGAAGTTGCGGCGGGTGGAAAGGATCCTGTCGGCGGCGGCGTCCGTCTTCTTCGGGACGGGCTTCTTGGTGTCGTCGGTCATCGGTTGCTCCTCTGGTTTTCTTGGAAGGCGAGACTGCAGGAAGTCCGTTCAGCCCTTCACGCTCATATGCTCGGGAAGCCAGAGCGCGAGCTGCGGGAAGATCATGACCAGGGCGATGGTGATCGCCATGATCAGCGCGAACGGCCAGATCGACTTGTAGATGTCGACCAGGGTGATTTCCTTCGGCGCCAGCGAGCGCATCAGGAACAGGTTGTAGCCGAAGGGCGGGGTGATGTAGGCGATCTGGCAGGTAATCGTGTACAGTACACCGAACCAGATGAGCTGGTTGTTGAAGCCGAGATCGAGCGTCTTCACCAGCGGGATGTAGAGCGGCGCCACGATGACCAGCATCGCCGTGTCATCCAGGAACATCCCCATGATGAGGAAGCTGACCTGCATCATGATGACGATGGTCCAGGGGTCGAGATCCCACTGGCGGATGAACAGGTTCTCGACCGCCTTGACCGCGCCGAGGCCGTCGAACACCGCGCCGAAGGCCAGCGCCGCGAGGATCAGCCACAGGAACATGCAGGAGACGGCCAGCGTCTTCATCGACGTCTCACGCACCAGCCGCCAGGAGAAGCGGCCCTTGAGGGCCGCCGCCAGCGTGGCGGCGGTGGCGCCGACCGCCGAGCTTTCGACCAGGCTCGTGTAGCCGAAGACGAACAGGCCGGTCATGAAGAAGAAGATGGCGAAGGGAATGATGCCCGCCCGCGCCAGCGCCAGCTTCTCGCGAAGCGGCATGTGCAGTTCGGCCTCGTCGACGATCGGCGCGAGCTTGGGGTTCATCCGCGCCCGGATGACGATGTAAAGCACGAACAGCGCGGCCATGATCAGGCCCGGCACCAGCCCGGCGAACCAGAGCTTGGAGACCGGCTGGCGGGCGATCATGCCGTACAGCACCATCACCACCGACGGCGGGATGAGGATGCCGAGCGAGGAGCCGCCCTGGATGACGCCGGAGATCAGCACCTTGTCGTAGCCGCGGCGCAGCATCTCCGGCAGCGCGATGGTGGCGCCGATCGCCATGCCGGCGACGGACAGGCCGTTCATGGCGGAGATGATGACCATCAGGAAGATGGTGCCGATGGCGAGGCCGCCGCGCACGCGCCCGAACCAGACATGCAGCATCTTGTAGAGATCTTCGGCGATGCCGGACTCCGACAGGATGTAGCCCATGTAGATGAACATGGGCAGGGTCAGCATCGCGTACCAGTTGAACAGCTTGAACACCTGGTTGAACGGCAATTCCACGGCGCCCTGGCCGTACAGCAGCAGCGCGGCGCCGGCGGCGACGAAGCCGATGGCGGCGAAGACGCGCTGTCCGGAGACCAGCAGCAGCACCATCGACGCGAACATGAGAAGGGCGATTGCCTCGTAGCTCATCACAGCTTCTCCCCGCGCAGGGTGGCGATGTGCTTGAACACGAGCGCGAAGGCCTGCATCAGCATGAGCACGATGCACACGACCATGAGCGCCTTGATCGGGATGACCGAAGGGTTCCAGATCGAGAAGCGCTTCTCATTGGTGGCGATGGCGTATTGCAGGCTGGAGATGCCGCCGGTGAGCAGGACGCCGAGATAGAAGATCAGGCACCAGACGGTGACGAGATCGACCTTGGCCTTGGCGCGCTCGGACAGCGTCGCGTACCAGAGGTCCATGCGCACATGCTCATTGTTCTTGAGCGTGATCGGCCCGCCCATGAAGTAATAGGCCGCGAGGGTGAACTGGGTGAGTTCCACCGCCCAGTGGACCGGCATCTTGATGAGGTTGCGGGTGATCGCGTCGAAGATCAGCGTTCCGCCCATGACGAAGATGAGCGAGGCGGCGAGATAGCCGACATAGTCGGAAATACGCTCCGTGAAGCGAACATAGCGGGCGATTAGCCCCCATGCGCCTGCCTGCCTGCGCTCTACCGCATTGTCCACGTTCACGCCGTCGCTCCGTTACTTCCCGGTTTGGCCCACGCCTGCGGCCTGTGCGGCGCGGGACGAACACACCGCCCAAAGGCCGGGACAGCCATGTGCCGTGCCCGTGCCCTGCCGGTGCCGATGATGGATGGCCGCGGCGGAGCCGCGACCGTGCCGGAACCTAGGTGGTCAGCTTGCGGATTCTGGTCATCTTCGATCCCCTCGCACGGTGCATTGCACCATTGTTGTGCTTGCTTGCTTTTGCTGCACTTGCAATGACTGTACCGCTTTCGCTCGAGATGGGAAGCCCGAATTTTCAGTTTTATGACCATTTGGTCACGTCAATGCCATTGATCTGTCCGATCGGGAGCGATTCCGTGGATTTTCTTGACCGAACGGGCATTATGTGGCGTCTTGATCGTTGAATGCCGGGCAAGTCGGGCATTCGGGCTGGATTGACCGCCCGGTCGGGCTGACCTAACCGGTTGCGCGGGCAACGGCTCCGAACGCTCTGAAGTCACACCCGACGGCCGATGACCGCCGCCGGCCCGGGCGCGGCGCACATAGGGGGAAAACGCGTGTCACTCTCCTCGCGCCATGAGGAAATCATCGCGCTGCTGGCCGCATCGGGGGAACTGACCGTCGAGGCGCTCGCCGATCGCCTCGACGTGTCGCGCGAAACGGTGCGGCGCGATCTGGCCCGGCTCGACGCCGGTGGCCATGTCCGCCGCTACCATGGCGGCGCCAGGACGATCGTCGCGCAGGGCGCGGAGATGGAGCGGGAGTGGCCTTTCGCGCAGCGCATGGCGCAGAATGCGGCAGGCAAGAAGCGGATCGCCGCGGCGGCGCGGGAGCTTTTCCAGCCGGACGATTCCCTGTTCATCGACACCGGCAGCACGACGGTGGCCTTCGCCGAGGCGCTGGCCAGCCGCTCCTCGCTCGTCACCATCACCAATGCGCCGCGGATCGCGGCGACGCTGGCCGCCAATCACGGCCACAAGGTCTTTCTGCTTGGCGGCGCCTATGGCGCCGATGCCGGCGAGAGCCTGGGGCCGCTGGCGCTGGAGCAGATCGCTAAGTTCCGCGCGCGCCATGCGGTGCTGACCGTCGGCGCCATCGACCAGACCTGCGTGATGGACTTCGACCTGCAGGAGGCCGAGGTCGCCAAGGCCATGATCGAGCGGGCCGACCGCGTCATCGTTCTGGCCGACCATAGCAAGTTCGAGCGGCGCGCCGTGTTCGAGGTCGCGCCGCTGACACGGATACATACGCTGGTGACGGACATGGCCCCCTCCGAGCCGATGGCGCGGGCCATCGCGGCGGCCGGGATCGAGCTGATCGTCGCCGACGCCGATTGACGCTCCGCCCGGCGCGGGTTGACCGCCGTCAATGCCGCAGGTCACACGAAAATTGTACTAAGCTCCCATTGTGCAGGTGCAGCATCGCCGATGCCGCGCACGAACCGACGATGGAGCCGACATGATCGACGACGCCCTCGCCTATGCGACGGATGCCGGCCAGCGCTGGACGCTCTATCTCGACACGCTGCGCAAGCGCGGCCTGCAATATGAGGCGCATCTGGCCGAGCCGCTGCCGAACGTGCTCGATTATGCGGCGGAGGTCGTGTGCGACGGGCGCGATCTGCCGCATCCGGCGAATTATGTGCTGATGCGCATCGTGCCGCCGGAAGGTGTCGAACTTGACGAGAAGAAGCGTCCCTTCGTCGTCGTCGACCCGCGCGCGGGGCATGGGCCGGGCATTGGCGGCTTCAAGGCGGACAGCGAGATCGGCGTGGCGCTCTCCGCCGGCCATCCCTGCTATTTCGTCGGCTTCCTGCCCGATCCGGTGCCGGGTCAGACCATCGAGGACGTTGGCCGCGCCGAGGCGGTGTTCCTGGAAGCCGTCATCGCCCGCCATCCGCAAGCCGAGGGCAAGCCCAGCGTGATCGGCAACTGCCAGGCGGGATGGGCGGTGATGATGCTGGCGGCGGTGCGGCCGGAACTGTTCGGGCCGATCATCGTCGCCGGTTCGCCGCTGTCCTATTGGGCGGGCGTGAAGGGGCGCAACCCGATGCGCTATTCCGGCGGCCTGCTGGGCGGCAGCTGGCTGACGGCGCTGACCAGCGATCTCGGCGCCGGCGTGTTCGACGGCGCCTGGCTGGTGCAGAACTTCGAGAACCAGAACCCGGCCAACACGCTGTGGACCAAGCAGTACAATCTCTATTCGAAGATCGACACCGAGGTGGAGCGCTATCTCGGCTTCGAGAAGTGGTGGGGCGGCCATGTGCTGCTGAACGGCGAGGAGATCCAGTTCATCGTCGACCAATTGTTCGTCGGCAACCATCTGGCCTGCGGCGACATCCGCACCTCCGACGGCACGTCGATCGACCTGCGCAACATCCGCTCGCCGATCGTCGTGTTCTGTTCGCAGGGCGACAACATCACCCCGCCGCAGCAGGCGCTGGACTGGATTCTCGACCTCTATGACAGCGTCGACGAGATCCGCTCCTACGGGCAGACCATCATCTACACGGTGCACGACAAGATCGGCCATCTCGGCATCTTCGTGTCCTCCGGCGTCGCCCGGAAGGAACATGAGGAGTTCGCCTCCAACATCGACTTCATCGATATCCTGCCGCCCGGCCTCTACGAGGCGACCTTCGAGCCGAAGGGCGAGGCGACCGCAAGCGCGGACCTCGTGCGTGGGCAATGGGTGATGCGCTGCGAGGCGCGCGACCTCGACGATATTCGCGCGCTCGGCGGCAACGACCTCGCAGACGAGCGCCAGTTCGCGGCGGCCGCGCGGGTGTCGGAGATCAATCTCTCGCTCTACCAGGCGCTGGTGCAGCCTTTCGTGCGCGCCGCCGTCAATCCGGCAATGGCCGAGACCTTCCGCAGGATGCATCCGCTCCGGCTGCAATACGAGATGTTCGGTTCGCGCAATCCGTTCCTCGCCTGGCTCGACGAGGCCGCCGACAAGGTGCGCGGCGAGCGTGCGCCGGTTGCGCCGGACAACCCCTTCCTCAAGGCGCAGGAGCAGGTCTCGCATCAGATCGTCGACAGCCTCGAGGCCTGGCGCAAGGCGGTGGAGCACCAGTCGGAAGTCGCCTTCCGTGCCGTCTACGGCTCGCCGCTGCTGCAGGCGGCGGTGGGCATCGATCCGGTGGTGGAGCGTCGCCCGCGCAGCGCGGCAAAGAACGCGCTGCATGGCGAGCTGATCCGGCGCCGCATTGGCGAACTGCGCGAGGCGATCGGGCAGGGCGGCCTGCTGGAGGCGCTGGCCCGGGCGCTGATCTATGTCGGCCTGGCGCGGGGCAGTGCCGACGAGCGCGGCTTCTCGACCATACGCCGGCTGCGCGAGCAGCATGCGCGCGCCCGCCAGCGCACGCTCGAGGAATTCAAGCAGATGGTGCGCGAGCAGTATTTCATGCTGCTGATCGACCGCGAGGCGGCGCTCGCCGCCATTCCCGGACTGCTGCCGGCCGAGTTGGAGGAGCGGGAGCAGGCCTTCGCCATTCTGTGCGACGTGCTGGCCGCGCGCGGGCCGTTGACGGGCGTGCCGGCCGAGCGGCTGGAGGAGGTGCGCGCCCTGTTCGGTCTTTCGGGGAGCGCGCCGAAGCCGTCGCAGGAAGCCGCGCCGGCGCCGGCGGCTGCCGGTCCGAAGGGCGCGGCGCGCCGCCGCTCCTGAACCGCGGTCCGCCGCTCAGATTATCGAATATCGATCCTTTCCGATCAGGTGTGCCACCGGATCGGAAAGGCTCCAGACGGGACCCGGAGGTCGTGATGTCCATTCCTGCCGCCAGGCTGAAGCTGTTCGAGGGCAAGAAGGGACTGGTCGTCGGCATCGCCAACGACCAGTCGATCGCCTGGGGCTGCGCGCGTGCCTTCCGCGCCTTCGGGGCGGAGGTCGCCGTCACCTATCTGAACGACAAGGCGAAGCCGCATGTGGAGCCGCTGGCGCGCGAGTTGGAGGCGCCGCTCTTCCTGCCGCTCGACGCCACCGTGCCGGGGCAGATGGAGGCGGTCTTCGCGGCCATTGGCGAGACCTGGGGCGAACTTGACTTCGTGGTTCACTCCATCGCCTTCGCGCCGCGCGACACGCTGGCCGGGCGCGTCACCGACGCCCCGCTCGACGGCTTCCTGAAGACCATGGAGGTCTCCTGCTGGTCCTTCATCCGCATGGCGCATCTGGCCGAGCCGCTGATGAAGAACGGCGGCAGCCTGTTCACCATGACCTATTACGGCTCGGAAAAGGTCATCGAGAACTACAACATCATGGGCGTGGCCAAGGCGGCGCTGGAGAGCGCGGTGCGCTACATGGCGGCCGAGCTCGGGCCCAAGGGCATCCGCGTCCATGCCATCTCGCCCGGTCCGCTGGCGACCCGCGCCGCCTCCGGCATCCCGGAGTTCGACGCGCTGCTCGACAAGGCCAAGCGCAAGGCGCCGGCGCGCGAATTGGTGACGATCGACGATGTCGGCGTCGCCACCGCCTTCCTCGCCCATGACGCCGCCCGGCTGATGACCGGCCAGGTGCTCTATATCGACGGCGGCTACCACATCATGGATTGAGCCCGCGCGAAGCGGCCGGGTCGCGCCGCGAGCGCGGCCCGGCCGCTATTCTCGGCGGCGTCTTCGGCAGCCTCAGTGACCGCCGAAGACCAGGGTCTGGATCGGCAGGATAAGTGCCTGGATGCGCAGCAGCAGCGCATGGACCAGCGCCACCGTATCGACGACGTGGAGATAGAGCCCCCGCAGCGTGCCGACCTCGCCCGAGGCGAGGAGCTCGTGATTGCTCGAATAGGCGTTGGCGACGCAGCTCGATCCCGGCGGTATGCCGTCGAGACCGCCCTCATAGAGCGGTTCGAGGGAGACGGTGATGGTTCCTGGAACATTGACCTGCTGGGCGTCGAGCAACTGCTCGCCGCCGCGGAACTGGCCGGCGGCGATGAAGTCCTGCACGCTGGCGACGACCATCGGGATGATGACGAAGGGCTTGGACAGGCAGGTGGCTTCCGCCACCATGCCGACCCGCATCACCTGCGCCTCGATCTGGCCGAAGCCGGCGATCAGCCGCTCGCGCCCGGCCCCGTCCGGGATCAGCACGCCGGCGGAGCGCATCATCGGGTTGACGACATCGCCGACCCTGAGCGCGAACTGTTCGACGCGGCCGGTGACGCCGGCGCGAAGCACGGTCTTGGCGAGCGCGACCTCGGCCTCGGCAAGGGTGGCCTCGACGCTGGCCTTCTGCGCCGGGAGCAGGGTTTCGAGGCGGATGAGGGCGCCTTCCTTCGCCGCGATGGCGGCGTCGACGGCACCTTGGCGGCCGTCGACCACGACCTGCAGCCGCTCCAGTTCGCGCCGCGAGACGACGTCGGCATTGCGGGTGTTGAGCTCGGACTTGGTGTCGAGTTCGTCGCGCGCCTGCTGGAGCGCCTTCTCCGCCTGGGTGATCTGAGCGTCGGCGGCCGCGACGTCGGTGCGGGCGACGGTCATCGCCGCGTCGGTCTCGGTGATGCGCCGGCGTGCGGTCTCGACCGCCGCCTCCTGCGCGGCATCGTCGAGCCGGAGGATCGGCTTGCCCTGTTCGACATGGTCACTGGCGCCGACATAGATCTCCGCGACACGCCCGATCGTCTCCGGGACGATGGGCACGGTGCGGAAATAGGCGGTGACGTTGCTGGTGGAGGGGTGGTTGTAGAAAATGATGGTGATCAGCGTGATGGTGAGCATCAGGCAGGTGGTGATGCCCCAACGCAGTTCAAACCATACGGAGTAGAGCGTGATCTCGCGGCCGAACCGCTTGCCTTGCCCATAGCGGCGGTACAGGTAATCCGGGAGGATCGTGAGCATCGAACACAGCATGAGCTCAAGCATGCGCGCGACCCTCCGGCGTCGCGGCGCCATGGGCCGTGCCGTGATTCCCGTCGCCGTCGCGCGGTTTGGGTTCGGGCGGCGGAAGGCCGGCAACCACTTCCGCCGCGCGGGCGATGCGGTTCAGCGGCGTTCCGAAGTCCGGAATGTCGATGAAGGCCAGCAGCAGCGCCGCCACCCAGAGCAGGTGGGCATGGGTGAACAGGGCGAGCAGGCAGAGCACCGCCACGATCTCGAACTGCAGCTTCTGGCCGCGATGGGCCATGCGCTCGGGCAGCGAATGCAGGTGCAGGAACAGCACGCCCGCGAGCAGCACGGAAGCCACCAGCGTGACCGCCGCGACGATCATCAGGCCGTCGGTCGCGCCTGGCGCCGTGATGAAGAACGGCAGATGCTCGGAGGCGAGGGGGTGAAGCGGCGGGGTCATGCCCACTCTCCGGAAGGGGCGCGGCGGCCTTTGGGGGACGCCGTGCCGATGTGACATTCTAAGCTCGCCGGCCGATCGCCTCGTCCGGCCGGCGAGGCCGCGACTCTACTTCTTTCCCCAGGTAAGGAACATCCCCACGTCGCCCGGCATGCCGTTGGGCCAGTCGACGATCATCGCCGAGAGACCGTAGCCGGCGTGCTTGAGGTGGTCGCGCCACAATTCGTAGGCCTGGCGGGGACGCCCGGTCAGCGTCTCCGGCCAGCTCGATTCGGCGTTGTTTACCGCGCGCCCGTGATCCTCGCACAGGCTGTTGGGAAAGCGCATGACCATGATCTCGGTCTCGCCGCGCTCGGCGGCGGCGCGCAGCTTGATGAGGAGGTTCTGGGTGATCTCCTCGATCTTCTGCTTGGTCAGCTCGATCGGCTGGGCGAGCGTCTTGGCCAGATCGTCCTTGGCGTGCCGGGCGCGGTCGATCGCCTCCACCGCCTCGTCGGCCCGCGCGGCCGCGACCTTGTCCATGTAGCCGCGAAGATCGGCGGCGGACATGAAGCTCTCGTCGCCAAGCACATGTTCCTTGCCGGGAGGGGTGGTGCCGGTATCACTCATTGTCTTGCTCCGTCGCGTCCTGGTCTATGTCTGGCGGATCATCGTGCGGGGGCGATTCAGAAGACCTCGGGCACATGGTGCCGGATGTCCTCCGGCTCCACGTAACTTTTAGGCTTCTGCCGCTTGGGAAGCTTGATCTTGTCGCGCTTGGGTGCCTCATACGGCACCTTCGAAAGCAGGTGGGTGATGATGTTCAGCCGCGCGCGCTTCTTGTCGTTGGAATCGACGACGTACCAGGGCGCCCAGGCGTTATCGGAGGCGGCGAACATGATGTCGCGGGCGCGCGAATAGTCGTACCAGCGGCTGTAGGACTTCAGGTCCATCGGCGAGAGCTTCCAGATCTTGCGTGGATCATGGATGCGCTGTTCGAGGCGCCGGGTCTGTTCTTCCTGCCCCACCTCGAGCCAGTACTTCAGGAGAATGACGCCGGATTCGACGATTGCCCGTTCCACGGCGGAGATGGTGAGGAGAAACTTGTCGGCCTGTTCGTCGGTGCAGAAGCCCATCACGCGCTCGACGCCGGCGCGATTGTACCAGCTGCGGTCGAAGATCACGACCTCGCCGGCCGCCGGCAGATGCGGCAGGTAGCGCTGCGCGTACATCTGCGATTTCTCGCGGTCGGTGGGGGCAGGAAGCGCGATAACGCGGAAGACGCGCGGGCTGACGCGTTCCGTGATCGCCTTGATCACGCCGCCCTTGCCGGCGCCGTCGCGCCCTTCGAAGAGAATGCAGATCTTCGCGCCGGTCGCCTTCGCCCATTCCTGGAGGCCGACCAGCTCGCCATGCAGGCGTTTCAGTTCTTCGTCGTAGGCCTTGCGGGACAGCTTCTTCTTTTCGGCGGCGTCGCCGGTCGCCTTGCTCATGTCACACGTCTTTCAATCGACATCGAACGCGTGCGCTGCACGGTTCGACATCGGTTTCCCCCTAGGATCGGACAGTGTCGCTGCTCGATCTATTCTTTAATAGTGGCACTATCGTCTCGTCGTGCCTAGCTGCCGCTCGCGTCAGGCGTCGATCCGACGGACGACGTTTTTGCATGCTGAAGGAAAGACAGGCTTGCTTCCTTGACTTTCCTCAAGAACAGCGGGTGTGAAAACGGCCATCAATGTCCTCGTTCCGCATTTTACTTTGCCCGGCACACATCAGGTGGCCGGTTTGAGGCCGGCAGATCGCGGATATGGCGACGAGGCCGATCAACTGGCGCCTTGAGAGCGCCGAACCCGCCGAGGAGCCTCCCCGAGATGACCGATATCCTGGCACATTCGCCTGCCGCCAAGCCGGCCTCATCATCCGCCACCCCACGGGCGGGAAAGCTGACGCTGCTGCCGCTGGTCGCGCTCGTCGTCGGTTCGATGATCGGCGGCGGCGTGTTCAACCTGCCGAGCGACATGTCGCGCGGGGCCTCGCCGCTTGCCATCGTGATCGGCTGGGTGATCACCGGCATCGGCATGCTGATGCTGGCCTTCGTCTATCAGGGTTTGTCGTTGCGCAAGCCGCACCTCGACAACGGGCCCTATGCCTACGCCAAGGCGGGCTTCGGCGACTTTGTCGGCTTCAACAGCGCCTGGGGCTACTGGATCAGCGCCTTTCTCGGCAACGTCGCCTATGCGGTGGCGATCTTCTCGGCGCTGTCCTACTTCGCGCCGATCTTCGGCGACGGCAACAACGTCATCTCCATCATCGGCGCCTCCGCCGCCCTGTGGGGCATCCACGCGCTGATCCTCAAGGGCGTGAAGGAGGCGGCCTTCGCCAACGCCATCACCACGGCGGCCAAGCTGGTGCCGATCCTGGTGTTCATCCTGGTCGCTATCGTTGCCTTCAATTTCGACCTGTTCCTCGCCGCCTTCCGCAACATCGGCACGGGAACGGGCGAGGGCGCCGGGCTCGGCAACCTGTTCGAACAGGTGAAGAGCACCATGCTTGTCACGCTGTGGGTGTTCATCGGCGTCGAGGGCGCCAGCGTCTATTCCGCCCGCGCCGCGAACCGGGCCGATGTCGGACGCGCCACGGTGATCGGCTTCGTCGGCGCGCTGATCATCTATGTCCTCGTCTCGCTGCTCTCGGTCGGCATCATGTCGCAGCCGGAACTCGCCGGGCAGAAGGTGCCCTCGATGGCGGGCGTGCTGGAATATGTCGTCGGGCCGTGGGGCGCCGGGCTGATCAATCTCGGCCTGATCATCTCGGTCGGCGGCGCCTTCCTGAGCTGGACGCTGCTCAGCGCCGAGATTCCCTACACCTGCGGCAAGGACGGCACCTTCCCGCGCTGGTTCGCGGCCGAGAATGCGCGCGGCACGCCGATCAACTCGCTCTGGGTGACGAACCTGTGCGTGCAGGCCTTCCTCGTGATGACCTACTTCTCCAAGGACGCCTACAATTTCTTCTACTTCATCGCCTCGGTGGCGATCCTGCCGCCCTACGTGTTCTCGGGTGGTTACGCGCTCAAGCTGGCGCTGAGCGGCGAGACCTACAAGGGCGGCGACGAGGGGCAGCGCCGGCGCGACCTGATCGTGGGGCTGGTGGCCACGCTGTACGGCCTGTGGCTGGTCTATGCGGCGGGGCTCCAGTACCTGCTGATGGCGACGCTGCTCTTCACGCCCGGCCTCATCGTCTACGCCATCGCCTGCCGCGAGCGCGGGGCGCGCCCCTATACCGGGATCGATCTTCTGCTGGGGCTGGCGATGATCGCCCTTGCGGTGCTCGCCTTCTACCTGATCTGGACCGGCGTCATCAGCCCGCTCTGAGCGGCGGCCGGCATGGCCTGGCCCGCGGGGCGCCCTGTCCCGCGGGATATCCCGCGGCCGGCGGAGCGGCGGTGGCCGCCGGCCGGTTCGCGCGCCGATCGGGTGTCCGCGCCAATCCCCCTTCCTCCCTCAAGGAGACGTTCCATGTCCTTCAATCTGCGCAACCGTTCCCTCCTGACCGTGCAGGACTACACGCAGCGCGAATTCCAGTATCTGCTCGACCTCGCCCGCGACCTGAAGCGGGCCAAGTACTCGCGGACCGAGGAGCCGCATCTGAAGGGTCGCGAGATCGTGCTGATCTTCGAGAAGACCAGCACGCGCACGCGCTGCGCCTTCGAGGTCGCCTGTCACGACCAGGGCGCGCATGTGACCTATCTCGACCCGGCCGGCTCGCAGATCGGCCACAAGGAATCCTTCAAGGACACGGCGCGCGTTCTGGGGCGCATGTTCGACGCCATCGAGTATCGCGGCGCCTCCCAGCACGGCGTCGAGCAACTCGCCAAATATGCCGGCGTGCCGGTCTATAACGGCCTGACCGACGAGTACCACCCGACCCAGATGCTCGCCGACGTGATGACGATGCGCGAGCATTCGGACCGCCCGGCGCACGAGATCAAATACGCCTATGTCGGCGACACGCGCTCGAATATGGGCCATTCGCTGATGATCGTCGGTTGCCTGATGGGCATGGACGTGCGCATCGCCGGCCCGAAGAAGCTGTGGCCTTCCGATGAGTTCGTCGCCGTCGCCCGCAACCTTGAGAAGCGGTACGGCGCCACGCTCACCATCACCGACGATCCGCAAGCCGCCGTGAAGGGCGTCGACTTCATCCATACCGACGTCTGGGTGTCGATGGGCGAGCCCAAGGAGGTATGGGCCGAGCGCATCGAGCTGCTCACGCCGTTCCAGGTCAACGCGGCGCTGATGAAGGCGAGCGGCAATCCGCGGGTGAAGTTCATGCACTGCCTGCCCGCCTTCCACGACACCGAGACCGCGGTGGGCAAGGACATCGCCGACAAGTTCGGCATCACCGACGGGCTGGAAGTGACCGACGAGGTGTTCGAGAGCGAGGCCAACATCGCCTTCGAGCAGGCGGAGAACCGTTTGCACACCATCAAGGCGCTGCTCGTCGCGACCCTCGGGGACTGACGCCATGCTCATCGTCACCGCCCTCGGCGGCAACGCGCTTCTGCGCCGTGGGCAGGCGCTTACGGCCGAGAACCAGCGCGCCAACATCGTCGTCGCCGCGCAGGCGCTCGCGCCCGTCGCGATGGAACACCAGCTCGTGGTCGGGCACGGCAACGGCCCGCAGGTCGGCCTGCTCGCCCTGCAGGGCGCGGCCTATGACAAGGTCGAGACCTACCCGTTCGATGTTCTCGGCGCGCAGACCGAGGGCATGATCGGCTACATGATCGAGCAGGAACTCGGCAATCTGCTGCCGATGGAGCGCTCGCTCGCCACGCTCCTGACCATGGTCGAGGTCGATCCGGCCGATCCGGCCTTCGGCAACCCGACCAAGTTCATCGGGCCGATCTACCCGAAGGACGCGGCCGACCGGCTGGCGGCCGAGAAGGGCTGGGTGTTCAAGGCCGACGGCGAGAGCTGGCGGCGCGTCGTCGCCTCGCCGACGCCGAAGCGCATCTTCGAGCTGCGGCCGATCCGCTGGCTGCTGGAGCAGAACACGGTGGTGATCGCCGCCGGCGGCGGCGGCATCCCGACCATGTACGCACCGGGTGAGGAGCCGGGGCAGAGGCGACGTCTCGTCGGCGTCGAATGCGTGATCGACAAGGATCTCGCCACCGAACTGCTGGCGCGCGAACTCGGCGCCGATCTTCTCGCCATCCTCACCGATGTCGACGCCGTCTATGTCGACTGGGGCACGCCGAAGCAGCGCGCCGTCCGCCGGGTGTCACCCGACGCACTCGCCGCGCTGTCCTTTCCGGCCGGCTCCATGGGGCCGAAGGTCGAGGCGGCCTGCCGCTTCGCCCGCGAGACCGGCAAGCGCGCCTGCATCGGCTCGCTCAAGGATCTTTCCGACATCATCGCCGGCCATGCCGGCACGACCGTGACGACGGAGGAAAGCGGAATCCGCTTCGCCGACATTCAGGGAGCAGCGTCATGAGGCAGTTCGGTGTGCATTCCGAGGCCGGCCGGCTACGGACCGTGATGGTCTGCCGGCCGGGCCTCGCCCATAAGCGGCTGACCCCCGGCAATTGCCGCGAGCTGCTGTTCGATGACGTGCTCTGGGTGCAGGAGGCGCAGAAGGAGCATTTCAACTTCTGCAACAAGATGCGCGATTTCGGCGTCGAGGTGCTGGAGTTCCACGACCTGCTGGCGCGCGTGCTGGAGACGAAGGAAGGCCGCGAGTGGGTGCTCGACCGCCGCATCACCGCCAATCACGTTGGAGCCGGCATGCTGGGGGAGCTGCGCGCCTGGCTCGACGAGATGCCGGCGGCCAAGCTCGCCGAGCACCTGATCGGCGGCATTGCGCGCTTCGAGCTGCCGTTCCAGCCGCGCGGCATGTTCGGCGCCTATCTCGGGCCGAGCGACTTCGTCATCCCGCCGCTGCCCAACACCATCTTCACCCGCGACAATTCCTGCTGGGTCTATGGCGGCGTGACGGTGAATCCGATGTACTGGCCGGCGCGCAAGCCCGAGACGCTGCTGGTGAGCGCGATCTACCGGTTCCATCCGGAGTTCCGCGGCGGCGACTTCAAGGTCTGGTGGGGCAATCCGGACGAGGATTTCGGTCCCTCGACGCTGGAGGGTGGCGACGTCATGCCGGTGGGCAACGGCGTGGTGTTCGTCGGCATGGGCGAGCGCACCACCCCGCAGGCGGTCGGCCAGATGGCCCGCGCGCTGTTCGACAATGGCGCGGCGACGCGGGTGGTGGCCTGCCAGATGCCGAAATCGCGCGCGGCGATGCATCTCGACACGGTGTTCACGCTGTGCGACCGCGACCTCGCCAATGTCTTCCTCGATGTCTGCCAGCAGATCACCTGCTACAGCCTGCGGCCGGGCGACGACGGGGAGGATGTCGACTACCACATCGAGAACCGCCCTTTCCTCACCGAGGACGGCACCGGGGTCGCGGCCGATGCGCTGGGCCTGCAGCATCTGCGCATCATCACCACCGGCGGCGATGCCTATGAGCAGGAGCGCGAGCAGTGGGACGACGGCAACAATGTCGTGGCGCTCGCACCGGGCGTCGTCGTCGGCTATGAGCGCAACTCCTACACCAACACCAAGCTGCGCAAGGCCGGCATCGAGGTCATCACCATCGAGGGCGACGAACTCGGGCGCGGGCGTGGCGGCGGCCACTGCATGACCTGCCCGATCCTGCGCGACCCGCTTTAGGCGCGGGACATGGCGGCGGGAGGAGGTGACCCGCCGCCGGCTCAGCCGCCGGAGGCCTCGTCCGTGGCCTCGACCGGGGTGATGTCCAGTGACTGGAACTGGATCTCGCCGGAGGCGAACCGCTCCGAGGTCGAGCGGGCGTCATGCACCAGACGCACGAGCTGCGCCTGGCAATGGGGCGCATCGGGGATGGTGAAGTCGAAGGTGAAGTCCCGCCACTGGCGCGGCGAACCCAGCAACTGGTCCGACTGTCCGGCGACCGGGCCATTCGGGTAACAAGATACCTGCCAACGCATGCCGCGCTTGGCCGACATGACGCCCTTCTGCTGCCCGGAGAAGCGATAGGTTCCCGGCCGCAGGAAGCCGATCTGGTACACATTGCCGAACTTCACCTGCCCCACCCCGAAGCGCACGCGCAGGATGCGGCCCTTCTCGCCGGCCGGCTTGGGCACGAAGTCGACGAAGGCATTGGTCGAGCGCGGAATGTTCCAGTTGAACGGCAGCGCGCTCGGATTGCCGGCGAAGTCGAGATTGTTGACCGGCCGGATGTTGAGGATCTCATTGCTTGGCAGCAGCTGCAGCCAGATGTTGTAGGCCGCCGGGATTCCGCCCTTGACGGTCATGCGCGCCTGCAGGAACGGGATGAGCTCGCGTTCCGTGGGCGGGCTCCCCGCTTCCTTGAGTTGCAGGAAAAGAGCGAGCGGCGCGTCGGAGGCGGAGAGCTGCCGGCCGAGCGTGCCAAAGAACAGCCGGCGCCAGCTCGGTTGCTGGACCAGCATGGCCGTCAGCGCATCCCGGCCCTCTGGCGTGAGGATCAGCGAATCGAGATAGCTGAGCGTGTAGAGATTGAGCGCTGGCCGGGTCTTCAGGAGTATGTCGGCCATCCGCACCACGCCCGGATAGTCACGGCGCTCATAGTCGTGGTGCAGCAGCCAGAAGGCCGCGACGGTCTCGCGGCGCGACCGGGCGATCGCTTCGACCATCGCCTGCCGGCTGGTATCGAGATCGTCGGATGTGTCGCCCCGCATCCGGAAGGCCGCGGCGTTCAGGGGCGCGCGTTCGATCACGCGAGTGGCGAGGTCGTGGATATTGGCCCGGTGTCCGGCGATTTCCGCCGCCGTCGGGGGAGGGGCCTCGGTGGCCGTGTCGGCGGTCTCGGCGGGAGCCGGCGGCTCGGACGGTCCTTCCGCCGCCGGATCGGGCATTGCCACATCGGCCGGCGAGCTCTCCGCGAGGGTGCCGGTGTCGGTGGCGGTGCCTTCCTCTTCGGTGACGGCCGGAAGGTCGGCCATTGCCTGCCGTTCGGCACGCGCCAGCGCCAGCAGAGCCTGGGGATGCCCGGGATGGAGCAGGAGGGCGAGCTGGGGATGGCGATCGGCGATCGCCATCGGCAAGGAGGTGGTCGCGATGAAACCCGCCAGCAGAAGCCCTGCCGCGAGGAACGCGGCCGACCGCACCGGATGCACGGCGATGGCAAGTCGCAGATTGCGCAGCCACACCAGGCGCGGGCGCCGTTCGCCTCCGCTGTCGCGCCGTCGCGACGGCCGTCGGCGTGTCTTCGGTTCCCGGCCGCCGGAAAGCACCGTCATTGTGTTCTCCAGAACAAGCTCCAGAGCCGCAGCCAGAACGAGCCGCCCTCGATCTTGCGCACGCTCAGGGGAAGGAAGCGCCGCCGCGCGCGGGGCACGATCTGGACGGCGCTGGCGGGGCGGCGTCCCTTGCCGGCATCCTTCGCCGCCGGCTTCTTGCTGGTCGACTGTCCTGCCGACCTCTCACCGGCCGTCCTCACGCCGGCCGATCTCGCACCGGTCGTCCTGGCGCCTGCCATCCTGGCACCAGCGGTGTTCTCGCCGCCCGGGCGGGTCTTGGCGGTGCTTTCCGGCGGTTTGCTTCGCGCCGCGTCGGTGCGCCCGGCCTTGCGAAACGGGCTTCGCTTGGCGCCATCATCAGGGACGGCAGCGGCGGGGTGTTGCCGGTCGTAGCTGGCGCGCCGTTCGTCGCTCTTGAGGTCTTCCCAGGCGCGCGTGACGCGGGCGCTGAACACCTCGCGGTCGGCGATCGCGCGAGCGCGCGAGGCCTGCAGGTCCGGATGCAGCCAGCGCATGAGCAACGCCATGTTGCGCCGGAGTTCGTCATGCGTGGAGGAGCGGGAACCGCCCAGCACGCGGTAGCTGTCCGCGTGGTAGTCGAACTGAGCCTGCTCGATGAAGAAGCAGGCGGCCTCCTGCAGCATGCTGCGGGGCAGGCCGGTGCGCTGCTCCGCCGCCACCAGCGTGGGCTCTTCGCCGACGGCGATGGCGAGCACGACGAAAACGCCCGCCGGCAGTTCCCTCCGCTGCAGTGCGCGTGCCGAGACCGGATCCTTGAACAGCGCGAGCGCGGCGTCGAGCGCGTCGAACTCCGCCATCGCTCAGGCCACTTCGGATTCGTTCGACTTCGGCTCGCGGCGCGCGAACTTCGGCAGGAAGCCCTTCACGCCGCCGGACTCGCTGCGGTCCACGTTCTCCGTGCCGTAGCCGTATCCATAGCCGTAACCATAGCCATAGGTGGCACTGCGCAGGTCGAACTTGGTCAGAACGACGCCGATCGTCACGGCACGTGCGAGCTGGAGGCGCCGCAGCGCGTTCCGCGCCACCGCCCGACGCCCGTCGCCGGCACCGGTCACGAAGATGGTCGCCGCGGCCGCCGCGCCGAGCAGCTGCGCATCGGCGATGCTGAGCATGGGCGGGCTGTCGAAGACGATGAGGTCGTACATTTCCAGTCCGACCGAGATCAGCGAGAACACATGCGTCCCGCCGAGGATTTCCGCCGCGTTGGGGGGCAGCGGGCCGGAGGCCATGAAGGTGAGGTTGGCGATGTCGGTGGGCTGGATCACGTCGTGCAGCGTGGCCATGCCGGTCAGGCAGTTGGTCAGGCCGACCGCGTTGTCATAGCCGAGCTTGGTGTGGACCGAGGGACGGCGCAGATCGGCGTCGATCAGCAGCACCTTCTTGCCGGTGATGGCGAAATGGCGCGCCAGCGCGATCGCGGTGCTCGATTTGCCTTCGGAGGCGCCGGCGCTGGTGACGACGAGCGTGCGCGGCAGGCCGGTCTCGGTGGAGAACTGCAGCGAGGTCGCCAGCGAGCGATAGGCCTCGGCCAGTGCCGAACGCGGATCGCTCAGCTCGGCGATCAGGCCATTGGGGAACTGGGCGCGCGGCACGATGCCGAGGATCGGCAGGCCGGTCGCCTTCTCGGCATCCTCCGGCGTGCGGATGCGGTCGTCGAGCAGCTCGATGAGGTTGGCGGCGGCGAAGCCGGCGAGCAGCCCCAGCATGATCGCGCCCACCACGATGAGCAGAATGCGCGGATGGGACGGGCTGCCCGGCGGCAGCGCACGGTCGACGATGAAGATGTTGTTGGTGCCCACGCCGCTGGCGACGTCGACTTCCTTAAAGCGCTGCAGCAGGTCGTTGTAGAGGTTGCGATTGGATTCGACCTCGCGCTGCAGCACGCCGTACCGCACGCTCTTCTTCTGCAGGTCGATGACCTCGGCGCGCAGTTCGGTGATCCGGTCGCGCATCTGCGCTTCCTGGTTCGCCGAGGATTCATAGGCGGCCTTGAGCGAATTGCGGATGGTGGAGACTTCGGTGGCGAGCTGGCGGTCGACCTCGGCGATCTTGTTGGCGATCTCCACCATGGCGGGATAGCCGGGCTTGAAGGTCTCCAGCTTCTCCTCGTAGTCGCGCTTGAGCGCGTTGCGCTGGGTGCGCAGCCCGTCGATCACGTTGTTGGTGAGGAGCTGCGGCAGGTTGATCGCGGTGGCGCTCTCGACCTGCTGCCAGAGCTGCTCGTCGCGGATGCGGTTGGAGATCAGCTGCCCGAGCGCGGTGTTGGCGGCGGCGAGGTTGCTTTCGGCGATCGAGACCCGGTCATTGGTCTGGACCATGTTCTCGCGCTCGGAGAAGGCGATCATCGCCTTTTCCGAATCCTCCAGCCGCAGCTTGAGCTGCTTGATCTGGTCCTCGAGAAACACCTTGGCGTAGGAGCTCGCCTCGAAACGCTTGTCGAGATTGGAGGCGACATAGGCGTCCGCATAGGCGTTGGCGACGGCGGCCGCGCGCAGCGGCGAAGGGTCGGTGTATTCGATGTCGACCAGGCGCGAGGTGGGGACGGGATGAATCTCGACGTCCCGCTTGATGCGTCCCACCGCTCCGGCGCGTCTCCGGTCCTGCACGGCGGCGGGGTCTTCCTCTTCCGGCGGGCCGGAGAAAAGACCGAACAGGCCGCTCAGGAATCCCGGCGTGGGGACGCCGAATTCCGGATCCTGTTCGAGCGCCAGCGATGCCACGACGCGCTCGGACATGGCGCGGCTTTTCAGGAGCTCGTACTGGGTCTTCTGGAACTCGGTTCCGCCCTGCTCGGTGGGCGAGGTCATGCCGCCATCGACGATCTTGCCGGGCTCGCGGTCGATCTGGATGCGCACCCCGGCGGTATATTGCGGCGTCGCCAGGAAGGAATAGGCGAGGCCGACGGCGAAGAAGGCGCCAGCGGTGCCGAGGATCAGCGTCCGCCATTTCCACGCGACAGAGATCATATGATGGAGGGCGGCGGCCAGCTCCGATTCCTGGGCCGGTTCGGCCGCGGGATAGGCCCCAACGCCGTAGCCATAGCTCTCGCGCACCGCCGGCAGGTTGCGGCCCTCCGGCACCGCCGGGAGATTCCGTTCGCCTCCGCCCGGGCGGCCGCCCTCCACGCCCTCGTCCCGCATCAATCCGTCTCGATTTCCTTTTGCCCGCCGTTCCGCTGCTTGCCGCAGCCGATCACACCTGTCTTTTACAATAGCATGAAGGCGTTCAACAGCGGCACCGCCCGCATAATGTACGACAGGCCGATCTTCAGGTCGGAGGACGGTACCATGACGATGTCGCCGGGCTGCATATCCGGGTCGTCAGCCTTTTGCGAGCGCAGATCCGCCATGTTGAACCGGGCGGCAGCGCTCTTGCCATCGACCTTGCGGAAGACGATCAGCGAGCCGTCGGCGACCTCCTCGAGCCCGCCGGCCATCGCCAGCGACTGGAGCAGGGTCATCGGCCCCTGCATGGGGAACACGCCCGGCTTCTTGACCGATCCTTCGACCGTGATCCGGTGGCTGTTATATTCCTTCACCAGAACCGTGACCTGCGGGTTGCGCAGATAGTTGCCGCCGAGCTTGGTGGCGAGGTCCTTCTCGATCTCGCTGACGGTCTTGCCGCTTGCCTGCACCTCGCCGATCAGCGGGTAGCCGAACTTGCCACTCTCGGACACTTGCACCGTCTTGGTGAGGTCCTCGACCTTGAATACGGTGATGTCGAGCACGTCCAGCGGCCCGACCCGATAGCCGTCGCTGCCGGGCGTGCCGGCAGCGGTGACGGCGCTGACTTCGCTGGCCGGGACGTGCGCGGTCTCGCCGCTGACGGGAATCGCCGCGCCGGTGGTGGACGGCGCGGCCGTGGACGATCCGGCCGTGGATGATAGGGCGGCCGTGCGCGACGCGGATGTCGGCGCCGGTGTGCCGGTTTCCGCGAAGCTGGCGGCGGAGGTGCTGGAGGCCATGCCGTCGTTGAGAGCGGTGCCCTTATCGGTCGAAGAAGCGACGCAGCCGGCCAAGAAGATCGCCGCCGCCAGCGCGGCGATTCGTGCGGACACTGTCCCTGTCTTCCCGCCCAGCCTCATCGAACCGTTCCACCGCTCTCGGCGCGCTCTCGGCGGCCGCCCTGTTCAAGACAATGTCCCTCGGTCGCCCTGCGACCATCTGCTCGGCTTCCGCCGCGCCGACCAGCCTCGCCGCCGCCTCGCGTCCAGCGGCGAGGTCCGGCGGACGTCTCACTGTATCATGCGCATCACTTGCGAGGATATGAACGATTCCCTCGCTGATCATCCGCTCGGCCCAGTATTTCGGCCGGCGTCCGAATCGGCCGCTCAGTGATCCCGAGGTGACTTGCATCCAAACCCCGCGATCGGCCATGTGCTGGACCAGATCGTATTTTTCTTCCACCCATTTAAGCCGTTCCGGGTGGGTAATGATAGGGACGTAATTAGCCAAAAGAATGTTGAAGACCAGTTCGTCGAGGCGTGCCGGCGCGACGTTGTGCGGCGGCTCCACCAGCACGTAGCGCGTATCACCCAACGTCAGCATGCGCCCCTTGCGCAGCTCGTCCACGAAATTGGGTATGACATGATTGTCCGCGCCGGGGATCAGGATGAGCGGAAGGCCGGCGTCGTCGAGCACCCGCTGCAGCGCGTCCACGGCGCTGCGGATCTGGGCGCCTTCATTGTGATAGACGCCGGGCAGTATGTGCGGGGTGCAGGCGACGATCTCGACGCCCTGATCGACCTGCATGCGCGCCATCTCGAGCGCAACCGACAGGTCGGCCGCTCCGTCATCGATGCCAGGCAGAATATGGCTGTGGAGGTCGATCATCGGCAGAACTCAGGATCGCTCCGTACTCGCCTCTTCCCGGAACCCTCAACGCCGCATGGCCGGCACACCGGACCGCCAGGCGACGTCAACTTTGCCGGGGGCTTGAGTCTGCACGCTTATAGTGTTCGACAGTGACCGCTGCAACCGGCGAAACGGAATCGTCCTTTGACGCGTCGCCCGCGGCGCAAGCAGAAAGCCAAGGAGGGGCTACACTTAAGTCATTATTAACGACCTCGATACGAGGTTTCATCGGCATCCATACGTATTTGTTGTATTTTGGCCGCGCTCGCCACAAACGTGTGTCCTTCGGCCCATCGTGCCGGTCCATCACTTGCTTCCTTCGGCGGAGATGGTATCAAACGCGACGGCTGGTATGTAAGCGTTGCAGTCAATGGAGGTCCGGGGGGATGAAGCGTTCATTTTTGTCGATGGCGGTGGTTTGTGCCGCTGCGATTGGCGCCATCGGCAGCGCCCGCGCTGATACGAATGATGCCTGCAATGTGGCGGGTACCTTGAAGGAGGCCGTCGGCTCGGTTGCGATGGATCGCGGCGCCGGTTTCACGCCGGCGGTCATCGGTGCGTCGCTCAAGACCGGCGACAAGGTCGCCGTCCAGGGGCCCGGCAGCGCGGTGATCGATTTCGGCGATGGAAAGACCATCACCGTGCCCGGTTCCACGACCGAGGTGCTGCGGGTGCCGGGTTGCGGCTTCGCTTCGGGCTACGACCCCACGGTGGTGATTCTCGGCACGGCCGTTGTCGGTGGCGGCATCGCAGCGGCGATTGCGCTTTCCGACAGCGGCAGCAGCGCCCAATTCTTTCCGATCAGCCCCTGATCAGGATTGGCGGCGCTGTTCCTCAGGCCACATGCGAATACGGGACCGGCGTATCCTGCGTCGGTCCTTTTGCTTTTCGCGAACATCGTTCTCGGCGGGGCGACGCGGACCGGCTATTTCGCCGATGTGCTCCTGCAGTTCTTTTCCATACCCTTCCTGCTTCTGGCCGTCTGGTTCTGGCTTGATCGCCTGCGGGCGTCGCCGGCAGGCTCCCGGCTGACGCCCGGCCTGGCGCTCGGCGCGGCCATGGCGGCCTGCGGCCTCGCCATCGCGCTGGCCCAGCTCGTGCCTCTGTTCGGTTCGCCGGGATGGTCGGGTATTTGGGCGCGCATCGTGGCGAGCGGCGGTTCGGTGCTGGACGGCGTGGCGTCCACGGGGAGTTCCTCCGTTGATCCCGCGGCGAGCCTTGCCGCCTTGCCCGCCGTGTTGCCGGCTCTGGCGCTCTTCCTGCTGGTGAGCCTCCTCAGTGCCGAGCAGCGCCTGCGCTTCGTCGGTTGGGCGGTCGTGTTCGGCTTTGGCGCGCTGGCCGTGGGTGTCCTACAGGTTCTGCAGGGGCCGGGCAGCGCCCTGCGCTTCTTCGAGATCAGCAATCGTTCGGAGGCCGTCGGCTTCTTCGCCAACCGGAACCATTTCGCCGCGCAGCTCTATGTCACGCTGCTGCTCGGGGTCGCCTGGTTCGTGGCGCGCGACGAACAGATGCTGGCCCCTCATACCCAGACGCCGCGCAAGGTGCTGTGGCTGTCGGGCGCCTTCTGCGTGGCGCTGCTGCTTCTTGCCGGCATCGCGCTGGCCCGCTCGCGCGCCGGCATCCTTCTCGCGCTTGTCGAGCTGGCGGCGGTCGTGGCGATGTCGCCAACCTTCATCTCGGTTCTGAGTGGCCGGGAGCCGCGGCCGCGGCGTGTCCGGAGCACGATCTTCGTGGTTCTGGCGGCGCTGATCCTGCTGGTCGGCCAGCTTGGCGCCGAGCGATTCTTGAGCCGCTTCGACGCCGGGCTTGTCGACAGCGCGCGTGCCACGCTGAATGCGACGACGCTGCAGGCCACCCTCGACGCCTTGCCCTTCGGGACCGGGCTCGGCACCTTCACCGCCGTCTTCCCGGTCTATGAGGGCGCCGATACGCTGGGCCCGCAATATGTCAACCGAGCGCATGACGACTGGCTGGAGTTCCTGCTGGAGACCGGTCTGGCCGGGGCGCTGCTGATGGCGCTTTTCCTCGCCTGGTTCGGCGAGCGGATCTATCGGGTCTGGATCGTCCGGGCGCCGCGCGGCGGACTTCGTCCGCGCATCGTCCAGCAATGCGCCTCGCTCGCCGTCTTCCTGCTGATGCTGCACTCCTTCGCCGACTATCCGCTGCGCACCGCCGCGATGTTGGCTTACTTCGCCGCCTGCTGCGCGCTGATGACGCCGGCGTCATCAGCGATTAAAGTATCATCCGAGGGGAGCGCATTGATTCCGCGTAGGGGTATCTCCCCGGGCTTGGGGCATGGACGCCGATCCGTCCAGTCGCCTGAAGTTGGATCGCCGACCTCATGAAGCGCGTCTTCGATATTCTCGTTGCCGGAACGCTGCTCATCGTCCTGCTGCCGCTTTTTGTCGTCCTCGTGCTTGCCATACGCTGGCGCCTGGGCTCGCCTGCTTTGTTCCGCCAGCAACGGCCCGGCTTGGTCGGCCGGCCATTCGAGATCATCAAGTTCCGCACCATGACGGATGCGCGCGACAGTGAGGGCAGCCTGCTCCCGGATGCCGAGCGCCTGACCCGCCTCGGCCGCTTCCTGCGCTCGTCCAGCCTTGATGAACTCCCCGAACTCTGGAACGTCCTGAAGGGCGAGATGAGCCTCGTCGGGCCGCGGCCGTTGCTGATGGAGTATCTCCCGCTTTATTCGCCGGAGCAGGCTCGCCGCCACGAGGTGCGTCCGGGCATCACCGGCTGGGCTCAGGTGAACGGGCGGAATTCGATTTCGTGGGACGAGAAATTTGCCATGGATGTCTGGTACATAGACAATCGTAGCATCGCTCTTGATATCAAGATACTGTGGCTGACGGCGGCGAAAGTGTTCATGCGCGAAGGCATCAGCGCAGCGGGCCAGGCGACGATGGCAAAATTCGGCGGCGGCGGGGAGCAACGTTGATGAAGCTCTTTGCGGTTTATGGGGCGAGCGGTTTTGGCCGCGAGGTTATGCCCTTGCTTCGGGCCCACGTTCCGGTTGGCGCCGAGGCGGTCTTTATCGACGATAATGTCGACGCCGATAGCGTGAACGGCCACCGGGTCATGAACTGGGAGGCATTCGCGGCCGCTCCGGCGTCCGAGAAAAAAGTCGCCATCGCGATTGCCAATTCGCAGGTGCGTGAGGCCATCGTTGATAAATGCTTGGCTACTGGTGTCGGTTTCGTTGACGTGAAGGCTGACAACGTACGTATTCTCGATGCTGTGACCTTGGGCGAAGGTCATATTTTATGTGGGTTTGTAACGTTAACGTCAAACGTGACCATCGGTAGAAACTTTCACGCGAACATTTATTCTTATGTTGCGCATGATTGCGTTGTGGGTGACTTCGTGACGCTTGCGCCTTGCGTTCAATGCAACGGAAATGTGGTGATCGAGGACCATGCCTATATCGGCACGGGGGCTGTCATTCGGCAGGGAAATCCGGGTGCGCCGATCGTCATTGGCAGGGAAGCGGTCATCGGCATGGGTGCAGTGGTTACCAAGAGCGTGCCGCCCGGGGTGACGGTTGTCGGAAATCCGGCGCGCCCGCTCGTTAAGTCCTGATCATGCTTGGTGGTCCCTTCTCTCCCTGGCCGAGCTTCACCTCTGAGGAGATGGTGGCCGTCCAGCGCGTCCTTGCCTCCAATAAGGTCAACTACTGGACCGGCGAGGAGGGGCGGGCGTTCGAGCGCGAATTCGCCGCCTGGGCTGGCACGCGCCGCGCCATCGCCCTCGCCAATGGCACGGTGGCGCTCGATCTGGCCCTACATGGCCTTGGCATCGGGCCGGGCGACGAGGTCGTTGTCACCCCCCGCACCTTTATCGCCTCGGTGTCCTGCGTGGTGAATGCGGGGGCGACGCCGGTCTTCGCCGATGTCGACCGGGAGAGCGGTAACCTGACCGCCGACACCATCGCCGCCGTCCTCACCCCCTGCACCCGCGCCGTGGTGCTGGTCCATCTGGCGGGATGGCCCTGCGACATGGACCCGATCATGGAATTGGCGGCGCGCCATGGCTTCAAGGTGATCGAGGACTGCGCGCAGGCCCATGGCGCCCGTTATCGCGGGCGCAGCGTCGGCTCGATCGGCCATGTCGGCGCCTGGTCCTTCTGCCAGGACAAGATCATGACTACCGGCGGCGAGGGGGGGATGGTCACCACCGACGACGCCGATCTCTGGGCGCGCATGTGGGCCTACAAGGACCACGGCAAGAGCTGGGACGCGGTATATAACCGCCAGCACCCGCCGGGCTTCCGCTGGCTGCACGAGAGCTTCGGTACCAATTGGCGCATGCTCGAAATGCAGGCCGCGATCGGGCGGGTGCAGCTGCGGCATGTCGATGACTGGGTGGCCACGCGGCGCGCCAATGCCGACAGGATACTGGACGCGCTCGCGCCTTTCGCCGGCTGCGGCCTGCGCGTGCCGGCCCCGCCGGACCGCAGCGCTCTCGCCCCATCCACGGATAGTCACGCCCGCTACAAACTTTACGTTTATGTGCAGCCGAATAAACTGCGACATGGCTGGTCGCGTGACCGTATCATATCCGAAATAAATACGTTCGATGTGCCCTGTTATCAGGGCAGTTGCTCGGAGGTTTATCTGGAGAAGGCCTTCGAGGCGACAGGCTGGCAGCCGCGGGAACGGCTTCCGCTGGCGCGAGAGCTGGGTGAGACGAGCGTGATGTTTTTGGTTCATCCCACGCTGACGGCGGATGAGGTAAAACGCACCGGGGCAGCCGCCGCGCAGGTGTTGGCCCGGGCTTTCAGGAACCATTGAGGCCGACTCCACGTAGGGAGGGAGCTACCAAAGGTCCGCACATTTGTGGGCGTAACAGACAGCGCCGAAGGGCGGACACAGATATGACGGGCGGCGTTCTCAACTATCTGATCGGCCTCAGCCGGGCCAAGAAGCGGGCTGTGCTCTATCTCGCGGACGCGGCGTTCCTTACTGGCAGCTTCGGGCTGGCGATGGCGCTGCGTCTCGACAGCTTTTCGCTCGCCTTATCGCGGGAAAGCTGGCTTGCCTTCGCCATCTCCCTTCCCTGCACCCTTCTGCTGTTCCGGGCGATGGGGCTTTACCGGGCCGTCGTGCGCCATGTCGCCGGTCGCACGGTTCGGGTGCTGGTCTTGAGCCTCGCCATTTCCGCCGCCTTTCTGCTGGTCGTGGCGCAGGGGCTCGACCTGTTCCTCCCCCGTTCCGTGCCCGCCATATACTGGCTGCTTTCCATGGGCTTTCTCGGCGGCGCGCGATTCGGATTGCGCGCCGTTTATCGCCAACGTCAGGCACGCCTGAAGGCGCGGGTCATTATCTTCGGCGCCGGGTCCGCCGGGCGGCAGCTTCTAGCAACGCTGGAACATGGCGGGGATTACGCTCCTGTCGCTTTTGTCGACGACGCAGCGGAGCTCCAGGGCCGTGACATCGGCGGGCTCCGAGTCTATGCACCCGCCCGCCTGCAGAAGCTGATCGACGAGCATGGTGTGGAGAGCTTATTGCTGGCCATTCCGAGCGCCACCCGGCAACAACGCCGCGATATATTGGAGCGGCTGGAGCCGCTTGGCCTGCGCGTCCAGACCATTCCCGGCTTGTCCGACATCGTCTCCGGGCGTGCCGAACTGAGCGAGATCCGCGAGGTCGCGATCGAGGACGTGCTCGGCCGCGATCTGGTGCCGCCACGGCAGGAACTGCTCGATGCCAATATCCGCGGCAAGGTGATCATGGTTACCGGGGCGGGCGGCTCCATCGGCAGCGAGCTGTGCCGACAGATCCTGCGCCTGCGCCCGGCGAGCCTCATTCTGCTCGACCTGTCGGAATTTGGCCTTTACAGCGTCGACGAGGAACTGCGCGGCCTCGCCGAAGCCGAGGGGCTGGAGTCGACAATCGTGCCACTGCTCGGCTCCGTGCTCGATCGGCCGCGCGTCGAATGCGCGCTGCGCCGCTTTGGCGTCGATACGATTTTCCACGCGGCCGCCTACAAGCATGTGCCACTGGTCGAGCGCAACGCCGTGGAGGGGGTGCGCAACAATGTGTTCGGCACCCTCGCTCTTGCCGAAGCGGCACACGCCTGCGGGGTCAAGGCCTTCGTGCTGGTCTCGACCGACAAGGCGGTGCGCCCGACCAATGTGATGGGCGCTTCCAAACGCATTGCCGAACTCGTCTGCCAGGCGCTGAGTGGCACGCCCGGCGAGACGGTGTTCTCCATCGTCCGGTTCGGCAATGTCGTCGGCTCCTCCGGCTCGGTCATCCCACTGTTCCGTAAGCAGATCGAGGCCAATGGCCCGGTGACGGTCACGCATCCGGACATCACCCGCTATTTCATGGCGATCCCCGAGGCGGCCCAACTGGTGATCCAGGCGGGTGCCATGAGCCGGGGCGGCGATGTGTTCATCCTCGACATGGGCGAGCCGGTGCGGATTGTCGATCTCGCCATGCGCATGGTGCGGCTGAGTGGCCTCAACCCGGTTGTCGTCCAGGAGGGGCGCGCCCTCGCCGTCCGGGCTACGGGTGACATCGAGATCCGGTTCACCGAACTGAGGCCGGGAGAGAAGCTGTTTGAGGAGCTGCTGGTCGGGGACGGCGCGAGGCCGACCGCGCATCCCCGTATCATGACGGCCACCGAGGTCTCGATGGACTGGCCGGCGCTCGACACGCTACTGCGCCGGCTCACGGCCGCCTGCGACGCACATGACCTGCCGGCCATCCGCGCCCTTCTGCGGGAGGCACCGACCGGCTACGAGCCGGCGGAAGCCGTCAGCGATCTGCGCTGGCTGGCGATGCAGTCCCCCCCGCCCATGCGCGGGCCGGCGGGACTCACCGGCGCGGCCTGAGGCGGCGTGCGTCTCAGGCCGCGCGCAGCCAAGGCAGTGCTTCGTCCCACGTTACCAGCGGCAGGCGGGTGTAGTTCTCGTAGAAATAGGGAAACTGGGGGCCGTTCAAGGGGGCACTGAGGTCCGCCAGTTCGGTGCCTGGCGTGATTACACGGATGACACCGACGCCATGATCGATTTTCACGATCTTGAAATCGAGGCCTTCGGTCTTGAGCAGTTCAAACGCCACCTTCCAGCCCTGACCTACCCAGTCTGTGGTTTCGGGGTAAGGCTCATGCTGTTCCATCACGCTGCATGGAAGCATGTCATGCATGGCGATCCAGCCACCCGGATTGATCGCCTTGAGGGCGTTGGCGACATCGCGGTGGACCTGCTCGTAATTGTGCAGGCCGTCAATGAAGATCAGGTCGAACTTCTGGGTGTTGGTGGCGAAGAACTCATCTGAGGTGGCGCGTACCGTTCCACCCTGGACGGGGTCGACGCCGACCTTCACCGGCAGCGGAAGCGAATCAAACAGGTCGTTCTTAAAGCAGCCGATTTCCAGGTACACGGCCGTCGGATGGCGGGCGACCAAGGTATTGAGAAGGGCAATCCGGTTGTAGTGGATGGCTTTCCAGTCCCAGTTGATCTTCCAATCCTGATCCTGGCGGGCATATTCGCGCTCAGCATTTCGATATGCAGCCTCTAGACGTAGTTTCCGATAGACACGGTTGACGAGGCGAACGGTTCGAGAAGGAAGGTCCATGCTGTCGCGGCCAAACATGTCAGTCATACGTCCCATTACGAAAGAAACTTTCCAACGGCCCGAGGCAAAAGACCTGAGTGCTAATCAGCATGGGGCGCGCATAATTGAAAACTAATCGAATTGGCAAAAATAGGCAAGGAAGGTCGAGCAAGGGCGAGGCTTTTCTCGAACTCAAAGGCCAACTGGGCGGGCGGTTGCCTCATGACACCCATCGTGTCAGAAGGGCTCGTTAGCAGCTCCCAGAGAGCAGTGACGATGCGGCAGTCCCGGCCGTGATGCCAGTACACGCACTTCCGTCGTGAGAAGTGAGCATATCAGGTGCCGCGCCCCGGTCCGGCACACGGAGACGGGATATCGGCAGTGGGGGACGAGGCGTTTGCCATGATGAAGAAGCGGTGATGCAGGCGTGAAACGATCAACACCCGACAGCACGCTGTTTCAAGCGGGTCGCTTGCTTTTCAGCGAATTGAGTCCGGCACGGCGTCGGTCGGTAGTGCCGCTCTTGGGTCTCATGCTGGTCGGCGCCTTCGCGGAATTGTTCAATCTCGGGGCGGTCGTCGTTTTCCTCTCGATCATCGCGGAGCCTGAATCGATCGGGCGGTTTCCCCTTCTGACCCCGCTGTTCTCGTTCCTGGGCGCTGACACGCCGAGGAGCTGGATGTATGTCGCGACGGGCCTTTTCTCCCTCTGTGCCCTCTTCGCAGCCGCGATCCGGTTGGCGCTTCTGAAGAAGACGATGAACTTCGTTTTCGGCGTCGCCTATGAATTGGGCTCGCGGCTTTTCTTCCAGACCCTGCATCAGGACTACATCTATCATACGCGTCAGAACTCCAGCGAGATCCTGGGTGCGGTGAATAAGGCTCATCAGGTCACGGGCGAGATTCTGCTGCCGGTCATGCAGGCGGGGGTAGCGGTGGTGCTCGCCCTGTTCATCGTCGGTGGGCTGGTGTGGATCGACCCGGCCGTCGCCCTCGCGTCGGGGGCGGCGCTGACGAGCATCTATCTCGGCACCTCCATGATCAGCCGCGTGCAACTGCGCCGCAACAGTCTGATTGCGGCCCGCTCGCAGGGGGTACGGGTCAAGGTCATGCAGGAGGGGATCGGCGGCATTCGCGACATTCTCCTCGACCGTTCGCAATCGGTGTTCACCGAGGCTTATGACCGGGCGGAAGCGGATATCCGCGACACGCGCGCGTCGACGACGCTCGCGGCGACTGCTCCGCGCTATGTCATCGAGGGGCTGGGGGTGGTCGTCGTCGCCATTGTGGCCTGCGTCGCTTCGCTCGGCGCGGGGGGGCTGACGCAGGTTCTGCCGATCCTTGGTGCGCTGGCGCTTGGCGCGCAGCGGCTGCTTCCCTTGCTGCAGCAGATCTATTCGGGCTGGGTTACGACGACCGGCAACCGGCAGGCGCTATTCGACCTCGCCGAATTGCTGCGGCGGCGCGTGCCGCCGCCGCCGGGGGACGTGACCGTCGACTTTCGCAATGACCTCACCATCGACAGCATTGGCTATTGTTACATCGAGGGCGGGCGCTCAGCGCTGGTCGATGTGAGTCTGCGCATTCCGCGGGGGGCGCGCGTCGGCATCGTGGGCAAGACCGGCAGCGGCAAGTCGACGCTGATGGACATCATCATCGGCCTTCTGGAGCCAACCGTGGGCGAAATCCGCGTCGACGGCGTACCCCTGACCGCCGCCAACCGCCATGCCTGGCAGCGCCACATCGCCCACGTCCCGCAGTCGATCTTCCTTTCCGATGCTAGCATCGCCGAGAACATCGCCTTCGGGCTGCGGCCCGCTGACATCGATTTCGAGCGCGTCCACCGGGCCGCCGAGCAGGCGGAACTGGCCGAGGTGATCGAAGGGCTGCCCGACGGCTATGACACCCGGGTAGGCGAGCGTGGCATCCAGCTTTCCGGCGGTCAGCGCCAGCGCATCGGCATTGCCCGTGCGCTCTACAAGCAGGCCTCGGTGCTGGTGTTGGACGAAGCGACCAGCGCGCTCGACAATGACACCGAGGCGGCGGTGATGCGGGCCATCGAGCGACTCGACCGGGAACTCACCATCTGCATCATCGCGCACCGCCTGTCGACGCTCGAGGGTTGCGACATGGTCGTGAGGCTAGAAGGTGGCCACGCCATGGTTCGGGAGAAGGCGACGCCATGAGCGGGCGGCCTGGAGGCCAAGCAAAGGAGCAGATCGGGCAAGCCCCCGGCGGTGACGAGGCGGGTGATACCGTCCAGCGTCCGCCAATCCTGTTGCTGACCCCGGTCGATCTCGACACGAACGGCATCGGGGCTCTATTTCTCCGCGAACTGCTGAGTTCGTCGCCACTAGATATTGTGGTTCAGCGCGAGCCCCAATATCTGATGGAGAAGGGTGTGATGGGCGGTCGACGCTTCGGAAGCCTTGTCCGTGCGACGTCCAACCGCGTTCCTTTTTTTCATGCATTGCGGTTGCGCTTGTTCAGGATCTCCTCACTGGATCGGCGTGCGGCGGCTGTGGCGGCGGCCGCAGACGCCCTGGGCGCCAAAACGATCTGGCTCACGGCCTCAAGCTTGGAAGTAATCCTGGTCGCCGAACGTCTCGCGGCCATGGGGCGCGATCTTCGGGTCATGGTGTGGGATGACCCCTCCTATTTCGCGTATAATCTGGGACTCGATCGGTCATTTCAGCACGAAATGATAGAACGCTTTGGCGCTCTGCTTAAAAAGGCGCGACGAATCTCCGTCATCGGCCAGAATATGCAAGAAATGTACGCGGAACAGTATGGCGTCCGCTCGGATATTATTCGACATAGCATAGATATAAATAATATTTTTTCTAAAAGAAATATTATTAATGTAAATGAAATAAATATAGTTTTTGCTGGCTCTCTATATTCAAAACAAGAGTGGAACTGTTTCATTTCCGCGCTTGAGTCAATTAACTTCAATTTAGACAATAAGGTGATCAAAGTGAATTTCATGGGAGATTTTCCCGTTGCTGGCGCTCGAAAGTCAGCTGGCGTTAATTTTCTCGGCCGGAAATCATTCCGGGAGGCGATGAGAATAATGTCCGAAATGGATGTCGGGTATCTGCCCTACTGGTTCGACTCGAGCCATGCAACGGTGGCAAGAACGTCGTTTCCAAGCAAGTTGTCGGCCTATGCGACAGCGGGATTGGCTGTCTTTCATCATGCGCCGGCCTATACGGAGGTCACGACATTGATGCAGAGGTTGCCTT
Source organism: Ancylobacter sp. TW_SC_1 (assembly GCF_056836805.1). Classification (NCBI taxonomy): domain Bacteria; kingdom Pseudomonadati; phylum Pseudomonadota; class Alphaproteobacteria; order Hyphomicrobiales; family Xanthobacteraceae; genus Ancylobacter; species Ancylobacter sp. TW_SC_1. Next base: position 1,338,615 of record NZ_CM166365.1, read on the forward strand.
TTGGGGTGGCATGCTCATCTCTGAAAGAGAATGATATCATTGAGTGCATTGGGAAACTGATAGATATTTTGTTCACTGAAGAGTGTATTCAGGCTCGACAAGAATTAATTGATAAAGAAATCGGTAAAGACGTGATGAACGATAGGTTTTCCGTTTTTCTATCCTGATATTTTGAGAAATAGATTCATCTTTGAGCTTTAGGACGAGGTTATTAAAGGGGGGGGGAGTGAGGTGCGGCGCGGATGTTTAGATCGAGGATATTTTTGGGGAAGTCTCGGGTCTCTTCAAAATTACGACCAGAGTATCTGGTCGCTTGACTGTTAGGCATAAAGGTGCGGGGAGAGTGGAGGGGTTCGCAGCATGAAAATCGCTATGGTCGCTATTCACGACGCCAACATGTATCCTGGATTCCATGATTTAGCATTGAGGCTGTCCGCTTCTGGCGCAGATGTTTTCTATGTATCAAGGCCAGAAATAGAGAGTAAGTCTCGTTCCTCTCTAGGTCTGACTGTTAGAAATTTTAATTTACCGATTGGGCTTGGCAGGCGTATTCCATGGTTTAGATCTGGCAATGATAAAATATTTTCGATTCTCAAGGATGTAAATCCAGATCTTGTAATAGCTGAACACGAATTTATTGTTCCGAGTTTATTATATAAATTGTTGATTAATAGAAGATCGATTTTTGCTAGCTTTTTCTTTGATCATGTCCGTCATAGACGGTACGTAAAAATAATTAAAATCGTGAGTGAATATATCGACGTGCAGCTTGAATGCTGTGACATTCTCTGCCGTTTCCGTCAAGAAGACTGGCCAAAGATGTCGGCGAAGCCATTTATATTGAGGCATGCGCCACCCCTCCGTGAGGCCGCTCGGCTCCTGCCACACCAGGGTCCCGCCCGGGTCGTGTTCACCAGTTCCAAATATGTTCTCGGATTGAACCGCGAGCGGCTGTCACGCTTTCTCCGGCGGCTTTGTTCGCACGGTATTTCGGTCGACTGGTACTTTCCCCATCAGGACGAGAACCGCGACATTGCCCGGACGCTGCTGTCGCATCTGCTGTACACGGTGCGTCCGCGTGTCGAAAAGGCGCAGCTACTCGACACGCTGAGTGGTTACGATGTCGGTCTGCACTGGGCGCCCATGGTCGAGCAGGACTATGACTACAGCTACTTCCAATCGGCCGCATCCAACAAGATCGGCGAATACGTCGCGGCCGGGCTGGCGGTTGCCTATGCCGGAAATCCCGGCCTTGCCTTCCTGCCGCGTGAAATCTCGCTCGTCTTTGACCCGACCGACCCCGAAATCGGTGCCGACCAACTGGCGGCGGCGCTGGCGGATCGCGCCGCCCTGGAGCGGATGCGGGCGGCTTCGCTTCGCTATCATCAGGAGGAACTGAACATCGGTGCGCAGGCGGCGCCCTTCGTGCGCTACGTCCGGGAAACGCTGATGAACCGGTCGCGATGACAGCGCCGGTGGCTCGGCAGTCCTCAAGGCTGGCGTTTCCCATGGAAGGGATGAATCGTGCTATGCAGGGCCCGTGTTGTGCGCTCCCTACCTCGGCGAGGGCCCTCATCCACCGGAAAGCGGCATGGCGCGTGGTGCGATCGTCAGTGGGAGTGTAAAGGCTTGAGCCTTAGTCTACTGCAGTATCGGATGTCATCACAGGACACCCTCGGGCGCCGACCGAAGGTCGATTACATCTACCTGGCGGTCCTTATAATGTCGTTTCCCGGCTATCCTATGGTGGCGACGATCGCCACCATGTCCGGTTTGCCGAGTACGCCGCTCTCCATGGCGATGCGGGGGCTTAATTTCGGATTGACGCGGGTGCTTATTCTGGCGGGGCTTGCAAGCCGGCGCAAGGGAGGATCAGCTTGCAATGGTCGCTAAATTAGCGCGTTCTGTAGGATATAAGTACGTATATCTGGTGTTGAGTGCTCTTTCAACAGCTATCTCTGTCCCGATTTATTTTTCTGGAGAGAGCTCTCTCGCTACAATATTTCTCCTGTTATCAACATTTACGATCACTGCATTTTCTAGCAATAAAAATATATTGCACATTTCAATTTTATCCGGCCATTATGCTTTTTGGGTAATGCCAATAATTGTGACAACATACGTTGATATAGAAATAAATTACTTTGTTAGTCTTTGGTCCGTGATAGGTGTTATATATTTAATTGTAGGAACAATGTCATGCCCAACAATTTCATGGAATAGATATGAAATTTCAATTTCAAGCCCGGTATACGTAATTATATACTTGGTCGCTATGTTGGCTATGATTGGATCTAACGGTTATACGTTTGTGCCGTTTATAGGTATTATTATTGTTTCTGGGGCTCTTAGGATGAGCGGTGGTGGAAATATAGTCGCCATTTCTATTTATGCTTCTATTTTTATTTATAATGTATTGTATTGGATATTGTACTGGAATGGATCTGGCCGTCTTGTGGTTATGGGTATTTTGATGACCATAACATTTATGTATTTAATGCGGGTAGGTCTTTCATTTGTACTGAAACCCATCGTGATGTTTGTTATACCCATCGGTGCATTGGGGGGGACTTTGTTGAGATTTGGAGGGGACAATCTCTGGGACGCAATTTTCCTTTCAACAAAGGATTCTACGTTAAGTCCGATCGTACTATCAAGTGAGATATTTAACGATCGAGGTTACGCAGAGATTGTTGATTTTTTTGGGTGGATAGATCAAGTGCTGTTATTATTTTTGGCGTTCGTTCCTAAGGCATTGTGGCCATCGAAACCGAATGGATTCGGGACGGTTTACACATTGGAGAATTTACCCCAATACCTTGCAGATGCTGGACATTCTGTTGCCGCAAATTTTTTCGGTGAGCACGTATATTATCTGGGAGGCATAGGTGGTGTTTTTGGTATGTTTTTTGCTCTAAGCATTATACTATTAACTTATAGATTTCTGTCTAGCGATAAGATGCTTGGCGGTTATGGTTCATTCATTATGGGGCTGTGGATTCCGACATATTATTGGGGAGGGATGCAGTCATTTTCGGCTCGTTTTCTGGTTAGCTTTGTTCCTGTTGTCATTTTGCTGGGGGTGTATCGAATATATAGTCGATCTCGCGGCAGAAAAATGAAGCGAATACGTGCTGCGTTGTATCGTAATAATCGGTTTGGTGTACCAAAGACTGTGCTGTCGTTGAGGTTGAAATCCAATTCTGCGATACGGGAGCGCTCTCGTGTGCAGTGATCTGTCCATAGGCGCCTCGCGCGTGGTGATCGTTCAGCCGACGCTCCCAAATTATCGCGTCGACCTCTTCGAGCGGATGGCCAGAAACCTCGAATGCCCGATAGAGGTGCTGTACTCGCCCGGTCAGTTGGGCGTTCTGACGAAAGATGACGCGAGCTATCCCTGGGCGCGGCGTCTGCCGGCCATGCGGACCCTGCTGCCGGGGCTGGACTGGCAGCCGGGCGTGCTGACGACCCGAGTCGGCAGGGGCGATATCGTCGTCCTGTCGGGTGCCCCGCGCAATCTGTCCAACATGCTGATGCTGGTCTGGGCGCGCTGGCGCGGGGCTCGAACCGTGTGGTGGGGGCAGTATTGGAGCAGCACAAGCCGCGCCCATCGCTTCCTGCTCCGCCTGCTCCTCATGAAGCTCAGCCATGCCGTCCTGTTCTACACGGACGATGAGGTCGACGCGTATCGCAAGGCCCTGGGGCGCGACGACCGACGTCCGGTTGACGCGCTCAACAATGGCGTCAATGTCACGCCGATCCTGGCCTTGCGAGCGCCTTACGTGCCGGGGCTGCGCGCCCGTTCGCTGCTCTTCATCGGTCGGCTCACCGCGAAGGCCGAACTCGGCACCCTGCTCGACGCGCTCGCCCGACCCGAACTGACCGATGTCCGGCTGGAGATCGTCGGCGACGGCGAGGAGAGGGGGGCGCTGGAGGAAAAGGCTCGCCGATTACGGCTCGATGACCGGATCCTGTGGCATGGCGGCATGACCGATGAGGGCGAGATCGCCGCCATCGCCAACCGCTGCCGCCTGTTCGTCTATCCCGGCGGGGTCGGCCTCAGCCTCCTTCACGCCATGGCCTATGGGCTGCCCGTGGTGGTTCATGGCGAGCGCTGGCAGCACATGCCAGAGATTGCGGCGTTCCTGAGTGCCCGCTGCGGCCTGTCCTTCGAGCGGGACAATCCGGTCGCGCTGGCGAGCGCGATCGCGGCGGCACTTGCCGTGACCGAGGTCGACGCCAGCTGGTCCGTGGCAGCGGCCCGCGTGGCCGAGCAGGAATTCAACACGCAGGAAATGGCGCGGCGATTCTGCCGTTTGCTGCGGCGGGTCGAGGTACACGAGGATATGCATGCCGCCGTTTCCTGAGCCGCAAAGCCAAGAGCTGCGGCATGGCACGGTTTCGCGCCGTCCCGTCATCCTCGCCACCATCGGGAGCTATCTTCCCGGTTTTCGTGCCGGCGGCCCCATTCGCAGCGTTGCCCATCTGGTCGATCACTTGTCGGACGAGTTCGATTTCCGCATCCTGTCCACCGACCGCGATCTCGGGGATGCTTGCGCCTATGCCGGAGTGGAGGCCGACCGCTGGGTCTCGGTGGGTCCGGCGCTCGTGCACTACACCTCTCCGGCGCGCCAGGGTCCGGGGGCGATCAGTCGCCTCATCGCCGAGACGCCGCACGATGTGCTGTACCTCAACAGCTTCTTCTCCCCGCGCTTCACCATCGTGCCGCTGCTGGCGCGCCGTCTCGGGCGGATTCCGCGCCGGCCGACCGTGCTGGCGCCACGCGGCGAGTTCTCCGTGGGCGCCCTGGCGCTGAAGGGGTTCAAGAAGCGTGGCTATCTCGCCGCCGGCAGGGCGGCCGGCCTGTTCCGCGCCCTGCGCTGGCAGGCTTCTTCGGATTTTGAGGCGCGCGACATCGCCGCCGTCATCGGGCCGCAGGCCGAGGTGACGGTGGCCTGCGATCTGCCCGCCCGTTTGGCCGACGCGCCGTCCCTGCATGAGTTGCGTGGTAGCGGTGAGCCGTTGCGGGTGCTGTTTGTGGGGCGCATTTCGCCGATGAAGAACCTCGCCTTTGCGCTCGACACGCTGGCACGGGTACGCTCTCGCGTGATGTTCAACATCTACGGTCCTCCCGAGGACGAGACCTACCGCGTGTTGTGTGTCCAGCAGGCAGCCGCAGTGCCAGCGAATATTGAGGTGCGCTGGGGAGGGGCCGTGCTCCCCGACGAGGTGGACTCGCTCATGGCTCGGCATGATCTTTTCTTTCTTCCCACCAGGGGCGAGAATTACGGCCATGTCATCGCCGAATCTCTGGCCGCGGGAACGCCGGTGCTGATCGCCGACACCACGCCCTGGCGAGGACTGGCGGAGGCGGGCGTCGGCGACGACCTGCCGCTCGGCGATCCCGCCGCCTTCGCCGCCCGTATCGAGGCGATGGCGACCGAGCCGGCCGAGACGGCGCTCGCCCGCCGCGCGCGGGCAGCGGCCTATGTCCGGCAAGGTCCGCGGCAGCAGGCCGACATTCTCGCCAACAGAAACCTGTTCCGCGCCGCGCTCGGGGGCAGGGAAGCTGTGGCATCTCGCGGGGGGGTGAAGTAGACAGGGCGTGACGAGAGGCAGGGGCATGCAGCACGAGCGCGTTTTGATCACCGGGGGCACCGGCTCCTTCGGGCGGACCATGCTGCAGGATCTGCTGCGCCGTGGCTGCCCGGAAGTCCGCGTGTTCAGCCGCGACGAGGAAAAGCAGGATATGCTGCGCGGCACGCTGCGCAGCGGCAATGTGCGCTTCTATATCGGCGATGTGCGCGACCGAGACAGTGTCGACCGTGCGATGGCCGGCGCCACCCGCGTCTTCCATGCGGCGGCGCTGAAACAGGTGCCCTCCTGCGAGTTCTTTCCGCTGGAAGCGGTCCGCACCAACATTCTCGGCTCGGAGAATGTGGTACGTTCTGCGGTGGCGGCGGGGGTGCGTTCCGTGGTCTGCCTGTCCACCGACAAGGCGGTGTTCCCGGTCAACGCTATGGGTATCTCTAAGGCGATGATGGAAAAGCTGGCGCAGGCCGCTGCTCGCTCCATCGGCCCCGACGCCGCCACGACGATTTCGCTCGTGCGCTATGGCAATGTGATGTGCTCGCGCGGCTCGGTCATTCCGCTGTTCATCCGTCAGATCAAGGCGAGCCTGCCCATCACCGTCACCGAAGCGAGCATGACCCGCTTCCTGATGCCGCTGCGCGACTCGGTAGCGCTGGTCCACCACGCCTTCGAGCATGCCCGCCAAGGCGACCTGTTCGTGCGCAAGGCGCCGGCCTCCACCATCGCCGACCTTATTGCAGCGCTGAAGGAGCTGTTCGGCCGCCCCGACCATCCGGTCGAGGTCATTGGCTGGCGCCATGGCGAGAAGCTGTTCGAGACGCTGGTCAGCGCCCAAGAGCTCACCAAGAGCGAGGATATGGGCGATTATTTCCGCGTCAGCATGGACGGGCGCGATCTCAACTACCGGCACTATTTCGTCGAAGGCGACACCGAGACCGTCGACCAGCACGATTACCATTCGCACAACACTGAACGGCTGGACGTGGCGGGAGTGAAGACGCTGCTGATGTCGCTGCCGGAAGTCGTCGCGGAGATCCAAGGCTGGGCGGCGTGAGTCGCGGATAGTCGCGGAGGTGAGGGCTTCATGAAGGTTCTTGTTGTTGGTGCGAGCGGCATGCTCGGCAACGCCATAGCGCGGGTTCTGCCGACCGAGGGCCTTGACGTGTATGGCGTCGCCCGTCGCCCGTTTTCCGCGGAGAGCTTTCCGCGTCTGACCCCCGAGCGCTATCTGCGGATCGGGGATGTGCACGATTTCGATACGCTGCGCGCGATCCTGACCCAGGTCGCGCCGGACGCGGTCATCAATGCCATCGGCGCGGTGAAGCAACTCGCCGTTGCAGATGACCCTCTGGTGGCCCTGCCGATCAACGCGCTGCTGCCCCACCAGCTGGCCCGCCTGTGCGAAGAAGCCGGTGCGCGCCTCGTCCAGGTCAGCACGGACTGCGTGTTCGATGGCACGCGCGGCAACTACACCGAGGACGACCGCCCCGATGCGACCGATCTGTACGGGCGCAGCAAGCTGCTCGGCGAGGTGGACTACCCGCATGCCGTCACCTTGCGCACCTCCATCGTCGGCCACGAGCTCGACAGCCATCATGGCTTGTTCGACTGGTTTCTGGCGCAAGAGGGCGTTGTCGGGGGCTACAGAAGGGCGATCTTCTCGGGCCTGACTACCGTCGAACTGGCCCGCGTCATAGCCCGGCATGTGCTGCCGAACGCACAGCTGCGCGGCGTCTATCATGTGTCGGCCGCGCCCATCAGCAAGGACGCGCTGCTGCGGATCGTTGCCGAGGTCTACGGCAAGGCGATCGAGATTGTGCCGAAGGACGAGCCGGTGATTGATCGCTCCTTGCGGTCGGACCGCTTTCGCGCGGCGGTAGGCTATATGCCGCCGGATTGGCAGACGCTGGTGGGAGATCTGCGGGATGTCTATGCACCGCGCGGGTGAGGGCAAAGTAGGAGGGCCGAGACGCATCGTCGTCACCGGCGCTGGCGGGCTGCTCGGCTGGCACTGCCTTGTCCGTCTCCACGCCCGCAACTGCGCGGCCCGGTTCCGCGGCGAGCCGGCGCCCTATGATCTGGCGCCCCTCGACCGCGCGACGTTCAACGATCCCGCCCGTCTTGGCGGGGCGGTGGAGGGTGCGGCGGCGGTGCTGCATTTCGCCGGCGTCAACCGCGGCACTGAAGCCGAGGTCGAGACCGGCAACGTCGACATCGCGACCCGCCTCGCCGAAGCCTGCGGGAAGAGCGAGGCCGCACCGCATATCGTCTACGCCAATTCCACCCATGCCGCGTCCGACACGCCCTATGGCCGCTCCAAGCGTCGGGCGGGCGAGATCCTTGCCGACGCCGCGCCGCGCTTCACCAACCTCGTCCTGCCGCACATTTTCGGCGAGGGCGCGCGGCCCTTCTACAACAATGTCACCGCCACCTTCATCCACCAGGTGATGCGCGGGGAGACGCCCGAGGTTAACCCGGAAGGGCGGGTGCAACTGCTTCATGCCGGGGCAGCGGTGGAAGCGGCGATCGGCGCCTGTGAGGGCGGGGTATTCGGCGAGCTTCGGCCCGCGCCGCGCCCGATGAGCGTTGGCGAGCTTCTGGCGCGGCTTCAGGACATGCACGCCGCCTATGGCGCCAACCTGTTCCCGAACCTGTCGGACCCGTTCGACCTCGCCCTGTTCAACAGCTACCGCGCCGCGCTGTACCCGGAAGGCTTCCCGCGCCCGTTGAAGCTGAACGCGGATGCGCGTGGGGTTCTTTTCGAGGCGGCCAAGGGCGGCGGCGGCGGGCAGACGTTCCTCAGCTGGACCGAGCCGTGCGTCACGCGAGGCAATCACTTCCACCTCGACAAGGTAGAACGCTTTCTGGTGCTGGAGGGGGAGGCGGTCATCCGCATCCGCCGCGTGCCGAGCGGTCCGGTGTTGGAATACCGCGTCAATGGGCGCCAGCCCGCCGCCGTCGACATGCCCACCTTGCACACGCACAACATCGAGAATGTCGGCACGACGCCGCTGCTGACGCTGTTCTGGACGCAGGCAGTGTTCGACCCCGCCGTGCCCGATACCTATGCCGATTCGGTTCTGGGGTGAGACAATGCTCAAGGTCATGACGATATTTGGCACGCGGCCCGAGATTATCCGCCTCTCGCGTGTCATGGCGCGTCTGGACGAGTTCTGCGACCATCGCCCCGTTCATACCGGCCAGAACTATGACTACGAGCTGAACGAGGTGTTCTTCGAGGATCTCGGCGTGCGCCGGCCGGACCACTTCCTCGGCACCGGCGGCGGCTCGCTGGGCGAGACGCTGGGCAAGATCCTGATCGAGAGCGAGAAGGTGCTCGCCGCCGAGCGCCCCGACGCCGTGCTCATTCTCGGCGACACCAATTCAGCGATCTCGGCGCTGATGGCGCGGCGGATGAAGATTCCCGTCTACCATATGGAAGCCGGCAACCGCTCCTTCGACCGCAATGTGCCTGAAGAGACCAACCGGAAGCTGGTCGACCACATCGCCGATTTCAACCTCGTCTATACCGAGCATGCCCGCCGGCATCTCATCGCCGAGGGCTTGGCGCACCGGCGCATCTATCTCACCGGCTCGCCGATGCGCGAAGTGCTGGAGCATTACCGCCCGCGCATCGAGGCCTCCGACGTTCTGCAGCGGCTGGAACTTTCTCCGCGCGGCTATTTCATCGTCTCGCTGCACCGCGAGGAGAATGTCGACAGCCGCGAACGCCTTGGCGAACTGGTCGGCGCCTTGTCGGAGCTGGCAGTGCGCTACGAGAAGCCGCTCATAGTCTCTACCCATCCGCGCACCCGCAAGCGGCTGGAGGCGCTGGGCGTCGAGAGCGATGCGCGCGTGCAGTTCATGAAGCCGTTTGGCTTCAACGACTACAACCATCTGCAGATGAACGCCTTCTGCGCCATCTCCGACAGCGGCACCATCGCCGAGGAGGCCTCGCTGCTCAACTTCCCCGCCATCACCCCGCGCGACGCCATCGAGCGGCCGGAGGCGCTGGACACCGGGTCGATCATGGTCACAGGGCTCTCCCGCGCCGCCATCCTGCGCGGCGTCGAGGTCGCCATCCGCCTGTTCGCCGCCCGCACGGCACGGGGCGAGCACTGCCCCTTGCCGGACGACTACGCCATCACCAACACCTCGGAGCGGGTGGTGAGCCTCATCCTCGGCACCGCGCCGCTCTCCAATGGCTGGGACGGGATCAGGGCGAACGAGCTGACCCCATGACCCCCGCTGCCGGCGACGCGCCTCGGCGGCGTCTGATCCTGCTTTCGCAATGGTTCGATCCCGAGCCGACAGTGCGGGGCCTCGCCTTCGCCCAGCGTCTCGACGCGCTCGGGATCGATGTGGAGGTCGTGACCGGTTTCCCCAACTATCCCGGTGGGAAGGTTTATCAAGGCTACCGCCTTCGCCCGCTCCGCCGCGAGCAACATGGCCGTGTCGCCGTCACAAGGCTGGCACTCTATCCCAGCCACGACCGCAGCCGTATCGGCCGCGTGCTGAACTATGTCAGCTTCTTTCTCTCTGCGACGTTCTATCTGCTCTTCCGCGCCCGCCGCGCCGATGTTCTCTATGCATATCACCCACCGCTGACCGTTGCCCTGTCTGCCGTGGTGGCGCGGCGCCTGCGCCGCATGCCATTGGTGCTCGACGTGCAGGATATGTGGCCGGACACGCTGCGCGCCACCGGCATGATCCGCAATGAGCGGGCCCTGCGGTTCATCGGTGCCGTGTGCCGCTGGACCTGGCGCCGGGCAGACCGGATCAGTGTTCTCTCCGAAGGGTTTCGCGGGTTGCTGGTCGAGCGGGGGGTGCCGGCCGAGCGGATCGCCGTGATCTACAATTGGGCGGACGAAGTCGATGGCAGCAGGGTCGCCGCCGCCCCGCCACCCACCTTCGCCGCGTCGGGGCGCTTTCGCGTTCTCTTCGCAGGAAACATGGGGCCGGCGCAGGGGCTCGATACCGTGCTCGACGCCGCCGCCCTGCTGACTGACGCGCACCCGCAGGTCGAATTCTGCTTCCTGGGTGAGGGGCTTGAGGCGAAGAGGCTCGAACAGGCCGCAGCCGCGCGCGGGCTCTCCAATGTCCGGTTCTTCCCCCGTATTCCGAAACAACAAGTCGGCCCCTGGCTGGCGGCAGCGGATGTCTTGCTGGTTCATCTGAAGGAGGATCCGCTCTTCGCCGTCACCGTGCCGTCGAAGACGCAGGCCTATCTTGCCGCCGGCAAGCCGATCCTCATGGCCGTCGCGGGCGATGCGGCCGAACTCGTCCGGCGGGCCGGCGCGGGGCTCGTCGCGCCGCCCGAGGATGCCCGCGCGCTGGCGGCGGCGGTGGAAAGGCTGGCGGCGCTCGATCCGGAGCAATTGGCAATGCTGGGCGACAATGGCCGCCGCTACTATGACGAGCATCTTTCCTTCGCGCAGGGGACCGGACAGATGGCCGCGCTGCTGCGCGAAGCCATGGCCGAGCGCGACACGGGCTGAGCGGCACGCGGCGGCTCACGTCCCGTAATAGTCGCGATACCAGGCCACGAAGCGCGCCACCCCCTCGCGGAAGGGCGTGCCGGGGCGGAAGCCGGTCAGCTCATTAAGGAGCGACGCGTCCGCCCAGGTCGCGGGCACGTCGCCCATCTGCATCGGCATGTAGTTGCGGATCGCCTTGAGGCCGATCTCCTGCTCGATCGCCTCGACGAAGTCGAGCAGGCGCACCTTGTCGGAATTGCCGATGTTGACGACGCGGTACGGTGCGGCCGGGCTCAGGCTGTCGCCGGCAACCGCCTCGCCCCGCTCGCCGGGAAGCGGTGGCACGGCATCGATGAGCAGGCGGATGCCGCGCACCAGGTCATCCACATAGGTGAAGTCGCGCCACATCTCGCCATTGTTGTAGATGTCGATGGGCGTGCCTTCGAGGATGCCGCGGGTGAACTTGAACAGCGCCATGTCCGGCCGGCCCCACGGGCCGTAGACCGTGAAGAAGCGGAACATGGTCGTCGGCAGAGCATAGATGTTCGCGTAGGAGTGGCCCATCGACTCGCAGGCCTTCTTGGTCGCCGCGTAGATGGTCAGCGGCGTGTCGGCCTTGTCGGCCTCGCGGAAGGGCATCTCCTCATTGGCGCCGTAGACCGAGGAGGTGGACGCCATCAGCAGGTGCTTCACCGGCACCGCGCGGGCGCATTCCATCACGTTGAAGGTGCCGACGATGTTGGCGTCGATATAGGCTCGCGGGTTTTCCAGGCTGTAGCGCACGCCCGCCTGCGCCGCGAGATGGACGATGACGTCCGGGCGGAACTCCTCGATGGTCCGCCCGAGCGTCTCGAACTCCTCCAGCATCGCCTCGGTGGCGGAAAAGCCCTCGTTCTGCGCCAGCATGGCGTGGCGGCGCTGCTTGAGGCGGACATCATAATAGTCCGTCATGCCGTCATAGCCGTGGACGCGGAAGCCTTCGGACAGCAGCAGGCGCGCGAGATGGAAGCCGATGAAGCCGGCCGTGCCGGTGATGAAGATTCGTTGCGACGCCGCCACGCTCGTCCCTGCCCCCGCACCGGCTTCGCACCGGACAGCGGTGAGAGCCACAGGGGGCTCTGTTACGCTGCCGGATGCGGTTTAGGCAAGCGATTGAGCCCCTGGCTGCCCCGCACGGGCAAAGCGCGGCGCGCTTGTCGGGCCAGGGGTTTCATCCTACCGCGCGCAGATGCCCCGGCTGCAGGTGACGGATCGGCCGGCCCGGCGCCATCGCCTGCGCCGCGCGCACGATGCCCTGCGCGTCGATGCCGAAATGGCGGTAGAGGTCGGCGAGGGTGCCGGTCTGGCCGAAATGCGCGACGCCGAGCGCGCGGGCGCGGTGGCCGTGCACCGCGCCGAGCCAGCCCAGCGTCGCCGGATGGCCATCGACCACGGTGATCAGCGCGCAGCCCTGCGGCACGGCGCCGAGCAGGCTCTCGACATGGGCACTGGCGCCGATCTCGCCGTCTTCGCGGGCGCGCTGCGCGGCCGTCCAGCCGGCATGCAGCCGGTCGGCCGAGGTGACCGCGAGCAGCCCGACATCGCGCCGGTCCTCGGCGATCAGCCCGACCGCCTCGATGGCCTCGGGCGCCAGCGCGCCGGTATAGGCGACCACGATCTGCGCGTTGGGGCCGGGGCGGCGCAGCCAGTAGCCGCCCTTGACGATGTCGTCGCCGAGCGCTGCATCGATGGCGCGGCGTGGCTGCTCGATGGTGCGGGTCGACAGGCGCAGATAGGCCGAGCCGCCATCCTCCGCCTGCACATGCTCGAAGGCGAAGCGCAGAATCACCGCCAGCTCGTCGACGAAGGCCGGCTCGAAGCTGGTCAGGCCGTCCTGCGCCATGCCGATCAGCGGTGTGGCGATGGACTGGTGCGCGCCGCCCTCCGGCGCCAGCGTCACCCCCGAGGGGGTGGCGGCGAGAATGAAGCGGGCGTCCTGGTAGCAGGCATAGTTCAGCGCATCGAGGCCGCGCTCGATGAAGGGATCGTAGAGCGTGCCGATCGGCAGCAGCCGCTCGCCGAAGATCGAGTGCGACAGGCCCAGCGCCGAGAGCATGGTGAACAGGTTCATCTCGGCGATGCCGAGCTCCAGATGCTGGCCACGGGGCGAGAACTCCCAATTATAGGTCGAGGGAATCCGCTCCTTCTTGAAGGTGTCGGCCAGTTCCTCGCGGGCGAAGAGCTGGCGCCGGTTCACCCAGGCGCCGAGATTGGTCGAGACGGTGACATCAGGCGAGGTGGTGACGATGCGGGCGGCGAAGTCGTCCTCGCGCTTGCCGATCTCGTTGAGCAGCAGGCCGAAGCCCTGCTGCGTCGACATGGCCGGCTGCAGCGGCACGTCGAGCGTCGCCGGCACGGCGATGCGCGGCGGCTGGTGGCGGCGCGTGCCCCCCGCATGGAAGGGCGCGGCGTCGATGAAGGCGTCGAGCGTGGCGGGCGGCGTGGAGAGGCCCTCGAACCTGTCCCACTCATGGCCGGGGCGGACGGCGTGCCGCGCGCGCAGGCTCTCCACCTGCGTCGGCGTCATGAGCCCGGCATGGTTGTCCTTGTGGCCGGCCAGCGGCAGGCCGAAGCCCTTGATGGTGTAGGCGATGAAGCAGACCGGCCGGTCATGGCCGCGCGCCTGCTCGAAGGCATCCAGCAGCGAGGGCAGGTCGTGGCCGCCGAGATTGGCCATGAGCTGCGCCAGCTCCTCGTCGGAGCGGGCCTCGATCAGCGCGGTGACGTCGCCCTGGTCGCCGATCTCGTCCATCAGCCGCTTGCGCCAGGCCTTGCCGCCCTGGAAGGTGAGGGCGGAATAGAGCGGGTTCGGGCAGGCGTCGATCCAGCGGCGCAGTGCCTCGCCGCCCGGCTCCTTGAAGGCGGCCCGCTGAAGCTGGCCGTATTTCAGGATGACGACGTCCCAGCCGAAATTGCGGAAGATCGATTCGAAGCGCTCCCAAAGACCCTCGCGCACCACCGCGTCGAGGCTCTGTCGGTTGTAGTCGACGATCCACCAGGTGTTGCGCAGGCCGTGCTTCCAGCCTTCCAGCAGCGCCTCGAAGATGTTGCCCTCGTCCATCTCGGCGTCGCCGACCAGCGCCACCATCTTGCCCTCGGGGCCATGGCCGAGATTTTTCGCGCGGAGATAGTCCTGCACCAGCGAGGCGAACAGCGTCTGCGCCACGCCGAGGCCGACCGAGCCGGTGGAGAAATCGACGTCGTCGGTGTCCTTGGTGCGCGAGGGATAGGACTGCGCGCCCTTATAGGCGCGGAAATTCTCCAGCTTTTCGCGCGTCTGGTTGCCGAACAGATACTGGATGGCGTGGAAGATCGGGCTCGCATGCGGCTTCACCGCGACGCGGTCCTCGGGGCGGAGCGCCTTGAGGTAGAGTGCCGTCATGATGGTGGCGAGCGAGGCCGAGGAGGCCTGATGGCCGCCCACCTTCAGCCCGTCGGCATTGGGGCGGACATGGTTGGCGTTGTGGATCGTCCACGTCGCCAGCCAGAGGATCTTGCGTTCCAGCTCTTCGAGGATGGCGATGTCGTCGGCGTGTCGGGCCATGGTCGGCGCTCCGGGCTTACCCATTGTCGCAGCCTAGGCAGGCGCGTGCGCATTTTGGAGCTATTCTTGGTCGGCTGCCGAGCCTATCGTGGCTCAATTCGCCAGTCATGGATCAAATAGTGGCGTTTCATGCCGGAAATCAAGATAGATGCCATCGACCGCAAGATCCTCGCCGTGCTGCAGGAAGACGCGCACAGCACCATGGAGCGTCTCGCCGAACGGGTCGGCCTGTCGCCCTCGCCCTGCGCGCGGCGGGTGCGCAATCTGGAAGCGGCCGGCGTCATCAAGCGCTATGTCGCGGTGGTGGACCAGGACAAGGTCGGGCTGCCGGTCAGCGTCTTCGCTTCGATCAAGCTGGAGCGCCAGCGCGAGGACGAGCTCGACCGCTTCGCCCGTGCCATCGCGCGGTGGCCGGAGATCGTCGAGTGCTATCTGATGACCGGCCAGCGCGACTACCTGCTGCGCATCGTGGTCAAGGACCTGCCTGCCTATGAGGCCTTCCTCAAGCGCACGCTCACCCGGCTGGAAGGCGTCGCCTCCATCGAATCGAGCTTCGCGCTGAGCCAGGTGAAGCATTCGCAGGCGCTGCCGATCGAGTGAGCGCGGGCGATTGCCGGGGCGGGCGATTGTCGGGACGGGCGGTCGCTCCTATCCTGCCGGCCCTTCGAGGCGATGAGCGAGGTTGTCATGGCGAAGCACGGCTTGATCCGCATCGGCGTCGGCGGCTGGACCTTCGAGCCGTGGCGCGGCGTGTTCTATCCCGAGGGTCTCGCCCAGAAGCGCGAGCTGGAATATGCCGGCTCGAAACTGACGGCGATCGAGATCAACGGCACCTATTACGGCTCGCAGAAGCCCGAGAGCTTCGCCAAATGGCGCGCCGAGACGCCCGACGGCTTCGTCTTCACGCTGAAGGGGCCGCGCTTCACCACAAATCGCCGCGTGCTGAGCGAGGCGGGTGAATCGATCGAGCGCTTCTTCAACAGCGGCGTCACCGAGCTGAAGGAAAAGCTCGGCCCGGTGAACTGGCAGTTCATGGCCACCAAGAAGTTCGACCCGGCCGATTTCGAGGGCTTCCTCAAGCTGCTGCCGAGACGGGTCGACGGGCGCGACATCCGCCACGCGGTGGAGGTGCGGCACGACAGCTTCCGCACGCCGGACTTCGTCGCGCTGGCGCGGGCCTATGGCGTCGCCATCATCTTCGCCGGCGACAGCGCGTTTCCTTCCATCGCCGACGTGACCGCGCCCTTCGTCTATGCCCGCATCATGGGCACGACCGAGGACGAGCCGCTCGGCTATTCGCCGGCGGCGCTGGACGACTGGGCGGCCAGCGCGAGGCGTTGGGCGGAGGGTGGCACCCCGCCGGCACTGAAGGACACGCTGCTGGTGGCGCCCGCGTCGGAGGCGCCGCGCGAGGTTTTCCTGTTCGTCATCAGCGGCTTCAAGCCGCGCAACCCCGCCGCCGCCATGGCGCTCATCGAGCGGGTGTGACCGGACCCGCCTCGGCGGCGAAGACCAGCCGCGCCCGCGTGCCGTGCGGCGCGACGGCTTCCAGTTCGAGCCGCCCGCCATGCAGGGCGGCGATGCGGCGCACGATCTCCAGCCCGATGCCGAGGCCGCCGGCGCGCTTGTAGTGGCCCGGCGCCTCATGCGCCGGCGTCGCGGGGCTGCGCGCCGGATCGAGGCCGCGCCCGTCGTCGCTCACCGCAAGGCCCGGTCCCTCGTCGCTGCGCACCACGATCGACACGCCCGGCCCGCCATGGCGCACCGCGTTCTCGATCAGGTTGCGGGCCGCGTCCTTGAGGAGCGCGGCATTGCCCTCGACCGCCGAATGGCCGGACTCCTCGAAAGCGATGCTGGCGCCCTGCGCGTAGACGAAAGGCGCCATGGTGGCGACGATGTCGCGGCCGATTTCGGCGAGCCCGACCGGCTTGAAGTCGCTGCGGTCCGAGGCTTCCAGCCGCGCCAGCGTCACCAGTTGCTCGACGAAATGGCTGAGTTCGTCGAGTTCCGCCGTGGTGCGGCGGGCAGCGGGGTGGTCGATGTGCTCGAGCTCCAGCCGGATCACCGCGAGCGGGGTACGGATCTCGTGCGCGATGGCCGAGGTGAACAGCTTCTGCGCGTTCATCAGCTCGCGGGTGCGGGCATAGGAGCGGTTCACCGCCCCGGCGAACTGGGCGATCTCGCGCGGCATGCCGGCTTCCTCGATCCGCGCGTCGGGGCTCAGCGGGTCGAGCCGCTCGGCCTGTTCCGCGGCCGCCGTCACCGGCCTGAGCGCGGCGCGGATCGACAGCAGCGTGGCACCCAGCACGAAGATGAGCGTGAGGCTCATCGGCAGCACCATGTGGTCGAGCACCTCGTGCGCCAGCACGCTCCAGATGGCGTTCTGCGGATCGCCGGTCACCGCGACCTCGATGAAGGCGTCGCGTGCGCCGATTTCCACCGTCCTGCCGCCGGCGAAGGTGAGCGGGTAGCCCGGCCGCATGATGCGCAGCCAGAAGGAGGGCGGGTTGAGATCGAGCGGGAGGAAATGCTCGGTGCAGGCCTGATCGCAGTGGGAGAACAGCACCACGCCCTGCGCGGTGCGCACCCGGGCGACATAACCCGAGTCCGGCGCGCCATAGCGGGACGCGATCTCCTCGGGCAGTTCATAGGCGAGGCGCGTGCCGTGCAGCGAGAGACCCTCGGCGAGTTCGGCCGTCTCCTGTTCGAGCAGCAGGCGCGCGAGGTTCTCCGGGTCGCGGCCATATTCCACCAGCACGGCGACGAGCTGCGCCAGCATGGCGAGCGCCGCGAACAGCACGATGCGCAGGGCGACGATGCGCCCGAGCGGCCGTGCCCTGCGCGGCCGGGTGCCGGCCGTCCTGTCGGGTGCCCCGCCTGTCGTCACGCCTGTCGTCACGTTTGGGTCTCGCGCAGCAGATAGCCGACGCCGCGCACCGTCTCGATGGCGATGCCGCTGTCCAGCGGGGCGAGCCGGCGGCGCAGCCGCGAGAGCACCACCTCGATGGCGTTGGGGCTCATCTCCTCGTCGAACTCGGAGAGCATCTCCTCCAGCCCGCGCTTGGACGTGACGCGCCCTCCATTGCGCATCAGGATTTCCAGCGCCGCCCGTTCGCGCGGGGCGAGGGCGATCACTTCCTCGCCGCACCGTACCTCCTGCGTGGCGGGATCGAAGCGGAGCGCGCCCGCTTCCAGCACCGGGTCGACGGCAACCGGCGCCCGGCGCAGCAGCGCCCGCGCGCGGGCCAGCAATTCGCCATTGTTGAAGGGCTTGGCGAGATAGTCGTCGGCGCCGGCGTCGAGGCCGGCAATGCGCTCATCCACCGCGCCGCGCGCGGTCAGCACCAGGACCGGCGTGCTGTTCTTGGTGCGGCGCAGGTCGCGGACGACGTCGAGCCCGTCGCCGTCCGGCAGGCCGAGATCGAGCAGGACGAGGTCGTAGCGCGTCGTGGCGAGCGCATCGCCGGCTTCGGAGATGCTTCCGACGGCGTCGAGCCGCCAGCCGGCGCCCCGTATGGTTTCGCCCACCAGCTCGCGCAGCCGGGCGACGTCCTCCAC
This sequence comes from Ancylobacter sp. TW_SC_1, assembly GCF_056836805.1. NCBI lineage: Bacteria > Pseudomonadati > Pseudomonadota > Alphaproteobacteria > Hyphomicrobiales > Xanthobacteraceae > Ancylobacter > Ancylobacter sp. TW_SC_1. The sequence continues at coordinate 1,356,825 of NZ_CM166365.1, forward strand.
CAGCAGCACTCTCACGGAGCCCTCACGACTTTTTCCTGCCCGTCACCATCGCCCACACCAGGTTCTCGCGGTGGCGCCAGCTTTCGAAAAGCGCGGCGGCCGCGTGCAGCAGGGCAAGCACGATTATGGCATTGGCGAGGGTTTCGTGCAGCTCTTCCAGCCACTCCTCGCCCCAGAAGGCGTCGAGGGTGGACATCCAGCCGGTCAGGCACACGCCGGCCAGCAGGGCCATGAGCGCGAGCATCATAAGGCCCCCGGCCGGGTTGTGGCCGAGCATGCGCGGCTCCCGCCCGCGCAGCAGGGCGGAGAGATAGGCGGTCAGCCGGGAGGGCGTCGGCACGAAGTCCGAGAAACGCGCATATTTCGTGCCGACGAACCCCCAGACAAGGCGGATGGCGAGGGCGGCGGCGACGACATAGCCGACGATCTCGTGTGCCCGTTCGCCTTCCTCGAGGATGAACAGGTTCAGGACGCAGCCGGCGACGACCGTCCAGTGGAACAGGCGCACGACCGGGTCCCAGACCCGGACGCCGGCGCCCGTGGCCGGAGGCGTGATACCCCCGGCCTGAGCTGCCCGAGAGGCCATCAATCGATCTCGGACTTCACGACGGCGCCGGTGACCGGGTTGAAGTAGACCTCGGCCTTCCTGTTGTCCTTGGTGTAGCCGTAGATCTCGTAGCAGCTGCCCGAGATCTTGAAGGTCTTGATCTTCTGGTAGCCCATTTCGACGACCTTGGCCTTCATGGCCTCCTCGGTCATCCATTTGTCCTTGGCCTCGGTGGTGCAGGCCGGGCCGGCGAAGGCGGCGGCCGGCACCAGGACGGAGAAGGCGACGAGGCCGGCAACGATATGGCGCATCGGGTGTTCCTGTTTCCTGCGATCGGCCAACAGCGGCGATCGACCGGAAACTACGGACAGCAAGCTTTCGTCCGCCTGTCAGAAACTCCACGAGAGGTGCCGGCCCGCCGATTCCCCGGACTGCTCCGATCGGGTTGATCAACCCGATCGGTCGGTCCGTCTCCGGCCTTACGCTTGGCGTCCCCACTTCCAGTCGCGCACTTCCGGCAGGTCGATGCCGTGGGCGCGGATATAGCGGGCATGTTCGGTCAGCTTGTCGCGGATCGCCTGCCGGACATGGACGTTGCCCTGCAGCCTCGGCACGCGGTCGAGCACGTCGGCGACGAGGTGGAAGCGATCGAGCCGGTTGCGCACCACCATGTCGAAGGGTGTGGTGGTCGAGCCTTCCTCGACATAGCCGCGCACATGCATGTTGTCGTGGTTGGTGCGCCGGTAGGCGAGGCGGTGGATGAGCCAGGGATAGCCGTGATAGGCGAAGATCACCGGCTTGTCCCGGGTGAACAGCGCGTCGAAATCCATGTCGGAGAGCCCGTGCGGATGCTCCGATCGCGGCTGCAGCGTCATCAGGTCGACGACGTTGACGAGGCGCACCTTGAGGTCCGGGCAATAGCCGCGCAGCAGGTCGGTCGCGGCCAGCGCCTCCAGCGTGGGCACGTCGCCGGCGCAGGCCAGCACCACGTCCGGCTCGCCGCCCGCGTCGTTGCTTGCCCATTCCCAGGTGCCGATGCCCTGCGCGCAGTGCTTGATGGCGGCGTCCATGTCGAGCCATTGCGGCGCCGGCTGCTTGCCGGCGACGATGACGTTGATCCGGTTCCAGCTCCTCAGGCAGTGGTCGGTGACGTAGAGCAGCGTGTTGGCGTCCGGCGGCAGGTAGACGCGAACGATGTCGGCCTTCTTGTTCACCACATGGTCGATGAAGCCGGGGTCCTGATGGCTGAAGCCGTTATGGTCCTGGCGCCAGACATGCGAGGTCAGCAGGTAGTTGAGCGAGGCGATCGGCCGGCGCCACTCCACCTCCTTCGACGATTTCAGCCATTTGGCGTGCTGGTTGAACATCGAGTCGATGATGTGGATGAACGCCTCGTAGCAGGAGAACAGCCCGTGCCGGCCGGTGAGCAGAAAGCCCTCCAGCCAGCCCTGGCACATATGCTCGGACAGCATCTCCATCACCCGCCCGTCGCGGGCGAGGTGGTCGTCATAGGACAGCGTCTCGGCGTCCCAGGCACGGTTCGTGACCTCGAACAGCGCCTGCAGCCGGTTCGACGCGGTCTCGTCCGGGCCGAAGACGCGGAAGTTCCGGCTGTCCGCATTGGCCTTCATCACGTCGCGCAGGAAGGTGCCCATCACATAGGTCGATTCCAGCTCGACGTCGCCCGGCTTGGGCACCTTCACGGCGTAGTCGGCGAAGTCCGGCAGGCGCAGCGGACGAAGCAGCGCGCCGCCATTGGCCCGCGGGTTGGCGCTCATGCGCTTCTCGCCCAGGGGGGCCAGTTCGGCGATCTCGGGCTTGAGCCGGCCGGCGGCGTCGAACAGTTCCTCCGGCCGGTAGCTCTTCATCCACTCCTCGAGCAGCGCCAGATGCTCGGGCTTCGACATGTCGGAGAACGGCACCTGGTGCGAGCGCCAGAAGCCTTCCGCCTTCTTGCCGTCGACGGTTTTCGGGCCGGTCCAGCCCTTGGGGCTGCGCAGCACGATCATCGGCCAGCGCGGGCGGTCGGTGTCGCCGCGCTCGCGGGCGGCCTTCTGGATCGCGGCGATCTTGCCGAACGCCTCGTCGAAGGCCGCGGCCATCGCCTGATGCATCGGCTCGGGCTCGTCACCCTCGACGAAGATCGGGTCGTGGCCGAAGCCCTCCATCAGCGCCTTCAGTTCCTCGTGCGGGATGCGGGCAAGCACGGTGGGGTTGGCGATCTTGTAGCCGTTGAGGTGCAGGATCGGCAGCACCGCGCCGTCGGCGGCCGGATTGAGGAACTTGTTGCCGTGCCAGGAGGTGGCGAGCGGCCCGGTCTCGGCCTCGCCGTCGCCGATCACGCAGGCGACCACGAGGTCGGGATTGTCGAGCGCGGCGCCATAGGCGTGGGAGAGCGAATAGCCGAGTTCTCCGCCCTCGTGGATCGAGCCGGGCGTCTCCGGCGCCGCGTGGCTGGGAATGCCGCCGGGAAAGGAGAACTGGCGGAACAGCTTGCGCAGTCCCTCCTCGTCCCGCGAGATGTTGGGATAGAGTTCGCTGTAGGTGCCGTCCAGATAGGTCGAGGCGACCACGCCCGGCGCGCCATGGCCGGGGCCGGCGACGAACAGCACGTTCGCGCCGGTGTCGCGGATGACGCGGTTGAGGTGGACATAGATGAAGTTTAGCCCCGGCGTCGTGCCCCAATGGCCGAGCAGGCGCGGTTTCACATGGTCGAGGGTCAGCTTCTCGCGCAGCAGCGGATTGTCGAGCAGGTAGATCTGGCCGACCGAGAGAAAGTTGGCCGCCCGCCACCAGGCGTTCATGCGCGCGACGAGATCCGCGCCCAGAGGACCCGTTGCCTTGCCCTGCTCAACTGCCATCGTCTCGTTCTCCTCAAGCTGACGTGTCTATGGGTCAGATAGGGCGCGCGGGCGCCGCGTCACGGCAATAATACCGCCGCCCCCTGGAAACGGCCGGCGCGAAGGTCGGCCAGCGCCTCGTTCGCCCGTTCCAGCGGATAGGTCGTGGTGGTGGCATGGACGCCGGCGCGCGGCGCGAGGTCGAGAAATTCGAGCGCGTCGGCGCGGGTGAGGTTGGCGACGGAGAGCACCTGCCGCTCCTCCCACAGGATCGAATAGGGAAATTGCGGGATGTCGCTCATGTGGATGCCGCCGCAGACCACGCGCCCGCCCTTGCGCACGGCGCGCAGCGCGGCGGGCACCAGCGCGCCGACGGGGGCGAAGATCAGCGCGGCGTCAAGCGCCTCGGGCGGCGTCTCGTCCGAACTCCCCGCCCAGCGCGCGCCGAGCGACAGGGCGAGCTGCTGCGCGCCCTCGTCGCCCGCGCGGGTGAAGGCATAGACCTCGCGGCCCTGCCAGCGGCAGACCTGCGCGATCAGATGGGCAGCGGCGCCAAAGCCGTAGATGCCCACGCGTTCCGCCGCGCCGGCGAGCTTCAGCGTGCGCCAGCCGATCAGCCCGGCGCACATCAGCGGCGCGGCGGCGACCGGGTCGTCGAAGCCGTCGAGCGGGAAGCAATAGGCGGCGTCGGCCACGACATGGGTGGCGAAGCCGCCATCGCGCGTGTAGCCGGTGAACAGCGGGTCGTCGCACAGGTTCTCGCGGTGCATCGCGCAATAGGGGCAGACGCCGCAGGTATGGCCGAGCCAGGGTACGCCCACCCGCGCGCCAATGGCGGGGGCGACGACGCCGGGCCCGCGCCCGTCGACGATGCCGACGATCTCGTGGCCGGGAATGATGGGCAGCGGACCGGGCGGCAGTTCGCCATCGACCACGTGCAGGTCGGTGCGGCAGACGGCGCAGGCCTCGACCCGCACGCGAATCTCACCCGGGCCGGGCACCGGCAGGGGTCTTTCCTCGAGGCGAAGCGCCTCGCCATAGGCATGAAGAACCATGGCCTTCATCGAAAAACCTCGCGCAGGTGGATTGTGCCTATCCAACATGCCCATTGCCGTCGCATCGTTGATCGCGGTCAAGACGGCTGCGCAATCGGCGGCTAGCTTGAGGGCCATCTTGGCGGAAATGGCGGTGCGCGCCATCTTGGCCTAGAGGTTCCGAGGCAATCTTACGGAGTGGTGATGGCAAGGCGGCGACAGATGCCGGTCCAGCTTCTTTCGGCGATCCTGCTGTGCGTGGGGCTCGCCGCGCCCGCGGCGGCGCAGGATGGCGCGACGTCGCTCTCCGGGCTCAGCGAGCGGCTGCAGGCGCTGATCGGCAAATTGACTGGCAACAAATTACCGGCGGGTATCTTTTCCACCAATGGCCGCATCGAGGCGGAGCAGGTGCTGGTCGCCGCCAAGCTCGCCGGCCGCGTCCTCGCCGTGCTCGTCGAGGAAGGACAGACGGTCGAGACCGGCCAGGTCGTGGCGCGCATGGACATCTCCGAGCTGGAGGCCCAGTTCGCCGGCGCCGAGGCGCAGGTGCGCCGCGCCGAGAAGGCCATCGCCGAGGCCGAGGCCGCCATCGCCCAGCGCGAGAGCGAGCGCACGCTGGCCGAACAGGAGCACGAGCGCGCCTCCAAGCTCAAGGAGAGCGGCTACGGCACCGTGCAGTCGCTCGATCTGCGCCAGAGCCAGCTCAACGTCGCGCTCGCCGCCCTGCGCGCCGCCCAGGCCTCGCTCGACGAGGCGCACGCCTCCGCCGACGCGGCGCGGGCCGAGGTGGCGCGCGTCCAGTCGCTGATCGACGATTCCACCCTCAAGGCGCCGCGCCGCGGCCGGGTTGAGTACAAGCTGGTGCAGTCCGGCGAGGTGGTCGCGGCCGGCGCGCCGATCGTGACGCTGCTCGACCTCTCCGACGTCTACATGACCGTCTTCGTGCCCGCGCGCGTCGCCGGCCGTCTGGCGATGGGCGACGAGGCGCGCATCGTGCTCGATCCGGCGCCCGACTATGTGGTGCCGGCGACGGTGAGCTTCGTCGCCACCGGCGCGCAGTTCACGCCGAAGTCGGTGGAGACGGCCGATGAGCGCGAGAAGCTGATGTTCCGCGTCAAGCTGCGCATCGCGGCGGAGCTGCTGCGGCAATATGAGGACCGGGTGAAGACCGGCGTGCGCGGCCTCGCCTATGTCCGCATCGATCCCGCGACGCCCTGGCCCGAGTCGCTTGCGGTGAAGCTGCCGCAATGAGCGGGGCCGCCATCGCGCTGACCGGCGTTACCCACCGCTACGGCAAGACGGTCGCGCTCGACGCGGTGGACCTTGTGGTGCCGGCGGGTTGCATGGCGGGGCTGATCGGCCCGGACGGCGTGGGCAAATCGACCCTGCTTTCGCTTGCCGCCGGCGTCACCCGCATCCAGAGCGGCAAGGTCGCGGTTCTCGGCGGCGACATGGCGGACCGGCACTGGCGACGGCAGGTCGGCGGGCGCGTCGCCTTCATGCCGCAGGGGCTCGGGCGCAATCTCTACCCGACCCTGTCCATCGCCGAGAACCTCGATTTCTTCGGCCGGCTGTTCGGGCAGGGCGCGGCCGAGCGGGCCGAGCGCATCGAGGAGCTTCTCGCGGCGACCGGCCTGTCGGCTTTCGCCACGCGGCCGGCCGGCAAGCTGTCGGGCGGCATGAAGCAGAAGCTCGGCATCTGCGCGGCGCTGATCCACGATCCCGACCTCGTGATTCTCGACGAGCCGACGACCGGCATCGATCCGCTGTCGCGCCGGCAGTTCTGGGAGCTGATGGCGCGGATGCGCGCCCGCCGTCCCTCGATGAGCGTCATCGTCGCCACCGCCTATATGGAGGAGGCCGAGCGCTTCGACTGGCTGGCGGCGGTGAATGGCGGGCGGGTGCTCGCCACCGGCAGCCCGGCGGAGATTCTCGAACAGGCCGGCGAAGAGACGCTGGAGCGCGCCTTCGTCGCCCTGCTGCCCGCGGCCGAGCGTGCCGAGGACGGCCCGCTGCCGGACCTGCCCCGCGTCATCCATGACGGCGAGCCTGCCATCGAGGCGACGGGCCTCACCCGCCGCTTCGGCGATTTCGTTGCCGTCGATCATGTCAATTTCCGCATCGAGAAGGGCGAGATCTTCGGCTTCCTCGGCTCCAATGGCTCCGGCAAGTCGACGACCATGAAGATGCTCACCGGCCTGCTGCCGGCGAGCGAGGGCGAGGCCAGGCTGTTCGGCGCGAAGCTGGAAGGCGACGACATGGCGACGCGCAAGCGTGTCGGCTACATGTCGCAGTCCTTCTCGCTCTATTCGGAGCTGACCGTGCGGCAGAATCTCGTGCTGCACGCGCATCTGTTCGAGATCGCCGACGTCGCCGGGCGCGTCGCCGAGATGGAACGGCGCTTCGGCCTCGCCGACGTCGCCGATGTGCGCCCCGAGAGCCTGCCGCTCGGCATCCGCCAGCGCCTGCAGCTCGCCGTCGCCGTGATCCACCGTCCGGAAATCCTCATCCTCGACGAGCCGACCTCCGGCGTCGACCCGGTGGCGCGCGACGGCTTCTGGCGCACGCTGATCGAGCTGTCCCGCGAGGACGGGGTCACCATCTTCCTCTCGACCCACTTCATGAACGAGGCGGAGCGCTGCGACCGCATCTCGCTGATGCATGCCGGCAAGGTGCTGGCCATCGGCACGCCGGACGAACTGAAGCAGCAGCGCGGCATGGACACGCTGGAAGACGTGTTCATCGCCGTGCTGGAAGAGGCCGGCATGGGCCGCGAGCAGGGCGGGGCGGAGCTGAAGGAACGCCCCGCCGCTCCCGCCCATGTGCGCCGTTTCGATGCCGGCCGGCTCTGGGCCTATACGCGGCGCGAGGCCCTTGAGATCGTGCGCGACCCCGCCCGCCTCGCCTTCGCACTGATCGGGCCGCTCCTGCTGCTCTTCGCCTTCGGCTACGGCATTTCCTTCGATGTCGAGGATCTGCCCTACGCCGCCTTCGACCAGGACCGCAGCGCCCAGAGCCGGCAATTGCTGGAGAGCTTCGAGGGGTCGCGCTATTTCGAGACGCACGCGCCGATCGCGTCCATCGAGGAGCTCGACACCCGGCTGAAGAATGGCGAGCTGAAGTTCGCCATCGAGGTGCCGCCGAATTTCGGCCGCGACCTCCTGCGTGAGCGCCAGCCGGAGGTCGGCGTGTGGCTCGACGGCTCCATGCCGTTCCGCGCCGAGACCACGCGCGGCTATGTGCAGGGCATCGCGCAGAGCTATCTCGCCGACGAGGAGCTGCGCACCACCGGCAAGTCGACGCCGCTCTACCCGTTCACCATCGAGCCGCGCTACCGCTATAATCAGGCGTTCAAGAGCGTGAACGCCATGGTGCCCAGCGTCATCATGCTGATGCTGGTGCTGATACCGGCGATCATGACCGCGCTCGGCGTGGTGAAGGAGAAGGAGACCGGCTCCATCACCAATTTCCAGTCGACGCCGGTGACGCGCTTCGAGTTCCTGCTCGGCAAGCAGCTTCCCTATGTCGCCATCGCCTTCCTCAGCTTCCTGACCATGGTGGTGGCGGCGCGGCTGGTTTTCGACGTGCCGGTGAAGGGCTCCTTCGCCACGCTCGCCTTCGGCTCGCTGGTCTATGTGTTCGCGACCACCGCCTTCGGGCTGCTGGTGTCGAGCTTCGTGAAGAGCCAGGTCGCCGCCATCTTCGCCACCGCGATCATCGCCATCATTCCGGCGGTGAACTTCTCCGGGCTTCTGGTGCCGGTATCCTCGCTGTCCGGCGGGGCGCGGATCATGGGGCTGGGCTTCCCCTCCGCCTGGTATCAGCAGGTGAGCGTCGGCGCCTTCACCAAGGGGCTCGGCTTCACGCAGCTGTGGGCCGACATCGCGATGGTGTTCGTCCTGGCGCTCGTCTTCATCGCCGGCGCCATGCTGGCGCTGCGCAAGCAGGGGGCCTGACATGCTGGCGGGAATGCTCGCTCGCATGGCGCGCATCTGGCGCCTCGGCATCAAGGAGCTCTACAGCCTCAAGTCGGACCCGGTGCTGGCGCTGCTCATCGTCTACACCTTCACCGTGGCGGTCTACACCGTCTCGGTGGGCGCCAAGTTCGAGGTCGAGAACGCCGCGGTGGCGGTGGTGGATGAGGACCAGACCGCGCTGTCGCGCCGACTGCGCGACGCCCTGCTCAAGCCGTTCTTCAAGGAGCCGGTACTGATCGGCGCCCACGCGATCGACGAGGCGATGGATTCCGGCCGTTTCGTCTTCGTGGTCGAGATCCCGCCGAGATTCGAGCACGACCTGATCGCCGGGCGCACCCCGACCATCCAGCTCGACATCGACGCCACCGCAATGTCGCAGGCCGGCAACGGCGCTTCCTACATCCAGAACATCCTGCAGCAGGAAGTGGCAGCAGCTCTTGCAGCCAATTCCGCAGTCAACTCCGATGCGCCGGTGAACGTCGTCATCCGGCCGAAGTTCAACCCGAACCTGACCTCCGCCTGGTTCACCTCGGTGATGCAGGTGATCAACAACGTCACCATGCTGGCGGTCATCCTCTCCGGCGCGGCGCTGATCCGCGAGCGCGAGCATGGGACGATCGAGCATCTGCTGGTGATGCCGGTGACGCCGATCGAGATCATGCTGGCGAAGATCTGGGCCAACGGGCTGGTGATCGTCGTGGCGGCGACGCTGTCGCTGCTGGTCGTGGTCGAGCGGGTGCTGAATGTGCCGGTGCAGGGCTCGGTGGCGCTGTTTGTGGCCTCCATGCTGGTCTACCAGTTCTCGGTGACGTCGCTCGGCATCCTCGTCGCCACCGTCTCGACCTCGATGGCGCAGTTCGGCCTCATCGTCATGCCGATACTGATCGTCATGAACCTGCTCTCCGGCTCGACCACGCCGATGGAGAGCATGCCGGTCTGGCTGCAAAACGTGATGCAGCTCTCGCCCTCGACGCATTTCGTCGCCCTGTCCCAGGCCGTGCTCTATCGCGGCGCCGGGCTGTCGGTCATCTGGCCGAACCTGCTGGCGCTGCTCGGCATCGGCGCGGCCTTCTTCGGGCTGGCGGTGCTGCGCTTCCGCAAGGCGCTGCAGGGGGCGCAGTAGAGGCTCACGGCATCTTCGAGGCGAGCGTGATCGTCTCGCCGTCGACGGCGAAGCTGCCGTAGCCGCGATGATGGATGGTCTTCGGCTGCTCCTGCGCCGGGTCGGTCCACGCCGCCACGACCTCGAGCACGAAGAGGTTGTAGGCCTCGACCAGCGTGGTGTCGCGTACGCGGCATTCGAGATTGGCGAAGCACTCCTTCACCAGCGGCGCGGCGACCTCGCTCGCCGGCAGCGGGGTCAGGCCGACGCGCACGAACTTGTCGCCCTCCCGCCCGGAACTGTTGCCGACCGCCACCACCTTCTCCGCCAGCTCGACGGCGGGAAGGGCGATGACGCATTCCCCCGTGGCCTTGAGCGCCTGGAAGCTGAAATCGTTCTCGCTGACGATGCAGGCGATCAGCGGCGGGCTGAACTCCATCATCATGTGCCAGGACATGGTCATGACGTTGGGCTTGCCGTTCCGCGAGGTGGTCAGAAGGACGACGGGGCCGGGCTCGATCAACTGGTAGACCGTATCGAGGGCAAGCTTGCGCATGGTCGTGGGCTCCAGAGGGATATCGTTACATGCTAGCGCGGGCTCGCCCGTCCGCCGTCCGCAAACATCCTCTTGTGCGGCGCAGCGAATGGATTTCTAATAGTATTGCCGGGCGACAGAGCCGTCGCTGGCGATACGGCAGGGATTGCCGACAGCCCCTTTGCGGGGCCGTCCTTTCCTGCGCGAGGGGGATGGCCGCGCCAATTTCGCGGAGACCCCATGCCGATTGCCCCCGACCTTGCCGCCTACCGCGTCGACGCCGAGCCCTATTACCAGCCGGTCGGCGACGAGATCGCCGTCTTCGAGGCCGCGTGGCGCCATCGCCTGCCGGTGATGCTGAAAGGCCCGACCGGCTGTGGCAAGACGCGCTTCGTCGAGTACATGGCCTGGCGGCTCGGACGGCCGCTGATCACCGTCGCCGCGCATGAGGACATGACCGCCGCCGACCTCGCCGGCCGTTTCCTGCTCACCCCGGAAGGCACCGTCTGGCACGACGGGCCGCTGACCCAGGCGGTGCGCTTCGGGGCCATCTGCTATCTCGACGAGATCGTCGAGGCGCGGCAGGATACCACCGTCGTCATCCATCCGCTCACCGATGCGCGGCGCATGCTGCCGCTGGAGAAGCGTAACGAGCTGGTGGCGGCGCATGCCGACTTCCAGCTCGTGATCTCCTACAATCCGGGCTACCAGAGCGCGGTCAAGGACCTGAAGGAATCGACCAAGCAGCGCTTCATCGCCATCGATTTCGACTATCCCGCCCCGGCGCTGGAGGCGGAGATCGTCATGCGCGAGGCGGGCGCCGACCTCGCTCTGGCCCGCACGCTGGTCGCCATCGCCGCCTGTTCGCGCAATCTGCGCGGCCAGGGGCTGGACGAGGGCGCCTCGACCCGCATGCTGATCCATGCCGGCCGGCTGGCGACGGGCGGCGTGTCGCTGCAGGCGGCGGTGCAGGCCGGCATCGTGCTGCCGATCACCGACGACCCCGATGTGCGCCAGGCACTCGGTTCCGCGATCTCCGCCTGCTTCGCATGAGCGACATGCTCGACATAGACACGCCCGGTCTCGATACGCCTGCCCTCGACCGCCTCGCAGGGCTGATGGCGGCGCGCGAGAACCTCGCCGCCACCTTCGTCGCCACACGCCGGCGCCTCGCCGCGCGACATGGCGAGGCGGCGCTGGAGCCCTGGGCGGCGGGCGTTCTGGCGCTGGTCGAGGTGAATGCCGGCGCGGGCTGCCTGCTGGCCTTCTGGCGCGCGAGCCTTGAACCGTCGGTGCGGTTCTCCCCGGCGGCGCTCGGCGCGACGGGCAGTGCCGCTGCCGCGCTCTGCCGCGAGGCGGGCGCGGGTGCGTCCATTGCCGCGCTCGCCGCCTTCACCGAGATCGCGCCGCGTCTCTCCGGGGCGGACGAGCGGGCGACCTGGTGGCGGGCACTGCTCGCCCTCGGGGGCGCGGCGCCCGATTGCGTGGAATTGGTTGCCGGGCAGGCCCCGCGGCTCGTCCTGCCGGGCCATATGGCCGCTTTCGAAGCCTTCGTCGAGGCCGGGCTGAAGGCTGCCGGCCGCGACCGTGCCCGGCAGCGCGCCTTCTTCGGGCTGGAGGATCCGCTCGCCCTGGGGCTGCTGGCGCGCATCGGCGCCGGGCCGGGCTTCGACGAGCTGGAGGCCGGGCTGAAGATGGTGCTCACCGCGCTGTGGGGCGCGTCGCCAAACCTTCAGCCGCAACCACCTGCGGATCCTGGGATACCGCGCCGGGCGAACATCGCCGGGCCGGCGATCCGCCTGCCGGACATCTTCCCCGGAGTGAAGGGGGAAGCCGCGCGCGATCTCTATCTCGCCGCCGCCGCGCATGCCGGCGCGCATCTCTTCTTCGGTAATCCACGCTTCCCGATCCGCAAGTTCAAGCCGGTGCAGATGGCGCTGGCCAACCTCGTCGAGGATGCGCGGATCGAGGAACTGGCGATGCGGCGCTATCCCGGCCTGCGCCGGCTGTGGGCGCCTTATCACGTCGCGACGCCGCAGGACGGGCCGACCACCGCCGCGCTGCTGGCGCGGCTGGCGCGCGGCCTGTTCGATCCCGCCTACAGCGATCCCGATGCGCTGGTCGGCAAGGCGCAGGAGCTGTTCGCCGCCGCGCGCGAGCGGATCGAGGACCCGTCCATCAGCCTCGACATCGGCACGCGCCTCGCCAACGACATCGGCCAGCGGCGCCTGCGCTTCGACGGGCGCGGCCATGTGGTGGAGCCGGCCTATCGCGATGACGGGCTGGGGTTGTGGGACTTCGGCGACATCGACCCGGACGTCGTGGCCGAGATCGAGATGATGGTCGAGGCCGCCCGCATCGAGCGGCGCGAGGCCGACGACGGCACGGCGGACGAGGAGCCGACGAGCGAGCCCGCCGGCCGGGCACGGCCGAAGGCTGCGGGCGAGAGTGGCATGGTGATCGCCACCTATCCGGAATGGGACGCGGGCGCGGGCATCGAGCGGCCGGACTGGACGAGCGTGCGGGCGACGATGCCGGCGGTGGGCGACGTCCGCCCGCTGCGGCGCGCGCTGGACCGCGCGGCGCCGTTGCGCGTGCGTATCGCGCGCCTCGTGAAAGCGGCCAAGGTCGGCCGCGCGGCGCGGCTCAAGCGGCAGGCGGAGGGGCATGATCTCGACATCGACGCCGCCATCGAGGCGGCGATCGCCCGGCGGGCCGGCGAGATGCCGGACATGCGGGTGTTCCGCTCCTCGGCGCTGTTGCAGCGCGACCTCGCCGTGCTGGTGCTGGTCGACGTGTCACACTCGACGCGGGCGAAGCTGGCGGACGGTTCCAGCGTGCTGGACGTCGAGAAGCTTGCCGTGGCCATGCTGGCAGAGGCACTGGAGACGCTCGGCGACGACTTTTCGCTGCTCGCCTTCGCCTCGGCGGGGCGCGGCGACGTGCGGGTGAGCGAGGTGAAGGGGTTCGGCGCGTCCTATGGCGGGGAAGCGATGGCGCGCCTTGCCGGGCTCTCCTCCGGCCTGTCGACCCGGCTCGGGGCGGCGCTGCGCCATGCCGGGGCGGAGATCGCCCGCGTGCGCAGCTTCCGCAAGCTGATCCTCGTGCTCACCGATGGCGAGCCCGCCGACATAGACGTGGCGGGCGAGGACCTGGTGCAGGACGCGCGGCGCGTGGTGCTGCAGCTCCGCTCGCAGGGCATCGACACTTTCGGCGTCACCCTCGATCCCGGCGGAGTCGGGTCCGGCCCCGCCATCTTCGGCAAGGCCAACGCCATGCCGGTGCGCCGGGTCGAGGACCTGCCGATGCGGCTGTCGGAGCTCTATTTCCGGCTGGCGCGGCGGTGAGGAAGGCCGCCGCGCCAGCCGGCGTGTCGGATCAGGAGGCGAGCAGCTCCTTGAGCCGCGCGTCGAGCCATTTCACGTCCTCGGGGTTGGTGCCGGGTCCGCCGGCGAAATGCCCCCAGACCGATGGCATCGGCAGACAGGTGGCGTTCGGCATGTGGGCGACCTCGAACTGGCTGTCCTCCGGCGGGAAGTAGAGATCCGTCTGGCCGGGCATCACCAGCGCCTTGGCCTTGATGGCTCCAAGGGCAGCCTTGAAGTCGCCCTTGTAGATCTCGTTGGCGCTGATGTCGCCATTCTGCCAGGTCCACAGCATGGTCAGCAGATTGTTGGCGTCCTTCGGCAGGAAGAAGCCTTCCCAGAAGGCCACGAGGAAGTCCTCGAGCGAGGAATAGCCGAGCGCCTCGATGTCGAGATTCTGGCGATAGAAGGTCTGCGAGAAACCCCAGCCGGCATAGACACGGGCGGCGGCGCGCAGGCCGCGCGCCGGCTTGCTCGTGTACCAGCCTTCGTTCCAGGCCGCGTCGGCGGTGAGTGCCGCCCTCACACCTTCGAGGAACACGAAATTGTGCCGCGAACATTTGGCCGAGCCGCAGAACGGCGCGATCAGGTCCATCATGTCGGGGTACTGGGCCCCCCACTGGAAGGTCTGCAGCGCGCCCATCGACCAGCCGGTCACGAGGCGGATGTGCTCGATGCCGAACTTCTGCGTGACCAGTTTGTGCTGGGCCTTCACGTTGTCATAGGCGGTGATGTCGGGAAAGCGCGGGCCGTTATAGGGCTCGGGGTAGTTGCTGGGCGAGGAGGACAGGCCGTTGCCCAGCATGTTCGGGATGATGATGAAGTATTTCGCCGGATCCAGCGCCATGCCCTCGCCCACCAGCCACTCATTCTCGTAGTGCTGACCTGAATACCAGGTCGGATAGAGGATGACGTTGTCCTTGGCCGCGTTGAGCGTGCCGAAGGTCTTGTAGGCAAGCTTGCAGTCGCGCAGCGTGGCGCCGCTCTGGAGAACAAGATCGCCGAGGTCGAAGATGTCGTAGTCGAGACTCATGGGAATATCCCCTTGGGCGGGCGCGTTTAGCAGGAAGGCGGCACCGCTTGGCGTGCGATGCCGGCTGGGCGGGTGGGTCAGGCCGGTTGAACGGAGCGTACGGCGAAGCCGCACAGCGCCCAGTAGGCGGCTCCGGCCACGACCGCCGCCGAGATGGCGGTCGACAGGCCGGGAGCGAAGTGCTCGACCGCGAAGGCGACGATGGAGCCAATCGCCCAGGCGGCGAAGGCGCGCGGCTTCCAGTCGGCCGCGGCGTCGACGGGCCGGGAGATGTATTTGTCGACCAGGATGATGGCGCCGATCGGCGGCACGATGATGCCGAGAAGCGACAGCCAGGCAATGAAGAACGCCCAGACATTGCCCGCCGCGACGACGATGCCGATCGCGCCGAGCACCACGGCCATGATGCGCATATGCGTGCCGGTGATGCGCGACCAGCCGGTCGCCGCGTTATAGAGGCAGTGCGAGCACACGGACCCTAGATTGAGATAGAGGAAGATGAAGGCAAGAACGCTTAGCCAGCCGACCTGCATCGCGTTCATGTAGCCGAACATGTTGTCGGCGCCGAAGGGATTGGCATCCGGCACGGCGAGCGCCGCCGTCATCACGCCGCCGACCAGCATGGCGATGAGATTGGCGACCGGGAAGGCACTGAAGGTCGCGATCAGTGATGCTGCCGGCGTGCGTGCCCAGCGGTTGAAATCCGCCGTCACCGTGCCGGCGTCGATGAACAGGGCGATCACCACGGTGAGGCCCACGCCCATCGACATGGTCGCGACGCCGTTATTGCCGGGATAGGCGTAGATCGCCGCCCAGCTGGTGGTTGAGGCCGAGTGCAGCGCCACCCATCCGCCGAGGATGACGAACAGCGGCACGGAAACCATACCGATCCAGTGCAGACCCCTCACGCCGACGAAGGTGATGGCGATGTAGAGCACGCCGGCAAGCACGGTCATGCCGACATAGCTGAGGCCGTAGGTCGAACTGACCAGAGCACCAGTAATGCCGGTCTGCACCGCGTACCAGCCGAGCAGCAGGGTGGAGAGCAGGCCGGAGGCCAGCATGTAGCCCTTGCGACCGAAGACCTGGCTGGCGATCAGCGCGAAATTCATGCCGGTGCGCGCACCCAGAAGGCCGAGCGCGCCGACATAGAACAGCATGAGAAGGTTGCCAATGATCATGGCGGCGAGGGCGTGCGAGAAGCCCATGCCGAGCACGAGCAACGAACCGGTCATCGCGCCGGTGATGATCATGGGGAACCCGGCCCAGACCATCGTGACGGCGAAGGTGCTGTGGCGGGCTGCGAGCGGCACGGGGCCGTGCTCGTATTCGCTGCCGAGCAGGTGCTCGATTTGCTCTTCGGACTCTTGTAAGGAGGCGGCGGTCTTACGGTCCATGTCTGTTGCTCCGTTGTCCGACGGGATGAGATGTGGCGGGACCAAAGACACACCCGCCCCGCTGCAACGGGGCGGGTGTGCCGCGCGGCTCCCGGTTACCGATGGGTGGTTTCGGGGTTGGGGATGCCCTCGATCGGGCATTCCTCGGTACCGACGGTGGTGCGGGTGAAGGATTCCACCATCTCGCGGGTGCCTTCGGGGTCGGCGACCCAGCGCTTGTAGAAGTCGTAGGGGCAGGCGGCTTCGCCCTTGTCGCCCTCGCCGGAATTGATCATGCCGGTGTAGCCGCGATGCACCAGCTTGAAGAGGTGGTTCTGCGACTGCATGTTCTTGCGCGCGTCGCGGATCAGCGAGACCGAGAGCGCGGCGTACTGGATGCCGTAATCCTCCTCGCCGCACTCGCCGAGCGTGCGCCCGTCGAAGCCGACGATGGCCGAGTGGCCGAAATAGGAATAGACGCCGTCGAAGCCGGAGGCATTGGCCACCGCGACGTAGCAGTTGTTCGCCCAGGCCATGGCCTTGGCCATGATCACCTGCTGGTCCTTTGCCGGGTACATGTAGCCCTGGCAGCGCACGATCAGCTCGGCGCCCTTCATGGCGCAGTCGCGCCAGATCTCGGGATAGTTGCCGTCATCGCAGATGATGAGCGAGATCTTCAGGCCCTTCGGCCCGTCCGAGACATAGGTGCAGTTGCCAGGATACCAGCCCTCGATCGGCACCCAGGGCATGATCTTGCGGTACTTCTGGACGATCTCGCCCTTGTCGTTCATCAGGATGAGGGTGTTGTACGGCGCCTTGTTGGGGTGCTCCTCATGGCGCTCGCCGGTGAGCGAGAACACGCCCCACACCTTCGCCTTGCGGCAGGCCTCGGCGAAAATCTCGGTCTCGTCGCCGGGAATGGTCGAGGCCGTCTCGTACATCTCCTTGGAATCGTACATGATTCCGTGGGTCGAATATTCCGGGAAGATGACCAGGTCCATGCCCGGCAGGCCGATCTTCATGCCCACCACCATGTCGGCGATCTTCTTCGCGTTTTCGAGCACCTCGGCCTTGGTGTGCAGCCGGGGCATCTTGTAGTTCACGACGGCAACGCCGACCGTGTCTTTGCTGCTGGAAACGTCGCCGTGCATCATGGGAATTCTCCTCGGGAAGGCGTGCGGACGCGGCGCGCAAGCGGCCGGGCCGTTGCGTTGTCGGGAACGGGGATGGGGTGCCGCGGGGCGGCGCCGGCCGCGGGCATGCTGTGACGGGCGGAACGGCTTTGTTCCGCCGGAACTCAGGCACAAAAAAAGCCCGACAGGCTCTCGCGAACCTTCCGGGCTACATTGCCTTGCACGGCCAACAACAGTGGTGACCGCGCCGAAGACGCTTTTCCGGATCAAGCTGACCGGAAATCGTCCATGCAATTTATCTAATCATCATCGCGTCCGCAGTTCAAGAGCCGGCGGGCGATGAGGTGCCCGTCCGCGCGTCCCGGCTGCGCGGGGAGATCTGCAGGAGCTCGGTGGCGTGGATGATGGAGAGGGCCATGTCTTCCATCGGCACGCGCTTCGACATCGCCTGGCGGCGCAGGCTCTGATAGGCGTCCTCCTCGGTAAGGCCGAGATTCGCCATCAGGATGGACTTCGCGCGCTGGATCTTCTGGAGGCCGGCGAGCTTGTTCTCGAGGCGGGCGACACGCTTCTTCGCCTCCTCCCGCTCCAGCCAGAGGGTGCGGGCGATGGTGAGGTTGGTGAGCAGGCCGAAGGGACGGATCGGCCGTTCGACCACCGCAACCGCGCCCGCTTCCAGCACGATCTGGAGCGTGGAGGGATTTTCATAGCCGACGACGGCGATCAGCGTCGGGCGCTTGTCGGGATCGACCTTGAGCAGCTTCACGATGTCGGCGCGCGCGTCCTGCTCGATCGCGAGAAGGACGACGTCGGCGCTGGTCGGCCAGTCCGCCGGGACCGGCCAGACGATCTCGACGGTGCAGCCGATGCGGCGCAGATGCTCGACGAGGCTCGGGCGTTCCTCGTCCGGCGGATGGATCACATGCACGCGAAGGCCGCGCAAATCCTTGAGCACCTGAATCGCCATGTCGCCGCCTCCCGTCATGACAGCGCGAACTGGCGGCCGTCGGCCGGCCAGTCGTCAAGGTTCTGAACAACGCAATAGGGATCCGGCTTAACCGGCGCACCGGCATCCCACACGATCTCGAAGCGGGCACCGGCGCCGAGCCTGGCGATGCGCGGCCGCAGCCAGGTGTGATGATTGGTGCTCTCCACGCGCACCCGCCCCTGCGGCGCCTCGAAGCTGCAGGCGCCAAGCTGGGCGAGAAGCTCCTCGGGGGCGTCGGTGCCGGCGCGGGAAAGCGCTTCCATCGCGAGATGCACCTGGAAATAGGCGGCCTCCGCCGCCGCGGTGACGGGCATATGCACGCCGTTGCGCTTCTTGAAGGCGGCCACGAAGCGGCGTGCGGCCGGCGTGCCGAGCGCCTCGAAGAAGGGCGCGGCAGTGATGTGGCCGGCGGCGACGCCCGGCGCCATGAGCGCGACCTCGGCTTCGCTGGTGGTGAGGCTGGCAATGGGCAGGAGGCGGGAATCGAGGCCGGCGGCGTGATGGGCGGCGTAGAGCTTCGCGGTATCGGCGCCGACCACCGTGGAGAAGATGACGTCGGGCGCGGCGTCGCGGACCTTCTCCATCACCTCGGCGAAATCCGCCTCGTCGGCGTTTAGCGGCACATAGATCTCGTCCAGCACGACGCCGCGCGACTGCACCACGAAATCGGTCATGATGCGGTTCGACTCGTAGGGGTAGACGTAGTCGGAGCCGATGAGGAAGAAGCGGTTGCCGTAATGGCTCAGCAGGTAGTTGGCGAGCTGGATCGAGTTCTGGTTCGGCGCTGCGCCGGTGTAGACGCAGTGGCGCGAATACTCGAAGCCTTCATAGAGCGTCGGGTAGAACAGCAGCCCGCGATAGGCCTCGACGATCGGCAGTACCGCCTTGCGCGTCGACGACATGTAGCAGCCGAAGAGGAGGCGTACCCGCTCTTCGGCGAGGAGCTTCTCGGCGAGGCGGCGAAAGGCGCGCGGGTCCGAGGCGGGATCGTGGACCACCGCCTCCACCCGGCGTCCGAGCACGCCGCCGGCTTCGTTGATCTCGTCGATGGCGAGCAGCGTGCCGCCGAGCTGGGACGTCTCCACCGCCGCCGTGACGCCCGTTGCGGAGAATAGGACACCGATCCGCCAGGGATCGGCCGTCGAACCGCGTACTTGGGGAACCACCGTCATCCGCCGCCTGAAGCCCGCACTGGAAAGTCCGGCCTATGTGACCATTCGGGGACCAAACGCGCAATACGGCGTTTGCCCCCCTTACAAGCTTGACCCGGTCGGATGGCGATGCGGCCGGCTCGGATGCGCGCCCGCCTTGCCGGCGCGTGCTCTAGGCTCCGAAACAGTCGCGCAATTCACGGCGCACGCCGTCGAGGATCTCGATCGACAGTTCGGGGTCGCCGGACGCCACGCCGCGGGCGATGGTGAGGGCGCCGATCATGCAGGAAAGCACCGCCAGGGCCTGCCGCCGCCGGACGTCGGGAGGCGCCTCGTCCATCTGGCGCTCGATGGCGTTGATGAAGCCCTTCAAGCCTTCGGCATAGCTTTTCTGCAGCTCGGGCGGCTGGCGGCTGACCTCGGCGCCGAGGGCGGTGAGGGCACAGCCGCTCGCCGGATTGTCGCGATGGGTCGGGGTGAGATAGCGGTCGAGGATCTCGCTGAGGTCGGCCGATTTCAGCCAGCGCTCCCGCCCTTCCGAGCAGGCCTCGCGGCAGGCCGCGTCGGCAAGGTCTGCCTTCGAGCGGAAATGGCCGTAGAACGCGCCATGGGTGAGGCCGCTGGCCTGCATGATCTCGGCGACGCCGACATCCTTGATGCCGCGTTCGCGGAACAGGCGGGAAGCTGAATCGAGGATCGAACGCCGATGCTCGGCGACCTTGGCTTTCGTGACCCGCAACGCAGCTCTCCTCGCAGTCCCGGCGGTTTTCCGGCGTCTTTCTAAGAGCATGGAAGGATAGCTGATGGGAATAAGAAATAACCCGGAGCTCCGGCCGTTGCGGTGCTCCGGGTATTGGGGGCCGTTCCCGTTTCGGGGGCTCAGGCCGCGTCCCAGACCGGGGCGAGCCCGGCGGGGCTGACGAGACGCCCGTCCGGCCGGGCGAGAGCGTGGATCGCCGCCATCTCGTCGGCCGTTAGCTCGAAGTCGAAGACGGCGAGGTTCTCGGCCGCGCGCGCCTCGCCGGCGGTCTTGGACAGGGCGACGAGCCCGTCCTGCTGGATCACCCAGCGCAGCACCACCTGCGCCACGCTCCTGCCGTGGGCGGCCGCAATCTCCTTCAGCAACGGCTCCTCGAAGACCTTGCCGTCCGCCATGGCGTAATAGGCCGTGACCGACAGCCCGGCGGCGCGGGCGGCGTTTATCACCGGGCTCTGGTCGAGATAGGGGTGGTACTCGACCTGGTTGGTGACGAGCGGGGCGTCGCTCAGCGCGATCGCCTCGGCCATCTGCGCGGCGTTGAAGTTCGACACGCCGATGTGCCGCACCTTGCCGGCCTTCACCACCTCGTTCAGCGCCGCGACGGGCTCGGGCAGGGGATGACCGGCGGGCCAGTGCAGCAGCAGCAGGTCGACATAGTCGGTCTTCAGCTTGCGCAGGCTTTCGTCGACCGAGGCGGCGAAGTCGGCGCGGGCATATTTGTCGACCCAAACCTTGGTGGTGAGGAAGATGTCGCCGCGCCTCACGCCGGAGCGGGCGATGCCTTCGCCGACCTCGGCCTCGTTGCCGTAAATCTGCGCCGTGTCGATGTGGCGGAAGCCGAGCTTGAGCACGTGCGGCACCATGCGCAGCGTGTCGGGACCGGGCAGGCGGAAGGTGCCGTAGCCGAGGGCGGGGAGGGTGGCGCCGTTGGCGGTCACGCGTTTCTGCATGGGGACTCCTTGAAGTTGGTCGAGATCGTAGCTCAGGCGGTGCGCAGCGCCAGCGTCTCGCGCCGGTCCAACATGCCGCTCCAGAGCGTCAGCACCAGCGCGCCGGTAACGAGCAGGGCGCCGACCCACGGCGTCGCGCCGAGGCCGAGCGACGAGGCGACGACGCGCCCGCCGACCCAGGCACCGATGGCGATGCCGAGGTTGAAGGCGGCGATGTTGAAGGCCGAGGCGACGTCGACCGCGCCGGGCCGGTGCTTCTTCGCCAGCTCGACGACATAGATCTGCAGGCCCGGCACATTGGCGAAGGACAGGAAGCCGAGAGCGGCGAGCGTCGGCAGCGTCAGCCAGGGCGAGACGGCGGTGAAGCTGAACAGGGCGAGCACGGCGGCCTGGGCGAGGAACAGATAGGTGAGGGCCTTCACCGGATCACGGTCGGCGATCCTGCCGCCGGCGATGTTGCCGGCCGCGATGGCGAGGCCATAGAGGACGAGGATCAGGCTGACGCTGGAGGCGGCGAAGCCGGTGATGTGTTCGAGAATCGCGGCGAGGTAGGTGAAGGCGACGAAGGTGCCGCCATAGCCCAGCGCGGTCATGCCGAAGACCAGCAGCAGCCGGCCCGAGCCGAGCACGCGCAGCTGGTCGGACAGCCGCGCCGGCGCGGCGCGGGAAAGGTCGGCGGGAAGCAGCAGCGCAATGCCGGCAAGGGCGATCACGCCGAGCCCGGCGACAGCCCAGAAGGTGGCACGCCAGCCGAAGGTCTGGCCGATGAAGGTGCCCATCGGAACGCCTGTGACGATGGCAACCGTCAGGCCCATGAACATCATGGCGATGGCGGAGGCACGCCGGTCGGCCGGCACGAGATCGGCGGCGATGGTCGCGCCGACGGAGAAGAACACGCCATGCGCGAAGGCGGAGAGTACGCGGGCGACCAGCAGCGTCTCATAGCCCGGGCTGACGGCGGCGGCGGTGTTGCCCAGAATGAACAGGGCCATGAGCCCGAGGAGCAGCGGCTTGCGCGCGATGCGCCCGGTGAGCGCGGTCAGGATCGGCGCGCCGAAGGTCACGCCGAGCGCGTAGACGCTGACGATCAGGCCGGCGCGCGGCAGGTCGATGGAAAGGTCGGCGGCGACCGTCGGCAGCAGGCCGACGATGACGAATTCGGTGGTGCCGATCGCGTAGGCGGCGATGGTCAGCGCGAACAGCGCAAGGGGCATGCGGGTCAGGGACATGCGGGTCTGGGACATGGCGGGTCCAATCAACGGGTAAAATCATGGCGTCCACGGCTCCGGCGGAGCGCGGCGCGGCCAGGATCAAGGGGTGTTGGGCGGAATATGCAGCCACCCCACTTGCGTCGGAAGACGCCGTGCCGGATCAATACTTATGAAATGAAATCATAGATCGTCGAGACAGTATGAGTGGTCATGGACAATCGCGCGGGCGAGATGCAGGTGCTGGTCGAGGCGGTGGACCGGGGCAGCTTTTCCGCTGCCGGCCGGCGGCTCGGCCTGTCGCCCTCGGCGGTGAGCAAGCTGGTGTCGCGGCTCGAGGAGCGGCTCGGCACGCGCCTGCTGGTACGCTCGACGCGGGCGATCATGCTTACCCCGGAGGGCGAGGCCTATGTCGCCCGCGCACGGCGCATCCTCGGCGAGATCGAGGATGCCGAGCGCTTCATCGCTGCCGGTGCGGCGGCGACGCCGCGCGGCAAGCTGCGGGTCAGCTCGACGGTCGGTTTCGGCGAGCGCTGCCTGGTGCCGCTGGTGCCGGAATTCCTCGGCCGCTATCCCGAAATCGAGCTCGATCTGTCACTGACCGACGAGGTGATCGACCTGGTGACCGAGCGGGCGGACATTGCCCTGCGCGCCGGGCCGATGCGCGATTCCGCGCTGAAGGCGCGCAAGATACTGGAGAGCCGGCGCGTCATCGTCGCCTCGCCCGCCTATCTCGCCCGTCACGGCGTGCCGCAGACCCCGCGGGACCTTGCCCGGCACAATTGCCTGCGCTTCAACTTCCGCCGCTCCATGGACGACTGGCCGTTCATCGACCCGGTCACCGGCGAGGGCTATGCGCTGGCCGTGTCGGGTAATCTGGAGGGCAATAGCGGCTCGATGGTCCGGCGCCTTGCGCTCGACGGCCTCGGCCTTGCCCGCATCGCCCGCTATGTCGCGGAGGCAGATATCGAAGCCGGCGCGCTGGTGCCGCTGCTGGAGGAATTTAACGGACGCGACATCGAGCTGCTGCACGCGGTCTTCGTCGGACACGACTATCTCGCCGCCCGCGTCCGGGCCTTCGTCGATTTTCTCGGCGAGCGGATCAGGGGGTGAGCGGAAGGCGCGGAGAACGCGACGCTCATCCTGTGCCGAAGGCGGCACTGTCGGGCCTGTCCTCGGGCAAGGGATCCGGCGCCGCGGTGCGTGAGGGTCGCGCGGCGTGCCGCCGCGCCCGCCTTCAGGTCCGGTATTTGCGGGTCAGCGCGCCGATGGCCGCCATGCCGGTGTTGCCTTCCGGATTTCCCTGGGCCGCCAGGGCCCGGAAGATGCGCTCGGCGGAGCGGATGTCGCGGATCTTGTAGTAGGACCAGGCGCGTAGCACCATCAGGTCCTGCTGCTCGGGAGCGATGCGGGAGCGCTCGTCGAGGGCGATGATGGTCTCGACATAGCGCTGGTCCTTGTAGGCGGCGAGCGCGCGCTGGGCCAGCAGGTCGCCGCTGAGCTGGACGGCGCGGCGCGGATTCTGCGGCGCCTGCAGCGCGGCGGCCTGCGCCCGGTTCGTCATCCCCATCTTGAGATAGGCGAGCGACTTGCCGTAGGAGGCGTCCTCGGCGACCCGGCCGGACCCGCTCGCCAGTCCTTCGTCGAAGGCCCTGACCGCTTCCATCGGGCGGTCGAGGTCCAGCAGCTTCCAGCCGCGGGCGACCGCGGCGGAGGCGCCGGGGGCGGCGACTTCGGTGTTGCCGGTGCGAGCAACTGTGCGGGCGACCGGACGACGGCGCGGCGGGGTCGGCACATAGTCGGCGGAGGCATAGGACGCGTCGACCGTCGCGCCCGGCAGCGGGGCGAACTGGCCGCCGGCCTGGGGCAGCCCCTGGTAGGGGGCGCCCTGATAGGCGAGGGCGGTCTGCGGCAGGCCGGCAGTCTGCGGGATCGACTGGAACTGCTGCGTCACCTGGCCGGCGGTCGGCACCGGCGTGAACTGCGTCGCCGCGCCCTGGAGATAGCCGCGGGCGGCCTGCGGGCCGAAGGTCGGCGCACCGAGCGGTGGCGGCTTGATCGAGGGCACCGGCGTCAGCCGCCCGGCGGCGGCGACCAGCGGATCGATGCGCAGGCCGGCATTGAGGGTCGCGGTCTGGGCGTTGCGGGCCTCAAGCCGCGCCCGGACGACCGGGTCGACGAGGGCGACGATACGCTCGGAGCGCGCGCCCCAGCTCTGCACCATCGCATTGAGGCGGGCGATGTCGCCGAGGCGCCAGAAGGTGAGCGACAGGCCATAGGCGGAGGGCTCGTCCTTCGGATCCCAGTTGAGCGCGGTCTCGAACCAGGACTGGGCGGTGACGATCTGCCCGGTATTGTAGGCGTACCAGCCAAGGCCCTGGGCGCCGGGGACATACTTGTCGCGGATTACCACCGGGCTGAAGCGCGACAGCACGATCTCGTCGAGGACCGGCGGCGGATCGGCGGTGAGCAGCGCGATCACCACGTCGAGATAGGCCTTGTTGTTCTCCGGTGCCGAGTCGCGCCATTCATAGGCGATCGGCTCGGCTTCGAGCGAACGGCCGAGGAAGTTCAGCGCCAGCACGTAGCCTTCGGCGGATTTGGGGCCGCCCTTGCGGTCGAGCGCCAGCTTGAACCATTCGAGCGCGCGGCTCGCCTCGTCATGGCGGAACAGGTACCAGCCGAGCAGCAGCGGGTCGCCCGGGGTCGTCTCCTTGCGAGCCAGCGTCTCCATCCGCTTGATGTCGTCGTTGGGCACCGTGTATTCGGGGTTCTCGGCGGCATGGCCCATGCGCCGGCGGATGAGGTCGTCGCGCAGCGCGGCGAATTCGGGATTGCCGGCGTCGTCCTTGCGCTCGAGCTTGAGCAGGTTCTGGATCTGCTCGTCGGTGAGCAGCGGCATGGCCTTCTGCACGGTGGCGAGGCGCTCGGCCGCGTCGTTGCAGTTGGTCAGCACATAGGTGTAGGCGTCGAGCGCGCGCTGCGTCTGCTCGGTCTTGGCGAAGGCCTCGCCCACGCGCCAGAGAATGTCGACATTGGTGCAGGTCAGCAGGCCGGGCGCCTCGGTGGCGAGGCGCAGAACCGTGTTCCACTGTTCGGCATCGGAGGCGTTGATCAGGCGGCGGCGGCCTTCCGCCTCGTTGAGCCGGGCGATGAGGTCCGCCGGCGGCTGCCAGGACGAATCGGTCGCCTGCCGCATGGCGATGGCGCTGCGCACGTCGCTGTACTTGCCCTCGGCGTACATCTTCCACATGCGCTGGAGCTCGACATCGGTCTGCGGGCCGAACAGATCGTCGGGCGGAGACCAGTC
Organism: Ancylobacter sp. TW_SC_1; assembly: GCF_056836805.1. Taxonomy (NCBI): domain Bacteria; kingdom Pseudomonadati; phylum Pseudomonadota; class Alphaproteobacteria; order Hyphomicrobiales; family Xanthobacteraceae; genus Ancylobacter; species Ancylobacter sp. TW_SC_1. The sequence continues at coordinate 1,382,134 of NZ_CM166365.1, forward strand.
GGGGTAGAGCGCGCGCAGGCGGGCGATCTCGGCTTCGAGGCGGCGCGTGTCGCCCTGTGAGGCGAAGTAGCGAAGGGCGGTTTCGTCGACCTTGGGGCGGGCGGTCTTGGCGCTGTCGGTGTCCTTGCCGCTGCCGGGGAGCTCAATCTGCTGACCGATTGCAGGGACGACGGCGCCCCCGAGCATGATCAGTAGAATGGCTCTCTTCAAAGACATTTCGGATATCGCTCCGCGACCAGCGCCCAGCCCAGCAAGTACAACGTCGACGGATAGTAGAGCGTAGGCTCAAACCGCCGCAGATCTTGGGGGATCGGAGTGGCATTCAGTGCACATGCCAGCACCGCGCCGAGCATACGGTAGCCCGGTTCGGTCAGCTGCGTGAGCACGCGTCCGGTGGGTATGTCGACGATCGCCGGGTTTCCCCCGTTGTCGATCAGCCAGTTCCGCCGGAACGGTTCCTGTAATGCCGTGTTCTCGATCCCTGCACGCAAAAGGTAAAGAGATATCCTTAACGAATTGTAACCAAAGACCGGGGGAAACCCGTCCGCCACGGTGATCGGCTTTCCGGCCGGCGCCGAAATCCAGTCGGGCGGCAGACGCGCCGGACCGAGCTGAGCGATGCTCAGAAGCTCCAATCCCGAATTGGCCACGCCCGACCAGTCGAATTCCGGCGCCAGTTCCGCCATCACCGGAAAGGTCTCGAATATCCAGTAGGACAGATTCAGTATCGGCCCGTCCGGCCGATCGCTGGGCGAGAAGCCGGCGATGCCGGGAAGCAAAAGAAGGCGATTTCCGTCCTTGAGAAGCAGCTTCTTGCCGATGGCGCGCGCCGATCGGCGAGCTGCAGCCACATAGGGTTGATGATTCCACGCCTTTCCGGCCTTCGCCAGGGCATAGGCGATCAACAAATCCCCATCGCTCGCCGCATTTACGTCGGTGACGTGAGGTGTAGAGTTGGGGTCCCAGCGCCATGCTGCGAGTCCATCATCGCGAATCACCAACTCAGTACGCGTAAAGCTCCATATGCGTTCAAAGTTGCTTCTGTCACCAGATAAATAAGCCAGGAGCATGCCGTAGCCCTGGCCCTCGCTGTGGCTGATGCCGCCATTGGCGCTATCGACGACACGTCCGCTCTCGTCGATGAAGTGCTCGACATACGCGTTCCAGGCGTTGAGCGGTATCAGGGTGGCGGGCTGGGCGCTCACGGGCAGCGCTCCCAGGACCAGCAGGGAGAGGGCAGCCAGCAGCGCGCCGATCACGTCGGTCGACCCAGACGGCGCAGCAGAAGGGCGGTGACGACGCCGAGGATGGTGCCGGCGAAGATCAGCATCAGCGCATAAGGCAGAATGTTGATCGAAAGCCAGTTGGCCGCGATCATGCGCAGATTGCCGAACGACAGCGGCTGGGTGACGATGAAGCGGAAGCTGCGTATGTCGCGCCGGTCCATGTCGCCGGAGGCGACCTGGTAGGAGACCGCCTGGCCACCGATCCGGTTCCAGACGGGATCGGAGGTGAAACGGGTGATCGCCGAGGCGAGCGCTTCCGAGGTGCGGCCGGAGACGAGGGTCCAGGCGGAGGAACCGTCTGGACTCGTACCCTGCGCCATCAGCACCGAGGTGCGCGGCGGCGGCTCGTAGAAGCTGCGGCTTTCCTTGATGCGGAAGGACTGGAAGTTGATCGAGAAGGTCCGCTCCATCCAGGCCTCGAAACCCTCGATGAGACCGTAGACGGCGTTGCGGTTCTGCACGTTCTCGCGCCAGCGCTGGTAGATCTCCGGCGTGTTCTGGCTCGATCGCGGCTCGAGCGAGGGCTGCGCGTCGTCGCCGAACTGGCGCATGCGGAAGCGCTCGAGAACATTGTCGTACTCATCGCCGCCACTGGCGGTGGGCTCCTCGTCGCCGGCCGAGACGACCCATTTCGAGCGCACCGATTCGGCGACGCCGACCTGATCGAGAACGCCCGACGACACACGGTCGATGCCGCCGACGAAGATCACGTTGCGGCTGCCGAGGCTGGCCGAGGCGGGCGCGGCATCGATGGGAAGCGGTGCGCCATTGGCCAAGGCAAGGCGCGACATGAACGTGCCGGCGGCCGAGAGCGTTGCCGCATCCTGATGCGTCATGACGACGGCGAGCGGATCGTTGTTGAGATTGTAGGGGAAGGAATCGGCGGCGAGAGCGGCCAGGTCCGGCAACCGTCCGATGCGTGCGAAATCGCCGATCGAAAACTCGGTCGAATCGAACAGCACGAAGCGGTCCTCGGCCGGAAGCGTCGCGCCGGGCAGGCAGCGCGCGTCGGATTCGGTGTCGAGCACGACCTCCAGCCAGATGCGGTTCACGCCGGGGCGGAAGTTGCGCAGCGGAATCTGTATCTGTTCGTTCTGGAACAGCCCGCCGCCGCTGGTGGTGATCGGCAGGTTCGAGGCGATCTGCTCGTTGACGTAGACATCGACATGGCTGCCCGGCCGCACCGCCGCGGTGAAGGCGGCATCCAGCGACAGCGTGGCGTTGCCATAGGCCTGGGCGTAGAAATCGGCCGGCAGGGCGATCTGGAACTCGACGCGGAAGCGGCGGCCGGAGAATTCCTGCGTCGGCACGCCGAGATCGGCCAGACGGATGCTGTGCGCGCCGGAGAGCATCGGCGCGTCGGGCGCGAAGACGGTTGACGTGCTGATGGCGTCAGCCTGGGAGACGGCGATCGCGTTCAGCCGGTCGATCGCCCGGTCGACGTCGTTGGGGGTGGGACCGGAGATCACGAGCGTCGGCGCGCCGAGCCGGTCGTCCTCGAGCAGGCTGGTGATCGGGCGCTGGCGGGCCTCGTTCGGCACCGACGCCATGAGGCGCGGCAGTTCCGAGGCCGTGCCGACCACCACGGTCAGGCCACCATTCGGCGTCGGGCCGATCTGCCCTTCCGCCAGCGAGATCGAGGCATTGGGAAACTGGCCGCGCACCGCGAGGCCCTGGACCACGCGCAGCACGCGGGTGCTGCCGCCGCCCTCGATCGGGCCGGGGGTGACGATCCGGATCGGCGTCACCCCGTACTGGTCGACGCCGACGGAAGCCAGGTCGTCAAGCCCGCCGGCGAGCGGCGGACGGCCGCCGGCAAACGAGATTCCCGTGCCTTCATTGTTGATTTCGGTCCACAATTCGTAGGTCGCGGTCACCGCGCAGTCGGTGCGGTGACGCTGGACCACGTCGATGCGGATGAGGTTGGCGCCAGCGCGCAGCGTCCCCCTCGGGATCGGCGCCTCGAAATGCGCGGGCTCCTGCGAGGCCGCGATCGGCCGCTCGATGAGGGCCTGGCCGTTGATGCTCACGCGGATGCGCGAGGTTTCCGGCATGACCACCACGGCGCTGAGGTAGCTGAGCAGCAGGCTCGCCTGACGGTTGGCCTCCTCCTGCGTGGCGTGGATCACCCAGGAGCGCGACGCGATCTCGCCGGCGAAGATCATGCGCCGCTGCGGGATGATGAAGCGGTCGGGCCGCCGCGGCGCGGCCGGCGCCTGGTTGGCGGCCGGTATCGGCGCGACGGCCGGGGCCGGCTGACCCGGCACCATCTGGAAAGGCGAGGCGGTCGGCGCGGGCGCGCCGCGCTCGCCCGGCAGGGCGATGCCGGTGGAGGACGGGTCGTTGGCCCAGGATGGGGTCGAGGGCGCGGCGGCGGGAGGCGCGGCCTCGGTCGGCGGCGGGTCGTTCGCCGGTGCCTGCGCCGTCGAGGCGGGTGGGGCCGGAATCCAGGACGGAGAGGAGGATGGCGGCGGTGGCGGAGTGGCTCCGCCGGAGTTGCTCATCGGAAAGGCGGACGAGCCGGCCGGAGCGGGCTGCAGAGGCGGCAGGCTCGGAACGGAGAGGTTCGGCGCGCCGCCCGCATTCGCCGAGGGCAGCGTCATCGGAATGGAGGTGGCGGGCTTCGAGGGCTTCGGCGCCGCGCTATTGGAGCCGCCGGCGGAGGGCACCGGCGGCGTCATCGAGAAGCCGGTGCCCTGGCCGGCCGAGGTCTGGCCGAGGGCGGGCGTCAGGGCGGGCCCGGAAAACGTGCCCTGGGCCAGGGCGAGGAGGAAGCCGGCCACGGCGAGGCGGGGGGGGACACGCATCGTCGTCATCCACGTTTGGCCGGCGCGAGCACCGGACGACGGCGCCGTTCGCGCCAGAGCTTCTGCAGGTGGACCAGATAGGAAAGGCCGCGGCCGGTCTGGTAGATCGCCGTCCGCGCGAATCGGACCGTTCCGAGGAATACACCGGGGTTGTTGCGGCGAGAATCCTGGAATTTCTGCCATTCGGCGGAATTGGCGAAGATCAGGTCGGCGATCAGCCGGTAATGCAGCGGCTGGTCGGGCTCGAACTGGCAACCGACCAGCGCGCCATCGACACCCCGTTCGACATTGCGCACGCTGACCGGCAGGGCATTGATGGCGATGTTCGAGGCCAGCGGCTGGAAGCGCAGCAGCCCCATGCTGCCGCGCTCGATGTCCGGCAGCGTCACATTGACGGCCGGACGCACACGGGCGCCGCCGAGCGAGCCGTCCTCGATGGTGGCGGCATAGGCGACGCCGTCGATCACCATCTCGCAGCGGCGCTGCAGTTCGACGCGGTGCGACCGGCGGCGGTTGCGCCGCTCGGAGACGACACCCAGCGCGCAGCCGGCCAGCGCGAGGTTCAGCAGGTTCCAGCAGCCCACGACGACGATGATGTCGTGGTTGAAGGGCTCGGCGAGCAGGCGCCAGATCGTCACGATCGCCGCGAGGACGAGAACGCCGAAGATGATGAAAAACGGGCGGCCGATCTCCGACACATGGCCTTCATCGAGGGTCTCGCCTTTCGCCGTCACCTTGAAGGTGGGCTTGTGCGGGTTGGCGATGACCGCCAGCAAGGCCGGGAACAGGTAGATCGCCTGTATGTACTCGTAGAGTTCCGAGACCCACGGCCAGCGGTAGCGGCCATAGAGGTAGTTCTGCATCAGCAGGTTCACCAGCATGTAGGTGGTGGTGTAGGCAAGGAACTCGGCGCCGGAGGCGTTGAAGATCTCCAGCGAGAAGAACAGGTAGAACAGCGGCGAGATGAGGAACATCAGCCGCGAATAGGGGAACAGCCAGAACAGCGTGCTGGAGCAGTAGCACAGGCGCTGGGCGATGCTGAGGCCGCGCTTGCCGGGCGGAAAGTGGAAGCGCAGGATCTGCATCATGCCCTGCGCCCAGCGCGAGCGCTGGCCGATGAAGCTCGCATAGCTTTCCGGCTGCAGGCCGGCGATCATCGGCTTGTCGACATAGATCGAGTGCCAGCCGCGCGAATGCAGTTCCAGCGCGGTCTCGCAATCCTCGGTGATGGTGATGCCGCTGAAGCCGTTGGTTTCGGCAAGGGCACGGCGGTTCATCAGCGCGGCCGAGCCGCAGAAGAACGCCGCATCCCACTTGTCGAGCCCGCGCTGGATGATGCCGTAGAACATCTCGTTCTCGGACGGCATGGTCTCGAACGTGCCGAGATTGCGCTCCAGCGGGTCGGGGTTGATGAAGAAGTGCGGCGTCTGGACGAGAAACAGGTTCTCGTCCTGCAGGAAGTAGCCAACCGTGTTGGTGAGAAAGTCGCGGGTCGGTGCGTGGTCGGCATCGAACACGGCGATCAGCTCGCCGCGTGCGTGCTTGAGGCCGTTGTTCAGGTTGCCGGCCTTGGCGTGCTCATTGCGCGCGCGCGTCAGGTAGTGGGCGCCGAGGCCGGCGCACAGCTCCTGCAGCTCGGCGCGGCGCTGGATCGCTGCGGCGGCCTGTTCCTGGTCGTCCTGTTCACATTTCTGGTCGGTGCCGCCATCGTCGAGCAGCCAGACCGTGACCTTGTCGGCGGGGTAATCCATGCTGAGCGCCGCCGAGATGGTGGAGGCGAGCAGCGTCGGATCTTCGTTATAGGTCGGGATGAACACGTCGACCGTGGGCACCTCGTCCGGCGGGATCGGCGGAGCGACGCGGTGCGGCATCGGTTCGGACACCACGAACAGGCTGAGGAACAGCATGAACACGCTGTACATCTCGGCGATGTACAGCATGAAGCCCGGTATGAAGTCCTCGATCTGGGTGATGGGCGGGATCGTGCTGGTGGTGCGCCAGTAGACGTAGCGCAACACCACCGCGGTTCCGAGCGCCAGTGCAATCGTGCGCGGAATGCCGGTCGGTGGTCCGAACGTCTTCAGCAGGACCATCGCGATGACAACGATGCAACCGGCGATCAGATGTGCCTGCAGGCTGATAGGCAGAGTGATGAGAAAGACGACAACGAGGGACGAAATAGCCCACGGAATGGCGAACCATGCTTTGCGCATCGACTTTCGTGCCTCGTCCAGACCCGCCGAATTCCAGCTTACTAGTGTCTCTTAGTGCGCAGAGGTTGAAGAAATGTATCTACTTTTGAAGGAAGTTCGCCCGAGGTCGATTCCACCTTGCGGCCGTGCAGGCTAGAGTCCAGTCCATACAAGTGATTCGTCGCCGTTCTCGGTCGCGGTTGGGGGGCCGTGATCTGGGGCGCTGACATTGCCCAGCGCGAGCGTTTGAAGAGGCTATGACGGGACGGACCACGCGCAAATTTCTGTCCGGAAGTCTGGCCGCGTCCGTTGCGCTGCTCGCGGCCGGGTGCGGCATGTATCCGTGGCGCGGACAGAATCCGAAGGTCGCGAATCTCGCCACCGAGGTCGAGGTCGCCGACGCGCTCGTGCTGCCCGAGCCCGGTTCGACGCCGCCGGTGGTTGCGGTCGTGCAGACGACCTATCTCAACGCGATCGAGCAGGAAATCATTCTCGGGACGAATTCCCATTCGCGGGGCCAGAACGCCATCTACACCGTGTTCTTCGGCCCGGTGAAGGATCGTACCGGCTGGGAGAACCTGCGCCAGGACGACTTCCTGAACGAGGAAGTGATCGAGCAGGAGATGCTCGATCGCATGCCCGGCGTGTCGATGTATGTCTCGAACTACTTCGTGCAGAACCGCTACGGGCCGTTCAACTACGCGATCGGCAATGCCGGCGGCGGCGAGCTTTGCATCTATGGCTGGCAGCGTATCCAGTCGCAGGTGCCGATGAACTTCTTCCTGCGCGATCGCGGCGTGCTCTCGATCCGGCTGCGGCTGTGCCAGATCGGCGCTACCGAGCAGGACCTGCTGCGCGTCATGTACCGTTATTCGATCAACGGCTACTTCCTTCCCTATGTCTGGCAGCCCTATGGCCGGCCGATGGGCGAGCCGGAGGGGCTTGGCCGCATCGGCGGGCCGCTGGCTTATCCCTCCGGCCTGCAGGGCGACGGCACGGTGCTGGATGGCTGGATGGGGCCGGAAGAGACCGTCGCGGCGCCCGCGCCGGCGGCGCCGCGGCGTTCGCGGCCGCGTTATGGCAGCGCCGTTCCGCAGCCCGAGACGCTGTACCAGACCGGTCAGCCGCAGGGGAACCTGGTCGATCCCTACGAGGGCTATCCGCAGGTGCCCGGTCCGGCGACCTCGTCGCAGCTGGCGCCGTCGACCCGGCCCAACGTGATCCAGGGTTCGCCGCCGGCCGGTGCCGTCGTCGACCAGGCGCCCGCGCGGCCGGTGCGCTCAAGCACGCAGAACTCGCCCTTCTCGGCACCGCCGACGCTTCCCGGCGTCGCGCCCGCCGCCGGGCCGACCTCGGCCACCGGTGCCGCGGCCGGCGATCCGGTGCGGCTGGTGCCGGGCGCGGGCAGCTATCCCACGCCCGCGCAATAGGCGGGATGTTCTGGTTCAGAGAGCGGCGAGCCGTGCGCGGCTGCGTGTGCGGATCGCCTTGAGCGCCACCAACAGCGGCCGTTCCACCGTGACGAGGAACGCCATGCCGAGCGCCAGCGTGGCCAGGCAGGTGAGCGCGAACAGCCCGGCCAGAGCCGCCGGGGAGAGTGGGGCGAACGCCGCGAAGACGAAGCAGGCGGGCGCCACGATCAGCGGGACATGCACGAGGTAGATGGGGAAGGAGAGTTCCCCCAGCCGCTGCAGCGGCGCCGTCTCGAAGAAACGGCGCAGCGGCGGGGTGATGAGGATCGACACCATCACCAGTATCGCCCCGACCTGCCGTGGGCCATCGGCGCCGAGCCATGACTGAAACGTCGCCAGCAGGCCGCCGCCGCCGGCGTGCCCGGGATAGGTGGCGCCGAGGATCAGCCCGGCGAGGCCGAGCAGGCTGCCGCCGAGCGCATGGTCGCGCACCCGGTGCCGCTGCTCATGGACCAGCGCGCCGCCGCAGAAGGCGGCGAGATAGAACAGGCCGATCGCCGTGAAGCCGACGAGGCCGAGCGCCATGGCGACCGGCCGCGCCGGGCCGCGCAGCACGGCATAGGACCCGTAGATGAGAAGCGAGCCGAAGAACTCCGCCTGCATGGTCCAGAGCGGGTTGTTGAAGCGGGTGGTGCCGTCGAGGAACACGCCGACGCCACCCTCCCAGACCGCCTGGGTGAGCGGCGGAATGGGTGACTGGTAGGTCCAGCGGAACCAGGGGCTGCCGGTGATGGCCTGCACGTCGCGTGCCGCCTCGGGGAAGCCGACCAGCCAGGCCCAGGCGAGCACGGACGAGGCGAGTGCCGGCACGCCAAGGCGCAGATAGCGCAAACCGATCATCAGCGGCGCCTCGCGCGCGCTGCCCGGCGCCGAGGCGGCGAGCACGAAGCCCGAGAGCACGAAGAAGATCGCGACGGCGAAATGACCGTTCCACAGCACCGCGAGCGGGGTGTCGAACAGGGTGAAGCCGGTGCGCGCCTTGTCGGCGAAGAGGGCGGGAGTGAAGGCGTAGAAGAAATGAAACGCCACCACCGCGCAGGCGGCGACCCCGCGCAGCCCATCGAGGCAGGTGACGCGGCGGGAGGCGGTGGGGAACGCGGGAGCTGTGGCGACTGGCGGGAGTTCGGTGGTGCGCAGCGGCATTGGAAGCCCTCGCATCGCGGGGACAGTCAGGGGCGGCGGGAATGACCGGCGTCGCGGAGGGGCGTCGGATGCCGCGCTTCGCGCCGGTTACCGCCCGCCAATTGTCTTGGGCCGGCGGCGCGGCGGATAGCGCCGTGCGAACGCGGCGCCGGCATTCCGAAACATCCCCGGCAGGGAGCGTCTCGGCACGGCGCCATCGACGGAACGCCGACGATGGCGCGCGGCGCGGACGCCTTACGGGTTGGGCGAGAGGCGCGCCATGTCGCGCCCGCCATTCATCTTCTTGAGCTCGTTCACATATTCCTCCGGCACCATCAGGTGCGAGGGAGTCTTGAGGCCCATGAAGCTGGCGATGTTGCCGATGAACCAGGTGCAGTTGGTGGTCGTCGCGTTCCAGAACGGCGTCGTCTTCTGCAGCTTCTGGATATAGGCGAAGACCTTCGGCGCGTCTTCCTCGCTCAGATAGACGCGGTAATTGGCGGTTAGATACTGCTCGTCGAGATCGCCATAGCTGGCGCCCGTCTCCGACTGCACCCACATGAAATGCCCGAGGACATAGGGCACCGGGCTGTCGGTCGCGGGATGCAGTCCGGCCACGTCCACGGCGCGCTCGGTCGACTTGCCGTACCAGATGAAGGCATGGCCATAGGTCGCGGCGGTGCGGGCGCGGAAATCGACGTAATAGGGACCGGGAGCCGGTGTGCCGGAGGCTGCGGCCTCCGAGGAGCCGGGCTTCGTCCCGGTGCTGGCCAGTGCCGCGCTCACCTTCGGGCGGGTGCCGGATGCGGTGGGCGTCGATGCGGCCTGAGGCGTGGTGGCGGCATCGGAACCGTCAACGACGGCCGCTGCCGGCAGCGCGCTGCCGGCGAGGGCCGCCGACGCGCAAAACGCCACTGCGATGCAGTGGCGTTTCACAATGTTTGAAATCGCATTCATCACGACACCCCGTCGCTTCTCTCGATCAGATCGCGCGAAGGAACGAGCCAGCCGCGGTCATGTCAAGCACACCATGAGATCGAGGTGCGTGCCAGACGCGCATCAGCCCTTGGTAACGATCGGCTCGGGAGCCTTGCCGACCGGAGCCTTGCCAACCGGAGCCTTGCCGATCGGGGCAGCGTCGACCGGAACCGGCTGGGGCTGCGGGAGGTCGGCGGCCACAGCGGCACCCATGATGAAAAGCGAGGCAGAGACCACGAGGAGAGACTTGATCATGCGCGATTACCTTCTGTTAACAAAGAATGCCGAGAGCTGGAGCTGCGACCTTGAGCTCTTGTTACAATAATGAGTAACCCGTCTGTGAGGCGGGTGCAATTGACGCAAAAGCGCCGCTGAGGTTGCGCCCCCGAGTTTTCTTCCACTGTTGCAAAAATAGCGCGGAGGCTGGGGCGATGACGGTAAAAGGGCACGTCGGATGCGGTTCGTCGCGTGCAATTCTGGTATCACGCGGCCATCGACCCCACCCGGGCCAGTGATTTCGCAGGGGACCCGACCCATGTTGCGTCGCATATCGTTCTGCCTCGTCGCGATTGCGGGGCTGATTCTGCCGTCCGCTCCGGGCTGGGCGCGCGAGACGGTGTCGTTCGACAAGCCCGGCTATGGCCCGGGCACCATCGTCATCAGCACCAAGGAGCGCCGCCTCTACCTCGTCGTGGGGTCCGGAAAGGCGATCCGCTATCCGGTGGCGGTGGGGCGTCGGGGCAAGCAGTGGCAGGGGCAAGCGCGGATCAACGGCAAGTATGTCCGGCCGGCATGGTCGCCGCCGGCCGAGATCAAGCGCGACAATCCGAAGCTGCCCGAGGTCATTGCCGGAGGTTCGCCCGAAAATCCGATGGGCGCCCGGGCCATGACGCTGTCGGGGGGCGGGCAATACGCGATCCACGGCACCAACCGGCCGAAATCCATCGGCACCTTCGCGTCCTATGGCTGCGTGCGCATGCACAATGACGACATCATCGACCTGTTCGGCCGCGTCGGCATCGGAACGCCGGTGGTGATGCTGCCCTGAGGCGTCAATCGCCGGGCTTCGCACGATCCCTGATGTGCTGCCCGGCGCCTTTCTGGGGCGCCAGCCACGGCTCACGGCGGAAGGTCCAGAGCTCGTAGCTCGGCACCAGCGCGCTGGGCGGGTCGTCCAGCGTGCCGAGCTTGATCTCGATCTCGCCGGAGCCTTCCTCCCAGCAGAACAGCGCCGAGCCGCAATTCGGGCAGAAGCGTTCGCCGCCCGCCCGGCATTGCCAGCATCGCAGCTCTCCCGACAGGGTGACGCTGGCCCGTGGCCAAATGCCGAAGAAGGAGAAGGCCGAGCCGGACTGCTTGCGGCAGGTCTCGCAATGACAGATGCCGACGCGCAGGGGCTCGCCGTCGATCTCGAAGCGGACCTGTCCGCAGTTGCAGCCGCCGGATAGTTTCATCGTGATCTCGCGGGTTCGAGGTCTTGGCTATCCAGTGCGACAGATCAGCGGCGCCCGCACAATAAAAAAGCCCGGCCGGAGCCGGGCTTTTCTGTTCTGGCGGCGGGACGGCGGCAGAAGCCCGTCAGTCCGCCTTCGGCGCGACCGGGGCGGAGCGCAGGACGGCGTCGTCCGCCTTCAGGGCCGCGGCGCGCGGGCGCATCGTGTCGCCCGCCTCTTCCGGACGCGGCGTGCGCTGGACCATCGACTTGTCGATGGTGACGAGGCGCAGCACGTTGGTGGTGCCGGGGGTGGCGAAGGGCACGCCGGCGGTGATGGCGATGAGGTCGCCCTCGGTGGCAAAGCCGTGCTCCACCGTCACCTGCGTCGCCTTGGCGGCCATCTCGCCGAAGGTGTGGATTTCCTCCGGCGCGTGCACGACGTGAACGCCATAGGACATGACGAGGCGGCGGGCGGTGGAGAGCTGGCTGGCAATGCCGATGATCGGGATGCGCGGGCGCTCGCGCGCAGCGTGCAGCGTCGTCGTGCCGGAGAGGGTGTAGGTGACGATGGCCGCCGCATTGGTCGACAGCGCCGCGTGATAGGCGGCCTGGGTCACCGCGTCGGCGACCGAATGGCCTTCCTCGGGGCGCTGCGATTCGATGATCGAGCGGTAGCCCGGATCGCATTCCACCTGCTTGATGATCTGGTCCATCATCGCCACGGCTTCGACCGGATACTGGCCGGCCGCGCTCTCGGCGGAAAGCATCACCGCGTCGGCGCCGTCATAGACGGCGGTGGCGACGTCGGACACCTCGGCGCGGGTCGGCACCGGCGCGCTGATCATCGATTCGAGCATCTGCGTCGCCACGATCACCGGCTTGCCGAGGCGGCGAGATTCGCGGATGACGCGCTTCTGCAGCGCCGGGATCTCCGGCAGCGACAGCTCGACGCCGAGATCGCCGCGCGCCACCATGATGCTGTCGGACAGCTCGGTGAGTCGGGTGAGGCGCTCGACCGCGAGCGGCTTCTCCAGCTTGAGGTTGATCTGGGCGCGGCCCTGGATCAGCTCCTTGGCCTCGATCACGTCCTCGGGGCGCTGCACGAAGGAGAGCGCGATCCACTCGACGCCGAGGTCGAGGGCGAAGAACAGGTCGGAGCGGTCCTTGTCGGTGAGCGCCGAGACCGGCAGCAGCACGTCGGGGACGTTGAAGCCCTTATTGTTCGACAGCTTGTTGCCGGCGACCACTTCGGCGTCGATATAGCCGGCGCCCTTCTTCACCACGCGCACGCGCACCTTGCCGTCGTCGAGCAGCACGGTAGAGCCTTCGTGCAGGGCTTCGAGGATCTCCGGGTGCGGGATGGACACGCGCTTCTCGTCGCCCGGCGTCGGGTCGGTATCGAAGCGGATGGTGGTGCCGGCGGTCAGGTTGATGAAGCCGTCGACGAAGCGGCCGAGGCGCAGCTTCGGGCCCTGAAGGTCGGCGAGCACGCCGATCGGCCGGCGAACCTCCTTTTCGAGCGCACGCACGGAGGCCAGCACGCGGCCGTGGTTTTCCTGGGTGCCGTGGCTGAAATTCAGCCGGAACACGTCGACCCCGGCCTCGTACAGCGCCTTGATCATCTCCGGACTCGAAGACGCCGGACCCAGCGTCGCCACGATTTTGGTCGCGCGTCCACGCCTGCTAACCATGATTTCCTCCGTCGGTGGGCTCGCCGATGCGCAGCACCAGCGGGTCCTCATATGAACCAAAAGTCTAGTTCTGTCTTCCGGATGTTATCTTGCACCGCAGCGTGTCCCTTTCGCGACGCCGAGGGCGGGATACCTCACAAGTGATGTCGTAAGGGCAGGGGTTTGATCTCCAGCCGGCCCGGTGCCGTCGGCCCGTGCGGGAGCGGCGGCGACTGAAACGTCTTGCTGGCATTCGGAATTCTGTATACCAATAATCATGTCACGCATGCGGCATCTGCCGGAGCGCCGGTATCCTGTCATGGGATCCGGCATGGCTGATGCATTGACCGTCCGCCGAGTCCGGCAGCGGCAGGCAGGCGAGGCGCCCCGTTTGGTCCGCAGCAGGATGCAGGTTTCGAGTTTCCAATATTCGCAGACCGCAACCACGGGTGACGCCACGCCATGACGCGCAAGATAAAGAAGCTCCTCGTCGCAAACCGATCCGAGATCGCCATCCGCGTTTTCCGCGCCGCGACCGAGCTCGGCATCTCGACCGTCGCCATCTATGCGGAGGAGGACAAGCTGTCGCTCCACCGCTTCAAGGCGGATGAGGCTTATCTCGTCGGGCGCGGACCGTGGCTCGAAAAGCCGCTCGGGCCCATCGACGCCTATCTTTCCATCGACGAGGTGATCCGCGTCGCCAGGGAAGCCAAGGTCGACGCCATTCATCCCGGCTACGGTTTCCTCTCCGAGAGCCCGGAATTCGCCGAGGCCTGCGAAGAGGCGGGCATCATCTTCATCGGCCCCACGGCGCGGACCATGCGCACGCTCGGCAACAAGGTCGCCGCGCGAAACCTCGCCATCTCCGTCGGCGTGCCGGTAATGCCGGCGACCGAGCCGCTGCCCGATGACCCCGAGGCGGTGCTGGCGGCGGCCCGCAAGGTCGGCTACCCCGTCATGCTCAAGGCGAGCTGGGGCGGCGGCGGGCGCGGCATGCGGCCCATCGAGGCCGAGGACAAGCTGCTGGATGCCGTCATGACGGCAAGGCGCGAGGCCAAGGCTGCCTTCGGCAAGGACGAGGTCTATCTCGAGAAACTGGTCCGCCACGCCCGCCATGTCGAGGTGCAGATCCTCGGCGACACCCATGGCAACCTCGTGCATGTGTTCGAGCGCGACTGCTCGATCCAGCGCCGCAACCAGAAGGTCATCGAGCGCGCGCCCGCGCCTTATGTCGACGCGGCGACCCGCAAGGGCCTGACCGACGCCGCGCTCGCCATCGGCAGGGCGACCGACTACATCGGCGCCGGCACGGTCGAGTTCCTGATGGATGCTGATACCGGCGCCTACTATTTCATCGAGGTCAATCCGCGCATCCAGGTCGAGCACACCGTGACCGAGGTCGTCACCGGCCTCGACCTCATCAAGGCGCAGATCAGGATTCTCGAAGGCGGTCATATCGGCTCCGTCGCCGAGACCGGCATCCCGCCGCAGGACGAGATCCGCCTTAACGGCCATGCCATGCAGTGCCGGATCACCACCGAGGATCCAGAGAACAACTTCATTCCGGACTATGGCCGCATCACCGCCTATCGCGGCGCGATGGGCTTCGGCATCCGCGTCGACGGCGGCACCGCCTATTCCGGCGCGGTGGTGACGCGCTTCTACGACCCGATGCTGGAGAAGGTGACCGCCTGGGCGCCCTCCAGCGACGAGGTCATCGCCCGCATGTACCGGGCGCTGCGCGAATACCGCATCCGCGGCGTGGCGACGAACCTGCCGTTCCTCGAGAACGTGCTGACGCATCCGGACTTCACCGCCTGCCGCTACACCACGCGCTTCATCGACACGACGCCGGAGCTGTTCGACTTCGGCGGCCGTCGCGACCGCGCTACCAAGCTGCTGGCCTGGATCGCCGACGTGACGGTGAACGGCCACCCGGAGGTGAAAGGCCGCGCGAAGCCCTCCGCCACCGCCCGCATCCCCGAGCCGCCGGCCTTCCTCAACGCGCCGGCCCCCGGCACCCGGCAGCTTCTCGACGCGCTCGGCCCCAAGGGCTTCGCCGACTGGATGCTGGCGCAGAAGCGCGTGCTCGTCACCGACACGACCATGCGCGACGCGCACCAGTCGCTGCTCGCCACCCGCATGCGCGCCCATGACATCGCGAAGGTGGCGGATTCCTACGCGCGCGGCCTGCCGGGCCTGCTATCGCTCGAATGCTGGGGCGGCGCCGCCTTCGACGTCTCCATGCGCTTCCTCTCGGAAGATCCGTGGGAGGTGCTGGCGAAGATCCGCGAGAGCGTGCCGAACATCCTGACCCAGACGCTGGTACGCGGCGCCAACGGTGTCGGCTACGCCAATTATCCCGACAATGTCGTGCGCTTCTTCATCCGCCAGGCGGCGGATGCCGGCATGGACATCTTCCGCGTCTTCGACTGCCTCAACTGGATCGAGAACATGCGCGTCTCGATCGACGAGGCGCTGAAGACCGGCAAGCTGGTCGAGGGCGCGATCTGCTACGCCGGCGACCTCAACGACCCCGACCGCTCGAAGTACAATCTGAAGTACTACGTTTCGATGGCCAAGGAGCTGGAGAAGACCGGCATCCACGTCCTCGGGCTCAAGGACATGGGCGGCCTGGTCAAGCCCGCTGCCGCCAGGGTGCTGTTCAAGGCGCTCAAGGAAGAGATCGGCCTGCCGATCCACTTCCACACCCACGATACGTCGGGCGTCGCCGGCGCCTCGGTTCTGGCGGCGGTGGAGGCGGGCGTCGACGCGGTCGACCTCGCCATGGACGCCATGTCCGGCATGACCTCGCAGCCGTGCCTGGGCTCCATCGTCGAGGCGCTGCGCGGCTCGGAGCGCGACACCGGGCTCGACCCGGAGGCGATCCGGCGCATCAGCTTCTACTGGGAAGGCGTGCGCGCCCAGTACGCCGCCTTCGAGAGCGACCTCAAGGGGCCGGCCTCGGAAGTCTATCTGCACGAAATGCCCGGCGGCCAGTTCACCAATCTCAAGGAACAGGCGCGCTCCATGGGGCTGGAGAGCCGCTGGCACGAGGTGGCGAAGGCCTATCGCGACGCCAACGACCTGTTCGGTGACATCATCAAGGTCACGCCCTCCTCCAAGGTGGTGGGCGATCTCGCGCTGATGATGGTGAGCCAAGGGCTTTCCGCCGCCGACGTGCTGGACCCGAAGCGCGACGTGGCGTTCCCCGCCTCGGCGGTGGCGATGCTGCACGGCGAGTACGGGCAGCCGCTGGGAGGGTGGCCGGAGGCGCTGCAGCGCAAGGCGCTGAAGGGCGAGCCGCCGATCACCGTGCGCTACGGCTCGCTCATCGAGGACGCCGACCTCGAAGCGGAGCGGGCGGACGTCTCCAAGATGCTTGGCCGCACCGCCACCGACAAGGAGCTGGCCTCCTATCTGATGTACCCGAAGGTGTTCTCCGACTTCGCGCCGGTGGTGGTGAAGTTCGGGCCGGTCTCGACGCTGTCCACGCCCGTGTTCTTCTATGGCATGAAGCCCGGCGACGAGACGACGGTCGAGATCGAGCGCGGCAAGACATTGCTGGTACGCCTGACCGCTCTTGGCGAGACGCGCGACGACGGTCTGGTCGAGGTGTTCTTCGAGCTCAACGGCCAGCCGCGGATGATCCTGGTGGCCGACCGCGACGCGGTGCCGAAGGTCGCCAGCCGCCGCAAGGCGGAGGAGGGCAACGAGTTCCACGTCGCCGCGCCGATGCCGGGCACCATCTCCTCGCTCGGCGTGCTGAGCGGGCAGGCGGTCAAGGCCGGCGACGTGCTGCTGACCATCG
The DNA here is from genome assembly GCF_056836805.1 of Ancylobacter sp. TW_SC_1. Taxonomy (NCBI): domain Bacteria; kingdom Pseudomonadati; phylum Pseudomonadota; class Alphaproteobacteria; order Hyphomicrobiales; family Xanthobacteraceae; genus Ancylobacter; species Ancylobacter sp. TW_SC_1. The sequence continues at coordinate 1,398,907 of NZ_CM166365.1, forward strand.
AGGCGATGAAGATGGAGACGGCGATCCACGCCCCGCGCGACGGCACGGTGCAGGAGATCCTGGTGTCGCCCGGCAATGCGATCGACGCCAAGGATCTGCTCGTCGTCTTGGAAGACTGAAGAATAACCGACTAACGACCTTCTTGGGAGGAAGGCAATGCGCTTGTCGATACTGAAGGAAGACCCATCCGTCGAACCGCGTGTCGGGGGCTCCCCCGACACGGTTCGTCGTTATGTCGGATTGGGAGCTGAGGTTGTCGTGTCGTCGGGGGCTGGTGTGGCCTCTGGGATTGGCGACGGGGAGTATGAGGGTGCGGGCGCGCGGGTGGTGGCGGACAACGCCGCGGCGGTCGCGGGGGCGGACATCGTGCTGTGCGTGCGCCGTCCGGCGGCGGCGGCGCTGAAGGGGGCGAACCCCGGGGCGCTGGTGATCGCGATCATGGACCCGCACGGGCATGAGAAGGAGCTCGAGGCGCTGGCCAAGGCGGGGGTGTCGGCCTTCGCGATGGAGCTGATGCCGCGCATCACCCGGGCGCAGGTGATGGACGTGCTGTCCAGCCAGGCGAACCTGGCGGGCTACCGGGCGGTGATCGACGCGAGCGCGGAGTTCGGCCGGGCGTTTCCGATGATGATGACGGCGGCGGGCACGGTTCCGGCGGCGCGGGTGTTCGTGATGGGCGCGGGCGTTGCGGGGCTGCAGGCGATCGCCACGGCGCGGCGTCTGGGCGCGGTGGTGTCGGCGACCGATGTGCGCCCGGCGGCGAAGGAGCAGGTGGAGAGCCTGGGCGCCAAGTTCATCGCGGTGGAGGACGAGGAGTTCAAGCAGGCGGAGACGTCGGGCGGCTACGCCAAGGCGATGTCGGGCGAGTATCAGCAGAAGCAGGCGGCGCTGGTGGCGAGCCACATCGCCAAGCAGGACATCGTGATCACCACGGCGCTGATCCCCGGGCGTGCGGCGCCGAAGCTGGTGTCGGGCGAGATGGTGGCGTCGATGAAGCCGGGCTCGGTCATCATCGACCTGGCGGTGGAGCGCGGCGGCAATGTCGAAGGGGCGGTCCCCGGCGAGGTGGCGACGACGGCCAATGGCGTGAAGATCGTCGGGCACCTGAACGTTCCGGGGCGGCTGGCGGCGACGGCGTCGCAGCTCTACGCCAAGAACCTGTACGCCTTCGTCGAGACGCTGGTGGACAAGGGCACGAAGAGCCTCGCGGTGAAGTGGGACGACGAGCTGGTGAAGGCGACGCTGCTGACCAGGGACGGCGCGGTGGTGCATCCGGGGTTCGCGCCGGCTTCGGAGGTTTCGCCGGCGGCTTGAGGAGCGCCGTCCTCCCGGACGGCGGCAGGCCGCTGCGGGAGCGCGTGCCACTCAGGCGACGCTCCCGGCTCTGCGCCTTGGCGCCGGCCGGGATGACGTTCTCGCCATGCGGTTCAGGAAACAGCAAGCCCATGGGTTGCCTCGGGCGACCTTCGAGATCCAAAGGGAATTGAGGAAATGGCCAATCCGGCAGGGGGCGTGATACTCGCCCAGAACGCGCCGAGCGGGGACGCGATGGCGCAGAACGCGGCGGAAGGCGCGCGCATGGCGGCGGAAGTGGCGCGCCAGGCCGCCGAGGCGGCGCGGGCCTATGCGGATGCCGCGGCGCAGAGCTATGCGGAGATCGCGGGCGATGTGGCGGGCACGGCGGCGCATGCGCTGACGGGCGGGGCGATCGACCCGTTCGTGTTCCGCCTCGCCATCTTCGTGCTGGCGGTGTGCGTGGGCTACTACGTGGTGTGGTCGGTGACGCCGGCGCTGCACACGCCGTTGATGAGCGTGACCAACGCGATCTCCTCGGTGATCGTGGTGGGGGCGCTGCTGGCGGTGGGCGTGGACACGGTGGCGGACGGCACGGAATGGGCGCGGGGCTTCGGCTTTGTCGGCCTGGTGCTGGCGTCGGTGAACATCTTCGGCGGGTTCCTGGTGACCAGCCGGATGCTCGCCATGTACTCGAAGAAGAAGTGAGGGCGCCCCGATGAACGCCAATCTGGTCGCGCTCCTCTACCTCGTCTCGGGGGTCCTGTTCATCCTGGCGCTGCGCGGGCTGTCGAGCCCGGTGACGTCCCGCCAGGGCAATCTGTTCGGCATGGTGGGCATGGCGATCGCCATCGCCACGACGCTGGCCTCCTCGCCGCCGGCGGGTCTGGGCGGCTGGGCGCTGGTGCTCGGCGGGCTCATCATCGGCGGCGGCGCCGGGGCGGTGATCGCGCGCAAGATCGCGATGACGCAGATGCCGCAACTGGTGGCGGCGTTCCACTCGCTGGTCGGCCTGTCGGCGGTGATGGTGGCGGCGGCGGCGCTGTACGCGCCGGCGGCGTTCGGCATCGGCGATCCCGGCCATATCCACGCGCAGGCACTGATCGAGATGAGCCTCGGCGTGGCGATCGGCGCCATCACCTTCACAGGTTCGGTGATCGCCTTCGCCAAGCTGAACGGCAACATGTCGGGCAAGCCGATCCTGCTGCCGGCGCGCCACGTCATCAACATCGCGCTGGCGCTGGCCATCGTGGTTCTGGTGGTGGTGCTGACGCTGACCGAGAGCCACACGGTGTTCTGGCTGATCGTGCTGGCCAGCCTGGTGTTCGGCGGGCTGCTGATCATCCCGATCGGCGGCGCCGACATGCCGGTGGTGGTGTCGATGCTGAACTCGTATTCGGGCTGGGCGGCGGCGGGCATCGGCTTCACGCTGGGCAACACGGCGCTGATCATCACCGGTGCGCTGGTGGGCTCCTCGGGCGCGATCCTGAGCTACATCATGTGCAAGGGGATGAACCGGAGCTTCGTGTCGGTGATCCTGGGCGGCTTCGGCGGCGACGCAGCGGCGGGTCCGGCGGGCGCGGTGGAGAGCCGGCCGGTGAAGCAGGGCTCGGCCGAGGACGCGGCGTTCATCATGAAGAACGCGTCGAAGGTGATCATCGTGCCGGGCTACGGCATGGCGGTGGCGCAGGCGCAGCACGCGCTGCGCGAGATGGCGGACCGTCTGAAGGAGGAGGGCGTCGAGGTGAAATACGCCATCCACCCGGTGGCGGGGCGTATGCCCGGGCACATGAACGTGCTGCTGGCGGAAGCCAATGTTCCCTATGACGAGGTGTTCGAGCTGGAGGACATCAACTCGGAGTTCGCTCAAGCCGACGTGGCCTTCGTGATCGGCGCCAACGACGTGACCAACCCGGCGGCCAAGACCGACCCGACGTCGGCGATCTACGGCATGCCGATCCTCGACGTGGAGAAGGCCAAGACCGTGCTGTTCATCAAGCGCGGCATGGCCGCCGGCTATGCCGGCGTCGAGAACGAGCTGTTCTTCCGCGACAACACCATGATGCTCTTCGCCGACGCAAAGAAAATGGTCGAGGACATCGTCAAAAACCTGTAAATCGGTTCTAAATTCAAATGAAGCGGCCGGAGGTCTTCTCCGGCCGTTTTCTTTTTCTCGCGCCGTCGCCGCCTGCGCTTAACCGGCTGTCAACCAAGTCCGGCTAGCGTCTTTCCATGGCGCGCGGCGTATCCTGGTTTCTCGTAGCCCCGCTCGTCCTTCTGGGGCTTTCCGGCTGCAAGTTCGGGCTGTTCGATCAGCGCGAACCCTGGCGCACGGAAGCTGAGGAACGGTGTCTGGCGGGGGGCCTCGTGAAGCCCTCCGCTTTCATCGTGCAGGGTCGCGCCCTCGACGGCGCCGGCACCTGCGGCATGGATCATCCTTTCCGCATCACTGCCTTCGCCGAAGGATCCGTCGAGGTTGCGCCGCGCGCGACGCTCGCCTGCCCGATGACCTCGGCCGTCGACCAGTGGCTGTCGCAGGACGTGCAGCGCGCCGCCATGGCCTGGTTCGGCCAGCCGGTGGTAAAGGTGAAGCAGATGTCGTCCTATTCCTGCCGGCGCATGAATGGCGCGCGGTCGGGGAAGATTTCTGAGCACGCCTTCGGCAACGGGCTCGACATTGGCGGCTTCGTGCTGGCCGACGGGCGCGAGATTTCGGTGAAGAAGGGCTGGAAGGGCAGCGCCGATGAGCGCGGCTTCCTGCGTACGGTGCAGGCGGATGCCTGCGAGCGCTTCACCGTGGTGCTGGCGCCGGGTTCCAACGTCTATCACTACGACCACATCCACATCGACCTGATGCGGCGGGCCTCCGGCAGCACGACCTGCAAGCCGGCGGCGCAGCGCCCGACCCCGCCCCATCTGCCGGTCTACAAGGCTCCGCCCTACAAGGCGCCACTCTTCGGGGCGCCGTGGGGCGCCGCGCCGCTGTCGTCGGCGCCGGGCGGCTACGAAACCCCGGTCGAGACCGAGCAGGAGGTCGAGGAAGGCTATGATCCGGAGGACGGCTATGGCGCCGCGCCGGTCGCCGCCGCTCCGGCCCGCGCCCGCCCGGTCGAGGCGCAGATGGCGCCGGCCCGCCTCCCGGCGGCGCCCGCCCCGCGGGCATCGGCGTCGCCGCTTCCCGCGCCGCAGGCGGTCGGCGCGCCGATGGTGCTCTCGCCGCCGGGCGATCCTTCTGTGACGGGTGGGTATCCGGCGGACCCGTATCCCGCCCAAGGCTATCCGGCTGAAAGCTATCCGGCCCAGAGCCCGCCGCCGCAGCCTTACCCCGCGCAAAGCTACCCGGCACAAAGCAATCCGGCGCAGGCCTATCCCGTACCGTCGGCGGCCCCGCCAGTCCCGGCGACGGCGCCGAGCCGGCAGCGACCACCCGGCCTGCCGCTGCCGCCGGCCAGCATACCGCTCGCCAAATGGCTGGGGCTCGACACCGAGCCGACCGGCTCGACCGGCAATGTCCGCTCCTTCACCGGCGAGCGGCAGTTCGCCAGCCCGATCCCGGTCCCGGAGGCCGCGCCCGGCACCGATTGAGCGCGGCTCAGTCGAGCAGCGTGTCGAGGCCGCGCCGCACTCCGACCCAGCCGCGCACCTTGCGGGCGGCGAGCAGCGTTCCCGCGACATAGGGCGCGGCGGACGAGCCGGCGTCGTGGCGGATGGTCAGCCGTTCGTCCGGCGCGCCGAAGATCGCTTCCACCCCGAGCACGAAGGAGGGCAGGCGCAGCGCATGCACGCGCACCTCGCGCGGGCCCTCGCCGAAGGCGCCGCCGCGCGTCGCCGGGACGCCGACGACCTCCGCCACCGGGCGGCTGGTGGCGGGCTGACGGATGCCGGCGAGCGCCTCGGCGAGCTCGCGCCCGGTGCCCGATGGCGCGTCGGGCTTGCCGGCGGAGGCGTAGTCGATGAGCTCGACATCGGCGACGTATTTGGCTGCCTCCAGCGTGAAGCGCTTCAGCAGCGTCGCGGTGATGGAGAAATTGCCCGCCGCGAGCAGGCCGGCCTCGCATTCGCGCGCGACGACGTCGAGTTCGGCATAGTCGGCGGCGCCGAGGCCCGACGTGCCGATGACGACGGCCAGTCCGGCCCGCAGGGCGGCGAGGGCATTGGCCTTCACCACGCCGGGCTTGGTGTAGTCGATCAGCACGTCGGCGGGCACCGCGAGGGCGTCCTCGACGCTGGCGAAGACCGGAACGCCGGTAGCCTCATTGCCGAGCGCGGCGCCGAGATCCTTGCCGGCATGGGAGCGGGCGACGCCGGCGACGAGGTCGAGATCGGGCGCCGCGGCGAGGGCGGGCACGAGCGCGCGGCCGACCCATCCGGTGGCGCCGGCGAGAATGATGCGGATCGCCATGGCATGCTCCTTCTGCTGGCGGAGAGCGAAGCAGTAGCAAAGCCCGGGCGGTCACGCCAAACCGCGCTGTCGGCGGTGCGCCGGAGGCGGGGGAAAGGATGAAGGGCGAAGGGTGCCAGCCGGCCTATAAGCCGGGTTTTGTATGGCGGGATTTCTCCCACGTGACGGCCATTCCTCTGGGACGCCAATTGCTTGGCGCCTCGAGCAGTCAACCCGGGCGGCTGTCCGAAGACGGGACCTGAAGCTGACGCTTCGTGCCACCCCTATACGACTTTGCTCCCGGTGGGGTTTGCCGTGCCGCTTCCGTTGCCGGTCGCGCGGTGCGCTCTTACCGCACCGTTTCACCCTTACCCCGGGCGAACCCGTGGCGGTCTGATTTCTGTGGCACTTTCCCTGGGGTCACCCCCGCCGGACGTTATCCGGCACCGTGTCTCCGTGGAGCCCGGACTTTCCTCGGCACCCCGAGGGATGACGCGGCCGTCCGGCCGGCTGGCGGGCGAGCAATGGGGGAGGCGGCGGCGCGCGTCAAGTGCGCAGGCGGGCAAGGCGGTCGATTGGAGCGGCGGGAGGATCCGCGCGCGGAAGCCGGGACGCATGCGAGACCTGAGCGGTCCCGGCGCCCGCGCGCGAAACTGGGCGGCTCGTTCAGTTGGACGCCATGATGGTCCGGGCCTTGCCGCAATAGGTCCGCGCGGCGGAAGACATGCGCCGGGCGCCATGCCCGCCCTGGTAGCGCATGACGGTGCCGCAGGTGTCGCCGCCGGCGAGGCGATAGGCGCCGGCGAGATAGCGCATGCCCCAGCGTATGTTGGTGGCCGGCTCGTAGAGCGCCGCGCGGGTGCCGGAATAGCCCATGCCCTTGGCGGTCTGGTGCTTGATCTGCATGAGGCCGACCTCGCCGGCGCGGCCGGTCAGCCGGGAATTCCAGTTGCTCTCGATGCGCACCACGGCGCGGGCGAGGGCGACCGGCACGCCATTGGCGCGTGCTTCGCGTTCGACGAGGGTGGCGAGGCTATTCGAGGAGGATGGAGCGTCGACTTTGGATGATCTTTCGAAGATCGGCTTGGCACTGGCGATGTTTGTACCGGAACCGATGATGACGGCGACGACAAGCGAAGCACTGAGTGCGCGGGAAACATTCATTACGAGCCGATGGCCTTTTCGTCTGATTGCGACGGGCCGGAAAAGTCAGCTCAAATCTGTCTCGAATGAGGCGCGTGCAGTGGGAAGATTGTCGCAATCAGAACGTGCGACGACCTCAACCTGGCCAGTACACCCCTCGATATGGTGCAATTGCGACGTTCATGATCGAAACTTGCGCGCAGGAGCTGTCGCAAGCAGTATCCTTTCGCCGTTTGCTGTTATTATGGGCGTGCAAATATTTCAGGCGGATTCTGGCGATTCCGCCTCGTCGGTGTCGGCCGCGCCGGGTCGTGCGGCGCAGAGCGCATAAAGCGTCGTTAGCGTCGAAATGTCGGCGATGCCGTCGACCCGCGACCGGCGGAAATGGCGCTGGAAGGCGCGCACCACGGCCTCGGTGGTCTCGCAATAGGTGCCGCTGACCGGCACGCCATAGCCGTAGAAGGCAAGCATGGCCTGCAGCGCCTCGATCGGCTGACCGTGCTCGCCGCGCATGAAATAGCGTCCGTCGCTCGGCGGTGCCTCCTCCACCAGATGGCCGACGCCGAAACGGTGCAGCGTCTGCCACGGGAATTTCTCGCCGGGGTCCGCCTTGCGCAGCGGTGCCACGTCGGAGTGGGCGAGCACACGATCGGGCGGGATGGGGTGGCGCGAGAGAATGTCCTTGGCCAGCGCCGTGACCGCCTCGATCTGGATCGCCGGGAAGGGCGGATAGCCGAAATCATGCCCCGGATTGGCGATCTCGATGCCGATGGACTGCGAGTTGATGTCCGTCGCGCCGGCCCAGAAGGCAGTACCGGCATGCCAGGCGCGGCGCGCTTCGGGGACGAACTGGGCGATGCGCCCGTCCTCGAACACCACATAATGGGCGGAGACCTGCCGCTCGGGCGCGCGCAGCCATTCCACCGCCTCGGCGCTCGACGCCATCCCGGTGTAATGCAGCAGCAGCATGTCAGGCCCGGCGACGCCGAGACGCTCGCCATGGTTCGGCGAGGGCAGCACCTCGGCGACGAGGGGCGAGTCGGGCGGGAAGGCGGCGTCGGGAGCGGCGGGCGCTGTGATCATGGCTACCTGCAGCTAAGCCCGGCGGGCGCGCGATTCAACAGATTCTTAAGGTTCATGGGGCGTTAATCGCCAATCGCCGGCCGCGGCGGAATCACCCCTGTCGGGCAGCACCCGCTGCGGGGTGACGGCGTGGTCTTTCCATTGACGCCCATTATGTCCCATGGTATCCCAAATCATCCCGTTGCAGTACCGAGTTCCCCGAGCCGATGGCGCCTCTCCGGCGCCCGTCGAGGGGTCGTGCGCGGTGGCCGCAAAGCCTGCGGCGGGGCGTGTTTGCGTAGGGGCGTACCGGGCCGATGGAACGTTTCGTATCGACCTATCCGATGCGGCTCGATTCCAAGGGCCGGATGTCGATCCCGGCGCCGTATCGCGCGTTGATCGCACGGGACGGGCTGGAGCATCTCTACTGCCATCCGGCGCTCGATCTTCCGGCCCTGCAGGGCGGCGGCGCGCGGCTGATGGCGGGGATCGACGCCCTGATCGAGCGCTATCCGCCCTATTCGGAAGCGCGCGAGGAACTGGCGGGCGCGCTCTATGGGGCGATCGAGATGCTGAAACTCGATCCGGAGGGCCGCGTGATGCTGGGCGAGGGGCTGAAGGCCCATGCGCATATCAAGGACGAGGCCGTGCTGGTCGGCCTCGGGGATCATTTTCGGATCTGGGAGCCAACACGCTTCCGGGCGCATCTCGCGGAGGCCACTGCGAAGGTGCGCGCGCTGAAGCAGAAGATCGGCTCCCAGGGGGCGACGCGGGATTCCCGCGCCGATGGGGCATGATGGCGGGTCGCGGCGGTTCGGAGACGGACGCTGCCGGCGGACCGGCCCGTCATCTGCCTGTCCTGCTTGGCGAAGTCATCGAACATCTCGCTCCGAAGGACGGCGGCGTCTATGTCGACGGCACTTTCGGCGCCGGCGGCTACACGCGCGCCATTCTCGGTGCGGCGGATTGCCGGGTCATTGCCATCGACCGCGATCCCAACGCCATTCGCGATGGGCAGGCGCTGGTCGAGGGCAGCGGCGGGCGGCTGTCGCTCGTCCATGAGCGGTTCAGCGAACTCGACGCGGTCGCCGCGGCGGCCGGCGCGCCGCTGGTCGACGGCGTCGTGCTCGACATCGGCGTTTCCTCCATGCAGATCGACGAGGGCGAGCGCGGCTTCTCCTTCCGCCGCGAGGGGCCGCTCGACATGCGCATGTCGAACGACGGGCCTTCCGCTGCCGATCTGGTGGCCGGGCTCTCCGAGACCGAGCTTGCCAACCTCATCTACCGTTTCGGCGAGGAGCGGCATTCGCGCGCCGTCGCCCGCGCCATCGTCGCGGCGCGGGCGGTCGCGCCGATCGAGCGCACGCTGCAGCTCGCCGACATCGTCGCAAAGGTCGTGTGGTCCAAGCCGCATGAGCCGCACCCGGCGACCCGCACCTTCCAGGCGCTGCGCATCGCGGTGAATGACGAGCTGGGCGAGCTTGCCCGCGCGCTTTCCGCCGCGGAGCGGGTTCTCAAGCCCGGTGGGCGGCTGGTGGTGGTCACCTTCCATTCGCTGGAAGACCGCATCGTGAAGAACTTCCTCGCCAATCGCGCCAAGGTCGCGGCCGGCTCGCGCCACATGCCGGCGGTGCAGGGCGCGCCGCCGAGCTTCACGCTGGTGGCGCGCGGCGCGGTGGAGGCGGGCGAGGAGGAACTCGCCCGCAATCCGCGCGCCCGTTCCGCCAAGCTGCGGGCCGCGGCGCGCACGTCGGCGCCGGCCCATCCTTCGGGCGACCTCTCGTCGCTGCTGCCGCCGCTTCCGGTTCTGGACGCCCACCGCCGTCGCTGAGGTCGAGACATGTTCCGCGTACTCAATGCCGTCTCGGTCATCGCCCTGCTCGCCGCGGCCGGCGCCGTCTATCACGTCAAATATTCCGCGGCCTTCGAGGCGCAGCAGATCGCCCAGCTGCGCACCGAGATCCGTTCCGAACGTGACCGCATTGCCCTCATGCATGCCGAATGGGCGCGCCGCACCGCGCCCGACCGCATCCAGGCATTGGCCGAGAAGCACCTCGACATGCAGCCGCTCGATGTCGACCACATGGATCGCCTCGCCAGCCTGCCCGCCAAGGCGGATGGCGGCGGCGACGCGCTCGGCGGCATGATCGAGGCGCTGGTGGACGGGCCGTCGCTCAATCCGCCCGCGCTGCCGCCCGCCGCCGCCAAGCCGGCGGCGAAGCCCGCCAAATCCGCGCCGGTGGCGCGTCTGCCCGATGATGCGCCGCTGCCGGAAGCGCCGTTCTCCGAGGAGCCGCTGCCGCTCTCGGCCATTCCGCCCGCCGGCAATATGGGCGGGGCGCGCCCCGGTCTCGCCGGACCGCAGGGCGTGATCGGCTCACCGCTCAATCCCGCGGCGGCGCGGCCGCTGCTCCCGCCCGGCGCGGTCGGCCAGTAGTCCGGAGGAGACCACATGATCGCGTTCCTCACATCCTCCGCCGCCTGGCTCAGGCGCTTCCTCGCCTCGCTGCCGACGCGGCTGCTGCGCCTGCCGCTGGTGCTGCTGCGTAGTCTCGCCGGCATCGTGCGCGCCGCCTTCGGGCGCGGCCGACCCGAGCCGCATGCGGTGGCGCGGGCGCGCCTGCTTCTGTGCATGCTGGTCTTCAGCGGGGTGTATCTCGCCATTGCCGGCCGGCTCGCCATGTTCGCCTCGGCGCCGGAAGGCGCGCTGGCGCGGCGCGGCGTCGCCTCCGACGCGGTGGCCTCGGCCCGGCCGGACGTGCTCGACCGCAACGGCCTGGTGCTCGCCACCGACGTGAAGTCCTCCTCGCTCTATGGCGAGCCGCGCCGGCTGATCGACGTCGACGAGGCGGTCGAGGCGCTGACCGCCGTGCTGCCGGACCTCGATGCCAACGAGCTGCGCCAGCGCCTGTCGACCAATCGCGGCTTCGTCTGGCTCAAGCGCGACATCACCCCGCAGCAGCAGCGCGAGATCCACAATCTCGGCCTGCCAGGCATCGGCTTCATGACCGAGAACCGCCGGGTTTATCCCGGCGGCACGCTCGGCGCGCATGTCCTCGGCTCCACCAATATCGACAATCAGGGCATCGCCGGCATCGAGAAATGGGTCGACACGCGCGGCCTCGCCGACCTGCATCTGGCCGGCTTCGCCTCCGACCGGCAGCAGGAGCCGGTGGAACTGGCGCTCGACCTGCGCGTGCAGCATGTGCTGCGCGACGAGCTTTTTACCGCCAAGGAGAAGTTCAAGGCCATCGCCGCCGCCGGCACCGTGGTGGACGTGCGCACCGGCGAGATCGTCGCCATGGTCTCGCTGCCGGACTTCGACGCCAACGACCCGGCCCGCTCGCTCGACCCGAAGAACCTCAACCGCCTCACCACCGGCGTGTTCGAGATGGGTTCGACCTTCAAGGCGCTGACCTTCGCCATGGCGCTGGACAGCGGCCGCTTCAACATCAACTCGACGCTGGATGCGCGCGGGGCGCTGCATTTCGGACGGTTCAAGATCAGCGACTACCACGCCGAGAACCGCGTGCTGACGCTGCCCGAGGTCTTCCTCTATTCCTCGAACATCGGCACGGCGAAGATGGCGCTGACGCTCGGCGTCGACGCCCACAAGGCCTTCCTCGCCAAGGCCGGGCAGCTTGACCGGCTGCGCACCGAGCTTCCCGAGAGCGCCATGCCCATCGTGCCCAAGCGCTGGGGCGAGCTGAACACCGCGACCATCGCCTTCGGCCACGGCCTCGCCGTCGCGCCGCTGCAGGCGGTGATGGCCGTCAACTCGCTGGTCAATGGCGGCTATCTCATTCCCCCGACCTTTCTCAAGCGCACACCCGAGGAGGTGTCGGCGCTGGCGGTTCCGATCATCAAGCCGGAGACCAGCGCCAAGATGCGCTACCTGCTGCGGCTGAACGCCGAGAAGGGCTCGGCCAAGAAGGTCAACGTCCCGGGATTCTACGCCGGCGGCAAGACCGGCACCGCCGAGAAGGTGGTCAACGGGCGCTATTCCAAGACCAAGCTGCTCACCACCTTCACGGGCGTGTTTCCGATGGACAACCCGCAATATCTCGTGCTGGTGATCCTCGACGAGCCGCAGGCGGTCGAGGGCACCTATGGCTACGCCACTGCCGGCTGGAACGCCGCGCCGACGACGGGCAAGATCATCTCCCGCATCGGTCCCATGCTCGGCATCATGCCGCGCACCGACGTTCCCTCGGCCGAGAGCCTGCTCGCCAACGTCAAGCTGGCGCGGGTGCAGTAACGGCCAGACGGCCGATTTCCGGAGCGTCATCCGCCTGGAATCGGCTATGGCGAATTCTGTGCCGGACAGGTCCCGCGCGGCCCGTTCGGGACAAGGGCAGGACGACGTGAATGTCTGAGCGGATACGACCCACGGCCGACGGCGCGCGCATCCTCACCCTGCGGGGACTGGTCGGCGAGGATGCCGACTATGCCGGTGCCGATCCCGACATGAGTGTCGGCGAGCCCTCGCTCGACAGCCGCCGAGCTCGGGCCGGCGACGTGTTCTTCGCGCTGGCCGGCCCCAAGGCGGACGGCCTCGCCTTCGCCCGCGACGCCATCGCGCGCGGCGCGGTCGCCGTGGTGGCCGAGGTCGAGCGGCCGGAAGGGCTCGATCCGGCGATCTCCTATGTTCGTGTCGGCAATGCGCGCCGCGCCGTGGCGCTGGCCGCTGCGCGGACCTTTCCGCGCCAGCCGGAGACCATCGCCGCCGTCACCGGCACCTCCGGCAAGACCTCGGTCGCCTCCTTCGTCCGCCAGATCTGGCAGGGGCTCGGCCATGCCAGCGCGTCTGTCGGCACGCTCGGCGTGGTGGCGCCCTCCGGCGCGGTCTATGGCTCGCTCACCACGCCCGACCCGATCGAACTGCACCGCACGCTGCACGCGCTCGCGGTGGAGGGCGTCACGCATCTGTGCCTGGAAGCCTCCTCGCACGGGCTCGACCAGCATCGGCTCGACGGCGTGCGGCTGAAGGCGGGCGCCTTCACCAATCTCTCGCGCGACCATCTCGACTACCACCCGAGCATGGAGGCCTATCTCGACGCCAAGATGCGGCTGTTCCGCGATCTGGTGCCGCGCGGCGGCGGGGCGGCGGTGTGGGTCGACACGACCGAGGGCAGCCATGCCGCCCAGATCGCCGCCGACCATGAGCTGAACGTGCTCGGCATCGGCGTCGCGGGGGCGGGTATCGCGCTGATCTCGCGCCACGACGAGGGGCTCGGCCAGCGCCTGGAGATCGAGGCCGACGGCGAGCGCTACAGCCTGAAGCTGCCGCTGGTCGGCGCGTTCCAGGCGTGCAACGCGCTGGTGGCGGCGGGCCTCGCCATGCTCACCGGCGCCAGCGCGCGCACGGCTTTGCCGATGCTGGAGACATTGCAGGGCGTGCCGGGGCGTCTGGAACTCGTCGGCACGAAAGAAGGCGCCGGCGTCTTCGTCGACTACGCCCACAAGCCGGACGCGCTGGCCAACGCGCTCGACGCGCTGCGGCCCTATGCGCCGGGCCGTCTCATCGTGGTGTTCGGCTGCGGCGGCGACCGCGACCGGGGCAAGCGCCCCCTGATGGGCGCCATCGCTGCGCGGAAGGCCGACGTGGCGATCGTCACCGACGACAATCCGCGCAGCGAGGATCCCGCCGCCATCCGCGCAGCGATCCTCGCCAGCGCCCCCGGGGCGCGCGAGATTGGCGACCGGGCGCAGGCCATTGGCGCCGCCATCGCCATGGCGAAGTCCGGGGACGTCGTGCTGATTGCCGGCAAGGGTCACGAAACCGGCCAAATCATAGGCGACCGGACACTGCCATTCTCCGACCGCGACGTCGCGGTCGACTGCATCGAGGGATGACCGCATGGCCGCTCATCTGGCCGCCGCCCAATCCGCCGCCTCTTCGCCGCTCTGGACGCCGGACGCGCTCGCGGGCGCGACGGGCGGTACGCTCATGGGGCGGCCCGCCTCCGCCGCCGGCGGCGTGTCGATCGACACCCGCACCCTGCAGCCGGGCGACGTGTTCTTCGCCATTCGCGGCGAGAACAGCGACGGCCATGGCTATGTCCGGGCGGCGGCGGATCGCGGCGCCGCGCTGAGCGTGGTCGAGCGCGCGCGTGCCGGCGAGATGCCGGAAGGTCTTGCCCTGCTGGCGGTCGACGACGTGCTCGGCGCGCTGGAGGCGACCGGCCGTGCGGCTCGGGCGCGAACGCGCGCGCGGATCGTCGGCGTCACCGGCTCGGTCGGCAAGACCACGACCAAGGAGGCGCTGCTGCTGGCGCTCGGCGCCGACGGGCCGACCCATGCCTCGGCGGCCTCCTACAACAATCACTGGGGCGTGCCGCTTTCCCTCGCCCGCATGCCGCAGGCGAGCGCCTATGGCGTGTTCGAGCTCGGCATGAACCATGCCGGGGAGATCGCGCCGCTGGTCGCCATGGTGCGCCCGCATGTGGCGGTGGTCACCACGGTCGAGCCGGTGCACATCGCCCAGTTCGAGAGTGTCGAGGCGATCGCCGACGCCAAGGCCGAGATCTTCACCGGGGTCGAGCCGGGCGGTGCCGCGGTGCTCAACCGCGACAATCCGCATTTCGAGCGGCTGGCGGCGGCGGCGCGTGCCGCCGGCATCCAGAACATCGTCGGCTTCGGCGAGGCGGAGGGGGCGCAGGCCCGGCTCACCTGCGTCAAGCTGCAGCCGCAGAGCTCGACCGCCATCGCCGACATCATGGGCGAGATGGTGAGCTTCAAGATCGGCCTGCCGGGGCGGCACATCGTGCAGAACGCGCTCGCCGTGCTCGCCGCCGCCAAGCTCGCCGGCGCCGACCTCGCGCTGGCCGCGCTGGCCCTGTCCTCGCTCGGCCCGCCGCCGGGGCGCGGCGGGCGCACGCTGCTCGCCGTCAAGGGTGGCCAGGCATTGCTGATCGACGAGAGCTACAACGCCAACCCTGCCTCGATGCGCGCCGCGCTCGCCGTGCTCGGCACCACCCCGGCGACGGGTCGCGGACGGCGGATCGCGGTGCTCGGCGACATGCTGGAACTGGGAGCGTCGGGCGAGGCGATGCACCGCGAACTCGCTCCCGCCGCCGGGGCGGCGGAACTGGTGTTCTGCGCCGGGCCGCTGATGCGGGCGCTGTGGGAGGCGCTTCCCGAGGGGCGCCGCGGCGCCTGGGCGCCGGACGCGCCGGCCCTGCTCCCCCTCGTCGCCGAGCGGCTGCGCGGCGGCGACGTGGTGATGGTGAAGGGCTCGAACGGCAGCCGGATGGGGCCGCTGGTGCGCGCCCTCGCCGAGCGATTTCCCGCCGGCGCGCTTGCCGAACGGGCGGAAACGTCCGAATGAGCCGCGCCCGCCATCCCGTCACCGATCCGGGCACGTCCCGCCGCCGCATGCGGCGCGCCGCCGACGTGCCGACCCGTCCACCCGAAGGTTGATCCCCCATGCTGCAATGGCTTGCCGAACTACAGGGAAGCGTCCCGGCGGTTAACGTGTTCCGCTACATCACCTTCCGCACCGGCGGGGCGATCATCACCGCGCTGTTGTTCGTCTTCATGTTCGGCCCCGCCATCATCGCCATGCTGCGGCTGAAGCAGGGCAAGGGCCAGCCGATCCGCACCGACGGGCCGCAGTCGCACCTGCTGACCAAGAAGGGCACGCCGACCATGGGCGGGCTGATGATCTTCTCCGGTCTCATGGTCGCGATCCTGCTGTGGGGGAACCTGTCCAACCCCTATGTCTGGGTGGTACTGTTCGTGACCATCAGCTTCGGGCTGATCGGCTTCTATGACGACTATCTGAAAGTGACCAAGCAGACCCATAACGGGCTCTCCGGCAAGACGCGCCTCGCCATCGAGGGGCTGATCGCCGGCATCGCCGCCGTGGTGATCATGCATGTCGGGCGCGAGCCGCTGTCCTCCTCGCTCGCCTTCCCCTTCTTCAAGGATCTGCTGATCGACCTCGGCTGGTTCTTCGTCATCTTCGGCGCCTTCGTCATCGTCGCCGCCGGCAATGCGGTGAACCTCACCGACGGCCTCGACGGGCTCGCCATCGTGCCGGTCATGGTGGCCGCCGCCAGCTTCGGGATGATCTCGTATCTCTCCGGCAACGTGCTGTTCGCGGACTACCTGCAGATTCACTATGTCGCGGGCGTGGGCGAACTCGCGGTGATATGCGGCGCCATCATCGGCGCGGGCATCGGCTTCCTGTGGTTCAACGCGCCGCCGGCGCAGATCTTCATGGGCGATACCGGCTCGCTGGCGCTGGGCGGCCTGCTCGGCACCATCGCCGTGGCGACCAAGCACGAGATCGTGCTGGCGGTGATCGGCGGCCTGTTCGTGCTGGAGGCGGTGTCGGTGATCGTGCAGGTCGCTTCCTTCAAGTTCACCGGCAAGCGCGTGTTCAAGATGGCGCCGATCCACCACCATTTCGAACAGAAGGGCTGGACCGAGCCGCAGATCGTCATCCGCTTCTGGATCATCGCCGTGGTGCTGGCGCTGATCGGGCTGTCCACGCTCAAGCTGCGGTGAGGCAGGACGGCGCCGTCATCCCGGCCGGTGAGCCGGGATCGCCCGCCGCGAATCACAGGCGATCCCGGATACGGCCTGCGGCCGTTCCGGGATGACGGCCGGTGAATAACACCGCCGTCATGGCATCGGGGATGCTATGGCAGCGCCAGCACCTGCTTCACATTGTTGGCGTGGACCTCTTCATAGGGCTGGAAGTAGGTCAGCGCCCCGCTGGCGAGGTCCCCGGCGACGAAGGTGGAAAGGTCCTGATCGGCCAGCGCCATGTCGGTGCGGGTGTGCAGCAGCTTCTTCACATAGCGGATGGTGGCGTCGATCAGCTCGGGGCCGTAGCCGCCCGCGGCGATCACCTCGGGCGCGCCGTGATTGGGCAGGATGCGCGGATAACCCCACTCCTTGATCCGCTTCAGCTCCTCGACATGGACCGGCAGGCGGTCCGCTTCGGCGACATAGGTGATCGGCTCCTCCAGCGTGTCGCCGGCCAGCATGAGGCCGAGCGCGGGCAACAGCAGGATCAGCCCGTCATGGCTGTGGATCTCGGCCGGCTCCAGCCTCACCGTGAGCGCGCCGACCTGCAGCTCGGTCGGCCCGGTGATCACATGGTTCGGCATCACCAGCGGGAAGATCGGCGGGTCGCCGTTCTCCAGCGCCACACGATGGGCGGCGAGTGCCCGCTCGGTGCGGTCGAGGGCGATGATCTCGCAATCGGCGAACACCTCGTTGCCGGCGACGTGGTCGTCGTGCCAGTGACTCAACACCACGCGGATCGAGCGCACGCCGGCTTCTTCCAGCGTCTTTCGCATCATCCGCGCATGGGTGAGCGAGATATGGGTGTCGTAGACGAGCGCTTCCGCGCCATCGACCACGGCATAGACGCAGACGCCCAGCGCATAGGCGCCGTCGTCGAGCCAGTTCGGCGCCGCCGAATGCGCCCGCGCGCCCGCGATGCGTCCGTCATAGAAAGCGTAGACGTTCGGATGCGGCCGTAGCACCCGCATCGTCGAGCCGAGGGGAAGAAGGGCGGGGGCGGGCATGGCGGGTCTCGTGCGTGGGAGCGAATGGGCGGGCGGGGGCGACAGGCCGATCATTTCATCGGCCCCGGAAATGCGCTAGCCAGATGCGTCCCCGTCGGACGCCTGCCAGTCGAGGTCGCGTCACATGATCCCCGTCACCTCTCTCAATGACCGCGCCGTCGCCCTGTTCGGGCTCGGCGGCTCCGGGCTCGCCACCGCCAGGGCGCTGATCGCCGGCGGCGCGCGGGTGATCGCGTGGGACGATTCGCCCGCGTCGGTCGCCAGGGCGGCGGCGGAAGGCATCCCGACCGGCGATCTCAAGGCGGCCGACTGGTCGGGACTGGCCGCTCTGGTGCTGGCGCCCGGCGTGCCGCTCACCCATCCCGAGCCGCACTGGACGGTGAGGATGGCCCGTGCCGCCGGGGTGGAGATCATTGGCGACATCGAGCTGTTCTGCCGCGAGCGGCGCCTCGCCACCCGCCGGCCGCCTCTCGCCGCCATCACCGGCACCAACGGCAAGTCGACCACCACCGCGCTGCTCGCCCACCTGATGAAGGTCGGCGGCCGCGACGTGCAGATCGGCGGCAATTTCGGCCCGGCCATCCTCGGGCTGGAGCCGCCGAAGCCCGGGCGGGTCTATGTCATTGAATGTTCCTCCTACCAGATTGATCTCGCCCCGAGCCTCGACCCGTCCGTCGGCATCCTGCTGAACCTGTCGCCTGACCATATCGACCGACACGGCACGATGGAGCATTACGCCGAGGTGAAGGAGCGCCTCGTCGCGCAGGTCGAGGCCGGCGGCACGGCGGTGATCGGTATCGACGACGACTGGTCGCGCGCCATTGCGGACCGGGCGGATGCGGCGGGCCGGAACGTCGTGCGGCTTTCCATGCACGCGCGGCTCGACGACGGCATCTTCCTCGACGGCACGGATCTCGCGGTGGCGGAAAACGGCGTGCGCGTCTTCACCCTGCCGCTCGCCGGCATCGGCTCGCTGCGCGGCGCGCACAATGCGCAGAATGCCGCCGCCGCCTATGCGGCCGCCCGTGCGCTCGGCCTCGCGCCGGAGGTGATCGCGGCCGGAATGGCCAGCTTTCCCGGCCTCGCGCACCGCATGGAGCAGGTGCGCACGCTCGGCAACGTGTTGTTCGTCAACGATTCCAAGGCGACCAATGCGGATGCCGCCGAGCGCGCCCTGCTCTCCTTCGACGACATCTTCTGGATCGCCGGCGGCAAGCCGAAGGAGGGCGGCATCGCGCCGCTGAAGCCCTATTTCTCAAGGGTGCGCAAGGCCTATCTGATCGGCGTGGCGGCGGAAGAATTCGCGGCGACGCTCGGTGACGCGGTTCCCTACGAGATGTGCGGCACGCTCGACGTGGCGGTGGCGCGGGCTGCAAGGGACGCTGCAAGCGCTGCTGCCACCTCCAGGCTGCAGCAGCCCGTCGTGCTGCTGTCTCCCGCCTGCGCCAGCTTCGACCAGTACCGCAATTTCGAGGTGCGCGGCGACGCCTTCCGCGATCTCGTCAACGCCCTGCCGGCCGGCTGAGATGCGGCCGCGCCATTAAGCGCCCGTCAACCTTAACCGTCCGATACTCCGGCAACCCGTTTTCCCGGAGTGGCGTACATGATTTCGCGTGCCGAACGGACGGTGGTCGGCGAGTGGTGGTGGACCATCGATCGGCTGCTGCTCGGCGCTCTTGCCGCCTTGATGATCATCGGCATCGTGCTGGCGCTGGCCGCCAGCCCGCCGGTGGCGGCGCGCCTGGGCATCGCCGATCCGTTCCATTTCGTGAACCGCCAGGTGATGTTCCTGGTGCCGGCGCTGGCGGTGCTGCTCGCCACCTCGTTCCTGTCGCCGCGCAACATCAGGCGCATCGCGCTGCTGCTGTTCTTCGTCTTTCTCGCCCTCGTCTGCGCGACGCTGGTGATCGGGCCGGAGGTGAAGGGCGCGCGGCGCTGGCTCAGCGTTGCCGGCATCACCGTACAGCCCTCGGAGTTCCTCAAGCCGAGCTTCGTCATCATCGCCGCCTGGCTATTCTCGGAGAGCGTGCGGCGGCCGGAAATGCCGGGCCAGCTTCTCGCCATCGGCCTGCTCGGCATGGTGGTGACGCCGCTGGTGATGCAGCCCGATTTCGGCCAGACCATGCTGGTCTCGCTGGTCTGGGGCAGCCTGTTCTTCCTCGCCGGGCTGCGCATCATCTGGGTGATCGGCCTCGCCGGGCTCGGCGCCACGGGGCTGTTCGTCGCCTATACGCTGGTGCCGCATGTGAGCCAGCGCATCGACCGCTTCCTGAACCCGGATTCCGGCGACACCTACCAGATCGACCTGTCGATCAACAGTTTCCTCAATGGCGGCTGGCTGGGGCAGGGGCCGGGCGAGGGCAGCTTCAAGAAGGTGCTGCCGGACGGCCACACCGACTTCATCTTCGCGGTGGCCGGCGAGGAATTCGGCGCGGTGCTCTGCATCATGATCGCCGGCCTGTTCGCCTTCATCGTGCTGCGCGCGCTGGCCCGGGCGATGAACGACGAGGACCCTTTCGTGCGCTTCGCCACGGCGGGCCTTGCCATCCTGTTCGGGCTGCAGTCCTGCATCAACATGATGGTGAACCTGCACATGATGCCGGCCAAGGGCATGACGCTGCCCTTCGTCTCCTATGGCGGCTCCTCGCTGCTGTCGCTCGCCTATGGCATGGGCATGCTGCTGGCCCTGACGCGGCGGCGCCCGCGCACCGCGACGCTGGCCGAGCTGGAACGGCTCGGCACGCGGCTCGGCGCGCCGATGCCGCGCCCGGCATGAGGCGCGTCCCGTGAGGTCCACTGTGGAATCCGCATCCCGGCCGCTCGTCATGCTCGCCGCCGGCGGCACCGGCGGCCATCTCTTCCCCGCCGAGGCGCTGGCCGGCGTGCTGGCGCGGCGCGGCATCGAGGTCGACCTCGTCACCGATGCGCGGGCCGCCCGCTATGCCGGGCACTTCCCGGCGCGGCGGCTGCATGTGCTGCCGGCCGAGACGGTGCGGGGGCGCTCGCCGGTGGCGCTGGCGCGCACCGCTCTCACGCTGGGCCTCGGCTTCATCAAGGGCTACCGGCTCATGCGGGCGATGAAGCCTTCCATCGTGGTCGGCTTCGGCGGCTACCCAACCGTGCCGCCGATCCTCGCGGCGCGCTTCGCCGGTTTTCCCACGCTGATCCACGAGGCCAATGCGGTGATGGGGCGGGCCAACACGCTGCTCGCCTCCCGCGTCACCGCCATCGCCTCGGGCTATCCCGACATCTGTGCCGCCCATCCGGCGCTCGCCGCCAAGGCGCATCACACCGGCAACCCGGTTCGTCCGGCGGTGATCGAGGCGGCCGGCGTGCCGTTCGGCGCGCTGGAGCCGGGCGGGCCGATCGACCTGCTGGTGGTCGGCGGCAGCCAGGGCGCGCGGGTGATGAGCGAGATCGTGCCGCCGGGCGTCGAGAAGCTCGACCCGGCGCTACGCGCGCGCCTGCGGATCGTGCAGCAGGCGCGGCCGGAGGATATCGAGGCCGTGCGGGCGCGCTATGACCGTCTCGGCGTCACCGCGGAGCTGGCGCCCTTCTTCAGCGACCTGCCGGCGCGCATCGCTCGGGCGCATCTCGTCATCTCCCGTTCCGGCGCGATGACGGTGGCCGAACTCGGCGTGATCGGCCGCCCCTCCATCCTCGTGCCGCTGCCCGGCGCGCTCGACCAGGACCAGCTCGCCAACGCCACCGCGCTGGCCAATGGCGGCGGCGCCGTGCTGATGCCGCAGAGCCATTTCACCCCCGACCGTTTCGCCGAACTCATCACCCGCCTCGCCGGCGAGCCCGGCCGCCTCGCGGCCATGGCGGCCGATGCGCGCCGCATGGGCCGCGCCGACGCGGCCGAACGGCTGGCCGACCTCGTCGTCGCGGTTGCCAAGATCGATGCCTAGCGATTGCACCATTGACGGGATGACGCGCGGGGCGCCCTCGTTTATTCCTGCGCGCCCGGAAGTTGCGCCGGCGCCATTGCTGCGCGCGGGCGGAAGGAAGAACGCATGAAGCTCCCGCTGTCTCTCGGCCCCATCCATTTCGTCGGCATCGGCGGCATCGGCATGAGCGGCATCGCCGAGGTGCTGCACAATCTCGGCTACACGGTGCAGGGCTCCGACGTCGCCGAAAGCGCCAATGTGAAGCGCCTCGCCGAGAAGGGCATCAAGGTGCTCATCGGCCATGCCAGCGAGAACATCGAGGGGGCGGAGGTTCTCGTCGTCTCCACCGCCATCCGGCGCGACAATCCCGAGCTGGTCGCGGCCCGCGCCAAGCGCCTGCCGGTGGTGCGCCGGGCCGAGATGCTGGCCGAGCTGATGCGGCTGAAGAGCTGCGTCGCCGTCGCCGGCACGCACGGCAAGACCACCACCACCTCGCTGGTGGCGACCCTGCTCGACGCCGGCGGCTTCGATCCGACGGTCATCAATGGCGGCATCATCAACGCCTACGGCACCAATGCGCGCCTGGGCGACGGCGAATGGATGGTGGTGGAGGCCGACGAGAGCGACGGCACCTTCCTGAAGCTGCCGGTCGAGGTGGCCATCGTCACCAATATCGACCCCGAGCATCTCGACCACTTCAAGACCTTCGAGGCGGTGCAGGCGGCGTTCCGCAGCTTCATCGACAATTTGCCCTTCTACGGCTTCGCGGTGATGTGCACCGACCATCCGGTGGTGCAGGACCTCGTCGGCCATGTGGAAGACCGCCGGGTCATCACCTATGGCGAGAACCCGCAGGCGGATGTGCGCATCGTCGATGTCGATCTGCGCGGCGGGCAGTCGCGTTTCGGCGTGCTGTTCCGCGACCGCACCGGCGCGGTGGTGCATGAACTGCGCGACCTCGTGCTGCCCATGCCGGGCCGGCACAACGCGCTCAACGCGACCGCCGCCATCGCGGTGGCGCGCGAGCTCGGCGCCAGCGACGAGCAGATCCGCAGCGCGCTCGCCGGCTTCGGCGGCGTGAAGCGGCGCTTCACCCGCACCGGCGAGGTGGACGGCGTCACCATCTTCGACGATTACGGCCATCACCCGGTGGAGATTTCCGCCGTGCTGCGCGCCGCCCGCGCCTCCACCGAGGGGCAGGTGATCGCCATCGTGCAGCCGCACCGCTACACGCGCCTGCAGTCGCTGTTCGAGCAGTTCGCCACCTGCTTCAACGACGCCGACCACGTGATCGTCGCCGACGTCTACGCGGCCGGCGAGGCGCCGATTCCCGGCATCGACCGCGACCATCTCGTCGAGGCGCTGCGCGCGCGCGGCCACCGCTCGGTGATCGCGCTGCCGGGGCCGGAGGCGCTGGCCGGCATCGTGAAGGGACTGTCGAGGCCGACCGACTACGTCGTCTGCCTGGGCGCCGGCAACATCACCCAATGGGCCTATGCCCTGCCGGAGCAGCTCGCCGGGGAGCCGGCGGCGTGAGCTTCCCCGACATCGCGCCCGAGCTTGCCGCCCGCATGCCGGAGCTGCGCGGCCGGCTGATCGCCAACCAGTCGCTGGCCGAGCTGACCTGGTTCCGCGTCGGCGGGCCGGCGCAGCTGCTGTTCACCCCGGCCGACGAGGACGACCTCGCCTATTTCCTCCGGCGGCTGCCGGAGGAGATGCCGGTGACGGTGATCGGCCTCGGCTCCAACCTGATCGTGCGGGACGGCGGCGTGCCGGGCGTGGTGATCCGGCTCGGGCGCGGCTTCAGCGAGATCACGGTCGAGGAGGGCAGCCGCCTGCGGGTCGGCACGGCGGTGCCGGACGTGAAGCTCGCCCGCGCCGCCGCGGATGCGGGGATCGACGGGCTCGCCTTCTATCGCGGCATTCCCGGCGGGATCGGCGGCGCGCTGCGCATGAATGCCGGGGCGCATGGCGGCGAGACCCGCGACTGCCTCGTCGAGGCGCGCGGGGTCGACCGGGCCGGCAATGTCCGCTCCTTCGCCAATGCCGATTTCGGGTTCAGCTACCGCCACTCGCAGGCGCCGGCCGACGTGATCTTCACCAGCGCGCTCTATCAGGGCCGGCCGGGCGACACGGCGTCGATCCTCGCCGAGATGGACCGAATCACCGAGGCGCGCGAGGCCTCGCAGCCGATCCGCGAGAAGACCGGCGGCTCGACCTTCAAGAACCCGCCCGGCCACAAGGCCTGGCAGCTCATCGACGCCGCCGGCTGCCGCGGCCTGCGACAGGGTGGCGCCCAGATGTCGACGATGCACTGCAACTTCATGATCAACACCGGCGGCGCCACCGCCGCCGACATCGAAGGGCTCGGCGAGGACGTCCGCCGCCGCGTGAAGGAGCATTCCGGCGTCGAGCTGGAATGGGAGATCAAGCGAATCGGCATTCCCGGCTGAGCGATGCGGCCTCCGGGCCGCAGAGGAGAACACCATGTCCAAGCATGTGGCCGTCCTGATGGGCGGCTGGTCGGCCGAGCGCGAGGTCTCGCTGCGCTCGGGCGAGGCCTGTGCGACGGCGGCGGAGAGCGTCGGCTACCGCGTCACGCGCGTGGATGTCGGGCGCGACATCGCCCATGTGCTCGAACGGCTCAAGCCCGACGTGGCGCTCAACGTTCTGCACGGCCGGCCCGGCGAGGACGGCACCATCCAGGGCATTCTGGAGATCATGCGCATCCCCTACAGCCATTCCGGCGTGCTCGCCTCGGCGCTCGCCATGGACAAGGTGCAGGCCAAGATCGTCATGGCGGCCCACGGCGTCCCGGTCCCCGAGGGCCGGGTGGTGACGCGCGCCGAGGCGGCGCGCGGGCATGTGCTGCCGCGCCCCTATGTGCTCAAGCCGATTTCGGAGGGATCGTCGGTCGGCGTGTTCATCATTCGCGAGGATCAGGAATACCCGCCGCAGGAGCTGAATCGCACCGACTGGTCGTTCGGCGAACAGCTTCTGGCGGAGCGATTCATCCCCGGACTGGAGCTGACCTGCGCCGTCATGGGCGAAAAGGCGCTCGGCGTGATCGAGATCCAGTCCGACCTAAAGTTCTATGATTACGAGGCAAAATACGCTCCGGGCGGATCCCGCCACATTCTTCCAGCGCAAATTTTACCGAATGTTTACCAAAAGGTGGGGATGTTAGCGGTTAAGGCGCATCGCGCGCTCGGCTGTCGGGGCATCACGAGGGCGGACTTCCGATACGACGATCGGACCGGGGACGAATCCGGTCTGGTCTGTCTGGAAGTTAACACCCAGCCCGGAATGACCGAGACGTCGCTTGTGCCCGAACTGGCTGCCCATGCGGGCCATTCGTTCGGTGAGCTTGTACGATGGATGGTGGAGGACGCTTCGCTCGATCGCTGACCCCGCGGCAGACGCCGGCGGGCAAGCGGACCGGCGCGGCCACAGGCGATTCGCAGCGCGGCGCGCGCGACCGGGTGACGGTGCGTCCGGCACCGGCGCGCGAGCGCACCCGTCTGCTCGACCGCACCATCATCGGCGGTCGTCGCTTCTTCGTCGGTCTTTCCGCGTCCCGCGCCATGAGCTGCGGTGTCGGCACCTGGCTGACGGCGCTGCTGTTCGCCGCCACCGGCGTCTACGGCCTCGAGCGCGGCGGCCACATGCCGGCGGCGACCGAGACCGTCCGCGACATGGGCGACGTGGCCGCCAACCTCGCCGGCTTCCGCATCGCCAACGTCAATCTTTCCGGCCAGAATCACGTGACCCCGGGCGATATCCTCGCCACGGCCGGCGTGAAGCCGACCTCCTCGCTGCTCTTCCTCGACGCCGAGGGCGCACGCACCCGGCTGGAGGAACTCGCCTGGATCAAGCGCGCCACGGTGCAGAAGCTCTATCCCGACCGGCTCGACATCCAGATCGTCGAGCGCGAGGGCTTCGCGCTCTGGCAGCGGGACGGCAAGATCAACGTCATCGCCCGCGACGGGCGGGTGATCGCTCCCTATTCCGACGATCCGCGCTACATCCGCCTGCCCATCGTCGTCGGTGACGGCGCCGAGACCAACGTGGTCGAGATCGTCGAGGCGCTGAGCCTGGTGCCGGGCGTGCGCGACCAGGTGCGCGCGGCGATCCGCGTCGCCGACCGCCGCTGGACGCTGAAGATGCGCAACGGCATCGACGTGCGCCTGCCCGAACATGGTCTTGCCGACGCGCTGCAGCAGCTCGCCGTTCTCGACAAGGAGAAATCGCTGCTGACCCGCGACATCACCATCGTCGACCTTCGCCTGCCCGACCGCGTGTCGGTCCGTCTCTCCGATGCCGCCTATGAGGCGCGCCAGGCCGAGCTGAAGGCTCGGGCCAAGGCGAAGAAGGGAGGCAATACATGAGGCCCCGCGCCCCGTTCGAGGTTGCCCCGAAAATGCGTCCGCTGTCGCCGCGCCGCGCCGGCGTGGTCGGCGTGCTGGAAGTCGGCACCTCCAAGATCGTCTGCATGATCGCCCGGCTGAAGCCGCGCGACGCCTCGTCGAGCCTGCGCAGGCGCACCCATTCGGTCGACGTGCTCGGCATCGGCCACACCAGCGCGCACGGCATCAAGGGCGGCGCGGTCATCGACATGGAGCGCGCCGAGCACGCCATCCGCCGGGCGGTCGACGCCGCCGAGCGCATGGCCGGCGCGCAGATCGCCTCCGTCGTGGTCTCCTTCGCCGGCGGCCGTCTGTCCTCCGAGCATTTCGCCGCCGAGGTCGACCTGCCGGAGCCGGCGGTAGCGGAAGGCGACATTCGCCGCGTGCTCGACGCGGCCTCGACCTTCGCCGTCGGCGAGGGGCGCACCATCCTGCACGCCCTGCCGGTCGGCTACGCGCTCGACGGGGTCGGCGGCATCGGCGAGCCGCGCGGCATGCTCGGGCGCCGGCTCGGCGTCGACCTGCACGTCGTGACCGCCGAGGCCGCGGCGGTGCGCAACCTGCTGCTGTGCATCGAGCGCTGCCATCTCGGCGTCGAGGCGATGGTCGCCGCCCCCTATGCGGCGGCGCTCTCCACGCTGGCCGACGACGAGGCCGAGCTCGGCGTGACGCTGATCGACTTCGGTTCGGGCACCACGACCGTGGCGGTGGTCGAGAACGGCCATTGCGTCCATGTCGACGGCATCGCCATCGGCGGCCAGCACGTCACCAACGACGTGGCGCGGGGGCTCTCCACCCGCCTCGTCGATGCCGAGCGGCTCAAGAGCCTGCATGGCGGTGTCATGGCGATGAACGCCGACGAGCGCGAGATGCTCACCGTGCCGGGCATTTCCGATGACCATCACGACCTGCCGCGGGCGATTCCCAAGGCGCGTCTCGTGCGCATCGTCCGCCCGCGGGTGGAGGAAATCGTCGAACTGGTGCGCGACCGCCTGCTCGCCTCCGGCCATGCCGCCGGCGCCGGCCGGCGCATCGTGCTCACCGGCGGCGCCGCGCAGCTCACCGGCCTCGCCGAGCTGGTCGGCAAGATCATGGGCCCGCAGGTGCGCATCGGCCGCCCGCTGGGCATCTCCAAGCTGCCGGAAGCCGCGCGCGGGGCGCCCTTCGCCGTCGCCACCGGCCTCCTGGTCTATCCGCAGGTCGCGGGCCTCGAACATTTCGAGGCGCGCCGTCGGCGCCACTCCCACGGAGAGGGCGACGGCTATTTTTCGCGCGTCGGAAACTGGCTGAGGGAGGCCTTCTGACGTGTTCCATCAAATCCGCGCCGGCGGAACCGGCACCAAAAATATCATGACGGGCCCTGTGCCCGCCGGCGTTAGGGGACAACAGACATGACGATCAACCTCCAGGTACCGGATATCCGCGAGCTGCGTCCCCGGATCACCGTCTTCGGCGTCGGCGGCGCTGGCGGCAACGCCGTCAACAACATGATCACGGCCGGGCTGACGGGCGTCGATTTCGTCGTCGCCAACACCGACGCACAGGCACTCACCCTCTCCAAGGCCGAGCGCATCGTGCAGATGGGCGTCGCCGTCACCGAGGGGCTCGGCGCCGGCTCGCAGCCGGAAGTCGGCCGCGCCGCCGCCGAGGAGGCACTCGACGAGATCCGCGATCACCTCGCGGGCGCCCACATGGTGTTCATCACCGCCGGCATGGGCGGCGGCACCGGCACCGGCGCCGCCCCGGTCATCGCCCGCGCGGCCCGCGAGCTCGGCATCCTCACCGTCGGCGTCGTGACCAAGCCCTTCCACTTCGAGGGCCAGCGCCGCATGCGCATCGGCGACATGGGCATCGCCGAGCTGCAGAAGGGCGTCGACACGCTCATCGTCATCCCGAACCAGAACCTGTTCCGGGTCGCGAATGAGCGCACGACCTTCGCCGATGCCTTCGCCATGGCGGACCAGGTGCTCTATTCGGGCGTCGCCTGCATCACCGACCTGATGGTGAAGGAAGGCCTGATCAACCTCGACTTCGCCGACGTCCGCGCCGTGATGCGCGAGATGGGCAAGGCGATGATGGGCACCGGCGAAGCCTCCGGCGAGCAGCGCGCCCGTCACGCGGCCGAGGCGGCGATCGCCAATCCGCTGCTCGACGAGGTGTCGATGCGCGGCGCGCGCGGCCTGCTGATCTCGATCACCGGCGGCAAGGACCTGACCCTGTTCGAGGTGGACGAGGCGGCGACCCGCATCCGCGAGGAGGTCGACCCCGACGCCAACATCATTCTCGGCGCCACCTTCGACGAGACTCTGGAAGGCCTGATCCGCGTCTCGGTCGTCGCCACCGGCATCGACCCGGCGGTGATTCCCGAGCAGATCCCGCACAGCCTCAACAACCTCTCCGACGTCAGCGGGCGCCGCGTGTCCAACGCCGGCCGCGCCGCGGTCGAGGCGCGCCGCGACGCGGCGCTGCGCTCGGTCGCTTCGGCGCTGGACGCGGACGACTTCGCCGAGCCGGCCGGCGAGCCGAGCTTCGGCGCCACGGCCACCGACGATCACATCTATGGCGGCGAGCCGAGCTATGCCCCGGCGGACATCGACAACGTGACCATCCGCCAGATGGCGCCCCGGCCCGCCCTCTATGCCGAGCCGGAGCCGGCGCCGGTCAACGAGGCGGCCTATGAGGAGCACTCCATCGAGCCGTTCATCCCGCCGCAGGCCGAGCGTGCCTCGCCGCGCATGCCGCGCGTCGACGAACTGCCGATGCCGGCACAGAACCAGATCCGCGCCGCGCGCGGCGAGATGCCCGATCATCAGCACGCCGAGAAGAAGCGCATGACGCTGCTGCAGCGCCTCGCCAATGTCGGCCTCGGCCGCCATCAGGACGAGGAAGAGGTGGATCCGCCGGCCGAGATGCGGCCGATGGTGCGCCGCGCGCCGCAGCCCGAATCGCGGCCGCTCGCCGAGCTGCGCCCCGAGACCTCCGAATACGCCAAGCGTCCCAGTGCTCGTCCGGCGGAAACCCGCGCCGCCCGTCCGGCCGAGGACGACCATCTCGACATCCCCGCCTTCCTGCGCCGGCAGGGCTGAGGCGACCGGGGCAGGGCGGCACGCGCCGCCCTGTTACACGCCCGATAACGCAATGCAGCACCCGGGCCGCGAGGCCCGGGTGTATTTCGTTGAAATTAAATGAATTTTTAGGATTGTGCGTCAGCGTATCAACGGTAACAGAAGGTAAGCAAGCGTGATTTGGCGCTGACTTGGGGCGCCGCTATCTTGCCAACCAACGACAAGCCGCCGGGCGGGATTCGGTTCCGCTCATCCTGAAAATGGCGGCTGACTTTGTTGGTTTTGGGGAATAGGGGAGAGCGGACCGCTGCGTGCGTCCGCTTCTTGGGCCGAATGAACGCTGTACGGCAGACCACCCTTCGTGACTGCGTGACGCTGTCCGGCGTCGGCGTGCATTCCGGCAAACCGGCGCGGTTGAGCATCGCTCCCGCGGAAGCCGATACCGGCATCGTCTTCCACCGCCTCGATTCGTCCCAGTCCGTGCGTGCCTGCCGCAGCGCCGTGCGCGGCAGCGATCTTGCCACCGTTCTTCGCGATTCGAGCGGCCCGGCGGTTTCGACCGTCGAGCATCTGCTGGCTTGCTTCGCCGGCATCGGCGTCGACAATGCTCATGTCGAGATCGACGGGCCGGAAGTGCCGATCCTGGACGGCAGCGCCGAGGCGTTCGTCGCCGCAGTGGACGAGGTCGGTATCGTCGAGACGGACCGTGCCCGCCGCTATCTGCGCGTGCTCAAGCCGATTCGCATCGAGACCGATTCCGGCTTCGGCGAACTCTCTCCCTACGACATGGGCTTCCGCCTGGAAGTCGAGATCGATTTCGACCACGCCGCGATCGGCCGGCAGCGCTTCGCGGCGACCATGTCGCCCGAAGTGTTCCGCAAGGAACTCGCGGCGGCCCGCACCTTCGGTTTCGTCTGCGACGTCGAGAAGCTCTGGCAGGCCGGCTATGCGCTCGGCGCCTCGCTCGACAACACGATCTGCCTTGGCGAGGACGGCATCGTGAACACGACCGGCCTGCGCTACGCCGACGAGTTCGTGCGCCACAAGGCGCTGGACGCCGTCGGCGATCTCGCCATTGGCGGCCTGCCGGTCATGGGGCGTTACCGTTCCTATCGCGGTGGCCACAAGCTGAACTTCGCCGTGGTCGACGCGCTGCTGTCCGACCGCTCGGCCTACGAGATCGTCGAGGCGCGCCTTCCCGCCCGGCGCAGCGTCAACAGCAATGCCGGGCTCGTCGCGGTCGCCGTCCCGGCCTACGCGCCGGAACTCTGACCGGCCCTCGTCGCCCCTTCGGGCGCGCTCCTGGTGCAACAGTCTGGCATTTAACGGCGTATGGACGCCGCTCTTTGCTCCTGGCATCCCAAGGCGCCATAATCCGGTCGGAAAGCGACCTTAGCGCCTGTTCACGCGGCATGGCGGCGAAGTAGCGACCAGATCGGGATCGAACTTGTGATGCGTCTTCTCAATTCCGGCCAGTCCACCTCCGGCGGTGTCACCGTTCCGGCGGTCCGCCGTCGTCATGCCTGGGCCACCGGCATGTTCGCCGCGCGGTTCGCCGGGCTGGTCCTGGTCGGCGCGTCGCTCGGCGGCTGCGCGAGCTGGTTCGACACCAACAAGGAAGAGACGGTCTTCCCGGACGTTCCCGCCGAGAAGCGGTACAATGAGGGTCTGACCCTCATGAGCAAGAACGAGTACGACGAAGCGATCACGCGCTTCGAGGACGTCGACCGGCAGCACCCCTATTCGGACTGGGCGCGCAAGGCCGTGATCATGATCGCCTATATCAACTACGCGCAGGGCAAGTACGAGGAATGCATCGGCGCGGCGCGGCGCTATCTGGCGCTGCATCCCGGCTCCGAGGACGCGGCCTATGCGCAGTACCTCATCGCCGCCTCCTATTTCGACCAGATCCCCGACATCTCGCGCGATCAGCAGCGCACGCAGCGCGCCATGGAGGCGCTCGACGAGGTGATTCGGAAGTTCCCCAACACCGAATACGCCGTCAGCGCCAAGAAGAAGCTCGAAGTCGCGCGCGACCAGCTCGCCGGCAAGGAGATGATGATCGGGCGCTACTATCTCGAGCAGCGCAACTATGCCGGCGCCATCAACCGCTTCAAGGTGGTGGTGACGCGCTATCAGACGACGCGCCATGTCGAGGAGGCGCTGTACCGCCTGACGGAAGCCTATATGGCGCTCGGCGTGGTCAACGAGGCGCAGACGTCGGCCGCGGTGCTCGGCTATAATTTCCCGGACAGCAGCTGGTACAAGGACGCCTACAAGCTCGTGCAGTCGCGCGGCGTCAATCCGCAGCTCAACGAGCAGTCCTGGATCGCCAAGGCCTTCAAGGGCTTTTCCCTCGGCTAGAGCTTTTCTCCCGGCGGTGGCGCGACACGCCTCTTCCGACCGGGGACGAGTCGTGCGAACATAACAGGAACGACGGTGCGCGCCGCCGCGCGACCTGCTAGAAAGGCGCGTCTCGCCGCTTCGCGCGGAATCGTTCTGGAGCGTCACGCATGCTGGTCGCCCTGTCGATCAGGGATATCGTTCTCATCGAGCGGCTCGACCTTTCCTTCCAGCCCGGCCTCACCGTGCTTACCGGTGAGACCGGCGCGGGCAAATCGATCCTGCTCGATGCCTTCACCCTCGCGCTCGGCGGGCGCGGCGACGGCTCGCTGGTGCGTCAGGGCGCGGCCCAGGGGCAGGTGACGGCCGAGTTCGACATCGCCGCCGACCATCCGGTGCGGGTGCTGCTGGCGGAGGCCGGCATCGACGATGACGGGGCGCTGGTGCTGCGCCGGGTCCAGCATGCCGACGGGCGCACCCGCGCCTTCGTCAACGACCAGTCGGTGAGCGCGCAGATGCTGCGCAGCCTCGGCACGCGGCTGGTCGAGATCCACGGCCAGCACGACGACCGGGCGCTGGTCGATCCGGCCTCGCACCGCACCCTGCTCGACGCCTATGGCGGGCTCGCCGATCTCGCCGACGAGGTCGCCGGGCGCTGGCGCCGCTGGCGCGCGGCCCGTACGGAAGCCGCCGAGGAAAAGGCGCGGCTCGACGAGGCCAGCCTGGAGGCCGATTTCATCCGCCATGCCCTGGAGGAACTGACCGCGCTCGCCGCCGAGCCGGGCGAGGAGGAGCGCCTCGCAAGCCGCCGCACCGAGATGATGCGCTTCGAGAAGATCGCCACCGATCTCAACGACGCGCAGGAAGCCGTGGGCGGTGCCAATTCGCCGATTCCGGGCCTTGCCGCCGCCGTGCGCCGGCTGGAGCGGCGCGCCGGAGAGGTCGAATCGCTGGTGCGGCCGGCGGTCGAGGCGATCGACGCGGCGCTGAACGCGCTGGAACTCGCCCGCGCCCATCTCGATTCGGCGCTGCGCGAGGCGGATTTCGACCCGCACGAGCTGGAGCGCATCGAGGAGCGGCTCTTCAAGCTGCGCGCGGCGGGACGCAAATTCGCCTGTACGGTGGACGCCCTGCCGGCGACCGCCGCCCGCTTCGCCGACAAGCTCGACGCCCTCGACCACGGCGCGGAGACGCTGAAGCAGCTGGAGGCGCGGGCCAGCGCGGCGGAGGCCGATTATCGCCGCGTCGCGCGCGATCTCTCGCAGAAGCGGCAGGCGGCGGCGGCGGCGCTCGACGCGGCGGTGAACGCCGAACTGCCGCCGCTGAAGCTGGAACGGGCGCGCTTCATCACCGACTGCCAGGTCGACGAGGGCGGGCAGGCCGACGGCTATGATCGCATCGAGTTCTGGGTGCAGACCAATCCGGGCACCCGCCCCGGCCCGATGATGAAGGTCGCCTCGGGCGGCGAGCTCGCGCGCTTCCTGCTGGCGCTCAAGGTGGTGCTCGCCGACAAGGGCTCGGCGCCGACCCTTGTCTTCGACGAGATCGACACCGGCGTCGGCGGCGCCGTGGCCGACGCCATCGGCGCCCGGCTCGCCCGGCTTTCCGAGCGCGTGCAGGTGGTGGCGGTCACGCACGCGCCGCAGGTGGCCGCGCGCGCCGGCAACCATTTCCGTATCGCCAAGGAGGCGATGGCCGATCTCGACCGGGTGGCCACCCGCGTCGCCCCGCTCGCCCCCGACCATCGCCGCGAGGAGATCGCCCGCATGCTCTCCGGTGCGGAAGTCACCTCGGAAGCGCGCGCGGCGGCCGAGCGGCTGCTGAAAGGCGCCGAATCCGTTAAGTGAGCCCCATGAGCGCACGCAAAGCCGATATCCCCGCCGAAAAGCTGACCGCCGACGAGGCGGCCATCGAACATGCCCGTCTCGGCGAGGAAATCGCCGCCAATGACCGGCGCTACTACCAGGACGACGCGCCGACCGTCTCCGATGCCGACTATGACGAGATGCGCCGGCGCTACGGGGCGATCGAGGCGCAGTTTCCCGAGCTGAAGGGCATCGACAGCCTGTCCGACAGGGTGGGCGCCGCGCCCGCGGCGAAATTCGCCAAGGTGCGCCATCGCGTGCCCATGCTCTCGCTCGGCAACGCCTTCGCCGACGAGGATGTGCAGGAATTCGTGGCCCGTATCCGCCGCTTTCTCGGGCTCGGCGCGGACGCCGACATCGCCTTGACCGCCGAACCGAAGATCGACGGCCTGTCCTGCTCGCTGCGCTACGAGCGCGGGCGGTTCGTGCAGGCGGCGACGCGCGGCGACGGCTTCGAGGGCGAGG
Organism: Ancylobacter sp. TW_SC_1; assembly: GCF_056836805.1. Lineage (NCBI taxonomy): Bacteria > Pseudomonadati > Pseudomonadota > Alphaproteobacteria > Hyphomicrobiales > Xanthobacteraceae > Ancylobacter > Ancylobacter sp. TW_SC_1. Next base: position 1,432,365 of record NZ_CM166365.1, read on the forward strand.
ACGTGACCGCCAATGTCCGCACGATCGGCGAGATTCCCGGGCGGCTGGAAGGCGGGGACGTTCCCGACGTCTTCGAGGTGCGCGGCGAGGTCTATATGGGCCATGCCGACTTCGCCGCCATCAACGCGCGGCAGGAGGCGGCCGGCAAGCCGCTCTTCGCCAATCCGCGCAACGCGGCGGCGGGCAGCCTGCGCCAGCTCGACCCGAAGATCACCGCGAGCCGCCCGCTGCGCTTCTTCGCCTATGCCTGGGGCGAGGTGAGCGAGGGCGGACTTCCCGCCGACACGCAGTTCGGCGTGATAGAGGCGTTCGCGCGCTGGGGCCTGCCGACCAATCCGCTCACCGTGCGCTGCCATTCGGCCGCGGAACTGCTGGCGCATTACCGCCGGATCGAGCAGCAGCGCGCCAGCCTCGGCTACGACATTGACGGCGTCGTCTACAAGGTCGACAGCCTCGAGCTGCAGAACCGGCTCGGCTTTGTCTCGCGCTCGCCGCGCTGGGCGATCGCGCACAAGTTTCCGGCCCAGCGGGCGATCACGCAGCTGGAGCGCATCGAGATCCAGGTCGGGCGCACCGGCGCGCTCACCCCGGTCGCCAAGCTCACGCCGGTGACGGTGGGCGGCGTGGTGGTCTCCAACGCCTCGCTGCACAATGAGGACTACATCAAGGGCATCGGCGGCGATGGCGAGCCGATCCGCGGTGTCGTCGATGGCCATCCCGTGGACATCCGCGAGGGCGACTGGGTGACGATCCAGCGCGCCGGCGACGTCATCCCGCAGGTCGTCGACGTGCTGCTGGAGCGCCGTCCGGCCGAGGCGAAGCCCTATGCCTTCCCCACCCTCTGCCCCGCCTGCGGTTCGCACGCCGTGCGCGAGGAAGGCGAGGCGGTGCGCCGCTGCACCGGCGGGCTGATCTGCCCGGCGCAGGCGGTGGAGCGCATCCGCCATTTCGTTTCGCGCAATGCCTTCGACATAGAGGGGCTGGGCGAGAAGCAGGTGCAGGCGTTCCACGATGGCGGGCTGATCACCCAGCCGGCTGACATCTTCACGCTGGAGGTACGCGATTCCGACCCCGCCTCGCTGACGCGGCTGAAGAACCGCGAGGGGTGGGGCGAGACCTCGGCGAAGAACCTGTTCGCCGCCATCGCGGCGCGCCGGCAGGTGCCGGTGAACCGGTTCCTCTACGCACTCGGCATCCGCCATGTCGGCGAGACCAACGCCAAGCGGCTGATGCGCCACTTCGCCACCATCGAGGCGCTGCGCGAGGTGGCGCTGGCCGCCGTGCCGCCCGGCGAGGAGCATCCCAAGGGCAACGAGGCGTGGCAGGAACTGGTCGGCATCGAGGGCATCGGCGGAGTCGTTGCCGAGGCGGTGGTCGACTTCTTCAACGAGCCCAACAACGAGGCCGCGCTGGCCGCGCTGCTGAGGCAGGTAACGACCGAACCCATGGAGACGCTGGCCAGCGGCGGGGCAGTGACGGGCAAGACGGTGGTGTTCACCGGCGCGCTGGAAAAGATGACCCGCGACGAGGCCAAGGCGATGGCCGAGCGGCTCGGCGCCAAGGTGGCCGGCTCGGTCTCCAAGAAGACGGATTACGTCGTCGCCGGCGCCGATGCCGGCTCAAAGCTCGCCAAGGCGCGCGAGCTCGGCGTGGCGGTGCTCACCGAGGACGAGTGGCTGGCGCTGGTGGGCGCCAGTTGACAGCGGAACAGCGCCGGGCCGACCTTGGCGCTCCCTTCCATTGCCCGCCGGAGCCTGCCATGTCCGACACCGCGCTTCTGATCATCGACCTGCAGAACGATTATTTCCCCGATGGCAGATATCCGCTTGCCGGGATCGAGGCGGCTGCGGCGCAGGCCGCTTCGCTGGTCGCGGCGGCGCGCGGGAAGGGCGTTCCCGTCATCCATGTTCGCCACGAGATGACGGGGGCGGAGGCCCCTTTCTTCGCCGCCGGCACGCCGGGCGCGCAGATCAATCCGCTGGTGGCGCCGCGCGAGGGCGAGGCGGTGATCGTGAAGGAGAATGTGAACGCTTTCCTCGGCACCGGCCTCGACGCCCTGCTGAAGGAGAAGGGCGTGAGCGGGCTCGTCGTGGCCGGGGCGATGAGCCATATGTGCGTCGACGCCGCCACCCGGGCGGCTCTCGATCTGGGCTATGCGGTGACGCTCGCCCATGACGCCACCGCCACGCGCGACCTCGCCTTTGACGGCAAGGAGGTGCCGGCGGCGCAGGTGCAGGTGGCGATGATGGCGGCGCTGGAATTCGCCGGCGCCACCCTGGCGCGCGCGGACGATGTTACCGCCAAGTGGTGAAGCGTGAAGCCGCACTTGCGGGCGGCTTCACCGGAGGCGAACGGACGGCGGTCGCGATCACCGTCAGAGGCGTCCGGTCAGCATCATGACAATGAGAATTACCAGCAGAATGGTGACGAGACCGCTCGGCCCATAGCCCCAACTGCGGCTGTAACCCCAGCTCGGCAGGGCGCCGACAAGTATCAGGATGAGAATAACGATAAGAATGGTCGTCATTGCGGCGTCTCCATCGTCCCGTTACGTCGGTCGTAGGAGAAACGCCGCTTCAGCGCGATGGTTCCATTGAACCTTTAGCACCCAACAATAAACCGAACACCGCCGAAGGGCGTGCAGCGCAGGCCGTTAGCCGCCCAATGGCGCGGTCGCCGATTCCAGCCAGCCGCGCGTCGCCTCGTCCACCAGCGGGCCGATCTCGGCGCGGACGCGGGCGTGATAGGCGTCGAGCCAGGCGATCTCGTCCGGTGTCAGCAGCGCGATCTCGATCGCCCGCCGGTCGAACGGGGCGAGGGTCAGCGTCTCGAAGCCGAGCAGCGTCTTCTCGGCGCCCTCGATCGCAGGGGCGTCGACGACGATCTCGAGATTTTCGAGCCGGATGCCGAAGCCGCCGGCCTTGTAGTAGCCGGGCTCGTTGGAGAGCACCATGCCGCGCGCCAGCGGCACGGCGCCGAGCTTGGAGATGCGCGCCGGGCCCTCATGCACCGACAGATAGGCGCCGACGCCGTGGCCGGTGCCGTGCTCGAAATCCAGGCCGGCGGCCCACAGGAACTGCCGCGCGAAACTGTCGAGCTGGGCGCCCGCCGTGCCGAGCGGGAACACCGCGCGGGCGATGGCGATGTGGCCCTTGAGCACGCGGGTGAAGCGGTCGCGCATTTCCGCGCTGGCCGTGCCGACGACGAGCGTGCGGGTGACGTCGGTCGTGCCGTCCTCGTACTGGGCGCCGGAATCGATGAGGAACAGCTCGTCCGTGCCGATGCGCCGGTTGGTCGCCTCGGTGACGCGGTAATGCACGATGGCGCCGTTGGGGCCAGCACCGGAGATGCTGGGGAAGGAGATGTCCTTCAGCGCGCCGGTCTCGCGGCGGAAGGTCTCCAGCGCGCACACCGCCTCGATTTCCGTCAGCGTTCCCTTGGGGGCCTCGGCGTCGAACCAGGCGAGGAAGCGGGCGAGCGCGGCGCCGTCGCGCAGATGCGCGCTGCGCATGCCGGCGAGCTCCGCCTCGTTCTTCGCCGCCTGCATCAGCGCCACCGGGCTGGGCCCGGCGGAGACCTTGCCGCCGGCCGTCTCGATGCGGGCGGCCAGCAGCGAGGGCGCGGTCGCCTGGTCGAGCCGGATTGTGGCGCCCCCCGATGCCGCCATCTCCACCGCGCGTTCCAGCAGCATCGGCTCGGCGATCTCGGCGAAGAGGGCGAGGGCATCGCGGGTCGCGTTGGAAAGCTTGCGGCCGTCGACGAACAGCGTCGGGCGCCCGTCCTTCGGCACGATGGCCCAGGACAGCGGCAGCGGCGTGAAGTCGACGTCGCCGCCGCGAATGTTAAAGGCCCAGGCGACCGCGTGCGGATCGGACAGCACCAGCGCGTCGAGCTTCTGCTCGGCGAGCGCCGCCTGCACGCGGGCGATCTTGTCCGGCGCGCTCTCGCCGGCGAGGCGCGCGTCGCGCAGCGTGACGGGCGCCAGCGGCGGCGCCGGGCGGTCGTGCCAGACCGCGTCGAGCGGATTGCCGTCGACCGCCACCAGCGTCGCTTCGGCGGTCGCCGCCGCGCGGCGCAGCTTCTGCTCGCCGTCCACCGTGGTCAGCCACGCGTCGTAGCCGAGATGCGCGCCGGCCGGCAGGTGCTTTTCGAGCCAGCGCTCGGCGGTCGTCTCGGCGAGCGGGACCACCTGGAAGGCGGCCGTGTCGACCTGATCGGCCGCCTGCAGCGTGTAGCGGCCATCGACCACGATGGCGGCCTCCTCGCGCAGGATGAGGGCGACGCCGGCCGAGCCGGTGAAGCCGGTCAGCCAGGCGAGCCGCTCGTCGCAGGGCGCGACATATTCGTTCTGGTGCGCGTCCGCGCGCGGGACGATGAAACCGTCGAGGCCGCGCCGTTCGAGTTCCTCGCGCAGGAGCTTGAGCCGCGCCGTGCCGAGAGAGGGCGCGGCGGCATCGGAGAAGGTCTGGAACTTGGCTTCGAACATCACGTCACTCGGATCTTGCAGGCACGCGCGGATTTCAGGAGCGCGAGGCGAGGCCGCGTCCGGCGTCGACCAGCGATTTGGCGCCGAAGGCGATGAACATCAACCCGACCAGCCGGGTGATGGCGAGCCCGTGGCGCAGGAAGAACCGCCGGATCGGCGCGAGGCCGGCGGCCCAGACCAGGAAGATGTCCGCCAGGATGAAGCCGGCCAGCGCGGCGGCGAGAAGCTGCGGCGCCGCGTCCCAGGACAGGCCGGCGGAATAATGCGCGGTGAGCGCCGTGAACATGGCGACCGAAACCGGATAGGCCTTCGGGTTGGTGAGGCCGAACAGCACGCCGGTCATCAGCGGGCGGCTGGAGCCGACCGGCGCCGCGGCGCCCTCGCGCGACATCACTGCCCGGATGCCGAGATAGCAGAGATAGAGCCCGCAGCCGATGCCGAGCAGGTCGAACAGGGTCGGGCCGAGCTGGTTGACGCCGATGATCGCGGCGAAGGCGAGGGCGGTCCAGACCACGTCGCCGATCAGATGGCCGCCGACGAAACGCGCCCCGGCGGGGCGTCCATGAGTCGCGGCGAGCGAGAAAAGGGCGAGGAAGGCGGGCCCGGGCGACAGCACGTAAAGGGCGCCCGCGAGCGCGGTCATCAAGTAAAGGCCATGTGACATGGGGAGCCCGGCTGGACGAATGAAGGCGATTGCGCCAGCATCGGCGCGAACGGGGATGGCGTCAATTGCTGCGGGAACATGGGGGCTCCATGATCGTGGTCGCGCGGGCAGTCATCTGTGCCGCGGCCCTCGTCTGCGCGGTTCTCGTCTGCTCGGTTCTCGTACCGCTCCCGGCGGCGGCACAGCCTGAACTGCGCGTCGGTACCTATCTCGACAACAAGCCCTGGCAGTTCCGCGACGGGCACGGCAACGCCGTCGGCTTCGAGGTCGATCTGATCGAGGCGATCGGCGCGCGTCTCGGCCGCAAGGTGATGCTGCGGGAGATGGTCTTCGGCGACCTGTTCACCGCGCTGGAGAATGGCAGCATCGACGTCGCCATGTCGTCCATCAGCATCACGGCGCAGCGGCTCAAGCGGTTCGATTTCACGCAGCCCTATTACAGCACGACGCAGGGGCTGGTGGTGATGCTCCGCTCGCCCATCCGCTCGCTGGCCGATCTCAGGGGCCGGACGGTCAGCGTCATCGCGCAGACCACGAGCGACCAGTGGGCGGAGGCGAACAAGGACGTCTACGGCATCGCCGCCGTGCAGAAGGTGCAGGGGCTCGACGAGGCGCTGGAGAAACTGACCGACGGCAGTGTCGACGCGCATTTCGGCGATCTGCCGGCGCTCATCTACCGCCTGCTCGGGCGTAGCGACCTTGCGGTGATCGCCCGCCTGCCGACCGAGGAGCAATATGGGCTGATGCTGGCCAAGCAGTCGCCGCTGACGGCGCAGATCGATGCGGCGATCGCGCAGCTCAAGCAGGACGGAACCCTCGCGCGCATCCATCAGAAGTGGTTCGGCAGCCTGCCCGATCCCGGCTCGCCGGTGACGAAGGTGCTGCCGCGTCCCTGAGATTTCGGCGTGCCGCCTGTGCGAATCCGGTGCCGCCCTCGCCAAACGGGCATGCCGGTGCCATTTTGTTCCACTAAGAATCATCTGCATGACTGCGAGCGGGCCCTTGGCCAATCCGAGACAACCGCCGGACGACGACGCGTTCGACATCCCCTTCGATCTTCCGGCAGAGACGCAGCGGCCTGCGCCCCGCCCCGGCGGCATCGCCGCGCGCGCGGCGGCGCTGGCCAATCCCGGCCGGCCGGCCGGCGGGCGCGGCGTCTATCTCGAGGGACTCAATCCCGAGCAGCGCGAGGCGGTCGAGGCGACCGAGGGCCCCGTGCTGGTGCTCGCCGGCGCCGGCACCGGCAAGACCCGCGTGCTCACCACGCGCATCGCCCATATCCTCTCGCTCGGCCTGGCCTATCCTTCCCAGCTTCTCGCCGTGACCTTCACCAACAAGGCGGCGCGCGAGATGAAGGAGCGCATCGGCGCGATGGTCGGCGAGGAAGTGGAGGGCATGCCGTGGCTCGGCACCTTCCATTCCATCGGCGTGCGCATGCTGCGCCGCCACGCCGAGCTGGTCGGGCTGAAGTCGGGCTTCACCATCCTCGACACGGACGACCAGATAAGGCTGCTGAAACAGCTTCTGCAGGCCGAGAACATCGACGAGAAGCGCTGGCCGGCGCGGCTGCTCGCCAACACCATCGACGGCTGGAAGAATCGCGGCCTCAGCCCGCAGCAGGTGTCGGCCGGCGAAGGCGCGGCCTTCGCCAATGGGCGCGGCCAGAAGCTCTACGCCGATTACCAGGCGCGGCTGAAGGCGCTGAACGCGGTCGATTTCGGCGACCTGCTGCTGGAGAGCATCCGGCTGCTGCGCGAGAATCCGGACGTGCTGGCCGATTATCACCGCCGCTTCCGCTACATCCTCGTCGACGAGTATCAGGACACCAACGTCGCGCAGTATCTGTGGCTGCGCCTGCTGGCGCAGGGCTCGCGCAACGTGTGCTGCGTCGGCGACGACGACCAGTCGATCTATGGCTGGCGCGGCGCCGAGGTGGACAACATCCTGCGCTTCGACAGCGACTTTCCCGGCGCCAAGGTGGTGCGGCTGGAGCGCAACTACCGCTCGACCGGCCACATCCTCGGCGCCGCGGCGCATCTCATCGCCCATAATGAGGGGCGGCTCGGCAAGACGCTGTTCTCGGAAGGCGAGAGCGGCGAGAAGGTGACGGTGACGGGCGCCTGGGACAGCCAGGAGGAAGCCCGCGCCATCGGCGAGGAGATCGAGCAGCTCCAGCGCAGCGGCCACGCGCTGGCGCAGATCGCCATCCTCGTGCGCGCCTCGTTCCAGATGCGCGAATTCGAGGACCGCTTCGTCACGCTGGGGCTCAACTACCGCGTTATCGGCGGCCCGCGTTTCTATGAGCGGGCGGAAATCCGCGACGCGCTGGCCTATCTGCGCGTCATCGCCTCGCCCTCCGACGACCTCGCCTTCGAGCGCATCGTCAACGTGCCCAAGCGCGGCCTCGGCGACGCGGCGCTGCGGCAGATCCACGACCACGCCCGCGCGGCGCAGCTGCCGCTGGTCGAGGCGGCGCGCGAACTGGTCGCCAGCGAGGAACTGAAGCCCAAGGTGCGGCTGACCCTGCGCGATCTCGTCGGCTCCTTCGACCGCTGGCGCGCGCAGATGGCGACGGTGCCGCATCACGAACTCGCCGAGATCGTGCTCGATGAGAGCGGCTATACCGAGATGTGGCAGAAGGACCGCTCGGCGGACGCCGCCGGCCGGCTCGACAATTTGAAGGAACTCGTGCGCTCGATGGAGCCGTTCGAGAACCTGATCGGCTTCCTCGAACACATCTCGCTGGTGATGGACGTCGATGGCGGCGGCAATGGCGACGCCGTCAACATCATGACGCTGCATTCCGCCAAGGGACTGGAATTCGACACCGTCTTCCTGCCCGGCTGGGAGGAGGGCGTGTTCCCCAACCAGCGCGCGCTCGACGAGCAGGGCCGCGCCGGGCTGGAGGAGGAGCGGCGTCTGGCCTATGTCGGCATCACCCGCGCGCGGCGCCGCGCCAAGGTGTTCTTCGCCTCCAACCGGCGCATTCACGGGCTCTGGCAGTCGAGCGTGCCGAGCCGCTTCCTCGACGAATTGTCGGAGAAGGACGTCGAGGTGACGGAATCGCGCGGTGGCTCCGGCTGGGGCGGCGGGCAGGGCGCAGGCCGCTATGGCTACGGGCCGAGCCGCTTCGACCAGGCGGAGACCTTCGGCTCCTCCTATTCGACGCCGGGCTGGCAGCGGGCGCATAACGCCGCCAGGTCGAGCGGCGGAAGTTCGGGCGGCGAATTTTCCGACAGCCGTCCCTCGCGCTTCGCGGCGAGCGAGAAGGCGCGCGGGCGGATCATCGAGGGCGAGCTGATCGCCAAGTCGACCGGCACGGCCGCGCGCTTCTCCATTGGCGACCGGGTGTTCCACCAGAAATTCGGCTATGGCGACGTCGCCTCGGTGGAAGGCAACAAGCTCACCGTGCAGTTCGACAAGGCCGGCGAGAAGAAGGTGGTCGACAGCTTCGTCGAGGCGGCGTGACGCGCGTGGCGCTGGCGTTCCGCCGCGTCCTCGCTTAGAGAGCCCGGCGACCCGTCCGTGCCGTGAGGAACGCCAGATGCTCGAAGGACTGCCGCCGAACGGCGCCACGCATGTGATGCGCGTGGACGCGCCCGAGCGCGAGGCGCGCGCCATCTCCGACATCATCTCCGAGAGCTTCGATCCCGCGGAGGTCGCGACCGCCGCCTTCGAGGATCAGGACCTCGCCGAGGGCGCGTCCTGGGCGGTGGAGGCCTATTTCGGCGAGGAGCCGGACGCCGACATCGTCCGCGACCTGATCCGCCTGGTGGCGCCCGATTACGCCGAGGCGGCGCAGTTCCACACGCTCGACAAGAAGGACTGGGTCGCCACCTCGCTGGCGGGGCTGGCGCCGGTGGCGATCGGCCGCTTCGTCATCCACGGCTCGCATGATCGCGGCTGGCTGGCGCCGAGCCGCATCGGCATCGAGATCGAGGCGGCGCTCGCCTTCGGCACCGGGCATCACGGCACCACCAAGGGCTGCCTCGCCGCCATCGACGCTTATGGCAAGCAGCGCCGCCCCGGCCGCACGCTCGACATCGGCACCGGCACCGGCGTTCTCGCCATGGCGGCGGCACGGCTGTTCCACGCACCGGTGGTGGCCAGCGACATCGACCGCGTCGCGGTGACGACCGCGCGGGCCAACGCGCGGGCGAACCACGCGGCGCCGCACATCCATTTCCTGCACGCGCCGGGCCTCGGCAACGGCGAATTTCCCCGCCGGGGGCCCTACGACCTGATCCTCGCCAACATCCTGCTGCCGCCGCTCAAGGCGATCGCCCGGCCGCTGAGCCGGCTGCTGGCGCCGGGCGGGGTGGTGGTGCTCTCGGGGCTGCTGCCCTCGCACGCCAATGCGGCGCTCGCCGCCTATCGCGCGCAGGGCCTGCGGCTCAAGCGCCGGCAGACCATCGAAGGCTGGACGACGCTGGAACTGACGGCCGATCGCGGGCGCAACAATACGCCCGCCCGGCGGCGGTAAGGGACGTCAGAACAGGGCGTCGCTCAGATCAGCCGGATCGGCATGTTGACCGGCCGGCCGAGCCCTTCGGGGATCGGCAGCGCGCCATGGGCGGCCTTCATCAGCGCCAGCCGCTCCAGAACCTCGTCGGGGAACGGCACCACGCGGCGGGTGCCGGCCTCGACATGCTGGGCGATCTGCTCATAGGTCGCCGCCATCCAGCCCTCGCGGGCATGGTGCAGCTCCTGGAACAGGTGCATGCGCTTGTCGTCGTAATTGATGAGGCGCAGCGTGACCCGCACCTCCTGCCCGGCGCGCAGCTCGCGCTGGAAACGTTGATGCGCCTCGGTCGTGAAGAAGGAGGCGCTGCGGTTCTCGACCATGTTCGGGCCGAGTCCCACGAGGAAGACCGCCTCGTCGACCGCGCGGTCGAACAAGAGGCTGTAGAAGGCGGAGTGCAATTGCCCGTTGTGATCGACCCAACTCGGTTCGACCGTCATCACGGACGAAACGAAGGGCGCGAAGAACACGGGTTCGAAATCGATCCCGTCCAGCATGACATCATCCCGACCACTGAGCGCGAGGGCCGCGCTGCCTTATTGACAAGCATTCTGCCGACTTTCCGTGCAACCGTCACCTGTCGTGATGGCGATTGAATGACTGAATTCTTGCGATCTGGAGGATTCGTCGTGCTTTTTGCGCGGCGGACGCCGGAGCGAGAGAGTCGCGAGACACGGCGATAAGGTATAAGCGGAGGTCGCCGTCGTGTCCGACGGCCCAGAAAAAGAGGAGCGCGGGATGGGAAATCTGGTGGAGGAACGTCTCGCGGTACCGGTGACGAGCGAGGCGGCTCGCGAGGTAATTGCTGAGCTTTCCGGCCGTTTCGGCGACAGGCTGGCCACCGGCCGCGCGATCCGCGAGCAGCACGCCAACACCATCACCTGGCTTGCCAACGAGGCGCCCGACGCGGTGGTCTTCGTGGAGAGCACGGAGGAGGTTCAAATTGTCGTGCGCGCCTGCGCGCAACGCGGCGTGCCGATCATCGCCTTCGGCACCGGCACCTCGCTCGAGGGGCAGGTCAATGCGCCCGATGGCGGCATCTCGGTCGACCTGTCGCGCATGAACCGGGTGTTGTCCGTGCATCCCGAAGACCTCGACTGCGTGGTCGAGCCGGGCGTCACCCGCAAGCAGCTCAACGAGCATCTGCGCGATGCCGGCCTGTTCTTCCCCATCGATCCGGGCGCGGACGCCTCGCTCGGCGGCATGGCCTCCACCCGCGCCTCCGGCACCAATGCGGTGCGCTACGGCACGATGAAGGACAATGTTACCGCCGTGACCGCCGTGCTGGCGAATGGCGAGGTGATCACCACGGCGCGGCGGGCGAAGAAGTCCTCGGCCGGCTATGACCTCACCCGCCTGTTCGTCGGCGCCGAGGGCACGCTCGGCATCATCACCAGCCTCACGCTGCGGCTTGCCGGCATTCCCGAGGCGGTCTCGGGCGGAGTCTGCGCCTTTCCGACCGTGCGCGCCGCCTGCGACGCGGTGATCCTCACCATCCAGTCCGGCCTGCCGGTGGCGCGCATCGAGCTGCTCGACGAGGTGCAGGTGCGCGCCTGCAACGCCTATTCGAAGCTCGACCTTGCGGAGCAGCCGACCCTGTTCGTCGAGTTCCACGGCACCGAGGCGAGCGTGCACGAGCAGGCCGGGCGTTTCGGCGAGATCGCGGCGGAATATGGCGGCGGCGAATTCCGCTGGGCGACGCGGCCCGAGGACCGGACGAAACTCTGGCAGGCGCGGCACGATGCCTACTGGGCCTGCCTGCCGCTGAAGCCCGGCGCCAAGGCGCTCGCCACCGATGTCTGCGTGCCGCTGTCGCGCCTGGCCGACTGCGTCGACGAGACCAAGCGGGACATCGAGGAGATGGGGGTGCTGGCGCCGATCGTCGGTCATGTCGGTGATGGCAACTTCCACACCGTCACGCTGGTCGACATGAGCGACCCGCAGGACGTGGCCAAGGCGAAGGACTTCATCTCGCGCATGGTGAAGCGGGCGCTCGCCATGGGCGGCACCGCGACCGGCGAGCACGGCGTCGGCCAGGGCAAGCGCAAATACATGGAAGCCGAGCATGGCGCGGCGACCATCGACGCGATGCGGGCGGTCAAGCTGGCGCTCGACCCGCAGAACATCATGAACCCCGGCAAGATCCTGCCGTGAGCGCGGTGGCGGCGACGGGCGCGTGCGCCGGTGGCGGCACGCGATTCTCCGCATTTCGCGCTTTGCGCGCAGCGTGGAGAATGCAAGAAGCTTCGGCAATCTAGCGTAGAATGGTCCGACGCCTCCGCTTGCCGGGGCGGGGTGCGTGAGGGCGGTCGGTCCGGAGGAGTCGCGTGCAGAACCTGCTGCTGACGATTGCGAGCGCGATCATCCTGGTCGTGGCGGCGGCCTTTGCCGCGCCGTTCGTCGTCGACTGGACGCAGTGGCGCTCGGTGTTCGAGGCGCAGGCGGCGCGCACCATCGGTGCGCCGGTGGTCATACGCGGCCCGATCGACGCGCAGATCCTGCCCACACCGCATTTCATTCTGCGCGACGTGTCGATCGGCGTGGATGGCGGCGGCACCGGCATGGCCGCGGCCGAGCTGTCCGGCAAGCTGGTGCTCGGCGCGCTGCTGCGCGGCCAGGTGGTTGCCGATCATGTCGACATCGTGCGCCCGCGCCTGCGTGTCGTCGTCGATGCCACCGGCAAGGTGTCGCTTCCCACCGGCGCTGTCCGACCGGCCGGCTTCAGCATCGCCAGGCTGACGGTGACCGACGGCGCGCTCGAGCTGATCGACCGCGCCAATGGGCGGGCGCTCAAGCTCGTCGACGTCGACCTGAGCGGCGAACTCGGCGGAACGCTGGGGCCGGCGCGGCTGGAAGGCGAGGTCGAGGCGGCCGGCGTGCGCCGCCGGCTGCGGCTGAACCTCTCCACCTTCGCGGCGGACGGAACGACCAAGCTGCGCCTTAGCGTGCAGAATACCGGCTCGCCGTTCAGCATCGACGCGGATGGCGTGTTCGGCCTCGCCGGCGGCAAGCCGAGCTTTCGCGGCCGCGCGTCGCTGGCCAAGGCGGCGGAGCCGGTGCCGGGCCTGCGCGGCGCGGACACGGTGGCGTCGTCGTCGGACATGGCGAAGGGCTGGAGCCTCGCGGGAACCGTCGATGCCACCGCGCGGGCGATTGCCGCCAGCGATCTCAGCCTGACGCTGGAGGCCGCCGAACGCCCGGTGGAACTGACCGGCTCGGCCCACCTCTCCGGCGGGGGCAAGGACCAGCCGGAGTCGCGGCTGGAGATGAAGCTTTCGGCGCGTCAGATCGATCTCAACGCGGTGACGGGCGGCGCCGCGCCGCTGGCCGCGATCGATGCGCTGGCCGCCACCATCGCGCCGCTGGCCGATGTCGCGACCAGCGGCGCGCTCGACCTGTCGAGCGACACCGTGCTGCTTGCTGGGGCGGCCATGCGCGAGGTGCAGGCCGGCCTCGACTGGTCGCCGGCCGGCTGGCGCGCCCGCACCATCCAGGCCCGGCTGCCTGGCGGGGCGCGGGCCGAGCTTTCCGGCAGCCTGCCGCGCGTGTCCGGCACGGCGGACCCGAACGCGGCGCTGTTCGGCGGCACGGTGGTGCTGGAGGCGCAGGACCTGCCCGCCTTCGCCGGCTGGGCCGTGCCGGAATCGCGCACGCTGGTGACCAGCCTGCCGGCCGGTGCGGCGCGGCTGGCTGCGGAACTCAATGTCAGCGAGGAGCGCATCGCGTTCGACAAGCTCGACCTCACGGCCGGCGACGGTCGTTTCGCCGGCACCGCCGCCTACACTCTGCCGCAGGACGGAAAGCGCGGGCGGGTCGATGCCGTCCTGACGACGTCGAATGTCGATCTCGACGCACTGCTGCCGCCGGCACGGCGGCTCGTCGGGCTCGGCATGGCGAAGATCGACCTCGGTCTCAGCGTCACCGGCAGCCAGGTGCGGTTCGCCGGCGCGAGCGCGAAGAACGTCGACATCATCCTCAAGGGCGATGCCGAGGGGCTTGGCATCGAGCGGCTGGCCATCGACGATTTCGCCGGCCTCGACCTGACCGGCGCCGGAAGGCTCGCCGGCGCCGGCGGCGAGAGCGACGGCCGCTTCGAGGCCGAACTCTCGGGCCGCCGCGCGGACGGGCTGCCGGCCCTGGCACGCGCCTTCGCCCTGCCCCAGCTCGAACCCTTCCTGACCTCGACGCGGGCGATGCTGGCGCCGGTCGACATCCGCTTCAAGCTCACATCGCAGGCGGGCCGGACCACGGTCGAGGCGGGCGGCAAGCTGGGCAGCCTCTCGGGTGCCGGCCGGGTCGGGTTCGGCGCGGACCGGCCGCTCGAGGGGCGGGTTCAGTTCGACGCACGCGACGGCGCGGCGGTACTGGCCGGCCTCGGCGTGCCGGGCCTGCGCTCCAATCTGGGGCCGGCGCGGCTGGTCGTCGATCTCGGCGAGCAGCTCGACGGCAGCCTCACGCTTGCCGGTGCCAGCCTGCGCGCGCAGGGTACGCTGGGCCGCGACGGCGATGGCAGCCTGCAGCCCGATCTGACGCTCACGCTCGACGGTGCCGACCTCGCCAAGCTGCTGCCCGACGTGGCCGCGAGCGGCGTGGGGCCGGTGCCGGCGAGCTTCAAGGGGGCTCTCGCCCGCGAGGGCGAGCACTGGCAGGTCAAGGGTCTGTCGGGCTCGGTCGGCGGGCAGCAGCTCGACGGCGCCATCGCCTACACGCCCGGCAAGCCGGTGCTGGCCGAGTTCGCCACGGCGAGCTGGAGCGTGCCAAAGGCGCTCGCTCTCGTCGTCGGCACGCCGGCTGGGGCCGGCGACGGCTGGTCGAAGGGGCGTTTCGGCCCCTCGGCGCTGGGCACGCTCGCCGCCGAGCTGAAGCTCACGGTTGGCCGCTTCGATCTGCCGGGCCGTCTGTCCCTCGGCGATGCGAAGGTCGAAGCGCGCTTGTCCGGCGGACGCCTCGCGGTCGATAGCGTTGCCGGTGCGCTGGCCGGCGGCCAGCTCGCGGGGCGCTTCAATCTGGCGCGGCAGGGTGATGCCGTGCAGTTCGACGGCCGGCTCGCGCTGACCAATGCCGACAGCGCGGCGCTGCTCGCGGCCGCCGAGGTCAAGCGTCCCGGTGCCAGCGGCCGGGTCTCGGCCACGCTGGACCTGACCGGGCGGGGCACTTCGCCCTTCGCGCTGGCCAGCCAGCTGCAGGGCCAGGGCAGCATCGCCATCGAGGGGCTGGAGATCGCCTATAACGACCCCAAGGCATTGCAGCATGTGATGCTCGCAACCGATCGCGGCTTGCCGCCGGACCAGCAGCGGCTGGCGCAGCTCTTCAGCGACGGGCTGTCGCGCGGGCCGCTCAAGCTGCCGCGGGTGGAAAGCGCGGTCAGCGTCGTCGACGGCGTGGCGCGCACCAGCGCCGCGCGGCTTTCGCTCGGCGACCAGCGCTTCGGCCTGAGCGGCCTGCTCGACATCCCGGCCTTTACCTTCGAGGTGACGCTCGAAATGCAGGATGTCGCCCAGGCCGGACTGCCCGCCGCGCCGGCGGCTGCCGTGCAGTGGCGGGGGCCGCTCGGCGCGCCGGAGCGGCGTTTCGATGTCACCGCGCTGACCGCCGCCATCAACATGCGGGCGCTCGACCGCGAGACCAAGCGCCTGGAAGCCGAGTATGGCCGCGTGCCGCTGACCAATGGCGGACAGGCCACCGACGCGCCGGTCGCGCAACCGCTGGCGCCGCAGGCCGCGCCCAGATCGGCCGCGCCGGCCTCGCCCTCCGCCGCGCCGGCGGCACCGCCGCGGCAGACTCCGTTGCGCCAGGCGCAGCAGCCGCCGCTTGCCGCGCCGCGCCCCGCCGGCCCGCAATCCTATTATAACGGCCAGTATTCCGCCCCGGGCAGCGCCGCGCCGCCGCTGGCGCCGCCGGTCGACATTCCGACCGATCCGCTGCGCAGCCCGATCATGGCGCCGCCGCTGGCGCCGTGAGCTCGCTCAATCGACGACGAACGCGTCGGCGGCATAGCCCTGCAGATAGAGCAGGGCGGTGAGATCGCCATGGTCGATGCGCACCTGCGCGCTCGCCGCCACCGCCGGCTTGGCGTGATAGGCGACGCCGAGGCCGGCCGCGCCGATCATCGCAAGGTCGTTGGCGCCGTCGCCGACCGCCAGCGTGTCGGCGTGGGACAGGCCGAGGGCGCCGCGCAACTCGATGAGCGCCGCCAGCTTGGCCTCGCGGCCGAGGATCGGCTCCTCGACGAGGCCGGCGAAATGCTCGCCATCGGCCAGCAGCACATTGGCGCGATGGGCATCGAAGCCGATCATCGCCGCGACGCGCGCGGTGAACAGGGTGAAGCCGCCCGACACCAGCAGCGCATGCGCTCCATTGGCGCGCATGGTACGCACCAGCTCCCGACCGCCGGGGGTGAGGCGGATGCGCTCAGTGATCACCTCGTCGACGACGGCCAGAGGCAGGCCCTTGAGCAGCGCCACGCGCTCGCGCAGCGCCGGCTCGAAGGCGATCTCGCCGCGCATCGCCCGTTCGGTGATGGCGGAGACATGCGCCTTCATGCCGGCATAGTCGGCCAGCTCGTCGATGCATTCCTGCCCGATCATGGTGGAGTCCATGTCGGCGAGGAACAGCTTCTTGCGCCGTCCCCCGGCCGGCAGCAGCGCCACGTCGACCGGTACGGTGCCGAGCGCGGCGCGCACGGCCTCGCTGTCGCCCGCGCCGGCAAAGCCGATTTCGGCCGCGATGCCGGGGTTGAGGATGCGCGTCTCGCCGGGCGCAGGAAGGGCGGCGCGGGCGGCGGCGATGGCCTGCGCATCGACCGCCGGAGCGGCCGGATTGGAGATGAGAACAGCGACGTGGGAAGCGCGATCGGGCATTGGCGGCAACAGAGACCTTGCCGCCGGGCCGGCGACGGGCAAAAAGGCGGGATGAGACCCATGAAGCGGAGGCGGGCGTGACCGGAACAGTTTCGCGCCCGCGCGCGGTGCTTATTGCAGGGCCGACCGCGAGCGGCAAGTCGGCACTGGCGCTCGACTTCGCCGAGCGCACCGGCGGCGTGGTGATCAACGCCGATTCCATGCAGGTCTATCGCGACCTGCGCGTGCTCTCGGCGCGCCCGAGCGCGGAGGAGGAGGCGCGCGCGCCGCACCGTCTCTACGGCCATGTCGACGGGGCGGACGATTATTCTGTCGCGCGTTGGCTGGCGGACGCGCGCGGGGTGCTCGCCGAGGCGGAGGCCGGGGGGCGCCTGCCGATCCTCGTCGGGGGTACCGGGCTCTATTTCAAGGCGCTGACGCAGGGGCTCTCGCCCATCCCGGCGATTCCCGCCGAGGTGCGCGAGCGGGTGCGGGGCCTGGCTCTCGATGCGCCGGCGCTGCACGCGCGGCTCGCCGCGGCCGACCCCGAGACCGCCGCGCGGCTGCGGCCCTCCGACACGCAGCGGCTGATGCGGGCGCTGGAGGTGTTCGAGGCGACGGGTCGCCCGCTGGCGCGCTGGCAGGACGAGCGCACCGACCCGCCGGCGCTGGCGCCCGAGACGGCGGCGAGGCTGTTTCTCGCCACCGACCGCGCGGACCTGCGCGCGCGCATCGCGCGGCGCTTCCACGCGATGATGGAGGAGGGCGCGCTGGAGGAGGCGCGGGCGCTGCTGGCGCGCGGCCTGCCGCCCGACCGGACGATCCTCAAGGCGCATGGCGTGCCGTGGTTCGCGCGCCATCTCGGGGGGGAGATCACGCTCGACGCCGCCATCGAGGGTGCCATCCTCGACACGCGCCGCTACGCCAAGCGGCAGGACACCTGGTTCCGCCATCAGCTCGAAGGCTGGACGGCGGCGCCCGTCGGGGCGGCGGCGGCGTGGCTGCGCACCGCCATCGGCTAGCGTCGATGAGGGCCTAGGCGCGTGCCGTGCGCCGGGCGGGCAGCGGGCGCAGGCGCAGGGCGACCTCGCTGACGACCGCAACCGCGAGGCCGGCACCGGCGACCCACCAGCTCGGGCTGATGGCGTAGGCGAAGGAGAGGTTCGCCTCCAGCACGCGCGCCGGGTCGATGCCGGTGGCGACGGCGTACCAGCCGGCTTCGATCAGCGCGGTGAGTACGCCGGAGACGGCGGCCAGCGCGACGAGGTTGAACAGGCCGGTGCCGCGCCCGTAACGCTGCATCACCCGCCAGCCCATGAGCCAGACGAAGAAGCCGGTCATCAGCACCGGCTGGGTGACGTCGAGCTTCTGCTGCATGAAGAAGTGCAGGAGGCCGAGCGCCGTCGCGGGATAGGCGAGCTGCTGCAGCCGGGCCCAGCGCTCGGGCCCCATGCGCCGCACCGCCCCGTCCCACGAGGTGGCGGCGAGGAGGGCGAAGGTGACCAGCGCTATGAACCCGATGGTGAGATAGATGCGCAGCACGATCTCGCTCGCGGCGGTGGCGAGGTTGCCGGTGTCGATGAGATAGACCGTGAAGTGCACGCCGATGAGGAAGGCGGCGCCGAGGCCGAGCGTGCGGCGGGCCAGCAGCAGCTTCGGCCAGTTGAACAGCCGCCGCGCCGGCGTGACCGCCAAAGTGAGCAGCAGCAGCCGGATCGACCAGTCGCCGATGAAGCGTATGATCTCGATCAGGGGCCGAGCGCCGAGCGCCGGGTCTCCACCCAGCGCGCCGCCGCCAAGCCCGGGTCCGCCAAGCCCGGGTCCGCCAAGCCCCGGCCCGCCGCCGAGGCCGGGCGGCGCGCCGAGCGGGTCGATCGCGACGAACTCGCCGTTCAGCGCCCGTGCCAGCAGCAGGCCGAGCGGGAGCAGGACGATGAGGAGGGCCCCGATCTTCTCGGGGCTGAGCTTGCCGGAATTCTCGCGCAGAAACGCCATGGTGCACCGTTGATGTCTCGATGCCGATCCTTACGCGGTCGACCGGGGCGGTCTTACAACTGCGCCCTGCACTTTCGCGTGAGACCGGCGATGCGGGCCGGCGCGGGCTTTCCGGACTAGTCCTCGGCAAAGATGCGGGTGACGTGGCCCATCTTGCGGCCGGGGCGTGCTTCCGCCTTGCCGTAGAGGTGCAGATGCGCGCCGGGCTCCTCCAGCACGGCCAGCCAGCTGTCAGCCTCGTCGCCGATGAGGTTGGTCATCTCGACCTGGCCGAGCCGCTCGACCGCGCCGAGCGGCCAGCCGGCGATGGCCCGCACATGCTGCTCGAACTGGCTGGTGACGGCGCCGTCCAGCGTCCAGTGGCCGGAATTGTGCACCCGTGGGGCGATCTCGTTGACGATCACGCCCTGCGCGCCGTCCTCGACGACGAGGAACATCTCCACCGCGAACACGCCGACGTAGCCGAGCGCCTCGCCGATGCGCCGGGCGATCTCGCGCGAGACGGCGTCGACCGCCGGGGTGACGTCGGCGGGGACGGTGGAGCGGTACAGGATGTGATGGCGGTGTTCGTTCTCGGTGACCTCATAGGCGGCGAAGCGGCCG
This sequence comes from Ancylobacter sp. TW_SC_1, assembly GCF_056836805.1. Lineage (NCBI taxonomy): Bacteria > Pseudomonadati > Pseudomonadota > Alphaproteobacteria > Hyphomicrobiales > Xanthobacteraceae > Ancylobacter > Ancylobacter sp. TW_SC_1. The sequence continues at coordinate 1,451,474 of NZ_CM166365.1, forward strand.
TCCTCGGTGCGCGCGGCGACGACCGACACCTCGCGCTCGAAGGGCACGAAGCCTTCGAGGATCGCCGGATGCCGGCCGATGGCGGCGAAGGCTTCCGAGGCGTCGTCGCCCTCGCGGAGGATGACCTGTCCCTTGCCGTCATAGCCGAAGCGGCGGGTCTTCAGCACCGCCGGGCGGCCGATCGCGGCGAGGGCCGCCTCCAGTTCCGCCACGTCGTTCACCGGCGCGAAGGGAGCCGTCTCGATGCCGAGCCGCGCGACGAAGGTCTTCTCCTCCAGCCGGTCCTGGGTGATGCCGAGCGCGCGGGCGCCCGGATGCACCGGGACGTGCCCGGCGAGGAATTCGGCCGTATAGACCGGCACATTCTCGAATTCGTAGGTGACGACGTCCACTGCCCTGGCGAAATGCTCCAGCGCGGCGAAGTCGTCATAGGCGGCGCGGGTGTGCGTGCCCGCGACATCGAAGGCCGGACTGCCTCCCTCCGGCGCGTAGATATGCGTCTTCAGCCCGAGCGGGGCGGCGGCGAGCGCGATCATGCGGGCGAGCTGTCCGCCGCCGAGAATGCCGATGGTGTCGCCGGGCTTGAGCATGAGGGTCACTCCGGGCGCTCCGTCACGGCGGCGGTGCGGGCCGCGCGCCAGTCGGCCAGCCGCGTCGCCAGAGCCTCGTCGGTGGTGGCGAGCACGGCGGCGGCGAGCAGGCCGGCATTGGTCGCCCCGGCCTTGCCGATGGCGAGCGTGCCGACCGGGATGCCGGCGGGCATCTGCACGATGGAATAGAGGCTGTCGACGCCGGACAGGGCCTTGCTCTCGACCGGCACGCCGAACACCGGCAGGGGGGTGAGCGAGGCGACCATGCCCGGCAGATGCGCAGCGCCGCCCGCGCCGGCGATGATCACCCTGTAGCCGGCCGCCTTCGCGCCCTTGGCGAAGGTGTACATGCGGTCCGGCGTGCGATGGGCCGAGACGATGAGGCAATCGTGCCCGATGCCGAGCGCCTCCAGCGTCTCGGCGGCATGGCGCATGGTCTCCCAGTCGGACTGGCTGCCCATGATGATGGCGACAGGTCGATGATCGGCGGCCGTCCCGGCCGTCAGGTCGCTCATGCTGTGTGCTCGTACCCTTGCAGGAAAGGCGGGGATTATAGGAATCGCGGCCCCGGGGGCAAGGGAGGATGGCGCGGGAGCGTGCGTTGCGCCCGTTGTTCGTGGTCGGCCTTCGCGCGAACATGCTTAACACGGCCTTTACTCGCGCACGGCAGAGTGCCGGAAGGAATCCCTCCGGATCGGGAACCCTGCCGCTTTCGTGAGTTGAACGGGCGGGGGCACGGTGGAATGTAGTTGGCGGCCCCGCCCGGGGAGCGCCGGCTGCGGCCGGTCCGGGGCGGTGCGGAAGCAAGCGGAGAAATCGATGTCCGGTCGCGGCGAGTGGGGTGCGGGGCAGGGGTGCGGTGCGCGGCGCCTGAGGGGCGCGGCGGCGCTGCTGCTGTCGGCGGCGACCGGTCTCGGCCTCGCGGCGGCGGGCAGCCATCCTTTCGCCGCGCAGGCGCAGGAGATGAACGGCAGTGCGATCGCGCTCGACCGCGCCGGCAACGGCACGGGCGACAGCGTGGCGGCCTTCGATCCCGCGGCGTCGGGCATGGGCCATGCCGGGCAGGCCGCCTCGCCGCTGCCGCTGATCGCCGACGACAACCAGCCCTTCGACATGAACGGCCAGCGCCGCCGCCCCAGCCCCGGGCGCAGTGCCGCCCTCGCCATGCACGGCGATGTGCGTTCCGAGCCCGCGCCGTTCGCGCTGGATGCCGCGCTGCCGGACACGCCGGCCATCGGGCAGGGCGCACCGGGTACCGGTGCGGGCACGCCGGGCGCCGCGTCGGGCCATATGGCGACCCCGGCCGCGCCCGCGCCGGCCGCGGCGACGCCGGGAACGACGAACCCCCCGGGCGCCACGCCGTCGACGGCGTCGCAGACGGCGACCCCGGCCTCGCAGGTTCCCGACCGCCTCGCCGAGATTCTCGGCAGCCAGCTCGTGCGCTTCAACGCGCGTCCGACCGAGCGGCAGGCTCTCCAGGCCTTCTACGCCGCGCGCGGCAATCAGCCGGTTTTCACGGCGGGCAACCGTCTCGCCCCGCTCGGACAGATCGCGCTCGACCAGTTCGCCGCCGCCGCCGTCGAGGGGTTGAATCCGGCCGACTATGTCGTGCCGTCGCTGCCGCCCGGCGCCAGCGACGCGCAGGTGGCCGAGGTCGAGATGCGGATCGCGGCGACCGTGCTGCTCTATGCGCGCCATGTGCAGAGCGGCCGGTTCGACCCCAAGACCATCTCCAAGGATGTCGATCCGAGCCCGACCATCCCCGACCCGCTGGCGGTCCTCGCGCTGGTCTCCAGCGCGCCCAACCCGCGCGCGGCGTTCGAATCCTTCGCTCCGCAATATGACGAGTACCGGCTGCTCAGGGTGCAGCTCGCCCGGCTGATGGCCGAGGGGCAGGCGGTCGCGCACGCGCCGATTCCCGCCGGTCCGTCATTGCGGCCCGGCGCCAGCGATCCGCGCGTGCCGCTGCTGCGTGTCCGCCTCGGCATGGGCGGTGCGCTGGACGACTATGTCTACGATCCGCTGCTGGTCGAGGCGGTGCGCGATTTCCAGCGCCTCGCGGGCCAGCAGGCGGATGGCATCGTCGGGCGGGGCACGCTTGCCGCCCTCAACGATTCGGGCGGCGACCGGATTCCCGATATCGTCGCCAACATGGAGCGCTGGCGCTGGCTGCCGCACGATGTCGCACCGATCTACGTGATGGTGAACATCCCCGAATTCATGGTCCGCGTGGTGGTCAACGAGCAGACCGTGCACGAGACCCGCGTCGTGGTGGGCAAGCCGGAATCGCAGACGCCGATCATGAGCGAGTCCATGCAGTACGCGGTGTTCAACCCGTCCTGGCACGTTCCGCCCAGCATCATCCGCAACGAGATGCTGCCCAAGCTGATGGCGGACCCGTATGCGCTGGAGCGCCAGGGCATCGACGTCGTGCGCAATGGCCGGATCATCGATCCCGGCTCGGTGGACTGGCGTCGCGGCGCGCAGGGCTACTCCTTCCGCCAGGAGCCCGGCGAGCGCAACGCGCTCGGGCGCATGAAGTTCATGTTCCCGAACAAGCACTCGGTCTATCTGCACGACACGCCCAGCCGTGCGCTGTTCTCCCGCGACCGCCGCGCCTTCAGCCATGGCTGCGTGCGCGTGCACGAGCCGCTGGCCTTCGCCGAGGTGCTGTTCTCGCTCGGCCTGCCCAATGAGGGCTGGAGCCAGCAGCGCCTCTCGCGCCTGCTCGGCGGCAACGAGAAGTCGCTGCCGCTGAAGCAGAAATTCCCGGTGCACCTCGTCTACTTCACCACCTTCGTGGACGGCTCCGGCCAGTTGACGACGCGCGAGGACCTGTACGGCATCAACGCTGCGACCAAGGCGATCCTCGGCCTCGATGGCGTGCGCCGGGTCGCCGATCGCGGCAACGGCATCGCCGTGAGGCGCTGACAGGCTCCATCTCGCAGATGCGAATGACCGGCACCGGGGTACGCGCATGTGACATATACATCACGCGCGAGAGGAAAAATTGTCAGTATGCGGCTGTCTACTGCGAATTTGACCGCGCGGCACTCTTTTGCCACAGTCTCTTTTTAGCCAGAGAGGCAATAGGCGTGGGGGTGAGGTCGTAATGGCCTCTTAACCAAACCCGAGAAGACTATGTTCACCATGCACGGCCCGGGCGGTTTCGTCCGTGTCGTCTCAGGAAACGTTAAGTATCGGGTTGGGATTCGTGCGCATCAAGCTGGCTCTTCGTTCCCATAAGGCTGTGACGGCCGCCGCGCTCGCCGCGGTCGTGACGCTGTGCAGCACGAATCTGCTGCAGGACGCGGTGGCGAATGGCGACACGCGCACCCTGAGCTTCCATCACGTCCATTCCGGCGCGAACGCGACCGTCACCTTCAAGCGCAATGGCCGCTACGACCCGGCGGCGCTGAAGCAGCTCAACGTGCTGATGCAGGATTGGCGGCGCAAAGAGCCGACCAACATGGATCCGCAGCTTTTCGACATCGTGTGGGAAGTCTATCGCGAGGTCGACGCGACCCAGCCGATCCAGGTGATCGGCGGCTATCGCTCCCCCGCCACCAACGCCATGCTGCGCTCGCGCTCGCGCGGCGTCGCCCAGACCAGCCTGCACATGCAGGGCAAGGCGATGGATTTCTACATTCCCGGCGTTCCGCTCTCCAGGGTTCGCGAAGCGGGCCTGCGTCTCCAGCGCGGCGGCGTCGGCTTCTATCCGACCTCCGGCTCGCCCTTCGTGCATCTCGACACCGGCGGCGTGCGCCACTGGCCGCGCATGAGCCGGCCGGAACTGGCCCGCGTGTTCCCGGGTGGCAAGACGGTGCATATTCCCGCCGACGGCAAGCCGATGCCGGGCTATGCGCTGGCGCTGGCCGAGGTGGAATCGCGCGGTTCCGAGCCGGGCGGTGCCGGCGCCGCCTTCGCCGGACTTTCCGGCGGCAACAATCCGAAGCGCGCAAACAGCGGCGCGACCGGCGGCAAGAACATCTTCGCCGCCCTGTTCAGCAGGGATGACGACGACGAGGAGAGCGCGGCTCCGGCCGCCGCCGCGCCGAGCCCGGCACCCGCCGAGGTGGCCCAGGCGCCCGCGCCGAAGCCGGCCGCGCCGGCTCCCGTCGAGCTGGCATCGGCCGATCCGGTGCCGCTGCCGCAGCCCAATCCGCTGCCGCGCATGGCTGCCGTCGCGCCGGCGCCGGTCCCGAGCGCTCCCGCCGCGCCGCCGGTTCCGGCCAGCAGCCGCATGGAACTCGCCGCACTTGCCGCCGCCATTCCGCTGCCCGACTCGCAGCCGGCGCAGGGTCGGCCGACCGGCGCGGCGACGCTCCCCAGCGCTGGTACGTTGGTGCCGCGCCCGCCCGCCCGCCCGAGCCAGGTCGCTGGCCTGCCCGAACTGATCGTGCGTGGGACGAATGGCGAGGGCCCGGTGCTGGCCTATGCCGACGCCGCCGGCAGCCTCTTCCCGACCGAGCGGCTGCAGCCCGGCCGCGCTCCCGCGCCGCCGGCCGGCTCGGCCGAGGTGTCGCGCCAGATGCCCGCCTCGGCGGCCACGTCCGCCGCGCGCAAGCTTCGCGGCCATTCGGCCGAGATGCTGGCCGAGATCCGCCGGCTGTTCAGCAGCCCGACCGTTGCGCACAACGTGTCGATGCACACGCCGGAGCTGCGCCGCTTCGCCGCCTTCGTGGCGCCGCCGCGCCAGGTGGTCGAGGTCCATTTCGGCCATGACGGCTCGAACGGCCTGACGACCGCGCAGTTCAGCGGTGCGGCGGTCGTCGCGGTGCCGGTGCTCGCGATGGTGTCCGGCCCGGCACCGCTCAAGAATCCGCTCTGATCCGAACACGCCGCGCGAGACTGCAAGGGCGGCCTGATGCGGCCGCCCGCACCGCGCGGGCGTGTGGCGGCCTCAGTTGCTGATCATGCCGAGCGCCTGCATGTAGAGGTCGACGATCGCCTCATGCTCGGCGCGCTGGTCGGCGTCTTGCTTGCGGATCTTCAGGATCTCGCGCAGCGCCTTGGTGTCGAAGCCGGTGCCCTTGGCTTCGGCGAAGACGTCCTTGATGTCGTCGGCGATGGTCTTCTTCTCCTCCTCGAGACGCTCGATGCGCTCGATGAAGGATTTGAGCTGCTCCTTGGCGAAGCCGGCGGCGGCATCGGACAGCGGCTGGTCGTTCGGAATATCGGACATGGTTTCTCCGGGGCGACGGGCGGGGCCCGGCGTCTAGACTGGAATTCGGGCGGGGATGAGGAACCGATGGCGGGCCGGCCGTCAAGCCGCGCCGGTGGCCGGGCACGGCTTGTGGACGGGCTACACCCGCTATCCACTGCGAGGGGGGCCTTGCCGGCTAGTGCGGGCCGGGGCCGGGAAAGGCGGCCTTCTGCTCGGGCGTCGCCTCGCTCTGGTGGAGGGCCTTCCACTCCTCATAGGGCATGCCGTAGACGGCGACCCGGCTCTCGTCCTTGGTCAGCGGCAGGCCGCGTTCCCCGGCCGCGTCGAGGTACCAGTTGGACAGGCAATTGCGGCAGAAGCCGGCGAGGTTCATCAGGGCGATGTTCTGCACGTCGGTGCGGGCGCGCAGATGCGCGACGAGCCGGCGGAACGCTGCCGCCTCCAGTTCGGTGCGGGTCTTGTCGTCGAGTTCGGTCATCGAGGGGCCTCCCGGCTGGCGCGCGACGGGCGCGACTGGTGCTCTCGTCCTAGATAGGCGGCACCGGGCCGGTGCGCGAGCCGTAGGAGCGGATCTCGTGCAGGGCGGGCAGTGCCAGTATCGCCGGCAGCAGGGCTGCCAGCCGGTTCGCCCAGGCGCGCTGGCCCTCGACCTCGGCGATCAGGTCCTGCCGGATTTCCAGCAGCGTGTTGGCGAGGCCGCGCAGCGTGGCGTGGCGGAACAGGCAGTCGCCGCGCAGCGCGCCGTCATAGGGCTCGTTGTCGCCGACGATGAGGTCGCCGGGAGCCTCCAGCGCGTCGATCAGTTCGCGGGTGAGGCGCGGATCGCTGTCCCACAGCACCGCGGCGTGCCAGGGACGGGCCACGCCGCGCCAGACCGGCGTGAAGCTGTGCAGCGAGAGCAGCGCCGGCACCACGCCCTGCGCCAGCGCCGCGTCGATCTCGGCCGAAATGGCGGCGTGATAGGGGCGGTGGAAGCGGGCGAGCCGCCGCTCGATCTCGTCGGCGTCGGCATGGCGGTTGCCGGGAATCACCGCGCCGTCGGACAGGCGCATCACCAGCGTGGGGTCGTCCTCGCCGCGATTGGGATCGATCAGCAGGCGGGAGAAACGGGTGAGCAGCGCCGGGCAGCCGAGCCGGTGCGCCAGCATGCGGGTGACGCCGGCGGCGCCGATGTCGTAGCCGATATGCCGCTCGAGCTCGGCCCGGGGCAGGCCGAGCGAGCCATAGCCGGGCGGTAGCGCGTTCGAGGCGTGGTCGCAGAGCAGGATCAGCCCGCTTTCGAGGGAGCCGGGGATGCGTTCGAAGGCCGGGGCGTTCTCGCCGGATTCGTCCGCCGGATCGGTCGTGGCGAGGTCTTCCGTCGGAAGGCGGCGCATATTTTCCCGCGAGCTGAGACTAAGTGTTGAGAGGATAGTGACGTCGGGCCTCGGGTGCCATAGGAATACGCCCGTTTCGCGTCGCGTGGCCGGATTCGACCTCGGTCTGCGCGCAAGAATGCAAGGCCGGCCGATGAAACCGGCAGGAAGGCCCAACGGGTTCGGGTGGGGTTGTGATGACTGACGTTACGGCGCGCGCTTTTCTGGATCGCCTGTTCACTGCCGCGGTCGCTGCCGCTCATCCCGCTACCTGTCTGCCGCCGGCCCTGCCGCCGCCGCCCGCGACGGGGCGGCTGATCCTGCTCGCCGCCGGCAAGGCGGCCGGCTCCATGCTGGAAGTGGCCGAGAAGCACTATCTCGACGAGCTCGGCTTCGACCCGGCGCGACTGGCCGGCATCGGCGTCGCCCGTCACGGCTATGGCCGCCCGACCCGCCAGCTCGACATGGTCGAGGCCGGGCACCCGGTTCCCGATGCCGCCGGCCTTGCCGGCGCGCAGAAGGCGATCGACCTTGCCGCCTCGGCGACCGCCGACGACCTCGTGCTGGTGCTGCTCTCGGGCGGCGCCTCGGCCAACTGGATCGCCCCGGCCCTCGGCGTCGAGCTCGACGACAAGCGGGCGCTGACCCGCGCCCTGCTGCGCTCGGGTGCCAACATCACCGAGATCAACACCGTGCGGAAGCACCTCTCGCGCATCAAGGGCGGCCGCCTGGCGGTGCTGGCCCAGCCGGCGAAGGTGGTGACGCTCTCCATCTCCGACGTCCCGGGCGACGACCCGGCGGTGATCGGCTCGGGACCGACCGTGCCCGATCCGACGACGCTGGCGGAAGCGCGCGACGTGCTGGCGCGCTACCGTATCGACCCGCCGCCGTCGATCGCGGTGGCGCTGCGCGATCAGGCCAATGAATCGCCCAAGCCCGGCGATCCGGCCTTCGCCAATGCCGAATATGTCCTGATCGCCCGCCCGGCGGATTCCTTCGTCGCGGCGGACAGGCTCGCGCGCGAGGCCGGGATCGAGCCGATCCTGCTCGGCGACAATCTGGAAGGCGAGGCCCGCGAGGTCGCTGCCGCCCAGGCCGCCAAGGCGCTGGAGCTGAAGCAGGCGGGCAAGAAGGCCGTGCTGCTGTCCGGGGGCGAGCTGACCGTCACCATGCGCGGCCAGGGGCGCGGCGGGCCGAACCAGGAATACGCGCTGGCGCTCGCCGTCGCGCTCGCCGGTGCGCCGGGGATCTATGCGGTCGCCGGCGATACGGACGGCACGGATGGCGGCGGCGGCGACGCTTCCGATCCCGCCGGCGCCTATGTGCTGCCGGACACGCTGGCCCGCGCCGGGGCCGCAGGTCTCGATCCTGCCGCCTTTCTCGCCAATAACGATTCGACCAGCTTCTTCGAGCCCTTGGGAGACCTGCTCACGCCGGGTCCCACCTGCACCAACGTCAATGATTTCCGAGCCGTTCTCGTCGACGAGTGACAACGCAACCCATGGCGCGGCACGCCGGGGCCGCGCCATGATCCGCGCACTGCTTCCGGCATTGCTTGCGGTCCCGGTGCTCGTGGTGCTGGCGCCGGAGCCGGCCTCCGCCGATTTCCGCCTGTGCAACCGGTCGAGCAGCCGCGTCGGCATCGCGCTCGGCTACAAGGACGGCAACAGCTGGGCGACGGAGGGCTGGTGGAACATCGGGCCCAATAGCTGCGAGACGCTGCTGCGCGGCGACCTTGTCGCCCGCTTCTATTATGTCTACGCCATCGACTACGATCTCGGCGGCGAGTGGGCCGGCAAGGCCTTCATGTGCACCCGCGAGAAGGAGTTCACCATTCGCGGCATCGAGGATTGCCTGGCGCGCGGCTTCGACCGCACCGGCTTCTTCGAGGTGGACACGCACGAGCAGAAGAGCTGGACCGTCCAGCTCACCGAGAGCAAGACCTCGGCCCCGCCGGCCGGCACCCCATTGCCGATGCCGTTGCCGCCGAGAAAACCCTGATTTCCGGGCGTCGCGACGTTCAGTAGTGAAGATCCCGCAGAAATGAAAATCCCGCAGAAATGAAAATCCCGGAGCCGCGTCCAGCGACCCCGGGATTTTTCGCGTGAGGAGGCCGGCGCGCTACTCGATGGGCAGCGCGGTGAAGCGCACCTGGCCGTCGGGATCGGTCACCATGAGGAGGGCGGAGCGACGGCCCTCCTTCTTCAGCGCCTCGATGCGGTCCTGAACGCTCTTGGGGGTCTCGGTCGCTTCCTGGTTGACCTCGACAATGAGGTGTCCCGGAGCGATGCCGCGCTCGGCGGCCACGGAGCCGGGCTCGACCGCCATCACGACCACGCCCTTGAGCTCGTCCTTGATCTTGAAGCGGGTGCGCAGTTCCGGCGTCAGCTCGGCCATCTCGACGCCGAGCAGCTTTGTGGTGACGACCGGCGGCGCGGCCTCCGGCTTCTTCTCGGGCGTCTCGGCCGTGCTCTCCTTGGCGTCGCTCTCCTCAAGGCGGCCCACGACGAGCTTGAGCTTCTGCTCCTCGCCCTTGCGGATGACGACGACCTCGACCTCCTTGTCGACCGGCGTGTCTGCGACGATGATCGGCAGGGAGCGCATGTCCTTCACCTCCTTGCCGTCGAAGGAGATGACGACGTCGCCGGCCTTGATGCCGCCCTTGGCGGCCGGGCCGTCCTCGCTGACGCTGCCGACGAGCGCGCCGCGCGGGCTGCCGAGCGACAGGCTCTCGGCGATCTCCGGCGTCACCTGCTGGATGCGCACGCCGATCCAGCCGCGCCGGGCCTCGCCGAACTCCTTGAGCTGGGCGACGATCGGGATCGCGGTATTGGAGGGCACGGCGAAGCCGATGCCGATCGAGCCGCCCGAGGGCGAGATGATGGCGGTGTTGATGCCGATCACATTGCCGTCCATGTCGAACAGCGGGCCGCCGGAATTGCCGCGGTTGATGGCGGCATCGGTCTGCAGGAAATTGTCGTAGGGCCCGCTGTTGATGTCGCGGTTGCGCGCCGAGATCACGCCGACGGTCAGCGTCCCGCCCAGGCCGAAGGGATTGCCGATCGCCATCACCCAGTCGCCGACGCGCAGCGCGTCGGAATTGCCGAAACTCACGGCCTTGAGCGGCTTGTCGGCCTCGGGCGTCACCTTGAGCAGGGCAAGGTCGATCTTGGTATCGCGGCCGATGACTTCGGCCTTCAGCTTGGAGCCGTCGGAGAAGTTGGCGAAGATCTCGTCGGCGTCGGCGATGACGTGGTTGTTGGTGACGATGAAGCCGGCGGGGTCGATGACGAAGCCGGAGCCCAGCGAAGAGACGCGGCGCGGGGTCTGGTCCTCGCCCTGCTGCTGGCGGCGCTTGAAGAACTCCTCGAAGAACTCCTCGAAGGGCGAGCCGGGCGGCAGTTCCGGCGTCGGGACGCTGCGCGAGGGAGCGACGGTCTGCGAGGTGGAGATGTTGACCACCGCGTCCATCACCCGGGCGGCGGTGTCGGCGACCGTGTCGGGGCCCTTGGTCGCGGCGGCGAACGAAGCCTGCGGCACGGCGAAAGCGGAGGCGAGCAGGAGGCCGGCTGCGGCGAAGTTGCGCAGGCGCCCGAGGCGGAGCGTCGGGAGCCGGCCGGAAGAAACGGTGTCGGGACGCGCAAGGCGTTGATTCATATAGCCTCCTTGGCGCCGCCGCGCCGAAAAAGGCGGCGCGGCCGGGGGCCGTCCGCCATGGTGCAGTCGACGCTACCCCGGAGAAGGCGCGATGCAAGCCAAAAGCGCGCGAGGCCTGCGGCGGCGATGCCTCAGCCCCGGATCAGCCAGATGATGACCAGGCCGATGATGGCACCGCCGAGGCCGGCGATACGCAGCGGCGCATCGGGCAATTGGCTGATCGACTCGGCGGCGTGGCGGACGGCCCCAGGCAGGGCCGCCAGCATGAGACCCTCGATCACCAGAACGAGACCGAGCGCGACGATGAGATCGTACATCGTCGCGTCGCGTCAGTTCGCGGGAGCGGCGGGCGCGGCGCTGGCGCCGGCGGGAGCGGTCGGGTTGTTGAAGAACCGGAAGAAGTTCGAATCCGGCGCCAGCAGCATCCGCGTATCCGTGCCCTTGAGCGAGGCCTCATAGGCCTGCATGGAGCGGTAGAAGTCGAAGAACCCCTTATCCTGCCCATAGGCCTGCGCGAAGATATCGTTGCGTTGGGCCTCGCCCTCACCGCGCAGCTTGTCGGCGGTGGAGTTGGCTTCGGCGACGATGATCGTCGAGTCGCGGTCGGCACGGGCGCGGATGGTCTGACCCGCCTCGGCGCCCTGAGCGCGAATCTCGGATGCCTCGCGCTGGCGTTCGGTCTGCATGCGCTGGAACACCGCCTGGCTGTTGGCCTCCGGCAGGTCGGCGCGGCGGATGCGCACATCGAGCACGTCGATGCCGAAGCCGGCGGCCTCGCGGTTCACCTGATCGCGGATGCGCGCCATCAGGTCCTCGCGCTGGTCGCGCACCACCTGGATGAAGGTGGATTCACCCAGAACCCGGCGCAGGGACGAGTTCAGAATGGTCGCCAGGCGCGAATTGGCGCCCTCGATGGTGCCGATCGACTGGTAGAAGCGCAGCGGATTGGTGATCCGGTAGCGTGCGAAGGCATCCACCACGAGGCGCTTCTGGTCGGCGGCGATCACTTCCTGCGAGGGGTTCTCGAGGTCGAGGATGCGCTTGTCGATCAGGATCACGCTGTCCACCAGCGGGATCTTCACATGCAGTCCCGGCTCCTCGATCACCCGCACCGGCTCGCCGAAGCGCAGCACCAGCGCCTGCTGGGTCTGGTAGACGGTGAACAGCGAGGAGTAGAGGCCGATCAGGACGAGGGCGGCGACGATAGCGATGACGAGACCAACGCTGTTCCTCATTTCGCGGCTCCCTGGCTGGCGGCCGGGGAGGTGCCGCTTCCGCCGAGCGGCGCGAGCGGCAGATAGGGGACGACGCCGGACGCGCCGCCTGCCGCGGGATCGATGATGATCTTGTCCATACCGCCGAATACGCGTTCCATGGTTTCGAGATAGAGCCGCTGACGCGTCACTTCGGGCGCCTTCTGGTACTCGGCCAGAACGCTCAGGAAGCGCGAGGCCTGACCGCGCGCCTCGATGATGGCGCGCTCCTTGTAGCCTTCGGCGCCCTGGGTGATGCGTGCCGCATCGCCGCGCGCCTCGGGCACCACGCGGTTGGCGTAGGACTGGGCCTCGTTCTGCAGGCGCTCGGCGTCGGCACGCGCCGCCTGCACGTCGCGGAAGGCGTCGATCACCTGCGAGGGCGGATCGACCTTCTGGAGCTGCACCTGGGTGACGAGGATGCCGGACCTGTAGCTGTCGAGCGTGCGCTGCATCAGCTCCTGCACCGCCGTCTCGATGTTCTGACGGGCACCGGTGAGGATCGGCTGGATGTCGGTGCGGCCGACGACTTCGCGCATGGCGCTTTCGGCCACCGCCTTGATCGTGCCTTCCGGGTTCTGGACGTTGAACAGGAAGTTGGCGGCGCCGATGTCTTCGGTCGAGCCGGCTGCGGCGGGCTTCACCATCCAGAAGACGGCGAAGTCGACGTCGACGATGTTCTCGTCGCCGGTGAGCATCAGGCTCTCTTCCGACACGTCGCGCGCCGTGGCGCCGCGGCGCGGATCGTCGCCGGTGCGGATGCCGATGTCGATGCGGTTGACGCGCGTGACCTGCGGGGTGAGCACGGTCTCGATCGGATAGGGGAGATGGTAGTTCAGGCCGGGATTGGAAGTGGCGACGAACTTGCCGAAGCGCAGCACGACACCCTGCTCATCGGGCTCGACCCGGTAGAAGCCGGAGAGCAGCCAGGCGACGATGGCCAGAACCACCACCACCACGATGCCCTTGCCGCTGCCGAAGCCGCCCGGCATCGCTGTCCGCAACTTCTCCTGGCCGCGACGGATCAGTTCCTCGAGGTCGGGAGAGTTCGGTCCCGACGACTGCGGACCAGTGCCCCAGGGGCCGCGTGGACCACCACCCCATGGTCCGCCGCTCTGGTTCTTCCACGACATTCCGCGCCATCTCCGTTTGCGCGCCCGGCAGGGTCCAGGCTCGCATACGCAGAACCAGAAGACGCCACCGTGCAAGAAAAACCCGCGCCCCTCGGTCCGAATGACGCGACGAGGCGGTTATAGGTGACGAGGCATCCGGTTACAACGCGCCGCCGGATGCCGATATGGGAGATGGTTCGGGTTTACGCAACGGTAGAGCGTGCGGCCGCGTGGCGATCTGCCGGTTCGTGACTGTCACGCGATGCGGGCTGGCCGCGGTAATGGGCCAGGACATAAAGGCGGATCGCCGAGGACAGATTGCCCTGATTGCGCCCGGAATCGATCGAGGCGACAATTTCCGACAGGGTGCTGCGCCGGTTGGCGGCGATCTCCTTCAGCGCGTCCCAGAACTGGTCCTCCAGACTGACGCTCGTCTTGTGCCCTGCAATTACAATCGACCGCTTAACCACGGGGCTCTTCATGTGTCGTCCTCTCGTATGCGCCTATGCCCGTCGAGCGAATTTTCTCTCAGTCGCTCCGTAGTGGCCTCGAGCTCGCGCTGAGCCTTTGATCGGCCGAACTCCAAACGCCGAGTGGCGGCATTTTGTTCCGCTTCGACGCGCACCATTCGCTTGCGGTGGCGGTTGAGATTCACGACGTCGCCCATGCGCTTCTCCGGATTATCGGCGGGTGAAGGATCGTCGGACGGCCCTACTTCTGCGAGTAGTTGTTAGTGCTCTCATAATATTGGCAAAAATTGGATGTTTCCGAGAATTGGATGAAACCGGGCTGTTCGCCCGTGGATGAGTTTCGTCATCGTCGAGCCCTTGCGCGGAAAGGCGTTGCCGGTCATGCGGTAGGGGATATGGGGTATTCCGGGACCAGTTTTGCCGTCGTTCTCACACGCGATTTTGTCGTCGCTCACGTCTTTGTGATCTCGCGTGGAGGAACCTCGCCGCCGGTCACAACTCGGTCCGAGGTCGCATTTTCCCCCTACGCCGCGCGTGCTAAACCGGCCCCGCACATTCCGGTGTGTCCTGCTGTCCGCGGCGCGACCCTGACGACGCCGATCCGAAAGGCTTTGACGATGAGCAACACCCGCATCGAAACCGATACGTTCGGTCCAATCGAGGTGGAGAACGACAAGTACTGGGGCGCGCAGGCGCAGCGCTCGCTGGGCAATTTCAAGATCGGCTGGGAGAAGCAGCCGCTGCCGGTGATCCGCGCGCTGGGCGTCATCAAGCGGGCGGCGGCGGAAACCAATCAGGCGCTCGGCCATCTCGATCCGACGGTTGCCGCGGCCATCGTGGAGGCAGCGCAGGAAGTCATCGACGGCAAGCTCGACGCGCATTTCCCGCTCGCGGTCTGGCAGACCGGCTCGGGCACGCAGTCGAACATGAATGCCAATGAGGTCATTTCCAACCGCGCCATCGAGAGGCTCGGCGGCGTGCTCGGCTCGAAGAAGCCGGTACACCCCAATGACCACGTCAATATGAGCCAGTCGTCGAACGACACCTACCCGACCGCGATGCATGTCGCGGCAGCGGTCGAGATCGTCCGCCGGCTGATCCCGGCGCTCGCCAAGCTGCGCGACGCGCTGGGCGAGAAGGCCGAGCAGTGGCAGCACATCATCAAGATCGGCCGCACCCATACCCAGGACGCCACGCCGCTGACCCTCGGCCAGGAGTTCTCCGGCTACACGCAGCAGGTGACGAGCGGCATCGAGCGTATCGAACTGACGCTGCCGCGGCTGATGGAACTGGCGCAGGGCGGCACGGCGGTGGGCACCGGGCTGAACGCGCCGGTCGGTTTCGCGGAGATGGTGGCCGAGAAGATCGCCGCCATCACCGGCCTTCCCTTTACCTCGGCACCGAACAAGTTCGAGGCGCTCGCCGCCCATGACGCCATGGTGTTCTCGCATGGGGCGATCAACACGGTGGCAGTGTCGCTGTTCAAGATCGCCAACGACATCCGCTTTCTCGGCTCCGGCCCGCGCTCGGGCCTTGGCGAACTGGCGCTGCCGGAGAACGAGCCGGGCTCCTCGATCATGCCGGGCAAGGTGAACCCGACGCAGTGCGAGGCGCTCACCCAGGTCTGCGTGCAGGTGTTCGGCAACAATGCCGCGCTCAGCTTCGCCGGCAGCCAGGGCCATTTCGAGCTCAACGTCTACAACCCGGTGATGGCGTATAATTTCCTGCAGTCGGTGCGCCTGCTGGCCGATGCCGCGATCAGCTTCACCGACAATTGCGTCGTCGGCATCGTGCCGCGCGAGGACAACATCAAGGCGGCGCTGGAACGCTCGCTCATGCTGGTGACGGCGCTGGCGCCGAAGATCGGCTATGACAACGCCGCCAAGATCGCCAAGACCGCGCACAAGAACGGCACCACGCTGCGCGACGAGGCCGTCGGCGGTGGCTATGTCACCAACGAGGAGTTCGATGCGATCGTTCGCCCGGAGAAGATGATTTCTCCGGGTTAATGGATATTCATCAACCTGAATGACTGTTCATCTACGTTTCTGAAAGTCATTATCTTTCATTACCGAAGTTTCATTTGAGATTCGTCGGTATTCGCTTCAACATCGGCCTCACCTTCACAGGAGATGAGGCCGATGAAACGCACGATTATCGCGGCAGCAGCTGCCGCCCTTCTGGCCAGCGTCACGTTTGGCATCGCCGCTCCGGAGTTCCGCTCCGGCGAGCACCCCCGCCCCAGCCCGGCGCAGATGGCCGACTTCGCCGGCGCGATGAGCGATGCGCGCATCGCCGCGCTCAAGGCGGGGCTGCGCCTCACTGCCGATCAGGAGAAGCTGTGGCCGGCGCTGGAGAGCGCGCTGCAGGAATCGTCCAAGGAACGCATCGAGCGGCGGGCCGAGCGCGCCGCCGAACGGGCCGAGCGGCCCAAGGGCGAGCGTCCGGACGTGATCGTGCGGCTGCGCCAGCACGCCGACGGCATGATGCAGCGCGGCGAGGCGATGAAGAAGGTGGCGGATGCCGCCGCTCCGCTCTTCGACAGCCTCGACGAGGCCCAGCAGCGCCGCTTCGCCATCCTGTTCAAGCAGGCGCAGCATCCGCACATGGCCTTTGCCGGTCCCGACCGCGAACGCGGCCCGCACCACTTCGGTCCCGGCCCGGATGGCCCGATGCACCACCGCATGCCGCCCGGCCCGATGCCGGATGGCCCGGACGCTCCGCCGCCGGATGGCGAACCGCTCTGACCGGGGCGCCCGCCCCCGACACCGTCAGCCGCCGGCATCCCGCCGGCGGCTTTCTCGTTCAGCCGGCGGCGAGCTTGGCCAACGCTACGCCGGTGACGCGCTGCATGGTCCATTCGTCGAGCGGCACGGCGCCCACCGAGCGGTAGAAGCGGATGGCGGGCTCGTTCCAGTCGAGCACGTTCCATTCGAAGCGGCCGAGCCTCTCCTCGACGCAGCGCTTCGCCAGCTGGCGCATCAGCGCGGTGGCGATGCCGTTGCCGCGAAAGGCGGGGCGCACGAAAATGTCTTCGAGGAAGATGCCGTG
This sequence comes from Ancylobacter sp. TW_SC_1, assembly GCF_056836805.1. Classification (NCBI taxonomy): domain Bacteria; kingdom Pseudomonadati; phylum Pseudomonadota; class Alphaproteobacteria; order Hyphomicrobiales; family Xanthobacteraceae; genus Ancylobacter; species Ancylobacter sp. TW_SC_1. The sequence goes on from NZ_CM166365.1 coordinate 1,468,129, forward strand.
CCGGCCGCGAAAGGTGGAATAGGTGTAGTACCAGAGCGCGAAGCCGGCCGGCGCGCATTCCCGTTCGGCGATGTCGCAGAAGACGCGCGGCTGCGCGCCGAACAGGTCGCGCTCGACGTCCTCGGCGGTGGCCTCGACCTCGTGCCGCAGTTTCTCGTATGCCGCGAGCTCGCAGACGAAGTCGAAGATGAGCCGGGCGTCGTCCGGCCGGGCGGGGCGGATGGAAAGGGACATGGATCGGTCTTCGCTGGCGTGGGCGTCATCCCGGACGGCCGCAGGCCGATCCGGGATCGCATGAAGGATCGGGGATGACCCCGGCTCTCGCCGCGCGCGGCCGGGGTGGGGGGCGGGGAATTCCTACACCGCCACCGGCGCCTTGATGGCGGGGTGGGGGTCGTAGCCTTCAATGGCGATGTCCTCGAAGCGGAAGGCGAAGATGTCGTCCACGGCCGGGTTGAGCTTCAGAGTCGGCAGCGCCCGCGGCGCGCGCGAAAGCTGCTCGTTCACCTGTTCGAGGTGGTTGAGATAGATGTGCGCGTCGCCGAAGGTGTGGACGAAGTCGCCGACCCTCAGCCCCGTGACCTGCGCCACCATATGGGTCAGCAGCGCATAGGACGCGATGTTGAAGGGCACGCCGAGGAGGATGTCGGCGGAGCGCTGGTAGAGCTGGCAGGACAGCCTGCCGTCCAGCACGTAGAACTGGAACAGGCAGTGGCAGGGCGGCAGCGCCATCCGCGGAACGTCGGCCGGGTTCCAGGCCGAGACGATCAGCCGGCGCGAATCCGGATTGCGGCGGATCTCGGCGACGACCTGCGCAATCTGGTCGATCACGCCGCCGCGCCCATCCGGCCAGGACCGCCACTGATGGCCATAGACCGGGCCGAGATCGCCGTTCGCGTCCGCCCATTCGTTCCAGATCGAGACGCCGTTTTCCCTGAGATAGGCGATGTTGGTGTCGCCGGCGAGGAACCACAGCAGTTCGTGGATGATCGATTTGAGGTGCAGCCGCTTGGTGGTGACGAGCGGAAAGCCCTCCGAGAGATCGAAGCGCATCTGGTGGCCGAACACGGAAAGCGTGCCCGTGCCGGTGCGGTCGTCCTTGCGCGTGCCCTCGCGCAGCACCCGTTCGAGGAACTCGTGATATTGCCGCATGCCTATCGTCCCATCGGACCTGAGTGCCACTACATATAGCGCATCGCGGCGAAAGGCGCAGGAGGCGCGGGCGCCGGCGGCGCGCCTTATCGACAATTTATGGGTGGGCTGCGACCCGGCGGTATCATGGGAACCTTCGTGTTCCGGCCGAATTGTCGTGAGGCGGAAGCCGCCAGAGGGAGGAGCCCATGACCCAGAGCACCGAAGCCCTTCACGTCGAGCATCATCGGCTGCGCATGCACCTGAACCTGCTCGAAAAGGATGCCACGCACCCGCTCGATTTCGTGGTCGAGAATGCGCACACCGTGCCGGCTCTGGTGCTGCGCGAGGGCCAGGCGCTGCGCAGCGCGCATTCTTCCGTGCGGCTCGACTACGAGCTGATGCGGCAGATCCTCATGGAATCGCTGCGGACACGGATCGCCGCGCTCGACGAGAAGCTGGTGGGAACGGTCGGCGGCACGCGGCCGATCGAACATCTCCAGTATGGCGATCAATCCGAGGCATAAGCGGGTATCCCGCCCGCAGCCCCTTCCAACCGGGCGGCAGAGGCCCTATATTCATTTTGCCGGCGCAAGCCGGCTATGGCGATAAACGGACATCGGAATAAACTCTTCGGACCCGGGGGCAGTACCCGGCGCCTCCACCCGAGCCCATCGAGAATGGTGAGTTCCGGCGGGGGCGAAACAGGATCGACGAGAGCGTAAAGGGTCTTCTTTCGCCCGGCATGGTACCGCCGTCATCGGACCAAACATATAGTTGCCAACGACAACTATGCTCCGGTTGCTCAGGCCGCGTGAGCGGTTTGATCTACGGAAAATAAGTCCAAGCGGGTAGCACCGTGAGGCGGGGTTCGCAGGCACCTGGCAACAGAAGCCTGCACTTCATTCACAAGTCCGGCTGGCGGTCGGGGCTGGAATCGGGTTCATTGTCGGCATGAGCGTCGATCTTATCCGCTACGACCTGCTTGTGCAGGATGCGCTGCGCAGCGTCGTGCGCCGCGTGCTGACCGATGTCGCGCGCGACGGGCTGCCCGGCGATCACCATCTCTATCTGTCCTTCGACACGCGGGCTGCCGGTGTGCGGATTTCGCCGCGATTGAAGGAACGCTATCCGGAAGAGATGACCATCGTGCTGCAGCACCAGTTCTGGGACCTGCAGCTCACGGACCAGTTCTTCGAGGTCGGGCTGTCCTTCAACGGCATTCCCGAGCGGCTGCACATTCCCTATGCCGCGCTCAAGGGTTTCTTCGATCCCTCCGTCAAGTTCGGGCTGCAGTTCGAGCCGGTGGCCGAGGAGGACGAGGTCGAATCCGAGGAGACGCACACTGAGCCGGCATCGCCCGCGCCGGTGACGTCGATCGGCGAGGCGCGACCGACGTCGGTGCCCTCCACGCGCGCGCCCACCCGAGGTTCCGAGGCCGAGCCGGGCGAGAAGTCGACCGCCACGAGCGCGCCGGGCAGATCCGAATCGGCCAAGCCTGCAGCGTTGAAGCCCGCCGCCTCCCCGAGGGCGGAGCCGAAGCCGGCGAGTGCCAAGGCGGGGGGCGCCTCCACCGCCAAGCCCGAAGCCAAAGCCGAAAGCAAGCCGGAGCTGGTGCGCAAGGAAGCGGCCGGTGAAGGCGAGCCGAAGGACGGCGGTTCGGGCGGCGCCCAGGTCGTGCGCCTCGACGCCTTCCGCAAGAAGTAACCTCCAGACAAGAAGTGACCCGTGGCGGCACAGCATGAGGTGATCGTCATCGGCGCCGGTGCGGCGGGTCTTGCCGCCGGCGCTCGGCTGCATCGGGCCGGCATCGACGTTCTGGTGGTCGAGGCGGCCGCGCGCACCGGCGGGCGCGCCTTCACCGACACCGCGACGTTCGGCGTCGCCTGGGATCGTGGCTGCCACTGGCTGCATTCGGCCTCGGTCAACCCGCTGCGGGCGGCGGCGGACGAGCTCGGCCTCGCCTATCTCGCGCGGGGCAATCGCCAGGCGCGCGAGACCCATCTGGGCGAGCGCTGGGCGGACGAGGCCGAGCGCCAGGCGATCTGGCGGGCGATCGATGGCGGGTTCGCCGCGATCCATCAGGCCGGCGACGAGGGCCGCGACATCGCCGCCAGCGAGGTGATCGACGCGTCGAGCCCGTGGATCCGGCTGATCCGCCATTGGGCGGCGCTGATGACCGCGACGGAAGTCGAGCGGGTATCCACCCTCGACTACGCCGCCTATTCCGACACGGCGGAAAACTACCCGGTCGAGAAGGGCTATGGCGCGCTGATCCAGGCGGCGGCCGTCCGCGTGGCACCGGACCTGCCGGTCGTCACCGGCTGCCCGGTCTCGGCCGTCGACTGGTCGGGCGAGGGCGTGGCGCTGGAGACGCCACGCGGCACCCTGAAGGCCCGGCTCGCCATCGTCGCGGTGCCGACGAGCATTATCGCGCGCGGCGGGCTGCGATTCGCGCCGCTGCTGCCGAGCGAACTGGCCGAGGCGTTCGAGGCGCTGCCACTCGGCGCGGCGGAGAAGGTGGCCTTCCTGTTCGACCGCGACGTCTTCGGCGTCGAGCCGACGACCTATGTCGACACGCTCGACCTCAACCATCCCGACCGCAAGCCGATCAATTTCGTGCTCAACCCGTTCGGCGCCCACATGGCCATCGGCCAGCTCGGCGGCGACAATGCGGCGCGGCTGGTGGCGGCCGGTCCCGCCGCGATGCGGGATTTCAGCCTCGCGGCGCTGAAGGACGCCTTCGGCGCGGAGATCGCGACGCATGTCGTCGGCGTCGCCACCACCGGCTGGGTCGCCGACCCGCTGATCGGCGGCGCCTATAGCTGCGTGCTGCCGGGCCTGGCGCATATGCGGGCGCGGCTCGCCGGGTCCAATGCCGAACCGCTCGGCGAGCGGATCCTGTTCGCCGGCGAGGCGGTGTCGGCGCACGCCTATTCCACCGCCCACGGCGCGCATGAGAGCGGCCTCGCGGCGGCCGATGCCGCGTTCGCGCTGCTGCGCGGGAGGATGGCATGAGCGTGCTGACCCTCGTTGCCGCCGTCGCCGAGAACGGCGTGATCGGGCGGGGCGACGAGTTGCCCTGGCACATCTCGGGCGACCTCAAGCGTTTCCGCGCCATCACTTGGGGCAAGCCGATCCTGATGGGGCGGCGCACCTTCGAGTCGATCGGCAGGCCCCTGCCGGGCCGCACCAGCATCGTCATCACCCGCGACACCGGCTTCGTGCCGCCGGAGGGCGTGCTGGTCGTGCCCTCGCTGGAAGCCGCGTTCGAGCGCGGCGGGCAGGAGGCCGCGCGGCTCGGCGTCGACGAGATGGCGGTGATCGGCGGCGCGCAGATCTACGCGCAGGCCTTTCCGCATGCCGCGCGGCTGCGTCTCACCGAGGTGCATGGCCGTCCCGAGGGTGACGTGCATTTCCCCGCCTTCGCCCGCGGCGACTGGCGCGAGGTCGGCCGCGAGGGGCCGATCCAGGGCGAGAAGGACGAATACGCCTTCAGCTTCGTCGATTACGAGCGGGTGTGAGGTCGACCGGAAGAGATCAGATCGGCCGGCCCTCGACGCTGATCGACAGCGTCTTCTCCATGTCCCCGACCTCGTCGAGGTGGGGATAGATGGCGAGCGCATTGCGCGTGGCTTCCAGCGCGTGCTTCTCGTCGCCGATCTCCTTGCAGATGATGGCGATGCCGGCCCAGGCGCCATAGTGGCGCGGCTCGCGCGTCACGACCTGCCGGAGGTCGGTCAGCGCGTCGGAATAGTCCTGCTTCAGGAAGAACACGGTGGCGCGCTTGTTCCAGGCCTCCAGATGGTCGGGCTCGATCTTCAGCACGCCGTCGAGCAGCGTGATCGCGAGGTCGAAATCCTTGGCCTGCGTCGCCAGCGCGGCGCGGCTCATCAGCAGGTCCGCCGTGTCGCTGTCCGAGGGGGTGAGGGCGATGTCGATGCGCTCGGCGATGCCCTTGGCCGATTCCTTGTCGGGCGCGGCCTTGAGCGCGGCGAACAGCGCATCGAGCCGCTTGGCGCGGTCGGGCTCCTGGGCGGCTCCCAGATTGCTCGCTGAAGGCGTGTCGGCGCTGCGGGGCGCGAGGGCCGGCTTCTCCGTCGCGGCGGGCGGAGGCGCGTTCTGGGCAAAGGCGCCGAAGGGCGCTGAGGCGACGATCAGGGCAACAAAAAGGGCGCGCATGGCTCCAGTCTAGGAGCGATGGCGCCCTCGTTCAATGTTGCAGGGCAGCAGGCCGCGAAATCGTGAACGCGGTCGGTCGCCCGGAACGCTCAGCCCTGGCGGGCCTTGAAGCGCTTCTGGGTCTTGTTGATGATGTAGACGCGGCCCTTGCGGCGCACCAGACGGTTGTCGCGGTGACGGCCGAGCAGCGACTTGAGCGAATTGCGGATCTTCATGACACTAAACCTTCGGATCGACGGCGCCTGCGTATGAGACGGCGCCCCATGGCCGCGTCCCGATCCGCCAGCAGAAATTGAGGCCCGGCTGATAGCGGAGCGGAGGGGCGTTTGTCAATCTCGGGACGACTTTTCCCCGCCCGGAAGGCGCTTATTCCATGCCGCGGCGGGCTTTGTAGGGCGCCATGCCGGCGCGGGCGAGTTCGTCGGCGCGCTCGTTCATCTCGTCGCCGGCATGACCCTTTACCCAGTGCCAGCGGAGGTCGTGGCGCTCGATCGCCGCTTCCAGCCGCTCCCACAGGTCGACATTCTTCACCGGCTTCTTGTCGGCGGTGCGCCAACCATTGCGCTTCCAGCCGGCAATCCATTTGGTGATGCCGTTGCGCATATATTCGCTGTCGGTGTGCAGATCGACCGTGCAGGGGCGCTTGAGCGCCTCCAGCGCGGAAATCGCCGCCATCAGCTCCATGCGGTTGTTGGTCGTGGGGGATTCGCCCCCCGACAGTTCCTTTTCCGAGCCGGCATAGCGCAGGATCGCCCCCCAGCCACCGGGGCCGGGATTGCCGGAGCAGGCGCCGTCGGTCCAGATCGCGACGATGCCCTTCGGCGCCGGTGTCGGCGCGTCGTCGGCGAAGACGCGGGCGGTGCCCGGAGCGGTCTTCACGTCGTAGACTCCTTGGCCCGGCCGGCAATGATGCCATAGTCGCGCGGGTTCTCGACCGAGCGGTGGAAGCGCAGCTTGCGCAGATATTCCAGTGGGTCGTGCGGGCGCACCAGCGCGCCGGGCGGCACGTTCAGCCAGTCGACGAGGCGGGTCAGCAGGAAACGCAGCGCCGCCCCGCGCGCGAGCAGCGGCAGGGCCGCGATCTCGTCCGCCCCGAGCGGCCGCTCGGCCTGATAGCCGGCGAGCAGGGCACGGCCCTTGGTCTGGTTGTAGGCGCCGTCCGCCTCGAAACACCACGCGTTGAGGCAGATGGCGACGTCGTAGGCCAGCTGGTCGTTGCAGGCGAAGTAGAAATCGATCAGCCCGGACAGCCGGCCATCGGTGAAGAACACATTGTCGGGGAAGAGGTCGGCGTGGATCACTCCCGCCGGCAGGCCGCTCGGCCAGCGCGCCTCCAGCACGGAGAGTTCGTCGGCGATGAGGGCGGAAAGTCCGGGCGCGACCGTGTCGGCGCGCGCCGACGCCTGGTCGTAGAGCGGGCGCCAGCCGGCGACAGAGAGCGCGTTGACGCGGCTGGAGGCGGTGAAATCGGCCCCGGCCTTGTGCAGCCCGGCCAGCGCGCCGCCGAGCGCGGCGCAATTGGCGGCGGTGGGCCGGCGCACCGACATGCCGACGAGGAAGGTGGCGATCAGCGCCGGCCGCCCGGCCAGCGTGCCGAGCGCCACGCCCTCGCGGTTCCTCACCGGCTGCGGACAGTCGATGCCGCGCCTCGCCAGATGCTCCATCAGGCCGATGAAGAAGGGCAGGTCGGCCGGGTTCACCCGCTTCTCGTAGAGCGTGAGGATGAAGCTGCCGGCCTCGGTCTGCAGCAGATAGTTCGAGTTCTCGACGCCTTCCGCGATGCCCTTGAAGGCACGCAGCCGGCCAATGTCGTAGGTGGCGAGGAAGGCTTCGAGCTCTTCCGGGGAGACGTCGGTGTAAACGGCCATGGGGTCGGTTCGGGCCTATTCCGCTGCGTCGGGGCGCAGCTGCCGGGGCAGCGGGAAGAAGACGTCCTCATGCGCGGTGTGCACGGTCTCGACCGTGACCGCATAGCGCTCGGCGAAGGCGTCGATGATCTCCTCGACGAGGATCTCGGGCGCGGAGGCGCCCGCCGTGATGGCGAGCGAGGAGATCGTGCCGAACAGGTTCCAGTCGATGTCGCTCGCCCGCTGCACGAGCTCCGCGACGGCGCAGCCCTCGCGCTCGGCGACTTCGCGCAGGCGCTGGGAGTTGGAGGAGTTCGGCGCGCCGACCACGATCATCGCGTCCACCTGCGGGGCGACGCGCTTGACCGCTTCCTGCCGGTTGGTGGTGGCGTAGCAGATGTCCTCCTTGTGCGGCGCCACCATGGCCGGGAAGCGCTCCTTCAGGATCGCCACGATCTCGGCGGTGTCGTCGATGGAGAGGGTGGTCTGCGTCGTGTAGGCGAGGTTCTCGGGATCGCGCGGGGTGAAGCGGCGTGCCTGCTCGGCGGTCTCGACCAGCGCGACGGAGCCCTCGGGAAGCTGGCCCATCGTGCCGATCACCTCGGGGTGGCCGGCATGGCCGATCAGCACCACCTCGCGTCCCTTCTTGTGATGAACGGTGGCCTCGCGGTGAACCTTCGTCACCAGCGGGCAGGTGGCGTCGATGGCGAAGAAATTGCGCCGCGCGGCGTCGTCCGGCACCGCTTTCGCGACCCCGTGGGCGGAGAAGATCACCGGCGCGGCGGTGCCTGCCGGTATCTCGTGCAGTTCTTCCACGAAGATGGCGCCCTTCGCCTTCAGTCCCTCGACGACATATTTGTTGTGCACGATCTCATGGCGCACATAGACCGGCGGGCCGTAGATCTCCAGCGCCCGCTCCACCGCGTCGATGGCGCGGACCACGCCGGCGCAGAAGCCGCGCGGAGCGCACAGAAGAACGCGCAGGGGGGGCTTTAGGGCAGGGGGCATCGCTTCGTCCGTGGGGGGCATGCCGTCGATGGCTCGTCCGAGGGCTCGTCATCGTCATGGGTGGCGCGGCCCGCGCTGTCAAGCGGCGGGCAGGAGGGCGCGCGGCGTCGCCGCTTCTCAATTGCCTTGGCGCCGTGGCGCGCTTATATTGCGAATATCCCGGTCATCGCGAGACGGTCCGAGGCTCCGCCCCCTAGGGGTGGGCGGAGCGCGTGAGGAAGCTTGCGCGGCCGAACGACCTATTCTGCGCGCCAATCTCGGTTTCAAGGCCAGCTTGGCGCATCAATGGATGGAGATGCGTCCAATGGCGAACGCCCCACTGATGCCGAAGGCCACCGCCGTGTGGCTGGTCGAGAACACCGCTTTGAGCTTCGACCAGATCGCGGACTTTTGTAAGCTCCATGTGCTTGAGGTGAAGGGCATCGCCGATGGCGAGGTCGCGCAGGGCATCAAGGGCCTCGACCCGGTCTCCACGGGCCAGCTCGCCCGCGAGGAGATCGAGCGGGCCGAGAAGAACCCGAACCATCACCTGAAGCTGCTGGAATCGAAGGTTCGCCTGCCTGAGCCCAAGCGTCGCAGGGGCCCGCGCTACACGCCGGTTTCCAAGCGTCAGGATCGTCCGAACGCGATCCTCTGGCTGCTGCGCAACCACCCCGAGCTGAAGGACAGCCAGGTCATGCGCCTGGTGGGCACGACCAAGACGACCATCGAGTCGATCAAGGAGCGCACCCACTGGAACGCGCCCAACCTGACGCCGATGGACCCCGTGACGCTCGGCCTGTGCTCGCAGATCGATCTCGACATCGAGGTGCAGCGCGCTTCCAAGGACCGTCCGGCCGCCGCGCCCGGCGCCGACAGCGGCGTCACCCTGCTTCCGGTCGACGTTTCCACCGGCGTGGCGCCGGAGCCCTTCGTGCCCGCTCGCAAGCCGCGCGAGGAGGCGATCGACCTCGAGACCGTGTTCGCCAAGCTCGGCGGCTCGCGCAAGAGCGAGGCCGAGGACGAGGAATGAGCCATCGGTCGGCTCGTCTCCATCGGCGCTGAGCGCCGGAGACGAGCCCATCGCAGACACACGAAAAAGCCCGGAGCGGACGCCGCTCCGGGCTTTTCAATTTCCGGCCGCTTGCGATGGGCCTATGCCGCCGACGCCTTGGCGAGCCCGCGTGCGCCGAGGGCGACGGCGATCTCGTCCAGCGAGGCGGGATCATCGATCGTCGCCGGCATGTTCCACGGCTCGGCGTCGGCGATCTTCTTCATCGTGCCGCGCAGGATCTTGCCGGAGCGCGTCTTGGGCAGGCGGTTCACGGTTATGGCGAGGCGGAACGCCGCCACCGGGCCGATGCGCTCGCGCACCAGCGCGACGATCTCGGTCTCGATGTCGGCAGGAGAGCGCGCGACGCCCGCCTTCAGCACCACGAAACCGCAGGGCACCTCGCCCTTGAGCTCGTCATGGATGCCGATCACCGCGCATTCGGCGACATCGGCATGGGCGGCGAGCACTTCCTCCATGCCGCCGGTGGAGAGGCGATGACCGGCGACATTGATGATGTCGTCGGTGCGACCCATGATGAAGAGCTGGTCGCCGACATCCTTGAAGCCGGCATCCGCCGTCTTGTAGTAGCCGGGGAATTCCACGAGGTAGCTCTCGAGGAAACGCTCGTCCTGCCGCCACAGCGTGGGCAGGCAGCCGGGCGGCAGCGGCAGCTTGATGGCGATGGAGCCCATGCGGTCGGCGCCGACGGGGTGCCCGCCCTCATCGAGGATGTCGACCTGGTAGCCGGGCATCGGCACGCCGGTCGAGCCGACGCGGATCGGAAGGGCGCCGAGGCCGACCGGATTTCCGGCGATCGCCCAGCCCGTCTCCGTCTGCCACCAGTGGTCGACCACCGGCACGCCGAGCTTGGCTTTCGCCCATTCCACGGTGTCGGGGTCGGCGCGCTCGCCGGCAAGGAACAGCGTGCGCAGGCTGGAGCGGTCGTAATCGCGCATCAGCAGCCCTTCCGGGTCTTCCTTCTTGATGGCGCGGAGCGCGGTCGGCGCGGTGAACAGCGCCGCGACCCGGTATTCCTCGATCACCCGCCAGAAGGCACCGGCATCGGGCGTGCCGACGGGCTTGCCCTCATACAGCACGGTGGTGCAGCCGGCGAGCAGCGGCGCGTAGATGATGTAGGAGTGACCGACCACCCAGCCGATGTCGGAGGCGGACCAGAACACCTCGCCGGGCTCCACGCCGTAGAGCCCCTCCATCGACCAGCGCAGCGCCACCATGTAGCCGCCCGTGTCGCGAACGACGCCCTTCGGTTTCCCGGTCGTGCCGGAGGTGTAGAGGATGTAGAGCGGATCGGTCGCCTCGACCGGCACGCAGTCGGCCGCGGTGCCCTCGGCGATGATCCGCTCGCGCATCTGTGCCCAGTCACGGTCGCGGCCGGGCTGCAGCTTGGCTTCCACCTGCGGGCGCTGGAAGATCACGCAGGCGTCGGGCTGGTGCTTCGCCATGGTGAGGGCGAGGTCGAGCAGCGGCTTGTAGGTGACGATGCGCGAAGGCTCGATGCCGCAGGAGGCGGAGAGCACGACCTTGGGCTGCGCGTCCTCGATGCGGCTGGCGAGTTCCGCCGCGGCGAAGCCGCCGAACACGACCGAATGGACGGCGCCGATGCGCGCGCAGGCGAGCATGGCGAACACCGCCTCGGGGATCATCGGCATGTAGACGACGACCCGGTCGCCCTTGCCGACACCGAGTTCGCGCAGCATGCCGGCGAGCACGCTCACCTCATCCTTCAGTTCGTCAAAGGTGACGGTGCGCTTCGCCCCGGCGACCGGGCTGTCGTAGAAGATCGCCGGCTGCGCGCCGCGTCCGGCCGCGACGTGGCGGTCCACCGCATTGTGGCAGACATTGGTGGTCCAGCCGGGGAACCAGCGTCCGTAAACGCCGAGGTCTTGGTCGAATACCCTCCGGCCTTCCTCCATCCAGTCGATGGCACGGGCGGCATCGCGCCAGAAGGCCTCCGGGTCACGGATCGACTGGGCGTAAATGTCGGGGTAGCGGCTGCCGGAAGCGGTCATCGCTGGCGTCTCCCAAGGATATCATTTTTGTTATCCGCGACATTCCCGTGTCTCGGGCCGCGTTGCAAGAACGCTCAATTGCTTACGTCCTTCGTCGAGTGCCGTGTCTCGCAAGGATCGAGGATTTCAGGGGCCCGAAATGCGAACCGCCGGCGTAACGCCGGCGGCCGAGGATCGTCCCGGTTGATGCGGTCGACCCGGAGTGTCCGGATGGCCCGGCCTAATGGAGCGTCGCCCCTTTCAGCCGCGCGATTTCATCCTTGAGGTGCAGTTTGCGCAGCTTGAGGTCGGCGACGCGTACGTCATTGGTCGACGGTCGGGTGACCTCGTCACGTAGTTGCTTCTCCAGTGCCTGGTGGCGTCGTTCCAACTCCGCAACATGCGACTGCATGGACATGGACACGATCTCCTGTCTTCCGAAGTGAACGTCATCAGTCTGTCACGAGCGCACCCGGCTGTCGACGAAACGATGCGCTGCGCTGCACCATGGTAGCCGATGGTAGGGCGGGTGGTGACGGGCGGTTGCAGCCGGCCATCAGCGCGGCAATACTCTCGCCGGCTCCCGCAATGGCCGGGGCGAGTCGGGGTTTTGGGTCGAGCGTTTGACACAGATGACGGCGGATGAGGAACGCGAGTTCCTGGCTCTTCTCGAGCGCCTGCGGCAGGAACATCGCGATCTGGATGTCGCGATCGAGGCGTTGCAGGAAATGCCCGGCAGCGACCAGTTGCAGCTCGCGCGGTTCAAGAAGCGCAAGCTGCTGCTCAAGGATCGCATCGGTTATATCGAAGACCAGATCTGTCCCGACATCATCGCCTGACGGCGCTGGCCGCGGCTCTTGCTGCTTCATTCCGGACGGCTGCAGGCCGGTCAGGCATTGCTCCGCGGACGCAGAACGATCCCGGCGCGACGGCTGCGCCGTCGGCCGGGATGATGATTGACCGGCTCAGAACTGCGTGAGCAGCACGTCGGCATTGGTCTTGTCGGCTTTGCTGGGCACGTCCTCGACATTGAGGATCAGCACCTCGCCGTCGTCGACCAGCATGGAATAGCGCTTGGAGCGCACGCCGAGACCGGCGGCCGCGGCATCGAAGTCGAGGCCGAGCGCCTTGGCGAACTCGCCATTGCCGTCGGACAGGAACACGATCTTGCCGCCGGCGTTCGACGCCTTCTCCCACGCCTCCATGACGAAGGGATCGTTCACCGCCGTCACCGCGATGGTGCTGACACCCTTGGCGAGAATTTCTTCCGCGCGGGCGATGAAGCTCGGCAGGTGGTTCTTGTGGCAGGTGGGTGTGAAGGCGCCGGGAACCGCGAACAGGACGACCTTCTTGTTGTTGAAGATCTCCTCGGTGGATTTCGGCACCGGGCCGTCCGCGGTGGCGACGCGGAAGGTGACGCTCGGCAGCTGGTCGCCGACCTTGATCGTCATGGGATGTTTCCTTTCATACGCTGTAAATCGGGCGGGAAACGGAGCCCGCCGCATGGCCGCGCGGAAAGGCGCCCACCGCGACCGGCGGGCCCGGTCGAGGGGTAGAATAGCCATTTCCCGCGTATCGGGAAGCCGTGTCAGCGTGCGGAAAGGGGGGCATCCACCTCGATCGCACGGTCGCCGTCGACGAGGGTGAAGCGCAGCCGTGCGCCGGCGATATCCGATCCCTTTGGCACGCCATCGACGGGAAGCCGGAAAGTCGTGAGCCCGTCCGGGCCGGTCTCGCGCTCCGGCAGGGGCAGCGCCCAGTCCTCGTTGGGGCCCTCGATGAAGAGGTCGGCCTTGCCGGCGTCGAGGACCTGCGTCTCGACGCGGATCGACGGGCCGTTCTCGCCCTGGCTGAGCACGGCGGCAGAGATCCCCGGCTCGCCCGCCTTGCCGAGCGCGGCGCGGCGCGGCACCGCGGCCAGTGCCTCGGTGAGCGCGGAAGGGGAGGTCGCGGCGCCTTCGGCCGGAAGGTTCAGCGCGAGCGAGGCATTGGCCGGCTGGCAGATCTTGCCGCAGACGGCGAAATCGAGATTGAGCTTGAGCTCGACCGGCTTGCCCGGATCCTTCGGCGTGATGCGCAGCGGTAGCACCACGTCCTTCTTGTAGCCGATGGAGAAGGAACCGCCATCGTCGAAGCGTATCGGCGCCGGCCACAGGACCTCGATGTCCGCGACGTTCTGCGAGCCGGCCCAGTCGAAATGCGGCGGCACGCCGCTGTCGCCGGGATAGCGCCAGTAGGTCTTCAGGCCAGGTGTAAGCCGGATTTCCACGCCGCCGAGCAGCGTCCCGCCGTCGGATGCGCCGGCAACGAGCCGCGCGGCGGTGCCGCCGGGCGAGGACCAGTCCGACATCGGCTCGGCCCAGGCAGCGCTCACGCCCATCAGGGGCGCGGCGGCAAGCGTGCAGACGGCGAGGGATCTCAAGCACAAAAGCATGGCAATGCCGTAGCGCCTCGCGGCCGGATGGGAAAGCGCTCGCGGTCGCACTTTCATGTGAGGCTGGCCGTGCGATCGAGGCTGCGAGTCTGAGCGGGCTTGAAAATGCCTCGGCGGGGGGTAGGTTTTCCCTTATGTGGATCGGACGAGAACGTTGCATGGGTTCCGGTGACCAGTCGGGCGGGACTTTTCTCGACGGACAGATGCTGGTTGCCATGCCGGGCATGCGCGACGAGCGTTTTGCCCGCGCCGTGATCTATCTGTGCGCGCATTCCTCGGAAGGCGCGATGGGGATCGTCGTCAACCAGCCGGCGCATCATGTGAGCTTCTCCGACCTTCTGGTGCAGCTCGACATCATCCCGCAGGATCAGCGCATCCATCTGCCGCGCGATGCCGGCGGCGTGAAGGTGCTGCGCGGTGGGCCGGTGGAGACCGGGCGCGGCTTCGTGCTGCACAGCGCCGATTTTTTCATCCAGGATTCGACCCTGCCGATCGACGACGGTATCTGCCTCACCGCGACGCTCGACATATTGAAGGCGATCGCCACCGGCGACGGCCCGGCGAGCGCGGTTCTTGCGCTCGGCTATGCCGGCTGGGCGCCGGGTCAGCTCGAGAACGAGATCCAGCAGAATGGCTGGCTGCATTGCCCGGCCGATTCGGCGCTGGTGTTCGATGCCGAGGCGAACGAGAAATATGATCTCGCCCTGCGCAAGATCGGCATCGATCCGGGCATGCTCTCGACCGAGGCCGGCCACGCCTGATCGGGCGGGCACCGGGCCTCCTTGAGCCGCCATCTCCAGGAAATTCCGGGCCGCCCCGTGCCGCCCCGTCAGGGGCGGCTACGTGTCTGACGTCGGTGTCGTGGAAGCCGGCGCCGTGGAGGCCGGCGTCGTCGGCGCGAGGGGCCGCGGCGCGGCCGGGCGCGGCATTTGCGATGCCTGCCGGGCGAATTGCTGCGGCTGGGCGCCTGATGGGCTCCCGGCCTGCTGCATGCGGGCCATAGCCGCACTCTCCGACGCCCCGGCCGGTGCCGCCTCGGACCCCGGAGCCGCGGTATCGGCGGCGTCGGCTCCAACCGCCTCACGGACCGATTCCGCCGGCCTGGCGGCGGCCTTGGCGGCGGCGCCGGTCAGGGGGGCGGCCGCCGACGTCACGGCGGCGCGCGCGCCGCGCGAGAGCTGGCGCCCGCGCTCGAGCAGCGAGGTCGGCGCCTGCTCGGGCTGAAGACGCTTGCGGGCGTCCTCGGCGCTCATCGGCTCGCCGAACAGCCGGCCCTGCCCATAGCGGCAGCCGAGCTTGCCGAGAGCGGCGGCGACCTGCTCGGTCTCGATTCCCTCGGCGATGATGTCCATGCCGAGGTCGTGCGCCATGTTGATGATGGTGCGCAGGATGATCGGCCGCTGGGATTTGTTGCCGCTGCGCCCCAGCGCCTTCATGAAGGTGCGGTCGACCTTGATGCTGTCGAACGGGAAACGCTGGAGATAGGCGAGCGAGGAATAGCCGGTGCCGAAATCATCGAGCGTCAGCCCGGCGTCGAGCTCGCGGATGCGCATCAGGATCTGCGAGGCGTATTCCGGGTTCTCCATCGCCAGCGATTCCGCCAGTTCCAGCTTGAGCGTGCCGGGCGCCACGACATTGCGGGCGAGGACCGCCTTGAGGTCCTGCAGGAGGTCGTGGCGCAGCATGTGCCGCGAGGAGATGTTGACCGAGACGAAGATCGGCTCGCCGCGCAAGGTGCGCTGCCACACGCCGAGCTGGCGCGCGGCGGTGTCGAGCACGAAGAGGCCGAGATCGACGATCAGGCCGGTTTCCTCGGCGAGGCCGAGGAAGTCGTCCGGCCCGAGCGTGCCGAGCGTGGGGTGCTGCCAGCGCACCATGGCCTCGAATCCGGCGATGGCGCGGGTCGTGAGGTCGACGACCGGCTGGTAGATCACGCTGATCTCGTTGCGCTCCAGCGCCTGTCGCAGGTCCGCTTCCATCGTCAGGCGGTCGAGCTTGTGGGTGCGCATGGAGGGACGGAACACCTCGATGCGGTCGCCGCCGACACGCTTGGCGAAATACATCGCCAGTTCCGCGTCCTTCAGCATCTCGTTCGGGGTGCGCTTCTGGCCGTCGGCCAGCAGCAGCCCGATCGAGGCGGTGATGAAGATCTCGCGGTCGCCGAAGGTGATGGGTGCCCGCAGCGTGCGCCGCAGCGTGTCGGCGAAGGCGGTGATGCGCTCGGGGTCGCGCTCGGACAGCAGGATCAGCGCGAAATGGTCGCTGCCGAGGCGGGCGAGCGTGTCCTGCTGCTTGACGAGACGCATCAGCCGGCGGGCGACGGTCAGCAGGATGGAATCGCCGGCCGGCATGCCGAGGCTGGCATTGACCTGCTTGAAGCGGTCGAGATCGATCAGCATCACCGTTGGGCGGATCTGCTCGTCGGTGCGGGCGAGGCCGTTGGCGGCGGAGAGGCGGTCGAGGAACAGCTCGCGATTCGGCAGGCCGGTGAGATTGTCGTGCACCGCGTCGTGCAGCATGCGTTCTTCGGCGGTGCGGCTGTCGGTGACGTCCGACAGCGTGCCGATGCAGCGCACCACCTCGCCATCCGTGCCGACCACCGGCCGGGCACGCAGGTTGAACCAGAGATAATGGCCGTCATGGGCGCGCAGCCGGAAATCCTGGTCGATGCGCCCGCGCCGCTGGTCCAGCAGCCCGTCGAGCGTGGCGCGGAAACGGTCGCGGTCGCCGGGATGGATGATGTCGAGCCAGCCGGCGGCCTCGGTCTCCAGCGTGCCCTGCTTGAGACCCAGCATGTGCTCGGCCTCGGGGCTGACATGGATGCGGTCGGTATCGACGTCCCAGTCCCACACGATGTCGCCCGAGCCCGCCACCGCGAGCGCGCGGCGCTCCAGCTCCTGCGCGCTACCGGCTATCGAGCCGATGCCGGCGAAGGCGTGCTGCATCACGGTGAAGCCGATCAGCATGACGATCAGCACGAGGCCACCGAGCAGAGCCGGAGCGACGAGATCGTTGCCGATGCGGCCGGAGACCGCCATGCCGGCGGTGATCACCCACACGACCAGCAGGAACAGGGTCGGGATGATCAGGACCGCGCGGTCGTAGCGGTGCAGCGCCAGCCACACCACCACGCCGAAACCCATGAAGGACACGATGAGCAGCGAGGGGCGGGCGATGCCCGCCGCCGCCGAGGGATCGAGCAAGGCGAGGCCGACGATGGCGGCGAGGAAGACCAGCCAGCCGGCGGTGACATGGGCGTAGCGCACATGCCAGCGGTTGAGGTTGAGATAGGCGAACAGGAACACCACCAGCGTCGCAGCGAGGATCGCCTCGCCCGCCGCGCGCCAGAATTGCTGCGCCAGCGGCGAGATGCCGAACACCTTGCTCCAGAAGCCGAAATCGAGGCCGATATAGCCGAGCACCGCCCAGGCCAGCGCCGCGGCGGCCGGGAACATCGCGCTGCCCTTCACCACGAACAGGATGGTGAGGAACAGGGCCAGAAGGCCGGCGATGCCGATGACGATGCCGTTGTAGAGCGTGAAGCTGTTGACCTTGTCCTTGTAGGCTTCCGGCTCCCACAGATAGAGCTGCGGCAGGCCGCCATCGCCGAGCTCGGCCACCAGGGTCACCGTGGTGCCGGGGTCGAGCGTGATGAGGAAGACATCCGCGTCCGGTGCGTTCTGGCGCTCGGGGCGGAAGCCCTGGCTCGCCGTCACGTTGAGGATGCGCCGGTTGCCGAGGTCCGGCCAGAACACGCCCGAGCCGACCATGCGGTAGTGCGGCGCGACGATCAGCCGGTCGACCTGTTCGTCGGTGTTGTTGGCGAGGGCGAAGATCGCCCATTTGCTGCCGTCCGGTCCGGGCGCCACCGAACGTACCTCGATGCGACGGACAATGCCGTCCGCGCCGGGCACGGTGGAGACCTGGATACGGTCGGTGTCGCTGGTGCGGCGCTCCACGGCAGGTGCGAGATCGACAACCAGCGCGTCAAGCCGGATCGCCACCGCTTCCAGTGCCTGGGCCTTGGGCGCGCCGAGCAGCAACGTCGCCAACAGCAGCGTCGCCACCACCGCGAAAAGCCGGGAAAAATCCGGCCGGACGGGGGCAAGGCGCAGCATTTCCCGCGACGAGACTGGACGAACGATGGCCAAGCGACTTCCTCTGAATGCTGCTCTTGAACGCCCCCTGGAGGCCGCGTCGCCGGCTCCCCACGACGACGCGCCCCGATGAGTAACGGCGCCGCGCGGCCGGAGCAAGGCATGGCCGGCACCGCCTGCCGGCAGCACCGATGCCCGGTTGCCGCCGCTAGGCAGCTAATCCTCTGGAATTGGGTCGTTATTTGGACGCTTGCACCGGCAGCCAATAGGGCTCGGGGGGAGACCAAATTTTGACCCGGGCCTGGGCTTCGGCGCGTTGCTCCGGTGTCAGGCCGGCGACAAGCTTGTCGAGCATCGGGTCGTCGAGATTCTGCGCCTTGGCCGCGAGGTGCCACGCGGCGGCGGAGACCACGTCCTTGGGCGCGCCGCGGCCGGCGGAAAGGATGCGAGCGTAGCGGTTCGCGGCGATGGCGTTGCCATGCAACGCCGCCTTCCGGAACAGCTCGGCGGCGCGTTCCTCGTCCTTCGGCACGCCCATGCCGTTGAACACCGCGATGGCGAGTTCGGTGGTGGCGACGGCATTGCCGACTTCGCTGGCACGCTGCAGCAGCCGGGCCGACTCGATCAGGTCCTTCGGTACGCCATTGCCGTCGCGATAGAGCGAGGCCAGCGCATAGAGCGCGTCCGGCTGGTCGCGATCGGCGGCGCGCCTGAACCACTCGGCGGCGATGGCGGGCTCCTTCGGGGCCACCTGCCCCTGCAGGTAGATCAGGCCGAGATTGTAGGCCGCGCGCGCGCTGTCCTGCTCCGCCGCCTTGCGGAACATGTCAACGGCCTCGTCCTTGTTGGTCACCGAGGGTGAGGTCATCAGGATCGAGCCGAGGACGAAGAGTGCGTCCGGATTGCCCTTGCCCGCCGCGGCCTCGTACCACTGGCGCGCGGCGTCGGGGTTCTGGCGCACGCCGTAGCCCTGCGAGAGCAACTCGCCCGCCAGCACCATGGAAACGGCGTCGCCCTGTTCGTTGGCACGCTGCACGGCGAGGTCGAGCGCTGTCCTGTAGTGGCCACGCTGATAGGCGGCATAGGCCGGATCCGGCACCGGCGCGGCGCCAGTGGCCTCGGCGGGCTTGGCCGCGTCCCGCTTGGCCGCGCCCGGCTTGGCCGCAGTCCCCGGCTTGGCTTGCCCGGCCGGTTTGGGCACCGCGGGCTTCGGTGCTGCGGGGGCGGGTTGCTCCGGAGATTGCGCCGTCGCAGGCGCGGCGAGGGCCGCGAGAAGGCCGAGGATTCCCGCCAGTCTGACGGCAGCCGCGCCGACGGTGTGCGGCTCGCGCATCAGACGTCCCCGCTCGCGGCAAGGCGCTGGGCCAGGGCGCGGGCGCCTTCGCCCGGCGCGTCGAGCACGAGGTTGTCGACGGCGATGAAATCCGCGCCGGCCTCGACCAGCGCGTCGATCTCCTCCAGCGTACGGGCATAGGCGACGCAGGGCGGCTCGAAGAGCTGTGCCCACCATTCCGTGCGTTCCAGCGTCGCCTCGAAGGCCGGCCGGCGGCCCTCCGCGTCGGGCTCGCCGAACATCACATAGTCCGTCCCGTTCTCCGCCGCCGTCATGGCGTCGTGCTTGCTGCGCAGTCCGCCCGCCCCGACGATCCCGTGCGGGCGCAGGGCGGATGCTGCGGATTTCAGTGCGGCGACGCCTTCCAGGTGCGCGCCGTCGGCGCCGATGGCGACTGAAAGCGCGGCGTTGCCGTCGATCAGGCAGGCGGCGCCGACTGCATGGCATGCTGCCACCAACGGCTGCAGCTTCGCCCCTTCGGCGGCTGCAACACCGGGACGGAGCAGCACGGCGGCGACGTCGACCACCCCCCCGACGACGCCCAGCGCCTCGGCGCGCGCGGTGATGTCGGCCTCCGTCTCGCAAGGCGGTACCAGCACATAGAGCCGCGGCGCGGATCGCGCGGATTCGGTTTCGTGTCGGACGGGCGTACGAGCCATGAGAATCCAGCCAAGTGACGAGCTAAGAGGAAGCCATTCCGCAGGATGGCGGCGAAAGCGCGGCACGCCGCGTTTCTCTAGCGCGTCCGCCCCTCGCCGGTCCAGAGATTGCGCCGCTTCCGTCCCGCCCCAATGCGGTACTATTTTGATGTCAGGAATCGATCCCGCCGTTTTGCGAACGGTGCCTGTCTTATCGCCGTGAAGTGGCGGTGATATGGATTTGATGCCCATCCTGCCGGCTGTCGTCCGGCCCTCGCCGCCTGTTGGGGGAAATATGCTCCTTCGTCCTGCCCGATTTGCCCTTCTCACGGCCGCCGTCGCCATCGCCGCCACGCCGGTGCTCGCGCAGCAACCGGCCGCTCCTGCGACGCAGGCCGGCACGGCCACGTCGTCGTCGGCCATCCCGCCCGCGCTCGCCTGGCCGCGCAGCTTCGACCTCGGCGACAAGCTGCTGCAGGTCTACCAGCCGCTGATCGAGCAGTGGAACGGCGACCAGCTTTCCGGCCGCGCTGCCGTCGCCATCGGCCTGAAGCCGACCGGCTCGGCCTCGACCACGCCGACCTACGGCATCGCCCGCTTCACCGCGCGGGTGGCGGTCGACAAGCCGTCCAAGCTGGCGCAGCTCAGCAACATCGTCATCACCTCGGTCGACGTGCCGACCGATCCGTCGCAGGACGCGGTGCTGCTGAACGCGCTGCAGTCGCGCATCTCGCCGCAGGGCATGACCTTCGCGCTCGACCACCTGCTGACCAGCTACGCCGCCACCAAGCAGCTGGACAAGGAGATGACGCAGCCGGTCGAGAACACCCCGCCGCGCATCATCTTCGCCAACAAGCCGACCCTGCTGGTGCTGGTCGCCGGCAAGCCGGTGCCGCGCGCCATCGACGGCGTGCAGGGCTTCCAGCGCATCGTCAACACGCAGGTGCTGATGCTGGTCGACAGTGCCGGCCTCTATCATCTGCAGGCCGCCGGTACCTGGTACCAGGCGCCCGCCGTCGAGGGGCCGTGGACCGTCACCGCCCAGCCCGATCCCTCGCTCGAGGCGGCCGGCGGCACGGCGACCTATGAGGAGCCGGCGCAGACCATGCTGCCGGCGAACGGCCAGAAGCCGGCCACGCCGCCGGCGATCGTGGTTTCGACCACGCCGACCGAGCTGGTGATCACCGCCGGCGAGCCGCAGATGGTGCCGGTGGGCGGCACGGCGCTGCTGCGTGTCAGCAATGCCGACCACGCGATCATCCTCGATCCCACGAACAACCAGTATTACGTGCTGATCTCCGGCCGCTGGTTCCGCGCCGCCGGCTATGCCGGGCCGTGGAGCTTCGTGCCCGGCACCAGCCTGCCGGCGAGCTTCGCCAAGATCGCGCCGACCGATCCGGCCGCGAATGCCCTGGTGTCGGTGCCCGGCACGCCGCAGGCCAAGGAGGCGGTGATCGCCGCCTCCGTGCCGCAGACCGCGACCATCAAGCGCGATACCAAGCTCACCATCCAGTATGATGGCGGCGCGCCGAAATTCGAGCCGATCAAGGGCACCATACTGAGCTATGCGGTGAACACCCGCACGCCGGTGATCCAGCTCGACGCCACGCGCTACTACGCGCTGTTCCAGGGGGCGTGGTTCGTCTCCGGGACGCCGTCCGGCCCGTGGTTCGTCGCCGATGTGGTGCCGGCCGCCATCTACACCATCCCGGTGTCGTCGCCGCTGCACTACGTCACCTATGTGCGGGTCTACGCCTCGACCGCCGACGTCGTGACGGTCGGCTACACCCCTGGTTACATGGGCGTGGTGATCGAGCCGGGCGGCACGGTGGTGTACGGCACCGGCTACAACTGCATCGGCTATGTCGGCACCTACTGGTATGGCTGCCCCGCCACCTATGGCTATGACGCGGCCTTCGCCTGGACGACCGGCTTCGCCTTCGGCTACGACGCGGCCTTCGGCTGGGGGGCGATGTATCCCTGGTGGGGGCCGTACTGGCGTCCCGGCCCGTGGGGTGGCCCCTGGGCCGGCGTCGACCTCGCCCGGACCAACATCTACGGCGCCTGGGGCGGCGCGGCCACCTGGGACCACGCCTGGGGCGTCGGCCCCTATGGCACGGCCTGGGCCGGCAACGCCGTGCATGGCGTGACCGGCTGGGGCACCGGTTTCGCCGGCCGTTCGGGCGCGGCCTTCAACCCGTGGACCGGCAATTACGCCGCCGGCCGCTCGGCCGCGTTCTTCAACCCCTATACGGGCGCGCATGGCGAGGCGCGCGCCGGCGTCGAGGGCAATGCCTATACCGGCAACGCCGTCGCAGGCCGGGAATCGGCCGGGTACAACCCGACGACGGGTGTTGGCCATGCCTCGCAGACCGGCGTGAGCGATGTCGACGGGCATGTGCAGGCCGACAGCCGTGGCGTCGCCGGCGATGCCAAGACCGGCAATGCGGTGGCGTGGAACAACGGCCACGTCTACACCGACCACGACGGCAGCATTCACCAGTACGACGCCAATAATGGCTGGCAGCACCAGTCCATCGACGGCTGGAAGGGCGATACCGATGCCGACCAGGTCGGCCGGCTCGACCAGCAGCGCCAGTTCCAGGGCTATGGCGACCAGCGCGCCGACAGCTTCGCCCGCGCCGGCGGCTATGACAGCTTCGGCGGCGACCGTTTCGGCGGTTATGGCGGCGGCTATGGTGGCGGCTTCCACGACGATTTCGGCGGCGGTGGCGGCTTTGGCGGCGGCTTCCGCGGTGGCTTCGGGGGAGGCTTCGGCGGCGGGCGCCGCTGAGCCGGCTTTCCCGGTCGCCGGACGATCACGAGCGCCGCCCTTCGGGGCGGCGTTCTCTTTTCCGGTGCGTGCCGTGCTCGCGCCCGCGGTTCGGCGGCGGCGTCGCCGGTCCGGAGCGGGCGGCACCAACAAAAACGCCGCCCCGGAGGGCGGCGTTTCCATCTTGGGGTACCCGAAAGACGATGGCGGCTCAGGCCGCCTTCTTCTGCTCCAGCTCGGGCGTCCACTGACCCAGCGCCGCCAGATAGTTCATCTTCGCGCGGTGGGTGAAGGCGGCCTGGCCGGCGGCGATGTTCTCGGGCTTGCCGGACCATGCCTTCTGCGGCGCCGCCTGCAGGGCGCGGCCATAGGAGAAGGTGAGGTTCCAGGGCAGCCCGCCGCCGCGGATCATGGCGTCGAGATGGGCCGTGGCCTCCTCGTCGGACTGGCCGCCGGAGAGGAAAGCGACGCTCGGAATGGCGGTCGGCACGCAATTCTTGAGGCAGCGCACGGTCTTTTCCGCGACTTCCTCGACCGAGGCCTGCTTCTGCGACTTCCGGCCGGCGATGACCATGTTCGGCTTCAGCACGGTGCCTTCGAGCTTCACGCGGCCGTAGAAGAGCTGCTGGAACACCTCCTTCAGCACCCATTCGGTCACGTCGTAGCAGCGGTCGATGTCGTGGTCGCCGTCCATCAGCACTTCCGGCTCGACGATCGGCACGATGCCGGCCGCCTGCGCCAGCGCCGCATAGCGGGCGAGCGCCTGCGCATTGGCGAGGATCGAGGTGTAGCTCGGGATGTGGCTGCCGATGTCGATCACCGCGCGCCACTTCGCGAAGCGGGCGCCGAGATCGTAATATTCCTTGAAGCGCTGGCCGAGGCCGTCGAGGCCCTCGGTGATGGTCTCGCCCGGGCAGCCGGGCTGCGGCCGGGCGCCGAGATCGACCTTGATGCCCGGAATGGAGCCGGACCGCTCGATCAGCTGGACCAGCGTGGTGCCGTCCTGGGCCTGCTGGCGAATGGTCTCGTCGAAGAGGATGACGCCGGAGATGTACTGCGACATCGCCTCTTCGGACCGGAACAGCATCTCGCGATAGTCGCGCCGATTCTCGAAGGTGGACTCGACCCCGATCGCGTCGAAGCGCTTCTTGATCGTGCTGGCACTCTCGTCGGCGGCGAGGAGGCCCTTGCCGCCCGCCGCCAGCTTGTACGCAACCTCTTCGAGGCTTGCCGTCATATCTCTCTCCCGCGCGAAACAGACCGGACGGCTCCGCGGCCGGATCGAGCGCGGGGCCGGACCAGTCGGATGTATAGCACCCGGGCGGCGAAATCCCGAAACGCGGGACGGCGCGTCGCCCGGGTGCGGTTCTTCAGCGTCTCAGGGCTTCGACCCCCGGCAACGCCTTGCCTTCCAGCCATTCGAGGAAGGCACCGCCCGCCGTCGACACATAGGTGAAGCGGCCGGCGACGCCGGCATGGTTGAGCGCCGCCACCGTGTCGCCGCCGCCGGCAACCGACAGAAGCCGGCCGGCGTCGGTGAGTTCCGCCGCCGCCTTGGCGACCGCCACGGTGGCGGTGTCGAAGGGCGGCAGTTCGAAGGCGCCGAACGGGCCGTTCCACACCACCGTCTTCGCCGTCTTCAGCCGGGCGACGACGTTGGCGACGGAGGCCGGGCCGGCGTCGAGCATCATCTCGTCGGGCTTGATGTCGTCCACCGAGGCGACGCGGTGCGGGGCGTTGGCCTTGAACTCGGTCGCCGCCAGCGCGTCGACCGGCAGCACGATCTCGCAGCCCGCAAGCGTGGCCTTTTCGAGGATCTCGCGCGCCGTGCCGGCGAGGTCGTGTTCGCACAGCGACTTGCCGACATTCTTGCCCTGCGCGGCGAGGAAGGTGTTGGCCATGCCGCCGCCGATGACGAGGATGTCGACCTTGGCGACGAGATTGCCGAGCAGGTCGAGCTTGGACGAGACCTTGGCGCCGCCGACCACGGCGAGCACCGGACGCTCCGGCTTCTCCAGCGCCCTGGCCAGCGCCTCAATCTCCTCCTGCATGCAGCGGCCGGCATAGGCCGGCAGCTTGTGCGCGAGGCCCTCGGTCGAGGCATGGGCGCGGTGGGCGGTGGCGAAGGCGTCGTTGACATAGAGGTCGCCGAGCCGGGCCAGCGCCGCGACGAAGTCGGGATCGTTCTTCTCTTCCCGCTTGTCGAAGCGGGTGTTCTCCAGCAGCAGCACCTCGCCGGGCTGGAGCTTCGCCACGGCGGCCTCGGCCACCTCGCCGATGGTGGCGGGGGCGAAGGCGACGGGCTTGCCGAGCCGGCTCGCCACTTCAGCGGCGATGGGGGCCAGTGACAGCGCCGGGTCCTCGCCCTTGGGGCGGCCGAAATGCGCCAGCAGGATCACCTTGCCGCCCTTGTCCGAAATCTCGCGGATGGTGGGCAGCACGGCCTGGATGCGGGTGTCGTCGGTGACGCGGCCGTTGTCGACGGGAACATTGAGGTCGACGCGCACGAGCACGCGCTTATTGGCGACGTCGGCGTCATCGAGCGTACGAAAGGCGGAAGCCTCGCTCATGGTCTTCTCCCTTGGATTGTTGATCTTGGATGCGAAACGGCCGGACCTCCTTGGCGGGAGGCCCGGCCGGGCCGAATGTTCAGATCAGCTTTCCGAGGGCGACCGCCGTGTCGGACATGCGGTTCGAGAAGCCCCATTCATTGTCGTACCAGGACAGCACCCGGACGAAATTGCCTTCCAGCACCTTGGTCTGGTCGAGGTGGAAGATCGAGGAATGCGGGTCGTGGTTGAAGTCGGTGGAGACGTTGGGCTGGTCGGTGATGCCGAGGATGCCCTTGAGCGGGCCGCTCGCGGCCGCCGCCTTGATCGCCTCGTTGATCTCCTCCTTCGTCACCTTCTTCCGGGCGACGAACTTGAAGTCGACCACCGAGACGTTCGGGGTCGGCACGCGGATCGAGGTGCCGTCGAGCCGGCCGGCGAGTTCCGGCAGCACGAGGCCCACCGCCTTGGCGGCGCCGGTGGTGGTCGGGATCATCGACAGCGCCGCGGCGCGGGCGCGGTAGAGATCCTTGTGCATGGTGTCCAGCGTCGGCTGGTCGCCGGTGTAGGAGTGGATCGTCGTCATGAAGCCGTGGTCGATGCCGACGGCGTCGTTCAGCACCTTGGCCACCGGCGCGAGGCAGTTGGTGGTGCAGGAGGCGTTGGAGACGACGAGGTGGTCCTTCGTCAGCTTGTCATGGTTGACGCCGTAGACGACCGTCAGGTCGGCGCCTTCCGCCGGGGCGGAGACGAGCACGCGCTTGGCGCCGGCGGTCAGGTGCGCGGCGGCCTTGTCGCGCGCGGTGAAGATGCCGGTGCATTCGAGCGCGATGTCCACGCCCAGCGCCGCGTGCGGCAGTTCGGCCGGATTGCGCACCGCCGTCACCTTGATCGGCCCGCGGCCGACGTCGATGGTGTCGCCGTCGACCTTCACCTGGCCGGGGAACCGGCCATGGACACTGTCGAAGCGGAACAGGTGCGCGTTGGTCTCGACCGGACCGAGGTCATTGATGGCGACGACTTCGATATCGGTGCGGTCGGACTCGATGATGGCCCGCAGCACATTGCGACCGATGCGTCCGAAGCCGTTGATGGCGACCTTGAGCGTCATGCGTTTTTCCCCAGGTAAGCTGTCTCATCACGATCCGCGCGAGGGCCTCATAGCGCGGCGGACGCTACGACACCAGTCGCACTTTTGACGCTGCTAGCTGGGCGCAGAGCTGGCGCATGTTGCATGCGCCAGCTGCATGGCTTGTCTTCGGAACGGCTCAGCGCTTCAGGCGGCTGAGCGCGGTCGCGACGACGGCTTCGGGGGTGATGCCGAAATGGGCGAACACCTCGGGCGCCGGGCCGGAGGCGCCGAAGCCCCTCATGCCGATGAAGGCGGCGTCCGAACCGACGATCTCGTCCCAGCCCTGGCGGATCAGCGCCTCGATGGCGATCTTCACCGGCGCCTTGCCGACCACCTGGCGGCGGCTCTCCTCGGGCTGGTTCAGGAACAGCTCGAAGCACGGCACGGAGACCACGCGGGTCGGCACGCCCTGCGCCTCGAGGGTCTCGCGCGCCTTCATGGCCAGCGAGACTTCCGAGCCGGAGGCGAAGAGCGAGACCTGCGCCTCGTCGGAGGCGCTCGCCAGCTCATAGGCGCCGCGCGCGGTGAGGCAGCGTTCGGTCTCGTCGGTGCGCAGCAGCGGCAGGTTCTGGCGGGTCAGCGCCATCACGCTCGGGCCGGTCTTGTGCTCCAGCGCCAGCTTCCATGCCTCGGCCGTCTCCACCGTGTCGCAGGGACGGAACACCAGCAGGTTCGGAATGGCGCGCAGCGCGGCGATCTGCTCCACCGGCTGGTGGGTCGGGCCGTCCTCGCCCACGCCGATCGAATCATGGGTGAAGACGTAGACCACCCGCACGCCCATCAGCGCCGCGAGGCGGATCGAGGGGCGGCAATAGTCGGAGAAGACGAGGAAGGTGCCGCCATAGGGGATGAAGCCGCCATGCAGGGCGATGCCGTTCATCGCCGCCGCCATGCCGTGCTCGCGAATACCCCAGTTCACGTAGCGGCCGTCATATTTCGGCGGCTCGACATAGACCGAGGTCGCCTTGGTCTTGGTGTTGTTGGAGTGGGTGAGGTCGGCCGAGCCGCCCACCATCTCCGGCAGCGCCTCGGTAAGGGCTTCCAGCACGATCTCCGACGACTTGCGGGTGGCCACCGCGCCGCCATCGGCACGGGCCTTGGCAATGACGGCGGCAACCGTCTCGCCGAGCTTGGAGGGCAGGTCGCCGCGCACGCGGCGCTCGAACTCGCCGCGCAGGGCGACGTCGGCCTCGTTCAGCCGCTGGTTCCAGTTCTTGTGCGCCTGGCGCGCGCGCAGGCCGGCGAGGCGCCACGCGTCGAGCACGTCGCTGGGAATGACGAAGGGCTCGTATTCCCAGTTCAGGAAGGCGCGGGCGGCGGCGATCTCGGCGGCGCCGAGCGGGGCGCCATGCACGGCATTGGTGCCGCCCTTGTTGGGCGCGCCATAGCCGATGGTGGTGCGGCAGGCGATCAGCGTCGGCTTGTCGCTGGTCTTGGCGCGCTCCAGGGCGGCGAGGATGGCGTCGGGATCATGGCCGTCGATGCGGGTCGCGTTCCAGCCCGACGCCTCGAAGCGGGCGAGCTGGTCGGTCGCCACCGACAGGGCGGTCGAGCCGTCGATGGTGATGTGGTTGTCGTCCCACAGCACCGTGAGCTTGTTCAGCTTCTGGCGGCCGGCGATCTCGATCGCCTCCTCCGAGAGGCCTTCCATCAGGCAGCCGTCGCCCGCGATCACATAGGTGTGGTGGTCGACGAGGTCGGCGCCGAACTGGGCGGCGAGCATGCGCTCGGAGAGCGCGAAGCCGACCGAGTTGGCAAGGCCCTGGCCGAGCGGGCCGGTGGTGGTCTCGACGCCGACGGTGTGGCCATATTCCGGGTGACCCGGCGTGCGCGAGCCGAGCTGGCGGAAATTCTTGATGTCGTCGATCGTCATGCCCTCATAGCCCGTGAGGTAGAGCAGGGCATAGAGCAGCATGGAGCCGTGGCCGGCGGAGAGGATGAAGCGGTCGCGGTCCGGCCAGTGTGGATCGGCCGGATCGTATTTCAGGACCTTTCCGAACAGGACAGTGGCCACGTCGGCCATTCCCATGGGCATGCCGGGATGGCCGGACTTGGCGGCTTCGACGGCGTCCATGGCCAGTGCCCGAATGGCATTGGCCATGCGATCGTGCTTCTCGCGGTTCGACATGAGGGCGGATGTCTCCGAGGGGAATGCGTTGACGTTCTTCTAAAGGTGCGGCGACGTGTAGGGCCGCGCGGGCCGAGCGGCGATGCTCCGAGGGCTGACCTGCTCAGCATGCGGGCAGAGGGCGCGCGAGTGATAGCACCACCCGGCGCGGTGTCAAAGGCGTCGCCCGGGAGCGTGGCCGGCGCGGCGCGCGTGGCCGGGAGCGGCTCGCGCCGCGCCGCGCGGTTGACGCTATGTCGGGCGGCAGGCTCAATATCGCCGGAATCACTTGGCGATATCGTCCGTTAAACATTCTATTGAACAGTCTGTTTGACGGTCTTCTGGACAGATCGGGACGAGCGGAGAGGCCATGAACGCGCCGGCAGCGGGCGAGCTGACAGTACTGGAAGCCGCGCTCAGGCGCTTCGATGGCGCGGTCGACGCGCTCGAAGCGGCGGTCGAGCGGCGGCTGGAGGTCGAACGGCAGGAAGCCGCGCTCGCCCAGCAGCTCCACGTGCTCGGGGCCGACCGGTCCCGCCTCGCCGATGCGCTTGACGGCGCGCAGGCGCGAGCGGAGCGGCTGGAAGGTGCCAATGAGGAGGTCGCGCGCCGGCTCGGCAGTGCCATGGAAACCATCCGCGCGGTGCTCGCCGCGCATGAGCGCTGAGGGGCGACAATGGCCTATGTGACCATCAGCATCGGCGGGCGCGCCTACCGCATGGCGTGCGACGACGGCCAGGAGGACCACCTCAGCGGCCTCGGCGAGGAGGTCGATGCCCGCATCGACCAGCTGCGCGCGGCCTTCGGCGAGATCGGCGACCAGCGCCTGGGCATCATGGCGGCCATCACCATCGCCGACGAACTCAGCGAGGCGCGCCGCCGCCTGCGCGCGCTGGAGCAGGAGGTGGCCTCCGAGCGCGCCGCCCGCAGCGTGGCGACGCAGCGCCTGGGCGAGACCGAGTCGCGGGTCGCCGGCGCCGTGCTCTCCGCCGCCGAGAGGCTGGAACGGCTTTCCCGCGAGCTCGGCACGAGTCCCTCCGGCGGAGTGGGGATGGGCTGAGGTCGGCTGCGGCCGGTCTTGCCAACCCTTCCCGCCATCCCGTCCCCGGCGCCGGCGCGGCGGGCCGGCGCGGTCCGATCCGGCGGATGACTCTGGCATGAATTATCACGGCGGCCCGGCCGGACGAGGCGCGCCGCCGACGGCCGCCGCGGGGGCGCTGCGCACTTGACGTGGCCAGCCGCGCGGCGCACAGGAGCACTCCATCTTTCGTTGCTCCCGCCCGCGCCGCATCTGGAATCCGACATGATCCGCACCGCCCTGATGACCGTCATGGTCCAGGCCGTCCGCAAGGCCGGCCGCTCCCTGATCCGCGATTTCGGGGAGGTCGAGAACCTGCAGGTTTCACTGAAGGGACCGGCGAATTTCGTCTCCAACGCCGACCGCAAGGCCGAGCGCATCCTGCAGGAAGAACTCACCAAGGCGCGGCCGAACTACGGCTTCATCATGGAGGAGAGCGGCGAGATCGACGGCGCCGACGAGAGCCATCGCTGGATCATCGACCCGCTCGACGGAACGACCAACTTCCTGCACGGCATCCCGCTGTTCTGCGTCTCGCTGGCGCTGGCGCGCGACGGCGTGCCGGTGGCGGGGGTGATCTACAATCCCGTCACCGACGAATTGTTCGTGGCCGAGAAGGGCGCCGGCGCCTTCATGAACGACCGTCGCATCCGGGTGGCGGCGCGGCGCAACCTGGCGGACAGCGTCGTGTGCTGCGGATTGCCGCATATGGGGCGCGGCGACTTCGGCCAGTTCGGCCGCGAATACGCCACCATCGCCCCGAAGGTGGCGGGCCTGCGGCGCACCGGATCGGCCGCGCTCGACCTCGCCTGGGTGGCCGCCGGCCGCTTCGACGCGTTCTGGGAGCGGGGGTTGAGCCCCTGGGACATGGCCGCCGGAATCGTGCTGGTGCGCGAGGCGGGCGGCTATGTGTCGGACCTCGAGGGCGGCGACAAGATGCTGGCCAAGGGCGACATCATCGTCGGCAACGAGACGGTGCGGCGCGACCTGCTGACACTGGTCAACAAGGCCCAGTAGGCGACGCGGCGGTAGAGAGATGACGTCGCCCGCGCGTGCCCCTGCGTTCCATTTCCGTCCGGCTGTGGCATAGTCCGGCGCGAAGGGCGGTCACTCGGGCCATCGCCACCCTTCGCAGGGACGGCCACCGGTATGAACGCGACGGATTCGTTTCATAAATTGTCATCGCCCCGCATCTTCCTGGTGCGGATGTTCGTCTTCATATTGCTCTGCGTGGCACTCGCCTCCGTCCTGCACGAGCCGATCTGGCGGGCCTTCCTCAACAATCCCGGACTGAACGGCGTCATCTTCGGCGTGCTGCTGATCGGCGTCATCTTCGCCTTCCGCCAGGTGGTGCGCCTGCTGCCGGAAGTCGAATGGGTGAACAGCTTCCGCATTGCCGATCCGGGCATCGAGGTGCCGCGCGCGCCGGTGCTGCTGGCGCCGATGGCGGCGCTGCTCGGCGACCGCGTCGGCCGCATGTCGATCTCCCAGGCGACGATGCGCGGCATTCTGGAATCAATCGGCACCCGCCTCGACGAGGCCCGCGACCTGCTGCGCTATCTCACCGGCCTGCTCGTCTTCCTCGGCCTGCTCGGCACGTTCTGGGGCCTTCTGGAGACGGTCAGCTCGATCGCCCGGGTGATCAGCTCGCTCGATGTCGGGCCGGAATCGGCATCGGTGCTCGATACGCTGAAGACCGGCCTTGCCGCGCCGCTCGGCGGCATGGGCATCGCCTTCTCCTCCTCGCTGTTCGGCCTTGCCGGTTCGCTGGTGCTGGGCTTCCTCGACCTGCAGGCCGGGCAGGCGCAGAACCGCTTCTACATCGACCTGGAAGACTGGCTCTCGACGACGGTCGAGGATCTCGGCACGGAGGCCGCCCGCACCCGCGGGCCGGTTCCGGTGCCGTCTCACACGATGCCGATCGGCCCCCTGCCGCTGCCGCCACCGCCGGCCCCGGCGCCGGATTTCAGCGATCTTTCCGCGGCGATCGCGCGGCTTGAGCGCACCATGACCGAGGCCGGCTCGCAGCGCGTCACCACCGCCATGGCGCATCTGGCCGAAAGCCTGCAGGGCCTCGTGCAGCACATGCGCAGCGAGCAGCAGATGGTGCGCGACTGGGTCGAGGCCCAGGCTGAGCAGCAGAGCGACATCAAGCGCCTGCTAGAGCGCATCGCCGAGGGCCAGTCGGATCGCGAGCGCGCCTGATGGCACTGGGACGCTCCCGCCGTGGCGACCGCCACATCGACTACTGGCCCGGCTTCGTCGACGCGCTGTCGACCCTGCTGCTGGTCTTCGTCTTCCTGCTCTCGGTCTTCGTGCTCGCGCAGTTCGTGCTCACGCAGGAGATCGGCTCGAAGGACAACGCGATGGCGCGCCTGCAGGCGCAGATTCGCGAACTGACCGACCTGCTGGCGCTGGAGCGCGCCAACGATTCCGAGTCGGAGAGCCAGATCGGCGCCCTGCGCGCGAGCCTGCTGCGGCTCGAACAGGAGCGCGACGTGCTGCGCGACGCCGCGACGGCGGTCGCCGCGCCGGAGGACATCGCCGCCGCCCAGAGCCGCAGTGCCGAGCTCGCCCGCGAGCTGGGGCAGGAGAAGGACGCCACCGCGCAGGCAGCCTCGCAGATCGCCATCCTCAACCAGCAGATCGCCGCGCTGCGCCGGCAGATCGCGGCGCTGGAGCAGGCGCTGGAAATCTCCGACCAGAAGGACAAGGAAAGCCAGTCGCGCCTCGCCGATCTCGGCCGCCGGCTGAACGTCGCCCTGGCCCAGCGCGTGCAGGAGCTGACGCGCTACCGCTCGGAATTCTTCGGGCGGCTGCGCACCATTCTCGGCGAGCGGCCCGACGTGCGCGTGGTCGGCGATCGCTTCGTGTTCCAGTCGGAGATCTTCTTCGACCTCGCCTCGGCGGAGCTGCGCCCGGATGCGCTGCCCGCGCTCGACAAGCTTGCCGCCGCGCTGGTGCAGCTGGAAAAGGAAATCCCGCCCGATATCGCCTGGGTACTGCGGGTCGACGGCCACACCGACAACCGGCCGATCTCGACGCCGCTGTTTCCCTCGAACTGGGAGCTTTCCGCGGCGCGCTCGATCGCCGTGGTCGAGTATCTCGCCCGCAACGGCGTGGCGCCCCAGCATCTCGTCGCCGCCGGCTTCGGCGAGTACCAGCCGATCGATCCGGGCGAGAGCGACGAGGCACGGGCCCGCAACCGCCGCATCGAACTGAAGCTGACCGAGAGATGATCGCACGGCGATGAACGCTCCGCTGCCTGCCGTGCTGACGGGGTTCGACTGGAGCCGCATGCCGGCCATGACCGACCTGTGGGTCGAATCCTGGCAGGAGGCGATGCCGGAAATCGACTTCGAGGCGCGGCGCGGCTGGCTGTGCCACCGCATCGGCACGCTGATCGACGAGGGCGCCGTCATCGAGCTGGCGCTGGAAGCCGGCGAGGGCGGGGCGCCCGGGCGGCTGCTGGGCTTCGTCTCGGTGCATCCGTCCACCGGCTATGTCGACCAGCTCGTGGTGCACCCCGACCATTGGGGCGAGGGTGTCGCCAGCCGCCTGGTCGAGGCCGCCGCGCTCCGCTCGCCCGCGCATCTGTCGCTCGACGTGAACGAGCAGAACGAGCGGGCGGTGCGCTTCTACGAGAAGGCCGGCTTCACGGTCGTCGGGCACGGGATGAACCCGACCTCCGGCCGCCCCACCCTGCGGATGGAGCGGACGGGCCCGAAGGGCTGAGCGGCCCGCGCCTGGCTTCAGGCGCCGCGGTTCTCGCCGAACTGCAGCGCCGCGAGCCGGGCATAGAGGCCGCCCTGCGCGACGAGGCTGGCATGGGTGCCCTCCTCGACGACGCGCCCGCCTTCCATCACCAGGATGCGATCGGCCGACAGCACGGTGGCGAGCCGGTGCGCGATGACGAGCGTGGTGCGGCCCTGCATCGAGCGGTCGAGCGCGCGCTGCACCAGCGTCTCGCTCTCGGCATCGAGCGCGGAGGTGGCCTCGTCCAGCAGCAGGATCGGCGCCCGGCGCAGGATCGCGCGGGCGATGGCGATGCGCTGGCGCTGGCCGCCCGACAGCGTCACGCCGCGCTCGCC
The DNA here is from genome assembly GCF_056836805.1 of Ancylobacter sp. TW_SC_1. Classification (NCBI taxonomy): domain Bacteria; kingdom Pseudomonadati; phylum Pseudomonadota; class Alphaproteobacteria; order Hyphomicrobiales; family Xanthobacteraceae; genus Ancylobacter; species Ancylobacter sp. TW_SC_1. The sequence continues at coordinate 1,501,571 of NZ_CM166365.1, forward strand.
GACCGGCGTGTCCCAACCCGCGGGCAGGCGGGCGACGAACTCGTCGGCAACCGCCAGACGCCCGGCCTCCTCGACCTCGGCGTCGCTGGCGTCGGGCCGGCCGAGGCGGACATTCTCGCGGATCGAGGTGGCGAAGATGGCGACGTCCTGCGGCACCAGCGCGATGCGGGCGCGCACCGCCTCCGGATCGGCGCTGGCGATGTCGACGCCGTCCACCGTCACCCGGCCGGAGACGGGATCGTAGAAGCGCAGCAGGAGCTGGAACAGCGTGCTCTTGCCGGCGCCGGACGGGCCGACCACGGCGACGCGCTCGCCGGGCTTGACCGCGAAGCTCACGCCGTCGAGGGCGGTCACATCCGGCCGCGCGGGATAGGCGAAGGCGACCTGCTCGAAGGCGACGGCGCCCAGCGCCGGCTCCGGCAGTGGCACGGGCAGGGCGGGGCGCGTCACCTTCGGGCGCTCGTGCAGCAGTTCGGCGATGCGCTCGGTGGCGCCGGCGGCCTGCGAGATTTCGCCCCAGACCTCGCCGAGCTGGCCGAGCCCGCTCGCCGCCAGCACGGCGTAGAGCACGAACTGGCCGAGCGTGCCGGCGGTCATGGAGCCGGCCAGCACGGCATTGGCGCCGGCCCACAGGATGCCGACCACGCTGGCGAAGACGAGGAAGATGCCGAAGCCGGTGAGCCAGGCGCGCGCCCGCACCGCCTGGCTGGCCGCGCTGAAGGCCAGCTCCACCTCGCCGGCGAAGTGGCGGGAGGCGGCGGCCTCGGCGGTGTTGGCCTGCAGGCTGCGCACCGCGCCGATGGCCTCGGCGGCATAGGCGGAGGCTTCCGCCAGCGTGTCCTGCGCGCCGCGCGAGCGCCGGCGCACGCCCCGCCCGGCGCCGAGCAGCACCGCGACGATGACCGGGATGGCGATCAGCAGCGTGGCGGAGAGCCAGGGGCTGGTCACCACCATCATCGCCGCCGCGCCGAAGAACAGCACGATGTTGCGCAGCGCGATGGAGGCGGAGGCGCCGACGGCGGACTTGATCTGCGTGGTGTCGGCGGTGAGCCGCGAGATCAGCTCGCCCGACTTGGCGCCGTCATAGAAGGCGCCGTCGAGGGTGAGCACATGGGCGAAGAGCTGCGAGCGCAGGTCCGCCACGATGCGCTCGCCCAGCGTCATCACGAGGTAGTAGCGGGCCGCCGAGGCGACCGAGAGCACGGCCACCACGCCGATCATCACGCCGAAATAGCGGTCGATGAAACCGGCATGGCTCTCGTCGAAGCCGTAATCGATCATTCGCCGCACCGCGATCGGCACCACGAGCGTGGCGATCGCGGCGACCAGCAGCGCCATGAGCGCGGCCAGCGCCCGGGCGCGATAGCGCAGCAGGTGCGGCCAGAGCGCCATGAGCGGCCTGAGGCGCGGGCGCCGTGCGCCGGTCTTGTCCGGCGAAGGAGTCGTGGAAGGCTGGGAGGCGGCTTGTGTCACAGGCATGTCTCGGTTATAGAGCCGCTCGGATTTCCGGCAGGATCGTTTTGTAGATCGCCGCGTGGCTCCCGCGAGGGGCCGGCCGTGCGGCGGCTGAGGATGCTACCCATGAAGAGCGACATCCATCCCGACTACCACTTCGTCAAGGTGGTGATGACGGACGGCACCGAGTACACGACCCGGACGACTTGGGGCAAGGAGGGCGATGTCCTCCAGCTCGATATCGATTCGACCTCGCACCCGGCCTGGACCGGCGGCACCGGGCAGCTGCTCGACCGCGCCGGCCGCGTGTCGAAGTTCCAGAAGAAGTTCGCGGGCTTCCTCAAGGCCTGATCGGCCCTGCGGAGCGGCGTCTGGCCGACCCCTGCGGGCCGGTCCGGCGATTTCGGCGAAGCGACGACATCGACCCTCGCGCCGGGCTCGGCCTTGCGCGAGGTTTTTCGTTTGCGCGCCCGGGCTCGTCTGCGCGCCCCGGTTCATCGCGGTTCGAACGCGCTGCGCAGCCGGCCGATCTGCCCGGCGACGGCGTTCGGCCGCAGCTCGGCCGGCGAGGCGGGCATCGGCGCGGCGAGCGCGGCGTCGAGCTGGCCGATCTGCCGCTGCAGTTCGTGGCTGCGCACGATGAGTTCCACGAGGTCGGCCGGCAGCAGGGCTTCCTCGTCCATATCGCGCGGCGCGCCGCGAAGGTCGATCTTGCCGGCCTCGCGGCGGGCGGTGTCCTGCGCCATTTCCCCCTCCGCCACGGCACGCCGCAGCAGGAGCCAAGAGGCGAGCTGCATCAGCCGCGTGGAGAGCCGCATGCTCTGCTGGGCGTAGGCGGCGAGCGCCGGACGGGAAAGCGCGCGGCTGGCCGCACGTCCCGCGCCGTCGAGATAGGCGGCGGTCTCGTCGACCAGATCCATGCCTTCGCGGAACAGCGTGGCGAAGGCGGGCGAGGCCAGGCGGCGTTCGGCGAGCCGGATCATCTGCCCGCGAGCCGCGCCGGCGCCGGCGTCGCCGCCAGCATTGCCGGTGGCCTCGTCCTCGCCCGAACCTTCCCGGAAACTGCCCATCGCCTCGACCACGCACACTGCACCGCGCCGGCGATACGCGCCGGCACCCCAGTCTGTCGCGCAGCGCGGACGTGCTGTCCAGTCGCCTCGGCCCGGAGCGGCGTGGGATTACGGGGAAGAAAAAAGAGCCGCCCGGATGGGGCGGCTCGAAAAGTGATAGACAGGGATGCGTCAAACAGAGTGGACAGAAGCCACTCGCGGTCAAAACTGGACCGGCCACAGTAATAGTTCGGAAAGCTTAATGCCGGGTTAAGTCGTCGGCTGCTCAACGCTTGAAGAAGTTCTCGGCGGCGGTGCGCGAGGAGCGCTTGGCCTCGAGTGCCACCTTCAGCCGCTCGATCTCGGCGGCGAGCTGGCCGATGCGCTCCTCGATCTCGGTCTCCGACAGGGTGGAAAGGTCGGTGCCGACCGCATGCCCCAATGGTTGCCGGACGGGGGCCGAGGGAAACAGATCGTCGTCGATCGCCATGGCGTCACTCCTGTTCAGGTTCTGCACGCCTGTTCCAATCTAGTGTCTGCCGGCGCCGGTTGCCAGCCGTGACGGCTTGACCTACGACGGGCCGACATCTTCGACAGGACGAGGAAGACGCCGTGACCGAGCTGCCCGTTGAGCTGCCTGCCACCATGACCGCCATCGGCCTGCCGACCCCCGGCGGCCCGGAAGCCCTGGTTCCCGAGCAGCGCCCGGTGCCAAGGCCCGGCGCAGGCGAGATCCTGGTCAAGGTGGCGGCGGCCGGCGTCAACCGGCCGGACGTGATGCAGCGCAAGGGGTTCTATCCGCCGCCGCCCGGTGCCTCCGACATTCCCGGCCTGGAGATCGCCGGCGAGGTGGTCGCCCTCGGCGAGGACGTCACGCGCTGGAAGATCGGCGACAAGGTGTGTGCGCTGGTCTCCGGCGGCGGCTACGCGCAGTACTGCCTCGCCGACGAAGGCGCGGCGCTGCCGGTGCCGGCCGGGCTTTCCATGGTCGAGGCGGCGGCGCTGCCGGAGACCTTCTTCACCGTCTGGACCAATGTGTTCGACCTCGCTGGGCTGAAGGCGGGCGAGCGCTTCCTGGTGCATGGCGGCACCTCCGGCATCGGCACGACGGCGATCCAGCTCGCCAAGGCCTTCGGCGCCACCGTGTTCGCCACGGCCGGCAGCGCCGAGAAATGCGAGGTCTGCCGCCAGCTCGGCGCGGACGTCGCCATCGACTACAAGAGCGAGGATTTCGTCGCCGTGGTGAAGGAGAAATCCGGCGGCAAGGGCGTCAACGTCATCCTCGACATGGTCGGCGGCTCCTATATCGGCCGCAATTACGAGGCCGCCGCGCCGCTCGGGCGCATCGTGCAGATCGCCTTCATGGAAGGCTCCAAGGTGCAGATCGACTTCATGCGGCTGATGCTGAAGCGCCTCTCGCATATGGGCTCGACCCTGCGCTCGCGCCCCAAGGCGGAAAAGGCGCTCATCGCCGCCTCGCTCCTGGAGAAGGTCTGGCCGCTCCTCGAGGCGGGCACGATCAAGCCGGTGCTGGACCAGACCTTCCCGCTGGCGAAGGCCAGCGAGGCGCATGCCCGCATGGAAACCAGCGCGCATATCGGCAAGATCATGCTCACGGTGGGGTGAGCTTTCCCGAACCCCGTAATCGCGGCCAGCCTTTCGGCCGGGATGACGATGCCCGCTCACCGAAAGCTGTTCACCTGCGCCCCGGTCCCTCTGGTAATCCCGCCCGTCGCGTCCTAGATTTAGCGTGCGGTGCTGCAAGGTTCGTCAGGAGAACATATTCCCCGGGGCCTTATCGATCTCAAAGGGAGCTGTCCCTGACCGGACCCGTGGGTCCGGACACACGGCGCCCACCTACGTTGTAGGTTCCCGGGATCGATCCTCCAACGGCCATTGCGGCTCCGCGCTTATTCATCATGCCCCATCCAACCGACGCGCAACTCGATAAGGCTGGCCTGCGCTCCGCGGCTCTCGCACGGCGGGCGGCGCTGGACTGCGACGCGCGCGACGCCGCCGCCGAGGCCGCGGCGATTCATGCGATGGAGTGGCTCGGCAGCGTGAGCGGCGAAGTGGTTTCCGTCTTCGCGCCGATCGGCGCCGAGATTTCCACCGACCCGCTGGTGCGCCGGCTGCGAGCGGTGGGTGCCAGCGTCGCGCTGCCGGTCGTGCTGATGTGCGGCAAGCCGCTGATCTTCCGCCTGTGGGAACCGGGCGAGGAACTGGTGCCTTCCGCCGGCCCCGGCCGCTTTTCGATCCCCGCCCCGCCGGAAACCGCCCCGGCCGTCTCGCCGGACGTGCTGGTGGTGCCGCTCGCCGCCTTCGATGCGCGCGGCCACCGGCTCGGCTATGGCGCCGGCTTCTACGACCGCACGCTGGCGCTGCTGCGCCGGGCCAAGCGCATCGAGGCGCTGGGCTATGCCTTCGCCGTGCAGGAGCTGGCCGCCGTGCCGGCCGAGCCGCATGACGAACGGCTCGACGCCATCGCCACGGATGCCGGCATCGTGCGCCCGGCAGAGGAATAGCTCATGCGCCTTCTCTTTCTCGGCGACGTCGTGGGGCGCGCCGGACGTCAGGTCGTGCTCGAACACCTGCCGCGCCTGCGCGCGGCCTGGTCGCTGGATTTCGTGGTGGTGAACGGGGAGAACGCCGCCGGCGGCTTCGGCATCACCGAGGCGATCTACGAGGAATTCGTCGAGGCCGGCGCCGACGCGGTGACGCTCGGCAACCATGCCTTCGACCAGCGCGAGGCGCTGGTCTTCATCACCCGCGCCTCGCGCCTCGTGCGTCCGGCCAATTTTCCGCCCGGCACGCCGGGACGCGGCGCGGCGCTCGTGGAGGCCCGCAGCGGCGCGCAGGTGCTGGTCGTCAACATGATGGGCCGCGTCTTCATGGACCCGCTGGACGACCCCTTCGCCGCCATCGACCGTGAGCTCGACGCGGCCCCGCTGGGGCAGGTGTCGGACGCGGTGATCGTCGATTTCCACGCCGAGACGACCAGCGAGAAGCAGGCCTTCGGCCATTGGTGCGACGGGCGCGCCAGCCTCGTGGTGGGCACCCATACCCATGTGCCGACCGCCGACCACCGCATCCTGCCGGGCGGCACCGCCTATCTCACCGATGTCGGCATGTGCGGTTCCTATGACGGGGTGATCGGCATGGACAAGGAGGAACCGTTGCGGCGCTTCACCCGCAAGATCGGCTCCTCGCGCTTCGAGCCGGCCACCGGTCCCGGTACGCTGTCGGGTCTCGCGGTGGAGACGGACGCGGCCGGCCGGGCCGTGGAGGTCGCGCCGGTGCGCCTGGGCGGCGTGCTGGAGCCGGTGGTGCCGTCCTTCTGGTAGCGCCCCCGCTTTACGCGTGCCCGCCCTCTCGCCTATAAGCCGCGCACCCTTTTGTTTCAGGCATTCGGACAGGGCCGGGCCACAGGCCCGCCCGGTGTGACGTGGAGGCGGCCATGGCCGGGCATTCGCAATTCAAGAACATCATGCACCGCAAGGGCAAGCAGGACGCGGTGCGCTCCAAGCTGTTCTCCAAGCTGGCGCGTGAAATCACCGTCTCCGCCAAGCTCGGCATGCCCGATCCGGCGATGAACCCGCGCCTGCGCGCCGCGGTGCTGGCCGCCCGCGCGGAAAACATGCCCAAGGACAATATCGACCGCGCCATCAAGAAGGCGCTGGGCGGCGATTCCGAGAATTACGACGAGATCCGCTATGAGGGCTACGGCCCGGGCGGCGTCGCCGTCATCGTCGAGGCGCTGACCGACAACCGCAACCGCACCGCCTCGGAAGTGCGCTCCTACTTCACCAAGTCCGGCGGCGCGCTGGCCGAGACCGGCGCCGTCTCCTTCATGTTCGACCGCATCGGCACCGTCGAGTTCGACGCCGCGAAGGCCTCGGCCGACGACATGCTGGAAGCCGCCATCGAGGCGGGCGCGGACGACGTGACCTCGGACGAGCACGGCCACGAGATCGTCTGCTCGGTGGAGAACCTGCACGAGGTCGCCCGCGCGCTGGAAGCGAAATTCGGCGAGCCGCGCAAGTCCGGCCTCGTCTGGCGCCCGCAGAACACTGTGGCGGTGGACGACGAGGTGGCCGAGAAGCTGATCCGCCTCGTCGACAACCTCAACGACAATGACGACGTGCAGAACGTCTATGCCAATTTCGAGCTGTCCGACGCCTTCGTCGCCAAGATGAGCGACTGAGCCTTCATCGTGGAATGAACCTCATCCCGGACGGCCGAAGGCCGATCCGGGATCGCGGGCAGGGGGCACATCGCGCGATCCCGGCTCTCGCCGCGCTCGGCCGGGATGACCGTATCGTGAAGAAGCGTCTTCAGCGCCCGAGCAGCATGTCGAACAATGGCAGGCTGAGCACCGCCGCGCTGGCGATCACCCAATAGGCGGCGATGCGGTAGGCCCGGTCCGAGGCGCCGCGGAAGGCGCGCGCCCCGGCATACAGGCCCAGCGCATAGGCCGGCCCGAGCAGCAGGCTGAGCCGGCCGACCTCGGCGGTGAACATGCCGCTCACCGCATAGGCGGCCCCGCTCGCCAGCGTCACCAGCGCGAAGAAGCCGAAGAGATTGGCGCGCACCAGTCCCGAGGGCTGGCCGCTGCCGAGCCAGTAGGCCACCACAGCCGGCCCCGACATCTGCGCCGCGCCGCCGCAAAAGCCGGCGATGGCGCCGACGCCGAGCGTGGTCGGCAGGTTGTGCCGGCCGGTGTGGCGCCAGCCGGACACCAGCAGCACGAGCAGGCCGAGGCCGAGCAGCGCCAGTCCCCAGCGCAGCACCAGCGGATCGGTATGCTCCAGCACCCACACGCCGGCAGGCACCGCCAGCACCGCGCCGGCCGCGAGCGGCGCCACCTGCCGCCAGATGCAGGCCCGCAGCGCCGGAAGCAGGAAGGGCAACGTCATGAGGGTGTCGATCACCAGCAGCGACGGCGCCGCTACGCGCGGGCCGTAGGCGGCGCTGACCAGCGGCACGAAGATCAACGCGCCGCCGAAGCCGGAGAAGCCGCGGGTGACGCCGGCGATGAGCGCGGTGAGCAGGGCCCAGACGAGGGCCGGATCGAACGGCATGGGGGAACCGGGGAGGGCGGCACGTCGTCGTGGCGTGCGCGGCGAGACCTAGCTCCGCCGCCATGGGTCGTCAACACGGTTGGCGATCGAACGCGCCGATCCATCATCTTTCGCGAACGTGGCCATTCGCAAAACGCATTTGCGCTCACGGGTCGCGGGCGCCACATTCAGCCCGACTCGGCCGCCCGGCGGCCCCTCTCTCTTTGCGCCGCCACGGCGGCCGGAATCCGATCATGGACAAGCCCATCTCCCAGGCCGCGCTCGGCGCCGCGGATGTTCCTCGCTTTTCCGACCGCGTCGTCGGCGCTGCCTGCGCGCTGCTCGCCATCACCATCTGGGGTGGCTGGATCGTCTCGACCCGCCATGCCGTGCACGGCCACCTGTCGCCGGCGACGGTCGGCTGGTTGCGCTTCGTGGTGCCGGCGGTCGTGCTGGCGCCCGCCTGGTGGCAGGTCGGCGTCATTCCCCGAAAGGGGCTGAAGCCGTTCCTCGTCTGCTTCATGGGGCTGGGGGCGTTCTTCTTCCTGATCGTCGGCAACGCCATGCGCTTCGTGCCGGCGGCGGATGTCGGGCCGCTGCTGCCGGGCACCATGCCGCTGATCGTGGCGCTCGTCTCCGTCGTGTTCCTGCATGAGCGGCTGGGGTGGCTGCGGGCGCTCGGCTTCGCCGCCATCGCGCTCGGCGTGCTCACGCTCGGCGGGCGCGGCGTGCTGTTTCCGCAGGACGATGCCTGGCGGGGGCATCTCCTGCTGGTGACGGGCGCGACGCTCTGGGCCTTCAGCACCGTCGTCTTCCGCAGCACCGGCATGAAGCCCACGCAGATCGTCGGGCTCGCCGGGCTGTGGTCCGTCGTCCTGCTCACGCCCTGGGGTCTGCCCGGCGTGATCGGGGCGGTGGCGAGCGGTTACGGCCGGGAGGTGCTGTTCCAGCTCCTCATGCAGGGGCTGCTGTCCGGCGTCATCGCGCTCGTCGCCTATGGCGTCGCCATCGAACGGCTCGGTTCCTCGCGCGCGGCCGCCTTTACCGGGCTTGTGCCGGCGCTGGCGGCGCTGCTGGCCGTGCCGGTGCTCGACGAGCATCCCGACACCGCCGCCATTATCGGCGTGGTGGCGACCGGCATCGGCGTGGTGCTGGCGAGCGGCGCGCTCAGCGGGCGGCGCTAGTCCGGCGGCGCCGTCAATGCTTCGTCAACCATGAATGGCATCCCGGCCCCGCCGGGCCATCCCGTGCCGCTTCGCCCCTAGGCGTTCGTCCTTTGTTCGGGTACGCCCTAGGGGATGGCGCCGTCTCCGATTCGCATTCTCGGGCTTGATCCGGGCCTCCGCCGCACCGGCTGGGGGGTGATCGAGTCCGTCGGCACGCGGCTCACCTACATCGCCTGCGGCACGGTGATGCCGCCGGAGGAGGGCGGGCTCGCCGAGCGGCTGGCCTGTCTCCACACCGAATTGATGGCGGTGCTGCGCCGTTTCGCGCCGGACGAGGCGGCGGTGGAGGAGACCTTCGTCAACGTCAACCCGGCCTCGACGCTCAAGCTCGGCCAGGCGCGCGGCGTGGTGATGGTGACCCCGGCGCTGGCGGGGATTCCGGTTTCCGAATATGCGGCGCTGCTGGTCAAGAAGACCGTGGTCGGTGCCGGCCGCGCCGAGAAGGCGCAGATCCGCATGATGATGAAGGTGCTGCTGCCGCAGGCGGATTTCGAGACCGACGACGCGGCGGACGCGCTTGCGGTCGCCGTCACCCATGCGCAGCATCGCGGAATGGCGGCCATGAAGGCGCGGGTGGGCGTGCGATGATCGGAAAGCTCAAGGGGGTCGTCGACAGCTATGGCGACGACCATGTGATCCTCGACGTGCACGGGGTCGGCTATCTCGTGCACTGCTCGGGGCGCACGCTGCAGGCGCTGCCGGCCGCCGGCGAGGCGGCGACGCTGTTCATCGAGACCTTCGTGCGCGAGGACATGATCCGCCTCTACGGCTTCGTCTCGCCGGCCGAGAAGAGCTGGTTCCTGCTGCTGCAGAACGTGCAGGGCGTCGGCTCCAAGGTGGCGCTGAACGTGCTCTCGACGCTCTCCCCGTCGGAACTCGCCAATGCGGTGGCGCTGGGCGACCGGGCGATGGTGGCGCGCGCCAACGGCGTCGGCCCCAAGGTCGCGGCGCGCATCGTGGCGGAGCTGAAGGACAAGGCGCCAGGCTTCGCCGATGTCGATCCGGCGGTGGCCAGCCTGTCCGCCCAGCTCGAGGATCGCAAGGCCCCCGCGCCGGTGGCGGACGCGGTCTCGGCGCTGGTCAATCTCGGCTATGCGCCGCTCCAGGCGAGCGCCGCCATCGCCGGCGCGCTGCGCGAGGCCGGTGAAGAGGCCGATACCGCCCGGCTGATCCGGCTCGGGCTCAAGGAGCTGGCGAAGTGAACGCCAAGCGCCTCGTCGCCCCGGACAAGCGCGAGGAAGACCTCGCGGAGGCCTCGCTGCGGCCGCAGAACCTCGCCGAGTTCGTCGGGCAGGAGCAGGCGCGCGCCAATCTCGACGTCTTCATCCGGGCGGCGAAGACGCGTGGCGAGGCGCTCGACCATGTGCTGTTCGTCGGCCCGCCGGGGCTCGGCAAGACCACGCTGGCGCAGATCGTGGCGCGCGAGCTGGGCGTCGGCTTCCGCTCGACCTCCGGGCCGGTGATCGCCAAGGCCGGCGACCTCGCGGCGCTGCTGACCAATCTCGAAGAACGCGACGTGCTGTTCATCGACGAGATCCACCGGCTCAACCCGGCGGTGGAGGAAATCCTCTATCCGGCGATGGAGGACTACGAGCTCGATCTCATCATCGGCGAGGGCCCGGCGGCGCGCTCGGTGAAGATCTCGCTGTCGAAGTTCACCCTGGTCGGGGCGACGACGCGCTCGGGGCTGCTGACCACGCCGCTGCGCGACCGTTTCGGCATCCCGATCCGGCTCAATTTCTACACCGTCGACGAGCTGGAGCTGGTCGTCACGCGCGGCGCGCGGGTGCTCAACATCCCTATCTCGAAGGACGGCGCGCGCGAGATCGCCCGCCGCGCCCGCGGCACGCCGCGCATCGCCGGGCGGCTGCTGCGCCGGGTGCGCGACTTCGCGCTGGTGGGCGGCAGGGACATCATCGACCGCGCCGCCGCCGACCATGCGCTCGGCCATCTCGAGGTCGATGGGCTGGGGCTCGACCAGATGGACCGGCGCTATCTCACCGTCATCGCGATGAATTATGGCGGTGGTCCGGTAGGGGTGGAGACCATCGCCGCCGCGCTCTCCGAACCGCGCGACGCCATCGAGGAGATCATCGAGCCCTATCTGGTGCAGCAGGGCTTTCTCCAGCGCACGCCGCGCGGCCGGGTGCTGACCGCCCACGCCTTCAAGCATCTGGGCATGGCCGCGCCGTCGAGCGTCAACCAGATGCCGCTGTTCGACGAGGGCGAGGATTAGACCCTTTGCGCGCCGCGCCATCGACGCGGCCTCCGGCGTGATGTAAGTCCCCTTCACATGAGCTGGTCCCGGAACGGCGGAGAATCGCGCGGCTATCATCACGGCAACCTGCGGGAAGCCCTGATGAAGGCGGCGCTCGAGCTGATCGCGGAGAAGGGCGCCGTCGGCGCCACCTTCGCCGAGGCGGCGCGCCGCGCCGGGGTCAGCCCGGCCGCGCCCTACCGGCATTTCCGCGACCGCGACGAATTGCTGGCGGCGGTGGCGGCGGATGGTTTCGAGCACTTCGCCAAGGCGCTGGAGGCGGGCTGGAACGAGGGGCGGCCGACGCCGGTCGAAGCCTATGAGCGCATGGGGCGGGCCTATCTCGCCTTCGCCCGCCAGCACGCGGCGGAATATGTCGCCATGTTCGAATCCGGCCTGCCCAGCGAAGCCCATCCGGCGCTGTCGCAGGCCAGCCAGCGCGCCTTCGGCGTGCTGCGCGAGGCGGCCGATGTGCTGGTCGCCTCCATGCCGGCGACGGGCCGCCCGCCGGCGCTGATGGTGGCGCTGCACACCTGGGCGCTGGCGCACGGCGTCGCCTCGCTGTTCGGCCGCCCCGACGGCTCGCGGCGCAAGCTGCCGATGGAGCCGGACGACCTCCTTGAGGCCGCATTCCTCGTCTATCTCCGGGGCCTTGGCGCGCCCGCGGACTGAGGCGGCGCCCAGGCGGCCGATGGCGGCATTCCGATTTTGATGGGTGGATTATTGACAAGCGGCGGGGCTGTACCTACCTATGTAAATGTATTTAACATTAACCGACGCGGCCTCGGCCGTCCGGTTTGAACCCAGGAGCGGACGCCATGGAGCTTGCGCAAAAGCTCGACAGTTACGGCAAACCCGCCTGGATCGCCCTCACGGTCCTCGGCTTCATGGCCTGGTGGCCCCTGGGCTTGGCGATCCTGGCTTTCACCATAGGGAGTGGACGGATGTTTTGCGGTGGCAGGCGCGGCTTCGGCCGCTGGCAGGAGGAGGGCGCGGGCGCCCTTCGCAATTTCGGTGGCCGCTTCGGCCGCGGTTTCCCCCCGAGCGGCAATCGCGCCTTCGACGAATATCGCGAGGAGACGTTGCGCCGGCTCGAGGACGAGCAGAAGGATTTCAGGTCCTTCCTCGACCGCCTGCGGCAGGCCAAGGACAAGGCGGAGTTCGATCAGTTCATGACCGATCGCCGCAACCGCCCCGCGCCTGCGCCCGAGCCGTCCGCCGACCCGCAGAGCTGAGCGATTTCGACGCTTTCCGGCCGCGCCCCTTGGTTCGCAAGGGGCGCGGTTCTTTTTTTGCGGCGCGGTCTCGTTTATGAGGGGCGCCATGAACGAGCGCCCCGATCCCCTGTCTCCCGATGTCCTGAAAGCCGATCCCTTCCTGCATCTGGCGGGACGGCTGGTGCCCGGTGGCCATGTGCTGCCGGTGCGGGTCTATTACGAGGACACGGACTTTTCCGGCATCGTCTACCACGCCAACTACCTGAAGTTCATGGAGCGGGCCCGCTCCGACCATCTGCGCCTGATCGGCGTGGTGCAGGGCGAACTGTTCGGCGAGGCGCTGGCCGAGGCGCCGGGCTTTGCCTTCGTCGTGCGCTCGATGGAGCTGCAGTTCGTGCGCCCGGCGCGCATCGACGACGTGCTGGAGGTTCACACTAGCCCGGTCGAGGTCGCCGGCGCCTCCATCACCCTCGCCCAGAAGGTGAAGCGCGGCGAGGAACTCATCGTCGAGGGCAGGGTGAAGGTGGCCTTTGTGGCGCAGGGGCGCGCCCGCCGCATTCCCGACGCGCTGCGTGCCGCCATGAAGGCGGCGCAGGGGGAGGCGCCGCAGCCCTGAGGCGCGGCGTCGGTAGCACGGCACCCTCTATTTCTGTTGCGATGCGGCAACGCTAACCCGGCATTAACCTTAATACGGTGTTGTATCGGGCGGCTGCGGGAGCGGTCCGACGTCGATCGCCCAAGTTTGGACAGAGTCGGTCGGTTGATGACGGACGCGTCCCCTCAGCAGCCATGCTGGGCATTCGCCGCTGTCTCGCAGCCGATGCGCGGCGGTATTGCGACCCTTAGTGATCTGGCAGGATTGGCCTAATGACGCTGAAGAAGCTTCTATTCGCGGTGATGCTGTTTTTCGCGGCATCGGCGTCATTCGCTTACGCCCAGAACGCGCCGGCGCCCGTCAACGGCGCGCCGACGGCGCAGGTCGACGCGGCCGCGGCGCCGGCCCCGAGCGGCGCGCCGGTGGCGTCCGCGGGCGCTGGGATGGGCAGCGCCGATCTCTCGCTGATCGGACTGTTCCTGCAGGCCCATCTGGTCGTGAAGTTCGTCATGGCGGGCCTCGTCCTCGCCTCTGTCTGGGTCTGGGCGATCATCATCGACAAGACGATCCTGTTCCAGCGCATGAAGAGCCAGATGGACCGTTTCGAGACCACCTTCTGGTCCGGCCAGAGCCTGGAGGAGCTGTACCGCTCGCTCTCCTCGCGCCCCAATCACGCGATGGCGGCCATCTTCGTCGCGGCGATGCGCGAGTGGAAGCGCTCCTATGAGGGCGGCGCGCGCTCGCTGACCGGCCTGACGCAGCGTCTCGACAAGGTGATGAACGTGACCATCGCCCGCGAGGTCGAACGGCTGGAGAGCCGTCTGCTGGTGCTGGCGACCGTCGGCTCGGCCGGCCCCTTCATCGGCCTGTTCGGCACGGTGTGGGGCATCATGACCGCCTTCCAGTCGATCGCGGCCTCGAAGAACACCAGCCTCGCGGTTGTGGCGCCGGGCATCGCGGAAGCCCTTTTCGCGACGGCAATCGGCCTTATCGCCGCCATTCCCGCGACGATTTTCTATAACAAGTTCATCTCGCAGGTGAATCGGCAGGCGGCACGACTGGAAGGCTTCGCCGACGAGTTCTCGGCCATCCTGTCGCGCCAGATCGACGAGCGGGGCTGACACGCATGGGGATGTCCTCAGGAGGCGGCGGAGGCGGCTGGCATTCACGGCGTTCGCGTCGCCGTGGCGGCGGCGCCGTCATGTCCGAGATCAACGTCACGCCGATGGTCGACGTGATGCTGGTGCTGCTCATCATCTTCATGGTCGCCGCGCCGATGCTCACCGTCGGCGTGCCGCTCGACCTGCCGCAGACCGAAGCCAAGGCGGTGCCGCAGGAGAACGAGCCGCTGGTGATCAACATCAACAAGGACGGCAAGCTGTTCCTGCAGGAGACCGAGATTCCGATCGACGAACTGGTCCCCAAGCTGCAGGCCATCGGCAAGGCGGGCTATGAGGAGCGCATCTTCGTCCGGGCGGACAAGAGCCTCGACTATGGCACCGTCATGCGCGTGATGGGCCGCCTGTCCGGCGCCGGGTTCAAGCGCGTCGCGCTGGTCTCCGAAGTCGAGCAGGGGGGCTGAGGCGCATGCGCGCGGGTTTCCTGTCCTCGGCCGCTCTTCATGTCGGCATCATCGGCTTCATGGTCGTGTCGTTCTCCTCGCCCAATCCGTTCGAGGCGACGCCGACCGAAGCCATGCCGATCGACATCATCTCCGATGCCGAGATGTCGAAGATGATGGCCGGCAAGAAGGATGCTCCGAAGGAGAACCCGAAGCCCGTCGTCGAGAAGGTCGATACGCCCAAGCAGGCGGAAAACCTCGATTCCAAGGTCTCCGAGAAGCCCGAGGTAAAGGCCGCCAACGAGCCATCCGCCCCGCCCCCTCCGCCGTCGGCGCAGGCCAAGCCGGCCGAGCCGAAGCCGCCGGCCGCGCAGGCCGAGGCCAAGCCGGTGCCGCCGCCGCCGAAGGATTCCGAGGCGCTCGCCGCCAAGCCGCCCGAGCCGCCGAAGGAGCAGCCCAAGCCGCCGGAGACCGCGCAGGCGACACCGCCGCCTCCCGCGCCGCCGAAGAAGCCGAAGAACATTCCGCCCAAGGTGGCGCAGGAGCCGGCTCCAGAGCGCGACTTCAACCCGAACCAGATCGCCGCCCTGCTCAACAAGCAGGACCCGCGCCGCATGGCCGCGCTCGGCGACACGATCAACAACACCGCCTCGCTCGGCGCTTCGCGCGGGACGGCGAGCTCGTTGTCGCAGACCGAGATCGACGCGCTGCGCGCCTATATCAGCCGCTTCTGGAAACTGCCGTCCGGCGCCGTCAACGCCGAGCAGGTGACGGTGGTGTTCAAGATCGTGCTGAGCCCGGATCGCCGGATGGTCGGTGCGCCGCAACTGGTCGAGGTGCAGGGCGCCGGCAACCCCTATGCCCCGATCGTGCGCGAAACCGCCCAGCGCGCGCTGTTCGAGATTTCCAACCAGGACAATCCGTTTCCGATGCTGCGTGCCGACCGGTACGACACGTGGCGCGAATTGGAGCTGGGCTTCAACCCGGCGATGCTTAATTGATGAATGTTCTTTCCGAGGTGCGCAGAATGTCGCGGCGTTTTTCCCTTGAAGCCAACGGCCTTGTCGGCCGCCGGTCGGTTCTGCTCGGCATGGCGGCTCTCGGCGGGGCAGGGCTTGGCGGGACGGGGCTCGCGCCGGACCTGGCGCAGGCCGCCGTCCGCCTCGACATCACCTCCGGCACCGTGCAGCCGCTCCCCATCGCCATCACCGATTTCGTCGGCGGCGGCAGCCCGCAGGACATCGAGGCCGGCAAGGGCGTGACGCAGATCATTTCGGCCGATTTGCGCCGCTCGGGCCTGTTCGCGCCGATCGATCCGGCCGCCTTCGTCGAGAAGATCGCCAATCCGGATGCCTCGCCGCGCTTCCAGGACTGGCGCGTGATCAACGCGCAGGCTCTGGTCACCGGCCGCATCACCCGCCAGCCGGACGGGCGCGTGAAGGCCGAATTCCGCCTGTGGGACGTGTTCGCCGGCCAGCAGCTCATCGGCCAGCAATATTTCACCCAGCCGGAGAACTGGCGCCGCGTGGCGCACATCATCGCCGACGCGATCTATGAGCGGCTGACCGGCGAGAAGGGCTATTTCGACACGCGCATCGTCTTCGTCGACGAGAGCGGGCCGAAGGAGAAGCGCATCAAGCGCCTCGCCATCATGGACCAGGACGGCGCCAACGTGACGTATCTGACGCGCGGCGACGATCTCGTGCTGACGCCGCGCTTCTCGCCGACCAGCCAGGAAATCACCTATATGAGCTATGGCCACGGCGAGCCGCGCGTCTATCTGCTCAACATCGAGAACGGCCAGCGCGAGGTGGTCGGCAACTTCCCCAACATGAGCTTCTCGCCGCGCTTCGCGCCGGACGGGCAGCGCGTGATCCTCAGCCTGCAGCAGGGCGCCGATTCCAACATCTTCGTCATGGACCTCCGGTCCAAGGCGACGACCCGTCTCACCGACACCGCGGCAATCGACACCGCCCCCTGCTACTCGCCGGACGGCACGCAAATCTGCTTCGAGAGCGATCGCGGCGGCGGTTCGCAGATTTATGTGATGAACCCGGACGGCTCGAACCAGCACCGCATCTCCTTCGGCGAGGGGCGTTATTCGACGCCGGTCTGGTCGCCGCGCGGCGACGTCATCGCCTTCACCAAGCAGGCGCAGGGGCGCTTCGCCATCGGCCTGATGCGTCCGGACGGCTCGGGCGAGCGCATCCTGACCGAGGGCTATCACAATGAAGGCCCGACCTTCGCGCCGAACGGCCGCGTCATCATGTTCTTCCGCGATCCCGGTGGGAACGGCGGGCCGCAGCTCTACACGGTGGACATCACCGGCTATAACGAGCAACGCGTGCCGACCCCGAGCTACGCCTCCGATCCGGCCTGGTCGCCGCTGCGCTCATAGGGCCGGCGGTTAGGGAACGGTTAACCATAAGCGACAGTTTACGACACGGTCGCGAAATCGACGCAATTCAGCAAGGTTCCGTAAAGCACGACGGAACATTGATTGACGCAAACAGCCAGATCGGAACGCCGGTCGGGGAATTCAGGAGTCAGCGGTTATGATCCGTATGTTGCGGCATCTGGGCGGCGCGCGCGTCGCTTTCATCGTCGGGTTCGCGATGCTCGCGGCCGCCTGCGCCAAGAACCCGATGGACGGCGCCGGCGCGGCGCTGGGCTCGGCGCCTCCCGGCAGCCCGCAGGAGTTCATCGTCTCGGTCGGCGATCGCGTCTTCTTCGAGAGCGACCAGACCAGCCTGACGCCGCAGGCGCAGGCGACGCTCGACAAGCAGGCGCAGTGGCTCAACCACTATGCCAAGTACAGCTTCACCATCGAAGGTCATGCCGACGAGCGCGGCACGCGCGAGTACAACATCGCCCTCGGCGCCCGCCGCGCCCAGAGCGTGCGCGACTACCTCGTCCAGCGCGGCGTCGCGGCAAGCCGCATGCGCACCATCTCCTACGGCAAGGAGCGCCCGGTCGCGGTCTGCAACGACATCTCCTGCTGGTCGCAGAACCGCCGCGCCGTCACGGTGCTGAACGCCACAGGCTCCTGATCGCGCTTCCCCGATCGCGCATGGCCCGACCCGCTCCCCGCGGGCCGGGCTTTCCTTTTTTGGCCCGCTTCCGTGACGCTGGGTCAAATTTTGGACGTGATCGGTCCGGTATGCTCATAATGACATCGCGCGGCCGGGACGGCCGCGTCGCGTAGCCCTCTGTTGTTCATCGCAGCCATGACCGTTCGCTTGCCCCGCCTTGTCGCCATCGCCCTGTCCGCCGCCGTCGCGATCTCGCTCGTTCCCGTCGGGGCGGCGCACGCACAGGCGGACAACAATTTCTTCGGCAACCTGTTCAAGCCCCCCGGGCAGGTGCGCTCCAACGACAGCCAGGCCGTCGAGGCCGACGAGGCCGGCACCGTCACCACGCGCATCGAGCGGCTGGAGAATCAGCTTCGCCAGCTGACCGGCCAGATCGAGCAGCTGCAGTACCGCAACCAGCAGCTCGAGCAGCAGGTCCGGCTGCTGCAGGGGGATGCAGGCTTTGCTGCCGGCGCGGCCCCGCGCCCGGCGCCATCGGCCGGCGGCGGCGTTCCGCCGGCGGCCGATGCGAATGGCGGGCGCCGTTCCGATGCGTTCGATCCTTCCGCGCCGTCGGCGGTGCCCGGTGCGCCGCGCCCGCTCGGCACCACGGCGCCCTCGGGCCCAGCCACCGGCGCGCCGATGGATCTCGGCACATTGTCTGGCACTGTCGCGGCCGGCGGCGGCACACAGCCGCCGAGCAACAGCCCGAAGGACCTGTTCGATCTCGCCTTCGGCTACATGCAGCGTCAGGACTATGTCCTGTCGGCGCAGACCTTCGACCAGTTCCTGAAGCTCTACCCGAACGACCGGGCAGCGCCCGACGCCTATTACTGGCTCGGCGAAACCCAGTTCCAGCGCAAGACCTACAAGGAAGCGGCGCAGAACTTCCTCAAGGTCTCGACCGACTACCCCAACGCGGTGAAGGCGCCGGACGCGCTGCTGCGGCTCGGCCAGTCGCTCGCCGCGATCGGCGAGAAGGACGCCGCCTGCGCCACGCTCAACGCGGTCGGCAACAAATATCCGCGCGCTTCGGCCACCATCAAGCAGGGGGTGGAGCGGGAGCAGAAACGTGCCGGCTGCTGAGGCCGTCCCCGAACCTGCCGCCGGCCTCCCCGACGAGGCCGCCCTCGCCACGCTCTTCGCCCCTTTCGCGCGCCATGCGCGGGTGCTGCTCGCCGTTTCCGGCGGGCCGGATTCGACGGCGCTGATGCTGCTCGCCCATCGCTGGCGCACCGCCGCCGGTGCCGCCACCGAGCTTCATGTCGCCACCGTCGACCACGGCCTGCGCCTCGAAGCGCGGGCCGAGGCCGAGGCCGTCGGCGCGCTGGCGGCGAGGCTCGGCCTGCCGCACGCCGTTCTCGCCCTGCCGGCGCCGCTGCCGAAAGCGCGCCTGCAGGAGGCGGCGCGGGAGGGGCGCTATGAGGTGCTGGCCGCCCATGCCGCTGCAATCGGCGCGCCGGCGATCGCCACCGCCCACACGCTGGACGACCAGGCCGAGACGGTGCTGTTCCGGCTGATGCGCGGCTCGGGCCTGGGAGGACTGGCCGGGATTCCGGCGGGGCGTCCGCTCGGCGGCATCCAGTTGCTGAGGCCGCTGCTCGGCGTGCCCAAGACCGCGCTGATCGCGCAGTGCCGCGATGCCGGCGTCGCCGTCGCCGAGGACCCCTCGAACCGGAACCCGCGCTTCGCCCGCACGCGACTGCGCGCGCTGCTGCCATCTCTAGCTGCAGAAGGGTTCGACGCTGCAGCGCTCGCGCGCCTTGCCGGCCGCATGGCCCGCGCCGAGGCGGCGCTGGAGGCCGCGACCGATGCCGCCGGCGCCCGGCTGTGGCCGGACGAGGGGCCGATCCGCTTCGCGCGCGACGGCTTTGCCGCCTTGCCGGACGAGATCGGCCTGCGCCTGCTCGGCCGCGCCATCCGGGCCGTCGCCGGGGGCGAGGTGGAACTGGGAAAGCTCGAGGCGCTCCATGGCTGGGTCGCCGGCCTCGACCCGCTGGGACATGGCGCGCGCACCCTCGCCGGGGCGCTCATTCGGGTGAACCGGCATGGCGTTCTGGTACAGGCGGCGCCGGCGCGCCGGCTGCCGCTGCGTTAATTCTGACGTCAATTTGCACGAATGGGGCGAAACGCCTTGCCCGGGCCATCTTGGCAAGGATCAATGCGCCACCTAAATTACCAAGCGACAAGGGAGGACCGCCAGCGCCGGCGGTGCCCGCGCGTCGGTGGTCACCGACGCCGAAAGGGACATGATGAACGCCAATATTCGGAATTTCGCCCTCTGGGTGATCATCGTTCTTCTGCTTCTGGCGCTTTTCTCGCTGTTCCAGAATCCGGCGCAGCGCCAGGCGACGAACGACATCAGCTTCTCGCAGCTGCTCAACGAGGTTGATCAGGGCCGCGTGCGCGACGTCGTGATCCAGGGACCGGAGATCACCGGCGCCTTCACCGACGGGCGCGCCTTCCAGACCTATTCGCCCAACGATCCCTCGCTGGTGCAGCGCCTCTACGGCAAGGGCGTGTCCATCACCGCCAAGCCGCTGACCGACAACGTGCCGTGGTTCGTCAGCCTGCTGATCTCCTGGCTGCCCTTCATCGCGCTGATCGGCGTGTGGATCTTCCTGTCGCGCCAGATGCAGGGCGCCGGTGGCAAGGCGATGGGCTTCGGCAAGAGCCGCGCCAAGCTGCTGACCGAGGCGCATGGCCGCGTCACCTTCGAGGACGTCGCGGGCATCGACGAGGCCAAGAGCGACCTGACCGAGATCGTCGAGTTCCTGCGCGATCCGCAGAAGTTCCAGCGGCTCGGCGGGCGCATCCCGCGCGGCGTGCTGCTGGTCGGACCGCCCGGCACCGGCAAGACGCTGCTCGCCCGCGCCATCGCCGGCGAGGCGAACGTGCCGTTCTTCACCATTTCCGGCTCCGACTTCGTCGAGATGTTCGTCGGCGTAGGCGCCAGCCGCGTGCGCGACATGTTCGAGCAGGCGAAGAAGAACGCGCCGTGCATCATCTTCATCGACGAAATCGATGCGGTCGGCCGTCATCGCGGCGCCGGCCTCGGCGGCGGCAATGACGAGCGCGAGCAGACGCTGAACCAGCTCCTCGTCGAGATGGACGGCTTCGAGGCCAATGAGGGCATCATCCTCATCGCCGCGACCAACCGCCCCGACGTGCTCGACCCGGCGCTGCTGCGTCCCGGCCGCTTCGACCGCCAGGTCATCGTGCCGAATCCGGACGTGGTCGGCCGCGAGCAGATCCTCAAGGTGCATGCCCGCAAGATCCCGGTGGCGCCGGACGTGAACCTGAAGGTGATCGCCCGCGGCACGCCCGGCTTCTCCGGCGCCGATCTCGCCAATCTGTGCAACGAAGCCGCCCTGATGGCCGCGCGCCGCAACAAGCGCATGGTCACGATGAGCGACTTCGAGGACGCCAAGGACAAGGTGATGATGGGCGCGGAACGCCGCTCGCTCGTCATGACCGAGGACGAGAAGATGCTGACCGCCTATCACGAGGGCGGCCATGCCATCGTCGCCCTCAAGGTGCCGGCGACCGACCCGGTGCACAAGGCGACCATCATTCCGCGCGGGCGCGCGCTGGGCATGGTCATGCAGCTGCCCGAGCGCGACAAGCTCTCCATGTCCTATGAGCAGATGACCTCGCGCCTCGCCATCATGATGGGCGGCCGCGTCGCCGAGGAGCTGATCTTCGGCCACGACAAGGTCACCTCCGGCGCCGCCTCCGACATCGAGCAGGCCACCCGCCTCGCCCGCATGATGGTCACGCGCTGGGGCTTTTCGGACAAGCTCGGCAACGTCGCCTATGGCGAGAACAATGACGAGGTGTTCCTCGGCATGTCGATGCAGCGCCAGCAGAACGTCTCCGAGGCGACGGCGCAGACCATCGATAGCGAAGTGCGCCGCCTTGTCGACGAGGGCTATGCCGAGGCGACGCGCATCCTGACCGAGAGCAAGGACCAGCTCGAGGCGCTGGCGCGCGGCCTGCTCGAATACGAGACGCTGTCCGGCGACGAGATCATCGGTCTGCTCGACGGCAACGCGCCGGTGCGCGACACCACCATCGAGCCGGCGCATACGCGCGGCTCGGTCGTGCCGAGCGCGGGCAAGAACCGCCCGCCGCGCCCCGATGCCGGCATGGAGCCGCAGCCTCAGGCCTGAGGCCGGCCCGACCGTTCCTGAAAGGGGGAGGCTCGCGCAAGCGAGGCCTCCCCCTCTTCGTTTCGGCGGCGTCATCGCCACGATGGCGGTGGATGGGGCGTACGCGCGAAAGGAATGCTTACACTTTGTGAAACCCTCGCGTGCATAGTCGATGCTAGAGACATCGTACGGCGACGTTCCGCCGCCGCCGGATTCGCCTCAGGCTGCCGGCGGATTTCTGCATGAGGTCCGTCATGGCACGTAAACTCTTTGGGACGGACGGCATTCGTGGCCGTGCCAACGGCACGATCACGCCGGAACTGGCGCTGCGGGTCGGCATGGCCGCCGGCCTCGTCTTCCAGCGCGGCGAGCACCGCCATCGCGTGGTGATCGGCAAGGACACCCGGCTGTCCGGCTACATGATCGAGAACGCGCTGGTCGCCGGCTTCACCTCGGTGGGCATGGACGTGCTGCTGCTCGGGCCGGTGCCCACGCCCGCCGTCGCCATGCTGACCCACTCCATGCGCGCCGATCTCGGCGTCATGATCTCCGCCTCGCACAACCCCTATGACGACAACGGCATCAAGCTGTTCGGGCCGGACGGCTACAAGCTCTCCGACGAACTGGAGGCGCGGATCGAGGGACTGATCGCCGGCGACATGTCGGGCATGCTCGCCAATCCCGGCGATATGGGCCGCGCCAAGCGCGTCGAGAGCGTGCACGCCCGCTATATCGAGTTCGCCAAGCGGACGCTGCCGCGCAACCAGTCCTTCGACGGCCTGCGCGTCGTGGTGGACTGCGCCAACGGCGCCGCCTATCGCGTCGCGCCGGAAGCGCTGTGGGAGCTGGGCTGCGAGGTCATCACCATCGGCGACAAGCCGGACGGCTTCAACATCAACCACGAGGTCGGCTCGACCGCGCCGGAAGCGCTGACCGCCAAGGTGCGCGAAGTGCGGGCCGATATCGGCATCGCCCTCGACGGCGACGCCGACCGCGTGCTGATCGTCGACGAAAAGGGCCATCTCGTCGATGGCGACCAGCTCATGGCGGTGGTCGCCGAGAGCTTCCACGAGGACGGGCGGCTGGCGGGCAACGGCATCGTCGCCACGGTCATGTCCAATCTCGGCCTGGAGCGCCACCTCGCCGGCCTCGGCCTGTCGCTGGAGCGCACGCCGGTCGGCGACCGCTACGTGCTGGAGTGCATGCGCGCCAAGGGCTTCAATGTCGGCGGCGAGCAGTCCGGCCACATCATCCTGTCGGATTATTCGACGACCGGCGACGGCCTCGTCGCTGCGCTGCAGGTGCTCGCCGTGGTGCAGCGCCGCCAGCGGCCGGTTTCCGAAGTGTGCCACCGCTTCGATCCGCTGCCGCAGATCCTCAAGAACGTGCGCTACAAGAGCGGCCGGCCGCTGGAGAACGACGCCGTGCTCAAGGCGATCGCCGCCGCCGAGCTGAAGCTCAACAGCCAGGGCCGCCTGCTCATCCGCCCCTCGGGCACCGAGCCGGTGATCCGGGTGATGGGCGAGGGCGACAATCGCGATCTGGTGGAGGCGGTGGTCAACGACGTGGTGACGGCGGTCGGTCTGGCCGCGGCGTAGGCGCTGCGCCGGGGGCTGACCGGCGGGCCTTTCCGCCGTCATCCCGGACGCCGCGTTGCGGCGAGCCGGGATCGTGCGCCGAATAGCCCTTCCTTCACGCGATCCCGGATCGGCCGTCGGCGGTCCGGGATGACGCCTGTCGGAGAGCGGCGCGGGGTGCTTCAGCCATCCAGCCGGCGCAGCAGGCCGCGATAGATCTCGTCATCGTCGCACAGGCCGGCGAGGCGGCCCAGGCTGTCGACCAGCAGGATCGGCAGGTCGGTGTGCCGCTTGAGCTCGATCGCCGCCTTCAGCTTGAGGTCGACCGGCGCGACGATGCAGTCGGCGTCGTGCGCCAGCTTGTCGTCGATCAGGCCGGCTTCGCCATCGGCGGTCGCGAGCAGGCCGGCGCGGCCGTCGACATCGAGCGAGATCGGCCGCCCCTCGGCGTCGACCTTCACCCTCACCCGGCCGCCCTTGTCGAGCACGACGCAATCCCCCTCGCGCGACAGGCTCGCGGCCGGGCGCATCACCGCCGTGCCGCGCAGCACGTTGAGCGGGTTCATGTGCTTCACGAACTCGGCGACATAGGCGTTGGCCGGGCGCAGCAATATGTCCTCCGCCGTGCCGGCCTGGACGATGCGGCCGCCTTCCATGATGGCGATCTTGTTGCCGAGCTTGAGCGCCTCGTCGAGGTCGTGGCTGACGAAGACGATGGTCTTGTGGATGCGCCGCTGCAGATCGAGCAGCTCGTCCTGCAGCTTGTCGCGGATCAGCGGGTCGAGCGCGGAGAACGGCTCGTCCATCAAAAGGATGTCGGCGTCGGTGGCGAAGGCGCGGGCGAGGCCGACGCGCTGCTGCATGCCGCCGGAGAGCTCGTTGGTGTATTTGCCGGCCCAGTTGGTGAGGCCGACCATGGCGAGCTTCTCGTCGACGATGCGGTTGCGCTCGGCCGCGCTCATGTCGCCGCGCAGTTCCAGCCCGAAGCCGACATTGTCGCGCACCGTGCGCCAGGGCAGCAGGCCGAACTGCTGGAACACCATCGAGACGGTGTGCATGCGGATGTCGCGCAGCGTGTCCTCGCTGCAGCGGGCGACGTCGACGGCCTGGCCCTTGTGCTCGACCAGCACCTCGCCGCGCGCCACCTCGTTGAGGCGGTTGATGGCGCGCAATATGGTCGACTTGCCGGAGCCGGACAGGCCCATCAGCACGCAGATCTCGCCGCGCTCGATGGAAAGGCTCACCCCCGCCGCGCCGAGCACGGCGCCGGTGGCGGCGAGGATCTCGTCGCGCGAGCGGCCTTCGTCGATCAGCTTCAGGGCGTTCTTCTGGTCGGCGCCGAAGACGATGTCGATGTTGCGGAATTCGACGGCGGACATGTTCTCACCCCTTCCGCGAGCGCCGCTCGGGCCGCTTGCAGACGCGGTCGAGCACGATGGCGAGCACCACGATGGCGAGACCCGCCTCGAAGCCCATGGCGATGTTCACCGAGTTCAGCGCCCGCACCACCGGCTTGCCGAGGCCGTCGGCACCGACCAGCGCGGCGATGACCACCATGGACAGGCTGAGCATGATGCACTGGGTGATGCCGGCCATGATGGTCGGCAGGGCGTAGGGCAGCTCCACCTTGAACAGCAGCTGCGTCTTGGTGGCGCCGAACGCCTTGCCGGCCTCGTAGAGCGCCGGCGGCACCGAGGAGATGCCCAGATGGGTGAGGCGGATGGGGGCGGGGATCGAGAAGATCACCGTCGAGATCAGCCCCGGCACCGCGCCGAGCCCGAACAGCACCAGCGTCGGGATCAGATAGACGAAGGTCGGAATGGTCTGCATCAGGTCGAGGATCGGCCGGATGGCGGTATAGAGCCAGGGCCGGTGGGCGGCGGCGATGCCGATGGGCACGCCGACCACGACGCAGACCAGCGTGGCGCAGATGACGAGGGAGAGCGTCTCCATCGTCGCCGACCAGTAGCCGAGATTGGTGACCAGCAGCAGCGAGCCGACGATGAACACCACCAGGCCGACGGAGCGGTGGACCAGCCAGGCAGCCACCGCGAACAGCGCGATCAGCAGCAGCGGCGGCACCCACAGCAGCGCGGCGGTGAAACCGCCGATCAGCGAGCCGAGGACGAGGGAGATGAAGTCGAAGAAGCCCTGACCATGCGTGGTGAGCAGGTCGACGAAGTCGCGGAGCCAGATTCCCAGCGGAATCTTGTGCTCGGTCAGCCAGTCATACATGGGCGCTCCTCGGTGGGGTGAGTGAGGGCGGACGCCGCCTGCCGGTCAGGGGCGCTCGGTGTCACCATCCTTCGAGGTCCGACTGCGCCGGGCGCCTCAGGATGACGGTCATCGCGGAACAACGTCATCCTGAGGTGCGAGCAGAGCGAGCCTCGAAGGATGGCCGGAGAGAGCGGCCCCTCATCACATGGGGGGCCGCTCTTCGCTCAGAGCTTCAGGGCCTTCTTGACCGCCGGAACGGCCGGCTTGCCGTCGATCGTGGTCACGCCGGCGAGCCAGGGCTCCCACACGGTCGGATTGGCCTTCAGCCACTTTTCGGCGGCCTTGCCCGGCTCCATGCTGTCGAGCAGGATGTAGCCCATCACCACATTCTCGGTGTCGAGCGAGAATTTCAGGTTCTTGATGAAGGTGCCGACATTCGGGCACTCGGTCGTGTAGCCGGCGCGGGTGTTGGTGTAGATGGTCGCGCCACCGTAATTGGGCCCGAACACGTCGTCGCCGCCCTCGAGGTAGCTCATCTTGTACTTGGCGTTCATCGGGTGGGGTTCCCAGCCGAGGAAGACGATGGCTTCCTTGCGCCGGGAGGCGCGCTCGACCTGCGCCAGCATGCCCTGCTCGCTGGATTCGACGAGGTCGAAGCCCTTGAGGCCGAACTTGTCGTCCTTGATCATGTCGAGGATCAGGCGGTTGCCGTCATTGCCCGGCTCGATGCCGTAGATCTTAGCCCCGAGCTTGTCCTTGAACTTGGCGATGTCGGCGAAGGACTTCAGGCCCTCGTCATAGAGATAGGTCGGCACCGCCAGCGTGTACTTGGCGCCTTCGAGATTGACGCCGATCACCTCGACCGTCTTGTCCTCGCGGTAGGGCTTGAGGTCGGCTTCCATGGTCGGCATCCAGTTGCCGAGGAAGACGTCGATGTCCTTGGTCTGCATCGACTTGTAGGTCACCGGCACCGACAGCACCTGCGTCTTCGTGGTGTAGCCGAGTGCGTCGAGGATGGTCGAGGCGAGGGCGGTGGTGGCGGTGATGTCGGTCCAGCCGACATCGGCGAACCGCACCGTCTTGCAGGCGGCCGGCTCGGCGGCGCGGGCCGCGTCGCCGATCATCGGAGCGACGCCGAGCACCAGCCCGAGGGCGGCGGCGGCCACGAATTTGAACGTGCGCATCGTTTCTGTTCCCGTTGGCATCCTGGCAGGATCATGGAACCGGTGCGGCCTGACGCCAAGCCCGGCACGACCGGAATCGACAAGTCGGGGACGGCGTCGTTCGGAAGACGCGCCCGGGGGGCACGCCCGCCCTCATGCGTCCGCAGCGGACGCCGGATGGCGCTTGAACGTCATCGACCCTCTCGGCACCTGCGGCGCTCTTAACACCCGATACCGGATGCGGCCTCTGGAGGCTTCTTTTGAATGGTCATTCAAAACGCGATCAGACGTTTTGTCACGCGTATTTTTTGCCCAAAACCGTGAATTTACGGCCGAGTTTCGGGCAGTTTGACGAAATCCGCCATGCCGGCAGAAGCATTGCGACGCACGGCGTTGCGGCAGGCGAGGGGCTTTTCGGTTTCTATTGACCGATGTATTGTACGAGCATTCAATAACTCATCGCGTCGATCAGGAGGTGCCGGTGGCAAGGGCGAATGCGCAGGCGCAAGTCCATTCCGATCCGGACCGCTCCGCCGCCTCCGACGAGGAGACGCGCCGGCGCGAGCCCGAGGACGTGCGACGGCGCCAGCTCATCGACGCCACCATCGATTCCCTCGCCGAGATCGGCTTCAACGCCTCGACGCTGGCGCAGATCGCCCGCCGCGCCGGGGTCTCGCCGGGCCTCGTCGCGCATTATTTCGGCGACAAGGACGGGCTGCTGGAAGCGACGCTGCGCCACCTTTCGCTGCGGCTCTACCGCGCCACGGCGCAGCGGCTGGGCGAGGCGAAGGGCGCCCGCGCCCGCGTGCAGGCGCTGATCGACGCCAATCTGGCGCCGGAAGAGTTCGACCAGCGCACCTCCAGCGTCTGGCTGGCCTTCTGGGGTCAGGTGCTGCACTCGGAACGCCTGCGCCGGGTGCAGCGCATCTACCAGGCCCGCATGCTGGCCAATCTGCGCCACGACCTGCGCGGCCTCGTGGCGCCGGCCGACGTGCACCGCGTCGCCATCACCATCGCCGCCGTCATCGACGGCCTGTGGCTGCGCTCCTCGCTTTCCGCCGCCGGCGAGACGGATTCGGTGAGCGCCCGCCAGGTCGCCTCCCTCTTCGTCGACGCCCAGATCGCCGCCGCCGCGCCGGCCCTTTCCCTCACCGGATCTTCCTCCATGAACACCCGTCCCCCGCTGCACGCCAACCATATCGGCGGCCGTTACCGTCCGACCGGCGGCGCCACCTTCACCACCAGCAACCCGGCCACCGGCGAGGTGCTCGCCGAGATCGAGATCGCCGGCGAGGCCGAGGTCGAGGCGGCGGTGGCGGTCGCGCGCAGGGGCCAGAAGCTGTGGGGCGCGATGACCGGGGCCGAGCGCGGGCGCGTGCTCAAGCGCGCCGCCGACCTGCTGCGGGCGCGCAATGACGAGCTGGCGCGGCTGGAGACGCTCGACACCGGCAAGCCGATCCAGGAGACCAGCGTCGTCGACGTGCTCTCGGGCGCCGACTGCCTCGACTATTATGCCGGCCTCGCCGCCGGGCTCGCCGGCGAGCATGTCGATCTCGGGCCGAGCGCCTTCGGCTATACGCGCCGCGAGCCGCTCGGCATCGTCGCCGGCATCGGCGCCTGGAACTATCCCCTGCAGATCGCCTGCTGGAAATCCGCCCCCGCGCTTGCCTGCGGCAATGCGATGATCTTCAAGCCGGCCGAGCTGACCCCGCTCACCGCGCTGAAGCTGGCCGAGATCTATGCCGAGGCCGGCGTGCCGGAGGGCGTGTTCTCGGTGGTGCAGGGCTTCGCCGATACGGGGCGGCTGCTCACCCGCCACCCCGGCATCGCCAAGGTGTCGCTCACCGGCGAGGTCGGCACCGGCAGGAAGGTGATGGCGGATGCCGCCGGCACGCTGAAATATGTGACGCTGGAACTCGGCGGAAAATCGCCGCTCATCGTGTTCGACGATGCCGATCTCGACGATGCGGTGTCCGGCGCCATGCTGGCGAATTTCTACTCGGCCGGCGAGGTCTGCTCCAACGGCACCCGCGTCTTCGTGCATGAGAGCGTGCGCGCGGCGTTCCTGGAAAAGCTGGTGGCGCGCGTCGAGAAGATGGTGGTCGGCGATCCGCTCGACCCGGCGACGCAGGTCGGCGCGCTGATCTCGCCCGATCACATGGAGAAGGTGCTGTCCTACATCGCCAAGGGCAGGGCCGAGGGCGCGAAGGTCCTGGTCGGCGGCGGGCGTGTCGCCACCGGCGCTCTCGCCAGCGGCTGCTTCGTCGCCCCGACCGTGTTCGACGGCTGCGGCGACGGCATGAGCATCGTGCGCGAGGAGATCTTCGGGCCGGTGATGGCGGTGCTGTCCTTCACCGACGAGGACGAGGTGATCGCGCGCGCCAACGACACCGATTTCGGCCTCGCGGCCGGCGTGTTCACCCGCGACCTCGCGCGCGGCCACCGGGTGATCGCGCAGCTGGAAGCCGGCACCTGCTGGATCAACGCCTACAACATCACGCCGATCGAGCTGCCCTTCGGCGGCGCCAAGCAGTCCGGGCTCGGGCGCGAGAACGGCAAGGCGGCGATCGAGCACTACACCCAGCTCAAGAGCGTCTACGTCAATCTCGGCCGCGTCGAGGCGCCCTACTGATGCTGAACGGATCGCAGGAGCTGTTCGACTACGTGATCGTCGGCGCCGGCTCGGCCGGCTGCGTGCTGGCCGACCGGCTGAGCGCGGAGGGGACGAACCGCGTGCTGGTGCTGGAATATGGCGGCTCTGACCGCTCCGTGTTCATCCAGATGCCGAGCGCGCTCTCCATCCCGATGAACATGAAGAAATACAACTGGATGTATGAGAGCGAGCCCGAGCCGGGGCTCGGCGGGCGGCGCATGCACTGCCCGCGCGGCAAGGTGATCGGCGGCTCCTCCTCCATCAACGGCCTCGTCTACATGCGCGGCGCGCCGGCGGATTTCGACCGCTGGCAGGAGGAGGGCGCGCGCGGCTGGTCCTATGCCGACGTGCTGCCCTATTTCCGCCGGGCGGAAACGCGTCGCGACGGCGGCGACGCCTATCGCGGCGCCGAGGGGCCGCTCGCCACGCGTTACGGTACGCTGGAGAACCCGCTCTACGGCGCCTTCGTAGAGGCGGCGCGGCAGGCCGGCTATCCCGTTACCGACGATGTCAACGGCTTCCAGCAGGAAGGCTTCGGCCGCATGGACATGACCGTCAAGGACGGCGTGCGCTGGTCGGCGGCCAATGCCTATCTCAAGCCGGCGATGAAGCGCGCCAACCTCAAGGTCGAGACCCATGCCCGGGTCGAGCGCGTCCTGTTCGAGGGGCGGCGGGCGGTCGGCGTCGTCTGGTCGCGCGGGGGACGCAGGCACGTCGTGCGTGTGGCTCGCGAGGTGATCCTTTCCGGCGGGCCGATCAACTCGCCGCAGATCCTGAAGCTCTCGGGCATCGGCAATGCCGACGAGCTGCAGGGGCTCGGGCTCGACGTCGTCGCGCATCGGCCGGGGGTGGGCGAGAACCTGCAGGACCACCTCGAATTCTATTTCCAGGTGGCCTGCACGCAGCCGATCACGCTCTATTCGCAGATGGGCCTGTTCGCGCGCGGGCTGATCGGCGCGCGCTGGCTGCTCACCCGCAAGGGGCTGGGGGCGACCAACCATTTCGAGACCTGCGGCTTCATCCGCTCGCGTGCGGGCATCGCCTCGCCCGACATCCAGTATCATTTCCTGCCGCTGGCGGTGACCTATGACGGGCAGGGGCTGGCCAGCGAGCACGGCTTCCAGGCCCATGTCGGGCCGATGCGCTCGAAGAGCCGGGGCTGGGTGCGGCTCAACTCGGCCGACCCGGCCGACGCGCCGCGCATCAAATTCAACTACCTCTCCCATCCCGACGACATGGTGGAGTTCCGCGCCTGCGTGCGGCTGACGCGCGAGATCTTCGCGCAGAAGGCCTTCGATCCCTATCGCGGGCGCGAGATCCAGCCGGGCGCGGAGGTGAGCAGCGACGAGGCGATCGACGCCTTCGTGCGCGAGAAGGTGGAGAGCGCCTATCACCCCTCCTGCACCTGCCGCATGGGCGCGCCGTCCGATCCCATGGCCGTGCTCGACCCGCAGATGCGGGTGATCGGGGTCGAGGGCCTGCGGGTGGTGGATTCCTCCGCCATGCCCTCGATCACCAACGCCAATCTCAACGCGCCGACCATCATGATGGCGGAGAAGGCGGCCGACCACATTCTCGGCCGCCCGCTGCTGGCGCCATCCAACGCGCCCTATTACGTCGCCCCCGACTGGCAGGCGGCACAGCGCTAGGATTCTCTCCGATGAAGGGGCTCTAGCGGCGGGGTAGGACGCCGATCTCCCGCAGATGCGCCAGTATCTCGCGGGCGGCGTCCTCCGGCGCGGGATCGACCAGCAGCCGTCCGCCGCCGCCCGCCGCCTCGGTCGCGGCCTTGAGCCGGTCGGCGGCGGACGCACCGGCCGCCGCTTTGGCGATCAGCTTGGGGCGGGGCCGATAGGCGCGCTCCTCGGTGGCCTCCGCGGCGGCCTCCTCGGCGCGGGGAGCGGCAACGCCCGGCTTCTCATCGACGATTCCCCGCCGCATGGCGGCGAAGGCGAAGGGCAGCGGCGCCGGGGCGGCCGGATGGACGGTGACGAGCGCCGGCAGGCGCAGGACGAGCCGGCGCCGGGCGCCGCGCGGCAATGCCTGCTCGACGCTCAGCGTGCCCGGCTGCGGGCCATGCGCCAGCGCGGCGGCATCGGCAAGGATGGGCAGGCCGAGCGCGCGGGCCAGCGCGTAGGGCAGTAGCCCGCTGTCCTCGCCGCCCTGTCCACACCGGCCGGCGAGAACGAGGTCGAAGCCGCCTTCGACCAGCGCTGCGCGCAGGCTGGGGGCGGGGTCGTCGTCCTCGCCGAGGTGCAATCGGGTGAGGTGCGTCAGGCCATGGCCGAGCGCGTCGCGCAGCGGCGCGGTGTCCGGGCCGGCATGAAGGCCCTCCACCTCGCCGCCGAGATCGACCGCCAGGCGGATCGCCTGCAGTTCGACCGGAACCGGCGCGGGGCGGCCGGAGACGTTGTGGCGCCCGGCCGAGAGCAGCACGGCGATCCTCATCGCGACGCCTCCTCTTCGAGCAGGCGCAGCAGTGCCGGCATCACGCGCTGCGCGTCGGCGACGACGGCGAGGCCGGCGCGCTCGATCATGGCGGCGTGCAGGTCGGTATTGACCGCCACGACATGCTCGCAGCACGCCACGCCCTGCAGATGCTGCGGCGCGCCGGCGATGCCGAGGGCGAAATAGCAGCGGGCGTCCAGCACCGTGCCGGAGGCGCCGACCTGCGCGGCGCGCGGCATCAGCCCGGCGTCGCAGACCATGCGGCTGGCGCCTGGGGTCGCGTTGAGCGCCGCCACCAGCGCCCGGAAGGCGGCAAAATCGGTGATGCCATTGCCGGCCGAGGTGACGAAATTCGCCTCGGCGAGCGACACCTTCGCCGGATCGGCCGGGATGAATTCGGCGGACAGGATGGCGCTCGTGGTCGGTTCGGGGAAGGCGAACTCGACCGGCAGCGCCTCGTGCCGCGCGCCGGCATGCGGCGCCACCGCATCGGCGGCGAGGCTGATCAGGCGCGCGGGCGCGCGGCGCTGCTCGACCCGCCGGCCGCGCGCGGCGCGGGTGGCGGCCTTGGGCGTCAGGCTCTCAGTGCCGGCGAACAGCGGCTCGCCCGACAGCGCGGCGAGGCGGCGGGCGAGGTCGCCGCCATCCGCGCTCTCCGGGAACAGGACGTGGCGCAGGTCCAGCGCGGCGAGCGCGGCGGCGAGGGCGAGCGCCCGGGCCTCCGGGTCGTAGCCCGAGACCGGCAGCGCCAGCACGCGGTCGGCGCCGGCGGCGGCGAGGTCGTCGCTCGCGGCGTCGACCAGGGCCAGCACGGCGCCGCCGCCCGCATCGGCGAGCAGGCGGGCGGCGCCGAAAAGCTGGCGGTCATGCGGGGTGAGCCGGCCGCCGGGGGCATCGGGCACCACGGCGACGAGATAGGCCGGCTCGGCAATCCTTCGCAGCCGGGGGGCGGCCTCGACCGGCGTCGCGGCGGGCGGCGGGGCGCCGGCGATCGAGGCGGCGACGCGCTGCGTCCGGTCGAGCCGGCGGCGCAGCGTGCCGGGCACCAGCGCCAGCCTTTCCTCGGCGCGCGGGTCGCGGCGCGGGCGAGCCGACGACGCCGGCGCGGCGGCGAGGTCGAAGCGCGGGCGGGCGCCGCCCTCGACGCGATGGGCGGCACGCGCGCCGCGCGGGTCCTTGCGCGGCCGGCTCATGCCAGCACCTGCGCCGGGCGGGCCGGTGCCGCATCGGCGCTGTCCGCCGCCATCAGCACCAGCTCGGCGACATCGTAGACCTCCGGCCGCGCGCCGGTGACGCCCTCCAGCATGGCGGAGCATTGCGGGCAGGCCACGGCGACGATGCCGGCGCCGGTGGCGGCGGCCTGGCCCATGCGCAGGTCCGGGATGCGGCGCTCGCCCTCGATGTCGGAAACCGGCGCGCCGCCACCGCCGCCGCAGCACATGGAGCGCCTGCCGGCGCGCTCCATTTCCAGCCGGTTGAGGCCGAGGCGGTCGAGCAGGCGGCGGGGAGCGTCGATCTCGCCATTGTAGCGGCCGAGATAGCAGGGGTCGTGATAGGTCACGCGCGCCTCGGCGAGCGCCCCGACGGCGAGCCGCCCGGAGGCGACCAGTTCGTCGAGGAAGGCGGCGTGGTGGACGACCTCGTAGGTCCCGCCGAACGGCCTGTACTCGTTGCGCAGCGCGTGCAGGGCATGCGGGTCGGCGGTGAGGATGCGCGCGAACGCGTAGCGCGACAGGGTGGCGACGTTCTCGCGGGCGAGGCGCTGGAAGGTCGCCTCGTCGCCGAGCCGGCGGGCGAGGTCGCCGCAGTCGCGCTCCTCCTCGCCGAGAACGGCGAAGTCGACGCCGGCCCGGTGCAGCAGGGTGACGAGGGCGCGCAGCGTGCGCCCGTAGCGCAGCTCATAGGCGCCCTCGCCGAGCCAGAGCAGCACCTCGGCCTTGCCCGTGGCGGAGATGAGGGGAAGCGTCAGCCCGGCGGCGAAATCGGTGCGGGCCTTGAGCGGGTGCCCGCCGGGCTCGTCGGCATAGCGCAGCTCCATCAGCGGGCCGGACGCCTTCACCGGCAGCGCGCCGAGTTCCAGCGTCTGGAAGCGGCGCAGATCAAGGATGGCGTCGACATGCTCGATCATCATCGGGCATTCCTCGACGCAGGCGCGGCAGGTGGTGCAGGACCACAGCGTATCGGGATGGATCATCGCGCCTTCGCCCACCAGCGGCAGCCCCGGCCCGCCAATGCCGGCGACCGGGCGGGCATTGGGATAGGGGCTGCCGGCGTAGGCGGCGTTGGTGGCGTTCGGCTGCAGGCTGGCGGCGAGGTCCTGGATCAGCCGCTTGGGGTTCAAGGGCTGGCCGGCGGCGAAGGCCGGGCAGGCGCTCTCGCAGCGTCCGCACTGGATGCAGGCGTCGAAGCCGATCAGCCGGTTGAAGGCGAAATCGGCCGGCGTCGCGGCGCCGAGACGCGGCGCGTCGAGATCGAGCGGCAAAAGGGCGGTTGTCGGCGCGCTGGCGCGCTCCCCCTCGAAGCGGCCGGGGCGGGGATGGGCGACGAGATGCGCCGCGCCGGCGAAGGCGTGGCGCATCGGGCCGCGGTCGATCTGGAAGACGAGGCCGAGCCCGCCGGCCGCTGCCAGCGCCAGACCGAGCCAGCCGAGGGGCGGGAGCCCGCCGCCCAGCGCGGCGTCGAGGGCGACGAGGAAGCCGCCGCCGGCATAGGCGGCGAGCAGGAGGGGCAGCAGCTGGAAGCGCCCGCCCGAGAGCCGGGCCGGCCGGGCCGGGTAGCGCCGGCGGCCGACCATGAAGCCGCCGAGGACGGAGATGGCGAAGGCGAGGGCGACGAGCGCCCAGAACGGCCGCGATCCGCCGAGCGGCGGGAAGAGGCCGGCCAGCGCCAGCGCCGACCCGCCGAGCAGGCCGCCAGCGGCGAGGGCGTGCATGCGGGCGGCATAGGGGTCGCGGCCGACGATGTGGTGGACGTCGACCAGGTAGCGCCTCGGCAGGGCGGCGAGGCCGTGGAACCAGTCCACCTTCGCGGCGCGCCCGACCCGCCACAGACGCGCGCGCCGCACCATCATCGCGAGCGCCATGAGGGCGAGGGCGAGGACCACCAGCGAGAGGGCGGGTGCGGCGTCAGTCATGGGCGCACCCGGCATGTTGCGGGTATCGCGGCACGCCGGAACGACGCGTCATCCCGGATGGCCGCAGGCCGGGCCGGGATCGCGTGCCGAAAGATGCCCTTCCTTCTGGCGATCCCGGCTCTGCGCCCTGCGGGCTCCGGCCGGAACGACGCGGGTGGGACAGGCATCCTTCGAGGCCCGGCTGCACCGGGCATCTGAGGATGGCGTCGGGCGTGAGGAGCATTCGAGTTCCCTCACAGATCCTTGCAGAGCCGGAGCGAGTCGTAGATCGCCGCGTGGATGTTGCGGCCGGTCCAGGCATCGCCGACGCGGTAGAGCGCGAAGCCCGGCTGCCCGGTCCAGCGCTGCGGGCGGCCGGCCACCAGCGCGTCGAGATCGGTCTCGCCGTCATTGACCGAATGCCCACGCAGCGCCTCGAACAGGCCCTCGACCGGCAGCGTGCCGTAATCGACGACCACGCGGTCGATCACCCGTTCCTCCTCGGCGTCGGTCATGGTGTTGCGCAAGGCGGCGATGAGGCGGTTGCCCTCGGGGTAGATCTCGATCAGCTCGGTGTTGGGGGTCATCACCACGCCGAGCCTGTAGAGCTCGCGCAGATGCACCGGCTTGTTGGTGGTGCCGACTTCCTGCGCGACCTGCAGGTCGTGCGTCACCAGCTCGACGAGGCAGCCCTTCTTGGCCAGCACCTCGGCGGTGGAGGCGGCGTTGTGGCCGCCGATCTCGTCATAGAGCAGCACCGAGCCGGTCGGCTCGACCTTGCCGGCCAGCACGTCCCAGGTGGTGAGCGCGTGTTCGTGGCCCTTCGCGTGGCCGCCATGGGGCAGGCCGCCGGTCGCCATGATGACGACGTCCGGCGCCTCGGCCAGCACGTCTTCGGGCGTGGCCTCGCGGCCCAGGCGGATGTCGACGCCCTTCTTCTGCACCTGCGCGAACAGCCAGCGCGGAATGCCGGACAGCGCCTCGCGCCAAGTCGCCTTCGCGGCGATGTTGATCTGGCCGCCGGCGACCGGCTCCTTCTCGAACAGCACCACCTTGTGGCCGCGCTCGGCGGATACGCGGGCGGCCTCCAGCCCGGCCGGGCCGGCGCCGACCACCACCACCTTGCGCGCCACCTCCGCCCTGGCGATGACGTGCGGCATGGTCGCCTCGCGGCCGGTCGCCGCGTTCTGGATGCACAGCGCGTCGCCGCCGACATAGATGCGGTCGATGCAGTAGCCGGCGCCGACGCACTGGCGGATGTCGTCGTCGCGGCCCTCCATCAGCTTCTTGACGAGGTGCGGGTCGGCGATGTGAGCGCGGGTCATGGCGATCATGTCGACATGGCCCTCGGCGACGGCACGGGCGCCGGTGGCCAGATCGGTGACGCGCTGGGCGTGGAAGATCGGCACGTCCACCTCGCGCTTGATCGCGCTCGGCAGGAACAGGAAGGGGGCGACCGGGAAGGACATGTTGGGCAGGGACACGGCGTGGGACATCTCGTCCCGTGCCTGCCCACCCATCACGTTGAGGAAGTCGACGAGGCCGGCCCTCGCATATTCCGAGGCGATGGCGACGCAGTCCTCATGGGAGAGGCCGTCGGCGATCATCTCGTCGCCGGACATGCGCATGCCGATGACGTAGTCGTCGCCCACCGCCTCGCGCATGGCGGTGAGCACCTCGATGCCGAAGCGCATGCGGTTCTCCAGGCTGCCGCCATATTCGTCGGTGCGCTGGTTGACCGAAGGCGACCAGAACTGGTCGACGAGATGGCCGTGGGCGGCGGAAATCTCGCAGCCGTCGAGCCCGCCTTCCTTGCAGCGGCGGGCGGCGTCGGCGAAGGCCTTCACCACGCGGCGGATGTCGTTCCTGTCCATGGCGCGCGGAATGGTGCGCGAGGCCGGCTCGCGCCGGGCGGAGGAGGAGAGCGTCGGGAACCAGTTCTCGGTGTCCCATTTGGTGCGCCGGCCCATATGGGTGAGCTGGATCATCAGCCTGGCGCCGTGGGCGTGCACGCGCTCGGCGAACTGCTGGAAATAGGGGATGACGCTGTCGTCGGCGACCGAGATCTGCGCCCAGGGGGCGGCCGGGCTGTCGATGGCGACGGAGGAGGAGCCGCCGAACATGGTCAGCCCGATGCCGCCCTTGGCCTTTTCCATGTGATAGAGCTGGTAGCGCTCCTGCGGCTTGCCGTCCTTGCCGTAGCCCGGCGCGTGCGAGGTCGACATCACCCGGTTGCGGATGGTCAGGCCCTTGATGGTCAAGGGTTTCAGCAATGCCTCGGCATTGGCGATCATGATGGCCGCGCGCTCCTTCGACCACGGTCCGGCCCCCGATGCGGTTCCGGCTCCGATGGTGGCACGATAGGTCGCATGCGCCTATGGCGAACAGAAGATTTGCGCCATCGCGCCGGTAGCGTTGCGACCCGCCTCAGCGTAACAGGATGCGCAGCGCGGAAGGGCCGGCCAGAGCGAAGACCAGCAGCGCCAGCGGCACCGAGAAAACGAAGCCGACATAGTTGAAGCCGAGCGCCCCGACCACGCCGCCGAAGAAGAAGCTGCCGAGGAAATAGGACAGGAGTTTCAGCTTCTCGCGATCGGCGAGCACCAGCGGCGCGCTGGTGCCGTGGCGGCGACGGTTCGAATAGAACAGCTTGCCCAGCTCGATGCCGATGTCGGTCACGATGCCGGTCATATGGGTGGTGCGGATCTTGGCGCCGGACATCTTGGTCACGGTCGCGTTCTGCAGCCCCATGATGAAGCAGAGCACCGCCACCTCGACGCCGAGCACAATGCTGGAATGGCGCGTGTAGACGCCGAGGACGCCGAAGGCGAGCAGCAGGAGGGCTTCCAGCATCAGCGGCAGCGAATATTCGCGCCCGGTATGATGCAGCCGGCCCCAGTTGACCAGCACGGCCGAGCTCGCGGCGCCGAACAGGAAGGCCAGAAGCGCGCCGCCGCCCGCCAGCACCAGGTCCAGCGCGCCGACCACGGCATAGTCGGCCGCCGACGAGATGATGCCCGACATGTGCGAGGTGTACTGGCCGACCGCGAGCAGGCCGCCGGCATTGGTGGCGCCGGCAACGAAGGTCATGGGCAGGCCGAGCCACGCGTCCGCGAGCGGCGTGCGCTCGGGCGCCAGCATGTCGGCGGCCAGATTGGTGTAGCGGGTCGCGAAGTTGCGGTAGCCCGTCGGCTTCAAAGGCGCATTCATGTCGGCTGCGCGGGGACTATCCGTGCTCATCGGCCCATTGGGGATATGCCAGTGTAATTAATACCACGGACCGCCGCGCGCCATAGCAAACAACGCTTATGTGGTGCGGTTCCCCTTCTGTGGCGTCATGATACCGCGTTCGCGGCTCGGCGGGCGGCCGAAATTGCGGGCATAGGCGGTGGAGAAATGTGCCGCCGACTGGAAGCCGCAGGCGAGGCCGATATCGGTGACGGGGAGCGGGGAGAGGCGCAGCAATTCGCGCGCCCGCTCCAGCCGCAGGCGCAGCTGGTAGGCGGCCGGGGCGGCGCCGAGATGGCGCTGGAAGAGCCGTTCGAGCTGGCGGGTCGAGACGTCGAGCCGGCGGGCGATGGCGGCGATGCCGGGCGGCTGCTCGATCGACGCCTCCATCAGCCGGACGGCGCGGGCGAGCGTGGGGTCGGGAAGCGCCGGGCGCGGGCGCGCCGCCACCTTCTGCTGCGACCTGCGCACCGTCCGGTCGACGATGAACTGCTCGGAAACCTTGTCCGCCAGCGCCCGTCCGCCCTGGGCCTCGATCAGCGTCAGCATCATCTCCAGCGGCGCCACGCCGCCGGTGCAGGTGAGGCGGTCGCGGTCGATGACGAAGGCCTCCTCGACGAAGTCGATGTCCGGGAATTCCTCGCGGATGGCGGAGAGGTTCTCCCAGTGCACGGCGCAGCGGTAGAAGTCGAGCAATCCCGCATCGGCCAGCACGAAGCTGCCGGTGCACAGCGCGCCGAGCGCGACGCCGCGCCGGCCGAGGCGGCGCAGCGTGTCCTCGATGGGCGGGGTGGCGGCGTGGCGCACGTCGATGCCGCCGCAGACGAGCAGCAGGTCGAGCGGGCCGGCCTCGTGCAGCGCCATGGTGGGGGTGAGCGTCAGCCCGTTGCTGGCGGCGGCCGGGGCGCCGTCCAGCGTGACGATGCGCCAGGAATAGATGTCGCTCTCGGCCACGTAGTTCGCCATGCGCAGCGCCTCAAGCGCGTTGGCGCAGGCGATCATCGAGTGGTTCGGCAACGTCAGGAAGCCGATCCGCGTGAGGGAGGCGAGGTCGAGCACGATGGAAATCCGAGGGAGGGCCCGAAGGACGGGCCGTTGCCGAATGTTGCGGTGTTCTATGTTCAGAAAATGTCGCGCAGAATGACCTAGGCATCGTCACGCGTCAGCACGAATGGTGCCGCAAATTCGTCACCAGTACAGGGAGAAATGAGCACAGAACAAAGGGGATTCCTTCCATGCGGTTCAGCACGACCTCTCTTTCCGGTTTCCATGCCTGGCTGCCCGGCCGCGTGATGCTCCCGGTGGGTTTCGCGCTCGCCATCGCCGCCGGCACCTATGTGTTCGCCGAGGGCGAGGGCTTCGAGCGGGGCAAGGCCGCCCAGGCGAGCGCAACGGAACGCGCGCAGGAAAGCGTCAAGACCCTCGCCCGCCTCGTCGCCCAGCCCATTGAGCTCGACGACGAGCCGACCGAGAAGGGCGACCGGCTCGACATTCCCACCATGATCCGCGCGATCGAGCCCAGCGCGGTCTATCGCCCGCCGCAGAAGCCGGCCGTGCGCGCGGCTTCCCGCACCGAGGCGACCAAGCCGGCCAAGCCGGCGCTGGCCGCCGGGCAGGCGGATGCCCTCTCGCCCGCCGCCGTCACGATGGTGTCGCTGCCGGTCGGCGTCGAGCGTTTCGACCGCTGCGAGGCGAATTGCGACACGCGCGACCCGAGGGTCGTGCGCAGCTCCTATCCGGTCGTGGTCGGCGCGCAGGACGTGGCGCCCGGCCCGAATACCCCGCCGGCCCCCGTCCTCGCCCATGCCGAGCCGGAGGACGAGGGTTTCCTCGGTCTGCCGCCGCTGCCGAGCGCGAGCGAGATCGTCGACCGGACGGTGCAGGGCACCTCGGCAGCCTATGACGGCATGAAGCAGGCGGTGAGCGGCGCCCTCGACATCCTGCGCTGAGGCTGCCGCCGGTCAGCGGTCGACGACGAGGTCGCTGGTCGGCTTCGAGCAGCACAGCAGCGCCATGCCTGCGTCGATCTCGCGCTGGCGGATGCCGCCGCCATGCTTCATGTCGACCGTGCCCGAGACCAGCTTGGACTTGCAGGTGCCGCACAGCCCCTTCGAGCAGGAGGAGGGCAGGCGCACCCCGGCGCGGCGCGCCGCGTCCAGCACGAACATGTCGGAGCGGCACTCGATGGTGCGCTTCTGCTTGGCGAATTCGATCGTGTAGGTGGTGACCGCCTCGGCCGGTTCGAGCGCCTGCTCGACCGCCTGCACTCCTTCGGCGGAGACGATTTCCGCCGCGACCTCGGGCTCGGCCCGGGCGAGCTCGGCGAAGTCGAAGCTCTCCTCGTGATGACGGGCCATGTCGAAGCCCGCCCCCTTCAGCATCTCGCGCACCGCCGCCATGAACGGCGCCGGGCCGCAGACGAACACCTCGCGCTCGCGGTAGTCCGGCGCGACATGGTTGAGCACGCCGAGATTCACCCGTCCGCGCAGCCCGTGCCAGGGCTCGCGCGGTGAGTCGGCCTCGCAGACCGGCGCGAAGCGGAAGAGGCCGGGCTGGTTGCGCGCCATCAGCTCCAGCTCGTCGCGGAAGATGATGTCGGCCGGCGCGCGGGCGGCGTGCACGAAGACGATGTCGCGCGGCTCGGCGAGGTCGTGGAAGCTGCGGGCCATCGACATCAGCGGGGTGATGCCGCTGCCGCCCGACAGGAACAGGTATTTCGGCGCCGGCGCGGGCGTGCCCTGCATCAGGCAGGAAAAGTCGCCCATCGGCCCCATGGCGCGCAGCACCGAGCCGACCTTCACATGGTCGTGCAGGAAGTTCGACACCGGGCCGCCGGGCACCCGCTTTACCGTGATGGAGAGGGTGTGCGGCCGGGTGGGGGCGGAGGCGATGGTGTAGCAGCGATTGATGCTCTCGCCGCCGATCTCGAGGTCGAGGGTGAGGAACTGGCCCGGCCGGTAGCGGAAGATGCAGGGCTCGCGGGGCGCCAGCACGAAGGTCTTCACATCCGCCGTCTCGTCGCGGATGGCGCGGACGATGAGGGCGTCGTCCACTTCCGGGTTCCACTCCGGCAGGACGCCTGCGAGGCGCAGCGCGGCGGGATCGGGCGAGGCGGTGGCGGTGGAGGCGTCCATGTGTCCGATTCTCGATCTCTGCAGCCCTCACCGGGAGAGCGACCTGGCTCCCTCTCCCCGGCGGGGAGAGGGGTGGGGTGAGGGGGCTTGCTGCGTCGCGATGGTGTCACCCCTCACCGACCCGCTTGGCGGGCCACCTCTCCCCGACGGGGAGAGGGAAGGAGGAGGACGGT
Source organism: Ancylobacter sp. TW_SC_1 (assembly GCF_056836805.1). Classification (NCBI taxonomy): domain Bacteria; kingdom Pseudomonadati; phylum Pseudomonadota; class Alphaproteobacteria; order Hyphomicrobiales; family Xanthobacteraceae; genus Ancylobacter; species Ancylobacter sp. TW_SC_1. Next base: position 1,542,918 of record NZ_CM166365.1, read on the forward strand.
CGCCAACGTCGACCTTTCAGCGCCCCGCATGCTCGGCCATACGGCCGATGTACCAGTTGCAGAACTTGTCGACGAGCATTTCGGTGTGCGGCGAGTAGGGGCCGGGCTCGTAGGCGGGGCTGCGGGCGCCTTCCTGGCAGTAGCCGACCAGGGTCGAATCCTGGTCGTTGGTGGCGTCCCACACGCCGGTGAGGGTCTCGATGTCGTAATCGACGCCCTCGACCGCGTCCTTGTGCACCAGCCATTTGGTGCGCAGCAGCGAGCGCTCGGCGTCGAGCGGCAGCACCGAGAACACGACGGCGTGGTCGGACATGAAGTGGTGCCAGGAATTGGGCTGCGTCCAGAAATGCAGCGCCCCGTGCCTGGGGTCGTTGATCTTGCCGAGCAGCTTCCTGCAGGCGGCCTTGGTATCGTGGGTATGGCTCTCGCCATCGCCGGCCAGCGGCAGGCGCTCGGTGCGGAAGCCGGTCACCATGTCGTCGAGGTGCTCCACCATCTCCGAGGGGAAGCCGCAGCTCTCCCATTCGCGATGGGAGTTCGTGACCAGGCGGGCGTAGTCCTCGGCTTCCTTGCGGCCGTGCTCGTCGAGTTCCTCCGGCGCGAAGCCGAAGCCATAGGCGAAGAGCGGCACGGTCAGCTCGGGATGGTTGCCCGCGCAGTGGTAGCACTCGCGGTTGTTCTCCATGGTGAGCTTCCAGTTGCCCGGCTCGATGATGTCCTTCTCGAAGGCGACCTTGGCGTTCTTCAGGTCGTGCGGGGCGAGATAGGGCGCCATCTTCGCCGCCATCACGTCGAAATCGGCCGGCGGATCGTCCGACAGGCACACGAAGATCAGCCCTTCCAGCGAGCGCACATGCACCGGCTTGAGGCCGTGGCAGGCGGCGTTGAAGCCTTCGCCCATGTGCTCGGCGAAGAGCAGCTTGCCGTCGAGGCCGTAGGTCCAGGAATGATAGCGGCAGACGAGGTTGCCGACCGTGGTCTTGTAGTCGAGCACGAGACGCGCGCCGCGGTGGCGGCAGACATTGTGGAAGGCGCGGACCTCGTTGTCGTCGTCGCGCACGATGATGATGGCGTTCTTGCCGATGTCGAGCGCCATCGCGTCGCCGGGCTCGGGAATGTCGGGATCGACGCCGACGAAGATCCAGTGGCGGCCGAAGATGACGTCCATGTCCGCCTCGAAGATCTCGGGGCTGGTGTAGAACGGGGCCTCCAGGCTGTAGCCCGGCTTGCGGCGGCGGATCAGCGCCTTCAGCGGCGTGTGCGTGGTGTCCAGCATCGGCTTGTTCTCCCTCGCGCGGGTCCCGGGGCCCGCTTTTCGCGTCGTCTGGAATTGTTCGACGGAAGCGATCCGCCGACTTTCACCGAAGCGACAGGGAGTTTGCTGGAAGCGACATTCACCGCTGTCGTGATGGCGGTGGGGAGCGGCGCGTGCCGGCAGAGGAGCGGCGCCTAGTCGAACAGGCGCTGCGCGGCGAGGTTCTGCGCCGCCGGGCCGGGCGCGCGGGCGCGGGCATCGGACGGGGTGAAGCCGTGCTGCGCCTTGAACTGGCGGGAGAAATGCGCGCAGTCGGAGAAGCCCGCCTCCAGTGCGATGTCGGTCACCGAGCGGCCCGTGGTGTCGAGCAGGAAGCGGGCATAGCGCAGCCGCAGCCGCCGGTAGAATTCGGCGGGACGCTGGCCCATCACCATCTGGAACAGCCGCTCCAGCTGGCGGGTGGAGAGCTGCAGCCGGCGGGCGATGTCGGCGATGGGCAGCGGGTCGGCCAGGTGCTGCTCCATCATCAGCAGGGCGCGGCGCACCCGGTCGTCGGCGACGAGGTCGGCGATGGGCGGGTGCGGCTGCGATTCGGTGCCGGGGCGCTGGCGGTCGAGCAGCAGGACGTGGCGGCTCTTCTGGGCGATGGAGCGGCCGAGGAACTTCTCCACCAGAGCGGTGGCGAGGTCCGCCGCGCCGCCGCCGCCGGCGCAGGTGATGCGGTCGCCGTCGATGACGTAGAGCCGGTCCGCCACCGGCGTGTGGTGGGGAAACTCCTCCATGAAGTCCTGGTAGTGGTACCAGGAGACGCAGCAGCGCCGGCCGGTCATCAGCCCGGCGCGGGCGAGCACGAAGCTGCCGGTGCAGACGCCGACCAGCGGCACGCCGGCGCGGGCGGCGCGCTTGAGATAGGCGATGCTCTCCTCGTCGAGCTGCTGGCCGCCGTGCAGCAGGCCACCGACGACGATGATGTAGTGGAAATTCGCGGGGTCGACGAGCGGGCCGGAGGGCGCGACGGTGATGCCGCAGCTCGTGCGGATCTGCTCGGGCCGGGACGACATGACCTGCCAGCGGGCGAGGATCGGCCGCGAGCGGTCGCCGTCGTCGGCGGCGAGGCGGAGCTGGTCGACGATCAGCGAGAAGGCCGACAGGGTGAAATTGTCGGCCAGGATGAAGCCGACATTCAGCGCCGGCGCGGCGACCGCGCTGGCGGGCGCCGGGTGTCCGGGGGAGATGGGTCGCTGCTGGGTCATGGCCTGCTCCAGGTGACAGCATAGCAAATTTGCTGCCTTGGGTAGCAAGGACGATGCCGCTTCATCGGCGCGCGCATGGCCCTCAGCATTCGGGCAGGTTGACGGCGAGCCCGCCGAGCGAGGTTTCCTTGTATTTCGAGGCCATGTCGCGGCCGGTCTCGCGCATGGTGACGATCACCTTGTCGAGCGAGACGATGTGCGTGCCGTCGCCATAGAGCGCCAGCGAGGCGGCGTTGACGGCGCTGATCGCGCCGAACGCGTTGCGCTCGATGCAGGGCACCTGCACCAGGCCGCCGATCGGGTCGCAGGTCATGCCGAGATGATGCTCCATGCCGATCTCGGCGGCGTTCTCGACCTGCGCCGGAGTGGCGCCGAGCGCGGCGGCGAGCCCGCCCGCCGCCATCGAGCAGGCGACGCCGACCTCGCCCTGGCAGCCGACCTCGGCGCCGGAGATCGAGGCGTTGATCTTGAACAGCGCGCCGATGGCGGTGGCGGTGAGCAGGAAGACGTGCATGCCGGCGCGGTTCGCGCCCGGGCAGTGGTCGCGGTAGTAGCGCAGCGTCGCCGGCACCACGCCGGCCGCGCCATTGGTCGGCGCGGTGACGACGCGCCCGCCGGCCGCGTTCTCCTCGTTCACCGCGATGGCGTAGAGGCTCACCCAGTCCATGATCTCGTGCGGCGTGTGGGCGTTGCGCGACAGCAGGCTGTCGCGGATCGCCTTGGCGCGGCGCTTCACCTGCAGCCCGCCGGGCAGCTCGCCGGAAGTGGCGATGCCGCGGTCGATGCAGGCCATCATCGCCTCGACCACGCCGTCGAGCCGCGCCTCGACCTCGGCCGGCGGGCGGCGGACGTGCTCATTGGCGAGGACAAGCTCTGCGATGGAGAGGTTTTCGCGCGCCGCATAGGCCAGCAGCTCGCGGGCATTGCGGAAGGGATAGGGCAGGGCGAAGGCGTCCGGCGCCGGCGGCTGGCCGACCTCGTGTTCCGGCACCACGAAGCCGCCGCCGATGGAGCACCAGCGCGCCTCATTGAGCAGCCCGCCATCGCCGGCGAAGGCGCGGAAGGCCAGCGTGTTCGGGTGCTGCGGGGTGGGCGCGACGCCATCGAAGACGATGTCGCGGGCGACCTCGAAGCCGATGCCATGGCTGCCGGCGAGCGGCAGGCGGCCATCCTCCGCCACGCCGGCGATGAGCGCGTCGGCGCGGTCGGGGTCGACATTGCGCGGGTGGTTGCCGGCAAGGCCGAGCATAACAGCCTTGTCGGTGCCGTGGCCCTTGCCGGTCCAGGCGAGCGAGCCGTAGAGCACCACTTCCACGCGGGCGGTGCGGGCGAGCTGGTCGGTCGCGATGAGGCTCTCGGCAAAGCGCAACGCGGCCAGCATCGGCCCCACCGTGTGCGAGGAGGACGGGCCGATGCCGATCTTGAAGAGCTCGAAGGCGCTGATCATGGCTGTTTAACCCGGTGGGACGATACGGCCGCAGAGTCTTTGCTGGGTCCCGGCTCGGCGCTGCACGCCGTGCAGCTTGGCCGGGACACCGGGTCGGTCAGGTCGGCTTTCGTGTCCCGGCCCAGCGGAGGCGAAGCCGAAGCGCCGCGCCGGGACCCAGGAGAAAACCCGCTTTTCCGCTTCTGCCGTTCGATCCACGCCGTCCCCGCCCGGCTTTCGGCAAAGCTCAGGCCAGCTCGCGGCGGGCTTCTTCCAGCAGTCCCCAGACATAGGGCGCGAAGGAGTGCCAGACGTCAAAGTGGAAAACATCCGTAGCGTGGCGGACGAGCATGATCTCGGCCTTGTGAAACAGCGTGCGGGTGCACATGCCGACCGGGAAGGCCGCGAGCGACAGGTCGAGCGCGTTGCCCTGGTTCAGCACGAAGGCGGCTTGCGGGCCGGCGACCTCGATGCCGACGCTGCGCGAGGACACGTCGACCAGCGCGTGCGGCAGGCCGGCGGTGGCGGCCTCGACCGCGGCGAAGAGCGGCGCGGGGTCGGCGCCGGGCGCGAGCAGGATCCACTCGTCCGGGCCGAGCCACAGGGCGAAGCGCCCATTGGCCGTGTTGAAGCGCATCGGCTCGCGCGGCAGGGGGACGCCAAAGGCCTCGCCGGCCGGGCCGATGGCCGCCTCGCGGCCGCGGAAGGCGAGGCGGGCGGCCGGCGCGAGCGCGGCAAGTCGCGCGGCTGCGACGTCGTGCGACACTGCCGCGAGCGCGTGAAGCGGGTTGACGGAGACGGGCGGGGTCATCGGGGCGCTCTCAACCATTGAGACGATCTCCCTTGGGATCGTAGAAGACGGGCTCGACCACCTCGACCTCGATGGCGTGCGTCGCCATCGGCACCATCAGCTTCTGGCCGATGCGCGCCCGCCCGCCCTTGATCATGGCGAGGGCGATCGAGCGGCCGAGCACGGCGCTGCGGTAGGAGGAGGTGACGAAGCCGAGCATGGGCACCGGGATCGGCGCGGAAGGATCGGTGACGATCTGCGCGCCTTCCTCCAGCACGATCTTCGGATCGGTGGTCCGCAGACCGACGAGCTGCTTGCGGTCGGGCGCCGACATGGCGGCGCGGGCGAGCGAGCGCTTGCCGACGAAGTCCTTCTTGGCCTTGCCGACGGCCCAGCCGAGATTGACGTCGTCCGGCGTCGCGGTGCCGTCCGTCTCCTGGCCGACGATGATGTAGCCCTTCTCTGCGCGCAGGACGTGCATCGTCTCGGTGCCATAGGGCGTGATGCCGAAGCGTTCGCCCGCGGCATGGACGGCCTCCCAGACGAAGCGGCCATATGCGGCCGGCACGTTGATCTCGAAGCCCAGTTCGCCGGTGAACGACACGCTGAACAGCCGCGTGGGCACGCCGCAGATGCGGCCCTCGCGCACGCTCATATGCGGGAAGGCTTCCTTCGAGAGGTCGATGCCCTCGACGAGCGGCGCGATCACCTCGCGGGCCTTAGGCCCCTGCACGGCGATCACCGCCCATTGCTCGGTGGTCGAGGTCAGCCACACGTCGAGGTCCGGCCATTCGGTCTGGAGGTAGTCCTCCATATGGGCGAGCACGCGGGGGGCGCCGCCGGTGGTGGTGGTGACGTGGAAGCGGTCATGCGCCATGCGGCCGATGACGCCGTCATCCATCACGAAGCCGTCCTCGCGCAGCATGACGCCGTAGCGCAGCCGGCCGGGTTCGAGCTTCGACCAGGCGTTGGTGTACATGCGGTTCATGAACTCGGCGGCGTCCGGCCCGACGATTTCGATCTTGCCGAGGGTGGAGGCGTCGAAGATGCCGACCGAGGCGCGCACCGCCTTGCACTCGCGCGCCACGGCGGCGTGCAGGTCCTCGCCCGCCTTGGGGAAGTACCAGGCGCGCTTCCACAGCGAGACGTCCTCGAACGCGGCGCCGCGCTCGGCCGCCCAGTCGTGGATCGGCGTCTTGCGCACGGGATCGAACAGGTCGCCGCGCGCCGCGCCGGCGAAGATGCCGAAGGTGGTCGGGGTGAAGGGCGGGCGGAAAGTGGTGAGCCCGATCTGCGGCACCGGCGTGTCGAGCGCCTCGGAAACGATGCCGAGGGCGTTCATGTTCGAGGTCTTGCCCTGGTCGGTCGCCATGCCGGTGGTGGTGTAGCGCTTCACATGCTCGATGGAGCGGAAGCCCTCGCGGGTGGCGAGCAGGATGTCCTTGGCGGTGACGTCGTTCTGCCAGTCGACGAAGGCCTTGGCGAAGGCCGGGTTGCGTCCGTGCGGGGTGGCGCCGATGAAACCGTCGGTGCCGAGATCGTCGGCGACGGCCGCGATGCTGCGCGAGGGCACGGCCGGGGCGGGCGTCGCGCCGCGCGCGGGGGAAGCGTAATCGCGCGCCGCCTTCGCCGCCGCCTCGCCCTGCGCATAGCCGTCTTCCAGCACGCGCTGGAGGCCGTGCACGCCGCGGCAGGCCCCCGTGGAGCGCTCGCGCTCGACCGAGGTGCCCGGCAGGTAGGCGCCGGCGGCGCCGTCCCAGACCAGCTTGCCGCGCGACTGCGAGAACAGGTGGACGCTCGGGGTGAAGCCGCCGGACATCAGCACGGTGTCGCAGGCAATCGTCTCGGCCGGGCCGACCTCGGCGCTTCCTCTGCCGCCCTTCATCTTGGCGAGACTGGCGCCGGAGACGCGCAGCCGGCCGGACGTGCCGGTGACGACGGTGGAGGGCCGCACGTCGATGCCGGCGGCGAGCGCCCGGGCGGGCAGCTCGCCCGTCACCTCGGCCCGCAGATCGGCGATGGCGGCAATGGTGACGCCGCCGGCCTGGAGATCGAGCGCGGCGCGGTAGCCGGCATCGCAGGCGGTGAAGACCACCGCGCGCTCGCCGGGCCTGGCGCCGTAGCGGTTGAGATAGGTGCGGGCGGAATCGGCCAGCAGCACGCCGGGGCGGTCGTTCTCCGGGAACACCAGCGGACGCTCCAGCGCGCCGGCGGCGATCACCACTTCCTTGGCGCGGACCTGCCACAGCCGCTCGCGCGGCAGGTCGGCGCCGGGGGCGGCGAGGTGATCGGTGACGCGCTCGGCGAGCGCGATCAGGTTGTGCGGGAAATAGCCGAAGGCGGTGGTGCGGGGCAGGAGCGTGACGTTGTCCTGGCCCGCCAGCGTGGCGCGGGTGGCGGCGAGCCAGTCGGCCGCCGGCCTGCCCTCGATGGTGGCGGTGGTCTCGCTGAGCAGCGAACCGCCCAGTTCCGCCTGCTCGTCGGCGAGGATGACCCTTGCGCCGCTCGAAGCTGCCGCCAGCGCGGCGGCGAGGCCGGCCGGGCCGGCGCCGACGACCAGCACGTCGCAATGGGCGTAGTTCTGGGTGTAGCGGTCCGGATCGGGCAGCGTCGGGGCGACGCCGAGGCCCGCCATGGCGCGGATCTTCGGCTCGTAGAAGCGCTTCCACGCCCCCGCCGGCCACATGAAGGTCTTGTAGTAGAAGCCCGCCGGCAGGAAGGGCGAGAACAGGTCGTTCATCGCGCCGGCATCGAAGCCGAGCGAGGGCCAGCGATTCTGGCTTTCCGCCTTCAGCCCCTCATAGATCTCGACCTGCGTGGCGCGCAGGTTCGGCGCCATGCGGGCAGCGTCGCGGGCAACGTTGACCAGCGCGTTGGGCTCGTCCGATCCGGCGGAGATCATGCCGCGCGGGCGGTGATACTTGAAGGAGCGGCCGACCAGGTGCACGCCGTTGGCGATGAGCGCCGAGGCCAGCGTGTCGCCGCGATAGCCGTTGAAGGTCTTGCCGTCGAAGCGGAAGGAGAGCGGCGCGGCGCGGTCGATGCGGCCGCCCGAGGCGGTGCGGAAACGGTTGGTCATGTCGCGGACCCTCGGGCGGTGTCCACCTCTCCCCGGCGGGGAGAGGTCGCCGCGCAGCGGCGGGTGAGGGGGGAAGCAGCGGTCGCGAGGGGAAGGCCCCTCACCCCGGCCCTCTCCCCGACGGGGAGAGGGAGAAGAGGACGGATCATTTTCCGCTCCCCTCGATATCCGGCCGCGCTTCGCCGGCCTTGTAGGTGGTGACGAAGAAGTCGCTCACCGTGTCGCGCAGCGCGTTGAAGTAGCGGCCGCAGCCATGGATGTGGCGCCAGCGCTCGGCGTGCAGACCCTTGGGGTTGGTGCGGTTGTAGAGGAAGTCGGCCCATTCCGCGTCGGTGAGGACGGAGGGGTCGGCCGGGCGGGCGATATGCGCCTCGCCGCCATAGCGGAACTCGACTTCCGGCCGGGCGCCGCACCAGGGGCAGGTGATGATGAGCATCTCAGAGCCTCGTCTTGACGGCGGCGGTGGCCGCATCGCCGGTATTGGGCGTGCCGGTGGGCTCGATAAGCAGCAGATGGGTCTCCTCCTCCGCTACCGGACAGTGCTCGACGCCCCTCGGGACGACGTACAGCTCGCCGGGGCCGAGATTCACGTCGCCATCGCGCAGCTTGATGGTGAGCCGCCCCTTGAGTACCAGGAAGAAATCGTCGGTGTCCGGGTGCGAATGCCAGACGAACGCGCCCTTTACCTTCACCACCATGACGTCGTGGCCGTTGAAATCGGCAACGACCTTTGGCGACCAGAGATCGGTGAATTGGCCGAGCTTCTCAGCGATATTGACGGGATCGGGCATGTCGTCCCCCTAATGCGCGACGGCGGCGGCGGCCGCCTCGTCGATCAGGAAGCCATCGCGAAAACGCTCCAGCGTGAAGGGCGCGTTGATCGCGTGCGGGGCGTCCCTGGCGATGGTGTGGGCGAAGACGTGGCCGGAGCCCGGCGTCGCCTTGAAGCCGCCGGTGCCCCAGCCACAGTTCACATAGAGGCCCGGCACCGGGGTCTTGGCGATGATCGGCGAGCGGTCGGGCGTCACGTCGACGATGCCGCCCCAGTTGCGCAGCATGCGCAGGCGCCGGAACTGCGGCACCAGCTCGCAGATCGCGTCGAGCGTGTGGGTGGTGATGTGCAGCGCGCCGCGCTGCGAATAGCTGGTATAGGCGTCGGTGCCGGCGCCGATCACCATCTCGCCCTTGTCGGACTGCGAGATGTAGGCGTGGATGGTGTTCGACATGATCACCGTCGGGAAGGCCGGCTTTACCGGTTCCGACACCAGCGCCTGCAGCGGGTAGCTTTCCAGCGGCATGCGCAGGCCGGCCATCGCCATCACCACGCTGGTGTGGCCGGCGGCGGAGACACCGACCTTCTTCGCCCGGATGAAGCCGCGCGAGGTCTCGACGCCCTCGACCGCGCCGTCCGGGCCGCGGCGGATGCCCTTCACCTCGCAGTTCTGGATGATGTCGACGCCGCGCGAATCCGCGGCGCGGGCGAAGCCCCAGGCCACCGCGTCGTGCCGGGCGGTGCCGCCGCGCCGCTGCAGCGCGCCGCCGATGATCGGGTAGCGCATGCTCTTGATGTTGAGCGGGGGGCAGAATTCCTTGCACTGCTCGGCGCTCAGCCACTCATTGTCGACGCCGTTGAGGCGGTTCGAGTGGACGTGGCGCTTGAAGCTGATCTCGTCGTGATGGTTGTGCGCCAGCATGAGCACGCCGCGCGCCGAATACATCACGTTGTAGTTGAGGTCGGCCGACAGGCCCTCCCACAGCTTCACCGCGTGCTCGTAGAGCCCGGCGCTCTCGTCGAACAGGTAGTTGGAGCGCACGATGGTGGTGTTGCGGCCGGTATTGCCGCCGCCCAGCCAGCCGCGCTCGATCACCGCGACATTGGTGATGCCGTGCTCCTTGGCGAGATAGTAGGCCGCCGCGAGGCCATGCCCGCCGGCGCCGACGATGACGACGTCGTACTCGGCCTTGGGCTCGGGGTTGCGCCATTGCGGCTGCCAGCCCTTGTGGCCGCCCAGCGCGCGGCGGAACAGCTCGAAGCCGGAGAATTTCTGCACATTCGCCTCCGACGCTAACGTCGTCGCCTGCGGTAGGGAGACCGCATGACCCTGATACGACATGCTCGCGCGCCGCCACGTCCGGCGCGAGCATTGTTTCGGCGCTGGCGTTGAACAAATGCGACATCGGATGCGACACCGGCGGATGTGCCTTCGTCATGTCGACGGCGTAGGCTCACGCTCAGGTGACGAAGGGACGCGTGCTTTCCTTGCGGAAGACACGATCGGCCCCTACCTCGGTCAGCACACAGCAACGCGGGACCCTCGATGTTCAACAGCGGAAATTTCGACGCCAAGCGGCTTCTCGACCAGTTCCTCGCGCCGCAGGCCGGCGGGCAGGGCAATGCGCCGGCCCAGCAGAGCCCGTTCGGCGGCTTGCTCGGCGGGCTGACCGGCGGCCTCACCGGCGCTCCGGCCGACGGCGGCGCGCAGTCTTCCGGCAGCGGCGACCTGGTGAGCCGGGCCAAGGACTATCTCGGCACGAATGGCGGCTCACTCGCCTCGGGCGCGGCGGCGGGCGCGCTGGTCTCGCTGGTGCTCGGCAGCAAGGGCGGACGCAAGGTGGCCAAGAACGCCGTGGCGCTCGGCGGCCTCGCCCTGGTCGGCACGCTGGCCTACAAGGCCTACCAGAACTATCAGCAGGGCCAGCAGCCGCAGCAGGCCGCGACGCCACCCGAGCCGGCGCAGCTTCCCCCGGCGCATTCGCCCTTCCATCCCGACCAGGCCGACCACACCCATTTCGAGGTGACGCTGCTGCGCACCATGATCGCGGCCTCGCTGGCCGACGGGCATATCGACGATGTCGAGCGCGCCGCCATCTCGACCAAGCTCAGCGAGGAGGGGGCCAATCTCGACGAGGCCGAACGCTTCCTGACCGCCGAACTCGCCCGCCCGGCGAGCCCGGAGAGCCTCGCCGCCGCGGTGACGCGTCCGGAGCAGGCGGCGGAGGTCTACATCACCGCGCTGCTCGCCATCGACGCCGACACCATTTCCGAGCGGGCCTTCCTCGCCCGCCTCGCGGCGGCGCTGAAGCTCGATCCGGCGCTGGTGCCGCATCTGGAGGCGACCGCCCGCGCGGCGCGCCAGCCCTGAGACAGGGGCGCTGCGTGACGGGCGATCGTGGTTAATCGTTAAGGTTAAGCCTGCCTTAACCGCTCGCGGGCAAGGTGCAGCTGTCGAAGATTGCCGGGCGTGCCCCGGCCTGTCTGGGATAGGCACATGCGTCGCGTTGCGTTCTCTGGATCCGGCCGCCTCCGCTGCGGGATGGTCGTGCTGCTGGCGGCCGGGCTGCTCGTGGCCGGCTCGGCACGCGCGGCCGATCCCGTGGACGAGATGAGCGCCGAGGACCTGCTGTCCCGCGCGCCGAAGATCGAGGACACCAGCGGCTGGTATCTGCGCGGCGACATCGGCTACGTCTTCAACGAGACGCCGGAGGCCTCGCAGCTCGATTTCAGTCCCGTCGTGGCGCCCTCCATCGACGACGCCTGGCTGGTCGGCCTGGGGCTCGGCGTCAAGCTGAACGACCTCCTGCGGCTCGATGTGACGGTCGATTACCGCACCGAGGCGAACCTTGTGGCGGGCGGGCTGTCGGCCAGCTACAGCGCGACGACGCTGCTCGCCAATGTCTATGTCGACCTCGGCACCTGGCACGAGGTCACGCCCTATGTCGGCGCGGGCGTGGGCGCGGGCTACGTGTCGATCAGCGACATCGCCTTCCTCGGCGCCGATATCGGCGATGCCGACGGATGGGGCCTCGCCTGGGCGCTGATGGCGGGCGCCGCCGTGGCGGTCGGGCCGAACTGGCAGATCGATATCGGCTACCGCTATCTCACGCTCACCGATGTCGGCACCAACAAGGTCGACTTCGAGCAGAGCGCCCACGAGGTGCGCGTCGGCGCGCGCTACCTGTTCGACTGAAAATCCGCTTGCGCGGCGCCCGAGGCGGGAGTACATCCCGCTCCGGGCTATCCCACCCCAACGTGGGACGTCCATCTGAGAGGATGGCTATCATGACGAATATCGCTCTGCCGGCGGCGAAGCCGGCGAATCCCAATTTTTCTTCCGGTCCCTGTGCCAAGCGTCCCGGCTGGACGCTGGAAGGCCTGAGCGACGCGCCGCTCGGCCGCTCGCACCGTGCCAAGGTCGGCAAGGCGAAGCTGAAGCTCGCCATCGACCTCACCCGCGAAATCCTCGAAATCCCCGCCGATTACCGTATCGGCATCGTTCCCGCCTCCGACACCGGCGCGGTCGAGATGGCGCTGTGGTCGCTGCTCGGCGCCCGCCCGGTCGACCTGCTGGCGTGGGAGAGCTTCGGCGAAGGCTGGGTGACGGATGTCGTCAAGCAGCTCAAGCTTAGGGATGCCCGCGTCCTCAAGGCGCCCTACGGCACGCTGCCGGATCTCGCGCAGGTGAATTTCGACCATGACGTGGTCTTCACCTGGAACGGCACTACCTCCGGCGTGCGGGTGCCGAACGCCGACTTCATCCCGGCCGACCGTCAGGGCCTGACCATCTGCGACGCCACCTCGGCGGCCTTCGCGCAGGATCTCGACTGGGCCAAGCTCGATGTCGTGACCTATAGCTGGCAGAAGGTGCTGGGCGGCGAGGCCGCGCACGGCATGCTGATCCTCTCGCCGCGCGCCGTCGAGCGGCTGGAGAGCTACGTCCCCGCCTGGCCGCTGCCGAAGATCTTCCGCCTGACCAAGGGCGGCAAGCTGATCGAGGGCACCTTCGAGGGCGAGACCATCAACACCCCGTCCATGCTCTGCGTCGAGGACTATCTCGACGCGCTGGGCTGGGCGAAGCAGGTCGGCGGGCTCAAGGGCCTGCGCGCCCGCTCGGACGCCAATTTCAAGGTGCTCGCCGACTATGTGGCGACGACGCCGTGGATCGACTTCCTGGCCTCGGTGCCCGAGACCCGCTCCAACACCAGCGTGTGCCTCGTGGTCGTCGACCCGGACGTGAAGGCGCTGGCGCCCGACGCGCAGGCGGCCTTCGCCAAATCCCTCGCCGCGGCGCTGGAGAAGGCGGGCGTCGCCTATGACATCGGCGCCTATCGCGACGCGCCGGCGGGCCTGCGCATCTGGGCCGGCGCGACGGTGGAGACCGCCGATCTCGCCGCGCTGCTGCCCTGGCTCGACTGGGCCTTCGCCAATGCCAAGGCCGGCCTGAAGCAGGCCGCCTGATCTCCTTTGCGTGCGTCCCCGCCGCTGACGCGAGGGGACGGCGAATGGGCCTTGGCTTCGGCCTTCGACGGCGAATGGCTCCCTCTCCCGGCCGCGTCTCGCCGTCGATCCCTTCCGAGCGAATGCCCGACGAACGCTTCGTCGTCCTCTCCCGCCAGCGGCGGGACGCCTTTGCCTTTTCCCGCCTGTGGCGGGACGACCTCAACCTTTTCCGAACAGGATGAAGCCAATGGCTCCCCGGGTTCTCATTTCCGACGCCCTTTCCCCCGCCGCCGTGCAGATCTTCAGGGATCGCGGCATCGAGGTCGACTTCCAGCCGGCCCTCGGCAAGGACAAGGACAAGCTGGCCGAGATCATCGGCAATTATGACGGCCTCGCCATCCGCTCGGCGACCAAGGTGACGCCGAAGATCCTGGCGAGCGCCACGCGGCTGAAGGTGGTGGGACGCGCCGGCATCGGCGTCGACAATGTCGACATTCCGGCCGCCACGGCAAAGGGCGTGATCGTGATGAACACGCCGTTCGGCAACTCCATCACCACCGCCGAGCACGCCATCGCCATGATGTTCGCGCTGGCCCGCGAGATCCCCGCCGCCGACGCTTCCACCCAGGCCGGCAAATGGGAGAAGAACCGCTTCATGGGCGTCGAGCTGACCGCCAAGACGCTCGGCATCATCGGCTGCGGCAATATCGGCTCGATCGTCGCCGACCGCGCCCTCGGCCTGAAGATGAAGGTCGTCGCCTTCGACCCGTTCCTCTCGCCGGAGCGTGCGCTCGACATCGGCGTGGAGAAGGTGGAGTTGGACGATCTTCTGGCGCGCGCGGACATCATCACCCTGCACACGCCGCTGACCGACAAGACCCGCAACGTCCTCTCCGCCGAGGCGATCGCCAAGACCAAGAAGGGCGTGCGCATCATCAACTGCGCGCGCGGCGGCCTGGTGGACGAGGCGGCGCTGGCACTCGCGCTGGAGAGCGGCCACGTGGCGGGCGCGGCCTTCGACGTGTTCGTCACCGAGCCGGCGACCGAGAACCCGCTGTTCGGCCATCCCAACGTGATCTGCACCCCGCATCTGGGCGCCTCGACCGCCGAGGCGCAGGAGAACGTGGCCCTGCAGGTCGCCGAGCAGATGAGCGACTACCTGCTGCGCGGGGCGATCTCCAACGCGGTCAACTTCCCCTCGATCACGGCGGAAGAGGCTCCGAAGCTGAAGCCCTTCATCGAGCTTGCGGAAAAGCTCGGCTCCTTCGCCGGCCAGCTCACCGACACCGACATCAAGACGGTGCGCATCACCTATGACGGCGCGGTGGCAGGCCTGAAGATCAAGGCGCTGACCTCGGCCGCCGTGGCCGGCCTGCTGCGCCCGGCGCTGGCCGACATCAACGTCGTCTCCGCGCCGAGCATCGCCAAGGAGCGCGGCATCGTGGTGGAGGAGACCACCCGCGAGATCGCCGGCGACTATGAGAGCCTGATTACGCTGACCGTTGTGACCGACAAGATGGAACGCTCGATCTCCGGCACCGTCTTCGCCGACGGACGCCCGCGCATCGTCGACATCAAGGGCATCAAGGTGGACGCCGAGTTCGCGCCCTCCATGCTCTACGTCACCAACGAGGACCGGCCGGGCTTCGTCGGCCGCTTCGCCAGCCTGCTGGGCGATGCCGGGCTCAACATCGCCACCTTCGCGCTCGGCCGCGACCGCCAGGGCGGCGACGCCATCGCGCTGGTCGAGGTCGACGGCAAGGTGCCGGCCGAGGTGCTCGACAAGGTGCAGCAGCTTCCCTCGGTGAAGCAGGCCAAGCCGCTGGCGTTCTGAGGCGAAACCCTCCACGACACTAAAAAGGGCCCTCCGGAGCGTCTCCGGAGGGCCCTTTTTTTGTCGATCGCCCCGGCTCAGAGCGGAAAGGCGGCCCGGTGCAGCTTGGAGGCGGCCTTGGCCAGCGCGACGATCTGCTCCCAGTCGCCCATGGTGACGGCCTCGCTCGGCGCCACCCAGGAGCCGCCGACGGCAAGGATGTTGGGCTGGGCGAGATAGGAGCCGACATTGGACGGGCCGATGCCGCCGGTCGGGCAGAAGCGCAGATCCGGCAGCGGGCCGGCGAGCGACTTGAGGAGGCCGACGCCGCCGACCGATTCGGCCGGGAACAGCTTCAGCACCGGAAAGCCCATGGCGTGCAGCGTCATCGCCTCGGTGGCGGTGGCGCAGCCGGGCATGACCGGTACCGGCGCTTCCGCCAGCGCCTCCGCCAGCGCGGGGGGGCAGCCGGGGCTGACGAGGAAGCGGGCGCCCGCGTCGATGCATTTCTGGATCAGGTCCGGCCGCGTCACCGTGCCGGCGCCGACGATGGCGTCCGGTACCTCGGCGGCGATGGCGGCGATGGCCTCCAGTGCCGCCGGCGTGCGCAGCGTCACCTCGATCAGCGGCAGGCCACCCTCGGCGAGCGCCCGCGCCAGCTTGACGCCGGCCGCCACGCTGGGAACGGTGACGACGGGAATGACGGGGGCACGGGCGAGCAGGAGGCTGGGATCGGGAAGCGACATCGGGCACCTTACGTGAGTTCTTTGCCACATGAAGACTGCCGGGCACCGGCTTGTCGAGAGCAGGATGCAAGATTTGTGCGGCGGATATGTTGCGGGCGGCTGTTCGGGGGATCGCCTCCCGAGCCGACGCGGCGGACGGTTCCGCCTTCGCCGCGAACGGGCTAGCCTGAGGCCAGCGCCATCCGCCTCCGTTCCGAGACAGCCCGCATGTTCAAGATCGATTCCGCCTATCCCCGCGACATGATCGGCTATGGCCGCAACCCGCCGGACCCGAAATGGCCGGGCGGGGCGCGAATCGCGGTGCAGTTCGTGATCAATTACGAGGAGGGTGGCGAGAACTGCGTCCTGCACGGCGACGCGGCTTCCGAGGCGTTCCTCTCGGAGATCGTCGGCGCCCAGCCCTGGCCGGGCCAGCGGCACATGAACATGGAGTCGATCTACGAATACGGCTCGCGCGCCGGCTTCTGGCGGCTGTGGCGGCTGTTCACCTCCCGCGCCTTGCCGGTGACCGTTTATGGCGTCGCCACCGCGCTGGCCCGCAACCCCGACGCGGTGGCGGCGATGAAGGAGGCGGGCTGGGAGATCGCCAGCCATGGCCTGAGATGGATCGACTATCGCAACCACTCCTATGAGGCGGAGAAGGCCGATTTCGACCTTGCCATGCGCCTGCATACGGAACTCGTCGGCGCGCGCCCGCTGGGCTGGTACACCGGGCGGACCTCCGAGCACACGCGCCGCATCGTGATGGAGGAGGGCGGCTTCCTCTACGATTCCGACATCTATTCCGACGACCTGCCGTTCTGGGTGGAGGGGCCGCGCGGCCCCCACCTGAGCATCCCCTATACGCTCGATACCAACGACATGCGCTTCGCCATTCCCGCCGGCTTCAATTCGGGCGACCCGTTCTTCACCTATCTGCGCGACAGCTTCGACGCGCTTTACGCGGAAGGCGCCGAGGCGCCGAAGATGCTCAGCGTCGGCCTGCATTGCCGCCTCGTCGGGCGGCCGGGGCGCATCCTCGCCTTGCAGCGCTTCCTCGACCACATCGCCGCGCATGACGGCGTCTGGGTGCCGCGCCGCATCGACATCGCGCGCCACTGGCATGAACACCACAAGCCGCCGCACACCCCGGAGTAATCCCCATGAGGCAGGCCGCCGTCTTCGCTTTTCTCCTCGCGCTGCTCCCGGCCGCCGCCCAGGCGGGAGAGCCGGCGGGGGAGATCGTCATCCCGCTGCCGGCCGGCGCCAGCCCGGAGACGATCAGGGTCGCCTATGATTGCGGCGGCTTCGGCCCTGTCGAGGCGCATTATTTCAACGCGCCGCCGGTGGCACTGGCCACGCTCGCCTTCAAGGGCGAGTTTCTCGTGCTGTCCAACGTGCTCGCGGCTTCCGGCGCGCGCTATGCCGGCGGCAAGTACATCTGGTGGACGAAAGGCGACAAGGCCGACCTCTACGACCTGACGACGGGAGAGGATGCGCCGCCGGTGGCGTCCTGTTCCTCGGCGGGGTGAGGAGGCTCTTCCCGGCGCGGTGCGCGCGGGCGACGCGGACGATGCACTTCCGGCAGATGCTGCTGGATGACGAGGAACAGCAGGGCCGTCGTCCAGCCGAACATCATGATGCCGCTGCCCGCCGTCATCGGGCCGATCAGCCGCGTCGCGGTCTGCTGCAGCGAATCGCCGTAGCCGAGCGCGGTGTAATTGACGAAGGCGGAGTAATAGGCGTCGTCGTGATGGGTCACGAGCCCCTTCGCGGCATAGACGACGGCCCAGATCCCGACCTCTATGAGGTGGGCGGTGAGCAGCAGGATATTGGCGACGATGAGCGCCAGCAGCAGACGCAGCCGGGGATGACGCTTGAAGACCTGATCATAGGCGTCCGAGCAGTCGATGAGAATATACGTGGCCATGAGATGAACCAGCATCACCAGCAGCATCATCGCGATGCCGATGGCGATTTCCTCGAAGAACATCGTCGTCTCCCGGGAGCCGGAGGAGGGGTGGAATGCCGGCGGATATAAGCATTCGCGCGCTTAATGCGGCGGAAATTCAGCTGGCAGTGGACTGGGCGGCGGCGGAGGGCTGGAATCCCGGACTTGCCGACGCGGCCTGTTTCGGCGCGGTGGACCCGCAGGGCTTTCTCGTCGCCGAGCAGGACGGGGCGCCGGCGGCGGTGATCTCCGTGGTCAACTACGATCCGGCCTTTGCCTTTCTCGGCTTCTACATCGTCCGGCCGGAGCTGCGCGGGCGCGGCATCGGCCTGCGGCTCTGGCAGGCCGGGCTCGCCCATGCCGGAGCGCGCACCGTGGGTCTCGACGGCGTGCTGGCGCAGCAGGCGAACTACGTCCGCCAGGGATTCAGTTTCGCCTACCGCAACATCCGCTTCGCCGGAACGCCGGCGGCCGGCGAGACCGGCGGCACGGTCGATCTCGCCACGGTGCCGTTCGGGCGGGTCGAGGCGAGTGACGCCTGCGTGTTTCCCGCACCCCGCGCAGCCTTCCTCAAGGCCTGGCTGTCGGCGCCGGGCCATGCCGGGCGTGCGTTGCTGCGGGACGGGGAACTCGCGGGCTGGGGCGTGGTGCGCCCGGCGCGGGCGGGCTGGAAGATCGGCCCGCTGGTGGCGGCCGACGAGGCGGCGGCCGAGAGCGTGTTCCGGGCGCTGCGGGCGGTGGCGGGAAGCGGCGCCATCGTGCTCGACGTGCCCGAGCCGAATGCGGCGGCCCTCGCGCTGGCGCGCCGGCATGGCCTCGCGCCGGCCTTCGAGACGGCGCGCATGTACCGGGGATCAATCCGGCCGGTGGCGCTGGAGCGGGTCTATGGCGTCACCAGCTTCGAGCTCGGCTGAGGCGGCTGGCCGGCCGGTTTTCGGCGCCCACAGCGTGGCGGTGACGACGCCGCAGAGCACCAGCGCATAGCCGACCGCGTGGTAGAGATACGGTCGCTCGCCGAGGAAGACGATCGCCAGCGCCGAGCCGAAGACCGGCATGAGATGGAAGAACGGCGCGGCGCGGTTGGGGCCGACGAGCTGGATGCCGCGGTTGAAGAACAGATAGGCCAGCACCGAGGGGAAGATCGCCACATAGATGATGGCGCCGATCGCCTTCGCATCGAATATGACGGGCGGGCTGACCATCCGCTCGGCGACGAAGAGCGGCGTGAGCAGCAGGGCGCCGAGGCCGAGGCTGAAGCCGAGGAAGCCGAACTGCGAGAAAGCGGGCCGTCGCGCCAGCAGCGACGAATAGATGCCATAGACGATCATCGCCGCGATCATCCAGATGTCGCCGCGGTTGAACTCGATGTTGACCAGCACTGCCGGATCCCCCCGGCAGATGATGACCAGCACGCCGAGCAGCGAGAGACCGATGCCGGCTGCCTGTCCGCCGGAAAGCCGCTCCCCGTTGAGCAGCAGCGACCAGAAGGCGATGAGCAGCGGCCCGGTGGACTGGATCAGCAGCGCGTTGAGCGCCGGCGTGAACTCCAGCGCGTGATACTGCATCGTGTTGAACAGCGTGATGCCGGTGAAGGACAGCACGCCGACCAGCACCCAGTGACGCCGCACCAGCGGCCAGTCCGCGCGCATCGCGCGCCAGGCGAAGGGCAGCAGGATCAGCACCGCCAGCACCCAGCGCAGCCAGGCGAGCGTGGCCGGCGGCACATGCCCGGCAATGTGGCGGCCGATCACGATGTTGCCGGCCCAGAACAGCGGCACCAGGGTGAGCAACAGGTACGGCGCGTCGAGCAGGCGACGGAACATGGCAGGGTCCGGGTGGAGGCCGTGAGCGCCCGAACGCTCTAGAGCATTTTCCTTCGTGATGGGACTGCCGGACCCATGAAAAATTCTGATCTGAACCGATGAGCTGATTATGGCCGCGCGCCCGCGCCGCCGCGCGGATCAGCGCCGGGCGCGGACATGCACGCGTGTTCCCCACGGATCGGCGGCTGCAAAGCCCTGGTCAATCGGCATGACGGGCTCGCCGGCCGCGACCAGCCGGGCCTGCAGCGCCTCGACCGCCGCGGCATCCGGCAGGACAAGCTCGACATGCGCGAGGCCAAGGCTGCCGGCCGGAGCGGGGCCGCCGCCGCGACTGTGCCAGACATTGAGCCCGAGATGGTGGTGGTAGCCGCCGGCGCTGACGAACAGCGCTCCGGGATAGCGATCCGTCGTCACCTCGAAGCCCAGCCGCTCGACATAGAAGCGGCGGGCGCTCGCGATGTCGCCGACCTGGAGATGGACATGGCCGACGCGGGTGCCCGCCGGCATCGGCGCCTCGACCGGCACATCGGCAGGAAGATCGGCGAGCAGGTTGCGCAGGTCGAGTTGATAGGTCGCCATCTCCACCGTCGCGCCGTCCCAGCGCCAGTCGCTGGCCGGGCGGTCGCGGTAGATCTCGATGCCGTTGCCGTCGGGATCGTCGAGGTAGAGCGCCTCGCTCACCAGATGGTCGGAGGCGCCGAGCTGCACACCCTGCGCGATCAGCCGGCGCAGCACGACGGCCAGCGCGGCGCGGTCGGGGACGAGAATGGCGACATGAAACAGGCCGGTGGCGCCGCGCGGACGCGGGCGGGCGTCGGGGACTTCCTCCAGCTCGACGATGACCTCGTCGCCGACGCCGAGACGAATGATGCCGTCCTCGCCCTTGCCCAGCAGGGCAAGCCCGACCGTCCCCGTATAGAAGGTGACCGAGCGCGCCGCATCGTGGATGCGCAGGCGTACCGCACCCATGCCGAGCCCGGCCGGCAGCGGAGGGGCGCTGGCGAGAGGCGCGGGGGTCGGCTGGCCGATGGTCGTGATGGTCATGATGGCTCCTTGCGGCGGCATTGCGCCGCTGCCCCTTAAAGTCGGGCGGGCACCGCGCGGGTGCAATCGTCCAGCGTTTGCAGAGGTGCAATAGTGCCCTGTCAGCGACGCCAGCCGGGAGTGCATCGCCAGCAGGGCCCGTGCGTGTCCGCAGTGTCCTTGCCTGACCCGGACTCATCCCTTAAGACGATGCAGCCCCGGCCGGACCTGTCCCCGGGGCTTTGTCTGTGCGCGGGTACGGCACGTCGCCGGCCCAGCCTTGCAATCAGGAGCGTGGCTCGTGACGAATGTGGTCGTCGTCGGTTCCCAGTGGGGCGACGAGGGTAAGGGTAAGATCGTCGATTGGCTCAGCGAGCAGGCGGACGTCGTCGTCCGCTTCCAGGGCGGCCATAATGCCGGTCATACGCTGGTCGTCGGCGACAAGACCTACAAGCTGTCGCTGCTGCCTTCCGGCGTGGTGCGCGGCGCCCGTCTTTCGGTGATCGGCAACGGTGTCGTGCTCGATCCGTGGGCGCTGGTCGACGAGATCGCCCGCATCAGCGGACAGGGCATCGAGGTCACGCCGGAGCGCCTGCGCGTGGCGGAAAACGTCGCGCTCATTCTGCCGCTGCACCGCGAACTCGACGCCATCCGCGAGAACGCCTCCGCCGGCACCAAGATCGGCACCACCAAGCGCGGTATCGGCCCGGCCTATGAGGACAAGGTGGGCCGGCGCGCCATCCGCCTCGTGGATCTGGCCTCGCCGGAGACGCTCGAGGCCAAGATCGACCGCCTTCTGGCGCACCACAACGCGCTGCGGCGCGGCCTCGGCATCGAGGAAGTCGACGGGGTGCGGCTGCGCGCCGAGCTGATCGAGATCGCACCGAAGGTGCTGCCCTATATGGACCGCGCCTGGGCGCTGCTCGACGACGAGCGCCGGCGCGGGGCGAAGATCCTGTTCGAGGGCGCGCAGGGTGCGCTGCTCGACGTCGACCACGGCACCTATCCCTTCGTCACCTCGTCCAACACGGTGGCGGCGCAGGCGGCGACCGGCTCCGGCCTCGGCCCGGGCGCGATCGGCTATGTGCTCGGCATCACCAAGGCCTACACGACCCGCGTCGGCGAGGGGCCGTTTCCGAGCGAGCTGCACGACGACACCGGCCGCCGGATCGGCGAGCGCGGACGCGAGTTCGGCACCGTGACCGGCCGGCCGCGCCGCTGCGGCTGGTTCGACGCCGCTCTGGTGCGCCAGACCGTGCGCACCTCCGGCATCAACGGCATCGCGCTCACCAAGCTCGACGTGCTGGACGGCTTCACCGAGTTGAAGGTGTGCACGCGCTACCGGCTCGACGGCCGCGAGATCGACTATTTCCCCTCCGGGCAGGACGCCCAGGCGCGGGTGGAGCCGGTCTACGAGACCATCGAGGGCTGGACCGAATCGACCGCCGGCGCCCGCTCCTGGGCCGACCTGCCGGCCGAGGCGGTGAAATATGTCCGGCGGATCGAGGAACTGATCGGGTGCCCGGTGGCGTTGCTTTCCACCAGCCCGGAACGTGATGATACGATCCTGGTACAGAATCCGTTTGAATCGTAACCCCTGATTCGCGCTGACTGATCCCGCTCATGGCCGACTATTACCCGCTCATCGCACGCGCCATTGGCGGCCTTCCCGACAAATCCGGGGAGGCCCGCAAGGCTGTCTATGAGCGGGCGCGCCGGGCGCTCCTGGCGCAGCTCAGGGCGGTCGATCCGCCGCTCTCGGAACCGGATATCCAGCGCGAGCAGCAGGCGCTCGAGGATTCGATCGCCCGTGTGGAGGCGGACTACCCTGCCGCCGGACAGCCTTCTGCGCCGGCACCCGTTCCTCCGCCCGCGCCGGCTTCTCCGCCACCGGCCGCCCCGCCGGCTCCGGTCGTTCCGCCGGCACCTGCCGCACCGCGTCCGGCCGAGCGGCCCACCGCGCCGTCCGTCGCGCCCGAGCGTGGCGATGCGGACACGCTGAGCGAGGCCGAGGCGGTGGCCGCGGGCATCGACCCCTCCCATGCGGCCGGCGAGCGCCACGACTGGCGCAGCGATGCCGCGCGCATGGTGCGCGAGCGCGAGGCGGGCACGCTGCCTTATGAAGAGACGGACGAGACGGGGACGGGCACCGAGGACGATGCCGCGGGCGAACCGGTGGACGAGGAGAAGCCCTCCCGCGGCGGACGTGGGCGGCTGATCGCCATTCTGGTGTTCGTGGTCCTGCTGATCGCCGGCGCTTTCGTGGGCTACACCCAGCGCGAGACCATCGTCGCCCTGATCGGTGGCGGAGCGAGCGCGCCGACGCAGACCGCGCAGGCGCCCACCAGCCCGGCCAGGACCGACGCGCCCAAGTCGACCGATCGTATCGCGCAGGCGCCCGACACGTCGCGGCCGGCCCAGCCCGAGCCAGGCGACACGCCGCCGGCGGGACAGGGCATCGACGTCGCGCAGCGCGCGGCGCTGTTCGAGGAAAGCCCCGGCGGCGGCGAACAGGGCCTGCAGCAATATGTGGGCACGGTGGTCTGGAGCACCGAGACCATCAATCCCGGCAACGGCCTGGCGCCGGATGTCGGCATCCGCGCCAACATCACCATTCCGGCGCGCAACATCTCCGCGACGCTGACGCTGCGGCGCAATCAGGATTCGACGATCCCCGCCTCGCACATCATCGAGGCGCAGTTCCGCCTGCCGCCGAATTTCGACCTCGGCAACGTATCGAGCGTGCCCGGCATGCGGGCGAAGGCGTCGGAAGGCGCACAAGGGGCGCCGCTGGTCGGCCTCGCCGTGCGCGTGGCACCGAACTTCTTCCTGATCGGCCTGTCCGCGCTCGATTCCGACATCCAGCGCAATCTCGGCTTCCTGGTGACGCGCAACTGGCTCGACCTGCCACTGGTGTTCGAGAACGGGCGCCGCGCCATTCTGGTGCTGGAGAAGGGGCCGGCGGGCGATCAGGTGTTCCGCCAGGCGTTCTCGGCCTGGGGCCTGCCCGTGGCGGCACCGAACGGCGGCAACTGACCGGATCGCTCCGGTCCGACCCTTCGCCGCCACACTCCCTGCATGTCCGGCCGCGGCGTCGCTTGGCGCGCGCATGGCAGCACCGTCGAGCCGCGCACGGCTTTGCGTCTATGTCCGTCGGACTCAGATGAGGCATCGGCGCACAGGCGCCCGCCGGGTCGCGCCGGAACGCCGTCATGTGGGAATTTGGTCAGCGCAAGGCGCTCGGCATGCGTAAAACGCAGGGGCGTTATTTGGTATGAGGTATACCACATACCCGGTGCATTCGTTATGTTGCGCTGCAACAGACAAATGACCGGAGACCGCGCATGTTCGAGTCGGTGTATCCCCTGCTGCCGTTGCTCATCCTGTGCCACGCATGGATGACGATCCTGATCGCCGAGACGCTCGGCAATGAGGAAACGGCGGCGCTGCCGCCGGAATGCTACCCGGTCTGAAATGAAAAAGCCCCGCGGCATCGCTGCCGCGGGGCTTTCGCTTTGAGTGGCGTGTGGCCCGGTCAGGCGGCGACGCGCTTGTTCAGCACGTCGACCAGCGTCTTGCCGAGACGGGCCGGGGAGGGGGAGACCACGATGCCGGCCTCTTCCATCGCCGCGATCTTGTCCTCGGCGCCGCCCTTGCCGCCCGAGATGATCGCGCCGGCATGGCCCATGCGGCGGCCGGGAGGCGCCGTGCGGCCGGCGATGAAGCCGACCATGGGCTTCTTGCGGCCGCGCCTGGCCTCGTCCTTGAGGAACTGCGCCGCTTCTTCCTCGGCAGAGCCGCCGATCTCGCCGATCATGACGATCGACTCGGTGGCGTCGTCGGCCAGGAACAGCTCCAGCACGTCGATGAACTCGGTGCCCTTGACCGGATCGCCGCCGATGCCGACGGCCGTGGTCTGGCCGAGGCCCTCCTGCGAGGTCTGGAACACCGCCTCATAGGTCAGCGTGCCCGAGCGCGAGACGACGCCGACGGAGCCCTTCTTGAAGATGTTGGCCGGCATGATGCCGATCTTCGATTCGCCGGCGGTGACGATGCCGGGGCAGTTCGGGCCGACGAGGCGCGACTTGGAGCCGTCCAGCGCGCGGCGCACCTTCACCATGTCGAGCACCGGAATGCCCTCGGTGATGCAGACGATGAGCGGGATTTCCGCCGCGATCGCCTCGCAGATGGCGTCGGCCGCGCCCGGCGGCGGCACGTAGATCACCGACGCGTCGGCGCCGGTCTTGTCGCGCGCCTCGGCGACGGTGTCGAACACCGGCAGGCCGAGATGGACGGAGCCGCCCTTGCCCGGCGAGGTGCCGCCGACCACCTTCGAGCCATAGGCCAGCGCCTGCTCGGAGTGGAAGGTGCCGTTCTTGCCGGTGAAGCCCTGGGTGATGATCTTGGTGTCTTTAGTGATCAGAACCGACATCACGCAGCCTCCTTCACAGCCTTGACGATCTTCTGGGCGGCGTCGTCGAGATCGTCCGCCGGGATGACATTCAGTCCGCTCTCGCGGATGATCTGCTTGCCTTCCTCGACATTGGTGCCTTCGAGGCGCACGACGAGCGGGACTTCGAGGCCGACCGTCTTCACCGCGGCGATGACGCCGCGCGCGATGACGTCGCACTTCATGATGCCGCCGAAGATGTTGACGAGGATGCCCTTCACGCTCGGGTCCGAGGTGATGATCTTGAACGCCGCCGTCACCTTCTCCTCGGTGGCGCCGCCGCCGACGTCGAGGAAGTTGGCGGGGGATTCGCCATAGAGCTGGATGATGTCCAGCGTCGCCATGGCGAGCCCGGCGCCGTTGACCATGCAGCCAATGGTGCCGTCCAGCGCGATATAGGCGAGGTCGTACTTGGAGGCCTCGATTTCCTTGGCGTCCTCCTCGGTCTCGTCGCGCAGCGCCACCACGTCGGCATGGCGATAGAGCGAGTTGGAATCGAAGGAGATCTTGGCGTCGAGGCACTTCAGCTCGCCGGTCTTGGTGACGACCAGCGGGTTGATCTCCAGCATCGCCATGTCCTTGGCGACGAAGGCCTTGTAGAGCTTGTCGACCAGGCTGCCGGCCTGCTTGGCGAGGTCGCCGGTGAGGCCGAGCGCCTGCGCGACGGTGCGGCCATGATGGGGCATGACGCCGGTGGCCGGATCGACGGAGAAGGTGTGGATCTTCTCGGGCGTCGAATGCGCGACTTCCTCGATGTCCATGCCGCCTTCGGTCGAGACGACGAAGGCGACGCGCGAGGTGGCGCGGTCGACGAGGGCGGAGAGGTAGAACTCCTTGTCGATGTCGGAGCCTTCCTCGATGTAGACGCGGTTGACCTGCTTGCCGGCCGGGCCGGTCTGGATGGTCACGAGCGTCTTGCCCAGGATCTGCCTGGCGTTGGCGGCTGCCTCGGCGGCGGACTTGACGACGCGCACGCCGCCCTTCTCGCCGGCATCGGCCTCCTTGAACTTGCCCTTGCCACGCCCGCCGGCATGGATCTGGCTCTTCACCACCCAGACCGGGCCGGCGACCTTGGCCGCGGCGGCATCGGCCTCGGCGGCGTCGAGAATGGCGACGCCGTTCGGCACCGGGACCCCGAATTCGCGGAGCACTCCCTTGGCCTGATACTCATGGATGTTCATTAATTCCGCTCCTCCACAACCGGACGGCCGGGAGAGCCCGCGAGGCCCTCCCGTCGATTGGCGTATCCTATTTCCCTATAGGCGCTAGCGCGCCGTGACGCTACTGCACGAAAGTGTTGCTGAGCGTCCCGATGCCCTCGATCACGATTTCCACCGTGTTGGTCGGGGCCTTCATGGTGCCGACGCCGATCGAGGTGCCGCAGCAGATGACGTCGCCGGGGTTGAGCGTCATGTCGTGCGAGATGCGGCTGACGAGCTGGCGGGTGGAGAACACCATGTCGCTGATCGGATAGCGCTGGCGCTCCTCGCCATTGAGCACGGTGCGCACGACGAGCGTGGCGGGGTCGACATCGGTCGCCACCACCGGGCCGAACGGGCCGAAGCCGTCGAAGCTCTTGGCCCGCACCCACTGGGCGAAGGTGGCGTCCTTGTTGATGATGTCCGCCGCCGTGATGTCGTTCACGCAGGTGTAGCCGAAGATGTAGTCGCCGGCTTCCTCTTCCGAAACGCCGGTGGCCTTCCTGCCGATGACGATGCCGAGCTCGCCCTCATAGACGATCTTGCCGTCATAGGAGGCGGGCCGGCGCACGGTGGCGCCGGGCGTGGTCAGGCAGGAGCCGGCCTTCAGCAAGTAGAGCGGATCGGCCGGCACCGGCGAGTTGATCTTCGCGGCGAGGGCGTGGAAGTTGTTCCACAGCGCGATGATCTTGCTCGGCTCGGTCGGGGCGAGCAGCGCGACCTCGGAGAGCGCGACGCGCTCTCCGGTCGGGGTGGCGCCGTTGAACATGTCGCCGGTGTGGACGGTGATGGTGTCGCCCTCGAGCGTGCCGAAGCCGGCAGCGCCCGAGCGCTGGAAACGAACCCAGTATGCCATTGTGCCGGAACTCAGTTGTACAGGCCGGCGATCTGCGCGCGCTGGCGGACCAGCGAGAGCACGATGTCGATGGTGGGGGTCGGGATGCCGGCGAGGCGGCCCATTTCCTGGACGACCGTGACGAGCGGGTCGATCTCCATGGCGCGCGAGCGCTCCAGGTCCTGCAGCATCGAGGTCTTGTGCGCGCCGACGGCGCCCGCGCCATCGATGCGGCGCTCGACGCCGACGCGGAAGTTCACGCCGGACTGGATGGCGATCTCCTGCGCCTCCAGCATCATCGCCTTGGCCACCGCGCGGGTGCCGGGATCGGAGGCGATCACGTCGAGGGTGGCATGGGTGAGGGCGCTGATCGGGTTGAAGCAGAGGTTGCCCCACAGCTTCAGCCACAGCTCGTCGCGGATGTTCGGCAGCACGGGAGCGCGCATGCCGCCGGCGGCGAACGCCTCGGACAGCTTGGTGGCGCGCTCGGTGATCTCGCCCGAGGGCTCGCCGAGCGGGAACTTGTCACCGTAGACGTGCTTGATGACGCCCGGCTCGACCACTTCCGTCGCGGGATAGACGATGCAGCCGATGGCGCGCTCGGGGCGCAGGCCGTTCCACTGCTTGCTGCCGGGATCGACGCTCTCGAGCGTCTTACCTTCGAGCTGGTCGCCATGCTTGTAATAGTACCAGTACGGCACGCCGTTGACGGCGGTGACGACGGCGGTGTCGTTGCCGAGCAGCGGCTGCATCGCGTCGACCACGCCCGGCACCGAATGGGCCTTGAGCGCGACGATGACATAGTCCTGCGGACCGAGATCGGCCGGGTTGTCGGAGCACGGAATGCGCTCGACACGCTCCTCGCCGTCGATGAGCAGCTTGAGACCATTCTGCTTCATGGCCTCGAGATGGGGGCCGCGGGCAACGAGGCTCACGTCGACGCCAGCCCGCTTGAGCTGAACACCGACATAACCGCCGATTGCGCCGGCACCATAGATGCAGACCTTCATGGGACTCCCTCCTGCTGTCCGGGCTACCCCCGCGGTGCCCGAACTTGTTTGGTATTTTGTATGCCATGATTAGGGACGATGGGGCCCTAGTCAAGAGCGAAGTCACGGGCGTGATAATACGTCGCGCATGTTGAGCCGCTTCGCGTGCCTAGCGGGGCGTGTTTGCGACGTGTCGGCTAAGTTACTTCGGCTAACGCCGGCTTGTCCACGGTGTATAGGACAGAACAATTGTCTGCCTGACCGCTCAAAAGACTACCCCGGCAGCGGGGTTCCACTACCGGGGCAGCAATGCTTACTTTTTCCGCCAGAAACAGTTCGGGGGCGCCTGGCGCCCCCGAAGGTCATTCTGCATTCATAATGCGATGTGTATCAGGCGTCCGGCGCGACCGTGTGGTTCGCGAGCATTTCCAACGCCTTGACCAGCGCCGAGTGATCCCACGCCGCGCCGCCATTGGCCGCGCAGGCGCTGAACAGCTGCTGCGCCAGGGCGGTCGCCGGCAGCGCCATCTGGAGCTGGCGGGCGCCGTTCAGCGCCAGGTTCAGGTCCTTCTGGTGCAGCTCGATGCGGAAGCCCGGGTTGAAGGTGCGCTTCACCATGCGCTCGCCATGCACTTCCAGGATGCGCGAATTGGCGAAGCCGCCCATCAGCGCCTGGCGCACCTTGGCCGGGTCCGCGCCCGCCTTGGAGGCGAACAGCAGCGCCTCGCCGACCGCTTGGATGGTCAGCGCGACGATGATCTGGTTCGCGACCTTGGTGGTCTGGCCGTCGCCATTGCCGCCGACGAGGGTGATGTTCTTGCCCATCTTCTCGAAGAGCGGCTTCACCGTCTCGAACGCGCCTTCCGGGCCGCCGACCATGATGGTCAGCGAGGCGGCCTTGGCGCCGACCTCGCCGCCGGAGACCGGCGCATCGAGGTAATCGCAGCCGAGATCATTGATCTTCTTGGCGAATTCCTTGGTCTCGACCGGAGCGATCGACGACATGTCGACGACGATCTTGCCGGAGGAGAGGCCGGCGGCGATGCCGTTCTCGCCGAACAGCGCGGCCGCGACATGGGGAGTGTCCGGCACCATGGTGATGATGATGTCGGCGTTCTTCGCCACTTCCGTGCCGCTGGCGCAGGCGATGCCGCCCTTG
The DNA here is from genome assembly GCF_056836805.1 of Ancylobacter sp. TW_SC_1. Taxonomy (NCBI): domain Bacteria; kingdom Pseudomonadati; phylum Pseudomonadota; class Alphaproteobacteria; order Hyphomicrobiales; family Xanthobacteraceae; genus Ancylobacter; species Ancylobacter sp. TW_SC_1. The sequence continues at coordinate 1,571,906 of NZ_CM166365.1, forward strand.
CCCGTCAGCTCCGCCGGGACCGGCTTGACGTCATAGAGATAGAGCGTGTGGCCCGCGTCGATGAGATGCCCGGCCATGGGCGCGCCCATGATGCCGAGACCGACAAATCCAACCTTCGCCATCGTCTTGTCCTCGTTTTCCTAGACTTCGTTTCTTGTCCGTTGCGACGTCACGCCGCGCCGGTGAGCGCCTTGAGCCAGCCGAGGCCGGCCTCGGTGTCGCCCTTCGGCTTGTACTCGCACCCGACCCAGCCGGCGTAGCCGATGGTGTCGAGATAGCGGAACAGGAACTCGTAGTTGATCTCGCCGGTGCCGGGCTCGTTGCGGCCGGGATTGTCGGCGAGCTGGATGTGCGCGATCAGGGGCAGGTTCGCCTCGATGGTGCGGGCGAGATCGCCTTCCATGATCTGCATGTGGTAGATGTCGTACTGGATGAAGAGGTTGTCGGAGCCGACTTCCTCGATGATCGCCTTGGCCTGCTTCGTGTAGTTCAGGAAGAAGCCGGGGATGTCGCGCGTGTTGATCGGCTCGATCAGCAGCTTGAGGCCGGCATCCTTGATGCGCGGCGCGGCGTATTTCAGGTTTTCCACGAAGGTCTTGTGCAGCACCTCGCGCTCCACGCCGGCGGGGGCGATGCCGGCGAGGATGTTGACCTGCGGGCAGCCGAGCGCGGTGGCGTAGGTGATCGCCTTGTCGACGCCGGCGCGGAACTCGTCCACGCGGTCGGGAAAAATCGCGATGCCGCGCTCGCCGCCGCCCCAGTTGCCGGCCGGCAGATTGTGCAGGACCTGCTTGAGGCCGTTGGCCTTCAGCTTCGCGACCAGTTCCTCGACCGGGAAGTCGTAGGGGAAGAGGTACTCGACGCCGGTGAAGCCGGCGGCGGCGGCCTTCTCGAACCGGTCGAGAAAGGGCACCTCATTGAACAGCATGGTGAGATTGGCGGCAAAACGGGGCATGGACCGCTCCTGGGGCATTCGGAAGATGGACTGGCTCCCTCTCCCCGGCGGGGAGAGGGGTGGGGTGAGGGAGGCTACCGCAGGGCGGAGGCTTTCCCCTCACCCGCCGCTACGCGGCGACCTCTCCCCAACGGGGAGAGGAAAGTAAAGGCTATTCGGCTCGCGAATGGGCGCGAAACCGCTCTTACGCCTTGTCGGCGCTTTCCAGCGGCAGGTCGAGCACTTCCTCGAACTCGTTGACCGCGTCGATCTCGGTGCCCATGGCGATGTTGGTGACGCGCTCGAGGATGAACTCCATCACCACCGGAACCTGGTGCTCCTTCATCAGCGCCTTGGCGCGCACGAAGGCGTCCTTGAACTCGTTGGGCGAGGAGACGCGCACCGCCTTGCAGCCGAGCCCTTCCGCGACCGCGACATGGTCGACGCCGTAGCCGGCATTTTCCTCGGCGTTGATGTTGTCGAAGGCGAGCGAGACTTCGAAGTCCATGTTGAAGCCGCGCTGCGCCTGACGGATCAGCCCGAGATAGGAGTTGTTCACCACCACATGGATGTAGGGCAGCTTGTGCTGGGCGCCGACCGCGAGTTCCTCGATGAGGAACTGGAAGTCGTAGTCGCCCGACAGCGCCACGATCTCCGCGTCCGGATCGGCCGCGCGCACGCCGAGCGCCGCCGGCAGGGTCCAGCCGAGCGGGCCGGCCTGGCCGCAATTGATCCAGTTGCGGGGCTTGTAGACGTGCAGCATCTGCGCGCCGGCGATCTGGCTGAGGCCGATGGTCGAGACGTAGCGGGTGTCGCGGCCAAACGCCTCGTTCATCTCCTCATAGACGCGCTGCGGCTTGAGCGGCACGTTGTCGAAATGCGTCTTACGCAGCATGGTCTTCTTGCGGCCGAGGCATTCCTTGGCCCAGGCGGAGCGGTCCTTCAGCTTGCCGGCGGCCTTGTATTCCTTCGCCACCTCGATGAAGAGGTCGAGCGCGGCGCCGGCATCCGAGACGATGCCGAGATCGGGGCCGAAGACGCGGCCGATCTGGGTCGGCTCGATGTCGACGTGAATGAATGTGCGGCCCTTGGTGTAGACGTCGACCGAGCCGGTGTGGCGGTTCGCCCAGCGATTGCCGATGCCGAACACGAAGTCCGAGGCCAGCATATTGGCGTTGCCGTAGCGGTGCGAGGTCTGCAGGCCACACATGCCGGCCATCAGGTCATGGTCGTCGGCAATGGTGCCCCAGCCCATCAGGGTCGGGATGACCGGCACGCCGGTCAGCTCGGCGAACTCGACCAGCTTGTCGGAAGCGTCGGCATTGATGATGCCGCCGCCCGAGACGATGAGCGGGCGCTCGGCCTCGTTCAACATGGCGATCGCCTTCTCGGCCTGCTTGCGCGTGGCCTTGGGCTTGTACACTTCGAGCGGGGAGTAGGTGTCCTCGTCGAACTCGATCTCGGCGAGCTGCACGTCGATCGGCAGGTCGATCAGCACCGGGCCGGGACGGCCCGAACGCATGACGTGGAAGGCCTGCTGGAACACCATCGGGACGAGCGCGGGCTCGCGCACCATGACGGCCCACTTGGCGACCGGCTTGGCGATCGACTCGATGTCCACCGCCTGGAAGTCTTCCTTGTAGAGCCGCGCGCGCGGCGCCTGGCCGGTGATGCACAGGATCGGGATCGAATCGGCGGCGGCCGAGTAGAGGCCGGTGATCATGTCGGTGCCGGCCGGGCCGGAGGTGCCGATGCACACGCCGATATTGCCGGCCTTGGCGCGGGTGTAGCCTTCCGCCATGTGCGAGGCCGCCTCGACGTGGCGCGCCAGGATGTGACGCGTCTGCCCGAAGGCGCGCATCGCGGAATAGAGCGGATTGATCGCGGCCCCGGGCACGCCGAAGGCGGTGGTCACACCTTCCTTCGCGAGAATCCGGATAGCGGCATCGACGGCACGCATCTTGGCCATGGCACTTCCTCCTGGCGTCACTGCAGCCGGCGGGGGCGCTTCCCTGTCTGGGCAGGGCTGTCGGCGCCCGGCACCGGCCTTCGGACCTGTTCAAAATCTCCGGTTCCGGGGCCGCCGGAGCCTGTCGGCGCGAGGCGCGCCATGCTGCGGAGCGGTATCATTCTTCCCGCACTGCGGAATGAATTTCCGAAATCGCGGAAAACATGCCACGTCGCCCTCATTTCCGCAATACGGGATGTATTTCTGGTTTGCGAAAAAATGACGAATGCGCCTTTATGCTAGGACGGGTGCGCGGACGACCGATGCCATAACAATGGCGGTCGATGGCGACGCGAAGGGTGCGGGCGCGGGAGCGTGATCCCGCCACCCGATTTCGGAGGTGTTTTGCGGATGAACCAGGCCGTTCCGACCGTGCGCCGCCGCGGCCGACCGTCCTCCACGGGCGCTCAGGAGGGCGGCGGGGAAGTCCAGTCGCTCGACCGCGCCATCGCGCTGCTGGAGGTGCTGGCGCTCTCCGACGGGCTGACGCTGAGCGAGGTCGCGCGCAGCGCCGAACTGCCGACCTCGACGGTGCATCGCCTGCTGACCACGCTGGAGCGGCGCGGCCTTGTCGGCCATGACGCGGCGACCGGCCAATGGATGGTCGGCATCGGCCTGTTCCGCGTGGGCTCCGCCTATCTGCGTATCCGCAAGCTGCCGGAAATCGCCCGTTCCCTGCTGCGCGAGCTGTCGCACGGGGTGAACGAGACGGTGAACCTGTCGCTGATCGAGGGGCCGCATCTCATCTGCGTCGCGCAGGTGGAAAGCCATGCGGCGGTGCGCGCCTTCTTCCGCATCGGCGGCGATCTGCCGATCCACGCCTCGGGTGGCGGCAAGGCGATCCTCGCGGCGATGAACCCGGAGGCGCGGCGCGCCTGGCTCGGCGGCGACCAGCTCCAGCGTTTCACCGAGCACACCCATGTCAGCCGGCGGGCGCTGCAGGCCGACCTCGCCCAGATCGCCGAGCGCGGCTATTCCATCGACGACGAGGAGCACACGCCCGGTATGCGCTGCGTGGCGGCGGCGGTGCTCGACGAATGGCGCGAGCCGGTGGGCGCGATCTCGATCTCGGCGCCGACGGTGCGCATGCCGCCCGAGCGGATCGTCGATCTCGGCGCGCGGGTGCGCGAGGCGGCGCGGCGCCTGACGACGCAGTATTCCGGGCGGTAGAGCCCGCTCCGGTGCGCGTGCCATAGCCGTCATCCCGGCCGGAGGCGCAGCCGTAGAGCCGGGATCGCTCTCCACCCTCGCTCTTATCGGCATGCGATCCCGGATATGGCCTGACGGCCATTCCGGGATGACGCCTCGAAGCGGGTTGTCGTCCTTCAGAGCGAAGGCACCTGACAAAAAAATGCCGGCGCGTTGAGCGCCGGCACCAGTCGCCTAGGAGGAACCGAACGTCGGGTGAACCCTTCGTCCTGCTCCGGGAGGCCCGGAAGCGCCTCCCGCGCGCCGCCGGCCAAGCCGTACGGTGCTGCCCGGGAGGGCCGATCCATGTCCGCGCGCGGGGCGCGGGGGAGGGCGACGCGACGGGCGCGCCGCCCTGAAGGCTGTCTTGATCAGACCGCCTTGGCGTCGTGCAGGGCGGAGATTTCTTCCTGCGAGTAGCCGAGGTCGGCGAGCACTTCGTTGGTGTGCTGGCCGAGCAGCGGCGAGGCGGTGATGTTGACCTCGACGTCCGAGAACTTGATCGGCGAGCCGACGGTCAGGTACTTGCCGAGCTTGGGGTGATCGACCTCGACCACGGTGCCGCTCTTGCGCAGCGACGGGTCGTTGGCGATTTCCTTCATCGACAGCACCGGGGCGCAGGGGATGTCGAACTTGCGCAGGATGTCGATGGCCTCGAACTTCGTCTTGTCGGCGAGCCAGGACTCGATGAAGGCGAAGATGTCGAAGATCTTGTCCTGGCGCGCTTCGGCGGTGTTGTAGGCCGGATCGTCGATCCACTCCGGCTTGCCCAGCGCCTTGCAGATCGGCGCCCAGGCATGGCCCTGGATGGTGAAGTAGATGTACGCGTTCGGGTCGGTCTCCCAGCCCTTGCACTTCAGCACCCAGCCCGGCTGGCCGCCGCCGCCCGCATTGCCGCCGCGCGGCACCACGTCGGAGAACTCGCCGTGCGGGTACTGCGGGTACTCTTCGAGATAGCCCAGCGCATCGAGGCGCTGCTGGTCGCGCAGCTTGACGCGGCAGAGGTTGAGCACCGAATCCTGCATCGACACGGCGACCTTCTGGCCCTTGCCGGTCTTCACCTTCTGGTGCAGCGCGGTGAGGATGCCGATGGCCAGGTGCATGCCGGTGTTCGAGTCGCCGAGAGCGGCGGCCGACACGGTCGGGGGGCCATCCCAGAAGCCGGTGGTGGAGGCGGCGCCGCCAGCGCACTGCGCGACGTTCTCGTAGACCTTCAGGTCCTCATAGGCGTGGCCTTCCGAGAAGCCCTTGACCGAGGCGAGGATCATGCCCGGGTTGAGCTCCTGGATGTGTTCCCAGGTGAAGCCCATGCGGTCCAGCGCGCCGGGGCCGAAATTCTCGACCATGACGTCCGACTCTTTGATGAGCTTGGTCAGGACTTCCTTGCCCTGCGGCGTCTTGGTGTCGAGCGTCAGCGAGCGCTTGTTGGAGTTCAGCATGGTGAAGTACAGCGCGTCGGCGTCCTTGACGTGACGGAGCTGCGAGCGCGTGACGTCACCGGCGCCGGGACGCTCGACCTTGATCACGTCGGCGCCGAACCAAGCGAGAAGCTGCGTGCAGGCCGGGCCAGCCTGAACGTGCGTGAAATCGATGATCTTAATACCTTCGAGCGGCTTAGACATCTCGGTCGACTTCCCTTTTAAGCGTTAACAATCCAACGGAGGCTCACCCTGCCGCCGGAATGAGAATTCCCATCCCTCTTGGATGGGAAGACTTAACTTCTCCCTATGCTCGCCGGTCCCGAAGGGATAAGCGAACACCTCCCAGGTGGTGATCGACTTCGGAAATACTCACGACTTCTTTTCGTCCACACTGGATCTACAATCCGCCGGGCATCGGCGTAGCGCACGCTTCTCAGCCCGGCGGATCGTTTCGTCACGGAGCGCCGCGATGGTCTCCCACGCGGCGGGCTCCCCATGGTTTGCAGTCAGGATCGGCCTCCCGCCGCCGGGAGGCTTTCTGCAACGCACGGCCGGTGCCGGGGCGCCGGCCGCGATCTCGTCACTCCGCCGCGAGGCGGACCGGCTCGCCGACGGCGCCCGAGGACTTGATGCGCTCGATCTCGTCGCCGCTGAGCTGGAGCACCTCGGCGAGGATCTCCTCGGTGTGCTCGCCCAGCAGCGGCGAACGCTCGACCTCGACGTCGTTGTCCGACAGCTTGATGGGATTGCCGACGGTCAGGTACTTGCCGCGCGTGGGATGATCGAGCTCCACCAGGGTGCCGGTCGCGTAGAGCGACTGGTCCTCGGAAATCTCCTTCATCGACAGCACCGGGCCGCAGGGGATGTCGAAATTGTTGAGGACTTCCATGGCCTCGAACTTGGTGTGGGCCATGGTCCACGATTCGATGCGGTGGAAGATCTCGTTGAGATGGGGCAGGCGCGCCGCCGGGGTGGCGTAGTTCGGATCGGTCTTCCAGTCCGGCTCGCCGATCACGTCGCAGATCTTGGCCCAGACCGGCGCCTGCGTGATGAAGTAGATATAGGCGTTGGGATCGGTCTCCCAGCCCTTGCACTTCAGGATGCGGCCCGGCTGGCCGCCGCCGGAATCATTGCCGGCGCGGGGGACCGAGTCGCCGAAGGGGAAGCCCTCGCCGAACTGGCTGTATTCGCGCAGCGGGCCGCGCTCCAGGCGCTGCTGGTCGCGCATCTTGACGCGGCAGAAGTTCAGCACCGCGTCCTGCATGGCGCAGAGCACCTTCTGGCCGCGGCCGGTCAGCGTGCGCTGGTAGAGCGCGGTGACGATGCCGAGCGCGAGATGCAGGCCGGTACCGGAATCGCCGATCTGCGCAGCGGTGACGAGAGGCAGGCCGTCGCGGAAGCCGGTGGTCGAGGCCGAGCCGCCGGTGCACTGGGCGACGTTCTCATAGACCTTGCAGTCCTCGAACGGGCCGGGGCCGAAGCCCTTCACCGAGGCGAGGATGATGCGCGGGTTCAGCTCCTGGATGCGCTCCCAGGTGAAGCCCATGCGATCCAGCGCGCCGGGAGCGAAGTTCTCCACCATCACGTCGCAGATCTTCACCAGTTCCTCGAGGACCTTCTTGCCCTCGGGGTTCTTGGTGTCGAGCGTGATGGAGCGCTTGTTGGAGTTCAGCATGGTGAAGTAGAGACTGTCCGCATTGGGGACGTCACGCAGCTGAGCGCGGGTGACGTCGCCTTCGCCGGGACGCTCTACCTTGATCACATCGGCACCGAACCACGCGAGAAGCTGCGTGCAAGTAGGGCCTGACTGAACATGGGTGAAATCGAGGACGCGAACGCCGTCCAATGCCTTGCCCATGGGGTTCCTCTCGAGGTTTTTGTTCGGCGTTTTTACGCCGTTATGTTCGTTGACACGGATATGAGACGGGCGGAGTGGGGGCTCCGCCCGTCCCGGTTCGACTTACTTCTTCTTCACAACGCTCTGCGGGTTGAGGCTGCCGATGTTGCCGCTTTCGCTGCCGGCCGCCGGATCGATCACAGCGTTGATGAGGGTGGGCTTGCCGGAGTCCATCGCCTCGTCCACGGCGCGCTTGAGCTCGTCCGGGGTCGTGACGTGGTAGCCGACGCCGCCAAAGGCTTCCATCATCTTGTCGTAACGCGAACCCGGCACGAACACGGTGGTGCCGGGGTCACGGCCGGTCGGGTCGGTGTCGGTGCCGCGATAGATGCCGTTATTGTTGAAGATAACGACGCAGACCGGCAGGTCGTAGCGGCAGATCGTCTCGACCTCCATGCCGGAGAAGCCGAAGGCCGAGTCGCCCTCGACCGCGAGAACCGGCTTGCCGGTCTCGACCGCGGCGCCGATCGCGAAGCCCATGCCGATGCCCATCACGCCCCAGGTGCCGACGTCCAGGCGCTTGCGCGGCTGGTACATGTCGATGACGCCGCGGGCGAGGTCGAGCGTGTTGGCGCCCTCGTTGACGAGGATCGCGTCCGGACGCTCCTTGATGACCTGCTTGAGAGCCCCGAGCGCCGAATGGAAGTCCATCGGCGTGGAGTTCTTGAGCAGCCGCTGGGACATCTTGCCGATGTTGACTTCCTTGCGGGCGTTGATGGCGTCGGTCCACTCGGAGGCGGGCGCCTTCCAGCCGGACTTGATGCCCTCGTTCAGGGCCGCGATCACCGAGCCGATGTCGCCGACCAGCGGCGCCACGATCTCGACGTTGGAGTCCATCTCCTTCGGCTCGATGTCGACCTGGATGAACTTCTTCGGGGCGTCGCCCCAGGTCTTGCCCTTGCCGTGCGACAGCAGCCAGTTGAGCCGCGCGCCGACCAGCAGGACGACGTCCGAATCCTTCAGCACCGTCGAGCGGGCGGCGCCGGCCGAGAGCGGATGGGTGTCGGGCAGCAGGCCCTTGGCCATCGACATCGGCAGGAACGGAATGCCCGAGGTCTCGATGAAGGAGCGGATCTCCTCGTCGGCCTGCGCATAGGCGGCGCCCTTGCCGAGGATGATCAGCGGCTTCTTGGCCGATTTCAGCACGTCGAGGGCGCGGGTGATCGCGGCCGGCGAGGGGAGCTGCGCGGGAGCCGCGTCGATCACCTTGACCAGCGACTTGGAGCCGGCATCGGCATCCATGACCTGCGAGAACAGCTTGGCCGGCAGGTCGAGATAGACGCCGCCCGGACGGCCGGAGACCGCCGCGCGGATGGCGCGGGCGACGCCGATGCCGATATCGGCCGCATGCAGCACGCGGAAGGCCGCCTTGCAGAGCGGCTTGGCGATGGCGAGCTGGTCCATCTCCTCATAGTCGCCCTGCTGCAGGTCGACGATCTCGCGCTCGGAGGAGCCCGAGATGAGGATCATCGGGAAGCAGTTGGTGGTGGCGTTCGCCAGCGCCGTCAGGCCGTTGAGGAAGCCCGGCGCCGAGACGGTGAGGCACACGCCCGGCTTCTTGGTGAGGAAGCCGGCGATGGCGGCGGCGTTGCCGGCGTTCTGCTCGTGGCGGAACGAGATGACGCGAATGCCTTCGGCCTGCGCCATGCGGCCCAGATCCGTGATCGGAATCCCGGGAACGCCGTAAATGGTATCGATATCGTTGAGCTTGAGCGCATCAATGACGAGGTGGAAGCCGTCGGTGAGCTCCTGCTCGGACTCGGCGGCGTTTACGTCAATTACCTGTGCGACTGCGGACATCCCGTATTCCCTCCCAAACGTCCTTCGGCGGGTTTTTGCCGCCCTAATCTAGGTCTACGTGGCTCTCGACATGCCTTGCGAGCCGGAGCGTATGGTCTCGGACCAGACGCTCGGCGCGGTCCGCGTCCCGCGCCTCGAGAGCAAGAATGATCTCCATATGGTCGGACGCCGAACGCTGCGCCCGGTCCATTTCGAAGATCGTGCGATGGCGGATGGCCCGTACGTGAAAGAACAGGTTTTCCGTCATCGCGGCGAGCAGCGCGGAGCCGCTCAACCGGATAAGCGCCTGGTGAAACGCGATATTCGCCGAAGAATACTCGTCGCACCTGTCACGCTCGATCCGCGAGAGATCGAACTTCTTGAACAAAGTCCTCAGCTCGGCGATCGCCTCGTCGCTCGCGCGCTGCGTCGCGAGGCGGACCGCCATGCTTTCCAGTGCCGCCCAGGCCTCGATCATCTCGATGATCTCGGCCTTGCTGCGGCGAACCACCATAATTCCCCGCCGGGGCACGGCGCGGAGCAGGCCCTCCTGCTCCAGCATCGCGACCGCCTCGCGGATGGGCGTCCGGCTTGCGCCCAGACGCTCCGAAATGTCCCGCTCGTCGAGCAGCATCGGCTCGCTCGAGCCGTAGATGTTCATGTTGGTGATGGCTTCCTTCAGAGCGGCGTAAGCCTTGCTCTTGAAGCTCTCCTTGGCCGGCAGGCGATCGATGGTCAGGCCATTGTCACCGCTTTGCCAGCGCTTGCTCACAACTGCCTTGCTGCTCACGGAAGCTTCCTCTGCGGAAAATCCGCCGGGGATTTCCGAAAAAGTGGCATACCAAATACCAACATGTCAATTCGGTTGTCCCGGATTCCGGGGTGCATCGGGCTCCTTTTCCTCAACGCCAGCGCGCCTTTCCGCCCCGCGTCGAAGTTCCGGCCGACGGTCGGAGTCGCGCTTGCGTATGCAATATACCACGGTCGAATTGTCCTGGCGAGGGTGGCGGAACAGATTGCTGCGACACGCAGTCAAAAGTTCGCGCGGTGGTCCGGTCGCCCACGAAAGCGCGGCGGCGCGGTTCGATAAGGCCTTGAAATGAAAGGACCCGCGGCCGAGGCGGCGGCGGGTCGAGGTGGGCGGGACATATGCGTCCGGGGCCGGTCGCCAATGGCGGCCGCGCCGGCCAGGTCCGTGTCAGGAGGGGAAGCGGCCGTGCTTTTCCACATGGGCGGCGAGGCCCAGCGTGTGCTCGCGCACGAGGCGCTCGGCAAGGTCGGCGTCGCGCGCGACCAGTGCCGCGATGATGGCGCGGTGCTCCTGCAGCGAGCGCTCGGAACGGTTCTCCTGCCGCACCGAAACGGCACGGATGCCGCGGATGTGGATGAAGAGATTTTCCGTCATCTCCGCGATCATCTCGCAGCCGCTGAGCCCGATGATGGTCTGGTGGAAGCGGATATTGGCGTTGGAGTATTCGTTCAGGTGCTCGGCGGGGGTCTCGTCGTCGAAGCCGTGGAACACCTCGCGCAGCTCGGCGAGGTCGCGGTCGCTGGCGCGGGAGGCGGCGAGCCGGGCGGCCATGCTCTCCAGCGCCGCCCACACGATGATCATGTCGATGATCTCGCGCTTGGACTTGCGCACCACGAAGATGCCGCGCCGCGGCACCGAGCGCACGAAGCCTTCCTGCTCCAGGACGGTGAGGGCCTCGCGGATGGGCGTGCGGCTCACGCCGAGATCGTGTGAGAGCTGGCGTTCGTCCAGCCGGATCTCGCTCTCCTGCCCATACATGTCCATCTCGGTGATGGCCTTCTTGATGGCATCGTAGGCCAGGGTGCGAAGGCTCGTATTCGCGGCGAGAGGAGCAATATTCAGTCTCGTCTGGGTATCGGCGCTTTCCACGGGCGGTTTCCTCGTCAGTTGCGGATGTTTTTTATTCTTTTTGCTTGCCGTTGCACGACAGGTGCGCGGTGGCCTGTCGTCCGGCGGTTACACGGCCTCGGTCCCGCGATCCTTGGCGATTCTCTTCGGGAAAAGGCCGTAGGAGGATCGTATATCACATACAGAATGTCCATGCGCAGCGGCGCGCGCGCCGCGCGCTCGCGGATGCGGCCCGAGGGGCGGTGCCGCGCGCAGGGACGACGGCCGGCGCAGGCGCGGGCTCCGTCGGCTGACGTTGCGTAATAACCAGACAGTATTCCCTACCGTCATATTCCCATAGGTAAGATATATTTCTGTTACATAGCTCATGTTTCTGGTATGCAAAATTTTGCATAACTGAAAAACCATAGTATGGTCGCCTCAATGGCAGGTCGCACCTCGCGCTGACGAGGACGGCTGAGGCGCATTCAAGAAGAAAACAGAAACTGTTCGATGCTCATTACGTTGGGAAACGTTCGAGGACAAAATGACCACTGACGCAACGTCATCCGTCAATAAGAAGCGCTGGCTTCAGCTCGTGTTCGGCGTGATCTGCATGTGCATGATCGCGAACATGCAGTATGGCTGGACCTTCTTCGTGAATCCGATGCAGGAAACCCATGGCTGGGATCGCGCCGCGATCCAGGTGGCGTTCTCCATCTTCATCGTTACCGAGACCTGGCTGGTGCCGGTCGAGGGCTGGTTCGTCGACAAGTACGGCCCGCGCGTCGTCGTACTGTTCGGCGGCCTGCTCTGCGGTCTTGCCTGGGTCGTCAATTCCTACGCCGATACGCTGACCCTGCTTTATGTCGGCGCGGCGCTCGGCGGCGTCGGCGCCGGCGCGGTGTATGGCACCTGCGTGGGCAATTCGCTCAAGTGGTTCCCTGACCGTCGCGGCCTTGCGGCCGGCATCACCGCCGCCGGCTTCGGCGCGGGCTCGGCCCTGACCGTCATCCCGATCCAGAACATGATCAAGAGTCAGGGCTACGAGGCCGCCTTCTTCTATTTCGGCGTCGTCCAGGGCGTCGTGATCCTGTTCATCGGCCTCTTCCTCGCCGCGCCGAAGAAGGAGCAGATTGCTGCTTTCGCGGCCAAGGCGGTCGCCAAGGTCGCCCAGTCGGCCCGCGACTTCGCGCCGAAGGAGATGCTCACCACCCCGCTGTTCTGGGTGATGTATGCGATGTTCGTCATGATGGCCGCCGGCGGCCTGATGGCGACCGCCCAGCTCGGCCCGATCGCCAAGGATTTCGGCATCGCCGACGTGCCGGTGAGCCTGATCGGCATCACCCTGCCAGCGCTGACCTTCGCGGCTGCGATCGATCGCGTGCTGAACGGCCTCACCCGTCCGTTCTTCGGCTGGGTGTCGGACCAGATCGGCCGCGAGAACACCATGTTCGTGGCCTTCGCCATCGAGGGCGTCGGCATCTACGCGCTCAGCGTCCTCGGGCACAACCCGGTGCTGTTCGTGATCCTGACCGGCCTCGTCTTCTTCGCCTGGGGTGAGATCTACTCGCTGTTCCCGGCAATGTGCGGCGATGCCTTCGGTACGAAGTTCGCGACCACCAATGCGGGCCTGCTCTACACCGCCAAGGGCACCGCGGCGCTGATCGTGCCGTTCACCAGCATCCTCACCACCGCGACGGGCAGCTGGCACGCGGTGTTCATCACGGCCGCGGCGCTGAACATCATCGCCGCCGTGATGGCGCTGGTGGTGCTCAAGCCGCTGGCCAGCGCCCATGGCCGCCGCGCGACCGCGGCCTCGGCGACGAAGACGGTGGCGGCCGAATAGGCCTCCTTCGTCACCACCCGTCGACCCTTTCAGGGGCGCGTCTTCGGACGCGCCCTTTTTCTTTGTGCCCTCTTAGGTGCCTGAATACCGGTCGAATGCCCTGCGTGCGACGCGCGATTCTGCAGCATTCGAAATGTAAATACGTGCCATCCGCGCGCGGATTCGTGGGCAAATTTCGGTCTCATGCCGCCTGCATCGGTCGTTCATATGGACGTGGCCGAGCTTACATTCCTCAATGTTCCTATTTCTCATCTGTTACATAAATCTAAACTGCCGCAACGGTGATGAACGACGACCGTGTGACATCTTTTAACATGTATCGAATTGTTAAGTCGAAAGTGAACGTCGACTTGCGACTTACCGAACTGTCGAAGAGTCGAAAAGGCCAATTGGCATACATAATATTGTCGATTATAATCCGTAGTCAGCGGGTCGGTTCCGCAACCCTGCGTCAGTCCCGAATCCGGGAGTTTCGGGGCGAGGCGCGAGGGGGCGGAGACCGCACAACCTGTTGGGAATCGAACGCCGCTCGAGCGGCCGTCACGGGAGCGAGGAATACGCCCCCGTGACCAATGACGAACCGGCGCCCGGCCCCGTCGAGGGGCTCGGAGCGACCGCAACAAAAAACGCCGATCCGCGGCACCTGATTGATTTGGGAGAGGAGATCGCCCTTGAGTACGTCCAAGACCCTCGCGACCGCTGGGCCGGGCCGGGATTTTTCGGAAAGTCGCCGCTGGCTGCAGCTTGTCGTCGGCGTCGTCTGCATGGTGGCGACGGCGAACATTCAGTACGCCTGGACGCTGTTCGTTCCTGAAATCCAGCAGACCTTCGGCTGGGAGCGCGCATCGATCCAGATCGCGTTCACCATCTTCGTCCTCGTGCAGACCTGGCTTGCTCCGATCGAAGGCTACTTCATCGACAAGTTCGGCCCGCGCATCATGGTCGCCTTCGGTGCGATCATGATCGGCACCGCCTGGGTGCTCAATTCGCAGGCCACCAGCCTGACGGGCTTCTATGTCGGCGCGGCCGTCGGCGGCATCGGCGTGGGCTGCATCTACGCCACCTGCATCAACAACGCGCTCAAGTGGTTCCCGGATCGTCGCGGCCTCGCCGTTGGTCTCACCGCGGGCGGCTTCGGTGCCGGTTCGGCCGCCACCATCCTGCCGATCGCCTCGATGATCGAAACGGCCGGCTTCCAGGAGACCTTCTTCTTCTTTGGTCTTCTGCAGGGCGGTCTCGCCTTCATCGCGGCCTGGTTCCTTCGCGCGCCGAAGGTCGGCGAGGTCAAGGCGTCCGACAAGCTCTCCCAGAGCCGTCGCGACTACACGCTGAAGGAAGCGCTGAACACCAAGCTGTTCTGGCTGATGCTGCTCATGTTCACCTGCGTGGTGACCGGCGGCATGATGGCGGTCGCCCAGCTCGGCGTCATCGCGCAGGATCTCGGCGTGAAGGAGTTCAAGGTCGACCTGTACTTCTTTACCATGGCCGCCCTGCCGCTCGCCCTGATGCTCGATCGCGTCATGAACGGCATCTCGCGTCCGCTGTTCGGCTGGGTCTCCGACCATATCGGCCGTGAGAAGACGATGGTCATCGCCTTCACCCTCGAAGGCTTCGGCATCATCGCGCTCGGCTATTTCGGCCACAATCCGTGGGCGTTCCTCATCCTGTCCGGCGTCGTCTTCCTCGCTTGGGGCGAAGTGTACTCCCTGTTCTCGGCCCTGGCCGGCGACGCCTTCGGCACCAAGCACATCGGCAAGATCTACGGCGTGCTCTACTGCGCCAAGGGCGTCGGCGCGCTGTTCGTGCCCGTCGGCAACCTGCTGATGGAAGCGACCGGTACCTGGTCGAGCGTGCTGTACACCGTTGCGGCCATGGACCTCTTCGCGGCCTTCCTCGCCGTGACCCTGCTGCCGCGCGTGCTGAAAGCGCATGTGGCGCAGTCCACCATCACGGCGCCTACGGTGGAAAAGTCGGGCGCCGCTTCGGCGCACGCCTGATCGGCCGCGGCAGGGAGCCGCGTGCCTTAGCCGTCTTACAGAGTTACCTTCTCGACTTGAGGGCCCTTCGGGGCCCTCTTTTCGTTTCCGGGAATGCCGGGCGGGCTAGGAAGCCTCCGGAGCCACGGCGAGCGCCAGCTCCGCGAGATACTCGACCTTCAGGCTGGCGCAGGCACCGAGATCGGCCAGTGCCACGCGGTCGAACCAGCGCGCCTCCAGCGCGTCGTCCGCCGCCACCGCCTCGCCGGCGCGCCAGCGGCACAGCACGGCGATCATCGCGAAATGATGAGCGAGCACGCCCTCGTCATCGTGCTGGATGAAGTCGAGCGCGGTCATGAGGCGGGGGCTGTCGGCGGCGATGCCGGTCTCCTCGTGGAGCTCGCGCAGGGCGGCCTCCAGATGCGTCTCGCCCATTTCCATACGTCCGCCAGGGAAACCCCACAGTCCCTGATCGGGCGGATTGGCGCGGCGCACCAGCAGCACCGCGCCGTCGCGCTCGACGACGGCGAGCACGGCGGGAACCGGGCGGACGGGCGAGGGGGGCGTCATGGGAAAGTCTCCTGGAAGGTCGTGTCGGCGCGGGCACGAGCGGGCGGCCGGGGCGTCCTCGCGGTTCCCCGGCCGCCCGGCAGCCTACTCCGCGGCGGCGACGTCGCGATAGATTTGGCCGCCGCCGTCACGGAAGCGCCCGGCCATCTCCTCCATCCCGCGCGTCGCCTCGGCCTGCCGCGCCGCGTCGCGAATGTCCTGGCTGATCTTCATCGAGCAGAATTTCGGCCCGCACATGGAGCAGAAATGCGCCAGCTTGTGCGCCTCCTTCGGCAGCGTCTCGTCGTGGAAGGCGGTCGCCGTGTCGGGATCGAGCGCGAGGCTGAACTGGTCCTGCCAGCGGAACTCGAAACGCGCCCGCGAGAGTGCGTCGTCCCAGGCGCGCGCCAGCGGGTGGCCCTTGGCGAGGTCGGCGGCATGGGCGGCGATCTTGTAGGTGATGACGCCGGTCTTCACGTCGTCGCGGTTGGGCAGGCCGAGATGCTCCTTGGGCGTGACGTAGCAGAGCATGGCGGTGCCGAACCAGCCGATCATCGCCGCGCCGATGCCGGAGGTGATGTGGTCGTAGCCGGGTGCGATATCCGTGGTCAGCGGCCCGAGCGTATAGAAGGGCGCCTCGCCGCAGACAGCCAGCTGCTTGTCCATGTTGGCCTTGATCTTGTGCATCGGCACATGGCCGGGGCCTTCGATCATCACCTGGCAGTCGTTTTCCCACGCGATCCTGGTCAGTTCGCCCAGCGTCTCCAGTTCGGCGAACTGCGCCGCGTCGTTGGCGTCGGCGATGGAGCCGGGGCGCAGCCCGTCGCCGAGCGAGAAGGTGACGTCATAGGCCCGCATGATCTCGCAGATCTCGGCGAAACGCTCGTAGAGGAAGCTCTCGCGGTGATGGGCGAGGCACCACTTGGCCATGATCGAGCCGCCGCGCGAGACGATGCCAGTCACGCGCTTCGCGGTCAGCGGCACATAGGGCAGGCGCACCCCGGCATGGATGGTGAAATAGTCCACGCCCTGCTCGGCCTGCTCGACCAGCGTGTCGCGGAACACCTCCCAGGTGAGGTCCTCGGCGACGCCGCCGACCTTCTCCAGCGCCTGGTAGATCGGCACCGTTCCGATCGGCACCGGCGCGTTGCGCACGATCCATTCGCGGATGTTGTGGATGTTGCGCCCGGTGGAGAGGTCCATCACCGTGTCGGCACCCCAGCGTATCGCCCACACCATCTTGTCCACTTCGTCCGCCACCGACGAGGTGACGGCCGAATTGCCGATATTGGCGTTGATCTTGACGAGGAAGTTGCGGCCGATCGCCATCGGCTCGAGCTCGCCATGATTGATGTTGGCGGGGATGACGGCACGCCCGCGCGCCACCTCGTCGCGCACGAATTCCGGCGTCACGACATCCGGGATCGCCGCGCCGAAATCCTCGCCGTCGCGGATGATCTCGCCGATGCGCTCGCGCAGGCCGTTCTCGCGCAGGGCGACATATTCCATCTCCGGGGTGACGATGCCGGCCCGCGCATAGGCCATCTGGGTCACAGCGCCGGCTTTGGCCCGCAGCGGGCGGTGGTGGAGCGGGAAGGGCGTCACCAGCCTGTCGTCGCCGACATGGCCGTTGTCCTCCGGCTTCACCCGGCGCCCGTCGTACTCCTCAACATCTGCGCGCGCGCGGACCCAGGCGTCACGCGGGCGCGCGAGGCCGGCGGCGATGTCGATGGCCGCGCTCTCGTCGGTATAGGGGCCGGAGGCATCGTAGACGGCGAGGTTGGGCTCGTTGGCGGAAGGGTGCAGCAGGATTTCGCGGAACGGCACGCGAAAGCCGCGCGCCGGGCAGTCGGCATAGATGCGCCGCGAGCCGGGAATGGGCCCGGTGGCGACGCCGATGGTGCCGGTGTCTTTCAGGTTTTTGGTCGTCATGATGGATCTCCAGAACCGATGGTCGGGGAGATCCGGGTGTTTGACGTTGGGGAAGGATGGCGATGTGCGACACGCGCGCGACACGCCATTCGGTTCCGATCCCTTCGCCGGCATGACCCGGATCAGGTTCGAAGGGTCATCGCGTTGCCTTGCCCTGCGGCGTGGCCGGCGCTCTCTCAGCCCCCTAGCGGGGCTCCCCTTGGAACGGGTCGATAGTCGACCAAAGTCGCCCGCCGGTCAATTCCGCGGCGCCCCGTCACCCTGCCGCCGCCGCATTTCCTGTAGATTGCTGATTCGTGAGGAAACGACGCATCGAGCCATCGGGGAGTGCCCATGCGCAGCTTGAAGACTTCGCTCCGGAAGGTTGCCATCGCGGCGGCGGTCATCGCGCCGTTCGCCTTTCCGGTAGCGGCATCCGCCCAGCAGAGCTGCGGCAATAACGGTGCCGGCTTCGACCAGTGGCTGGCCGGCTTCAAGCAGCAGGCGGTGGCGCAGGGCGTCTCGCCGCGCACCGTGGCCGCGGCGCTGAACGGCGTGACCTACGCGCCCGACATCGTCGGCACCGACCGCGGGCAGAAGGTGTTCGGGCAGAGCTTCTTCCAGTTTTCCGACCGCATGGTCGCCAATTACCGCATCCAGCAGGGCCGCCAGCAGATCCAGAAGAACCCGGCGCTGTTCAGCCGGATCGAGCAGACCTTCGGGGTACCGGGGGCGGTGCTGGTCGCCTTCTGGGGGCTGGAGACCGATTTCGGCGCCTTCATGGGCGACAAGCAGACGATTCGCTCGGTGGCCTCGCTCGCCTGGGACTGCCGGCGGGCGGAGATGTTCCGCACCCAGCTGATGGCGGCGCTGAAGATCATCGACCGCGGCGATCTGACCGCGCAGACCATGCGCGGCCCGTGGGCGGGTGAACTCGGCCAGTTCCAGTTCCTGCCCGACCACTATCTCAATTACGGCGTCGACTTCGACGGCGACGGCCGGGTCGACCTGATCCGCTCGGCGCCCGACGCGCTCGCCTCGGCCGCCAACTATATCCGCGCGCTCGGCTGGAAGGCCGGCCAGCCCTGGCTGGAGGAAGTGCGCGTGCCGCCCAACCTCCCCTGGGACCAGGCGGACCTCGCCGTCAAGCATCCGCGCGCCCAATGGGCGAAGGCGGGCGTGGTGCGGGCCGGCGGTGGTCAGCTTCCCGCCGACCAGCTTCCCGCCTCGCTGCTGCTGCCGATGGGGCGCAACGGCCCGGCCTTTCTCGTCTATCCGAATTTCGACGTCTTCACCGAGTGGAACAACTCGCTCGTCTACGCGACCTCGGCGGCCTATCTGGCCGCCCGCGTCGCCGGCGCCGGCCCGTTCAATCGCGGCCAGGGCGACAGGATTCCGGTGCTGTCCATGGCGCAGGTGAAGGAGCTGCAGACCCTGCTCAATGCGCGCGGCCACCATGTCGGGCGCATCGACGGCATCACCGGCGCGGCGACGCGGCAGGCGGTCAAAGTCGAGCAGATGCGCCTCGGCCTGCCGGCCGATTCCTACCCCACGCCGGACCTACTGGCGGCGCTGCGGACGGGGCGCTGAGGCGTCAGATCACCGGTATGCCGTGCTGCTTGGCCTTGGCCTCCGGCTCGACATGGATGTTGACCAGCACGCCGGCGACGGCGGCCTCCAGCGCGTCCTCGATCCGGTCGCAGATGGCGTGCGCCTCGCTCACCGGCATGTCGCCGGGCACCACGAGGTGGAAGTCGACGAAGATCATGCGCCCGGCCTGGCGCGTGCGCAGATCGTGTGCCTCGATGGCGCCGGTCGCCTCCGCCGCGATGAGATGGCGGATGCGGCCCAGCGTCTCGGCCGGCACCGCCTGGTCCATCAGTCCGCCGACGCTCTCCTTCAGCACCGACCAGCCCGACCACAGGATGTTGACGGCGACCAGGCCGGCAAGGACGAGGTCGAGCCGGTCCCAGCCGGACGCCGCGGCGATGGCGACGCCCGCGAGCACGCCGGCGGACGAGGCGACGTCGGTGATCAGATGGCGGCCATCGGCGACCAGCGCCGGCGAGCGGGCGCGCCGGCCCGCGCGCAGCAGCACCACGCACCAGACCGCGTTGACCACGGTCGCGCCGGCATTGACCAGCAGGCCGTGCAGCGGCGCGTCGAGTGGGCGCGGATCCTGCCAGCCGATATACACCTCGCGGAAGATCGAAATGGCGGCGACGACGATGAGCACGCCGACGATGACGGCGGAGAAATACTCGGCCTTGGCATAGCCATAGGGGTGGGCCGCGTCGGCCGGCTTGGCGCTCACCCGGAGCGCGATCACGGCGGCGACGGAGGTGGCGACGTTGACGATGCTCTCCAGGGCGTCGGAATAGAGCGCGACGCTGCCGGTGAGCAGGAAGGCGGCGTATTTCAGCCCGAGCACCAGCAGGCTGATGCCGACATTGATCATTGCAATCCGCGAGGACTGAGCCATCGGCGCCATACCCGTTCCGGCGCCGCGCGCCCGCTGTCGGACCGATTAGTGGGTCGTGCCAGGAAAATCAAGCAAGTCCAATGACTTGCAAGTCATTCGCAGAAGCGTTCGCAGCGCGCTTTCGCGTTGCCGCGCTCAGGCATTGGCATGGCGCGGCAGGATCGCGCCGCGATGGCGGATGACGCGGCCGGCGAGCTGGTGGCCGGCCTCTGCCGCCGCCGCCGGGGCCTCGCCGCCGAGGCGGGCGGCGAGGTAGGCCGCGTTGAAGCTGTCGCCCGCCGCCGTGGTGTCCACCGGCTCGACCGGCTGTGGGATCGGCACGAATTGCGAGGTGCCGCCGGCAACGACCAGCGCGCCCTCCGCGCCGTTCTTCACGACGATTTCCTGCACGCCGAAGGTGCCGAGGCGGTCGGCGGTGGCGGCCGGCGAGCCGTCGCCCCACAGCGTCACCTCGTCCTCGAAGGTCGGCAGCGCGATGGTGGTACGCTTGAGCGCCTGCGCATAGACGGCGCGGGCGCGGGCGATGTCGCCCTTCCAGTTCCGCGGGCGGAAATTGCCGTCGAAGACGATGCGTGCGCCCTGCTCGCGGGCGAATTCCAGCGTCGCGAACAGCCGGCCGAGGCCGGCATTGGAATAGAGCGAGAGGGTTATGCCGGAGAGGTAGACCAGATTCGCCTCGATCATCGCCTCGGCCACGGTCTCCCAGCCGGGCAGCTCGAACAATTCGCGCGCCGGGGCGCTGTCGCGCCAATAGGTGAAGGAGCGCTCGCCCTGGGCGTCGGTGTCGATGAGGTAGAGACCCGCCGTGCGGCCGGGCACGCGCAGCATCAGCTCCGTGCCGACGCCTTCGCCCTGCGCCGAGGCGCGGATCGCATCGGAATAGCGGTCGTCGCCGAGCGCGGTCGCGTAGGCGGTGTCGACGCCGGCGCGGGCGAGATAGACGGCGGTGTTGAAGGTGTCGCCGCCGAGCGACAGCCCGAAGCGACCATCGGCGCCACGGGAGAGCTCGACCATGACTTCGCCGATCGAGATTACCTTGGCCATGACGCTTCCTCCGTAGAACTTCGATTCGCGCCGGAGGGTCGCCCCATTCCCGGCCGGAGGCAAGCGTCGGCCGGTTCCGCGCCCCGCCCAGGCGGGACGCGGAAGGCGATGTCAGAACTGGACGCCGCGGGTCAGCGCGCCATCGACGACGAGGTTGGTGCCGTAGATGAAGCTTGCCGCCGGGCTCGCCAGGAAGACGGCGGCGTTGGCGATTTCCTGCGGCGTGGCCATGCGGCCGGTGGGGTTCAGCGCCAGCGCCTCGGCATACAGGGCCGGGTTGCCGTCCTTGATCTGGTTCCAGATGCCGCCGGCGAAATAGGTGTTGCCGGGCGACACCGTGTTGGCACGGATCTTCTTCGGCGCGAGCTGGAAGGCGAGCCCCTGCGTGTAGTGGATCAGCGCGGCCTTGAACACGCCGTAGGGACCGGCGGCGAAGTCGATCTCGCGGCCCGACACCGACGAGATGGCGACGATCGAGGCGGCGTCGCTCTTTTCCAGATAGGGCAGCGCGGCATTCACCAGCCGGACCGTGCCCATGAGGTCGGTGTCGAAGCCCTTCTTCCAGTGTTCCTCGTCATTGCCGACGGCAAGCGCGCTGACATTGGCGATGACGATGTCCAGCCCGCCGAACGCGCCGGCCGCCTTCTCTACGAACGCGGCGAGGGCGGGACCGTCGGCGACGTCGGCGCCGGCGCCGAGCGTGGTCACGCCCGTTTCGGCCAGCTTCGCGGCGGTGGCTTCGGCCTCGGCGGCATTGCGGCTGCAGATCGCGACATGGCAGCCTTCAGCGGCGAGCGTCTCGGCGATGGCGAGGCCGATGCCCTTGGTGCCGCCCGTCACGACGGCGCGCAGTCCTTTCAGTCCGAGGTCCATTTGCGGTTTTCCTTCAACGAGCGGGGGGAGTTCGAGGCCGCATGATCCCCCGCCCGGCCTCGACGGCACAAGACGGTCCTTTGGATTTTCCGGAGGGTATTGTCGCCAGCGCACCCGCTCAGGGCGTCATCTCGATGATGCGCGGGGCGCCCGTCGGCATGACCGGCGACATGCCGGCGCCGGCTGGCGGAGTGTCGACCGTCACGTCCTCCGGCCCGTCGGCATGTGCCGGTGCCGCCGGCCATCCTTCGGGCGGGGCGTAACGCGCTTCGAGGTCGCGTGCCCGGGTATGGTTGAGCCCGGTCAGGCAGATCAGGCGCTGCTCGATCACGCCGACGCCGCCGAGGCGGCCGCCGACCGTGCGCTCGGCTCCCTTGCCCTCGAAGGGGGCGATGCTCTGGCACTCGAAATTGCGCCATTGCAGGAAACGCCCCTGCGATTCCTCGAAAAGGGCCAGCCAGCGCTTGCGTTGCGCCGGCTGGAGCTCCTGATGCGCCTCGATGGCTTGCTGGACGCTCGCCACGCCATGGGTGAGGTTGCGCTCGCTCGCCTTCTGCTGCGCATTCAGGCAGTCGAGATAGGCGCGCGGACCGGCGTCGTCCTGGCGGCAGCCGACAGGCGTGTCGGCATGGACAGATGCGCCCAGGCCGTTCAGCAGGATGACGGCAATGACAACAATGCCGGCAAGGCGTGCCATTCGGGTTGTCGTCTCCTCATGCCGCTCGTGCGTCGCGGAGGAAATTGGCCATGCGCTCAAGCGCGCGCGTAATGTTCTCCGCCGAGTTCGCGTAGGAAAGCCGGATATAGCCTTCGCCGAAGACGCCGAAGTCGGGTCCACCTATCGTTGCAACTCCCGCCTCGTCGAGCAAGGCGGTCGCCAGCTTTTTCGCCGAGCTCCAGCCGGTCCCGCGGATGTTCGGGAAGGCGTAGAAGGCGCCTTTCGGTACCGCGCAGGAAACGCCCGGCAGGGCGTTCAGCCCGTTCACCACGAGATGGCGGCGCCGGTCGAACTCGGCGACCATGTCGGTCACACAGTCCTGCGGCCCGGTCAGGGCGGCCAGCGCCCCGTACTGCGCCGGCGCGTTGACGCAGGACCAGGCATTGACCGCCAGCTTGCGGGCGGCGTCGTAGAGGCCCTCCGGCCAGAGCGCCCAGCCGAGGCGCCAGCCGGTCATGGCATAGGTCTTCGACCAGCCATTGAGCAGGATCAGCCGGTCGCGGATCTGCGGGTAGGCCAGCAGCGTCGTGTGCTCCTCGCCGTCGAACAGGAACTGGTCGTAGATCTCGTCGGACAGGATGGCGACGTGCGGGTGCTTCTCGAGCCCGGCGACGAAGGCGTCGATCTCGGCCTTCGGCGTCACGCCTCCGGTCGGGTTGGCCGGCGAGTTGAGGATGACGAGCCGGGTGCGCGGGGTGATGAGGGAGAGCGCCTCCTCGGCCGAGAAGCCGAAGCTGTTCTCCTCGCGGACCGGCACCGGCACCGCGGTCGCGCCGGTGAACTCGATCATCGAGCGGTAGATCGGAAAGCCGGGGTCGGGATAGAGAATTTCCGCGCCCGGCTCGCCCAGCATGAGGATGGCGCTGAACATCGTCACCTTGCCGCCGGGCACGATGACCACCCGGCCAGGGTCGATCTCCAGCCGGAAGCGGCGGTGAATGTCGGCGGCGACCGCCACGCGCAGCGGCTCGATGCCGACCGAGGGGGTGTAGCCGTGATGGCCGTCGCGCAGCGCCTTGATCGCCGCTTCGACGATATGGCCGGGCGTGGCGAAATCGGGCTGCCCGATGCCGAGATTGATGATGTCGCGGCCCTGCGCCGCGAGGGCGGCGGCGCGCGCCAGAACGGCGAAGGCATTTTCCTCGCCGATGCGGCCGAAGGCGGCAACCGGGTGCAACTGGAAATTGTCGGCGGCTGACGTCATGTTGTTCCTCGCGGCGCTGCCCGGAGCAAAACGCATCAAAGCGCTTGCAGTCTTTTGCATTCCTGTCACACGAGACGGGGGCGAGGTTCAAGTGGCTCCGCCGGAGTGGCCGGCGTGAGCAGGGTCTGGGTGACATACTCATGGGTGTGCAGCAGGACATGAGCATGCAGCAGGACGTGCCGCCTCTCGGCCCTGTCGTCGACACGGCGCCGGCAAAGCGGCCCGAGCGGACCAGCCTCATCGGCCGGCATGTGGACATCGTGCCGTTCGACCCGGTCAGCCACGGGCGGGCGCTCTACGAGGCGACGCACGGGCCGGAACGGGAGGCGCTCTGGGCCTATCTCGGCGCCGGTCCCTTCGAGGACTTCGCGTCCTTCGACGCCAGTTACCGCGCCGCCGCCGAGCGCGAGGATCCGCTGCTCCTCGCCCTGCTCGACAAGGACGGTCAGGTGGTCGGGCACGCCACCTATATGCGTATCGATCCGGCCAACCGGGTGATCGAGGTCGGCAACATCCTCTACACGCCGGCGCTGATGCGTACGCCCGCCGGCACCGAGGCGATGTACCTGATGGCCAAGCACGCCTTCGAGACGCTGGGCTACCGGCGCTACGAATGGAAGTGCAACGCCCTGAACGCGCCTTCGCGTCGCGCCGCCGAGCGCTATGGTTTCCGCTTCGAGGGGCTTTTCCGCCACCACATGATCGTGAAGGGCCGCAACCGCGACACGGCATGGTTCTCCATCCTGTCCGAGGAATGGCCGCAGATCGCGGTGGCGATGGAAAGCTGGCTGGCACCGGAGAATTTCGACGCGCCGGGCCGGCAGCAGGCCGGGCTCTCCGTTTTCAATGCGCGCGAGCTTGAGGTCGAGGGCCGCACGCTGCGTCGCGCCGACGTCTCCGACGTGCCGCAGATCGAGACGCTGCAACGGGCCGCCTATGCGCAGAACCGCATCCTGCTCGGCGTCGAGCCGCTGCCGCTGCTGTGGGACTATGCCCACATCCTGCGCGAGCATGAGGTCTGGAAACTGGAGGGCACGGAGGACATAGCCGGCGTGCTGATTCTGCAGCCACGGGCCGATGACCTGCTGATCGACAGCATCGCCGCCAGCCCGAGGGCGCAGGGATTCGGCTATGGCAACATGCTGCTGGCGGCGGGAGAGGCACGTGCCCGCCAGCTCGGCCGTCGCACCGTGCGGCTCTATACCGGCGAACCACTTTCGGCCAATATCCACTGGTATCGGCGCAAGGGCTACGCCATAGAGAGGGTCGAGCAGCTGCCCGACCGGCGACTGGTGCACATGGCCAAGGCCGTGGGCTGAACGGGCATCCCCGCCGGGTTTCTTGCACCCGGGGGCGGAACGCTTACATTCGGGACAGGTTTTCTTCTACTGGACTTTGAACGATGAGCTATGTGGAGGCCGCCGGCGCGCCGCTGCGCAAGACCGGCCATATCAAGCTGCACGGCCCCGAGGGCTTTGCCGGCATGCGCAAGGCGGGGCGCATCACGGCGGAGGCGCTCGATCTCGTGCACGAGCTGGTGGCGCCCGGCGTCAGCACCGAGGCGATCGACCAGCTGGTGTTCGAGTTCGCCATGGACCATGGCGCGCTGCCGGCCACGCTGATGTATCGTGGCTACCGCAAGTCCACCTGTACCTCGATCAACCATGTCGTCTGCCACGGCATTCCGAACGACAAGCCGCTGCGCGAGGGCGACATCGTCAATGTCGACGTGACGCTGATCGTCGACGGCTGGTATGGCGATTCGAGCCGCATGTTCCCGGTGGGCGCGATTCCGCGCCGCGCCGAGCGGCTGCTCGACGTCACCTATGAATCGATGATGCGCGGCATCGCCGAGGTGAAGCCGGGCCATCATGTCGGCGACATCGGCGCGGCGATCCAGGAATTCGTCGAGCCGTTCCACATGAGTGTGGTGCGCGATTTCTGCGGTCACGGCGTCGGCCAGCTCTTCCACGACGAGCCGAACATCGTCCATGTCGGCCGGCGCGGCGACGGGCCGGAGCTGCTGCCCGGCATGATCTTCACCATCGAGCCGATGATCAATCTCGGCCGGCCGCATGTGAAGGTGCTGTCCGACGGCTGGACGGCGGTCACGCGCGACCGCTCGCTGTCGGCGCAGTTCGAGCACGCCGTGGGCGTCACCGAGACCGGCTGCGAGATCTTCACCCTCTCGCCCAAGGGCTATCACAAGCCGATCTTCAGCAACGACTGATCGACGCGGGAGCCCGCATGGCGCGCAACAGGGCAGGGCGGAACGGCGGCGACGATCCGGTGCCGGCCGCCCTCGCGCCGGATCGAGGCGCTGCGGTTCCGCCCGGTCTGGCCGAGGCGGGGCCGCATTTCCTCGGCCATCGCGACCGGTTGCGCGAACGCTTCCGCCAGGCCGGCGGCGACGCGCTGCCGGACTATGAGCTGCTCGAACTCGTGCTGTTTCGCGCCGTCTCCCGGGCGGATGTGAAGCCGCTCGCCAAAGGACTTATCGACCGTTTCGGCTCCTTCGCCGAGGTGATCGCCGCGCCGCCCGGCCGGCTGCGCGAGGTGAAGGGCGTGGGTGAGGCGATCGTCACCGAGCTCAAGCTCATCGGGGCCGCGGTGGAACGGGTGACGCGCGGCAAGATGCGCGAGCGGCCGGTGCTGTCCTCGTGGAGTGCGGTGATCGCCCATTGCCGCGCCGCCATGGCCTTCGCCGAGCAGGAGCAGTTCCGCATCCTGTTTCTCGACAAGCGCAACCAGCTGATCCTCGACGAGGTGCAGCAGCGCGGCACGGTGGACCACACGCCGGTCTATCCGCGCGAGGTGGTCAAGCGCGCGCTGGAGGTGGCGGCGAGCGCGATCATCCTCGTCCACAACCATCCCACTATCGCAATTTGGGTCACGTTATCTGACTGCAGCGTACCATAACGTAACCATTATATTTGCTGCGTTTCGGCGCTTTGCGTACGGTCGGCCATTATGGAATAGTGGGGGCGGTAAAAGGGACAGAGGGGCGCTTTCCGATCCCAGTCGGCGATCCCGCTTTCTCCTCGACCGATCCCAGTTCCTGGGCAGGAGATACGCCATGCCAAACCTGAGCGACACCGCTATCCGCCACGCCATGAAGCGAGTGGAGATGAGCCGGAAGCAGGAGAACCTGCCGGATGGGGAAGGGCGGGGGACGGGGCGGCTGGTGCTGATCCTGAAGCCCATGCCGAAGCGGGTGACCGCTGACTGGATGGCACAGCAATGGCGGGATGGAAAGCGGACGAAGAAAAAGCTCGGCGCCTACCCTTCCATGTCGCTGGCGCAGGCGAGGGAGGTGTTCAAGCGCGACTATGCTGATGTGATCCAGAAGGGTCGGAGCATCAAGATCACCACGGACACCCGACCGGGCACGGTCGCGGGTCTGTTTGAGGGCTATGTCGCCTCGCTGAAGGCGGCGAACAAGCCATCCTGGAAAGAAACGGAGAAGGGGCTCAACAAGATCGCCGGGACGTTGGGTTGGAACCGCCTAGCACGAGAGATCGAGCCGGAGGAGATCGTCGAACTGATCCGGCCGATCTACGAGCGTGGTTCCCGATCGATGGCCGACCATGTGCGGGGCTATATCCATGCCGCCTATGGCTGGGGCATGAAGTCGGACAATGACTACCGTCACGCCTCACCCCGTCGTTTCCGTATCCCGTTCAATCCGGCCTCCGGCATTCCGACCGAGTCGAAAGTGCAGGGAACCCGGTGGCTGAGCGAGGATGAGTTCGTCCAATTCTATCGCTGGCTGGAATGTCCCGACACGCCGGTCCATCCCCCCTATGCCCGAGCGGTGCAACTGATCATGCTGACCGGACAGCGGGTGGAGGAGATCGCCCGTCTTCATGTCGATCAGTGGGACGCCAGCGAGCGGATCATCGACTGGTCGACGACGAAGAACCTGCAGCCTCATGCCGTTCCGATGCCATCACTTGCGGCCGAACTCATCGAATCGATCACACCGAACGAGTTCGGCTGGTTTTTCCCGTCGGCCAAGGACCCGACGCGGCCTGTCAGCCACGCCACGCTTTACAGCTTCGTGTGGCGCCAGCGTGATCGTGGCGTCATCCCGCATGCCACGAACCGGGATCTGCGCCGGACCTTCAAGACGCTCGCCGGCAAGGCGGGCGTCAGCAAGGAAATTCGTGACCGGCTGCAGAACCATGCGCTGCAGGACGTCAGCTCACGCCACTAC
Organism: Ancylobacter sp. TW_SC_1; assembly: GCF_056836805.1. Classification (NCBI taxonomy): domain Bacteria; kingdom Pseudomonadati; phylum Pseudomonadota; class Alphaproteobacteria; order Hyphomicrobiales; family Xanthobacteraceae; genus Ancylobacter; species Ancylobacter sp. TW_SC_1. The sequence goes on from NZ_CM166365.1 coordinate 1,599,813, forward strand.
GACCGGTGGAACTACATGGCTGAGAAGCGCGCCGGCATGGCCAAGTGGGATAAGTTCGTCCGCATCATTCTCACGAAAAAGCGCGGTAAGAGCGCCGCTTGAGATAAGGTTGTTGATTTCCGTGGAGAACTGACCCTGGATTTCCACTGAGAAGTGATCCGGGCTGATGGTGATCTTTTGGTCGCCACGCCATGCTAACACTATAGTAATACTATAGTGTTAGCTCCTGTACCGCCTGGCTGATACGTTCAAGACCCGCCTCCAGTTCATCCATAGATGCCGCAAAGGAAAGTCGGAAGTAAGGGGACAACCCGAAGGCCGCGCCCGGAATCACGGCAACGCGCACCGTTTCCAAGAGATAGTGGCAGAACGCCCTATCGGTGGAGATCACCGTGCCATCGCGCGAGCGGCGACCAAGGACGCCGGAACAATCCACGAAGGCGTAGTAGGCCCCCTGCGGCGGCACGCAACTCAGCCCATCAATCCCGGCAAGCTTCGAAAGGACGACGTTGCGCCGCTCCTCGAAGGCACGCCTTTGGCACTCAACACTGTCCTGCGGGCCATCTAGGGCGGCAGCGGCCGCCGCTTGGCTGACGGACGAAGGGCAGGAGGTCGATTGGCTCTGAACCATGGCCATGGCCTTGATCAATTCTGCGGGGCCTCCGCCATAACCAATCCGCCAGCCGGTCATTGCGTAACATTTCGAAACGCCATTGACGGTGAGCGTCCGCGACCTGAGCTCCGGCTCTACGCTGGTGGGCGTCTCGAAGCGGGTCCCGTCGAAGACGATGTGCTCGTACATGTCGTCGCAGAGGACCCACACACGAGGATATCGGAGCAACACGGTGAGAATTTCCGTGTAGTCGCTTCTCATATAGACCGCCCCTGAAGGGTTGGAGGGCGAGTTCAGAATGATCCAACGCGTGCGTGAGGTGATCGCCCGTTCGAGATCGTCCGCCGCGAGGCGAAACCCCCTTTCGGGCTGACACGCCACAAAGACAGGGGTTCCGCCGACAATGCGGATGATATCGGCGTAGGATACCCAATAGGGTGTCGGAATGATTACTTCATCGCCGGGGTTCAGCGAAGCCATCATCGCGTTGTAAATGACCTGCTTGGCTCCGGAGCCGATCGTGATCTCGTCCGAAGTGTAGGACAGTCCGTTGTCGCGCTCTGTCCGCCGTCAGCACCAATGGCACAGATTTGAGGTTGTGATTTAAGGAGGGTTGGGGCTTCGTCGTAGTGACGAAGGAACGAAGATGAAGGCCCAACCCTCCTTGAAAAAATCGCCGACAAAGGCCCCTGCTGAGCGTGTTGTGAAGGATATTCGGCGGCAGACGCGTCGCCATTTCTCGGCCGAGGACAAAATCCGCATCGTGCTCGATGGGCTGCGCGGCGAGGACAGCATTGCGGAGCTGTGCCGCAAGGAAGGCATCGCCCAGAGCCTGTACTACACTTGGTCGAAGGAGTTCATGGAAGCGGGGAAGCGCCGCCTGGCCGGCGATACTGCCCGCGCGGCGACCACCGGTGAGGTCCAGGATCTGCGCCGCGAAACCCGTGCTTTGAAGGAATGCGTGGCGGACCTGACGCTGGAAAACCGGTTGCTCAAAAAAAGCATGATTGCGGATGGGGGCGACGACGAATGAGGTATCCCGCATCCGAAAAGCTCGAGATCATCCGGATCGTGGAACAGTCGCACCTGCCCGCCAAACGCACGCTCGACCAGTTGGGCGTCGCCCGTCGGACGTTCTACCGCTGGTATGACCGTTATCTTGAGGGCGGGCCGGAGGCGCTGGAGGATCGGCCATCGGCGCCGAGCCGGGTGTGGAACCGGATCGGCCGCGACATCCAGGATCAGATCGTGGAGATGGCGCTGGAGGCGACCGACCTCAGCCCCCGCGAACTGGCGGTGCGCTTCACCGACGAGAAACGCTACTTCGTGTCAGAATCCGCGGTTTACCGCCTGTTGAAGGCCCAGGATCTGATCACCAGCCCGGCCTATGTCGTGATCAAGGCCGCCGATCAGTTCCACACCAAGACCACCCGGCCGAACGAGATGTGGCAGACTGATTTTACCTACTTCAAGATCATTGGGTGGGGCTGGATGTACCTGTCGACCGTCCTCGATGACTTCTCGCGCTACATCATCGCCTGGAAGCTGTGCACCAACATGCGGGCCGAGGACGTGACCGACACGCTGGACCTGGCTCTGGCGGCTTCCGGCTGCGACAGCGCCACGGTGCTGCACAAGCCCAGGCTGCTCAGCGATAATGGTCCCAGCTACATCGCCGGCGAACTTGCGGAATACATTGAGGCCCGGAAAATGAGCCATGTGCGCGGCGCCCCGATGCATCCCCAGACCCAGGGCAAGATCGAACGCTGGCATCAGACCCTGAAGAACCGCATCCTATTGGAAAACTACTTCCTGCCCGGCGATCTCGAGGCCCAGATCGAGGCCTTCGTCGAACACTACAATCACCAGCGTTACCACGAGAGCCTGAACAATGTGACGCCCGCCGACACCTACTTCGGAAGGGCTCCGGCGGTCATCCAACAGCGTGAAAGGATCAAGCGACAGACCATCGAACATCGGCGCTTGCAGCACCGCAAGCTCGCCGCCTAACATCAACCCCCAGACGAGGCCCGCACTCCGCTAATTTACCCCGCGAGTTGCGCCAAATGTTCTGACGACGGACAGCCTTCATCGTCTTCCGCTCCTCCCAGCCCAGGGATTTTGACGCGGAAAACTCCAGTTTCAAACGGTCCAGTTCTCGGGGATCAGATCAGTGAACGTGATCCCGTCGCGCATGCGCCAGACAAGCACAGGCCGGCGCCAAACGGAATCCACCAACGGACTCTTCCGTATCGGTCAATCCACTAGCGTTCTGCTGGGCGCATGTTCGGCGGCGCCTCTACGAGTAGGCCCAGACCGGCCCCGCGCCGATCGCCAGTGAAGCCCCGCTGCGAATCGCCCACCTCTATCGCGTCAAGGATGATATGAGGCTCGAACCTAATATTCCTGATGTGCCATTCCACGTAAACAAACTTAACACCGACGCCAAAATATACGGTATGCTCTGAATTAACATTATTATACAGAACACATTTATCTCGACAACTTGATCGAAGTTTCCTTCATACATTGCTACGGACCCATATATAAGTCCAAATGCCATTGCAATATCGACCCACGGAACTGAGAAGCTGGATAATCCGACGCCCTTTGATGTTCGTTCGAAAACGCCTACCCGGTAGCAAAGTGCCATTATTGTCGCGTGCATGACGGTCGATTGAAGACTTGCAGCAAGTAATGATGCCCCAACTCTAAGTGACCAACCTGCATTCACACGACAATAATACGTAGTATGAAAATGTATTAATTGTATGATGAACACGATACCAAGAGGTACTGTTAACCAAAAATTCGGCGCCGCAATACCCCACCTACCAGACGCATACATAGACCACCCAATATTTGAAGCAGCCATAATTGCACCCGCCGTTTCACAACCCATCCACGAAATCCATCCGGATATAAACATATACCTTTGGCTAAATGACATTTTATTCGATGAAGAAAACAGCGACGATTTGTGTTTTATAGCAATTTGTACTCCACCAAATACCCATCGATATCGTTGTTTACGATAAGCCCTATAGTCCGACGGAAGCAACCCCCAACCTAGTCGTTCGCGTGTATATATAGCATTCCATCCGCGAGACATGAGCTCTATTCCGAGGTCAGTATCTTCGCAAATTGTGTCAGTTGGCCACCCTCCCACATCTTCAAGAGCGGATCGACGTATCTGGCACATGGTTCCATGTGTTACGATCGCGTTGATTTTGTCACGCTCGACCATTCCAACATCAAAGAAACCAGCGTACTCTGCATTCATCCACGAATTGATTCGAGACACATCACCGTCTCTGTGATCTTGGGGCACTTGAACAATAGCGACGTTGTCTTGCTCGAATCCACGGGTCGTGTTTTTTAGCCAATCTGGATGTACGATGTAATCGGCATCGACAATGGCAATAACATCGGCATCATTCGATGTCATACCTAATGCGATATTTAGCGCTCCGGCTTTGTAGCCGTTTATGTATCCAACATCTACAAAACGAAACCTATCATCTAGCTGCACAAAACGTTCCGACAATTCTGCTATTTGCGCCTGCGCGTTTGGAGTGTTGTTTATTATCAATATACACTCGAAATTTGAGTAGTTTAACATATAAATCGAACGAATGCAACGTTCAATTACGGAGATGTTCTCGCAACATGCAGGTACATGAATTGATATCTTGTACTCTGGACCGTTTTCACTTACCGATGTCCGCTTTGCGCCATTTTGTGAAATACACGACATTATTTCAATAATTCTCATCATACATGTTAGCATCATTATAAGTAATAATAGTATGGATATTGAATATATTGCTTTAATTGTTGCGCTGTATTGCCATGACGTCGCCACATCAACTACAGCTATCGCAATCCAAATGCCGAACGCGTTAGCTGTCAAAGATCCAACTATCAAGCGAAAATGAGACGTTGGAATGTAATGATATACTATTAGTGAAATAATAAATGTCGCAATGATTGATATTGTTGCTCTTTCTATCCATAGATAATCAGTTATATTCCCTTCTAACGAAAATTTGGGTCTTCTTTCTGCATCCAAATAACCCCAATGTGGCCCAACGGAGCCCTCCTCAATTTTCCACGGCTGATCTATCCCTTCGATAATATTGTAGGAAATGCCATTATTGCTCGCCCGGTGAGCGAAGTCTCGCAGTATTACCGCTTGCGAAATTCGACTTGGAAATGAGCCAAATCTATTTAAGCCGCTGGATGGCCAGCCAAATTCGCCGATGACGATGTGCTTTCCGGGGTACGCATTTCTGAGCATTTCATACTCTGACATCGCGAAATCGACCGCTTCTGCGGCTTCGATATTGTTCCAGTATGGTAGGATATGCACCGATATGTAATCGACCTCGCTGACTAAAAGGGGATTCTCGATCCATATCCTAGCCACGTCGCCCGTCGTTACCATTCTACCTGTTCGACGTTTTACTTCACGAATATACCCTATTAATTCGTCTTTCGTCATGTCTTGGCGCAGTAGAACTTCATTTCCCACGTATATGCTTTTGACTACGTTTGACGTAGACATTGTTACTATCGATTCGATCTCGCGCCTATTTCGGTCTTTGTCTTTGCTTAGCCACGCACCTACATGTACGTTGACCCCTTGATCGGCTGCGATTCTAGGTACGTTTTCCATACCCTGTGTCGCCGAGTAGGTGCGAATTTCACGGGCGTATGGGAGCAGCGCCTGAATGTCTGCTTTTATCCGTTGTGGGCTTGTCGTGCCGCCTTCTGCAATCGTCGTATCTGGCTCATAAGGAGTCAATGAAACGCTCTGAAATTTTACTATCGGTGGTGCATATACGCATGGAGCAAATACGTACCATGCCACTGACTGAAATGTGACTGCTAAGAACGCGAGTAAAAATACTTGCCGTTTCATTATTCATTTCCAATCTATATCGATGAAATTCCTAGCTCTTCATCCATTCGTTCCTGCCGACGGACCCGAAGCGTTGACGCGAGCCGGCGACCGAGCTTCGTGAGGTGCTCGACGCACTGCGCTATTTCGCCCGGACCGGCGGATGCTGCCGAACGAGTTTCCACCATGGCAGACGGTTTATTGGTGGTTCGGGCGGTTCGTTCGCCGAGCTGTGCCGCAAGGACGGTATTGGCCAGCACCCTTATTTACACATGGTCGAAGGAGTTCATGGAAGCCGGCAAGCGCCGCCTGCCCGATGACACAGTCCGTGCCGCGACCAGCGGCGAGGTCCAGGATCTGCACCGCGAAGCGCGTGCACTGAAGGAATGCATGGACGACCTGACGCTGGAAAGCCGTCTGCTTAAACAAGCATGATTGCGGATGGGCGACGAAGCACAAGGTATCCCGCATACTAGAAGCTGGAACTCATTCGTATCGTCTGCCAGTCACACCTGACTGCCAAGCCGATGCTGGACACACGCGGTGTGTTTATCTACAAAAAAGACGGTTCGAGCCGCACTCAGTTACTATTGGTATATCTGCTTGTTGTCGCGATATATTGGAGTCGCAGTCCTCGGTTTTCTTCATTGCTGATTTCGCCCCTGTAGTCGGAATCATACATGAACTTGACACTGGTGGTACAAATGTGGTTGCGTCTGAATACGTCTTAGGAATTGTTCCGCTCGATGCGCTGCCTGCTATTGTCAATGTCAAAATGGCTAAAATCGGTAGCATACGCCTGGCGGTCAAGGATGGCATGGTAATCATGATCAAATGTCTCTACCAGAGTCTGTTCGTTAACTTTAAGATGTACTGGAGCCACATCTGAGCAAGTGCGAACTTTTTCACATCCCCTAAATGGAGTAGACAATAAGGGCAGGACCCAATTGACCCGCCCCGCGTTTCGCGGAGGCCATTTGGTTTAAGTCACGCTGCTATTTGCTCCTCGTCGAGCCGCGCGTAGTAGCGTTCCTCGGCTTCGGCCGGTGGGATGTTGCCGATAGGCTCCAGCAGCCGGAGATGGTTGAACCAGTCGAGCCAGGTCAGCGTGGCGAACTTGACGGCCTCGAAGGATCGCCAAGAACCCCGACGATGGATGACCTCGGCCTTGTAGAGGCCGTTGACCGTCTCGGCGAGTGCGTTGTCATAGCTGTCACCGACGCTGCCGACGGACGGCTCGATGCCGGCTTCAGCCAGCCGTTCAGTGTAGCGAATGCTCGCATATTGAGCGGATTCAATCGGTAGTCGTGACATTGCCCCTTATCCCTAATCCAGCTTTAAGTTCGTTCTGGCCATTGAGAGCACCGGAACATGAGGCGCACCCGCGTCAGACGACCGCCCCCAAGCGCTATACCGAGGGCGACCTGATCGACGCGATGCACAATGCCTGGCGCTTTATGAAAGACGAGGCCGAGCGCGGGTGCCTGAAGGAGGCGAAGGGCATCGGCACGCCGGCGACGCGGGATTCGATCCTGGAAGGGCTGAAGCGTCAGGGCATGCTCGTCCTGGACAAGCAGAAACTGGTTCCGACCGATCTGGCGCTCTGGCTCTACAAGCTGCTCTGTGAAAGCGCTCCGGAACTCGTCGACCCGGGCGCGACCGCACGAATGGAGGCCCGCCTCGATGACGTTCTCGCCGGCTCGGCCGATGCGGATACGGTGATCGGAGAGATAGCCGATCGCGCCGGCGGCCTGGTGGCCCGGCTCTCGGAGGTGACGCCGGCGACATCTCCGACCTTCAAGCGGCCGCCCTCGGGCGCGATGCTCGCGGCCGCCAGGGACAAGGCCAAGCGTGAAGGCACGCGCCTGCCGCGTGGCGCCACTGACGACGCCGAGATCTGCCGCGCCTTTCTCGGCCCGCGCCGGCTGGCGAGCGCGGGACCGTCGGAAAAGCAGCTCGCCTATGCTCAAAAGCTGTCGCAGGAGACCAGGATGGACCGTAAGCCTCCGGCGAGGGCCGCGGGACTTGATTTTTCGGTCGTGTGTTGATCGGCGATCAGATCCCTGATGGTTTCGATGCCGAAGCACGTAAAGGCCATGGTCTGGCGTTCGTCGGTGTCGTGGATCCGGACGAGGCCGTCCTCCGGGTCCATCTGCTCGGCGAGCGCCCAGAGCCGATCTTCGGTTTCGCCCAGCATCTGGGCTGCGAGCGCGATGGTGAAGACGCTGGCGTCGGCGGCCATGCCGTCAGGTGGCTTCGCGCTTGCCGGTGCTACCCGCTCGCCAGTTCCATGGCAGCAGTTCGGCGAGTCGCCTTTGCGGCATCCCCGCGATGCGGGCGAGCACATCGGCAAGCGTCGCGCGAGTTCCGCGGATGAAGCTTTCGATCGCTGTAGCTCCGCTCGAACGGCGTGCTTGGTCTTGGCGCTCCCGTGAAGAACCTGGCCCATAGCGTGTCCCTCTCCAACGGAGTTAATGATACGCCATCACACTGCGGTACTAAACACCTAGGATCAAACTGGGCCACTCAATCGGGGCAGGCCATATCCACCTTAAGACGATGCGCTTGAAATGAGGCGAGTAACAAGAGCAACTAGTTCCGACTGTCGGCCTATGCCGAGTTTGGTGAAGACTGCGCGAAGGTGGGTTCGAGCAGTCTCATAAGTAATTCCGTTGGCATCGGCGGCAGAGCGAAGGGTGCCGCCGATGCCAATAAATTCAGCAATGCGGGTTTCCGCTGGCGTGAGGCCCATGCTTATAAGATGGTGGGACACGCTCTTCGGATCCGTCGCGAGGCTTCGTATGAGGAGCATGGCCCCCCCGGCGCCGAAGGCCAGGGCTTCAAGCGTATCAGGGCGCGAGCGAACCGGGATCACTTCGGCGTAAAGTGGCCCTTTACCGCTGGGGCGTCGAATTAGCACCCCCCCTGGCGGCGCCCCACCTCCGGGCAGTGCAGATCCAATCGCGGCCTGCAGACGCGCATCATCGCTACGCAACGCCGCGCGGGGGCGCTGATGCAAGATAGTGAAACCGTCCCCCAGCAGCGCCAAAGCGGTCGGATTGACGTGCCGCGCCAGCCCTTCGGCATCCAACAGCACCACGCCCCAAGCCAAACGTTCGACCGCGCTGGCGAGATCGGCGGCCATGCGGCGCGCCTCCGCCAATTCAAGGCCCACTGAGACCGCCCTGCCAATATGGGGTGACAGGAGCACCATGGTTTCCAAGTCACGTCGCTCAAACAGCTCCTTTCTGAGGCTGCGCTGGGCCGCGATGCAATGAAGGCGCCCCGATCCGAGTGGCGTGACTGCGGCAAGGCACTGCCCGATGTCGTAGTTGCGCAGAAACTCCTGATAGAAGGGGTCACTGCGGATCTCGTCTTCGTCCATTACCAGACGGTCGGTCGCAACTGTTCCCGGCTTCACGCCGCGCGTAACAATGCGACGACTTGGGGTGTCATGCCGCCACCATGTCTCTTGGTAGGATTTGTTTGCATCCGAGAGGTTTGCCGAGGCGATGGATCGCATGACCCCGCTGGTCCCGAGCGGAATGATGGTGGTCCCGATGGCACCAACCGCCTGCGAAACGGCAGCCAGCGCCTCCTCCCAGCGTCCCGGCTCCAGCGCCGCGGCGTAAAGCGTGTCGATGACCGATAGAATGTCGACGTCTGCCATCACATTCATCCTTCCCCAAGGGGGTACAGCTTAAAGCATGCTTTGGTTTAGGCGAGTGCAGATTGCTGACGACATGCGCGCCCGATACATTCTTCCACTATTCCAACTGGATTATGACGCGGACACTTTGAGCGAGCAGCTATTATGAATCGATGATAGAGCGACGTTCGCTTCCATCCGCCTTTGAAGATCACTTTGGGCACGGAGTTTCAGGCTATTGTCCGTCGAAGCGTCGTGGCCGACTTTTTTACCAAGCGGCGCAGGCGTACAATGGTGGCACTTAGATTTATGTGATCCAACAGAGCCGGCCCCTCCGTTATGCTGGACCGCAAGCAATCCGAGCACTGCAGCGCCAGCAATTGACAGTCGTTCGGCTAACAAACACTATGCTGAAAAACGGTTATTATTAACATCTTATACTTCATTACCTATGACGCCACTTTTGCATTCGCGTTTGGCGTGGCGCTCACTGTTGAGTTGACCTTTCGCAAGTGACAATTTCGCGGCCCCGCAGCCCACGGGACACGAACGCCCATTCGAGCGCCCCGCGCACGCGCTTCCGGAATACCTCGCTGGCGCAGGCCAAGCCGAACAGGCGCAATCCCTCAGCGGTATCTCGCCGCGCCCCGGGCAGATCGGCGAAGTAGAAGTAGGCACCAAGGCTGATGGCCGCTGGCGCATAGCCGCCGTCTATCGCGCCCCGCAGATACTGCTCGCCAAGCGGCAGATTCCGCGCGATCCCCGAGTTGCCGTCCACCAGGAGGGCGCCTACTGTGCCCATCGCGACCGGGTAGCCCACCTCCGCCGCCCTCACGAAAAGGGTCATTGCCCCTGGATAGTCGACCAGCGAGAAAGAGAATCCGCCAGCGCGGTCATTGTACCAGCCGCTCTTGAGCAGCCCAAGATAGTTCAGCGCCATCGCCGATCCATTAGCGGCGGCGAAGGTCCATCGCTCATTGGCCAGCGCCATAGCAGCGACGGCGCCAGCTGTGTCGCCTGCGCGCGCCAATGTGACCGCACGCAGGCTGAAGGCGTCGCCCGTCTGAGCGGCGAGGCGCCTCTTGAGCTGACCGGATTGTGCGAGGTTATAGGCTGCTTCGCAGGCTTCGACGGCGACGTCGATCTCCTGCTCGGTCAACGATGCATCCGGGTTCAGATAGCCGGCGGCGGGCGGGCGGTCGGGGTCGAGTAGGCCGGCGGTGCGGGTGTTGCAGGCCTCCTCTGGATCGGGAGGTGGCGCCGCAGCGGGCTTGGAGCGCAAGACGACAGGGCTCAACTCATCGATCACATTATGCCGGTCGTCGGTGAGTAGCAGCGTCACCTTGGGCGGTATCGAACCCTCAGGCGGCGGCGATGGAATGAGCTCGAAGCGGAATAGCGAGGGTTCTCCCTGGTCCAATCGCAGATCGAACCATTTATCACCCATCATTTCAGCCACGATGGGCAGGCGTACCTCGATCAACCAGCCCTCGAATGGCCGGACCCAGTCGGGCCGCCGCACGGTGATCGTCGCCGATGAGGGCTCGAACCTCTCTCGGCCAATCTCATGAAACTCAATAGGACCGCTGACGGAAACCACATAGCGATAGAGGCCGAAATAGGCGAGTGCGGCCCATGTAACGACCGCGATTAGTGGGAGCAGGGCGAAGAGGCGTCGGTATGATCGGCCCGCTGGCGGATATTCCACCGGAGGCGGCGAGGGCGGTTTCGCCCGGGTCACCCCACCAGATCCGGGAGCCGGCAATGGCAACGCAGGTGCGTTCTTGTCGGACAGCATCTCGCGCTTGGCGCCGGGGCCGAGGTCGGCTTGCATCGAAACTTGGACCACCGGTGGGAGGTTCGTCCTGCCACCGGTAAGCACTGCTGCCACCGGCACGGTCAGGCGCCCGGCCACCAGATGGAGTGCCGAACGAGACAGTTGCGGCCAAATTACCGTGCCCAGGCTTCCATGCCCTTCGAGCAGGATTTCCACGGTCATGAACTCGTCGATCAAGTCGACTATCGCGGGACCGATCCGCACACTCTGCCCCGACTGTACAGCCTCGACCTCGTGGAAGGTCAGCGAGGACTGCCAGCTCCGCAACCCAAGATCGCGACCTTCGCCCTCATGGCGGCGGAAGGCAAGCCGCGCGGTGCTCCCCGTAACCGGAGGGCCAAGGACCATGAGCGCGTAACCCGGGCCAGACGCTCTATCTTCAGTGATCCGAACGCTCATTGCCCGTCAGCCTGGGCCGGGCTTACCCGGTCACACTCGGGCATTTGCCTTCGGAGATCCGGATCGAAGCTCAGTGTTCGCCTGATGTCTGGCGCCAGATTGTACTTCTGCGCATCCAACCCACACGCCCGGTTCATGAGCGAGATACCCTCAGGCTCATTCCTGGGCACCTCGTCAATATCACCACTGTACTGTATATTTCCATATAGAAGCATTGTCGGCGGATATGACATTTCGACCGCCGATTTTAAATATTCGTGAGACTTTTTTACATCGACCTCAACTCCATTGGAGCCCATGTAATACATAACCGTGGCCTCCAACATGGCGGCCGGGTACGAGGCATTTGCAGACGAAACCATGTAATTCGACGACAATGCTGGATCTGGCGCACTGAAATGAAAGCCTCCTGCCAGATCATTGTAGGCACCATCAAAATATTTACCGAGTCTAAACGCTGCGGCGGCGGAGCCCGCCTCCGACGCCGTCTTCCACAGCGCCACAGCCTCATCCATGTCGCGTACCGCCTCGGCTGCGTAGGCGCGACGCCCGAACAGGATCGCACGTCCCGCCAAAGCGACGCCGACTTGGTAGGCATAGCGGCGCCGCTGAACCAATGATTGTGCCGATTCGTACTGGGCACGGCATTCCAGCAGTGTCACCGTGGCAAGTTGAACGGTTTCGAGGGGAAAGCGATCGGGGGCGACATGCGCGACAGTAGTCGGTCGGTCTGGATCGAACTGATCCGCCGTCAGCGCATCGCAACCGCCGGACGAACCGACGCTCTCGACTGTCGCCTGCGGGCTCGTCGGTCCGGCGGGCGGGCTGTCGTTCTGAACTACCTGCCGACTCGCGCGCCCAACAAACAGAATTCCGCTTATAATGCCGAAGGTCAACGCAACGAGCATCGCAAGAACAAGATAGTCTCGGCGGAACGCCCTTGCCCGACGCGATGTTCCTGGGCCACCCGCCCTTATCGGCGAGATGTCGGCAGCCTCCTGCTCGTCGTCAGTTTTCTGGATAGCCGGAAGACCCGGATCGCATAGAGGCAGCGGCGAGGTTGTCTCCTGCAAGTCTGAGGAGGAGCCGGAGATCTGCGCGGCCAATTCGGATACGGCGCGGACACGGGCGGCAGCAAACTCCCCACCGTCACTTACAGATGCAGAAGTTGGTGAGGCCTGCGCGTCCCCGGAGGACCCGATGGGAGAGGTGATGGTGGCCCGCCCTGGGAGTCGCGAGCCGTCTGTTGCGAGGCCGCGACGACAGACGCCTTCCGAGGACCGGCGCAGGGCTGGCCAAACAAGAGGCGCCAGCCGCCCTACACCCTCGATGGTGATCTCGACGGCCACAAGCTCGTCGATATGGTTAACGACAGGCGGGCCCAACTCGATGCGTGCATCGCAGATGGCAGCCGGCAGCCAGAACGCACCCGACTGCCAACCATCGGGGCCAAGATCGCGCGGTTCTGCATCAAGCCGCCGCAGGCGGAGTCGCACCTCATCGCCTGGCAGCGGCATACCGGCGTCGAGAAGGGCATGGCCGGGGCCCTTGATGGGATCCTGGATCACACGGGGCGCCATGGCATCAACTCTCAGGCGGGGCGAACGTGTCGAGCAGCCCCTTGAGGCGGGTGTTTTGCTCAAGGTCGATCCGGATTCCCATCACGCTCTTCGCGTTGTCCTCCATGATCCTGTAAAAACCGTGCAGCCAGTCCACGGCATAGGTTTCTGTGAATTTGCGGGGCGAGGTAGGGAAGGCGGATGCGTCGAAGCTTGGCACCCGGGTGGCGAAGGCACGTCGCTCGCCCTCCTCTGTGATGACGACCGGCCGCTCGATCTCCGGCTGTTGCGAGAAACCAAAATCGCCGACCAGATCATTGATGTGAAGCGAGGCGATCAGGGCAGCCTTTGCGGTCGACTGTTCGATCTTCTCATAGGCAAGCAGGTTGCGCAGATCCCCGGCAATCTTGCTGTGCAGGTGGCAGCGCCTAGTAAGCGTCAAAATCTCGTCAACCAACGTCTTCATCGCTTCTGCATTAAGACCTGTGCGCTGAAGCAACGCATCATTGTCAGGGAGACGACGCAGTTGGTCCATCCAGCGGGTGACTGCGGCATCGGCGAGCCGATGTTCCCGGTCGTTCTCGATCCGCGGCTCCTGCGTCAGCGCCTCGGTACGCGGCGGCGTACCGGGGCGCGTCAGGCGGTTAAGCGCGCGCGATGCGGTGCCAACCGCTTCGGCATCTCGGGATTCACGGCGCGCATCGGGCGCCCGGACGGCCGCCTGATGCGCGCCGTGGAGGTAGTCCGTCAGCTCGATCGGATCGATATGCAGGCTGCACAGTACCGTGCCGAACCTATTAAGGATCATTGCCTCGTCCAGGCAGTCGAACAGCCGGTCCGTCGCCTTGCACCGCTCTATCAGCACCGCGCCGATATCTGTGTTCTGGTAGAACCGCTTCAGCAGCCCGTAAAGTTCCGCCGCCACCTCGTCGAGGCGGGCGGCGATCTGGGACGATTTGAGATCGGGGCCGCAGACTTTTTCGAGATTCTCGGCGATGTAGCTGATGCCACCATCGTTCAGCCGTAGCGCCTCGTCGAATGCCCGCGCCGGTTCGGCAAAATGCGCGGTTGCCTCTGGCAGTCCCACGAAGCCCTCGCGCAGCGCCCGGATTCGGTCCCGCTTCTCTTCCAGTATCGCGATCTCGCGCCGATCCTGATAGCAGATGATGGATTCGGCCGGGTAGTTTGGGTTGCGGAACCAGAACGTGTTGCGGAACGTCGCCTCGGGCGTCCAACGGTGCGGCCAGTTGTGCGCCTTTCCAAAGAAGCTCAGCAGCGAGGCTTCAATCCGGTTGCGAAACCGCAGGCCCGGTTCGTGGCCGGCATCGCCAGCCTTGTCGACAAAGTGAGAATCAAACCAGGTTAGCACGAGAAAGAGCAGCGTCGGCATCCCGCGCCGCATCTCTGGTGACCGCCCGTGGCTCTTCGCAATCCAATCGTTGACAAGGTCCGGAAGCGTCGCCACCTCCATTGGGCCGGGCCGTATGCAGAGCAGCATGGCCGTCAGCTCCTGCTCCGCGACGTAGCGGTCGAACAAGTAAGCGATCTTGCCGCGCAGGAACAATTCCTTCAGTGCATCCGGCCGTTCCTGGAAGAAGGGTTCGAGATGAACCTTCTGCCGGGAGCGCGCGCCCGGAAAATCAAGCAGGTCAGTGGTATCAAAGAAGGTCCGTGGCTGCTCGCTCATCTGGATGTGCAGCTCGGCCGTAAGCGCCGCGACGCGCGGTCGCGGCAAGGTGAGCGAGACGCCGGATGCGGTCCTAACAGTGAGAGTGTCGCCGCTCGCCTGCGAGAGCCCAGCCAGGGTCGCTACGTCGAGTATCGACCCTTCGCGGGGGATCAGGGCGGTGATAGGGACAAAGGCCTCATCCGGCCGCCCGAGCGCGACAATCGAGTCCGCCAGCGCGCGATAAATCTCGGTAAATGGTTGGTGCCGGCCCCAAAGATGACTGAACAGTTCGGCGCGCCCGGCGGTGTCGAGCCGGGGCACGAGCCTCTGAGCTTCCGGCCAGAAGGTGTTCAGGGCCTCGAGCAGCCGCGCTCCTGCGAACTGCTTCTGGCAGTACTCCTCCAGATCGAGCACATCGTCTTCGCCAAGACCGTTCGGCGTCGGGGGCGTGCGAGCGAGGTTGGTGAAGGATTCCAAGAGTTTTTCGACGGCCGGCGCCAGCTCCTTGGTCTGGTCGCCATCGAAGAAGTAGGTATTGACCAGGATCTTCACAACGTCCATCTCAGCCAGCAGTCGCAGGCGCACCGGATGCCCCGACGGCGCGGCCGATGCCTGCGGCCGGACCGTAAAACGCGTGACCAGACCGGTCGATTCCTTCTCGCCTATCGGGTTGATCTCGGAAAGGAAATCCACCGCGCCGACCCCGTCGAATCGGGCCTTGAGCGCTCCGCCTGCCGGGCGGGCGAGCACCTCGACCAAATAGGACTTGCCAGCCTGGCTGGGGCCGAACACGCCCACGCACGGTGGACGTAAGGCCGCGTGGGCGAGCTTGTCGAGACGCAGCGCGTTCCGTCGCAGTGCACGGGTCAGGCTGTCGCGTTCGCGCCCAACGGAATCCGCATTGCTCTCCGAGGCCGCCCAAAGCTCACCATCGCGCGCGGCGCGGCTTACGTCGCGACACCGATTGACCAGCCCGTCGGGTGCATATGTCATCATAAGCATCTCAGCCAATGGATAAAATACCTGTGTCCAACCAGTATCCCTGGTCGCCCTCGAGCGTATTCAAAACAAGTTCCATCTTGCGTGTTACATCTATTCCCTTCGCGTCGAAGGCTGTAGAAACGTAGAATTCCTCCTTCATTGATTCATTGCGTAGCAAAGATTCTGGCGCTTCATCATCGAAAGCGGTGTCGTCGCTGCGCTCGATGACAACCTCGAGCGGGCGGGCCAACTGAGCCACATCGAGACCGGCTTTCAGGCGCAAGCGGTAGAGAGGGCTAGCGATCCATCGCTCAAGTGGCAGTTGGCGGTAACCGAGCCGCATGGGTGCATAATAGAGAATGCTTGCCCGCTGTTCGGCGCCCTTATGGATCTTCTGATCGAGATCGAGATTCCGGAACAGAAGCTTGGAATTAAGCAACCGACCATCGCTCTCCATCTCACCGATATACTTGGCCGTAGAGCGCAGGCCGAGCCGGTTGGTGAAGAAAGTGAAATTCGTCACCTGGCTCTCTGCCAAGGCGCAGAGCATCCCGCCGACCGCCGTGGTCGTCTTGGGATCGCCAATTCGGCGATTGTCGCGGCTACGGAAGGGGAACCAGTTCCCCGCTTGGTAGAGATGCAACGGAATGACCCGTTCGGGTCGGATCGCCAGTTTGTTGATGACGAGATCTACGACCTCGGGAAGACGCGTGGGTCGTCCCGAGAGAATCAGCACATCGCAGTCGAACTCGTTAACCGCTTCGCACATGTTGTCGACCACATGGTCGAGAACCGATTGCACGACATAGGCGATCACGCCCGCATCGTATTCGAAGACACAGTCAGCGAGGGCGAACCGGCTCGCCCCCTGCGCATGCGCGGGGGCGTCGAGAAACTCGATAATGCGGCGGGAGGGCAGCGTGTGCGCATGATTCAGCTTGCCCGCTGCGCCGAAAAAATCTGCGAAGGGTATCGGCTCGGGAGGGCCTACATTCTCCTGCCCACGCTCTGAAACTCCCAGCATTTGCAGTGAGATCGGCTCCAGCACGCGCAACACGAACTGGCGGCGCAGGTGTTTCTCCTGCTCGGCCATGTTCGCCCGGTCGCCGCCGAAGCGTTCGAGCAGGAATCCCCGAGCATCGGGATGCCCGCATTCGCGCAGATGCTCCTCGATCACGGGGAGGATCAGCCGCTCCACTACCCCCTTGAGGATATCGTCGCCGGCAGTGCGGAACCCCTCGCGGAAGTTCTGGGTCGGCTTAATCGCACGTCCTTCGGCATAGTAGGTTGTGATCATGAGGTCGCTGGTGCCGCCGCCAATGTCGATGGAAGCGATGCGAACGGAAGGCTCGGGCACCGCTCCAGGCGCAGGCTTCTTGTCAGTGTCGGCGAAAGGTCGATTCTTTCCGAGCAGCTTCATGAAGGAATCGGTCGAGCCCCCCAGTTTCTGGGTGATCTCGCCGTAGAGGTAAACGAACTGCACACAGCTCGCCTCGTCCCAGTTAACATGCACCTCGGGCAGGACGAGGCCAGGAGGCGGGTCGTCCCACCATCCCATCAGCTTCCAGAGGAGCTTGAGCGCGCCCTCCGCGCGCGAGCGCAGCAGGCGCTGTTCCTGGACCGATATGGCGGGAGGGAGGGTGGTGATGATGCGGCGCAAGCGGCGTGGTGCGTCCTTAGTCCGCCGCCTTTCGCGGACCGCGGGGTTATTGATCATGCTCAGGGCGTGGCAGATGACTTCCGCCACCATGAAGGTGAAGAGCGATGAGCGGGAGAAGGACAGGCGGGTAGCGCCAAGCCGGTCATCGGGGCTGATGGGAAAGCCGTAGCGGCGCCCGTCGAGTTCCAGCTGCTCGATGACGTCGCCCTTTAGATTTACAAACTGGCGCAGGGCCCGGTCGATGAGCGGGCTGGTCCCGTCGGCCGCGTAGTCCTGCTGCGGAAAGCGCCACTCCTGATTGACGGCCCGGGTGTCGCACAGATAGCGCTTCGGGCTGGAAAGACCTGTACTCGCCTCATTGCCCTGAGCACCCTGCCGGAAGCGCGCCGCCTCGGGGCCAACCCGAACGGGGCTCGGCCAGAAGAAGGCCCGCGAGCGTGAGGAACGGACCGAGAGGTGGCGTCGCCCGAACCGGGCTTCCGAAAACTCGATATGGCTCTCGAACGGCTCAGTATAGCTCCTTTCGGGAAGCGACAGGTCCCGCAGCGCCAGGATCAGCGAGTTATTGAGATCGACTGCGTCCTCATTGGGATGGGATTCGATGAGGATCCCGCAGGTCCGACTGTTGCCGATATCGAGAACGAGGTCGACCCAAACCGGTTTGGTGACGGGATTGGCCGACACCGTGTCGACGAGGCGGATGGTGCGAGGCCGGACTGCGCGAGCGAGAAGGTCGAGGAAGGTCAGGTAGCGGGCATAGTGTTCCAGCGCGAATCGAAAGTCGCTTTCGCGCAAGGGACGGTCCGGGTTGGCCGCCTGCTTGAACTCATGGAACATCTCCAGAAGCCAGGCCGGGACCCAGTCCTGCGTTCCTGCAAGTACTGCGCCCATCTCCCCCGGGATGGGCGCGCCGAGGAACCAGGCTATGTCTGCGAAGGCGTGAGCGAACTGGAATTCGTGGTCGTTGGCTGCGTCCTCCACGCTGGGGGCTGTGTATGGGGCGTTTGGGTGCCGCTCCAGCAGCTCAGTGTCGAAGGCGAAGATTACACGATGACTGACATCACTTTCCGCCGCACGCTCCGGCGCCTCTACGACGCGAACCCGCGCCCAGTTGGTCGGCCCGTGGTCGAGCGCCTCGACACCACCGGCACGCGACTTGACCCGCAGGACAGGGACCGGCACCCATTTTTCGAGAAAAATCTCGAGCGCCATCCGTATGTCGATGGCATATTTGCGGTCGCCCAGGCGATCCGAAACGTCGGAGAACGAGGCCGCATTGCCCTCGCTCCAGGCCGTAACCAGATCATATTCGTCCTCGCCCCGTCCGGTCGGGCGCTCGATGAAACTCCGGGGACGGAAGCTGAGAGCATCGATGTTGAACGCATACTCTACGAACTGGATTCCGCTGTGGGGAACCAGACGGATCGTCGGGCCGAAATCGACTGTCTCGACATACATGCCTATCGGCTCCCGGTCGTGCTGAAGCGGTACGCGCGACGCTCTTCATGCCACCGACAATTTACGCTCATTGGCGGCCATCCAACGGCACGTCCAACGCGAAACTATATATTATACCATCAATATTCGTAATATTATTTGATATTTTCTTATATACTTTTCCATCATATCTAATAATAATTATAAATGGTATCGTCTTATTTTCTTCTCTACGGGAATGAAACATAGTTGTATAAATTATGTAAACTCCATTGACTGGCAAACTTCTGAATATGATGTGCTCTACGGGACTCATCGTTTCAATGTTGCCGTCGTTTAAGTCACGACTCACAAGCCGGCCACCGCAAGCAGTAGGGATGCCGTCACTTCCTTTTGGCGAATTGTAATCGAGCCTCGTTCCATCCGGACAGAAAATCGAAAGGTCGAGATCGGCTGGGCCATCCCAGGATAGCGTCACCTCGAGAACTCCGCGCTCCATGTGCTCGACCCGACGTTCGATGTCGGAGGCTGGTGGCTGTGGAGCACAAGCGGCGGCGCAGCTTCCAATCTTCTCCGCAAGTGAGCGCTCGCGCTCGCGGATCGTTGCCTCGACCAAACGCTGCGCGTCCCCGAGAGTCTGAATCTCGGGGCTGGCGGCGGCACCGGGGCAGGTGTCAGGGAACAGCGTCCGGAAGGTTTCTGGCCATAGAGGACCGAGGTCACACGCTAGAAGGAGGCGTGCCGCCAGGGCCAGCCCGATGAACGCCAGAGCAAGCGCAGAAAGGACTGCGGGCAGATGTCGACGCCAGCCCGAGGACGGCGCGGAGGCCGCGGGCGGAGGCGGAGGTGGTGTCGAGGCGCCGTCGTCGGCCGCCTCCGGTTTGTCCGCCGGCGCCGGTGCATCCGCGGACGCAGCAGGCGGCACGGCGGGAGAGACTGCAAGAGGCACCGCCTTGCGAGCAGTTAGCCAACCGGCGGCGTTCGCGGCGGAGACGGTTATGCCGGATGGGATCCGGTAGCCCCAGTCGACAAGGACCGGCTTGCCCTCAAGGCTCCAAATGCGCGAGACGTCCGGCACTGTCAGGGCGTCGCGCAGGAAGCGGGCAAGCTCCTGTGAGGCGAGCCCTTCCTTTTCCATCTGTTCGGCGAGGTTTATGATGTCGCTGTGCAAACTGCGAAGCCTAGCGTCGACCGCAGTCGATTCCTCTTCCGGAAGATCGGAGAGGCGGATGGGGTGGCCGCGTCCCTTGACGTACCAGGCGGTGTCGGCGTCTTCGGTGGCACTGCCGCCGAGGGCCACAGGTTCTGCGAAAAGAAACGCATGTTCCGGCCCGAGCTGGCGCGCCAACAGCGAGGCAAGCTGGTCGTACTGCCCGAAGAGCTTTGGGTTGACCGGCTCCAGCCCTCGGCGCGCCGTTTCGGTGATTTTGATCATCTCCGCCATGGCGTCCTGCTAGTTCTGCTGTTGCGACGGCGGGGTGGGGGAGCTGACGATCTGTCCGGGGTTGGATTCGGCAATGCTGGGATGGCATTCCCCAGTCTCCAGCGAGAGGGGTACGTCGCCCTGTCCTTCCCCAAGAAAGTCGACCAGGCCATCGACACCAAGCGCGTAGCGCGCAACAACTGGCATGTCCCTGGACGAAAGACCGAAAGTATTGACGCCGATCACCCTTCCGCAGAGGTCCAGCAAGGGGCCGCCGCTGTTGCCCGGCGAGATATCGGCTCCGTGCACGACGAGCGTGACGGGCGGGCTCTGCTGGGTCTGAAGGTGATTGATGGCACCTTGGGTGAAGTTCGCCGTCAACTGGCCTGCAGCCAGGACATCGCCTTCCATTAGCTTCTGGAACATCACGTCGGTTCCCATGACTAGCCCGGGGAAACCCACGGCAACTGCGTTTTGCAATCGCTTCGCCGTCGTCGTCACAGCGAAGGGGCGAGCCTTAGCCTGTCTCGCAACCTTGAGGAGCGCGAAATCCTGGTAATTGCCACTGCCCTCCCGGATAACCTCCGCTTCGACGATACCGATCGCCTTGCTCACAACCTTCACTGTCCGCGCGCCGGAAGTGACGTGTTGATTGGTCACGAGAAGTTCGGGCGTGATGAAGAACCCTGTGCCTGTTCCTCCGTCGTCGGACACCACCAGGACAACGCCACTGTCGGCCCGCTCGACGAGATCGGTCGTGCCCGGAGGCGCTTCGGTGGAGGAGGAGGCGGGGTCATGAGACGGGCCTGAAACAGTCACCTGGGCGGCCGAGGCCGGAGGGACGACGCCCCCCATACGCGCCTCCATCAATGCCGGGCAGTCGAGCGCGAGCTGGCGGTCGAGCATCGCGAGGCGCTCGCGCGCACCGTCCAGCGCCCCACGGGCCACGGCCAGCGCGCGTTCATGTTCGGGGCCACCCAAGGCTTGCCACGGAAACGCCAGCAGGCCGGGCAAGAATGTGACGAGCAGCAGGACACCGAGGCACAGAGAGGTGCCGAGCAGGCACCGGAAACGGTCCCCTCGTACAGGCCAGCCGGGGGAGGAAAGGCCACCCGCGCCCCCCGGCCCTGGAGGCGCGCCGCCGCTGCCCCCGCTGACGTGGCGCGCTTTCGAGGTCGGGCTCTCGGCGGATGCCGCGCTGACGCGCCCTTCCCACGCCATGAGGCTGCCGACTGGAGGGCGCAGATCGGGAACGCGGCACCCCAGCACTGCGGCGAAGTGATCTGCCTGAGCCGCGGCATTATCGCCTACCGTTTCAGGGACCATGCCCCAGTCCCTGAGGACCGGCTGGCCGCTGATGCTGACCAGCGAGTGCTGCGATAGAATATTGAGCATGGCGGCGATGCGAGGGTCGCCGCCTTCATCCTCCGTCAGCGCCCGTAGCCCCGCGATCCGCTGTTCGAAAAGGCGAATGACACTTCTAGCCGATGAAGAGTCGAGGTCGTCGACCGGCTTAGCGCTGCCCTCGAACGGGCCGTACCAGTCAATGCGCGATGCGGCCGCACCATTGCCGCGCGAAAGACGTGGCTCGGCGAAGAGCGCGGCGACATCCGGGCCACATCGCTGCTGAATGAGCGCGTAGAGCTCAGGAAATATGTCAACGAGGTTCGTTCCGTATATGGTTATCAGGTGAACGCCGGCGAGATCCTGACTGCCGATAAAATATCCAGGACCATTCTTCACGCTTATCCCCTTACGGATTCCGCGCCGGCATGGGTCCACGTCGCCCGCCGCGCCAAGCGCCCACGCCCATCCTCGACGGCCAACATCTGTGGCTTCGAAGACAGCGCCGATTGTCCGCGATTGATGCTGACGCGCCTCCCCCAATTGGGTGAGGACACACGCGCAGGCGATCGAGAGAATTAACGCGAATTGGGAGACGTGGCGGCAGGTTTCCTCCGGCCCGGTACAGGGCCCGGCGCAACGGAAGATCTCAATGAGCAGAAGCGATGCTGCCGGTCATCGAGAGCGCCACGAGCAGGAAGGCCACAGGTATGACAGAGCTCGCCTCGTCCGGAGTCTCGAAAGCCGAAAGGCGCGCCATGCCGAAGGCGCGCCTTTTCGTGCTGCTCGCCGGGTTCTGCCTGATTGCTGTCTGTCTTATCGTCATCATGCTGGACGTTCAGAAAATGGCTGCGGACATTGCTGCGATCAAAAGCGAGAAAGCGGCGAGATACCAAGCTGCTTATTTCCTGGAAGCCGAACGCTACAACTCGCACAGGATCTTCTGCGAAGGGGAGCTCGCCACATCGGCTTTGTGCAAAGCCGTTACATTCCAGAGCTTCCCCGGACTCGGGAGCCATCCGCCGCTCTGGGTTGCTTTTGACGCAGTGAACACCGCGCTGGTCGGGCCCGAGCGGGGGAACGGCGAACTTCTTCGCGCGTGGGCCGACCTCGTTCTCGCGCTGAATCGCTACGAGGTCCTGTCATCCGTGGCGGATAACGCTGATGACAGGCCCTACTACGCGATCGAGAATTATGCTGCCATCCTCGCCCATGCACGTCTGTGCATGCGGTCCCCCGACCTTGTGCCGTGCCAGCAGGGGTTACCGGCGGACGTTCAGGCAGCGCTTGAGCGAACCCTGCGAGCCGTCACCGTTGTCGACGCCGGCCGGCCTTTAAGCGCCGCAGATGCCAGCCGTCAGCGGGCAACTGAATACCTTGGCGCGCAGGGACTGTTCCGGATCCAGGGCGACGGTTCAACCTAGACGGACACTCGGGCAAAGGTATGAACGACGCAAACATGTCGGGACAGCGCTTCGGGTTCATAGATGCGCTTGTCTGTACCTGCGCGGTACTGCTCGGATCTGTTGAGCTTCATGCCGAGTCTTTTGCCCCGCCCGACGGGCAAAGCTGGCTCACCCTCGCGACAACGCCAGATCTCGATTTAGCGATTGGCATGGCCCGTCTCTTCCGCGGGGATGCGCGTGTGGTCCGTATCCGGAGTGGAGACTTTGCGGTTGCCCTCGAACCACGTCCGGGAGTGGTGCGGGAGATCAATGCGGAGATCGGGTGGCCACCCTTGCCCGCCAGCGCTCAGACCTCGCGTGGCGACTCCTATTTGGAGACGGTATGGCGGCTTGTCGATCCAACGGCCGCATCGGTCCTTGTCGATTCCGATAGGACTGCGAGGCTTGCGACGAAGGCGTTGACGGTGGATGTTCGCCGGTTCTCGCATGACAATGGCTGGACCATCCATCTCGCGGGGCGACCAGCGGAGGGCGAACGTTTTGCCCGCGAGCAGCGTCTCGATAGTGTCTCGCCGCAACCTGTCCGTGTCCGCCTGGTGGAGCTGGACGGCGGGAACCGCTACCCCGAGATCCTGTTCGAGGCCTATACCGGAGGGGCGCATTGCTGCACCTGGACGTGGGCGCTCACGCAAGGTCCCGGCGGTTGGGCGTTCGCAGATCTTGGGGTCTGGGACGGGGAAGGGATTGAATTGGAAGATCTCGATCGCGACGGATCGGCAGAGATCATCCGCCGCGACGACCGCTTCCTATATAGATTTGGCTCTTATGCAGAGTCGTTCCGACCTATCCTCGTCGAGAGGCTGGAAGGCGGTGTGGTCCGAGATGTGACACTGGAAACGGCCACTCGCCCCCGTCTCATACAGGAGACGTGGGCACTTGACTACCTCGCTAGCGTCCAGCCGGAACTATGGCAATCGCACGGGTTCCTCGCCGCCTGGATCGCCACCCGGGTACGGATTGGTCAGGGCGAGCAGGCTTGGCGGCGTGTTCGTCAGCGCGATCCTACGGACACTGGCTGTCCCGTAGGGCAAAAAGCGGTCGATGCAAGCGCCAAGCTGGAGGGCAACACCGACTTCATCAATGACCTTTGTCGCCTTATGTTGGACGCCGGGTATCTTTCAGGGCCGTGATCCTTCGTCAGCGTGCGGAGCGCACGGCGATAGCCGGCGGCGCATGCGCTCGCCACGCGTATGGCGCCGGCGCATTCAATACCCGGTTCAGATCCGCCAGCACAGACCAGCGAAATGCCTCTCGGCATAGTGCCATCCGGCGCTTGGTGGTGCCGTCCCTGGACGTGGTGTAGCTGGGTAGCGCGGTGGTCATCGGCGCTTTCCGGTAGGGTCTGGTTGCGACACCAACTCCTGCTTGGAAGGAACACCGATGACCGACGACATGATGAACCTGCGCGCGCTTGTCGAGAAGACACCTGATGCCGATCTGCTGCGCGAGATGATTGGCTTTGCCGCCGAGAAGCTGATGGAGATGGAGGTCGGCGCGGTCACCGGCGCCGCCTATGGGGAGAAGTCGCCGCTCAGGACGGCCCAGCGCAACGGCTATCGCGACCGAGACTGGGAGACACGGGCCGGTACTGTCGAACTGCGCATTCCCAAGCTCAGGAAGGGCTCCTACTTCCCGGGCTTCCTGGAACCGCGCCGCATGGCCGAGACGGCGCTGACGGCGGTGATCCAAGAGGCCTATGTCCAGGGCATCTCGACGCGCTCGGTCGATGACCTGATCAAGGCGATGGGCATGAGCGGCATCTCGAAGAGCCAGGTCAGCCGCCTCTGCGAGGAGATCGATGGCAAGGTGAAGGCCTTCCTCGAACGGCCGATCGAAGGCGACTGGCCGTATCTCTGGATCGACGCGACCTACCTGAAGGTCCGTCGTGGCGGGCGCATCGTCTCGGTCGCGGTCATCATCGCGGTCGGCGTCAACAGCGACGGCCGCCGCGAGGTGCTGGGCATGGAGATCGGCACGTCCGAGGCCGAGCCGATCTGGACGGAGTTTCTGCGCAAGCTGGCGCGCCGTGGCCTGCGCGGCGTGAAGCTGGTCGTCTCGGATGCCCATGAAGGCCTCAAGGCGGCCGTCACCAAGGTTCTCTCAGCTACCTGGCAACGCTGCCGCGTCCACTTCATGCGGAACGTGCTGGCGCATGCCGGCAAGAGCGGTCGCCGCGTTGTCTCCGCCTTCATCGCAACCGCGTTCGCGCAGGAGACACCGGGAGCCGCCAGCACCCAGTGGCGGGCCGTCGCAGACCAGATCCGACCTAAGGTCCCGAAGCTCGCCACCATCCTCGACGACGCCGAGCCGGACGTGCTCGCCTACATGACCTTCCCGAAGGAGCACCGGGCGAAGCTCCACAGCGCCAATCCGATCGAGCGCCTCAACGGCGAGATCAAGCGGCGCACCGACGTCGTCGGAATCTTCCCGAACGACGACGCCATCGTCCGCCTCGTCGGCGCGCTGCTGCTGGAACAGAACGACGAATGGGCAGTCCAGCGCGCCCGCTACATGACGCTGGAAAGCGTCGGCCAGTTGAGCGATGATCCCCTCATCAGCCTGCCCGCCGTGGCGCGCTGATCAGCCCGGCCTTTGCCGGAGAGAGCGGCGACCAATGCCGCCAGCTACACCACCTCGTGGGACACCTTCCGCGCCGGGTCACATGCAAGGCGTACCAGCTCGCTTTCTACGACCGGGTTCAGAAACGCAAGTATTCAGCAGCATATTCGCCACCGCCTCAGCACCTTCCGGCATAGACATCGTTGATCTGAGCTCGCGTTCGGCGCGCGGCAGAGAGGTAGGCATCGGCAGTGCCCGCGTCATCCGGGACGCACTGTTGAAAAAACCGGCCCGCGTCCTCTTGAATCTGCGCCAGTTTCTTGAGATTGGCGCAGCTCGGGCTCCCCGAAGCGATTGCATCCTCGTGGGACACCTTCCGCGCCGGGTCACATGCAAGGCGTACCAGCTCGCTTTCTACGACCGGGTTCAGAAACGCAAGTATTCAGCGGCATATTCGCCACCGCCTCAGCACCTTCCGGCATAGACATCGTTGATCTGAGCTCGCGTTCGGCGCGCGGCAGAGAGGTAGGCATCGGCAGTGCCCGCGTCATCCGGGACGCACTGTTGAAAAAACCGGCCCGCGTCCTCTTGAATCTGCGCCAGTTTCTTGAGATTGGCGCAGCTCGGGCTCCCCGAAGCGATTGCATCGACCTCCGATTGACGGGAGATTAGAGCCTTCCGGCGCTTTTCACAGGCGGGCGTCAATTCCGGCATCCCCTGCACACGGATCACGAGGCTAGCACCGCCCATGCCAATGTGACGTACTGGAAGCGAGCCCGACGTCCCGATAGGAAAAGCCAAGGCGGCACCACTCAGTAAAACTTCCATAGTCAGCATAAAGCCCGTGGCTTTACAACGCATGCCGGTCCTCAACATGATATACGCTCCGGTTACTGCTCGAACTCTTGCCGACAGCTCCCGTAGGCCGGGTGCGGTTGGCGCAAGCAACGAAGATCATTCTCACCGTTGATTCCGCATGTGCACCCCCCCACTTGGGTGAGGCGATCAATCAGCGCAATTGCCATCTTAGCGCCAGCGACAACTGAAGCCATTCGCTGAGGTCGAAATTGGTGGTGACGATGACCGATGGCTGCTCCCAGAGCAGCCGATGAGGTGAAACAGTAGCCGACCGCGGAACTGAGCAGAGGGCAGATAGCTGGGTCCGTCGGGGATGATAAAGTTCATGCGACCGAGATAGTCGCCCATGCGGTCCTGGCGGCCGGCGCGGGCTTAGCCTCGATCTTGGTGGATGAGAGCGGCGACGTTTAACAATCGAGCATGGACGCGTGAGCGGATGGAGGCGCGGGTAATGGTCATCAAAGAATCAGTCTTTCCGGTTCCGGCTCTGCAGAGCAGCTCCACATTGTGATGTTGGGTATGTAAGTTGCTCCTGGAAAGTTTTCCGGCCTATGTATTGGCAAATTCCAGTTACAGCCTGTCCGCACAATTCGGCCAAAGGCCAAACGAGCGGGAAGCTCGTCGGGGCCGTCGGCGCTCCTTCAACCAGAAGCTCTATCCTATCAACGTGGCAGTGACTTTTTCGGTGGCCGGCCGCGGTGTGCTCCGCATCGGGAGATTAATATTATTCAAAATAACCGTACATTTTGCTCATATTAGGCCCCTGTCTAAAACATAGGCGTATCAATGTCTAGATTATTATGGGCTTTATTTATATTAGGTATTTTCTTTCCAGAATCATGGATGATGTTAACCAGCTATATTGTATATTATATCATATCAAGAGCATTTATACGATATAAGAAAATCTCATCCACATAACGCGGTTTCTTATAGTATATTTTAATCTATCGCATACCTCAATGTCAACGTCGAGTTTACATATCGGCATTTTGTCGCGATCATTGAATTATTTAAATCTCACGAGTGGAGCTTTTACGACAAGGCATTAAACATCTTACCTCGATAGTTGTTGCCTTCACTGAGCCGGCGCTTCGAAAGAGCCCGCCCAAAGCCCGCGCTGAGCGCTCTGCGCATCGCGTTGTTCCACCGAATACCTACCGCCGCTGTAGCGGACATAATCTATTGCCCAACCGGCTCGCACCATTTCGCGGTTTAGGGACACGCCGGCCGCCGTACCGCACTCGGCGACCGGACGCTGATAAGCATCAACATCCTTGGTTCGGCAAACGACGGTGCCGTTCCGACCGATTAAGCGTTCTTCTCATCACCCGATTGGGGCATGCAATTCTGGAGTAGGTTCGGGCGATCATAGGAGGCGAGCCGCAAGGAACCCGCTGTAGTCCGAGTTCGCACCGTCTTATCAAGGGCCCTCACCGTATGATTGGCCGTACCGAGAACACGTTGATCGATCGGATTCACGAAGCTGCGACCGTTCCCACATTATGGGAGCCTGTACTCCAGGAGGTTGCCGAGAACGTCAGGGGTCTGGGTGGCCTACTGTTTGTGCTGTCGAACGCTCAGAACCAATGGGTAGCTTCGCCTGGAGTGAGTGCTCTCTGGGAGGGATTCAGAAAGGGTGGCTGGCTCGATCGCAGCTCCCGGGCCGAGCGCCTTCTAAAGATCAATCACCTAGGCTGGATCCATGACCTCGACATTTTCTGCCTAGAAGCAATTGACAAGGAGCCAGTCTATACTGATTTCTTTCGGAAAATTGGTGCCGGCTGGGGGGGCGGGGACGGCAATAGAACTCACAAATAATGACAGTATATTCTTCACGATTGAATGGCCTTATGATTCAGGTCCATTTCTTCCACACGAGATTCAATATTTGAACGAACTTCGCCCACATTTGGGACGAGCTGTATATGTGGCTAGTCGACTGGCGTTTCATCGAGCCAAGGCGATGACAGAAGCACTCGATGCTGTTGGGACTCCGGCTGCGGTCATAAGCTCAGATGCGCGTTTACTTGCTGTCAATCAGCAAATGCACTTACTCATACCGCACATCTTTACGGAGCGCAGATCCAGATTTGGGTTCGCTGACGCGGAGGCCAATAATCTGTTCGGACGCGCGCTATCGCAGCTAGCAAAGCGCCCCGTATCCCGAAGTCCTGCTTCGATCCCACTGAGAGGCGGCGAGACCACCAAGCATGGGCTAGTGGTCCACTTGTTCCCTATACGACGATCGGCTCAGGATGCGTTCGGCGGCTCCACCTTTATCGTGATTGCGAACACCGTCGGTGCGTCGTCGTCCCCCCGGGCCGGTCTGCTATCTGCGCTGTTTGATCTGACGCCCGCGGAGGCGGAAGTAGCGCGTGCATTCGCGCTGCAGCATGCGGTACCGGCAATCGCGAAAAGTCGGAGAGTATCGCGCGACACGATTCGGTCTCAGATGAAATGCATCTTTGCGAAGGTGGGCGTAAGAAATCAGGGTCAGCTGGCAGCGCTTCTAAAGTCAATACGTTAGTATCGTGGTCAGAAACGTAGCTATTCGTCACGCAAAAAGCCTATCATGTCGTGAATATCAAGGCAATTTGAAATTAATATGAAGAAACTGGACGTTGAAATAATGAATACCTTGCTACATCGACCTGTCGTAACGGCCTGCGTTCGCGCGATTGTTATTAATATGCTTTGTTTTACCACCGCCAAAGCCCAATCCCAAGTTCTCGATCTTGGTCGTTTGGACGCTGTTCTTGCCTCTTCGTATTTGGTACATAACGCACTTTATAAATCGAAGACCATTCAAAGCGATGCCGACCGCGAGCGACCAATGTTTGTTGTCCAAATTGAGATTAAACGAAAAAGTACAACATATCGCTGTACCGGTGCGCTGATCACAGAAGACGTGGTCTTAACCGCCGGACATTGTTTGGTCGGCGCAGATCAAGTAACAGTATTAGCTATTGAACATTTTTCACCGCTGCAACAGCGACGTATTCAAGCAAAAAAATGGGTATATCATAAGAAATACAACGGTGAATACAACGTAACTGCGAATCACCCAACGTTGGACCACCTTATTCCAGCCACCGCAGATAAATTCACGGATCTTGGGTTGATAGCGCTTCCTGTTAAGCTGAAAAAAAACTCACCGATGCGCATTTCTAGTATTAATTTCGATCCTGCAGCAGGCGATTATTATATTTTTGCGTTTGGTTTAGGTCGAAATGACGACTTCAAAGCTAATGGGCAGTTACATTATATTCCAATCGACAGTTCCACGAAATTGGCGAATTCCACGATTTATGTGGGGGACACCCCGCTTGGTACCGGCTGGTGCACGGGAGATTCCGGTGGGCCGGTCAGTGTCATTTTTTCACCGCCCGAAGAGCCCACGAAAACGTACCACTATTTAATCGGCGTCGCTTTTGCCTACATTAATTTGATATACGAGCGAGATACCGAAGAAATGGCCAATATATGGGGCGGCTCCGCGAATGTGCCGCACTGCGGGAACAAGATTTATTATACGCGGATTTCCCGTCATATTCCGTGGATCGAAGCGGAAATGAAGGCCTTCTTCCCTGGAGAAGAACGTGAATTGAGTATTTTTATCGACTAGGGAGGGGCACATGGTGCTCCATATGCTTGGAGCCCGTTTGGAAATTCGAGATCCGGGGAGTCCCGTTGGTCCGTGGGTATGATTCAAGCTCTGGATGTGGACACCAGAGCTGCGGGACCGGATGGCCAGGATCGCCCGGAAAACGAAACGCTATCCGTCGGATCTGACGGATGAAGAATGGGAGCGGATGGCGTCGTTGATGCCGGTTCCCGGACGCCGGGGGCGGCCCCGCGAGGTGGCATTCCGGAAAGTCACCCTGCTTGCCTTCGGCTTCGCCGCGGCGTTCGAGGACCATCTGGGCCATGGTCGCCTTCGCCCTCGCGGGCATGGCCCTCTTCGGCAGCCGGGAGGTGGCCCGAGGACATCCCACCAACGCCGCCTCGCGCGACTGATGCGCGCGCGAGGCGGGGCCGCTCGATTGTGGGTCGAAATGTGGGTGACGCCAGCAGGCTTGCGGTGAAAATCAAGCAGTCACAGGCGATTAGCGGCGGCGGCGGCTGGCGGGCCGCACCCGACGATGATGAGCACTACGTCTACGCTATAGCCCTCTAATGCCGCACAGCCACAGCCACGATCGCGGCCTGGATGGGAGGCGGTGTCTGGCAGCCAGTACGGCACAGCCGGACCAATGCCGAGCTACATCGCACGATCGCGCCGAATGAAAGCGGCATGCGACCTTGCATTCAAGTTCATATTGAATATATTCATCCGCACGAAGAATTCGGAGAATCATCATGGCAAACGCCGAAACAGGAACCATCCTAGCCGAGATCAGATCCGCTTCCGGGCTGACCCAGCGGCAGGTGGCCGAACGTATGCGTGCCAATCAAACGCGAGTCTCGAGGATCGAGGCGGGCGATGGTGACCCGACGGAGGCCGCTGCCTTTCTCGAGGCCGTAGGTACGCCCCAGGCCAGCGCGCTTGCAGAATTGCTCGAACTCGAATGGACGCACCTGCCGCGTCCCTCTTTGCGTCATCCGGACCTGGATACGCTTGTCGCAATCGAGCATGGGCTAACCAGGGTTCGTTCCTTTCTCGACGATGGTCAGGTGCCGACAGTTTTGGCGGGGCAGGCTCAGTTACTCGACAAGCGCCTTGAAGACGCTGGTCGTTATCTCCTCGAACTTGACCACAAGGTGGTCTATGTCGGCGAGATCGGAGTGGGCAAGACAACCGCGGCGTGTCGCCAGGCCGGATTGGTGCTCGACGAGGCGACCGCAGCCGATCTCAAGGGCATGATGTTGGATACGGGCGGCGGACGCACAACATTGTGCGACGTTCGTGTCGAGGCTGGCGAGCGATTCTCTTTAACGGTTGAGCCGGTCAGCGACGAGGAGATTTACAAGCTCGTCGGCGAAGTCTGCAAAAGCGTGCATGAGAAGCTATCAGGCGAGTCGTCGTCAACGACACCTGAGTTCAAACCAGCCGAAGAAGTCGAACGCGCATTGCGCAACATGGCTGGACTTCCGCGCCCAGCGCGCACGCGCAAGGGTGCCATCGCTGCGCCAGATCCCGCATCGGAAATCGCCAAGGAGTTCGGCAAACTTGAAGACTTCATCGCCGAGTTCGCCGCACGCCTCAGTTTGTGGCGTCGTAGTCGGCGGTCGATCGAGTTCGACGGAGTCGACCCCAAGGCAGGACGGCAATGGCTTCGCTCCACTTTTACCGCGATCAACAATGGCCGGCACGAAGATTTCTCTCTGCCTGACCGCATCACCGTAACAGTGCCGTTTGCGCTTGTATCCGACGCGCGCCTCTCAATTTCGGTGATCGACACGCGGGGCGTTGATGGGAGCGCCGTGCGTCCAGACATTCTAGGCCACCTTAAAGATCCACGGGCGATCACCCTGCTGTGCTCGAAATGGGGCAGCGCACCCGATCCGAGCGCGCAGAGCCTTCTTACCCACGTCAACGAGACCGACGCCGATCCGGCGCTGCTCAACCGGGTCGCAATCATCGCGCTCGCCCGCGTAGGTGACGCGCTATCGATGCGCCACGACTCGGGTGAGTCCGCAGAGGACGTCGATGTGGGTTACGAGATCAAGCTCGGCCAAATTGAAGACGCATTGCAGAAGATCGGACTTCCTGGGATTGAGGCGTTTGCGTTCGACGCGAGCGCGGATGACCCCGCTGATCTTACTCGCTTCGTGCTTGATCGAATTGCCGAGGTGCGCAAGGTCAAGGCCGATGCCGCGCAGGCAACCATCGCGGCGATCGGCCAGATGGTTGAAAACCGGCAGGAGGCTGCGGCGCTGGCCGCGCTCGCTACGGTAAGCCACACGCTTGATCGGTTTGCAGATCGCAATACGCCGCTGCGCGGCGCGCGGCGCGCGGCCTATGAGCGACTGCTAAGTGCGATCACCTCGCTTCATGCGCGGACGGTATGGGCCGCAGCGCGGCGCGCGGGGCGATTCTGGAATTTTGACGCCTTCCAGTATCTGGGCGACGGAGCCGCTGCCGAGGCGAAACTGCGCTCCACTGAAGTCATCGCCGGCCTAACCGCGATCATCGAGTCCGATCTCGACAATCACGAACTGAGCAGCGCACGGGGCTTTCTTACCCAAGTGCAGGCGAACGTAGCGCGATGGGAGGCGGATTTCGTCAACGCCGCACGGCATCACGCGGTCGCGGTGTATTCGCAGCCGCTTGGGCGGGCGCAATCTGTCTGGGACGAATGTGAGCGTGACTACGGCCTCGGCCGAGGCGGCTATCGCGAAGGCGTCGCTCAAATCTTGCGAAACTGGTTCGAGGAAAATGTCGAATTACGCGAGGAGTTGGAGCGGCGCGTTGCGCGCGCTTGGGAAACGAGTTTCATCGTTCCCCTCAAGCAGGCGGCGGGTCAGGGAGAAGCGGCGAGGGTCGCCAATTCACCAGTCGAACCGGCGGAAGGCTGAGCATGGTCAGCTACAGCAACTTCCATCGCCTCGATCCAGCGGTCCGCGATGTCGCCATGGAACTGCTCGCAATGGCGGACCGGCAGCAATCGGAAATGATGTCGTTTGTAACGGTTTGGATGGCATTCAACGGCTGGATGGCGGCAGTGACGGGGCGCGAGCGCGACGCCGAAATGATCAACGCGCTTGCAGCCAACCGCCGAGCAAATGCCGAATTCGACCGGCTTATGGGCGAAGACGCTGAATTCCAACGGAACGTAGAGGAATTCGCCGCGATGTGGCCGGTGCTCAACGTGCGCGACGTTCGCGCTAAGCTCGGCTTTGATGCGTTTCGCCGCCACGACCGAAATGCTCTGCTGGCGGCCTGTGTTGCCGCCAACGTCAAACAGCAGCCTATAGGTTGGGCTCCGGGCGCGGCGCTGAACTGGGAACTGCTACTGCGCACCATCTATCAGGTGCGCTGCAATTTCTTCCACGGCGAGAAATCGCCGCAGAACCCACGCGACTGGCAATTGGTCCACCATTGCGACCGTATCTTGCGATTGTTCATCGCCAATACCGGATGCTTTGCTTGGAATGACCGATGAGCACAACACTCTGGATCGACGACAAAACAGTCGCGATGACCGGCGAACGTCGTCACCGGCACAAAGGCAAGCCGATCGCACCAGGCTTTTCCCAGCCAGCGCTTGCGGGGACGATTACGTTCGGTCCCACTGCGCTTGCCGCCGCAATAGCGAGGACCGCGACCTTGCGCACCGCAGATCCCGAGCTCCTCTCGCATTACCGTCACAGCGCGCTCAGCGAGACCCGTATTCTCGTCGCGGACGGAAACGAGTTCGCGCTGACGGAACATCTCACCTCTTTGGTTGACAGCGAGCGGTCGACATTCGCCGGGCGCGTCGGTGCGGGCATTACCGATCTCTATATGAATGCGCTTGGGTATGTTTGGCGCGATAATGCCGCATGCCTCGCTTCATCGCTTAAGCCGCATGCAGACTTCCTATACTATGGTGGACCGTCGAGCGCGCATGGTGTGGTGCTTGCCGAGGCGCGTGGTTCGTTCGAAGCCAAAGCGAGCGATTCCAAGATGGCGTATGAAGCTCAGCGCAAATACTTGCGTCAGGTCCGACCCTACATCGGTGCGATGTCGCCCCATGGTCAAGTCATACACGGCTATGCGGTGGCGTTTGGATCGCGGCCGACCACGACTGGCGCCTTCTTGAGGATTTCCCAAACACAACGACCCAAGGTCAAGGCTTCGGGCAACACCTGCACACCAGACGATGGCAGCGACAATGGCGTTCCCGCAGGCGTCGCGCTTGCGTCGCATCGATCGAATTTCATCCTCTTGGACGCTCTTCCGATCGCTGACTGGATCGACTGGCTCAACGGGCTGCGCGATCTGCCAGACGATCGTGATCCGATAGCATTTATCCGGTTCGAGTATGCCGGCCGCCGCTTCCTTGCCTGTGCCGACGCGCTATTGCCCTATCATCATCCTCGCTTCTGGTTCGATGATCTCTTTGGCCTGCCGTTTTGGCGGCTGCGGCACTTGCGGCTACACAGCAGCGACGTCTCGCCGCTGCCATGTTTCGTGATGGAGGAAGATGCGGCAACCGCATTCCTGAACACGTTAACGCGAATGATCGCGGCCGGTTCGCGCGAGGCATCCGGTCTGTTGGAACTGCCGAGAACCGAGGTTGCGGGCTTTTCGTTAGATGGCGCGGATCGGCGTAGCCGAATCGCACGCGAAGACTACGACTATGCGCTGTTCGGCGACGGCCTTGCGCTTATCGCCGGTAAACCCCCGCAACGAAGCGCAGGCGTAAGAATCTGGCATCCCAAGGAGGGGCTGCATTAAGCAACCTTCACGCTCTGCACGCCCGCTTTGCCCAGAAGACTATACAACGTCGCGATCTTTGTTCGGGAACCGCGCCGCGCGCAGTAGGTGAAAATGACACGCTGTTTGGCACGGGTGAAGGCGACAAAGAACCCGGCCGTCGCTTCGATCTGATCACTGACGAAACTCCACCATGCACCATCGTCCAGACCGACGAAGATGACGCTGTGGTATTCAAGCCCTTTGCTCTTATGGATCGTCATCAGCGGAATCGCGTGAAGGCCCTCATAGGAATCGAGCGCCGACGACCAGTCGATGCCGCCGACCGACGATGCCAGCAGATGCACCGCGGCCGCATCAAGCACCTTGTCGAGCCATCCACCCTGACCATAAGCGGGATGGACCGCGATCAACCGTTCTCGACCGACGAACGCCAAGATGTCGTCCACGATGGATCTCGCCATCACCTTTGATTTTGGTGGATTGGGATGCGCGGCGCTGAGTTTGAGCGCGTATGCGTCCAGTTCGCGGGCGAGTTTGGCCTGCGCGGCCTCTTCATCAGGCGCAACACCACGAAGGGCAGCCAGCGCCTCCTGACAGTCCGTCCAGTATCGGCCGGCCCGCTTGGTCATCGCGAGGCGCAGAATGGCGACGACGAGTTCCGATGCTTCTTCCGCCAGCAGTTCTTGCAGCATGACAGCGCCAACGGTCCCGGCTTCGTTGCGCAGGGGAATACCAGCGGCCGCGAATGCCGGTTCGAGGACAGCCGCGTAATCGACGGCCTTCTGGCGGACAAGCAGAACGAAATCGCGCGGGCCGAGCTTGTGGGTCTTCATTTCGGCGGCAACGAACGCCGCCAGGCGATCCGCCTCGACCTCCGGCGTCGAAAAGTCCCAGATCGCGCAACTGTCCCCGGCGATCGTGCCCGCCGTTTTCGATACCGGTGCCACGGCGCGGGCGTCCAACGCCTGCGCCAGAACATGCTGGATCCGCACCAGCTCGGGCGAAGAACGATAGTTGTTATAGAGCGGCGTCCGTTTCCCGCCGAAGTCGGAGTCGAAGGCGGTGAACGGATCATCCATCGCCATCGCCCAGCGCATGATCTGCTGTTTGTTGTCGCCAACGGCCGTGATCACCGTATCGGTGTCGAGGTAGATCGTGCGGACCAGATCATATTGGATCTGCGTCGTATCCTGGAACTCGTCCATGAAAAGGTGCGAATAGGTCAGTCGAAGCGCGTCACGCGCCATCGGATTGACCCGCAACAGGAGTTCGGCGAGCCGCCCGATCATGGGGAACGACAGGATGCTCTTCTTGCCTTCGTGAAGCGAGGTTTGCCAGAAGCGGTCCGCGGCCCATTGGCCCGGCGTCGGCTTTGACCAACCGTCCACCGGGAGCGGCGACCCAACAAGATGACGGCGCTCGAATGTCTTCACCGCTATCGCCTGGAGGTCGGCATAGGTGCCAACTGATGCCGGAGGCGTGCCGACCGTCTGATACAGGAAATCGCGGTAATCACGATCATTGGGGAACATGATTTCGTAATCGGGCCGTGGCCGCCAGCGTTCGGGCAGCGCCTGACCAAAGCGGTCAATAAGCCCTTTCGCAAAGGCGTCGAAGGTCATCGAGTCGAAGCGCCCGGCATGATTGCGATGACAGCGCTGACGGACGCGCGCAGCGAGGTTGGTCGCGGCGTCCCGCTTGAAGCTGATCGCGAGAATACGCCTTGGCGCGGGTGTGGCGCCTGTCTGAAGGAGATAGGCGGCGCGTTGCGCCAGCAATTCCGTCTTGCCCGCGCCGGGGCCGGCGATGACGGATCGATTGTCTGTCGAGCGAACGACCTTCAACGCATTCGCTTCGAGCGCTTCCACGCCCAACGGCTTCCAATCATCGGGGCGAACCCGTCGCGACAGCACCGCCATAGCTAATCCCGCCGCAACGACTTGGCGATGTGCTTGAGGACCTCGGCCAGAACCGGAGGCATGTTCTCGGCCAGATCCTTTTTCTTGATGTGGGTCAGAGCTGCGAGATGGGTTGCAGGCTTGCTGTTGGTGAGGAAGTGATAACGGTAGGCTGGCAGAAGCGCCGGATAGTCCTTGAACGGACCGGTGTAGAGCGTGAGCCCCGGTCCCGCTGTCCCGAGCACCACTTCCGCCGCTTTGTCGGCGGCCATCTTCGGACCGCCACCCTTTGGGATGATCGCCTTATAGGCGTCCGGGAAGGCTTCGAGCATAGCCAGATCGAGGTCGAGAGGCGCTGAAAAGTAGACGCCATGCGGCTTCAGGCAACTGATCCAGCCTTGCAAAATCTTGCGATCTTCAGGGTCTTGCCAAGTGTGCATCGTCGCAAACCGTTCGTCGGACAACACGCCTCCGTCGATCTTAAGGAGCGCAGCTTTTGGGACACCGAATTCGATGAGCTTCTCGATCACCGTCTTCACCCGGCCAAAGCCGCCACCGTAGCGACCCAGATCGAGATCCAGAAGCGTCGCGTGCGGAATGCCCAGATGTTTCAGCAACCGCCAGAAATGCTGCACATGCCGCCCGCCTAATGGCACGATGGCGACGAAGGCAGGATCGATCAGGAGGTCGAGCGCATCGGCCAAGGGCGGCAGGACGATCCGTTCCGAGTCGCCTTCGACCAGCAGAACGAACCGGGCGAAGTAAAGTTCAGGATAGGCGAGCATCGCGCCACGAACGAACTTGGATGCCTCGTCAATGCCCGGCGGAATCTTGATCTTCTTGACCGTCGAGACCCGTGTCTTCGGGTCGCACCGACAGTAGCGGACCTCTCGCGGATTGACGCGGCTCAGTACCGCCGGCGAATGACTGGTGACGATTGCCTGCGCGCCACCGGCATCGGTCAGCGACCGGACCTGACGGATGATCCGCGCGAGGAAGTAAGGGGAGAGATGGTTTTCCGGCTCTTCCAGCGCGAACAGCGTGAGCGCCGGGATACGCAGGGTATCGTCGCGGAATCCCTCGACCGTGCCCGCGACAACCTCGCGCTCCAGGTCGAAAACGGCGGCAGCCAGCGCGAAATAGAACAGCGATTGCTGCCCGTCGCTCAGGGCATCGAGACC
The DNA here is from genome assembly GCF_056836805.1 of Ancylobacter sp. TW_SC_1. NCBI lineage: Bacteria > Pseudomonadati > Pseudomonadota > Alphaproteobacteria > Hyphomicrobiales > Xanthobacteraceae > Ancylobacter > Ancylobacter sp. TW_SC_1. The sequence goes on from NZ_CM166365.1 coordinate 1,637,617, forward strand.
GCGTTCCTGGCCATCCGGTCCCTGCTCGAAGATGACGGCGATCTTGTTGATGACGTCCTCGAACCGGCGACTGACCAGGCTGAGCCGGGGTTTTGTATCTACGACGTCGTCGTGCAAGCCTGACCAGCGCGCCTGCAAGGCTTTGCCGATCGCGGCGATCGCCGGCTCCCCCTCGAAAGCCGTCGCCAGACTTTCGGTGGCTTCCTGGACAGCCTCCTCGGTTTCGGACGACCATTCGATCGCGCGGAGCAGGCGAGCAGCGAGAGCGCCCGTCGTAGCCTTGATCTGCGCCGCCGCGTCCCGGCTGGCAGGCGTGTAATAGAGTTGGATAAGGCCGCGATCCGACGCCGACACCGGATGGCGCTTATCCTCGGCCGGATCGTCATCGAGCGTATCGACCCAGAACAGCTCCTGCGAAACCTCGCCCTCGACCGTCCCGTCATCTTCCCATCGCGCTTCGAGACGCAGGCGGCAGACCGGCGATTTGCTCTCCCGTTCGATCTGCATATGCCGGAACGAGGGCGCGATCGTCTCCGGCGTCGCGGTGCCATCGGCCAGTTCAGGTAAACCGATCAGCACGTCGATAAACAGATCCTTGGGCTCACGATCGTCTGGATCGTCCTCTGCGCCCAAGTGGAAATCCGAACGCTGAACGGTTCGCTGCGCACGCGACACACCGAACAGCTTCGATAGGGCATGGAGCAGCGCGGTCTTTCCCGCCGCATTCGGGCCGACGACCGCCGTGATCTCCGATGAGATCGGCACCGTGATCGGATCAGGGCCGAAACAGCGGAAGCCGGATAGGGTCACAGAGTCGATACGCACAGGCTTCCTTCCGTCAGGCGGCAGTGGGGAGCGGGTCGGTGCCCTCGCTCAAGATGGCGAGATACCCCCGGTAACTGAACACGCGGCCCCGCTTGCGGCCGGTGACTTCTTCGACGATGCCGAACCGCTCCAGATCGGCGAGCGCCGCATTGACCGTGGGGGCCGACAGGCCCGTCTTTTGAACGAGCTGGTTGGCCGTCAGATAGGGATTTTGCTGAAACAGATCGTGGATGCGCAACGCCGAGCCGGCCCGATCGCTCTCCAGCGTGATGCGTTCGCGGTCTTGCTTGAACAGCTCGACGATCCGGGTGGCGGCATCGAACGCCTGATTGGCGGTGTCCGCGACGCCCGTGAGGAAGAAGTCGAGCCAGGCTTCCCACGCGCCATGTTCGCGCACCTCCTGAAGCAGGCGGTAATAGTCAGCGCGATGGGTTTTGAGGTAGAGGCTCAGATAGAGCAGCGGCTTGCGCAGCACCCCGTTGACGCAAAGATACAGCGTGACCAGCAGGCGGCCGATCCTGCCGTTGCCGTCGAGGAACGGGTGGATGGTCTCGAACTGAACATGCAGCAGACCGGCCTTGATGAGGGCGGGAAGACGCGAGCCCTCCTCGTGCATGAAGCGCTCAAGCGCATCGAGGCAGGCATCCATCTCGGTCGGCGGCGGCGGCACGAAGAGCGCATTGCCGGGACGGGTGCCGCCAATCCAGTTCTGCGAGCGCCGGAATTCGCCGGGGCTTTTCGTGTCACCGCGACCGCTTTGCAGTAGACGCGCGTGCATCTCGCGGATCAGGCGCAGCGACAGCGGCAGGTCTTCCAGACGCTCCAGCCCGTACATCATAGCATCGACATAGTTCGAGACTTCGCGGATGTCGTCGACCGGCTGACCGGCTTGCGCCTCAGTCTCGAAGCGAAGCAGGTCCGAAAGGGTCGATTGTGTGCCCTCGATCTGGGACGAGAGGACCGCTTCCTTCCTCACATACATATAGAGGAACAGTTCCTGACGCGGGAGCAGCATGGTAATGCCGTCCAGACGCCCCAACGCTCGCTCCGCCAGGCTCAGCCGTTCCAGCAGGGCCAGCACATCGATCGACGGCTCTGGCGGCAACGGCGGCGGCACGAAGGCGCGCACCATCTCGCCCGCAACGGGCGTTTCGACAAAGCGGCCTAGCCGGAGATTGGGCGCGGGTTCGGACATGAGCTGAATATGATGCTTCAGTCTTATTTAAGCAATAGGCACTTGGCTTAAATAGGAAATGAGCTAAGGTAAGCGCTCTTAAATAAGGAGCGATGTCACCATGGGCGGGTACACGCAGCGGGTCCGAGACAGTATTCTTCCGCTTTCAGTGGCCGGAACCCTGCCGGCTGCTTTTGGCGAATGGTCCTTTACCGAGAATACGGTCGATCACGAACAGCCCATCGAAACCTGCGAACTCTGCGGCCAGCAGGATCTTCGCTACCATTTCGAGATCGCCAATCAATATACCGACTCGAAGCTCTGGGTCGGCTCCCACTGCATACTTCAGTTCGACGTGGCCGTCCTTGAGAAGGGTCGGCGTCTGTCGCCGACAGAGGCGAAACGACACCTCACCAAACTGACCCAGCAGATGCAGTTGGAATCCTGCATCCGCACCCTTGAGCAGCTTGCGACGAAAGAGAGCAACCCCATCCTGTCGGGAGCACTCGATTACTATCGCAAGAACAAGAAGCTCACGCCTAAATATGCCGCCGTCGTGTTCTGGAAGCTCCAGGCCTTCAAAGTCGATCACCACCCGTCGTTCTTTCAGGTCGAGCTTCGTCGCGCGCAGCACGTCGAGGATCTTCGACAGATGCCGACCGCGCGCGTCCATCGCTTCTGGAGCGCATTGACGACGGCGCAGCGTCGCAAGGCTGTTGAACTGGGTCACGCGCCACCAGAGGGATAAACTGCGGCGATCAGGATGCACGGTTTTCTGGCTTCTCGGTTTTGCACATCCTGATCCGGCTTTTTTCTCCCGGCTCCCGCTGACGCTCACGCCGAGCGAGTTGCTTGGGGGCGCCCCCTCTGGCGCGGGCAAGGGTAAAGCGCCGGCAAGCCGGCACCGGCCGGGGTGGTCTCCCCGACCTTCCGCGCGGACACGTTTTTCAGCACATCCGTAACTCTGGAAATCCGCTTGTGCAGGCCGGGTGATCCCCTGCACCCCGACCACCCTGGCCCTTGCACCCCCCGTCTCGGCGGCGACCAAGGTTTCAGCGTGGAGGCATTCGCAACGCCGCTGATCCAATAAGTGCAAGGATCACGATGAACTATTGCGGGATTGACCGCGCAGGCATTCTACCGCCGAAGTTATAGCGGCATCATCTGGCTTAACTGATCCCCATTCCCTCCAGAAGTCGCGCGTCGCGCTGTCAGGAGCAATTTTGGGCATGTCGAGTTTGATCCTGGTGGGCAGCAGGACGGCATCGCCTAACAACAACGCCTCGCCTGTATCGAGCAAAGGCAAGATGCTCGTCAGCCCAGACAAAGAGTCTGGCATCAGGCGTTTGATTACGCCCTGATCGGTTTCATTTGTCAGACGCAACGCCAAGAAGTTGTTGCACTGGCTGAGGATCGTCCTGCTGACGTCGGAGGGTCGCTGACTCACCACTAAAAGAGAGAAGCCATATTTGCGGCCTTCCTTGGCAATCCGCTCGAACGAACCGAGCGCTTGGCGTTGCACCGCGTCGGCGTCGTCTCGCACTGGAAGGTACAAATGCGCCTCATCACACAACAGAGTGACCGGTGTTCTGGACGTTCCGCCCATCCAGAATTGCACATCATAGAGCAACCGGGCGAGCGTTCCGGTAACGACCGGCAAAACGTCCGCAGGCACTTCGGAAAAATCGATCACCTTGATCCCGCTTCCGTCGCCAGATCGTAACAGTTTCAACACTTGCCCTGCCAACCAGTCGTATTGCATCGCTGCTGGCGGAGGCGTGAACATAAAACCGTAGCGACGGTCATCCAGCTTTGCTTCAAGGCGAGACAGAAAGCGGGTCAGCTTGTCTTCCCATTCGCCCTTAACCGGGCCGGTCTTGCCTACCCCTTTCGTGGTGTTGTCTGTGTGCAGAAGTCTAACCAGTTCTTTCACATCATATGGCACCGGCGAATCGACAGTATAAGTCTTCTTGATCCCGGCCTTGCCCTCTGCGTCGAGCGTTTGCCCTTTGAGTGAGCGGACGTGTAGCGTAAAACGTGACGCCTGATTGGGTGCGTTCTGATCGCTGCGATCAAGGATCATCGACAGCATTTCATCACGGTTGAGCAGCCAGTAGGGCAGAAACAGCGTGTCATCTTGAGGGCTTTCCAAGTCGCCGGGACCGGCGATGCGGAAGCGCTCCGCAAAACCTCCGGCCGCCTTGTCGGCAAGCGGCGCGTATTCACCATGCATGTCGAACACGATGATGTTGGGAAATTTCAGTTTTGCAGCCCGCTCCAAAATCAGCGCGACCGCCCAACTCTTACCCGAGCCGGTGCTGCCGAGAATGGCCGCGTGTCGCTGGAAAAATTTGTCGCCACTCGCGATGGCGTCGGCTGTCCGATCGGCGACGAACGTACCGAGTTTGAGCCGTTCATCCGGCGAGAATCCAGCACCCAGGATGCCCATAAAGCGCTGGAGGTTTCCACCTTCGATCACGAAGCAATCGCGGTCGATTTGTGGAAAGCTGTCAGCGCCGCGCTTGAACGTATTCGTTCGATCACCTTCGACCGTCCTGAACGTGCCGATCAGGACCCCTTGAATCAGATCGGTCGGCACCGCTGCCAATAGCGCGCCATCGGCGTCTTCATCGTCGGAGCCTGGAAGTTCCTCACGGATGGTGCGCGTGACCCGCTCGGTCATGGCGATCAGATACTCGCGCTCCGTCGCCCCGCGAATGGCAACGAGTTGGCCGATCCCGATCCGCGTGAGCAGCACAGAATTCGTTACGTCGATCGCCACGCGGCTTGTATCGACCGACGCGACGCGCCCGATCTTGTCCTCTTCGGCGAACTGGAGGGCGGCTTCAGTCATGGTTCGAGCACCTCGGCAACGAATGAGCCTAGATCCCACAGATCCAGACCCGGAAAAAAGGTTTCGGCGCCAGCGGCGAAAACGCCGGAGCCTGAAGCGCCACCTTGTTCGGCGCGCTGAATGGCAATGACATTGGGGCACTCCGCCACCAGTTTTACCGCATTGTCCGACAGTTCGTAGGTCAACAGGAGCGTCGGTATGCCATTGCGGATGCGCGGCGTCAGATGCGTCTCCAGATGGTCGTCGTTGAAACCGTAACCGATAACGAGGAATCGGCTGGCGCGGTCGATCGCCGAATTGGCGCGTTCCCGGTGCCGGTCGAACGGGCTTTCGTAACCGTTGCGAAACTTGTTCAGCCCAGGTGTGATGATGAGCCGTTGAAGATCGAGGTCGCCGGCATAGCGGACAGGCTTCCCATCTCGGTGATACCAGTCAAGACTGCCATGCGGTTTGAAGACGTTTGCGCGTGGACGGTAACGATACTGTGCTCGTCCGGCTTTCAGCGTCACTTCCCGACAGAAGCTCAAACGACTTTCCTGCTCATTTAGCTCGCCCGCGAAATGGCCGACGAACAATGTATCGACGCCAAGGCCAGCTTCCTCCACGGCGACCTCGACTAGGCGATCATAGTTAGTCGTAACGACTGGAAGCCCGGTCTGCGGCTTCAACAACTGCTTCACCAGCCGGGTGAACCGGAGCGTTCGGGCCCGAGCGAATACTTCCCCAACGATTTCGCGCTCGCGCGCGGCGATCATTTCAGCCGTGCGTGCAACGATCGCAATTTCCAATCCCGGTGTCGGAGGCACCTCCAGAAGTGCGGCTTCAAGGCCCTTTGTAGGCAATAGCGGCGAGATCGCATTCCACCGATCCATGTCTTCTGCGGTCAAACCAGCGGTTACCGTCGCGTCGAGATGCACAGCCAACTCATCCATCCCCGGCAGGCCCTCCGCGCAGGACAGACCTGAGCCAACGATCGTCACAAGGCCATCTGTCAGGTGCTTCTGAAGCATTAATTTAAGGTCGTGGAGTTCCAAACGCTTCCTCACACCGGTCTTTTGAGGTGATCAATTCAATCAGTATGTCCGAGTATTCAGGGATAAACCATATCAGCTATATCACTACAGAATAAAAATCGACGATCAGGATGCACGCTTTTCTGGGCTTTGCACATCCTGACCCGGTTTTATCCCCGGCTCCCGCTGGCACTCACGCCGGGCGGGTTGCTTGGGGGCGCTGCCCCCTGGCGCGGGCAAGGGTGAAGCGCGGCAGGCCGCGCCGTCCGGGGTGGTCTCCCCGACCTTCCGCGCGGTTTCAATTTCCGCACATCCGTCATGACGGACATCCGCTTGTGCAGGCCGGGTGATCCCCCTCCACCCCGGCCGCCCTGGCCCTTGCACCCCCCGGTCTCGCCGACGGGCAGGGTTTCAGCGCGGCGCTTCGCTGCGCGAAACCCAAGCCCAATAGGAGCAAGACCATGACGACCATCGCCAATGATACGACCGCCACCCCCACCGCCGTGACCGTGAACGGCACGGAGGTATTCATCCCGCTCAACAAACTCAAGAAGCATCCGAACAATGCCCGCAAGACGCCGCATAGCGAGGCGTCTATCGAGGCGAAGGCGGCGAGCATCCACGCCAAGGGCATCCTGCAGAACCTCGTGGTGGAGCCGGAGCTTGACACCGAGGGAGCCGCGAGCGGCTTCTATCTCGTCAGCATCGGTGAAGGCCGCAGGCTGGCGCAGTTGCTGCGCGTTAAGCGCAAGCAGATCAAGAAGACCGAGCCGATCCGCTGCGTCATCGACACCGTGAACGACGCCAGCGAAATCAGCCTGGACGAGAATGTCACGCGAGAAGACCTCTCGCCCGCCGATCAGTTCGAACGCTTCCGCGAGCTTGCGGAGACGCGCGGCTGGGGCGCGGAGGAAATCGCCGCCCGGTTCGGCGTCACGGCGCACGTCGTGCGCCAGCGGATGCGTCTGGGTGCTGTCAGCCCCAAGCTGATGCAGGTCTATCGCGACGGCGGACTGACCTTGGAGCAGTTGATGGCCTTCGCCATCGTGGACGATCCGGCCCGGCAGGAACAGGTGTTCGAGAACCTTTCCTATAACCGCGAACCGTGGATCATCCGCCGCGACCTGACCAAGACCAACGTCGCGGCAACAGATCGGAGGGCGGTGTTCGTCGGCGCGGAAGCCTATACGCAAGCAGGTGGCGTGATCCTGCGCGACCTGTTCACCGAGGATCGCGGTGGCTTTTATGAGGACGCCGCATTGCTGGACCGGCTTGTCGTCGAGAAGCTGGAGGGGATCGCAGAGAGCGTGAAGGCCGGGGAAGGCTGGAAATGGGCGGAGGTCCATATCGACTATCCGCACGGCAACGGGTTGCGCCGCACCTATCCACATCCGGTGGCATTGTCGGAGGAAGACGAGGCAGCCCATGCCGCTGCGCAAGGAGAATATGATGCGTTGACCCAGCAGTATGACAGCGCCGACGAATTGCCCGACGATGTAGATCAGTGGTTCGGAGAGCTTGAGGCCGAGATCGAGCGCATCGACGCTTTGCGTCATGCTTACGATGCCGACGAGATCGCGCGCGGCGGCGTGTTCGTCATTCTCTCCCATGATGGGGAAGCCCGCATCGAACGCGGCTTCATCAGGGCCGAGGATGAGAAGCCGAAACCCGAAGAGGATGCGGACGGCGAAGTCGGCGGCATGATCGACGGCGTTCGCGTCAACGGCGACGGCGAGATCATCGAGGATGGCGACCATGACAAGGACGGCAACCCGGTTTCCGCGCTGGAAACGGAAGAGGAAGACGCCGGGGATGCGGGCAAGCCGCTGTCGGACCTTCTCATCCGCGACCTGACCGCACATCGGACGCTGGGCCTTCGCCTCGCCTTGGGCGAACAGCCGGACATGGCGCTGATCGCCGTCACCCATGCGCTGGCGGCGCAGACCTTCTTTCGCGGGGTGGACGCCGCCTGCCTCGAAATCCGCCCGACGAGCAGCACTCTCGCAACCCATGCGGACGGCATCGAGGACACGGCGGCGGGCAAGGCGCTGGCGGATCGTCATGCCGGATGGGCGGTGGACATGCCGCGCGACGTGGCGGACCTGTGGGTTTTCGTCGCCGGTCTGGATCAGGCCAGCGTCATGGCGCTGTTCGCCCATTGCGCTTCGCTCACCGTCAACGCGGTGAAGCAGCCTTGGGAGCGCAAGCCCCACGCCCATGCGACGGCGGACAGGCTGGCGACGGCGGTAACGCTCGACATGACGGCGCACTGGACCCCGACCGCGCGGACCTATTTCGACCGCGTCACCAAGGCGCATATCCTCGCCGCCGTGCGCGAAGCCGTCAGCGACGAGGCGGCGGAACGGATCGGGGCCTTGAAGAAGACGGAGATGGCGGAAGCCGCCGAGCAGCTTCTGGCCGGGACCGGATGGCTTCCCGCTGTCATGCGGACTGTGCGCCCCGCTTGGCTGGACAGCCAAGATGGTGACGCCTTCCAGATCGCCGCCGAGTGAGGATCGGGCCAGGATCGCATCAGCGGTCCCGGCCTTCCTTTTCGTCCGACACCAAAAAGCCGGTCGCGCGGTGTTCACCGCGCGACCGGCTGACCTCGACTTTCCGATGATCGAAACCGTCATCGGCGTTATGGAGAACCATCATGATTGCCGTGATGTTGATGAGCGTAGCGCTGATCGCAGGACTGAGCGTCCTGGCCTATACGCTCGCCGTCTATGCTTTGCCCTTCATGCTCGCCGTGGAGGCGGCGCACTTCGCCTACGCCACCGGCTCCGGCCTGATCGGCGCGGGCCTTTTCGGCCTCGTCGCTGGGGCGACCGCCTATGGGCTGCTGGTGTTCGTCTTCGCGTCGTTGCGCTCGGCGGTCCTGCGCCTGATCGTGGCGCTGATCTTCGCCGCGCCCGCCGCCATGGCGGGCTACGCCCTTGCCCACGGCGTCACGCGCGAGGCTGTGCCGTCCGAAGTCTGGCGGCAGATATTCTGCATCATCGGCGGCGGGTTCGTCGGTATGTCGGCACTCTTGCGGTTAGCGCCGCCGACGCCGCGAGAGACGTGAAGCGGTTCGGATTCCGTTCGGGGTGCGTTCGGGGACATACAGGCGCTCAGAAGGCAAAGTGGTTGCATCTCAACGAAGGAGAGCAAAAATGGAAACTATGGAACGCGACCCCGCCTATATTGCTGAACAAGTGAAGTTCATTCGCAAGATGCACAAGCTCACGCAGGAAAACCTCGCGGAGGCTGCTGGCTTGACCACACGCACCATTGAAAAGATCGAAAGCGGTCGTCACCGGCCGGATGAACAGACGCTGCGCAGCATTGCCCGCGCTATGCAGATTGACGTCCATTACTTCGAAAAGCCGACGCCCGAACAAGAAGCCCGACAGAAAGCGGAAATGGAACGGGCGCTCCGTAAAATGGTGCTGGTGACGACCAACCCTATCCGCAAGGCCAGCGACTTCCTGTCGGCGTTCGGGCAGCAACACGCTTTGCGCATCGATACCTCCGCCGTCACGGACGATGCCGCGTTGGAAACGGCAGCCGCGATGACGGACTGGATCACGGATCTGAATGACGTGTGGGACGACTGCGCCATGTCACAGCGTCTTGAATATGCGCGGAGCTTCGTGGAGTTGTGCAGCGACATGGAGGAGCATGGGTTCATCTGCCATATGGGATCCCACAAGCAGCAGCTTCGTCAAAAGGACCGACCAACCCTTGTCTTCACAGTGGGTTTGATGACCCTTCTGCCCAAAGATGGTTCAGAAGGCAGCCGCTTCGCTCTCGTCCGGCTTGAAGGTGGATGGGAAAGCCTTGAATCGGATCGAGGTCCGTTAGGATAGGGGCGATGGGCGTTGCCCTGCGGGCCGCGCTTTCGGCTGCGCCGGAACCACGCTGACAGCGCGTTTCCGCCATTCGGCTTCAATCGCTAACGCGAAGAGCGGAGGTGATGCCCTCCGCTGATGAAGCCCCCGCTCGGGTGAGCGGGGCTTCTGGAGATATCTGCTCAGCGCGACGGCGGCAGGACCGTGACAGCGGTCTCTTCGTTCTCGGCATCGACACCCTCGGCCGGGTAGTGCGCCAGGAATCGTGGATCGTCCGTTGGCGAGAACGGTCACGTTGCTCCGTCGGATGATCGTCTCCGGCCTGCGAAAGTCGGCGCTGGAAGAAGGTGAAAATCGGGAAACCCGTCCGCCCATCGAGGATGTACGGGCCTTGCCGTTGAAGGTCAGGCGTAAGATTGACGCGAGCGGATATTCACCGCCGTTGCCGGGTCCGGCGCAGAGGCCGACCGCCACCAGTGTCCTGTTCTTCGGGTTTTCCTGTCAGCCACACCCACGGCGCCCTCGAATGGATTGGGTCTGACCGAAGACCGGCTGCGCCTCGCTCGTCTTCCCGCAACGTCCGCCGCCAGCTTTTTTCCGCCGCCTGCGGCTTTGCATCGCGAAGCAAAAAAGCCGTCGCCTCACGCCTTCCACTGCGTTCCAGCCCTCCGGGTGCGGGGCCGATCGTCCCCGATCGCACGACCACCATCGAGGCCGCGATAGGCGCGGCCCGAAGGAAAAAGGAACACGGCCATGGCGACCATCGGCACCTTCACCAAGAACGACAACGGCTCGGCTGGCTTCACCGGCGCGGTCAAGACCCTGACCCTCAACGTCAAGACCGTGAAATTCGTGCCCACCGAGGGCGACAGCGAGCGCTGCCCCGACTTCCGTATCTTCGCAGGGGCCACGGAATTCGGAGCGGCCTGGAAGAAGACCGCCCGCGAGACGCAGCGCGAATATCTCTCCGTCAAGCTGGATGATCCAAGCTTTCCCGCACCGATCTACGCCAGCCTGGTCGAGGGCGAGGATGGCGAAGGCCATAATCTCATCTGGTCGCGCCGCAACGGCGACTGAGACCGGACACCTCCCGAAGCCTCGCTCGCCCGAGCGGGGCTTCGTCCTGGTCATGACCGTCACCGCCTGTCAGGGAGTACGGCGATCAGGATGTACCGTTTTTCAGGGTTTGCGGGTTTGCACATCCCGATCAGATCCTGATGCCCGGCGCCCGCTGGCGCTCATGCCGGGCGGGTCTGGCTAGGGGCGCTGCCCCCGCGCGGCGCAAGGGATCGCTGGCGCTCGTCCGGGCCGGTGTCCCCGGCCTTCCTTCACGTCGTTCCTCCGTTCCGTGCAGGTCGGGTGATCCCCCTCCGGCCCGGCCGCCCTTGCACCTTGCTACCCCGGTCTCGGCGACGGCCAGGGTTGCAGCGCAGCGCTGCGCTCCAACCCAAGCCCACGGAGACAGAAAATGTATCATCAACTCGCCACCCGGTTCGGCCGGAACAGCCACCAGATCAGCGGGCGCGAAGCCCTCGACAACGAAGCCCTCTACCGCCACGTCCCGTCCGTCTTCGCCCGCGAGGCGCATGACAGCCGGTCGGATCGCTACGTTTACGTCCCTACCATCGAGATCGTGGAAGGGCTGCGAAAGGAAGGATGGTTCCCGTTCTTCGCCGTGCAGTCGGTGCCGCGCGACGGCAGCCGTCACGGCCACGCCAAGCATATGTTGCGCCTGCGCCGGGATGACGGCATCGGCAAGCCGGAGGCGGCGGAAGTCATCATCGTCAACAGCCATGACGGAACGTCGGCCTATCAGATGTTCGCGGGGATGCTGCGGTTCGTCTGCACAAACAGCATGATTGCGGGCGAGCGCTTTGAGGAAGTGCGCGTTCCCCACAAGGGCGGCATACAGGATCAGATCATCGAAGGCGTCTATACGGTCGCCGAAGACTTTCCGCGCCTGATCGACGCGACCGAGACGATGAAGGACACGCGACTGTCGCAGGACGAACAGCGCGTGCTGGCCGAGGCGAGCCTCGTCGCCCGTTATGGCGAGGACGAAAGCCCCGTCCGCCCGGATCAGATCATCGCACCGCGCCGTCGCGAGGATGTCGGGCAAAGCCTGTGGAGCACCTTCAACGTCATTCAGGAGAACATGATACGCGGCGGGCTGGAGGGTCGCCGGACCAATGCCGATGGCTGTATCCGCCGCAGCCGGACCCGCCCGATCAACGGCATCGGTCAGAATGTCGGACTAAACCGGGCGCTGTGGACGCTGGCGGAAAGGATGCAGCGCCTGAAGCGCGGATGATCGTAAAGCCGTGCAGCCGGATTTCCGGTTGCACGGCTTTACGTCTTTCCGGTTCCGCACACCCTGAGATTTTCCGCCGATCCGTGGGACCGGATCGGCGGGCGCGGCCATGTCTATGACACGGCCGCTGCTCGCCGGGCTGCGCCCGGCTCGCTAAATCACATCTGCGATGTTAAGTAATGATTCACCAATATTGATCGGATTGTGCGATCTACATATCCTATAACAGCAAGTTCAAAATACACCTCAAGTTGTGAATACTCGATCTTTCCGGTGCCGACGGCGCATTGGAGGAAAGAGGTGACGCCATGCCGAGTTCTGATTGGCGCGCGCCGGCCGCTTATGGACATGCTCAGAGCATTCCTGCCGCCGGCTTCGCTTGGGAATATCTCCGCCGCGACGACGAGTATCGCCGCGACTTCCATCGCCTGAAACGAAAATCCCGCGACGACACCGAGGCGCAGACCGCGTTCTCCAACCGCTGGGGGTTACGATTTCGCGGCGGACCCGGACCAGCCCGCCGATCGCGCCGCGCTCTTCTGGACGCCCGCGCTTCAGCCTGACGCCTTCGAGCTTCGTCCGTCAGGCGATCCACCCGGCGACTTCGCCATGCCCATCGTGCTGCCGGGACTTCCCGGTCTCGCGGCACGATCGCCGATGGACAGCGCCTGGCACGGTCTTTGGCGCGGATGGGGTGGGGATCATCGATTCTGGCTTGCGGAACCGCCGCCGGGCGATCCGACGAACTTCGTCGTCATCCTGCCGCTCGACGCCCTGTTCGAGCTGCGCGCCGAGGCCGCGCTGCGCTTCTGGCTGGCGCTGGCCGGACGCCCGCCCGGCGATCGGCGGCACGACCTTCCGCCCCAGACCCGCGACCGGCATATCCTGATCCTGCGCGCGCTTGACGCAAAACTGGCCGGGGCCAGCTATCGCGCCATCGCCGAAGCGTTGCTCGGCTTTCGCGGCAACAAGACCGATTGGGAGAGCGATCCCCGCAAGAACCAGACGCGCCGTCTCGTCGCCGATGGCACTCACTATGTGCGCGGCGGCTATCGCGATCTCCTTCACTATCCCGTCCATCTCCCGACTAAGTGGTAGCCCAGCGTGCCTGGCCGGCGCCGTTCAGCGGCGCGCTTCATTCATGAGGGCCAGCGCCGTATCCGGCCAGGAAGCGGCCCGTGTCCGTCGCCAGCGACCGGAGGAAATCAACCCGCGCCGGGTGCGGATCTGGGGTGTTCGGTGGCAGTTCGTCCATGAAGGTGAAGTGCCCAGCCTTTTCGACGACATGCAGATCCACGGGAGCCTGGTCCTTCAGCGCGTCCTTGAGGAAATGTGCCTGTGCGGGCGGCGTGAGTCTGTCCTGACCGCCCGCCCAGACTTGCATCGGAACCGTAACCGACGCCAGTGCACCCGGACGCCGAAAAAAGTCCGTCGGCGGGGTGAAGAGCACCAGCCGATCGAAGGGGCGCTCGGCCGTGATAAGCAGTTCGTCTCCCGCCAGCGTCGAACCCGTCGCGCCCGCGAGCACTAGCAGCACCACGGTGCCGATCGAATGGCCGACGCCGCAGATCGGCAGATCGGGCGGGCAATAGCGGGCCATCGCCAGCGCGACTCTCCTGGCACGCTCCGTCAACTCAGCCTTGGTCGGGACGGGTGAGGCCAGCATCTCGAAATGAGGCGCGACCACCAGGAAGCCCTTGCCAGCAAAATCTTGCAGCAGTCCCAGGTGGCGCATCGGATTTCCGCCGCGCCCGGCCGCGAAAACAACACACCGCGTGACGGTGCCGGGGTGCAAGACGGTGATGTCGAAAGCGCCCTCGCTGGTCTCAATTCTATGTGTCGTCACGCCCATGACGCCTTCCGTTTGCTTGTGATCGCGCTGCGCGGTCAATAATGCCGATTTAAAGCCGCGACATCTCCACGGCGCGACAAGTTCAGCTCTAGCAAATATCGCAGCGCTGTTCCTGGCCGTTGTTGCTCTTTCGCCTGCCGGGGTGCCGGAATCGCACTCCCCTGATTCCGGCACGCTGCAAGCCGCCGATCCTCCGCCACGGTTCGCCATAGCCCGCTGTCGCCGCCGACAGCCGCCGAACCTGACCCGGAGGTATTATCATGATCGACCCGAAGACGGGGCTGCCGCCCCGATTCCTACGCACGCCCGATGCGGCCCGCTTTCTCGGCATCTCGCTGCGGACGCTGGAGAAGCACCGCACCTACGGCACCGGCCCGACCTATCGCAAGATCGGCGGGCGCGTCGTCTACGCGCTGGACGATCTGCAAACCTGGACGGCGGTCGCCGCCCGCAAATCCACCACCGACAAGGATGCCGACCGGGTTTTCCCGGCGCGTCCCCTGACGCCCGCCGAGCGGGGCGCACGCTGAATGTCCGGCGCTCCCTCCCACGACGCCGCACGGCGCTCCCAGCGCCTTGTCGGCAGCGAGCGGGCGCGGCTCGATCCGTTCGTCGTCGCGACGGGCGATGCGTCGCCCCGCGATCAGCGCGACCTGATGGAACGGCCGTTCTTCTCGCTATCGAAGACGCCGCGCACCACGCCGATCCTCTACAAGGCCGCCGACATCGAGGTGCAGGTGCTCGGAATGCCCGAGCATGGCATGGCGACCATCTGGGATGCCGATGTGCTGATCTGGGCCGCCAGCCAGATCGTCGAGGCCGAGAACCACGGCCTGCGCACCTCGCGTTTCTTCCGCTTCACGCCGTACCAGCTCCTGCGCGGCATCGGCCGCGACACCGGCAATCGCCAGTATCAGTTGTTGAAGGCGTCGCTGGCGAGGCTCCAGTCTACCGTCATCGCCACCACCATCCGCAACGGCGTTCATTGGCGGCGGCGGCAATTCTCCTGGATCAACGAATGGGAGGAGATGACCACCCGCGACGGCCGCGTCGAAGGCATGGAATTCGTCCTGCCCGAATGGTTCTACAATGGCGTCGTCGATCGCTCGTTGGTCCTGACCATCGACCCGGACTATTTCCGGCTGACTGGCGGTATCGAACGCTGGCTGTATCGCGTCGCCCGCAAGCACGCCGGTCGCCAGCCGCACGGCTGGCTGTTCGAGGTCGCTCATCTCCACGAGAAGTCCGGCAGCCTGGCGCGGATTTCGGATTTCGCGCTGGATCTCCGGCGCATCGTCGCCCGCCAGCCGCTGCCCGGCTACCGCATCGACATCTGGCGGGAGGGACGGCGCGAATACTTGCAAATCCGGCCCGCCGAACAATTCACAGTGCCTGTGGATAAGGCTGTGGAAGCCATCGGTACATCAGGCGCAAAGGGTATCGGTACATCAGGCGCAGCCCTATCGGCACATCAGGCGCATGGACCACAGTTAAACCTTTGGCCTAAAACGCTGAATCCGACCGCTAACTTAGAGTCTAATAAAGAATCTAACTCTTTTTCTTTGACGCGCGCGATCGCGAGCCATGGTGCCAGTGCCGCCGGGCGATCGAGGCGCGTGCCATGATCGTCGCCCTGCTCAATCAAAAGGGCGGCGTCGGCAAGACGACGCTGGCCCTGCATCTTGCCGGCGAATGGGCGAGAACCGGCCATCGCGTCACGCTGATCGACGCCGACCCGCAAGGCTCGGCACTCGACTGGTCACAGCAGCGGGCGCGTGAAGGCCGTCCACGGCTGTTCGGCGTCGTCGGCCTGGCCCGCGATACGCTGCACCGGGAAGCGCCAGAACTGGCGCGTAATGTCGATCACATCGTCATCGACGGACCGCCGCGTGTCGCCGGGCTGATGCGCTCGGCATTACTCGCCGCCGATCTCGTGCTGATCCCGGTGCAGCCGTCACCGTTCGACGGATGGGCCTCGGCCGAGATGCTGGCGCTGCTGACGGAAGCGCGCATCTACCGGCCGGAGCTTGTCGCCCGCTTCGTGCTCAATCGCTGCGGCGCGCGCACAGTCATCGCTCGTGAGACGGCCGAGACGTTGGCCGATCACGATCCGCCCTTGCTTGCCGCCACCATCGGCCAGCGCGTCGTCTTCGCCGACGCCGCGCAGTCCGGGCGGCTCGCATCGGAAATCGACGCGGACAGTCCGGCCGCGCGCGAGATCGCAGCGCTGGCCGCAGAGATCGGCCGCCTCAACATCGGAAGGATCGCGCCATGAGCGAACGATCCCCGAAACGCGGCTTCGCGGCGCGTCCCGCCGATCCCGAGAGCTGGATCAAGGCCAGCGAACCGCCACCAGCCCGAGCGGGAGACGGTGCTGCGTTCACCGCGCGACTGACGATCGACATCACGCCGGAACTGCGCGGCCGGATCAAGATCGTGGCCTTCCAGCGCGGCGTCACCGTCGCCGAGATGCTGCGCGCGCTGCTCGCGCGCGAATTCCCATCCACCGAAGGAGACACCCCATGACCGGCAACGCGGCTCCCCGCGTGCGCGGCGGCCCCGTGCCGTCAGCACTACCATTTGACAGCCTGACCCGCGTCGAACTCACCCATGTCGAGAACAAGATCGAGCACTGGATCAGGTTCGGTCGCGAAGCCCATGAACAGATCCTCGACCGCCGCCGCCGCATCTTCTCGTTCCGGCCAGGTAGCACCTTCGCCTTCGTCCGCTGGGCCTCGAACGACTTCGGCACGATCATCTCGCGCATCGACATCGTGCGGACCGTGGGGCCGGGCGAACCCTATCAGACGCTACCTTTCGTGCGCCCCGGCGGCGACATCCTGCTCAAGATCGACGGCTGGTCCAGGGTCGAACAGGTGCTCCGTCACATCGACGCCATCCAGGCGATCGGCATCGATCCGGAGAAGGTTTCGCCCGATCACTGGCGGCACGTCCACAACCGTCTGACCGCCGGTCACGAGCCGCGCGCCTACACCGCCGATCAGCATCGGGCGTTCTTGCTGCGCCGGAGGGCCGAGCCATGACCCGCTTCGGCTATGTGATGGTGACGTATTTCACGATCATGGGCGTCACTATTTCGTCCTTCATCCCGACACCGACCCGGCTGGTGTGGAACGTCTCCGCCAGCGCGCCGATCGGCCTCTACGATATCGATCCGCCCGGCGACATCACCGTCACCGATCTGGTCGCGGTCGATCCGCCCGAAGCGCTCGCCGACTTCATGGTCGAGCGCGGCTATATCGGTCGCGGTGTGCCGCTGCTCAAGCGCGTCATGGGACTGCCGGGGCAGGAAGTCTGCCGCATCCGCCGCACGATCACGGTCGATGGCGTCGAGCTTGGCGCGGCGCTCGACCGTGACCGGACGGGCCGCGAACTGCCGGTCTGGCAGGGCTGCCACCGTATCGGCGGTGACGAGATCTTCCTGATGAACCCGGCTGTCCGCGACAGCCTGGACGGCCGCTATTTCGGCCCAATCCCGGTCAGCGCCGTCATCGGCCGGGCGACGCCGATCTACACCGACGAGGACGGCGACGGCCGCTTCGTCTGGCGCGCCGCGACGCGCTGACAGCCGTAATTCCGGCGGGTGCGGTGCTCGCCGGCTTTCACCCAACCCCCAGCATCGAGGAGATTTCCATGCCGCAGATCGGCCAGTTTACGCGCGAGACGACAGGTTTCGTCGGGCGCGTCCATACGCTCACGCTTTACCGCGAACTCACCATCGTTGCGGCCGAGCCGTGCGATGCCGAAAACGCGCCGGACTATCGCATCCACCACGGCGCCGACGATGGCCCGGAGATCGGCGCGGGCTGGAAACGCACAGGCGAACGCGCGGGCGAATACATCTCGCTGTTGATCGACGACCCGGCCTTGCCGCAGCCGATCCGCGCCAATCTGTTTCGCGACGATGACGGCGGAGCCGCCTGGTCGCTGCACTGGACGCGCCCGGTCAAGCGCAGCGAGCGGGAGTGAGGTCATGCGCTATCTCTTCAGAATTGCGCGCCTGATTTCTCGTCAAAGCCCCATCCCTTTGTTCGCGAACAGGCCGTCTCATCCCTTCGTCCCGCTCGACGATCCGTCGGCCAGCGCGCGCAGCGAAGGTCCAGGGCGATCGAAGATCGGCGCGTCGCGCACACCCTTGACCGCAGCGAGCACGCTGGCAGACTGGCGTCGAAGCGGAGACAGAACGTCCGTCCGATTGGCGGTCCTTCTACTTTCCTCTGTGCTCGCCGTTGCGATGCCGCTGCCCTCTCGCGCGCAATCCGAGCCGGTCCAGCATCAGATTCAGGCCGATCCCTATGCCGCTGATATCGCCGAGGCGGCGCAGCGGTTCGGCATTCCGGCGGCGTGGATCAGGGCCGTCATGCGCGTCGAAAGCGCCAATGACGTGCGGGCGATCTCGCCGAAAGGTGCGATGGGCCTGATGCAGATCATGCCGGCGACCTGGGCCGATTTGCGCGCTCGCCATCGGCTCGGCAGCGATCCCTACGATCCGCGCGACAACATTCTGGCGGGCGCGGCGTATCTGCGCGAGCTGCATGACCGCTACGGATCACCGGGGTTTCTCGCCGCCTACAATGCCGGTCCCGGTCGCTACGAAGAGCATCTCGCGGGCCGTCCGTTGCCCGCCGAGACCCGCGCTTATGTCGCCACGCTCGCGCCGCTGATCGGCGGCGGCGCGGTCACCGCGCTGGTCGAAGTCGCGGGGGCCGATCCGCTGTCATGGACCCGCGCACCGCTGTTCGTCGCGCAGGCCGAGCGCACATCGTCCGCCGATTCTGTGCAGTCGAATGACACACCGGCTGCAACGCCCGTGCGCGATGTCTTGGCGATCGCGCCGCAGTCAGGCGGCTTGTTCGTGGCCCGAGCGGAAACGGGAGGGCCACGATGAGCATGGCGGTTGGGTGTGCCCGGCAGTCCTTTCCAGTGTGCAGCGTGTATGGATCGGATCAGGCTGGATCAGGGTCAGGACGGGCAGAAGGGGTAGGAAGGCGGGAGGGCAAGATTAAAGCGGACGGCACCCCATGGGTCCGATCCGGGGGCCAAGCCCTTGTCTGCACACTGTTTGAGACGGCACCGCCGTTAGGCCAGCATGGTGCCGCCGGTTGCCGCAAACCCAGCATCCGCTGCGTTTTCGGCGGCACTCTCGCCCAAAACCGACGGTTTCGGGAGGTTTGCCGTCGATGAGCGCCGACGACGACAACCGCTTCCGTCCGAAGCCCGGCCGCGTCCGCTCCGATGCGGCGAAGGTCGGCCACGCGAAGAGCTTCCTCACCAAGGTCCGGAAGATCGCCCGCCAGCAGGGCGCGGCCTCCGGTCGGGTCTCTCGCGGCAACGCTGGAGTATCCGGCAAGCCGAGCCGCAATGGTGCGGTCGCCTCCGGCCGGGGCGTCAAGCGCGGGCGTGGCGCGGCCTTCGTCCGTTCGCGCAACCTGTCGAACGGCTGGAGCCATCGCCAGCCCGGTAGCCGCCGTGTCATCGTCAAATCGCGTTCCGTCCGCGCTGCCGGCAAGAGCGGCAAGGCCGCCGCCCATCTGCGCTACATCCAGCGCGACGGAACCTCGCGCGACGGCGAGCGCGGCCGGCTCTATTCGGCGAATGAGGACCGCGCCGACGGCGACGCCTTCCTCGATCGCGGCAAGGACGACCGTCACCAGTTCCGCTTCATCGTCTCGCCGGAAGACGGCGCCGAGATCGAAGACCTGACCGGCCATACCCGCGACCTGATGCGCCAGCTCGAAGCCGATCTCGGCACGAAGCTCGATTGGGTGGCAGTCAACCACTTCAACACCGGCCATCCGCATGTCCATGTCATCGTCAACGGCCGCGACGATCTCGGCGAGGATCTGGTCATCAACGGCGACTATCTCGCCAATGGTATCCGCGAACGGGCGAGCGAACTGGCGACGCTGGAACTCGGCCCCGTCACCGAGATTGAACAGCGCCGCAAGCTGACGGCCGAGATCGATCAGGACCGCTTCACCCGCATCGACCGGGCGATGCTGAATGAGGTCGCCGAGGATGGACGGCTCGACCTGCGCCATGCGCCCGACGATCTGCGTGGCCAGGAGGACCGGACGCTTCGCATCCGCCGTCTCGGCAAGCTGGAGAAGATGGGCCTCGCCACCGAACCGTCACCCGGCGTCTGGGAACTGAGCGACCGGCTGGAGCCGACTTTGCGCGAGATGGGCGAGCGCGGCGACATCGTCCGCACCATGCAGAAGGCGATGCGCGCCGGGGGCCATGACCGCGATCCGATGAGCTTCCAGATTCACGACGCAGCACCCGCGACGCCGATCGTCGGCCGGGTGGTGGACAAGCATCTCTCTGACGAGCTGGGCGAGAACCTGACGCTGGTGATCGACGGTATCGACGGCCGCACGCATTACGTCTCCGGCGTCGATCAGGCGAAGGTGGCCGACGCCCGCATCGGCAGCGTCATCGAGATCGGCGCGACCGACGCCGGGCCGCGCCCGGCCGACCGCGCCATCGCCGGCATGGCCGAGGACGGCATCTACCGGCCGAGCCGCCATCTGGAGCAGGCGCGCTTCGATGGCCGTGTGCCGGGTGGGGACTATGAGGGCTTCGTCGATGCTCATGTGCGGCGGCTGGAGGCGCTGCGCCGCGACGGGATCGTCGAACGGATCGACGCCGATCGGTGGCGCATCCCACAGGATTTCGAGTCCCGCGCTGCCGCCCATGATGCAGGCCGTGGCCGCCAGTTCAACATCCGCGTCCTCTCGACCTTCGATCTGGAAAAGCAGATCACGGCGGATGGCGCGACCTGGCTCGACCGGAAGCTGGTCGGGCGCGGACCGTCCGACATCGCACCGGCGGGGTTCGGGCAGGAGGTCAGTCAGGCCATGGACCGCCGACGCGAGCGTCTGATCGAACAGGGCGATGCCGCGCGCCAGCAAAACGGCCGCGTCCTTTACCGCCGCGACCTTCTATCGACGCTGGAGGCGCGCGAGGTCGCCCGCGCCGGTGCGGAGCTGGCGGCGACGAAGCCGACGCCGTTCCGCGCGGCCGGCGACGGAGAGTCCGTCAGCGGCACCTTCACCGGGACCGTCAATCTCACCAGCGGCAAGTTCGCCATCGTCGAGAAGAGCCACGAGTTCACGCTCGTCCCGTGGCGGCCGGTGATTGACCGGCAACTCGGCAAAGAGGTGACGGGCATCGTGCAGGATGGGTCGGTGTCGTGGCAGATGGGGCGGCAGCAGGGATTGGGATTGTAAACCGCGAGGAGTTTCAGCCTGTCCTTCGCGGGTCAACTTATGGGAACGACGGGCCGCTCAGCGAACAGGTTCTCCGCCATGAAGTCCACAAAGACCCGCAGTTTGGGTGAGAGCTGACGGCTGGACGGCCAGAGAATTCGAAAGGCGCCCGCATTCTGGACGTGATCGGTCAGGACAACCACCAGCCGACCTTCTTCAATCTGTTGGCGCACGGCAAAATCCGGGAGACAAGCGATGCCGATGCCCTGTTCGGCCATATGGATCAGCGGCTCGATATTGTTCGCGATGGCGGACTGGGGAAGCGCGATGTCCAGATCCTTGCGGCCGCGCTTCAGCGGCCAGCGTTCGAGCTTGCCGGTGGTCGGATAGCGGTGATGAAGGCAGGCGTGCGACAGGAGATCGTCGGGCGCCTGGGGCGTGCCGCGCCGGTCCAGATAGTCCGGCGCTGCGACGATCTGGTGATGGTAGGCGCCCAGCACCCGCATCATCAGCCGTGAATCGCTGACCTCGCCGGTTCGCACCACGGCGTCGAACCCTTCGTCGATGACATCGACAAGCCGGTCGGTGAAATCGAGGTCCAGTTCGATCTCCGGCCAGGTGCGCATGAAGGCGGTTAGCGTCGGCATCATCAGCATACCGACGAGCGGCAGGCTGACCCTCAGTTTGCCCCGCGGCGCACCCTGGGTCTGCGACAGCTCCAGTTCGGCCGCCTCGACCTCGCAGAAGATGCGGCGACAGCGTTCGAGAAACAGCGTGCCCTCCGGCGTCAGCGTGATCGTGCGCGTGGAGCGATGGAACAGCCGCACGTTCAGCCGTTCTTCCAGCCGAGCGATCGCCTTCCCGATCGCCGATGGGGACACGCCCAACTGTCGTCCGGCGAGCGTAAAGCTGCGGGCGTCCGCCGCTTGAACGAAGGCGTTGAGCGAACCGAGACTGTCCATCCATCACACCGCTATTACGGACAATATTGTCCTGTGTGTTGTGAATTGTAGCTGTGTTATCATCGATATCCAATCGATTTATTATGCCTGCCAAAGCTTTAGCCGGGGACCGGCGCTGTCGCCGACCTTGGCGCGCGCCTGTCTGCCGCATCTCCAGAGCAGGCAGACCGATGACGATCAGCACCGAAGCGAAGACGATTGACGAAACGCACGAGGACGAAGGCCAACCGGCGCGGCTTCCAATGGTCGGACTGCTGGCGCTCGCCATGGCCGGGTTCATCACCATCCTGACCGAGGCTCTGCCGGCCGGTCTTCTGCCGCAGATCAGCGAAGGCCTCTCTGTCTCCGAAGCCTTGGTGGGGCAACTCGTCACCATTTACGCCATCGGCTCGCTGGTCGCCGCCATTCCCCTGACGGCTGCCACGCAAGAGATGCGGCGACGCCCGCTGCTGCTTGCCGCTATCGCCGGATTTGCGGTCGCCAACACCGTGACGGCTGTGTCCGGCAGCTACACGCTGACAATGGTGGCTCGCTTTTTTGCGGGCGTTTCGGCGGGTCTGCTCTGGGCGCTGCTCGCCGGCTATGCCGCGCGCATGGTGCCGGAGCATCTGAAGGGACGCGCGATTGCAGTCGCCATGGTCGGCACGCCACTGGCGCTGTCGCTCGGCGTGCCCGCCGGCACGTTCCTGGGCGCGGCCATCGGTTGGCGCGCCTGCTTCGGCATCATGAGCGTGTTGACGCTGATCCTGATCGTCTGGGTGCTCGTCAAGGTGCCGGACTATCTCGGCCAGGCGGCGGACAAAAGGCAGCAACTCGCTGCTGTCTTCACCATTCCCGGCATCCGCCCGGTTCTGTTCGTCACGCTCGCCTTCGTGCTCGCCCACAACATCCTCTACACCTATATCGCGCCGTTTCTCGGCCAAGCCGGCATGAGCGAACGGACGGATCTCGTTCTGCTGGTCTTCGGCGTGACCTCGCTCGTTGGCATCTGGATCGTCGGCGTCCTGATCGACCACAGGCTGAGGGAACTGACCCTTGTCAGCACGTTCCTGTTTGGCCTTTCGGCAAGTGCGATGGGGATCTGGAACGATGCTCCCGCCGTGATCTATGGCGCGGTTGGAGCTTGGGGTCTCGCCTTCGGGGGAGCCGCTACTCTCTTTCAGACGGCCTTGGCGAAAACGGCAGGCGAAGCCGCCGATGTCGCGCAGTCCATGCTTGTCACGGTCTGGAACACGGCCATCGCGGGCGGGGGAATCGTCGGCGGCCTGCTGCTCGAAAGCTTCGGGGTCCGCGCGTTTCCGATCGCGCTGGTCGTGCTGCTGCTGGCGACGCTCATCGTCGCCTGGGCTTCGCACACCAACGGCTTCCCTGCCGCGCGCCGATCCTAATCCAACACATCAAACATCCATTCAGGAGGCCCTTATGCCGCAGTTCACCGCCAACCCATCGTCCCCAGAGCGTCTTCCAGATAACTCCGCACTCTTTGCGCGGGTCGATGCAGTCATTGAGACGGCGATTGCCGAACAGCGTATCGCAGGGGCCGTGGTGCTCATCGCCCGCGATGGTGAGACAATTTTCACCCGCGCCGCAGGGCTTGCCGATCGCGAGGCGGAACGGCCGATGCGGATCGACACGCTGTTTCGCCTGTCATCTGTCTCGAAGGTCTATGTTTCCGTGGCAGCCATGGTGCTCATGCATCAAGGCAAGCTGGCGCTCGATGCTCCGGTGGCGACCTGGCTCCCGGATTTCAGGCCACCAGCGCCAGACGGCACGATGCCTGACATCACCGTTCGACAGCTCCTGAGCCACACGGCCGGTCTCGGCTACGGCTTCCTGGAGCCGACGGACGGTCCCTACCATCGGGCGGGTGTCTCAGACGGCATGGATGCGTCGGACATCACGCTCGACGAAAATGTCCGCCGTATCGGGACGGTGCCACTGCTCTTCACGCCCGGCACGTCCTGGAGTTATTCGCTGGCGACCGACGTGCTCGGCGCTGTGATTGAGCGTGCAACCGGCCTGCCGCTGGACAAAGCGATACGCAGTCTCGTCACCGGGCCGCTCGGTCTTTTCGATAGCGACTTCGCGTTGACAGATGCCGATCGCCTTGCCGCTGCCTATACAAGCGATCCATCCGGCTTACGCCGCATGAACGATCTGGAGATCGTGCCGCTGTGGGAGGGAGTCGAAGGCCTACGCCTCTCGCTCACACGGGCTTTTGACGCGAACGCCTTTCCTTCAGGCGGGGCCGGCATGATCGGCACGGCTGGCGATCTGCTGCATCTCCTCGAAACCCTGCGAAACGGCGGCGCGCCGCTACTGCCAGCACCGTTGGTGGACGAGATGGCTGTGGACCACGCCATCGGCATGGAACTGATGCCTTGGCCCGGTCGCGGATTTGGTCTCGGCTTCACCATTCTGCGCGATCCGGTGGCGGCGGGCTTTCCGGAGGCGCCCGGCACATGGCGTCTCGGCGGTGCCTACGGGCACTCTTGGTCCGTCGATCGGACGAACAAGCTTACGGTCGTCGCCTTCACGAATTCGGGCTTGGAGGGGCAGTCACCCGGTGGTCGATTCCCGGCAGAACTCACCCAGGCGATTTATGCTGGTCTGTGATTTTCGAGGCAGCCGGGGCCGAAGCGGGATTGCGCCTATATTTCCCCGGCGCGCGAGCCGCTTAGTGCTCCCAAGGGGGCTCGCGCCAGAGCTGGGCGAGGAAATCTCCAAAGACGCTGATCCGCTTTGGCACAGGCTCGCGTTTGGCACGGACGAAGCTGATCGGACTCGCTTCTTCCACCCAGCCGGGAAGGATGTGGACCAGCCGTCCCGCTTTCAATTCGTCCGAGACGTCCCAAAGCTCTCGCAGGGAAATGCCAAGCCCTGCCACACACCATGTCCGCAAGGTGATGCCGCTGTCCGTCGCAAGGTCGCTCGACACCGCCATTTCCGCCGTCGTCCCACCGTTGTGCAGCGTCCAGATGTTTCGCAGCCCCGGATAGGCGATGAGCAGGCAAGTGTGCCCGGTGAGATCTTGCGGGTGCTCCGGCATACCCCGTCGAGCGAGATAGTCTGGCGCGGCGACCAGAATGCGGCGATTGTCGGCAAGATGGCGGGCAATCAGGCGGGAGTCGGAGAGCTTTCCAACCCGGATCGCGACATCGATCTCGCCCGCATAGAGATCGACGATCCTATCGGTCAGATGCAACTCGAACCCCACCTTGGGATGGAGCTTGCGAAACTCCGCCGTCGCAGCGGCGACATAGCGGCCTCCGAAGGGCACGGGTGCGGTGATGCGGATCGTGCCAGAAAGGTCGGCGGAACCGGCTCTCGCAATCTCGGACGCCTCTTCCAGCAGCGCGATAGCGCCACGGGCGCGTTCGGCGATGGCGTGCCCTTCATCGGTGATCTTCAGCCGGCGGGTGTTTCGCTGAAACAGGCTCGTACCGAACTGCTTTTCCAACCGCGCAATCTGTTTGCTGACCGTCGTTGGCGCGAGATCCATCGATCGCGCCGCAGCCGAGAAGCTGCCGCAGTCGACGACACGAACGAACACCATCAGATCATCGAGATTGCGCGGAATCATTTAATCCATATCGCCATAAGTGTTCTCCTATTATGCACCTTTCCGCCCAATTGCGCTATGGGCAAACTGCCGACCAAGAGCCCATGCCCGCCTGTTCCAGACGCTCGCCAAAGGAGACGCGGGCCTCATTGGAAAGGTCGGACCATGCCTCCCGTCATCTACATCTTCTCGCTATGCGCCTTTGCCGTCGGATTCACCGAGTTCATCACCATCGGCCTCGTCTCGGCCATGGCGAGCGACCTTCAGGTAGACGTCACCCGTATCGGACTGACGGTCACGACCTATGCCGCCGGCGTCGTCATCGGCGCGCCGGTGCTGACCGCGCTGGCCTCGGGTCTATCGCGCAAGCGGCTGATCCTCATCGCCATGCTGATCTTCAGCGCCGGGAACCTGATCGCCGGTCTGTCTGAAAGCCTTATGCCACTGCTGTTCGCCCGGCTGCTCTCGGGTCTGGCTCACGGAGTTTTCTTCGCGGTTGCATCGAGCGTGGCGACACGCCTTGTCGCGCCGGAGCGTGCGGGCGCAGCCCTCGCACTGGTGTTCGGCGGCGTGACTGTCGCGATGTCACTCGGCGTACCCATCGGCACCTGGCTCGGAACCATCTTGCACTGGCAGTTGATCTTCCTGGTCATCGCCGGATGCGGCCTTATCGGCAGTCTCGGGATTGCCACGCTGATGTCGGCGAACGCCGGAGAGGCGGCGACGAAAGGCGCGGGCTGGCGCGATCTCGGCGTATTGTTCGACCGGCGGCTTCTGGCCGGTGCCAGCATTCCAATGCTGTCCTATACCGGCTCGTTCGCGCTCTATACCTACGTCTCTCCGATCCTGCTCGACATAACCCAGGTCAGCGTCGAGACCGCGAGCCTGACCTTGCTCGCCTATGGCCTCGGCGCAGCGCTGGGCAATGTGCTGGGCGGTAAACTGACGGACAGCCAGGGCATGGACCGGGCTTCACTGATCCTGCTCATCGGCGTCGTCGTCTCGCTCGGCCTGATCTCCTTCGCCTTCCATGCATCGCTCGCCATGATCGGGCTGGTGGCGTTGCTCGGCCTCACTACCTATGGCGCGATCCCCCCGCTTCAGTCGCGCATCTTGATGCTGGCACAGCGCCACCAGCCACA
The DNA here is from genome assembly GCF_056836805.1 of Ancylobacter sp. TW_SC_1. Lineage (NCBI taxonomy): Bacteria > Pseudomonadati > Pseudomonadota > Alphaproteobacteria > Hyphomicrobiales > Xanthobacteraceae > Ancylobacter > Ancylobacter sp. TW_SC_1. Next base: position 1,664,380 of record NZ_CM166365.1, read on the forward strand.
GGCGATGGACGTAGCCTCCGGCATGAACATCGCCGCCTTCAATGCCGGGGTGGTGGTCGGCTCGGGCATCGGCGGGGCCATTATCCCCGCTATGGGGCTGACCGCGCTGGCCCCGCTCGGGGCGGTTGTCGCGCTTGTCTCCATCGTCGCGCTTCTCTGGCAGATCGCGCTGCCGTCGATGAAGGCCCCGGCGCGCGGGGTGGGGACTACGCCAGCGCCCCTGCAGGGAGGACACTGAGATGGCGCTGCAACCGCAAGCCAAGGCTTTCCTCGACGCCTACAACGCAAACGCGTCAACGATCGACTACAATACGATCTCCGCCGAGGATTTGAGGCGTCTCTTCGCCATTCCCAAACCAGCGATCGTCTCCACCGGGTTGAAGGCCGTGGAGGATCGGTCGATCGACCTACCATCGGGTCCGCTAGGGCTGAGGGTCTATCAGCCGAAAGGCCTCGGACCGTTTCCAATGACACTGTTCGTTCACGGTGGCGGTTTCGTCATTGGCGATCTCGACACGACGGACGGTATCTGCCGCGCCCTCGCGGAAGATGCCGGAAGCCTCGTGGTGTCCGTCGATTATCGGCGCGCACCAGAAGCGCCTTTTCCGGCAGGATTGGAGGATTGCTGGGCTGCCTTGCGCTGGATCGCGACCCATGGTCACGCGATCGGCGGCGATCCTTCGCGGATTGCCGTGGCGGGTAACAGTTCGGGCGGCAATTTTGCCGCCGTCCTCGCCCAGCGCGCCAGACAGGAAGGCCACGACCTGCGGCATCAACTTCTGCTGTTTCCCGTAACGGACAGGCGCATGGCGCATTCGTCTCACCATCTGTTCGGCGATGGCTACTTCCTGACGGCGCGGATGATGCGCTGGTTCTGGAAGCAGTATTTGCCGGTGGGGACCGATGATCTCGATCCCCGGATTACGCCGTTGCTGGCGCGTGATCTCTCTGGCCTCGCACCCGCGACCATTTTCACGGCGGAGTTCGATGTCTTGCGCGACGAGGGCGAGAATTATGCGCGATCACTCAAACGCGCGGGCGTGCCCGTCAGCATGAAGCGCTGGCCGGGGCAAATCCACGATTTCACGCTGATGCAGGGCAAGATTGATGATGCGGACTTCGCGCTTCGCGAGGCGGCGGCATCGCTAAAACGCAGCTTTGACCAATAGGTGACGATGAGACGTACAGCGAGAAACAGGACAAGCGATGATGAGGATGCTCCGGGCCGCAGTGCGGGGAGAATACCGCTTGTTGCCCTGAAGCAAGCCGTTGCCGTCGCGGAATATCTCAACTTCCGCCATGCTGCCAACAGGCTCGGCGTCAGCCAGTCTAGTGTCAGCACCCGGATCAAGGCATTGGAAGAGGACCTTGGCATCCTGCTATTCGAGAGGCGGCATCGAGGAGTTCGATTAACCGACGCTGGTCGCAGCTTTATCGCGGAAGTCGCAGCAGGCATCGAGCATCTCGATCACGCCATCATAACGGCTGGGGCCATTTCGTCCGGCACGGTCGGGCGTCTCTCCGTCGGGCTACATTCGTCTATCGCGGCTGGCTTCCTGGCCGATCTCCGGCGTCGGTATCGGGAAGATTACCCGAACGTCGAAGTCGTTATCGCCGAAGGGCGATCCGCCGATACGATCCGACGGGTTCGGGAAGGCGCGCTCGACATCGCCTTTGTCATGGGAGCCGTCGATGCACCCGACTGCCATTCCCGCGTGATCTGGAGCGAACCATTTGTCATCGTTGTGCCTGTCCGTCATCCATTGGCAACGGCCGGAAACTTTGGATGGCTTGATCTGGCGTCGGAGACTTTTCTTGTTCGACGGGGCGGCGCTGGTCCGCAGGTGCAGGACCATATCGTCCGCAGACTCGCCGAGTTGCACCGGTTTCCGAACGTCCGCCGGTGCGATGTCGGCCGCGACACGCTGATGCACATGGTTGCTGATGGCGAGGGGGCCACGCTCACCACCGAAGCAGCGACGCATGTGCCGTTTCCTGGCGTTGTGTTCCGTACTGTCGCCGACGAGACGGAACAGGCCCGGTTCAGCGCCGTGTGGTCGCCGCACAACCGCAGCCAGGCGCTGAAGAATTTGCTCGATCTTGCCGCCGAGATGGGCCGCTCAGCCTGATGTCGTCACAAGCTCAGCCGGTTTGACGCCCAGCGCTTCCGCGATCTGACCGAGGACGGTGACGCTGGCCGACACATCGGCGCGCTCGATAGCCCCGATATAGCGCGCGCTCAGGCCAGCTCGATCAGCCAACTCCTCCTGCGTCAGTTGCTTGTCATGACGTATCCGACGCAGATTGATCGCCATGACCTCCTTGAGATCCATGACGAGAGCGGAGCCTGAATAGGAATGATCGTTCCAGGAACGATCATTCCGATTCGTCGTGCGATGTGATATTCACCGGATCGCTTCGACTATTGGCGACGAAACGATGCTTGGCGGAACTGTATCGCCGGACGCGACCGTCTCACACGAGAAGCAAAAATGAGGTAATCATTTTCCCGAGCCGCGGTGCCGGAAGGAGGCCGCAGATGCGCGTCAAACCCGAACTCGATCCCGACGTCGATGACCTCGCTCCCATGGAGCCGGATGTGACCATCTATGACGAGGCGCATTTCGTCACCTATCTGCGCTTGCTGGATGCCGAGACCGCCGGTGCGGACTGGACGGAGGTGGCGCGGATCGTACTGCATCGCGATCCGCTTGCAGAGCAAGGCCGGACGCGGACGTGCTGGGAAAGCCATCTCGCCCGCGCCCAGTGGATGACGAAGATCGGCTACCGGAAGATACTCGAACAGGCCGTCGAGGAAGCCCGCAACGCGCGGCACTGACCCGTCCGATTTCTACGCCATGGTATCCGGCAGCACGCTCGCTGTTCTTTCCTGTTGCCTATCGCGAAACCGCCTATTCTCTGATCGGCTCCGTCTCTTTTGCCGATTGGAGCCTCGCATGTCGGGAAGCCGTGTCCTCTGGGGCCAGATCACCATCGTCGTCGCCATCGTGCTGGCGACGATCTGGGGTGCGACCGAGTGGACGGCGTGGCGGCTCGGCTTTCAGGGGCAACTCGGGACGCCATGGTTCGAGTTGGGGGGCTGGCCAGTCTATTATCCGCCGACCTTCTTCTGGTGGTGGTACGCCTACGACGCCTATGCGCCGACGATCTTCATCGAAGGGGCGATCATCGCCGCGTCGGGCGGGTTCCTCTCCATCGTCGTCGCCATTACCCTGTCGGTCTGGCGCGCGCGTGAGGCGAAGAATGTCGCCACCTACGGGTCGGCGCGCTGGGCCTCGCCCGAGGAGGTGAAGGCGGCCGGACTGCTCGGCCCGGATGGGGTGGTGCTCGGCAGGCTGGAGCGCGATTATCTCCGCCATGACGGCCCGGAGCATGTGCTGTGCTTCGCGCCGACCCGTTCCGGCAAGGGCGTCGGCCTCGTCGTGCCGACGCTGCTGACCTGGCCGGGCAGCGTCATCGTTCACGACATCAAGGGCGAGAACTGGGGTCTGACGGCGGGTTTCCGCGCCGGGCATGGCCGCGTCCTGCTCTTCGATCCGACCGACGCGAAGTCGTCGGCCTACAATCCGCTGCTGGAGGTGCGGCGCGGCGATTGGGAGGTGCGCGACGTTCAGAACATCGCCGACATCCTGGTCGATCCCGAAGGCGCGCTCGACAAGCGGAACCATTGGGAAAAGACCAGCCATTCGCTGCTGGTCGGCGTGATCCTGCACGTCCTTTACGCCGAGCCGGACAAAACGTTGGCGGGCGTCGCCAACTTCCTCTCCGATCCGAAGCGGCCGATGGAGGCGACGCTGCGCGCGATGATGTCCACGCCGCATCTGGGCGAAGCCGGTGTCCATCCCGTCATCGCGTCGTCGGCGCGCGAGCTGCTCAACAAATCCGACAACGAGCGTTCGGGCGTACTTTCAACCGCTATGTCTTTCCTCGGTCTCTACCGCGATCCCGTGGTGGCGAAGGTGACGGCGCGTTGTGACTGGCGCATCGCCGATCTCGTAGCGGGCAAGCGGCCGGTCAGCCTCTACCTCGTCGTGCCGCCGTCCGACATCGCCCGCACCAAGCCGCTGATCCGCCTGATCCTCAATCAGGTCGGACGGCGGCTGACCGAGGAATTGAACGCCGCCAACCGCCATCGCCTGCTGCTGATGCTGGACGAGTTTCCGGCGCTGGGGCGGCTCGACTTCTTCGAGTCCGCGCTGGCCTTCATGGCCGGCTACGGCATCAAGAGTTTTCTGATCGCGCAGTCGCTGAACCAGATCGAGAAGGCCTATGGCGCGAACAATTCGGTGCTCGACAATTGCCATGTCCGCGTCGCCTTCGCCACCAATGACGAGCGCACCGCCAAGCGGGTGTCGGACTCGCTCGGCACCGCGACGGAGATGCGCGATTCCACCAACTATGCCGGCCACAGGCTGTCGCCCTGGCTCGGCCATCTCATGGTGTCGCGGCAGGAAACGGCCCGTCCGCTGCTCACCCCCGGCGAGGTGATGCAGCTTCCGCCGACCGACGAACTGCTGCTGGTCGCGGGCGTGCCGCCGATCCGGGCGAGGAAGGCGCGCTATTATGAGGACGCCCGCTTCAAGGAGCGGTTGCTGCCACCGCCAGACCTGTCCGCCGCGGCCAAGGCGCCGAAAGCGCCATCAGGCGACGACTGGTCGGCACTGACGATCCCGACGCCTGCCGCGCCATCAGCCCCCCCGATCGCTGACGCGGCCGCGACCGATCCCGCCAATGCCGGCATCCGCCGCGAACCGGAACTGCCCGAGCATGAGGAGATCGTCCCCGACGAACGTCCGGTGGCGGGCGAGTTCGATGTGCTCGACGACGAACCGGACGTGGACGCCGCCAAAGCCCGCACCATCCGCCAGCAGGTCACGTCCGTTGCACGTCAGGCGACCATGGACCCGGCCGACGGCATAGAACTGTAAGGAGCCGCCGCCATGCAGACCAAGGCCCGCATGAATGTCTATTTCGAGCCGGACCTGTTGAAGAAGGTCGAGGCGCTGGCGCTCCGCCGCAACGTCTCCAAGTCGGCGGTGATCGAAGCCGCCGTCGCGTCCTTCCTGTCAGCCGACGCCTCCGAGCGGCTGGAGGCGGTGTTCGCCCGCCGCATGGACAAGCTCGGCCGGCAGGTCGAAGGACTGGACGAGGATCTCGCCATCCTCGGCGAGACGCTGTCGCTGTTCATCCGCTTCTGGCTGACCGTGACCCCGCCGCTGCCCGACAGCGCCCAGGCATCCGCGCGGGCGAAAGGCGCGGAGCGGTTCGACGGCTTCCTGCAATCGCTCGGACGCAGGCTGGCGACAGGTGATCGGTTCCTGAAGGAGTTGTCGCGGGACGTGCCCGAGACTTCCTTATCAGAGTCGATGAAAGAGGGTGGCTCAAACTGAGTCGGACCACGAAACCAAGCCAGAGTTCCGCGTGTCTTTTCAAGATTACGCATGATATTGACATTTTATGCGTCGTATCAGATTATTACGCAAGGAATCGTAATCAGGAGGCGTTATCATGGCATTCAGGGCAGATGAGGCCGCATTGAGAGGGTTCGAACGGGCCAAGACCTATTTGATCCCACGCAACGCCAGTCCGGCCGAACGTGTTCGGGCCGAAACGGTCCTGCGTGAGGTACTTGAATCTTGTGGGCCTGTGGTGGAGGCATATCCGTCTTGGCATCCACTGGTAGCTCAGCATGACGGCCATGATCCTGCGAGGTTTCCGGGAGAGAACTGTGGCTATCGTGGCTTAGATCACACGATATACTTCGCGCACGGCTTCATTACCTGCCCATACCATAATGGCAGTGCCGTTATCGAATCCGCTCAGAAAATCCGGACAGCCCATTGTGCAAGCATTGAGGCTGAGGAGTTGGATGCTCCTCTCTACAATCAAGGGACGAAGCCCATACTAGTCCGTTGCGAGTGGTCCCAGCCTCTTGATGCGGATCTCCTTATTCCGAAAGCCTTGGCAGTACCATTGATGCTGGAGCAAGAAGTCCCGGTGTGGACATGGTCTCAGCGAGCAGAGACTTGGGACACCATGCGCCCATATTTGTTAGGCGATCCTCACGGCAACAGGTCTTCGCTATTTGTCGGGCAAGACACGGCGCTCGCTATCAAGAAAATATATCTCGCTCTAATAGAGAGTGGAATGTTCGGGCCGATAAAGTCGAGGTGACACCGGTAATATTCCGACCCTCCTATTTACCGCCGTTTGCCGCCGATCCCCGCACGGCGTCAGATACGTGTTGAATCAGCCAAACTTCCGGCTCTTTTAATCATCCCCGTCGGGGAAGCGTCTGTGTCGTCCCCGGCGAGATCGGGGATGGAATGGCGGGATCGCAGCAGAATTCGGAGAGTTTGACGCGAGGCGCGCGGATGCTGCGCACCGCGCTCGGCCCCGCTATCGCGCGCTTTCTGGAAGACCCCGCCGTCGTCGAGGTGATGCTCAACCCGGACGGGCGGTTGTGGATCGACCGGCTGTCGGAAGGACTGTCCGATACCGGCGAGCGGCTCGCTCCGGCCGATGGCGAACGCATCGTGCGCCTGGTGGCGCATCACGTCGGGGCCGAGGTCCATGCCGGTGCGCCGCGTGTCTCGGCCGAACTGCCCGAGACCGGTGAGCGGTTCGAGGGACTGTTGCCGCCCGTCGTTGCCGCTCCGGCCTTCGCCATCCGCAAGCCCGCCGTCGCCGTCTTCACCCTCGCAGATTATGTCGCGGCCGGGATCATGACGCCGGGCCAGGCAGAGGCGCTGCGCTCGGCCGTCACGGCGCGCGCCAACATCCTGGTCGCCGGCGGCACCTCGACCGGCAAAACCACGCTAACCAATGCGCTCCTGGCCGAGGTGGCGAACACCACCGATCGCGTCGTCATCATCGAGGATACGCGCGAGCTGCAATGCGCCGCGCCCAACCTCGTCGCGATGCGCACCAAGGATGGCGTCGCCTCGCTGTCCGATCTTGTCCGCTCATCGCTGCGCCTACGGCCCGACCGCATCCCGATCGGTGAGGTGCGCGGCCCAGAGGCGCTCGATCTCCTGAAGGCCTGGGGCACCGGCCATCCCGGTGGCATCGGCACCATTCATGCCGGCAGCGCCATCGGCGCGATCCGCCGCCTCGAACAGCTCATCCAGGAAGCCGTCGTCACCGTGCCGCGCGCCCTGATCGCCGAGACCATCGATCTCGTCGCCGTGCTCGCCGGGCGCGGCGCGCAGCGCCGCCTCGTCGAACTCGCTCGCGTCGAGGGTCTCGGCCCCGACGGCGATTACCGCGTCGTGCCTGCCGTCACCGACGGCGGCGACATCCAGCCCGTCCTCAACCTTGAACCCACAGGAGATATCCGATGATCCGCACGCTTTCACGCGGCTGCCGCCACATGGCGATGGCCGCTGCCACCGTTTCCCTCAGCCTCATGCTGGCGCCCGCCGCCTATGCCTCCGGTTCGTCGATGCCGTGGGAAGCGCCGCTGCAATCCATCCTCCAGTCGATCGAAGGTCCGGTCGCCAAGATCATCGCGGTGATCGTCATCATCTCGACCGGTCTGGCGCTGGCCTTCGGCGACACGTCGGGCGGCTTTCGCCGACTGATCCAGATCGTCTTTGGCCTGTCGATCGCCTTCGCGGCCAGTTCGTTCTTCCTGTCGTTCTTCTCCTTCGGCGGCGGGGCGTTGGTCTGATGGCGAGCGTCGCCGAGCAGGCCGAAGTGCCGGGCTACACGGTGCCGGTCCACCGGGCGCTGACCGAGCATATCCTGCTCGGCGGCGCGCCGCGTGGCCTCGCCATCCTCAACGGCACGCTGGCGGCCGCACTCGGCCTGGGCCTGCGCCTCTGGCTGGTCGGCCTCGTCATCTGGGCGATCGGCCATCTCGCCGCCGTCTGGGCGGCGAAGCGCGATCCGATGTTCGTCGATGTGGTGCGCCGCCATCTGCGCATCCCCGGCCATCTCGGCGTTTGAGGAGACTGGTCCCATGATGAACCTCGCAGAGTATCGCCGCACCGCCACCCGTCTCGCCGACTTCCTGCCCTGGGTGGCGCTGGTTGGCTCCGGTGTCGTCCTCAACAAGGACGGCAGCTTCCAGCGCACGGCGAGCTTCCGTGGTCCCGACCTCGACAGTGCCGTGCCCGCCGAACTGGTCGCGGTCGCTGGGCGGCTCAACAATGCCTTCCGCCGCCTGGGATCGGGGTGGGCGATCTTCGTCGAGGCCCAGCGCCATGAGGCTGCGTCCTATCCCGCCAGCCGTTTTCCCGACACCGCTTCGGCGCTGGTCGATGCCGAGCGCAAGGCGGACTTCGAGGAGGCCGGCTCGCACTACGAATCCAGCTACTTTCTGACCTTCACCTACCTGCCGCCGGCCGAGGACGCGGCACGGGCCGAGGCCTGGCTTTACGAGGGCCGCGAGCGGTCGGGCGTCGATGGCCGCGAGATGCTCACCGTCTTCGTCGATCGCACCGACCGCGTGCTGCAACTGGTGGACGGCTTCATGCCGGAGTGCGTCTGGCTCGATGATGCCCAGACGCTGACCTATCTGCACTCGACCGTCTCCACCAATCGGCACCGCGTTCGTGTGCCCGAGACGCCGATGTATCTCGATGCGCTCGTCGCCGACCAGCCGCTCACCGGCGGGCTGGAGCCGCGCTTGGGTTCGACGCATCTGCGCGTGCTGACTGTCGTCGGTTTCCCGACCGCGACCACGCCGGGTCTGCTCGACGAGTTGAATCGCTTGGCGTTCCCGTATCGCTGGTCCACCCGCGCCATCCTGCTCGACAAGACCGACGCCACCAGGCTGCTGACCAAGATCCGGCGGCAATGGTTCGCCAAGCGCAAGTCGATCGCCGCCATCCTCAAGGAGGTGATGACCAATGAGGCCTCCGCCCTGGTCGACACCGACGCCGCTAACAAGGCGGCCGACGCCGACATGGCCCTGCAGGAACTCGGCGCGGACTATGCCGGTATCGCCTATGTCACCGCGACCGTTACCGTCTGGGACGATGATCCGCGTCTCGCCGACGAGAAGCTGCGACTGACGGAAAAAATCGTCCAGGGCCGCGACTTCACGGCGATGGCCGAGACGATCAACGCAGCCGACGCCTGGCTCGGCAGTTTGCCGGGCCACGTCTACGCCAACGTCCGGCAACCGCCCATCAGCACCTTGAACCTCGCCCACATGATCCCGCTTTCGGCGGTGTGGGCTGGTCCGGAACGGGACGAGCATTTTGCAGCGCCCCCACTGCTCTTCGGCAAGACCGAAGGCTCGACCCCGTTCCGGTTATCCCTTCATGTCGGCGATGTCGGCCATACGCTCATCGTCGGCCCGACCGGCGCCGGCAAGTCCGTGCTGCTGGCGCTGATGGCGCTTCAGTTCAGGCGCTACCCGAAAGCGCAGGTCTTCGCCTTCGACTTCGGCGGCAGTATTCGCGCCGCCGCGCTCGCCATGGGCGGCGACTGGCACGACCTTGGCGGCGGACTGTCGGACGGCAGCGACGAGAGCGTGTCGCTCCAGCCGCTCGCGCGCATTCATGATGTCCCCGAACGGGCCTGGGCAGCCGACTGGATCGTGGCGATCCTGACGCGCGAAGGCGTCGCCATCACCCCCGAGGTCAAGGAATACATCTGGACCGCGTTGACTTCGTTGGCGTCCGCACCCGTGGCCGAGCGCACGATCACCGGCCTCACGGTTCTGCTCCAGTCGAACGACCTGAAGCAGGCGTTGCGACCCTATTGCGTCGGCGGCGCCCATGGCCGTCTCCTCGATGCCGAGGCCGAATATCTCGGCTCCGCAACCGTTCAGGCCTTCGAGACCGAAGGACTCATCGGCACCGAGGCCGCGCCCGCCGTGCTGGCCTATCTGTTTCACCGCATCGGCGACCGGCTCGACGGATCGCCGACGCTTATCATCATCGACGAAGGCTGGCTCGCCCTCGACGACGAGGGATTTTCCGGCCAGCTCCGCGAGTGGCTGAAGACGCTGCGCAAGAAGAACGCCAGCGTCATCTTCGCCACGCAGTCGCTGTCCGACATCGATGGCAGCGCCATTGCGCCCGCGATCATCGAAAGCTGCCAGACCCGGCTCCTGCTCCCGAACGAACGCGCGATCGAGCCGCAGATTACCGCCATCTATCGGCGGTTCGGCCTCAACGACCGCCAGATCGAGATCCTCGCGCGGGCCACGCCGAAGCGCGACTATTACTGCCAGTCGCGGCGCGGCAACCGGCTGTTCGAGCTGGGCCTGTCCGACGTGGCATTGGCGCTCTGCGCCGTCTCGTCGAAAACCGACCAGACCGAGATCGCCCGCATCGTCGCCAAGCATGGCCGCGACGGCTTCCTCGCCGCCTGGCTTCGCCATCGCGGCGTCGCCTGGGCCGCCGACCTCATCCCCAACCTCACCAATATGGAGATCGCATCATGACGCTTCCTCGTGTCCGTGGCCGTTCCCGCGCGGCGTTTGTCGCCACATCCATCCTGTCCATGCCGCTGGCGCTGTCACCGATCGTCACCACGCCGGCCGCCGCGCAGTGGATCGTCTACGATCCGACCAACTACGCGCAGAACGTCCTCACGGCGGCGCGCACGCTCCAACAGGTCAATCAGCAGATCACCCAGCTTCAGAACGAAGCGACGATGCTGATCAATCAGGCCCGCAATCTGGCAAGCCTGCCGTACTCGTCCCTCAGCCAGCTTCAGCAGTCGATCGCCAAGACGCAGGCGCTTCTCACGCAAGCGCAGAACATCGCCTACGACGTCCAGAATATCGATCGGGCCTTCCAGACGACCTACGGCACGGCCTCGACCTCGGCGAGCAGCGCCACCCTGATCGCCGACGCCAAGACGCGCTGGCAGAACTCCGTCGCCGGTTTGCAGGACGCCATGCGCGTGCAGGCCACCGTCGTCGGCAATATCGACACCAACAGCACCCAGATGTCGGCGCTGGTCGGATCGAGCCAGTCCGCGACCGGCGCGCTTCAGGCGACGCAGGCCGGCAACCAGCTTCTCGCGCTTCAGGCCCAGCAGCTCGCCGATCTGACCGCTGTCGTCGCCGCCAACGGCCGGGCACAAGCGCTGACCGAGGCCGAACGCGCGGCGGCGGCCGAACAGGGCCGCGAGCAGCGCCGCCGTTTCCTGACGCCGGGCACGGGCTACCAGCCCGGCAACGCGCAGATGTTCAACAACGGCAGCAACTGACCGGGGGACACGCCATGGAAGGCAAGACGTTCGCCCGCATCGCTGCCGCCATCTTCGCTGGCGTTGCCATCACCGCGACCGCGATCGAGATGACCCGCGAGGACGACACGCCGGCCAATCCGGCTGCGGCCGTGGTTGCGTCGGCCGCGACCGATCCGTTGCGCGAGGGGCAGCGCCGGTGCCAGCGTCTCGGTGAGGCCGGCGCGCGTGACGCCGAATGTCTGCGCGTCTGGGCCGAGAGCCGCGACCGCTTCCTTGGTCTCGACAGGTCGCCGCGACCCACGACCCCGCAATCCGCGCCGGCTGTCACCACGACCGACGATCCCGTCATGAAGCAGACCGCGCCGGCCGAGCCGAATACGACCGAGGAACGATAGTATGGGCGGCACCGGCGTCATCGACCAGTTCCTGGCCGTCTTCACCCGCTACATCGACAGTGGCTTCGGCCTGCTGTCGGGCGAGGTCGCCTTCATCGCCACGACGCTGATCGTCATCGACGTGACGCTGGCGGCGCTGTTCTGGTCGATGGGCGGCGACGACGACATCATCGGACGGCTCATCAAGAAGACGCTGTTCGTCGGGGTGTTCGCCTACATCATCGGCAACTGGAATAACCTTGCCCGCATCGTCTTCGAGAGCTTTGCCGGCCTTGGCCTGAAGGCGAGCGGCACCGGGTTCACGACCGCCGATCTCCTGCGGCCCGGCAAGGTGGCGCAGGTCGGTCTCGACGCGGGGCGGCCGCTGCTCGAATCGATCTCCGGCCTGATGGGTTGGATCTCGTTCTTCGAGAATTTCATCCAGATCGCCTGCCTGCTGTTCGCCTGGGCGCTGGTGCTGCTGGCCTTCTTCATCCTCGCCATCCAGCTCTTCGTCACCTTGATCGAGTTCAAGCTGACGACGCTGGCAGGCTTCGTGCTGATCCCCTTCGGCCTGTTCGGCAAGTCCGCCTTCATGGCCGAACGGGTGCTGGGCAACGTCATTTCGAGCGGCATCAAGGTGCTGGTGCTCGCCGTCATCATCGGCATCGGCTCCACGCTGTTCAGCCAGTTCACCGCAGGGTTCGGCGGGACAGCGCCGACGATCGACGACGCCATGGCGATCGTACTCGCCGCGCTTTCGCTGCTGGGCCTCGGCATCTTCGGCCCCGGAATTGCCAACGGCCTCGTCTCCGGCGGTCCCCAGCTTGGCGCGGGTGCGGCGATCGGCACCGGCCTTGCCGCTGGCGGTATGGTCGCCGCCGGAGGGGCTGCGATCGGCGCCGTCGCGTCCGGTGGGGCTGCTCTCGCGGGAGGCGCAGCCGCTGCGGCCCGAGGCGGGGCCACGCTCGCGGGCGGCGCCACCGCCGCCTATCGCGCAGGTGGTGCATCGGGCGTCGCCAGCAGCGGCGCATCCAAGGCGGGAGCCGCCATCGCCAACCCGTTCAAGCGCGCCGCCGCGTCGATGAAGGACAGCTTCCAGGCGGGCGAACGGTCCGTCGCTGGCGAGACTGCATCCGCCGAGGGCGCTGACGCGCCGTCTGATTCTTCGCCGTCCGCTGCCAGCAACGGCCTGCCTGCCTGGGCCAAGCGCATGAAGCGCGGCCAGCAAGCCTCGCACGGCATTCAGGCCGCCGCCCATGCCGTCAAATCCGGCGACAGCCATGGCGGCGGCTCTTCCGTCAACCTCTCCGAAAGCGACCGCTGATGTTCAAGCGACCCGCCACCCATTACGGCAAGACGCCGCAACCCGAGACACCGTATCAACGCGCCGCCCAGGTCTGGGACGACCGTATTGGCTCCGCCCGCGTACAAGCCAGGAATTGGCGGCTGATGGCCTTCGGATCGCTGATCCTGTCGGCCGGACTGTCCAGCGCGCTGGTCTGGCAATCCGCCAACGGCTCGATCGTGCCGTGGGTGGTGCAGGTCGACAAGCTTGGGGCAGCACAGGCCGTCGCGCCGGCGCAAGCCGACTATCGTCCGACCGATCCGCAGATCGCCTGGCACCTCGCGCGCTTCATCGAGCAGGTCCGCTCGATCCCGGCCGACGCCATCATCGTGCGGCAGAACTGGCTACGCGCCTACGAGTTCACCACCGATCGCGGGGCGATGGCGCTGAACGACTATGCCCGCGTCAACGACCCCTTCACCAAGGTCGGCAAGCAACAGATCGCCATCGAGGTGTCGAGTGTGATCCGCGCATCGCCCGACAGCTTCCGCGTCGCATGGGTGGAGCGCCGCTATCAGGACGGCTCGCTCGCCGAAACCGCGCGCTGGACCGCCATCCTCACCATCGCCGTCGCGCCACCCCGCGACGCCGAAAAGCTCCGGGCCAATCCGCTCGGAATCTACGTCAACGCCATCAACTGGTCGAAGGAGCTTGGACAATGATCCGGCCGTCTCATCTGACCGCCGGACATCCGGCGAACCGTATTCACGCCATGCCGCCCATGTGCGGAGCCGGAAAAGCGGCTTTCCGTAAAACCACGCTGGCGGCTTTGCTGCTGTCCGCCACGATGCTTGCCGGCTGCGCCACGACGCAGAAGCCGCCCGAGATCGCCTATGACGATGCCGCGCCTGCCGTGCAGATGGTCGATGCGCCAGCGCCCGTCACCGTCGTCGAGTTGCCGCGCCCCTTGCCGTTACCCGGCCAAATGAAGCCGGTGGAGGAATCCCGGCGTGCGCCGGAGCCGACCGATCCAGCCGCGCGCGTCAATCAAGCCAACGCTGCCGCCCGCATCCAGCCCGTCCGCGACGGCTTCATCAACGCCATGCAGGTCTATCCCTACACCGGCGGCGCGCTCTATCAGGTCTATACCGCCGTCGGGCAGATTACCGACATCGCGCTTCAGCCCGGCGAAACCCTCGTCGGTTCTGGCCCGGTGGCCGCCGGCGACACCGTGCGCTGGATCATCGGCGACACGCTCAGCGGCTCCGGTGCGACCCAACAGGTCCATATCCTGGTGAAGCCGACCCGCGCCGATCTGATGACCAACCTCATCATCAACACCAACCTGCGCACTTACCATATGGAGCTGCGCTCGACCGAGCGGACCTATATGGCGTCGGTGTCCTGGCAGTATCCGCAGGACCAGCTCATCGCACTGCGCCGCCAGAACAGCCAGGCCGAAGCCGCGCAGCCCATCGCCAGCGGCGTCGATCTCGCCAACGTCAACTTCCGCTATGCGATCGAGGGCGACCGAGCGCCGTGGCGGCCGTTGCGCGCGTTCGACGATGGCCGGCAGGTGTTCATCGAGTTCCCGCGCGGCATCGCCCAAGGCGAGATGCCGCCGCTGTTCGTCGTCGGTCCCGAGGGCAACACCTCCGAGCTGGTGAACTACCGGGTGCGCGGCCGGCATATGATCGTCGATCGGCTGTTCGCCGCCGCCGAACTGCGCTTCGGTACGGGTGACAACCAGAAGCGTGTCCGCATCACCCGTACCGACGGGAGGCCGGCATCGTGAGCGAGATCGATCCCGATAAGAGCGCCAAGCCAGGACCGACGCCGGACACGTCTGACGATGACGCCAAGCCACTGACCGGCGAGCCGGCTGCCCCGATGCGGCTTCGTGCCGAGCCACCCCGCGTCACTCGCTTGTCGCGGAAAGTTCTGGCCAGTCTCGGCCTGGTCGCCAGCGTCGGTATCGGCGGCGCGCTGATCTATGCGCTCCAGACCCGTGATGGCGGCGGCGGAAACACTGAACTCTATTCGACCGAAAACCGCGCGACTGCCGACGGTCTCAATACTTTGCCGCGCGACTATACCGGCCCGGTCCTGGGACCAGCTTTGCCGGGCGATCTCGGGCGGCCGATTCTCGATGCCCAGAACAGGGGCCAGCCGGTCCCCGCGCCGGGCATCGCCACACCCACGCCGGGTCTCAGCGCCGAAGAGCAGCGCCGGCTTCAGGAAATCGAAGCGGCGCGGACCGGCCGACTGTTCGCCTCGACCGAGACGCGCAGCGTCGCGTCACCGGCGACCACGACCGCCAATGCCACAGCGCCCCTGCCGGACCTGACCAGCCTCGGTCTCGCGCCGCAGCCGGCGACACCTTCGGCTCAGGACCGCCAGCTCGCTTTCCTCAACCAGGCGGCCGACAGGCGCACCGTCGCGCCGGATCGCGTCGCCGCGCCGGCGTCGCCGAACATCCTTCAGGCCGGCGCTGTCATTCCGGCCGCGCTCATCACCGGCATCCGCTCCGATCTGCCCGGCCAGATCACCGCCCAGGTCACGGAGAATATTTACGACAGCCCTACGGGCCGCATCCTGCTGGTGCCGCAGGGCACGCGGTTGATCGGCCAATATGACAATGGCGTCGGCTTCGGGCAGCGCCGCGTCCTGCTGGTCTGGAACCGGCTCATCATGCCCGACGGCCGCTCGATCGTTCTGGAGCGCCAGCCGGGCACAGACGCAGAAGGCTATGCGGGGCTTGAGGATGGCGTCGATTATCATTGGGGCGAACTGTTCAAGGCCGCAGCGCTTTCGACGTTGCTGAGCATCGGCGCCAACACCGGATCGTCCAGCGACGAGAGCGATCTGCTCGGCGCCATCCGCGACGGCGCCTCCGACAGCATCGGTCAGACCGGACGGCAGATCGTCCAGCGCCAGCTCAACATCGCCCCGACGCTGACCATCAGGCCGGGTTTCCCCGTCCGGGTTGTCGTTACGAGAGATCTCGTGCTCGAAGCCTACGGAGCCACGCCATGACCAAGCTGAAGCTCGGCCCGATCACTGAGACCAAGCCGGTGAAGATAACGGTGGACCTACCCGCCGACCTGCACCGCGATCTCACCGCCTATGCCGAAGTCCTCGGCCGCGAAAACAACCATCCGCCGACCGATCCCGTCCGCCTGATCGTGCCGATGCTGGAGCGGTTCATCGCCACCGATCGAGGATTTGCGAAGGCGCGGCGGGCTATGCCGTCCGGCACGGGTGGGCAATCATGACGCCGACGCTCGCCCGTTTTCGCGTGACCGATCGCGCAACCCGATCGAGGTTTCGGACCGTACCGTCTTCACATGAAATTAAATCCGCCGATGCTGGGAGAATTGCGCGGCGTCAGGGCGAGGGAGCGAGTGTCTTTACGGTTGGTCATCTCCCGGAACGCGATCCCCATGTCCCGGCGCGGCGCTGATCGCTCGCAACGCCGGCTCCGTATCGTGTCCGGCGCTTTGCCCGACGACCTCTACGACTATATCCCGCAGGACGACATCGAGACGCCGGCCCCGCGCATCGGCCGACCGCCGAAGCATGACGTCGAGTCCTGGACCGTGACCGACGACTGGCCCGAGCGCGTGCCGGTGACGGAGGCCGAGATCGACCTGTTCGAGGCATGGTTCGGCGACATCTTCGATGAGATATTCGGACCGTCCGCATGACGATTTCAGGAATTGCCGAGGCGGGAACAGCATCTCTTTTTCCTTGATAAAGTTATGTAAGTGTGATAATTATAATGGCGAGTTTCTGTTTCGCCGTTTGACACCTTCGTCGGTCGGCGAGTGCCCCAAGGGAGGCCACGCCCGTGACCATGCTGAAGGTCGGCATTGCCGATTCCGAGGAGATGAAGGCCCGCACGCTACGTATTGCGCGAGGTGAGGAGAAACCTTCGCCGGGAGATCCGACGGTCTGGTTCGTCTCGACAGAATCCTTCTCCAAGGTCTTGTCGGCTCCCAATCGCGAGATGCTGCGCATCATCGCACACGAGAAGCCGGATTCGCTCGACGCTCTGGCCGCACTGACCGGGCGTGCGAAGTCCAACCTTTCCCGTACCCTGAAAGCCATGATCGGCTACGGCCTGATCCGTATGGAGCGCGATGGCCGCAAGCTCGCGCCGAAACTCATCCACGATCGCGTCGTGCTGGAACTGGCGTTGACCGGCCCGCGCCGCCAGCCACCCCGCAGCAAGGAGACCCTTCATGAACGCTGAAACACCCGGCATCGCCACGCGCGCAGCCCTCTATCTCCGGGTCTCGACCGCGCGGCAGGCAGAGCATGACGTGTCCATCCCCGACCAGAAGCGTCAGGGCGAGGCCTACTGCCTGTCGCGCGGCTATCAGCTTGTCGATACCTACGTCGAGCCAGGCGCGACCGCCACCAACGACCGCCGACCCGAGTTCCAGCGCATGATCGAGGCGGGCACCACCAAGCCCGCACCCTTCGATATCGTCGTCGTCCACTCGTTCAGCCGCTTCTTCCGCGATCACTTCGAGCTGGAGTTCTACGTCCGCAAGCTGGCCAAGAACGGCGTGAAGCTCGTCTCCATCACCCAGGAAATGGGCGACGACCCGATGCACGTCATGATGCGCCAGATCATGGCGCTGTTCGACGAGTATCAGTCCAAGGAGAACGGCAAGCACGTCATGCGCGCCTTGAAGGAGAACGCCCGGCAGGGCTTCTGGAACGGCGCATTGCCGCCGATCGGCTACCGCATCGTCGCCGCAGAGCAGCGCGGGACCAAGACCAAGAAGAAGCTGGAGATCGATCCGCTCCACGCCGACACGGTGCGGCTGATCTACCGGCTGGCGCTGGAGGGGAACGGCACGTCCGGTCCGATGGGCGTCAAGGCGATCGTGTCCCACCTGAACGCGCGCCGCATCTTCACCCGCGACGGCGGGCGCTGGGGTATCGGCCAGCTTCACCGCATTCTGACGCGCCGCACCTATATCGGCGAGCACGAGTTCAACAAGCGCTCCAAGACCAAGGAGTTGAAGCCCATCAGCGAGATCGTCACGGTGCCCGTGCCGCCGTTGATCGACCTTGAGACCTTCGACGCCGTGCAGGCGCATCTGAAGGCCCGTAATCCCAAGGTCACGCCGCCGCGCGTGGTCAGCGGGCCGACCTTGCTCACGGGCATCTGCTTCTGCGCCAAGTGCGGCGGGGCCATGACCATCCGCACCGGCAAGGGCGGGCGCTATCGCTACTACACCTGCTCGATCAAGGCGCGGCAGGGCGAGACCGGCTGTTCGGGCCGCTCGATCCCGATGGAGAAGCTCGACACCATCGTCGCCAGCCATATCGAAGGCCGGCTCCTCCAGCCCGACCGGCTGGAGGAGGTGCTGGCTTCGGTCCTCGACCGTCGCCATGAGCGCGCAGAACGCCGGCAGGAGCATATCGGCGAGTTGAACCGCAGGGCGGCCGAGACCGACCTTCGCCTCAAGCGCCTCTACGACGCGATCGAATCAGGCGTCGCCGATATCTCCGATCCGGCGCTGAAAGACCGCATCGCCGGGTTGAAGGCGCTCCGCGATCAAGCACAGGTCGATGCCGAGCGGGCGCAGGCCATGCTCGAAAGCTCCGGCAATCAGGCGGTGACGCCCGCCACCGTGCGCCGGTTCGCCGACGTGGCGCGGCAGCGCATCAAGCTCGACGGGGGCGGTTATCGGCGGGATCACCTGCGCGCCTTCGCCCAGCGCGTCGAGGTCGCCGAGACCGAAGTTCGCATCATGGGATCGAAGGGAGAGCTGCTCCGCACGCTCACCGCCGTTTCCAGCGGGAAATCGGCGGGAATCGGCGTGCCCAGCTTGGGACTGAAGTGGCGGACCGCGTGGGATTCGAACACATACGCCGAAGAAATTTGCTGGCTGTCGGCCGCTCCACAAGCAATGTCGGCTTTCGGGAAGTCTCAAGTGTCAGGCCAACGTCCGAGATGGCGGCGCAAAGCGGACGTCGCTGAAAGGGCAGTCGAGGGTCCGCAACGGGTCTTGGCCGTGTCAAAACGCCTGATCGAACGCGGTTTTGTTCTTGCCGCCGTGGCGAGGGACGGCGTGGCGTGAAGTTGACGCCGACAACCCGCTGAAGTGCTCGATCCCGCAAGCCGATGCTCGTGGGGCTTCGTTCCCTGCTGGGAGGCCGGTGCAGGCTATGAAGGGGCCGGTCAGACGGCCCTGATGGCGGCGATCAGCGCTTGCCGGCGGAGGATGTTCATCACTCGGGTCAGATTGTAGGCGAGCACGTGCAGCGCCATCTCGGCGGCGACGTTGGGCAGCCGCTTCATCAGGAAGTGGGTCGCGCCCATCCTGGCTTTGATCGTGCCGAAGGGATGCTCGACCGTCTCGCGCCGCACCCGCATCAGTCCGGGATTGGCATCCAGCCTGTTCTGGACGTCCTCGTTCAGATGCTCATGCTCCCAGCGGGTGATCCGGCGTTCCTTGGCTGTCGTGCATTGCGCCTTGATCGTGAAGGCCAGGCAGGCGGCCGTCGACCAGTAGCGCCGCAAGTCCATACCCTTCTCGACAGTGCTGAAGTGGTAGGTCAGAACAGCGCCCGCCGGGCAGCGCTACGCATCCTGGTCAGGGAGATAGACGAAGTCCTGCTTGCCGAAGCGTCCCGCCGCCTTCGCGCCCGATGTCTGCGGCCTGGGCAGCGTCACGGTGAGACCGGCATCCACACATTCCTTGATCTGCTCGCCGTCGAAGTAGCCGCGATCTGCGATGACATGGAGTTCATCGGCGCCGAGCGTCCGCTGCGCCGCCTTGGCCATAGGCGCCAGCTGGGCGCGTTCGTTGCCTATGTTGGTGACCTCGTGGGTCACGATCAGATGATGCTCCGCCTCGACGATGACCTGCACATTGTATCCCACGACGCCGGAGCCCCGGCCGCTCGTCGCCATCGAGCGTGCGTCGGGATCGGTCAGAGAAACCTGCTGGTCGGGTGATTGCCTCATCAAACCATTGAGCGCGTCGAGATGGACCATCTCCTGCCGGAGCCTACCGATCTTCTCCTTCAAGCGCACCGTCTTAGTGGTGATGGCCTCGCTAGGTTCCTGCTGGTCGGCACTGTCGAACTGACTGAGATAGCGCGCGATGCTTTCCTCGATCTGCGCGAGGCGGTGGGCCATCTTGGCGT
Organism: Ancylobacter sp. TW_SC_1; assembly: GCF_056836805.1. Lineage (NCBI taxonomy): Bacteria > Pseudomonadati > Pseudomonadota > Alphaproteobacteria > Hyphomicrobiales > Xanthobacteraceae > Ancylobacter > Ancylobacter sp. TW_SC_1. The sequence goes on from NZ_CM166365.1 coordinate 1,684,393, forward strand.
GGGTGAAGTTCCTGTCGCGATTGTTCACTGCCTTGAACTTGCTGCCGTCGACGACAACCGTGTGGCCCGCGAGAAGTCCCATCTGTCGGCAGAGGGAAGCGAAGCGGACGCAGACACCGCGGAGCGCCGGGCCATTCTTCTTCCGGAAGTCCGCGATCGTCTTGTGGTCAGGCACAAGCCGCCCGAGTAGCCACATCAGCTCGACGTTGCGGCCTGCTTCGCGCTCCAGGCGTCGGCTCGACTGCACCTGGTTGAGATAGCCGTAGATGTAGAGCTTCAGCAGCACGGCGGGATGGTAGGCAGGCCGCCCCGTGCTCGCCGGCATCGCGCCGCCGAAGCCGAGACCTAGCAGGTTCAGCGTATCGACGAAGGCCTCAATTACGTGAACCGGGTTGTTTTCGTCTACCCAGTCGTCGAGACACTCGGGCAGGAGGCAGAGCCGGATCGATCTGCACCTTCCACGAAACGGCCCATCCGGCCCCTCCCGTAATCCTACGCGGAGATTCTACCCGACTCACCTGTTTTCACATAGCCGGGGTCAACTCCGGCCGCCCCCGTCTTCCTCCGATCCCGCAACATCCTCCACGATCTCCTGCCGCAGCTGGGGCCCCTTAGCGAGGCGCCGGCCGAGCGCGCGGGTATAGGCCGCGTAGCGCTCGGAGAGCTTGACCCGTGCCGCCTGGGCCGCGGGCTCGGGCAGTGCGGGAGTCGTGGCAAGCCAGAAGCGGATGAAGGTGGCGAAGGCCTCTGTCGAGATGCCGAGGTCGCGCTCCAGCCGCGCGAGACGTCGGTCAAGCTGGCCTAGGCGCCGGGCAAGAGCGGCGTCCTGGCGTTCGGCGCTGTCGGGCGACAGGAAGGAGGCAATCGCGGCCTGGGCGATCAGGGACATGGACTGGTCGCGCTGGGCGGCGTAGTGCGCCAGCAGGTCCATGATGTCGGGCTCGAGATAGACGGAGATCTGCGCTTTCTTCGTGCGGCCTGCCATCGCGATCACAACTCCATGCCGTCATTGGGATTGAGGCTGAGCTGTCGGGCGACGCCTTGCATCAGGCCGGTCATGCGCCGGTTCCGGGTGGCGACGTCCTCCATCTCGTCGTCGCGATCCGTGTCGAACTCGAACTCGTTCTCGATGGGCTGCATTTTCTCGACGGCCTTCACGCGGCTGAGCTCCAGCTGATGCCGGTGCTCTGAGCCGGTGGGGTCATCGTCTTGACCTCCGACGGTTGCACTCCCGCCCATGCCCTCCGGCGGCTTTGGCAACGGCAGCGCTGTCCAGTCATCGTGTTGGACGGTCGGGCCACGAGAGGAGGGTGGTGGCGGCAGGAGCCGGTCCCGAAAACGCGCGTCCTCATAGTAGCGGGCCTTCTTGGCCCGGATCGGCGGGGTGCCGGCGACCATGACGATCTCATCAGTGGATGGCAGCTGCATGACCTCGCCGGGGGTAAGCAGCGGTCGGGCGGTTTCCGAGCGCGACACCATGAGATGGCCGAGCCAGGGCGAGAGGCGGTGGCCGGCATAATTCTTCATCGCCTTCATCTCGGTGGCGGTGCCGAGCGCATCCGAGACGCGCTTGGCGGTGCGCTCGTCGTTCGTCGCGAAGCTCACGCGGACATGGCAGTTGTCGAGGATGGAGTTGTTCGGGCCATAGGCTTTTTCGATCTGGTTCAGCGATTGGGCGATGAGGAAGGCTTTCAGGCGATAGCCGGCCATGAAGGCGAGCGCGGACTCAAAGAAGTCGAGCCGGCCGAGCGCGGGGAACTCGTCCAGCATGAGCAGCAACCGATGGTGTCCGCTCTTGGCCTGCAGGTCCTCGGTCAGGCGCCGGCCGATCTGGTTGAGCAGAAGGCGGATCAGCGGTTTGGTGCGGTTGATGTCGGAGGGCGGCACCACAAGATAGAGGGTCGCGGGGGCCTTGCCGCCGACGATATCGGCGATGCGCCAGTCGCAGCGCCGCGTCACCTCGGCAATCACCGGATCGCGGTAGAGGCCGAGGAAGGACATGGCCGTGGAGAGCACGCCCGAGCGCTCGTTGTCGGATTTGTTCAGCAGTTCGCGCGCGGCGCTGGCGATGACGGGATGCGGGCCCGCCTCGCCGAGGTGGGCGGTCTTCATCATGGCAGCGAGCGTGGTCTCGATCGGCCGTTTCGGATCGGAGAGGAAGGCGGCGACGCCCGCGAGCGTCTTGTCCTTCTCGGCATAGAGCACGTGAAGGATGGCGCCGACGAGCAGCGCGTGGCTGGTCTTCTCCCAATGGTTCCGCTTTTCCAGCGAGCCTTCGGGGTCCACCAGGATGTCGGCGATGTTCTGGACGTCGCGGACTTCCCATTCACCGCGGCGCACTTCCAGCAGCGGATTGTAGGCGGCCGATGTCGCATTGGTCGGGTCGAACAGCAGCACGCGGCCATGCCGGGCCCGGAAGCCGGCGGTCAACTGCCAGTTCTCGCCCTTGATGTCATGGACGATGGCTGAACCCGGCCAGGTCAGCAGTGAGGGCACCACCAGGCCGACACCCTTGCCGGACCGGGTCGGTGCGAAGCACAGCACATGCTCTGACCCGTCATGGCGCAGGTAGTCGCGTTCATACTGGCCGAGGACGACGCCATCCGAGCCGAGCAGCCCGGCGGCGCGGACCTCCTCCCTTTCGGCCCAGCGCGCCGAACCATAGGTCTCGACCCTGGAGGCCTCGCGTGCCCGCCAGACCGACAGGGCGATGGCGACCGCGATGGAGAGGAAGCCGCCGGAGGCGGCGATCAGTGCGCCGCGAAAGAACACGTCCGGCGCATAGGCATCGAAAAAATACCACCACCAGAAGAAGGCTGGTGGATAGTAGACCGAAACCCCGAGCCACTCGAACCACGGCGCGCCCAGCTGCGCCTGATAGCCGAGGCTCCAGGCCACATATTGTGTCGCGCCCCAGATGGCCGCGAGCACGATGAGCAGCACGGTGAGGATCTGCCCCCAGAGGATTTTCGTCGCCGACATGGTGATGATCCTTCTCCCAGGTCAGAGGCCGAGGCCGCGCTTGCGACCGAAGCTCCAGTCGACGCCACCATCGTCACGGGCGACACCGGAGACATGCTTGCCGAGCCGGCGCTCCAGAGAGGGCGACCAGGGCACGAGCTGGAAGCCGATCGCATCGTCCAGCATGGCGAAGCGGCCGGACGCGAGGTTGAGGCGCTGGCGATACGTGCCGGCGACATACTCGCCGGTGCCGGCCTTGTTGAAGGGAAGGCCGCTCTCGGTTGAAAGCTTGTGACCGATAGCCTCCAGTTCGCGGCGACGCAGCGTCTCGATGAGATTGCGGGCGTGGACGACACGGCGTCCCTGGCGCTCGGCGAGGCCCTCGCGGATGAGATGCTCGGCGCGCCGGTCGAGTGCCTGGCTCACCTCGGCGCCGAAGCCGCCGTCCGACAGAGCGACGGGCTCACGCGCAATGGCCTGCCGGTCGAGCCAGGTGGCACCGGTAGCGCTCACCTGATGGGCGAGGTCCAGATCGGAGCGCACGGCGAGCGCGACACGCCGTTTGCCGTGCGCGTCGTCGAAGGTCCGCAGTTCGACGATAGAGCCCGGCGCGCCATCGCCGGCGGCGTCGAGATCGGGCAGCCGGATGTGATGGGAGCGCCCGTCCACGCCATCGACGATGGCATAGGCCGAGCCGTGGAGTTCATCATGAAGGCCGCGGGCGACCAGCCGGCCGATCACCGGCGTGTCGAGACTCTCTGCGGCAAGGACATAGTTGGCTGTGCCGCGCTCTATGCCCCGCTCATTCAGGGCGCGGTGCATCCGCTTGATGATATCGCCACGCTCACCGAGCGCGCGCAGGGTGGATTCCGCCTCCGGCTCCATCACCCATTGAGCGCTGCCGATCTCGCTGGTGAGCCCGAGCGCCTCGAGTTTGCGGAGGCGCCCGATCTTGAGCGCATGGTGTTCGTCCGGCTGCCGGCCGGAAACCGGCGCCATGTCGATGATGCCGCTCTCGCGGACCTCGCGGACAAGCTGGCGGTCGAGCTCGGTCCAGCGCTCGGCCTTGATCTGGCGTTCCAAACTCCGGCGAATGTCGCGTTCGGTGCGCGGGCCGAGTTCCTGGGTGATCAGGTCACGGGCGCGATCGCGCATGCCCTCTTTGATGTAGTCGCGGGAGATCACGAGATCCTGGCCATCGTCGCGGCGGCCCCGGACGATCAGATGCACATGGGGATGCTCGGTGTTCCAGTGATCGACGGCGACCCAGTCGAGCCCGGTGCCGAGGTCCTTCTCCATCTGCCGGGTGAGGTCACGGGTGAAGGCCCGCAGGTCCTCCATCTCCAAAGCGTCGTCAGGCGAGACGATGAACCGAAAATGGTGACGGTCATCGCGGCAGCGCTCCGTGAAGGCGTCGACATCCACGCTCTCGATCTCGGGACCGAACAGCCGCGCCCTCTCACCATCGCGGGTGACGCCCTCGCGGCGGAGATAGGTGAGGTGCTGACTGAGGGAGCCCGCACGGGCCGTGTGTCGGACGACGCGGGCCTTCACCACGGCGCCGCGTGAGCGCGCGGTGATCCGGCGGCTGGCCTGAAGGCTGGCGACCTGTCCGCTGCCGAAGCGCAAGCGGTTGCCGACAGCGATCTTGCCAGACAGAGAGCCCCCGCCGCCGGCCTTCCGGGCTGCGGCGAGCGCCTGGGCGACGAAGGGACGGGCCTGCTGGGCGCGGGTCGAGCGGATGCGGCCGGGACGGACGCGGAACTCGCGTTCATCGCTCATGGCGAAACCTCGCAATGTGCGGAAAATCGTTGATGCGCAGCCATTTGCCGGATGCGCAAACCTTGCGGTCCGGCGCGGTAAGGTGCCGAAGGCGCCGAAAACATCTGCAGAACCAACATCCCGACCGTCGCGCAATGTGCGCCCTTTTATCCTGCCCTCGTGCGGTCGTGGTTCCTGTCCTGCGCCTCCTTGCGCGCCATGGAACGCCAGAGCCCGACAGGATGCGAAAGCGGGTCCGCCTCGTCATGGCGCCCTCCGCGATGGCAAAGGTGCAACGAAAAGCGCTCCCGATCGCGGCGCGAGGAACGCCGCATCGATGGGATTGCTGCGCGCGGGCGGCGTGGCGAACAGCGGCGCCTCGCGCCAGCTTTGCGCCATTGGACGCAGCAATCCGGTGGCGCCGGCTGCAGACTCTTTGTCGAGGATTGGCGCCAGAGCCGCGATGTAAGTGCGCGTCTCCGGCGGCAGCGGCTTGCCGGCACGCGACGCCTCATAGCGCGCCGGCCCGGCATTGTAGGCCGCGAGCATGGCGCGGATGCTGTCATAGCGGTCATGGAGCTGCCGCAGATAGGCGGCGCCAGCGAGGATGTTGTCATGCGGGTCGAACGGATCGGCGCCGAGACCGTGATGGACGCGAAGCTCGTCCCAGGTCGCAGGCATGATCTGCATTAGGCCCATGGCACCGGCGGGTGAGACGGCACGCGGATCGCCGCCGCTCTCGGCCCGCAGGACCGCACGGATCCAGCTGGTCGGAAGCTCGAAGCGCTGCGCGGCTTCGTCGATAAAGGCAGCATAGGACGTGACGACGTACGCCGCAGTTGGCGTCATAGGTTGCGCGCTGGCAGAGTCAGGCGACGCACCGCCGATCAGCAGTCCGGATGCGAGAAAGAGCGCAGCGCGATGCATGTCAGCGCACCGCCGCGCGCCAAATGAAGTCACTGTGGCCGGCCTCATCCGTGAGGAGTGGCATTGCCCGCCCGATGACGGTCGTCGCCGGGATCGGGCCAAAGTAGCGCCCGTCGAGACTGTCCGGAACATCCGGGTTCATCAGGAACAGATGGTCAGGAGCGATACGCCGGCAGCCCTGCCAGACCGGTAGGTCACGACCCAAGCGATCGCGCCGAAGGGCCTCGCCCAGCGGCACGCCATCGATGGTGACGGCGTCGCCGAGGCGGCAGACTTCTTGCCCCGGCAGCCCCATCACGCGCTTAAGCAGCGGCGTGCCTTCGCCGATATAGCCGCGTGCGATGAAGAACGCGGCGAGCGGCGGTGGCGGCATTATCGCGACCAGATCGGTGATCTCAAAATGATCGGCGGGCTCGAGAGCATAGACACCGACCGGCACGCTCGCCGAGACATTCCAGATCAGCTTGAGCGGTGTCGGCACCGTGGCGGCGAAGGCTATGCCGACGCTGGCGGCCGTCGTTATCAGCACATAGGCGGCGCGGTTCATTGTCCGCACTCCTGCCGCTTCAGCCACGCCTGATGACGCTCAATCGTGTAGGCGCGCGGCTCGAAGCCGACGCTGACGCGGTGGGCGACGTGACACCAATGGTCAGGGGCGACGGTCCCCGCATCGATGCCGATCGCCTCGATGGCGTCGATGTGCTGCAGAATTTTCTCGACCTTCGGCCATCCATCCACCCGCAGCAGGATCTCGCCGCCCGGACGCACGAAGGGCAGCGTCTGGTAGCTCTCGCCTTGCGCCACGCAGCGCACGATGTCGAGGCGGGAGGCCACGGTGCCGAAATCGTTCGACGCCCATCGGACGAAGGCGAAGATGCAGCCGGGAGGGAAAGAGAGGATGCGCCGGCGGCGATCCAGAAGCTGCTCATGCGCGTGATGGCCGAAGCGGATCCAGTTCTCGATACGCTTCTCGATATGGGTCAGCTCGGCGTGGGTCAGGGCATCGGATGGGGGACTGGACGCGGATGCCGTGCTTGCCGCACGGGGCGCAAACGCCTCGCTCATGGCTGATCTCCTGATGTCGGAGGGAATTCACGCGCGAGCAGGTCGCGCAGCATCTCGGCGACGGTGACGCAGCGCCGGAAGGCGGCGACCTTGATCCGCCCACGCAGTTCAGGCGTCACATCGATGGTGAGGCGCGCGGTGAACGCGGCGCCGGGGCGGCGTTCGGCAGAGACATCCGCCGCCTTGATCCAATGCTCGGGATCGGCAGGCCGGGAGGCAAAGTCGCGGCGGATCGGGCGTTCGCTCATCGCGCGGCCCTCCCGAGGTCGAGACCATTGATCTCGGCGTTCAGAGCGGCGATCTCGCGCGTGGCCGGCCCCGCATCGTCGCGCTCGAAGACGAGACGTCCGGATTGCGCGGCCGCCGCAAAGGCGATGCGCTGGCCTATCGTACTGGCGAGCACTGGAGGATCGTGATCGGCCAGCGTCCGTGCGGTCTCGCGGGCGAGAACGGTGCGCGCGCCGCAGCGGTTCAGGACGAACCGGACCAACATTTCTGGGCGGTAGATGCGCGCCTCGCGGATCAGCGCCAGCATCTCGGCCGACGCCCAGCCGTCAAAGGGCGAGGGCTGCACCGGGATCAGCACCAGATCGGCGGCGAGCAGCGCCGAGCGCATCAGCCCGGCGACGCGGGGCGGTCCATCGATGACGATGTGATCGGCGTCACGCGCGAGCTCCGGCGCCTCCCGGTGCAGGGTGTCGCGGGCGAGCCCGACGACACCGAACAGCCGTGACAGGCCCTCGCGGCCCCGCTGCTGCGACCAGTCGAGGCTGGAGCCCTGCGGATCGGCGTCGATCAGCGTGATCCGCTGTCCCTGCTGGGCCCACTGCCCGGCGAGATGGAGCGCCAGCGTCGTCTTGCCGACCCCGCCCTTCTGGTTGAGGAGCGCGACGATCATCGATGCCCCCTCGCGCGAGGGGGCGTCTGCGAGGGCCTGTGAGGCGGCGTTTTTCCAGGCCACTTTGCCCCCAGTTGGGGCTGATCGACGGCGCTCGCAAAAGCGCTCGCACGCCTCTTAAAGTTAGATTCTGGGTTAGACTCTAAGTTAAGGGCGCGATTTTCTGATGCAGGACAGTGAGTTCGGGCCTGTTTGGGTTCCTGATAGCACGAGGCACCGGTTCCCGATGGCACGATAGCCCGGGTTCCCGATAGCACGAGGCTATCTACAGGCTGTTCACAGGGCGCGGCAGGCTCGAAGGCGAGCAGCAGCCGGCCGCCGACCTCGACCTCAACGAACAGCATGTAGCCGGGAAGCGGCTGGCGCCGGATCAGATCCCTGAGCTCGAAGGCGAAGCGCTTGAACGGCGACAGGCTGCCCGACTTCTGGTGCAGGTGCCGGAAATCGAACCGCCACCCGTCCTGTTGCCGCCCGCCATGCTTGCGCACCAGCCGGTAAAGCCAGCGCTCCAGCCCGCCCGTCAGCCCGAAATAAGCCCGGTCGATGGTGAGCACGAGCGCGTCATCGAGCACGGCGCGGTAGAACCAGTCCGGCAGGATCAGGTCGACACCATCGGGCCGGCCGTTGCGGTCGGTCCGTTCCTGCCATTCATGGATCCAGGAGAAGCGGTGCCGGCGTCCCTCCGCCGGCTGGCGGATGGTGGTCGAGACCGTCGTCGACTGGAGGCGGTCGAGCGCGGCCTTGAGGCGCTGATAGTCGCGCAGCGAGGTGCCTCGCCCGACAAAGGTGAGGATCTCATAGGGCGTCGCCGCCATCAGGCGCGAGGTGCGCAGCCCCGCGTCGCGCGCCTCGACGATCTGGCTAGCGGCCCAGATGAGAATGTCGGCGTCCCAGATCGTCGCCATGCCGTGGTCGGGCACGGCCTCGACCCGGATGGCGATGCTGCCGGTTCGGAAATCGATCGGCGCGACGCGCGGTGTCTTGGAGAGGGAGAAGAAGGGATAGGCCATGAGATCCTGCGCATCGCGTAGTGCGAAGTCCCCCGGCAGGGCGCGGAACAGATCGAGCTGTCCGCGCTCCGAGAGGCTGTGATGCCGCGCCGCCATGGGTGGGGCGTTCAGCGTGCGGCGCGGCCGGCGAACGAACCGGCGGCAAGCGCATGGCGCTTGGCCGGCAGCACGGTGCCGCGCGGATCGGAGGTCGAGGTGACCGCGCCGCGCTCGGTCCAGGCCTGGAGGTCGTCGATGGAATAGACGACGCGCCCGCCAAGCTTGCGATAGGCGGGGCCGGTGCCATAGGTGCGGTGCTTTTCCAGCGTGCGGGCCGACAGGCTGAGAAACGCGGCGGCTTCCTTAGTGCGCAGGTAGCGCGGCGGGAGGGTGGCGAGATCGGGTCGCATGGAGCGGGCCTCCGTGGGCGTGGCGGGAGCCGCCGGAGTGCGGCGGCGGACGGTGACCACGGTGGCGGAGGAGGAATGTCGGGAGGGATGGGGAAGATTGGGGGGCTGAAATCCCCACCCTAGCGGGGCGAAGTGTGGCGGCGTCGCCGATGAAGGAGCTTGCGGTAATCGCCCTCGATCATGCGCCGCGCATCCTCCACGAGCGCGATGACGGTGTCGCGCAGGGAGGACGTCTTCCAGGGCGCTGCCGCGACCCGAGCCTTACCGAATAGGCTGGTGGCGATCTCACGATAGGTCGCGCCCGCACGGCGACCGTCCCCCGCTTGAAACATGTGGCGCAAGCGACGGCGCTGCTGGAGTGTGATCCTCCGGTCTGGCGGCACGGCCGCTCTCTGCATATGGGCCCAGAGCCGCAACAGGGCCTCAATCCGATCTGCCAAGTGCGCATCCATCCGGACGAGCGCGCATAGGGACGGATGGAGGCCATGGCCGTTTGGCAGCATGACGGTGATCGCATCGCGGCCCGCGCCGACGATTGCACAGCCGGGTGCAGGCGGGTGATGGATTGCGTCTAGTGGCATTGGTCGGCGGTCACGCGGCCATCGTCGATATCGCGCAGCGCGACAAGCGCGATGAGGCCAGGGTCGGTTTCTAGGTCCCAGACGACAGAAACGGTCCGGGCATCACGTGCGGGATCGATCGGGAAATCGTAGACCCCAGCGCGCTTGCATGAGCGCCGCGAGGGTCTCCTTCTCAGGATCGTCGACCACACGGAACCTGGCGTAGTCCCGCCGATACGCCTCGTTGCGCCGAAGCCATTCCCAGGCGAGCTGTGAGGGTGAGAGAGCATCTACGAAGGCGTAGGCCTCTGATGACTGCCAAGCCGTTTCCAGGACCATTGGGGAGCCCTTTCGAGCGTGCCGCGATACGCCCGACGATCTCGTCAGAAGGGAGCTTCCGGAAGAAACGCCGAAGACATGGCCTGATGCCCGGCCGGCATCACCCGATCACTTGTCGGGTCGACGCAGGAATTCCTGATATCCTTGCGCCGACATCCAGCGCGCCCGCGCCAGATGGGCTGCGTGGACACGCCGGGCGTGTCCCGGCGCGGTGAGCGGGTCCAGGCCGAACAGCAGCGCTACAACTTCCTCCCAATCGGCGCCCGCCGCTTCGGCATCGAGCAGCTGCAGATAGAGCACGGCATGACTGCGATCATAGTCGGTTACGGTCGGCGCATCGGGCGGCGTATCGTGGAAGGCTCGGGTCATGGCGAGCGTCGCTCTTCATCGTGATGAGCGAGAGACTAGGCCGAACACGTGGTGGGACGGCAGGCCGTGGAGCGCCATCATGTGATGAGGCCACGGCATCGCGGGAGCGTGCCCAGATGCGTACGCCCGCACGTGATCGGCGGTCGGCTGGACGGGTATCGAACCGTTCTACTCTCAGGACAATCGAAGCCGCCGGCATCGAGTTCATTCCCGAGAATGGTGGCGGGGCTGGCGTTCGCTTCAGGACGCCAGCGCGCAAAGCAGATTAGTCTTTACATATTATAGTTGATAAACTTGGCTACCGGAATCCGCGACCGCTTGCGCCATGGACATGCGCAAGCTGGTCGGCCGCAATCTCGCGCGCCTGCGTCAGGCTCAGAAGCTGACTCAGGAGGAGCTTGCCATGCGTTCGGGGTTCAGCCAGCAATATCTGTCCGACGTTGAGCGCGGCCTCAAGAATCCGACGATCATCACACTGTACGAGATCGCGCTGGCCCTGAGCGTGAGCCATGTGGCGCTCGTCGAGCCGGACGGCATGGCAGAGGAGACGGCGCCACAGCCTAAGCGAAGGCGCGCCGCAGGGACGGGCCGGATCAAGTGACACGACAACGGAATGTGCGGAGATCACGTTCGGACGGCGCACCGGTGGCCCGGCGATTTCCTCAGTTCGCGCGCGACGGACAGAAGCCGCGTCAGAGCCGGGTTGGGATTCGATCGTGACCAGACGGCACGAAGCGGCAATCCCTGTCCTTTGAGAGGACGGCAGGTGACCGGTGCATGAGATGACACGGAAACGGTCGTCAGCGTCAGGCCCTGTCCAAGCGCGACCAGTTGCAGGAGGTTTGTCTCCCGGGCGAGCGGCTCAACGGAGAGGCAAACGGTAGGCACGTGGGCCAAGAGGTCTCGGAAAACGGGCAGAGCCGGGTCGCCCGCCATGAAAATGAAATGCCGCCTGGCGAGTTCATCGAGGTCGATCGCGGGCGACGCGGCGAGAACATCCCGCTCTGCCATGACGATAAGCACAGGCTCGTCCCACAGATCGAGTCCGGACTTGCCCTTCAGCGCTGGTGCCCCGGCTTGAATCACGACATCAAGTTCATGTCGCCGAGCCGCCTGACACTGCGACGCCGGATCCGTGTCGACGAGTTCGACCCGGACGTGCGGACAGACCTGCAGGAATCGGTGAAGCAGTTGCGTGAGGCGTGCTCCCGGCGTGATCGGAGGCAGACCGATGCGAAGCACGCCTTCTTGTGCGGTTCCGGCGCGCTCCACCGCCAGTGCGGCCTGCGATGCCTGTGCCAGGATCTCTTGCGCGGGTCCCAGCAGACGACGGCCGGCGAAAGTCGGCCGCACGCCGGCATGGGACCGGGCAAAAAGGGTGGCCCCAATGGCATCCTCAATGTCACGAATACGCCGGCTCAGAGTCGATTGCTGCACCCCCAGCCGGTCCGCTGCCCGCCGGAAGCTGCCCTCTTCGGCCGCGGCTAAAATGAACCGCCAATGTTTCAGCAGGAAGGGATCTAGGCGCTGCGCAATGGCGGCAATATCCCGCTGCGCCTTCATGCACCGTCCTCGCGAGGCGTCGACAGGTGGAAGGCGGCGTAGATATAGCCGGTCGTACGCTCCAGCCGATCATCCATGCCTTGCTCGGCCATCAAGGCGAGGATGGAGACGCGTTCGTGCTCGGTCGAGAACCGACGCTGGCGTTGCCGAAGGTGGGCGCTCTCGATGGTGACGAGACCGAACCCCGCCAGCATCGCGGCAATGTCCCCATAGCCGAAGGGATGCATCGCGAAGCTCGCGACCCAGGGGCGGGACGCGGCAGTCACCTCATAGACCCGTTTGAATGTTCGCACGGTCGCATAGCCGACGCAGCCCGTGCTGATGATCAGATCCGTGTCGCGAAGAGCTTCACGGTCCGCTGGGGAGAGTTCCTCGGTCTCCAGATTGGCTGTCACTGCTGCTCCAATCAGGCCGACGTCACGGGCGTAGCGCAACGCCTGCCGACTCGGATCCAGGCCCACGATCTCAAGGTCCTCCCGCAGCTTCTGGCGCGTGAAGAAGGCCTCGTGATCCTCAAGGCTTTGCGACGCCAGCGGCCCATCCGCCAGCGTATAGGCGGCGTAGAGATCGTCCAAGGTGAGCGGAGCGCGCAGCAGAGCCGCGTTGAGCCCGTAGGATGCACCGATATCCACGATCTTGAGAGGTCGATGCGGCCGCTGGCGGCGGAGACGCGCGATGATGGTTTCGAACACCGGTTTGGCACGGTCGCAGATCATGTAGTCGAGAGCGAGATGGGCCAGGTAATAGGCCTGCGGCCAGGGCTGGTCATAGGTCGGCGAGAAGTCGTGCTTGGCCGCCTGCATCCCAGATTCAGATCCGCTCATCGACATCATCCGCCTTCGCATTTTCTCGCGTGACAGCGAGGAATTTTCGCGGCCAGAGCCGTCGATGGCAAACTACTTTCAGGAATGTACCAGACATTTCATAAACTTACTCCAACTGACGCAAACCAGTATACCGGTTACTGAATCCGGGATGCGGCCGTTGACGATACATATTTTAAGATGTACCACTTGAACAACAGGAGGCCGCCATGACCGTGACTGTTGAGAGTCGACCCACGCCGAGGGAGCGGTTTTCCGCTATCCACCGCGCCCTGCGCGACCGTATCTGTCTTCTGATCTACCCGCCCGGGACGGCACTTAGCGAAGCCGAGCTCGCGCGCGAATTCGGTGTCAGCCGCACCCCCATGCGGCGGGTGATGCAGGCGCTGGAGAATGAAGGGCTGATCGAGACCACACCCAATGTCGGCTCGATGGTAACGTCGGTGGAACTCAAATCCCTGCGCGACGCCTATGCGCTGCGCATGAAGCTTGCTGAACTGCTCGGCGACCTCAACCCGGCGTCCATGCTCGACGCCATTACCGCGACGCTCCGCGAGCTTCTGGCCGAATGCCAGCCGCTGAGCGGTCAGGTCGATGTGCGCGCCCTGGCCCAGATCAGCCATCGGCTTCAGGACGAGATCCTGCATCTTTCCGGCAATGCCGAATACCGGCAGGTTTCCGAGGTTCTCTACTACAAGACGATCCGCGCCTATCTCGAGATCCTACCCGAACTCAACTGGGCGGCCGAGGTCGCGGCACAAGCCGACGAGATCACCGAAATCCTGGCTTCGCTCGCCGCTGGCGATATCCGCGCGGTGGGCTTCATCCGGCGCAACCACATCGCCCGCACCCTCAACCGCATCACCAGCTTCATGCTGGGTGATCACGATTGAGGGTGCCCATGCTGATGAAAGTTACGAGCGCGCTGGCGCCATCAGGCAACGGGGTCCAGGCGGAAGCTCTGGTGCTGCGCCGCGTAGACAAGACTTATGACGGTATCACCAAGGTAGTGGACGCGCTTGATCTCGACGTTCACCCGGGCGAGTTCCTGACTATTCTCGGTCCCTCGGGCTCCGGCAAGACCAGTCTACTGATGATGCTCGCCGGCTTCGAGCCGCCGAGCGCCGGGACAATCGAGATCGGCGGGCGCGACGTGTCCAGGCTGCCGCCCTACAAGCGTAATATCGGCATGGTGTTCCAGCATTATGCGCTGTTCCCGCACCTGACCGTCGGCGAGAACCTAGCCTATCCACTCCAGGCGCGCGGCTGGCGCAAATCCGAGATCACTGAGCGTGTCGCCTGGGCGCTGCAGCTTATCCGCCTTGACGGCATGCGGGATCGGCGCCCGGCGCAACTGTCCGGCGGGCAGCAGCAGCGCATCGCCGTGGCTCGGGCGCTGATCTACAAGCCGCAGCTCGTGTTGATGGACGAGCCGCTCGGCGCGCTCGACAAGCAGCTGCGCGAGCAGATGCAGGACGAGATTGTCCGGCTGCATCGCGAGCTACGACCGACCATCGTCTATGTCACCCACGACCAGAGCGAGGCCTTGTCGCTCTCGGATCGTGTCGCAGTGTTCGAAGCGGGGCGGATTGCCCAGATCGGCACGCCCTCTGAGCTCTATGAGGCACCGCGCACCGCCTTCGTGGCCGGCTTCATCGGCGAGAACAACCGCATCACTGGCATGGTGATCGCCACCAATACGGAATTCTGCCATGTCCGCTGCGCCGATGGCGCAGTCCTTGAAGCGCGAAACATCGCAGGCGCGCGCATCGGCCATCGGGTGAGCCTTGCGGTCCGGCCGGAGCGGCTGCGGCCGGCACAGGTCGGGGACGGATCCTCGGTCGAGGCGGAGGTCGCCGACATCGCCTATCTCGGAGAGGTTTCCCGTGTGCGCTGCCGGATGCGCGACGGCACCGAGATCATCTGGAAACTGCCCAATTGCGGCCAGAGCGCGCGCCCTGAGCGAGGCGCGACCATCGCTCTCGGTTTCTGCCGAGAGGACGCACGGGCCTTCGCCGCCTGACCGCACCCTTCCCATCTTAAGGAGGTTCATCATGGTTATCGCGTGCCCGAAATTGTTGACCGCAGCCGTTCTCTGCCTTCTGATTGCTTCTGGCCCCGCGCGCGCGGCGGACGCTCTGACCATCGCCTCCTTCGGCGGCCAATACACGGCAAGCCAGAGCAAGTCGCAGTATGATCCGTTCACCGCCAGAACCGGCGTGACGATCAAGTCGGTCGACTACAATGGGGGACTTGCCGAGCTCACCGCCCAGGTCCGTTCGGGCACGGTGAACTGGGACATCGTTGATGTCGAGTTGCAGGATCTTGATCGTGGCTGCGCCGACGGTCTGTTCGAGAAGATCGATCCGGCGCAACTGCCAGCAGGTTCCGATGGAGTTCCCGCCATCAAGGACTTTGTTACCGGGTCACTTCATGAGTGCGGTGTCGGCACCGTCATTTGGTCCAATGTGCTGGCCTTCAGCGATCCGGCCTTTCCCGATGCCAAGCCGAGCCGGATTGAGGACTTCTTCGATCTGGAGAGGTTTCCGGGTCGACGCGGACTGCCCAAGCGTCCTCACGCCATGCTTGAATGGGCGTTGATGGCCGACGGCGTGGCAGCCTCTGAGGTCTATCGGGTGCTGGCAACGCCGGAAGGTCTCGGCCGTGCCTTTGCCAAGCTCGATAGGGTCAAGGATCACGCCGTCTTCTGGGAGACCGGAGCGCAGATGATCCAGCTTCTCGCTGATGGCGAGGTGGCGCTATCCGCTGCCTATAATGGGCGCGTGCAATCGGCAATCTCGGAGGATGCCAAGCCGCTGAAGATCATCTGGGACCGCCAGATCTGGAACGCGGACTACTACGCCATTGTCGCCGGTACCGGAGCCAAGGACCGGGCGCTCGATTTCGTACGCTTTGCCACCGGAACCGTTCCGCTGGCCGAGCAGACCAAATACATCGCCTATGGTCCTGTGCGTCGATCCTCCCAGCCGCTGATCGCGCCGGCGATCGCCGCCACGCTTCCAACGGCACCGGCCAATTTCAACAACGCTCTGGCCTTCGACGCCGCCTGGTGGACAGTCCACGGCGACGCGATCAATGAACGTTATGCGGCATGGCTGGTCCAATGAACGCGGCCTCGCCCTCCCGCGCCGGCTGGGCGCTCGTGCTACCCCTTGTCGCCTTCATCGCCATCGCCTTCCTGGCGCCCATCGCGACCATGCTCCTGCGCAGCGTCCATGATCCGGAAATCGCCGATCTCATGCCGCGTACGCGCCAGGCCCTCATTCAGTGGGACGGGATCGGCGTTCCGCAAATGGCCGCTGAAGCGGTTACTGCGGATTTGCGCGAGGCGAGCGCGACCAACCAGATCGGCCGGCTCGCCCAACGCCTCAACCGCGAACAGAACGGGCTTCGCGCGCTGATCGACGTCACCGCGCGACATCTAGAGCGGGAGCCTGACACGAAGGTTACGCGGATCGATCCAGGCTGGAGCGATCCCGATCTCTGGCGGGTTCTGGCGCGCGTGACCCCGCCCTGGACGGGGCAACATCTACTCAATGCCTTGGATTTGACCGTGACAGCTGACGGAACAATGGTCCGGCAGGAGGAGGCGCGGCGGCTTTATGTCGATCTCTTCCTGCGAACCGCCTGGGTCGCTGCGTTGGTGACCATCATCTGTGCGCTGCTCGGCTATCCCTATGCCTATGCCATGGCAGCGGCCGGCCCCTCATTACGTGCGCTGCTGCTGTTCCTGGTGCTGCTGCCGTTCTGGACCTCGTTGCTGGTGCGCGCCACCGCTTGGATCGTGCTGCTGCAACGGCGTGGCGTCATCAATGAAGGGCTGCTCGCGATGGGCCTCATTGGCGAGACCGGCCGTCTCGACCTGATCTACAACATGACGGGCACCATCATCGTCATGGTTCACGTGCTGCTGCCCTTCTTCGTGCTTCCGCTCTATTCGGTGATGGCGGGACTGCCGACCTCCTATGTGCGCGCCTCAGCAAGCCTGGGAGCGCATCCACTGCGAACCTTCGCACGCGTCTATCTTCCGCTGACCTATCCCGGCGTTGCAGCCGGCGGTCTGCTCGTCTTCATCCTGTCGCTTGGCTATTACGTCACACCGGCCCTGGTGGGAGGACGAACCGGCCAGCTCATCAGCAATCAGATCGCTTTTCATATGCAGAGGAGCTTGAACTGGGGCTTGGCTGCCGCTCTTGGGACGTTGCTTCTGCTCGCGGTTCTGCTCCTCGCTTTGACGCTGCCGCGCCTCGCCGAACGCGGAGGGCTGCGCGCATGAGCCGGCTCGCCCGTTTCGGGTTCTATCTTCTCTGCGGGCTGATCGCGGCCTTCCTTGTGCTGCCACTCCTCGTGATCGTGCCGCTGTCCTTCAATCCGGAGCCGTATTTCTCCTTTACGCCGGCCATGCTTCAGCTTGATCCGGCGGGCTGGTCATTGCGCTGGTACCGGGAAATTACGGAAAGCGCGCAGTGGCGGCTGGCCCTGCGAAACAGCCTGAGCATCGCGGCCGTCGTCACGCCGCTGGCAACCCTGCTCGGCACGATGGCGGCGCTCGGATTGCGGCGGCTACCGGCGCGGCCGCGCAAGATGTTGGCCGTCATCATCGCGTCGCCGCTGGTGGTGCCCGTCATCCTGTTCGCCACCGGCATCTATTTCTTCCTGGCGCCGCTGGGGCTTACCCAATCCTTCGCCGGTATCATTCTCGCCCATACCGCATTGGCTGCGCCCTATGTGGTGGTGACGGTGGGAAGCACGCTCACCACCTTTGACGAGCGCCTGCTGCGGGCCGCGTCCATTCTGGGCTCGCCGCCCTTATCCGCCTTTTTCAAGGTGACCTTGCCGCTGATCGCGCCTGGTATCGCCTCAGGTGCTCTGTTCGCCTTTGTCACGTCATTCGATGAAGCGGTCATCGCCCTGTTCCTGGCTGGCTATGACCAGCGCACCATTCCGTTGCAGATGTGGTCGGGTGTGCGGGACCAGTTGAGTCCCGCCGTGCTCGCCGCAGCCACGCTCATGGTGCTTCTCGTCACCATCGTCATGCTCGCAGCGATGCTGATCGCTCGCTCGGCGCGATCGGCAGGAGCACGCAGATGAGCCGTCCGGACTGGCTCGACGCCGATTTCCTGGCCACCGTCGCTGCGCGGCTTGCCGGGCGTGACTGGCCCGCAGCGACGTTGGCGCCGCTGGTGCATGGGGCGGGGCATGGCCTCGTCAGTGGCCTGGGCGATCTGTTGGCAGGCCTGCAGAGGCTCGCTGATCAGGATCTCGCCGACATCGGACCGGCAATCACCCCTTTCCAGGAAACAGACCAATGAGCGACCTCACGCGTCTGTCCTTGCGCAAGCTCCGCCGGCTGATGGTCTCCGGGGAGGTCCGGCCGGAAGAGGTGACCGTGGCGTTTCTGGCGCGAGCCGAAGCCCGCAATAGTCGTGATCTCAGCTATGTCTCGATCGGAGCAGAAGAGGCTCTGGCATGCGCTAGCCGGGTGGAACAGGCTGGCGCATCGGGGCGCCTCGCCGGCATACCCTTCTCCTGCAAGGATGTGTTCGACACAGTGACGTTGCCGACCACAGCCGGCTCGCGCGCCATGCATGATTACCGGCCGATCAGAGACGCGCAGGCGCTTGAACGCCTCAAGGCGTCTGGCGCCATCCTTTTGGGAAAGAACAATCTGCACGAGTTCTGCTACGGCATCACCGGCGCCAACACGGCCTTCGGCACGCCAGCTAACCCACATGATCCAGGCCGCCTGGCGGGCGGATCCTCCAGCGGCTCCGCCGTTGCCGTTGCCAACCGCACGGCGATGTTTGCGCTCGGCACCGATACGGGCGGCTCGGTCCGGGTTCCCGCCAGCCTGTGCGGCCTTGTCGGCTTCAAGCCGACGCGCGGGCAGATCAGCCTGAAGGGCGCGGTGCCATTCTGCTGGTCGCTGGATCATGCCGGGATTCTTGCGCGAAGCTGCGGGGACGCGGCCGAGGTGTTCCTCGCCATTCGCGAAGCGGATGAGGGCGTCTTGGCAGCGAACGCCGATCATTCCGAGCGTGGTAACTCGCTGCATGGCCTACGCATCGGCGTACCCAGGGGAGCCTATCTTGAGGATACGACGTCCGACATTGCCCTACGCGTGCATCAGCTGATCGCGGAATGCCGCCGGCTCGGGGCTCACATCATCGACGTGGTGATGCCAGACGCTACCTATGTGCGCACGGCCTCGCTGGCCGTTCAACTGGTCGAGGCCTTTGCCTGGCACCGGACAAATCTCCAGCGCCGATTTGATCTGTATGGCGAGGATGTTCGCGAGGGCCTGCTTCAAGGCCAGTTCATCCTGGCCGAGCACTATGTGCAGGCGCTCCGGCTGATCGCCATGAAGCAGGCCGAGGTGAGCGTGGTACTCAAAGACGTCGATGTGCTGATGACGCCGACGACGCCGATCGTCGCACCAGCGCTGGATCAGCAGCAGGTGACGCTAGCGGGCGTTCCGGTGCCTGTCGGCAATGCGCTGTCGCACTTCACCTGTCTTTTCAACCTGACCGGTCACCCCGCGCTATCCGTTCCCATCGGTCGGGACGGTGATGGCCTGCCGATCGGGGTGCAACTGATCGGTGCGCATCATCGGGACATGAAGCTCCTGGCGATCGGCGCCGCACTGGAACGGGTCGGTCTGGCCGGCTGGATCGAGCCGAATGACGAGATGGATGATGGCACCGCCATGCCGTCTCCGCTGGCGGAGCAGCGAGAGCTCTATCCGCATTAGGGATACGGGCGCTACGGATACCATCCAACTCCGAGTGGCGCCGCCTGTGGAGATGGCGTTCCCAATCTGGGAAAATGCCTTGTTCCCGATTCGGGAATTCGCTATAAGCTCCTATGCAGATCATCGCTCGCCGGACTCTCAAGCTCTTCTGGGAGCGCTATCCGCAAGCTGAGACGCCACTCGTGCTTTGGTATGCCCGCGTGGGGAAGGCCGCGTGGGCCGGCCCTCAGGACGTGAAAGCGACCTTCGGGACTACCGTGGATTTCATAGGGGACAACCGCCTGATCTTCGATGTCGGTGGCAACAAGTTCCGCCTCATCGTCCACGTCGCCTATCCATTCCGTCGGGTGTTGATCAAGTTCGTGGGCACTCACGCTGAATATGACGCCATAGATCCGGAGACCGTTTGATGGACATTCGACCGATCAAGACCGACGCGGACTATGAGTGGGCGCTGGCCGAGGTGACACGGTATTTCGAGCAACAGCCTGAGCCAGGCTCAATGGAAGGAGACCGCTTCGACGTGCTCTCGGACCTTATCGCGGTCTATGAGGAGCGGCACTTTCCGCTGCCAGATGCCGATCCTGTCGAAGCGCTGCGCGCTTTCCTTGAGGCGACTGGGCGAACGCAGCAGGATCTTGCCGCACTGCTCGGCTCCGCACCGCGCGCATCGGAAGTCTTGCGCCGCAAGCGGGCCCTGACCGTCGATATGATCGGCAAATTGAGCAAGGAGTGGGGTATTCCGGCGGATGTCCTGGTGCGGCCTTACAGGCTGGCGGCGTAAGACGTCTCCAAGTAAGATTTCATCGCGGGGGATGGTGCGGGTACGATCAAGCTCGATTTGCGAAGGCCAACCGATTAGTGGGGTCATTGAGATCCACAGTGTCCGCCTTTCCGGGCATTACTCGATCGAGGTGATTTCTTTCTCGATCACACGCGTTAGTCCTGCATCAAGGAGGTCGCGAGCGCGCGCATGACCAGATCCGGCAGCGCCACCTCAAGAACCTGGAAATGATCGTTCAGAGCCATCACAGCCGCCTCCATTCTTCCCTCGTTCAGTGCCGAGGTCAGGGCGGCGAGGGAGGCATGTAGCGGCGCGGTCAGCTCGGATGATCGATAGGCGCAGCGGCGAAGATGATGGGTCCGTTCGCACAGATCGATCACGTTGCGCTCAATGACATCGCTGCCCGTCCATCGGCTCATGGCGATGAGCAGGGCTTCGGTTCGGCGTGCCAGCGCAACGGCCGTCCTTGGATCGCACGGCGTCAAGGGAGGAGGTCCCAGGTCGGCCAAAGGGCGCAATGATTCCTGACATGCCCCGACTTCGAGGCTGTGTCGGAGGAGAAGCTGCAGGAGGTCATGGATTTCCTGCATCTCGCGCAGGCGCAGTTCGAGGGCGAAGAACCCTCTCGCTGGAACAGCAGCAATATGACCTTCGGCATGCAGGCGGATCAGCGCTTCGCGCACAGGCGTATTACTGACCTTCAGCTGGTCCGACAGTTCGACGACGGCCAAATGCTGGCCAGGACGGAACCTGTAGAGCAGCGCCCGTGTTTTCAGGGCACGGTAGACCTGATGCCGCCGGTCCCCGCCGAGACATCCTGATGGCCGCGATCCCGGGCAAAAACGGTCCTCGTCCCGTTTCATCCTAGCGTCTGCGGCTCCCTGCTTCAAAGAACCTTCAGGTCGCGGGGATAGGGCGTGAGATAGTCGAAACCGTCGTCAGTCACGACGATTGAGTCGCCGATGCGTCCACCGCCCTTGCCGGGCACGGTAATGCCGCCGTCGATAGCAAAGGTCATGCCGGCCTGTAATTCACGCATCTCACCGCGCTTGAGTTCCGGCGCCTCCAGCAGCGACATGCCGACCGAGCGGCCGGTGCGATAGCCCGGCGAGAAGCCAGCCGCCGCATAGGCCTCTTCCGCTGCGGCATTGACCGCCTCGCAGCGTATGCCGGGACGAATTGTGGCGAGTGCGGCGCGCTGGGCAGCCACGGAGGCCTCCTGGATGCGTGCCTGTTCGTCAGTCATGGACCCCACAAAGAACTGGCGGTCAAAGCCGAGCTTGTAGTTGCGGAAGTTTACCATGCCGCAGAAGCACAGATAGACCGGATCGCCCGGCTCCAGCGGGCGCACGGCGGCGCGGCGATGGACCATGCAGGTGTCTGTGCCTGACTGAAGGATCTGCAGATTGTGGATCAGCGGCGAGACATAGCGGTCCTGCGGATCGCGCAGCAGGGAGGCGGCCCGGCGCGTGCCGGCCTGCATGGCGGCGAGCGCGATCTCATATTCGGGCACACCGGGACCGATCGCGTCCGCGGCCGCATCCATCATGGAAACGGCAACCTCGCCGGCCTGGCGCATGATGGCAATCTCGTCCGGAGACTTGATCATGCGCTGCTCTGCGATCAGCGGAGCAATATCCGTCAGGATGCGAGCTGGAAGTTGCTCCCTGATCTCGGCGGCGATCACATTCGGTAGCCGGGCCGCTTCGATCCCGATCTGCGTGGCCGTTGCGGGGCTGCCCAATAGTCCAATGAGCAGGTCCCGCCATTCCCGGCCGCCGTCGGTCCAGGGTCGGATGTCCCCGACCCAGCTCATGGCGGCGCACATTTCCGATTCCATCAGCGGAGTGAGGATCACCGGAGCCTGACCGGAACGCACGATCATCAGCGTCGGCCGCCCGAATTCCATGCCGAGATAATTCCAGTAGCCCCCGTAATAGGCGATCGAGTCTGGATCACTGAGAAGGGCCAGTTCGATGCCGGCGCTCTCGAGAGACCGGGCGAGAAGATGCGTGCGCATCTCAAAGGGGCTTGTCATTTGCCAACCTGTATGCAGCTATGGTGTGTCTCACGATAGAGAGACGCGAATTACGTTGTCAATAAGGGAATTAGGACTGTGTTGGCGGGGAGATTTTCCCTAGCTGCATACATCAAGGGGCGGGGCGTGCGTGAGATCAAGAGCGATGCTGGTCGCCATCACCGGGCAAAGATCGGATTTGTGCTGTTGGCGATGGAACAGACCATCGAGGACGACATGTTCACGCTCCGTCCAAGGGGCGTGGGCATTCACTTCACGCGCGCACCCATGGCGAACCGGGTCAGCGTCGATACACTGGCGGCCATGGCCTCGGGCATTGGCGATGCCGCCAGCCTACTCCTGCCGGAGGAGCCGCTCGATGTCGTCTGTTATGCCTGCACCTCGGGCAGCGTCGTCATCGGAGAGGATCAGGTGTTTGCTGAACTGAACCGGGGCAAGCCCAACGCCCGGGCCACTTCGTTGATCACCTCGGTCATGCGTGCACTGCAGGCACTAAAGGTGAGCCGCATTGCCATTGCCACGCCCTACCTTGCCGAGGTCGATGCCATCGAGCGCAGCTATATGGCGGCGCGCGGCTTTGAGATCGTTCACATGCAGGGATTGGGCATCGAGAAGGATGCCGATATGGTGAGGGTCACGCCGGAAGCCATTCTGGATTTTGCCCTCAGCGTCGATCGTCCCGAAGCAGAGGCGCTGTTCATCAGCTGTGGCGCCCTGCGCTCCCTCGACGTGATCGAGGAACTCGAGCGCAGGCTCGGCAAACCGGTCGTGACCAGCAATCAGGCGATGATGTGGGACTGTCTGCGTCTTGCCGGGATCGCCGACCAGCGGGATGATTATGGCATTCTGCTTCGGGAGCATTGAGTGAGCGAGAGCGCGACGAGCGAAGCCGCAAGGACACGAGCCCCGCGCGGTCAGGTCACCGACATCTACCGGACCTTGCGCGACCGTATCTGTCTGCTTCGCTACCCACCCGGGATGCTGCTCGGCGAGCACGAACTCGCCGAAGAGTTCACGGTCAGTCGCACGCCGGTGCGCCAGGCGCTGCAGCGGCTGGAATATGACGGACTTACCGAGACCCGCAACGGCGTTGGAACCATGGTGACGGGCGTCGACCCGAACGCCTTCCGCGATATTTATGCGTTTCGGCTGCGCCTGAGCGAAATGATGGGCGAGTTCCCTGCGGAAGAAGAGGTGCCACGCGCCCTCTCCACGATCCTGGTGCTTCAGGACCGACTGGGGGACCTGAAAGGCCATCGGGACATGGAAGCGTTCTGGCAGCTCAATCACGAGCTCCATCACGCCACCAACCGGCTGATCGCCAATCTTGCCCTGCGCGACACCCATGAGCGCTATTACTTCCAAGCCTCAAGGATCTGGTACAGCGTGATTGAGGCCTTCTTCGAGGAGCAACTCGCCGATCTGGCCAGTGAGCTCGGTGAGATCGCGGGCGCGCTGCGGGCCGGCGACATAAGGGCGGTCGGCTATATCCAGCGCAACCACATCGCCTTTGGCCTGCATCGTGTCGCGAGCGCGCACACCGCCGTTTGACGCTGCCAGCTCTGGCCGGACGGACCACGTCCCATGCGGCCAGATGTGTTTACATATTATAGTTGATAAACTTGGCACGACGGAATTGCGATCGGTTTGCGCATGGATATGCGCAAGCTGGTCGGACGAAATTTCGCCCGCGTGCGTCAGGCCAAGGACCTGACGCAGGAACAGGTTGCCGAGCGCTCGGGTCTGAGCCAGCAATATCTGAGCGGTCTCGAGCGGGGCCGGCGCAATCCGACGATCATCACGCTCTACGAGCTGGCGCGTGCTCTCGATGTGAGCCATGTCGAGCTCGTCCTTCCGCCTGACGAGAAGTGATGTCCGCCCGGCTGACCCCGGCCGGTGAGGCCGGGGCCGTGATCCGGGCGAGGTCTTAGTCGCTCCGGCGTCCGTTGGGGCGCGACCAAATCAGCGAAAAGCCTTCGCCGTCCTCATCGTCGAACAGGTTGGCGTAGATCGGCGCGGTGAAGCTCGGATCATCGAGCTTGAGGCCGAGATAGTCGCGGCCCTCGGTGGAGCGCTTGGACCAAGCGGCCCCGATCTCGGCGCGGCCGACCAACACGCGGTGGCTGGGGGCGTTCTCGCCGGTGGCGCGGGTGTCGGGGACAATGCGCACGCCTTTCGCCTGAACGCTGAGGGTGACGATGTCGCCGGTGAACTCGTTGGTGCCGGTCTTCTTGAAGGTGCCGATGGTCGCCATGATAAGTCTCCGATCTTCCGTTTCGGGCCCGCACCATTGCGGCCTCGATGGCGATCGACAGGCCGAAGGGGTTCGGCGGTGCACCCCATCTCCACGCGAGCGCGCGAGCGGCTGGGGTGGGGCCTGACAGCACAGGAGGACTTTGTTGCTCCGCGAGGAATGCCGGCTCCGCGAAGGGAGCCGGCAGGGGAAGAAAGTCCGACGCCGCTGTTGCACCTCGGCGATCCAGGCATCGCCGTCCTTCGGACAGATCAGGCCATTGAAGAGGCCGGTGGGTGGGGGCACACGTTCAACGGTTGGTGAGGCAGACGATGGCGTGTTCGCGCGGCCGGCGGGAAACCCACGTCGTATCAGCGGACGTCATGGCAAGCGTTTCGGGTCCGTTTAGCGGCATTCGGATCGACCCCCGCAACGACCGAGCCCATCTTCACCTGGCTGAGACTGCTTCAGGTCGGAGAAGCCGCCATGGCGAACGTCGACCAGGGCACGTATGCCGACCTCTGGCAGATGCCGTCAGCGTCACCAGCCGCATCGCGCGGGGTGCGCCGATGCCATAACGCGGTTGCGGCCTCGCGAATCCCCATCCAGGAAACGATGCCGGTGATGCGGGCCGGGTGTCATTTTGAAGAGCTACCAATGGATCGATATGTCGTCATTTCAGGCTGTTCAGGTGGCGGCAAGTCGACATTGCTGGCCGAGCTTGAACGTCGTGGCTTTGCCGCCGTGGAGGAACCCGGGCGCCGCATTGTCAGCGAACAGCTCCGCAGCGGCGGGACGGATCTGCCCTGGGTGGATAGGACCGCCTTCGCACGGCGCTCGGTCGCCCTGGCGCTGGAAGACAGAGCGGCAGCACTTGTCCGACCAGGATGGGTGTTCTTTGATCGTGGGCTGATTGATGCTGCGATCGCTTGTGAACGCGCGACCGGCAAGCCGATAGTTGTCACGCTTGGCGTGGCTCATCGTTACAATCGTCAAGTATTTCTGGCGCCTCCCTGGCCGGAAATCTATGAGGTTGATCATGAGCGGCGGCACGATCTTTCCGCGGCGATTGCCGAATATGAGCGTCTGATCGTCGCTTATCCCAACCTCGGTTATGAGGTGACGATCCTGCCCAAGGTCTCCGTTGCTGCTCGTGCCGACTTCGTCATCAATCGATTGAAAGCGCTGGGGGCTTCAGAGTGAGGATGCCCCTCCCGCCCGATCATGGCGCGAAGGGATCGATTTCACGGACGATCACAGCTTCGTCGCCGTCATATTCGGCAACCGGTACGACGGAGAGCGTGCCGTCGCCGGCGCGGAAGATGACGACGGTGGTCATCAGGGTGGTGGAGAGGCTGAAGGCGAAGGCGTGAGCGATCTGGGCGGACATCGACCTGGCTCCTGCGCGAGCGGAGGTCCATCCCCCGCTGACAGGCGCCCGAAAGGTCCGGTCGGTGGCCGCAATCACCGCCTGAGGCGCAGCCGGAGCGGCGGCACGCGCAGCGTTGTCCGACCCTTCATGGGTTGATGGCGTCAGGCCATTGGCTGGACCCAAGGATCAGCGTCGTGAAGCGGGGATTGTCGTCCGGTCAGGAGATCGTGATGGTGGGTTGCTGCGCAGGTCGCTTCTGCTGGGTTGCAAGGTCGAACACCTGCTGTCCGTGGCAGGTCGTCAGCGTTGCATGTTCCACGGATTGATGACCACCACACCGGCGGCATGGAACGCGCTGGTATCGCGCGTGGCCACAGTGAAGCCCCGGGAGGCTGCGATTGCGGCGATATAGCCGTCGGGCGTCGGAAAGCCCTTGCCGGCCGCGCGCGCCTTCACGGCGAGGTCGGCATAGTGTCGTGCGGCAGCGACATCGAACGGCAGGACGCGGTCAGCGAACAGCTCCATCACACCGTCCAGGGCTTCGGTGAGCCGGTCTTTGCGCTTGCCCGCGGGCAGCGCACCTATGCCATACAACAGTTCGGCGATGGTGACGCTGGAGAGATAGAGCGTCTCGGCCGCCTGCTCGTCGAGCCACGCCCGGACGGTGTCGTCAGGCGCGGGCTTCATCGCCTCCGATATGACATTGGTGTCGAGAAGGATCATTCGAAGCTCATGGGCTCGGCAGGTGTCCTGTCACGCGCCGGGCTGAGGGCGTCGATATCCTCATTGGTCAGCCCCAGCCGGCGGCTGCGTTCCGCGAGCGCCGTTCCGAGCCGGAGGCGCGTGTCAGGTCGGACGGCGGTCTCAAGAATGTCGCGCATCTCGGCTTCGGTGCTGCGGCCATGCTGTGCCGCGCGCACCTTGAGGGCACGGTGCGTCGCCTCGGAGAGGTTACGAATCGTCACTGCTGGCATGATGGCGCCTCCAGTAAGGCTGATAGCGTTGTTAGCAAAATAGAAAATTTGCCATCACATTCAAGATGGCGGGTTCCGGCGGCGCTTAGGCGCTGCCGGAGCCGAAGCGATAGACCGGGATGCCCATCTTACGGGCCTTGTCGGCCAGATTGTCCTGAATGCCGGTGCCGGGGAAGATCACGACCCCGATCGGCACCACGTTCAGCATCTGGTCGTTGCGCTTGAACGGCGCCGCCTTGGCGTGCCTCGCCCAGTCGGGTTTGAAGGCCACCTGCGGCACCTTGCGGCTGTCGGCCCAGAGGGACGCGATCTTTTCGGCGCCTTTGGGCGACCCGCCATGCAGGAGCACCATGTCCGGGTGCTTGGTGTGGATCTGATCGAGCTTGGCCCAGATCTGCCCGTGGTCAGCGGTGTCGCCGCCCGAGAAGGCGATCTTCGGCCCGGCGGGCACGAGTACCTCGGTATCCGCGCGCCGCCGGGCGGCGAGGAAATCCCGGCTGTCGATCAGCGATGCGGTGAGATGGCGATGGTTGACCCGTGATCCGGCGCGTGGCGCCCAGGGCGAGCCGATGGCGATATGGTAGCGATCCGCAGCGGCCTCGCGGAAGGTTTCCATGCCGTCGCGCCGGCCAATCAGGTTCACGCCCATGTCGATCAGGCGCTCGAGTTCGAGAGACTTTACCTCCGAGCCGTCCTGCTCGCGCTGAAGCCGCTTCTGGGCCTGCTCGTTGTCGTCCAGCTTCTGTTCGATCCGGTCCACGGCGCGGTGGAACATGTTGACGGTCGACCAGAAGAGATCGGGAAGCTCGGCATCGAGGCTGGTGTCGGTGATCGTGGCGACCAGGGCGTCGAAGATATCGGCGATGGCCCCTTCGATGAGGCGCTCCTCCGGTGGCGGGCGCTGGTCGCGTTCGTCTTCGGAAGGACGATGGCCGTGGAGCTGCAACTCCTGGATCAGGTGGTCGGTCGGGGATGACACGTGGTGCGGCTCGTGGTCGTCATGCGCGCTCATGGGATGTCCCAATGGTTGGACCGCGACCGTTGCGGCCTTCATGGCGACGAAGCCGTCGGGCGGGACGGACCTGCACCCGGAGCGAAGTGACAGGGCCACAGCGCCGGCGGAGGATGGCGACAAGCCGGCGATTTTGTCTCGCGATGGAAAGCGGCCTGAAGGCCGCGCCGGAAAATCGTCGGCTGCAGCCATTGCCGATCCGGCCCGGCTGACGGCCGATCGCCCTCTTGAAGGCGCAAGGCGCGGTCCTCTTGCCGTTACTGACGCATTCTTGCCGGCATGGCGGCCACGTATCGCGGTTCGGCCCTTTCCAGCTATGAGGCTAGGCTCATAAAGCGCGCGACGTCCTCCGCCGCGAGTCGCACCCGAACGCACGTCCGGAGGGCATCCATACCGAGCCGCTGGAGATCCTCGTTGAAGTCCCCGAGGGTTGGCGACAATGGAATGGCCTCGATGCCTTCGGCGTTCGCGCGTTGGATCAGCATGTCCCGTGCGGCGTTTCCCGCCGGATCGTTGTCGCGAACGATGTAGAGCCGCCTCAAGGCAGGTGGGAACAGGATGGCGGCCAGATGCGCGGCCGAAAGCGCCGGTGCCATCGCCATGCCGGGTAAGACCTGCCGAAGCGACAGCATGGTCTCGATGCCTTCGCCTGCCGCCATCACGCTACGGGGCACACCGATGCGGACGGTAGACCCAAGCAGATCACCCATCGCCTTGCGCGGCGTGTCGACCGGAGCTTTGCCGGAGCCGTCGGGGGCGAGCCAGGTGCGGTGCACGCCGGTGATCCTGTCGGTGAGATCGGTGACGGCGGCGATCATGGCGGGCCAAGTCTCGGTCGGGCCGTCGTCGGGCTTATAGTAGCAGCGCGGATGGAAGCGCAGGTTTCCGGTTCCGTGCAGAAGCGTAATGCCGCGTCGGCGCAAATACGTCTCTGCAATGGTCCCGGCGATGGGCTGCGACATGGCGAACAGCCGCCGTGCCGCTTCGACCGACCCTGATGGAGCAGGCATGACACGGCGACGTGGTGCTGTGGGCTCCGGTTTGGGATACGGCAGGTTGAGAAAGATCCGCGCTTCTTCGGCAACGTCAATGAAGTCGGTGAGGCGCAGCGATCCACGGATGACGTCGAGAAGATCGCCATGTTCGCCGGTGGCGGCATCGGTCCATTTGCCCGCCGGCCCCTTCGCGGATGCATGGAGCCGGACAAAGAGCGAGCGGCCGGGCGTGTTGCGGACATCGCCGACCAGCCAGTAGCGGTCCTCCCGGCGTCCATTGGAAAGATAGTGACGGCAGACGGCTTCGGCCCGATCTGCGAGCCGGCGCGATAGATCTTGAGCAATCCCGGACATGGCGAGCTTTTCAAAAACAAAGGCCCGCCGACAGAGCCGGCGGGCCGAGGTTCAGGATCGTGTTGAGGGTTACTCCGCCGCCACGGCAGGGGGGATGTCCGTGGTGTCCTCAGTATCCTCAGGGCTTTCGTCTTCGCCCAGGGCCGTTGTGCCGTCCTGCGCCGCCGTTTCTTCGCCGGCCTCCGGTTCGGTTCCGCGCAGCGGGTCAGGCAGCCAGCCGCTATCGGCCAGCAGAGCTTCGGCCTCGCGGGCCATGTCGCCCTTTTTGAGGTGCGCGATGCGCTCTGCGGAACGCACCCCCTTGGCCTCGCTCACCGCCTGCAGAATGCGGGCCTTGGTGACCCGACCGAGGAAACTGTCCACGGTTGGCCTCCACCCGGCTGCCACCATGTCGAGGTCGACGGCGCGGGCGAGCTGATCGGCATGGTTGAGCGCGCGTGGGCGCCGGTTCCAGGCCTCATGAACGGCGTTCACCGACAGGCTCACGATGTGAGCGAACAGGCCGGAGCGGCTGTCGCTGTTCCAATCCCGCAGCGCCTCCCAGAGATCGGCCGAGTCCTTCGGCAGGAGCTTGGCCCAGCCCTCATGCCGGGCGTGGATCTCCTCGGACGAGGCGCTGTCGTTCAGCCCCGGCGCCTGCGCGCTGAAGGTCACGCTCTTCAGGTCGAGTTCGAGGCAGCTATCCGAGCCGTAGCGATAGAAGCTCGTCAGCGTCAGGGCATGCAGAGCGGCGAGGAAGGCGACATCGGGCCGCTTGCCCAGCGCCTGGCGCAGGCCGAGCGTGCGGTGTGCGGTCAGTTCGGTCATCAGCCGGTCCGAGATGGATGACAAGCCTTCATCCTCCTCGGAACCGGAGATCGGTGCCTCCGCCGTATCGGCATCGTTCGCGCCCGTGGCCGAAGCCGCGACAAGATGTGGGCCGACGTCTTCCGCGGTGACTTCGGGCTCCACCGGCAACTCGTCCTCCGGCCGCACATAGCCGCGCTCAATACGCACTGCGCCATCATGGGCGATACTGACGAAGGCGCCGGCGCGCGCCACATCTAGCGGATCGAAGGTGATCGGACGCGCCTCGAAGGCCTCGATCGCCGTCTCGATCTCGCCAAGCCGCGCGTCGACCTCCTCCGGCAGTTCATCCGCCTCGGCGTGTTCCGCCGACAGTCGGTCATATTCCGCCTGAAGGGCGGCGCGGCTGGCCTCCTCTTCGGTGGTGAGCGGAATGGTCTCACCACGCAGCTGGCGCAGGCCATAGGTGTGACCATAGGCGAAGTCAGGGGCCATCTCGACCCATTTCCAGCCCTCGCCGGCGACAGCGTCCGCCTCGGCCTTGAGCTTCTCGGCCACCAGCCGGTCGATGAGCGCGGCATCCTGCAGCCAGCCGCCATCATCGCCCTGGAACAGGTCGCGCAGGATGGTGCCACCAGCCTCGACATAGGCCTCGAGGCCGATGAACTGGGCGCGCTTGTCGCAGGCACGCACCGCACCTTCGGTCAGCATGCGGCGGATGGCATAGGGCTGCTTGTCATAGGAGGTCTTCAGCCGCTCGAAGACCTGTTCCTGGCGCGCATGATCGCCGGAGACGGTGAAGGCCATGAGTTGGTCGAGCGTCATGCCGTCCTCGGCGTAGACTTCTAGCAACACCGGCGAGACCGAGGCGAGCTTGAGGCGTTGCTTGACCACGCCGATGGAGACGAAGAAGGCGGCAGCAATCTCCTCCTCGGACTGGCCCTTCTCGCGCAGAGCGAGGAAGGCTCGGAACTGGTCGAGCGGATGCAGCGGCGCGCGCTGAACGTTCTCGGCGAGCGAATCCTCCTCCGCGATGCCGCCCTCCCGGATGACGCAAGGCACCGGCGCGGTCTTGGCGAGGCGCTTCTGCTTTACCAGCAATTCCAGCGCCCGATAGCGCCGTCCGCCGGCCGGGATCTCGAACATGCCGGTCTCGGCTCCGGCGTCATCGACGACGGGCCGGACGCTGAGGCCCTGCAGCAGGCCTCGCCGGGCGATGTCCTCGGCCAGTTCCTCGATCGAGACGCCGGCCTTGATGCGTCGGACGTTCGACTGGCTGAGCAGGAGCTTGTTGAAGGGGATGTCGCGCGAGGGCGAGAGCGTGATCTTCTGAACCGTGGTCGCCATGGAAGGCACCTCCGCGACGGGCGGCCAAGAGCCTCTCTCTCGGCCTCCAACCCGTCACGAAGCGCAGCGCCGCCCTCTCACTCTGGAGGGCGACGCTGCAGAAACGCACAAGCGGAAAGACACAAAGCCGGAGACACAGTTTTCGGCATCTCCGGCTTTCCGGAACTCAGGCAGCCCGATCGAGCAGCTTCTTGGCCCGCCCCTCAAGATCGAGCCGGGCATCCTGGTGGGGCTTGTCGCGTGCGACGGCGGTGATGCCCTGCACGAAGTCGAAGATGCTCTCGGGCTTGCGCCCTTCCTCGGCCAGAGCCGTGTCGATGATCTTTGCCGTCTCCGCCTTGGAGAAGCCCCGGTTGTGCAGGAAGTCGCTGCGGTCCTCGTCGGTGCGCGCGACGATCTTCTCCCGTGCTGCCTTGATTCCGTTGACGAAGGGCATGGGCGAGGAATTGGCGAAGCGGGTCATGGCCGGCGCCGCCTCATGGGCAAAGCGCGAGGCCGCGTATTTGGAATGGCGGATGGTGATCTCCTGGAAGTCCTCGACGCCCCAGAGATTGCGGTTCTGGCAGACGGCACGCAGATAGAAACTCGCGATGCCGAGCGTCTTGGCCCCCACCTCCGAGTTCCAGCAGTAAAAGCCCCGGAAATAGAGGTCCGGCGAACCGTCGGGCAAATGCCCGGCCTCGATCGGGTTCAGATCGTCGACCAGAAACAGGAACACGTCGCGGTCGGAGGCGTAGAGCGTCGTCGTATCCTTGGTGATGTCGACACGCGGATTGTAGATGCCCGTCGACCAGTCGAGCACGCCGGGCACCTTCCAGCGCGTGTCGCCGGTGCCGTTGCCGGCAATGCGTTGCACCGCCTCGACCAGTTCGTGATCATAGATGCGACCATAGTCCGGGCCAGTCACGGCGCGCAGCTCGATGCGACCATTGGCGGTTTCAAAGGTCTTGATCTGCTCGGGGCGGTGCGAGGTCAGCCCATATTGCAGATTGATGCCGGCCAGCGCGGCGGGAAGCTGACGCAGATAGGCGGCCGGTGCGCCGATCTGAGCCGCGAGCTGACCGAAGGACCAATGGTTCGGCTCGACGGGCGCATCCGCCCCGGGCAGGACCAGCGACAGCCGCTCGGCATTGGAGCGGCTCGCCTCCACATGGATGCGGGACGTCTCAACAAGGCGCGACCGGCTGTGATCGGCCCGGCCCCGCACCATCGCGGCCAGTTCGCGGAGCGACAGGAACCGTTCGTCATCCGGCCGGGAGAACCATTCCGACGACACGCGCCCGACCCGCTCGCCGCGCGTGACATCCACCTTGTAGCCGCCACTGGCGTCGCGACCGGCATCCAGAACCTGCATGTTCATGGGGATCAACCTCCATGACGGGCGCTGGAAGACTCTCTCCCAGCCCTCAACCCGTCACGGAAGTCCGATCCGGCCTCTCACTCGTGAACTCGACGGTCATCGCTTCCCACTGCGAGCCCCGCGAGTGTACGACAGCACCCGCACTCAGCGTGCTGCGTTGCCGTTTCAGGCTATGAAGGCGGGATAATGCAGAGCCTTGAGCCATTGATATCCCAATTAAATATCCCAGTAAGACTGGTAATATCATATATGTGTTATATTTCAATGCATTAGTCGATATAATATCGTGATGCACAACCATCCGAGCGGCGATCCGACCCCCTCCAATGCCGACATCCAGATGACGCGGACCATCATCGACGTGGCCAAGCCGCTGGGCATCGAGGTGCATGACCACATCATCGTCGGCAAGGACGGCCACGCCTCGCTGCGCGGGCTCCGGCTGATCTGACGCGGGGGCTTCGGGCTCGCGCGAGAAGCCGCGCCTGTCCCGCGGCGATCCGGGAATATGATCGAGCATGAGACGAACAGGGAAATCTAGCGACTGCTGGCACCCTGATTGTGGGAAGCGCGATGGGCGCCAGATGATTTGAAGTACTTCTTGTAAAAATTGCGGGCGATCCGAATGGACCATTTGGGGGCCACCAGAAGCGGCAGGGCGCGTGTCCAGTACGCCGGAAGTGTTCCGTATGTCCTCGCGAGGAAAATGATCGCCTGTATGGTTCCCTCGGTTCGCTCGGGCATGGTCTTGGCGTTGGTAATTCGTGCCATTATGTGCGTATTGAAGATACGTTGGCGCATGATAGCGCGGGTTTCGGGGGCTTCCGCGAATAGTAGATCTGCAATGTCGCTATAGGCCTGTGCGTCGATCTTGAGCCGGTCCAGCCAGCCATAGCGCGCCTGCAGTTGATCATTTCCCGTTCGGAAGCCGACGCAGGGGGGCTGAATAACGCCCCACTGACCAGTCTCGCCGATGATGCGACCGAGTATTATTACCTGGACATAGTAATTCCTGATTGACTTTATCGTGGGATCATTGATCTCCCGGTTCCAAAGATCTCTCTTCACAACAAGCGCGGACATGAATCCCAACAATTCCGCCATGGAAGAGAATACGGCCTTCGCTCCCGTCATCAATTGCGTAGGCGGCGTGGCGCGAATGCCGACCGGGGTGCTCATGGTGATGTCGTAGTCGATTACGCCGAGCGTGAAGCCTACGGCGTGAGGCCACAGTTCAATCGCATCCAGCAGGCGGCGAATGCTGCCGGGCTCCAATCGGTCGTCGTCACCCATCAGCCAGATATAGGGGGAGGTAGCAGCGGCGACGACGGCGAGAAAATTTCCGTCAATGCCGATATTCGTGGGTTGCGAGATAAAATTATAGTTCTTAAAGCATGACCTGTAGCTCTCGGCCGTGGAGACGGTGCCGTCAATCGACGCGTCATCGCTTATGATGACTTCAATGTCGTCGGAATGTCCTTGTTCAATGATGCTGTCGAGAAGCTCGGAAAGTAATGATGCACGGTTATATGTCGGGATGCATATGGAAAGGATTGGCATCGCGAACATATCTCCATTTCAACATGCTTTAAAAATCGAAATATCAATTCGATGTAGAGTGCGCGTAAGAGCGTCGACGGGTACATCTCGTCCGCGACGGCTGCATGCTCGCTCCCTTGGTGGATCCTCTGCCATCCGGAGCGTGAGCCGTTCCGTACCGGAAGCCTCGTAACGCCCTGTTATCTGGGTGGCTCGACCCCGCCGGGCCTATGATCTCGCCGGCAAGGTCCTGAGCCGATCATACGCCTTCTTCATGTGATAGCGAGCGGTCGCGCGGACGATCTGTGCGCAAGAGAGCAGGCGCTCATGCGGCGCATTCTTCTTTCTTTCTATGCGTCCGAGCAATCCCCAGTCGATCCCGGGCAGGTCCCACCAGGGATAGGATCCCGTGAACGTCTTCGGCAGCACAATTGATCTGAAGTTCATCAGGCCGGCGGGCCGAATTCCTTCGCCGGAGCCAATCCAGAACTCCGCCGAGTGGCGACGCTTGTGCGCCGGCTGCGTCCAGTTCGTTCCGAACTTGTCCAGGTTCTGATTTTCAACGCGATCCGCAAAGACAGCGGGATCGACCAATGAAGCAATATAGTCGGCATTCGCCCACCAATTATTGCTTGCGAAATGCGGAAGTGGCTCTTCGTGCCAGAATATGCCGCAGGCGTCGTAACGCGCGAGCTTGGACAGGCAATCGGACATGTCGTCGATGTAATACTGATACAGCATCTGCCTCCAGGTTCGCCGTATCTCGAACCCAGGCCCGACATATCGTCCTCCGAGACAATTGAAATACAGCACCTTCGCGTCGGCGTTTTTGACGCTGTAACGTCGTATTGACTGCAGTGTAGGTACTTCAAATACGGTTATGTCGTCGTGTCGTCGGAATAATGATATCCGTGAATCGTTCGATTCAATGGTGACATTGCCATTGCCGACAGCGTTTATTTCGATAGATCGAATCAGGTGTTCAAGTTTCGATGTCGAAATGGCGTTCAGGACTTCATTCATCACCTCATTATATCGGCCGATCGTCGCGACATGAAGGAAGATGGCAACATGCTCGTTCATGGCGTCCATCCTGGCCCTTCGGGTACGTGCTTCATCAATATCATACGCATCAACGAGAGCCGCGGGCCAGGCATTCGGACGGATGATCGCGCCTTCCTGCGCGCGATGACCGCATCGCCGGTGCGCCTCAAGGCCGGGTCAGAAGCAGCGGCGTGCCCTCGTCGGGAGGCACCTTTTCCCAGCTGCCGTCTTCCTGCCGGGCGAAGCGCAGACCTTCACCGCTTGCCGTCAGCAGAACGAGATCGTTGCCGTCGAGACGCCAGCGGTCGGGCGCCAGCGCGACGACGGGCGCGGCGCAGGCCGGGCCGAGCGTGATCCGGAAGGTGCCGGCGTCCGCACGTGCATCGGTCAGTTCGAGCCGGCAGAGCGGCTTGCCGGCGGTCCGCGCCAGATCCCAGCCGCCGACGAGGTCGGCCGGGTGGATGCCGGGGTCGGCGAGGCGGGGGTTGACGAGGAAATAGACGCCGTCGCCTTCGCGCAGAGCCTCCCAGGTGCCGCCGACGCCCTCGGTGAACTCGGCGACCAGCCGACCGTCCGGTGCGAGCAGGCGGATGGCGTTGCCCGGCCCCGGCGTCCAGGCGGCGATATCGACGCTGAACAGGATGGCAGCGGCGCAGGCTTGCCTGTCGAAGCCCACGTCGAAGGCCACGCCGCCGGCGTCCTTGCGGGCGTGCGGCTTGCCGCTGAGCACGATCGGGCAGATGTGGTCGCCATCCGCATTGGTCAGCTGGTAGCTGTCGACCAGCGTGGCCGCCTCGGGTGTGGCGGCTTCCTGCGCCCGTGCCGGCGCGGCGAGGGAGAGGCACGCGAGCAGCGCGGAGAGCGCGGCGGCCCGTCCCGATGGTGCGATGGGCTGGCGCGGCCTCATGCGTGGCTCCTCTCAGGCCCCCGCCTTCACGGGCGTTTCCGGCACCGGCGTGAGTACGGGCCCGCCATCGCGCCAGGTGAGCAGATTGTCGACGACGAGCTGGCCCATGGCGTCGCGGGTGACGTGAGTGGCGGAGGCGACGTGCGGCAGCAGCACCGCGTTGTCGAGGGCGATCAGGGCTTCCGGCACATGCGGCTCGTCGGCGAAGACGTCGAGGCCGGCCGCGGCGATGGTGCCGTCCTGCAGCGCCCTGATCAGCGCCGGCTCGTCGACCACTGAGCCACGCGCCACATTGATCAGCACGCCCTTCGGCCCGAGCGCGGCGAGCACTTCGGCGTTGATCATGTTGTGCGTCTCCGGGCCGCCGGGGACGATGACGATGAGGGCATCGACGTCGCGTGCCAGCGCGAGCAGGTCGGGATAGTGCGCGTAGGGGACGTTCTCGACGGGGCGGCGGCTGTGATAGGCGATGGGCCGGCCGAAGCCTTCCAGTCGGCGGGCGATGGCCCGGCCGATCCGCCCCATGCCGACGATGCCGATGGTGCGGTCGCGCAGCGTCGCCGTCAGCGGGAAGCCGCCGGAGGGCCACTTGCCGGCGCGCAGATGGCGTTCGGCCTGTGGAATCTGGCGGATGGTGGCGAGCAGCAGGCCGATGGTGAGGTCCGCCACCTCGTCGTCGAGCACGCCGGGCGTATTCGTCACGACGACGCCCCGCCGGCCCGCCGCTTCGGCATCCACCGCGTCATAGCCGACGCCGAAATTGGCGACGATCTCCAGCGCCGGCAACCGCGCCATCAGCGCGTCCGTCACCCGGCGCGCGCCGCCCCCGGTGGAGCCGACGCCGGTGGCGACGGCGCGGATGCGCGGAGCAACCTCGGCGAGGACGGTCTCCGTGTCCGGGGCGTCGAGCCGGTGAACGGTGAAGTGCTCGTTCAGCTGCGCCTCGATCATTCCCATCATGGGGCCGGTCTGGAGAAGGTCGGGGCGAGCGGACATGGGGAACTCCTGGGCGGTGGGGGCGGTATTCCTCACCAAAGCCCGCGCGGTTTCAAGTCCCCTTCCGCCGGTCGCGACGGGGAGCGCGTCGACGTCGCGGCGAAAGGATCAGGCCGTCTCTTCCTCGACGCCATCCTCGGCGTCCTCGTCCGGATCGGCGACGACGCTGCCGAGCTGGGCGGAGAGGTTGCGCTCGATCTTGCGCAGCATCTTGCGCATGCGCTTGCGCTCTTTGCCGTCGAGGCCCGCGGTCATGGTCTCTTCCAGCGAGTCCCATATGCCATCGATCGCGCCGGCGCGCAGGCGCCCTTCCTCGGTGAGGTGCACCCGGACCAGCCGGGCGTCGCCCTCCGAGGCGCGCCGGACCAGAAGGCCCTGCGCCGAGAGGCGCCCCACCGTCTTGGAGGCGGTGGGCGGGCGTACCTTCAGCGCGGCGGCCAGCTCGGTCATGGTGCGGCCGTCCGATTCGGAGAGCAGCTTGAGCACATTTTCCTGCCCCGGGAACAGGCCGAGCTCCTGGAGCCGACGTGCCGCCAAGACCCGCTGAAGGCGCGCGACATGGTGCAGTCGCTGGCCAATCTTCTTATCGAAGCTGTCCTTCATGCGGGCCCCCGCGACCGAAACACGTCAGGCAACAACTATTTGTTGCGATAAAAACGCGTTGCCGTGACACGAACATGGCGGCAATCGGCAGCTTCGTCAAAGCGGCGGTAAATTGCAGCTGCTTTCTACAGTTCGGCGAAGCGCGCCTCGACCCGGGCGAGGAAGGCGGCACGCTTTTCCGCACTCACCGAATCCATGCCGTGAAGGGCAAACCACAATCTGCGCGCGCGCGGATGCGCGATCCCGCCAATGCCGTCGAGCAGGATGCGCCGCCCCGGCTGGCCGATCCACAGCCACCAGTACCAGGGCGAGCCGAGGGTGGTGACGGCGGCGACGATGCGGATGTTGGTGAGCCGGCGTTCGAGCGGCCGGTTGGGTTGCGGCATGCCGAAGGTCTCGTGCGGCACCAGCACCCGGTCGAGCCAGCCTTTCAGCATAGCGGGAGGGCCGTACCACCAGGTCGGGGCGACGAAGACCAGCGCCTCGGCCTTTTTCACCCGCTCGAGAGGGTCGGCGATGGGCCGCACATTGGTGCCGGGCTGGTGATAGCCGAGCCGCTCCTCGCGGCACATGACGGGATCGAAGCCCTCGGCATAGAGGTCCATCAGGTCGACCTCGTGGCCGGCGGCCTTCAGCCCGCGCAGCACGGCGTCGCGCACCGCGGCGTTGAAGCTCTCCTCTACCGGATGGCAGTAGACGACGAGCGCGCGCATCACGCCTCGCTCCGCGCCGCATGGCGTTCGAGGCCGGGGAAGAGATAGGTGCGGTTGCCGCCGAAATCGAAGTCGGGACGGTCCCAGGCGATCATCTTGCCGGGGTTGAGCAGCCCCTCGGGATCGGCCTCGCGCTTGAAGGCGAGCTGCGCCGCGTCCGTCTGCTTCATGCCGCCTTCCTCCAGCGTGTAGCGGTGGGGGTTGAACACCGGGATGCCGAGCCCTTCGTGCAGGGCGACGATCTCGGCCAGCCGGTCCTCGCTCGTGAAGCGCACCAGAGGCAGGCCGAAGCAGGTGACCTTGCCGTCGAAGCGGACGAATTCGAGGTGCGCAGGCACCTCCTCGCGCAGTATCGCATGGACCTGTACGACCAGCGCGAGCTGGTCGGGGAAGGGATAGAGCGTCTGCAGATAGGTGATCGCCGGGTCGACGCGCAGCGCCCGCAGCGTCGTGTGGTTCCAGGCAAGCTCATAGAGCGGTGGCAGGCCTCGGGCTTCCTCGGTGGAGAGGAGGTCTGAGCGGAACAGCATTCTGCCGCCCCGGCGCGCGGTGAAGCTCTCGAAGGCCGCGCGCGCGATCGGCGCCACCATCGCCAACACGACGTGCATCCCGTCGGGCAGGTATTTGCGGTGACGCAGAAAATAGTCCTGCGGGACCGGCGCGGCGATGACCGAGAGCAGCTTCTTGAGGATGGCGTCCTGCTCGCCCAGCGCATTGGCATAGGCGGCAGCCTCGGCGAAGTCGTCAAAGCCGACGATGGCCTCGATCCAGCCATAGGCCGGGGCGAGCGGCATCTCGACCTCGAGGATGATGCCGTTGGTGCCATAGGCGTGCGCGATCTTCTGCACTTCCTCGCCGGAGAGGTCGAGGAGGCGCGGCTCGGCCTCCATGGTGGCGATGCGCAGCGAGATGATGTTGCCGAGATCGCGCAGGCCGCCCCAGCTGATCGAGCCGACCCCGCCCGAACCGCCGGCGATGAAGCCGCCGATGGACGCCGTGCGGTAGGTGGAGGGGTGCAGGCGCAGTTCCTGCCCGCTCGCCGCGCAGGCGGCGTCGATATCGGCGATGATGGCGCCGGCCTGCGCGCGCACCCGGCCGGGGGCGATCTCCAGCACCCTGTCGAGGCCGGACAGGTCGAGCACCAGCCCGCCCGCCAGCGGCATGGCCTGGCCGTAATTGCCGGTGCCGGCGCCGCGCGGGGTGACGGGAATGGCGAGCGCGAAGCAGGCGGCGAGGACGCGCAGCACCTCCTCCTCGCTGGTCGGGAAGGCGACGATGTCGCCGTTCACCGCGTCGAGCTGGCGCTTGAGGGTCGGCGAGTACCAGTAGAAATCCCGGCTTTTCTGGCGCACCAGAGCGGGGTTGTCCTCGGTGCGGATGCCGCCGAGCCGGGCCTTGAGGGCGGCGAGGTCAAGGGTCACGCGGGCGCTCCATCAGCTCGTCGAGTTCGGCATAGTCGGGCGGCGTCGCGTCGATGGCGCGGCCGGCGCGCAGCACGCGGCGGTCGGTCTGCGGCCGCGCGAGCCACTCGTTGAGGCTGCGGGCCTGGAAGATCGACAGGTCGGCCGGGCGGCCCGGCGCGAGCAGGCCGGCGGCGACGCCCATATGAACGGCGGGCGTGCGGGCGATCAGGGCCGGCCAGTCGCCATGCGGATGGTCGAGATGGGCGATGCGACTCGCTTCCCGGTAGACCTCGACGAGATCGAGGTCGCCATAGGCGTAGAAGGGGTCGCGGGTATTGTCGCTGGCGATCATGACGGGAATGCCGCGCGCCTTCATCTCGTGCAGCAGCGTGACGCCGCGCCAGCGCGGGGTACGGGCGGGGATGCGGTCCTGCAGATAGAGGTTGCACAGGGGGAGCGAGACGGCGGCGATTCCGGCCTGCGCCACGAGGTCGAGGGTGCGGTCGATCTCGCTGTGGTCCTTGAGCGCCAGCGCGCAGCAATGGCCGGCGAGGAGGGGGCCCTGGAAGCGGCGGCGCAGCGCGATCCGGGCGATGTCGTGCAGCGCGCGCGCCTCGCTGTCGCGTTCGTCGATATGCAGGTCGAGGGCGAGGCCGTGGCGCTCGGCGGCGTCGAACAGCCGTTCCAGCCCGGCATCGAGTGCGGGCGTCACATAGGTGTAGGTGCCGAGCAGCCCGTCATGCTCGCGGATCAGCTCGAGGAGGGCAGCAAAAGGAGCCGCGTCGAGGACGCTGTCGATCGCCATCAGGCCGACCGCCTGCAACTCGATGCGCCCGCGCCATGCCTCGCGCATCTCGGCGAAGACCTTCCACGCGGCTGCCGCGCGCGGGCCGTCGGAATCGATGTGGGTGCGGATCGCGACGGTGCCGTGCGCGAAGGCGCAGCGCAGCGCGAAATCGAAGCGGCGGCGGACGTCCGCCTCGTCCCAGTTCGCGGCGCGATCGGCGGCGACGGCGGCGATGGCGCTCTCGAACGTGCCGTCCGGGTTCGGCGCGCGCTTCCAGATGAAGCCCTTGTCGAGATGGGTGTGGATGTCGACGAGGCCGGGCAGGACCAGCCGGCCGGCCAGATCGAGGCGGGGTCCGTTCGAGGCCAGCGCGCCGGCAGGGGCGAGGCGCGCGAGGCGGCCGTCCTCGATCGCGAGGTCGAGCGCGATCAGCCCCTCGGCATCGACCGGGCCGGGGGGCGCCGCCGGCATCAGGCAGGCCGGCGCGCGCGCATCGCCGAGCACATAGGCGGCGGGCGGGGCGGCAAGGTCGGGCGTCCTCATGCAGGGCCGCCGATTTCACTCTCGTGCCAGCGGCGCAGCACGAGCCATGAGAGCAGGCTCAGCACCGCATAGATCAGGATGCCGGCGAGCGAGATCAGCAGCAGCGCGGCGAAGAGGCGCGGAATGTTGAGCCGGTAGGCGGATTCGATGATGCGGAAGGCGAGGCCCGAGCCCTGCCCGGCCGAGCCGGCGGCGATCTCGCCGACCACCGCCCCGATCAGCGCCAGCCCGCCGGCGATGCGCAAGCCGCCGAGAAAATACGGCAGGGCGGTCGGCAGCTTGAGCTGCATCAGCGTCTGCCAGCGCGAGGCGCCGGCGAGGCGGAACAGGTCGCGCAGGTTCGGATCGACCGAGTTGAGCCCCAGCGTGGTGTTGGACAGCACCGGGAAGAAGGCGACGATCCAGGCGCAGACCAGCACGGCGGCGTCGGTCGACATGTAGATCAGCATCAGCGGCGCCACCGCGATCACCGGCGTCACCTGCAGGATGACGGCGATCGGGAACAGCGAGAACTCGACGATGCGTGCGCTGGCGAAGATGAGCGCCAGCCCGACGCCGCCGACCACCGCGATGAGCAGCGCCAGCGCCGTCGTCTCCAGCGTCACCAGCATGGAGCGCAGCAGCACGACGCGGTCGTTGATCAGGGTCTCCAGCACCAGACCGGGGGCCGGCAGCACATAGGGCGGCAGGTTGTTCACCTTCACCACCATGGCCCAGGCGAAAACGAGCGCGGCGAGCACGCCGATCGGCAGGAGCCAGCGGAAGGGCGAGCGGGCCATGCGCGCCTCCAGTCTCAGTTGGCTTCCATCGCCCGGGCGAGGGCGAGCGAGGTTTCCCGGCACAGGCCGGCATATTCCGGCGAGGTGCGGAACGCCTCGTCGCGCGGCTGGTTCGGGTCGATATGGAGCTCGGCCGAGACGCGGCCCGGCCGGGCGCGGAACACCAGGATGCGCGAGGAGAGATAGACCGATTCGAACACCGAATGGGTGACGAAGACGATGGTGCAGCCCAGACGCCGCCAGACCTCGAGCAGATCGTTGTTCAGCTTGAAACGGGTGATCTCGTCCAGCGCGGCGAAGGGCTCGTCCATCAGGAGCAGGCGCGGCTTGGTGACGAGGGCGCGGGCGATGGAGACGCGCATCTTCATGCCGCCGGACAATTCGCGCGGATAGGCGTCGCGGAAGGACGAAAGCCCGACCATCTCCAGCGCCTCGGCGATGGCGGGCTCGGCCGCGCGGCGCCCGACGCCGGCGAGCCTGAGCGGCAGGTGCACATTGCCGAACACGCTCGCCCACGGCATCAGCGTCGGCTCCTGGAACACGAAGCCGATCGACGGCGGGTCGTTGGAGCGGCG
Source organism: Ancylobacter sp. TW_SC_1 (assembly GCF_056836805.1). Taxonomy (NCBI): domain Bacteria; kingdom Pseudomonadati; phylum Pseudomonadota; class Alphaproteobacteria; order Hyphomicrobiales; family Xanthobacteraceae; genus Ancylobacter; species Ancylobacter sp. TW_SC_1. The sequence continues at coordinate 1,726,975 of NZ_CM166365.1, forward strand.
CGCGGCCTCGCCACGGCTCCAGTCGATGCGCCCGGCGCTCGGCTCGGTGAGGCCGGCGATCAGCCGCAGCGCCGTCGACTTGCCGCAGCCGGAGGGGCCGAGCAGCGAGAGGAACTCGCCCTGCCGGACCTCCATGTCGAGGCCGTCGAGCGCCGTCACGGTGTTGGCGAAACGCTTGCCGACGCCGTTCAGGCGTAGCAGCGCCTCGCCGGCATCGGCTTCCGGGGCGGCTTGGTTCATGCGGGGCACGCCCGGGAACCCGGGGCCGCCAGGGCGCGCATCAGGGCATGCGGCATCACGGCGTGCGGTATCATGGCGTGCGGTATCATGGCGCGCAGCGTCATGGACGTTCCGTCATTTCGGCGCCAGTTCCTTGCCGACGCCCTTGTTCACGAACTGGATGGTGTAGGATTTGCCGAAGTCGATGCCGGGCTTCAGCACCTTGGCCTGCACCATCTTGTCATAGAAGCTCTTCATCCGTGCGTCGGTCATGGCGCCGATGCCGAGCGACGTGGTGTCGCCGGAATCGACGATGCCATATTCCTTCAGCTTGGCGATGGAGAAGGCGATCATCGCGTCGGTCATCTCAGGATTGTCCTGCTTGATCAGCGCGTTGGCCTTGGTGTTGTCGCCGTAGAGATAATTGTACCAGCCGATGATCGAGGCATCGACGAAGCGCTGCACCAGATCGGGGTGCTGCTTCACCAGCTCGCTGCGGGTCTCGATGGTGGTGGCGTAGGTGTCGAAGCCATAATCGGCGAGCAGGAACAGCTTGGGCTTGAAGCCGCCCTGCTGCTCCACCGCATAGGGCTCGGAGGTGACGTAGCCCTGCATGGCGCTGTTCTTGTCGACGAGGAACGGCGCGGCGTTGAAGGTGTAGGGCTTCACCTGGTTCTCGCTGAAGCCGTAATCGGCGACCAGCCACTGGTAGTAGCTCGCCAGCCCCTCCTTGGAGATGAACAGCGTTTTCGTCTTGAGCTGCTCGAAGGTCTCGACGTCCGGATGGGCGATCAGGACCTGCGGATCCTTCTGGAACATCGCCGCGACGACCACCGTGGGGATGTCCTCGACCACCGAAGAGATCGCCTGCAGCATGTTGGCGCCCATGTAGAAATCGATCTTGCCGACCGGCAGCAGCAACCGGTTGTTGGCCTGCGGACCGCCGGGCAGGATGGTGACGTTCAGCCCGTATTTCTCGTAGGTGCCGTCGGCCACCGCCTGGTAGAAGCCACCATGCTCGGCCTGGGCCACCCAGTTGGTGCCGAAGGTGACCTTGTCGGCGGCCGCGGCCGGGGTGCCCGGCACGAGGGTGGCGAGGGCGATCGCGGTCAGCACCGCGAGGGGGAAGAAGGACCGCAAGCGTGGCAAACGCAGGCGCATCGATGTCTCCATCCGGGTATGAAGGGGCGGTGCGTGACGGATCATATGCCGTCATGATAGGCGAGCTTAATCGCGATGCACATACACTGCGGTGACAAGTCTGTGCATTCGCGTCGCGCTGCGCGCATCCCCTCCGTCTCGCCGCGCGCCGCCCGATTTCGCCGCTGGATATCCCTGCCGAGTGTACCGACATGCTGCGCCATCTGGTTCCGCCCGACATCCGCCGCCCCTTCGCCCGCTACAGCCATGCCGTCGAGGTAACGGCGGGCGCACGGCTGCTTCTCACCTCCGGGCAGCTCGGCATCTCGGCGCAGGACGCCATCCCCGAGGACGTCGAGGCACAGGCCGAGCTGTGTTTTCGTGCCATCGCGGCGTGCCTCGCCGAGGCCGGCATGGAGCCGGCCGACATCGTCCGGCTCAACGCCTATGTCACCGATCGTGCCCACATGGCCGGCTACATGGCGGCGCGCGACCGCTTCGTCGCCGATCCGCCGCCGGCCTCGACGCTGATGATCGTCTCCGGCTTCACCCGGCCCGAGTTCAAGGTCGAGATCGAGGCGCTGGCCGCACGGGCGGATTGAGACTAAAACCCCGCGACCCTCTTCGCCCGGACCGCTGCCATGCCCCCCAAACGCTTCTGGACCGAACTCGCCTGGACCGACTTCGCCGCCGGCGATACCGAAAACTGGATCGCCGTGCTGCCGGTGGCGGCGGTGGAACAGCACGGGCCGCATCTGCCGGTCGGCGTCGACGCCTATATCGGCGAGGGTTATCTCAAGGAGGTGGCGCGGCTGCTGCCGGACGACATTCCGGCCGTGTTCCTGCCGCTGCAGGCGGTCGGCAAGTCCAATGAGCACGTCCACTTTCCCGGCACGCTCACCCTGTCGGCCGAGACGGTGATCCGCGCCTGGACCGAGATCGGCGAGAGCGTGCGCCGCGCCGGGGTGCGCAAGCTGGTCATCGTCAATTCGCATGGCGGCAACGTGCCGATCCTCGACATCGTGTCGCGCGATCTGCGCGCCCGGCTCGGCATGCTGGCGGTCACCGTCTCCTGGCATCGTTTCGGTTATCCCGAGGGGTTGTTCTCGGCACAGGAGCGCCAGCACGGCATCCATGCCGGCGGGGTCGAGACCTCGCTGATGATGGCTTTCCGCCCGGACACGGTACGGAGCGAGGAAGTGCGCGACTTCCCGCCCGTGACGCTTGCCATGGAGCAGGAATTCGCCTTCCTGCGCGCCGGCACGCCGGCCGGCTTCGGCTGGATGGCGCAGGATATCCAGCCCGCCGGGGCGATGGGCGACGCCACCGAGGCGAGCCTCGAGAAGGGCGAGACCTGCGCGCTCTACGGCGCGCGCGCCTTCGTCGAACTGCTTGCCGACGTCCACCGCTTCGATCTCGCCCGGTTGCCGGCGGGGCCGCTCGGCGGGGCGGCAATGTGATGGAAGGATCGCCTGCCCGGGCGGGGTTCCACGCCCGCCGTCTCGACCTCGACGAGGCGCGGGCCTATGCCGCCCGCGTGCTGGAGCGTTTCGGCACCGCGCCGTCCAATGCCCGCATCACCGCCGAGGCGTTGATCCGCGCCGAGGCGGACGGGCTCGGCACGCACGGGCTCACCCGCCTGCCGAGCTACGCCGCCATGGCGGCGGCCGGCAAGATCGACGGCCATGCCGTGCCGACGCTGCGCCGCGTGGCGCCCTCGGTGCTGGCGGTCGATGCCGGCAACGGTTTCGCCTATCCCGCCATCGAACTGGGCCTGCCGGAGATCGCCGCGGTTGCCCGCGAGAGCGGCATCGGGCTGATGGCGATCCGTCGTTCCAGTCATTTCGGTGTTGCCGGCCAGCCGGTCGAGACGTTGGCCGCCGAGGGACTGGTCGGCCTCGCCTTTTCCAACGCCTCGGCCTCCATCGCTCCCTGGGGTGGACGCAAGCCGGTGTTCGGCACCAATCCGATCGCCTTCGCCACGCCGCTGAAGGGGCGGCCGCCGGCGGTGGTGGACCTCTCCGTCGCGCGGGTGGCGCGCGGCAACCTGCTCGCCGCCGTGCAGCGGGGCGAGGCCAGCATTCCCGAGGGCTGGGCGTTCGACACGGAAGGCAACCCGACCACCGACGCCAAGGCGGGGCTTGCCGGCACGATGGTGCCGATGGGCGAGGCGAAGGGCACGGCGCTCGCCTTCATCATCGAGGTGATGGCCGCCGCGCTGACCGCCTCGACCTTCTCCTTCGACGCGCCGAGCTTCTTCGACGGCAAGGGGCCGCCGGCCTCGGTCGGCCATGTGGTCATCGCCATAAACCCCGGCGCGGTGGCGGGCGACGCCTATCTCGACCATCTGGAGCGGCTGGCGCTCACCATCGAGAGCGAACCGGGCGCGCGGCTTCCGGGCACGCGGCGGCTGGTCAACCGCGCGCGCTCCGTGCGCGAGGGCGTGGTGCTCGGCGCGGCGCTGCAGCGGGCGCTGGCCGAGATGGGCTTCGAGGGCTGAGCAAAGCGCCGAAACGCAAAGAGGCCCGGGCGTGGCCCGGGCCTCTTCATCCGCCGATGGATCGGCTCAGTCGGATCGGCTCACTTCTTGGCAGCCTGAATCGCCTTGACGATGATCTCGCGGGCGCGCTCCGGGCCTTCCCAGTCGGCCACGGAGACCTTCTTGCCCTTCTCCAGATCCTTGTAGTGGGTGAAGAAATGCGCCACCTGCTCGACGACCAGCGGCGGCAGGTCGGCATAGCTCGTCACCTTGGAGTGGTAGGGGTAGACCGAGTCCGCCGGCACGGCGAGGATCTTCTCGTCGCCGCCCTTCTCGTCGGTCATCATCAGCACGCCGATCGGGCGGGCGGCGATGACGGAGCCCGCCAGCAGCGCGATCGGCGAGATGACGATGACGTCGAGCGGGTCGCCGTCGTCGCCGAGCGACTGCGGGATGAAGCCGTAATTGCCCGGGTAGAACATCGGCGTGTGCAGGAAGCGGTCGACGAACAGCGCGCCCGATTCCTTGTCGAGCTCGTACTTCACCGGCGCGCCGCCGGCCGGGATCTCGATGACGGCGTGGATTTCGTCAGGCGGATTGGGTCCGGCCGAAATGCGTGAAATGTCCATGGACGGGCTCCAGATCGAACAGGCCGGCAGCGCCGGCGGGGCAAAAGGCGCCCTCTCATAAGTCGATGCGGGCGCGCCGTCGAGACGGGGCGTCCCATCAATTCGGCGGGGCGAGCATTCCGTGCGACGGCGCGCGGCGTCGTTGACGCCGCGCAAGCCTCCCGTCGATACAGTGTATCTTTTCGGCTGGACGGGCGTTGCCGATATACTGTATCAATCTCCCACTCTGGAGTTTGAGCATGTCCGTCGCCCCCGCCCGTCTTCACGTTCATGGCCATGATCGTTCCCCTCCGCATGGGCATGGAGCCGCCGAAGCCGGCGCCGCGGGGCACGGGCATGCTCATTCCCCGGACGGGCCGGGCCACGCCGGACATGCCCATGTCCATGTGGCGCAGGACGGTGCGGGCCATGCCCACGCGCACCGCCACCACTCGCATCCCGCCGGCGCGCGCCATCCGGCGGCGCGACCGGGCTTCTCGCTGCTGCGCCTGTCGGCCTGGCAGCGCCTCGCCATCGCCCTGCCGCTGGCCGGGCTGCTCTGGGCGGCGGCGCTGGCGGTGATCGGGGTCGGCGCGTGATGGGCAACGTGCTTTCCTTCCGTGACCTGACGCTCGGCTACGACCGGCATCCGGCGGTGCACCATCTCGACGGCGACGTGCCGGCGGGCGACCTGCTCGCCATCTGCGGGCCGAACGGCGCCGGCAAGTCGACCCTGCTCAAGGGCATCGCCGGCGTGCTGTCGCCGTTGAACGGCCGCATCGAGGGGCATGTTCCCGCCCATGAGATCGCCTATCTGCCGCAGGCGGCGGAAGTCGACCGCTCCTTTCCCATCGATGTCTACGACCTTGTCTCCATGGGGCTGTGGCGCCGGGCCGGGCTGTTCGGCGGCATCAGCCGGGCCGACCGTACGCGCATCGAGGCGGCCATCGCCGCCGTCGGGCTGGAAGGCTTCGAGGCGCGGCCCATCGGCACGCTGTCGGGTGGCCAGATGCAGCGCACGCTGTTCGCCCGCCTGCTGCTGCAGGACGCCCGCCTGATCCTGCTCGACGAGCCCTTCACCGCGCTCGACGCCGGCACGGTCGCCGATCTGGTGGCGGTGGTGGAGCGCTGGAATCGCGAGGGCCGCACTGTCCTCGCCGTGCTGCACGACCTCGAACTCGTCCGCAGCCATTTCCCGCGCACGTTGCTGCTGGCCCGCGAGGCGGTGGCCTGGGGCGCCACCCGCGAGGTGTTGACCGCCTCCAACCTCGCCGAGGCTCGCCGCATGTGCGAGGCGTGGGACGAGGATGCCCCGGCCTGCGCGCCGGCGGATGCGCCGGGAAGGGCCGCGTGATGTACGATCTCCTCATCGGCCCCTTCGCCGAATTCGACTTCATGCGCCGCGCGCTGGTCGGCGTGCTGGCGCTGGGCATCGGCGCCGGCCCCATCGGCGTGCTGATGATGCTGCGCCGCATGAGCCTCGCCGGCGACGCCATGGCGCATGCCGTGCTGCCGGGCGCGGCGGTCGGCTTCCTCGCCGCCGGGCTCAACCTCTTCGCCATGACCGTGGGCGGGCTTGTCGCCGGCTTCGCGGTGGCGCTCGGTGCCGGCGCGGTGGCGCGGGCGACGCAGATGAAGGAAGACGCGGCGCTGGCCGCCTTCTACCTCATCTCGCTGGCGCTCGGCGTGCTGCTGGTGTCGCTGCGCGGCTCGAATGTCGACCTGCTGCACGTGCTGTTCGGCACGGTGCTGGCGCTCGACGACGCGACGCTGCTGCTCATCGTCTCGATCTCCAGCCTGACGCTGGTGGTGCTGGCGCTGCTGTGGCGCCCGCTGGTGCTGGAGAGCGTCGATCCCGGCTTCCTGCGCTCGGTCAGCCGGGCGGGGGCGCCCTCGCATCTCGTCTTCCTGGCGCTGGTGGTTATGAACCTCGTCGGCGGCTTCCATGCGCTCGGCACGCTGCTGGCGGTCGGGCTGATGATGCTGCCGGCCGCCGCCGCCCGCTTCTGGACCCGCGAACTGACCGCGCTGGTCGGCGTGTCGGTGCTGGTCGCCTGCGCCTCGGGTGCCCTCGGCCTGCTGGTCTCCTACCATTCCGGCGTGCCCTCCGGGCCGGCCATCATCCTTGTCGCCGGCGGCGCCTATGCGCTGTCGGTGCTGTTCGGGCCGGTCGGGGGGCTGCTGCCCCGCTTCCTGCCGCACCGCCATCTCGAAGCTTGAGGAGCCCTTTCAAATGCTCACCCGCCGCCTCTACCTTGCCGGCGCACTTGCGCTCGGTGTCGCCATCCCCCTCGCGGCTCCCGCCATGGCGCAGGATGCCGCGCCGAAGATACCCGTCGTTGCCTCCTTCTCGATCCTCGGCGATTTCGTCAGCGAGGTCGGCGGCGACCGGGTCGCGGTGACGACCCTGGTCGGCCCCAATGGCGATGCCCATGTCTTCCAGCCGGCTCCCGGCGACGCCAAGAAGGTGGCGGCGGCGAAGCTGGTCTTCGTCAACGGCCTCGGCTTCGAGGGCTGGATCGATCGCCTCGTGAAGGCGTCCGGCACCAAGGCCGAGATCGTCGTCGCCACCAAGGGCATCACGCCGCGCGAGATGGCCGACGAGGACGAGGAAGAGCACGGCCACGCGGATGCGCATGATCACGACAAGGGCCACGAGCATGCGCAGGAGCACGGCCACGACCATGGCGGCACCGACCCGCATGCATGGCAGTCGGTTCCCAACGCCGAGATCTACGTCGCCAATATCCGCGACGCGCTGATCGCCGCCGATCCCGCCGGCAAGGCGACCTATGAGGCGAATGCGAACGCCTATACCGCGAAGCTCCAGGCACTCGATGCCGAGGTGAAGGCGGCGGTCGCGGCCATTCCCGCCGACAAGCGCCGTATCATCACCTCGCACGACGCCTTCGGCTATTTCGGCGCCGCCTACGGCATCGAGTTCGTCGCTCCGCAGGGAGTGTCCACCGAGGCGGAGGCCTCCGCCAAGGATGTCGCCACGATCATCCGCCAGATCAAGGCCGAGAAGATCCCGGCGGTGTTCGTCGAGAACATCTCCGACCCGCGCCTCGTCAAGCGCATCGCCAGCGAGACCGGCGCCAAGATCGGCGGTGAGCTGTTCTCCGACGCTCTCTCCGATGACAAAGGCCCGGCGAGCACCTACATCGACATGATGAACAACAACATCCGCGAGCTCTCCTCGGCACTGTCGAGCTGAATGGGGCTGCTCCCTCTCCCCGAGGGGGAGAGGGTTGGGGTGAGGGGGACGCCGGCGCGGCAGTTCCCCTCACCGACCCGCTTCGCGGGCCACCTCTCCCCGACGGGGAGAGGGAAAGTAGAGACGATTGGAGTGGCGCGATGCCCGACACTGAGACCAACAAAATCCCCGTCACCGTGCTGACCGGCTATCTCGGCGCCGGCAAGACGACGCTGCTCAACCGCATCCTCTCGGAGCCGCACGGCAAGAAATTCGCCGTCGTCGTCAACGAGTTCGGCGAGATCGGCATCGACAATGACCTCGTCGTCGGTGCCGACGAGGAAGTGTTCGAGATGAACAATGGCTGCATCTGCTGCACCGTGCGCGGCGATCTCATCCGCATCATCGACGGCCTGCTCAAGCGCAAGGGCGATTTCGACGGCATCATCGTCGAGACCACGGGCCTGGCCGACCCCGCGCCGGTGGCGCAGACCTTCTTCGTCGACGAGACCGTCGGCGCCAAGACGACGCTCGACGCCGTGGTCACGGTCGCCGATGCGAAATGGCTGAAGGACCGGCTGAAGGACGCGCCGGAGGCGAAGAACCAGATCGCCTTCGCCGACGTGATCCTGCTCAACAAGACCGACCTCGTCTCGGAGACCGAGCTGAAGGACGTCGAGATGCGCATCCGCGCCATCAACCCCTTCGCCCGCGTCCACCGCACGCAGAACTCGAACATCGCCATCGACAAGGTGCTCGGGCAGGGCGCCTTCGACCTCGACCGCATCCAGGCGATCGACCCCGATTTCCTCGAAGGCGGCCACAAGCACTTCCACGACGAGGACATGCAGTCCTTTTCCTTCTCGTCGGGCAAGCCGCTGGATCCCGACAAGTTCTTCCCGTGGATCCAGGAGCTGACCCAGAAGGAAGGCCCGAACATCCTGCGCTCCAAGGGCATTCTCGCCTTCAAGGACGACCCGGACCGCTTCGTGTTCCAGGGCGTGCACATGATCCTCGATGGCGACCACCAGCGCCCCTGGCGGGCGGACGAGCCGAAGACCAGCCGCATCGTCTTCATCGGCCGCAAGCTCGACGCCAAGGCGCTGGAGGCCGGCTTCCTCTCCTGCGTGGCGTGAGGGATGCCGCCCGGGACGCACCCGCCGTCATCCCGGCCGTAGCGCAGCGTAGAGCCGGGATCGCTCTCCATTCGGCATACGGTCCCGGATACGGCCTGACGGCCGTTCCGGGATGACGGACGGGGGGCAGCCTCTCCTCGATGACCGTGCGGCGTGACGGCGGGCGCGAATTGGGCTAACCCGACATCCGTTCCTCAGAAAGCTGGTAAGCCCATGGCCGCCCTGTCTTCCTCCCCGTCCTCCCTGACCTCGAAGCTGCGCCGGCTCGATCTCGGCGGCGCCGTCGCCGGCGTGCGCTTTCTCGGCGACACGGCAGCCTTCGTGCTCGGCGAGGGCGAGGTGGTGCTGGTGGGGCCGGAAGAAACCCGCCTGCGCGCGCATCAGGGGGCGGTGCTTTCGGTGGCCGGCGACGCGCGGCGGATCATCACCGGGGGCGACGACGGGCGTGTGGCGACGACGAAGGCCGATGGTTCGGTCGAGACGCTGTTCGAGCAGAAGGGCCGCTGGATCGACCAGGTGGCGGCCGGTCCCGATGGCGCGGTCGCCTATTCCACCGGCAAGACCGCGCATTTCCAGCCGGTCAAGGGCGAGCGCAAGTCGCTCGACCTGCCCTCCACCGTTGGCGGCCTCGCCTTCGCCCCCAAGGGCACGCGGCTCGCCATCGCCCATTATGGCGGCGTGACGCTGTGGTTTCCCAATGCGGTGGCCAAGCCGGAAGTGCTCGAATGGAAGGGCTCGCATCGCGGCGTCATCTGGAGCCCGGACATGCGCTTCGTGGTGACGACGATGCAGGAGCCGGCGCTGCATGGCTGGCGGCTCGCCGATGGCGGGCACATGCGCATGTCGGGTTACCCCTCGCGGGTGAAGTCGATGGAGTTCACCGCCGGCGGCAAGTTCCTCGCCACCTCCGGTTCCGCTGAGGCGATCCTCTGGCCTTTCGCCAGCAAGGAAGGGCCGATGGGCAAGCAGCCCAGCATGCTGGCGCCGCGCGACGTGCGCGTCTCGGCCGTCGCGACCCATCCCAGGGACGAGGTGATCGCCTGCGGCTATGAGGACGGGCTGGTGCTGATGGTGCGCGTCTCGGACGGCGCCGAGATCCTGCTGCGCGCCCCCGACGACAATGCGGTGAGCGCCATGGCGTGGCGCGCCGACGGCGGCATGCTGGCCATCGGCACCGAGGGCGAGGCGGCGGGCCTGATGGCGTTCTGACGCCGGCGCCTTTCCGCTCAAGGACTTGGACGGGAAGCTGTGACACTCGCGCCACAATGGCGCGGGGAGGGCGGTGGTCCGCCGCGATCCGGCGCCGTGTCACCGGGCTGTCACCCCCCTGTCATCCCTCCTGGCTAGCCCCGGACATCACAAGAATGATGTCCGGGGATGTCTCATCATGAACCGCCTGTTTACGTCGGCCAGCTACTCCGCGCTGCTGGCCGCCAGCGCCCTCCTGTTCGCGCCGCTTCCCGCCGGCCTCGCCAGTGCCCGCGCCGACTCCTTCACCGTACCGACCGGCACCACGCAGACCGAGACGCAGAGCGTGTCGGGCGCCGATACGGGCCTGATCGAGAGCGGTGGCCTGCTCGACGTCGACGACACCGCCATCGTCTGGGACGGACCGGCCACCGGCGCGGGCATCAGCATCGTCAATGACGGCACCGTTGCGAGCACCGACCGCGCCATCGACACCGACGGCGCGGTGAGCGGCACGCTGACGCTGCACAATAATGGCGCGATGACCTCGGACGACGACACGCTGCGCCTCAACAATGTGTTCGCCGACGGTTATCTGCACGTCGTGAACACCGGTTCGATGACCTCCGCGGAAGGGCAGGTGCTCGACCTGAACAAGGCCAATGCCGACAGCGCGCAGGTGCTGATCGAGAACAGCGGCACGATCACCGCGAACGAGAACGACGCCATCCGCTTCGGCGCCGGCACCATCACGCTGATCAATTCGGGCACGATCCAGACCCTCAGCGAGGACAATCGCGCGCTCAAATTCGACAATAAGGACAATATCGACACGCTGAAGTCGTTCACCCTGGTCAACCAGGAGGGGGCGCGCATCCTCGGCGGCGACGACGGCTTCAAGTTCGCGGCGGATTCCGACACCTCGAACGCCGTCATCACGATCGAGAATCACGGACTGATCGACGGCGGCGCGGGGCAGGCGCTCGACTTCGCCGACCTCACCTCGCCGACCAACACCATCACCATCCTCAACTACGGCACGCTGCAATCGACGAGCGCCGACGGCATCCGCCCCGGCGCGGGCGCCAGCGTGACCAATCACGGGGTGATCCAGTCCACCGACCTCACCAGCGACGGCGACGGCATCGATTTCCAAGATGCCGGCGGCACGGTGGTGAACACGGGCACCGGCCAGATCCTCGGCGCCAAGCACGGCATCACCGGCGACGGCGCGGTGAGCGTGACCAACGAGGCCGGCGGCCTGATCCTCGGCAATAACGGCTCGGGCATCAATGTCGACAGCTCGGGCGACACGCTCGTCACCGTCATCAACCACGGCACCATACGCGGCGCCGTCACCGGGCTGCTCGACGACGACGGCGATCCCGACGGCGTGCCGGACGGCGACGGCGACGGCGTCGACGTCGACGGGCAGGTGGTGCTGCACAATTACGGCCTGATCCAGGGCACCGGCGCCACCGGTACCAATGACGGCGACCCGAACACCGCGGACGGCATCGCGGCGGGCGGCGGCACCATCTACAACCACCAGGGCGCGATCATCGAGGCGTTCGACAATTACGCCAATGAGGGTCTCGACGATGTCGGCCGCGCCATCCTGATCGACGACAGCTCGCAGGGCGCCGCGCCCTTCGCGACCACGCTGATCAACGAGGGCACGATCCGTTCGGACGGCACGGCGGTGACGTTCATCGGCGCGCAGGACGACGTGATCGACAATGCCGGCCTGATCCGCAGCGACAACGAGATCGCCGTCGACATGGGCGGCGGCGACGACCTGTTCATCTACCGCGCGGGAAGCGAGGTCGTCGGGCTCGTCATCGGCAATGACGGCGACAACACGTTCGAGCTCGGCGGCACGGGCAGTTTCGACCTCTCGCTGCTCGGCGACGACGCCCAATACCGCGACTTCAACACGCTCTGGGTGGGCGAAGGGTCGAGCTTCACCGGCACCGGCACCTCCGGCTTCGACGGCGCGGTGGTGATCGACGGCGCCTTCGTGCTCAACGGCGCGATGCCGTCGGCCGCGGTCACCATCGAGGACGGCGCCCGGCTCGGCGGCAACGCCACGATAGGCGAGCTGACCGTCGCGGCGGGGGGCACCGCCTCGCCCGGCAATTCCATCGGCACCCTCACCGTGTCCGGCACCGCCACCTTCGAGGCCGGCTCGTTCTACGAGGTGGAGATCGACCGGACCAGCAGAGACCGCATCATCGCCGGCACCTCGGCCATCAATGGCGGCACGGTGCTGCTCGCCTCCGATGGCGGCCCGCTTGATGTGGGCGCGGTCTACACCATCGTCTCGGCCACCACGACGACCACGCCGGACGGCCAGTTCGACACGCTCGTCGGGCCGGACTTCCTGTTCATCGACCCGACGCTCGGCCGCGACGGCGCCTCGGTCACGCTGACGCTGGAGCGCAACGGCATCGCCTTCTCGAGCCTGGGCCGCACGGCGAACCAGCGGTCGGTCGGCACGGCCATCGACCACGCCGCCGGCGGTCTTCTCCAGGCCACGGTGTTCGGCGCGACGGTGGGCGAGGAGGCGGCGATCCGGGCGGGCTTCGACCTGCTCTCGGGCGAGGTGCACGCCTCGGTCGGCACCACGCTGTTCTACCAGTCGACGCTGATCGCCGACACGCTGGTCGGCCGCCTGCGGCAGGCTGCGGCGGCCGGTGCCGGCACCTCGCCGGCGATGGCCGCGCTCGCCTCGGGCGGGCCGGCGACGGCCTATGCCGCCAAGGCGCCGGAAGCGGCGAGCCCCTTCCCGGTGAAGGCGCCGCCGGTCGAGCCGGCCGGCCCGGCCTACGCGGTCTGGGCGCAGGGCTTCGGCCAGTGGAACACGGCGGACGGCAACGGCAACGCCGCCGATGTCGACAGCTCGCTCGGCGGCTTCCTCGCCGGTGGCGACGTCACCTCGGGCGCCGTGACCTTCGGCCTCGCGGCCGGCTACGCCTCGGCCAGCGCCGACATCAACGACCGCCTGAGCAGCGCCGACGCCAGCACCGCGCTCATCGCCGCCTATGCCGGCGCGAGCCTCGATGCCTTCCGGCTGCGCGGCGGCGTCAGCTATGGCTGGAGCGACGTCGACACCAAGCGCACCGCGGTCATGCTCGACCTGGTCGAGAACCCGCTCGGCTCCTATGACGGCTCGACGGCCAACGTCTTCGTCGAGGCGGCCTATGCGGTCGAGGCGGCCGGCATCGCCTTCGAGCCCTTCGCGCAGATGGCGTGGAGCTGGATCGACACCGACGGCTTCACCGAGACCGGTGCGCCGGTCACCGGGCTCGCCTCGTCCGGCCTGTCCTACGACGTGCCCTATTCGACGCTGGGCCTGCGCCTGGCGACCCGCTTCGAGGCCGGTGCGGGCACGCTGACGCCGCACGCCACGCTGGCCTGGCGGCACGCCTTCGGCGATCTCTCGCCGGAGGTCGGCATGTCCTTCGCCTCGACCGGCGGCGCCTTCACCGTGGCCGGGGCGCCGATCGCCGAGGACAGCCTCGTGCTGGGCGCCGGCATCGACGTCGCGGTGGGCCAGAACGTGCTGCTGAACATCGGCTATGAGGGGCAGTTCGCCAGCGATGTCGACACCAATGCGGTCAAGGGCGGTTTCACCTACCGCTTCTGATCGTCGCGGCGGCGGGGGGCTGCCTCCCCCGGCGGGACCTGCCTCTCCTGCGGGACAGGCCCCCGCCGCCCGGCCTTTATCGCAGTGCGGCAAATGGGATACGCTGACACGTCACAGGAGATAAGCCTGCCATGAAGATCGAGGACGTTCGCCGCACCGCCTATTCCATGCCGCTCACCAGCCCGTCCTATCCGAAGGGCCCGTATCGCTTCTTCAACCGCGAATACTTCATCATCACCTACCGTACCGATCCGGCGGCGCTGGAGAAGGTGGTGCCCGAGCCGCTGAAGGTGACGGAGCCGATCGTCAAATACGAGTTCATCCGCATGCCGGACTCGACCGGCTTCGGCGACTACACCGAGACCGGGCAGGTCATTCCCGTCGAGTTCGAGGGTAAGAAGGGCGGTTTCGTCCATTCCATGTATCTCGATGACGAGGCGCCGATCGCCGGCGGCCGCGAGCTCTGGGGCTTCCCCAAGAAGCTGGCCAAGCCGAGCTTCGAGGTCGAGAGCGACACGCTCGTGGCCAAGCTGAACTATGGCAGCGTGCTCTGCGCCTGCGGCACCATGGGCTACAAGTACCAGGCGCTCGACAAGGATGCGGTGCTCAAATCGATGCTGGCGCCGAACTGGATGATCAAGATCATCCCGCATGTCGATGGCACGGCGCGCGTGTGCGAGCTGGTCGAGTACTATCTGGAAGAAGTGACGATCAAGGAGGCGTGGACCGGGCCGGCCGCGCTCGGCCTGTTCCCGCACGCGATCTGCGACGTCGCCAAGCTGCCGGTGCTGGAGGTTCTCTCCGCCACGCACATCAAGTCCGACCTGACGCTCGGCCTCGGCAAGGTGGCCTACGATTATCTGAAGGACTGAGCTTTCGGTCATCCCGGCCGCGGCCTAGCGCAGGTCCGGGATCGCTCGCCCGTGTCACGCGATCCCGGACCGGCCTGTGGCCGTCCGGGATGACGCTGTCTTCCGTGCTCAGCCGAGCGTCAGCCGCTCGCTGACGGCGAAGCCGAGGAACAGCGCCAGCCCGAAGCCGACCAGCGCCAGCGCGGCGAGGAATTCCATGCCGCGCAGCACCACCGCCCCTGCCGAGCCGGGCCGGTTGGCGGCGAGCTTTACAGCGGCATGCTTGGCGAACACCGCCAGCGCCGCGATGGCGCTCACCGTGATCGCCGTGCCGACACCCATCAGCAGGGCGGAGGCGGCGCCGACCCAGAAGATGCCCTGCGCCAGCGCGAAGACCAGAACGAGGATCGCACCGGAGCAGGGGCGCAGCCCCACCGACATCACCGCGCCCCACCATTCGCGCCAGCCGCCGCCCCTGGGCAGCGCCGAGGGCGCGGGCATGTGGGCGTGGTCGTCATCGCAGCCGCAATCGGGGGCGTGCGCATGCGCCGGCGCGCCGCGCCAGGCGGCGAGGAGCGCGCGGCCCTTCACCCAGGCGAGGCGCAGGCCGAGGGCGACGATCAGCCCATAGGCGGCAAGTTCGATGAAATAGACCGCCCGGCTCATCGAGGCCGCGGTCGCGCCGATCAGCACGGCGAACACGCCGGCGACGAGGATGGCAGTGAGCGCCTGCGCGAAGGCGCTGGCGAAGGCCAGGCCGACGCCGCGCTTCAGCGTCGCCTCATTGGCGAGCAGATAGGAGGAAATCACCGCCTTGCCGTGCCCCGGGCCGGCGGCGTGGAATACGCCATAGGCGAAGGAGATGCCGCCGAGCAGGAGGACGGCGTGGCCATCCTGCTTCGAGGCGCGCACCGCCGCGGTGAGCAGTCGGTAGAACTCGGCCTGCTTGGCGAGGATGAAGCCGGCGAGGCCGCCCCCCTCCACCGGCGGCGCTGGGGCGCCGACGCCGAACGGGCTCTGCGCGAGGGCGGGGTGCAGCATCAGGACGCCGGCGAGGAGAGCCAGCGCGAGGACGACCGGCCGGCGGCTCACGAACATTTCACCGTGACGCGGTTGGCGAATTGCGAGCCGAACTGGCTCGCCGAGGTGAGGGCATTGAAAAAGCCTTCCGACAGCGTCGTCGTGCTGCCGGTCGCCGCCGGGTCCGGCCGATGCAGGGTCAGCGCGCAGTCGGCCGCATTGCCGGCAAGCGTCACGGGATTGTCGTCGGCGAGCTGGAAGGCGACGAAATAGGTCGGGTCATAGACGTCGAGCGCCAGCTCGCCCTTCTTCGCCGGCGGCTGGGCGAAGGGCAGGGTGAAGTGCAGCGTCAGCGCCGTGTCGTCATAGGTAAGGGAATAGTCCCTCGGCGGCAGGAACGTGATGTCCTGCTTGCCGCGCTTGGCATAGGTGAAGAAATCGAACTCGTGCAGGGAATCGATGTTCACCTGTGCGAGCTCCTTCAGCGTCTTGTCGCTGGGCTTGCCGTCGGGCGTCGTCTCCAGCCCCTGCAGCGCATAGGTCGAGAACGCCTCGTCGAACTTCCAGTGGTGACGTACACCCGAGAGCGTGCCATCCGGGGCGTAGTCGAGCTCGGAATGAACTTCGACCCACACATGCGGATGGGCGAACGCAGAGCCCGTGAGGGCGCCAAGCACAAGGACGGTCGCCAGAAGTCGCTGAATCACGGTGGGCCCTTTCCGAAGCAGCCGCGGTGACGGAGTGGTGGCGGTGGAGTTCGGCGGAATGGTGACGGAGCCGGCCTGAAACGACAGCGGCCGCCCGGAGGCGGCCGCTGGAATGATCGTGACGTCGGGTAATGCGGACTCAGGCCGCCTTCTGCGCCTTGGGCTGGATCAGCTTGCGGTTGACCAGCACTTCGGCGATCTGCACCGCGTTGAGCGCGGCGCCCTTGCGCAGATTGTCCGACACGCACCAGAAGGCGAGGCCGTTCTCCACCGTCGCGTCCTCGCGGATGCGCGAGACATAGGTGGCGTCCTCGCCGGCCGCCTCGTAGGGCGTGATGTAGCCACCCGGCTCGCGCTTGTCGACGACGAGCACGCCCGGCGCGTTGCGCAGGGCCGCGGTCGCCTCCTCGACGGTGATCGGCTTCTCGAACTCGACGTTCACCGCTTCCGAGTGCGAGATGAACACCGGCACGCGCACGGCGGTGCAGGTGAGCTTGATCTTCGGATCCAAGATCTTCTTGGTTTCCGCCATCACCTTCCATTCCTCCTTCGTGTAGCCGTCTTCCATGAAGACGTCGATGTGAGGAATGACGTTGAAGGCGATGCGCTTGGGGAACTTCTTGGCCTCGACCGGGTCCGACACGAACACCGCGCGGGTCTGCGCGAACAGCTCGTCCATGGCGTCCTTGCCGGCGCCGGAGACGGACTGATAGGTCGCCACCACGACGCGCTTGATCGTCGCCAGATCGTGCAGCGGCTTGAGGGCCACGACGAGCTGGGCGGTCGAGCAGTTCGGGTTGGCGATGATGTTCTTCTTGGTGAAGCCCTTCACCGCGTCGGCGTTCACTTCCGGCACGATCAGCGGCACGTCGCTATCGTAGCGGAAGGCCGAGGAGTTATCGATCACCACGCAGCCCTGGCGGCCGATCTTCGGCGACCATTCCTTGGACACGTCGCCGCCGGCCGACATCAGGCAGATGTCGGTGTCGGAGAAATCGTAGTTCTCGAGAGCTTTGACCTTGAGCGTCTTGTCGCCGAACGAAACTTCCGTCCCGACCGAGCGGCGGGAGGCAAGCGCGACCACCTCGTCGGCGGGAAACCCGCGCTCCGAGAGGATGTCGAGCATTTCGCGGCCCACATTACCCGTGGCACCGGCGACGGCGACCTTGTAGCCCATGTCCTGATCTCCTGAAGGCCCTGCCATTCACAGGCTCGGGCGAGCGCGGGCTTTTACGCGATAAGGGGCAAGAGGGCAACGGGCGTGGGCGCAGAAGGGGGCGGAGGGCGGGGCCTTTCGCACGTCTCGCGCGGTTGTGTTCGGTCGATGGAGCTGTCGGCCTCTCCCGGAGGCCCATCCTTCGAGGCCCGGCGGTGCCGGGCACCTCAGGATGACGGCGATGGGGTGGGGGGACAAGCGTGTCCCAGCCTCGGCCGGCCTTAGCGTCGCGGCAGGTTCTCCACCGCGCCGCCCGCCGCCTTCCAGGCGGTGAAGCCGCCCTTGAGGTGGCAGACTTTCTCCAGCCCCATGTCCTGCGCCGTCCTGGTGGCCAGCGCCGAGCGCCAGCCGCTGGCGCAGAAGAACACGAAGCGCTTGTCTTCCTGGAACACCGGCTTGGCGTAGGGGCTTTCCGGGTCGATCCAGAATTCCAGCATGCCGCGCGGGCACGAGAAGGCGCCGGGAATCGAGCCCTCGCGCTCGCGTTCGCGCGGGTCGCGCAAATCCACGAAGACCACGTCGTCGCGACCGTCGAGCATGGCGGCTTCGGCGGGGTCGATGGCCGTGATCTCGGCCTCGGCCTCGGCGAGAAGCTGCTTGTAGCCCTTCTTCATCGCCCTCACTCCGCCGCGTCGACGCCTTCGGCCGTCGCCCGGGCGCCGCCGACGCCGAAGCGCTGCGCCACATAATCCTCGACGATCTTCTTGAAGTCCTCGCGCAGGCTCGGGCCGCGCAGCGTCATCGCCTTCTTGCCGTCGAGATAGACCGGCGCGGTGGGGAACTCGCCGGTGCCGGGCAGCGAGATACCGATATCGGCGTGCTTGCTCTCGCCCGGGCCGTTCACGATGCAGCCCATCACCGCGACGTTCAGCGTCTCGACGCCGGGATAGTGCTTCTTCCATTCCGGCATGGAGGTGCGGATGAAGTCCTGCACCTCGAAGGCGAGCTCCTGGAAGGTGGTGGAGGTGGTGCGCCCGCAGCCAGGGCAGGCGGCGACCAGCGGCACGAAGGTGCGCAGGCCCATCGTCTGCAGCATTTCCTGCGCCACCGTCACCTCGCGGGTGCGGTCGCCATTCGGCTCGGGGGTCAGCGACACGCGGATGGTGTCGCCGATGCCTTGTTGCAGCAGGACTCCCATGGCGGTCGACGAGGCGACGATACCCTTGGAGCCCATGCCCGCCTCGGTGAGGCCGAGATGCAGCGCGTAGTCGGCGCGACGCGCCAGCTCGGCGTAGACGGTGATCAGGTCCTGCACCGCCGAGACCTTGGCGGACAGGATGATCTTGGTCCTGGGCAGGCCGATCTCCTCGGCCAGCGCCGCCGAGAGCAGGGCCGAGCGCACCAGCGCCTCGCGGGTGACGGCGCGGGCGTTCGCCGGACGCGGCAGCTTGGCGTTCTCGTCCATCAGCGCGGTGAGCAGATCGTCGTCGAGCGAGCCCCAATTGGCGCCGATGCGCACCGGCTTGTCGTGGCGGATCGCCGCCTCGACGATGGTGGTGAAGTGCCGGTCGCGCTTCTCGCCGAAGCCGACATTGCCGGGATTGATGCGGTACTTGTCGAGCGCGGCGGCGCACTCGGGATACTTCGTCAGCAGCAGGTGGCCATTGTAATGGAAGTCGCCGACGAGGGGGGTGTCGAGCCCCATCCTGAGCAGGCGCTCCTTGATGTCCGGCACGGCGGCGGCGGATTCGTCGCGATCCACCGTGATGCGCACGATCTCGGAGCCGGCGCGGGCAAGCTGGGCGATCTGCCGGGCGGTGCCCTCGGCGTCCGCCGTGTCGGTATTGGTCATGGACTGCACGACCACCGGCGCTGCGCCGCCGACGGTGACGTTGCCGACGCGCACGGCGATGGTCTGCCGGCGCGGCGCGGGGCCGGCGGCTTCCAGCTCGGGGGCGACGATGGGGGCGGCGGAAGGGGCGTCCATGGCGATCACAGTCCGGCGGCGCGCCGGCCCGTCGGGGCCAGCCGTGTCAGGTCTTCGTGGCGATCCTGCTGCAGGCAGGCGAGCAAGGGGTTAAGCCTGCATCCGGCGGCCGTCAACGGGAGGTCCCGGCGCGGGTCGGGGCGGCCTCGGTGTGCCCGGACTGGATTGCCTCCGCCTCGGCTTCCACGCCTGTGGCGGCGCGGCAGCGGGCGCAGGTGCCGGCGATCTCGATCACCGGCGTGCGCGGGGTGAAGCCGGCGGCGCGCGTCGCCCAGGCGAGGTCGCGCCCGATGGCGTGCGAGGCGACTTCCGAGGTGACACCGCATTTCTCGCAGATGAGGAACACGATCACATCGTCGTCACCATGGTCGCGCCCGCAGACGAGATAGGCGTTGCGGCTCTCGATGCGGTGGGCGAGGCCCTCCGACACCAGGAAGTCGAGCGCGCGATAGACCGACATCGGCGGCGGCTTCTCGCCGCTGACACCGAGGCGTTCCACCAGCTCGTAGGCGCCGAGCGGGGTGTGGCTGTCGGCCAGTTCCTCCAGCACGCGGCGGCGCAGCGGCGTGAGGCGCGCGCCGCGCCGGGCGCAGCGTTCCTCGAAGCGCGCGATCGCGCCCGCCACGCAGGCGGCGTGATCGTGGTCGGGCTCGTGCGCGCCCTCCAGGGTGGGTCGGGAAAACAGCATGTGGCCAATATAACCCTTCGCCGCTCCCGGCGCCATGCGGCCGGGGCCATCCGGGCGCGGTCGGGGACGGTTCCCTGAGCCTCCGGAGGGCTGCGTCGACAGGGAGGCGAATTAGGTGCGATGGCACCTTGTGACCCCGAGGCAGGGCGGGCAGGATATGGCGGGCTGGGTAGCCCATTGGGGGATTCCATGCGGTCGTTCAAACTACTTCTCGTCGCGGCGCTCGCCTTGCCTTTGGCAGCGTGTTTCGAAGGCCCGACCGGGCCGGCCGGTCCGAAGGGAGAGGCTGGCGCGGCGGGGCCGTCCGGTCCGGCAGGCGTGGCCGGTCCGGCCGGTCCCGCGGGTCCTTCCGGTCCCGCAGGTCCTGCCGGTGCCGCTGGCACTGCGGGCGCCGTGGGTCCTGCAGGTCCGGCCGGCACTCCGGCCTCGGCGCAGATCGCGGTGCGCAACGTCGCGTGTCCGTCGGCGGGCTGCACCAGCAGTTGCGAGGACGGTGAAGCGCTGATCGGCGGCTATTGCGTCAACACCGAGCGCGGCTTCCAGCACATCGCCTCCTTCGCGGCGGAGGGTGGCAAGACGGTGGTTGCCTGCGAGCATCCGGTGAAGGAAGTCGTTGCGGTCTGCCTCAAGCAGCCGTGACCGCACCCTGTTGCGCCTGCCGATTTTGCAGCGCAAGGTCGACAGCGCAGGTGCAGTGACGCCACCGTCACAGCCCCGGGTTAAACGTCGGCGAGCGGCCACTGGCCGCCCGTCTTTCATCGAATGGGGAACCGGACATGTCCTTGAAGGGGAAGAACGCCGTCATCACCGGCTCGACCAGCGGTATCGGTCTCGCCATCGCCCGCGCCTTGGCGGCCGAGGGAGTGAACGTTACGCTGAACGGCTTCGGCGATGCGGCGGCGATCGAGAAGGAGCGCTCCGGCATCGAGAGCGAGTTCGGCGTCAAGGCGATCTATTCCGCCGCCGACCTCACCAAGGGTTCGGAGTGCGCGGCCCTCGTCAAGTTCGCCGAGGACACACTCGGTTCGGTCGACATCCTCGTCAACAATGCCGGCGTGCAGCATGTGGCGCCGGTCGAGGAATTCCCGGACGACAAGTGGGACCTCATCATCGCGCTGAACCTTTCCGCCGCCTTCCACGCCATCAAGGCCGCGGTGCCGGGCATGAAGGCGCGCAAATGGGGGCGCATCATCAATACCGCCTCCGCCCACGCGCTGGTCGCCTCGCCCTTCAAGTCGGCCTATGTCTCGGCCAAGCACGGCATCGCCGGCCTGACCAAGACCATCGCGCTCGAGACCGCCACCTTCGGCATCACCGTCAACGCCATCTGCCCCGGCTATGTATGGACGCCGCTGGTGGAAAAGCAGATCCCGGATACCGCCAAGGCGCGCGGCATCACGGAGCAGCAGGTGAAGGACTTCCTGTTGGCCGAGCAGCCGACCAAGGAGTTCGTCACCGTCGACCAGGTCGCCGCGCTGGCCGTGTTCCTGGCGGGCGACAGTGCCCGGTCGATCACCGGCTCGATGCAGCAGATCGACGGCGGCTGGGTCGCCGAATAACTCCAGGAGTTTGAGAAGAGTGGCCGAAAGCCCGAAAACGCCCCGCCCGAAATCACCCCGTGCGGCGTCGCCCAAGCGTGGCGGCACCAAGGTGGCGTCCGCCGAGCCCGTGACCGACGTGGCGCCCGGAACCGCGGTGGAAGCGGCGGCCGGCGCGCTCGCCACGCCGACGGGCAAGGGCGAGGTGAAGCCCGAGACCCTTCACGCTGAGCCTACCCTTCACGCTGAGCCTGCCGTCCAAGCGGACAAGTCGTCCGGTCCGGTGCTCAAGCCGATCAACCTCGCCCTGCAGGGTGGCGGCGCCCACGGCGCCTTCACCTGGGGCGTGCTCGACCGGTTGCTGGAAGACGGGCGCATCTCCATCGAGGGCATCTCCGGCACCAGCGCCGGCGCGATGAACGCGGCGGTGCTGGCGACCGGGCTGGCGCGCGGCGGCAATGAGGGCGGACGCGAGGCGCTGACCCGCTACTGGCGCGCCGTGTCCAAGGACGGACGCACCAGCCCGCTGCAGCGCACCCTGCTCGACCGGCTGATGGGCAACTGGTCGCTCAACTCCAATCCGAGCTACATCGCCTTCGACGTGATGAGCCGGTTCCTGTCGCCCTACGACTTCAATCCGCTCAACATCAATCCGCTGATGGAGCTGATCGAGGAACATGTCGATTTCGCCGCGCTGCAGTCGTGCAATCATGTCCACGTCTTCATCAGCGCGACCAACGTGCACACCGGCAAGGTGCGGGTGTTCGCCAAGCATGAGCTGACCGCGCAGGCGATCATGGCCTCGGCCTGCCTGCCCTTCATGTTCCAGGCGGTGGAGATCGACGGCGTTCCCTATTGGGACGGCGGCTATATGGGCAATCCGGCGCTGTTTCCCTTCTACAACGCGGTGAAGACCGACGACATTCTGCTGGTGCAGATCAACCCGATCATCCGTCGCGAGACGCCGAAGACGGCGCGCGACATCAACAATCGGATGAACGAGATCACCTTCAACGCCTCGCTGCTGGCGCAGCTGCGCGCGGCCGAGTTCGTCACCCGCCTGCTCAAGCATGGCAACCTGAAGAAGAAGGGCAACGGCGTCGAGGGCTATCGCGATCTGCGCCTGCACCGCATCGACGGCGCGGAGAAGCTGATCGCGCTCGACGCCTCCACCAAGATGAACGCCGAGTGGGAGTTCCTGCTCTATCTGCACGCCATCGGTCGCGAGGTGGCGGACAACTTCCTCGAGAAGCACTTCGATTCCATCGGCGTACGCTCGACGCTC
Organism: Ancylobacter sp. TW_SC_1; assembly: GCF_056836805.1. NCBI lineage: Bacteria > Pseudomonadati > Pseudomonadota > Alphaproteobacteria > Hyphomicrobiales > Xanthobacteraceae > Ancylobacter > Ancylobacter sp. TW_SC_1. The sequence goes on from NZ_CM166365.1 coordinate 1,749,822, forward strand.
GACGTGCGCGAGGAACTGGAGAAGAGCTGACCCGCTCCCCATGGGCCTCGTTGGCCCCCAATAGGGCCCCTGTCGGGCGCCTCCTCGGCGCCCTGCCTCTCGACGCGCCGTCGCCTTTGTGGTGTGACGGCGCGATGAGCCCGACCGAGACCACTCCAGCCGACGCCCCGCTCGACATCGCCGCGCGCGTGCTCCACCGCGACGGGATGATGCTCGTCATCGACAAGCCGGCGGGTCTTGCGGTCCACAAGGGACCGAAGGGCGGCGAGACGCTGGCCGACCATCTCGACGCGCTGCGCTTCGGCCTGCCCAATGCACCGGAACTGGCGCACCGACTCGACAAGGACACCTCCGGCTGCCTGGTGCTCGGTCGCCATCGCAAGGCGCTGGCCGATCTCGGCAAGGCCTTTGCCGATGGTACGGTCGGCAAGACCTATATGGCGGTGGTACGCGGCGTTCCGGCCGAGCCGCGCGGGCGCATCGAGCTCAGGCTCTCCAAGCGCTCGCCGACGCGCGGCTGGTGGATGGCCGTCGATCCGAAGGGGCAGGAGGCGATCAGCGAATGGGCGCTGCTGGCGGCGGGCGAGGGCTTCGCCGTGCTGGCGCTCTCGCCGCTCACCGGGCGCACGCATCAATTGCGCGTGCATCTCGACGCCATCGGCCACCCGATCCTCGGCGACAGCATCTATGGCGGCGCCTCGCGCCTGCCGGGCGGGCCGATCCTGCACCTGCATTCGCGCCGCGTCGTGCTCCCCCAGCGCAAAGGACGCGAGCCGGTCGACGTGCGGGCGGGGCTGCCCGCCCATATGCGCGCGACGCTGGAGCGGGCGGGGCTCGACCCGGCGGCGCTGGAGGCGGCGGCCGATGCGGCCGACTTCACACCACGTGCAGGGTCGGCCTGAGGCTGCGGGCGAGCCGCGCGCCGAGCTGGCCGCAGCCGATCAGTCCCGGCGTCGGGTGCACGATGATGTGAACCGGCATGTTGACCAGGCGCGCCTCGAAGGGGGGGTGTTCCTCGAAGGCGGTGCGGAAGGGCGAATCGGCGACGAGCGGGGCGAGGCCGGCGGAGACGCCGCCGGCGAGGTAGACGCCGCCGCGCGCATTGGTGATCAGCGCGAGGTCGCCGGCGATGCGGCCGAACAGGCGCAGGAACACGTTGCAGGTCTCGCGCGCGGCGTCGTCGCCGCGTTTGGCGGCGGTGATCACTTCCTCCGGCGTCAGGGTCGCGCCGGAGAGGATGCGGTGGATGCGGGCAAGGCCCGAGCCCGACAGGGCGTGCTCCACCGCCACCGGCCCCAGCTCGCGCACCAGATGGCCGAGCAGCAGCGCCTCTTCCGCATCGGCGGCGCCGAGCCGTACGCGCCCGCCCTCGCCGGTGAGGACGTGACGGTTGCGGCCGAACTGCACCAGCATGGCCGAGCCGAAGCCGGTGCCGGGGCCGCAGACGAGAATGGGTGCCTTCGGTTCGGCGATGCCGCCGCCGACAGCGACGAGATCGTCCGGGCCGAGCGCCGGCACGCCATGGGCCAGCGCCTCGAAATCGTTCACCGCGGCGAATTTCTGCCAGCCGAAATGCCGGCGCATGTCGCGCTTGGTGAAGGACCAGTTGCGATTCGTCAGCTTCACCGTTTCGAGGTCCGTCGGCCCGGCTACCGCCAGCACGGCGCCGCCGACCGCCGTATGTGCGCTCGGGCCGCGCAGGGCGAGATCGGCCTCGATCATCTCCTTGAAGCCCGCGAAGTCATCGTTGCGGTGAATCTGGATGTCGTGCGGCACGCCGTCCACGCCGGCGAGGGCGAGGCGGGAGGAGGTTCCGCCGATGTCGGCGATGAGGATGAGATGGGGCATGATCCGGTCGCTGCAGGGACGGAGGCTCGGTGCGGGCATGGATAGGAACCAATCTCGTCCGCTTTCACAAGCCCTGGCCGGCGTTTCGGTTCAATCGGCGTTCCGCGCGTCGCGATAAGGTTGCCTTCGCGCGCCCCTCGGCCTAGTCCCATCGCGATGAACGATGCTCCGCACTCCTCCCGCCCGGCGAAGGCCGGCCCGCGCTCGCCGGATGCGCCCGGCCTCGGCCCGCGCCGCGCCGCCGCCGACGCCATCGATGTCGTGCTCGAGAAGGGCCGGCCGCTGGAAGAAGACCTCGACCGGCTGACGCGCGATCTCGACGAGCGCGACCGGGCGCTGGCGCGTATGATCGCGGCGACGGCGTTGCGGCGGCTCGGTAGTTTGCGGGCACTGCTGCGCGCGCTGCTGGAAAGGGGCGTGCCGGCGAAGGCGCGGCGGGTGGAGACGCTGCTGCTCGTCGGCGCCGCGCAGATCCTGTTCATGGACGTGCCGGACCACGCGGCGGTGGGCACCACGGTGACGCTGGTCGGCGAGACGCCGGCGACGGCGGGCTTCAAAGGCCTTGCAAATGCTGTACTTCGGCGGATCGCGCGGGAGGGGAGGGCGATCCTTCCCGACGTGCCGGACCAGCCGAGCTGGATGGTCGAGGGCTGGGTCGGCGCCTATGGCGCGGCGCAGGGCGAGGCGATCGCGCGGGCGCTCGCCAGCGAGGCCCCGCTCGATCTTACCGCGCGCCAAGATGCTGCCAATGTTGCGGAAAAGCTCGGCGGACGGTTGCTACCGACCGGCACCATCCGCCTCGTCGATGCCGGCAACGTCACCGCGCTGCCGGGCTTCGCCGAGGGCGAGTGGTGGGTGCAGGACGCGGCGGCGGCACTGCCGGCGCTGCTGCTACATCCTGCTGCAGGCATGACCATCGCCGATCTGTGCGCTGCACCCGGCGGCAAGACCGCGCAGCTCGCGGCGGCCGGGGCGCAGGTGGTGGCGCTCGACCGCTCCGGCCCGCGCCTGCGGCGGCTCCGGCAGAATCTCGAACGGCTGAACCTCACGGCCGAGATCGTCGAGGCGGACGCCACGAGCTGGCGCGGCGGGCCGTTCGACGGCGTGCTGATCGACGCGCCCTGCTCGGCGACGGGCACCATCCGCCGCCATCCCGATGTCGCCTGGACCAAGGCGCCGGGCGATATCGCCAGCCTCGCCGGGCTGCAGCGCCGCCTCCTCGCCCACGCCGCCGATCTGGTGAAGCCGGGCGGCGTGCTGGTCTATTCCACCTGCTCGCTGGAGCCGGAGGAGGGCGAGCGGCAGATCGAGGCGCTGCTGGAGCGGCGGAGCGATTTCGTGCGCGATCCGGTCACATCAGGCGAATGCGGCATCGCCGCCGCGTGGATCAACGCCGCCGGCGAGGTGCGCACGCTGCCCACGCACCTGCCGGACGAGGATCCGCGCTTCGCCGGCCTCGACGGCTTCTTCGCCGCGCGCCTGCGCCGGACATGAGGATCGGCCCGGCCGTGCCGGCCCGGCTGGACGTCGCCGGCTGCTCGTCTAAGCTCGCCGCATGGCAGAGCTGGTGATTCCCGGCGGCTTCGAGAGGGACTGAGGCGCTGATGACCCGCGACATCTACGCGGATCGCGCCCGTCTGGCGCTGTTCGCGATCGAAACCGGCTGGAGCAGCCTCGTGGCGCGCACGCTGGCGCACCCCTGGTTCCCCTGGCGCGCGGCATCCGTGCCGGTACCCTCGCGCCTGCTATTCGCGCCGCACGAATTGCGCACCGGCGATCCGGCCCGTGCCGGCGAGTTCTATGCCGGGCGCTACGCCTTCGCCGGCAAGCTGGTGCTCACCGAGGGCGCCTCGCCCTTCGAGATGGAGCCGCCCTCGGCGGAATGGGCGCGCGAGCTCTATTCCTTTGGCTGGCTGCGGCACCTGCAGGCCGCCGCCTCGCCCATTGCCCGGGCGCATGCGCGGGCGCTGGTCGGCGACTGGATCACCATGCGCGGCCACCGCCTGCCGCAGGCCTCCGTCCCCGAGGTCGCCGCCCGCCGGGTGATGAGCTGGCTGACGCAATCGCCGCTGATCCTGCAGGACGCCGATCCCGGCTTTCACCGCCGCTTCATCCGCAGCCTGACGGCGCAGGTGCGCTACATGAAGAGCGTCGGGCCGAATGCCGCCGACGGTCGGCCGCGTCTGGCCTGCGCGCTGGCGCTGGCGCTGGCCAGCCTGTGCATGGCCGACCAGACGCGGCTGATGCGCGCGGCGCAGAAGCGTCTCGTCGACGAGCTCGACCGGCAGATCCTCGGGGATGGCGGCCATGTGAGCCGCAATCCCGGCCTGCTGATTGACCTGCTGCTCGATCTGCTGCCGCTGCGCCAGTGCTACGGCGCCCGCCATGTGCCGCCGCCGCCGGCGCTGATGAACGCCATCGACCGCATGATGCCGATGCTGCGCTTCTTCCGCCATGCCGACGGTGCCTTCGCGCTGTTCAACGGCATGGGGCCGACGCCGGCCGACGGGCTCGCCACCGTGCTGGCCTATGACGACGCGCGCGGCCGCCCGGTGTCGAACGCACCCTATTCCGGCTACCAGCGCATGGAGGCGGGCGGCACGGTGGTGATCGCCGATACCGGCACGCCCCCGCCGATCTCGGTGAGCCTGGAGGCGCATGCCGGCTGCCTGTCCTTCGAGCTGTCCGCCGGCCGGCACCGCATCGTCGTCAATTGCGGCCTGCCGGCCACCGGGCGGGAGGAATGGCGTGCGGTGGCGCGGCAGACTGCCGCGCATTCGACCGCCGTGGTCGAGGACGCCTCGTCCTGCCGTTTCCTCTCCGGCGGGATCCTGGCGCGGCTGTGCGGCGCGCCGGTGCTCGGCGGGCCGGGCGAACTGCATGTCGACCGCGGCGAACGCGGCGGCGCCGACGTGCTGCGCGCGAGCCATGACGGCTATGCGCAGCGTTTCGGCATCGTTCACCAGCGCTCGCTGCGGCTGTCGACGGACGGCATGCGGCTCGATGGCGAGGACCTGTTCCGCGTCGCCCATGGCGAGGAGTTCTCCGCCGACCAGCCCGGCCGCTATGCCATCCGCTTCCACCTGCATCCCTCCGTCGAGCCCTCGCGCGCCTCGGACGGGCAGACCGTGATCCTGCGCATGCCGGACGGCGACGACTGGGCCTTCACCGCGCCGGACAGCACGGTGACGATCGAGGAGAGCATCTTCCTGGCCGGCGGCACCGGCCCGCGCCGGACCGAGCAACTGGTGATTTCCGGCATGGCGCGTCAGGTGCCGCGGGTCGAATGGACCTTCGTCCGGCTGAAGGCGCTGCGCGGCTGAGGGGGCGCCTGAGCGATGGGCAGGGCAGCCCCGCCGCGCGCGCCGGTTCACGCAGGGGCCGAGACGTGATAGGGCGGCGCCATTCCTCGCTGCAACGAACATTGGCCATTCCCATGCCCGCTGACGTCCGCCCCATCGCCCGCGCTTTGCTTTCGGTCTCCGACAAGACCGGCCTCGTGGCGTTCGCCCGGCGGCTCGCCGCCAAGGAGATCGAGCTGGTTTCCACCGGCGGCACCCGCAAGGCGCTGGCCGAGGCGGGGCTGAAGGTGCTCGACGTTGCCGATCTCACCGGCTTCCCCGAGATGATGGACGGGCGGGTGAAGACGCTGCACCCCGCCGTGCATGGCGGCATCCTCGCCATCCGCGACGACGCCGCCCACCGGGCCTCGATGGACGCGCACGGCATCGTCCCGATCGACCTCGTGGTGGTCAATCTCTACCCCTTCGAGGCGACGGTGGCGCGCGGCGCGGGCTATGACGACTGCGTCGAGAACATCGACATTGGCGGCCCGGCGATGATCCGCGCCGCCGCCAAGAACCACGCCGACGTGGCGGTGGTGGTCGATCCGTCGAGCTACGAGACGGTGCTGTCCGAGATCGAGCAGAAGGGCGGCACCACGCTCGCCACCCGCCGCAAGCTGGCGCAACTCGCCTATGCCCGCACCGCCACCTATGACGGGGCGATCGCCAGCTGGCTCGCCGAGGTCGAGGCGAAGGACAATGCCGAGGCGGCGGCGGAAAGCCGGGTGTTCGGTGGCCGCCTCGCCGAGGCGCTGCGCTATGGCGAGAACCCGCACCAGAGCGCCGCCTTCTATGTCGGCGGCCCGGCGCGGCCGGGCGTCGCCACGGCGCGCCAGCTGCAGGGCAAGGCGCTCTCCTACAACAACCTCAACGACACCGACGCGGCCTTCGAGGCGGTGGCCGAGTTCGACCCCGCCCGCGCGCCGGCGGTGGTGATCGTCAAGCATGCCAATCCCTGCGGCGTGGCCGAGGGCGCGACGCTGGTCGAGGCCTATCACAAGGCGCTGGCCTGCGACCCGACCTCGGCCTTCGGCGGCATCGTGGCGCTGAACCGCACGCTGGACGCCGACGCCGCCCGCGCCATCGTCGACATCTTCACCGAGGTGATCGTGGCGCCGGACGCGACGCCGGACGCCATCGCCATCGTCGGCGCCAAGAAGAACCTGCGCCTGCTCGTCACCGGCGGGCTGCCCGACCCCAAGGGGACCGGGCTGACGGTGAAGTCGCTGGCGGGCGGCTATCTCGTGCAGTCGCGCGACAATGCGGTGGTGGACGACATGGCGCTCAAGGTCGTCACCAAGCGCGCGCCGACGCCGAAGGAGCTGGCCGACCTCGCCTTCGCCTTCCGCGTGGTGAAGCATGTGAAGTCGAACGCCATCGTCTATGCCAAGGACCTCGCCACGGTCGGCATCGGCGCCGGGCAGATGAGCCGGGTCGATTCGGCGCGCATCGCCGCCCACAAGGCGCGCGACGCGGCGGCGGCCGGCGGCTTCGCGGAACCGCTGACGCGCGGCAGCGTGGTGGCCTCGGACGCGTTCTTTCCCTTCGCCGACGGGCTGATCACCGCCATCGAGGCCGGCGCCACCGCCGTCATCCAGCCGGGCGGCTCGATCCGCGACAATGACGTGATCGCGGCGGCGGATGCGGCGGGCATCGCCATGGTGTTCACCGGCGTGCGCCATTTCCGCCACTGAAGGCGCGACACGAAAAAGGGCCGGCGGATGCCGGCCCTTTGCACGTCCGTATGGCGGCGTATCAGAAGCGGTAGGTGACGCCGACGCCGACGATCCACGGGTCGAGATCGGCCTTGCCGGACAAGGCCTGGCCGGCGACGACGACGTCGAAATCGGGCTTGAGGAAGAGCTTCTTGACGTCGACGTTGAAGCCCCAGTGCTCGTCGAACATGTAGTCGAAGCCGGCCTGCAGCGCCCAGCCGAAGGTGTCGTGCACGTCGATCGAATCGGCCGAATAGGCCTTCTGGTCGAAGAAGAAGGTGTAGTTGATGCCCGCGCCGACATAGGGCTTGAAGGCGCCGAAATCGGTGAAGTGGTACTGCAGCGTCAGGGTCGGCGGCAGCAGCCATACCTCGGCGATCTTGTCGAGGCTGGAGATCGTGCCGGCGCCGTTGATGTCGTGCGGGGTGACGCCGAGAATCAGTTCGGCCGCCCAGTTCTTGGTGAAGTAGTAGGTGATGTCGAGCTCGGGCACGACCGAGTCGGAATAGTCGAGGTTCGAGCCGTTGACGCCGTGCACCGAGCCGCCGTCCTCGGGGATGACGCCGAGCAGGCGCAGGCGGATCTGCCAGGGGCTCTGCTCGACGACCGGTGCCGGCGCCTTGTAGACCGGCGATTGCGTGGCGATGTCCGCGGCCGTCGCCGTCTGGCTGAGAAGCGGAGAGCCCAGCATCAGAAGTGCGGCCAGCGTGGAGAATTTACGAAAGCTTGACCGATGTGTCGGCATGCCCAGACCCCTTGATTTTCTTGCCCTCGTGATCGGGCACGCGCCTATTGGTGGGGCGTCGGGGCGGGCATGAGCTTGATCGAGATCAAGGCTGGCATACTCTTGCGTTTATGTGACCAACAGGCAACAGAGGCGGGCCACGGCAGGAATTTTGGTTTCAGCAGGTACAATTGGATGCTTTGATGGAAGTGGGACGCGGCGGGCCATGCGGGGCCGGCCTCGTCCCATTGGGGGGAAGTGATGGGCGTCGAAGGGTTCTTCGCCAGCGAGGACGAGCGCGTTGCGCGCCAGCTCGTCGAGCAGGCAGACCTTATATTGCAGGCGACCGACGGCGATGTGCCGGCGCGGTTCGCGAGTCGTTTGTTCGATCGCGCCGTCGGGGAGGATATGCGTGTCTACACGCCGCATGAAATTGCGAACCTCGCCCGTCTCGCCTATGTGCACCTGAAAGTCCGGCGTCGCGACAGCTTCGACGTCCGGATCGAGCAGCCGCAGCCCGCCGAGGGCGGTGACCGGCTGGCGCGCGTGTCGGTTATCGAGATCGTCAATGACGACATGCCGTTCCTGCTCGATTCCGTCATGGGCGCGCTCAACGCCCAGGGGCTGACGGCGAGCTTCGTCGTGCATCCGATCCTCGGCGTCGACCGCGACGGCAGCGGGCAGATCATCAGCATCGCGCCGGGCGAGGCCGCGGCCGGCGCCCGCATGCGGCGCGAGAGCCTCATCCATATCCATGTGCCGCGGATCGAGGACGAGACCCGGCGCGCCGCGCTCGTCGAGGAACTCACCTCCGTCCTGAGCCAGGTGCGTTCGGTGGTGAACGCCTGGCAGCCGATGATGGCGCAGGTGCGTGCCGCCGTGACCAACCTCACTTTGGCGCCTTCCATGGTGCCACGCGAGGAGCGCGAAGAGGCCATCGCCTTCCTCGAATGGCTGCTGGCCGGCCGCTTCACCTTTCTCGGCTGCCGTCAGTACCAGGCGTCCGGCATCCCCGGCGGACCGCGGCCGGTGCAGTTCGAGCGGCGGATGGAGGATGCCCTCGGCCTTCTCGCCGACGAGGATTTCAGCCTGTTCCGCGGCCACGGCGACCAGCGCAGCGTGAGCTCCGATCTCGCCGACGCGCTCGCCGAGTCGAGCCCGCTCATCGTCACCAAGTCGCGCACGGTCTCCAATGTGCACCGCCGCGCCTGGATCGACGTGGTGCTGGTCAAGCGCTACGATTCACAGGGGCGCGTCGTCGGCGGGCTGTGCATCGCCGGTCTGTTCACCGCGACGGCCTATACGAGTTCGGTGCGCACCATTCCGATGCTGCGGCGCAAGTCGACCAGCGTGCTGGCGCGCGCCGGCTTCGCGCCGGAGAGCCATTCCGGCCGTGCGCTGGTGAAGGTGCTGGAGACCTATCCGCGCGACGACCTGTTCCAGATCGACGCGACGTCGCTGTTCCAGTTCTCGCTCGCCATCCTCCAGCTCGACGAGCATCCCCGCGTGCGCGTGCTGGCGCTCAACGAGCGGTTCGACCGTTTCGTCTCGGTGCTCGTCTTCGTGCCGCGCGACCGCTATGGCAGCGACATACGCGAGCGGATCGGCAATCTGCTGGCGGCGAGCTTCGGCGGCCAGATCGCGGCGTTCTGTCCGCTGTTCATGGACGGCCCGCTGACCCGCGTGCATTTCATCATCGAACGCGGGGCGGGCGAGGTGCCCACCGTCAACCGCGCGGTGCTGGAAGAGGCGATCAGCGAGATCATCCGCACCTGGGCCGACGGCTTCGGCGAGGCGCTGGCCGCCGCCTTCCCGCCGGCCAAGGCGTCCGAGCTGCTGGAGCGTTACACCAAGGCGTTTCCGGCCAGCTACCAGTCGAGCTGCCCGCCGGCCGACGCGATCGAGGACCTGCGGCTGATCGAGGGGCTGAGCGACGCCCACCCGGTGGCGGCGGATTTCCGCCCGCCGGTGCTGCGCGAGCGCGAGCGGGTGGCGCTGAAGGTGCTGAGCTACAAGGTGCCGCGCCTGCTTTCCGAGCGCGTGCCGCTGCTGGAATCGATGGGCTTCGTCGTCATCGACGAGCGGACCTTCACGGTGAAGCCCGCCGGCGGCGCGCCGGTCTATGTGCACGACATGCTGCTGTCGCGGCGCGGCGGCGGCGCCATCGCGCTCGACAAGCTCGGCGTGCGGCTGCACGCGACGCTGATGGCGGTGCTGCGCGGCGGCGAGAGCGACGGCTTCAACGCGCTGGCGCTCAACGCCCAGCTCGGCTGGCGCGACATCGCGCTGCTGCGCACGCTGGGGCGCTATCTGCGCCAGGTCGGCATTCCCTTCAGCCAGGACTATCTCTGGCAGACGCTGAACGCGCATCCCGCCATCAGCCAGAAGCTCGTGGCGCTGTTCCACGCGCGCTTCGATCCCGACCATCCCGAGCGCCGGGCGGAGCGGCAGGCGGAGATCCGCGACGAGATCGAGGCGGCGCTGGTCGACGTCCAGAGCCTCGACGAGGACCGCATCCTGCGCCGCTTCACCAACCTCATCGAGGCGGCGGTGCGCACCAGTTTCCACCAGCGCGGCGCCGATGGCGGCTACCGGCCGACCATCGCTGTCAAGTTTGCCAGCGGCGCGGTCGAGGGCCTGCCGCTGCCGTGCCCGCTCTACGAGATCTTCGTCCATTCGCCGCGCGTGGAGGGCATCCATCTGCGCTTCGGCCGGGTGGCGCGCGGGGGCTTGCGCTGGTCGGACCGGCCGCAGGATTTCCGCACCGAGGTGCTCGGCCTCGTCAAGGCGCAGCAGGTCAAGAACGCGGTGATCGTGCCGGTCGGCGCCAAGGGCGGCTTCGTGCCGAGCCAGCTTCCCGCCGGACCGCGCGAGGCGATCCAGGCCGAGGGTGTTGAAGCCTACAAGCTCTTCGTCTCGAGCCTGCTCGACCTGACCGACAACATCGAGAACGGCCGGACGGTGCACCCGCCGCAGACCGTGCGGCACGACGAGGACGACCCCTATCTCGTGGTCGCCGCCGACAAGGGCACGGCGACCTTCTCCGACACCGCCAACGGGCTGTCGCAGCAGCGCGGCTTCTGGCTCGGCGACGCCTTCGCCTCGGGCGGCTCGGTCGGCTACGACCACAAGGCCATGGGCATCACCGCGCGCGGTGCCTGGGAGGCGGTGCGCCGGCATTTCCGCGAGATGGACATCGACATCCGTACCACGCCCTTCAGCGTGGTCGGCGTCGGCGACATGTCGGGCGACGTGTTCGGCAACGGCATGATCCTGGAGAACACGATCCGGCTGGTCGCCGCCTTCGATCACCGCGACATCTTCCTCGATCCCAATCCCGACCCGGAACTGTCGTTCCGCGAGCGCAAGCGGCTTTTCGCACTGCCGCGCTCGAGCTGGCAGGACTACGACAAGTCGCTCATCTCGCCCGGCGGCGGCGTGTTCCCGCGCGCGGCCAAGAGCATCCCGCTCACCATGGCGATGCGCGAGGTGCTGGGCTTCGACAAGAGCTCGGCCGCGCCGGCGGAAGTGATCAGCGCCATCCTGCGCGCGCCGGCGGACCTTCTGTGGTTCGGCGGCATCGGCACCTATGTGCGGGCCTCTGCGGAGAGCGACCTGCAGGCCGGCGACCGCGCCAATGACAGCGTGCGGATCACCGGCGGTGAGGTGCGTGCCCGGGTGATCGGCGAGGGCGCCAATCTCGGCGTCACCCAGCGCGGGCGCATCGAGGCGGCGCGGCACGGCGTGCGGCTCAACACCGACGCCATCGACAATTCGGCCGGCGTGAACACCTCCGACCTCGAGGTGAACATCAAGATCGCCATGGGGCCGGCGCTGCGCGAGGGCCGGATCGACGCGCCGGGGCGCGCGCAGCTGCTCGCCGGCATGACCGGCGAGGTGGCTGGGCTGGTACTGCGCAACAACTACCTGCAGACGCTGGCGCTCTCGCTCGCCGAGCGGCGCAACCTCGACGATCTCGGCTTCGTCCAGCGGCTGATGCAGCGGCTGGAGGGGCGCGGGCTGCTCGACCGGGCGGTCGAGTTCCTGCCCTCCGACGCGGAGATCGGCGAGCGGCGCGGGCGCGGCGAGGGGCTGAGCCGGCCGGAGCTGGCGGTGCTGCTGGCCTATGCCAAGCTGACGGTGCATGCCGATCTGCTCGACACCGACGTGCCGGACGACCCCTATCTCGCCCGCGACCTCGCCGGCTATTTCCCGGCCGAGCTGCGCGAGCATTTCCCCGAGGGGATCGAGGGGCACCGGCTGCGGCGCGACATCATCGCCACGCGGCTGTCCAACGCCATGATCAACCATGGCGGACCCGCCTTCGTGGCGCGCCTCGCCGACGAGACCGGGGCCGGCGTCGACAGCATCGCCAAGGCCTTCGCGGCGGTGCGCGACGGCTTCGGGCTCTCCGCGCTCAACCGCGAGATCGACATGCTGGACGGGCAGGTGCCCGGCGCGGTGCAGCTCGACCTCTACGGCGCGGTGCAGGACATGCTGCTCGACCGGTCGATCTGGTTCCTGCGCAATGTCGATCTGCGCGGCAGCCTGGAGGAGCTGGTGACGCGCTATGCCGGTGGCATCGCCCCCGTCGAGAAGGTGCTCGCCGGGCCGGTGCGCGAGCTGCTGCCGGAGGAGACCCGCACGCTGCACGATGCGCGCGTCGCGCAGTGGACGCAGGCCGGCGTGCCCGAGCCGCTGGCGCGCCGCATCGCCCGCCTGCCGGCGGTGGAAAACGCCACCGACATCGTGCTGATCGCCGAACGCACGCGCGCGCCGCTCAGCGACGTCGCCGTCACCTTCTTCGCCGTGGCGCTGCTGTTCCGGCTCGACCGCATTCTCGGTCCGGCGCGCGCGCTCGCGGTGGCGGATTATTACGACCGGCTCGCTCTGGAACGGGCGCTCGCGGCCTTCGAGGTGGCGGTGCGCCGGCTCACCGCCGAGGTGATCGAGCAGCACGGGGCCGGCGTCGCCGGCGTCTCGGCCTGGGCGCGGGCGCGCGGCGAGGTGGTCGAGCGCGCGCGCAACGGCGTGTCCGAGATCGCCGGCACCAGCCTCACCGTCTCGAAGCTCTCGGTCGCGGCGAGCCTGATCGGCGACCTCGTGCGGGGCTGACGCCCCGCGCGCGAGCCGTATGGGGGCAGCGGGAACGGCGCGGATGGCCGACGCGCGACATCTCGACCGGCATCGTCATCCTCGCCACCGGCCGCACCATGGCGATGGACAGGGCCCGGAACGAAACCGGCCGCGACGGGCGCGGCCGGTCCGCCTTGCAATGATGCCGGTGCCGGCGCGCCCGCAGGCGGCGCTCAGGCCGCGTGCTTCTTGTTCTGCCGGTGCGAGATCAGGTCGTCGACCACGCCCGGATCGGCCAGCGTCGAGGTGTCGCCGAGATTGCCGAACTCGTCTTCGGCGATCTTGCGCAGGATGCGGCGCATGATCTTGCCCGAGCGGGTCTTCGGCAGGCCGGGGGCGAACTGGATGAGGTCCGGCGAGGCGATCGGGCCGATCTCCTGGCGCACCCAGCTCACCAGCTCCTTGCGCAGCTCCTCGGACGGCTCGACGCCCGACATCAGCGTCACATAGGCGTAGATGCCCTGTCCCTTGATGTCGTGCGGATAGCCCACCACGGCGGCTTCCGACACCTTGGGGTGCGCCACCAGCGCGCTCTCCACCTCGGCCGTGCCCATGCGGTGGCCGGAGACGTTGATCACGTCGTCGACGCGGCCGGTGATCCAGTAATAGCCGTCGGCGTCGCGCCGGCAGCCGTCGCCGGTGAAGTACTTGCCGGGATAGGCGGAGAAATAGGTCTGCATGAAGCGCTCATGGTCGCCATAGACCGTGCGCATCTGGCCGGGCCAGGAATCGGCGATCACCAGATTGCCCTCGCAGGCGCCGGTGAGCACGTTGCCCTCGGCGTCCACCACTTCCGGGATCACGCCGAAGAACGGGCGGGTCGCCGAGCCGGGCTTGAGCTTGGTGGCGCCCGGCAGCGGGGTGATGAGGATGCCGCCGGTCTCGGTCTGCCACCAGGTATCGACGATGGGGCAGCGCTCGTCGCCGACCACGCGGTGATACCATTCCCACGCCTCGGGGTTGATCGGCTCGCCGACCGAGCCGAGCAGGCGCAGCGAGGCGCGGCTGGTCTTCGTCACCGGCGCGTCGCCCGACTGCATGAGCGCGCGGATGGCGGTCGGGGCGGTGTAGAAGATGCTGACCTTGTGCTTGTCGATCACCTCCCAGAAGCGGGAGTTCGACGGATAGTTCGGCACGCCCTCGAACATCAGCGTGGTGGCGCCGTTGGCGAGCGGGCCATAGACGATGTAGCTGTGGCCCGTCACCCAGCCGATGTCGGCGGTGCACCAGTAGATGTCGCCGTCGTGGTAGTCGAACACGTATTGGTGGGTCATCGAGGCGTAGACGAGATAGCCGCCGGTGGTGTGCAGCACGCCCTTGGGCAGGCCGGTCGAGCCCGAGGTGTAGAGGATGAACAGCGGGTCTTCCGCGTTCACATGGGCGGCGGGGCACTCGCTGGTCACCAAGTCGGCGGCCTCGTGGTACCAGACGTCGCGGCCGGGCTCCATGTTCACCGCGCCGCCGGTGCGCTTCACCACGATCACATGGTCGACCTCGAATTCGTGCACCTTGGCGATGGCGGCGTCGACATTGGCCTTGAGCGGCACCTTGCGGCCGCCGCGCAGGCCCTCGTCGGCGGTGATGACGACCTTGGATTCGCAGTCGCGGATGCGGCCGGCGAGGCTGTCCGGCGAGAAGCCGCCGAACACCACCGAATGCACGGCGCCGAGCCGCGCGCAGGCCAGCATGGCGTAGGCCGCCTCGGGGATCATCGGCATGTAGATGGTGACGCGGTCGCCCTTCTCGACATTGCGGTTGCGCAGCACGTTGGCGAAGCGGCAGACCTCGTCGTGCAGCTCCTGATAGGTGATGCTGCGCGACTGCGAGGGATCGTCGCCCTCCCAGATGATCGCGACCTGGTCGGCGCGGGTCGGCAGATGGCGGTCGATGCAGTTCCAGGCGACGTTGGTCACGCCGTCCTCGAACCACTTGATCGAGACGTGGCCGGGGTCGAAGGAGGTGTTCTTGACGATGGTGTAGGGCTCGAACCACTCGATTCGCTTGCCCTCGTCGGCCCAGAAGCCTTCGGGATCGCGCACGGACGCCTCGTACTTCGCCCGGTAGGCGTGATCGTCCAGGAAGGCGCGCTTGGCCCATTCGGCGGGCACGTCGTAAATCTTGTCGGACATGGCGTTTCTTCCCCTTCAGGCAGGCGCTGGCGCGCATTCTTGCTTCGCCGGGATTATGGGGCAGCCGGCCGTGGCTGGACAAGCCGCGCCGGCGCGCGACTTTGGTCGGTATGTAGTTGCGCGGAGCCCGACCGGTTGCGGAAGCGGCCCGCCCGGCACCGCGGCGGCATGGCGGAGCCGGTGGCTCAACCGATTCCGGCACTCGGGACAAATGCCCGGCGCGGAAGGAGAATTGGCGCCCTGATGCGTGCCCGGGCGCCTTCGGGATTCAGCCACGATACCCGGCGTCGCGTGGTGGGGTCCTTCAGGCGGCGCTGCCGGTTCCACCGGATGATGCCGATATGGAGCCGCAAAGATCGGCCGCCGCATGAGGGTGCTCGACGGAAGGGACGCCGAGCACCGTCTGGCGGCGTGTACAGGGAAGGCGTTGCGATCTCCGACCGGGCGACGTGTACGACTTCCACGCCCTCGCAGCGAATAAGGTCGTGAGATATCAGGCCTTCATGCGGAACGCCGCGGCTCTCCTGTGGCCTTCCAGCCCTTCGCTGGCGCTCTGGCGCACCGCCGGGGGCGCGACGGCGGCGACGCCGCGCTCGTCCAGCCACTGATGGGTGCAGATCTTCACGAAGGAGCCGACCCAGAGGCCGCCCGTGTAACGGCCGGCGCCCATGGTCGGCAGCGTGTGGTTGGTGCCGCAACATTTGTCGGAATAGACCACGCTCGCCAGCGTGCCGATGAACAGCGAACCGTAGTTCCGCAGCTTTGCCGCCATTGCGTGCGCATCGCGCGTGTGCACCTGCAGATGCTCGGCGGCGATGTGGTCGGAATAGGCGATCATCGCCTCTTCGGTGTCGCACACCGCGATCTCGCCGAAATCGGCCCATGCCTTGCCGGCCACGGGAGCGGTCGAGAGCGTCGCAAGCTGCTTCTCGACTTCCACCAGCGTCGCCTCGGCGAGCGCCCGGCTGGTGGTGATCAGGCCGACGCGGGTGCGGATGTCGTGCTCGGCCTGGGCCAACAGATCGGTGGCGATCATCTCGGCGTCGCCGGTCTCGTCGGCGACGATGAAGATCTCGCTGGGGCCGGCGAGCTGGTCGATGCCGACCGGCCCGAACACCTGACGCTTCGCCTCGTTCACATAGGCATTGCCGGGACCGACGACCTTGTCGACGGCGGGAATTGTCTCCGTGCCGAAGGCCATCGCCGCGATGGCCTGCGCCCCGCCGACGCGGAAGATGCGGTCGGCGCCGGACAGATGGCAGCCGGCGATCATGGCGGGGTGCGCGGTCGGCGGCAGGCAGGCGATGACCTCGTCGCAGCCCGCCACCTTGGCCGGCACGATGGTCATGATTGGCGCGGAGAGCAGGGGATAGCGCCCGCCCGGCACATAGGCGCCGACACGCTCGATCGGGATCACCCGATGCCCGAGATGCAGTCCGGGAAGGGCCTCGATCTCAAGCGGCAGGATGGTGGCGAGCTGAGCCTGAGCGAAGGCCCGCACGCGCCCGATCGCGAACTCCGTGTCGCGACGGGTCTGCGGGTCGAGATTGGCGAGGGCGCTCGCGCGCTCCTCCTGCGTGACCTCGATGGCGGTGATGTCGCTCTTGTCGAAAAGCTGCGAATAATGCCGCACCGCCGCGTCGCCGCGCGAACGTACCGCGTCGAGCACCTCCTTGACGGTCGCCGCGATCTTCGTGGTGTCGCTGCCATCATCCTGGCGCGGCGCCTTGATATGGTGAATCTGGTCGCGAAGATCGGGGCTGAGAGCGGGCATGATGGTTTCCTGTGATGGCGGGCGAATGGTGAGGCCCGCCGGCACCTCCCGCAATTGGCGACCGCGCTCTCGTCTATTATATTCACCACCTCATTCGGATTTTGCGTGAGGCAGGTGAGGCCCCAATGCCGCATATCGGACCCGGAATTCGCGAACTCCGCCGCCGCCGCAATCTCGGCATTCGCCGCCTGGCCCTGCGCTCCGGCGTCTCGCATTCCTCGATCTCGCTGATCGAGCGCGACCGCATCAGCCCTTCCATCGACACGCTCGCGGCCATCCTGGAGGCGTTGGGAACGACGCTGGTGGGCTTTTTCTCCGAGCTTCAGCAGATGTCGTCCTACTCGCCGTTCTATGAGGCTTCGGAGCTTCCGGAAGTCGGCAGTGGCGAGGCGATCTCGTATCGCGTGATAGGGATCAATCACCCCAACCGGCAAATACTGGTCCTGCACGAGACTTATGCCGTCGGCGCCGATACCGGGGAAGCGTTCTCGCACACCGCTCAGGAGGCCGGCATGGTCATACGCGGTGCCGTCGAAGTAACGGTGGAGAGCAATTCCAAGATACTGAAATCGGGCGATGCCTATTATTTCGACAGCAAGCTGCCGCATCGTTTTCGTAATGTGGCGGATGAGCCGAGCGAGATTGTCAGCGCGATAAACCCGCCGACCTATTAGAGCGCCCCCGCCCGAGAATAGGGTGGGGTCGGTCATTATATTCACCGCCTCCCCCCTGAGGCTCCCCGGCGTTCTGTCACACGTGCCGGTAGCGTGCTTTGCTGCACGGACAAGCGAAAAACAGGGGAACTTCCATGACGGTGAAATCTGCTCTTCTTCGGATCGGCGGCGCCGGCCTCGCCCTTGGGCTGATGGCGGCGGGCGGCACGGCCTCGGCACGCGATCTGACCGTCGTGTCCTGGGGTGGAAACTACCAGGACGCCCAGCGGAAAATCTATTTCGAGCCGTTCTCCAAGAAGATCGGCAAGCCCGTGCTCGATGAGAGCTGGGATGGCGGTATCGGCGTCATCGCCGCCAAGGTGAAGGCCGGCGTGCCGAACTGGGATGTCGTGCAGGTCGAGACCGAGGAACTGGAACTCGGCTGTGCCGACGGCTTCTACGAGAAGATCGATTGGGACAAGCTCGGCGGCAAGGACAAGTTCCTCCCCGCCGCGGTCAGCGACTGCGGCGTCGGCGCCATCGTCTGGTCGACCATGCTCAGCTACGACGCCGACCGGCTCAAGACCCCGCCGACTTCCTGGGCGGACTTCTGGGACGTGAAGAAGTTTCCCGGCAAGCGCGGCTTCCGCCGCGGCCCGAAATACTCGCTCGAATTCGCCCTCATGGCCGACGGCGTGAAGCCGGAGGAGGTCTACAAGGTGCTCGGCACGCCCGAGGGCGTCGACCGTGCCTTCAAGAAGCTCGACGAACTGAAGCCGAACATCGTGTGGTGGGAAGCCGGCGCGCAGCCGCTCTCGCTGCTCGCTTCGGGCGAGGTGGTGATGTCGACCGCCTATAATGGGCGGCTCGCGGGCATCAACAAGACCGAAGGCAAGAACTTCCAGGGCGTCTGGCCCGGCAGCATCTACGCCATCGACAGCTGGGTGATCCTCAAGGACAGCCCGAACGCGAAGGAAGCGATGGACTTCATCGCCTTTGCCAGCGCGCCGGACAACCAGTCGAAGCTGCCGGAATTCATCGCCTATGGCCTGCCCAACAAGGCCGCCGCCGCGATGGTGCCGGCCGCCCTGCAGAAGGACCTGCCGACCACGGCCGCCAACCTCACCGGCGCCATCGCGCTGGACGGCGCTTTCTGGGTCGACAATGTCGAGGAACTGACCAAGCGTTTCAACACCTGGCTTGCAAAGTAGGTCTCGCTCCCGAGCTGCGCCTCCCAAAGGCGCAGCTCGGGAGAGGGGATATCCTCGCATTGCTGCACGCGATTCCAGATCGACGGCCGTTCCGGCCGGACGACTGAAGGTATGATCGCCGTCGTTCGCTTGGAGCTGGCCTCCCAGCCGGGTAGCTTCACGCAAAGCCATCACTTCGGAGATTGCGGTTGGCGCCCTTCATCCATTTCGATCAGGTCACGAAATCCTATGGCACCCTGCGCGTGGTCGATAAGCTCGATCTGCTGGTCGCCAAGGGTGAGTTCCTCAGCCTGCTGGGCCCCTCCGGTTCGGGCAAGACCACGATCCTGATGATGCTGGCGGGTTTCGAGCACCCGTCGCACGGCGCCATCTGGCTGGACGGCACCCGCATCGAGAACCTGCCCTCGCACAAGCGCAACATGGGCGTGGTGTTCCAGAACTACGCGCTGTTCCCGCATATGACGGTCGCCGAAAACGTCGCCTTCCCTCTCGTCATGCGCGGGGTGGGAAAGGCGGAAGCGGCCGATCGCGTCGCCCGTGCGCTCGACATGGTCCGGCTCGCGCATCTGAAGGACCGCCGCCCGGTTCAGCTTTCCGGTGGCCAGCAGCAGCGTGTCGCGCTGACCCGCGCGCTGGTCTTCGAGCCGACGGTGGTGCTGATGGACGAGCCGCTCGGCGCGCTCGACAAGCAACTGCGCGAGCACATGCAGCTCGAACTGCGCGACCTGCATCGCAAGCTCGGCCTGACGGTGATCTTCGTCACCCATGACCAGTCCGAAGCGCTCACCATGTCGGACCGCATTGCCGTGTTCAATTCCGGCCGCATCGAGCAGCTCGACACGCCGGAGGGCATCTATGACCGCCCGCGCACCCGCTTCGTCGCTGAGTTCATCGGCGAGACCAATCTGTTCGAGGGCGTGGTGAAGAAGGTCGCCGACGGCATCGCCGACGTCGCGATCAACGATGGCGTAGTCGTTCGCGCCGCGATCACGGCCCCGGTCGAGGTCGGCGCGCCCATCCTGACCTCGGTGCGTCCCGAGCGGGTCCACCTGCAGGGTGAGGCGGGATCGGCCAACGTCATTCCCGTCACCATCACCGATAATGTCTATCAGGGCGACCATCTGCGCACGCATCTTTCGGGGGCGGGGCTCGATCTCGTCGCGAAGGTCCAGCGGCGCGTCCCGGTCGGGTCGGTCGGCAGCACGGCATTCGCCTGCTTCGAGCCCTCCGAATGCACGTTGATCGCACCGGGAATCGCGCCGTGAGCGGGTCTCCGGCACGCGCCCGCGCCTCGGCGCTTCTGCTTGTGGCGCCGCTGTTCCTGTTCCTCGCGGTGTTTTTCGTGTGGCCGCTGGTCATGATGATAACCGTCTCCGTCACCGACGGGACGGTGCGCGCGGTGATGCCGGAAACCGCGCGCACCATCGGGACATGGGATGGTACAGGCGTGCCACCGAAGGCGGTGCAGGACGCCTTCGTCGCCGATCTGCGCACGCCCGCCGACCAGATGGCGTTCGGTGACGCCGTGCGCCGCCTCAACAGCGAGGTATCGGGCTTCCGCACGCTGCTCGGGCGCACCGCCAGCGCGGTGCGCGACGCGCCACCCGATCAGCCCGTCGACCTTGCGGGCGTCGACAAGCGCTGGGGTGAGACGAAGTACTGGCAGGCGCTGCAACGGGCCATGCCGAACTACACCGACCGCAATCTGCTCGCCGCGGTCGACCTGAAGCGCGACACGGGCGGCAGCGTCGTGGCCGACACCTCGGCCAATCGCATCATCATGGTGCGAACATTCACCATTGCCGCGCTGGTGACGCTGATCTGCGCGGCAATTGGCCTGCCCTATGCCATGATCGCAGCGGCAAGCACGGGCTGGGTGCGGAACGTGATGTTGCTCGCCGTGCTGTTGCCGCTGTGGACCTCGCTGCTCGTGCGCACCGCGTCATGGGTGATCCTGCTGCAGAACGAGGGACTGATAAACAAGGCCCTCATTTCCATCGGCATCGTCGATCAGCCGTTGCAGCTGATCTTCAACCGCACGGGTGTCGTCATCGCGATGACCCATGTGCTGCTGCCCTTCATGGTGCTGCCGATCTACAGCGTGCTGCTCGGCATACCGCGCAATCTCATGCCGGCGGCCAGCTCGCTGGGGGCGAGCCGCCTGCGGGCCTTCTGGCATGTGTTGCTGCCGATGGCGCTGCCGGGCGTGCTGTC
The DNA here is from genome assembly GCF_056836805.1 of Ancylobacter sp. TW_SC_1. Lineage (NCBI taxonomy): Bacteria > Pseudomonadati > Pseudomonadota > Alphaproteobacteria > Hyphomicrobiales > Xanthobacteraceae > Ancylobacter > Ancylobacter sp. TW_SC_1. Next base: position 1,770,570 of record NZ_CM166365.1, read on the forward strand.
CGGCTCGCTGCTCGTCTTCATGGTGGCGCTGGGCTACTACATCACGCCCGCTCTTGTCGGCGGGGCGGAGGATCAGATGATCTCGTCGGTCATCGCCTTCTTTGCCACCGGTACCGCGAACTGGGGAATGGCGGGCGCGCTCGGCCTGATTCTGCTGGTCACGACGACCGCGCTTTACCTCGTCTACGGCCGTCTTTCGCGCTCACCGAACATGGTGGGGGCCTGACATGGCGGCAAACTCCCCAGCTTTGCGCACGGCTCAGATCGTCTTCGGCGCGGCGGTGGTGTTCTTTCTCGTCGCGCCGATCATTGCGATCCTGCCGCTGGCGTTCAATTCCAGCGTTTTCCTGAATTACCCGATCGAGAGTTTCTCCTCGCGCTGGTTCAGCGAATTGCAGACCAGCGAGACGTGGCGGCGCTCCATCATCAACAGCCTGATCATCGGTTGCGGCGCCACCGTGGTGTCGACCGTCATCGGCACGCTGGCCGCGCTCGGCTTGCGCAATACGCGCCTGCCCTTTGCCAGTCTGCTGCGGGTGATCTTCCTGCTTCCCATGGTCGTGCCGGCCGTCGTGCTCGGCGTCGGCATGCAGATTCTCTATACGCGGCTCGGTCTTGCCAGCACATATCTCGGCGTCATCGTCGCCCATGCGGTTCTGTGCGTGCCGTTCGTCATCGTGAGCGTGTCGGCGTCGCTCGGCGGCATCGATGGTTCGGTCGAGCGTGCGGCGAGCAGCCTGGGCGCCAGCCCCGCCTCCGTCTTCCTGCGCATCACCCTGCCGCTCGCCCTGCCGGGTGTCATCTCGGGCGCGGTCTTCGCGTTTGCGACGTCGCTGGACGAAGTCGTCATCACGCTGTTTGTCGCCGGTCCCAACCAGCGCACGCTGGCACGGCAGATGTTCGCGAGCATCCGCGAGAATGTGAGCCCGACGATCGCCGCGGCGGCGTTCCTGCTGATCATCGGCACGCTTTGCCTGGCAGGGCTGGCCGGATTGCTCCGCTGGCGGCAGGATCGCCTGGCCAGGGCGGCGACGAAAGAGGGCGAGTAGGGTTGGCCTTGCCGATCTTCGGATCCGCGCCGCCCGATATCCGGCGCGTTCAGGCTACTCCTTTCGCCGACGACCCGCTTTCCCGCGCGTGCAGACAAACGCGCTCATATGTCGGACGCCGGTAGCGGCGCGGTTGCGCGTGCGCCTCGGTCGATGACGGCGCGGCGGAAGCGTCGGGCGTGCCTGGAGGACGGTGCGCGACATGGACGTCGCCGCCGAGGTGATGGGGCTCTCGCTGCTGCGCACCAGGCTGCAGGCCGTCCCTCACAGGGGACCCATGATGTAGGTGGGCAGCCAGGTAGCGATCTCCGGGAAGATGCTCAGGATGACGATGCCGAGCAGCATCAGCAGCACATAGGGCAGGGAGCCGCTCAGCACCTGCTGGGCCGGCACCTGCGGCGCGATGGCCTTGACCACGAACAAGTTGAGCCCCACCGGCGGGGTGATGAGGCCGATCTCCATGTTGATCGTCAGCACGACGGCGAACCAGTAGGGATCGAAGCCGGAGGAGATGATGATCGGGTAGAGCAGTGGTGCCGACATCACGATGATGGCGACCGGCGGCAGGAACATGCCGGACACCAGCAGGAACAGGTTGATCAACCCCATTAGCACCCAGCGGTTCACGTCGAGCGAGGCGATGGCGCCGGCGACGGTCTGGGTGATGAAGAGCGAGGAGAGGGCGAAGGCGAAGAGCTCTGCCGAGGCCATGATCATCATGATCATGACGCTTTCGCGCAGGGTGGAGGAGAAGATCTCGAAGATCGGCTTGGGCTGGAACAGCCGGTACATCACGATGACGACGCCGAGCGTCAGGAAGGCACCCGCGCCCGCCGCCTCGGAGGGCGTGGCGACGCCGCCATAGAGCACGTAGAGCGTGCCGAGGATGATGATGAGGAACGGGGTGACCTTGGGCAGCGCCGCGAGTTTCTGGGTGAAGGTGAAACGATTGCGGCTCACGCCGAAATCGAAGTTCTTGCGGCGGCAGTCATAGAGCGCCCAGGCCATGAACATGGCGACCAGCATGAGGCCGGGCATCACCCCCGCCAGGAACAGGCGGCCGATCGAGGTTTCGGTGGCGATGCCATAGACGATCATCGTCACCGAGGGCGGGATGAGGATGCCGAGCGTGCCGCCGGCGCAGATCGACCCGGTGGCGACCGAGGCCGGGTAGCCGCGCTTGAGCATTTCCGGAATGCCCATCTTGCCGATCGCCGCGCAGGTCGCCGGGCTGGAGCCGGTCATGCCGGCGAAGATGGCGCAGGCGCCGATGTTCGACAGCACCAGCCCGCCGGGGACGCGGTTGAGCCAGCGGTCGAGCGCCTCGTAGAGATCGCGCCCCGCCGGCGTCGCGGCGACCGCCGCGCCCATCAGCACGAACATCGGGATGGAGACGTAGGCGAGGTTGGCGATGCCGGCGAACATCGTTTCGGCCAGCACGTCGAAGACGCCGACGCCGTTGGCGATCAACAGGCCGCCGATGGCGGTGAGGCCAAGTGCGAAGGCGATCGGCATGCCGGTGGCCAGCAGCACGAAGAGCAGGCCGATGATCATGATGCCGGAGGATGTGGGGGAGAGGCTCATCACGCGTGACCTTCGGCTTCGTCGGCGCCGCAGCAGCGACGGATCAGTTCGGCGATGTATTGGAGCGACAGCAGGCCGAAGCTGACCGGCAGCGGCAGCAACGGAATCCAGAGGGTGATGGCGGCCACCGTCGAGGTGCGCCATTCATTGACGTAGGCCTCGTGGAAGAAGATCGCGCTGGCGAAGGTCATCAGGAGGGCGAAGAGCAGGCCGAGGACGGCGCCGATGATGCCGAGCACGCGCCGGGGACCGGGCGCCAGTGCGATCTCGATCACGTCCACCCCGACATGGCCACGTGTCTTCAGCACATAGGGCGCGCCCAGGAACATGGCGGCGGTGGCCGAGAACACGACGAAATCCGTCTGCCAGATCGTCGGCGCGCGAAATACGTAGCGCAGGAAGATCATCTCGCAGATCACCAGCATCGCCGCGATGAGCATCAGCCCGGCGATGACCGCGGCAATTCGGGAGACGAGATCGACCGCTCGCAGGAACTCGCGGATCATCGGAACGCCTTCGTTGATGGTGGGAATGGCGACGCCGGAGCAGGGCTCCGGCGTCCTGCCGGTCATGGAGCGGCTGGGCTCACTGGACCGAGAGCGCCTTCTTGATCAGCTCGTCGCCGCCCTTCACCTTCTCGGCGAAGTTCTTGTAGGAGCTTTCCTGCGCCACCTTGAGCCAGGCGTCGTAATCGGCGGCGGACATCTCCACCACCTCGACGCCGGCCTTCTTGTAGGTGTCGATCAGCTTCTGGTCGCCCTTGCGCACTTCCTTGGCGAACCAGGCCTGCGCCTTCTTGCCCGCCGCCAATATGGCCTTCTGCTGCGCCGGGTTGAGCCGGTCGAAGACCTGCTTGGACACCAGCACCGGCTCGTACATGAACCACAGGGCGTTGGCGCCCGGCGCCGTGAGGCACTTCACCTGCTCGTAGAGGCGGTAGGAGACGAAGCTCTCGGAGGAGGTGTTGGTGGCGTCCAGCACGCCCGTCTGCATGCCCGAATAGATTTCCGACGACGGCATGGAGGCGATGGAGGCGCCAGCCGCGGCCAGCATCTGCTCGAAGGCCGGGCCGGCGGCGCGCGTGACCTGACCCTTGATGCTGTCGGGGCCGGTAATGCAGCCCTTCTTGGAGGCGAAGGCGCCGGAGAGCCAGGCGTCGGCGATGACGATGGCGCCGTTCTTCTCGATAAGCGCCTTGATCTCCTGCATGAAGGGCGAGTCGTTGAGACGCTCGGCGCGGTCGAAATTGCGCACCAGGCCCGGCATCAGCGTGGCCGAGAATTGCGGCACGCGGCCCGAGGCGTAGTCGAGCGGGAAGGACGTGATGTCGAGCTGGCCCTTGGTGATCGCGCCCCACTGCTCGTTCGCCTTGAACAGCGACGAGCCCGGGAAGACCTGGATCTTCAGGCCGACATTCGCCGCCTCGACGTCGCGGGCGATCATCTGCACCATCTCGTCGCGGGGGTCGCCCTTGCCGCCCGGGAACTGATGCGAGGCGCGCAGCGTGATGTCCTGCGCGAAGGAAGAGGTGGCGAAGGCGAGTGCGCAACCAAGGGTCAGGGCGCGCGCGATCTGTCGCGTACGGTTCATGCTTTCCTCCATGTCGACCGCCTTCCGGCGGACTGTTGGCGTTTCCTCAAAGTCTTCTTGCGGGGCGGTTGATCCGCCACCTTGTTCGGTTGTCCGGTGCCGCCTTTATCCTAGGCGCTCCGGCGATAGATGTCCTTGTAGCTGTCGCGCAGGACATTCTTCTGCACCTTGCCCATGGTATTGCGCGGCAACTCCTCGACGAAGAACACGCGCTTGGGCTGCTTGAACTTCGCCAGCCGGCCTTCCAGGGTGCGAAGGACGGATTGCTCAGTCAGGCGCGTGTCCCGGCCGGGCACGACGACGGCGGTGACGCCCTCGCCGAAATCGGGATGCGGCACGCCTATGACGGCGCTCTCCACCACGCCGTCGATGGCGTCGATCTCGCCCTCGATCTCCTTCGGGTAGACGTTGAAGCCGCCGGTGATGACGAGGTCCTTGCCGCGGCCGACGATGCTGAGATAGCCGCGCGCGTCGATCAAGCCGAGGTCGCCCGTGACGAAGTATCCGTCATGGAACTCGCTCGCGGTCTTCTCGGGCATGCGCCAGTAGCCCTGCGTCACGTTCGGACCCTTCACTTCCACCATGCCGATCTCTCCCCCGGCGAGTTCCGCGCCCGAGGCCGGATCGGTGATCCGGATGGATACGCCCGGAAGAGGGAGGCCGACCGTGCCGGCAACGCGCTCGCCCTCATAGGGGTTCGAGGTGTTCATGCAGGTCTCGGTCATGCCGTAGCGCTCGAGGATGGCGTGGCCCGTCCGCTCCCGGAACGCGCGGTGGGTCTCCGCCAGAAGGGGCGCCGAGCCGGAGACGAACAGGCGCATATGCGCGGTCGCCTCGCGCGTCAGGTCCGGCTGGTCGAGCAGCCGGGTGTAGAAGGTCGGCACGCCCATCAGGCAGGTCGACCGCTCCATCAGTTCGATGGCCTCGCGCGGGTCGAACTTCGCGCGGAAGAACATCGACGCCCCGCTCAGCAGGACGATGTTGACCGCCACGAACAGGCCATGGGTATGGAACAGCGGCAGCGCGTGGATCAGCACGTCCTCGCCGGTGAAGCGCCAGCACTGCTTCAGCGCCAGTGCATTGGAGAGCAGATTGCCGTGGCTCAGCATGGCGCCCTTGGCGCGGCCGGTGGTGCCCGACGTGTAGAGAATGGCTGCGAGGTCGTCCGGCCCGCGCGGCAGATCGTCGAAAGCCGGCGGAAACGTTGCCGCGGCGTCGGTGAGCGAGCCGGTGCCGTCGGCACCGAGCGTCTCCAGGCAGGGCACGCCGAGTTCATCGGCAAGCACGCGGGCTTCGGCGGCGACCTCAGGTCGGCAGACGAACAGGGCGGGCTCGGCATCGCCGAGGAAATAGTGCACCTCGTTCAGCGTGTAGGCCGTGTTGAGAGGCAGATAGACCGCCCCCGCGCGCACCGTCGCAAGATAGAGGGCGAGGCCGGGCCACGACTTCTCGACCTGCACCGCGACGCGATCACCCGGCTTTACGCCCCGCGCCACGAGAAGCCCGGCGAGCCGACCGGAAAGAGCCAGCATCTCGCCATAGGTCACGCCCGATCCGTCCGCCAGCAGGGCCAGCGGCTTGTCGGGGGAGGGGATGGCGGCGCGGACAGCAGCAAACAGATGGTTTTCGGACATGACGGCTTTTCAGGTGACGGGAACGAGGGCACGGGAAACCGGATCGACCTTGAGCAGCTTGCGCACCTGCGCGCTCGCGACGATCTCGCCTTTGCCGGCAAAGGCTTCGTGATTCTTCTCGATGTCGGCGGGAACGTAGCGGTAGTTCACCATCAGCCCGGCCGCCTGGGCGACGCCCTTTGCCGACAGGTCGCCCATGAGGTTGATGCGCTCCAGCCGCGCCCCGTTGCCGAGATGGAACCGGGCGACCGGATCGAGCGGCGCGCCCTTCGGCGTGCGGGCGGCGAGGAAATAGTAGGCGGCGATGGGGGCGAGCACGCCCACCACTTCCTCGCGGAGCTCCGGCCTGTCCGCCCAGTCCGGCGCATCGAGCGTCTCGAGCGCCTTGCGGTCGGCGGCGGACAGGACAACGCTCTGCTCGGCCCGGCGCTCGGCATCCAGCCATTTGCGGAATCCGGGCACCGGGGAGAGCGTGACGAAGGTCGAGAGGTTGCGCAGTTCGCGCGAGATTTCCTCGAGCACCTGCTTGATGAGGAAATTGCCGAAGGAGACGCCGGCCAAGCCCTTCTGGCAGTTCGAGATCGAATAGAACACGGCGGTCGTGGCCTCCTGCGGGTGGAGCTGCCTGCGGGCCGAATCGAGGATCGGGGCGATCGCGCCCGGTGCCTCCTGCATCAGCGCCACCTCGACGAAGATCAGCGGTTCGTCGACCAGCGCGGGATGAAAAAAGGCGTAGCAGCGCCGGTCAGGGGAATCGACGCGGGCGCGCAGGTCGTCCCAGTCGCGAATGGCGTGGACCGCCTCATAGCGAATGATCTTCTCAAGCACGTTGGCCGGCGTCGACCAGTCGATACGCTTCAGCACCAGGAAGCCGCGGTTGAACCAGGACGAGAACAGGTGCGCGAAGTCGCGGTCGACCTCGGCGAGATCGCGCCGGCGCACCATCGCGTCCATGAGCTGCTCGCGCATGCGCACGAGGGACAGCGTGCCGCCCGGCGCGAGGTTGAAGCGGCGGAAAAGCTCCTGCCGCCGCGGCTCGCTGGCCCGGTGCAGGTCGACCGCCGCCGCCGCGCCGTTGCGCCCATAGGCCTCGACCGCGGCGGCGAGCCGTTTGGAATCCGGCCCGAACTTCTCGGCCAGCACCTCGAAGAAGGCGATGCTCTCACCGGTCTTCATATGTGCGTAGCGGTCGAGGATGTCGGCAGCCAGGGCGACGCCCGAGGCTTCGCCGCGTCCGGAGAGCAAGGTCTCGCAGCGCTCGTAGAGCGTTTCCACCCGGGTCGCTCCGCTGACGCGGGGGGAGCGGTCGAGCAGGGTGCGGCCGCGCTCGGCGATGGAGGCCAGAAGGTCCGCCACAAACGAGGTGTTCGATCCCATGGACATCCCGACGTTGAATGTGAACGGCTGTTACGCGGAGGCGCGGCTCCCGATCGCGTGCGATCGGACCGATGTCTGTCGGTCCGTATCAAATGAAGAGGAACATGCATCGAAAGTCAATCGTCAAGTATACAAGATGCTGCCTCTTGCATTGCAGCACGAGGCATGGCTTTCTGCCTGCGGAGGTATGCCGTGCGTGGTGAACAGACCCCCAGGCTTCGCGAAGCGCTTGAAGAGGACATCGTCGCGGGTCGGCTGCGGCCCGGGCAGAGGCTCGACGAAGCAGGTCTCGCCGAGCGCTTCGGCGTGTCGCGTACCCCCATTCGCGAGGCGCTGATCCAGCTCTCCGCCTCCGGCCTGATCGACATGCGCCCCCGGCGGGGAGCCTATGTCGCGCTGCTCGGACCTCGCGAACTCGTCGAATCCTTCGAACTCATGGCGGAGATCGAGGCCTCCTGCGCGCGGCTTGCCGCGCAGCGGCTCGGCGAGGCGGACCGCGCCGCGATCAACCGGGCGCACGCCGCCTGTTGCGCGGCTGTGGCCGCCGGGGACGACGACGCCTATTACCCGGCCAATGCGCAGTTCCATGCGGCGATCTATGCCGCGACCGGCAATCGCGTCCTGCGGGCCGAGGCCATAAGGTTGCAGACCGCGCTACAACCCTATCGGCGCCTTCAACTGAAAGTGCCCCGACGCATAGCGGCGTCGCTCGCCGAGCACGAAGCCATTCTGCAGGCCCTGCTCGAAGGGGATGGTGCCGGCGCGGCGGAGCGGATTCGTGCCCATGTGCTGGTGCAGGGCGAACGATTCATGTCGCTGCTCGCCGCCCTCCAGCACGAAGCTGAAACCGCCGATTGACCAGGTCGACCATGGAGGAGCGCCGCCCCGGTCATGGCGAGCCGACCTGCCGGCGCGGGCACGGTTCGTTTCCGACGTCCCACTCGCGGACATTTCGCCTTTCCATCGTCAGGCTTGTTCGCCAACCTGTCCGGCAGCGGCGATGGAAATGGAAGCAGCTCGGGTGGGCTCGCGTGGAGGTGTCGTGGTGAGCGCTTTTTCGCATGGTACCGTCCACGAGGCAGGTGAAGACCTTCAAGCCGCCGTCGAATCGGATTCGCGCGTGTTGGCGTTGTGGGAAAACCTGACGCCATTGGGGCGGAACGAGTTCATCTGCTGGGTCGACGACGCGAAACAATCGGCGACACGCCAACGCCGCATCGCGCGGACCTGTGACGAATTGCTGGAGGGGAAAAAGCGCCCCTGCTGCTGGGCCGGTTGCATTCACAGGGCCGACAAGAAGCCAGGCCGATGCCAGCAGGCCGTCCTGATCGATCAGAAGGGAAAGAGCCGGGCATGAGCTCGACCTTCGAGCAAAGGTCATCGGCGGAACCAAACACCTAGGCAAGAGCGCCGCCATGCCGGCTTTCCCAATCGCCGACGGCCTGCTGCCGGTGCCCGACAGCGAGCGGGTAGTACACGGGCTATATCATCGCCATGCCCGCCCTCAGGCTCGGTCCACGTCGATGATCGCCTTGGCGAAGGCCTCCGGCGCCTCCTGCGGCAGATTGTGCCCGATGCCGCCGGAGATCAGCCGGAACTCGTACTTGCCGGTGAACCGCTTCGCATAGGCTTCCGGCGCCGGATGGGGCGCGCCATTGGCGTCGCCTTCCATGGTGATGGTCGGTACGCCGATGGTGGGGAAGGTGGCCAGCTTCCTCTCCAGCGCGTCGTACTTCGCCTCGCCCTTTGCCAGTCCGAGCCGCCAGCGGTAATTGTCGATGCTGATGGCGACGTGATCGGGATTGTCGAAGGCCGCGGCGGAGCGGTCGAAGGTGGCGTCGTCGAACGCCCATTTCGGCGAGGCCAGTTCCCAGATCAGCCGCGCGAAGTCACGCGTGTACTGGCGATAGCCCTTCAGGCCGCGTTCGGTGGCGAAATAATACTGATACCACCACCGCAACTCCGCCTTGGGCGGAAGCGGATTGCGGTTGGCTTCCTGGCTGCCGATCAGATAGCCGCTGACCGACACCATGCCCTTGCAGCGCTCGGGCCACAGCGCGGCCACGATGTTGACGGTGCGCGCGCCCCAGTCGAAGCCGCCGAGAACCGCCTTGTCGATCTTCAGCGCGTCCAGGAAGGCGATGGCATCGACCGCCAGCGCCGCCTGCTGGCCGTTGCGTGGCGTTTTCTCCGCGAGGAAACGCGTGCCGCCATAGCCGCGAAGATAGGGGACGAGCACGCGATAGCCGGCTGCCGCGAGGATGGGGGCGACCTCGACATAGGCGTGGATGTCGTAGGGCCAGCCGTGCAGCAGGAGCACCGGCGGGCCGTCTGCGGGCCCCTCCTCGGCATAGGCGACGTCAAGCTCGCCGGCATTGACATGCTTGAGCGTGGAGAAGGTGGTGCGCGTGCCGCGTGTTGCAGTCCCTGCTTCGGGCGCGGCCGGGCCGGTCTCACCCGTGCCGGACTGGGCTGCCGCGGCGGCGAGAGCGCTGAAGGGCACGACGGCCAGCCCGAGCGCGGTCGCGCCGAGGAGGCCGCGCCGCTGCTGGTTGATCTGATTGGACATGTCGGGGGTTCCACTTGCTGCTGAACGGCGGCGATGAATGACGCCGGGCTGTGTCCGGCCGGTGTGGGATGCGGCCGGCTTTGAAAGCGCATGTAGATTTTCGTCGAGCCGACACAGTGCGATACACATCGCCGAACGACTGTTCGGAACGCACGGGGAAGCGATCGGACCGGTCGATTTGGCACGCCCCGTCACGCAGCGACCTCGGTCTTCGGCTCCAGGAAGGATTCAAGGCCGAAAATGCCGAACTCGCGACCGATGCCGGACTGCTTGACGCCGCCGAAGGGAGCGATCAGCTCGGGCCGCAGCGTGTTGATGAGCACCGTTCCGGCCTGCAGCCGATCCGCCACCCGCAGCGCACGCTCGCTCTGGCCGGAAAAGACGTAGGCATAGAGGCCATAGGCGGAATCATTGGCGATCTCGATGGCCTCCTCCTCGGTGTCATAGGCGATGATCGAAAGTACCGGGCCGAAGATCTCCTCCCGCGCGATGTCCATGTCGTTGCTCACATCGGCGAAGACGGTGGGCCTGACGAAATAGCCCTTCGGCAATCCCTCGGGCCGGCCTTGCCCTCCGGCGACGAGCCGGGCGCCTTGCTCCAGCCCGCGGGCGATGTAGCGCTGGATGCGATCATATTGGGTCTGACTGGCGACGGGACCGATGGTCGTGGCGGGATCGCGCGGATCGCCGACGCGCACGCCGGCGAGCGCCGACCGCACAAGCTGAAGCGCTTCGCCGAGGCGGCTGCGCGGAACGAGGATCCGGGTTCCCGCGATGCAGGCCTGCCCATTGTTGTTGAAGCCGCCATTGAGAGCCAGCGGCACGGCGGCGGCGAGATCGGCGTCGTCGAGGATGATCGACGCGGATTTGCCCGACAGTGACAGGCTGACCCGCTTCATGCTGTCGATCGCCGCGCGGGCGATGATCTTGCCGGTGGCGGTCGATCCGGTGAAGGAAATCCGCGTGATGCGGGGATTGATGGCCAGCTCGTCGCCGACATCTGCGCCACGGCCGGTGACGACATTGACCACGCCGGCCGGCAACCCGGCGGCGTGCAGCGCCTCCGTGACGACGTGCGTCTGGAGGGGGCTGAACTCGCTCGGCTTGATGATCGAGGCACAGCCTGCGGCCAAGGCGGCGGCGAGCTTGCTGCAGATCGTTCCGGCGACGCTGTTCCACGGCGCGATGAGCGCGGAAACGCCGACCGGCTCCATGCGCACGCGGGCCTCGCCGATCTCTCGGGTAAAGCTGTAGTCCTCCAGGATCCGGGCCATCGAACCGAACACCTGCGCGGCATACTGGGTGACGAAACCGACGCGCGCGGCAGGTGCGCCATATTCGGCGATGGTGGCCTCGGCTATGTCGCCGGAGCGGGCCGCGAGCGCGGCCTCGAGGCTTCGCAACATCTCGATACGCTCGACGCTGCTGCTCCGTCCGATTTCCGGCTGGGCCCGCCAGGCCGCGTCAATCGCGCGCTGCGCGTCCTCACGGTTGGCGAGGCGGGCCTTGGCGATGACGGTCCCAGTCGCGGGATCCGCGACGTCGAGCCTCTCGGTCCCCTGAACCGGCACGAAGCCACCCGCGATATAGGCCGCATCGATGACGCGCATGGTGAGTTCCTTCATTGGACGGAGAGCCAGCCGGCCGCAGGGCCCGCCGTGACCGGGTGGCCGGGCTCGTCGGCCATGTCGCCGGCCCTGTCGCCGGCCATCGAGAGTTTAGGTCGCCCATGCACGCCACGATGGCCGGAACGCCCGGCATGGCCCTAAAGACACGGCGGCCGGCAGGCTGAGCCCAGGCGGCTACGTGCTCTGAGGCGGAGCACCGAGTTCCAGCCGGCGCTCGACGGCGATGTTGGCGAGGAAGTGTTCGTCATGGCTGACGACGAGCAGCGCGCCGTCATAGGCACGCAGACCGGCTTCGACGGCTTCGATGGAATCGAGATCGAGGTGGTTGGTCGGCTCGTCGAGGATCAGCAGTTCGGGCGGGCAGGGCCCGCCGAGCACGCAGGCGAGCCCGGCGCGCAGCGCCTGCCCGCCGCTCAGCGTGCCCACCTGCTGGAGCGCGCTTTCCGCGCGGAACTGGAAAGCGGCAAGGGCGGCGCGACAGGCGTTCTCGCTGGCGCCGGCATTGAGGCGCATGAAATTGTCGCGAATGCTGAGGTCGGGGTCGAGCAGGGCGATGCTCTGGTCGAGCATGGCCATGGAGACACTCAGTTGAACGTTCCCTTTCAGCGGCGCGAGCTGGCCGGCGATTAGCTTCAGCAGCGTGGTCTTGCCCGCACCGTTCGGCCCGACAATGGCGACCCGTTCCGGGCCGGCCAGCGAGAAGGAAAGGGACGCGATCAGGGGGCGACCCGCCTCGTGGCCCACGGTGACTGAATCGAGCCGTACGACCTGCCGGTTCGCCGGCAGGTGTGTCGAGGGCAGAACGACGCGGAGTTTTTCGAGGATCTCGACCTTGGATCGCGCCTCGGCGAGCGCCTCGGATGCTTCTGCCTGCCGGCGGTCGGCGAGGCGCTTTCCATCGCCCCGGCTGGCCTCGGCCCGTTCGCGGCGCCCACCCAGCAGCAGGCGCGGCAGGTCGCCTCGCGCACCCTTGCGGGCACCGGCGGCGTCGTGGCGGTCCTGGCGTTCCAGGGCCGCCTGCGCCTTGCGGCGCACCTGCGCGATCTGCTTGTCAGCTTCGGTCAGCGCGTGTTGCGCCGCATCCGCCTCGCTCTGCCTGCGCGCCCGGTACATCTCCCAATTGCCGCCATAGCGGTTTGCCCCGAGCGACGAGAGCTCGACGATGGCATCGACATGCGCGAGCAGTTCGCGATCATGGCTCACGATGATCGCGCCGGACCGCCAGCCGCGGAGAAGCTCCACCACCGCCTGCCGGCCCGCCCGGTCGAGATTGTTGGTCGGCTCGTCCAGTAGCAGGAAATCCGGCGCGGCGAAGAGTGCGGCAGCGAGCGCCGCACGGGTCCTCTCGCCACCCGACAGCCGATCCAGCCGGGTGTCGGCGGCCACGTGAAGCCCCATCCGGCCCAGCGCCTCCTGCACGCGCCTCTCGACGAGCCAATCGACCTCGGCGAGTTCGTCCGCTCCCGCCCGGCCGGCTTCCGCCCGCCGCAGCGCGGCAAGCGCGTCGGAGATGTCGAACAGATCGGCGACCGTCTGCCCGGCCAGCGGCCGGACCGCCTGCCTAAGAAAGTACACGGACCCGTCCACATGCACCGATCCCGCCGCCGGCGTCCGTTCGCCCGCAATGAGCTTCAGCAGCGTGGACTTGCCGACGCCGTTGCGGCCGATGAGCCCTGTGCGCTCCTTGCCAAAAACGAGATCGAGCCCGGAGAAGAGCGATTGCCCGCCGGGAGCGAGCCATGCGAGCCCGGCGAGGCGGATCGAGGACACGTTCCGATACCTCTGGATAACGACACGGTATCGTGCTGTTATCAGGCCCGCGACCGAAACGCAACGAAACCATGCCGTTTCAGCCATGAGGGCAGGATGAACCACGAACCAAGGCCGGGAGGGCGGCCGAGCAAGCAGCAGGCCGCCGCGCTGGATGCACGGCTGCTCGACGGCGCGCGGACGGCGTTCGGGCGAAGGGGCATCGCGAACACCTCGCTGGAGGAAATCGCGACGGGCCTCGGCATCTCCAAGCACACCCTCTATCGCCGGCATCCGAACAAGCAGGCCTTGCTCGATGCCGTCGTCGAACGCGACATGCGCGCCTTTCGCGAGACGCTCCTGGCGGCGGCGGTCGACGGCGGGGCGGGGGATCCGCTGGAGGCAATCCGCCGTGTCGCCTTCCGCTATGTCGAGATCGGCAGCCGGCGGGAATATGCCGCCTTCTACCTGTCCGTCTGTGCCGAGGCCGCGCTGTCCGCCGGGTTGCGGCGGCGCCTCGCCAACTGGTCGGAACGGGCCCTCGAACCGCTGACCGACGCGGTCCACGCGGCTGTGGACGCCGGTGTTCTGCGGCCGGGCGATCCGGCCGTCATTGCCGGCCTCCTCGTCGACCTGCTCGAAGGCGTGAACAACCGCATCCGGTTGGGACCGGCGGAGGACGATGAGGGAACCGCGTTGAATGCGCTGTTCGAGCCACGATGGACGGCGTTCCTCGCCGCGACGGGCGAGAACAAGGAACGGGGGTGATCCCGTGACCAGGACCGACTGCCATCATGCCACGCGATGCCGGGCAGCAGGGGCCGGCCCCCCATCAAGGACAGCATGCGCGATGAACCGCTCAACGAGACGCTGTTCTCCAGCCTGTCGCGGGCCGGATCGAATATTCCGATGCGGCTAGACATCCTGCTCAGGCGTGGACACCAGGCGCTGCAGTGCGTGATGTAACGCGCTTATGGTCGGGTTGGCGTTGGCTGGCCGCCAGATGGCGTGAAGCTCGACGGTCGGCGAGGTGCCCGGCGCCAACGGGCGAAGCGCTACCCCTTCGAATCTCAGATTGCGCGCGGCGCGCGGCACCAGGGCCAATCCAAGGCCTGCCTTCACCAGACCCAGGATGGAATGCACCTGGCTGATGTGCTGAACGTAGCGCGGCGTTATTCCCGTGGTGGCGAAGAGCGTGGCCAGCAGGTCGTAGAAGTAGCGAGCCTCATAGGGCGAGTAGGTGACCATCGGCTGCCGATCGAGGTCCGCCAGCTGCACATCGGCCGCGTCGGTCAAAGGATGCCCTTCCGGGGCCGCCAGCAGAAGCGGTTCGCGCACGACGCACAGCGAGGCCACTTCGCGCCGGTTGAAGGTCGGCCGCACCAGCCCGACATCGATGAGCCCGGAGGTCAGCGACTCGAACTGGTCCGTCGACACCATTTCCTTCAGAACGAGATCAATGCCCGGTGCCGCGGAGCGGAAATGGGCAATGAGGCGCGGCAGGAAGTCGTAGCCCGACGCCGCCGTGAAGCCGAGGGTGATGGACCCCATGTCGCCGCTGGCCGTGCGCCGGGCGGCGAGGGCGGCGCCTTCCGCCAGCCGCAGCAGCCGGCGCGCTTCCGGCAGGAAGCTGTGGCCGGCGCGGGTCAGGCTCACCGAGCGGCTGGTCCGTTCCAGAAGGCGGACATCGAGCGTGTGTTCGAGCAGTTGGATCTGCCGGCTGAGAGGGGGCTGCGTCAGGTTCAGGCGCGCGGCGGCGCGGCCGAAGTGCAGTTCCTCGGCGACGGCGACAAAGCAGCGGAGATGGCCGAGCTCAAACATCGATGCAAAATTGGCATTGATTGATGCTCAGAACAACTCATTGCCGCATCGACCGGCGGCTAGATTGGCGATGGAGGCTGCGACGCCTCCCAATCGAGAAAGGGCGCAACGCCGCCATTGCCACTCCCTGGAGGTAACGCCAATGAGCCTTCGCATTCTCAAGGCGGCCACAGCCGCTTTCGCGCTTTCCGCCCTCGTGACGGCCCTCGCGCCCGACGCCGCCAGCGCGCAGAGCTTCGATCGCCCGGTACGCATCGTCGTGCCGTTCGCGCCCGGCGGCACGTCCGACATTCTTGCCCGCCTCATCGCGCCCAAGCTTTCCGAAGCCGTCGGCCAGCCGGTCGTGGTCGAGAACAAGCCGGGTGCGGCCGGCAATATCGGCGCCGATGCGGTCGCCAAGGCCCGCCCCGACGGCCACACCCTGCTGTTGATGGACATCGGCTCGCTCGCCATCGCGCCGAGCCTGTTCCCCGACCTTTCCTACAATGTCGAGACCGATCTGGCCCCCGTCGGCATGGTCATGTTCGGGCCCTATGTGATGGCGGTGAACCCCTCGGTGCCGGCGAAGAACGTGGCCGAGCTGGTGGCCTACGCCAAGGCCAATCCCGGCAAGCTTGCGGTCGCCAATTCCGGCGTCGGCGCGCTCAACCACATCACCGCCGTGGCGTTGGCCCGCGATCTCGGCATCGACTGGAAGAACGTGCCCTACAAGGGGGGCGCGGCGGCCTCGCGCGCCGTGGTCTCCGGCGAGAGTACCGTGATCATCAACGGCGCGACCGCGACCTTGCCCTTCGTCACCAATGGCCAGCTGGTCGGCATCGCCGTCACCGGCGACGAGCGGCTCGCCGCGCTTCCCGATGTCGAGACCTTCAAGCAGGCGAAGCTGCCGCTCGGCGAGGCCGGCACCTGGCAGGGCCTGCTCACCACCGGCAAGACGCCGCCCGAGGTGGTGGCGAAGCTGAACGCCGAGCTGAACAGGATACTCGCCATGCCCGACATCAAGGCGAAGATCGCGGAGCAGGGCGGTTCGGTGCGTCCGGGCTCGCCGGAGGAGGTGAAGAACTGGCTCGTGACCAACATCAGGAGCTGGGGCGAGATCGTCCGCGACGCCGGCATCAAGACCAACTGAGCGCGGTAGAGGTCGTGCCCCATCGCCGCTTCGACTGGCCGGATGTCCTGTTCGGCGCGTTTCTCATCGCGGTGGCGGCAGGCACTCTTGCCGCCACCTGGAGGCTCGCCGGTGGCACGGCCGCCGATATGGGGCCCGGTTACATGCCGCGCGCCATCTCGCTGATCCTGCTGGTGTTCGGCGTCTTCTTCGCGGGGCGCGGCCTGCTGCGCGGCCATGTCGGCATCGCGCCGGTGCACGTGCGGCCGCTCCTCGGCGTCGGGCTGGCGGTGGGGGTGTTTGCCGGACTCATCGAGAGCGCGGGGCTGGCGCTCGCCTCCTTCGCCGCCATCCTCGTCGCCGCCTGTGCCAGCCGCGAGAGCCGCTTCTTCGAGGTCATCGTCTTCGGCCTCGCCGTGACCGCCGGCGCGGTGCTGCTGTTCATCAAGGCGCTGGCGCTGCCCGTGTCCATCTGGCCCTCGTGAGCATCGCAGGCGCGCCATGGAACTGTTCGACCATCTCCTTCTCGGCCTCTCCACCGCCCTGCAGCCGAACAACCTGATCTACTGCTTCATCGGCGTGGTCATCGGCACGGCGATCGGCGTGCTGCCCGGCATCGGGCCGATCCCGACGGTGGCACTGCTGCTGCCCTTCACCTTCGGTCTCTCCCCGGCCTCGGCGCTGATCATGCTCGCGGGCATCTTCTATGGCGCGCAGTATGGCGGCTCGACCACGGCGATCCTGGTCAATGTGCCCGGCGAGACGTCCTCCGTCGTCACCTGCCTCGATGGGCATGAGATGGCCAAGCAGGGCAGGGCCGGCCCGGCGCTCGCCATTGCCGCGATCTCCTCCTTCTTCGCCGGCACGGTCGCGACACTCGTCATCGCGGTGCTGAGCCTGCCGCTCGCCGCGCTGGCACTGAAGTTCACCGCGGTCGAGTATTTCAGCCTGCTGGTGCTCGGCCTGTTCGCCGCCGTCATCCTCGCCCACGGCTCGGTGGCGAAGTCGCTGGCGATGGTCTTTCTCGGGCTGCTCGTCGGCACGGTCGGCATCGACGTGAATTCCGGCGTCGCCCGCATGACCTTCGGCGTTCCGGCGCTCGCGGACGGGCTGGATTTCGTGCCCGTCGCCATGGGCATGTTCGGTCTCGCCGAGATCATCGCCAATCTGGAACGCCCGACCGTCCGGCGGGTGGTCAGCCAGAAGCTGCGCGACCTCGTCCCCTCGCGCGCCGATCTGAAGGCGGCGTTCCCGGCGATGCTGCGCGGCACCTTCATCGGCTCGGCGCTCGGCGTGCTGCCGGGCGGGGGCGCGGCGCTGCCGCCCTTCACCGCCTATGCGCTGGAGAAGAAGGTGGCGAAGGATCCCTCCCGCTTCGGCAAGGGTGCCATCGAGGGCGTCGCCGGGCCCGAGGCGGCGAACAATGCGGGGGCGCAGACCAGCTTCATCCCGCTGCTGACGCTGGGCATTCCCTCCAACGCGCTGATGGCGCTGATGATCGGCGCGCTGATGATGCAAGGCATCCAGCCCGGCCCGCAGGTGATGACCGAACAGCCCGAGCTGGTCTGGGGCCTCATCGCCAGCATGTGGACCGGCAATCTGATGCTGCTGGTCATCAACCTGCCGCTGGTCGGGCTGTGGGTCTCGATGCTGAAGATTCCCTACCGCCTGCTGTTCCCGGCCATCGTGCTGTTCTGCTGCATCGGCACCTACGGCATCTCCAACAGCGCCTTCAACGTATGGCTGATGCTGGGCTGCGCGCTGGTCGGCTACTTCTTCATCAAGGTGGGCGTCGAGCCGGCGCCGCTGTTGCTCGGCCTCGTGCTCGGCCCGCAGCTCGAGGAGAATTTCCGCCGCGCCATGCAGCTCTCCGATGGCGACCCTTCGGTGTTCCTCACCCATCCGATCAGCGCGGCCCTGCTCGGCATCGTCCTGATGCTGCTGCTGGCGATGCTGTCCCCCGCCGTTCTGCGCAAGCGCGAGGAAGCGCTTGCCGAATGACCCTCTCCTTTGTCGTCCTTTGAACGAGGATACCTCCGTGGACCTGCCCGTGAATTCCTTCAAGCGCGCCATCCAGGCCGGCCAGCAGCAGATCGGCTTCTGGAACAGCATGGCCAGCGCGACCGCTACCGAGATCCTCGCCGGTTCCGGCTTCGATTGGCTGCTGATCGATGCCGAGCACGCGCCTAATGACGTACCCGGCGTGCTTGGCCAGCTGCAGGCGATGATGGAGAACCGCACGCACCCCATCGTCCGCGTGCCCGAGAACGACGCCATCATCATCAAGCGCTATCTCGACATCGGCGCCCAGACCTTCCTGATCCCGATGGTCGAGACGGTCGAGCAGGCCGAGGCGGCGGTGGCGGCGACGCGCTTTCCGCCCGACGGCATTCGCGGCTTTGCGGGTGCGGCCCGTGCCTCACGCTTCGGGCGCGTCGCGAACTACCACAAGCGGGCGCATGAGGAGGTCTGCATCCTCGTGCAGATCGAGACCCGGCAGGCGATCGACAACATCGAGGCCATCGCCGCCGTTCCCGGCATTGACGGGCTGTTCATCGGCCCCGGCGACCTGTCTTCCGACCTCGGCTATCTCGGCGACCAGGGAAATCCCCATATCGTCGAGCTGATCGAGGCCTCGCTGCATCGCATCGTCGCCACCGGCAAGCCGGCGGGCATTCTCACCGGCGACGAGACGCTGGCGCGGCGCTACATGGCGGCGGGCTGCGTGTTCACCGCGGTGGGAATCGATACCGGGCTTCTGGCCCGCAGCACAGAGGCGATCGCCCGCAGGTTCAGATCGTGAGAGGATGAGCGGCGGGAAGGCCGGTTTCGTTGGACCCGGCATCATGAGTGCGCCCAGGGCCGCAAACCTCCTTGCCGCCGGCCACGCCCGTGAAGAACCCGCCCCAGAGCGCCTCCCTCCCTTCACCGGGAAAGGCGGCACCAGCACATGCCGGGATCGGACGCCTAATGCGGCGGCATGGGAATGAACACCGGCGGGGTACCGGGGAAATGCGACCTCGCCTGGATCGCCGCATCGTCGGCTCCCAGGGGCTTGAGATAGACATAGAAGCGGTTCGCCCGCGCCGCGATGTCGTCCTGCGGCTCCGCCCGGCGGCTGATGAGCATGTCGCTCTCGATCCGCACATGCATGTAACCGGGGATGAGTTCCGACCAGCCCGGCACGTCGACGGTGAAGCTGGCGCCATACTCCGCCTCGCCGTCGAGCCTGGTCACCCCCCCGCGCGTGCCCTCCGGCGCTGTCGTCGGCACCTCGCGCCACGCGAGCCCCGCCTGCACGAACACCCGCACCGGGCTCATCATTATGAAGAGCGGCTCCGCAGGGTTGAGGTTGCGCATGGCGAAGGTGGCACGGTAGCCGGCGCCATCGGGGGCGTAGGCGACGCGGATCAGCTCCACATAGAGCCCTTGCCCCGCCGCCGCGCGCAGCACCAGTTCGGCCTGCTGCTGCATCATCAGCGCACGGCGCTGCCACCAGGAGAGTGCGTAGTCGGCCAGGAAGCCGAGCGCGATCAGCAGGACGAGCAACTGCAGCCAGCGCCATTCCAGGAAGGCGAAGACCCCGCCGCCACCCGGTCGGGCGGCGCCGACGCGGCCGCGCCGCGACGGCGCGGTCTGAGCAAGGCGGGCGCTGAGCTCCGCCCGGCGCCCATCGACGGCCGGCTGCGCCGGGGCAGGGGCCGCGCGGGCGGACGCGGCGGCACTCCCGTCCAGCGCGGTCAGCGTCTCCCACAGGCTGACGATCAACTCGTCCTTCTCGCCATCGCTCAAGGCGGCGAGATCCGGAAGCGGCGGCACGCCATCCCTCGGCACCGGCGGGGTCATGGCGCCACCTGCCCGTCGACGATGTGCACCACCTGTTCCGCCTCGGCGGCCAGTGCGAGATTGTGCGTGACCAGGATGAGCGTGGTCCCGCGCGCGCGCTGCAATTGGCGCAGCAGCGCCAGCACCTCGCGCTCGGTCTGCTCGTCCAGGTCCGCTGTGGGCTCGTCCGCCAGCAGCAGGGCAGGGTCGTGGACGAGGGCGCGGGCAATGGCCACGCGCCGCTGCTCGCCGGAGGACAGCTCGGTGGGATAGGCGTCCAGATGGGCGCCGAGCCCCATCTCGTCGAGCAAGGCGCAGGCCCGCTGATACGCCTCCTTGCGCCGCGCGCCGCCCGCCAGCAGCAAAGGCAGCGCCGCATTGTCCAAGGCGCGCAACGTCGGGAGCAGGCTGGCGGACTGGAAAACGAAGCCCAGCCGCTGGTTGCGGAAGCGGGTGCGCGCGGCCTCGCTCAGGCTCCAGATATCGGTGCCCGCCACGGTCACGGTCCCGGCGCTCGGCCGGGCAAGCCCCCCCACCATGGCCATGAGCGAGGATTTGCCCGAGCCCGAGCGGCCGATGATGGCGGCGAAACGCCCGTCCGGCACCGCAAGGTCGATGCCGCGCACCGCCGCGACGTCCCCCCGGTCGGTGCGATAGGTCTTGGCGAGAGCGCGGCAGAGGAGCGTCATCGGTCTCCCCGCATGAGGTCATAGGGCTCGCTCGCGCTCGCCCGCCAGGCGGGCAGGAGCGCGCCCAGCGCGCCGATGAGCGCGGCACCGAGCACGCAGACCATCGCCGCCGTCAGCGTGGAGGTCCGGTCGAGCCAGAGGAACGGCACGCCCATCTGGGTGAGGTGGAACACCAGCGCGTGCTCGAACAGTCGCAGCAGCAACACGCCCACCAGCACGCCGATGACACCGCCGCCGCCCGTGGCGATCACCGCCTCCAGCATGGTGAGGCCGACGATCTGCCCCCGCCGCGCGCCGAGGGCCTTGAGCAGGCCCAATTCCTGGCCCCGCTCCGCGACGATGGCGGAGAACAGCACGCCGACCAGCACCGCGGTGGAGGCGAACACCAGCGCCATGAGCACCACCGTGCCGCCGAGCAGCGCCGCGAGCCCCTGACGAATGCCGGTGAGCAGCGAGCCGCCGGCCACCACCTTGACGCCCGGCACCTTGGCCAGCAAAGCGAACCGCACCTGCAATTCGCTCGCGCCCGGCGCCAGTTCGAGCAGGAAGCCGGACACCTTGTCGGGTGCCAGCATGGGCGGCAGAGCGCCGGTGGCGTCGCGCACCGCGGGGCCGAGCGCAATGAGGCTCTGGGACCAGAGGAAGAAGCCGCGTTCGTGCGGTCCGACGCCAGTGGGCGCCAGCTTGGCATAGACCCGGAACGACCGGCCAAACAATGTCACCTCGGCGCCCAAAGGCAACGTCTGCGCGGCACCGAGGATCACATCGTCCGGTCGCATGGGGCGTCCGAGCCGCTCGGATATCCAGGGCTGCACGGTGAAATCCGCCGCCGGCTCGAAGCCGATCAGGTCCACCGTCTCGCCATGCAGGCCCTGGCCGGAGCGATCGGTGCGCAACACCCGCTGCGGTGCGACGCGCGCTATGCCGGAGAGCCGGGCCCGGGCGATAAGGTCCGCATCCACCACCTGGTCCGTCGGCTCCACGGTCAGTAGCGCCACGGTAATGTTGGTGAGCGCCTGCTCGGCCACCACCATCAGGTCGGCCCCGAGCCGGCTGAAGCTCACCGCCATGCTGGTCTCAATGGAGCGCATGGTCACCGTCCCGGCAAAGGCGATGGCGCTGGCGAGCGCCACTGCCGCCAGGAGCAGCCCGGTGCGCGTCTTGCGGCGGCCGAGATTCTCCAGCGCCAGCCGCGCCAGCAGCCAACGCGGCGGTGCCGGCAGGCCGGCGCCCGCCTCATGGCTCATGGATGCCTCCCGTGCGCCATCACAGCGTGCAGGAGCGGGTGTGCTTCATGTGCGCAAGTTCCGTGGGCACGATAACGCAGTCATGATGTCCCCCGCTGGACGGCAGGATGCCGACGAGCGTGTCGGTGGCGGTCTCGATCACCGCAATGCCGCTGGACAGGCGCTGAAAGCCGCTGAAGGGCACGATGACATATTTGCCGTCATAGGTGATGGCGGGGGTCTGCAGGTCCGGCCCGATTCCCTGGATTTCCTTGCGGATCGTCCAGGTGTCGGTATCCACCACCATGATCCCGCTGGCCGCCGGCGCCGGGTGAAGGACGGAGAGGTAGAGCTTCTTGGAATCCAGTGAGAACACCATGTGGAACGGGTTGGGGTACTTGCCCCGCCACAGCGGGTCCTCGACATGGGCAATCTTCTTCCATTTGCGTGGGTCGGCATCCTCGGTGGAGAAGACCGAGCAATTATTCTCCCGCAGGTTGTTCATCATGCACAGATAACGGCCGTCGGGGGAGAAGCCGATCTCGTGGCCGGGGGAGTGGATCTTGTCGAATGTCACTTCCCAATGGTCGGCGTCGATCTTCACCACCTCGTACTGGTCCTGCGAGGCGGTGTTGAACTGGAGGAACGCCACCGGCGCGAAGTTGGCCTCGGCATCCAGAATGGCGATGCCGCCACACAGCCGGACCACGGTGGCCGCCCAGCGGCCGGAGGGGTGCCAGATGGTGCCGTCGGCCCCGCTGAGGCCCATGGGGTCGTCGCCGGGCAGCGTGCCCTCCTCGACGAACAATTCGCCCATGGGAACCATCTCCCATTCGATCTTCTGTCCCTTGGTGCCGAGATAATCGTATTTGCCGGTGGCGGGATCGGGATGAATCCGGGAAATCTTCAGGACGCCGCCATCCTGCCAGGCGCGCGCCAACTGCTTGGAATTGGCCACCCAGTCGAATTTCAGTGCCGCTTTCACCTGTGAGGTGGTGCGGTCGAAGCAGGCGGCGATGTCCTTCTGTCCATCCGTTACGAAATAGGACTGCGCATCCTTCGGATTGATGGTGACGTGCACGCCAAGGCCAAGGCCCGTGGTTTCCGACACGTTCTCCATCAGCTGCATCTGGGCGCCGTCATAGCGCACGCGGTAGATGTTGAAGCCCGGCGCCGGCTCGGTGATGTTGGTCGGGATGCCGTAGATCAGGGCGTTCTTGCCGCCCTGGGTGCTGTTGACGAATTCGAACGTGCGGTACGGATCGGCGCTGGGAAATGCGCACAGATGGTGGGCGATGGGGTTGTAGTCGCCATAATTCCAGTACCAGATCGAGGCCAGCACCCGGTTGGTGTTGAGATCCAGCGCATAGGCGCCGCCGCCGAGCTTGGTGGGAAGCACGGCCACCCACTTGCCGAGGCTCTGGCCGCCGAAATCGGCGCGAGAATCGATCAGCTCGCGGGCGATCGGCGTCTGCTGCGGCTGCGCGAGCGCCGCGCCCTGCGGATCCTGCGCCTGGGCTGTGCCGGTCAGTCCGCCGAGCGCACCGCTCGCCGTCGCCTGATAGCCGAGCACAGCGGCCTCGCCCACCAGCGCCGTGGCCGCCGCCGCCTTGAACACGCCCCGCCGGCTGATCCGCGGCGGCGCCGTCTGCGCCGGTTCCACAGGGGACGGCAGGGAGGCCGCCTCCGCCGCCGCGCGGACGGCGAGCGCGTGCGCCTGCTTGTCCTTCAGATAATCCTGGAAGTGCGCGTGGTCGGACTTCGTCACCTCGGCCCGACGGGCAACGAACGCCTCCACCGCATTGGCTGCCGGCGCGATCTCGCTGTCCGCCGGTGGGAGGTCGAAGGCGATGCGGTCTGGCGCTTCATCCGTCGTGGGCCGGCGATCGTCGTTCATGCTTCCCTCCGTGTTGGTGTGCGCCTTCGGCGCTCGATGGTGACTGATGCCGGACCCGCGCCGCGCGGAGGCCCTTCCACAGCGGGTTCAGGTGTTCGTGGTGGTCGGCCGCTCCGGCGACGCTTTCCGCGTCCGCGGCGTGCGCGGGCGGCGCGCCGCTGCCGCAAGCAGCACGTCCTTTGCTTCGTTGATCTTGGTCGCAAGATAATTGGAGCCGCCTCGGTCGGGATGGACCAGTTGCACGACCCGTCGATGCGCGGCCCGCACCGCAGCGGGCGTGGCGCCGGGGGCGAGGCCGAGCACGTCCAGCGCCTCCTCCGGGCTCATGCCTTCGCCCGGCAGGTTCGCCGACGCGGCGGCGTCCGCCATTGCATCGCCGCGCCGCATGGGCCGCGAGGGCCCGGCTTCGAGACGCGCGGCCATGTCCTCTTGCCCGGCATGGCGCAGATAGTCTTCGAGCACGATGGCGGCCCTCCGGGCCAGCTCCGCATCCGGCGGACGCTGTCCGAAGTCACCACGCAAGTCGTCCGTGGGAGGGATCTCCGACCACAGCGGCGTGAAGCGGCGGCGCGGCAGGAACGCACGCCAGTTGAGCGCGACGGCCCCCGACAGCACGCCGGCGCCGAGCGCGAGTGCTCCAGTCCATTGCTGGAACGCCAGCAGCAGTATGAGCGCGGGGACGGACGCCACCGCCGCGCTGAACGCCGCGTAGCGCCCCATGCGCATGAGGGCACGAGGTTCGGAATGCAGCAGCCAGTCCACCAGCTTGAGCAGGCTGATGATCAACGACACACCGAACGCCACGGAACTGACGATCATCCCAAAGCTCATCGTCCCTCCTTCCTGGCCAGCCGGCAGTTCCTTGCCTCCGGCTCGGAGACACACGCCCGCGGTCCGTCCATGCTCATATGAGCGTCATGGGCATAGTAGTATGCAATACACATGTTTCAACGTGACGACAACGTCGATAATATATAGCAAGTTCGATCAAAAACAAAACCTGACCGTGTAATAAATCATGAAACGACCTGATGATGATCGATGAGAAGTGATTTTATGTTTATAAATTTTGGAGATATGGCTCGGATTGGCAATTTTTGGCGTGACATATAGGAAGATAATTTTACCTCCGGCTTCCTGTGGGCTCTGATGACATGGCAATTTCCCCGCGC
Organism: Ancylobacter sp. TW_SC_1; assembly: GCF_056836805.1. Classification (NCBI taxonomy): domain Bacteria; kingdom Pseudomonadati; phylum Pseudomonadota; class Alphaproteobacteria; order Hyphomicrobiales; family Xanthobacteraceae; genus Ancylobacter; species Ancylobacter sp. TW_SC_1. The sequence goes on from NZ_CM166365.1 coordinate 1,795,488, forward strand.
TCCTTCCTGCGCCGTGGACTGGTTGTTCCGGTGGTGGCCGCGCTGGGCCTCGTCGCGGCGCTGGACGCCCGCTGGAGCGGCACGGACCAGTTTGGCGCGGTGCTCCCCAGCCTTGCGGATGCCTCCCCCACGGCCTCGGGGGTGGAGGCCACCCTGGCTGCGCGCCTGGTGACGATCGGGAGGGAGGCCGGCATTGGTCCGGCGCAGCAAACGGCCTGGCAGGCATTCACCGACGACATGCTGCGCCTGTCGCGGCTGACCGCCGAATATGAACGTCGTCTGGCGGCGGGTGAGGCCGTAGACACGGTGCGGGAGCAGGCGATTCACACGCTGATGTTCGGCGCGGCCCTCGCCGCCCTCGACGACCGCCTCCCACCGCAGCAGGCGGCCGTGGTGCAGAGTGCGGTCGGCCAGCTGGCAGGCAACCTCATCTGCCGCGGTCTCGCCGGCGGATAGGCGCAGGCGCGGCGGCCGCCACCGCGTTGCGACCATCGTTTCGCCACGGGCATTATGGCTCGGAAATCAACCGTGAGCGCGTCCTTGAAGGCGGTGTTCTGGCGGCGGCGAGCTGTCCGCTGGAGCCGGCGGAGAGCACCGCATTGGCCGGTCGGGCGCTAGTCGCGGCGGGGCCGATCGGCTTGCTGGCCCTTGGGCTTCCCTCGGGTCGCCGACGGTAACAGGGGCGCGCGCCGAGGTCGCAGGGCGATCCTGGCGGCGCGGGAGCAGGATCGCCAAAGGCGGCTCCTCCGACAAAAACCGCGCCCGTCGCGGATCGACAAGGCATGCCTGCTCGCTCATGCTGCGCTCTGATTTGGCAGGAGGGCAAGTTCATGAAGTTCATCAACGGATCGAAACTGACCGCCGCACTCGCCGGTCTCGCGCTCATGACCGGCCTCGCAATTGCCCAGCAGCCGACCTTCTTCCGCATCGGAACGGGCGGCACGGCGGGCACCTACTATCCGGTGGGCGGGCTCATCGCCAATGCGATCTCGGGCAATGGCGACAAGGGCGTTCCGGGCCTCGTGGCGACCGCCGTCGCCTCCAACGGCTCGGTGGCGAACGTCAATGCCATCCAGTCCGGTTCGCTCGAATCGGGCTTTTCGCAATCGGACGTCGCCTATTGGGCGCACACCGGCACGGGCCTCTATGAGGGCAAGCCGAAGGTCGAGGATCTGCGCATCATCGCGACCCTCTACCCCGAAACCATCCATCTCGTGGCCGCCAAGAGCGCCAATATCAAGTCGGTCCGGGACCTCAAGGGCAAGCGCGTCGCGCTCGACGAGCCGGGCTCCGGCACGCTGGTCGACGCGCGTATCGTGCTCGCGGCCTATGGCCTGACCGAGAAGGACATCAAGCCGGAATATCTCAAGCCCGGCCCCGCCGGCGACCGGCTGCGCGACGGCGCGCTCGATGCGTTCTTCTTCGTGGGCGGCTATCCCACCGGCGCCATTTCCGAACTCGCCTCATCCTCGGGCATCGAGCTTGTCCCCATTACCGGGCCGGAAGTGGACAAGCTGCTGGCGCAGTACCAGTTCTTCGCCAAGGACAAGGTGCCGGCGGACACCTATAAGGGCGTCGGCGCGACCGACACCATCTCGGTCAATGCGCAATGGCTGACCAGCGCCAAGCAGCCGGACCAGCTCATCTACGACATCGTCAAGGTCTTGTGGAACGACGCCTCGCGCGCCGCGCTCGATGCCGGTCACGCCAAGGGCAAGCTCATCACCCTTCCGAACGCCACGAAGGGCCTCGGCATCCCGCTGCATCCCGGTGCGGAGCGCTTCTACAAGGAAGCGGGCGTCCTGAAGTAACGGGCAGTCGGCATCGCCGACATGGCTGTTCGCGAGGAACCATCCGGGCCGTCCGGCACGAATCCGGGTCTCGAACTCGACGAGGCGAGGGTTCGGGCGCTGGAGGAGGTCTATGACCCCGAAATCCGCTTCCGGCCGCTCGCGCCGGGGGCGGGATATCTGGTCGGCGGACTGCTGATCGCGCTGTCGCTGTTTCACTATTACACGGCCGGCTTCGGTCTGCTCCAAGAGACGATGCACCGGGGCATTCACCTGTCCTTCGTGCTCGGCCTCGTCTTCCTGGTGTTCCCGGTCACCAAGCGGGGCTATGCGCAGCCGGCGCGGTCGGGGCTGCTGCGTCCTCTTGGCATCGCGCTGCCGGACTGGCTGCTGGCGGCCGCCGCTGTCGTGGCGGTGATGCACATTCCGCTCATCCCTCTGGATGATCTCGCCTTCCGCGTCGGCAACCCCACGACGCTCGATGTCGTGCTGGGCGGCCTGCTCATTCTCACCCTCCTGGAAGCCACGCGCCGCTCGCTCGGCGTACCCTTGCCGATCATCGCGCTTGTCTTCATGGCCTATGCGCTGTGGGGGCGGCACATGCCGGGGATACTGGTGCATCCCGGCGCCAGCTTTCCGCAACTCGTCGACCATCTCTATCTCACGACGCAGGGGATCTACGGGGTCGCCCTCGGCGTCGTGGCGACCTACGTCTTTCACTTCGTGCTGTTCGGCGTATTTGCGACACGCATCGGCCTGGGCCAGCTGTTTCTCGACTGCGCCGCCTGGGTCGCCGGACGCTATGCCGGCGGACCGGCCAAGGTGTCGATCTTCGGCTCGGCGCTGTTCGGCATGATCTCCGGCTCGTCGGTAGCCAACACGGTGACGGTTGGCTCACTCACCATCCCGGCGATGATCCGTCTCGGCTACAAGCGCCACTTCGCCGCGGCGGTGGAGGCGACGGCCTCCACGGGCGGACAGATCACGCCGCCGATCATGGGCGCCGCCGCCTTCCTGATGATCGAGTTTCTCGACCTGCCCTACACCACGATCATCCTGGCGGCGATCGTTCCCGCCTTCATGCATTTCTTCGGCGTCTTCATCCAGGTGCATTTCGAGGCGAAGCGGAACGGCCTCAGGGGCCTCGAACCGCATGAAATGCCGGATGTGAAGGCGGCGCTGAAGCGCGACTGGCCGACCGCCATTCCGCTCGTCGTGCTCATCACGCTGCTGATGGTGGGGTATACGCCCTATCTCGCCGCCTTCTGGGGCATCACCCTGTGCGTGGCGGTCGGCCTGCTCAACCCGCGCAACCGCATGAGCCCGACCGACATCGCCGAAGGGCTGCGCGACGGAGCCAAATACGCCCTCGCGGTCGGCGCGGCGGCGGCAACCGTCGGCATCGTCGTTGGCGTGGTCACGCTCACCGGCGTGGGATTCAAGGTCTCCTTCATCGTCACCTCCACGGCCGCCTCCATGGCGGCATGGGCGAGCGATGTCCTTCCGATGATGCTCGCCGCTCCGCAGGCGCTGACGCTGCTGTTCACGCTGATCATGACCGGCATCGTCTGCATCCTCATGGGCTGCGGCATTCCGACGACGGCCAACTACATCATCATGGCAACGATCGCCGCTCCCGCCCTGGGCCTCCTGGGTGTGGAGCCGATCGTCGCCCATTTCTTCGTGTTCTATTACGGCGTGCTGGCCGACATCACGCCGCCGGTGGCGCTCGCGGCCTATGCGGCGGCGGGAATGGCGAATGCCGATCCGTTCCGAACCGGCAACACCGCCTTCAGGCTCGGCCTCGGCAAGGTGCTGGTGCCCTTCGTCTTCGTGTTCTCGCCCTCGCTGCTTCTGGTGACGAAAGGGTTCAACTGGCCGGATTTCGCTCTCGCCTTCACCGGATGCGTCATCGGCATCGCCTGCCTCGGCGCCGGCATCTCGGGGTGGATGCTGACCGGCCTGCGGGCCTGGGAACGCCTCGTCCTGCTGGCGGCGGCGCTGCTGCTGGTAGCGCCCGAGCTCTATTCGACCTTGTTCGGACTGGCGTTGATCGCGCCGGTGCTGCTGCGACAGTGGATGAGGCTGCCCGGCCGAGCGGGAGGGGCGCATTGACGCTCGCAGAGCCGACTCGGGCGCGCGTGCGCCATGATCGAGCACCATGGCAGCGATATAGCGCGGACACAGTGCTCGTCCTGGTCGTTCTCTGCCCGCCGGCCTGCGCGCCGGGAAGGGCCACCGCACGCCTGTCGAGGCGGCAGGCCATGGCGGTCGTCGAGGTGGAAGATGACGGTCCCCGACATTGTGCGGGCCAGTTCAGACGAGCGCGCCCCTGTGCGAAATGACATGCGTGGCCAGCCCGTGAGCGCGTGCCAGGCTTTCTTCCGGTGACAATCCCTCAAGCCGAGCGGAAAGCCAGCCGGCGTTGAAGGCGTCCCCCGCTCCCGTGGTGTCCACCGGCTCGATCGGGGCCATCGCATGGTGGATGCACCTGCCCCCGGTAACGACCGCTACATCCCGTCCGCCATTCTTGACGACGACCTCGCGGTTGCCATCCGTGTCGTAGCGCCGGGCGCAGTCCTCGAGGCTGGCATCGCCGAAGTGCTGGGCCTCGTCCTCGAAGCTGGGCAGGACGATGTTCGCCACCTTCGCCGCGCGCGTGATGGTCGCCCGCATGATGGCGGCGCTCTCCCACAGGCGGGGGCGAATATTGGGATCGAAGGCCACCGTCACGCCCGCTGCACGCGCGAAAGCCAGGGCCGCCAGCAGCCGCTCGCGCGCCTCGGGCGCGAGAATGGCGAGCGTAATGCCGCTGAGATAGGCCATGTCGGCCCAGCCGAAGGCGGCAGCCAGCGCCGCTTCGTCATCGGCCAGCAGCTTCGCCGCCGAGCGGTCGCGCCAATAGGTGAAGCTGCGCTCTCCATCACGCAGCGAGATGGCGTAGAGGCCCGGCCCCCGCGACGCCTCGTGGCGGATGAAGCGGGTCTCGATCCCCGCATCCGCGATGAAGCCCTCGATCCGCGCCGAAAACGGATCGCTGCCGAGAGCGGTGAAATAGGCGACGTCGGCGCCGTCGCCGGCAAGGCGTTTGAAGTGCCAGGCCGTGTTGAGGGTGTCGCCCGCCACGTTCATCGCCCAGAGCGGCGCCCGCTGCTCGGAAAGCTCCAACATCGCCTCGCCGATGGAGAGAAAGCGCACGGCCTCACTCCCCGTCCAGCGTTGCTTCGCGGGCGATGACCGCTGTCATGCCCTCGCGCAGGATCGCGTCGAGGAGTTCCGTCAGCGTCGCGCCGAAGGCCCCGGCATTGAGAGCGCCCGGCAGGATGTCCGGGCAGGCGGCGGCAATTGCCGGAAGCAGCGTCGCCGCATCCCTGCCATTGGAGACCGCCGCGAGAAGCGTATCGGCACACGGATCATCGACACGGATGGGAACACCGCAGGCATCGCGGCGCGCGAGATAGGCGACCCAACTCGCCAGCGCGAAGGCGAAGGGACGAATGGGGGTTCCGGCTTCCAATGCCTCCAGCGCGGGGGCGGTGATGCGCTGTGGCAGCTTCTGAGTGCCGTCCATGGCGATCTGCGCGGTGGCGTGGGCAATCGAGGGGTTGGCGAAGCGCTCGGCGAGGGCCGTGGCATAGGCATCGAGATCGATGGCCAGGCCGCGTAGGGTAGCGGAAGCGGCCTCGAGATGGCGACGCACCAGAGCGGCATGGCCGGGATCGGACATCACGTCCCGCACATAGGTCTTGTCGGACAACTGCCCGCTATAGGCCAGCGCGGAATGCGCGCCATTGAGCATGCGCAGCTTCATTTGCTCGTAAGGGCCGACATCCCTCACGAATAGCGCGCCGGCAAGTTCCCACTCGGGCCGGCCGGCACCAAAATCGTCCTCGATTACCCATTGCCGGAACGCCTCGGTCTCGACCGCGGCGAGATCTTCATGGCCGATCAGCGTGGCGGCGGCGGCAAAGGTCTCCGTGGTCGAGGCCGGGGTGATGCGGTCGACCATGGTGGAAGGGAAGCGCACCTGTTCCAGAATCCAGCCGGCGACGTCCTCGCCATACACCTCTGTCGCGAATTCCAGCACCGCCGTTCGCAGCTTCTGCCCGTTATGCGAGAGGTTGTCGCAGCTCAGCACGGTGAAGGGCGGGATCCCCACAGCCCGACGCTGCGCCAGGGCCGCCACGATCAGCCCGATGACACCAGCCGGTGCCTCGGGACGGGCAAGATCGGTGCTTACGGCCGGATGCGCGCGGTCGAGATGCCCGTCGCTGGTGATGCCGTAGCCCTTCTCCGTCACGGTGATGCTGACGATCCGGCAGGTCGGGCGGGTCATGGCCGTCAGCGCGCAACGCGCCATATGCGTGCCGGAAATGACGTGTTTCAGCGCGCCGATCACCCGGGCATGGGTCTGCTGGCCGCGGACGATCAGCGTGTAGCGCCCATCCTGCGGGTTCAACGCCTCGGCGACGGACGTGCCGCGCAGCGACACGCCGATCGCCCGCCAATCGCCGCCCCGGCTGGCCAACACCTCGTCGGTATAGGCCAGCAGATGCGCCCGGGCGAAATTGCCAAGTCCGAGATGCACGATTCCCGCCCGGTACTCCTCCGGCCGGTAGCGCGGCCATTCGGCCATTCCCGCGGGAATGGCGGTGGCTGAGAGCCGGTTCATTGCGTAGCCCTGGCGCGCGGATGCGACAGCGCAGTCATGATCCCGCGCAGTTCGGCAAGGCCCTTGAGGCGGCCGATCGAGGGGTAACCCGGCTGGCCACCCCGCTTGAGGTCGTCGAGGATGTTCTGGCCGTGGTCGGGTCGGAACGGCATGTTCCAGTCGGTGCGCCCTGCGGCCTTGCGGCGTTTCTCCTCGGCGAGAATGGCGGCGATCATCGCCACCATGTCGGTGTGTCCCTCGAGATGCGCCGCTTCATGGAACGAGCCGCCGAGATGGCGCTCCTCCAGGGCGACGTTGCGCAGGTGAAGGAAGTGCACGCGGCCGCCGAGGCGCTCCATCATGCCCGGCAGATCGTTGTCGGCGCGCGCGCCCAGCGAGCCGGTGCACAGGGTGATGCCGTTGGCGGGAATATCCACGGCCGCCATCGCCGCGCGGTAGTCGGCTTCCGTCGACATGATGCGCGGCAGGCCGAGCAGCGGAAACGGTGGGTCGTCGGGATGGCAGCACAGCCGCATGCCGATCTCCTCGGCGAGCGGGCTGACCTCGGACAGGAAGTCGATCAGATGCTGGCGCAGTTTGGCGGGCGAGATGCGGTCATAGCGCGCGAGATGGCCCTTCACGTCGTCCATCGACATCGCCTCGGCCGAACCGGGAAGGCCAAACACGACATTGCCGGCAAGCTCGGTCCTGCGGGTCTCCGACATGCCGGCGAAGCGCTCGCGCGCCGTCTCGACGATCTCGGGCGAATAGCTCTCCTTCGCTCCGACACGCTCCAGGATGAACAGGTCGAACGCCGCGAAGTCGACGGCGTCGAAGCGCATGCAGGTCGCGCCATTGGACAGGCGATAGGCGAGGTCGGTGCGCGTCCAGTCGAGGATCGGCATGAAATTGTAGCAGATCACCTCGATGCCGGCCGCACGCAGGTGGCGCATCGAGGTCTTCCAGTTGGCGATGTGATCGCGCCATGCGCCGCTTTGGCGCTTGATGTCCTCGGAGACCGGAAGGCTCTCGACCACATCCCATGTGAGAGAGGAGGGCGAGCCATCCGTCATGGTGCCGATCTCGGCCTGACGGCGGGCGATCTCCTCCGGCGTCCACACCGCCCCGGTCGGCACATGGTGAAGCGCCGACACGACGCCTTCCACATCCGCCTGCCGCATGTCGTCAATGGAGCAGAGGTCCTTGGGGCCGAACCAGCGCCAGGTTTGTCTCATGAGGTCGTCTTTCGTTCTTGGTAGCTCGCGCCGTCAGCTGGCTGCGAAGGCGAGTTGCACTTTGACCGAGGCCGAGCGGTCGGAAGCCGCGTGGAAGGCGGCAAGCGCCTCGCTGATCGGATAGGTCGAGGTGATGATCGGGCGCGGATCGATGGCGCCGGATCCGATCAGCTCGGCGGCTTCGGCAAACTCGATGTCGAAGCGCTGCGAGCCGACGAACAGGATCTCCTTGCCCACCATCACGTTGAGCGGCAGGGGCGTCGGTCCGGCGACGCCGACCTGCACCAGCGTGCCGAGCGGACGCAGCACGCCGACCGCGTCGCGGATCGCCGCCGCCGCGGCCGAGCACTCGAAGACCAGGTCGACCTGGCCCTTGCCTTCCTGCCAGCGGGCGAGGCCTTCCGGCTCGCGGGCGGTGTTGACGATGTGGTCCGCCCCCATCTGGCGGGCAATGGCAAGCGTCGCGTCCTGGATATCGGTAACGATGATCTCGGCCGCGCCACGCTGGCGGGCGACCGCGACGCACAGCGCGCCGATCGGCCCCGCGCCGGTCACCAGCACCGTCTTGCCCTTCAGGCTGCCGGCGACGGCCTCGCCGCGATTGGCGGCGTGCAGGCACACGGCGAGCGGCTCGCTGCACGCGGCCGCGCCGGGCGTGATGCCCTCCGGCATGGGGAAGCACTGCGCGGCACCGATGACGAGGTGATCGCGGAACATGCCCTGTTCATGGGGCAGGTACATCGCCGAGCCCTTGAAGCGCATGTTCGCGCAATGGCGCGGCAGGCCCTTGCGGCAGAACTCGCATTCGCCGCAGGGGTGTGAGGGATTGACCGCCACGATCTGGCCGATCCCGAGCCCCGTGACGTCGGAACCCAGCGCCTCGATGCGTCCCGCCACCTCATGGCCGAGGATGATCGGCTCGCGCACGCGGATCGTGCCGATCCCGCCCTCGTGCCAGTAATGCAGGTCCGAGCCGCAGATGCCGCCCGCCAGCACCGAGACCCGTACCTCGCCGGCCCGAAGGGCGGCGACCGGCAGGGTTTCGATCCGCAGATCGTCCTGCGCGTGGAGACGGACCACGCGGGTAAGACTTTCATCACTCATGGCGGACCTCAGGGCATCAGCAGGTTGGGCAGCCAGGTCGCCAGCGGAGCGAAATAGCTGACCATCAGAAGGACGATGATGTTGGTGACGATGTAGGGCACGACGGCGCTGATCACCGGGGAGAGCGGCAGCCGGGCGATGTTGGCCGCCACGAACAGGCACACGCCGACGGGCGGCGTCGTCAGTCCGATCATCAGGTTCAGCACGGCGAAGCAGGCGAAGTGCAGCGGCTCGATGCCGACCGCCGTCGCCAGGGTGAGCAGCGGCACGAACAGGATGATCAGCGCCGCGATCGTCTCCATGAACATGCCGACGAACAGCAGCAGGATGTTGATCAGCAGGATGACGAGGAACTTGTTGTCGGTGATCGACAGCACGGTATCGGCCAGCATCTGCGGGATGCGCTCGGCCACCAGGATCCAGCCGAACACATTGGCGGTGCCGACCAGCACAAGGATGCCCGCCGAGCTGATGGCGCTGTCGATGATGATCTTCGGAATCCGGCTGACGGGCAGCTCGCGATAGACGAAGAGACCCACCACGACAGCATAGAGACAGGCGACGATGGCGGTCTCGGTCGGCGTGGTGATGCCGAGCAGCAGGCCGCCGACGATCAGCACCGTCATGGCGATCGCCCAGATCGCACCCGCGAAGGACGTGAGCAGTTCGCGCAGGCCCTTCCAGGCCTCGCGCGGGAACTCGTGCTTCTTCGCGAGAAAATAGGTGGTGACCATCATGGCGCAGCCCATCAGCACGCCCGGCACCGCGCCCGCCAGGAACAGCTTGCCGACCGAAAGGCCGGACAGCGAGCCGACGATGATCATCGGCACGCTCGGCGGGATCATCGGGCCGACCGTCGAGGAGGCCGCCGTGACCGCCGCCGAGAAAGCGGCGGGGTAGCCGGCCTTCTTCATGCCGGGGATCATCATGCCGCCGACCGAGGCGACGTCCGCCACCGCCGTGCCGGAGATGCCGCCGAACAGCATCGAGGCTGCGATATTCGCGTGCGCAAGGCCGCCGCGCATCCAGCCGACCAGGGCATTGGCGAAGCGGATGATGCGCTCGGTAATGCCACCGGAGTTCATGAGATTGCCGGCCAGAATGAAGCCGGGGATGCAGAGCAGCACGAAGCTGTCCATTCCGGCATACATCTTCTGCGGAATCACCACGAGCGGGATGTCCGCGAAGACGAGATAGACCATCGAGGATATGCCGAGCGTGACCGCTACCGGCAGGCCGATGGCGAGGCCGGCCACGAAGGTGCAAAGCAACAATGTGAGGCCCATCACTCGTCCCCCGAGATCGGAATTGGACGGCCGTCTTGGCGGCCGGCGAGCATCTCGTAGACGCGCATCAGCGACCACAGCGCCAGGGTGACGAACAGCACGAGCATGGCGGCGTGGATGAAATCCATGCGCCATCCCAGCGAGGGAGCGGTCTGGCGAACGCCAATGGAGGTGTAATCCCAGGCCGCGGGGATCAGCGCCAAGGCGAAACCGGCCGTGAGCAGCGCGCAGAGGAGCCGCAATATCCAGGGGTGGCGGCCCGGCAGGCTTTCGCAGAGCAGATCGACATTGACCATGTCGCCGCTGCGCAGCGCCAGCCCGGCGCCGAGGGCGCCGATATAGATCAGGCAAAACCGGGTCAGTTCCTCCGTCCACACCGGGGCGGTCGAGAGGAAGGTGCGGGCGAACACCTGCAGCAGCACCGAGCCCGACAGTACAAGAAATGCCGCCAGTATCAGGAGGCGGCACAGCCCCTCCAGCCCTTTGAACAAGCGTGTCATGAATGCCTCCGCGCGAGCTGGCCGGCTCATCGGTCGAGCCGGCCGCTACCGGCGTGTCAGTTGCCGGTGAAGATCTGCTCGGCAAGCGGACGGACCGAGGCGGGCACGGCATTGATAACCGCATCGCGCGCCTTGGCGGCGAATGCCTCCTTGTCGACGTCGACGAACGTCACGCCACGGCCTTCGAGATCCTGCACCAGCGCGGCCTCGTCCGCGAGGAACAGCTTGCGCTCATAGACCTGGGTGCGCTTGGCGGCTTCGAGCACCGCTTCCTTGTCCTTGTCGGACAGCTTGTTCCAGGTGCGCTCGGAGATGACGAGATAGATCCAGGACCGGACATGCTCGGTCTTGTTGATGACCTTCTGCACCTCGTAGAAGCCGCCCGACTTGAAGAGAGCGAGCGGGTTCTCCTGGCCGTTGACCGTGCCGTTCTGCAGCGAGGTGAACACTTCGGAAAAGGCCATCGGGGTCGGGTTGGCACCGATGGCCTGCCAGGCCGCGACGAAGATCGGCACATTCGGGACGCGCAGCTTGAAGCCCTTGAGCTCGTCCGGTGTCCTGATTTCCTTGTTGGCGGAAAGGTTGCGCGGGCCGCGCGCGAAATAGGTGAGCGGACGCACGCTGGCCTTCTCGATGATCTCGGCCTCGATCTGCTTGCCGATCTCGCCGGAGGCGACCTTGTCCATGTGCTCCAGCGAGCGATAGCCATAGGGCAGCGCCAGCAGCGAAGCCTTGGGCGCCCAGTTCTGCAGGCTCTCGCCGGTGATCGTCATGTCGGCGGTGCCGAGCTGCATGCCGTTGATGAGATCCATCTCCTTGCCCAACGACTCGTTGGGATAGACCTGCACCTTCACGCGGCCATCCGAGAGGGCCTGGACCTCCTCGCCGAACTTTAGGGCGGCCTTGTGCCAAATGTTCTCCTCATTGGCGAGGTGGCCGAGCTTGAGGGTTACGTCCGCCATGGCGGCGCCGCCGAGCAGCGTGAGGGCGGCGCAGGTGGCCGCCAGTCGCGCGATCGTCTTGAACTTCATTGCTTCCTCCTCGTTTTTTTGATTTCCGGCGGTGGGCCGGAGGGCTAGCGGAAATATTCGGGGTGTTCCCGCTCAATGACCGGCAGGTCCTGCAGAATGCCTCTCAGGTGAGAGCGGATCGCTTGCTCGGCGCGGGCGCCATCGCCCGCCGCAATGGCTTCGACCAGCTGCGTGTGCTGATCGACGAGGCGCGCGACCGAGAAATGCACGCTGGACAGGAAGCGCACACGGTCCATCTGCGCCTTCATCTCGACGATGACCCGCCAGGCGTTCTCCTTGCCGGCGCCAGCTGCAAGAGTGTGATGAAAGGCCTCGTCGGCCTCCATGAAGTCGCGGGCCGAGCCGCCGATAATGTCGCGCTGACGGACCAGGTGGCTGCGCAGGTCAGCGACCAGCGCCGGTTCGGGCGCCTGCGCCAGCAGCTTCACGATGTCGGCTTCGACGGCCTCGCGCACGAAGCGAGCGTCCATGACGGCGGGCAGCGAGATTTTCGCGACGAAGGTGCCGCGCTGCGGGCGGATTTCGAGCAGCCCCTCATTGGCGAGCTTGATGAAAGCTTCGCGCGCCGGCTGACGGCTGACGCCGTAATGCTGCGCGATCTCGGTTTCCGAGATCCGGGTGCCGGGGCTGAGGTCATTGTCGATGATCGCGCCGCGGAGGGTCGCGTAGAGCTGATCCACGACGCTCAAACGCACCGTCTGCAGCGATGCGGCATCCAATCTGGCGAGTTGCATTTTCTGTTTCCTGCCTACGCTCACCATCTTGCATACTACCATACAAGTCAAGAAGGCGTGGCGATCCCCTTATTCCCTGGTTCCCTGTCGTGACGGATCGCAGCGGGATGGGCGTTGCAGCGTCCGCGCCCGCACTCCTGCGGTGGAGATCTATTTGCGCCGCGCGGAGGGTGTTGGATGGGTGCCGCTTGAACCGGCCGTCATCCGGCGCGCGCGCTTGCTGGTTCGGGCATGGAGGCGGCCACGCCCGTCATGAGCCACTCCCAGACCGTCCGGAAATGCCGGTCGAGCGCTTCCGGCTCGCCGTAGCGGCTACCGCCTAGCATGGCATCGGCGGTCGGGATCGATACCAGGCTGTGGATGAGGTGGGCGGCAATGCTCTCCGGGTCGCCCGTCCGCAGCACGCCTTCCGCCTGCGCCGCGACGACTGTCTCGACCAGGCGCGCCATGAGCGGATCCGGCTGCGAGGGGACCGGCCCTGATCTTTCAAACACCACGGCCTCGCTGAAGGTTATGCGCTTCAGCGCGATCAGTTCCGGCTCCATGTTGATCGACAGGAAGGTGCGCAGCAGGCCGCTCAAGCGTTCCATCGCCCCGCCTTCGATCGGCGCCAGTTCCTGAAGCCGTGCGAGCGCACGGGCACGCGCTTGTTCGACCACGCCTTCGAACAGCGCCACCTTCGACGGGAAACGTCGATAGATCGTGTCCTTGCCGGCTCCGCAAAGGGCCGCGACCTGATCGATCGAGGTGCCGGCGAATCCGCGGGAGGCGAACAGGCGGGTCGCGGTCTCAAGGATCCGTTCGACGGGCTCCTGCGCATTTCCCCGCGACGGACGACCGCCACGCTGCCCCCGACGCGCCACCTTCCGTTCGACCATGCTCACCCCCATTGGTGCCGGCTGTCATGCCGCGTGCCTGTCGCGTACCTGCCGCGCGGGTGCGGGAGGCCGACAAGTGCGGCGACATCCGCCGCATGACACGCCGCGTTCCATAGCGCCAATCGCAATCAGTTCCAATTCTAATCTATTGATATATCGCATGATTAAACTGGACGGGATCGTCCCGTTTAGATATTCGGGGCGCTGTTGGAGCTGATGCCGTCACGTGCGCGCCGCGCACACGCCGGATCGGCAAGACGGGAACGATTCCGAGAGGACATGATGACCCAGCGTAGGATGTTCGGGCGGCGGCACGCCGTATCCATCGGCGCATTGCTGGTCGCCGTAAGTGCCGCCTCGGCTGAGGACGCAGCCATACAGCTCGATACTGTCACGGTCGTGGAGGATGGCGCCGAGCCGTCCGACAGCCGGGACACCCTGCTTCTGAAGCGCAGCTCGACCGCTACCCGCACCGACACGCCCGTGCTGGAGACGCCGCAATCGGTGACCAGCGTCACGCGCCGCCAGATGGACGAGCAGAACCCGCAAACCGTCAGCGAGGCGCTGCGCTACACCGCCGGCGTGCTGTCGGATCGCGACACCAATGGCCGTTATGATTCGATCTTCATCCGCGGCTTCGGGTCGTTCGGCACGGCGACCAACTATGTGAGCTTCCTCGACGGGTTGAAGCTGCCGCGCGGGCAGGCCTTCGCCCAGACCGCCATCGACCCGTTCCTGCTGGACCGCATCGATGTGCTCAAGGGGCCGTCCGCGGTGCTCTACGGAGCGGTCAGCCCCGGCGGCCTGGTCAACCAGATCAGCCGCGCGCCGTCGGCCGAGCCGTATAACGAGGTCCGCCTCGAAGGCGGAAGCTATGGCCGCATCCAGGGCGGGCTGACCTCGCGCGGCGCGCTGACCGAGGATGGCACCTGGCAGTACAGCTTCAGCGCCCTCGGCCGTCAGGCCGGCACGCAATATGACGATGTCGACGAGGAGCGGGTCGGCGTTGCGCCGGCGGTGAAATGGCAGCCTGACGCCGACACGTCGCTGACCCTGTACAGCTACTACCAGAAGGACCCGGATGGCGGCTATTTCAACTCGCTCTATCCGAGCGCGCTGGCGCCGGCGGCCTATCAGCCCTTCCTGAACCGCGAGCTGAACATCGGCGATCCGGCCTTCGATGCGTTTGAGCGCGAACAATACGGCATCGGCTACAAGTTCGAGCACCGCTTCGACGAGTTTCTGACCTTCCGGTCGAGCCTGCGCTACGCGCATGTCGACGTCGATTTCCAGTCGCTGCAGATGGCCGGCCCGATCACGGCAGCCGGGCTCATTCCACGTTATGCGGTGCAGTCGATCGAGGATGTGGGAGGCCTTTCCTCCGACAACCATGTCCAGCTCGACTTCGCCACCGGCGCGGTCCGGCACAAGGTCCTGCTCGGCGTCGACTACCAGAATTCGTCGAGCGGCTGGGAATATCTGATGGGCGCGGCGACGCCGCTCAATGTCGTCGCCCCGCAATATGGCCAGCCCGTCGGCCCGCTGGCGACCGTGATCGACAGCGATCAGTCGCTCTGGCAGACCGGCCTCTATGCGCAGGATCAGCTCGCCTTCGGCGGCTTCCATGCCGTGCTGGGCGTGCGGCATGACTGGCTGCGGCAGGACACCGACAACCTGCTGGCGGACACCTCCTCGGAACAGGCGAGCGAGGCCACGACCTATCGGGCCGGCCTGCTTTATCTGTTCGACAATGGACTGGCGCCCTATGCCAGCTACTCGACCTCATTCGAGCCAGTGATCGGCGTGGATGCCGCCGGCACCCCCTTCGTGCCCACCACGGCGGAGCAGTACGAGGTCGGCCTCAAATATCAGCCACAGGGCCTCGATGCGTTGTTCACGGTCGCCGCCTTCGACATCCGCCAGCAGAACGTGCTGACCCAGGACGTTATTCCCGGCTTCAACGTCCAGCAGGGTGAGATCCGCTCGCGCGGTCTCGAATTCGAGGCCAGAGGCAACCTGACCAGCAATCTCGAACTGATCGCGGCCGTCACGCTGCTCGATACCACGATCACCCAGTCGACCGTCGCGGCCGATATCGGCAAGCATCCGCAGGCTGTGCCGAACTATTTCAGCTCGTTCTGGGCCAGCTACACGTTCGATGCCGGCGTGCTCAGGGGCCTGATGGTCGGCGGCGGCGTGCGCTTCGTCGGCTCCAGCTACGCCGACAATGCCAACACGTTCAAGGTCGATGGCTACACGCTGGTGGATGCGGCGCTGCGCTATGATTTCGGCGTTCTGGCCCCGCGTCTGCAGGGCCTGCAGGGCACGCTCAACGTCACCAACCTGTTCGACGTCGATTATTATTCCAGCTGCAGTTCCGACATCTACTGCCAGTTCGGCAATGGGCGTCTCGTACTGGCCGGCCTGCGCTACACATGGTAGCCGGCCCGGACATGGACCGGCGCCGCTTCTGCGGTGCGCTGGCGTTCGGTGGCTTGCTGGGCGCCGGCCCGGCGCGTGCGGACACGATCGCGGTCGCCGACATGGCGGGCCGCACGGTCTTTCTTGCCGCGCCGCCGAAGCGGATCGTGCTGCTGGAGGCGCGGGACATCCTCAGCATGGCGCTGCTGCACCCAGACCCCGCCGCGCTCGTCGTCGGTTGGGCCGCGGCCGAGCGTATCGACAGCGCGGCGCTGCAAGCCCGCATCGAGGGAGGCCGGCGGATCGCGACCGTCGGCCAGATGACCTCCGACTCGATCTCCCGCGAGATGATCGCCAGCCTATCGCCCGATCTCGTGGTGGCGAATGTCTTCATGGCCCCGGAAGGGCCACGCGACCCGCTGGTGGAATGGCTGGAGCGCAATGGCATTCCGGTCGTCTTCAGCGATGCGTCGAGCAATACGCTCAGCGGGGCGACGCGGGAGGGCCCGATCACGGATCTGCGCATTCTCATGCGGATGTGGGGAGACCTTCTCGGCGCGCGGGAGAAGGCCGACGCTTATGTCGCGTTCGTGGACCGGCATGTCGAACGGGTGCGGGGGCTGCTGGCGGGCGCCCCGCCGGTCACCACCTATCTGGAGATACAGTCGACCGTCGACGACTGCTGCTGGGCGGCGGGCAACCGGATCTGGGGCGACCTGCTCGGGCTCGCAGGTGGCCGGACCCTGCCTGCGGTCACCGCGCCGTGGTTCCAGAAGCTGCACTTGGAATATCTCATCAGTACGCCGCACGAGGTCTACATCGCCTCGGGCGGCGGCTGGGCCGCCGGCCGCCGCCCGGCCATCGGACCCGGGCTCGATCCCGACGCGGCGCACGCGGCGCTGTCGCGCCTGATCGAGCGGACCGGCTTCGACCAGATGGCGAGCGTACGTCGCGGTCGCGTCCATGCCGTCTGGACCGGGCTGATCAGTGTGCCACCGCTCAATGTGCTCTTCATCGAAGCCGCGGCGAGGTGGCTGCACCCGGATCGCTGCGGCGACATCGATCCCGCGGCGACGCTTGCGCAGATCAATGAGCGCTTCCTCGCCGAGCCGATCGACGGCCCGCTCTGGATCTCGCTGCAGAAGGAGGGATAGCACGATGAACACGTCCCCGGAGCCGCGCATCTTTCGCGCGACGGCGAGTGTCGTCTTCCCGCGGCTGACCCAATTTCTCGACCCGATCCTCGCCTCGATCGCCACGCATGACATGAGCGTGGCCGGGGCGGACGGGATCTACGAGGTGACAGGTCCCTTCGGGCGCGCGCGGCTCGACGCGCGTCCCGGCCTGCTGCACCTGGCGGTGGAAACGTCCGACCGGACGGCCTTCAACCGGCTGAAGCATGCGCTGGTCGGACCGATCACCTTCATCGCCGCCGGCGAGCGGCTGGATATCGTCTGGACCGGGGACGCGATCGGCCCCGCTCCGCCGGACGACCTGCGCGTGCTGAAGGTCGCACAGGTGCGCGCGTTGACGCCGCGCATGCGCCGCATCACCTTCAAGGGCGACGATCTCGCACGCTACGATCGCCCGGACCAGTTGCACTGCCGGCTGATCTTCCAGCCCAAGGGCGTCTCGGCGCCCGAATGGCCGGTGCTGGACGATCGCGGCCATGTCGTATGGCCGCGCCGGCAGAAGCTTGCGACGCGGGTCTACACCATTAGAGGCATCGACGCCGCCGCCGGCGAGATCACCATCGACTTCGCCCTGCATGAGCGGCCCGGCCCGGCGACACGCTGGGCGATCGAGGCGGAGCCGGGCGATATCGTCGGCATTCTGGGGCCGGCCGCCAATGGGGTGAAGCCGGCGGATTTCTATGTGCTCGCCGGCGACGAGACCGGCCTTCCCGGCATCGCGCGCATTCTCGAACGTCTCGCCGAGGGCGCGCGCGGGCTTGCCTGCATCGAGGTCGACAACCCGTCGGAGCAACTGCCGCTGATCCATCCTGCGGGCATCGAGCTGCGCTGGCTGCATCGCGCCGGCGCTCCTGCGGGCACGACCTGCCTGCTTCTCGACGCGGTTCGCTCGGTCGCCTGGCCGTCCGATCTCGACCGCGCCTTCTTCTGGGGCGGCTGCGAGCACAAGGCGTTCCGGCAGATCCATCGAATGCTGCGCCAGGAAGTGGGCCTGCCTGCGGAGCGCCAGACGCTCTATTCCCACTGGAATCGTACCTTCAGCGAAGAGCAGATCATCGCCATCGGTGCCGACGCCTATCTGCCATAGACAGTGACGGGCGTTAGCGGCGTGGGCGCCAGACGCTGGTGTGCTTTATCTCGGCGTCCTCCAGGTCGCGCGAGACGGGCACGCCATAATCGGCAATCTTCTCCAGCCTCTCGCGTGGCAGATAGGAGCGGCCGGGATCGCCGATCCACACGCTCGCGCCGCGCGCGGCAAGGCTTTCCAGCCAGTCGAAGACCTTCGCCGCGAGGTCGCGCTCATAGGCGATGTCGCCCGCCAGCACGACATCCCAGCCGGCATCCGTGCCCACGACATCGGTGACGATAACGGTGACGTCGCAGGCGGCGGGGGTGTCCGGCGTCGCCAGCGGGTCCGCGTTGGCGGCCATGTTGAGGCCGATGGCGGCGTGGGCGAACGGGTCGATGTCGGCGCAGGCGACGGCGCGCGCGCCGGCCCTGCGGGCGGCGATGCCGACCAGCCCGGAGCCGGCGGCGAAGTCGAGCACGCCTTTGCCGCGCACGATGTCGGGATGGTCGAGGACGTGGCGGGCGAGCGCCTGCCCGCCGGCCCAGGCGAAGGCCCAGAAGGGCGGCGGCAGGCCGATCTCGCCCAGCTCCTCCTCGGTACGCTGCCAGATGGGCAGCGATTCGGCGGCGAGGTGGAGCGTGATTTCCGGCACCAGTGGCGGCGCGACGAGACACGTTTCCGCGCGTATGAAGGCCTGCGGATCGGCGATGGCGCGCCGCGTCACCGTGTTCCGCCGGCCATTTCGAGCACGATGTCCCATTCCCGGTCGGTGACGGGCTGGACCGACAGGCGGGAATATTTCAGCAGCGCCATCTCGGCGAGGCGCGGCTCGGTCTTGATGGCGGCGAGCGAGACCGGGTTCTTCAGCGCCTCGACGGCCTTGAGATCGACCATGACGAACTTGCCGGTGGGATCGGAAGGATCGGGGTAGGCCTCCCTGATCACCTCGACGATGCCGACGATCTCCTTGCCCTCGTTGGAATGGTAGAAGAAGCCCCGGTCGCCGGTCTTCATGGCGAGCAGCTGCTGCTTGGCGAGGTGGTTGCGCACCCCGTCCCAATGCGTGCCCTTGGCGCTCGCGGCGACCTGATTGTCCCAGGACCATTTGAAGGGTTCGGACTTGTAGAGCCAGTGCGCCATCTCATGCTTCCGCTTTCTGGGGGCGGGCCAGCAGCGACCCGATCGCCTGTTCGATGTCGCTGCGCCCCGCCAGCACCGCCTCGACGGCGCGGGCGATCGGCATGTCGACGCTGCGCGCATCGGCCATCGCCATCAGCGCGCTGGCGGTCAGCGCGCCTTCCGCGAGCTGACCGGTGGGGTGCAGGCCCTCGCTCTCGCCGAGGCGGAGGCCGAGCGCGTAGTTGCGCGACTGCGCCGTCGAGCAGGTGAGGATGAGGTCGCCGAGGCCCGACAGTCCGGTGAGCGTCTCGGCCCGCGCGCCATAGGCCTTGCCGAAGCGCATCAGCTCGGCGAAGCCGCGCGCGATCAGCGCCGCGCCGGCGCTGGCGCCGAGCCGGCGCCCGCCGACGATGCCGGCGGCGATGGCGAGCACGTTCTTGGCCGCGCCGCCGATCTCGACGCCGCGCACATCGTCGCTGTGATAGAGCCGGAACGAGGACGAGCCGAGCGCGGCGGCCAGCGCCGCGGCGAGGCCGAGGTCGCGGCTTGCGAGCGTCACCGCGGTGGGCAGGCCGGCGGCGACGTCGGCGGCGAAGCTCGGGCCGGAGAGGATCGCCGGGGTGGCGGTAGGGCAGGCCTCGGCGAGTACCTGCGTCATGAACAGCGCGGTGCCGCGCTCGATGCCCTTGGCGCAGGTCACCACCGGAACGCCGGCGGCCAGATGCGGGGCGAGCAGGGCGGCGACGCCGCGGCTCGCCTGCGCCGGCACCACCAGCAGCACCGCGTCGACCCCCGACAGCGCGGAGAGCGCGGTCGTCGGGGCGACCGCCGGGGCCAGCTCGACGCCGGGCAGGTGCGCCGCGTTGGTGCGGTGGCGCGTCATGGCGTCGATCGCCTCGGCGTCGCGCCCCCACAGCACCACCTCGCGCCCGGCGCGGGCGGCGGCATTGGCGAGCGCGGTGCCCCAGGCGCCGGCGCCGACGACGCCGATGGACGCGAAGCGTTCCGGCATCAGGCCCCGCGCCCCACGGGGCCGCGGCCGGCGCCATCCACCTCGGCCAGCGGCCAGCGGGCGCGCGGCGAGGTGTCGAGGTCGTCGGTGAGGCCGCGCGCCAGCCGCTCGGCCCCCGCCCAGGCGATCATCGCGCCATTGTCGGTGCACAGTTCCGGCGGTGGCACGGCGAGACGCGTGCCGCCATCGGCGGCGACCTTGTGCAGCACGCGGCGCACCGCCTGGTTGGCGCCGACGCCGCCGGCGAGCACCAGCGCGTTCGGCACCAGCCCGCGCTCGCGCATCACCCGCAGTGCGCAGCGCACGCGGTCGGACAGGATGTCGACGATGGCGGCCTGGAAGGAGGCGCACAGATCGTTGACGTCCTCCTCGCCCAGCGGCGCGATCTTCAGCGCCTCCAGCCGCACGGCGGTCTTGAGGCCGGACAGCGAGAAATCCGGCACCGGCTTGCCGTGCAGCGGGCGCGGCAGGGCGAAGCGCGAGGCATCGCCCTTGAGCGCCGCGCGCTCCACCTCCGGGCCGCCCGGATAGGGCAGGCCGAGCATCTTCGCGGTCTTGTCGAAGGCTTCGCCGATGGCATCGTCGATGGTGCCGCCAAGCCGGGTGTATTCGCCGATGCCGGTGACGGCGACGAGCTGGGTATGTCCGCCGGAGACCAGCAGCAGCAGGAAGGGGAACGGCACCTTGTCGGTCAGCCGGGCGGTCAGCGCATGCGCTTCCAGATGGTTGACGGCGATGAGCGGCTTGCCGGCGGCCAGCGCCAGCGCCTTGGCCGTGGTGAGCCCGACGATCACCCCGCCGATCAGCCCCGGGCCGGCGGCGGCGGCGATGCCGTTCAGCTCGGACAGGCCGACGCCGGCCGCGCGCAGCGCCCGCGCGATCACATGATCGAGGATCTCGACATGGGCGCGGGCGGCGATCTCCGGCACCACGCCGCCATAGGCGGCATGGTCCTCGGTCTGCGAATGCACCACATTGGACAGGATCGTGCCGGTGCCGTCGCCGCGGCGGCGCACGACCGCGGCGGCGGTTTCGTCGCAGGTGGTTTCTATCCCGAGGAGGAGAAGATCGCTCATTGACTTTATATGGTTGGACAGTGATCTGAACCGGCACCAAACCGCTAGCACCGCAGGACCGCATGACGCAATCGCTTCCCAGACTCCGGCTCGGCACGCGCGGCAGCCCGCTCGCGCTCTGGCAGGCGCATGCGGTGCGCGATGCCCTGCTCAAGGCGCATGGCTGGCCGGCCGAAGCCGTGGAGGTGCAGGTGATCCGCACCACCGGCGACGCCATCACCGATCGCGCGCTGGCCGAGGCCGGCGGCAAGGGACTTTTCACCAAGGAACTGGAAGAGGCGCTGCTGGAGCGGCGGATCGACCTTGCGGTGCATTCGGCCAAGGACATGGCGACCCGGCTGCCGGACGGGCTGCATCTGGTCGGCTACCTGCCGCGCGCGGATGTGCGCGACGCGCTGATCCTGCGCGAGGGTGTGGCGCTGCGCGACCTCAAGCCGGGCGCCAAGGTCGGCACCGCCTCGCTGCGCCGCGAGGCGCAGCTGCGCCGGCTGCGGCCGGACCTCGAGGTCTCGCTGCTGCGCGGCAACGTCCATACCCGCCTCGCCAAGGTCGAGAGCGGCGAATTCGACGGGACGCTGCTGGCGGTGGCGGGGCTCACCCGGCTCGGCCTGGCCGACAAGGTGAGCTCGGTGCTGGAGACTACGGATTTCCTGCCGGCCGTCGGGCAGGGGGCGGTGGCCATCGAGACCCGCTTCGGCGACATCGCGGTGGACGCGCTGATCGTGCCGGTGGTCTGCCCGGCCACCGGGCTCGCGCTGCGCGTCGAGCGCGCCTATCTCGCCGAGCTGGACGGCTCCTGCCGCACGCCGATCGGCGGGCTGGCCGAGGTCGTCGGCGACGAGATCCGCTTCCGCGGCGCGGTGCTCTCGCCCGACGGTACGCGCTACTATGAGCTCGTGCGCTACGGGCCGGCCAATCGGGCGCTGGAGCTCGGCATCGCCTCCGGCAAGGAGATGCGCGCCATGGTGCCGCCCGAGCTGATCCCGAGCTGACCATGCGGGTTCTGGTGACTCGGCCGCAGCCGGATGCGCGGGCGACCGCCGCGCGCCTCGCCGCCGCCGGCCACACGGCCCTCGTCGATCCGATGCTCACGGTGGAGGCGTTGCCGCAGGCACGCCTGCCGGCGGGACGTTTCGACGCGGTGGCGCTGACCAGCGTCAATGGCGCCCGTCTTCTGGGTGCGCGGCTTCTGGGTGCGCGGACGGAGCTGCCGGCGCTGGCCGGACTGCCGCTCTATGCGGTCGGCCGCCGGACCGCGGCGGCGGCGCCGGGAGGCTTCGCCGAGGTACGGATCGCCGGCGGCGACGGGGTGGCGCTGGCGGCGCTGCTGCGCGCGGAACTGCCGCGCGGGGCGCGGCTGCTCTATGTCGCGGGGGAAGAGCGAGCGGTGGATCTTGGTGCCGCGCTCGCGGATGACGGCATTTCCACCGAACTTTTCGTGATCTACCGTACTCTTCAGGCGCCGGTGCTGGCGCCGGAGACGTTGGCGGCGGCGGCGCAGCGACGGATCGACGCCGCCTTCCATTTTTCGCCGCGCACGGCGGCGACGCTGGCTCTGCGCGCGGCGCAGGCGGGGGCGGCGACGCATTTTCGCCATGTCGAGCATCTGTGCTTCTCGGCCAATGTGGCGGCGCCGCTCGCCGCCGCCGGCTGGCCGACTCGCATCGCCGCCGAGCCGACCGAGGATGGCCTGTTCGCCCTGCTCGGGGGGTAGACCATGGGGCTCTCCCGAGGTTGCGGCGTGGGGGCAGGCGGTCTATCCCGGGAACAAGGGCCGGTCCGGCGCTTTATCAAGGCAGAGGTAGGGACGTGGCGAAAGACGATCCGAACAGCGGCCAGCAGGACAAGGCGGAGGCGGGCGCGAAGCCGGGACGCCGTTCGCCGCCGACCCTCGATCTCTCTGCCAAGGACGTGACGCCCGTCTCCGACGACGCGGCGACCGCCGAACCGTTGCCGCCGGAAGCGGCCAAGCCTGAGAATGTCGCGCCTGAAGGTACCAAGCCCGAGGGCGAGGTGCCGGTGCTCGACGTCGATGGCGCCGAAGCCGGGCCGCAGGCGGCCGCGCCGGAAGCTGCCGGCTCGCCGCCGTCTGGTCCACGTCCGGTGCGCCAGTTCGGCCTTTTCGGCGGACTCATCGTGGCGCTGATCTCGGGCGTGCTTGGCGGTGCCGTGGCGCTTGCCGTCGTTTCCACCTTCTACAGCGCGGAAGACAGCATCGATTCGATCACCGAGCTGGAGGCGCGCGCGGTCGATCTGCGCCAGCGTGTCGAGGCGCTCGAGGCGCGCGGCGGCGAGGCCCCGGCGGTCGACACCGCCGCGCCGGCCGAGCTGGCGGCACGGCTGGATGCTCTGGAAAGCGGGCTGGATGCGCTCGGCAAGAAGGTCGACGGCCTTCCCGCTGCGGCTCCCGCCGGCGACGTCCCGGGCGGGCCGTCCGGCGCCTCGGCGCAGGATCTCGCCGCGCTGGCGGGCCGGGTCGGGTCGCTGGAGGACAAGATCGCCGCGCCTGTGACCCCGGCCGCCACGCCGGACGAGGTGGCAGCGGTGAAGGGCCAGGTCGCGGCGCTGGAGCAGCGCGTGGCGGCGCTGCCCGCACCCGCGCCGGCGGCCTCGCCCGCCGATCTGGACGCCGCCAATGCCCGCATCGGCGCGCTGGAGAGCAAGCTTGCCGCCACGGCCACCGCGCAGCGCGCGAGCGGGCAGGGCGCGGCGCAGCTCGTGGCGCTGCGTGCCCTGCGCGAGGCGGTGGCATCGGGCCGCCCCTTCGCCATGGAACTGAAGGCCTCGATGGCGCTGCTGGCCGAGGAGGGCGCGCCGCTCGCCGCGCTGGAGGCTTCGGCGCCGGAGGGCTTCGCCACCGGTCCGGCGCTGGCCGACCGGCTCAAGGCCGCGACCGCCCCCGCGCCGGCACAGGCGACGCCCGCCGCCGCACCGGCCGATGACGGCGTGGTCGCGCGGCTGCTGCACAGCGCGCAGAATCTCGTCACGGTGCGCCGTTCCGAGGAGGCGGTCGCCTCGCCCGGCCTCGCCCGGGCGGAAGCCGCGCTGGCGCGGGGCGATGTCGATGCCGCGCAGGCGGCGCTCGCCGCGCTGCCCGATGCCGAGCGCGCCGCCGCGCAGCCGGTCCTCGCCATCCTTGACGCGCGGCAGGCGGCGCTCGCCACCATCGCCGATCTCGATCAACGCGTGCTCGCCACTCTCGCGGGAGGAGCCCAGTGATACGGCTTGTCGTCTATCTGCTCGTTCTCGCCCTCGTCGCCTTCGGTGTCGCCTGGCTGGCGGACCGTCCGGGCGCGGTGATGATCGACTGGCAGGGCTGGCAGATCGAGACCAGCATCCTCGTCGCCGCGAGCGCGCTGCTGGCGCTGCTGGCCGCAACCATTCTGCTGTGGACCCTGCTGCGGATGATCGTCCGCTCGCCGGACCTCATCGCCTTCTCCTGGCGCAATCGGCGCCGCAATCGCGGCTGGGCGGCGGTGACGCGCGGGCTCGTCGCGGTGGGCTCGGGCGATGCCGTCGGCGCGCGCCGCGCCGCCAACGACGCGCAGCGCCTGCTGGGCCAGGAGCCGCTGAGCCAGCTTCTGGCGGCGCAGGCCGCCCAACTCTCCGGCGACGCGGCCGGGGCCGAGGCGGTGTTCCGGGCGATGACCGAGACGCAGGGCACCCGCCTGCTCGGGCTGCGCGGCCTGCATGTCGAGGCGCGTCGGCGCGGCGACCAGAGCGCCGCACTGCAGGCGGCGGAAGAGGCCGCGCGGCACGAGCCGGGCCTCGCCTGGGCCGCCGATGCGGTCATCGAGGCGCGCTGCCTCAACGGCGATTTCTCCGGGGCGCTGGCCATGCTGGAGCGCGAGGCCGCGCATGGCGGGCTCGACCGGCCGGCGCACCGGCGCCGGCGGGCGGTGCTGCTCGCCGCGCAGGCGCAGGCGCTGGAACTGTCCGATCCCGCGGCCGCCCGCGAGCGGGCGCAGGAGGCGACCCGCCTCGCGCCGACACTGGTGCCGGCGGCGGAGATCGCCGGGCGCCTGCTCGGTGCCGCCGGCGACGCGCGCAAGGCGGCCAAGGTGATCGAGACAGCCTATGCCGCGACGCCGCATCCCGACCTCGCCGATGCCTATCTGCACCTGCGGCCGGGCGATGCCTCGCGCGAGCGGCTCAAGCGCATCCGCACCCTCACCGCGCGCATGCCGGCGCATCCCGAAAGCGCCATGGCGCTCGCCCGCGCGGCCATCGATGCGCAGGATTTCGACGTCGCCCGCACGGCGCTGGCGCCGTTGCTGGCCGCACCGACGCAGCGCACCTGCCTGCTGATGGCCGAGCTGGAAGCCGCCGAGAACGGGGATGTCGGCAAGGCCCGCGAATGGACCGCCCGCGCGGTGCGCGCGCAGCGCGACCCGGCCTGGGTCGCCGACGGCGTGGTGGCCGAGGCCTGGGGTCCGGTCTCGCCGGTGACCGGCAAGCTCGATGCCTTCGAATGGAAGCTGCCGCCCGGCGTCGCCACGACGCCGATGCTGGAGAACGAGGCCGAGCGGGTGAAGGCGGCGATCGCCGCCGCCATCGAGGCCCGCCCGGCGCCCGCGCCGGAGGCGCCGGTGATCGACCTGACGGCGGAGGATGGCGCGGCGAGCCTGGCGCCGGAGGCGGACGTGAAGACGGACGCGCTCAAGAGCGACACCGCCGGGACGGAGGCGGAGCCGGCCCGGCCCGCCGCCCGCGCCGCCGCCTCGCCGGTCGTGGCCATGCCGCATCTGCCGGACGATCCCGGTCCCGACGGCTCATTCTCGGACGAGCCGGCCCGCGGCGCGCGTCCGCCCTACGGCGTGTGAGGGCGGGCGGCGCGGCGTCAGACGTGGCACAAAAGAAAAGCGCGCCCTGCGGCGCGCTGTCCTTTCGCGAAAATACGCGCCCTGCGGCGCGCGGTCTTTTCTTTCGGAGAAGTTCCCCGGCCAGTGGCCGGCCGCTCGTCTAGCGGCCGGAGGGAAAGAACGCGGCCGGAGTACATCCGTCCTGACCGCACTCCAACCGGCGAGGCGCTGACGAGGCGCCAACATGCCGGAAGCCCTGTTCTGGCTGGGGTATCACCTATGTAGGCAGGCGCGCCGCCGTTTCAAGGGGCGCCGCGCCAGTTCCTCCGGGTAC
Organism: Ancylobacter sp. TW_SC_1; assembly: GCF_056836805.1. Lineage (NCBI taxonomy): Bacteria > Pseudomonadati > Pseudomonadota > Alphaproteobacteria > Hyphomicrobiales > Xanthobacteraceae > Ancylobacter > Ancylobacter sp. TW_SC_1. The sequence goes on from NZ_CM166365.1 coordinate 1,821,723, forward strand.
CCGCGCGTCAATGGACGCGGCGGGCGGGCAGGGCGATCGCGCCAGCCCGGCCGGCTCGGCCGCCCTTCGGCGCGCCCGCGTGGCGCCCGCCGGCCTGACTGGAGCGTTGAGATGACTCGTCGAACAGCTCCGCCAGCTTGTCCGTCATGGCGCCGCCCAGCTCCTCGGCATCGACGATGGTGACGGCGCGCTTGTAGTAGCGGGTGACGTCATGGCCGATGCCGATGGCGATCAGCTCGACCGGGGACTTGTCCTCGATCTGCTGGATCACCCAGCGCAGATGCCGCTCGAGGTAATTGCCGGGGTTCACCGACAGGGTGGAATCGTCCACCGGCGCGCCGTCGGAGATCATCATCAGGATGCGGCGCGATTCGTTGCGTGCCAGCAGGCGGTTATGCGCCCAGTCCAGCGCCTCGCCGTCGATGTTCTCCTTCAGCAGGCCCTCGCGCATCATCAGGCCGAGATTGCGCCGGGCCCGCCGCCATGGCGCGTCGGCGGCCTTGTAGATGATGTGGCGCAGGTCGTTCAGCCGGCCGGGCGCGCCCGGCTTGCCGGCGGAAAGCCACGCTTCCCGCGCCTGTCCGCCCTTCCACGCCTTGGTGGTGAAGCCGAGGATCTCGACCTTGACGCCGCAGCGCTCCAGCGTGCGCGCCAGAATGTCGGCGCAGGCGGCGGCGACCGTGATCGGCCGGCCGCGCATGGAGCCGGAATTGTCCAGCAGCAGCGTCACCACCGTGTCGCGGAAGTCGGTGTCGCGCTCGCGCTTGAAGGACAGCGCCTGCATCGGGTCGGTGATGACGCGGTGCAGGCGGGCGGGGTCGAGCAGTCCCTCTTCGAGATCGAACTCCCAGCCGCGATTCTGCTGCGCCATCAGCTTGCGCTGGAGACGGTTGGCGAGGCGCGCGACGATTCCCGAGAGGTGGACGAGCTGCTTGTCGAGATAGGCGCGCAGCCGCGCCAGCTCCTCCGGGTCGCACAGTTCGTCCGCGTTCACCGTCTCGTCGAAGCGCGGCGTGAACGGGTGGTACTCGGGCGGACGCGGCTCGGTCGGCACCGCGTTCTGCGGGCGCCAGGGCTCGGAGGAATCATCCGATTCGCCGAGCTCCGCGTCGTCGGAAAGCTCCGAATTGGGCTGGTCCTGCTGCTCCTCGGATTCCTCGGGATTCTGGTCCGAGGCGAGATCGGTGTCGACCTCGGTCTGGCCTTCGGCGTTCTCCTCGTCCTCAGTGTCGCTGCCCTTGCCGCTGTCGTCGTCGCGCGTGTCGTCGGCCTCGGTCGAGGGATCGTTGTTCTCGTCGAAGGGGGCGATGTCCTCGCCCATGCCGAGCGAGGACAGCAGGTCGCGCATCGCCTCGGCGAAGCGCTTCTGGTCGTCGCTGGAACTGGCCAGTTCGTCGAGCGCGCTTGCGCCGTGCTCCTCGATGAAGCCGCGCCAGAGATCGACCATCTCGCGCGCCGCGGCCGGCGGGGCCATGCCGGTCATGCGCTCGCGCAGGATGAGCGAGAGCGCGTGTTCCAGCGGCGCGTCGGAGCGGTCGGCCAGATTGGCGAAATTGGCCTTCTGGTAGCGGTCCTCCAGCATGGCCGAGAGGTTGAGCGCCACCCCGTCCATGCGCAGCGCGCCGAGCGATTCGCAGCGGGTCTGCTCGGCCGCCTCGAAGGCGGCGCGGGCCTGCTGGCCCATGGGTACCAGGCGCTGGTGCACCTTCGGGTCGTGGCAGGCCATGCGCAGCGCCATGGAATCGGCATGGCCGCGCATGATGGCGGCGTCCTGCCGGGTCATGCGCCGCGCCGGCTCGGGCAGGCGCGCGCGGCCGTCGGCATAGCCGGGCTTCTCCGAGCCGAAGGTCACGTCGATCTCGCGATTGCCCGCAATGGCGCGCAGGCAGCCCGTTACCGCGCGCTTGAGCGGCTCGGTCGGGGCTTCCTTGGGCGGGGTGCGGGTAGTGCGGTTGGACGTGGTGCTCATGAAGGCGCTCATCGCTTGGATTACCTCTCCCCGACGGGGAGAGGTCGGCGGCAACGCCGCCGGGTGAGGGGGAAGGACCCTTGCGGAGCGTAAAAGCCCCTCACCCCAACCCTCTCCCCGCGGGGAGAGGGGGAAGTCCGATCACGACAGAACGACGTTGACGGCCGACTCGGTCAGCTCCTTGCCGAAGCAGCGCTGGTAGAATTCGGCCACCAGCGGACGCTCCAGCTCGTCGCACTTGTTGAGGAAGGTCACGCGGAACGAGAAGGCGAGCTCCTTGAAGATCTCGGCGTTCTCGGCCCAGGTGATCACGGTGCGCGGGCTCATCACGGTCGACAGGTCGCCATTGATGAAGGCCTGACGGGTGAGGTCGGCCAGGCGCACCATGCGCGCGACGGTGTCGCGGCCCTCAGTGGTCTGGAAGTTCTTGGCCTTGGAGACGACGATGTCGACCTCCTTGTCGTGCGCCAGATAGTTCAGCGTGGTCACGATCGACCAGCGGTCCATCTGCGCCTGATTGATCTGCTGCGTGCCGTGATAGAGGCCCGTGGTGTCGCCGAGGCCGATGGTGTTGGCCGTGGAGAACAGGCGGAAGGCGCCGTGCGGGCGGATGACGCGGTTCTGGTCGAGCAGCGTCAGGCGGCCGGCCGATTCCAGTACGCGCTGGATCACGAACATCACGTCTGGGCGGCCGGCGTCGTATTCGTCGAACACCAGCGCGATGTTGTTCTGGTAGGCCCAGGGCAGGATGCCGTCACGGAATTCCGTGACCTGCAGGCCGTCCTTCACCACGATGGCGTCCTTGCCGATCAGGTCGATGCGGCTGATGTGGCTGTCGAGGTTGACGCGGATGCACGGCCAGTTGAGGCGGGCGGCGACCTGCTCGATATGGCTCGACTTGCCGGTGCCATGGTAGCCCGTGACCATCACGCGGCGGTTATGCGCAAAGCCGGCAAGGATGGCGAGCGTGGTCGGACGGTCGAACAGATAGTCGGGATCGACTTCCGGCACGTACTCGTCCGGCTCGGCATAGGCCGGAACCTCAAGGTCCACGTCGATGCCGAACACCTGGCGAACCGAGACCTTCATGTCCGGCAACGCGGCCGTTTGCGTGAGCGGGGCAGTCATTGTTCCTCCGTTGCCGCGATGCGCGTCGCGGACTGGTCTGGCACACGCGGCTCCTAGCAGAAGCCCGCGGTCTTGAGGTGATTATAGGCCTGGATGACGTCGCGCAGCCGGTCCTCGGTCGAAATGTCGCCGCCATTGGCATCGGGATGGTATTTTTTGACCAGCACCTTGAAGCGGGCCTTGATCTCTTCCGGCGTGGCGGAAATCTCCATGCCGAGGGATTCGAAGGCGCGGCGCTCCACGTTGCGGATCATCCGGCTCTCGCGCGCCGGCTCGGGCTCGGGCCGCTCGCGTCCGCCCACCTCGCCGAACATGCCGAAGGGATCGGCGAAACCGTCGGCCGAATTGCGGCTGGCCTGGCCGGCCTCGCGGCCGCCGCTGCGCGCGCCCATCTTCCAGGTCGGGCGGTGGCCGGTGAGCGCGTCCTTCTGGTAGGCCGCGACGGCGTCGTCGCCCATGCCGGAGAAATAATTGTAGGACTGGTTGTAGGCGCGCACATGGTCGAAGCAGAAGCGCCAGAACTGCCCTTCGTGCTGCCGGCCCTTGGGCGCACGATGACTCGCGGCGTTGCAGCACCCCTGCCATTCGCAGGTGGGGCCTTCCGCCTTCACGCGGCGATCGCGGTCCGGCTTGACGCGGATGCGGTCGAATATGGGGGAGTCGAGCTTCATGATCCGTCGATTATGCGGGTGCTGGGGCAGGTATACAAGAAACCGCTGGTTCGTCACTGCCCCCGAAGGTGATCTTTGCGAGGATCGCCGGGGCGATGTTGACGGGGATGGGAGGCCGGCGTACCGCAAGGCCCATGAGCACGCATCCGAGCCCGCACACTCCTACCGACGATGCCGTGGCGCAGGCGCTCGCCCGCGTGCGCGCCGCCCTGGCCGAACTGTCCCCCACGATTCTGGAGCTGGAGGACGAAAGTCATCGGCATGAGGGTCATGGCGGGCACCGTGCGGGTCAGCTCACGCATCTGCGTGTGCGCATCGTGGCGGAAGCGTTCCGGGGACAAAACCGGCTGGCCCGCCATCGCGTGGTGAACGGCCTGCTCGCGGACGAGATCGCCCGCGGCCTGCACGCTCTCGCCATCGAGGCCAAGGCGCCGGGAGAGTAGCCGGGAAGTTCCCCCTATATGGGCGGGTCCGGCCGAAATTCCAGATCGGGCGAGCGCGCGGCGCCGCCCGCCCTTACGCCACGCTGCGGCGCAGGGGCACCATGCGCAGCAGCGTGATGCGGTTGCGCTGCTTGCGCATCACCTGGAAGCGGAAGCCGTGGAACAGGAAGGCCTGCCCAGGCTCGGGAATGATACGCGCCTCGTGAATGACGAGGCCGGCGATGGTGGTCGCCTCCTCATCCGGCAGGTCCCAACCCATGGCGCGGTTGAGGTCGCGGATCGGCACCGATCCCTCGACGCTGACCGAGCCGTCCGGGTTGCGGCGGGCGCCGGTGAAGGCCCTGTCGTGCTCGTCGGAAATGTCGCCGACGATCTCCTCCAGAATGTCTTCCAGCGTCACCAGCCCCATCACCTCGCCATACTCGTCGACGACGAGGGCGAAGTGCTGCTTGCGGCGGCGGAACGCCTTGAGCTGGTCGGCGAGCGAAGTGACGTCGGGCACGAACCAGGGCGGGCGGGCGATGGCCTCGACGTCGAGCTTGTCGGTGTCGTTGCCGAGCGCGCGCAATTCGCGCAGCAGGTCCTTGGCGTGCAGCACGCCGACGATGTTGTCCGGCCGCTCGCGCCACAGCGGCAGGCGCGTATGCGGCGAGGCGAGCACCTCCTGGACGATCTTCTCGGGCGGCTCGTCGGCGTTCAGGCTGGCGATCTTGGTCCGGTGGACCATGATGTCGGAGACTTCCAGTTCGCCGAGATCGAGCAGGCCGCCGAGCATGTCGCGCTCGTCCTTCACCACGCTGCCCTCGCGATGGAGCAGATCGACGGCGCCGCGCAGTTCCTCCGAGGCGGTGAGCACATTCTCGGACTTGCCGAGCGGCACGCCGATCGCCTTCAGCATCGCCCGCACCAGCGCCTCGATGGCGAGGGTGAGCGGGCCGAACAGGCCGACGATGGCGCGGATCGGGCGGGCGACCATCAGTGAGACGCGGTCGGGATGGTTGATCGCGATGGTCTTGGGCAGGACCTCGGAGAAGATGACGACGACGATCGTCATGCCGAGCGTGGCGTAGGCGATGCCCGCCGTGCCGAACCAGGCCAGCAGCAGGCCCGTCGTCAGCGACGAGGCGGCGATGTTGACGAGATTGTTGCCGAGCAGGATGCCGCCGATCAGCCGCTCGCGCCGCTCCATCATGCGGTTGACCAGCGCGGCGCGGCGGTCGCCGCCTTTCTCAAGCGCGTGCATACGCGCCTTGGAGGACGCGGTAAGGGCCGTCTCGCTGCCCGAAAAGACGAAGGACAGCAGAAGACAGACGACAACGGAGCCGAGGGCCAGCCAGTCGTAAAAGGTCATGGCGGTTTCTTAACCGGCCACGCGCTCCGCCTCAAGGAAGGACCGCACCTTGGCCGCGTCGACGTCGCGGGCGATGAAGCTCTGGCCGATGCCGCGCGCGAGGATGAAGGTCAGCGCGCCGCGCGAAACCTTCTTGTCCTGGGCGATGAGGTTCATCAGCCCGTCCGTGTCGGGCAGCTCGCCGGGAATGTCGGCGATGAGCGTCGGCAGGCCGACGGTTCTGAGATGGGTCGCCACGCGTTCGGCGTCGGCGGGCGCGCACAGGCCCTGCGCGGCCGAGAAGCGGAAGGCCTGCGCCATGCCGATGGCCACCGCCTCGCCATGCAGCAGGCGCTGCGAGAAGCCGGCGCCGGCCTCCAGCGCGTGACCGAAGGTGTGGCCGAGATTGAGCAGGGCACGGTCGCCCGTCTCCTTCTCGTCGCGGCTGACGACGGCGGCCTTGGAGGCGCAGCTCGTGGCGATGGCCTCGATCCGCGCCGGTCCGCCGCCGAACACCTCCTGCCATTTGCGCTCCAGCCACCCGAAGAAGGGCGCGTTGTCGATGAGGCCGTATTTGGCGACCTCGGCATAGCCGGAGCGGAACTCGCGCAGCGGCAGCGTGTCGAGCGCGCCGGTGTCGGCCAGAACGAGGATGGGCTGGTGGAAGGCGCCGACGAGGTTCTTGCCGTGGCGCGAATTGATGCCGGTCTTGCCGCCGACGGAGGAATCGACCTGGGCCAGCAGGCTGGTCGGCGCCTGCACGAAGTCCACGCCGCGCCGCAGCGCCGCCGCCGCGAAGCCGGCGAGGTCGCCCACCACGCCGCCGCCGAGCGCCAGAACGAGATCGCGCCGCTCGATGCGGGCGGCCAGCAGCCCGTCGAGCACCTGCTCGAACACGGCGATGCTCTTCGACTTCTCGCCCGGCTCGACGACCACCGCCGTCGGGGTGAGGCCGGCCTCCTTCAGCGACTGCTCGACGGTGCCGAGATGGCGCTCGGCGACGTTGCGGTCGGTGACGATGCCGACCCGCGCGCCCGGCCGCAGCGCGGCGATGCGCGCGCCGGCCTGCGCCAGCAGGCCCGGGCCGATGACGATGTCGTAGGAGCGCTCGCCGAGCCCGACCCGGAGCTGGGTCGGATCGGCGGGCAGGGTGGCGGCAGCCTGGGTCACGTCTCGTCTCCCGATCCCGGCGGGGCGAGATGGCGCGCCAGCGCCTCGATCACCTCGTCGACCATGATTTCCTGCGGTACGTCGTGCGACACGACGGTGACGTCCGCCAGCGCATAGACCGGATAGCGCTGGTCGATCAGCCGGGCCAGCGTCGCCTCCGGGTCGCCGGTCTTCAGCAGCGGACGGTCGTCGCGCCGGCGCACGCGGCGCAGCAGCACGTCGAGCTCGGCCTTCAGCCACACCGCGACGCCATTGCCGGCGATGGCGCTGCGGGTCTCGCCATTCATGAAGGCACCACCGCCGGTGGCGAGCACCATCGGGCCGGTCTCCAGCAGGCGGGCGATCACCTTCTTCTCGCCGTCGCGGAAGGCGGGCTCGCCGTGATGGGCAAAGATCTCCGGGATGGTCATCCCGGCGGCCTGCTCGATCTCGGTGTCGGCATCGGCGAAGGGCAGGGCGAGCCGCCGGGCCAGGCGCTTGCCGACCGAGGACTTGCCCGCTCCCATCATGCCGACGAGCACGATCGAGCGCGCGCCCAGGAGGTCGCGCAGCCGCACCGCCTTCTCGTCCGGTTCGATGTCCGCCGTCATGGCACCATGCTCGTTCACGGGCGCCGACTATCATCCGCGCAAGAGTGACGCAATGCGAGGGCGACGCAATGTGGGCAGGTGCCGCGTCATGGCGCTTTCAGGCAGTCGTGGCATGGCTGGCGACCGGCTTGCTTTCGTCGGACCGGCGAAAGGCCTTAGGATCGGCGAAAGCTGACATTCGAATCGCGCAAGGCCATCTTCCTCATGCCGAGCCTCATCCGTCTCCTCATCGTCCTCGGCGTGCTCGGCGCCATCGGCTACGGCACGCTGTGGGCATTTGCCAATCTCGTGCATCCGCAACCGCGGGAGATGAGCGTCGTCGTGCCTCCCGACCGGTTCGCCAAATGAGCGCGCGGGCATGAGCGGAGTTGGCTCGGCGCGGCTTTTCCTCGACATGATGGCCGCCGAGCGCGGCGCGGGTGCCAACACGCTGGGCGCCTATGGTCGCGATCTCGACGATTACGAGAGCTTCCTCGCCGGGCAGGGCCTCGACGCCGGAGCGGCGCAGACATCGCATATCCGCGCCTATCTCGCCGAGCTGTCGGCGCGCGGCCTCGCCAGCGCCAGCGTGGCGCGCAAGCTCTCGGCGGTGCGCCAGTTCCACCGTTTCCTCTATGCCGAGGGCTATCGCGGCGACGATCCGGCGGCGGTGCTGGAAGGCCCGCGCCGCAGCCGGCCGCTGCCCAAGGTGCTGACGCTCGACGAGGTGAGCCGCCTCATCGAGACCGCCTATGACCGCGCGCGGGAGCCGGTACCGAGCCCGGGGGAGGCGGCGCGCCGGGCACGCGTGGCCTGCTTCATCGAGCTGCTCTACGCGACCGGGCTGCGCGTCTCCGAGCTGGCGGCGCTGCCGGCCTCGGCGGCGAATGCCAAGGGCGACGCCATCATCGTGCGCGGCAAGGGCAACAAGGAGCGGCTGGTACCGCTCGGCGAGGCGGCCAAGGCGGCGATGGCCGACTATCGCACCGCGCTGGCGCGGGCGGCCGGAAAGCCGGCGAAGGCCGGCGAGCGGGCATCGGCGGTGGAGACGACGGCGCGCTGGCTGTTTCCTTCCGGTGCGGCCAGCGGCCACATCACCCGCCAGCAGGTGGCGCTCGACCTCAAGGACCTGGCGCTGGCCGCCGGGCTCGACCCGGCCCGGCTCTCGCCGCATGTGCTGCGCCATGCCTTCGCCAGCCATCTCCTGGCGCATGGGGCGGACCTGCGCATCGTGCAGACGCTGCTCGGGCACAGCGACATTTCGACCACGCAGATCTACACCCACGTCCTCGACGAGCGGTTGAAAAGCCTCGTGCGCGACCTGCATCCGCTGAGTGATCCGGGCGGCGATTAAGCGCATTTGCGTGCTTGCCTTGACGTCGCCACCCTCTCGGGGCAGCTTCTGCGCGTTTTCGCGAGCCGCCCTTCGGGGTCGGCGCCCCTTCCTTGTGAGCCGGTTCACCGATTCCCGATGCGCAGCTACCTCGATTTTGAGAAGCCCGTGGCCGAACTCGAGGCCAAGCTGGAAGAATTGCGCGCCATGGCGGCGCAGGGCGACGCGGTCGCCATAGGCGACGACATCGCCCGCCTCGAAGGCAAGGCGACGGACGCGCTGCTCCAGCTCTATTCCAACCTCTCGCCCTCGCAGAAGACGCAGGTGGCGCGCCATCCGCTGCGCCCGCACTTCTCCGATTACGCCAGCACGCTGTTCGAGGAATTCGACCCGCTCGCCGGCGACCGCAAATTCGGCGACGACCATGCGATTCTCGGCGGTCTGGCGCGGTTTCGCGGCCGCGCGGTCTGCCTGATCGGGCAGGAGAAGGGCTCGAGCACCGAGACCCGCATCAAGCACAATTTCGGCATGGCCCGGCCGGAGGGCTACCGCAAGGCGGTGCGGCTGATGGAGCTGGCCGACCGCTTCGCGCTGCCGGTGATCTCGCTGGTCGACACGGCCGGCGCCTTCCCGGGCCTCGACGCCGAGGAGCGTGGCCAGGCCGAGGCGATCGCCCGCTCGACCGATGCGTGCCTGTCGCTCGGCGTCCCCAATGTCGCCGTCATCATCGGCGAAGGTGGCTCGGGTGGCGCGATCGCCATCGCCACGGCGAACCGGGTGCTCATGCTCGAACATTCGATCTACAGCGTGATCTCGCCCGAGGGCGCGGCCTCGATTCTTTGGCGCGACACCGCCAAGGCGCAGGAAGCGGCGATGAACATGAAGATCACGGCGCAGGACCTGCTGCGTTTCCACGTGATCGATTCGATCATCGCCGAACCGCCCGGCGGCGCGCATCGCGATCCGCAGGCGGCGATGGAGGCGACGGGCGACGCCATCGAGGCGGCACTCGGCGAACTGGAGGGACTGGATCCCGCCGCGCTGCGCAAGGCGCGCCGGGAGAAGTTCCTCGCCATCGGCCGGAATCTCTGATCCGGCCTTGGTGACGTGCCGACTCCCGCGCCGGGATGGCGGGGATGAGTAGTATCCGGGACGGGATTGCGGCCACGCCCGGCGGGGTATAACGCTTTTGAATCGGGCACGCGCCGCGTGGGCGCCGTTGGGGAGTCTCGGGTGAGGGTTCCAGGGATGTCGAGCCTTTTGCGCGGTATGCGCAGTCGGGCTCCCGGCGCCGGTTGGCGCCCGACTCTGCTCGCCGGCTGCGCCGCGCTTGCCCTTGCCGGCTGCAACGGCAATGACGGCCCCTCGCCGATGTCGAAGGCGAGCAAGTCGCTCTCGCCGCAGACCGTCGCCCTGATCCAGGAGAAGGGCATGACGAAGGCGAGCCCCCTCGTCGTGCGCATCTTCAAGGAAGAGTCGGAGCTCGAGGTCTGGAAAGAGACCACGAGCGGCAGCTATGCGCTGCTGAAGACCTACCCGATTTGCCGCTGGTCCGGCGAATTGGGACCGAAGGTGAAGGAAGGCGACCGGCAGGCGCCGGAGGGTTTCTACGTCATCACCCCCGGCCAGATGAATCCGAATTCCAGCTACTATCTGTCGTTCGATCTGGGCTTTCCCAATGCCTATGACCGGGCCTGGGGGCGTTCGGGCAGCAATCTGATGGTGCATGGCGACTGCTCCTCGCGCGGCTGCTACGCGATGACCGACGAGCAGGTGCAGGAGATTTTCGCGCTCGGCCGCGAGAGCTTCTATGGCGGCCAGCGCTCCTTCCAGGTGCAGGCCTATCCGTTCCGCATGACCTCCGACAATCTGGTGCGGCACCGCAACAACCCGAACCTCGCCTTCTGGAAGATGCTGAAGGAAGGCAGCGACGTGTTCGAGCTGACCAAGGCGCCGCCGAAGGTCGATTATTGCGGCAAGCGCTACGTGTTCAACGCCACGCCGGTGGATCCGAGCCAGCGCTTCCAGGCCTCCGCGCCCTGCCCGGAATACACCATGCCGGAAGGGCTGGAGCAGGCCGTCGCCGCTCGCCAGAAGGAAGCCAATACCCGCATCGCCAGCGCCGGCATGCTGCAGCCGGCCGCGCCGATCAAGACCGGCAAGGACGGCGGCATGCACAAGGTGTTCCTCGCCAAGCTGGAAAACCCCGAGCTTTCGGCGCCGGGCTCCCTGCCGCCGGTGGTGAAGCCGCCGGGGAGCGATTATGGCGTTTCGACCACCGAGCCGGCGCCGGCCGAGAGCATCGAGCTTGCCAATGCCGACTCGGTGATGGCGGCCGCCAATGTGCCGCTGCCGGCGCCGCGTCCGGCCGATGCGCCCGGCGGCGCGCGCACCGCCGTGGCGACTGCACCGTCGTCCGGCGGCCTGTTCGGGTTTTTCGGCGGCTCGTCGAGCGCCAAGACGGAGAGTGCACCCGCACCCGCCGCTTCCGCCAGCCCCGCGGCCGTGGGCACGCCACCGGCGGCGTCCTCCCAGCCTGCCGCGGCTACGAAGGTGGCCTCGCTGGATTCCGGCGGTGGTTTCTTCGAGGGGTTGAAGAACCTCTTTGGCGGCAGCTCGCAGCCTGCGCCCGCCGCGTCTGAAGCCGCCGCTGCGGACGTGCCGGTGCCGCCCGTCCGTCCGCCGGCGCCGCGGCAGGCGGCTGCACCGACGGCCGCCGCCGTGCGCCCTGCGGCGCAGCCGGCCGTCACGCCGCCGGCTTCACGCCCCGTGGTGGCTTCCCCGGCCGATCCGGTCATGCCGCGCCCGACCCACCCCGGCTACGGTAACACCACCAGCACGGTCGCCGCGCCTCCCGTTCAGACCCAGCCGGCGGCGCCGGCGCTGCGTCCGTCGGTCGCCGCGACCGATGGCGAGCCGCTCTTCGGTACGCAGGCCCTGCCCGGCGCGTCGATCCTGACGCCCGGCAGCTTCTCGACGAGCGTGCAGTAGGCGCGGCAATCCGCGCTCCCGGACGACGCGCCGAGGCAATGGGTGCTTTCAGGCGATGAAGGTCGCATGGGCGCTGGCGACCCGCCAGCCCGAGGGCTCGCGGCGCCAGAGGCGTGTGAAGCGCAGGGCCGCGACGAACGGCACCCCGCCGCGCAGGCCCGCCGCATCGGCGCGCAGCACCACGAGCACAAGGCCCGGCCCAAGCGGGCGCAGGCGATATTCCGAGAAGTGCAGCGAAGCGAGCTTGAGCGCGCCGGCCCGGTGTAGGTCGAGATCATCCGCCTTGGAGAGAAGGCGGCCGGCCTGATCGACAAAGCTCAGATCGTCGGCGAGCAGTGCGTCGAGGCGTTCGACGTCGCCCGAGAGGGCGGCGTCGCGCAGGTTCCGCTCGGCGGCTTCGACATCGCGGATGTCGTCAGCCGCTGGCGCGCTCAAATGAACTTGCCGTGGCAGTGCTTGTATTTGAGACCCGAGCCGCAGGGGCAGGGCTCGTTGCGCCCGACCCGGCCCCAGGTGGCGGGATCATCGGGATCGCGACGCGGCGCGGCAGCATCGTCCGCCGGCGCCAGCGTCGCCTCGACGGCGATCTCGGCATCGGCCAGCGCGAACTCGTCCTCGCCGGTGGCGGGGTCGACGTGGTGGGCGCTGATGGTTGGCGCGGGCATCGGCTCCGGCGGCGGCGCGGTCATCACCTCGACGCGCATGAGCTGCGCCGTCACCGCCTCGCGCAGGCTGGCGAGCATCGCCTCGAAGAGCTGGAACGCCTCGGACTTGTACTCGTTCAGCGGGTCGCGCTGGGCGTAGCCGCGCAGGCCGATGACCTGGCGCAGATGGTCGAGCGTCACCAGATGCTCGCGCCAGAGATGGTCGAGCGTCTGCAGCAGGATCGACTTCTCGACATAGCGCATGATCTCGGGGCCGTATTTGGCGACCTTGGACGCCATGGCCTCGTCGGCGCGCCGCTGGACGCGCTCGCGCATCTCCTCGTCGGCGATGCCTTCCTCGGCCGCCCATTCCTTGACCGGCAGATCGAGGCTGAGCGCCTGCTGCAGCGCCTCGGCGAGGCCGTCGGTGTTCCACTGCTCGGGATAGGCGTTCGGCGGCACGAACTTGGTGACGATGTCGTCGATGACGCCGTGGCGCATCTCGACCACGGTCTCGGCGACGTCCTCGTCCTGCATCAGCTCGACGCGCTGTTCGAACACCACCTTGCGCTGGTCGTTCATCACGTCGTCGTATTTCAGCAGGTTCTTGCGGATGTCGTAATTGCGCGCCTCGACCTTCTGCTGCGCCTTCTCCAGCGCGCGGTTGATCCAGGGATGGACGATCGCCTCGCCCTCCTTGAGGCCGAGCTTCTGCAGCATGCCGTCGAGCCGGTCCGACCCGAAGATGCGCATCAGGTCGTCTTCCAGCGACAGGAAGAAATGCGAGTGGCCGGGGTCGCCCTGGCGGCCGGAGCGACCACGCAGCTGGTTGTCGATGCGCCGGCTCTCGTGGCGCTCGGTGCCGATGACATAGAGGCCGCCGGCCGCCAGCGCCTTCTGCTTGAGCGTCTCGATCTCCTGGCGGATGCGGGCCTCGGCGGCGGCGCGCTGCTCGCCCTCGGGCATGTTGGACAGCTCGTGGGAAATGCGCATGTCGGCATTGCCGCCGAGCTGGATGTCGGTGCCTCGGCCGGCCATGTTGGTGGCGATGGTGATGGCACCGGGCACGCCGGCCTGGCTGACGATGTAGGATTCCTGCTCGTGGTGGCGTGCGTTGAGCACCGCGAAGACCTTGTCGTCCGCCTTGCCCTGATCGCCGTCATAGAGCGGGCGGAAGGCGTCCGGATCCGAGAAGTCCTTCTGCTTGAAGCCGCGCTTCTTGAGCAGTTCGGCCAGCAGCTCCGACTTCTCGATCGAGGTGGTGCCGACCAGCACTGGCTGGCCGCGCGTCTTGCAGTCGGCGATGAGGTCGATGATGGCGTCGTACTTCTCGCCGGCCGTGCGGTAGACCTCGTCATCGTCGTCGATGCGCCGCACCGGCAGGTTGGTCGGGATCTCGATCACTTCGAGATTGTAGATGTCCTGGAACTCCGCCGCCTCGGTGTTCGCCGTGCCGGTCATGCCGGCCAGCTTCTCGTACATGCGGAAATAGTTCTGGAAGGTGATGGAGGCCAGCGTCTGGTTTTCAGGCTGGACCTGCACGCGCTCCTTGGCCTCGAGCGCCTGGTGGAGGCCTTCCGAGTAGCGGCGGCCGGGCATCATGCGGCCGGTGAACTCGTCGATGATGACGACCTCGCCGTTGCGGACGATGTAGTCCTTGTCACGCTGGAACAGCGTGTGGGCGCGCAGCGCCTGATTGACGTGGTGGACGACCGAGACGTTCTCGATGTCGTAGAGGCTGTCGCCCTTGAGCAGGCCGGCGTCGCGCAGCAGGTTCTCGATCTTCTCCATGCCGGCTTCGGTCATGGCGACGGAACGCTGCTTCTCGTCGACCTCGTAGTCTTCCTTCGCCATCCTCGGAATGTAGGTGTCGATGGTGTTGTAGAAGTCGGAGCGGTCGTCGAGCGGGCCGGAGATGATGAGCGGCGTGCGTGCCTCGTCGACCAGGATCGAGTCGACCTCGTCGACCACGGCATAGAAATGCGGGCGCTGCACCATCTGGTTCAGCTCGTATTTCATATTGTCGCGCAGATAGTCGAAGCCGAGCTCGTTATTGGTGGCGTAGGTGACGTCGCAGGCATAGGCCGCGCGGCGCTCATTGTCGTCCATGCCGTGATGGATGATGCCGACGGTGAGGCCGAGGAAGCGGTAGACGCGCCCCATCCATTCGGCGTCGCGCTTGGCGAGGTAGTCGTTCACGGTGACGACGTGCACGCCCTTGCCGGTCAGCGCGTTGAGGTAGACCGGCGAGGTGGCGACCAGCGTTTTGCCTTCGCCGGTGCGCATCTCGGCGATGCCGCGCTCATGCAGCACCATGCCGCCGATGAGCTGCACGTCGAAGTGCCGCTGGCCGAGGGCGCGCCGCGCCGCCTCGCGCACCGTGGCGAAGGCCGGAACGAGAAGGTCGTCGAGAGTGGCGCCGGCGGCGAGCTGCTCGCGGAAAGCGACCGTGCGGGCGCGCAGCTCCTCGTCGGAGAGAGCCTTGACTTCCGGTTCGAGCGCATTGATGGCCACGACCTTGGGCTGATAGCCGCGCACGCGGCGGTCATTGGCCGATCCGAAGAGCTTTCGCGCGAGAGCGCCGAACATGAGACTTCCAATCCGTGTCCGCCAGGATCCGGTGTCAAACGGGCGGTGACGGGCCGCCGCGTCCTCGTGTGCAAGTTGCCGCCGCGAGCGCGCGAGCCAAGCCTCATCGAGACGCCATTTGCGGCCGAAATGGGTCTTCTGGGCCCGGCCGCCGCGAACGGCATGAGGGTTCTTGCGTCACATAAGCGCGAGCGCCGGGGAGGGCTCGCACCGCGTGCCACACTTATGAACGGGTTTGGGGGTTGTCAATCGCGGGCCGGACGACAGTTTTGCCTTACACGCAAGGTGCCACGCCGGTTGTCGATGCCCGGCGCCCGCCTCCGCGATTATTCGGGCGTTGGTAATCTTACACGCTTGCAACCTGAACCCGACTAGGCCAGCTTTCGCGGCCAACGCGGACAACCGCAATTTGAGGAACGTTCCATGACCCGTCTTCGCCCGCACGCCGCGACCAAGGCGTATCTTCGCCCCGCCGCCGGCATCGTGCGCGCCGGCCTTCTCGCTGCCTTGCTCGGCACCGCTCTTCTTCCCGCGCTGCCGGCACTCGCGCAGGACGCTCCGGCCGCCGCCACCGCGCAGGGCGATGACCCGGTGCTCGCGACCGTCAACGGAACGCCGATCCGCCGCAGCGACGTGGCCGCGGCCGCCATCGAGCTGGCGCCGAACCTGCCGCAGCAGATCCAGGGCCCGGCGCGCGACGAATATGTTCTGGGCTTCCTGATCGACCTCACCGCCATGTCACAGGCCGCCGAAGCCGCCAAGCTCGACGAGACGGCCGAGTTCAAGCGCGAGCTGGCGTTCATCCGCAAGCGCCTGCTGATGCAGGCCGCGCTGGAAAAGGCGACCAAGGCCGCCCTGACCGACGAGGCGATGAAGAAGACCTATGACGAGGCGATGACGCAGCAGAAGCCCGAGGACGAGGTGCGCGCCCGCCACATCCTGTTCCGCGCCGATCCCAACGACAAGGCCGCCTCTGACGCCGCCGAGAAGAAGGCCAAGGATGTCGAGGCCCGGCTCAAGAAGGGTGATGACTTCGCCAAGCTCGCCGGCGAGCTGACCGAGGATCCGTCCGGCAAGCAGGATGGCGGCGATCTCGGCTTCTTCACCAAGGAGCAGATGGTGCCGGAATTCGCCGAGGCCGCCTTCGCGCTGAAGCCGGGCGAGGTGTCGCAGCCGGTGAAGACGCAGTTCGGCTGGCACGTCATCAAGCTCGAGGAGAAGCGTCAGCGGCCGATCCCGACCTTCGATGAGGTCAAGCCGCAGATCGAGCAGTTCCTGGCGCAGAAGGCGCAGGCCGAGACGGTTCAGAAGACCCGCGAGGCCGCCAAGGTCGAAAAGACCGACGCCGCGCCGAAGCCGAGCGATCTCACCACCCAGCCGGCCGCCCCCGCCAAGCCGGCGCCGTGAGGCGGGCCCGGCGTCGCCCGGAGGGGTGACGTACGGCGCGTTCCTGCCGGGTGCGGCGTGCCCCTGAAGCGTCGGCCCGCCAGCGCGCGGAGCTGCGGAGATAGAGAGAAGGAAAGGCCCCGGATCGAACGCCCGGGGCCTTTTTCATGTCAGGTCCCCGGAGCGCGCGAAGGCGCGAAAGGGCTGCGTGCGCGGAGCCGCCGCCGCTCCGAAGCGGCATCACCGGTCGCGGCAGCACCCACCCGGCCGACCGCGCGGTGTGTGATCCTGCGTCGCCTTGCTGGCAACCCGTGCCGTCATATGTGCCGTGGCGTCCGTTCGGCGCGGACACGCCGTGGAGTGGACGGAGAAGTGCCGCGACAACTGAGCGACGCGACAACTAAGAGATGCGGACCGCCAGGAGAGATGGACCGCCAGCCCCGGAGGTTTTGGGGGAGGCCGACGCCTCACCGGCGTGTCGCCGATGCCGGACGGCCGCGCTCAGGGGCGCGTCGCGCCGCGCGCGATCAGCCGTGCGGCGGCCGCGATGGCGGGCGCTGCGATCGCGGGGCGTGTGTGCGTCCCGGTGCGGTGATGTGACGGTGCCGCTGTGCGGTCAGGTGCTTCCGCGCGTCCCGATCTCGTTCGCGCGGCTATCCTGCATCCGCCGACGCCTCGCCGGGGTGTCGCCGATGCCGGACGGCCGCGCTCAGGGGCGCGTCGCGCCGCGCGCGACCAGCCGTGCGGCGGCCGCGATGGCGGGCACGTCGTCGTCGATGCGGCGGGTGAGCAGGCGGGCCCAGATGTAGCCGGAGACGATGTCGAGGGCGGCGTCGAGCTGGACGCCGGGCGCCAGTTCGCCGCGCCGTGCCGCGCGCTCGAACACTGGCGCGAGGTGGTAGCTGCGCTCGGTGAGGAAGGCGCGCAGCGCCTGCAGCGCGGAGGCATCGGATTGCGCCTCGACGATGATGGACGCGAAGGCCAGGCCGGCGGGCGTCTCGCGCCAGAAGCGGAACAGATGACGCATCATGGCGACGAGGTCGCCCTCCAGCGAGCCGGTGTCGGCGTCGGTCTGGTCGGGCTTCTGCCGCGCGTAGATTTCGAGGAGGAGCGCCGGCTTGCCACTCCACCAGCGATAGATGGTCGGCTTGCCGGCACCGGCGCGGCGGGCGACCTGCTCGATGGTGAAGCCGGCATAGCCGACCTCGCCGAGCAGGGTCTCGGCGGCGTCGAGAATGGCGTCGGCGGCGGCCCGGCTGCGACGCGGCCCAGCCGAAACCCGCCGCGCCAACATGTGCGGGGAGGGGGCTGGCCTTTCCGTACCTCGGCCGTTAACCATGTTCATTAACCATGTTGCGGGCTGCGCTGGTCCCTGGGGTGCAAGCAGCAGCTTCTTACCATCATAGCGCGAAAAATACCGGAACGAAACGGAACGTTTCGATGAACGGAACGTTTCGATGAACGGAACGTTCCGTTTCGTTTAATAAGCCGTTGTGATCAATGACTTTACATGGCTTCCGACTCGGGCGTTACGGCCCTCGCGTCACAAGCCAGCGCTCCGGCGCCGGCCGACGACGTTCCCGGATCAAGCGCGCGGTCGTTCCCGAATCCGCCGAATCACCTGCGCGATCGCTCGATCCCCAGCGGCCGGCGACGACACCGCCGGCCCCCCTCGCGCCGTCCGCCTTGGTCGCTCGCCTGCACCCTTGGTTCGGTCGCTCCTTTCGGCCGTTCACCTCATTTTTCGCGACGCTCGATTTTTCACGACGCTCGACTTTGCCTCCCCCGGTGTCGATGCCCAGCACCGCCAACGGCGGACGGCGGATGTCGAGCGCCGCGCCTGGGACCGAGGCCTGTTGTCGATGGCCGGCCTCGGGCTCCGGATGCCGGGACAAGGAGCCGAGGTTGGCCACGCAGCTGGATGCGCGACGCGGAACCGACGCGCCCGCGCACGGCTACGGACGCTCGCGTCCAACGCTCAGGCTACGGGTCCCGCCGGGGCCTATCCCCGAGGTACTGGCGCCCGCCAACGAAAGAGGCGAGCGAGGGCGTCGAAGACGGACGCCCGGTGGCAAAGAAGCGTCGCGGCCGGCGACCATGCGCAAATTACTGAGCCGGCTACAAAATGGCCCGCGCCAACGCTGTCCAAGGAAATTAGGGTTTTGCGCCGGGATATCACAACGCTGGGCACTGCCGACAGCCGACGATACTGAGCCGGATACAGTTCACGCGCACGCGTCACGCTCTTCGTCGCCGACAGAGTTCTGCGACGCGAATCACCTGCCCGTATTATAGCAGCGTCTTGCGGATGTTGCGCATCTCGGGCACACCCGTCGGGCCCTTTCCCGCCCTAGAGTCCCCGCCATGGCCCACGCTTCTCCCGTCTCGCCGCTCGCCCCCACGACCACGCCTGATGTCGGCCCCGTCGCCGGCGTGCGCTTCGCCACCGCCGAGGCGGGCATTCGCTATCGGGGCCGCACCGACGTGCTGCTGCTGGCGCTCGACGCCGGCACGAGCGTGGCGGGCGTGTTCACGCGGTCCAAATGCCCGTCCGCGCCGGTCGAATGGTGCAGGGCGATCCTGCCGAAGGGTACGGCGCGTGCGCTGGTGGTGAATTCCGGCAATGCCAATGCCTTCACCGGCGGCAAGGGTCGAGAGGCGACCGCGCTCACGGCGAAGATCGCCGCCAAGGCGCTGGGCTGCCGCGAGGACGAGATCTACCTCGCCTCCACCGGGGTCATCGGCGAGCCGCTGGACGCCACCAAGTTCGCGGGCGTGCTGGACGAGACCGCGACCCGTCTCGCGCCGCTGCCGTGGATCGAGCCGGCCAAGGCGATCATGACCACCGACACCTTTCCCAAGCTGGCAACAGCGAAGGTGAAGATCGACGGCGTGGAGGTGACGATCGCCGGCATCGCCAAGGGCGCCGGCATGATCGCGCCGGATATGGCGACCATGCTGTCTTTCGTCTTCACCGACGCGGCGATCGCGGCGCCGGCGCTGCAGGCGCTGCTCTCCAAGGGCGTCGTCGACAGCTTCAACGCGGTGACCATCGACGGCGACACCTCGACCTCCGACACGCTGCTGCTGTTCGCCACCGGCGCTTCCGGTGCGCCGCGCATCACGGATGCGAAGGATCCGCGCCTCGCGCGCTTCCGCCGGGCGCTTACCGGCGTGCTGGCGGACCTCGCCGAGCAGGTGGCGCGCGACGGCGAGGGCGCGCGCAAGCTGGTGCGCATCCATGTCACCGGCGCGGTGTCGAAGCGTTCCGCCCGGCGTATCGCCATGTCGATCGCCAATTCGCCGCTGGTGAAGACGGCGGTCGCCGGCGAGGACGCCAATTGGGGCCGCGTGGTGATGGCGGTCGGCAAGGCCGGCGAGCCGGCCGAGCGCGACCGGCTCTCCATCTCCTTCGGCCCGATCCGCGTCGCGCATGAGGGCACGCGCGATCCCGCCTATGACGAGGGCGAGGTGTCGGCCTACATGAAGAACGACGTGATCGATCTCACCGTCGATCTCGGCCTCGGGCGCGGCGCCGACCGGGTGATGACCTGCGACCTCACCAAGGAATATGTCGCCATCAATGGCGACTACCGTTCCTGAGCGGGCAGGGGGCGCCGGCATGAAGCTCATTCTCGTCGCCGCCGCCGCGCTCGTCGATGCCGACGGGCGGGTGCTGCTGACCGAACGGCCGGAGGGCAAGGCGCTGGCCGGGCTGTGGGAGTTTCCCGGCGGCAAGGTCGAGCCCGGCGAGCGGCCGGAGGAATGCCTGATCCGCGAGCTTGCCGAGGAGCTGGGCATCACGGTGAAGGAGCCGTGCCTCGCCCCGCTCGCCTTCGCCAGCCACACCTATGAGAGCTTCCAGCTGCTGATGCCGCTGTGGATCTGCCGGCGCTGGGAGGGGAGCGCCCATGGCCGCGAGGGCCAGCGCCTCGCCTGGGTGAAGCCGGGCAGCCTGCGCGACTACCCCATGCCGCCGGCCGACGAGCCGCTGATCCCGGTGCTGCTCGATCTGCTGGGGCCGGGGCGCTAGGCCCCATCCCCCGGCAGCTTGCCCTCGGGCACCTTGAGCGCATCGGCCAGCCGGACCTTCGCCGAGCCGGGGCGCAGCGGCTTCTGCTGGCTCTCATGCGGCGCCCAGCCGGAAACCCAGGCGATCTCGAAGGTGGCGCGCAGGCGCCCGTCGGGATCGGAGAAACGCTCGGCATAGACCTCGAACAGCCGCATCAGCGTCTTGCGCAGCAGCGGCGCGCGGCGCCGGGCCGCGAGCGGGTTCGCCGCGCCCATGCGGCGCAGATCGTGGAGAAGCGACAGCGGGTCGCCATAGCGCACCACGACGCGGTCGACATCGGTGACGGGCAAAGCGAGGCCGGCGCGCTGCAGCAGGCCGCCGAGGTCGCGCAGATCGGCGAAGGGGGCGACGCGCGGCGAGATGCCGCCCAGCGTGTCGCTCTCGGCGATGGCGAAGGCCTCGCGCAGCTCGGCCAGCGTTCCCGAGCCGAAGAAGCCGGCCAGCAGCAGCCCGTCGGGCCGGAGCGCGCGGCGGATCTGCGCCAGCACCCCCGGCAGGTCGTTGACGGTCTGCAGAGCCAGGGCCGAGACCACCAGATCGAGCGAGGCCGGTGCGAAGGGCAGGATCTCGGGGTCGATCACCGCGTCGACATCCGCCCGCTCGGAAGGCCCGAAAGCGTAGAGCCTGCCCACCGCGTCGGAGCCGGCCAGCGCCGCGCGCAGCACGGGCGTCGGCGTGCCGAGATCGGCGGCGGTCTCGAAGCGGCGCTTCACCGCGCCGAGCCGGTCGGCGAGATCCTCGGCCACCCGGTCGAGAAGGAAGGTTTCCGGCCCGAGGGCGCGCGCGCGGCGGCGACGCTGGGCCAGCGTGCGCGGGTCGAAGATGTTCGCGGGTCCGGACATGGAATGCTCCTCGGGCGAGAGCCATAGGACGAGCGCCGTACCGGGTCAAAGGCCGGCATGGGTCGCTGCGAAAAGCGCGGCGGGTGCGCGGGGCGCATGCTAGGCTTTCCCGTCATGGAGAGGTCTTTCGAACCCGCCCGTCTCGAACCTGCCCGCGAAAGCGGACCGCCGGGCGCTGCCTTCGCCCTGCGCGCCCGCGGCGTCGGGGTGCGCCTGGCGCGCAGCCTCGTCGATTTCGCGCTGCCGCCGGTCTGCATGGCCTGCCGCGCGGCGGTGGACGAGCCGGGCTGCCTGTGCGCGGGCTGCTGGAGCCGCATCGGCTTCATCGAGCGCCCGTTCTGCGACCGGCTCGGCACGCCGCTGCCCTATGAGGCCGGGGAAGAGGCGGGGCCGCCGCTCTCCGGCGCCGCCCTGGCGGATCCGCCGGCCTATGGCCGCGCCCGGGCGGTGGCGGCGTTCGGCGATGTGGCGCGCGACCTGATCCACGCGCTGAAATATGCCGACCGGCTCGACGTCGCCCGCCCGATGGCGCGGATGATGGTGCGGGCCGGGGCGGACATCCTCGCCGATGCCGAGGCGCTGGTGCCCGTGCCGCTGCACGGGCTGAGGTTGTGGCGGCGGCGCTTCAACCAGTCGGCGGCGCTTGCCGGCTTCATCGGCGCGCAGGCGGCCGTGCCGGTGCGCACCGGCTGGCTGGTGCGGCGGCGGGCGACGGTGCCGCAGGTCGGGCTCGACCGGGCGGCGCGGGCGCGCAACGTCGCCGGCGCCTTCGCCGTGCCGGAAGCCGCGCGGGCGGAGCTGCGGGGGCGGCGTCTGGTGCTGGTCGACGACGTGCTGACCACGGGGGCGACCCTCGACACCTGCGTGAAGGCGCTCATCCGCGCCGGGGCGGAACGGGTGGACGTGCTGGTGTTCGCGCGGGTTGTTGACGGGCAGGCCGCGCCCATATCATAGGTCGCCCGGCGCCGGGGTCCGGCGGTGGTCGGTTCGGAGAGATCGGAACGATGTCGCAGATCGAGATTTACACCACCTATACCTGCCCCTATTGCCTCGCCGCCAAGGATCTACTGAAGCGCAAGGGCGTCGCCTTCTCCGAGATCAACGTGACGGGCGACCCGGTGGCGCGCTCCACAATGTCCAGCCGGGCCAATGGGCGCACCAGCGTGCCGCAGATCTTCATCGACGGGCGCCATGTCGGCGGCTGCGATGATCTTTACGCGCTCGAGGAAGCCGGCGAGCTCGACTCGCTGCTGGCGAGCTGAACGAGACCGAAAGCATGACCGCCGTTCCCGATTCCTCCTCCGCCGGCATGTCGCCGCAAACGCCTCCGCTCGGCGCGCCGTTTCGCGCCGCGCTGGTGCAGATGCGCACGGCCAAGAGCGTCGAGGCGAATATCGCGGCCGCGTCCGCGCTGATCCGTGAGGCGGCGGCGCAGGGAGCGAGCTACATCCAGACGCCGGAGATGACCGGCACGATGGAGGAGAACCGGCAGGCGCTGTTCGCCGTGCTGCACGCGGAGGAGGACGACCCGGCGCTGGCGGCATTTCGCGCGCTGGCCGCCGAGCTGCAGGTGCATCTGCACATCGGCTCGCTGGCGGTGCGGGCGAGCGAGCACCGCGCCGCCAACCGCTCCTATCTCATCGCCCCGGATGGCTCCGTCGCCGCCCGTTACGACAAGATCCACATGTTCGACGTCGACCTGCCGAATGGCGACGTCTACCGCGAATCCGCCGCCTACCGGCCCGGCGAACTCGCGGTCGCGGCCGACCTGCCGCAGATTCGGCTCGGCTTCGCCATCTGCTACGACCTGCGCTTTCCCGCGCTGTTCCGCGCGCTCGCCGAGGCGGGGGCGGGGATGATCGCGGTGCCGGCGGCCTTCACCCAGTCGACCGGCGAGGCGCACTGGCACATCCTGCTGCGGGCCCGGGCGATCGAGACCGGCGCCTATGTGCTGGCGGCGGCGCAGGGCGGCACGCATGAGAACGGCCGCAAGACCTTCGGCCACAGCGTGATCATCGACCCGTGGGGCACGGTCCTCGCCGAGGCCGGCACCGAGCCCGGCGTGATCGTCTCCGAGATCGACCCCGCCAAGGTCGCGGCGGTGCGCGCGCGCATTCCCTCGCTGTCGAATGGCCGCCGCTTCGAGGTGGTGGCCCCGTCCGATCACGGCGGGCTGCACCTCGTGCCCGGTGGCGCGACATGATCCTCTACCGCCTGTGCTGCGCGAAGGACCACGAATTCGAGAGCTGGTTCCGCGATTCCGCCGCCTATGACGCGCAGCGCGGGCGCGGCCTGGTCACCTGCCCGGTCTGCGGTTCGCCCGAGGTCGGCAAGGCGATCATGGCACCCGCGCTGGGGCGCGGGGCGCGCAAATTCGCGTCGGAAGCTGCGTCCCCGCCCGCGGAGGAGC
Organism: Ancylobacter sp. TW_SC_1; assembly: GCF_056836805.1. Taxonomy (NCBI): domain Bacteria; kingdom Pseudomonadati; phylum Pseudomonadota; class Alphaproteobacteria; order Hyphomicrobiales; family Xanthobacteraceae; genus Ancylobacter; species Ancylobacter sp. TW_SC_1. The sequence continues at coordinate 1,845,270 of NZ_CM166365.1, forward strand.
CCGTCCCGTCCGAGGTCGCGGTGCCCGCCGCACCGATGCCGGCGGCGCCGTCCGTGGCGCTGATGTCGGAGAAGGAGCAGCAGCTTCGCGCCATGCTGCGGGCGGTGCGCGCGCATGTCGTCGCCAATTCCGACTATGTCGGCGACGAGTTCGCCGCCCGCGCCCGCCGCATGCATGAGGGCGAGGAAGAACAGCGCGCCATCTATGGCGAGGCGAGCCCCGACGAGGTGCGCGCGCTGATCGAGGACGAGATCGAGGTGCTGCCGCTGCCCGTACTGCCGGACGAGCGGAACTGAGCGGCGGGAGATAGTCCGCCTGCTTCCCTCTCCCCGTCGGGGAGAGGTGGCCCGCGAAGCGGGTCGGTGAGGGGTGATGCGTTGCGGGGCCGGGAAGACCCCTCACCCCAGCCCTCTCCCCGTCGGGGAGAGGGAGGTGCCCGGCCCGTCCAGCCCCTCAGTTCGCCGCCATGGCTTTCTCGATCTCCGGCAGCAGGCGGTCCTTCAGCCCCTGCGCGTCGATCGGGCCGATGAACTTGTAGGCGATGCGCCCGTCCTTGCCGATGACGAAGGTCTCCGGCACGCCATAGACACCCCAGTCGATGGCGGTGCGCCCGTTGGCGTCGACGCCGACCGCCGCATAGGGATTGCCGAAGCGGCCGAGGAAGCGGCGGGCATTGCCGGCGTCGTCCTTGTAGTTGAGGCCGACCAGGCGAAAGCCCGGCATCTTCGACAGCTCGACGAGATAAGGATGCTCGTCGCGGCAGGGCACGCACCAGGAAGCGAAGACGTTGAGCACCGTCACGCCGCCCTTGAGACCGGCGGAGGCGAGGCCCGGTACCGGCAGGCCCTCGCGCGCCAGCCCTTCCAGCGGCGGCAGGTCCAGCGGCGGGGCGGGCCGGCCGATCAGCGCCGAGGGGACGCGCGAGGGATCGCCGGAGAACAGGCGGCCATAGAACAGCGCCGCCAGTGCCAGGAAGGCGATCAGCGGCAGCAGGACGAGCAGCCGGCGGCGGCTGGCGCTGGCGGGAGAGGGGGGCTGGCTCATGCTTCCTCGCGTCCGGCCGAACGGCGGCGCACGCCGCGCGCGTCGAGCGCGTCGAGCCGGCGCCGCACGATGCGGCCGTCGACCACGATCCACAAGGCCAGCGCGCCGAGCACCAGCGCGCTCACGCCGTAGCAGGCGATGATGAAGAACCCGTGCTCGCCGAACATCATCAATCTTCGCCCTCGGTATCTGGCACGAAGGTGCGCACGACCTCGTAGATGCCGGGATCGAAGGTCGCTATGGACAGCGCTTCCTCGAAGAAGCGGCGCGGCGCGGGATCCTCCCGCATCGCCTGATAATCGGCCATGCTCCGCCACTGCGCGTACATCGTAACCTTGGTGCCGTCGAGGCTCCGGTGCAGCGTGGCGGAGATGAAGCCGTCCGCCCGGTTGACGGTGGTCTCGGTCGCCGCGGTCAGGACCTCGATCAGCCGCTGCTGGTTGGCGGGATCAACCGTGAATACGTTGATCAGCACGATCGCCGGGCTTACCTCACGCATAGGCGGCCTCGGCGGCGGCGCGCGCTTCCAGCGCCCGAAGGCGCCGGCGCAGGATCTCGTTGCGCATCGCCGCCATGTGCAGCGCCAGCATCAGCAGGGTGAAGCCCAGCGCGCAGATCAGCAGCGGCCAGAGCATGCTTGGGTCGATAGTCGATCCGCCCATGCGGAATACCGAGGCCGGCTGATGCAGCGTGTTCCACCAGTCGACCGAGAACTTCACGATCGGCACGTTGACGAAGCCGACGAGGCTCAGCACCGCGGCGGCGCGGCCGGCCTGGTTTGGATCCTCGATGGCAGAGCGCAGCGCCAGCAGGCCGAGATAGAGCAGCAGCAGCACCAGCATCGAGGTGAGGCGTGCGTCCCACACCCAATAGGTGCCCCACATCGGCCGGCCCCACAGCGAGCCGGTGACGAGGCACAGGAAGGCGAAGACGGCGCCGATCGGGGCCATCGCCTTGTGCGCGACATCGGCGAGCGGGTGGCGCCACACCAATATGCCGAGCGCCGACACCGCCAGCAGCGAATAGCCGAACATGGCGAGCCAGGCGAAGGGCACGTGGATGTACATGATCTTCACCGTCTCGCCCTGCTGGTAGTCGGCCGGGGCGTTGAAGGCGAGAAAGAAGCCGAAAGCGAGCGTCGCCAGCGCGAGGCCCGTCAGCCACGGCAGAACGCGCCCGGAGAGGGCGAGAAAGCGGGTGGGGTTGGCTAGGTCCATCAGCGCCATGGCGCGGTTCTAATCTGCCCCGACGTGCCCGGCAACACGCCTGCCCTGCGGCAGAACGCGGATGTGAAGCCACAGGATGGACAAAACTGCGCTATTGAAACCGTCCATCGTCGACCGAAAGGGATTCGAGCGCCCATGCCGACCGTGTCCGCCGCCCGCGCGGCCGCCATTTTCCTCGCCCTTGCGGCCGTGCCCCTGCCGGCGAGTGCGCGCAGCAATGACGACCAGATGATGATGCTCGACCCTTCCGAGCGTATCGAGCAACGCTGCAACGCCCGCGCCATGGGCGATGTCGGCCGCGACAACAGGGGCATGAAGCCGGACGAACTCGTCGCCTACGCCTATCGCGACCCGGTCATCAAGGGAGCGAAGATCAAGGCCCCGGGAGCCGCCATCCGCAGCGGCCGCACCTGGTACCACCTCGCCTATGATTGCGAGACCGAGCATGACGGGCTCGACGTGAAGAGCTTCAGCTACAAGCTCGGCGCGGCGATCCCGACCTCGGAATGGTCGGGGCACTATCTCGTCGCGCCATAGGCGACCTTCGTGCCCGGAACCGTCATGCCGGGGCCAAGGCCCAAGGGGGCGGCACTCGAGGATGGCGAGCGATCCCGGCTCTCCGCTGTGTTTCGGCCGGGATGAGGGCTCAGCCGGGCAAGGCTGCGCTACCACGAATGCAGGGCGCGCAGCGTCGGCGTCTTCTTGTCGAGATGGTCGGCCATGCGGCTGAGCAGCCGGTCGAGCAGTTCCACCGCCTCGACCACCGCCGGCCCCTTGTTGAGCATCACGCATTCGGCGCGGGCGGCCATGGCGGCGTCGGTCATCTCGCCGCGCGAGGGGATGCCGTCGCGCACCAGGTCCTCCAGCACCTGCGTCGCCCAGATCGCCGGCACGGCGGCGGCCTCGCAGATCCACAGCAGCTCCTCCTGCATCTCGGCGAGCCGCTCGAAGCCGATCTCGGCGGCGAGGTCGCCGCGCGCGATCATCACGCTGAAGGGCCCGCGCCGCGCGGCGCGGGCGATGAGGTCCGGCAGGTTCTTCACCGCCTCGGGCCGCTCGATCTTGGCCATCAGGCCGAGCGGGCGCGCGCCGCGCCCATGCTGCTCGATCGCCTGTTCGAGCAGGTCGAGGTCCTCCGCCCGGCTGACGAAGGAATAGCCGAGGAGGTCGGCGCATTCGATGACGGTGGCGAGGTCGGCATCGTCCTTGGCGGTGAGCGGCGAGAGGCCGAGCGCGGTGTCGGGCAGGTTGATGCCCTTTTCCGGCTTGAGCTTGGTGCCCTCCGCCCGGGCATGGACGATCCGCACGACCGCCTCGCCGTCCGCAACGCTCTCCACCACGCCCTCGACCTTGCCGTCGTCGTAGCGCACGCGGTCGCCCAGGCCGAGCCGGGTCACGATCTCGGGCAGCGAGACGGCGGCGCAGAACGGCACGTCGTCGTCGACATGGGGGGCGCCCGCCGCCACCAGGCGCAGCCGGTCGCCGGTCTTCAGGCGCCCGGCGGGCTTGTCCTTCTTCATCGGCAGCACCGCCTCGGTGCGGATCTTCGGCCCGGCAATGTCCATCAGCACGGCGATGCGCCGGCCGACCGCCTCGCCGGCGGCGCGCACATTGTGCGCCATGGCGCGCCAGGCGGCCGCATCGTCATGCGCGCAGTTGATGCGGGCGACGTCCATGCCGCTGCGCGCCAGCGCCAGCACGAAATCGGCGTCGGCGGCGGCCTCGCTCGGCAGCGTGACCATGATGCGGGTGTAGCGTCCCGCCGGCTCGGGCCCGAGGATCGCCGCGCTCGCGGCGTCGAGCCGCGCCGTGCCGGCGAAGAAGGCGGCCTCGTCCGGCGCGTCGTGTGGCGCGGGGCGGCCGGCGAGGGCGGCAAGCGCCACCAGCACGGCGTCGAGCGTCGGCAGCACGCGGCTTTCCAGCCGTCCGAGCGAGGACAGGCCGCGCCGCATGAGCTGGCGCTGCAGCGGCCTCAGATCGTGGCGCCGCAGCACGAGGTAATGGGCAAGATTGACGAGGGCGGGGTCGAGGGTGAGGCCCTCGCGCCCGGCCTCGCCGCAGAAGCGCTCGATCAGCGGCGCTGAGGCCGCGACCACGTCGTCCCGCAGGGCGACGACCGCGTCGAGAAGCGCCACGTCGTCGAGATCCTCGCGCAGGCCTTCGGATGTGTTGTCGAGCATGTCCACCGATCCGCTTTTCCGCCGTCATTCCTACGCTAGGATGCTGCCGTGACGCCGCCATGACCCGCGTCAATCCCGCGTGAGGGACACGCGAAGCGCGGCTTTCCCCGGCATGAAATTCCCGCAAAACTTGACTTCGCGGCGAGTGGCGCTTACGAACCGCGCATCCTCGCATGACCCGCGAGCCGACCCGCCGCCCGGATCCTGAGCCCGGAGGTTAACGCCCGACAGCGCGATGCGCCCTCGGGCGCCAATCGGCTTTGCGCCTCTACCGATGCGAGAAGGGAGCCGAGCGAACGCATGTTCGATTCACTGACCGACCGCCTTGGCGGCATACTCGACCGGCTGAAACGGCGCGGCGCCCTCACCGAGGCCGACGTCAACGAGGCCATGCGCGAGGTCCGCCGGGCACTGATCGAGGCCGACGTCGCGCTCGACGTGGTGCGCTCGTTCACCGACAAGGTGCGCGCCCGCGCGGTCGGTGCGGAAGTGATCAAGTCGGTCACGCCCGGCCAGATGGTGGTGAAGATCGTCAATGACGAGCTGATCGCCATGCTCGGCTCCGACGCCAAGCCGATCGATCTCGATGCCGCCCCGCCCGTGCCGATCCTGATGGTCGGCCTGCAGGGCTCGGGCAAGACGACCTCCACCGCCAAGATCGCCAAACGCCTCACCGAGCGCTCGAACCGCAAGGTTCTGATGGCCTCGCTCGACACCCGCCGCCCGGCGGCGATGGAGCAGCTCGCCACGCTCGGCGTGCAGGTGGGGGTGGAGACGCTCCCCATCGTCGCCGGCCAGTCCGCCGTCCAGATCGCGCGGCGCGCGATGGAAGCCGCCCGCCTCGGCGGCTACGACGTGGTGATGCTCGACACCGCCGGCCGCGTCACCCTCGACGAGGCGCTGATGGCCGAGGTGGCCGAGGTGAAGGCGGCGACGAAGCCGCACGAGGTCATCCTCGTCGCCGACAGCCTCACCGGCCAGGACGCGGTGAACACCGCCAAGGCGTTCGACGAGCGCGTCGGCCTCACCGGCATCGTGCTGACCCGCGCCGATGGTGACGGGCGCGGCGGCGCCGCGCTCTCCATGCGCGCCGTCACCGGCAAGCCGATCAAGCTGCTGGGCACCGGCGAAAAGATGGACGCGCTGGAGGATTTCGATCCCCGCCGCGTCGCCGGGCGCATTCTCGGCATGGGCGACGTGGTCTCGCTCGTCGAGAAGGCGGTCGAGAACATCGACGCCGAGAAGGCGATGGCCGCCGCCGAGCGGATGCGCAAGGGCCAGTTCGACCTCGACGATCTGCGCATGCAGCTCGACCAGATGGAAAAGCTGGGCGGCCTCGGCGGGCTGATGGGCATGCTGCCCGGCGTCGGCAAGATGAAGAACCAGCTTGCCGCTTCCGGCATGAATGACGGCGTGCTCAAGCGCCAGAAGGCGGTCATCGACTCGATGACGAAGAAGGAGCGGCGCAATCCCAAGCTGCTCGACGCTTCTCGCAGGAAGCGGATTGCCGCCGGCTCCGGCACCAAGGTCGAGGACGTCAACCGGCTGATGAAGATGCACCGCCAGATGGCCGACATGATGAAGGCCATGGGCGGGGCGGGCGCCAAGCGCGGCCCGATGGCCGGGCTGGCCAGCATGTTCGGCCTCGGCGGCGGCATGCCGAAGCCCGAGGACATCGCCAAGCTCGCCGAGAAGATGCCCGGCGGGATGGGTGGCGGCATGGGTGGCGGGATGCCGAACCTGCCGCCGAACTTCCCCGGCAATCTTCCGGGGCTGCCCGGCATGGGCGGCAAGCCGGGCGGGCTTCCGGGCCTGCCGGGCTTCCCGACGAAGAAGAAGTGACCGCCCGATGATGTGACCCGATTGCCGTCATCCCGGACGGCGCGTCATGCGCAGATCCGGGATCGTTCCCCGCGCAAGGCGGCAAACGATCCCGGATCTGCGTTCGCTGCGCTCTCTATCGTCCGGGATGACGACAGATACCAACCGACGAAACCGACACCAAAGGAAGAAAGACATGTCCCTGAAGATCCGACTCGCCCGCGGCGGCGCCAAGAAGCGTCCCTATTACCGCATCGTCGTCGCCGACTCGCGCTCGCCGCGCGATGGCCGCTTCATCGAGAAGATCGGCACCTTCGATCCGCTGAAGCCCAAGGACGCCGCCGACCGCTTCACCCTCGACGTCGAGAAGGCCAAGGCCTGGCTCGCCAAGGGCGCCCAGCCGACCGACCGCGTCGCCCGCTTCCTCGACAGCCTCGAGCTGGTGAAGCGCGCCGCGCGCAACAACCCGGAGAAGGCTGTGCCCGGCAAGAAGGCGCAGGAGCGCACCGCCGCCGCCGCCAAGGCCGCCGAAGCGGCTGCCGCCGCCGCGGCTGCGCCCTCGGCCGAGTGAGGTCTCGCGCCGGAGGCGTCGATCCGGGAGATCGACGCCTCCGGCGCAGTCTCGTGCTGGGTCCCGGATCGGCGCTCCGCCTTCGGCGTCGCTGGTCCGGGACACGCGAACGGATTCCGTTTCCCGGACAAGGCGCGCGCAGCGCGCCGCCGATCCGGGATCCAGGGGCGACTCGCGCCGGCAGGCGCGCCCCCGATTCCTGATCTTGTGAGACAACGCATGCCTCATGACCGCATCCTCCTTGCCCGTATCGGCGCGCCGCATGGCGTGCGCGGCGAGGTGCGGCTGTTCGTCTTCGCGGGCGAGGCGGAGGCGCTGCAGGACTACGCGCCGCTCACCGACGAGGCCGGCAGCCGGACCTTCCGCATCAGGACGATGCGGCCGGCCAAGGACCATTTCGTCGCCCGGATCGAGGGCGTCGACACGCGCGAGGCGGCCGAGGCGCTGACCAATGTCGGCCTCTATGTCGCCCGCGACCTCCTGCCCGAGCCGGAGGACGAGGACGATTTCTACCACGCCGACCTGATCGGGCTTGCCGTCGTCGACACGGAGGGCGCGCCCTTCGGCAAGGTGGTGGCGGTGCATGATTTCGGTGCCGGCGACATCGTCGAGGTCGCACCGGAAGGCGGCGGCAAGACGCTGATGCTGCCCTTCACCAAGGCCGTGGTTCCCATCGTCGACGTGAAGGCCGGACGCCTCGTCGTCGATCCCGGCGAATGGGCGCGCGAGGAAGCCCCGCCCCCCGAAGCGGATCAGGGGTAGGAGCGCGGCTCATGTGGCGCGCCTCCATCGTCACCATTTTCCCCGAGATGTTTCCCGGTCCGCTCGGCCTGTCGCTGGCCGGGCGCGCTCTGGCACAGGGCGCGTGGGGCGTGGAGCCGGTCGATCCGCGCGACCACGCCACGGATCGCCACCGTTCGGTCGACGACACGCCGGCCGGCGGCGGGCCCGGCATGGTGATGCGGGTCGACGTGCTCGCCCGCGCGGTCGATGCCGCCGCGCCCGAGGGCGACACCCGCCCGCGCCTGCTGATGACGCCGCGCGGCGCGCCGCTGACGCAGAAGCGCGTGCGCGAACTGGCGGCGGGTGAGGGGGTCGTCATCGTCTGTGGCCGCTTCGAGGGCGTCGACGACCGGCTGGTCGCGGCGCGCGGGCTGGAGGAGGTCTGCGTCGGCGACGTCGTGCTCTCCGGTGGCGAGATCGGCGCGCTGGTGCTGCTCGACGCCTGCGTGCGGCTGCTGCCGGGGGTGATGGGCCATCCCGATTCCGGCACCGAGGAGAGCTTCTCCGCCGGCCTGCTGGAATATCCGCAATACACCCGGCCGCAGAGTTTCGAAGGCGCGGAGATTCCGGCCGTCCTCACCGGCGGCGACCATGGCAAGGTCGCGCGCTGGCGGCGCGAGCAGGCGGAGAAGGTCACGAAGGTGCGACGCCCGGACCTCTGGGCGGCCTATGTCGCGGCGCATGGCGGTTCTGCGGCGAAGGGGGAATGACAAAGGCCCCGACTTCGCGTATAGGGCGCGCCGTCACTATGAACTGACAACAGCAAGATGCGAACGGCAAAAGCCGATTTCGCCTGAGGTGATAAAATGGTCGATATTATCCGCGAGCTCGACATCGAGCAGGCTGCCAGGCTTTCCGAGATCCGGGCGATCCCCGATTTCCAGCCGGGCGATACCGTGATCGTGAATGTGAAGGTGAAGGAAGGCGAGCGCTCCCGCGTTCAGGCCTATGAAGGCGTGGTGATCGCCCGCAATGGCGGCGGCATCAACGAGAGCTTCACCGTCCGCAAGATTTCCTATGGCGAGGGCGTCGAGCGCGTGTTCCCGCTCTACTCGCCGAACATCGACAGCCTCAAGGTTGTCCGCCGCGGCAAGGTGCGCCGCGCCAAGCTCTATTACCTGCGCGACCGTCGCGGCAAGTCGGCCCGTATCGCCGAGCGCCAGGACAAGAACGCCGGCAAGGGCAAGAAGGGCGCCGCCCCGGTCGTCGCCGCCGAGTGATCCATGCGTCTCGACGCATCTGAATGAAAAGGCCGGGGCATGCCCCGGCCTTTTTGTTGGCATCTCGCCATTCGCAACGGCTGCGGCCGGGGCCGCGATCGGGCGCGGGGCGCCGCCGTCAGATTGTCTGCCCGCCAGAGACCTCGATCCGCTGGGCGTTGATCCAGCGATTGTCCGGCGAGAGCAGGCTGGCGATCATCGAGCCGATATCGTCGGGCACGCCGACGCGGCCGAGCGCGATCATCCCGGCGAAGGTCTTGTTGAGGTCGGGCAGGTCGCGTACCGCGCCGCCGAGGAAGTCGGTCTCGATCGCGCCGGGCGCCACCGTGTTCACCGCGATGCCGCGGCTGCCCAGTTCCTTCGCCATGTAGATGCTCAGCACCTCGATGGCGCCCTTCACCGCCGCATAGGCGGCAAAGCCGGGATAGGAAATGCGCGTCAGACCCGAAGACAGGTTCACGATGCGCCCGCCATCAACGATCAGCGGCAGCAGCGCCTGCGTCAGGAAGAGCACGCCCTTGAAATGGACGTCCACCAGCCGGTCGAACTGAGCCTCGGTCGTCTCCGCGATCAGCGCCATGTCGCCATGGCCGGCATTGTTGACGAGATGGTCGAAGTGCTCGCGCTGCCAGGTCCCGGCGAGCGCCGCCCGCAGGTGCTCGGCGAAGGCCGCGAAGCTGGCGACGTCGCCGACATCGAGTGGCAGCGCGACCGCCTTGTGGCCGAGCGCCGCGATTTCCGCGACGACGGCTTGCGCCTCCTGGGCGCGGCTCTGATAGGTGAGAACGACATCGCCGCCATGGCGGGCAATGCTGAGCGCGGCGTTGCGGCCGAGCCCGCGGCTGGCGCCGGTAACGAGGGTGATCGTGGTCATGGTCCGTCTCCTGTGACCCACCGTGCGGCCGGTGGCGTGAATTCGACCCTCTCCTTGTCGATCGGGAAGGCTTCGCCCTGTTGCGTGATGGTCGTCGTTTCTTGCCTGTTTCTCCAAAGCCGATGCGGGGTGCGTCGGCATGGGTTAGTGTTGGGCCATGACAAGCCTGCTCGACACCGTCGCCCGCCACGGTCAGCGCCATGCCGATGAGAACGGCTTGGCGCTGACGCCCATTCCGGGCCTGATGACCGTTCGCGCCACCGCGCCGAGCGGCCTGCTCCACGCCATTTCGCGGCCGCTCGTCTGCCTGGTGGTGCAGGGCCGCAAGCATGTCACCATGGGTACGCAGGACTTCGCCTTCGGTGCCGGCGATTCCCTGCTGATCACCGCCGACGTGCCGACGGTGAGCCAGATCATTCAGGCGAGCCACGCGGCGCCCTATCTGTCACTGGTACTGGAACTCGATCCGGGCGTGATCGCCGAACTGGCGGCGCAGATGAAGGCGCCGCCGGCCGGCACTTCGGGGCCGGTGCGGGTCGATCCGACCGACGCCGAAGTGGCCGATGCGGCACAGCGACTCATGCGCCTGCTCGATCGTCCGGCTGCGGTGCCGGTGCTGCAGGCGCAGTTGATCCGCGAGGTGCATTACTGGCTGTTGGCGGGACGGCACGGAGCGGCGATCCGCCGGCTCGGCTGGCCGGACGGCCATGCGCGGCGGGTGGCGCGGGCCGTCGCCGTGCTGCGCGCCGAGTTCGCGCGCCCTGTGCCGGTCGAGCGTCTGGCGGCGGAGGCCGGGATGAGCCTTTCCGCATTCCATCAGCATTTCCGCGCCGCGACCTCGCTGTCGCCGCTGCAGTTCCAGAAGCAGCTGCGGCTGATCGAGGCGCGCCGGCTCATGGCCGGGGAGGGTCTGTCGGCCAGTTCCGCAGCCTTTGCCGTGGGCTATGAGAGCGTGCCGCAGTTCACCCGCGAATATGGCCGGCAGTTCGGCCTGCCGCCGGCCCGGGACATGAAGGTGGCGCGGGAGAGCGTGCGGGCGGCGTGACGAGCGTTGGCGTCCCCGACGACCCGCGTCCCGCGCGGTGTCGGTCCGGAAGAGGATGTCCGCGGGCGCCGGAGCGGCCGGCCCTCAGCAATCCTTGATGTGCAGGACGCGGGTATTGGTCTGCTGCTCGACGAGGAGAGTCCCGTCGCCGAGCATGGCGGCCTGCATGATGGTGGCGAAGTCCGGCTTGCGTAGCGGGCAGGTGATGAGCTGGGCGTGTTTGACCGGCGCGGCTTCCGGTTCCTGCACCACGTCGACGTGGTTGCGCGCCTCGACGGCGACGACCAGCGCTCCGCACGTCGCGATGATCAGGGCGATGTCGGCCAGACGCATCGTTCACTCCATCTGCCGGGCGGCTTAATCTGGTGTGTTACGTTACGCCATATTTCGACGATGCTGCAAAAAGCTGAGAGATTCAGGTTGCAGCCTCTTGAGATTACTTTGTAATACATTATTTCAAGCGAAATTCCGGGGAGTTGCGCTTCACGCGCTCGTGTGAATGCACCGGGCGCGGGATCTGCGTCCGCCAATTGTTTGCGGCGCCGAGACTTGCTAGAAGGGTTCCATGATGAGGGCAGGCACCATGATGACGGCTCGTTGCGGCGCTGAGGCTTCGGCTGCGCCCGATGTCGCGCGTCCGGAAGCCCGCCGCCGCCTGCCGACGACGATCGGCTTCGCCGCCGTTCCGGACCATGTTCGCCTGCCGGCGCGCTTTTTCGGGCGTTTCACCGCCTGCGCGGTCGCCGGGCTTAGCTGAGCGCCGCCCGGAGCGAGAGCCTCAGGCTTTGCGCTCCCGGCGCGCGCATGCGAGCCCCGCCCCTTGTTCCTGATCAGTGAGACGCCGAAATGAGCACGTCCGCTCCCCGTACCCTGTACGACAAGATCTTCGACGACCATGTCATCGACCGGCAGGAAGATGGCACCTGCCTCCTCTATATCGACCGCCATCTGGTGCATGAGGTGACCAGCCCGCAGGCCTTCGAGGGTCTGCGCGTGGCCGGCCGCAAGGTGCACGCGCCGAACAAGACGCTCGCCGTCGTCGACCACAACGTGCCGACCTCCGACCGCCGCTTCGGCATCGACGATCCCGAGAGCCGCCTGCAGGTGGAGACGCTGGCCGAGAACGCCCGCGACTTCGGCGTCGAATATTTCAACGAGCTCGACAAGCGCCAGGGCATCGTCCACGTCATCGGCCCGGAGCAGGGCTTCACCCTGCCGGGCACGACCATCGTGTGCGGCGACAGCCACACCTCGACGCATGGCGCCTTCGGCGCGCTCGCCCATGGCATCGGCACCTCGGAGGTCGAGCATGTGCTCGCCACCCAGACGCTGATCCAGAAGAAGAGCAAGAACATGCGCGTGTCCGTCGACGGCAGGCTGCCCGACGGCGTGACCGCCAAGGACGTGACGCTCGCCATCATCGGCGCCACCGGCACCGCCGGCGGCACCGGCTATGTCATCGAATATGCCGGCGAGGTGTTCCGCAACCTGACGATGGAAGGCCGCATGACGGTCTGCAACATGTCCATCGAGGGCGGGGCGCGCGCCGGCATGGTGGCGCCGGACGAAACCACCTTCGCCTATGTGAAGGATCGCCCGCGCGCCCCCAAGGGCGCGGCGTGGGACGCGGCGCTGCGCTACTGGGACACGCTGCGCACCGACGAGGGCGCGTTCTTCGACAAGGAAATCCGCCTCGACGGCGCCTCGCTGCCGCCGATCGTCTCCTGGGGCACGAGCCCGGAGGACGTGATCTCGGTGGAGGGCACGGTGCCGGACCCGGATCTCATCGAGGATGAGGGCCGGCGCGAGGCCAAGAAGCGCGCGCTCGCCTATATGGGCCTGGTCGCCGGTACGAAGATCACCGACATCGCCATCGACAAGGTGTTCATCGGCTCCTGCACCAATGCCCGCATCGAGGATCTGCGCGCGGCGGCGAAGATCGTCGCGGGTCACAAGGTGCGCGAAGGCGTGGCCGGCATGATCGTGCCGGGCTCGGGGCTGGTGAAGCTGCAGGCCGAGGCCGAGGGGCTGGACGCCATCTTCCGGGCGGCCGGCTTCGACTGGCGCGAGCCGGGCTGTTCCATGTGCCTGGCGATGAATGCCGACAAGCTCGGCCCGGAGGAGCGCTGCGCCTCCACCTCGAACCGCAACTTCGAGGGAAGGCAGGGCCACAAGGGCCGCACGCATCTCGTCTCGCCCGCCATGGCCGCCGCGGCGGCGATCGCCGGGCGCTTCGTCGACGTGCGTCGCTGGCCCTACGAGGCGTGAGGCGCGACCGGCGGTCCGGCTCGACAGCGAGCGCGGACCGCCCTTCGCCTTCATCAGATGCAGCTATATTCGCGCACATAGCGGCGGTGGAGCGGCGGTCCCACGCGCACGATATGGCTTCCGCAATCGGTCCCGTAGTCCGGAGAGCTCAGGTAGGGATCGAGGTCGTAGCCGTCGTCGAACGGGAGACCGTAGAAGCCATAGCCATAGTGGTCGTGATGGTAGACGTTGTGGAACGGCACGCCGTGGAAGAAGCCGCCACCATGAAAGCCGCCACCATGGGGGAAGGGGATGCCGCCGCCATGAAAGCCGCCGCCATAGCCTCCTCCATGGAAGCCGCCTCCGAACCCGCCGCCCATATGGCCGCCGAAACCGCCGCCGCCAAATCCGCCATGAGCGGAGGCGGCGCCGGCCCCGGCGACAAGCAGCGAGAGTGCGAGAAGGCCGGCCTTGAGCGCGCCGGCCGCACGCGAAGTGTGGGATATCATCATCGTCGTCCTCTATGCGAGGGACGTCGCCCATCCCGGATGTGGGGAGGTGCCGGCGCCTTGTCCCGCCTCCTGACCCTGCGGGACCCGTGCATGAGGGTGCGAATTGGCAATGTCGGGCCGGTCGCTTCCGGGGCCCGGCGAGGGGAGGTGCGGGCGTGAGCCGGGAGCCGCACGAGTTTCCGCCGGACGACGATCCCATCGAGGTGTGGGGCCGGCGCATCGGGCGCGGGCTGGCCGTCGTGGTGGGCCTCGGGCTCGCCTATTATCTGTTCACGACCTATCTCAGGTGAGGCGATGAGCGGTGATCCCGACAGTCCGGCGGTGTGGCTGAAGCGCAGCGCCCCGACGCTGGCCGAAATGGAGGTCATGGCGGGTGACGCCTATGCGCGCCTGCCCGAGGCGTTCCGCGTCATGTGCGGCAACCTCGTCATCCAGGTGGAAGACTTCCCCACCGACGAGGTTCAGGAGGAACTGGAAGCGGAGAGCCCGTTCGATCTGCTCGGCCTGTTCCAGGGCATCGGGCTGGCGCAGGGCTACGAACTCGCCGCCGGCGTGCTGCCGAACATGATCTTCCTCTATCGCCGTCCGATCCTCGATTACTGGGCGGAGCACGAGGAGACGCTGGGCGACGTCGTCACCCATGTGCTGGTGCATGAGATCGGCCACCATTTCGGCCTGTCGGACGAGGACATGGAGCGCATCGAGGAGGAGGCCGATACGTAGCCGACCGCATTGGAGGAGAGGCCGCCAGTCATTAGAGTTCCTCTAAATCAGAGAGGCTTTGACCATGGCAAAAGCACCGCTCCACCCGACCGCGGTCGATCATTACAGCGTGCCGCTCCGGGCGCTCCACTGGCTGACGGTGATCGCCATCATCGTCGTCTACGGAGTGACCTATCTGGAGGATTTCTTCGATCGCGGCACCCCTGAGCGCGCCCTCGTCTGGTGGACGCATATCTCGGTGGGGCTCGCGGTCCTCGGCCTTGTCGCGCTGCGCTTCGCGTTTCGCGCCATCGGGCCGGTGCCGCCGCCATCGGCGGCCCTGTCGCGGCCGGTCCATCTGGCCGCGGCCGCGGCGCATGTGCTGCTCTACCTGCTGCTGGTCGCGACGCCTCTGGTCGGCATCTATCTCGCCTTCCTGCGCGGCAATGAGGTGACGTTCTTCGGCCTGTTCACGATCGCCTCGCCGGTGGCGGTCGATCGGGAGGCCGCCCGGCAGGTGAGCGAGCTGCACGAGGTGCTGGCGAACGCGCTGGTCATCCTGGCGCTGCTCCACGCCCTGGCGGCGCTGGCGCATCATTTCGTCCTCCGGGACGACGTGCTGCGCCGCATGCTGCCGGAACGCTGAGTCCGCCGCACCTTGCCGGCCGGCGCTGGGCTTTCGCCCGGCGCCTTGATATGGAGGGCGGGATTGCTGGAGCCGGCGGCGTGCCGCGCGGCGTCCGGAACGTGAGGAGAAGGTCGTGCAGAAGTTCACCACGCTGACCGGCGTCGCGGCGCCGCTGCACCTGGTCAATGTCGACACCGACATGATCATCCCGAAGCAGTATCTGAAGACGATCAAGCGCACCGGGCTCGGCACCGGCCTCTTCGCGGATCTGCGTTACAACGAGGACGGGTCGGACAACCCCGACTTCGTGCTCAACAAGCCGGCCTACAAGGGCGCGCCGATCCTCGTCGCCGGCGACAATTTCGGCTGCGGCTCCTCGCGCGAGCACGCGCCCTGGGCGCTGCTCGACTTCGGCATACGCTGCGTGATCTCCACGTCCTTCGCCGATATCTTCTACAACAACTGCTTCAAGAACGGCATCCTGCCGATCAAGGTCACGCCCGAGCAGCTCGCCGCGCTGTTCGACGATGCCGAGCGCGGCGCCAACGCCAAGATCTCCATCGATCTGGAGAGCCAGACCATCACCGGCCCGGACGGCGGCTCGATCACCTTCGAGATCGACCCGTTCCGCAAGCACTGCCTGCTGAACGGGCTTGACGACATCGGCCTCACCCAGGTGAAGGCGGACAAGATCAAGTCGTTCGAAGCCAAGCTCGCCGAGGACCGCCCCTGGTCGTGAGACGCGTCGGGTGGGACCGGCCTCGGGCGCGAGGCGGGTCACCCCTCGGTGTCGCCCCGGACGGCCGCGGGCTGATCCGGGATCGGGTCAGATCGGGAAGCGCTCCCGGCTCTCCGGCGCCGCCCGCCGCCGGGATGACACGTGAAAAGGCCAAGCATGACCGAGCGCCGTCTCATCTCTTCCGGCTCCGCCTTCGAGGCGGTGGCCGGCTATTCGCGGGCGGTGGTCGACGGGAACGACATCTTCGTCTCCGGCACCACCGGTTACGACTACGCGACCATGGAACTGCCGGAAGGGCTCGTCGAGCAGACCCATGGCTGCTTCCGCAACATCGCCGCGGCGCTGGCGCAGGCGGGTGCCTCGCTCGATGACGTGGTGCGCGTGCGCTATATCGTGGCCCGTGCCGATTTTGCCGAGACGGTCTTCCCGATCTTCGGTCAGTACTTCGCCACGGCGCGGCCCGCCGCCACGCTCATCGTCGCCGGGCTGCTGCAGCCCGAGATGAAGATCGAGATCGAGGTGACGGCCCGCCGTCGAGGCTAGTTGCACGGCCCCGACCAATTTTCGACTTTACAGCGCGGCATTCCCGGGATGGAATCGTTAAAAATAACGAGAACATTCCGGGAGACGCCCCCCATGTGCCACATCTTCGCGGGCCAAGTGCCCTCGACCTATGAGAGCCAGACGCGCTCGGTGCGGATCGGCGGCCATTCGACCTCGATCCGGTTGGAGGCCGCCTTCTGGACCGTGCTTGAAGAGGTTGCCGCCCATCAGGGCATGAGTCTCGGCAAGTTCGTCACCAAGCTGCATGACGAGGTGCTCGACCTGCATGGCGAGGTGCGCAACTTCGCCTCGCTGCTGCGCTGCTCCTGCCTGATCTTCCTGGCCGAGGTCCGCCCGGCGGAAACCGCTCCGGCGATCGCGCGCGAGCGCTATCTGTGCGAGAGCACGCGGCTGCATCTTCAAGCTGCCGAATGACCGTGGCCGGACGGGCGTTCGCGCCCGTCAGCCGCCCCGAAAAGCACATCGTGGTGATGTGTTAGCGGTCTACCACCTCCCGCCCGCCGGGCGGCCTAGCATCGTCCTTATCGGCGGCATTCCCGCCGCGACGAGGTTCAAGGCCGGAGGAGCAGGTGGCGAAGGCCATTCATTCGATGATTCGCGTGCTGGACGAGGCGCGCTCGGTTGACTTCTATTCGCGTGCCTTCGGGTTGGACGTAGCTCAGCGGCTGCCCTTCGACGGTTTCACGCTGGTCTATCTGCGCAACGCGGAAGCCGATTTCGAAGTCGAGCTCACCATCAATCACGACCGGACCGAGCCTTATGTGCTCGGCGACGGCTATGGCCATATCGCCTTCGTGGTGGACGACCTCGACGCCGAGCATGCGCGCTTCACCGATGCCGGCCTCGCCCCCAATCCGATCAAGGAATTCTTCCACGAGGGCATGCTGCTCGCGAAGTTTTTCTTCGTCACCGATCCCGACGGCTACAAGATCGAAGTTCTGCAGAAGCACGGTCGCTACAAATAACGCGTCGAAACGGCGCGAAAGACGTAAATAATACATAAAAATACCTGGGAGGTAACAATGGCAACACTGATCGACAGGCGCGGTCCGTCACGCCGCGCCCTGCTCGCCGGCATCGGAGCGGCCGGCGCGCTCATGGTGAGCGGCGCCGCCGTGCTCAATCCGCGCGAGGCGTGGGGGCTGGAGGTCACCGCCCTCAAGCCCGAGACCATGCGCACGCTGATCGTCATGGCGCGCGACGTCTATCCGCACGACCGCATCGCCGACCGCTTCTACGCCATCGCGATGAAGCCCTACGAGGCCGACGCGGCCAAGGATCCGGCGCTCAAGACGCTGGTGGAGGACGGGGTCATCACCCTCGATACGCTCGCCAAGGCCAATTACGGCGTGCCCTACGCCGATGTCGGCTGGGAGGACCAGCGCGTGGTGCTGCTGCGCGAGATCGAGGACAGCGCCTTCTTCCAGAAGGTGCGCGGGGGCCTCGTGGTCGGCCTCTACAACCAGGAGGAGGTGTGGCCGGTCTTCGGCTATGAGGGCTCCTCGGCCGAAAAGGGCGGTTACATCGACCGCGGCTTCAACGACATCGCCTGGCTCTGAGGGGAGGACGCGATCATGGCTGCACCCTTCGATCTCAATGACGACTCCGTCGTCGTCATCATTGGTTCCGGTGCCGGCGGCGGCACGCTGGGCACCGACCTCGCGCTCAAGGGCATCAAGGTGGTGATGCTGGAAGCCGGCGCGCGCCACAACATGGAAGACTTCGTCAACAACGAGTGGGAGAGCTTCGCCCAGCTAGCCTGGACGGACATGCGCACGACCTCTGGCTCCTGGCGCGTGCACAAGAACTTCCCCAACCTGCCGGCCTGGATCGTCAAGTCGGTCGGCGGCTCCTCCGTGCACTGGGCCGGCGCCTCGCTGCGCCTTCAGGAGCACGAGTTCAAGACCCGCGAGACCTATGGCGATCTCGACGGCGCCAACCTGCTCGACTGGCCGATCACGCTGAAGGAACTCGAGCCCTATTACGCCAAGGCCGAGGACCGGATGGGCGTGACCCGCACCAACGGCATTCCCGGCCTGCCCGGCAACAACAACTTCAAGGTGTTCGAGGCCGGCGCCAAGAAGGTCGGCTACAAGGAAGTCTCGACCGGCCGCATGGCGATCAACAGCGAACCGCGCAACGATCGCGGCGCCTGCCAGCAGATCGGCTTCTGCTTCCAGGGCTGCAAGTCGGGCGCCAAATGGTCGACGCTGATCGCCGAGATTCCGCGCGGCGAGGCCACCGGAAACCTGGAAGTGCGTCCCCAGTCCATGGTGCTCAAGATCGAGCACGATGCCTCCGGCAAGGCGACCGGCGTCGTCTATGTCGACAAGGACGGCAAGACGCAGCGCCAGAAGGCGCGGATCGTGGCGGTGGCCGGCAACTCGATCGAGAGCCCGCGCCTGCTGCTCAACTCGGCGAGCAACATGTTCCCGGACGGGCTCGCCAACTCCTCCGGCCAGGTCGGGCGCAACTACATGCGCCACATGACGGGATCGGTGTACGGCATCTTCGAGAAGCCGGTGCACATGTATCGCGGCACCACCATGGCCGGCATCGTGCGCGACGAGGCGGGGCTCGACACCAAGCGCGGCTTCGTCGGCGGCTACGAGATGGAGACGCTCTCCATCGGCGTGCCGTTCATGGCCGCCTTCCTCGATCCCGGCGGCTGGGGCCGTTCCTTCGCTTCCGCCATGGACGGCTATGCCAACATGGCCGGGCTGTGGATCGTCGGCGAGGACATGCCGCAGGAGACCAACCGCGTCACCCTCAATGCCGAGGTGAAGGACAAGAACGGCATGCCGGTGGCGAACGTGCATTTCGACGATCACCCCAACGACGTCGCCATGCGCAACCACGCCTATGCGCAGGGCGCGGCGATCTACGACTCGGTCGGCGCGACCCGCACCCTGCCGACGCCGCCCTATCCCTCGACGCATAATCTGGGCACCAACCGGATGAGCGAGAAGCCGCGCGACGGCGTGGTGAACAAGCACGGGCAGACCCACGACATCGCGAACCTGTTCGTCTCCGACGGCAGCCAGTTCACCACCGGCGGCGCCGAGAATCCGACGCTGACCATCGTGGCGCTGGCCATCCGCCAGGCCGAGTTCATCGCCGGCGAGATGTCGCGCGGCACGATCTGAGGAGGCCGGTCGCATCCAGTCGTCATCCCGGCCGCAGCGAAGCGGAGAGCCGGGATCGCTGGAAAGCGGAGAGCGATCCCGGCTCTCCGCTTCGCTGCGGCCGGGATGACGGCGGAGCTTCCCTCCGTCACCTCTCGCCAACGGGAACAGGGCTCTCCCCTGTCGTTGCGCCCGTATCTCCTCCCCACCGCCGGCATTCCCCATGCCGGCGGTTCTTTTATCGGCACCCGCGCGCGCGATGCTTGCCAGCGTCGGCGTCTGCCATTAGCACTCGCTCGCCGATCCGGACGTTCGGCAAAGATGCTTACCTAACAGGCGCAGGCGAGGGACCCCGATGGCCACCCACAAGCTCCTTCTTCTTCCCGGCGACGGCATCGGCTCCGAGGTGATGGCCGAGGTGAAGCGGGTCATCGGCTGGCTCGACCAGCGCGGCCTTGCCTCCTTCGCCATCGAGGAAGACCTCGTCGGCGGTGCGGCCTATGATTCCTGCGGCCAGCCGATCTCCGAGGAGGCGATGGCCAAGGCCTTCGCCGCGGACGCGATCCTGCTCGGCGCCGTCGGCGGCCCGAAATGGGACAACGTCGCCTATGAGGCGCGCCCGGAGGCGGGCCTGCTGCGCCTGCGCAAGGACCTGCAGCTTTTCGCCAATCTGCGCCCGGCCGTGTGCTATCCGGCGCTCGCCGACGCTTCCAGCCTGAAGCGCGATCTGGTCGAAGGCCTCGACGTGCTCATCGTGCGCGAGCTGACCGGCGGCGTCTATTTCGGCCAGCCCAAGACCATCACCGACCTCAGCGACGGCCAGAAGCGCGCCGTCGACACCCAGGTCTACGAATCCTACGAGATCGAGCGCATCGCCCGCGTCGCCTTCGAGCTCGCCCGCACCCGCCGCAACAAGGTGGTCTCGACCGAGAAGCACAACGTGATGAAGACCGGCGTGCTGTGGAAGCAGGTGGTGAGCGAGGTGCACGGTTCGGACTACAACGACGTGACGCTGGAGCACCAGCTTGCCGATTCCTGCGGCATGCAGCTCGTGCGGGCGCCCAAGCAGTTCGACGTCATCGTGACCGACAACCTGTTCGGCGACATCCTCTCCGACGTCGCTGCGATGCTGACCGGCTCGCTCGGCATGCTGCCCTCCGCCTCGCTCGGCGCGGTGGAGGAGATTTCCGGCCGCCGCCGCGCGCTCTATGAACCGGTGCATGGCGCCGCTCCGGACATCGCCGGCAAGGGCCTGGCCAATCCCATCGCCATGATCGGCTCGCTCGCCATGGCGCTGCGCTATTCCTTCGGCCTCATCGAGGCGGCCGACCGCGTCGAGGCGGCGATCGCCGGGGTGCTGGCGGGCGGCTTCCGCACGGCGGACATCTATTCCGAGGGCAAGACCCGCGTCGGCACGTCCGGCATGGGCGATGCGATTCTCGGCGAGCTCGAGCGGGCGGCCTGAGGCGGACTGCTTTCGCCGGCCTTCACCGGCCGGCGGCTCCCGCGCGGCAACGGTCCACGAATCAAAAAGCCCGGCGCGAGCCGGGCTTTTTCATGCCAGGGCGGAAGGGCCGCGAATCAGTTCCGCGGCAGGTCGAAGCGGCTCGGCAGCGGCCAGCGGATGCCGGTGATGCCGCCATCGTCGCCGTACTGCGGATAGTAGGGGTGAACCATGTGCACGTAATTCAGGTCGCGCGAAGTGCCGGGCTTCACCACCGGGCCGGGATCGAGGAACGAGCGCGGCGGCAGCTTGCGGATGATGATGCGGTTCTCCTGTGCCTCGGCGGGCGCCGTGGCGATCATGGCGGAGCCGGCAACCAGCGCGGCAAGGGCGAACAGGGCGACACGCATCTCAACCTCCCAGCGACGGTCACGTCACACGACGCGGACGATTACGTCACGATAACAATGAGCGCAACTTATCGTTCCGTCGAGATGAGGGAAGTACTAATTGCGCCGTGCGGCGACGAAATGCGCGGCTTCCACCAGGAGTGTTGCAGCGCTGCCGAAGCCGGCGAGCGCGGCTTCCGCTTCTCGTACCAGTCGTGCCAGTTCGATCCGCGCGCCGTCCACGCCGAGCCGGCCGACCAGCGTGGCCTTGCCAGCGGCGGCGTCCTTGCCCACCGCCTTGCCGACCGTGCCGGCCTCGCCCTCGACGTCGAGCAGGTCGTCGGCGATCTGGAAGGCGCGGCCGACGGCGCGGGCGTAGCGGTCGAGCCGCTCGCGTTCGGCCGGGCTCGCCCGCCCGAGCAGCGCGCCCGCCTCGCAGGCCTGCCGCAGCAGGGCGCCGGTCTTCATCGCCTGAAGCTCGATGATCGCCTCGGCCGGCAAATCGAGCGGGACGCCGTTGCCGAAGCGTCCCTCGGCGGCGAGATCGAGCATCTGGCCGCCGATCATGCCCGCGACGCCGGCCCCGCGCGCGAGGCTGGCGACTAGGGCGATGCGCACGCCGGCATCCGGGCCGGCCTCGTTCCGGGCGAGGATCTCGAAGGCGAGGGTGTGCAGCGCGTCGCCGGCCAGGATGGCGGTCGCCTCGTCATAGGCGCGGTGGACGGTCGGCTGGCCGCGGCGCAGATCGTCATTGTCCATCGCCGGCAGGTCGTCATGCACCAGCGAATAGCAGTGGATGCATTCGAGCGCGGCGGCGGCCGGCATGGCGGCGGCGGCCGGAACGCCGAACAGCGCGGCGGTTTCCACGACGAGGAAGGGGCGCAGCCGCTTGCCGCCGGCCAGGGTGGCATGGCGCATCGCCGCGGCGAGCCTGGCGCCCGGCGCGCCGCTCGTCGCGATGGCATCGTCGATATAGGCGGCGACCGCATCGGCGGTGCGGGCGAGGGCGTCGGCAAGGGGGAGGGCGTCGGCGGCGGACATCGCGGTTTGCGCAGGGACCTTGGGGAAGGGAGAGCGTTTCGTGCCCGAGGCGCGAGGGCGGGTCAAGCGACGCGGGGTGCGGCTCGGTCGACCGCCGCCATCCAGCCGGCTAGTGTAGCCCGGTCGGGGAGTGAACATGGGCGTGTTGTGGGGATGGGTATGGAAGGCGGCCCTTATCGTCGCGCTGGCGCCATTCGGGCTCGGCCTGCTCTATAATCTCGTGCCGGCCTCCTCGACGCTGATGCTGGCGCGCTGGGCGAGTGGACAGCCGGTGGAACGCATCTGGGTGCCGCTCGACGACATCTCGCCCAATCTGATCCGCTCCGTGCTGGCGTCCGAGGATGCGCGCTTCTGCACCCATTCCGGCGTCGACCTCGTCGAGCTGCAGGGCGTGATCGACGAATCGGACGGCTTGAGCGCGCCGCGCGGCGCCTCCACGCTCACCATGCAGCTGGTGAAGAACCTGTTCCTGTGGAACGGGCGCAGCTTCATCCGCAAGGGGCTGGAACTGCCGCTGGCGCTCTATCTCAACGCGGTGATGTCCAAGCGGCGGCAGCTCGAGATCTATCTCAACATCGCCGAATGGGGCCCGAATGGCGAGTTCGGCGCCGAGGCGGGCGCAAGGCGGGCCTTCGGGCGCGGGGCAGGGAGCCTGACACCCCGCCAGGCGGCGCTGCTCGCGGTGATGCTGCCGAACCCGCACAGGCGCGACGCCGGCAAGCCCGGGCGCGGGCTCAACCGGCTGGCCAGCAATCTCCAGGCGCGGCTGCCGCGCGAAGGGGCGGAGCTGACAGCCTGTCTCTGAGCGGAGCAGGGCGGTGTCGCGCGGCGTTTTCGGCCGGCGGTGCGGGAGACACGCGACAGAATTGCGCGAGCCCCTTTCGCTCGCGCGCATGAGTCTGTATAAGCCGCCACTCGAATTACGCACGATCCGGCGCCGGCCCTTCCGACTGGGCGTGAGCCAAGCCGGTACAGGAGAAGACCATGGCAGTTCCGAAGAAGAAAACCAGCCCGTCGCGTCGCGGCATGCGCCGCTCGGCCGACGCCCTCGCCAAGCCGACCTATATCGAGGACAAGGATTCCGGCGAACTGCGCCGTCCGCACCACCTCGATCTGAAGACCGGCATGTACAAGGGCCGTCAGGTCCTCAAGGTCAAGGCCGAGGCCTGATCGGCACCGGCCTCCTGCGGGCCTTGCCTGTCGCATTGCTTGAAGCCGGCCCCTGGGCCGGCTTTTTTGCGTCCGATCCACCGCCTGCCGCCGCCCCGCCATCGTGCGATGGGGTGTCATCGGCTGGTAACCATCCAGACGTTATCGCCTGTCTGGGAGCCCGTCGGGTTGTCGGGCGGCTTACCAGTGTGCGGGAATGATGCTACATCTTATGCGCGTGAAGCTGGGAGCCCATTGTGTTGCGTGACGCGGACGGTCGAGTACGCAGGGGCGTCGCCGGGCTCTTTGTGGTGGCCTTTATGGCCCCCGTCCTTGCCGGTTGCGCCTCCCGCCCCGGCGCGGATGCGCTGAGCGTGATCGAGGGGCCGGAAGCGGGCACCACGGAACACGTCATCCTTGTCGCCTCCTCGCGCGCCCGCGATCCGCAGTCCGGCGTGTTCTATAGCGGCGAGCGGACCCCGGCGCTGAGCTTCGCCAAGGTCGAGATGACCGTTCCGCCCAACCACAAGCCGGGCATGGTGGAATCGCCGAAGCAGTCGCCGCCCAATCCGGCCACCGACATGGTGGTGCGCGAGGCCGTCTATCGCGACACGCCGCAGGAATTCACCCGCGACCTCAAGGGCGAGCTGGCGAAGTGGCCGGCCGGCAAGAGGCAGGCGGTCATCTTCGTTCACGGCTACAACACGCTGTTCTCCGAGGCGCTCTACCGCCTCACCCAGATGGCCGAGGATTCGAAGGCGCCGGGAGTCCCGGTGCTGTTCACCTGGGCCTCGCGCGGCAGCGTCGGTGACTATGTCTACGACAACAACAGCGCCACCGCCGCGCGCGACCGGCTGGAGGAGACCATCCGCCTGGTCTTCGACAGCGGCGCCGACCAGGTGAGCATCGTCGCCCATTCGATGGGGAACTGGGTCACGGTCGAGGCGCTGCGCCAGATCCAGATCTCGGGCAAGCCGCTGCCGGCGAACAAGATCGGCAACATCGTCCTCGCCGCGCCCGATATCGACGTCGACGTCTTCAAGTCCCAGCTCAAACGCTTCGGCAAGCCGGCCAAGCCGTTCATCGTCATCGTCTCGCGCGACGACAAGGCGCTGGCCTTTTCCGACTTCATCGCCGGCGACAAGCCGCGGCTGGGCGCCTACACCAACGACAACGACCTGGTCGAGCTCGGTGCCGTCGTCATCGACATGACCGAGGTGAAGTCGTCCGACGGCCTCAACCACAGCAAATTCGCGCAGCTCGCCGAGATGGCGCCGGAGCTGCGCGGCATGATCATGCGGGCACAGTCGAGGGTCGGTGCCACCACCTCGATCGAAGTGGCGGGCATCCATTTCTCCGGCATTGACAAGATGAGGGCCGCCAGCACGTCGAGCGCGATCGCCGCGACGAAGGAAACCGGAGCCGAGGCGCTGGCGACCGAGGGCACCGGCGAGAGCCTCGTCGTGGTCGAGGAGAACGCACCCATCGTCAGCGCGAGCACGGTCGCGCGCCGGTGAATGGCCGTCGTGCGGCGCGACGCGCGTTGCCCGACGGGGTGGGGGCCCATCGCCTGTTAATTCCCTGCCGCCCTTAACCATTCTTGGGGAGCTTTGCCTGTATCTGCACGATCATGCACCGCTCTCACGCCACCTCAATGAAAACTGCCCATGTCGACGCATGAGACGGTCGCCAAGACAGGCCCGGACGCCTCGCTCCAGCCGGAGGCGATTGCCGATGTCGCACACTCGCTCGGAGCCGCGGCCTATCGCTGGACACTCGAGGACGATCTCTTGCAGTGGAGCGCGGCGGTGGCGGAGGTGCTCGGCGACGAGCGCCTGCCTTTCGCGTGGCGGGGCGCGGACTACGCCGATCTGATCACTCCGGGCTCGGGGCGTTCGCGCCACGAGGCGGCCGTCGCCGCCCTGCAGGTGGGGGCCGCGCCGGGCAGCGATCGCAGCGCCCGTTTCTTCGAGACCGTCTACTGCCTCTCCCTGCCGCCCGGCAGCGCGCCGCGCCGGCTGTGGGTCGAGGATCGCGGCGTGGCCAGCTTCGACGATGACGGCAGGCTGGTCGAGGTCGACGGCTTCCTGCGCCGCCTGTCGGTTGGACGTCCCGTGCGCCCGGCCCAAGGGGGCGGGGTGGAGGCGAAGACCGATCGCCAGCGCCTTGCCGGCCTGCTCGAGGAGCGCCTGGCGTGGGCCCTGGAGGAGGATCGCGAATTCGGCTTCGTGCTGATCGGCGTCGACCGCCTCGGCGACCTCAACGACGCCTACGGCTTCCTCGTCGCCGACGAGGTGATCGACGTCGTCTGGCTGCGCCTGCGGGCCCAGCTCGAGGAGGGCGAGGAGCTTGCCCGTTTCTCCGGCAGCAAGTTCGGTCTCCTGCTGCGGGTGGAATCGGGCGAGGATTTCATGGCCTCCGCGCGGCGCTTCCTCTCGGCGGTGAACCAGACGCCGCCGCGCACCAGCGCGGGCGCCGTCGCCGCCAGCATCTCCGCCGGCGGGCTGATCGTGCCGTCTCAGGGGCGCAATGTGCCGGAGATCTTCTCCCACGCCCAGGACGCGCTCCAGCGGGCGCGGCGCCACGCGCGCGGCTCGATGGAGATGTACTCGCACGCCTTCGACCGTACCGCCGAGCGCCACGCCAATGTGCGCTTCGCCGACGAGATCGTCGGTGCGCTCGGGCAGGACCGGGTGTCGCTCGCCTTCCAGCCGATCGCGCACGGCATCAGCCGCAAGATCGCCTTCTACGAGAGCCTTGCCCGCATCACCGGCCGCGATGGGCGGGTGTTCGACGGTGGTACCGTCATTCCGACGGCGGACCGGTTCGGCCTGACCCGAATGGTCGACTGCCGCGCGATGGCGCTGGCGCTGTCGGCGCTGCGCGCCGATCCGGCGCTGCGGCTTTCGGTGAACGTCTCGCCCGGCTCGATCCACGACGTGGCATGGCTGCAGCTTCTCGAAGAAGGCGCGCAGGCCGGCCTCGGCACGCGGCTGATCATCGAGGTCACGGAAAGTTCCAGCCTGCCGGACATCGAGACGATGCGCTCGCGCATCGCCTGGCTGCGCGGCCATGGCTGCAAGGTGGCGATGGACGATTTCGGCGTCGGCTACACCTCGTTCCGCAACCTGCGCAACCTGCAGGTCGACATGCTGAAGATCGACGGCAGCTTCATCTGCACCATGATGCAGTCGGAAGACGACCGGAGCTTCGTGCGCATGCTGCTCGATCTCGCCGGCCAGCTCGGCATCGAGACGGTGGCGGAATGGGTGCTGGACGAGGAAACCGGCCAGCAACTCGTCGAGTGGGGCTGTACCTATCTGCAGGGGCAGCTCATCGGCCTTCCGGCCTACAGACCCTCTCTCCAGGATGGCCCGCGCGGCCCCTGACCGCGTGGAAACGAGCTTTTGCCGGCGCTTTGCCGGCGGCGCGTCCCGTGCGCGACGTCAGTCCTTCTTGCCGCCTTCGCCGAGCCGGTCGAGGCGCTTTTGCATCTCGGCCACCTGCCGGCGCAGTTCGTCGAAATCGTCCGGCTGGGCGGCGGTCGCCGGCGCGGCCGCGGTATCCTCGGGCCGGCCGTTGGGCAGGAACACCTTGAAGGCGCGATCGAAGATCTCCATGTTCCGGCGAACCTGCTCCTCCAGCACGCCGAAGCCGCCGACGCCGAATGTCTTGGACACCTGCTCGCGCAGATTGTTCTGTTCCTTGCTGAAATTTTCGATCGACATGTCGAGATAGCGCGGCACCAGCATCTGCATGCTGTCGCCGTAGAAGCGGATGATCTGGCGAAGGAAATTGATCGGCAGCAGGTTCTGGCCCTTGCCTTCCTGCTCGAAGATGATCTGCGTCAGAACGGAATGGGTAATGTCCTCCGACGACTTCGCATCATAGACCACGAAGTCTTCGCCATTCTTCACCATCTGCGCGAGGTCTTCGAGCGTCACGTAGGTGCTCGTGCCGGTATTGTAGAGGCGGCGGTTCGCGTACTTCTTGATGGTGACGGGTTCGTTGGATTTTGCCATTGTGATCCTGTCGCCTTGATCGTTTCCCATTGAAAACCCTAGGACGTTTCCCGTCGGACGGCTACAGGAATTGTAGCGGCCGGCGGCCGTTCCCGCCGCCGCGCGGCGCGCCGCGCGAAATCGTGCCCGCAAGAAAATCCGGGCGCCATTGACATGGATCACTTGAGCCCACCACGATGGTGGCACACCTGGAAAACAAGGTGCAGGCACCGGCTCGGAAGCTGCGCCGAATTCGGAACGTACCGGAGGATCCCATTCATGAAAGACGGCATCGTCATCGTCGGCGCCGCGCGCACGGCTGTCGGCGCGTTCAATGGCGCACTGTCCTCGCTGCCGGCGCATGAACTCGGCAAGATCGCGATCACCGCGGCGCTGGAGCGGGCGGGCGTGGCGCCGGAAGAGGTGAGCGAGACCATCATGGGTCAGGTCCTCACCGCGGGGGCGGGCCAGAATCCGGCCCGGCAGGCCTCGGTGGCGGCCGGCATCCCGGTGGAGAGCCCGGCCTGGGGCGTGAACCAGCTCTGCGGCTCGGGCCTCAGGGCCGTCGCGCTCGGCTTTCAGGCGATCCTCAACGGCGACAGCGACATCGTCGTCGCCGGCGGCCAGGAGTCGATGAGCCAGGCGCCGCATTGCGCCTATCTGCGCAGCGGCACCAAGATGGGCAACCTCGAAATGGTCGACACCATGATCAAGGACGGCCTGTGGGACGCCTTCAACGGCTACCACATGGGCACGACCGCCGAGAACGTCGCCCGCCAGTGGCAGATCACCCGCGACCAGCAGGACGACTTCGCCGTCCGCTCGCAGAACAAGGCCGAGGCGGCGCAGAAGGCGGGCCGCTTCAAGGACGAGATCGTCCCGGTCACCATCTCCACCCGCAAGGGCGACATCGTCGTCGCCGACGACGAATACCCGCGCCACGGCGCCACCATCGACAGCATGACCAAGCTGCGCCCGGCCTTCGCCAAGGACGGCACGGTGACGGCGGGCAATGCCTCCGGCATCAATGACGGCGCCGCCGCCGTGGTGCTGATGAGCGCCGCCAAGGCGGCCAGCGCCGGCAAGAAGCCGCTGGCGCGCATCGTGTCCTGGGCGCAGGCGGGCGTCGATCCGGCGATCATGGGCTCGGGCCCGATCCCGGCCTCGCGCCGGGCACTGGAGAAGGCCGGCTGGACCGTCGCCGACCTCGACCTCGTCGAGGCCAACGAGGCCTTCGCCGCCCAGGCCTGCGCGGTGAACAAGGATCTCGGCTGGGACCCCGCGAAGGTGAACGTCAATGGCGGCGCCATCGCCATCGGTCATCCGATCGGTGCCTCGGGCGCGCGCATCCTCACCACGCTGCTCTATGAGATGGAGAAGCGCGACGCCAAGAAGGCGCTCGCCACGCTGTGCATCGGCGGCGGCATGGGCATCGCCATGTGCCTGGAACGCGATTGATGCGGATCAGGCACAGCCCGCACTGGCCGTGACGGATTGAGACGGCAAGACGGTTTTGCCGCCTTGCCGTCACCAAGAATCGACGTACAAGCCGTCGATAGGTTCCCTAGGGAAGGGACGCCAGAGGGGGGAGTGAGATGGTTCGTGTTGCGTTGGTCACGGGCGGCACGCGCGGAATCGGCGCGGCGGTCTGCAAGGCGCTGAAGGCCGCCGGATACCGGGTTGCCGCCAATTACGCCGGCAACGATGCCGCCGCCGCCGCCTTCACCGCCGAGACCGGCATTCCCGCCTTCAAATGGGACGTTTCCGACTTCGAGGCCTGCAAGGCGGGCATCGCCGAGGTGACGGCCGCGCTCGGCCCGGTCGACGTGCTGGTGAACAATGCGGGCATCACGCGGGACGGCATGCTGCACAAGATGGCGCCGGAGCAGTGGCACGCGGTCATCAACACCAATCTGAACTCGGTGTTCAACATGTGCCGCAACGTGATCGAGGGCATGCGCGAGCGCAATTTCGGGCGCATCGTGACGGTCTCGTCGATCAACGGCCAGAAGGGCCAGATGGGCCAGACCAACTATTCCGCCGCCAAGGCCGGCGAGATCGGCTTCACCAAGGCGCTGGCGCAGGAGAACGCCCGCAAGGGCATCACCGTGAACGCCATCTGCCCGGGCTATATCGGCACCGAGATGGTGCGGGCGATGCCGCAGGAGGTGCTGGACAAGCACGTTCTGCCGCAGATACCGGTGGGCCGGCTCGGCGAGCCGGAGGAGATCGCGCGCTGCGTCGTCTTCCTGGCCGCCGACGATGCGGGCTTCATCACCGGCTCGACCCTGACCGCCAATGGCGGCCAGTACATGATGTGAGAGCCTGACCTGTCATCCGCTTCCCTCATCCCCGGGCTTGACCCGGGGACCCAGCCTTCACGCATCCACTAGGCGGAAAGTCTGGGTGGCCGGGTCAAGCCCGGCCATGAGGCACTGAGAGAGAACGTGCTGACCGGCGACCTCCGGCGTGACAGGCCGGCGCTCTAACCCGATGCCCTACCGCTAGAGGCCTATTTGATCGAGATCACCTTGCCGTCCACGGCATTGATCTCGATCTCCATCTTCTTTCCCTGGGCATCGAGGCCCTCGGCTTCCCATTTGGACAGGCCCTTCTCGTGCTCGTGCTCGAGCTTGGCGACCGTCGCCATGCCGTTGGCGCGCACGATCACCAGTGCCTCGTCGATGCCGATGGCGGCCTGCGCGAATGCCGCCGTGGACAGCAGGGCGAAGGCGAGAATCAGGGCCGGGCGCGTCATCGGAGTTCTCCTCGGGTAGCCTGAAGGGGATTGCCCTAAGGTAAGGCCTGGCGACGACGGCGTCCATCGGTGGGCGCTGGGTGGAGAGACGCTTGGCGGGCGGATGGGTAGCGGCCATAAGGGGCCGTCCGATTCGAAGGTCCCCCCGCATGTCCCGTTCCTCCGCCACGCTCATCGGCTTCACCGCCATCCTGCTCTGGTCGACGCTGGCGCTCGCCACCTCCTCGACCGGCGCGGTGCCGCCCTTCCTGCTGACCGCGCTGACCTTCGCCATCGGCGGCGGCGTCGGGCTGGCGACGGCCATGGCGCGCGGCGTCGGGCTCTCGGTGCTGCGCCAGCCCTGGCCGGTCTGGCTGCACGGCGTCGGCGGGCTGTTCGGCTATCACTTCTTCTATTTTTCGGCCCTGAAGCTGGCGCCGCCGGCCGAGGCGGGCCTCATCGCCTATCTCTGGCCGCTGCTCATCGTGCTGTTCTCCGCCTTCCTGCCGGGCGAGAGGCTGCGTCCGGCGCATATTGGCGGGGCGCTGATGGGGCTCGCCGGCACGGTGGTGCTGCTCGGCGGCCGGGCCGGCGGTTTCGGCTTCGAGCCGGAATATGTGCCGGGCTATCTCGCGGCGGCGGCCTGCGCGGTGATCTGGTCGGTCTATTCGGTGGCCTCGCGTCATTTCGCCAACGTGCCGACCGAGGTGGTCGCCGGCTTCTGCCTCGCCACGGCGGGGCTTTCGGCGCTCTGCCACGCGATGTTCGAGCCGTCCATCTGGCCGGCCGGGGCGGGGCAGTGGCTCGCCGTCGCGGCGCTCGGCATCGGTCCGGTCGGCATCGCCTTCTACACCTGGGACATCGGCATGAAGCGCGGCGACATCCGCCTGCTCGGCGTCACCTCCTACGCGGCGCCGGTACTGTCCACGCTGCTGCTGGTGGCGGCGGGCTTCGCCGCGCCGAGCTGGACGCTCGCCATCGCCTGCGCGCTCATCGTCGGCGGGGCCGCCGCGGCGACGCTGCTGGCGCGCCGCTGAGCCTGGTCAGCCCGGCGACCAGCCGGGGGCGGCCAGCTCGAAGCCGGCGAATTCGAAGCCCGGCGCCACGGTGCAGCCGATCAGCGTCCATTCCCCGCAGCTGCGGGCCGATTGCCAGGCATCCTGCGGGACGATGTGCTGCGGCTCCTCGCCCTCGATCATGCCGGGGCCGAGGAGCCGCGACATGATCGGGCCGGCATCTTCCAGCGCGATCCGCAGTTCGAGCGGCGCGCCGGCATACCAGTGCCAGACCTCCACGGCGTCGACCCGGTGCCAGTGGGAGACCTCGCCGGCATTCAATAGATAATAGATGGCGGTGGAGACCGAACGGCCCTCCGCCGTGCGCCGCGCGTCGCGGAAGGTCTCGCGGAAATGACCGCCTTCCGGATGCGGCGCGAGCGCCAGCCGGGCGATGACCTCCTGCGCGGAAAGCCCGTCCCATCCCATGGCGAGCCTCAGCCGCGGAAGCTGTTCTTGAGGCTGCGCAGCTCGGTGAAGACGGCGCCGGGCTCGGCGCCGGGCAGGCCGATGCGCGCGGCGAGCTCGGGGTCGTCCGCCCGCAGGAAGGGATTGGTGGTCTTCTCCGCGCCGATGGTCGTGGGCAAGGTGGGCTTGCCGGCGGCGCGCAGCGCCTCGACCTCCTTCAGCCGGGCGGCGAGCTCGGCATTGTCCGGGTCGACGCTGAGCGCGAAGCGGGCGTTGGAGAGGGTGTATTCGTGCCCGCAATAGACCGAGATGTCGTCGGGCAGGGTGCGCAGGCGCGCCAGCGATTCCCACAGGACCGGCGGGTCGCATTCGAAGGGCCTGCCGCAGCCCATGACGAACAGCGTGTCGCCGGAGAACAGCAGGCGCTCGTCCTCGAACAGGAAGACGATGTGGCCCTTGGTGTGGCCGGGCGTTTCCATCACCCGGCCGACCAGGCTGCCGACCGCGACGGGGTCGCCATCCACCACCGCGAAGTCGAGACCGGGAATGGTGTCGCGCTCCGCCTTCGGGCCGATCACCGTGGCGCCGAAGCGTTCCTTCAGCGCCTGCACGCCGGCGATGTGGTCGGTGTGATGGTGGGTGACGAGGATGTGCGTCAGCGTCCAGTCCTCGCGCTCCAGCGCGGCGAGGATCGGCGCCACCTCCGGCGCGTCGATGACGGCCGTCGCTTCCGTCACGGGATCGCGCAGCAGCACCGCGTAATTGTCGGCGAGGCAGGGGATGAGCCGCAGTTCGACCGGCATGGTGTTCCTCTGGATGCCTTACCTCGGAGGTGGCGGGGCGGCCGCGGCCGCCGCCGTCAGTCTAGTGCAGGGCCAGACGATGCGTCAGCGGCATTCCTGCGCGGCATGGTCGATGGCGGCGGAGACGCCGCTCAGCGAATAGGTGTCGGTGGTGACGTTGCCGCGCGTCGACGTGCTCTTCACCACCACGTCGCGTCCCTTGCGCATGGCGTCGACGAGGCGGGTTTCCTCCGCGACGTTGCGCACCCAGGCGCCGGTGCCGCGGGTGTAGAGGTCGAAGCTCGCCGGGCCGATGGTGAGAGTGGCGTCGGTGCCTTCCTTCAGCGGGAAGCCCATGACCACGCTGACTTCGCCCTTCACATTCTCGGCGGTGCGGGTCGAGACGAAGAAATAGGCGGGATCGCGGGCCAGACCGGCCGGCAGCCGGGTCTTCGGCTGGGAGAGGGCGTAGCAGATCTTGCCGCTGCCGCTGGTGTCCAGATAGACGCCCCAGTCGCCGAACTGTCCGACAAGCTTGGGCGCACCCTGGGCGCTGGCGCAGCTCGCGCCGATCATTGCCAGTGCCATACCGGCGAGTGCCGCGCGCACGGTGCGTCGTGCCATGGTCTCTGTCCTCCGTGTCGTCCGCCGCGATGCGGCTCGCAGTGATTCTCCGTTCAGGTCGCCCCAGGGATATCCGCCCGACTCGCGGCTGTGAACCCTTGGCATCCCAAAGCGGAGGCTTTGCTGTTCAAATGCCCGAAGGCGGGCGGCGAATTGAAGGCATGGTTAACAGTTTCCTGCCGTTGTGCCCCAGTAAGATACCGTTATCGAGAGAGGGGTTCAGTTCCCACGCAGCTGCTCGAGCGCGGCATGGGCGGCCGCGCGGTGATCCGGGCCGATATGGCCGGCGAGCAGGTTGAGCGCGGCTGCCAGCACAGCCGCGTCGTCGGTGAAGCCGAGCCCGAGGAAGAAGTCGGGGACCGCGTCGGCGGGCAGCAGGAAATAGGCGAGGGCGCCGAACAGCAGCGCCCGCACGCGGGTCGGCGTGCGGCTGTCGAGCGCGCAGTAATAGGCCGCCGCCGCGTCCTCGGCGAAGGGGATGCGCGCGGCACCGGCCGCCAGCTTGCGCCAGAAGCCGGCACGCACCCGCGCCTCGTCCTTCGGGCTGGCGCTGAGCGCTTCGATATCCTCGATGTTGAACGTCCGGTCGGTAGGGCGGGCCATGCAGATCTCCTGACCAAGCCTGTCGAAAGCCGCTGGTCATGTCCCCACATGGTTGCGGCCGTGCGTCTTCGCAATGTCGCGCCGGGCCTACATCAGCGGATAGGCGGCCTCGACGCGGTAGGGCCCGCCGCCCACCGAATCACGCGAGGAATAGAGCACGAATCGCGAGACCTCGAAGGTCGGACTGCGGAAATAGCCGCGCAGGGCGAGATAGTCGGCGACCTGGCGCGGGGCGGCGTCGCGCAGCCGGGCGAGGGTGACGTGCGGGCGGAAATTGCGCGCTTCCGGCGGCAGGCCGATGCGCTTCATCGCCCGCTCATGCTCGGCATGAAGATCGTTCAGCGCCTCATTGGCCTTCACGCCGACGAAGATGGAATGCGGCTTGTGATTGCCGAACTGGTCCACCCCCGAGAGCGTGAGATCGAAGCCGAAGCGGTCGATCTCGTCGAGCGCGGCGGCGGCATCGCGGGCGACCGCATGGTCGACATCGCCGATGAAGCGCAGCGTGACGTGGTAGAATTCCGGGCTGATCCAGCGGGCGCCGGGCAGGCCGCCCCGCAACATGGACAGTTGCTCGGCGACGTCGCTCGGAATTTCGAGGGCGGTGAAGAGCCGCGGCATGACCCCCTCCTATGAGTTGCCGGCCAGGAAACCCGTCACCGATTGAGACGGATTCGCGCGCCGAGGAAAAGCTGAAAATGCGACAGGCAAAACACAGGCCGTCGCGGCATTGTGCGGTGGGGTGACGATTCTCCACTCAGGCTGACGAGGGGCTCGCAACCCTATATGGTGAGGCACGATGAACGAATCGACCGAAGATGCCGAACTTTTCACCCCTGCCGAGGCATCGGCGGGACCCGTCAACTTCGCCAGCATCGGCTCGATCTACCGCTATCCGGTGAAGGGCCTGACGCCCGAACGGATGGAACTGGTCGAGCTGGAGGCGGGGAAGTATTTTCCCGGCGACCGGCTCTACGCCATCGAGAACGGGCCCTCGGGCTTCATTCCCGAGGCGCCGGCCTTCCAGCCCAAGATCAAGTTCCTGATGCTGATGCGCAACGAGCGCCTCGCCGCGCTCGATGCCCGCTATGACGACGTGACGGCCGAACTCGTGATCCGCCACGAAGGCGGCGAGGTCGCGCGTGGAAAGCTCGATACGCCGGAGGGATGCGAGGCCATCGAGGCCTTCTTCCAGCGCTATTCGCGCTACGAGCTGCGCGGTGCGCCGCGCGTGCTGGCCGCGCCGCAGGGGTTCCGCTTCGTCGACACGACGGAGGGGTTCATCTCGTTGATCAACCTCGCGAGTTGCCGGGCGCTGGGCGACATCATCGGCCAGCCGGTCGATCCGCTGCGCTTCCGCGCCAATTTCTATCTCGACGGCATGGAGCCGTGGGAGGAGTTCGATCTCGTCGGTCACACGATCGAGGTCGGCAACCAGGTGCGGCTGAAGGTATCGCAGCGAATCTTCCGCTGTGCCGCGACCAATGTCGACCCGCACACCGCCCGGCGGGACATGGACGTGCCCGGCACGCTGATGCGCACCTTCGGCCATACCGATTGCGGCATCTTCGCCGAGGTGGAGCAGGGCGGGCTGATCGCGGAAGGCGATTCGGTACGCATCACCGTCTGAGCGGCTCGTGCCGGGACCGGCGCGGTGCGGCGTTCCGGCGACAAAAAAAGGCCCGGCTGAGCCGGGCCTTTTTCGTATCGGCGGATCGCCGCCGGATCACTCGCCGGCTTCGGCCGGCGCGGGCTCGGTGGCCTCGCCTTCGGTCTCGGCGCGACGATAACGCCGGCGACGGGTGCGCGGCGCGCGCGCCTCGCCATCCTCGGAAGCCTCTTCGACAGCGGCCACCGGCGGCGGCGCGGCCTTGGCGGCGCGCGAACGGCTGCTGCCTTCGGGCTTGGCCGGCGCTTCGCTCGCGACGGCCTCTGCCTTGGGCGCCTTCGCCACGACAGCCTCGACCGCCGGGGCCGCGACCACCGGGGCCTCGACCTTCGGCGCGGGTTCGGGGGCGCTCACCGGCACCGTGGTGCTCTGGGTGATGAAGGCGGGCAGGCCGATCTCGGCCTCGACTTCCGGCCCGAGGCGCGGCTGCGGCTGCTGCGAGGGATCGCGATACCCCTCGCCACCTTCACGGGGCTCACGCGGCTCGCGATAGGGGCGGTTGTCGCGGGACCAGCGACCCTCGCGCGGCTCGCCACGCTCCTGGCGGTCGCGGTCGGGGCGCTCGCTGCGCTCCTGCCTGTCGCGGTCCGGACGGTCGTTTCGGTCGCGGTCATTGCGATCGCGGTCATTACGGTCGCGATCCTGACCCCGGTCCTGCTGACCCCGATCCTGCTGGCCGCGGTCCTGATTGCGCTCCTGCCCGCGGTCGCGGTTGTCGCGGCGGCCATCGCGATCACGGAAGAAATCGCGCTGTCCCTCGCGCGGGCCCTGCTGCGGCTCGCGCGCCTGGAAGGCCGGCTGGCCATCGGCGCCGGCGTCCTCCATGTCCTCGTCGAACTCGTCGTCGTCGGAGCGCTGGTAGGGCTGCCCCTGGACGCCGAACTGCGCCTGCGCGGCGGCGATGATGCGGAAATAATGCTCGGCGTGCTGGAGGTAGTTCTCCGCCGCGACCGGATCTCCCGACGCCTGCCCATCGCGGGCGAGCTGCTGGTATTTCTCGACGATGTGCTGCGCGGTGCCGCGCACCTTCACGTCGGGACCGTTGGACTCGTAGACGCGCGTAAGCGGATTCTGGCTGCGACGATTGTTGTTGTTGCGGCCACGCATACGCTTCTGCTGGTTCGTATTTCGCATTGAGCTGGTCTCTGATGCCGGAACGCCGCCGGCGGGGCGAACCCCGTTCGGCGCAGCTACAGGCGGGTCAATCACCTCGATCGCCCGCTCTCCCGTCCCTTCGGCCTCGGCCTTCGGGGCGGTACGTCGGGAAATCTCGCCTTGGGTCGGGGCAAACCTGCCATACGCCGGAAGCCAGGAGGTTCCGGACATGCCACAGGTCGCCATCGACCATCGGACTTCTTCCATGGGAGCGCATCTCGAAGATGCTCCGCCGCCGGACAGGCCGGCCGCGATCTATCCCGGCCGCATTTCTCCGGCCCGGACCCGGCGCGCGCTACACTGCGCTGCCGCCGACCCCATGTTTCATCGTGCAACCAAGGCCGCACGGATAAACTCGTGGAGCGTTCGCCCCCTTGAGACCATTCATTCAAGCCTTCCGCAAGGGCTCGAATGTACCCGCCAGCGATGAGCACGACCGCTCAGAGAGAAGAGCAACCGGCATCCAAACCGCGAGAAGGCAGGTGATGTCTCAGGACGATTCCTGAAATCGACACTAATCGGTTCGGTATCTCGTTCCAAGCCCTTTTTTGCTGCATCGCCGGCATTCTCAGGCCGGCCGGGTCACGATGGCGCGTGCGATGCCGGCCAGATCGCGCCGGGCCGGACCGTCGGCGGGAAGCCCGGCCGCCGCCAGCAGCGCGGCGACGTCGTTCTCCTGTCCGATGCCCAGTTCGAACACGCCGCGTCCGCCCGGCCGCAGGAGGCCGGGCAGGGCGCGCGCGAGGACGCGATAGGCATCGAGCCCTTGCAGGCCGCCGTCGAGCGCGAGACGCGGGTCGTGTTCGCGCACCTCGCGATCGAGCGTGGCGATATCGTTGCTGGGAATATAAGGCGGATTGGAGACCACGAGGTCGAAGCGCCCGGCGATCGCCTCGGCCCAGCGGCCGACCAGCACGCCCGCGCGCGCTAG
Source organism: Ancylobacter sp. TW_SC_1 (assembly GCF_056836805.1). Classification (NCBI taxonomy): domain Bacteria; kingdom Pseudomonadati; phylum Pseudomonadota; class Alphaproteobacteria; order Hyphomicrobiales; family Xanthobacteraceae; genus Ancylobacter; species Ancylobacter sp. TW_SC_1. Next base: position 1,882,539 of record NZ_CM166365.1, read on the forward strand.
CAGGCCCAGCCTTGCCAGATTGTCGCGGGCCTGCTGCGCCGCCCCCTGCGACAGGTCGACGCCGACGCCGTAGGCCGCGGGATATTCGCTCAGCAGGGCGGCGAGCAGGGCGCCGCTGCCGGTGCCGAGATCGAGGATGCGGAGTGGAGCCCTGCTGTCGGGGAACAGGGCGAGCGCCGCCTCGACCAGCGTCTCGGTTTCCGGGCGCGGCACCAGCGTCTCGGGCGCGAGGGCGAAGTCGAGGCTCCAGAACTCGCGCCGGCCGGTCAGCCGGGCGAGCGGCTCGCCGGCGGCGCGGCGGGCGGCGAGGGCGCGCAGGCGGACGGCGTCGTCGTGCGAGACCGCCAGCTCGGCGCGGGCGACGAGGTCGAGATCGGTCAGGCCGAGCCCGGCCTTGATCAGGGCGCGCGCCTCGCGCTCGGCGTTCTCCATCCCGCGGGCGGCGAAGCCGGCGGCGATTTCGCGCTGCAGCTCGCCGCGGGCGATCACCGCTCGCCCCAGCCGGCGCTTTCCGCCTCGGCGAGCAGCGCGGCCTGGTATTCGGTGGTCAGGGCGTCGACGAGTTCGCCGAGGCTGACGCCGGCGAGGATTTCCGGCAGCTTGTGCAGGGTGAGGCCGATGCGGTGATCGGTCACGCGCCCCTGCGGGAAATTATAGGTGCGGATGCGCTCCGAGCGGTCGCCGGAGCCGACCTGTACCTTGCGCGCGCTGGCGCGGGCGCTGTCGCGCCGCTCGCGCTCGGCCTCGTAGATCCTGGCGCGCAGCATGCCCATGGCGCGGGCCTTGTTCTTGTGCTGCGAACGCTCGTCCTGCACGGCGACGACCGTGCCGGTGGGGATATGGGTGATGCGCACCGCGCTCTCGGTCTTGTTGACGTGCTGGCCACCGGCGCCCGAGGCGCGGAACACGTCGATGCGCAGGTCGGATTCGTTGATGTCGATGTCGACATCCTCGACCTCCGGCAGCACCGCGACGGTGGCGGCGGAGGTGTGGATGCGGCCCGACGCCTCGGTCTCCGGCACGCGCTGCACGCGGTGCACACCCGATTCGAACTTCAGCTTGGCATAGGCGCCGTTGCCGTGGAGGGCGGCGATGATCTCCTTGAAGCCGCCGGCCGCGCCCTCGGTCGTCGACAGCACCTCGACCGACCAGCCGTTGAGCGCGGCGAAGCGCTCATACATGCGGAACAGGTCGCCGGCGAACAGCGCCGCCTCGTCGCCGCCGGTGCCGGCGCGCACTTCGAGGATGACGCCGCGCTCGTCCATCGCGTCCTTGGGCAGCAAGGCGAGCCGCACGGCGTGGGTCAGGTCCTCGATGCGCGCGTCGAGATCGCGGGATTCCTCGCGGGCGAGTTCGGCCATTTCCGGGTCGGTCGCGGGGTCGTTGATCAGCGCCCACGCTCCGGCACGCTCGCGCTCGGCGGCACGCAGCGCCTTGACGCTTTCGATCACCGGCGACAGGTCGGCGAATTCGCGCGACAGGCGGACATAGGTTTCCGCCTCCGGACTGGCGGACAGGGCGTGCTCGATCTCGGCGTGGCGGGCGAGAAGCTGGTCGAGCCGGGCGTCGGGAAGGGCCGTCACGTGCGTGTACTCACAGCGGCAGGCCGGCCTTTTCGGCAAAGGCGGCGAGTTGCGGGCGCAGCGAGGCCGCTTCTGCGGTGACGGCGAGGAGCGGCTCGACGAAGGCGGCCGCGGCGGCGAGGTTGAGCTCGATGAGCATCGCCTTCACCGGGCCGTAGGAGGCCGGCGAGACCGACAGCTTGCGATAGCCGATGGCCGCGAGCGCCAGCGCCTCCAGCGGGCGCGAGGCGAGCTCGCCGCAGAGCGTGACCTGCTTGCCGTATTCGGCGGCCTTGTCGGCGATCAGCTTGAGCGCCCGCAGCGCGGCCGGGGCGAGCGGATCGAAACGGTCGGCGACGCGCGAATTGCCGCGATCGGCCGCATAGAGGAACTGCACGAGGTCGTTCGAGCCGACGGAGGCAAAATCGACACGGCTGAAGAGCTGGTCGAGCTGGAACAGCAGCGCCGGCACCTCCAGCATCACCCCGACCAGCACGCGCTCCGGCAGGCCATGGCCGTGGCGGCGCAGATGGGTCAGCTCGCGCTCGACGATATGGTGGGCGCGGTCGAACTCATCCACCGTCGACACCATCGGGAAGATCAGCCGCAGCTCGCGCCCGGTGGCGGCGCGCAGCAGCGCGCGGATCTGGCTGCGCAGCAGGCCCGGGCGGTCGAGGCCGAGGCGGATGGCGCGCCAGCCGAGGGCGGGATTCTCCTCCTCGATGGCGCGCATATAGGGCAGCACCTTGTCGCCGCCGATATCGAGCGTGCGGAACACCACCGGCCGCTCGCCCGCCGCGTCCAGCACCGAACGGTAGAGCTTGAGCTGCTCATTGGTGCGCGGGAAGGCCGAGGCGATCATGAACTGCAGCTCGGTGCGGAACAGGCCGATGCCGGTCGCGCCGGTCTCGGCGATGTGCGGCAGGTCGACCAGCAGGCCGGCATTGAGATGCAGTTCGATCTCGACGCCGTCCTTGGTGACGCTCGGCACGTCGCGCAGCGCCGCGTAGCGCTCCAGCCGCTTGGCGCGGAAGCGCACCTTCTCGACATAGGCCGCCTCGACATCGGCGGGCGGGCGCACATGCAGTTCGCCGCTGACGCCGTCGACGATGACCGCATCGCCCGCGTCGACCTGGCCGACGATGTTCTCCAGATGCCCGACCGCCGCGATGCCGAGCGCCCGGGCGACGATGGTGAGGTGGCTCGTCGCCGCGCCTTCCTCCAGCACGAGGCCGCGAATGCGCGTGCGGTCGTAGTCGAGCAGCGCCGCCGGGCTCATGTTGCGGGCGACGATGATGGCGTTGTCGGGCAGTCCGGCATGCTCGGAACGGTCGGCGCGGCCGGTGAGCTGGCGCAGCAGCCGGTTCGCCAGATCGTCGAGATCGTGCATGCGCTCGCGCAGATAGGGATCGGTCATGCGCAGCATGCGCGCGCGGGTGTCCGACTGCACGCGCTCCACCGCGCCCTCGGCGGTGAGGCCGGTCATCACCGCCTCGCGCATGCGGCCGATCCAGCCGCGGTCATGCGCGAACATCCGGTAGGCTTCGAGGATCTCGCGATGCTCGCCGACGCGGGCGACGCCCTCGTCCTCCAGCATGATGTCGATCGAGCTGCGCAGCGTGTCGACGGCGCCGTCGAGCCGGTTGAGCTCGGCCGGCAGGTCGTCGGCGATGACCTTGGTGACTTCGATGCGCGGCTCGTGCAGCACCACATGGCCGAGACCGATGCCCTCCGACAGGGCGAGGCCCTTGAGGTGGAGCGGCCGGCGGGCGGCCGGCTCGGCGCCGGGCAGCGCCATGGCGGTGAGTTCACCCGAGGCGATGATCTCGGCGAGCACCATGGCGGTGGTCTGCAGCGCCTCGATCTCTTCCTCGGTGTAGGAGCGGTGCGCGCGGTTCTGCACGACGAGCACGCCGAGCGTATTGCCCGCGCGCAGGATCGGCACGCCGAGGAAGGAATGGTAGATCTCTTCGCCCGTCTCCGGCCGGTAGGAGAAGGCGGGGTGCGCCTGCGCGTTGGACAGGCTGATCGGCTCGGCCTCGCGCGCCACCGTGCCGACGAGGCCCTCGTCGATGCGCATCACCGTCAAATGGACGGCGGTGCGGTTCAGGCCTTCGGTCGCGTAGAGCTCGAGCGTGCCGTCGACGCGCAGCACATAGACCGAGCACACCTCGGCCACCATGTTGGCCGCGATCAGCACCACGATCTTGTCGAGGCGGTCCTGCGCGCTTACCGGCTCCGCCATGACTTCGCGGAGACGCCTCAAAAGCACGCGTGGGCCGCCGAGCGCGCCACGCATTGGCCGTCCTCGGTTTCCGGGAGCCGCGCTTCCCGGAGCGTCGCTGAAGACGGCGCGACTCGCGCCGCGCCGTTGCCTGGATTCAGGCGTCGAGCCCGTATACCGAATGCAGCGTTCGCACGGCAAGCTCGGTATAGGCGGCGTCGATGAGCACCGAGATTTTGATCTCCGAGGTGGAGATCGCGCGGATGTTGATTCCGCGCTCGGAGAGTGCCTTGAACGCCCGTGCCGCGACGCCGGCATGCGAACGCATGCCGATGCCGATGATCGAGACCTTCACGACGTCGGTCGCGCCCTCGATGCTCTGGAAGCCGATCTCCTCGCGAACGCCGGCGAGCGCCGCCTTGGCGCGCTCGAAATCGGTGGTCGGCACGGTGAAGGTAATGTCGGTAAAGCCCTCGGCAGAGATATTCTGCACGATCATGTCGACATTGATGTTCGCTTCCGCGAGCGGCACGAACACATTCGCCGCGATGCCGGGCTGGTCCGGCACGTGGCGGATGCTGACCTGGGCTTCGTCACGCGCGAAGGCGATGCCGGTGACGACTTCACTCTCCACGATTTCCTCCTCGTCGCAAATCAGTGTGCCGGGCGGATCACCGGCGGTCTTGAGTTCCGGGGCGTCCGGATCGGTGAAGCTGGAGCGCACGAACGTCCGCACCTTGTGTACCATGGCGAGCTCGACCGAGCGCACCTGCAGCACCTTTGCGCCGAGCGACGCCATTTCCAGCATTTCCTCGAAGGCGACCTTCTCCAGCCGGCGCGCCTTGGGAACGATGCGCGGGTCGGTGGTGTAGACACCGTCGACGTCGGTATAGATGTCGCAGCGGTCGGCCTTGATGCCGGCGGCGACCGCCACCGCGCTGGTGTCCGAACCGCCGCGGCCGAGCGTGGTGAGGCGTCCGGTCGGCAGGTGGATGCCCTGGAATCCGGCGATCACCGCCACTTCGCCCAGCGTGAAGCGGGAGATGATCTCCTCGCCGTTCACATCGAGGATACGCGCCGCGCCGTGCGCGTCGTCGGTCGAGATCGGGAGCTGCCAGCCCTGCCAGGAGCGGGCGGGAATGCCCATGTCCTGCAGCACGATGGCGAGGAGGCCGGACGTCACCTGCTCGCCCGAGGCGACGATGGCGTCGTATTCGCGGGCGTCGTGCAGCACGGCGGCCTCGCGGCACCAGCCGACCAGTTCGTTGGTCTTGCCGGACATGGCGGAAACGACGACGGCGACCTGGTGGCCGGCCTCCACTTCCCGTTTTACGTGTCGCGCGACGTTGCGGATGCGCTCGATGTTGGCGACCGAGGTGCCGCCGAACTTCATCACCAGACGTGCCATTGCGGGAAACCGTACCGTGTTCTTCTGTGGGGCCGGGCGGGAGGAGGTGGGCTCCCGGCCCAAAAGGCGCGTATACATATCCACCTCGTGCGATGCCCGCAACGGCACCGAGCGAGCTTGGAATCCCTCTCGGCAAAAGCCGAGCCGAACACGAGACACCGATGACCGGAACCGCCACCACCGTCGATCCCCGCGAAGTGGAGCGCTTCGGCGCGCTCGCCGCCGAATGGTGGAACCCGCGCGGCAAGATGCGGGTGCTGCACCGGTTCAATCCGGTCCGGCTGGCCTGGCTGCGCGAGAAGATCATCGCTCATTTCGGCCGCGACCCGCGCGCCATCCGGCCGCTGGAGGGGCTGCGCATCCTCGATATCGGCTGCGGCGGCGGCCTGCTCAGCGAGCCGCTGGCGCGCATGGGCGCCTCGGTCGTCGGCATCGATCCGGCCGAGAAGAATGTGCGCATCGCTGCCCTTCATGCCGGGGAGAGCGGCGTTCCGGTCGACTACCGCGCGACGACCGCCGAGGACCTCGCCGATGCCGGCGCGCGATTCGACGTGGTGATGGCGATGGAAGTGGTGGAGCACGTGGCCGATGTCGGCCTGTTCCTCGCGCGCGCGAGCGAGATGGTGGTTCCGGGCGGCCTGTTCTGCGCGGCGACGCTCAACCGCACGAAGCGCTCCTTCGCCCTCGCCATCGTCGGCGCCGAATATGTTCTGGGCTGGCTGCCGCGAGGCACACATGACTGGAACCGTTTCGTCACGCCGGAGGAGCTGCAGGCGGCGCTGGAAGCCGGTGGCCTCGATGTGATCGACCGCGAGGGCGTCGTCTTCAACCCGCTCGCCGACGAGTGGCGGCGGTCCGGCGACCTGTCGGTGAACTATCTGATGCTGGCTGAAAAGGCGGGGGATTGAGCCCGCCGTCATCCCGCACGGCCGCAGGCCGATCCGGGATGACGGAGGCGGAAATCAAATTCCGCTCTTGATCCGTCTCAAGACCCTTCCGTTGCCGATGGGCCACACTACATGAGGACGGACGGATCGCCGCAACGGGATCCGTTGCGGCGACCGGGATACGGGCGCCGTCGTCCCGAGTGACCGTGCCGTGCCTGATCAGGGCGGCCGGGGGGCCAGGAGGCAACGCACTATGAATTTCGAGATCTATACCGAGCGCGCGCGCGGATTCGTCCAGTCCGCCCAGTCGCTTGCCCTGCGCGAGGGCAACCAGCAGTTCACGCCCGAGCATCTTCTCAAGGTCTTGCTCGATGACCCGGAAGGGCTGTGCGCCGGCCTGATCACCCGTTCGGGTGGCGATCCCCGCATCGTGCTCGCCGATACGGAAGGCGCGCTGGCCAAGCTGCCCAAGGTGCAGGGTTCCGGCGCCGGTCAGGTCTATCTCGCGCCGGCGACGGCGCGCGTGTTCGAGGCGGCCGAGCAGGCGGCGAAGAAGGCCGGCGACGGCTACGTCACCGTCGAGCGGCTGCTCCTCGCGCTCGCGCTGGAGAAGGACAGCGAGGCGGGCAAGATCCTCGCCAAGGCCGATGCCACGCCGCAGAAGATCAATGCCGCCATCGAGGCGCTGCGCAAGGGCCGCACGGCCGACAGCGCCACCGCCGAGAACGCCTATGACGCGCTGAAGAAATATGCCCGCGACCTGACCGCGGCGGCGCGCGAGGGCAAGCTCGACCCGGTGATCGGCCGCGACGAGGAAATCCGCCGCACCATTCAGGTGCTGTCGCGCCGCACCAAGAACAACCCGGTTCTCATCGGCGAGCCCGGCGTCGGCAAGACGGCGATCGTCGAGGGCCTCGCCCTGCGCATCGTCGACGGCGACGTGCCGGAGAGCCTGAAGGACAAGAGCCTCCTATCGCTCGACATGGGCTCGCTGATCGCCGGCGCGAAATATCGCGGCGAGTTCGAGGAGCGGCTGAAGTCCGTGCTGTCCGAGGTCGAGGCGGCCGAGGGCGGGATCATCCTGTTCATCGACGAGCTGCACACGCTCGTCGGCGCCGGCAAGACCGACGGCGCCATGGACGCGTCGAACCTGCTGAAGCCCGCACTGGCGCGCGGCGAGCTGCACTGCGTCGGCGCCACCACGCTCGACGAATACCGCAAATACATCGAGAAGGACGCCGCGCTCGCCCGCCGCTTCCAGCCCGTCTTCGTCTCCGAGCCGACGGTGGAGGACACCATCTCCATCCTGCGCGGCATCAAGGAGAAGTACGAGCTGCACCACGGCGTGCGCATCACCGACTCGGCGCTGGTGGCGGCGGCGACGCTGTCCAACCGCTACATCACCGACCGCTTCCTGCCCGACAAGGCGATCGACCTTATCGACGAGGCGTCCTCGCGCCTGCGCATGCAGGTCGATTCCAAGCCCGAGGAGCTCGACAGCATCGACCGCGAGATCGTGCGCCTGCGCATCGAGCAGGAGGCGCTGAAGAAGGAGAGCGACGCGGGCTCGAAGGACCGGCTGAAGAGGCTGGAGAAGGAACTCGCCAATCTCGAGGAGCAGTCGGCCTCCATCACCTCGCGCTGGAAGGCGGAGAAGGAGAAGCTCGGCGACGCGCAGAAGATCAAGAGCGACCTCGAGAAGGCCCGCGCCGACCTCGCCATCGCCCAGCGTTCGGGCGAGTACCAGAAGGCGGGCGAACTCGCCTACGGCACCATCCCGGCGCTGGAGAAGAAGCTCGCCACCCTCGAGGCGAAGGACACTGCCGAGGAGGTGAAGTCCGGCACGATGATGGAGGAGGCGGTGACGCCCGACCACATCGCCGGCGTCGTCTCGCGCTGGACCGGCGTGCCGGTCGACAAGATGCTGACCGGCGAGAAGGAAAAGCTGCTGCGCATGGAGGAGGAACTCGCCAGGCGCGTCATCGGTCAGAAGGAAGCCGTCGAGGCCGTCTCCACCGCGGTGCGCCGCGCGCGGGCGGGCCTTCAGGACCCCAACCGGCCGATCGGCTCCTTCATGTTCCTCGGCCCGACGGGCGTGGGCAAGACCGAGCTGACCAAGGCGCTGGCCTCCTTCCTGTTCGACGACGACACCGCCCTCGTGCGCATCGACATGTCGGAATACATGGAGAAGCACGCGGTGGCCCGGCTGATCGGCGCGCCTCCCGGCTATGTCGGCTATGAGGAGGGCGGCGCGCTCACCGAGGCGGTCCGCCGCCGGCCCTATCAGGTCGTGCTGTTCGACGAGGTCGAGAAGGCGCATCCCGACGTGTTCAACGTGCTCCTGCAGGTGCTCGACGACGGGCGGCTGACCGACGGGCAGGGGCGCACGGTCGACTTCCGCAACACGCTGATCATCATGACCTCGAACCTTGGTTCGGAGTTCCTGGTGAACCAGCCCGACGGCGAGGACACCGAGGCGGTGCGCGACGAGGTGATGGCGGTGGTGCGCTCGCACTTCCGGCCGGAATTCCTCAACCGCGTCGACGAGATCATCCTGTTCCACCGGCTGCGGCGGGACCAGATGGGCGCGATCGTCGACATCCAGGTCAAGCGGCTCGACAAGCTGCTGGAGGAGCGCAAGATCACGCTGGAGATCACCCCCGAGGCGCGGGACTTCCTCGCCGAGAAGGGCTACGACCCGGCCTATGGCGCGCGCCCGCTCAAGCGGGTGATCCAGAAGCTGCTGCAGGACCCGCTGGCCGGTCGCATCCTCGCCGGCACGGTGAAGGACGGCGACGTGGTGCGGGTCGAGCGCGGGGCCAACGAGCTCCTGTTCGACACCCGCCCCGGCGCGGTGGAAGAGGCCGCCTGACGGGCCGGTTCCGGTCCATCGCGTGAATCAGAAAGGGCGCCGCGGAAGCGGCGCCCTTTTTCTTGAGGTCGTCTCCCCCGACCGGGCCGCCCGGACGCGGGCCGCACCCGGCTCTCGCGGTGCCCGGCCGGGCCTGACGGGCCCCGCGGCCTTCAGCCCTTCGCCAGCAGCGCGTCGAGTTCGGGGCGGAAGGCGCCGGAGATTTCCGGATTGTCCAGCGCGTAGGCGACGTTGGCCATCAGGAAGCCGAGCTTCGAGCCGCAATCGTAGATCGCGCCGTCGAAGGTCACGCTGTAGAAGGGCTGGCTCTGCGCCATTTTCAGCATGGAATCGGTGAGCTGGATCTCGTTGCCGGTGCCGCGCTCCTGCGTGGCGAGAAGGTCGAAGATCTCCGGCTGCAGGAGGTAGCGGCCGGAAATGGCGAGGTTGGACGGCGCGACCTCCTTCTGCGGCTTCTCGACCATGCGGGCGATCCGGTGCACGCCGTCGGCGACCTCGTCGCCAAGCCCGACGATGCCGTACTGGTCGGTCTGCTCGGGCGGCACCTCATAGACCGCGATATGGTTGCCGCCGCCGGTCTTGGCATAGGCCTCGACCATCTGCGCGAGGCAGCCCTTGCCGTTGGTCGGCTTGTGCAGCATGTCGGGCAGCAGCAGGGCGAAAGGCTCGTTGCCGATGATGTCGCGCGCGCACCACACCGCGTGGCCGAGGCCGAGGGGAAGCTGCTGGCGGGTGAAGCTGGTGGCGCCGGGACCCATGGTCTCCTGGCGCAGCATCTCCAGCATCTGCGTCTTGCCGCGATCCTTGAGCGTGTCCTCCAGCTCGTACTGGCGGTCGAAGTGATCCTCGATGACGCCCTTGTTGCGTCCGGTCACGAAGACGATGTGCTCGATGCCGGCGGCCCGGGCCTCGTCGACGACATGCTGGACGACGGGGCGGTCCACGACCGTGAGCATCTCCTTCGGGACGGCCTTGGTCGCAGGCAGGAAGCGCGTGCCGAGACCGGCGACGGGGAGGATCGCTTTGCGAATGGGAGTTACCATTTGAGAGTAATGCCGCTTTGATGATGCTGATGTGTGGCGAGCAGAACGAAATTCCTATCAAATTCAGCTTAACGTTTCGCTCCTGCCATTGCACCGTCGTGATAACGCGCAGGTGACGGAATGGGTCCGGCCGCGTTGGACGAGCCTCGATCGCGCAGCTTGCTGACGCTACGTCATGATAAAGTGCCGTCACGTTAAGCCGATGGAAACCATGACGCCCGCCTAATCCTCGCCTGGAACTGCGTTAGGGTTGCGTCATGAGTCATCGCACGGTCTCCGGCCGGGAGCATGCCGGCCGCCGCATGGGCGGTGTCGCCAGCGTCGCTCTGGTCTGCTTCGGTCTCGCCGGCTGCGCGAGTTCCGACGACATCACCGGCGCCTTCACCGCGCCGGCGGCGGCGCCGGTGCGTCAGGCCGCCCGCCCGCAAGCGCCGACGGCGACGGCGTCGACCTCGACCCATCCCGACATGGCGCCGCAGGCGCTGGCGCGGGCCGAGGCGAATTTCGGTCGCTGCATTGCCGGGCTGGAGCCGAAGGCGCGCGCCGCCGGCGTCTCCGCCGCCGGCTTCCGCCGCTACACCGCCGGGCTGACGCCCGACATGAGCATCATGAAGAAGCTGGAAACCCAGCCGGAGTTCAGCCGCACCGCCGGCGACTACGTCACCATGCTCGTGTCGGAGACCCGCATCCGCAAGGGACGCGAGGCGATGGCGCAGAACGCGGCGGTGTTCGAATCCGTCGGCCGGACCTATGGGGTCGACCCCTATGTGGTGGCCGCGATCTGGGGCATCGAGACCAATTACGGCAGCGCGCGCGGCTCCTATCCCGTGCTGCAGGCCACCGCGACGCTCGCCTGCGTCGGCCGCCGGCAGGCCTATTTCCGCGACGAGTTCGTTGCCGCGCTGCGCATCCTCGACAAGGGCGACATTCCCGAGAGCCATCTGCGCGGCTCCTGGGCAGGCGCGTTCGGCCTCACCCAGTTCATGCCGACCGCCTTCCAGCGCGACGCGATCGATTTCGACGGCGACGGCCACCGCAATGTCGTCGATTCGGTCGCCGACGCGATGGGCTCGACCGCCAACAAGCTGAAGCGCGGCGGCTGGGTCGCCGGGCGCAGCTGGGGCTACGAGGTCGTGCTGCCGCGCCGCTTCAACTACCTGCTGGCCGACAAGCACCTGCGCAAGCCGATGCGCGAATGGTGGGCGCTCGGCGTGCGGCGCCCCGAGGGGCGCGCGATGCCGGACGGCGACGAGATGGCCTATCTGCTGCTGCCGGCGGGCGCCAAGGGGCCGGCCTTCCTGATGACCGGCAACTTCAAGGCCATCCTCAGCTACAACCCCGCCGACGCCTATGCGCTGGCCATCGGCCATCTCGCCGACCGCATCCGTGGCGGCGGGCCGTTCGTCCAGCCCTGGCCGGAAGACCAGAAGATGCTGTCGCGGCAGGAGCGCTCGGAACTGCAGAAGCGCCTCGCCTCGCGCGGCTATGATGTCGGTCCGCATGACGGCGCCGTCGGTCAGAAGACGCGCGTGGCCGTGCGCGAATATCAGGTCAGCGTCGGCATGCTGCCGGACGGCATGGCGACCGGCGAGGTGCTGGAGAGTCTGCGCGCCCGCGACGGTTCTTGACGCGGCCACGCCCGGGGGGTCTTGAAACGGCCGCGATAATGGTTCACCGCTGCAGGCGTATCGCCATCGGGGAACGGCTCATGCGGTCGCGCGGACACCGGCTCGGACTGAAGGCGCTGGCGGTGGTCGGCGTGCTGGTCGCCGGCTGTTCGCTCGCCCAGGCCCAGAGCGACTGGTTCCGCCCGCCGGCCGATATCGGACAATCCAATGCCCGGCAGTCGCAGCAGCCCCGCGCCCAATCACCGAACCGCCCGCAGCGACAGCAGTCGCGCCAGACCAACCGCCAGCAGCAGCGCCCGCAGGGAAATGTCCAGCAGCCGGCGCCGCGCCGCGCCTGGTCGCCGTTCCAGCCGCTGATCGACCTTTTCGGCGGCGGTGGCGGTGGCGGTGGCGTGGGTCGCGCCCGTCGGCCTCCGGACGTCGTCCTGCCGCCGCCGCCCGTGGTGGCGCAGCAGCCGGCCGATCCGCGCGGCAAGGTGTTCACCTCGGTGACGGAAGCGCGTGGCGACGCCGAGAAGGCCAAGGAAGTCGTGCTGGTGCTCGGCGACGAGCAGGCCGGCCCGCTGGCGCAGGGATTGGCGGACGCCTTCGCGGCGGACCGCGAGGGGGCCGCCGTGGTTGGCCGGTCCGAGGACGGAGCGGGCTTCGCGCCCGGCAGCCGGGTGGACCTGATCGCGACGGCGCGGCAGCTCCCGGCGGGCAATGACCAGCCCAATGTCATCGTCGTCATGGCCGGCAGCAACGATCTCGGGCCGATCGTCGATCCGGCCGGCCGGATGGAGCTGTTCGACGACCGCTGGCGCGAACTCTATGGGCGCCGCCTCGATGAGTTCCTGATGGCGCTGAAGCTGCAGCGGCGCTCGGTGGTCGTGGTCGGCCTGCCGCCGGTCGAGGACGAGGCCCGCAGCGAGCAGATCGCCCGGTTCAATGCGATGCTCAAGGAAACGGTCGAGCGGGCCGGCTTCATCTTCGTGGACGTGACGGACGGCTTTGTGGACGAGAACGGCAAGTTCATGACGTCGGGCCCGGCAGTCGACGGCCAGCGTCGGCGCCTGCGCACGGCGGACGGGGTCGGCTTCACCCGGGCCGGCGCCCGCAAGCTGGCCTTCTTCGTCGACCAGAAGCTGGACGACCTCATGTCCGGCCAGGACCTGCCTGCCGCGACCGCCGATCCTGTCGACGCGCGCCCCTCCATCATCCTGCTGACCGGCGGATCGGCGGGAACGGCCCGTTCGCTCGCCGGGGCGCCCGGAACGCCGGCGGGGAGCGACATCATGCAGGCCGCGACCTCCGCCGCCGACACCCCCGAGCCTGCCAGCGTCCTCATCAGCGGCGGTCCGCTGCCGGCGGTCGCCGGTCGTGCGGACGATTTCCGCTGGCCGGCGGGGCAGCCGGCGGCGAGCACCGAGCCGCTCGTTCCGCCCATGCCGGAGACGGCCCTGCCGGGTGCGGTGCCGCATGCTGCGCCGGATGCGGCGGCAACGCCGGCCGGTACCGGCACCGCCACGCCCTGACGGCGCAGGCGCGCCGACGCACGGCACCGGCGCGGCATGAAAAGTCGGGCGCGGCATGAAAAAACCGGGCGCGGCATGGCCGGCCCGGCTTGATCGAGGCGCTGGGGAGCCGCCGTTCAGCGCGGCAGGACGGAGCTGCCCATCAGATAGGTGTCGATCGACTGCGCCGCCTGCCGACCCTCGCGGATCGCCCAGACCACCAGCGACTGGCCGCGCCGCATGTCGCCGGCGGCGAACAGCTTCGGCACGCTGGTGGCGTAGTCGAGGTCGCTCGCGTGCACATTGCCGCGCTTGTCGAGCGCCAGCCCTTGCTGCTCCAGCATGCCCTCATGCACGGGATGGGCGAAGCCGAGGGCAATGAAGACCAGATCCGCCTTGATGTGGAATTCGGTGCCGGGGATCGGCTGGCGCCGGGCGTCGACGCGGGCGCACTTCACCGAGGTGACGCGGCCATTCTTGCCCTCGACGCCGAGCGTGGCGGCGGAGAATTCGCGATCGGCGCCCTCGGCCTGGCTGGAGGAGGTGCGGAACTTGGTCGGCCAGTACGGCCACACCGCCAGCTTGTCCTCCTTGAGCGGGGGCACCGGGCGGATGTCGAGCTGGTGCACGGAGAGCGCGCCCTGGCGGAAGGAGGTGCCGACGCAGTCGGACGCGGTATCGCCGCCGCCGATCACCACCACATGCTTGCCGGCCGAGAGGATCGGCTGCTCGCTGCCGACGTCCTCGCGACCGACGCGGCGGTTCTGCTGCACCAGATAGGGCATGGCGTAGTGGACGCCCTCCAGCTCCTGGCCCGGCAGGCCGGGGTCGCGCGGGGTCTCCGAGCCGCCGCACATCAGCACCGCGTCGTGGGCGTCGAGCAGCTCGTCGAGCGGCGTGGTCACGCCGACATTGGCGCCGTAATGGAAGGTGACGCCTTCGCCCTCCATCTGGGCGACGCGGCGGTCGATATAGTGCTTCTCCATCTTGAAGTCGGGGATGCCGTAGCGCAGCAGGCCGCCGGCCTTGGGCTCGCGCTCGAACACGTGCACGTCGTGCCCGGCGCGGGCGAGCTGCTGCGCGGCGGCAAGGCCGGCCGGGCCGGAGCCGATCACCGCGACCTTCTTGCCGGTCTTGTGCGCGGCCGGCTCGGGCTTGATCCAGCCCGCCTTCCACGCCTTGTCGGCGATGGCCTGCTCGACCGTCTTGATGGTGACCGGCACGTCCTCGAGGTTCAGCGTGCAGGCCTCCTCGCAGGGCGCGGGGCAGATGCGGCCGGTGAATTCGGGGAAGTTGTTGGTGGAGTGGAGGTTGCGCGCCGCCTCCTCCCAGTTCCCGTGATAGACGAGGTCGTTCCAGTCCGGGATCTGGTTATGGATCGGGCAGCCGTTCGGCCCGTGGCAGAACGGGATGCCGCAATCCATGCAGCGCGAGGCCTGGTTGGCGACCTCGGCGTCCGGCAGGGGCAGGGTGAACTCGCGGAAATGGCGAATGCGGTCGGACGCCGGCTGATACTTCGCCTCGCGCCGATCGATTTCGAGAAAGCCCGTAACCTTACCCATTGCGCCCTCTTTCGCGGAGCACCGCCACCTTGGAGGCATTCCACCTCCGGTGCCAGATACATCAAACATGCCAGTTGGAAAATGACGGCGCGGCACACCGCCGCGCCAAGCTGCTTGTCTCGACACCGTCCGCCGTCATCCCGGAACCGCCGCGAGGCGGTGTCCGGGATCGTCCTCCTGGGGAGAGCGATCCCGGCTCGGCGCCCTGCGGGCTTGGCCGGGATGGCGCGCGATCGGTGCAGAGGCGGCTATTCGGCCGCCTGCAGGCCGCGCATTTTCTCCATTTCGCGCAACGCCCGCTGGTACTCGACGGGCATCACCTTGACGAACTTGCCGCGATATTCGGCCCAGTTGTCGAGGATGGTCTGCGCCCGCTTCGAACCCGTGTAGTGCAGGTGCTTGGCGATGAGCTGGTGCAGGCGCTCCTCGTCGTGGCGGCCCATATCCGCCATGATGTCGATGCGGCCCTTGAACTCCAGGTCGCCGCCATGGTGGTGCAGGCGCTCCATGAGGTCCTCTTCCTCTTCCACCGGCTCGAGATCGACCATGGAGAGGTTGCAGCGCTTCTTGAAGGTGCCGTCCTCGTCCAGAACATAGGCCACGCCGCCGGACATGCCAGCCGCGAAGTTGCGCCCGGTCTGGCCGATGACCACGACGATGCCGCCGGTCATGTACTCGCAGCCATGGTCGCCGGTGCCTTCGACCACCGCGATGGCGCCCGAGTTGCGCACCGCGAAGCGTTCGCCGGCGACGCCGTGGAAGTAGCACTCGCCGGAGGTGGCGCCGTACATCACGGTGTTGCCGACGATGATCGACTCCTCCGGCACGATGGCGCTGTCGGCCGCCGGCTGCACGACGATGCGCCCGCCCGAGAGACCCTTGCCGACATAGTCGTTGGCCTCGCCCACCAGGGTCATCGAGACGCCGGTGGCGAGGAAGGCGCCGAAGGCCTGGCCGGCGGTGCCGGTCAGATGGATGTCGATCGTGTCGTCGGGCAGGCCGGTGTCGCCGTAGCGCTTGGCCACCTCGCCAGAGAGCATCGCGCCGACGGAGCGGTTGATGCTCTTGATCCCGGTGTGGATCACCACCTTCTCGCCGCTCTCCAGCGCCGGCATGGCCTGATGGATCAGCGTGCGGTCGAGCACATGCGCGATCGGGTGGTTCTGCCGCTCGGTGTGGTAGACCGCGACCTCCGGGCCGACATCCGGCTTGGCGAAGATGCGGCTGAAGTCGAGGCCCTTGGCCTTCCAGTGCTCGATCGCCTCGCGCTGGTCGAGCCAGTCGGAGTGGCCGATCATCTCGTTGAAGTTCGCCACGCCCAGCGAGGCCATCAGCTCGCGCACTTCCTCGGCGACGAAGAAGAAGTAGTTGATGACGTGCTCGGGCGCGCCCTTGAAGCGCTTGCGCAGCACCGGGTCCTGCGTGGCGACGCCGACCGGGCAGGTGTTGAGGTGGCACTTGCGCATCATGATGCAGCCCGCCGCGATGAGCGGGGCGGTCGAGAAGGCGAAGTCGTCGGCGCCGAGCAGGGCGCCGATCACCACGTCGCGCCCGGTGCGCAGGCCGCCATCGACCTGCAGCGCGATGCGCCCGCGCAGATTGTTCAGCACCAGCGTCTGGTGCGCCTCGGCGAGGCCGATCTCCCAGGGCGAACCGGCATGCTTGATGGCGGTGAGCGGGGAGGCGCCGGTGCCGCCCTCGAAGCCGGAGACGGTGATGTGGTCGGCGCGCGCCTTGGCGACGCCGGCCGCGACCGTGCCGACGCCGACCTCGGAGACGAGCTTCACCGAGATATCGGCCTCGGGGTTGACGTTCTTCAGGTCGTAGATGAGCTGCGCGAGATCCTCGATCGAGTAGATGTCATGGTGCGGCGGCGGCGAGATCAGGCCGACGCCCGGGGTCGAATGGCGCACCTTGGCGATCACCGCGTCGACCTTGTGGCCGGGCAGCTGGCCGCCTTCGCCGGGCTTGGCACCCTGCGCCATCTTGATCTGGATCATGTCGGCATTGACGAGGTAGTCCGCCGTCACGCCGAAGCGGCCGGAGGCGACCTGCTTGATCGCCGAGCGCATGCTGTCGCCGTTCGGCAGCGGCTTGAAGCGGGTGGCCTCCTCGCCGCCTTCGCCGGTGTTCGACTTGCCGCCGATGCGGTTCATCGCGATGGCGAGCGTGGTGTGCGCCTCGCGCGAGATCGAGCCGAACGACATGGCGCCGGTGACGAAGCGCTTCACGATGTCGACCGCCGGCTCCACCTCGTCGAGCGGAATCGGCGCGCGGCCGACCTCCTCCGCGTCGCGGATGCGGAACAGCGAGCGGATGTTCAGCGTCTTGGCGCCGGCCTCGTTCACCAGCTCGGCGAAGTGGCGGTACTTGTCCTGGGCATTGCCGCGCACCGCGTGCTGGAGCACGGCGACGGTCTCGGGGTCCCACGCATGCTCCTCGCCGCGCAGGCGGAAGGCATAGTCGCCGCCGACGTCGAGCGCGGTGCGGTAGACCGGCGCGTCGCCGAAGGCGTCGCGATGGCGCATCGCGGTTTCCTCGGCGATCTCGGCCAAGCCGATGCCGCCGATGGAGGAGGCGGTGCCGAAGAAGTACTTCTCGATCACGTCCTGGTTGAGGCCGACCGCGTCGAAGATCTGCGCGCCGCAATAGGACTGGTAGGTCGAGATGCCCATCTTCGACATGACCTTCAGCAGGCCCTTGTCGATCGACTTGATGAAGCGCTTGACGATCTCGTCCTCGGACACCTCCTCGGGGATGTCGACGCGCATGTCGATCATCGTCTCGAAGGCGAGGTAGGGGTTGATCGCCTCGGCGCCATAGCCCGCGAGACAGGCGAAATGGTGCACCTCGCGCGCCTCGCCGGTCTCCACCACGAGGCCGACGGAGGTGCGCAGGCCCTTGCGGATCAGGTGATGGTGCACGGAAGCCGTGGCCAGCAGCGACGGGATCGGGATGCGGTCCGGCCCGACCAGCCGGTCGGACAGGATGATGATGTTGTAGCCGCCATGCACCGCCGCCTCGGCGCGCTCGCACAGCCGCTCGACGGCATCGTCCATGCCCGCCGCGCCCTTGTCGGCGGGGTAGGTGATGTCGAGCGTGCGGGTGTCGAAGCGCTCCTCCATGAAGCCGATGGAGCGGATCTTCTCCAGGTCCTCATTGGTCAGGATCGGCTGGCGCACCTCGAGCCGCTTGCGGCGCGAATTGCCTTCGAGGTCGAAGATGTTCGGCCGCGGCCCGATGAACGAGACCAGGCTCATCACCAGCTCCTCGCGGATCGGATCGATCGGCGGGTTGGTGACCTGCGCGAAGTTCTGCTTGAAATAGGTGAAGAGCGACTTCGACTTCTTCGACAGCGGCGAGATCGGCGTGTCGGAGCCCATGGAGCCGACCGCCTCCTGGCCGGTGGTCGCCATCGGCGCCATCAGCAGCTTGAGGTCTTCCTGAGTGTAGCCGAAGGCCTGCTGGCGATCGAGCAGCGACACGTCGGTGCGCACCTCGCGTGCCTCGACGGAACGCAGTTCCTCCAGCACGAGCTGGGTGCGCTTCAGCCACTCCTTGTAGGGATGCGCCTTGGCGAGCGTGGTCTTCACCTCCTCGTCCGGGACGAGGCGGCCCTCTTCGAGGTCCACCAGCAGCATCTTGCCCGGCTGCAGGCGCCACTTGGTGACGATCTCGCTCTCGGGGAAGGTGAGAACGCCCATCTCCGAGGCGAGCACGATCCTGTCGTCGGTGGTGACGAGATAGCGCGCCGGGCGCAGGCCGTTGCGGTCGAGCGTGGCGACGATCTGGCGCCCGTCGGTGGCGACGATGGCCGCCGGCCCGTCCCACGGCTCCATCATGGCGGCGTGGTATTCGTAGAAGGCGCGGCGTTCCTCGTTCATCAGCGGGTTGCCGGCCCAGGCCTCGGGCACCAGCATCATCGCCGCGTGGGGCAGCTCGTAGCCGCCCTGGATGAGGAATTCGAGCGCGTTGTCGAAACACGCCGTGTCCGACTGGCCCTCATAGGAGATCGGCCAGAGCTTGGAGATGTCGTTGCCGAACAGCTCGCTGTCGACGGAAGCCTGGCGGGCCGCCATCCAGTTCACATTGCCGCGCAGCGTGTTGATCTCGCCATTGTGCGCGACCATCCGGTAGGGATGGGCCAGCGACCAGGCCGGGAAGGTGTTGGTCGAGAAGCGCTGGTGGACGAGGGCCACCGCGCTCTCGAACGACGGATCGTGCAGGTCGGAATAGTAGGCGCCGAGCTGGTCGGCGTTGAACATGCCCTTGTAGACCAGGGTCCGGCAGGACAGCGACACGACGTAATAGCCCGAGGTGCGCGGGTCCTTGGCGGAGTAGATGGCGTTGGAGATCACCTTGCGCAGGACGAACAGCCGGCGCTCGAAATCGTCCTCGCTGGCCACCGCCTCGCCACGGCCGACCAGCACCTGGACGTGCTTCGGCTCGGTCGGCAGCACGGTGTGGCCGAGCGAGGTGTTGTCGGTCGGCACGTCGCGCCAGCCGAGCAGAACCTGGCCTTCCTCGGCGATGACCCGCTCCATGGTCGAGCGGATGATCTCCTGGCCCTCGGCGTCGTGCGGCATGAAGATGTGGCCGACGGCGTAATGGCCGGGCTCCGGCAGATCGAAGCCGAGCTTGGCCGCTTCCTTGACGAAGAAACGATGCGGAAGCTGGACCAGCATGCCGGCGCCGTCGCCGGCGCGCGGGTCGGCGCCGACCGCGCCGCGGTGCTCGAGGTTCAGCAGGATCTTCAGGCCGTCCTGAACGATCTGGTGCGACTTGCGGCCCTTGATGTCGGCGATGAAGCCGACGCCGCAAGAATCCTTCTCGTTGCGCGGGTCGTACAGACCCTGCGCGGCCGGCAACCCCGGATCGACATGGGAAATGGATTTGGTGGCGGCGCGATCCGTCGCGGCCGGACGAACCGAACCCTCGCCGATCATGCGCGCGGCAGCGCCGCCCAATTCCTCGTTCATTCCCGTCACTCCCTCAAGGGTCGCATTCCGCCCGGCGCCGACACGGACAACTCTCGCGGGGCGCTCTCCCGCAAGGCGTGCACGCTCGCCGACCTACGCTAGCATCCTTCGTGCCATGCCCCTGCATGGGCACGAGTCAATGAATTATAGGACAGCATGGCTGCCCTATCAATCGCGAACATGCCAGAATTGACGCCCGCGCACAAGCGCCGCGCATGGGATGGCCAGGGCGTTTTTTCTCGCTTCTTGCGAAGGTGGTGCGTCCGGCGAAAGGAACGGTAAGGCGCCGCGCGCCGGCGCGCAATGCCGTTGCGCCCGTGACGGCCGCCGCCATCCACGCCGGAATGCCGGCGCCGGGTCTTGTCGGCGCCGCATTTGCGGTTTCCGCTAGGGTGGGTCGTCAATGTTGATTGGAGCCTTCGATGTCGACGCCGCGCGCGCCGATGCGCCTGCCGCCCGCCGCCATGCCGATGCTGGCCGCCCTGGCGGCGATCGCCAGCTTTCCGGCGCAGGCCGAATTCTATTTCCGGCCGTTCGGCGGGGTGTATGTCGAGCGCTATTACGAGCCGTTTCCGCCTGGCGGCTACTACCCGCCGCCGCCGGTCTACCGGACGCCCGGGCGCTTTCCCTTCGCCGACATCAATCCGATGCTGGGCTCCATGGGCATGACGGCAATTGGTCGCGCCCGCGTGGACGGCGATACCTATGTGGTCGACGCCACCGACCGCTCCGGCAGGCGCGTGCGCGTGCGCATCGACGCTTTCAACGGGCGCGTCATCGCCATGCATCCGGTCGGTCAGGCCCCTGTTGCCCGTCAGGCGCCACCGCCACTGCCTGCCGTTCCGCCGCTGCCGCCGGCGCGTCCCCCGGAGATCGCCACGGTGACGGCTCCCGCCCCCTCCGATCCGGCCGTGCCGGGCTCGTCCGGCGCGCCGGACATGGGGGCGGCTGCCAAGCCGGCGGCCGATCCCGCGCCGGCCGTTCCCGCGGCGGCCGTTCCCACTGCCGCTCCGACCCAGGCCGGGCCCGCCGATTCCCCCGCGGCCGGTGCGGCTCCGGCGGGGACGGCGGTGCGGGTCATTCCCGGCATAGCCGTGCCGCCCGGCACCGCGCCCGATGCGGACGCGCAGGCGCCCGCCGCCGGTACGCCGGGTGAGGAGACGCCGGCGGCGCAGGCCGAGACGTCTTCACCCAGGAGCGGTCCCGAGGCCCAAACCAGCGTGCCGCCGCCCGCCGTCGCACCGCCTGCCGTCGGCAGCGGAACGGGAACCGGGACGGGAACGGGCAGCGACACCCCGGCCGGCACCGCCTCGGTCGTGGTGCGGGGAACCGGAAGCCCGCCGGCTCCGGCCGCGGAGTAGCCGGCGGACATCGCGCGCGGGCGACGGCAACAAAAAAGGGCGCCCCGGTGGTCCGGGGCGTCCTTCTCATGCGTCGGCAGGTGCGTGCCGGGCTCTCTATCCCACAGGGAGAGAGTGCCGGCCGCCGGCCTTCACGCGGCCTTCGCCGTCGTCTTCGCCTCGATCGTGCGGGGCGTGGCAGCACCGGCGGCGATCGGAATCGTGCGGGGCTTCATCGCCTCGGGAATTTCACGCACGAGGTCGACATGCAGCAGGCCGTTGGCAAGGTTGGCGCCGCGGACCTCGACATGGTCGGCGAGCTGGAAGCGGCGCTCGAAGGCGCGCGCGGCAATGCCCTGATAGAGCACTTCGCCGGACTTGGCGGAGGTGTCGACCTTGCGGTCGCCACGGATGGAGAGGCCGTTTTCCTTCACCTCGATGGTGAGGTCGTCCTCGGTGAAGCCCGCTACCGCGACGGTGATACGGTAGGAATTCTCGCCGGTCCGCTCGATATTGTAGGGCGGATAGGTGGTGCCGGTCTCGACATTGTTGACCTGGTCGAGCAGGGAGAACAGCCGGTCGAAGCCGACAGTCGAGCGGTGCAGGGGGGTAAGATCAAACGTACGCATGGCATATCCTCACGTTAAGCGACATGCAGGGGCCAGGGTCCTCTCATCTGAGCCGGACCCGGTTCGTGTACCGCCATCCGGCCGGTACGACTTCGAGATAGGCATGGCTTTGCTCTGCGCAAGGGGAGGGGCGGCAGATGTCGCGACGTCGGCCGGGGCCGAAGATGAACGGAAAATGAACGACCGGCTCGGTCGACGTTCAGTGCACTGTTCTTAAGGAAATGAAGGTTCGATACTCGCCGGATTCGAAGGACGGTGTTGCGTGATGGCGCGAGCATCGGCGGTGCTGATCGTCGCTATGGGACTGCTGCTGGGCCAGCTCCCGCCCGGGTCGCCGGGCGGGACGGCGGCGTTCGCGCAGAATTACCGTCCGGCGCCGGGGCCCTATACGCCCAATCCGGGCCCCTACGCCCCCTATGACGCGCCACCCGCCCCGCGCGGCGGCGGAGGCGGCCAGATGGACGCGGACGCGGCGGTGCGCATGCTGTCCGGGCGGGGCTTCTCCAAGATATCGGTGATCCGCCGGCGGGGCGCGACTATCCTTCTGGAGGCTAACGGCCCGCGCGGGGAGCGGGTGCAGGTGGTGGTCGACGGGGTTTCGGGCGCCATCAGCGGCATGAAGGTGATCGGCTTCGGCGACAAGCGCTACTGATGCCGGCGGCGCGCGCGCCCCTTCGCACGCCCCTTGTGGCGCCTGCCTTCGATGCCGCTTGCGCCTTGTGGAGCGGCGCGGCTCCGGTATAAGCCGCAGGATCGACCGTCAACGCCCGCCGGAACATGCCGCTCGAAATGATCCTCCACAGTACCAAGGACAACCCCGTGCCCGAGGGCGCGGTATGCGGCGCCGTGACGACCTCGGACGGCGTGCGGCTGCGCTTTGCCCGCTGGCGGCCGGAGAACGGCATGTGCCTCGGCACGGTCTGCGTGTTTCCCGGCCGGACCGAGAAGATCGAGAAATATTTCGAGACGGTGCGCGATCTCCGGCGCCGCCATTTTGCCGTTGCCGCGCTCGACTGGCGCGGGCAGGGCGGTTCGCAGCGGCTGCTCGCCAACCCCATGAAGGGGCATGTGGGGAATTTCGCCGAGTATCAGCGCGATCTCGGTGCCTTCATGCAGCAGGCGGTGCTGCCGGACATGCCTGGACCGCATTTCACCCTTGCCCATTCGATGGGGGCGTCGATCCTGCTCGACCACGCCCGGCGCGGCGGGCATTTCTTCGCGCGCATGTTCCTTGTCGCGCCGATGCTGGACCTGTCGCTGGTCAAGCACGACGTCGCGGCGCGCCGGCTGGCACGCTTCCTGGCGCGGCTCGGCCTTTCGAAAGCCTATGTGCCGACGCGGCGCATGAAGCCGCTGCACGAGGTGCATTTCGACGGCAACCGGCTGACCTCCGACCGCGCCCGCTTCGCGCGCAACCTGACCATCAACATGGAGCAGCCGCAGCTCGATGTCGGCCCGCCGACCATCGGCTGGGTGAAGGCGGCCTTCGACCTGATGGAGACCCTCGCCGACCCCGCCTCCGCGCGGGCGATCCGCCAGCCGCTGCTGATGGTCGGGGCGGGGGCGGACAGTATCGTGTCCACCCCGAGCATCGAGTATCTCGGCACGCGGCTGATCGCCGGCGCGCATGTGGTGATCCCCGGTGCGCGGCATGAACTGCTGCAGGAGCGCGACGTCTTCCGCGAGCCGCTGCTGGCGGCCTTCGATGCCTTCATCCCGGGCAGCGGCGCGGCGGCCTGATCAGCCGCCGTTGAGCACTCTCAGCGCCGCGTCGTGGACGCGGCGGTCGCCCGAGGCGACGACGCGGCCGCCGGAAAGATCCGGGCCGCCTTCCCAATTGGTGACGATGCCGCCCGCGCCCGCGACGATCGGCACCAGCGGCACGATGTCGAAGTCGTTGAGATTGGTCTCGATGACGAGGTCGACATGGCCGGCGGCGAGCATGCAATAGGCGTAGCAGTCGCCGCCATAGCGCGGCAGGCGAACGCGCTTCTCGACCTCGGTGTAGAGCGCGCGGTTGTCCAGATCCATCAGCAGCGGGCTCGTGGTCATCAGCACCGCCTCGCCCAGGCTGGCGCAGGGGCGCACGGCGAGGCGCCGCTCGCCCGCCGGCCCGCGATAGCGCGCCTGCGCGCCGTCGCCATAGAAGCGCTCGCGGATGAAGGGCTGGTGCATCATGCCGTAGACCGGCTGGCCCTGCCGGCACAGGCCGATCAGCGTTCCCCAGGCCGGCATGCCGCAGATGAACGACTTCGTGCCGTCGATCGGGTCGAGCACCCACACGAAATCGGCGTCGATGCCGTCATCGGGGAATTCCTCGCCGCGCACGCCATGGCTGGGGAAGGTGCGGCGGATAAGGGTCCGCATGGCCTGCTCGGCGGCGCGGTCGGCGGCGGTGACGGGGTCGAAGGCCGCGCCCCGGCTCTTGTCCTCGACGCCGAGCGCGGTGCGGAAGAAGGGCAGGATGGCCTGGCCCGAGACCGTGGCGAGTTCATGCACGAAACTCTCGAAGTCCACCGCACTCATCGGCCACGCTCCTGTCGGCTGCCACCCGCCGGCGCACGGTGCCGGTCGGGCCAACGCATATCGGGCGCGGGCGGGCTCGGCAATCGCCACGGCGCCGCTTCGCGCCTGTCGCGTGCGGCGCAGATGCGCGTATCGCTGAGGGGCGCCCGTCAGTTCGCCCCGCGCTCCGCGCATGGCTGCTATTCCAGCAAGTCCAAGAAATGAGCAATCAGGGTCGTTGCTATCGGGAAGCGAAGCTGCCATATTATTGCAGCGCGGTAAGGCGATTGGCGTTGCCCTACCGCCGCCCTCCTTGGGCGTTTCCTCCCTAGACTTGGGCCGCTCCGGCAACGTGAGCGGCCCCTTTCTTTTTCGCCAATAGATTGAAATTAAAGGCTGTTTCGAACGAGCTGCGGCGCGTTGGCTTCGTCGCGCCGGCGTGTCGCCCGGCTCTGATCGCCTCGGCGTTCCCGCGTGGCGGGTGGCCAGGACATCGACAGGGCTTCGCACATCAATGGCGCGTGACAAGCGCGAATGTCATCATTTGAGCGCCTGCGACCAATTGTCGGTTTCGTTTCTTTCGTATCGTGCTTGCCAAGTGTGCGTCGCAGCGTTATGAATGTTGCGTTGCGGTAGCGCGATTGGCGTTGCGCCACCGCCGCCCTCCTTGGGCGTTTCCTCCCTAGACTTGGGCCGCTGCGGCAACGCGAGCGGCCCCTTTCTTTTTCAGCCCTTTGGTTTCGGAATGGACGGCGGCGCTCGCGGTATTCGCGTTGCGCGACGTACGTCACCGTGCGTGCGTGACAGGCGCGTCGCCGGGCGGGAGCGATACGCGGGAGCGGGAGACGGGACCGGCCCCCAGGGCCGATGCACGTGGCCTCGGGCGCGGCGTCAGGCGATGTCGGGCGGCATCGTTGTCGCGAAGGCGGGGGAGGGCCGTCGATCCGGCGTGGGCTGGAGCCTTTTTCGCGAACCTTGATCGAACGTCGCGCCTGGAAAATGCGTCGACGGGTCGACGAGGACGTACTTCAGGCGTCGCCGGTCTGCGCCGGCCTGCGCCGGCCGCGCAATCCCGCGCCATCGGCGCTCGCGAGTCGGCGCCCGGCAAATTCCGGCGATAGGTCAAATCCAGGGCTCGAAACGCAAAACGGGCGTTGACGTGTCGCGACCCCCCGGCCGACCCGTCAACGCCCGTCAAGGCGGAAGCCGCCTTTGCCGGTGCCTTGGCACCGCCGTTTGCGACATTAATGCCACAACGGAAGCTCATTTGTATTTGGTATGCCAGAAAATGCCGGTGCTGCCTTGATTATTCCGCAATGCACCTACATCTTGCACTCGTACGCAGCGATTGGCGTCGCTCCGTACAGCCCTCCTTGGGCGTTTCCTCCCTAGACTTGGGCCGCTTGCGCACTGCGTAAGCGGCCTCTTTCTTTTGCGCTGGACCGAAAATGCGCCCGCCGTGGCTTTGCCATCTTGCGTGGTCGTCTTCGCTATGTGTCCAACCGCTCTCAAGGGGCGGCCTGATCACCGGGGCCGACATCTCCCTCCCGCTTTATCTGCGGTCAAACCCGAACAATCGGAAAGGGAACTGTCAGCCCGGAACCGAGCGTGCAGAATTGGTATAGGTCGCATGTCCAAAATGCAAGGCTCTTATGCGGTTTTTTGCATCACCCCATCAATTTTCCGCGGGGTACCGGTTAAGTATTTGATAAAATAGAGTTATTCGGCCGCCGTGCGGATGGGCGCGAGTTCCAGATGGGCGATGCGGGACAGCGCCAGCGCCATGTCGAGCAGGTCGCTACGCACAATTTCGAAGCTGTCGGACGGCTGATAAGTAGCCTCATGCATATAAAGCGCGCGGTTGATCTCGATCTGGACCGCGTGCATGCCGGAGGCCGGATTGCCATAATGCTCGGTGATGAAGCCGCCGGCATAGGGCTTGTTGCGCGCCACCGAATAGCCGCGCCGGCGCAGCTCGGCTTCCATGATGTCGGGGATGATCGGAGCGCAGCTGGTGCCGTAGCGGTCGCCGAGCACGATGTCGATGCGCGAATCGCGCTGGCAGCCGGACGGCATCGAATGGCAGTCGACGAGCACCGCGATGCCGAAGGTGCGCTGCATCTGGACCATCAGCTGGCGCAGCGTGCGGTGATACGGCTTGTAGAGGGTCTCTATGCGCGAGATGGCGTCATCCACCGGAATCCGGCGGCCATAGATTTCCTGCGCCTCGCCGACGATGCGGGCGATGGTGCCGAGGCCGCCGGCGACGCGCATCGAGCGCGTATTGGCGTAGGCCGGCAGGCGCCCGTCGAACATGCGCGGGTCGAGCTCGTAGGGTTCGCGGTTGACGTCGAGATAGCAGCGCGGGAAGTGCGCCCGCATGAACCCCATGCCCAGACGCGTCACGTCGTGGAACAGCGTGTCGACCAGCGTGTCTTCCGAGCGGCGCAGGATCGGCAGATCGAGCCGCGACTGCTCCACGAAGTCCCTTGGATAGACGATTCCACTATGGGGCGAGTTGAAGAGGAGCGGCGCGTTGAGGGTCGCCGGCTGCACAATCTCGAATGCCGGATCGATCGTGTCAGCTAAGACGGCCATCATTCCTCAATCCGCTCCTCGCGCCGGGTATCTCTCAGACGGCGAGACGTCGTGCACGCCCTTCACCGAATTCTCTAACATGCGGGCCTGCGGGGCGGAATGCGGGCGCGCAGCGTCGGTGACCGTTTCATGAACACGTAAGTGCGAGGCTGCTCCCGCCAGGATGCGTGCGCGAAGCCTCCGGCGTTCACGATGTGCTAAGAGGCGCCGGGGTACCCAAGTGAAACGTGCATGCGGCCGGAGCCTCGCCGCCGATTCAGGGGAATTGGCGCG
Organism: Ancylobacter sp. TW_SC_1; assembly: GCF_056836805.1. NCBI lineage: Bacteria > Pseudomonadati > Pseudomonadota > Alphaproteobacteria > Hyphomicrobiales > Xanthobacteraceae > Ancylobacter > Ancylobacter sp. TW_SC_1. The sequence continues at coordinate 1,909,542 of NZ_CM166365.1, forward strand.
GGGCGGCCGCTTCAAGGAATCAGGATGCCCGGGATGCTCAAGATCCTGCTCGCCGAAGACGATACCGACATGCGCCGCTTTCTGGTCAAGGCGCTCCAGAATGCGGGCTACGAGGTCGTGGACTTCGACAATGGCCGATCGGCCTATGACCGGCTGCGCGAGGAGCCGTTCGAACTGCTGCTCACCGATATCGTGATGCCGGAGATGGATGGAATCGAGCTGGCGCGCCGCGCCACCGAGCTCGATCCGGACATCAAGGTGATGTTCATCACCGGCTTCGCGGCCGTGGCGCTGAACGCCGACAGCCAGGCCCCCAAGGACGCCAAGGTGCTGTCGAAGCCCTTCCACCTGCGCGATCTCGTCAATGAGGTCGGCAAGATGCTGGCGGCCTGAACGCGGATCGGCGGCGTCATCCACAGCCGTCATTCCCCGGCTTGCGCCGGCGCGGGGTTCCCGATATAGGGGAGCCCCGCTCGCAAGAGACCACGGAATGGGCGCGTAGCTCAGCGGGAGAGCACCTCGTTGACATCGAGGGGGTCACAGGTTCAATCCCTGTCGCGCCCACCATTCCTTTCCGGTTCAACCGCGACGCCGCGCCTGGCGACCAACGCCGCGCCGGACGACATCCAAGCCATCCTCTTCACCATTTCGCGGGTCACAGACGCCGGTGGACGGCGTGCGCCATCCCGCGCCCCGAAAAACGGATGGCGTCAGGCCGTCTGTCTGTCGGGCGAGGCGCAGGCGAGATAGGTGGTGACCTCCGCGGCCGGCATCGGCCGGGCGAACAGGTAGCCTTGGGCGAGCTCGCAGCCGAGCTGCCGCAGCTGCAGATACTGCTCCTCCGTCTCCACGCCCTCGGCCAGCGTCGCGACGCCGAGGCCCTGGCCGAGATTCACGATCGAGCGGACGATCTTCATCTGCTTGTCGTTGTCGAGGAAGCTCTGGATGAAGCGACGGTCGATCTTGATCTTGTCGAACGGGATGTTGGCGAGCTGCGCGAGGCTCGAATAGCCGGTGCCGAAATCGTCGAGCGCGATACGCACGCCCGCCGCGCGCAGCCGCTCCAATGCCGTCACCGCACGGTCGAGTTCCTCCACGACCGCGGTCTCGGTGATCTCGATGGAGACCCGCTTCGGCGGGAGGCCGGTTTCCCGAAGAACGGTGAGGATGCGTTCGGTGAGCCAGACGTCGGTGAGCTGAAGCGGCGAGACGTTGAACGAGAGCATGATATGGGTCGGCCAGCTCAACGCCTGGAGGCAGGCCTTGCGCAGCACTCCCGTGGACAGGTCGCTGATCAGCCCGGCGCGTTCGGCGATGGCGACGAAGACATCGGGAGGGACAATCAGGCCGTCCGGCCGCGTCCAGCGGGCCAGCGCCTCGAAGCCGTAGACGGAGCGATCCGCGAGCCGGACCAGCGGCTGGAAATGGACATCGATCCGGTCCGCGGCGATGGCCTCGCGCAGCATGCTCTCCAGTTCCAGCCGCCCGGCCAGCTCGTGGCCGAGTTCCGGCGTGTAGGCGCAGTGCTGGTTGCGCCCGCGGCGCTTGGCTTCCCCCAAGGCGAGGTCGGCATGGGCGATCGCCGCCTTGATCTGGTCGGGCGCGGCGATGGCGGCCGATCCCATGCAGACGGCGACCTCCACCGCCACGTCGTTGATCTCCGAGGGTAGGCGCAGCAGCGCGATGATCTTCTGAGCCAGCTGGCCCATCTCTTCCGAATGATCCTCCGTGACGATGATGAGGAATTCGTCGCCGCCGGTACGTGCCACGATGTCGTCGGGGAAGGCGTTGCGAAGGCGGTCGGCCACCGTCCGCAGCAGAAGGTCGCCGCCCTTGTGCCCGGCAAGATCGTTCACGCGCTTGAAGTCGTGGAGGTCGATGGCGAAAACCGCCTTGAGCTGCTGCACGCGCATGAGCGTGGGCAGGCGCTCCTCCACGAAATGGCGGTTCGCGAGGCCCGTCAGTATGTCGTGAAAGGCCAGGAATTCCGCGCGCTTTTCGGCGATCGTGCGGCGCGCGATTTCCGCCCGGAGGTCGAAGATGCGCCGCAGCCCGTAGATGAAACCGCAGATCCCTATCACCTGCAGGGCCAGAATGGCTTCGTCGACGGCATACTCGTCGCCGAACAGGAATGTGCCGTGAAGCGATTTATGAAGATCGAAATAGAGGGCGAGCACGAAACCGACGCCGCCGACCAACGCGAAGATCAGGGCATCCTTGACCGCCTTGTTCATTCTTCACACCCGGTTCGCTCGCCAGACAAATCCACGCCGCTTCCGGGACTGCGGTTTCTGTCGACACTGTGCGGGCAGGATGCGACGCGAAAGCGGAGTGTGGCAAGCCATATGATGTCCCGTCTGGCGCTACCGGCGCGGGCCGAAGCCGTGGATGCGCCGTGAACATTCGGACGATGCCTGGAGGAGACGAGCTTCCTGGCATAAAGGTTTCACGATACCGTATATCGTATTGTTCGACAGGGCGGCGAGAGGCCGTCGGCGCATCGATTTCCCTCTGGATTCCACGAAGAAGGGATGCCGCCTGAGCATTGTCGAGCCGATGCCTAGGTCGATCGGCCGGGCTCGACCAGCAGGTCGTTGGATTGTGCCCACCAGTTGAACGCATTCGCCGCCTCGATCATCTCCTCCGTGCTGTGCGCCCCCTGCAGGCGACGGATCATTCCCTCATAATCGCCGCGGGGGTGGGGATGGGTCTCGGCGAAGGCGAGGGCCTCGTCCAGCGTGGCGATCGCAACACCGGCGGCGCCGTCGCGCAATTTCAGCGGCGGCGTCAGGGCGGGGGGATTCGATTTCACGTTCATAGCCCTCCTACGATCTGCCCGGCGGAAAGTTCCATCGGCGACGGTGCATTTTATCGCGTCCGAGAGGAAGCATTATCCCGTCCACCCGAAAGTACCTCTTTTGTAGTTCGGGGAACGATCCCGATTCCTGGGCGTTGTCGTTTCGATCAACCCCCATGGGAGGTAATCATGATGAAGAAGAGCAGAAATGTTACCGCAAGCATTGCTGGGCTGGCCGCCGTGACGATGCTTCTGGGCGCGGTGCCTGCCGTGGCGACGTCGGTGGGTCCGCGCGACGGGCAGCGCGTCGGCGACAGCGTGGACCGCAATCAGGTGCGCGAGCACGAACGCATCCGCAAGCAGCAGGTCCGCCAGACCCGGGATACGCCGCTGTACAGGCCGTTCTTCGCCCCGCTCTATGAGGGCAGCAACTCGCCCTGGCAGCGGATGAAGCGCAGCTTCGACTGAGGTGCATTCCGATGCACCCCCCAGTCCGGATCTTGAACTTGGCGCCCTTCGGGGCGCCTTTTTTGTTTCAGCTGCAGTTGCTGCCCGGCGGCAATGGCTCGGGCTTGCCCCAGCCGTTCGAGGGAAGGTTTGCGTAGGGTTCGGCGAAATACTGCCGGATGACCTCGAAGCGGCTCGGCACCGTGTCGTCCGGCCGGTCATAGGTGAGGACCCAGAAGAAATTGTAGTTGCTGTTGGGCCAGGTCTTCGGCACCCCGCCGGGCACGCCCTTTATCTTGTCGAGGTTGAGAAGCTGGCGCAGCGTCGCCTGTTGCCCGGCAAACTCCCGTTCCAGCGCCGCGCTGGCGATATGGAAGTGCTCCCACACCATGACCACCGTCTTGCCGTGCCAGCGCGGATTGCTGAGCAGGTCGTGCGCCACGCGGCGATTCTCGGCGTTCAGCAGCGCGTTGAAATGGCGATCATTGCGGATCGGCACGAGCATGAGCGGATTGGTCTTGATGGGCAGGTCCCAGGCGCGGGCGATCGGCCGCGCGGTTTCCAGCGTGTGCAGCGTCATGGCGAGGATCGCGTCCGGCGGCTGGCTGCGCAGCAGGCTCATCGGGCTGGTCGGGTTGAGATACTGGGCGGCCAGCGCACGGGCGCGTTCCCTGCCGATGTCGCACAGGCTGAGCGCATTGTGCTTCTCGCCATGACGCAGCAGCACGATGCGCCGCGGCGCCGCCTCCGCCAGCGCGGTTCCCAGACAGATCAACCCGGCGAGCATGGCCAGAAACCGGCGCCGCGACGTGATCCTCAATGCCGTCAATGTCTCCCCCTGCGATGTCTGCGACGCCCGCCAATTGCGCGCGTGACGGTTGATAGCGTGCCGGCCCGCACGATATCACTGCCACGACACATTACCTCCGGAGTGATCATGCTGCGCCGTTTCGATCGTCTCGCCTTCGTGCCCCGCTCTCCCGAGGCTTCCGCCGCCGCGTTCGGCAATCTCCCGCAATGGGACCTGTCGGACCTCTATCCCGCGCTCGACGCGCCGGAGCTTCACGCCGATCTCGCAAGCGTCGCCGCCGAGTCGGCGCATTTCGAGGAGGCCTACAAGGGCAAGCTCGCCGGCATTCTCGACGCGCCGGACGCGGGCGGGCAGATGGCGGCGGTCGTCGCGCGCTACGAGAAGATCGAGGACCTGCTGGGCCGGCTCTATTCCTATGCCGGGCTGGTCTATTCCGGTGACACCACCGATCCGGTGCGCGCCAAGTTCTACGGCGACGTGCAGGAGAAGCTGACCGACGCCTCGACGCATCTTCTGTTCTTCACGCTGGAGCTCAACCGGCTCGACGACGCCAAGATGGAGGCGGCGCTGGCCGTTCCGGCCTTCGGCAAGTACCGCCCCTGGATCGAGGATGTGCGGGCCGAGAAGCCCTACCAGCTCGAGGACCGCATCGAGCAGCTCTTCCACGAGAAGGGCGTGACGGGACGCGGCGCGTGGAACCGGCTGTTCGACGAGACCATCGCCGGGCTGCGCTTCGACGTGGCCGGCGAGATCCTGCCGTTGGAGCAGACGCTGAACTTCCTCGCCGAGTCCGACGAGGAGAAGCGCAAGATCGGCGCCGAGGCGCTGGCCAAGGTGTTCGGCGAGAATCTGCGCCTGTTCACCCTCGTAACCAACACGCTCGCCAAGGACAAGGAAATCTCCGACCGCTGGCGCGGCTTCGAGGACATCGCGGATTCGCGCCATCTCGCCAACCGCGTCGAGCGCGAGGTGGTCGACGCGCTGGTCTCCTCCGTGCACGCCGCCTATCCGCGCCTGGCGCACCGCTACTACAAGCTGAAGGCCAAGTGGTTCGGCAAGGAGAAGCTGGAATACTGGGACCGCAACGCGCCGCTGCCCAAGGTCGAGACCCGTCCCATCGGCTGGGACGAGGCGCGCGACACCGTGCTCGGCGCCTATTCCACCTTCTCCCCGCGCATGGCCGACATCGCCCGCGACTTCTTCGACAAGAGCTGGATCGACGCCGGCGTGCGGCCGGGCAAGGCCACCGGCGCCTTCGCCCACCCCACCGTGCCCTCGGCGCACCCCTATGTGCTGCTCAACTACATGGGCAAGCCGCGCGACGTGATGACGCTCGCCCATGAGCTCGGCCACGGCGTGCACCAGGTGCTGGCCGCGCCCAACGGCGCGCTGATGGCGCCGACCCCGCTCACCCTGGCCGAGACGGCGTCGGTGTTCGGCGAGATGCTGACCTTCCGCCGGCTGCTGGCGGCGGCGCCGGATGCGCGCGCGCGCAAGGCGATGCTGGCCTCGAAGGTCGAGGACATGATCAACACGGTGGTGCGCCAGATCGCCTTCTACACCTTCGAGCGGCGCATCCACACCGAGCGCAAGAACGGCGAGCTGACCGCCGAGCGCATCTGCAAGATCTGGATGGAGGTGCAGGCCGAGAGCCTCGGCGAGGCCATTCATTTCGGGCCGGGCTACGAGAATTACTGGGTCTATATCGGCCACTTCATCCATTCGCCGTTCTATGTCTACGCCTACGCCTTCGGCGACTGCCTGGTGAACTCGCTCTACGCGGTCTACGAGAACGCCTCGGAGGGCTTCGCCGAGCGCTACCTCGCCATGCTGGCGGCGGGTGGCACCAAGCATCACTCCGAGCTGCTCAAGCCCTTCGGCCTCGATGCGCGCGACCCGGCCTTCTGGCAGACCGGCCTCAACCTGATCGAGCGCATGATCGCCGAGCTGGAGGCGATGGAAGAGGCCTGAGGCTAGAGCGGCGCGCCGGTCCGCCGGCGCGCCGGATCGCCCGACATCCTCACGCCCTGCAGGCTCCAGGACGGCGGCGCGCCGAAGGTGCGGCGGAAGTCGTGCGTGAAGTGCGCCTGGTCGCAGAAGCCGGCGGCGTGCGCGGCGTGGGTGAGGTTGCTGCCCCCCGCCACCGCGGCGATGGCCGCGCGCATGCGCGTCCAGGCGCGGTAGCGCCGATAGGGCACGCCGACCTCGCGCGTGAACAGATGCTGGAAATGGTGCGGCGACAGCCCGGCCGCGACACAGGCGGCGGCGACGCCGCCGGGGGCGTCGTCCGGCGTCGCCTCCAGCAGCGCGAGCGTCCGCGCGATCCGCGGGTCCATGGCCCGTCGTGCCCGTGGCGCGGCGACGCCCAGCAGGTCGTCGAGCGCCGCCCCGGCCCAGGCGACGCTGCGGGCGTCCTCCCAGAGCTGCCGCATCAGCCCGATCTCCCCGCCCGTGCCGACCAGCGCGCCGTCGACCTCGTCGGCCGAGGTGGTGAGGGCGGCGAGCGTGCCGGCGCCTTCCAGCGTCGGCTCGATATAGAGCACGGCGATCGGGTTGCCGCCGATGTCGAGCTCATGCACCACGCCGGCCGGGATCATCGCGGTGCGGCAGGTCCGCCAGGGGCCGCCGGCGAGGCGCAGGCGAAAGCTCTCATAGAGACCCGCGAGGAAGACCGGCGCGCCGTGCTGGTGCGGCGCGTTGTAGGTCAGCGGGCCGATGAAGCAGGTCCGGCGGGCGTCGAGATGCCAGAGCGGGCCCAGAGCGACGGCGCCCGGCGCGCGGGGAGGGGCGCTCGGCGCAGGTTCGTACAGCGGCGCGCCCGGCGCACGTTCGTACAAGCGGCCCGGCGGGGCCATGGCTAGCCTCCTCGGAGGTGCGCTCGCGACAGGGCACCCAGTTGAACATGAAAGAGGCCCGCCGCGAAGCGGGTCCCCGGAGGAGACCGCCATGCCGTCCGTCACCCGTCCCCGTCATCCGCGCCCGGCCCATTGGCTCTCCCGCCGTCAGGCGCTGGCCGCCGCCGCCGGTCTGCTCGCCGCGCCGGCCCTGCTGAGGAGCGCGCCCGCCTTTGCCGCCGCTCCCGCGCTCGGCCCCTCGCCGCAGAATTTCCAGCGTTTCCGCCTCGGGGCCTTCGAGGTCACGAGCCTGCTCGACGCCAGCGCGATGATCGACGGGCCGTGGCCGATCGTCGGCGAGAACCGTCCGGCCACCGAGGTCGAGGCGCTCATGCAGGCCAACCTCCTGCCCGAGAAGCGCTTCCGCCCCGGCTTCTCGCCGACCCTCGTCAATACCGGCCGGGAACTGGTGCTGTTCGATGCGGGCAATGGCGAGCAGGGCTTCGTGCCGCCGCCCGCCGGCGGCTGGCTGGTCGGCTCGCTCGAAGCCGCCGGCTATACGCCCGATCAGGTGGACGTGGTGGTGCTGACCCATGCCCATCCCGACCATGTCGGCGGATTGATCACCGGCGGCAAGCCGGCCTTCCCCAAGGCGCGCTACGTCATCGGCGCGACGGAGTTCGACTTCTGGAAAAGCGACCGCCCGCTCGCCGCGCCGAAGGAGAGCAACGAGTACCGCTCCGGCGTGATGTTCCGTTCGCATGTCCTGCCGCTCGCCGACCGCACGAGCTTCGTCGCCACCGATGGCGAGGTGCTGCCGGGCATCCGCGCGGTCGAGGCCCATGGCCACACGCCGGGCCATCTCGCCTTCCATGTCGAGAGCGAGGGCCGGCGGCTGCTGGTCTGGGGCGACTGCGCCCATCACGAGGTCGCCTCGCTGGCGCGCCCGGACTGGCACGCCCTGTTCGACCAGGACAAGGAGACCGGCGCCGCCACCCGCCGGAAGATCTACGACATGGTCGCGACCGACCGCGTCGCCGTCGCGGCCTACCACACCTCCTTCCCGTCGGTCGGCTATGTCGAGCGGCGCGGCGACGGCTATCGCTGGCTGCCTGTCAGCTACCAGCTCGATTTCTAGCCCGCCCGATGCCGTCCCCCGGACGGCCGGCGGCCGCTCCGGGATCGCGTGCCGATCATCGCACGTCGATCGCGGCCCTCCGGCCGCGCCTGCGGACGGCGACGACGGGGCAATGGAAGACCGCCGTGGCGGATCGCGACAGCGGTACTGGCGAAAAGTTGGGCTGACGGGGAGGTTGCACGCGTTCTAAGCTGGCGAGGCTCGGGCCCTTTGCCCGCGCCTTCCAGCCGAGCGTGATCCGATGAACGTCTCCCCCCCGTCTGCCATCCCCGCTGCCGCCGCCGATCCCTTCGCCCACACGCCCTATGACGGCTCGCGCAAGGCGTTCTCCGTCGGCCTCGCACCGCTCGATCTCGACCACTGGATCGAACCGGACCCCAAGCTCGCCGCCACGCTCGCCGAGCGCGAGGCGCTGATCCGCGACAAGCGCGATCTGGTGGTGCGCGAGGAGCCGGGCACGCGCGCGGCCCAGCGCGAGGCGCTCGAGCTGATCGTTGCCCATGTCACCGTGCGCTATCCCGATCTCTACCGGCTGGAGGGGCGGCGCCTCACCGTCGTGCCGACTGGCCGCAGCTTCGACCTCGATGACGAGAGCGAGGCGCCGCTGGTCGTCGCCGGCCATCTCGTCTCCGACGACCTGGTCATCCTGACCCGCGGCGAGGAGGGCTATCGCCTCGTCGCCGCCGTGCTCTGCTTCCCCTCCGCGTGGTCGCTGGCGGAAAAATTCGGCCAGTCGCTCGACCGGCTGCACGAGGCGGTGCCGGGCTATCCCTCCAAGCTCGCCAAGGTGATGAACCGCATCTTCGAGAACCTGAAGGTGGAACAGCCGGTCTGGCGGGTGAACTGGTCGATCTACCCGGACGACGAGCTGCATCATCCCGAATCCAAGGAGCGCCCGCGGCACTGGTTCGAGGACCCCGCTAACCTCGCGCCGGAGGCCTTCGTGCGCGTCGAGCGCCAGGTGCTGCGGCGCATGCCGGTGAGCGGCGACATGCTGTTCTCCCTGCGCATCCATGTCGATCCGTTCAGCGCCTTCCGCCGCCACCCCGAGGGCAAGGCGCTCGCCGCCTCGCTGCGCGAGCAGATCCTCGGCCTGGATCCGGAGCAGCTCGCCTACAAGGCGCTGACCGAGCACCGCGACGCCATCGCTTCCGTGCTGGAGCGTATCGCCGCCGGCGAATAGAGTGGCCGGAATGTCGTGGGGGAGGTGCCGGTGGTTTTCTGGGTTCCGTTGATCGCGTGGGCCGCCGCGCTCGTCGTCGCCATCGTGATGGTGCTGCGCGGGCCACGCCCGATCACCCCACGGGGGATCGTCGACCAGCTGCTGCGGTACATTCTCGCCTTTCCCGTCGGCCTCATGGGGTTGTGGGCGTTCATGGGGCACGTCTTCTTTGCCGATCAGGCGGCGGCCTCGATCGGCTGGGCGCCGAGCCCGTTCCAGTTCGAGGTCGGCATGGCCAATCTCGGCATCGGCCTTGCCGGGCTGATCGGCGCGTTCTTCGGCTCGCCCGGCTACCGGGCGGCGGTGGGCGTCGTGGCGCTCGGCTTCCTCGGGGGCGCCGGCGTCGGCCATGCGGTCCAGATCGAGGAGACGGGAAACCTCGCCGCCGGCAATGCCGGGCCGATCTTCTACACCGACTTCCTCACCCCGCTCGCCGTGCTCGGTCTCCTGCTGATCCAGCGCCTGTTCCTGCGCGTACCGGCAACGTGATCGCCGCGCCTGCGGGCGAGAGGTTGCGTGCCGGCCGGCGCGCGCTAACTGACAGGCAACGCCGAGGCCGTCTTGACCGATTCCGACAATCCCGATTCCGGCCCGCCCGACCGCGAGGCCAACCGGCTCTCCGCCCGGGCCATGCGCTATGCCCGCGTCGGCACCCGGGTCGGCGGCGTGGCGGCGCGCATCGCCGGCACGCGGCTGTTCGGGATGGATCAGCAGCAGGGCAATGCAGCAGCGCTTGCAGCGGCTCTCGGCGGCCTGAAGGGGCCGATCATGAAGGTCGCGCAGCTGATGGCGACCATTCCCGACGCGCTGCCGCCCGAATATGCCGCCGAGCTCGCCACGCTGCAGAACCAGGCGCCGCCCATGGGCTGGGCCTTCGTCAAACGCCGCATGATGGCTGAGCTTGGGCCGGATTGGACGGCCCGCTTCGCCTCCTTCGACAAGGAGCCGGCCGCCGCCGCCTCGCTCGGCCAGGTGCACCGCGCCCGCGCCCTCGACGGCACCGAACTCGCGGTGAAGCTGCAATATCCCGACATGCAGTCGGCAGTGGAGGCCGACCTCAAGCAGCTAAGCGTCCTCCTAGCCATCCATCGACGCATGGAGCCGGCCATCGATACCACTGATATTGCAGAGGAAATCGGCGAGCGGGTGCGCGAGGAGCTGGACTACCGCCGCGAAGCCGCCCATGCCGCGCTCTATGCCGCGATGCTGGCGGACGAGCCGGCAGTGCGGGTGCCGCGCATCCATGCCGCGCTGTCCACCGGCCGGTTGCTCACCCTCGACTGGCTGGAGGGCCGCCGGCTGCTCGACTATGTCGGCGAGCCGCTCGAGGTGCGCAACCGCATCGCCCGCGCCATGTTCGCCGCCTGGTGGCTGCCCTTCTCACGCTTCGGCGTCATCCATGGCGACCCGCATCTGGGCAACTACACCGTCTTCGAGGAGGATGGCGCCGCCGCCGGCATCAACCTGCTCGACTATGGCTGCATCCGCATCTTCCCGCCGAGTTTCGTCGGCGGGGTCGTCGATCTCTATCGCGGCCTGCAGACGGGCGATGAGGCGCGCGTGGTCCACGCCTACGAGACCTGGGGCTTCCGCGACCTCAGGCGCGACCTGATCGACGTGCTCAACATCTGGGCCCGCTTCATCTACGGCCCGCTGCTCGACGACCGGGTGCGCAGCATCGCCGACGGCGTGGCGCCGGGCGAATATGGACGGCGCGAGGCCTTCACCGTGCACCGCGCGCTCAAGGAGAAGGGTCCGGTACGGGTGCCGCGCGAATTCGTCTTCATGGACCGCGCCGCCATCGGTCTCGGCGGGGTGTTCCTGCATCTAAAGGCGGAGCTGAACTTCCACGCCCTGTTCGAGCAGGCGATCGCCGATTTCTCGGTGGAGAGGGTGGCGGCGCGTCAAGGCGCCGCGCTCGGCGAGGCCGGACTCCGCTGAGCGGCAGGGATACCCGCCGTTGCCGGAGCGGGCGTCTTCCGCTAAAGCGAATATTCACGCGATTATTATTCTTTGGGAGGGGGTCGACATGGCCGATCACGGAGCGCCCGAATACGCCACGGCGGACGGCAACGACTATGCCGAGCACAAGGGCACGTACCAGTTCTTCATCAAGCTGACGCTCGTCGGCACGGTGGCGCTTGCCTGCTTCATGGTGTCGTTCGCCATTGGCGGCGCCAATGGCCATTGGGGTATCTTCACCCTCGGCACGCTCGCCTCGATCGCCGTGGCCGCCATCGGCCTGGCCTCGGATGACGGCAAGCCCAAGCTGCTGTTCGGCCTGCTCGGCGTCCTCGTCCTTGCCCTGATCCTCACTTCCTGAGACCAGCCATGCGCATATCGATTGTCAGCGAGAGCTCTGCCTTTGAGCCACGGGTTTCCGCGTCTGCGGATACGGTTCGTCGTTATGTCGGATTGGGAGCTGAGGTTGTCGTGTCGTCGGGGGCTGGTGTGGCCTCTGGGATTGGCGACGGGGAGTATGAGGGTGCGGGCGCGCGGGTGGTGGCGGACAACGCCGCGGCGGTCGCGGGGGCGGACATCGTGCTGTGCGTGCGCCGTCCGGCGGCGGCGGCGCTGAAGGGGGCGAACCCCGGGGCGCTGGTGATCGCGATCATGGACCCGCACGGGCATGAGAAGGAGCTCGAGGCGCTGGCCAAGGCGGGGGTGTCGGCCTTCGCGATGGAGCTGATGCCGCGCATCACCCGGGCGCAGGTGATGGACGTGCTGTCCAGCCAGGCGAACCTGGCGGGCTACCGGGCGGTGATCGACGCGAGCGCGGAGTTCGGCCGGGCGTTTCCGATGATGATGACGGCGGCGGGCACGGTTCCGGCGGCGCGGGTGTTCGTGATGGGCGCGGGCGTTGCGGGGCTGCAGGCGATCGCCACGGCGCGGCGTCTGGGCGCGGTGGTGTCGGCGACCGATGTGCGCCCGGCGGCGAAGGAGCAGGTGGAGAGCCTGGGCGCCAAGTTCATCGCGGTGGAGGACGAGGAGTTCAAGCAGGCGGAGACGTCGGGCGGCTACGCCAAGGCGATGTCGGGCGAGTATCAGCAGAAGCAGGCGGCGCTGGTGGCGAGCCACATCGCCAAGCAGGACATCGTGATCACCACGGCGCTGATCCCCGGGCGTGCGGCGCCGAAGCTGGTGTCGGGCGAGATGGTGGCGTCGATGAAGCCGGGCTCGGTCATCATCGACCTGGCGGTGGAGCGCGGCGGCAATGTCGAAGGGGCGGTCCCCGGCGAGGTGGCGACGACGGCCAATGGCGTGAAGATCGTCGGGCACCTGAACGTTCCGGGGCGGCTGGCGGCGACGGCGTCGCAGCTCTACGCCAAGAACCTGTACGCCTTCGTCGAGACGCTGGTGGACAAGGGCACGAAGAGCCTCGCGGTGAAGTGGGACGACGAGCTGGTGAAGGCGACGCTGCTGACCAGGGACGGCGCGGTGGTGCATCCGGGGTTCGCGCCGGCTTCGGAGGTTTCGCCGGCGGCTTGAGGAGCGCCGTCCTCCCGGACGGCGGCAGGCCGCTGCGGGAGCGCGTGCCACTCAGGCGACGCTCCCGGCTCTGCGCCTTGGCGCCGGCCGGGATGACGTTCTCGCCATGCGGTTCAGGAAACAGCAAGCCCATGGGTTGCCTCGGGCGACCTTCGAGATCCAAAGGGAATTGAGGAAATGGCCAATCCGGCAGGGGGCGTGATACTCGCCCAGAACGCGCCGAGCGGGGACGCGATGGCGCAGAACGCGGCGGAAGGCGCGCGCATGGCGGCGGAAGTGGCGCGCCAGGCCGCCGAGGCGGCGCGGGCCTATGCGGATGCCGCGGCGCAGAGCTATGCGGAGATCGCGGGCGATGTGGCGGGCACGGCGGCGCATGCGCTGACGGGCGGGGCGATCGACCCGTTCGTGTTCCGCCTCGCCATCTTCGTGCTGGCGGTGTGCGTGGGCTACTACGTGGTGTGGTCGGTGACGCCGGCGCTGCACACGCCGTTGATGAGCGTGACCAACGCGATCTCCTCGGTGATCGTGGTGGGGGCGCTGCTGGCGGTGGGCGTGGACACGGTGGCGGACGGCACGGAATGGGCGCGGGGCTTCGGCTTTGTCGGCCTGGTGCTGGCGTCGGTGAACATCTTCGGCGGGTTCCTGGTGACCAGCCGGATGCTCGCCATGTACTCGAAGAAGAAGTGAGGGCGCCCCGATGAACGCCAATCTGGTCGCGCTCCTCTACCTCGTCTCGGGGGTCCTGTTCATCCTGGCGCTGCGCGGGCTGTCGAGCCCGGTGACGTCCCGCCAGGGCAATCTGTTCGGCATGGTGGGCATGGCGATCGCCATCGCCACGACGCTGGCCTCCTCGCCGCCGGCGGGTCTGGGCGGCTGGGCGCTGGTGCTCGGCGGGCTCATCATCGGCGGCGGCGCCGGGGCGGTGATCGCGCGCAAGATCGCGATGACGCAGATGCCGCAACTGGTGGCGGCGTTCCACTCGCTGGTCGGCCTGTCGGCGGTGATGGTGGCGGCGGCGGCGCTGTACGCGCCGGCGGCGTTCGGCATCGGCGATCCCGGCCATATCCACGCGCAGGCACTGATCGAGATGAGCCTCGGCGTGGCGATCGGCGCCATCACCTTCACAGGTTCGGTGATCGCCTTCGCCAAGCTGAACGGCAACATGTCGGGCAAGCCGATCCTGCTGCCGGCGCGCCACGTCATCAACATCGCGCTGGCGCTGGCCATCGTGGTTCTGGTGGTGGTGCTGACGCTGACCGAGAGCCACACGGTGTTCTGGCTGATCGTGCTGGCCAGCCTGGTGTTCGGCGGGCTGCTGATCATCCCGATCGGCGGCGCCGACATGCCGGTGGTGGTGTCGATGCTGAACTCGTATTCGGGCTGGGCGGCGGCGGGCATCGGCTTCACGCTGGGCAACACGGCGCTGATCATCACCGGTGCGCTGGTGGGCTCCTCGGGCGCGATCCTGAGCTACATCATGTGCAAGGGGATGAACCGGAGCTTCGTGTCGGTGATCCTGGGCGGCTTCGGCGGCGACGCAGCGGCGGGTCCGGCGGGCGCGGTGGAGAGCCGGCCGGTGAAGCAGGGCTCGGCCGAGGACGCGGCGTTCATCATGAAGAACGCGTCGAAGGTGATCATCGTGCCGGGCTACGGCATGGCGGTGGCGCAGGCGCAGCACGCGCTGCGCGAGATGGCGGACCGTCTGAAGGAGGAGGGCGTCGAGGTGAAATACGCCATCCACCCGGTGGCGGGGCGCATGCCCGGGCACATGAACGTGCTGCTGGCGGAAGCCAATGTTCCCTATGACGAGGTGTTCGAGCTGGAGGACATCAACTCGGAGTTCGCTCAAGCCGACGTGGCCTTCGTGATCGGCGCCAACGACGTGACCAACCCGGCGGCCAAGACCGACCCGACGTCGGCGATCTACGGCATGCCGATCCTCGACGTGGAGAAGGCCAAGACCGTGCTGTTCATCAAGCGCGGCATGGCCGCCGGCTATGCCGGCGTCGAGAACGAGCTGTTCTTCCGCGACAACACCATGATGCTCTTCGCCGACGCAAAGAAAATGGTCGAGGACATCGTCAAAAACCTCTGAGGCGTCGGGCGGTGCCGTCCGCCTCGCCGTCGATCAAGCAAAAGGCCGGGCTCGCGCCCGGCCTTTTTGCTGTCCGGTGCCTTCGCAATGCTGCAGTGCGGCGACACTTTTCATTGACGGTTTGTGTATTGCATACCAGACTTAGACAAAAGAATAAGTGCGTGTGACGGCCTAGGCTCAACGACCGAGGGATACGCCATGCTTGTCGCCGATCTCATGAAGCTCAAAAGTGCCCGCGTGCCGACGATCCGCATGTCGGAAAATGTCGAAATGGCGGCGACCCTGCTCAATCGCGAGCGCATCGGCGCCGTGGTGGTGAAGGACGCCTGCGGCTCGGAGGGCGACACCGTCGTCGGCATCTTCTCCGAGCGCGACGTGGTGCGCGCCGTCGCCGATCGCGGCGCGGCCGCGCTGCGGCTCACCGTCGGCGACCTGATGTCGCGCAACATGATCTCCTGCAGCATGGACGACACGATCGACCATGTGCGCGCGATGATGGACGAACATCATGTGCGGCACCTTCCGGTGCTGGAGGAGCACCAGCTCGTCGGCGTGCTCAGCATCCGCGATGTGCTCGCCCACGACGTGCGTCGGGCCACCGAGTTCAGCACCGGGATCGCGCCGACGGCGGGGCACCCGCTGCCGGCCTGATCCGGAAGCAGGAAAAAGGGCGCCCTTGCCGCGGGCGCCCTTCCATATCCGGTCATCGGGAGCGGCGGCCCGTCCTCACAGGGCGGGCGAGGCTTCCTGGCGCATCGGCGCCGTCTCCATCTGGTGGACGCGGTCGATCACCGCCTTCTGCACCTTCTCGAAGGCGCGGACCTCGATCTGGCGCACGCGCTCGCGTGACACGCCGAACTCGGAGGCAAGGTCCTCCAGCGTCATCGGGTTCTCCGCCAGGCGGCGGGCCTCGAAGATGCGGCGCTCACGCTCGTTGAGCACGGACAGCGCCCCCGAGAGCGCATTGCGCCGGTTGTCCATCTCCTCGACCTCGACGAGCGTTGCCTCCTGGCTCTCGCGATCGTCGGCGAGCCAGTCCTGCCACTCGCCGCCGCCGTCGACATCGCCGCGCAGCGGCGCGTTGAGCGAGGCGTCGCCGCCGAGACGGCGGTTCATGTCGATGACGTCCTGCTCGGTGACGCCGAGCTTGGTGGCGATCTGCTGCACCTGATCGGGACGAAGGTCGCCTTCCTCCAGCGCGGAGATCTGGCTCTTGGCCTTGCGCAGGTTGAAGAACAGCTTCTTCTGCGCCGCCGTGGTGCCCATCTTCACCAGGCTCCACGAGCGCAGGATGTACTCCTGGATCGAGGCCTTGATCCACCACATGGCATAGGTCGCGAGGCGGAAACCCTTGTCGGGCTCGAAGCGCTTCACCGCCTGCATGAGGCCGACATTGCCTTCCGAGATGACTTCGGAGATCGGCAGGCCATAGCCGCGATAGCCCATGGCGATCTTGGCCACGAGGCGCAGATGGCTGGTGACGAGCCGGTGTGCGGCGTCGGGGTCCTCATGCTCGCGCCAGCGCTTGGCGAGCATGTATTCTTCCTGCGGCTCCAACATCGGGAACCGGCGGATTTCGGCGAGATAGCGGCTGAGGCCGCCCTCGGCGGACGGTAGGCTCATTGCGGAACGGGCCATGACTGCACCCTCCTCTTCTTTCGGTCCCCTTGATTGGGCGACCGGTTTGCGGCCGCCTTCAGCCGACCGCCACTCTATAATAGCAGGAAGGCGCTCCTTTTGCGAAAGCGCAAGGCGTTGTGGGGTCACGAAGCGTTGAGCGGGCGTGCTCGCGCTCAGGCGGCCGCCGCGAGTGCCGCGGCGAGACGGACGAGGTCGTCGGGCAGTTCGCTTTCGAACAGCATGAATTCGCCCGTCGCCGGGTGCTCGAAGCCGAGCCGCGCCGCGTGCAGGGCCTGCCGGCCGAGCGCCTCCAGCGCCTCGCGGGTCTTTTCGCCGAGCCGGTTGGCGCGGGTGCGCTGACCGCCGCCATAGACCGCGTCGCCCAGCAGGGGATGGCTGATATGGGCCATGTGGACGCGGATCTGGTGGGTGCGGCCGGTCTCCAGCTGGCACTCGACGAGCGCGGCCACGGGGCGCCCCTGCAGGTCCTCATAGGCTTCGAGGCGCTGCCAATGGGTGATGGCGAAGCGCCCGCTGGTGCGCACGGCAATGCGCTCGCGCGACACCGGGTGGCGGGCGAGGGGAGCGTCCACCGTGCCGGTGGGCAGTTCCGGAACGCCCCAGACAAAGGCCAGATAGGCCCGCTCCAGCGGGCCGGTGCGGCCGTGGTCGGCAAACTGGGCGGCGAGCCTCTTATGGGCCCTGTCGTTCTTGGCGACGACCATGAGGCCGGAGGTGTCCTTGTCGAGCCGATGGACGATGCCGGGACGCCGCACGCCGCCGATGCCCGAGAGGCTCGCGCCGCAATGATGCAGCAGGGCATTGACCAGCGTGCCGTCGGGATTGCCCGGCGCGGGATGGACGACGAGGCCGGCGGGCTTGTCGATGACGATGAGGTGCTCGTCCTCATGAACGATGACGAGCGGAATCTCTTGCGGCACCGGAATCGCCGATTCCGGGGCAGGGACCTCGATGCGGAAGCTTTCGCCGGGGCTCACCTTGGCCGAGCCGCTGGTGGCCGGCCGGTCCGCGCGCAGCACCTTGCCGTCGGCGATCAGCGCCTGCAGGCGGGTCCGGCTGAGGTCCGGCAGATGGCGCGCCAGCACGCGATCGAGCCGAAGCCCTTCATCCTCCGGCCCGGCGATGATATCGACGCGCATCGCGGCCGCCTCGGGCGCGACATCGTCCATATCCTCATTCAGCTCGTCCGGTGCCGGCATGACTTCTCCTGATTCAGATGACGACAAGCTCGATCCGGCCGCCGAGCGCGTGCTGCACAAGATGCGCCGCTTCGCGGCCTTCTCTGGCCTTATCATGCTTCTCGGCTTTCTCGCCGTGTTCGGTGCAATCGGATACAAGCTCATGAGCGGCAGGAAAAGCGCGCCCGCCGAGATCGCCGGCACCATCCAGCTTCCCAAGGGGGCGAATGTGCGCTCCGCGGTCGTCTCCGGCGATCTGATCGCGGTGACGCTGGAACGCGGCGGCATCGTCGAGACCCGCTTCTTCGACCTTGCCACCCGTGCACCGCGCGGCGTTCTCGGCTTTGCCAGCGAGCCGTGACCGCGTGGCCGCCGATATAAGATGGGGGCGCGGGGACAAATTCCAACGGGATGAGCGGCGGCAGGTCTTGATCCGACTGCCAAATCGCTCTAAGAGACCGGCCTGCCTAGATGCGCCCATCGTCTAGCGGTCAGGACGTCGCCCTCTCACGGCGAAAACCGGGGTTCGATTCCCCGTGGGCGCGCCAAATTCTCGCTAGGGCACGCTACCGTACCCAACAAATAGGCCGACGTCGCAAAGCAACGACCCATTGGCTGTCCGTCGCCAGATGATTTGAGACTGTCTCGGTGCCTCGGGAAGGGAGGTTCTGGCTCATCTGGGTTTGAGGTTATGCGGCCTGCAGTTGATGCTGCAAGCGTCTCTGCTGGATGGTCTGGCGCTTGATCCTTTCGCGTTCGGTGAGGATGGCCTGCCCGTCGGCTGGCTGTCATTTCCAAGCCGACATCCCGCTGGCCGCAGCCGCAACCTGCCCGCCACTCTCCACGATCCGCTTCACCAGAAGGATTCGGCGCCAAAGGTCATCCGCTCATTCTAGTATCTGTGCATCCGGGCGCTCCGGTCAGGGCTGGTTGGCTTCGCAAACCAGCCTCACATCCCGGCACGGACGAACAGCCTTCATCGCTTCGACAGCTAGGCGGCATCGTCTTTCCGCTGGACCGCCACGCTGGCGAGCGCCAGAAGGCCGGACACGACCATCAGAAAGACCGAAATCGCGTTCAGCACCGGCGTCGACCCCACCTTTACCATGCGGTCATACATGACGATGGTAAGCGGCGCGTCCGACCCGACCAGCATCAGCGTGGTGTTGAAATTCTCGAAGGAAACGAGAAAGGCCACGACAAACGCCGCCGAGAGCGCCGGCGCGAGATAGGGCAGCGTGATCGTGGTGAGGATGCGCAGCCGGGAGGCGCCGAGGTTCAGCCCGGCCTCTTCCAACGCGATGTCGAACTTGCGCAGACGCGCGGCGATCACCAGCGACGTGATCGTCGTCATGAACGAGAACTGGCCGAGAACGACCAGCACGAGGCCCGGCCGCAGCGCATCCACGTCGATACCCAGCAGATCATAGAGCGTGTTGGCGATGGCGCTCGCAAATACCAGCAACGAAATGCCGAGGATGACACCGGGAATGACGAGTGGCGCAATCATCAAGATGTAGAAAACTTCCTTGCCGGGGAAGTGCTTGCGCTCGAACAGAAAGGCGTTGGCGGTGCCGGCGGCGACCGCCAGCGCTGAGACGGCAAGGCCGATGAAGACGGAATTCCACAAGCCCTGCATGAGCCGGCGGTCCTGGAACATGCCGAGCTTGGGCTCGCTCGTTCCGAAGAACCAGTCCAGCGTGAAGCCGTTCCATGGCAGGGCGGGAAACAGCGAATCGTTGAAGGCGAAGATGCCGGCCGCGGCGAGAGGCGCAGCCAGGTAGACGAAGAAGACGACCATGTAGCCACGATAGAGCCAGCGCAGGGCAGCGGATTGGGGGGCCGCGACATTCATCGTCAGTCCTTTGCGATGGTGGTGGCGAGGCTTTGGCCGGTGAGCCGAAGGCCGAGCCACACGACGAGCGAGGTGAAGCCGAGCAGCAGAACCCCGAAGGTGGCTCCCGATTCCCAATTGTAACGGGTGACGAACTGATCGTAGATCTGCTCGGTGAACCACATGCTATTCTTGCCGCCCAGCAGGATCGGCGTCAGATAGCTGCCGGCCGCCAGCATGAACACGATGATGCAGCCGGCGACGATGCCCGGCATGGCATAGGGCACGACAATGCGCCGGAATACCACAAAGCGCGAACCGCCGAGATTGTAGCCCGCCTCGATCAGAGCGTTGTCCATGCCTTCCAGCGTCGAGACCAGCGGCACGATCATAAACAGGACCACCGTATAGACGAGGCCGAAGGTCACGGTGACGTCGTTATACAGCAGCTCCAGGGGGCCGCTGATCAGGCCGAGCGCCTGCAATATCTGGGAGACGATGCCGGTCTCGCGTAGCAGGACGATCCAGCCGAACGCGCGGACCAGATCGCTGACCCAGAGCGGAATGAGGCACATCAGGAACAGTGCCGCCCGCGAGCGGCGGGACGCGATCTTCGCGATGTAATAGGCGACCGGAAAGCCGACCATCAGCGACGCGGCCGTCACGACCAGCGACATCCAGGCGGTGCGCAGAAGGGTGTTCCAGTAAATTGGCTCGCTCAGGAAGTCGACGTAGTTGCCGAAGCCGAAGCTGTAGTCGCCGGGACCGGCCTTCTCGCGCAGCGACAGGACCCCGATCCCCACCTGCGGCAGGATGATGAGGAGAAACATCCAGAGGGCGAAAGGCGTGAACAGCAGGATCAGCGACAGCTTCCGGGCATCGGAACTCAGCATCGCACTCACCCTTTT
This sequence comes from Ancylobacter sp. TW_SC_1, assembly GCF_056836805.1. Classification (NCBI taxonomy): domain Bacteria; kingdom Pseudomonadati; phylum Pseudomonadota; class Alphaproteobacteria; order Hyphomicrobiales; family Xanthobacteraceae; genus Ancylobacter; species Ancylobacter sp. TW_SC_1. The sequence continues at coordinate 1,929,936 of NZ_CM166365.1, forward strand.
ACGCTGAAACAGTGACCGTGCTCGCGCGACCAGCCAAGGGTCACGGGCATGCCGGGCACGACGGCATCGCCGTTCTCGACCAGCGATTGCCCCACCTCGACCAGATGAGGGCCCGAGCGCACCAGAATGCGGCTGGCCGCACCGTTGAACAGGAGGCTTTCGACGATGCCCGGCAGCCGGTTGCCGTCCTCCGGCGCACGGAGCGAAATCATCTCCGGGCGAACGAAGAGATCGACCGGCGCGCCGGGTCGCACGCCGTCATCACCGGCCTGCGCCACCATCTCGCCGCCACCCGCGATCTCGATCTGCGCCTCCTGGCCCCGCATGGACAGGACACGTCCCGGCCAGCGATTGCTGTCTCCAACGAAGCCCGCCACGAAGCCGGTCTTCGGGTCGTTGTAGAGGTCGCGCGGCGCGCCGATCTGCTCGAAGCGCCCCGCATTCATCACCGCCACCCGATCCGACATCAGCAGCGCTTCGGACTGGTCATGGGTGATGTAGAGAAAGGTGGTGTCGAACTGATGCTGCAGCAGCTTCAGTTCGATCTTCATGCGCTCGCGCAGCTTCAGGTCCAGCGCGCCGAGCGGTTCGTCGAGAAGCAGCACATCCGGTTCGAGAACCATGCAGCGGGCGATGGCGATGCGTTGCTTCTGTCCGCCCGAGAGCTGGGAAACGCTCTTCTGCGCGACGCCGGGCAGACCGACGCGCTCGAGGACGGCTTTCACCTTCTCCTCGATCTGCGCCCGGCCATCGCCGCGGCAGCGCAACCCATAGGCAATGTTTTCGCCGACATTCATCATCGGAAACAGCGCCAGATGCTGAAACACCATCTTCACGGCGCGCTTGTTCGGCGGAACGCTGATCACGGAAGCACCCTTGATGCGGATATCCCCCTCGCTCGGCGTCTCGAAGCCGGCGATCATCCGCATCAGCGTGGTCTTACCGCACCCCGAAGGGCCGAGGATGGAGAAGAAGGATCCACGGGGAATTTCAAGGGAAACGCGATCGACGGCGGTATGGGCGCCAAATCGTTTAGTAAGGCTCACGCATTCAAGATCGAGCATATCGGCCCCATAGGATTTGCGGCGTCGCCGGGGGTGCCGGCGGTTCTTGGGCAGGAACCCCGCATCGCGTTTCCTGCCCGCTCGTCCGGTTGTCTACCGCCGCGACAGGAACGTCACTTGGAAGCGGCCGCCTTGATCCGCTCTAGCGCCTTGCCTTCCATATCCTCGATGCCGGGGGGGATGTTGGCAAAGAACTTCAGATTGTCGAGGCTCTTGGCATCGAAGGCCGCCTTCACCGCCGCCTTCTTGTCGGCCGGCAGCAGATCGATGCCGTTCTTGACCGCGGCGATCGCGCCGGTGGAATCCGACATCAGCGTCACGATTTCCGGACGCATGACGAAGTTGATCCACTTGTACGCGGCCGCATCCGCCTGACCCTTGCGCGGGATGGCGAAGGTGTCGATCCAGGCAAGCGCGCCGGTCTCTGGCGGAACGAACAGGATGTTCTTGTTCTGGCCGTAGAGCTTGAAGGCTGTGGAATCCCACGCTTCCGACACCACGACTTCGCCGGAAAGCAGCAGCGTCGCGAGCTCGTCGCCGCCGTTCCAATAGGTCTTCACATTGCTCTTGCAGGCGATAAGTTTGTCCGTCACCTCGTCGAGCATCTTCTGATAGGCGACGGGATCGGCGTAGAGTTCGAACGGGTTCTTGCCGAGCGAGAACGCGGTGCCCAGCAGGATGGTCCGCCGCAGGCGCATCGAGGTGCGCCCCTTATAGGTGGGATCGCACAGATCGCCCCAGCCCTTCACGCCCGATGCCTTGGCGGTGTTGACGACCAGACCGGACGTGCCCCATTGGTGCGGCACGGCATAGACGCCGCCATTGATGGTGGCATTCGCCTTCACGCCTTCGAGAAGATTGGGCGCCATGGCCGACACATCGATCTTGGACAGATCGAGCGGCTTGTAGATGTTGAATTCTTTCTGCGCCGAGAAGATGCGGTCATGGCTCGGCTGGGCCAGATCATAGCCGGCACCGCCGGTGGCGCGCAGCTTGGCGACCATTTCCTCATTGTTGGACAGCGTCACCTCGACCTTGATGTCGGGATTGGCCTGTTCGAACAGCTTGATGACGTTTTCAGGGGCATAGCCGCCCCATGTCAGCAGACGAAGCGTCTCAGCCTGCACCGCGGTGCCGGCAAGCATCAGGGAAAAGGCAGTCGTCACGGCAAGAGCTGTTTTCAGTTTCATCGTTCCATCCTCATGTCGGTCCGTCGCTACGGCCATCCGGGTGGTTCCCGGTTCTTTTTTGCGGGGGGAAGCAGGCTCCTTCCGCAGATATTTAATCGTCACCTGAAGCGCATTAGAGGGATGAATTGGTCCCCGAAAAAGGTCCATTCTCCCTCAGTCTCCAGTCCACTTCCGCAAGGATTCAGTCGCGGATGCGGGCTGCCAGGCTCTTGGTCCGGGTGTAGCTGGCAAGCGCTTCCTGACCCTTCTCGCGCCCGAAGCCCGAATGCTTGGTGCCGCCGAATGGCACTTCGATGCCGCCGGCGAAATATTCGTTGACGTAGACCTGCCCGGCTTCGATCTCGGCCGTCATGCGATGGGCCCGCGCGAAATCGCGGGTGTAGATGCCGGCGACCAGTCCAAAGGGGGTGTCGTTCGCCACGTGCACCGCCTCCTCCTCGCCGTCGACGATCTGTACGCACAGCACCGGGCCGAAAATCTCGTCGCGCGCGATCGGGTCGCCTGCGGGCACGGCGTCGACAATGGTCGGCCGGTAGAACCAGCCGCGGCCGCTCTCGGGGTCGCTCGCGCGGGTCCCTCCAACCGCGACATCAAGGCCCCGCGACCGGGCGGCCTCGACGCAGCCGGCGATCTTGTCCAGATGGGCGGCGGAACTGACCGCGCCCATTGTCGGCCGCCTGAGCCCATGGCCGTGCGTCAGCGCGGCGGCACGCGCCCCGAGCCGCCCGACGATCTCGGCATGGACCGCGCGCTCCACGACCAGCCGTGAGCCCGCCGAGCAGATCTGGCCCGCATTCTCGAAGATCGCGCCCAGAATACCCTCGATGGCCGCATCGATATCCGCATCGGCCATGACGATCACCGGCGACTTGCCGCCGAGTTCGAGCACGACGCTGGAGACGTTCCGCGCCGCGGCCTGCATCACGCCGATGCCGGTCGTCACCGAGCCGGTGAAGGTGACGTGCCGCACGTCGGGGTGGGCCACCAGAGGAGCGCCCACTTCCGCGCCCAAGCCCGTGACCACATTGCACACGCCGGGCGGCAGGCCCGCGCGCGCGAGAATATCCGCCAGCAACAGGGCCGAGAGCGGTGTCTGCTCGGCCGGCTTGGCCACCACCGTGCAGCCCGCCGCCAACGCGGCGGCGATGCTGCGCGCGGCCGTCGCCAGCGGATAGTTCCAGGGAATGACATGCGCCGTGACGCCGACCGGCTCCGGCACGGAATAGCCGATATGGTCGGGGCCGAGCGGGAAGCTGCGGCCTTCGATCTTGTCCGCCGCTCCGGCGTAATAGTCGAAGCTGCGCGCCGCGCTCCGCACATCGCCCTCGGCTTCCTGAAGCGCCTTGCCGCTGTCGAGGCTCTCAACCACGGCAAGGCGCGGCGCCTCGGCGCGGATCAACGCCGCGGCGTGCGACAGGATCGCTCCGCGCGCACTCGGCTTCATTCGGGCGAAGTCGCGTTGCGCGCGCTTTGCCGCCGCGACCGCCGTCTCCACATCGTTGGCATCGCCCGCCGCGAAGCTGTGGAAAGCGCGCGCCAGGCCGGGGTCGAAACTCTCCATGCGCCGGCCCGCCTCCGCCGGGACGGGGCCGCCATTGATGAAATGGGTCGACGGCAAACCTGCGAGCGTGCCGGTCGCGAAATATTCGGCAACGAGGGATTGCGTGGCCATGTCACGCCATCTCACTGATCTGGTAGGCGGATTTGGCGAGCCATTCAGGCGCGATCTCGACCCCCCAGCCCGGCTCGTCCGTCACGCGCGCCATGCCGTCGACGATCGCGTAGGGGCAGTTGCGGAACAGCCCGTCCTGCCAGGGATAGTAGTCCTCGCCCTCGATCGAGAATTCGAGATATTTGCCGGCATTGGGGACGGCCCGCAGCAGATGCATCGTGAACAGCGTGACCATCGAAAGATTGGCGCAATGCGGCGTCACTGGCAGTCCCGCCGCCTCGGCCATCTTCACCACGCGCAGCGTTCGGCTGATGCCGCCGAGATAGCAGATATCCGGCTGCGCGATGTCGACGGCCCGCATGTCGATCATCCGCCGCCAGGTCTGCAGGTCGCAATCCTGTTCGCCGCCGGTCACAGCGATCGTCAGCGCGTCGGCAACTGTCTTGGTCTGCTCCAGTTCCCAATAGGGACAGGGCTCCTCGAAATGGGCCAGCCCATTGTCTTCCATGAGCCGCCCCACCGCTATGGCACGTGCCGGTGAGAAGCCCGAATTGCCATCCGCGAGCAGTTCAGCCTCCGCACCGATTGCGGCGGCGATCGTCGGGATGATCTCCTCGGTCCGGCCCGGCCATTCGTCCTGGTCGCGGCCGCATTCCGCACCGACACGGAACTTGAAGGCGTCGAAGCCGAAGTCGCCGCGCAGCCGCCGGAAGCGCTCGGCTTCCTGCTGGGGCGTGATGTCCCGTTTCATCGAGGACGCATAGGCGCGCAGGGGCCCTGACGTGCCACCGAGCAGCGCGGCCACCGGCTTCCCCGCCTGCTTGCCGCGCAAGTCCCAGATTGCCGTGTCGAGGCCGCCCATGGCGCGGGCCATATAGGAGCCGGGAAATTTATGTTCGCGCTCGGCGATGCGGTCCAGATGGTCGTCGAGATCCGTAATCTCCACGCCCAGCGTCCACGGCGCCACTTGCCGGTGAAGCACTTGCGCGGTGAGGTCGGATTGATAGGTGGAGACCTGTCCCCACCCCTGCGCGCCGGTCTCGTCGGTAATGCGGACGAAGCCGACATAGCGGTTGCAGAATGTTTCGATGCTCTTGATTTTCATCTGGTCTCGACACGCCTCCGGGCAAGGCCTCCATGCCTTCCGCCCGAGACGCGGAAGTCTCTTGACCTTACAAACTGGCATGACAGTCTGCGCTGGTTCGGAAATTTGTAAGGTCCACTTTGAAATAAGTGGCGGACCATTTCGCCGGTTGGAGGGCAGCGTGGTCAAATATCCGGGGGGAGCCTTGCTTCCCGCGCTGCAGATCGACCGCGCGTCGAAGACGCCGGTCACTGTTCAACTGTGCAGCGCGCTCCGGGAGATGATCCTCAAGGGCGAGCTGGAGCCCGGTCAACGCCTGCCGTCGAGCCGGACGCTGGCGATGGACCAGAACGTCTCGCGCACGACGGCGGTCAGCGTCTATGAACAATTGGTGGCCGAAGGGCTGATCCGTTCGTCGATCGGCGCCGGCGCCTTCGTCGCCGACACGCTGCGGCACGGCATTCCTGTGCCGCAGCCGGCGGTGGAGGCCGCAAGCGCCGGGCGCCCGCCGCCGCGCCTCGCCAGTCTCAGCGCGGAAGCCTCCGAGCATTTCTTTCCCCGCCTCGCCCACCCGGAAAACCCACGCGCGTTCATCACCGGCATCCCGGCGTTCGACGAATTCCCGATGGTGCTGTGGTCCAGCCTGGTGGCGCGCTACTGGCGCCAGCCCCGCAACCTGCTGCTGGGCTACCCGCCACCGGAAGGGCTGATGGAGCTGCGGCGGGCGGTCGCGATGCACCTGCGCTCCAATCGCGGCGTCGTGTGCGAGCCCGAACAGGTCTTCATCTTCAACGGTGCCCAGGACGCGTTCAACCGCATCGGCAACATGCTGCTGGATCCCGGCGATCCGGTCTGGATCGAGAACCCCGGCGCCATCGGCGCGCGCAACAGCCTTATCTCATCCGGCGCGCGCCTCATTCCGATCAGCGTCGACGAGGAAGGGCTCAACGTCGAAGAGGGGCTGGCGATCGCGCCGGATTTCCGCCTGGCCTTCGTCACCCCCGCCCATCAGCATCCGCTGGGTGTAACCATGAGCCTCAAGCGCCGCTTCGAGCTCTTACGCGCCGCCGAACGTGCTGCGGCCTGGATCATCGAGGATGATTACGTTGGCGAATTCAACTATGGCGGCCATCCGCCGCCGACGCTGAAGAGCGTCGACACGTCCGGGCGGGTGATCTATGTCGGCAGCTTCTCGAAGACGCTGTTTGCCGCGCTCCGCCTCGGCTACGTCGTCGCCCCGCCGAACCTGGTGGATGTTTTCCATCGTATCGCCGGCGCCACGCTGCAGGGATCGCCGGCCAGCCTGCAATCGGTGGTGGCGAGCTTTATCGAGCGGGGCCATTTCGCTAGCCATATCCGCCGGATGCGCCGGGTCTATGCAGACCGGCTGCAAGCTCTGCTCGACGTTTCGGAGAGCCAATTGGGGGGCATGCTTGATGTGGCGCGCACCGACACCGGCTTTCATACCGTCGGGCGGCTGGCGCCGGACTTCAACGCGGTGGACATCTCGCGCCGCGCCGCCGAGCGCAACATTTTCGTCTCCTCGGTGGAGCGCTTTGCCATCAAGCCGGTCGTGCAGAAGGGGCTCATCCTGGGCTTCAGCTCCGCCCCGCCGGCTGCGATCACGGCCGCCGGCAAAGCACTGGGCGAGCTTTTGCGCGAAGTGCGCCGGGACGCCAGCCGACCGCCGGCCGCCGTCAGGAATTGATGCCGTCTCGTGGTGAGCGGGACTCAGGACGCGTCAGCCAACGTCATCTCCGCGCCCTTCTCGCCCACCATGATCGTCGGCGCATTGATGTTGCCCGAGGTGATGTAGGGGAAGATGGAGGCATCGATGACCCGGAGCGCGTGAATCCCGTGCACCCGCAATCGCGGGTCGACCACGGCGCTCCGTTCATCAACACCCATGGCGCAGGTACCGCAGGCGTGGAACACGGACCCGCCGCGCTGGCGGATGTCGCGGATCATCTCCTCGTCGCCGACCGTGTCGGGACCCGGAAGTATCTCGCGGCGGATGATCTCCTGCATCGCCGATGTCCGCGACAGGCGTCGCATGAACCGCGCGGCCTCCAGCATTTCGGTCACGTCGTGTTCGGTCGCCAGATAGTTCGGCCGTATCGACGGCGGCGCAAGCGGGTCGGCCGAGTTGATGGCAATCTCGCCCCGACTGGTGGGATGGCAGTTCGAGACCCCCACGATGAAGCCCGGAAACACGTCCGGGCTCATCAAGGCGCGCTTGCCGGGCACACCGCGCGTGTAGCTCAGCGGCGAGAAATAGAGCTGCATGTTGGGCCGGTCCCGGTTCGGCCCGCTGCGGAAAAAGCCGCCGCCTTGGTTCACGCTCATCGAAAGCGGACCGCTGCGGGCCAGAATGTAGCGCAGCCCCACGCTCAAGCGGCCCCACCAGGGCCGGAGCACATCGTTGAGCGTCGGCCGACGCGATTCATAGATGTAGTCGAAACCCAGATGGTCCTGGAGGTTTCGCCCGATCTGCGGGGCGGCATGGACGACCGGGATACCGTGGCCTTGCAGGAGAGCGGGATTCCCGACGCCCGAAAGCTGGAGCAACTGCGGGGTGTTCACCGCACCGGCGGACATGATCACCTCGCGCCGCGCCAGAACGCGGCGGGTTTCGCCGTGCTGGCGATACTCCACACCGACCGCCCGCTTGCCCTCGAACAGGATGCGGGTGGCGTGGGCATGGCTCCGCACCGAGAGATTGGCGCGACGGCGGGCCGGGTTGAGATAGGCGGTGGCAGCGGAGCAGCGCAGGCCGTTGCGCGTGGTTATCTGGTAGATGCCGACGCCTTCCTGGCTCTCGCCATTGAAGTCGGGATTGACGTCCAGCCCGGCCTCGACGGCGCCGGCGAGGTAGGCGCGGCATAGAGGATGAGCGAGGTCGTCGACGCTCGTGATGGTCAACGGACCGCCCCGGCCTCGCCATTCATTGCCGCCGGCAAGGTTGTCCTCCATGCGCTTGAAGACGGGCAGCACGTCGGCATAGCTCCAGCCGGCATTGCCCAGCGCCGCCCATTGGTCGAAATCCGCCGCCTGACCGCGAATGAACACCATGGCATTGATGGAACTGGATCCGCCGATGACCTTGCCCCGTGGCCAGTAGGCTGCGCGGCCTTCAAGCCCCGGATCGGGATCGGTCATGTATTTCCAGTTCAGCCGATCATGGTAGAAAGTCTTGCCGTAGCCGATCGGCATACGAACCCAGACATTCAGATCGCTGCCGCCCGCTTCGAGGAGAGCGACGCGGTGCGTGCCATTGGCTGTCAGCCGTTCGGCGACCACGCACCCGGCAGATCCCGCACCGACGACGATGTAATCGAACTCTTCCGCTGCCATTCATGCTCTCTTCGCGCCGAGTTTCTGATGCCGCACGGCTCTGCCCACGCGCGGGATAGCCGACCTTCGCGGGCATGGGAGACACCATGCCCGCGTGAGGGCGTGCGCTATTTGGCGGTCGCGGCCTTGATCTTTTCCAGCGTCTTGCCTTCGATGTCCTCGACACCGGGCAGGATCACCGCCGCCCATTTGATGTTGGCAATATCGGCCGGCGTGAATGCGGCATTGATAGCCGCCTTCTTGTCGGCGGGCATCAAATCAATGCCGCCCTTCACCGCTGTCACGGCGCCGGTATTAGCCCCCATCAGCGTGGCGATGTCCGGGCGCATGACGAAGTTGATCCATTTATACGCGGCCTCGTCCGCGCGGCCTTTCTTCGGCAAGGCGAATGAGTCGATCCAGCCCACCGCACCGCTTTTCGGTGGGACATACACAATGTTGTTGTTCTGGGCATAGAGCTTGTAAGCTGTGGAATCCCACGTATCCGACCCGACGATCTCGCCGGAAAGCATCATCGCCGACAGATCATTGCCGCCCTTCCAGTAGGCTTTGACATTGTCCTTGCAGGCAATGAGCTTCGCTGCAACGCGGTCCATCAGCGCTTGATACTTCGGCAGGTCGCCATAGGCGGCATAGGGATCCTCGCCCATGGCAAAGGCCGAGCCGACCAGCATGGTGCGCGCAAGCCGCATGGACACCCGGCCCTTGTACCGGGCATCGCACAGATCGAGCCAGTCCTTCAGTTCCGGGGCCTTGGTCTTGTCGACCATAAGACCGGAGGATCCCCACAGATGGGGCACGGCATAGACCTTGCCGCCGCTCTCGGTGCTTGCCTTCACGCGGGCGAACAGGACAGGGTCAAGCATGTCCGTGGCGATTTTTGACAGATCGATCGGCTTGTAAATGCCGAATTCCGCCTGCGCCGCCTTGATGCGGTTGAAGCCTGGCTGGGCAAGATCGAAACCGCTGCCGCCGGTGGCACGCAGTTTGGCGATCATCTCCTCATTGTTCGAGAGTGTGACCTCGACCTTGATGTCGGGATATTCGGCCTCGAACTTCTTGATGACGTCCTCGGGTGCGTAGCCGCCCCACGTCAGAAGACGCAGCGTTTCCGCCGCGCGGGCGGGCCCGCCCGCGGCCAGCATGGCCAGGCCGAGCGCGGCGATCGGCAATAGCTTGGCGAAGGTTCGCTTCATCTCATCGTCTCCTGAGGTCGGGTGGTGGCCTTCATCCGCTGTCGGTGTGCCGACAAAAGGCCAAACCGTGCGGCCTCCTCCGCCATACCGATCGGCTTCCGATTCAAAGCCTGGTGAAGAGATGCTCGCAACCCTGCCGCCTTCGAGCCTGGCGGGGCATCGCCCTCATCCGCGTCGTCCAGCCTGGACCTCAGAGGAGGCTTGTTTTGCAGGAAACCCAAGGTCCATTCTGACAAAAATGGCGGTCCATCTCGCGGACTGCCGCGCCGGCAATTCGCCCCGCCGCCAGTGCCGAGACTCAACCGGGCCAAGATGAAGCGAGAAGCGTGAGAAATTCGAAACAGACCGAAGTGCACGATCTCGCTTGAGATGAATTGCTGACGCGCGGGGCTGAAATGGCGCTCAACCCAGGTACGGGGCGCTTTCTAAACCAGCGCGATTTCAACGACATAGGTGTTCGCAGTTTCACCTTGGTCGGCGCGCCAGCAACCTCACGGGTTTGCTCTGGACTAGGCGGAAGTTCCCTATTTTCGTTGCCGAATTCGTTGTCATTGGTTGGCGATGGTCGCGCGTGCCCTCGGTCGCTTGCTTTGGCGCGCGGGCCGTGTGCTGCAGTTGGTATGTTCCGAGCGGCGGCATAGAGCGATTTTGCCAAGGTTGGGGTCGTGGGTTCGAATCCCATCGCCTGCTCCAATTTTCTCAATGAAAATCAAATGCGTAGCGAGCGCCCGTCGGGGCGTTTTCTGCTTACTGGCGGCAGTGTGGTCTGTCTGGTAAGCGCTCGGTAAGCTTGTCAGGCAAAACCTTGGCGAGCTCCAGCGTCTCTAGAACACGTCCGCTTTAATCCGGGTCATGTCCTGCGGCTTTGAAGTAGTTTGCGCATTCGGCTGGCGTAAAGGCGTCCAGGAGCGCACCGACGGCGTTCCATAAGGCACACGGTGCGTTCGGTCCTGGCTCTCAGGAGTGCCTCGAGCTTGGCGAAGGCATTCTCGATCGGGTTGAAGTCCGGGCTGTAGGGCGGCAGGTACATGAGCGTGCCGCCGACCTGCTCGATGGCGTTGCGGACGCTCGCCGCCTTGTGGGCCGGCAGATTGTCCATGACCACGATATCCCCGGGTTGGAGCGTGGGGACCAGCACTTGTTCGACGTAAGCCCGGAACACGACCCCATTCATGGCACCGTCGTAGACGAAGGGCGCGGTCAGTCCGGTGAGGCGGAGCGCGCCCGTGAAGGTCGTTGTCTTCCAATGCCCGTGCGGCACGCCGGCCCGGCAGCGCTCGCCGCGCGGGGAACGGCCCCGCAGGCGGGCCATCTTGGTGGACAGGCTGGTCTCGTCGACGAAGACGAGCCTGGTCGGATCGAGGTCGGGCTGGGCTTCGAACCAGTCCTCCCGCCGCTTCAGGCTATCCGGACGCTCCTGCTCCAGCGCATGGGCGGACTTTTTTGAACGTCCAGCCGCGCCCGCGCAGCCAGGTGCTCAACGCGCTGCGTTCGATGGCGAGAGCCCGTTCGGCCTTCAGCCGGGCGACCATCTCGTTCAGCGTGATGTCCTTGGCCACGTCGATCATGGCGATGATGAAGGCCTCGTGGGCATCGAGCCGCGAACCGCGCGGCTTGCCCTGCCGACGGGCCGTGCGCTCACCGTCCTGCCGCGCCCGCCGGGCCCAGACGATGGCGGTCGCCACACCGATCCCGAACCGCGCCGCCGCAGACCGGGCCGATGCTCCCGCCGCCACCGCTTCCAGAACCCGCACCCGAAGATCGTCCTTCGTGGGGATTGCGGCGGTCCTGACCCTTCGCGGACTCTGGAAATGTCCGCTTCTGGGCGGGCATGTCGCATGACCGGGCGGTGATGGGGTTGGCCCAGGGCAGCGGGGCGATGGCCAACTCCAGGCGCCCGCCCCTCGCTTGATGCCAACCGGGATCAAGCGGGGGGGGGCGGATGCGACGATGAAGCCGCGGGCGGGCGAGCGCGCGGCCTGCCGTCTGGACCCTCATCCGCTCAGAAGCTGACCTTGAGCGTTGCGTTGAAGCCGTTCTGGGTGACGCCGTCGCCGAGCTGGCCGGCATAGACGACGCCCAGCGTGGTCGAGGCGGCGATCAGCACGTCGAACCCGGCCTCGATGAGCGCGGCGTCCTCGGCGATCGGCGTGCCTGAGACGGTGAAGGCATCGCTGCCCGCGAAGGCCTGCGTCGCCAGCGGCGTGATGTCGCCAAACGCATGGCGCCAGCCCAGCGCGCCGCGCAGGGTGGTTGCGGCACTGCCGATCAGCACCGTCTTCGAGGCGCGAACACCCAGCGTGGTGAAGCTGGTGTCGGTGTCCGAGCTGTTGCCCGTCAGCGCCGCCGCCCCGCCGGTCTCGCTGAAGCCGTCGGTGTGCAGGCTGACATAGGCCAGGTTGGCGAACGGCTCGAAGGCGGCGAACGCCGTGTCGATCCGGTAGCCGAGCTCGCCGAACGCCTGGAAAGTGCCGGCGTTGTAATCGGCGTCGAGGTAATCACCGAAGCCGGTGAAGCCGACCGCGCGCGAGGTCTCCACATCATGCCAGCTATAGGCGAGGCCGGTGCGTAGCCCGAGCGCACCCCATTGATTGCCGCCATACAGGCCGACATGCCAGTTCTCGCTGTTACCGGAGGAGTTGCGGGCCTCAATATCGAAATCGGTGTAGCTGTAGCCGCCGGTGACGCCGAGCCGCCAGCCGGCACCGAGCGTGGCGTCGGCACCGATCAGGAAGCCGCCGGTGGAGCTGGACAGGTTGGCGGCGTTGCCGTTGCCATCCATCTCGCCCCAGGCGCCGAAGCCGGACGCCCACATCGCGATGGTCTCGGTCGTCGCGGGCGCGGCAACCGCCTTCAGCGCCATGCCGGCCTCGCTGGCGCCGGGGCCAGATGGCGCGGCATAGGCCATGACGGGCGCGGCGGAGCTGGCGACGGCCCCGAAGGAAGCGCGCAACCGATCGATCATCGCGGTGCGGATCAGCCCGCTCTGCTCGATAAACAACCCCTTGGCCGAGGCATAGGCCTCGCCGGAGAGCTGGTCGAACGCGTATTGCGCCTCGGTTTCGCTGGTGAGGAACAGCAGCGCATTGTAGAGCGCGAGCGAGGCTCCGCTCTGCGGCAGCGTGTCGAGCGCCACCGCCGTGGCGAACTGGTTCGGCGTCGCGGCCGCCCGCGCGAACACGGCCGGCGTCGGCGTGGGGCCGTCGCCCTTGACGGCGATGGTCAGGTTGACGCCGTTCAGCAGGTCTTGCGCGCTCACATCCAGGAAGATCGAGTCCGACACCGCCGCATCGAACGCCCCGCTGACGCCGCCGGCGGCGGTCAGGATGGTGTAGCTCTGGCCGTTCTGGTAGCTGGTCTGCGGGTCGAGCGCGGTCACCTCGACCGTGCCGCCATTGATGAACGCCTGGCCGGTGGCGGCGATCAGATCGCTCGTGCCGTTGCCGAGGATCTCCACCTCATAGGTCGAGCCGGAGTTGAACGTCACGTCGCCCGCCACATTGAGCGTGCCGACCGAGTTGCCGGGCGCCACGGTGCCGCTGATCGTGGTGCTGCCCACCGTGCCGGTGCCGCCCAGCGTGCCGCCGGCCCGCACGTCGAGCGTGCCACCGAGCGAACCGTTGACCGACATCAGCCCGGCCGCCACCGTCGTGGTGCCGGCAAAGCCCGCGCTGTCCCCGGTCAGGTTCAGCGCACCGGAGCCCTCCTTGGTGAAGGCGCCGCTGCCGGAGATCGTTGCGGCATAGTCCGCATCGGCCGGCTGGTCGAAGGTAAAGCCGGCCCCGCTGCCGATCGCCACGTCGCCGAAGAAATCCGCCGCATTGGCGGTGAGGTCGCCGGCCTGGACATTCCAGTCGACCTCCGACGTGCCCGAGAGCACCAGCGCACCCGCGCCGAGCTTGGCGAGCGTGCCGGCGCCGGAGATTGCGCCGGACAGAGCGAGCTCCGTACCCGAGGCCACATCGAAGCCGCCAAGGGTTGCCACCGTCACTTCGCGCGCACTGGCAAAGCTCGCGCTGGTGGCCAGCATGCCGCCCGAGAACGTCAGTCCGCCGGATGCCGCGCCCAGATTGGCGTCCGAGGCAACCTGGAGGGTGCCGTCTTCCAGCACCGTGCCGCCGGCATACTCATTGGCGCCCGACAGCACCAGCGTGCCGAAGCCGTCCTTGGTGAGCCCGCCGGCGCCGGTGACGGTGCCGGTCAGGCCCAGCGTCGTGCCGGTGGCGACGTCCAACGCGCCGTTCGCGTCAAGCGTGACCGCCCGCGCAGTGTCGAAGCTCGCTGTGGTCGACAGCATGCCGCCGGTGAAGGTCAGCCCGCCCGACGCCGCGCCGAGATTGCCGTCCGAGGAGACCCGAAGCGTCCCCCCGGCGATCTGCGTCCCGCCCGTGTACGTGTTGGTGCCGGTCAGCTCCACCGTGCCGCCGCCGACCTTGGCGAGGCCGGTCGCTGTGCCGTCCGCGATCACCGAACCGATGGTGACGCTGACGCCGCCATCGGTGGAAAGCGTCCCATAGCTGCCCGAAGCCGGCGCCAGCGCCAGCGTGCCGCCCGTCAGCTCATAGCCGTCGGTCTTGAACTGCAGCGTGTCGAACGCCTGTGTACCCGCCACAGTCACCGTGCCGGCCGTTCCCATGAACACGCCGACCGAACTCACCCACGGGATGTTGGAGCTTCCGGCGACATTGGTCCAGTTGGTGGTCGATCCATCCCAGGTGCCGGAGCCGCCATCGACGGTGCCGTTCGCTGTCGTGTTCGACCCGTCCCAGAACTGGATGATCTGGCCGTCGGTACCGACGAGCAGGTTCACCTCGCCGGCAACGGCCGTGATCACCGCGCCAATCCCGCCGGAAAGGCCGCTCACGCTCACCGTATCGAAAGCGCCGGAGAGCGCACCGCCGTATCCATAGAGATTGTAGTAGCCGGCCGAACCCGCTTGGGCCTGCAGCGTGCCGCCGACCGTCAGGTCGCCGCCGACGGACACGAAATCGTTCGTCGCTCCGCCGGATACCTCCGGCGTGTTCAGTTCGAACAGGCTCGTCGATTCCGAAGCCAGACCCAAATTCCCGCCGATGGTCAGCGTGCCCGGGCTCGCCCCCGCCGACAGCGTGCCGCCGCTATCAACCGTCACGTTGCCGCCGAGCATGCCGGTGCCGCCCAGTGTGCCGCCGTTTTCGACCGTCACCGACGAACTCGCATCGCCCAGCACGCCATTGACCAGGAGCGACCCGCCCGACACGATCGTCGTGCCGGTGAAGCCCGCGCTGTTGCCCGTGAGCGTGCTTGTGCCCGTTCCGGTCTTGGACAGGGTGCCTGAGGAACTCAAGACCCCGGCAAAGGTCCGGTCGGTCGACTGGGCCAGCTCGAACAAACCCGTGATGCTCACATCCGAACCGAGGGCATTGGTTACACGAACTCTCCCCGTGGTGACATCCAAAAGGCCGGTGAAGCCGGAGGCGTCGCCCGACAGGGTCGTAACTGTCGCAATGCTCGACATGAGCAAAGTACCGGTACCAGAGATGGTGCCGGGGAGATTGATGTTGAAACCGGTGGCTTTGAACGTCGCGTCAACTTCGATGTCGCCACCGAGCGCTTGGGTCACCTCAAGCGTGCCTGCCGAGACGTTCGTCGTCCCCGCGAAGGCGGAATTGTCGGTCGTCAGCCTCAGAGTGCCGTTGCCGCTCTTGGTAAACGTGCCCGTCCCGGACAAGGCCCCGCTCGCGGTGACCACTGCCGAATTCGTGACAGCGATCGCACCATTGCTGGCGCCGATTGCGATCGCGTTGGCGACCGCGGTCGTCGCATCCACCTCCAGCGTACCGCCGTCGAGCCTGAGCGCGCCGGAAGAGTCGCCCAGCGAACCACCGTCAGAGATCAAGAGTGTCCCCCCCAACACTGTCCACGGGGTCGTTTCCGTGGTCGAGCCAAACAGCGTCAAGGTGCCGGTACCGGCCTTCTCGAAAGCCTCGAAGCCCCTGAGGAAGCCGCTGACGCTGTCGAAAGCCCCGACATCATAGGTTGCGCCAGACTGATCGATCGTCAGGGTGTCATTCGTCCCGTTCGCGACAACGGCACCCCTGAAGTCAGCGCCGCTGAGCAGGGTCAGCCGGTTGGTGCCGCCGGTGAACTCGATCGCGTTGGCCCGGGTCCCGTCGCCGCCGAGGCCGCCGATAACGGCGGCTGACAGGTTTACCGTCAAGTTGGCGCCCTGGATGCCCACGCCGCCGGCGCCATCGGCGCCATCGCTGCCCGCAGACGAGCCGCCGCTGCCACCGGCGCCACCGGTGACTTGGGCCGAGCCGGAGACCACGACCGTCCCGCCATTGAGCCCAAGCAAGCCGGCGCCGCCGGCGCCGCCGGCAACGCCGCCGCTGGCGTTGTTGATGCTCGCGCCGCCGTCACCACCGGCGCCGCCGGTGACATTGCCGGAGATCTCGACGCTGCCGCCGGCGCCGAGAACCACGCCGTTGCCGCCGCCGCCGCCCGCGCCGCCCACGCCTTGGGTGGCCCCGGCGGCGTTACCGCTGGCGCCGCCGTTGCCGCCGGCGCCGCCGGTGACGCCGCCGTCAATGGTGGCGGCTGCGTCCTGCACGAATGTCAGACCGTCCCCGCCATTGCCGCCGGCGCCGCCGTCACCGACGGCGAAGCTGATCGCCGCATCGCCCCCGTTACCGCCATCGCCGCCGTTGCCCCCCTCCACATTGGAGGGAATGACGAGATCAACGCCCGAACCCTGGATGAGCAGGCCGATGCCCCCGTCGCCACCGCCGCCGCCGCCGCGACCACCCGTAGCGTCGGTGCCGCCGCGACCGCCATTGCCGCCGGCGCCGCCATTGCCTCCCTCGAAGCTGAGCCCCGGCAATGTGGCGGGGCCGGTTCCGGTAAACACGAAGCCGTAGCCGCCCGCGCCGCCGCCGCCGCCGCCGCCGGAATTGCCGCTACCGTCGGACACCGAGCCGCCCGCGCCGCCGGCGCCGCCCGCGCCGCCGGTCACATTCAGGGTCGGCGGACTGTCGGACCCCGCAATGAGACCCGCTGCGCCCGCTCCGCCGCCGCCGCCGCCGCCGGAATTGGAAATGCTGTCCTGGCCGTCGCCGCCATCCTCGCCGTCGGCGCCATCCGAAGCCCCGCCAGCACCGCCGGCGCCAGCGGCGCCATCGTTCACGCCACCTCTTTCAGCGCCAGCACCGCCGGCGCCAGCAGCGCTGACACCCGCGCCGCCGCCGCCGCCGCCGCCGACAGCGAACACACTGCCGATCCCCACGCCGCCATTTCCGCCGTCGCCCGTGAGACTTGATGTTCCGCCTGGGCCACCATCGTTGAAAGTAACACGCCCGCCTCCGTCGCCGCCGTCCGCGAAAGCGGGCACCCCCGCGAGGGCCACAACCGCGACGGTGCTGAGAAGGGCGGTCCGAAGCCCCGGTCGCCGGCAATTCTGCGCACGGACTGCGCCGTCGAATTCGTTCCTGATCGTGACAAGGCGGGTGGCGACCGAGAGAGAAGACATATTCATGCAGAGACCGTCCCCCGAAAAACGTACTGGCACATCAGGCGGCAGGCGTGGCGGCGAGCCTGGCCGGCTCTCGCCCGCATGCATTGCGATCCGCCCGCGAGGATGCGCGCGCAGATGGCAAAGTCCTGCTTAGCCAAGGGCATCGAACGGGACGACGGGAGGGCGTCCACTTTGCACGCAGCGCGAAAAATGGTGCACGGCGGTATAGTCGGGCTTCGGAGTCCGGCGGTGTTCGTTAACGACCGTTAATTCCAACTGGAACGGACCCGGCTTCGCCGAATCGAGCCGGGCGACTTTGAACCTCGGGCTCCGGCAACGTTCCAGCGGTCGCAGGCACTGCGGGGTCGGGTTCAAACGCTTTGAGTGCGGCCTCTTCGGACCGACCCGGCCGCACCGGTAATGGCTCCAGATTCAGATATCTGAGCAGTTCCTTTTCGTTCAGGTCGATTCAATCTGAACGGGACGTGCTTTGGAGCGAATCTCGGGATGCGGGAACCGACCTTCGGTCAGGAGTTGCGTCAAAACAAGCAATTGGAGCTGTTCTGCGCCTCCACGAAAGGTGGATCAGCTCTAGCTTTCTGCGACGCGCGCCATCCACTCCCCGAAGGTCGTCACCTTGGCGCTGCGCGCCATGTGCCCATCCAACCAGGCGGAGCGCGCCTCACCCGGGCTGAAGCCATAGCGGTGGTGAAACTGCCGGTAGAAGGACGACAGGTTGGTGAAGCCGTAGTCGAAGGCGATCGAGCTGATCAGCTTGTTTTCGCTCTCCCGGGTGAGGGCGGCGTAGCAGGCCGCAAGGCGTCGGTCCGTAATGAATCGGACGACGCCGCCATGCCGCGCAAAGAGATAATAGAGCTGGCGACGCGACACGCCGAGATGCGAGCACAGAGTGTCGGGTCCGAGATCGGGGGATCGGAGGTTCCCATTGATGAAGCGCCGCGCCAGCTCGAACTGCGCCGCCGCGATAGGCTCGCGCGCGGCCTCGAGCGTATCGGCGTCCTGGTGCAGCATCGCTTTCAACAAGGCCGTGAAAGCCTCATTGATCGAAGGGGTGTCGGCTATGGTGAGTGCCGGAGCATGAGCCGCGAGAGACATGACGAACGCGCGCATGATGTGAGACATCGCACCCGCGACCGGCCGATGCGACGCGCTGTCGAGGGTGTCGGCGATCTGCCAGTACTCGTCGCGACCGAAGAGGAGGCAGACAAAATCGATCTTCTCCGCGGCACCGGAGAGCGGCGCGGCAAAGCTGTTGAGAAGGACCGACCCGGCCGCCGCATTCTTCTCCGCAGCCCCCGTTCTTGCTCTGAGACCGCCCTCGGTCACGGCCATCACTGACCAGTGATCGAACCCGGATCTGCTGATATGGTCGCGGCTGTGGTGAAACACTGTCGGGTCGAACTCGAACCGGCCCAGTTGCAGGACGCCCAGATCGACCATGTCGATACTGCCGCGATAGCCTTGCTGCGGCGAACCGACCGGCTCGATGTCGACGATGGCGGCGGTCATCTGCCGCCAGGCCTCGAATTGCTCCCGTCGGGCGACACCTTGCGTCGTCAGCCGCACGCTGGGCACAAGCGCGGCGTCGGAACCCGATTTTTCACTCCTGTGCACCTGAATCTATCCTTCGAAGACTTCGGATCGGATACGAAGGCCCCTCCGCGTGAGCCCCACTACGGTCTCAGTCACCTTCCGGAGCCGTTCGCGGCGGAACGAATAGGTGCGGAAGGTACCGACCACCCTCAACGGCAGCAGGAAGGAAGGGGCGATCGCGCGCCGATCCCAGACATCGAGGATTTCCTTGAAATGCTGTTCGTCGGGATGCGGCTCGACCGGGTGCTGGGCCTGCACCGCGCCGACACGCCCGCCCTGGAGCGGGTCCGCCGCATTGCTGCCGTCGAAGCGTATGGCGCCGGCTCAGGTCGCACTCCACGCCTCCACCAGATGGCACAGCTGCGCCATGAGATGGACGCAGGCGCGATCCGGCTGAGCAGCCTCGAAATCGGAAAGATCATCCCACAGGCGATATAGGTTCTCGGTCTGCATGGCGCCGTTCTTGGACGAGGCTGATCAAGTCATCAAGATGATGATCGAGCCGGCAGTGAGCGGATTTTCATAGAATATCCTGACACCAGCGTGTCCGCCAGCGGTTCCGAACGTTGATGCCGTACATTAGGCCGCGCTCCGTTTTGAAAAGCTGCGGGACCACCGCCTCCGGACGCCGAATTGACCGTGCGCCGGGATGTCGGAGGTCGGAGGTTTCCACGTCGCTTGCCCCCATTCCGCGCACGCACTGAACGTCGCTACTCGGCGCCGATCCAAGGTCCGCTCCTGGCGGATTCCGTTGAAGAGGTTGGCCTTTGAGGCGTGCTGGCACGAAGCCGGATTTCGCCGGCGCAGGCGGTCGAGCTTCTGGATGCGTTTGAGATGCGCGAACAGCATCTCGACCTTCTTCCGCTGCCGCCGCGACGTGACATAGGCGTCAGTGTCGGCGATGGCCTGTGCCATGTCGCGGGCGCCCTCGTGGATCGAGCGGGGTACCTTCTTTGCAACGGACGCCACCTCTCTGCGTGGTCCCTCCGCGAAGCTCGACATGCTGATCACCGTCGGTGCCGAGGGTGCCGAGGGGCGCCATTTTCCGTGGCCCGAGCTGCGGCGCATCCGCAGGGATGTTGAGCGACTGGTGCAGTTGTAGCCGCAAAGGACAGCCACCTTCACTGCTTGACGCAGTGCTCGCGCCTGCGCCGGAAGGGGGCGGACGCTCGAACGCCCGTTGCGGGGCGATAGCGCGTCCGCTTCGATTGACGCGGCCCTCAATCAACGGGCGCGCGGAGGTCCCTCGGCGGGGCGCTGGAGGATAGTCTCGATTTCCTCCATCACGCTCCCCGGCAGCGGACCGAAGGCCATGGCGGCGGCGTTCTCGGCCGCTTGGACGGCGGTCCTGGCGCCTGGAATCGGCAGGATCATGGGACCCTTCGCCAGCAACCAGCACAGCGCCCCCTGAGCCAGCGTGCGGCCTCCGACCGTGAGCAGTTCGCGAACGGTCGCCATCTGCCGCGCCAGATCCGCGCGCGGACGCCCGGCATCGAAATAGCCCTGCCAGTCCGCCGGGCCGGCGCGTACGTCTCCCTTGGAGATTGAGCGCCCGTCATCGAACTTCCCCGTCAGCACGCCCATGCCGAGCGGCGAGCGGATGAGCTGGGTCAGGCCGCGCTCCGTCGCCACCTGGCACATGGACGGCGCATCGAAGAACAGGTTCATGGAATGCTGAACCGTCGAGAAGCCAAGCCGGCGCGCCATGGCCGCGACGCTCGCAGGGAAATCCGTACTCCAGCCATAGCTGCCGATGGCTCCGACCGCCACGAAGGATTCCAGCGTCTCGAAAGCCGGCTCGGCGTCCGCGACCGGGAGGTCGTTGAGATGCAGCAGCATGACGTCGATATGATCCCGGCCGAGGCGCGCCAGGCTCTGCTCGACCGACCCGTGCACATAGGCCGGATCGAAACGGGGGCCCAATAGCTGCCTTGTTGCGGCATCGATCGAATGGCCGAATTTGGAGACGATTACTGCATCATCCCGTCCCGCCAGGGCCTGGCCGAGGAGCCGCTCGGAATGGCCGGCGCCATAGACGGCGGAGGTGTCGAACACCCGGATTCCATTGTCCCACGCGGCGTGGATGGCGCGCATGGATTCGGCATCGTCCGCGCCGGAATATCCGGCCGCGATCTCGCCGAACCAGAACGGGCCTCCAATGGCCCAGCAGCCCATGCCGATGCGTGGTGCCGTCTGCAGTCTTGATGTCATATTTCCCGACGCTCCATCCTGAGTCGTTCGGGAAAGTGCGCCGCCGCCGCCGGCTCGTGCAGGCGCCGGGAATGAAAGGCCCCGTTCATGGATGAAACGGCGTTCGACTGGTCGGACCTTCGGATCTTCCTGGCCGTCGCACGGACCGGCGGGCTCGCGGCGGCGGCGAAGGCCACCGGGCAGAGCTCTGCGACACTGGGGCGCCATATCGTCGATCTGGAGCGTGCTCTCGGCGAGGAACTGTTTCGCCGTCTGCCAAGCGGCTACGCGCTGACGGAAGCCGGCGAGAAGCGTCTCGCGCAGATCGAAGCGGTGGAGGGGCGCATTCTCGATATGGTGCGGGATTCCTCCGAGCGGGACGCCGGGTTGCCCATCCGCATCTCGGCTGGAACATGGATGACCTGGTTCCTGACCCGACACATCGACGCACTAGGTGTCGCCAGAAGCACCCTTGTCTTCAGCGCAGCGGAGGAGCGGCACAATATAGGGCGGCGAGAAGCGCTAATCGGCATCCGCAACCAGCGCCCCTCCGAACCGGGATTGGCGGTGCGACGCACGGCGACGGTGACCTTCGCACCCTATGCACTGAACAGCGGATCGGTACGCGACGGCTGGATCGCCTGCACGGTCGAGACACCGTCGGCACGCTGGGTGCGAAGCCATCGACGCGACCGCATTCGCATGGAGGTGTCGAACCCACGTTCCCTTCTCGATCTGGCGCTGGCCGGCGCCGGGCAGGTCGTGCTGCCCTGCTTCGTCGGCGCCGCCCATGAGAGCCTGATCAGGACGGGGCCGGTGATCGAGGAGATCTCCCATGAGCAATGGCTGGTCGTTCACGGTGAGGACCGGACCAGGAGCGGCGTGCGCGAGACGATCGACGCCATCGCCCGCCTGGTCGCCGCAAAGCGCGCCCTGTTCGCTCCGATGCAGGACGCCTGATGGCGTCGTCGCGCCAGGAGCAGACCCTTGCTGCGCCTCGCAATCCGGACATTGGCCGAAGGTCAGAGCGACGCCTTGCCGATCGAGGCGCCTCCGTCGACATGCAGCGTCTGTCCGGTGATGAAGGCGGCATCGTCCGATAACAGGAAGCCGATGGCGGCGGCGATTTCCTGCGGGGTTCCGAACCGCCCCATCGGCACGCCGGACAGGTAGCGCGCCTCGCCCGTGCTGCCCGGCGCGTTATTGGCGCGGAACAGCTCGGTCTCGGTCGGCCCGGGCGCAACCGCATTGACGGTGATGCCGGTGGTCGCGAGCTCCAGAGCCCAACTGCGGGTGAAGCTCACCAGCGCCGCCTTGGCCGCGGCGTAGGATGTGCGCTCCAGAGCGCCGAGGACGGTGAGGCTGGAGACATTGACGACGCGCCCCCAGCCGCGCGCCTTCATGGTCGGCAAGGCGGCCTGGACGGCGGCGAGGGCGGGGTGGAGATTGGTCCGCAGCACCTCATCGAGCGTCGCGGCCTCGATCACCCCGAGCGGCGCGGCGCGCACCAGCCCGACATTGTTGACGACGCCGTCGACCGGATGGGTGTCGACGATCTGCGCCAGTCGCCGGCTCGCCTCGGTGGCGCCGAGATCGAGCGTGTGAAGCTCTCCGGGGAAGTCGTCGGCTTGGTTGCGGGCGATGCCGATGACCCGATGCCCTTGCGCCGCGAGGCGCTGCGAGAGGGCGAGGCCGATGCCCTTGCTGGCGCCGGTGATGAGGAAGGTCCGTTGCATGTGCGTTCTCCGCCCCGCCCGCATCGGACGGGGCATATCCGGATGGGTCAGGCGGGCGTCGCGCTCCGGGCGCGGCGAAGGGCGGGGATCATGTCTTCCGGCTCGGGCCGGCGCGTATAGTCGGGATTGACCTCGGCATAGAGGATCGTGCCGTCCTCGCCGACAACGAAGCGGGCCGGCATCGGCAGGGTCCAGCTCGGGTCGCCGTTGAAGGCGGGCAGGTCGTTCTTCAGGGATTTGTAGAGATCGACCAGATAATCCGGCAGTGCGAACCGCAGGCCGAAGGTGGCGGCGACCTCGTTGCCCGGGTCCGACAGGATCGGGAAGGACAGCGTGTTCTGGCGCACCGACTTACGGCTGTTGACCGGGTTCTGGGGCGAGATCGCAATGAGGCTCGCGCCCAGCGCCTGGAACTGCGGCAGGATCTCCTGCAGCGCCTGCAGCTCCATGTTGCAATAAGGGCACCAGACGCCGCGATAGAAGCTGATAACGAGCGGCCCTCTGGCGAGAAGGTCGGCCGAGGAGACCGCCTTCCCGTCGGGATCAGCGAGAGTGAAGGCCGGGATCCTGTCGCCGGCCTTGAGCGCCCGTTGCGCCGCGCCGGAGGCGATGAGTTCAGCGGTGGCGCGGTGCATCGTCTCGATGACCGAACGGGGCACGTTGTAGGGCGGCATGCCGGCCTGGAAATCGGCCTTGAAGGCGTCGAGCTTTGCCTGGAGAGACATGGGATTCTCCCTGATGGAGTTTGATGTCGGGTTGCGAGGGGGGCGGTCAGCCGGCTGCCGCCATCGAGCGGGCAACCTCGGCGGCGCTGATGCCTTCGAGCGCCAGGCCATAGCCGGCACCCTCGTCGACGATCCGGCGCAGCTTCTGCGTCAGCGCGATGCGGGTGTAGCGGCTGGTGAGCGGGGGCAGGGCGGCGATCCCCTCGGCAATCTCATGGGCGCGGGCGAGCAGTCGGTCGGCGGGGACGATCTCGTTGACCACGCCCCACTCCTTCGCCGTCGCGGCGTCGAGCACCTGCCGGGTGAGGATGAAATAGCGGCCGCGCACGCTGCCGATCACTTCCGGCCAGAGCAGGTTGACGCCGTCGCCCGGAACGATGCCGAAGTCGAAATGCGGCTTGTCCTGGAACACGGTTTCCGGCGTGGCGAGGATGATGTCGGTCAGCAAAGCATATTCGCTATGCAGCAAGACGGGGCCATTGAGCGCGGTGATCATCGGCACCTCGACGTCGAGGATGTTCATGAGCACCTTCTTGCCCTCGCGATAGATCTTGTCGTAGCCGCGCGGCGAGAAGAAATCGAAACCCTCGGGGCTGATCGCGTCCATGAAGGCGTCGCCCGATCCGGTGAGGATGACGACCCGGTTGTCCGGGTCCGCGCCGATCTGGTGGAACAGTTCGACGAACTGCTCATGGGTATGGCCGTTGAAGACCAGCTTCTGACCATCGGTGTGGAAGCGGACCTCGAGCACGCCGCTGTCGGAGCGGGTGAGCTGGGCGTTGGCGAAGGCGGTCTTATAGGTGTCGAAGCGGGACATGGGATGGCTCCTTCATGCGTGCGCACGGTTGAGGGGATGGGGAAAAGTTCAGGCCGCCGGGACGAGGGCCTCGACGCGGGCGATGGCGCGTTGCACGGCTGGCCGCGCGGCGATCGCCTCGTACCAGCGGGAGAGGTTGGGACGGGCGTCCAGCGTCACGCCGGGAAAGGCGCGCCGCCACAGCCAGCCGAAATGGGCGATGTCGGCGATGGTGAAATCGTCGCCGGCGGTGAAACGCTGGGTGGCCAGCTTTCCTTCGAGAAGGTCGAGGATGCGTTCCGCCTCGGCGGAGAAACGGGCTTCGGCGATGGGCTGGGGCTCCGGCGACGAGCGCTTGAAGAAGCCGGCATTGCCGAGGGCCGGGCTCAGCGCCGAGGCGTGGAAGAACAGCTGTTCGAAGACGCGGGCGCGTCCGGCACCCTGCGTCGGCAGCAGCCGGCCGGTCGTCTCCGCGAGATGGACCAGGATCGCCGCGCTCTCGGTCAGCACGAACGAGGCGTCGCGCTCGACCAGCACCGGAACCTTGCCATTGGGGTTCAAAGCGAGAAACGCGGCGTGCTTCTGTTCGCCCTGGCGGACGTTCACCGGCTTCAGCTCATGGGCAAGGCCCAGCTCCTCCAGCGCGATCGGGACCTTGACGCTGTTAGGGGTGGCGAAGGCGTAGACTTCGATCATGTTCAGCTCCCGAACCCGTATCGGCGTGTCGTGAAGCTGTTATCGTCATTCCTGGAGTGTTGCGGCAGCCCGCTCGTGGCGATAATACTCATTCTCAGGAGGAATGAGCATGGATCGACTTCAGGCCATGCAGGTGTTCGTGACCGTGGTGGAGGCGGGATCCTTCTCCGCTGCGGCGCGGCGGATCGGCGTCGGACAGCCCGCCATCTCCAAGACCATCGCCCAGCTCGAGGAGCGCCTTCAGGTGCGCCTGCTCGTGCGCTCGACGCACAGCCTCGCGCCGACCGATGCGGGCGTGCGCTTCTATGAACGGGCGCGCGTGGCGATCCGGGAGGCGGAGGAAGCCGAGTTGGAGGCGCGGGGCGCCGGCGCGGGCCTGTCGGGACGCCTGCGCGTCTCGGCGGCCACTACATTCGCGCGCCTGCTCATCGTTCCGCGCCTGCCGGAATTTCTGGCGCGTCATCCCGACATCGAAATCGACGTGCTGCTCGATGACCGCGTCATCGATCTAGTGTCAGAGGGTATAGATCTCGCGCTTCGGATGGGGGAACTCACCGATTCCACCGCCATTGCCCGGCGGATCGCCCGCGGCCGGCGCTCCGTGATCGCGACCCCGGCCTATCTCGCGCGCGCCGGCACGCCGCAGGCCCCCGCCGATCTCGCGACCCACGAGGCGATCGTCTACAGCCAGCTCGGCGACAGCTGGACTTTCCGCCGGAACGGCACGCAGGCCTCCGTTGCCGTCAAGGGTCGCGTGCGCCTGAGCGCGGCGGAAGGCATCCGCGCCGCCGTGCTCGCCGACATCGGGCTGACCGTCAACTCCGACTGGATGTTCGCCCCGGAACTCGAAAGTGGCGCGGTGCGGCGCGTGCTGGAGGACTGGGAGCTGCCGCCGGTTGATCTGTGGGCCGTGTTCCCGACCGGGCGCCTCGCCAGCGCCAAGGCGCGGGCATTTGCCGATTACGTGGAAAGCATCCTGGCCCAGTAGGGCTATTCGCGATGTACCACGACGCGCCGGAAACAGATCTTGCCAAGTGCGCGTCTGAACGCCCGGTATGGGGCCGGTAGCGGAAGGGCGGCTGCCAGACCGGATCGCCGAAACCTGCCCTCCATTCACATGAATGGCTGGCGCTAGACTCAGGACTCATTGATCAAAGCCAGAACATGACGGCGGCTGCGATGCAGATTGCCGAGAAGAATGTGTGAGCGCATCGGTCGTATCGGGCAGCGATGCGCCACGGCCTGCCTGCCGTGAAGGCGGCATGCTCGGAAGCGCTGTCTGAGGGCGTCCACGCCGCCGACGTCATCCTCAACATACTGGCGAGAACCCGGGAGCCCGCCGGCACGATCACCATCATGACCCCGGACGCGTTGCGTCTTCGCCACGAGCCGGCGGCTGACTGCGCCCGCGACGACAACCTCAGGAGAGCAGCATGATGGAACGCTCCGAGATCCTCGGCGCCATGGGCGAGCTGAAGCTCTACGGCATGAAGGCGGCCTTCGACGAGATCATCTCTACCGCCGTGAAGCGTCAGCATGAGCCGAGCCGCGTCGTCGGGGACCTCCTACAGGCGGAAATCTCCGAGAAGCAGGCGCACTCGATCAAATACCAGATCACCATCGCCAAGCTGCCGCTGGCCCGGAACATCGACGACTTCGTCTTTGACGACACGCCGATCAACGAGATCCTGGTGCGCGATCTCGCCGGCGGAAACTTCCCCGCACATCAGCGCAATGCCGTCCTTATCGGCGGCACCGGTGCTGGCAAGGCCCATCTGGCGATCGCCATCGCCCGGGCCTGCATCCGCTCAGGCGCCCGGGGCCGCTTCTTCAATGTCGTCGACCTCGTCAACAAGCTCGAGGCGGAAGGACGGGCGGGCCGTCACCTGGAAGCGGGCCTGCTACCCTATCAACTCGCCGTCGTCTTCGTGGTCTCCGGCGGAAAGGCCCCGGCCGAACAGCACAGTGATCGTCACGATCCCGCGAGAAGGTCTCCCCCGAGCGCCTCGATAAAGGCCTGGCATGACGTCAATTCATCCATGCGGATGAACTCATTGGGCTTGTGCGCCCGAGCGATATTGCCTGGCCCGCATATGATCGAAGGGACGCCCGCATTCTGGTAAAGCCCGGCTTCCGTCCCATAGCTGACGGCCGCCAATGACGGCTCTCCCGTGAGTTTCTCCACCAGCCTGGCGAGTGGCGCATCGGCGGGAAGGGAGAGCGCGGGATATTCGCTCAACGTCTCCCACGTCGCTTTGACGCCGCGCTCGGCGAGCGAGCAGACCACGGCGTGGACGGGCTCAAGAAGCGTGCGCGGCTGAATGCCGGGTATGGCGCGGGCCTCCAGATCGGCGACACACAGGTCGGGAACGATGTTGAGCGCCTGTCCGCCCCTGATCGTGCCGATCTGCATCGAGGCGTAGGGGGGCTCGAAGGTCGGGTCCTGCGCTCCCTCCGCCAGAGCCTGCGCCGTCTCCACGGCCCGTGCCAGCACCTCCGCCATTAGGTGGATGGCGTTGATGCCCTGGTCGGGACGCGAGGAATGGCCCGCGCGCCCTTCGATGCGGATGCGAGCCGCCGCCTTCCCCTTATGGGCGCGCACGCCCCTCATCCCGCTCGGCTCGCCGATGATGGCGCCGAGGGGTGGCGCGCACAGTTCCGGCAGGCGTGCAATGAGGTGGGGCGCGCCGCGGCAACCGGCCTCCTCATCATAGGAGAAGGCGAGGTGGAGGGGCCGGTCGAGCGGGCCGGCCAGCACGGCCGGGACGCTCGCCAGCACCGCCGCGAGGAAACCCTTCATGTCGCTGGTGCCGCGCCCCTGCAGCGCATCGCCCTCGGCGCGGAGCGTGAAGGGATCGGAGCGCCATTCCGCCTCCTCGGCAGGCACCACATCCATGTGCCCCGACAGGATGTAGCCGGGCCGGTCGCGCGGCCCCAGCGTGGCGAACAGATTGGCGCGGTCCCCTTCCGGCCCCGGCAGAACGCGCACCTCGACCGAATGACTTTCCAGATAGGCGCGGATCCAGCCGACAATAGCGCCATTGGGGGTGCCGACGACGGAGGGAAAGCGCACCAGGCGTTCGAGGATCTGCACGACATTCATGGAACGGCATCCGGGACGGAATGGGGCCGGCGGGCCCGCAAGCCCGCCGGCGCGGCGGCGGCCGGCGTACGGCGCGAAGGGGAAGGAGCGCCCCCCGCAATGGCGGAGCGCCGGCTATTTCGCGCCGAAATAATCGGCCCGGACGGCCGCGCCGACGAGGTTCACGATCAGGCGGCCGGCGGTGATGCAGGTGATGTCGTTGACGTCGCTGGCCGGCGTGATCTCCACCACATCCATGCCGACCACGCGCCCCTTGTTCACCAGGCCGTGGATCAGGCTTCTGGCCTGCATGAAGGTCATGCCGCCGGCGCAGGGTGCGGCGACCCCCGGGGCGATGCCGGGCTCGAAAGCGTCGAGATCGACGGTGATGTAATAGCGCCCCCCGGCGGGGATCCTGTCGAGCACGTGCTGGATGCCCCGCTCATGGAGCTCGTAGGAGGAGATGAGATGCGCGCCATAGGCCCGGGCGGCGTCGAACTCCTCCTGGCGTCCGCTGCCGCTGGCGTGGAGGCCGATCTGGAAGATCTCGCCGATATGATCCATTTCCGAGGCGCGGCGGATCGGACTGGAGAGCCCGTGCGTGACGCCGTTGATCTCCTCGCGCCAGTCGAGATGCTGGTCGATCTGGATCAGCGTGATCGGGCCCTGGTCGTCGAGCGCCTTGAGCACCGGGATCGGAATCGAGTGATCGCCGCCAAGGATGATCGGCATCGCGCCTGAGGCCACGATCTTGCGCACCACCTCCTCGGCGCGTTTGAGATGCTGCTTCAGCTCGCGCGGATCGGCATAGACATCGCCGCAATCGACGGCGCGGATCGGCCGGTTGTCGTAGAGCGGGCCACCAATGTCGAAATCATAGCGCTCGACGGCGCGGAGAATCCGGCCCGTCGCCCGGCGCATCGCCAGCGCGCCGCGGCTCTGGTCGCTGGCGATTTCGCCGAAGGTGTAGGATTCGCCATAGGGGATGCCGAGATAGGCGATATCCGCGCTGAGCGCGTCAAGATCCGTGCAGGGCTCGGAATAGAGTGTCCGCCGTCAGCACCAATGGCACAGATTTGAGGTTGTGATTTAAGGAGGGTTGGGGCTTCGTCGTAGTGACGAAGGAACGAAGATGAAGGCCCAACCCTCCTTGAAAAAATCGCCGACAAAGGCCCCTGCTGAGCGTGTTGTGAAGGATATTCGGCGGCAGACGCGTCGCCATTTCTCGGCCGAGGACAAAATCCGCATCGTGCTCGATGGGCTGCGCGGCGAGGACAGCATTGCGGAGCTGTGCCGCAAGGAAGGCATCGCCCAGAGCCTGTACTACACTTGGTCGAAGGAGTTCATGGAAGCGGGGAAGCGCCGCCTGGCCGGCGATACTGCCCGCGCGGCGACCACCGGTGAGGTCCAGGATCTGCGCCGCGAAACCCGTGCTTTGAAGGAATGCGTGGCGGACCTGACGCTGGAAAACCGGTTGCTCAAAAAAAGCATGATTGCGGATGGGGGCGACGACGAATGAGGTATCCCGCATCCGAAAAGCTCGAGATCATCCGGATCGTGGAACAGTCGCACCTGCCCGCCAAACGCACGCTCGACCAGTTGGGCGTCGCCCGTCGGACGTTCTACCGCTGGTATGACCGTTATCTTGAGGGCGGGCCGGAGGCGCTGGAGGATCGGCCATCGGCGCCGAGCCGGGTGTGGAACCGGATCGGCCGCGACATCCAGGATCAGATCGTGGAGATGGCGCTGGAGGCGACCGACCTCAGCCCCCGCGAACTGGCGGTGCGCTTCACCGACGAGAAACGCTACTTCGTGTCAGAATCCGCGGTTTACCGCCTGTTGAAGGCCCAGGATCTGATCACCAGCCCGGCCTATGTCGTGATCAAGGCCGCCGATCAGTTCCACACCAAGACCACCCGGCCGAACGAGATGTGGCAGACTGATTTTACCTACTTCAAGATCATTGGGTGGGGCTGGATGTACCTGTCGACCGTCCTCGATGACTTCTCGCGCTACATCATCGCCTGGAAGCTGTGCACCAACATGCGGGCCGAGGACGTGACCGACACGCTGGACCTGGCTCTGGCGGCTTCCGGCTGCGACAGCGCCACGGTGCTGCACAAGCCCAGGCTGCTCAGCGATAATGGTCCCAGCTACATCGCCGGCGAACTTGCGGAATACATTGAGGCCCGGAAAATGAGCCATGTGCGCGGCGCCCCGATGCATCCCCAGACCCAGGGCAAGATCGAACGCTGGCATCAGACCCTGAAGAACCGCATCCTATTGGAAAACTACTTCCTGCCCGGCGATCTCGAGGCCCAGATCGAGGCCTTCGTCGAACACTACAATCACCAGCGTTACCACGAGAGCCTGAACAATGTGACGCCCGCCGACACCTACTTCGGAAGGGCTCCGGCGGTCATCCAACAGCGTGAAAGGATCAAGCGACAGACCATCGAACATCGGCGCTTGCAGCACCGCAAGCTCGCCGCCTAACATCAACCCCCAGACGAGGCCCGCACTCCGCTAATTTACCCCGCGAGTTGCGCCAAATGTTCTGACGACGGACAACCACCAAGATCCACGCGCTCGTCGATGCTGAAGGAAGCCCGATCCGCCTGACGGTGACCGAAGGCCAGGCCCACGACGGGCGCTCGGCCGCCGACATGCTGGACACGCTCGAGTCGGGAAACATCCTTCTCGCCGACTCGCCGACAGGGCTTACGACAGTGACGCCTTGCGAGATAAGATGAGCGGGAGCGGGGCACGGGCCAATGTCCGCGCAATGCCAAACAGGGTCAAAACCCTCTCCTTCAACCTATCCAGCGAGAACGCGCGCCTTCGTCGGAGTGGCGGGTGGATCGGGCGCCAGCGCCGTCGACCCAGGACGTTCAACGAACCGGCCATTGTTCGCATAACGGACCGGTCGCCTCTCTGCGACCGAAGATGAAGAAGCTCAGCGCCGCCAGCAGCCAGACGCCGATGCTGCCATACAGCATAACCCAGCCGAAACCTTGGGTGAGCGCCTGGTGGACAATGGCTGCGGAAATACCCTGATCCGGCAAAACAGAGGCTCCCGACGCGATCCGCTCCGCCAATGCTCGTAACTGCACCGCGTCGATATCACCCGGTAGTGCAGCCCCTAGTGCTGATCCGACGCCCTCGACCAGCACGAAGCCCATCAGCGCAATGTTGATGGCGAGCGAAATCATCCTCGCGCTCATGTCGATGCCAGACGCCATGCCTGCACGTTCGTTGGACACCGACCCCGTGGTCGTATTGGTGACGGGCGTGTTGGTGAAGCCGAGGCCAGTTCCAGCGAGCAGGCAACCCGGCAGCATTGTCAGCCAGCTCGGGTGTGGGGCCGTGCTCCCAAGCTTCATCAGAATAAAGCCGAGACCGATGATGAACAGGCCAGCAGGGATGACCAAGCCGGGTCGGTAATGCAGCGACAGGCGCTCCGCCAATGGTGGCGCCACCAGCGTCGGCAAAGTGTAGGCGAGTAACGCCAGACCCGCCGCCACACTGTCATAGCCAAGTCCTGCCTGGAACCAGATCGGTAGATAGATCATGAATGGCCAGAAGCTGATATTCATGGCCGCCGAGCCGACGACTGCGCCGGAGAAGGCGCGTACGCGGAACACGGAAAAGTCGAACATCGGCCGTGGGCTGAGTTTTTCGGCGATGAGAAACCCGATGAAGCTCGCGACGGCGACGCCGAGGATCGCGAGCGCAGCGGGACTTGCAAAGCCAAGTTCCGGACCCTGCGTGATGAAGAAGGCGAGGCAGAAGACCGATAGGGACAGCGTGAGCATGCCGGCAACGTCGAGGCGCGTCGCGTCAGGATCACGCGACTCCTGCACGCCGTTGAGTGCAAGCAGCAACGTCACAACGCTCAGCCCGACATGGACGAGGAAAACCCATTCCCAACTCCACATGGCGGCGATCATCCCCCCGACGATTGGACCGAAGCCGAGCCCAATGCCGAAGATGATGCCCCACCAGCCGAACGCCATGCCGCGCTCACGACCCTCCCGGAACTGATGGGAAAGCACCGCGACCTGACAGATCAACATCGCTCCACCGCTCATGCCTTGAAGAAACCGGGCGATGATCAGAACGGACACGCTTTCCGTCAGCCCGCAAATCAGCGAGGTGAGGCCGAACGCGACGATTCCGATCAGGAAGACGCGCTTGCGGCCGTAGCGGTCAGCCAGCGTGCCTGTAGCCATCAGCACCGTAGTTACAGCGATGGTGTAGGCGTTCATGATCCACTGGAGCTGCCTGAAATCCGCATGCAGCACCTGTTCCAGCGTCGGCAGGATTGCCGGCACGCTGGAGATCTCAAGGCCGAACATCAGGGATGAAAGGCAGACGGCTAAGAGAGCGGCAATGCGCTGGCTTGAAGGAGATTGAGGAACGGCAATGGTCATGCTTCGGCCTTTCGACGTCAGGACCGCAACGCCGAAATCCGATCATGACGGGAAGGCGCGCGAGCTTCGGTCCACATGTTGCGGACAGCGGCAAACTAGCGGAGCCTTGATCACAACTAAATTGGATGCCTGAATATATCAGAAATAACAATTTCGGATTATTGGAATGACCACGCTGGACGTGGACGCCGTGCAGGCGTTCGTCACCATTGCTGATTTGCAGAGTTTCACCCGCGCCGCGGAAGCGCTGGGCACGACCCAGGGCGCGATCAGCGTCAAGCTCAAACGGCTTGAGGCTCGGGTGGGCCAGCAACTGATCGAACGGACACCGCGCTCGGTGCGGCTGTCGGCGCAAGGTGCGGTGTTTCTCGCCGGTGCCCGTGAATTCCTCGCGGCTCACGATCGCGCCATGGCTGGCCTATCGGCAGCGCGCCGCCGCTTCAGCCTCGGCATTGCCGCCCACGTTGCGGGACCGGAGGTTCCGACGCTTCTGGGGCGGCTCAACGCCCATGATCCCGGCCTGACCATAGAAGTGCGGATGGACAGTTCGCGGGTGCTGCTGGATGCCTTCGATCGCGGCGAACTCGACGCTGCCATCATTCGGCGCGAGGACGACCGGCGCGGCGGCGAGGTGCTTGGGCCAGAGCATTTCGGCTGGTTCGCAGCCCCGCAGTTCGAACATCGACTGGGCGAGCCTTTGCGGCTGGCAGCGCTCTCGCCCGCCTGTGGAGTGCGTGACATCGCCGCCCGCGCACTGGACGCCATTTCCATGTCGTGGACAGAAGTATTCCTTGGTGGGACGTCATCGATGGTGGCGGCCGCTGTCTCGGCGGGCCTCGCCATTTCCGCCTTCTCCTGTCGGCTTGCGCCTCCCGGCACGATCGAGGTCAGCCAGCGCTTCGGCCTGCCGCCGCTGCCTTCCACCGAGATCGTGATGTTCTCAACCCTCACCGACGTCAGATCCCGTGAGGCGCTGCGCACGCTCGCCGCCGCCTTCCGCGAACACCGACCGGGTTCATAAGGGAGACGCCGCCGACTCTTGCTCGGCAAGGCGGAATTGAGGCTCAGCTTCCAGCTTCATTCTCGAACCGAACGACCACCTTGCCGAACGCCCCGCGTTCGAGATGATCGAACGCGGCACGCACATCCTCAAAGGCGTAGACCTTGTCGATCACCGGCTTGAGGCCATGCTCGTCAATGGCGCGGTTCATGTCCTCGAATGCCCGCCGGTGCCCGACCGAGATGCCCTGGATGATGGCCCTCTTCAGCATCATGGGAACCGCCGACAGCACGATCTCCGATCCCTTCATGAAGCCGATCTGGGCGATACGCCCGCCGCTCGCCAGTGCAGTTGCCGACTGGCTGATATTGTCACCGCCGATCAGTTCGAGCACATGATCGACACCACGCCCGTCGGTCAGGTCCAACGCTCCAGCGGACCAGTCTGGGTTGGCACGCGTGTCGATCACGCCGAAGGCACCGAGCGCCTTCGCGTGCTCCAGCTTCTCGGCGTT
Organism: Ancylobacter sp. TW_SC_1; assembly: GCF_056836805.1. NCBI lineage: Bacteria > Pseudomonadati > Pseudomonadota > Alphaproteobacteria > Hyphomicrobiales > Xanthobacteraceae > Ancylobacter > Ancylobacter sp. TW_SC_1. Next base: position 1,963,774 of record NZ_CM166365.1, read on the forward strand.
CCGCGAGGTGACGATCACGCGGGCTCCGAAGGCCTGCGCAAACTGGAGCCCAAACAGGGCGACGCCGCCCGTGCCCTGCACCAGAACCGTCTGGCCCGCTTTCAGATGACCTGTCTCGATCAGGGCGGACCATGCCGTCAGCGCCGCAACCGGCAGGGTAGCGGCTTCCTCGTCCGTCAGCGATGCGGGCGCCTTGACGGCGATGTTCTCGTGGAGCGTCACATATTCAGCCAGCATGCCCGGCAGCGGTCCACCAAGCGACAGGCCGTGCCGGGTCATCTCCCGTGGCGGCTCACCATCGATCCATTGCGTCCAGAAGTTTCCCAGCACCCGGTCGCCGACCTTGAAGCGCGATACACCCGCGCCGGTCGCCACCACCTCGCCCGCCATGTCCGATACCGGAACGAACGGCATGGTTGGCCTGTCGGGTAGCAACCCGCCTTCGACCACCAGCTTGTCGCGATAGTTGAGGGAGACCGCCGCAACCCGGATCAGCAGCTCGCTGCTGCCCGGCGCAGGCACTGGCGCCTTGGCCAATTCCAGGTTCTTCAGCCCGAATGACGGCAGCTGCCACCGTCTCATTGTCTCGCTCATGGTCGGTCCTTTCGCTTGTTGAGCGAGGACCTTATTGACAATCATATCGATTGTGTTGCGACGTGTTTTGCGAACACTTCCTCTATTTTGTCGCCAGTCGATGAGCCTGAACATTCATTCCCGCCTTCAAGGCATTTCCGCCTTCGTCCATGCGGTGGAAACAGGCAGCTTCACGGCAGCCGCCGCACGCATGGGCGTGTCGAAATCCGCGACCGGTAAGAGCGTGGCCCGCCTCGAAGAACGTCTCGGCATCCGGTTGCTGGACCGCACCACCCGCAGCCTGAACCTGACGGCCGAAGGGCAGGCCTATTACCAGAGCTGCCTCAAGGTCCTGGAAGAACTCAACGCGGCGGAGACGCTACTGGCCTCGCGAACACGCGTCGTATCGGGAACCTTGCGGATCAACCTGCCGATCTCGTTCGGCCGGTTGTGCGTCATGCCCGTGCTAACGAAGGTCGCGGACAGGAACCCCGATCTCGGTCTCGATATCTCCTTCGCGGACCGACGGGTCGATCTCGTCGAGGAAGGCATCGATCTTGTGGTCCGGCTTGGCGATCCCGGAGATCATGCCAGCCTGATCGGGCGGCGCATTGGTACGCAACGGTCGATCATCTGCGCCGCGCCGGCCTATCTGGACCGCCACGGGCGTCCGACTTCGGTAGAGGAACTCGGCGATCACGACTGCCTCGCCTTCGCCAAGGATGGCCGCCCACTGCCATGGGCGGTTTGCGGCCCGGGCGGAACGATCAGGCCCTTCGTCGTCCAGGCGCGCCATACGATCAGCCATGGCGAGGCCTTGCGAGACGCGACCGTGAACGGGCTTGGCGTCGCCTATCTCTCGACCTGGCTTGCGGCAGACGACATCCGCACCGGGCGGCTTGAAGTGGTGCCGATCCCGATCGCTGCGGAAGATGTCCCCGTTACGGCGCTCTGGCCGCGCTCGCGGGACCTGGCGCCCAAAGTACGGGTGGTTGTGGATGCCCTCGTCGAGGCGTTCAAGCCTACCCACCTGACCGGCTCGTGAGAAAGGGCGGCGGTAGAGGGCTATAGCGTAGACGTAGTACTCATCTTCCTCGGGCGTGGCCCGGCTACGACGCCAAGAGCTGCCTCTGATCTTCCGCCAGCACGCTAAGATCGCCGATAGCATCATCGGCGGAGCGTGCGGGATTCGAGCGAAGCTGAAACGCACGTTCCGCGCGGATATGTTTGTCGACGTGCCGGCCGGCGCACCCTGACTTCGAAACGCCGCTTAAACCCATTCCTCGGCACTTTCCAAACCAACGCAATTTCGATGACATAGGTGTTCGCATTTTCCCCTCTGTCGGCGCGCCAGCATCGTCGATTCTACTCCGCGGTGCGACATAGCTGCCGGGAATTCTCCGGAGCAAAGGGCAGCAAATAACCGCGCCAACAATCCTTGCTGTTCCGAAGAGTTATTGAGACGGCAGCCCTACGCCGTGACTTTTATCATATGTCAGGTCGACGAAGACTGGCGCCAGAAACGGCGAAGCGTCAGGCTAGCGGAGCTTGCAGACATACTGTTGCGAGAAACGCGTGCGGCCGACGGCAGGGGTACTTTCGTCGGCTCTAAGGCGCGTGGGGTGAGCGCGATTTGGGACTCGGAGCGGTAGCCTCGCCGCGTGTCGTTGCCGGCACGTACACGAGGCTTTGTGCGGGCAAGGCCAGGGAAAGCCCACCTGCTTCGCAGTGGTCATGGATGAGGTCGATGATCTCGTTCTTGGCGGACGTTCCCATGGCGAGGCTGGCGACGCGGAACTTCAGTTCCACGTCGATCGCGACGGCGTCGATGGACTTCAGCGCAACGGCCGGCGGCGGATCCTTCACGATGCGGGTGCTGGCTTGCAGCACGGACTCCATCGCCTCCTCGATCCGGCGCGGCCGCTGCACGGCGGCGAAGCGCACGCCCAATGTGATCTGATGCGTTTCGTCGGGACGGCTGAGGCTGGTCAAGCCCTGCCTTGCCAGCATGCTGTTGGGCAGCACGACGATATTGTTCGCCCAGGTCAACAGGTTGGTGGAGCGCCAGTTGGTTTCGGTGACGCGCCCCGCCGTGCCGTCGCTTAGCTGCACCCAGTCGCCTATCGCGTAGGCCTTGCCGAGCGTCAACGCGATGCCGGAAAAGACATCGCCGAGCGTATTCTGTAGTGCCAGCCCCAATATGAGGGCGACCACGCCCGAGGTCGTCACCAGGGAGGCGATGGGCATGCCGAAGACGAAGCCCATCACCGACAGCGCCACGCCGAGATAGATGGCGGCAACGGCCATGTCCAAAATGAGATGCGCTTCCCGTGGCTTGCGATTGAGCCTGATGTAAATGTGGATGAGACCGATGATCGTCCACGCGAGATGGGTCCACCAGAGAATCCTGGCGGACTTCGACAGTAGCGCGGCGAAGCCCTCGGTGTAGACTTCATCGAGTCGATGCGGCGCGATGCCTCCCGCATAAAGAACGAGGCTCATGCCGGTGAAGAACAGGATCTGGACGATCAGGCGACCTGTCGGGCGGCTGGCGCCCTGAACGTGCCAGACGACGATGCCGGCAATTCCCAGGATGTTGATCAGGGCAAGCGGAAGGTAATGCTCATCGCCAAACATGGGAGCTTCGCCGGGATTGCTTGCGGTAGACTACACCGGCCGAGCCGGAATGACGGGTTCGGGCGTCCTGGAGCATCTCCGCGTTTCACCGTATCGCGGAAATGCTCCAGTCGGCGCTACGAGGTCAGTAGTCCCAGAAGACCGGCACCCAGCGGAAGTGGTCGCCGTCGACCGCCACATGGCCGACGGACGGGAACGGCAGGTGGGTGGCCACCAGCGATGATTCAGTAGCCGCCAGTTCCTTCAAGAGACGGACCCGGACGCGGGCCGCCTCTTCGGGGTCATGTTCGAAGCCATTGTACCATTCGGGGTGTTCGAACCCGACCGCGAATACGGCGTCGCCGGCGAACATGAGCCGGTCGCCGCCGGACGCCACGCGGACCACGCTGTGGCCGGGGGTGTGGCCGCCGGTGCGAGAGACGACCACGCCTGGCGCCACCTCGGACTCCTCATCGAACAGCCGCAGATGGCTCTGATACTCTTTCGCGAACCGCTTCGCGGCGGCTCGAAGCGCGTCCGGGAAGCCGGGCGGCATGTTGACGTGGCTGAAATCGGGCGCCTTCCAGAACTCGACCTCGGCGGCGGCCACGTGGATCCGCAGATCCGGACGCAGCCGCTCCTTCACTCCGTCGATGAGCAGACCGCCCACGTGATCCATGTGCATGTGGGTCAGGACCACGTCGGTCACGGATGCCAGATCGATGCCGGCGGCCGCGAGCCGCTTGATCAGCTGCCCGGCGCGCGGCAGGTTCAGATCGGGGTCGAGGCCCAGGCCGGCGTCGACGAGGATGGTCTGCCGGCCGCTGCGGACCACGACCACGTTCAGCGCCCAGTCGAAAGCCTCGGTCGGCAGAAACATGTCGTTCAGCCAAGCCGCCCGCGTGGTCGGGTCGACGTTATGTCCCAGCATCTTGGTCGGAAGCGGCAGTACGCCGTCGCTCACGATCAAGACCTCGATCTCGCCGACCCGCACCGCGTAGCGCGACGGCACCAGTTCTTCGGGTCCCGTTCGACGGGGGGCGGAAGTGTTCTGCACGTTCATGTTTGCCTCCTGAGGTGGTGGAACCGACCGGGTCGGCTCCGCTGATGGTGTGGGTTGTCGTGAGGTGATCCGCTCGCAGCCGCCGATGCGGCACGCGCGGCATTGGTCGCGCCTAGAGGTCGGTGACACGCTCGGGCTCCGCCGAAGCGAGGGCGACGTCGCGCTGGGCACGGGGCGGGTAGATCCACACGGTGTTGATCTCCTGCTTCATCTTCTTGGCCTCGGCGCCCACGAACTCGACCTGGCGGTCCCAGCCGCGCGTGAACAGCGCGCCGGCGTCGCCGAGGTCGAGGCAGGTCACATAGGCTTCCTGGTGGTAGGGGATCGTCGGCACGCCCAGCAGTTCGGCGGCGGCGTTGTGACCGGCAAAGGCGCCCATGCGGGTGGCGTGCTGGCAGGACATCAGCGCATAGTTGCCCATGTCGTCGCGCGCCGCCCTGGCGGCATCGCCGGTGGCGAAGACGCCGCCGACCCCCGGCACGCGCAGGGCGCGGTCGACGAGCAGCCGGCCGAGATTGTCGCGCTCGGCCGGGATCTGCTGGGTCAGCGGCGCGGCGCGCATGCCGGCGGCCCAGATCACCGTCGCGCTCTCGATGCGCTCGCCGCCGGTGAGCGTCACGCCACCAGCATCCACCGAAGCGACGCCGGCGCCGAGCCGGGTCTCCACGCCCACCTTGCGCAGGGCGTTCTCGATGACCGGGCGCGGACCGGCGCCCATATCGGGCGCGATGGCGTCGTTGCGGTCGACGATGACGACGCGGATAGAGGCCTTGTCGCCGAGAATGGCCCGCAGCCGCGCCGGCATTTCCGTCGCCGCCTCGATGCCGGTGAAGCCGCCACCGGCGACGACCACCGTGTCGCGGGAAGCCGAAGCCGGCCGGCGCGCGAGCCCGTGGAGATGGCGGTCGAGGGCGACCGCGTCGTCGAGCTGGTCGACGCTGAACACGTGCTCGGCGAGTCCGGGAATGTCCGGGCGGAACAGCCGGCTGCCGGTGGCGAGCACCAGCCGGTCATAGGTCAGCGTCCTGCGCTCGCCACCACCGGTGACGATCCCCACCGAATTGGACCGGGTGTCGACCGTCTCGGCGGTGCCCTGCACATAGTGGACGTCGATCGCCTCAAGCAGTTCCAGAAGCGGCGCCGTCAGCGTCTCGGGCTTGGGTTCGTAGAGCCGCGGGCGAACCACCAGCGTCGGCTGCGGCGCCACCAGCTCGATCTCGAGCTCGTCGGGCGAGATGCCCCGGAGATCGCGCAGGCGCGCGGCGGAAAGGGCGGCATACATGCCGGCGAAGCCGGCGCCGATGATGACCAGTCGCATGTGAACTACTCCTGTGAGGGGTTCCAGAAGGGTGCAGGCCGCCGCTGCCGCGCCGTTGAACCGGCGAGGCCTTGGGAAGCGGCGGCGATGCGGGAAAACGGCGAAGCGTCAGCCGGCTACAAAGGCGAGCAGCTCGGCGGTAACCAGATCGGCATGGACGGTGCAGATGCCGTGCGGCAGCTTCTCATAGGTCTTGAGCGTGCCGTTCTTCACGAGCTTCGCCGAGAGCAGGGCCGAGTCGGCGATGGGCACGATCTGGTCGTCGGTGCCGTGCATCACCAGCGTCGGCACGGTGATGCGCGTGAGATCGTCGGTGAAGTCGGTCTCGGAGAAGGCGCGGATGCCGTCATACTGCGCCTTGGCGCCACCCATCATGGCCTGGCGCCACCAGTTCCAGATGACCGCCTGCGACGGCTCGGCGCCGGGCCGGTTGTAGCCGAAGAACGGGCCGCTGGCGAAATCGAGGTAGAACCGCGAGCGGTTGGAGGCGAGCTTCGCGCGCAGGTCGTCGAACACCTCGACCGGCAGCCCGCCGGGATTGGCGGATGTTTTCACCATCAGCGGTGGCACGGAGCTGATCAGCACCAGCTTGGCCACCCGGCCCTTGCCGTGGCGCGCGACATAGCGGGTTGCCTCGCCGCCGCCAGTGGAATGGCCGACATGGACGACGTGGCGGAGATCGAGATGCTCGACCACCGCCGCGACGTCGGCGGCGTAGTGGTCCATGTCGTGACCCTCGCTCACCTGGGTCGAGCGTCCGTGCCCGCGCCGGTCATGAGCGATGACGCGATAGCCCCTGCCGACGAAGGCGAGCATCTGCGCATCCCAATCGTCGGAAGAGAGCGGCCAGCCATGGTGGAAGAAGATCGGCTGTCCGGTCTTCGGGCCCCAGTCCTTGTAGAAGATCTCAACGCCGTCCTTGGTGGTGACGGTACGCATGGTCCTGCTCCTCTCCGTGAGACGATCATTGCTCGCCCCTTCCGCCGAAGGGACACGGAGCGTCGCGGACATCGCGCCGGCGATGGCCGTCACCAGGACGTTGCGGCGTGATAGGTTAGAAAGATGTCCGGTCATCGTCTGTCTCCTTTGGTCGGTGGGCACGACATGGGATTAGCGCGAGGGGTACGGGGCTGCCCGAGAGCGATTGCCCCGGTTAGAGAGCGATTGCCGCTAACGTGCGCGGCGGCGCCATTCGCTCGGCGTCTCGCCGGTCAGGCGCCTGAACGCGGCGGCGAAAGCGGACTGCGAGCCGTAGCCCAGCGCGACCGCGATCGACACGACCGGCTCGTCGGTATCGCGCAGCAGCGCCGACGCCTGCGCCAGCCGGTGCTGCCGCAACCAGGCATGTGGCGAAAGCCCGGTGCTCTGCTTGAAGGCGCGGCAGAAATGGAAGCGCGACAGGTGCGCGTCAGCGGCGAGCGCGGCAAGCGACAGGTCGGCGTCGCTGTCCGAGCGCAGGCGCTCGATGGCACGGCGCAGCGCCGTCGGCGACAGCCCGCCCAATGCCAGCTGATGGCTGGCCGGAGCGCCGGTGTGCCCGGACAAAAGCCGCGTCGCCAGAAGCTCGGTGAGCTGCTGCCGGAACAGCGCGTCGAGGGCCTCGCTGCCGTCGAGGACGTCCGCCGCGCTCATCAACAGGCGGGATGTCGTCGGGTCGAGATAGCCGGTGCGCTCCAGCAGCGGCGCCGCTCCCGATGCATCGGCCTCGGCGGCGACGCGCTCGAGGATGGCGTGCGGCAGGTAAAGCTGGAGCACATTGACCACGCCGCCGATGTCCCAGCGCGAGCTGGAGCCGGACGGAATGATCGTCACCACGCCCGGCCGCGCCGTTCCGGACGCCAGGGTCTTCCCCGTCCGGCGCTCGAGGCGCTGCATCGTGTCGATATAGGTCATGATGACATGGTCCGTCATCGGCTCGACGACGTCGTGCAGTTCGCCGTGCTTCCAATGGGCGATGGAGCTGCCGGAAAGCTCGGTGACGATGCGGCGCGGCGTGGTGCCGAGGACGCGCGTCATCTCGTCCGCCGTGGGCCGGGAGGCGGTCCATGGCTGTTGCGCGGTGGGGTCGGACGTTGCCTGAGTGGGTTCGGAAGTGCGGAACAGATCCTCTAGCGAGGGTACGCGCAGGATGGTCTCGTCCATCGATCTACGCTCACGGTTCGGTTGCGTCGTGAGGCAGAGTGCGTCGGTGCCGGCGCGAAGTCCTTGCGGCGCGATTGGATTGGTCTTGCTTTTGCGTCCAAAACGACGCGAAGCGGCCTTATGGGAAAGGCTCCGTCCGGACCATGGTATCAAGGCGATCCGCAGAGCGGCGCGGCCAGCTGCCACGCCCTGCGGATAGGCGATGGAGCGCTGGATTGAAGTACCAATTCGCAGACTGCGTGCTCGACCTCGACCGCCGGGAGCTGACCCGCGCGGCGCAGACGGTCGCCGTGGGTCCGCAAGTCTTCGACCTATTGGTCCACCTCGTCGAGAACCGCGAGCGCGTGGTGAGCAAGGACGGCGTGCTGGACGCGGTCTGGAACGGCCGCATCGTCTCCGAATCCACGCTGACGAGCCACATCAACGCGGTGCGCAAGGCGATCGGCGACAGCGGTGCGGAACAGCGCCTCGTGCGTACCGTCGCCCGCAAGGGGTTCCGCTTCGTCGGCGACGTCATACAGGTCCGGCAGCCGGACGCGTCCGGCGAGGTGGGGATCGCGCAGAGATTCAGCATGCCGGAAACGACGGCCGCGATGGCGCACAAGCCTTCCATCGCCGTCATGCCGTTCCAGAATCTCAGCGGCGATCCGGAACAGGACTATTTCGCCGACGGCATGGCGGAAGAGATCATCACCGCCCTGTCGCGGGTGCGCTGGCTGTTCGTCATCGCGCGCAATTCGAGCTTCGCCTATCGCGGCAGCCCCGTCGACGTGGCGCAGATCAGCCGCGACCTAGGCGTCACCTATGTGCTCGAAGGCAGCGTGCGCAAGGCCGCCGACCGCATCCGCATCACCGGCCAGCTCGTCAATGCCAGTACCAATGGCTATCTCTGGGCCGACCGGTTCGAGGGCGCCCTCGACGACATCTTCACGCTGCAGGACCGCATCTCCGGCAACGTCGTCGGCGCCATCGCTCCGCAGATGGAACTGGCGGAGATCGAGCGCGCACGGCGCAAGCCCACCGAGAATCTCAGCGCATATGACTGCTATCTGCGCGGCCTCGCGCATCTGCACCGCGGCGGCAGGGAATCCGTCGAGGAGGCACTGCCGCTGTTCCGCAAGGCGATCGAGCTCGATGCCGAGTTCGCGCCGCCTAAAGCAATGGCCGCCTGGGGTTATTTCTGGCGCAAGATCAATGGCTGGACGACCGATCCCGCGCGGGAGACGGCCGAGGGCATAGCCCTCGCCCGTGACGCCGTGGAACTCGGCCGGGACGACGCGGTGGTGCTTGCGAGGGCCGGACATGCGCTCGCCCATCTCGCGGGCGAGTTCGACAGCGGCATCGCCCTGCTCGACCGGGCGCTGTTCCTCAATCCCAACTTGGCCCCGGCCTGGTTCCTCGGCGGCTTCCTGCGGGTCTGGCACGGCGAGCCGGAAGGAGCGATCGAGTATTTCGAGCATGCCATGCGCCTGAGCCCCGTCGATCCCGAGCTCTACCGGATGCAGGCCGGGATCGCGATGGCACATCTCTTCGCCGGCCGTTTCGAGACCGCGTCGCTATGGGCGGACCAGGCCCAGCGGAACCTGCCGAGCTTCCTCATGGCCGTGGCCACCGGCGCAGCCAGTCAGGCGCTGTCGGGCCGCACCGAGGAAGCCCGCCGGACCATGGATCGTTTGCGCGAACTCAGCCCCGCGCTGCGCGTCTCCAGCCTGAAGGACTGGCTGCCGATCCGCCGGCAGGAAGATCTCGCCCTGTTCGCCGACGGCCTGCGCAAAGCCGGCCTTGCCGACCAGTGAGCCGCAACGATCGAAGCTGCGGCCATTGAGTTCAGGTCGATCAGGTACTCTCCGACGAAGCGCTGTTGCCCGGCGGTGAGGTTGCGGGTCGGAACGCTGGCCGGCTTCAAGTCGGGATGCCTGGCCGGAGTGAATTGGAATCCGCAAACGGGCGCGTCGCACCGGCGCTCCAGTGGTCATCGCGGCCACTTGCGCACGGCATGCTCGGCGGCCGATTCAAACCGAGCCTTCCGAGACATCGCGGCTCCCGTGATCACGAGAGTGCAGCTCGCGCCGCAGGCGTTCATTCTCCCGCCGCAGGGCCGCTATCTCGTCGCGCACGGGGACGAGCGCGACCTCGAGCTCGGCCTGCGTGAAACGCGGGGTGATGTGCTGCGGGCAGTTCCAGTCGAACGCCTCCACCGCGATCAGGACGAGGCGCTCGACCCGGCCGGGATAGCCCGGGACTGCCAGCCTCTCCGCAAGCGCCGGGTCGTCCGCGGCGTCGATCATGCGCATGTGACCGAAGATCTTCAGGCGCCGCCGGTGCGCATAGTCCATCAGGAAGAGCGAGACGCGGTCATTCGCCCGGACATTGCCTGTGGTGATGTATTGCCGATTGCCGCGAAAATCCGCGAAGCCCAGCGTCGTATCGTCGATGGCCGAAAGGAAACCCGCCGGCCCGCCGCGGTACTGCACATAGGGCCAGCCGGTCTCGGACACGCTGGCGAGATAGAAGCCGTCGCGTGCGGCGATGAAGGCCAGCTCCGGCGGACCGAGGCGCTGGCTCTGGAAGGTTTCGTCGGAGTGGCCGCGCGCGCCCATCCGCGCCCATTGGGCCGCGCTGCCATAGCGCTCCTGCGCGGCGGCGACGGAGGGCGTGGTGGCGATATCGAGATATTTGTAGCTCATGCCGGTTTCACCTTCGCGGCCGCCGGAGCGGCGGCTGGCCGCAGCCGACCTCAGGTCTGCAGGGCCCAGTCCGCCACCTGCCAGCGCATCTGCCCCCGGTCGGCGACGACACGGCCGAGCCCCGGGAAGGGCATGTGCGTCGCGGCGATCAGCGCGCCTTCCGAGGCGGCACGGGGAAGGAAGCGATCCCGCATCGCCTGTGCCGCCGCGCGGTCCTGCTCGAACAGGAAGCCGACATCGGGCGCCCCGGGATGAACGACCGGAAAGATCATGTCGGACACCATGATGAGGCTCTGTCCGCCATCCTCGATCCGCACGCCGATATGGCCGGGGGTGTGGCCGGTCAGGTCGACGATGGAGACGCCGCGCACGATCTCGCGCTCGCCGTCGATCGCCTGGAGCTTGGGGTAAAGGCGTACGACCTCGCCGGCCATGCGGAAGCTGGTCTGCAGATAATCGGGCGCGCCGTTGCGCTTGGCCGGGTCGGTCCAGTGGGTAACGTCGCGCCGGTCGATATAGAGCTCCGCCTCGGGGTAGTTGTTCTTACCTCCGACAATCAGCCCGCCCATGTGGTCCTGATGCATATGCGTCACGATCACCGCGTCGATCTGGTCTCGTTGCAGGCCGAGCGCGGCGAGCGCCTGCGGCAGCGCGCCGGTCTGCCCGATCGAGCCGGCCGGACCGGCATCAATCAGGATCCGGCGCTCGCCGTCCTCGACCAGATATTGGTTGAACAGGAACCGCACGCCGCTCGGCCGGGCGGTGAACTGAGCGACGGCCGCCTGCTCGACCTCGGCGGCGTCGCGGCCCGGAAAGAAGCCATAGGGCATATCGGCATAGCCGTCCGTCAACGCGGTGACGGTAAAGCGGCCGATGCGGATCTGCGCCAGCGGCGTGACGCTGACCGGTGCCGTCGGCGCGACGGCAGCACCTGGGTTCGCAGCGAGGACTGGCGCGAGCCCGCCGTCGATCAGGCTGCTCCCAAGGAGGCTTCCCCCGATGAGGCCGAGAGGAAGACCGCTGGTAAAGGCACGGCGGGACAGTCGAGGCATGGTGCACTCCCTCTGATCATTGGACGTGGTGGAGAGCCGACCGGCTCAATCCGACACGGCGCAAGATTAGGGCATCCAGATTTGAGGAAGTATCCTGCGATTTCGGGAGATGGCCTCCCGAATTTTGGAAGGATGCGATGGATCGTTTCGAGGCGATGTCTGTACTGATGGCGGTTGTCGAGGCAGGCAGCCTCTCGGCCGGGGCGCGGCGGCTGCGCACGCCACTGGCCACGGTCAGCCGCAAGGTCGGCGAACTGGAAAAGCATCTGGGCGTCCGGCTCGTGCTGCGCTCCAGCCGCGGGCTCGCCCTTACCGATGAGGGCCGCGCCTTCGTCGCTGCGTCACGGCGCATATTGGAGGAATTGCAGGCGGCGGAGCGCCAGGCAGCCGGCGATTATGGCGCGCTGCGCGGCGGACTGCATGTGACCGCGCCGATCGCGTTCGGCGAGCGCCATCTGCTGCCTGTCGCGTTGGAGTTCCTGAAGGAGCAGCCGGAGATCAATCTGCGCCTGACGCTGGCCGATCGGCAGGTCGGTCTGGCCGACGAACATATCGACGTGGCCTTGCGGATCGGGCATCTGGCGGACAGCGCGCTGATCGCGACGCGCGTCGGTACCGTGCGCCGGGTGATCTGTGCGAGCCCGGCCTATCTCGCCCGCCGGGGCGTGCCGCGCCAGCCGGACGATCTTGCCGAGCATGACGGCATCAGCTTCCAGGGCTTCGCAACCGCACCGGAATGGCGCTATCGGCGGGACAGCGCGGCCTTCGCCGTCGAGCCGCGCCCGAAGCTGGCGGTCAACACGACGGAGGCGGCCGTTCGGGCGGCTCTAGCGGGTCTCGGCATCATCCGCGTGCTGTCCTATCAGGTGTCGGACGAGTTGCGCTCCGGCCAGCTGCAGGCCCTGCTGCCAGATTTCGTCCCTGAGCCGCTGCCCGTGAACCTCATCTATGCGCCAGCTGATCTGCTGCCGCTGAAAGTGCGGAGTTTCCTCGACTGGACCGTGCCGCGCCTGCGCGCGCGGGTGGCCGGGCTCTCTGTGGGTGGGCCGTGAGGGCGGCCGCCGGACCACGGGAAAGGAAGGTTCAGGGCCTCGCCCAGCAGTTCATATCCGCACCGCATGGATCACCCGCGTCTCCGGCCCGTTGGTCGATGCCAGCGGTACGCGTTAGGCGGCCGGATAGGCGACCTTAAGGGGCCGCCAGCGCCTAATCGCTAGGATCAATCGCTGGGGCTGGTACGCGTCGAACAGGGGATCACCTGCCGCATCATGACCTGGGCCGGATCGTCCCCGTGTTCCCTGGTGATCGAGACGAGCCGCACGTCATGCCTGGCGAGACGGCGGATGGGCATCTCCAGCCCGAAGGCATTGCGGAAGAGGCGACTGAAGCGATCGACCACGATGATGTCAAACGGTTGATCGTTATTGCAGGCCCGCTCGATCATCCGCTGGAATTCGGGGCGAGTGTCGTCCATGGCCGAGTCTGGCGCGGCGGTTCTTTCGCGGGCGCATAGGGACGGAGGCCGAAGCCTCCGTCCGCGGGATGCCTCAGTTTTTCTTCGGCGGGGTTGCGGGCCAGCTGCCGATCAGCGTGTCGTAGTCGACGGTCTCGCCCTGCGGCTTCTCGTTGGCGAGCTTGGGCTGGGGCGCGAGGTTGTCGGTCTCCTTGGCGAGCTTCACCCAGTATTCCATCGGGTGCTTGGCATTCAGCTTCGGGCCGCAGTCACCCTGCACGCCGGAGCGCTCGAGGCGCTCGAGCACCGAGTCCTGCGCCGCGGCGAGGCTGTCCATCGCCGCCTGCGGGGTCTTGGCGCCGGAGGAGGCGTCGCCGATGTTCTGCCACCAGAGCTGCGCCAGCTTGGGATAGTCCGGAATGTTGGCGCCGGTGGGCGACCACTGCACGCGGGCCGGCGAGCGGTAGAACTCGATCAGGCCGCCGAGCTTGGGCGCGCGCTCGGTGAAGCTCTTGTCCCAGATGTCGCTCTCGCGGATGAAGGTGAGGCCGACATGGCTCTTCTTCAGCGAGACGGTCTTGGAGGTGACGAACTGGGCGTAGAGCCAGGCCGCCTTGCGCCGGTCGACCGGGGTGGACTTCAGCAAGGTCCAGGAACCGACGTCCTGGTAGCCGAGCTTCATGCCCTCCTTCCAGTAGGCGCCCTTCGGCGAGGGAGCCATGCGCCATTTCGGCGTGCCGTCGGCGTTCATCACCGGCAGGCCGGGCTTCACCATGTCGGCGGTGAAGGCGGTGTACCAGAACATCTGCTGGGCGATGTTGCCCTGCGCCGGGACCGGGCCGGCCTCGGAGAAGGTCATGCCGTTGGCGGCGGCCGGCGTGTATTTCTTCAGCCACTCGATGTACTTGGTGATCGAGTAGACGGCCGCCGGGCCGTTGGTGTCGCCGCCGCGCTCGACCGAGGAGCCGGTCGGGCGGCAGCCTTCCATGCGGATGCCCCATTCGTCGACCGGCTTGCCGTTGGGCAGGCCGCGGTCGCCATTGCCGGCCATGGAGAGCCAGGCATCGGTGAAGCGCCAGCCGAGCGAGGGGTCCTTCTTGCCGTAGTCCATGTTGCCATAGACCTTGACGCCGTCGATCTCCTTGACGTCGTTGGTGAAGAAGTCGGCGATGTCCTCATAGGCCGACCAGTTCACCGGCACGCCGAGCTCGTAGCCGTACTTGGCCTTGAACTTGGCCTTGATGTCCGGGTTGGTGAACCAGTCGTAGCGGAACCAGTAGAGGTTGGCGAACTGCTGGTCGGGAAGCTGGTAGACCTTGCCGTCCGGCGCGGTGGTGAAGGCGATGCCGATGAAGTCGCCGAGGTCGAGCGTGGGCGAGGTGACGTCCTTGCCGTCGCCGGCCATCCAGTCGGTCAGCGGCACCGCCTGCTTGTAGCGGAAATGCGTGCCGATGAGGTCGGAATCGTTCACCCACGCATCGTAGATGTTCTTGCCCGACTGCATCTGGGTCTGGATCTTCTCGACCACGTCGCCTTCCTGGATGAGGTCGTGGGTGAGCTTGATCCCGGTGATCTCGGAGAACGCCTTGGCGAGGACCTTGGCCTCGTATTCATGCGTGGTGATGGTCTCGGAGACGACGTTGATCTCCATGCCCTTGAAGGGTTCGGCGGCCTTGATGAACCATTCCATCTCCTTCATCTGCTCGTCCTTGGAGAGCGTGGAAGGCTGGAATTCGCTGTCGATCCATTTCTTGGCGGCGGCCTCGTCGGCCCGCACGGGGGCGGCGAAAGCGATCAGCGCCATGGCGCTGGCGGCCAGCAGAAGCCGGCCTCGGCTCTTTGACGGCAACATGGGTCTTTCCTCCCGTTTCTTCCCAGAATTCCGCGGCTTTCCACCGCTTCGGCGAATTCACACGAGGCGGAACACCGCCAGTGCGTAGACAAGGCAGAGCGCGAGCGCCCAGCCGAGATCGGGTCCCACCAGGCCGAGCCAGGCGAGAGTGATGAAGGCGCTGCCGAGCAGCGTGATGAACAGCCGGTCGCCGCGCGTCGTGGGGATGCCGAGCACGCCGACGCGGGCCCGCTCGGGCCGGCGCAGGGCGAGCACGGTGAAGACCGCGAGGAGGCTGGCGATGACGGCGAAGAACAGCGCCGTCGGCCAGGTCCAGGCCATCCAGGCGAAGTTCTCGGAGAGGCGCGCGGTGATATCTTCCATCACATCCTCCCGTCACACCCGCCCGAGGGCGAAGCCCTTGGCGATATGATTGCGCACGAACCAGATCACCAGCGCTCCGGGGATGAGGGTCAGCACGCCGGCGGCGGCGAGCAGGCCCCAATCGATGCCGGAGGCCGAGACGGTGCGGGTCATGATCGACGAGATCGCCTTGCTGTTGGTCAGCGTCCGCGCCAGCAGCAGTTCCACCCAGGAGAACATGAAGCAGAAGAAGGCGGCGACGCCGATGCCGCTGGCGATCAGCGGCATGAAGATCTTCACGAAGAAGCGCGGGAAGGAATAGCCGTCGATGCGGGCCGTCTCGTCGATCTCGCGCGGCACGCCGGAGATGAAGCCTTCGAGGATCCATACCGCCAGCGGCACGTTGAAGATGCAATGGGCGAGCGCGACCGCCCAGACTGTGTCGAACAGACCGATCGAGGAGTAGAGGTTGAAGAAGGGCAGGGCGAACACCGCGGCCGGCGCCATGCGGTTGGTCAGCAGCCAGAAGAACAGGTGCTTGTCGCCCACGAAGCTGTAGCGCGAGAAGGCATAGGCCGCCGGCAGTGCGACGCTGATCGAGATGATGGTGTTCAGCACCACATAGCTGAGCGAGAACAGGAACCCGTCGAACCATTCCGGCGAGGTGAAGATGACGGCATAATTCTTCAGCGTCGGCTCCGCTGGCCACAGTGTCATCGTGGTCGATATCTCGACGTTTCCCTTGAAGGACAGGTTGATGAGCCAGTAGAGAGGAAGCATCAGGCAAAAAAGATAGGCATAGAAGACGATCCGGCGGGTCATGACCGGGGCTCCTGGCTGTCGCGGGTAACAAGGACCGTGTAGAATACCCAGCACACCGTCAGCACGATGAGGGTGTAGACCATCGACATGGCCGCGGCCTTGCCGAGGTCGAACTGGCCGAGGGCGATCTTCACGAGGTCGATGGATAGGACCGTCGTGGAATTGCCGGGTCCGCCGCCCGTCACCACGAAGGGCTCGGTGTAGATCATGAAGCTGTCCATGAAGCGCAGCAGCACGCCGATCATCAGCACGCGGCCGAGTTTTGGCAGTTCGATGTAGCGGAATATGGCAAGGCGCGAGGCGCCGTCGATCCGGGCAGCCTGGTAGTAGGCGTCGGGGATCGACTTCAGCCCGGCGAAGCACAGCAGAGCCACGAGGCTCGTCCAGTGCCACACATCCATGGCGATCAGCACCAGCCAGGCCTGGGCGGTGCTGCGGGTGGCATTGAAGTCGAAGCCGATCGCATTGATGAGCCAGCCGAACAGGCCGATATCGCTGCGCGTATAGAGCAGCCAGATCGTGCCGACGACGTTCCATGGCACGAGCAGCGGCAGCGCCATGACCACAAGCCCGATGGCGAGTTGCATGCCGCTGCGGGGCATGCACAGGGCGACGAGGATGCCGAGCGGCACCTCGATGGCGAGGATTGCCAGAGAGAAGGCGGTGGAGCGTCCGAGCGCCGCAAAGAAGCGCCCGCCCAGATCGCTCGATGGATCGAGCAGTTCCTGATACCAGCCCAGCCCGTTCCAGAAGAACTGGTTGTTGCCGAAGGAATCCTGGAACGAATAGTTCACCACCGTCATCAGCGGCAGGATGGCGTTGAAGGCCACCAGCGCAAAAACCGGCAACACCAGGAACCAGGCGCGGTTGTCGATGGATTTGTTCATGGCTCGCCCACCAGCAGGTTGTCGGCATAGACGTGGATGCGTGCGGGGTCGAAGGAGATGCGCACCTCGGGGCCCGTCGGCGGCGGTTCGCCCTCCGGCACCTGCGCGGACAGCCGGTGCCCTTCGAAGAGGACCCGGGCGTAGCGCACGCGGCCGAGGTCCTCGAAGCGTTCAAGTTTCGCGGGGTACCCGCCGCTGGCGGTGAGGCGGAGATGATCCGGCCGGATACCGATTTCGACCTTCGCCCCCGCCGGCAAGGTCGGGTAGTCCCGTGCCAGCGCGACGCCGGCGCCGCCGACCCGCGCGCCGCCGGCCTCAATCTGCGCCGGCAGGAAATTCATGCCCGGCGAGCCGATGAAATGGCCGACGAAGGTATGGGTAGGACGGTCATAGAGTTCATCCGGCCGGCCGGACTGCACAATGCCACCGTCATGCATGACGACCACCGTGTCGGCGAAGGTCAGCGCTTCGGTCTGATCATGCGTCACATAGATCATGGTGATGTCGAGGGCGCGGTGCAGGGCCTTGAGCTTGGAGCGGAGCTCCCATTTCAAGGCGGGATCGATGACGGTCAGCGGCTCGTCGAAGAGAACCGCCGCCACGTCCGGGCGTACGAGGCCGCGGCCGAGCGAGATCTTCTGCTTGGCATCCGCCCCCAGGCCGCGAGCCCGCCGCCTGAGATCTGCCGTAAGCTCCAGCAGGCTGGCGATCTCGTGCACCCGCGCCTCCACCTGGCGCACGTCCAGTCCGCGATTGCGCAGCGGAAAGGCAAGGTTTTCGAAGACCGTCATCGTGTCGTAGACAACCGGGAACTGAAACACCTGAGCGATGTTGCGCCGCTCCGTCGGTTGGCGCGTGACCTCGTTGCCATCGAACAGCACCTTGCCCTGGGAGGGCGTCACGAGGCCGGAAATGATGTTGAGCAAGGTGGTCTTGCCGCAGCCGGAAGGACCGAGCAGCGCGTAGGCGCCGCCTTGGTTCCAGGTGGTGGTCATCGGCTTCAGCGCGTAATCCGAGGGTTGTGCGTGCGCCCAATAGGCGTGGGCGAGGTCGACGAGTTCGATGCGTGCCATGTCAGCCTCTCACGCCCCGGTGGTGCTGTCGGGCGCGATGACGACGCGCCCGCTGGAATCGAAGAGGAAAAGCCGCGCAGGATCGACATGCACGGAAATGGGCGTGCCGGGCTCCAGCTCGTGCACCCCCATGACGAGGGCCACCCAGCGCAGCGCGCCCGAATGGATATGGATGTAGCTTTCCGAGCCGGTGATTTCGGCGACCTCGACCGCCCCCGTTATCGGGACGCTGCCCCTTTCCGCAGCGAGCCGCAGGTGATGGGCCCGCACACCCAGCCGATAGGGGCCATCGGCGAGAGCCGCGAGGGCTCCCGTCGCGGGCAGGGCGGAGCCGCCGGGCAGGACGAGACGTGTGCCGCGCTTCTCGACCTCGGCGACATTCATTGGCGGATCGGAGAAGGTCTGCGCAGCGGCGAGGCTGACGGGATGGCGATAGACCTGCGCGGCCGGGCCGAACTGCAGCAGCCGGCCCTCCGACAGACAGGCGGTCTTGCCGCCGAGCATCAGCGCTTCGGAAGGCTCGGTGGTGGCGTAGACGAAGATGGCGTTGGTTTCGGCGAATATCCGCGGCAATTCCTCGCGCAGTTCTTCGCGCAGCTTGTAGTCGAGATTGGCGAGGGGCTCGTCGAGAAGCACGAGATCCGCGCGGCGCACCACGGCGCGGGCGATGGCGCAGCGCTGCTGCTGGCCGCCCGAAAGCATGAGCGGCGTCTTGTCCAGATGCCTGTCGAGCTTCAAAAGCGCGGCAGCCGCGCGTACCTGCCGGTCGATCTCCGCCCTCGGCGCCCCCCGGACCCGGAGCGGCGAGGCGATGTTCTCGTAGACCGTCAGCGCCGGATAATTGATGAACTGCTGATAGACCATCGCCACCGATCGTTTCTTGACCGGCACCGCGGTGACATCCCGTCCGTCCGCGACGAGGCGGCCGTCGGTCGGCGTGTCGAGCCCCGCCATCACCCGCATCAGGGACGTCTTGCCCGAGCGGGTAGGGCCCAGCAGCACGTTCACCGTGCCACGGTTCAGGGTCATTGCGATGGCGCGCAGGTGGTCCTGCCCACCGACCGTCAACGTGATATCCTCAAGCGACAACGACATCTGAGCCTCGTTACAGGGAGACGTTTCGGTGTGGACCAACCGGACGGGCCGATGAGTGAACTGTCTCTCGCCCGGCCTCGGCTCCGCTCGGTGGGAATGCCGGATCGCCGCAGGGGCGGGCCCTCGTGATCAGGCTTGCGGCCAGTCCTGTGCAAGGGCGCGGGTGAGGCCGAGGAAGCGGGCATATTTGCGGGTGTGGGCGGCGTGCTGCCCGGCCGCGGGTTCCCAGCGCTGGCGTACGCGCACCATGTGGTCGATGGCGGTGTCGAAATCCGTGTAGGCGCCGATCGCCACGGCGGAGGCAATGGCGACGCCGCGCGCCCCGAGTTCCGTCCCGTCGGTGACCTCGACCGGCAGACCGAGCACATCGGCGAAGATCTGCGCCCAGATCGCGCTGCGCGAGGCTCCGCCCGCCAGCCGGATGGTGGTGGGCTGGGCGGCATCATAGCCGGAGAGAAGCCGCTCGATGTCGACGCGGTGGGCGTAGGCGATGCCCTCGAAGATTCCGCGCAGCACGTCGCCAAGCTTGTCGGAGCGTTTGATGCCGAGAAGTCCCGCCGGTGCGCCCCCCGGTCCGCCGAACAGATAGGGGAGGAATAAGATGTCGTTCTCCCGGTCGAGCGCGTCGCGGACATAATCGTTGCACACGTCATAGACCGAGGAGCCGCTGGAGAGGGCCCTGGCGGCCTCGGCATCGAGAATCTCGCGGCAGAACCATTCGAAATTCGAGGCGGACGTGGCCGCACCCTCGGTGGCGAGGACCTGGCCGCCAACGGGGTAGGGCATCTGCAGAAATGGCGCCACCGAGAGCCGTGGCGTCGCATGCAAGGTCGAGTTGATGCTGAAGGTGCCGGCGATCATCGACAGGCGGTCGGGGGTCACCACGCCGGACGCCAGCGCCGCCGAAGCGACATCGGCCATGCCCCGCACCACCGGTGTGCCTTCCTTGAGCCTGGTCTGTCGCGCCGCCTCCTGCGTGACCCGCCCCACGACCTCGGCCGAGGGGCCGATCGGCGGCATCAGGTCGAGCCATGCACCGATGCCGAGGTCGCGAAACACCTCGCGGGCATAGCCGCCCTTCTCGACATCAATGGCCCCGGCGATGCCGGCGTCGGTCGGGTCGGTGGAGAAATCTCCGCACAGCCGCCCGCGCAGGAAATCCTTGCAGAACAGAACGCGCTCGGTGCGCGCCACCGTCTCGGGTTCGTGCCTGGAGAACCAGGCCATGAGCGCGATGGCCTGTCCCGGCCATATGCGCTGCTGGATGCGTCGGGCCGTCACGCCGGCGCGCCCGTTGCCTTCCCACTCCGCGACCATCTGTGCCGCGCGGCTGTCGGTGGAGACGACACCCGGCCGCACCGGGGTGCCGTCCCGGTCCGT
The DNA here is from genome assembly GCF_056836805.1 of Ancylobacter sp. TW_SC_1. NCBI lineage: Bacteria > Pseudomonadati > Pseudomonadota > Alphaproteobacteria > Hyphomicrobiales > Xanthobacteraceae > Ancylobacter > Ancylobacter sp. TW_SC_1. The sequence continues at coordinate 1,984,129 of NZ_CM166365.1, forward strand.
GAGATAGATGCCGCTGCCATAACCGGAGCACGACACGCCGAGTACGTCGTCGGGGGACGTGCCGGTGGTCTCCAGCACCGAAGCGATGGATTCGCAGGTCGCCTGCCACATCCGTTCGGGATCGCGCTCGGTGTGGCCGGGCCCGGGAAACAGCATCTGGTTTGGTCGTCGTTCGCAGGCGAGTTCGCGGCCGTCCAGATCGAACAAGGCGGCCTTCGTCATCGTCCCGCCGGCGTCAATGCCGATCAGGCGTTCCCTCATGGCGTCCTCCCGGGGCCGGACTTTGCCGGCACGGCTTCGTTCATCGAAGCTCAACACGTAATTACATGTTAGATCATATCGGTCGCTTTTGCGCCGTCAACATCTTTCGTGATCCGGGAGAAACGCAGGAAATCGCCAAATTTTGTCCCTTAATGGATGGATTGACAGATTTTGTCCGATATGGTCGATCTAACTTGTAATTATAAGTTTGCGATGCGGGGCGACGGTTCGGAGGTCCATCTGTCGCTGGGCTTCTCGTCGCTCGTCCGAGCCTAATTGGAGTGCGCCATGCTGTCCCGCGACGCTATTCTCGCTGCCCTGCGACCGGCACCGGGTTCGGGCCAGGCCGTGCCGGAGGTGCTGATCATTGGTGCCGGCATCAATGGCGTTGGCGTGTTCCGTGATCTTGCGCTGCAGGGCGTGCCAGCGCTGCTCGTCGATATGGGAGACGTATGTTCGGCCACGAGCGCCGCCTCATCGCGCCTGATCCATGGCGGATTGCGCTATCTGGAGATCGGCGAATTCTCGCTCGTGCGGGAGTCGGTGGAGGAGCGCAACCGGCTGCTTCTGGATGCTCCTCATCTGGTCCGGCCGCTCCGCGTGCGAGTGCCGATCACGGACCGTTTCAGCGGCGCCATCGCCTCCGTGGGTCGTTTCCTCGGATGGGTCCAGACGCCGGGACCGAAGGGGGCGATGGTCGTCGCGCTCGGTCTGAGGCTCTATGACCTGTTCAACCGGCGTGACCAGACCATGCCCAACCACCGCATGGTGCCGGAACGCGAGTTCCGGGCCGAGATGCCGGCGCTGACCCCGGCGACCCGCTATGTCGCTGAATATCACGATGCGCGTCTCACCGCCCCGGAACGGCTCGGCGTCGAGCTCGTCGCCCAGGCCGAGGCGGCTTGCCCGGGGGCATGGGCGGCGACCTATCTGCGCGTGGCGGGCCGGGAGGGAGGGCGCGTCCTGCTGGCGGACGTCCTGACCGGCGAGCGCCTCGCGGTTGCGCCGAAATTCGTGGTCAACTGCGCCGGCGCCCGGGTCGACGAGGTAGACGGGCGCTTCGGCATCAACGAGCGGCTGATCGGCGGCACCAAGGGTTCGCATCTGGTGTTGCGGAACCGTGCCTTCGTCGAGGGTCTCGCCGAGTGCATGATCTATTTCGAGACACCGGACCACCGTATCTGCCTCGCCTATCCCCTGGACGAGACCCACGTGCTGGTCGGCACGACGGACCTGCGCACCGACGACCCCGGCGATACGGTCTGCTCGGAGGCCGAGATCGACTATCTTTTCGAGGTGATGGCGCTGGTGATGCCGACGATGCGGCTGGACCGAAGCCAGATCGTTTATACCTATGCCGGCATCCGACCGCTCCCCGCCAGCGAAGGCGTGGCCGGCGCCATCAGCCGTGATCATTCCATCCGCGGCTTTCCGCCTGAGGCCGATCGGCCGTTTCCGATACTGTCGCTGGTCGGCGGCAAATGGACAACGTTTCGCGCCTGCGCCGAGGAGATCGCGGACGAGGTGCTCGCTCATCTGGGCCACGCCCGTCGCTGCTCGACCGCCGGTATCGCCATCGGCGGCGGGGCGGGCTGGCCGCAGGATCGCGAGCTTTACATTACCGAACTGGCCGACCGCTTTGCGCTTTCGCCCGCGCGGGCTCGCGCGTTGTTCGACCGTTATGGAACGGATGCGCTGGTGAAGCTGGAAGGCTTCGCGCCGCAACATGAGATTCCGTTGACGACGCTTCCCGACTATTCGTATCAGGAGATTGTGGCCATTGCCCGCGAGGAGCGTGTCGTTCGGCTGGAGGACCTGGTGCTTCGGCGCACCCACATTGCGCTGCTCGGGCAGGCGACCGCGGAGGTCATCGCCGAACTCAGCGCGGTGGTCGGCGAGGCGCTGGGCTGGTCTGCGACGCGCATCGCGGAAGAAGTGGCCGCGACCACCCATGTGATCGCCACGCGGCATCGCCTGCCGGATGGGACCTTATGAGCCGACCACGCCGCCACGCTACCAGCCCCGAGGCCGATCTTCTGCCGACGCTGCGGCAGCTGGCGGAGCGGGACAATGGCCTGCGCGGCAACGCGTCCGGCCTGCCGCTCTGGTCGCAGGTGAAGACGGCACTGCTCAACCTCATCGTCACCGAGAAGCTGCCGGACAATGCCCGCCTGCCGTCCGAAGCCGAATTGTGCGAGAGCTTCGGCGTCTCCCGCACCGTGGTTCGCGAGGCGCTGAACCAGTTGGTCTCCGAGCGGGTGATCTACAAGCTGCAAGGCAAGGGTGCCTTCGTCGCCGCCAAGCGGGACGATCACGGCTTTCTCGGCTCCAATATCGGCTTTTCCGGTGAGCTTCATCACACCAATCATTCGGTGAGCCGCAGCATTCTCCGGCAAGAACTGGTGATGCCGACGAACCATGTGCGCCAGATGCTGCGGCTGGGTCATGAAGAGCCGGTGGTCGCACTCGACCGCATGCTTAGTGTCGACGGCATGCCGCGCATTCTCGTCTATACCTTCATCAGTCAGCGCCTGACGCCGGGCTTCGAGCAGGTGCCCATGCACAATCGCTCGCTCTACGACACGCTGGCCCGGCGCTACGGCATCACGATGAAGCGTGCCGAGCGCTGGCTTGAAGCCGCCACCGCGACGCCCCAGCAGGCGGAACTGCTGGAAATCCCGACGGGTTCTCCGGTGATCGCGATCGAGTCGGTCACCTACATGCAGACCGACGAGCCGGTGGAATATTACACCGCCGTCTACCGCACCGATCAGGCGCGGCTGCATTTCATCGTGAACTGAACGCGGCGGTTTCAGCGATAATGCGCCAGTATGGCGCGGGCCGTGGTCTCGTCCGTCACCAGCACATTGGCATAGCCGCCGCGCAGCATGGCGGCGATAGCCTCGACCTTCGAAGGTCCGCCTCCGACGCAGATCCGGGTCGGCACGGCGAGGAAATCCTGCCGCGGCATGGAGAGGTGGCGGTCATCGAGGTCGGTGTGCACGGGCTTGCCCTCCCGATCGAAGAAGTAACCTGAGACAAAACCGACCGCGCCATGGGCGCGATAATCGGCCAGCGTCGGCTCGGTCATGAAGCCGCTGTGCATCAGCGACGTGCCCTCGCCGAGATCGGTGACCCCGAACAGGGTGAGACTGCAACTGCGCAGCAGGGCGAAATGCTGGGCGACGATCGGTTCCGCCATAAGGCGCTGTTTCATGTCGGCGCTGGAGACGATGCCCGGGGCGAGCATGTTCACGCAGCGCCCTCCCACTTTCAACGCGATGTTGGTGGTGCACAGTTCCGGCGAGAAATCATAGGTGCCGATGGCGCTGCCGGTGATCTGCGCGATGGTGGTGCTTGGCAGATGCAGCGAGCCGAGAGACTGGGACAGTGCCATGACCGTGCGCCCCCAGGCCACGCCCAACACGCTGTCCGCCCCAATGCGCCGCTCCAGCAGCCTGGCGCCAAGCGCGGCGATGCGTTCGGCCACCGGCCGGTCGCCGCCAATGGCGGGGACGATGTAGCACTCGTCGAGGCCGGTCGCCTCGCTCAGCGTCCGGGCGAGGCGTAGCGCCCGGATCCGGTCGATGTCGATGGACACGCTCACCACGCCCTCATCGCGGGCCTTTTGCAGCAGATTGAACACGGTGGCGCGGGAGATGCCGAAACGGGCCGCGATCTCGTCCTGCTTCAGGCCTTCCTCATAATAGAGCCAGGCCGCGGTCAGAACCGGGTCGAGGGCGAATTGCGTCCCGTCCTGCGCCTTGCCGTCGCGCTCCATCCTCTTCGCCATGCCTCACCTGACCCCTCTGCCGATTTTTCCGCCGGATCATACGATCTCGGCCATCGGCAATATACGTCATGGCATATGCCAAGTGTAGATGAAATACGTCATTGACGAAAGTCATCCGATGGTGAATTATGCCAGACATTGAGGTGGGGCGCTGCCTTGCCCGTGCGTGGAAGCCGGCTCCGCCAGAGCGGCCGCGCGTTCTCACCGTCGATCCCAAGGAGAGTTTCATGGCCCATATGGGTGACCTGGTCGCCGAAATGCTCGCGCGTTATGGCGTCGAACTGGTGTTCGGCATGCCGGGAGGGCAGACCACGGCGCTGCATGATGGCATCTCCCGTCGTACCGACCGCATCCGCCATGTGCTGATGCGCGACGAGCGCAACGCCGCTTATGCCGCCGACGCCTATGCCCGCCTCACCGGCAAGCCCGGCGTGTGCGACGTGACTGTCGGGCCCGGCGCCAACCTGTTGCCGGCCGGCTTCATCGAGGCGTTGAACGCCTCCGTGCCGATGATCGGGATCGTGGGCGAACTGCCGCTCGATTGGCTGTCGCTGAAGGAAAAGGGAATCGCCTCCCAGGGCTTCGACCAGCTGTCCTTCTTCAAGACGATCACCAAGGACAGCTGGCTGGTGCCCTCGCGCGCCGCCCTTCCGGAGCTGATCCGCACCGCCTTCCGGGTCGCCACCTCCCCGCGTCCCGGCCCGGTTGCACTGATCATTCCGCACGACATCTTCGACGCCGATTGGAACGAGGAGGAGATCCGGATCGGCATCGACGAACGCGCCATCCAGGCTCCCTTCCTCCGCTCGGCACCCGTGGCGTCCTCGGTCGCCGACGCAGTGGCACTGATCGGACGGGCGAAGCGCCCGGCCGTCGTCTTCGGCGGCGGTGTCCACGGGGCGCTTGCCTGCACCGAAGCGAGCGAGTTTGCCGAGAGGCTCGGCGGCCTTGCCGTCACCAGCCTCACCGGCCGCGGCGCTGTGTCGGAACTGGCGGACTACGCGGCTGGAACGCTCAATCCGCTCGGCTCCTGGGCGGCGATCGAACTGATCAAGGAAGCCGACCTGGTCATCTGGTGCGGCTCCAAGGCCAGCCAAAACACCGCGATGAACTGGACTTTGCCACTGCCCGAGCAGGCGACCATCACGATCGACTGCGATCCCAACGAGCATGGCCGCACCTTCCTGCCCACGGTGGCGATGCTCGGCGACGTGCGCGAGGCGCTGACCCTGCTCAACGCCGGGCTGGAGCCGCAATCGCACCCCGGCTGGCTGGCGCGCATTGCCGAGCTGAAGGCGGAAGGCGAGCGGCAGAAGCGGCTCGAGATCGAGAGCGAGCAGCTTCCGCTGCACCCGGCGCGGGTAATGGCAGAAGTGGCGGCGCGGCTCGGCGCCGACGATATCGTGGTATCCGATGCCAGCTTCTCGGCCGGCTGGATCGCCAACTACATCCCGGCACGCCGGCCTGGCCGGCAGTTCCTCTATGCCCGCGGGCAGGGCGGCCTCGGCTATTCCACCCCCGCCGCCGTGGGTGCGGCGGAGACCCGGCCGGATACCCGCATCGTCACCGTCGCTGGCGACGGAGCGTTCTCCTACACGATCGGCGAACTGGCGACGCAGGCGCAACGCAACCAGAAGGTCGTCAACGTCGTCCTGAACAATGGCCGGCTCGGCTGGATCCAGCTCTGGCAGGACATCTTCTTCAAGAATGTGCAGTCCGCCCTTTTGGAGAGCCAGAGCTGCCATCCCAATTTCGCGGCGGCGGCGAGCGGGCTGGGACTGAAGGGAATCTATGTCGAGAAGCCGGACGAGCTCGGCCCGGCACTCGACGCCGCCTTCGCCTATGACGGCCCCTCGGTGGTGGAGGTGCGGGTGGATGACCTCGCCACCCCCATCCACAGCTTCAAGCGGCGCCTGCGCGAGGGCGGCGACACGCCCCGCCCGCGTCCGGGCACGGTGTACAAGCTGCGCGACTGGAAGGTGAGCCCGAATCTGCCGTGAGCGGGAGGTGGGACGAGCACCGGGTGCCAGGACTCGTGACGGCGGACCGTGCGGGATTCGAACTGACGTCGCGCTATCAGTCTGCGGCTCGGTCTTCCGGGGAATGACGGTTAGCGAGTGCTCGACGCGGGTCGACTCCAGAGCGGCGTTCGGGCCAATTCCTGGAGGCTGTCTGGACCATGCAATTTCCGCGACATCGGTGAGCGCAGTTTCGGTTTGGCCGCCGCGCGGCGCTCCTTCGGTTCGGCTTCTACGACGGCGGCGTCGAACTCGCGCGGCGAGCGCCACTGGTAACGCGGCAGCGGCGTGGTCCCTTGGCGCGTTTCCGACCCAGGGAGCGCCACGCGATCATTCGCGGCTCGTCCACCAGAGCTTGCCAGCACTCCCCGGCTTCGGTCGGCGGAATCCGGGCGATTGCCAGGCAAAAACGACTTCCCGGTTCCAAGCCGCCCGGCTGCCGCCGCTCAGCGCTTGCGCCAGAGCGCGGCGCCGCCGGTGAGGCCGGCATCGTTGGAGGCGAGGCTGACATTGGCCGGCAGTTCGATCTCGACATGCTTGGCGTTGCCGCCGCCGAGATAGAGATGATCATAGTGCAGCAGCACGTAGAGCAGCTCGATCACCCGCTGGACGTGGTGGTTCCAGTGGTGCCTGCCATTGGTCTCATAGGCGGCGACGCCGAGATATTCGTCATAGGTCAGGTTGTCGTGCACCGGATGGTGCGCCAGCTCCATATGCGGCATCAGATCGCCGTCGCGGAACAGCGCGGTGCCGGCGCCGGTGCCGAGCGTGAGCACCATTTCCAGCCCCTTGCCGGAGACGATGCCGTAGCCCTGCATCTCGGCGTCGTTGATCAGCCGCGCCGGGGCGCCAAGGCGCGCCGACATGGCGTCGGCCAGCGCGAAGCCGGCCCACAGCTCGGTGCCGAGATTGGGCGCGGTCAGAACCTTGCCGTTGCGCACCACGCCGGGGAAGCCGATGGAGATCCGGTCGAAGGCTGGATGCTTCGCCGCCATGCCGGCATAGGCGTCGAGCAGCGCCTCCGGGTGGCAGGGATGGGGCGTGTCGACCCGCTCGCGCTCCGAGATCATGGTGCCCTGGTCGTCGATCACCGCGCATTTCAGCCCGGTGCCGCCGATGTCGACCGCGAGAATGCCCGCCGCGCCGCTGCCCGCCGTCTTGCCTGTCATGTGGTTCTTCCCTTCAACTCGACGCCTGCGCCGGCTCGGCGACCCGCCGGCTCACCTCGTGCTCGTCCTCGTCGGCGCTGGCGTGGAACAGCGATCCGTCGCCGTCGACCGCGACGGCGAAGTCCTCGCCCTCCCATGTGCCGGGCTCGGTCCAGTAGAGCGTGAACCGCAGGTGCCGACCGTGCTGCGCGATGGTGGTCGGCAGGTCGGCGATGTGGAGACCAAAGCCGGTGGGGCGTGTCGGCGTGTCCTGCGTGGTGGTCCAGCCGTCGAGCGACCAGTGGATGAGCGCCGGCGCCGGCAGTTCCACCCGCAGGGAGAGCCCGGCGGGGAGGGAGCGGAGCTTCTGGTTGAAGTGCCAGAGGCGGCGCGGCGACGTCACCTTGTTCACGAGATAGCGCTGCACGGTCTGCGGCGGCGTGTCGAACACCTTGCCGTCATGCAGCGAGCGCATGAGCTTGATGTGCTCGGAATGCGCCCAGACCAGCGGCATCGCGCTGCCCGAGGGGCGCCCCTTGAACAGTTCGCGGGCGGGAATGTCGTCCTGGTCCCACACCTGCTCGGGCAGCAGGCCGCCCGGTCCGGCGCAGTCCTCCAGCGTGACGAGAAGCTGCCCGGCGCGCACCAGATTGCCGGCGGCGATCTCGTAATGGGCGCGCTCGCCGGTGAGCAGCGGCCAGGCGCGGCCGATGCCGGTGCCGTCGAAGGGCGCGCCGTCCTCGTGCTCGCCATAGCCGTCGCCATTGTAGCGGTACCAGACCGGGCCCTGCGGCAGCTCGACCTTCAGTATGGCGTCGATGGCCTTGATGGTGGCGAGGATGCGCGGGTCGTCCGGCGCGCGCAGGCCGAAGCGCACCAGCGCCAGCGCGTCCGGCGAGATGAGCTGCGCCGCCGGCTGGTCGGTGTCGCCCGGCGGGCGGTTCTTCACCGGCACGAAGCCGTCGAGCGGGGAGGCCGCGTCCGCCGTCTCGGGCGGGGCGACGCGCACATAATAGCCCTCGATGCCGAGCCGGTCGGCGAGGTCGGTGCCGGTGGCGAAGGTCCAGTGTTCGATGGAGTCGTTCCAGGCGTCGGCCTTCTCGCGCAGATACTGCGCCTCGTCCTTGCGACCGAAGAGGTCCATCATGTCGGCGGCGGCCAGCAGGGCGGCGATTTCCGCCGCCAGGGTGAAGGGCGAGTAGCCGGCATCCTCCTCCCAGCGGTCCTGGCCGGTCACCGGGCCGTTGAGGACGATGAAGCGCGCGGCGCGCTCGATCATGCCCATGTAGCTGTCGAGTTCTCCGTGGGCGAAATGGCCGCCACGGCGGATCATGTCGGCGAGCAGGATGGGGAAGGCGCATTCGTCCATCTGCACGCCGCCCCAATAGGGCACGCCGTCGAGCCAGACATTCTGCGACCAGTGGCCGTCCGCCTCCTGGATGGTGCGCAGATAGCCGAGCACGGACTTCGCCTCGTCGACCGCGCCGGCCGCCAGCAGGCCGCCGGCATTCTCCACGAGATCGCGCGGCCAGACGAGATGGTAGCCGCCGAGGTCCTCGTCGCCCTTGTTGAAGCCCCAGGGGATGGAGAGGCTGGCGATGATGGCGCCGGGCATCGAATAGGGCTGGTGGGTGGCCAGCACGATGGTGCTGGCGCGGTAGGTGTTGATGTTGGAACGGCTTTGCGGATGGTCGAGCGGCAGCAGCGTGCTCTGCCAGGCGCGCCAGCCCTGCACATAGTTGCGGCGCAGTTCCTCGAAGCCCTCGTGCAGACTGGCGACCGCGCGGAACCCGGCCTCCTCCGGCCGGGCGCCGAAGCCGAGCGCGACCAGCATCTCGCCCTCGCAGGCGGCAAGGTCGATTTCCGCGCTCAACGCGACATTGCCGCAATCGGCACGCTGGTAGCGCTCGTCCAGGGCGCCGGTGCGGCTGAGCTGCTGCCAGCCGTCGGAGGTGCCGACATAGCCCACCGAGCGGGCCTTCCACGGCACGGAGCAGGCGAGCGCCAGCGACTGGCCGCGCCGGCCGGAGGCGAACAGCATCGACGTGCCCTTGTAGTCGCCGACCCAGGCGGTGTTGTCGGCCCCAGCATTGATGAGATGCGGCGCCAGCAGCGCGAACAGCCGGTAATCCGAGATGTCGCCGATCAGCGCCTCGAAGGTGACCTTCTGGATCAGCACTTCCCGGCGCGGATCGGCAAGGATCTGCTTCTGGATGCGCCAGCGCCCGTCATTGGCGGTGTTGAGCAGGTGATAGGCCGGCACGCCGTGCTCGAGCACGCCGACCTCGTGCTCGGCGTCGCGCTTCTCCTCGGCGAAATAGCCGTCCGGCCCGGTGACGAGGAAGCCGAAGTCGCGGGTGCAGGCGGTGTCGACGCGGGGATAGTAGATCTCGTTGAGGATGCCGTGGCTCAGGGTGAACCAGAGCCGGCTCGCCGCGGTGCGGGCTGTGCCGACGCCCACCTTGGCGCTCGATGTCCAGCGTGCCGGACCGCCGGGCCCGCCCGGCGGCGTGATGGCGTTGTCCTCCGTCATGGATGGTTTCCCCCTAGATCATTGGGCCGTCGATCCTGGTCGCGGCCGGGGCGTAGACTGGGACCACTCGAGCCGGCTGCCAAGCCCGCAGAGGAATTACGCAGAGGCTTTATTCCCGAGATCGCCGGCGTCGGGTCGCTCAGGGCCCGTTGGCCGCTGGAACTCGCCCGCGATGCCGAACGGGCCGGCGTACCGGATGGACGTCCCGTTCTACTGGGCTGCGGCCCGTCTCCACGCCCGCCGCGCTGGGGGCTGACGCTGGCCGTTCGCGTGGCGGCCGGCGCGGTCCCGGTGACCGGTGAACAGGCGCAGGGCCACGGAGATCTCTGACATCGCAGGAAAGTTCAGCCCCAAGTGGCGAATGCTGAGTGTCGGCTCCGCCGCCCATGGGACATGCCGTTCCACGGTGCGATGTTCGCGTTGGCAGGCGGGAAAGCCCTGTCTGTTCGACAGCATCATCCGTTGGCGATCGGCCTCCGTGAACCGGGGACGGGACGTTTCCTGCCCTGAGTCCTCAACGACGGCGTGGGCTGCCGCGGGGCGCCGCGAAGCCGCCGTCACTCCGTGTCGACTTCGGAAATGGGAGCCTGTCCGGTCCTGCCGTTTCGGTCGTTGAGTTCCTGTGGGAACCGCACGATGGCCGCCCCCACAGGATCAGCCGCTCAATAGGCTGCGGCCGGATTGACCTGCCAGATCTCGTCGACGAGCTTCCCGTCGCGATAGAGCAGCACGTAGCGCACCTTGACGGTGTTCTTGCCGACGAAGGCGATGTCGGCCGTCACGGTGCCGCCCTTGGGATTGACCGCCTCGGACGTCGCGGCGACGGTCGCCGTCTGGACGCCCTGGGCGGCGAAGAATTTCGACCAGACCTCCTTGATCTTGCCCGGCTGGCTGTAGCTGCCGTCGAGCGGACCGCCGACCCAGTGCAGGGTTGCGGCAGGGCCGTAAGCGGCGGTGACGGTGGCGAGGTCGCCGCCGGCAATGGCATCGATACGGGATTTCGCAAGGTCTTCGACGGGGCCCGCCAGCGCGGCCGAGCCGGAAGCGGCGATGAGGGCGAGGGTAGCGGCGAAGGTTGAAAGGCGCATGTGCGGGTATCTCCAAATGTGGGCTGCACACGGGAGACACGCGCCGCGCCGATTTATTCCGCCCGGTGGGACCGACGGCTCCGACTTTCTCGCCGCAGGGCGTGGGCGTCGGACGTGTCGATGCAACAGCCGGAGAAAAATCCGTGCAGGGCCGGAATAATCCGGGCGGCGCGCCGTCCAACCTCGTGAAGGCGCCATTGCGCCCGAAGGAGAAAAGCCCATGCGACAACGACATTTCGCCTGCATCGGCGTTCTGCTCGTGGCGTGCCTGGCTGGCCCCGCGGCTCAGGCGCATGACCACGGCCAGGGAGCCGATGGCGCCGCCGCCGCGAGCGAAGAAACACCGTTCCTCACCGAGAACGCCGCCGCGATGGACAGGATGATGGCGAACATGGACGTGAAGCCGACCGGCGACATCGACGCCGACTTCACGGCAATGATGATCCCGCATCACCAGGGCGCCATCGACATGGCGGTCGCCTATCTGCGCTATGGCAAGAACCCGCAATTGCGCCGTCTCGCGCAGGAGATCGTGGTCGAGCAGCAGCAGGAGATCGCCGCGATGCGGCTCGCGCTCGGCCAGCCGCTGCAGCCCTCTTCGCCGGCACCGACCTCGCCGGATGCCGCCCCCGTCCACGACCATTCCGTCATGCCTCACAGCACGATGTCCGCCGGCAACATGACGATGTCGCCCGCCATGTCGATGCCGACGAAATAGGAGCCGACCGATGACCAAGCCCTTCCTGACGGGTCTGCTCGCCAGCAGCCTGCTCGCCTGCGCGATGCCGGCATTCGCCGGACAAGCGCCGTTCGCCGCCTCCGCCCCCGACATCCCGCTGAGCAGCCGCGACCGCATCTATGCCGCCGAGCAGTTCTCCAACACTGTTTCCGTCACCGATCCCGCCACCAACAAGCTGGTCGGCGTCATCCGCCTCGGCGATCCGCAGCCCGGCAATTTCAGCCCGCTCTACAAGGGGCAGGTGCTGGTGCACGGCATGGGCTTCTCGCCCGACCGCAAAACCCTCGCGGTGGTGTCGATCGGCTCGAACGCCGTCACCTTCATCGACACCGCGGCCAATGCGGTGAAGCACACGACCTATGTCGGCCGCTCGCCGCACGAGGCGTTCTTCACGCCGGACGGCAAGGAGGTCTGGGTGACGGTGCGCGGCGAGGACTACATCGCCGTGCTGGACAGCGCCACCTATGAGGAGAAGGCCCGCATCAAGGTGCCGAACGGGCCGGGCATGCAGATCTTCTCGCCCGACGGCAAATACGGCTATGTCTGCTCCTCCTTCATGCCGGAGACGGTGGTGATCTCGGTCGCCGACCACACGATTGTCGGCCATGTGAAGCAGGCGAGCCCGTTCTGTCCGAACATCGCCGCGACGCCGGACGGCAAGCAGGTCTGGCTCACGCTGAAGGACATCGGCAAGACGCAGGTGTTCAACGCGCAGCCGCCCTTCGACGTGATCAAGACCATCGATACCGGCCCGATCACCAACCACGTCAACTTCGCCCATAACGCCGACGGCACCTTCGCCTATGTGACGGTCGGCGGGCTCAACGAGGTGAAGGTGTTCCGCACCGACGACTTCTCGCTGGTCGCGACCATTCCCGTCGGCAAGCTGCCGCACGGCCTCTGGCCGGCGGGCGATGGCTCGCGGGTCTATGTCGGGCTGGAGAACGCCGATGCGCTGGCCGCCATCGACACGCTGACCAACAAGGTGATTGCCACCATTCCCGTCGGCCAGGCGCCGCAGGCGGTCAACTACGTGCCCGGCGCAGTACCGGAGGGCGACGGCACGCAGAACCTCCAGCCGCTCGGCGTCGCCGGGCAGGCGGCCCATCTCAGCCTGGCGAAGGGCGGGAAGGTCGGCGAGAAGGTTCCGACCAGCGTCTCGCTGTTCGACCAGGGCCTGATCCAGATCCTGCAGGCCTCCGTCACCGGCCTCGAGCCGAAGAAGCCCTATATTCTGGCGTTGGCCAGCCAGCCGGACGGCAAGGGCACGCTCGAGCCGCTCTCAAGCTTCATGACCAATCCGGCGGGCTCCGCCATCGTCAATGCCGCCGGACCGATCCGCCAGATCGTCCAGGGCGACGCAAAGGCGGCGCGACGCTATCTCGTCATCGCCGAGGGCACGACGGCCCAGCCGGGCGCGGTGGTGCAACGCCAGACGTTCGACTGACGAGGGATCGCCTCTCGTCAGCCTCTCCAGAATGGCACCAGGGCGGGCCGCTCGCACAGGCGCGAGCGGCCCACCACTCCCGAAAGGAGACACCGTGAATCAGGAGATGGTGGGCCTGATCGAGCCGCTCATTCCGGCGCTGAGGCGCTATGCGCGGGCGCTGATGCGCGAGCGCGCGGCGGCGGACGATCTCGTGCAGGATTGCCTGGAACGCGCCATCAGCCGCTGGCACCAGCGGCGCCAGGACGATAATGCGCGGGCATGGATTTTCACCATCCTGCATAATCTTGCCATGACCCGGCTGCGCCGCTCGGCGCGGCGTCCCGTCCATGTGGCTCTGGACGATGTGGAGGCGACGGGCCTCTCCATCGCTGCGCCACAGGAGGATGGGCTGCGCCACCGCGAACTGCTCGCCGCGCTGGCGCAGCTTCCCGACGAGCAGCGCACGGTGCTGTTGCTGGTCACTGTCGAGGGGCTTTCCTATGCCGACGCGGCGCGGGTGCTTGACGCACCGATCGGCACCGTCATGTCGCGGCTGTCGCGCGCGCGCGAACGCCTTGCCAGACTTATGTCGGCCGAACCGCGGGCGAACATGTCGCCACCTTATCTTCGGAGCGTGAAATGAGCTCTCGTCCCATCACCGAAGACGATCTCAACGGCTTCGTCGACCACACGCTCGATCCCGCCCGCCGTGCCGAGGTGAGCGCCTGGCTGCAGGCCCATCCCGAAATGGCCAGCCGCATCGCCGTCTATGGCGAACAGCGTGACATGCTGCGCGCCGCCTTCGCGCCGGTGATCGAGGAGCCGGTGCCGACGGAGCTCGACCTGTCGCGCATGATCGAGGAACGCCGTCGTCCGCGGCCCGCGCCGCGCTGGGCGATGGTCGCGGCGGCCGTTCTGATGCTCTGCGTCGGCGGTCTCGGTGGCTGGTCGCTGCGCGACCTGACGATTCCGCCGTCCGGCGGCGTACAGGCGCTCGCCCGCGAGGCGGCGGCGAGCTACGCTGCCTATGCGCCCGATCAGGTCCGCCCGGTCGAAATCCGCGCGAACGATCGCGACGTGCTCGCCGCCTGGACGACGAAGCGTGTTGGCCGCCCGGTCGCCATTCCGGACCTGACGGCGGCGGGCTATCGGCTCATGGGCGGGCGGGTGGTGCCGACCGAGCACGGGCCCGCCGCGCTGTTCATGTATGACGACGATCGCGGGACGCGGCTCGTGATGCTGGCGCGACCGATGCGGAGCGAGCCTGACATGCCGATGGCGCCGCACGCGGAAGGCGACCTCAACGGCTTTGCCTGGGCTGACAACGGTCTCGGCTACAGCCTCGTCGGTGCGGTGGCACCGGACACGCTGCACCCGCTGGCGGACGAAGCACGCCGCCAGATCCGCACCGAGGCGTGAGCGCGGGAAGACCGTCATGCTTGCCACCTATCTCAGAGCGCTGCTCGCGAGCATGATCGCGCTGGCGGTCAATTTCCTCCTTCTCGGCTTCGCCGACCGGCTCGGCATCGTGACCGCACGCGGCGGTTTCCAGCGGCTGGTCAAGCTGTGGACCGGGCCTGCGCTTCATATGCTTGGCATCGATCGCGCCTGGGCCGCGCTCCATCTTCCCGATCCCAATGGCGCGCTCTTCACCAATGGCTTCAAGGTCGCTGTGGGGCTCGCCATGGTGGTGATCTATCTGCGGATCAAGCCGTTCCTGCCCGGATCGGCCCTTGAGAAAGGGCTCGTCTACGCAGCGCTGGTCTGGCTGGTCAACGCCGCCATCGTGCTGCCCGCCCTCGGCCAGGGATTCGCCGGCGTCAGGACGCTGAGCGTGATCGGGATCGTCGCCTTCGCGATCGCCCACACCGCGTTCTTCGTGGTGCTCGCGGGACTGATCTAGGAGCCGGAGGGCCGGCGCGCCCGATTCCGCAGGCGTGCCTGTCACCGACGACAGCCCGTCGAGCGTTCCGAACATCTCAGGGTGTCGGCCCCGCCCGGGCGCGGCGACGGCTGGATCGGTTCACGTCGAGTGGCTCCAGGACACGAAGAGCCGCTCGGCCAGGCGGATCAGGCATTCGAACGCAAAAGCGACGGCGGCGATGACGAGGATGCCGGCGAGGACCACGTCGGTGGCGAGGAAATTGGCGGCCGACTGGATCATGAAGCCGACGCCGCGCGTGGCGGCGACCAGTTCGGCGGCGACCAGCGTCGACCAGCCGGCACCGAGCGCGATGCGGGTGCCGGTGAGGATGGCGGGCAATGTGGACGGCAGGACGACGAAGCCCAGCAGTTGAACGCGTGTCGCGCCCAGCGCCCGGGCGACGTTCAGGCGGCTGCGGTCAACCGAGCGCACGCCCGAGGCGGTGGCGATGATGATCGGCGGCAGCATGGCGAGCGCGATCACCAGCACCTTCGCCGTCTCGCCGATGCCGGCCCAGATGATGACCAGCGGCAGGTAGGCGAGCGGCGGGATCGGCCGCAGGAACTCGACGACCGGATCGAGAATGCCGCGCCCCACCGTCGTCAGGCCGATGGCGAGGCCGACGGGTATGCCGATCGCCAGTGCCGCGGCGAGCGCCAGGAAGACGCGCAGCAGGCTGGCGCCCAGATGCTGGGCGAGCGTGGCGTCGATGAAGCCTTCGGTGGCGAGGCGGCCCAGGCGGTTCAGCACGGTTCCGGGCGAGGGGAGGAAAAGCGGCGTCACCAGCCCGCCGGCGCTGGCCGCCCACCACAGAAGGACGACGCCGGTGATGGTTGCCGCCGATATCCAGGCGCGTTTCGGGATGGCGGGCAGCGTGAGCGCGGACGCCGGCGCGAGATGGTGGGGCACGCCCTCCGCCGGCACGACCAGCGGAAGAGCGATGTCGGGAACGGGAATGGGTATCGCCTGACTCATGTGGGGGCTCCGGCAAAGATGACGTCGCGCAGCCTTTCGCGCGCGGCGGCGAAGTCGGGGGTGGACTTGATGCGGCCGCCGATCGCCTCGTCGAGCACGCGGCGGCCGAAGCCGGAGGGCTCGTCCAGCACGATGCGCCCCGGCCGTCCGCCGATCACGACGATGCGCGTGCCGAGATAGAGCGCCTCGTCGAGGCCATGGGTGACGAAGACGATGGTCTTGCCGGTGCGGCGCCAGACATCCAGCACGAGATCCTGCATCTGCTCGCGGGTCAGGGCGTCGAGCGCGCCGAGCGGCTCGTCCATCAGCAGGACCTCGGGATCCGCGACCAGGGCGCGTGCCAGGCTGACGCGCTGGCGCTGGCCGCCGGAAAGCTGCCACACGGCATGCTCGCCCTTGCCGGCAAGGCCGACCAGCGCGAG
This sequence comes from Ancylobacter sp. TW_SC_1, assembly GCF_056836805.1. Lineage (NCBI taxonomy): Bacteria > Pseudomonadati > Pseudomonadota > Alphaproteobacteria > Hyphomicrobiales > Xanthobacteraceae > Ancylobacter > Ancylobacter sp. TW_SC_1. The sequence goes on from NZ_CM166365.1 coordinate 2,000,459, forward strand.
CGCCTCCTCGGCCCGGGCGTCGCGCTCGGGCCGGCCGATCCCGCGCAGCCGCAGACCGAAGCCGACATTCTCGCGCGCATTGAGCCAGGGGTAGAGCGCATCCGACTGCAGCACCACGCCGCGGTCGGCACCGGGCCCCTCGATGCGCCGGGCGTCGACCCATGCCTCGCCCTCGGAGGGCGGGGTGAAGCCGGCGATGGCGTTGAGCAGGGTGGACTTGCCGCAACCCGAGGCGCCGAGCAGAACCACCAACTCACCCGCCGGAATGGCAAGGCTGATGTCCTCGATCACGCGCGCCTCGCCGCCGGCCGGGAGGGGAAAGCGGACGCCGAGACGAAAGAGGGTCAGTTTCATGGCGCGGACCAGACTCGGGGGGAGAGAAAATGGCCCGGCAGGACCTGCCGCCGGAGCGGCGCATCGGTGCCGGGCCTTCAAGTTCGTCGCGGTTCTCACCAACCACGACGCTCGGGAACGTCAGTTCAGCTTGGCGGCCTGCTCGGCGGGCGTCCGGCTGACATAAGGTCCGTAATCCTTCAGCACGGCGTCGATGCGGCCCTGCTCCTTCAAGAAATTCGACGTGGCGACGATGGCCTCGACCGAACCGCCGCCGAGCAGTCCCTCGGAGAGCTGGTCGGCGAGCAGCGGGAATCTGTTGCCCTTCAGCAGTTCGGGAATTTCCTCGGGCTTGGCGCCGGTGAGCTTGGCGATGGCGAGGACCTGCGGCGAGGACGCGGTCCAGGAGCCGCCGTTCTTCGCGTAATCGGCGTAGGAATCCGCCGTCACCTTGACGAACTCGGCGACGATCTCGGGGTGCACCTTGGCGAAGTCCTTGCGCACGATCCAGGCGTCGAAGGTCGGGGCGCCCCATTTGGCGACATCCGCCGAGGAGGCGAAGACCTTGCCGGTCTCCTTGATCCTGCCCAGCGCCGGATCCCAGACATAGGCGGCGTCGATATCGCCGCGGGTGAAGGCGGCGGCGATCTCCGGCGGGCGCAGATTGAGGATCTCGACGCTCTTGGGATCGACACCCCAGTGCTTCAGCGCCGCCAGCAGCGAGTAGTGCGTGGTGGAGACGAAGGGCACGGCCACCTTCTTGCCCTTGAAGTCCTCGGGCTTCTCGATGCCCGCGCCATTGCGCACCACCAGCGCCTCGGCATCGCCGAGCAGGGCGGCGATGTAGATGGTTTCGATCGGCACTTCGCGACTGGCGGCGGCGGCGAGCGGCGAGGAGCCGACATAGCCGATCTGGATGGCGCCGGAGGCGATGGCGGCGATCACGTCGGCACCGCTGTCGAACTTGCGCCAGTCGATATTGGCCTTGGTCGCCTTCTCATAGGCGCCATTGGCCTGCGCCACCTTGGCCGGATCTGCGCCGGTCTGGTAGCCGATGGTGACGTCCGCGGCGAAGGCGGGGGCGGCGATCAGAAGGCCGAGCGCGGCCGTGGCGGCGAGAAGGCCGCGGCGGGAAAGAGCGGTCATTGGTCATATCCATAGACAGGCCGTCGGGGCGCGCTGCGCCCGCGTTCAGGCCGTTGAGATGTCGGGTGAAGCTGGAGAGGCCGCGATCAGCGGCGTCGACAGGTCCAGGTCATGTGCGCCCCCTTGGGTCGGACGCCGGCAGGCTGGCGAAGGCGCAGCGGCAGCGTCGGTAGGGTCATCAGAGCAGAGCGGGGAGGGGTGGTCAATAGAAATCTAGTTATTGAGTAGATTATTTTCTGAAGATCGCGTACCTCACGTCCGGCGGCGGCGGCGCATCGTCAGGCAGAGGTGTAACGCCTTGCCGATACGTCGGAAACGTCACGGGCGCCGAGCTGCCGGGCGACATTCTCCGCCACCCGGATCGCGTAGTTGGTGACGTCGGGCAGCCCCATCAGCTCACCCACCGTGCCGCGCGCCAGCGGGCCGGCGACATAGAGGCCCCCCTGCGGCGTGCAGTCCGCGCCGATGGTGCGCCCGTCCACCGCTACCTCGATGCCGAGCCGCAGCGGATCGGGACGGGCGAGGCCCGCCACCCTTAGGCCGGCGAGGACCGGATTGTCGGCGAACACCCGCCCATGCGCCGGGCCGGTGGCGGTGATGACGGCGTCGAAGGTCTCCTGTGTCACCGCGCCGGTCCGGCGCACGCGCAGGCTCACCTCGATCGCGTCGCCTTCGCGCCGAACCTCTTTGAGCGAGGCGGCGCGCAGCGCGAGGGTGCCGGCCGCGAGACGATCGTCCAGCCCCTGCTCCACCTGCGGGGCGATGCGGAAGCGGTGCACGTCCCAGAAGGGACGCAGATGGCGCAGCAGGCGCTTTCTCTCCGCGAGCGGCAGGGCGTTCCAGATCGTGCTGCCCTGCAGCCGCACCTGGTCGAGCACGCAGTGCCAGCTCCTGCCCTGCGCCTGCGCGGCGCGGATGGTCGCGCGGATCCGGCGCACCAGCTCGCGCACGGTGCGCGCCGGCGCGGCGGCGAAGTCGCCAAAGGGCTCGTGCAGGACGGCCGGATGGCCGCGCGAGCGCAGTCCGCGACGGGAGACGGCGACGATCTCGCCGCGATGGCCGAGCCGGTCGAGGCTGGCGACGATGTCCGCCATGGTGAGGCCGGTGCCGACGATCAGCACGCGGTCGCGTGGACGGATCGCCGCCAGCGCCTCGGTCTGCCAGGGGTCGGGCACGAAGCGCGGGTGGCCGGCGAGGGCGGTGGCGAGAACGGGGGGCGGGCTCGGCGGGGCATGGGCGACCGCCAGCACGACGAGGTCGGCATGGACGGTCGAGCCATCCGAGGAGCGGATGCGATAACCGCCTTTGATGGCGTCCACCGCCTCGGCGGCGGCCCGCACATGCACCACGCGCGGGCCGAGCGTGGCCAACTGCTCAGCGACATAGGCGCCGAAGACCGAGCGGGCGGGGAAGTTCCGCCCGTCGGCCATCCGCGCCGCCGGGTCGGCGTCGAGAGCGCCGGACGCCTCCAGCCAGTCGTTGAAATGGGTCGGCTGGTCCGGCAGCAGCGACATGCGCGTCGCCGGCACGTTGATGCGGTGGCTCGGGTCGCCGGCGCTGTAGGCCAGGCCGCGCCCGATCTCGGCGCGCGGCTCGATGATGACGACCCGCTCCAGGTCCGGCCGCAGGCGCAGCAGGTGCCAGGCCACAGCGGCGCCGGAGAAGCCGCCGCCGATGATCGCCACCGGGACGTGAAGTTCCCGCCCTTCCACGTCTGCCGCGCTCATGAGGCGGAAGCGCGCGGCCGGGCGGTAGTCATTGGCGATGGTCTCGCCGAACGGGCCGGTGTTCACGCCGGCGGGGCCCTGCGCGATGCCGTGATTGAGCTTCAGGCGCGGCAGCACCAGCTCGGCCACCCGGTAGGCCTCTTCGAGGTGCGGGTAGCCGGAGAGGATGAAGCTGTCGATGCCGAGATCGGCATATTCCTGCATGCGCGCCGCCACCGTCTCGCCCGAGCCGACCAGTGCGGTGCCGGCACCGCCGCGCACCAGCCCGACGCCGGCCCACAGATTCGGGCTGATTTCGAGCTTATCACGGCGTCCGCCATGCAGCGCCTGCATCCGCGACTGGCCGACCGAATCGAGCCGCGAGAACACTTTCTGCGCCGCCGCGATGGTGTCGTCGTCGAGATAGCGGATCAGGTCCTCCGCCGCCTCCCACGCCTTGGCGTCGGTCTCACGGGCGATGACGTGGAGACGGATGCCGAAGGAGACCTTGCGGCCCTCGGCCTCGGCGAGCGCACGCACTTGGCTGATCTTGGCGGCGACCGCCGCCGGCGGCTCGCCCCAGGTGAGGTATTTGTCGACATGCTGGGCGGCGACCTTGTTGGCTGCGTCCGAAGAGCCGCCGAAATACAGCGCCGGACCGCCCGCCTGCTGCGGCGGGAACAGCAGATGGGCGTCGTCGACCTTGATGTGCTTGCCGCAATAGCGGACATGCTCGCCGGCCAGCAGGCGGCGATAGACGGTGAGGAACTCGTCCGTCACCTCGTAGCGCTCGTCATGATTGAGGAAGATGCCGTCGCCGGCATTCTCCACCGGGTCGCCGCCGGTGACGATGTTGATCAGCAGCCGCCCGTCGGAGATGCGGTCCAGCGTCGCCGTCATGCGGCCATAGAGAGTGGGCGAGGCGAGGCCCGGACGCACCGCCACGAGGAAGCGCAGCTTCTTGGTCACCGGCGCAAGCGCTGAGGCAACCAGCCAGGAATCCTCGCAGCTCTTCCCCGTCGGGATCAGCACGCCGTAATAGCCGAGCCGGTCGGCCGCCTGCGCCACCTGCCTGAGATAGTCGATGTCCGTCTCGCGCGCCCCGAGGCCGGTGCCGAGATAGCGCCCGTCGCCATGGGTGGGCAGGAACCAGAGGACGTTCAGGCCGTCGTGCTGTGGCGCCGTAGTAGAAGGCGGAGAGACCTTGGACAGGTGGCCTGTGTTGGACATGGGAGTGGCTTCCTTCTGGTGGGTCGGCGGCGGCGTCTGCGCCGTCACGCCGGAGATGCTCGACCTCAGCAACTCTATAATCGATATTTTCTATAGACAATGATATTTTTCATGTGCAGGCTCTTGAAGAACGTTTTGCGAGGCATTGGCCTATGGAAGAAATCAGCATCACCGGCCTGAGCGGAGGGCTTTCCTCGCCCTCACGAACCCTTTCGCTTGTGCAGCTTGCGGCGGCCCGAATAGCCGATGCGGTGGCCGGGGCAGGGGTGAGGGTCGACACCAGAATTGTAGATGTGGCGTCACTCCCCGGTCTCGGGGCGATGCGCGGGCGTGACGATGCTGGCCCGGCGGAAGAGGCCGCCCTGCTGGCCGTGGAACGCGCCGACCTGCTCGTCGTCGGCTCGCCGGTCTACAAGGGGGCGTATTCGGGCTTGTTCAAGCATTTCATCGACTTCGTCGATTATCGCGGACTGGACGGCGTTCCCGTGGCGCTGCTCGCCACCGGCGGAAGCGACCGTCATGCACTGATGGTCGAACACCAGTTGCGGCCGCTCTTCGCCTTCTTCCAGGCCCAGCCGCTCGGCACCGGCGTTTTCTTCACCGATCGCGAATTTGCCGAGGGCCGCGTGGCCGACGGGGCGCCGGCGCAGCGTTTTGAACGGCTGATCGAAGAGGCGACGCAGGCGCTAAGCCTCCGGCGTCGCCCCGCGCGTAGGTTCACAGGAGCGGCGGCCTGATGTCACTCGTCGAGTTCGGGGCCCGGATCGGCCAGTCTCTCATCCGCAGGCCGGCGTCCGCGAGGCCGCGCTCGCGCCGCCTCGCGGCGCTGGAGAGCCGCGTCGCCGGCTGGATCTTGCCGGCCGCCCTCGTCGTGACGTGGGAGATGTTCTCGCGCAGCGGCGCCCTTGCCGCCAACGTCCTGCCCGCGCCCTCGGCCATCGCGCTCGCCGGCTGGGCGGCGCTGAAATCCGGTGAATTGCTGCACAATATGGGTGTGAGCGCGCTGCGCGCCGCCGCCGGCCTGCTGGTCGGCGGCATTATCGGGCTCGCCTTTGGCATCGCCAATGGCCTCTCCGACCTCGCGCACCGCTACACCGACACGACACTGCAGATGGTCCGCAACGTGCCGCATCTGGCGCTCATCCCGCTGGTCATCCTGTGGTTCGGCATCGACGAGGAGGCCAAGCTCTTCCTCGTGGCGTTGGGGGTGTTCTTCCCGATCTATATCAACACGCTGCACGGCGTGCGCACGGTCGACCCGCAACTGATCGAGATGGGCCACGTCTACGGCATGTCGTCCACGGAACTGTTTCGTCGGGTGATCCTGCCGGGGGCGTTGCCCTCCATCTTCGTCGGGCTGCGTTTCGCGCTCGGCATCATGTGGCTGACGCTGATCGTCGCCGAGACCATCGCCGCCTCTTCTGGCCTCGGCTACATGGCGATGCAGGCGCGCGAGTTCCTGCTGGTCGACATCGTGGTGCTGGCGATCCTCATCTACGCGCTTCTCGGCAAGCTGGCGGATGTGCTCACCCGACAGCTGGAACGCGCCTGCCTGCAATGGCATCCCGCCTTCCAGACGCTGACGCGGAGCTGAGCCGATGACCAAGCTCTCCGCCCGCCAGAGGTTCGATGGATCCGCCATCACGGCGCGCGGCGTCGGCCTGAAGCTTGATCGACTGGCTCGGCACTTCGGCGATGCGCGCGTGCTGGACCATATCGATCTCCACATTCCGCCCGGACAGTTCGTCGCCATCGTCGGCAAGAGCGGCTGCGGCAAGTCCACGCTGCTGCGGCTCGTCGCCGGGCTCGACCGGCCAAGCGCGGGACGGATCGTGTTCGAGGGCCCGCACGACAGCGAGGCGGTACGCATCATGTTCCAGGAACCGCGCCTGCTGCCCTGGGCGCGCGTGCTGGCCAATGTCGAGGTCGGGCTTCCGGCCTCGGTGGCGGGTGAGCAGCGCCCGGCGCGCGCCCGCGCTCTTCTCGACGAGGTGGGGCTGGCGGACCGGGCGGGCGAATGGCCCTCGGTGCTCTCCGGGGGGCAGCGCCAGCGCGTTGCGCTCGCGCGCGCACTTGCCTCTGGCCCGCGGCTTCTGGCGCTCGACGAGCCGCTCGGCGCCCTCGACGCGCTGACCCGCATCGAGATGCAGGCGCTGGTGGAGCGCATCTGGCGCGAACAGGGCTTCACCGCGATCTTCGTCACGCACGACGTTTCCGAGGCGCTGGCGCTCGCCGACCGGGTGCTGCTGATCGACCATGGGCGCGTGGCGCTCGACCTCGCCGTCGATCTTCCCCGCCCGCGCCGGCGCGGGTCGGCCGAACTCGCCGAGCTGGAGGGGCGCATCCTCGCCCAGCTCTTCTCCTCCTGACCTCCTGACCCCGCGCCACATGCGCCGCGTCCTGCGAAAGGCCCCGCTATGACCATGCTTTCCCGCCGCATTGTGCTCGCCGGCCTCGCCGTCACTCTCTCCGCGCCGGCGCTGAAACCGGCTTTTGCCGCCGGCAGCGAGGTGCGCGTCGGCTTCCAGAAATACGGCACGCTGGTGCTGCTGAAGGGGCGCGGCATCCTGGAGAAGAAGCTGGAGCCGCTCGGCGTGTCGGTGAAGTGGGCGGAATTCGCCGCCGGCCCGCAGATGCTGGAAGCCTTGAACGCCGGCGCCATCGACATCGGCCAGACCGGCGAGACCCCGCCGATCTTCGCGCAGGCGGCGAGCGACAATCTCGTCTATCTCGCCAATGAGCCCCCGGCGCCGAAGGGCGAGGCGATCCTGGTGCCGCACGATAGCCCGATCCGGTCGGTGAAGGACCTGAAGGGCAAGACGGTGGGTCTCAACAAGGGATCGAACGTCCATTTCCTGCTGGTGAAGGCGCTGGAACAGGCCGGCCTCGCCTATTCCGACATCACCGTGAAGTTCCTGCCGCCCGCCGACGGCCGCGCGGCATTCGAGAAGGGCGCGATCGACGCCTGGGTGATCTGGGATCCTTTCCAGGCCTCGGCCGAGGTGGCGAGCAAGGCGCGCGTACTGACCACGGCGGAGGGCATCGTGCCGAACTACCAGTTCTATCTCGGCACGCGCGGCTTCGCCTCGGCCAATCCGAAGCTCATCGAGGCGCTCATCGGTGCGATCCACGAGACCAATGCGTGGATCCAGAAGGACCCGGCCGCGGCGGTGGCCGAACTCGCGCCGACGACGGGCATCCCGGCGCCGATCCTCTCCATCGCCATCGGCCGCCAGAGCTTCGGCGTCGGCCCGCTGACCGAGAAGGTGATCGCCGACCAGCAGCTCATCGCCGACACCTTCTTCGAACTGGGCCTGCTGCCGAAGCGGATCAGGGTGGCCGACGCCGTGGTGCGGCCGGGTCTGTGAGGCGTGCCGCCCATGTCGACCGCCACTCCTTTCAGTGATCAGGCCTCCATCGCTTGTCCGGAGCGGCGTTGCCGTGCGTCACTTGCCCAGACGCCTGAAGTCATAGACGGCCAGGGTCCGGCAATTGGCCATGCCGGCGGCGGCGAGTATGGCCGCGTTGGCTCCCTTCGCCGCGCCGATGCGCAATTGCATCGTGGCCGTCGCGCGTTCGGGGGTCAGCAGCGTCGACGTCAGGTCCGCGCTGACCTCCAGAACGCCGTTGGACGGGATGTCGAGCCGCCCTTTGAAGCGGCCCGGCGCCACCTCGGTCCATTGCACGATCGGTGCCGATGCGCCCCCCGACAGGCGCTCCGGATGGAAGCGTCCGTTCCAGGTGACGGGCACCGTGGCGCCCATATCGTCGACGATGGGAGGCGCCATCTGCGCCACCTGCGGCAGGCAGCCGGACATGGAACTCACTCTCACCGAACTCCGCCACAACCCGTCCCTGGGAGTCATGGATTCGAACAGCTGCACCTCGCAGCGACCCGTGCCCCCGGCCGCGCGATGCACCTCGTCGGCGTTGCGCGGCGAGAGATAGGTCTTGCCGCCCATCGACACCAGCGTCATGCGCGTCGCATTGGCGGGGATGTCGGGCCCGAGCAGGAACGCCAGATCGTCCTGACTGATGTCCACCAGCGCACAGGTGCAGCCGCCCGGGCCGCAGCGCGCCACCATGAGTTCCTCGCCACTGTTCTGCTGGGCCTGCGCCATGACCGGCAAAAGGGCCGTCATGGCGGTGATCAGGAGACGTCGTATCAAGAGGCCTACTCCGTTCCAGACAGCTGCGGGGCGAGGATTTCGAGCGGGTCGAGCCCGTCGGGGAGCTTCACCTCGATGCCGCCGATCGCCTTGATCATGCCGGTGGGCACGTTCCCCGGTGCCGTCCGGGTGTTGGGCGCACGCGACGGGCCCGCGGGCGCCGCGACCTCCAGTGTCGCCGCCAGGATGCGATAGGCCTGCAGGTCGGGTCCCGACATCGGCTCGGTGCGGCAGAGCGTGCCGATCGCGATATCCTCGCAGGGGCCGAGCATGGCGTCCCATTGGCGGGAGTTCAGCGCGATCATCGTCTCGTTGCGGTCCGGCCGCAGCGGCAGGAAGACGGTCGAGGGGTAGCGGGCGGCGACGCCGGCCGCGGTTTCCATCACCAGCGGGGCTTCCATCCCCCAGCCGCTGGGCAGCAGCAGGTCGAGGCCGGTGGCCGCATCGCGATCAAGGCAGGGCTCCGGGGCGTCGCAGGCCCGCGCGAGACCGTCGATCTCGACCGCCTCGCGGGCCGTGTAGGCGGGAGGCCCGACGGCGATATCGAGAGGTACCGGCGATGCGGAAAGCTGCTTCAGCGCCATATGGGTTATGCCCGCGCCGTCGGCCGGCTTGCCGGTGATCAGCCACAGGCCGGGGTCGATCCGCGTCTGCCAGGGCCCGGCGACCGGATCGGTGCTGGCAACGGCAAGGGTATCCTGACCGCCGACGGGGGAGGCGAACCAGCGGATGGAGCCGCCGGCGGGGGCGCCTGCGAGCCGCAGCGTCACCAGGCCGTCGTCGGCCCGGGCGTCGTCCTCGCCGGCGGGACTGAGTTCGCGCGAGGGCGGGATGACGAAGCGGTTCGCGGCCCCCGCAACCACGGTGATCCGGCCCGCGAAGACATTGTCTCCCGCATCGCCGACGACATCGTACTGGCCGGGGAAGAAGTCCGCCTCGACCGGATCCGGCGTGCCCTCATTCATCGCCCAGGCTTCGGGCGGCAGGTTCTGTCCCGGAACCGGGGTCGCCGACCACACGATATTGAACCCCATCGTCCCCATGTCGGCCTGAAGCGTGATCGGCACGAGATCCTGCGGCGTCAGCGAAGAGCCGTCCTGCGAGGCGGGTGAGGCCGCGGTCTCGATCCGGTTGGGCGCGGGCGCGGGAGCGGCCTCGACCTTCTCCAGCACCACGGTGATCGGCCGGCGGGCGATGACGTCCCTGTCGCCGAAGACATAGAGGAACTCGTAGATCCCCGGCTCGTCCGGCATGCGGAAGCTCAGCGGGTTGCCGCTCTTCACATAGTCGTAGGTGACGCGGTCGCCATCGCTCTGCCGCACCAGCTGGATGTTGTCATAGTCCGCGGCGGGACCGGTCCACGCGACGGCGACCTCGGAGCCCACCTGCGCCCTGTCCGGGGCTGTCAGGGCGACCTTTGCCTCCGTCAGGCTGATCGGGCGGGAGAAGATGACGTCCTGATTCTTGAAGGCATAGACCAGGGTGAAGCGTCCGGGAGCGAAGGGCAGGCGCAGCCTGACCGGGTTTCCATCGCTGACGGCCGCCTCGGCGACGCGCTCGCCCCTGGCGTCGAGAAGCTGGATGTAGTCGTGCTCCGCCGAAGGCCCGGTCCAGCCGACCTCGATGAGCGCGCCGGCCGGCGCGCTGTCGGGCGCGCTCAACATGACCTCCGCCTTCGTCACGGTCAGCGGGCGGCGCGCGATGATGCCGGCGGCGCGCTGGGAATAGACGAGTTCGTAGCGCCCCAGTTCGAAGGGCAGGCGAAGGGAAAGCGGGTTCTCGTTCCCGACGGCGGCTTCGGCGACACGTTTGCCCTTCCCGTCGAGAAGATGGATGTAGTCGTAATCACCCTTCGGCGCCTCGAACCCGACCTTGAGTACCGATCCGGCCGGTGCGCTGTCCGGTGCGCTCAGTCTGGCGGTGGGCAGTGCCGGCTTGGGCGCCGGTGGCGGTGCCGGAGCCGCGACCGTCGAGGCGAGGGCCTCGCGCAATGCGTTCGCGTTGGAGGCCTCGATATAGCGTCCGCCAGTATTCTCCGCGAGGCACGCGACCTGCGCGCCTTCCGCCTTGGTCAGGCCGAAACCGATGACATGGGCGGTGAAGTTCAGCCCCGCCGCCTCCAGTTCCCGGCCCAGCGCGCACGGGTCCGCATTGCAGGTCTCCAGCCCGTCTGTCACCAGCACGACGGTCGCCGCCTCCTCGCCGTATCGCAGCGCCTCTGCGGCCTGGCGGACCGCGTCGGACAGCGGCGTCTTGCCGAGGAAGCGCATGGTGCTCACCCGCTCGCCGATCGCCCGGGCGGTGCCCTTGGCGGGCGCGACCATCAGCTCGATGTCGCGGCAATCGCCCTTGGTGCGGTGGCCATAGGCCATGAGGCCCAGCTCCTGATCGGCCGGCACCGTGCCGAGGACCTTGGCGACGGTTTCGCGGGCCACTTCCAGCTTGGTTCGCCCGTCGATCTGGCCCCACATCGAGCCCGAACCGTCCATCACGATGATGGTGCGCGGCGCCTCGGCCTGCGCCAGTCCGGCCGACAGGAGAATCGCGGCCAGTGCGTGTTTGAGCGGGGACCTCATGTCGGTTTTCCTTGTGTGTCGAAGCCGATGCGCGTGCTCACCCAGGCTCCGGCGCGCCGGCCGAGGGCCTTGAATTTGTCGGAAGCGCGGTCGAGCCTGGCTTCCCATTCGGGATTGGGTGTCTGGCCGGCGGTCAGCCTGAAATAGGCCTGCAGCATGCAGGCGATGGCGAAGGGTTCGATGATGGCGACCTTGAACGCCCACGCGAACAGGACGGCGAAGACGAAGCCGCCCGCGGAGACCTGGCCCGGCATCAGCCAGACCACGGCGCCCGCCGGAACCAGCATCACGAGAAAGACGAGCAGCGAGAACAGCCAGACCCAGGCCGTCACCCAGGCCGCGCTCATCATCAGCGGCCGGGCGTTCTGGGCATAGAGCACCAGTGCCGCGCGCGAGGCGGTGTAGGGATCCTGCCCGCGATTGTTGAAGCAATAGGCGAGCATCACCTCGTCCATCAGCCCCACGGCAATCTTCAGATAGGCGCGCAGGATCGACGCCAGCTTGTCCAGCCCCGGAACAGGCAGGAGCGACAGCACTCCTTCCAGAAGCCCGGTCACGGCACGGATCGTACCCTTGATCAGATGGTCGATGCCGAACAGCACGTTCGAGGTGCCGAAACGCTCCGTCACCATCATCTGTGCGTAGGCGATCTGGCCCTGGCCATGCGGAATCTCGCGATTCTGCAGCAGCTCGACCATGACGGCGATATGGCCGGCCTTGACGATGTACAGGATGTATTCGCGCAGCAGATACAGCACGGCGCCGACGAGCCCGAAGCCGGCAGCTGCGCCGTAAAGTCCAGCGGATAGCCGGGTCTCATCCTCCCAGAGGGCGCCTATTCCATAGCCGACCCCGGCGCCGATGCCGGTCGCCAACACATAGGCGGCGGCGATGCCGGCATAGACCAGCAGGCGAAAGACAAGAAAGGGAGCGGTCCTGCGCATGAGCGCGAGCGAGGTGGAAACCTTGAAGGCTGACACTCTGAAAATCCCGATATGGCGGCGCAAGCGAGCCTATGGGCATCAGAGAACCGGCAATACTACCATATGGTAGTCGCGGCTTCCCCACCGGCAGGATCGGTCTTTCCCGATGGGGTGCCGCATCCTCGGCGCGGTTCGTTCCGTCGCGACGCCTCAGGGACGCGAGCGCCGGCCGCCCGGAACGCGTGGCCGCGCCGCTGCCCGGCGAGGATGGAGGAAGAAGAACGCGGTTCCCTCCACCAGGAACGCGATGCCGAGCCGAGCGCCGACCACCATGCCCGTCACCGCCAGCGGAAAGGACAGCGCGAGCAGCGAGCCCGCCGTTATGCCCTGGCCGATGGTGCATCCCCCGCACAGCACGCCGCCGACCCCCATCAGCACGGCGCCCGCCAGATGGCGCTTCATCTCGCGGGCATCGTCGAACGCCTCCCAGCGGAATTCGTCGCTGGCGCGCGCGGCGGCAAAGGCGCCGATGATCACGCCGGCAATCGAGGCGGTACCGAAATTGACGAGAGTGCCGGCATCGAACAGCAGGCCCTGCAGCGTGTTTGCCGCGGGCGCCACGAAGGTGAGGCTCTGCGGTCGCGCCGCCTGCGCGAACTCGTCGACCAGATGCTGCGTGGCCAGCCAGCCGCCGATCACGCCGAGCCCCATGACGGCGCCCGCCGTGAGCAGGCGCCGGGCCTTGCGCAGGCGAATGTCGGTCAGCGCCAGCGCGATCAGCACCGCGGCCGCCGCCGCCGCCAGGACGGCGCGGCTGGAGACGCCGAGAACCGGGTCGACGAGGCCGGGCAGATCCGCTTGCCCCGAGACCGGAATGACGAGAGCCATCGCCTCGCCGACATTGATCCGGTAGACCGCCAGCGTGCCGCGCAGCACGGCATAGGCGGTGGCGGCGAAGACCAGCAGCACCACGAGGCTGCGCAGGTCGCCCGAGCCGAGCTTCACGCAGCTGCCGAAGGCGCAGGTTCCCACCAGCGCCATGCCGAGGCCGAACATCAGCCCGCCGAGCGCGATGCCGATCCACGGCAGCGCGCCGGGGACGTAGGAAGTGGCCTGCGGATCGAGCAGGTCGGCGAGGATGAGAAACTGCGTCCCGGCAATGGCGATGCCGAGCGCCAGCCCGAAGACGCGCAGACGGCGGGTGTCGGAACCCACCAGCGCGTCCTCGATGGCGCCGAAGCTGCACAGGCGCGCACGGCGGGTGGTGAAGCCCACGGCGACACCTATGGCGAGGCCGGCCAGGGCGGCCCACCACGAATTGAAGTCGTCCATCGCGCCCGGTCCTCCCGTACCACGCCATCGCAGGCTTCTGCCCGTCTCGGCCGGCGCTTTTGTTTTTTCAGTCTTCCTTGCTTCCGCAGAAGATGTCGTAGATCACCCCGATCAGCTGCCGCACATCGTCGTCGGCGAGGCTGTAATAGACTGTCTTGCCGTCCCGGCGCGTGGTGACGAGATCGTCCAGCCGCAGGCGGGCGAGCTGCTGCGACACGGTCGGCTGGCGCAGCGACAGGATGTTCTCGAGCTCGGTGACGGAACGCTCGCGCTCCGCCAGCAGGCACAGCACCAGCAGCCTGTTTTCGTGCGACACGGCCTTGAGGAAATCGCTCGCCGCGCGCGCATTGCGCATCAGTCGGTCGAGCTCGGGCGAGACTTCCGGTCCATCCCGGAGCTCGTCTTCTATGCGTTTCGAAACGATTCCAGCCATTACCACGTCGCTTTCACCTCCAGCTTACCGAAACCGATGACCCCCGCAAAAGCCTCAGGGAGTTCGGGACAGTTTTTTCGTCAGATCGGCAAGCAGGCCCCACATCGCATCCTCGCCAGCATAGCCCAGGATGCGTCCCACTTCGCGCCCATCTTCCACCAGCACGAAGGTCGGCGCGAGCCGGACCGGCGTGGCGAGAACCAGACCGGACATGTCGCCCTCGTCGATGTCGATCCGTCGCATCGGCGCCAGCCGGCCTTCTTGCGTCTTCGGATAGATCGGCGCGACCTCGCGGTCGAAGTGCAGGCACCATACGCAGCCTGGCCGCTCGAACACCAGCAGTTCCGCCGCCCGCGCGGGCAAGGCGAGCATCAGCAACACGCCCAGCAGGCCGAGCCCGAGGCCGACGGCCGAACGGGTGCTCATCTTCGCGTGATCGTGGGCGTCCATTGAACCTGTCCGATGACGTCGGGGCACGCTTGTTATATATACGCATTCGAATATGAATACGACGGTCAATCCGCCGCAGAGCGGGTGCCGATCGGAGGAAACGCCGTGTCGCTGGACATCACGCTGCCGGGGGCCTTCGGGGCTGGCCTCCTGTCGTTCGCCTCGCCCTGCGTGCTGCCGCTGGTGCCGGCCTATCTGGGCTTTCTCGGCGGCGCGGGCCGGGGCCTGTCGGGCGAGGGCGCGACACGCGGGCGGCTGGTTTCGCTCTCCGTCATCTTTGTCGCCGGCTTTGCCAGCGTCTTCATCCTGCTCGGCGCCACGGCTTCGCAGCTCGGCCAGTGGCTCGCCGTGCATGCGCCGGTGCTCACCATCGTCGCGGGGGCGATGCTGATCCTGTTCGGCCTGCATTTTCTCGGCCTGCTGCGCATTCCGCTGCTGTACCGGCGGGTGGCGCCGGATGTCGCGCGCGCCCCGGCCGGATTTATCGGCGCCTATCTCGTCGGCCTGGCCTTCGGCTTCGGCTGGACGCCCTGCGTCGGACCGATCCTGTCGATGATCCTGATCCTCGCCGGCACCGAGGATTCGCTGGCCAAGGGCGTGCTGCTGCTTGCCGCCTATGCTGCCGGGATCGGTTTGCCCTTCATCGCCGCGGCGGCGTTCTCGACCGGCTTCCTGCGCTGGTCGGCGGCGATGCGCTCGCGGCTCGGCCTGGTCGAGAAGGCGTCCGGCGTGCTGCTTGTCGCCACCGGCTTCGTCTTCATCGGCGGCTGGATGCCGCAATTGTCCGCCTGGCTGCTCGACGCCTTCCCCACACTCGGCGCGATCGGATGAGCGCGCCTGCGATGGAGCCGATCATGGATGTTCGCCTGACACGCCGCGCGCTTGCTCTGGGCGCAGGCGCGCTCCTGCTGCCCGCCGGCCCCGCCCGCGCGGCGGCCCGCCTCGGCGATGACGGGCTCTATGTGCAGGACTGGTATGTGGAGAGCTTCCTCGACCTCGCCGACGATGAGGCGACGGCGCGCGGGAAGGGGAAGATCCTCGCCCTGCAGTGGAGCCAGCGCGGCTGCCCGCTCTGCAAGCGGCTGCACACCGAGTACTTCGCCGATCCGACGATCGAGGCCTATGTGCGCGACCATTTCGACGTCGTGCATCTCGACATCTACGGGTCGCGGGAGGTGACGGGCTTCGACGGCGCGTCCCTCACGGAGAAGGCGCTGGCCGGCCACTACGCCGTGCGTGCCACGCCGACCTTCCAGTTCTTCGGGGTGCGCGAGGGCAGGGTGGTCGAGGTCGCCCGGCTGCCGGGCCTGCTGCCCAAGCCGGAATTCATGGCCATGTTCAGATATGTCGAAGCCGGCGCCTATGACAGCACCGGCTTCGAGGCCTGGATGGCGGCGCAGAAGGCGCCCTAGGCGCGCGCCTATTTGTTGACCGGCGAGTCCGGGTCGAACAGATAGGCGACGACGTCCTTGATCTGCTGTTCGGTCAGCACGCCGTTGACGCCGAAGCGCGGCATGCTGGAGCAGGCCAGCGTGGCCTGCGCGTCATAGACCTTGGCGAAGGCGGCCTTGGCGTCTTCCGGGTCGAACTTGCGCTCGCGGCCGTAGCCGACAAGGCTCGGGCCGAGCGTGCCGTAGCTCACTTCCTTCGGGTCGAGCTGGTGGCAGGCATAGCAATTGCCGCCGCTGACCGTGCCGGGCGGATCGCTGAACTGCCCGCCGCGCCCGTTCTGCGCGACCTTGGCGCCGTCCTTCCAACTGCCGAGGACGGAGCCTTCCGGGAAGGTGATCCGGACCTCCTCCAGCTTCATGATCGTCGCGGCCTGTTCGGGCGAGGGATTGTTGCGCGTCAGCGAGCAGATGCGCTGCGTCTCGTCCTGCTGCAGGCGGGACCCCCAGCCCTCCGGCAGCTTGGTGAAGCCCGCCTTCACGACCGCATCGACGCGGGCCGGATCGACGGTGGTGCCCTCCTGGGCGGTGGCGGCCAGCGGCAGGGCGGTGATGACGGCGACCTGCGCGACGCGTTTCATGAGCGATGTGAATGACATGTGCGCCTCCCTCAGCGTTTGATCGACGGGACTTTGAGCTCGCCACCCTCGGCCTGCTTGGTCAGATAGAGGGTGAGGGCGGTCACGACGTCCGAGCCGTAGTCGGGGGGCGGCATGCGCATCTGCCGGTAACAGTCCCACATGCGGTGCTGCATGGTGCGCAGCGCGCTCTGCGACACGCGGTAGGTCGGCCAGGTGCCCATGGTGAGCTGAGCGTCCTTGCCGGGGATGTCCAGCTGCGGCAGCGCCTGCAGCCGGATGCGCTTGCCGGCGGCGCCGTGGCAGGTGGAGCAGGAGAAGTCGTTGATCGAGGAGCGGCGGAAGAACAGCGCCTCGCCGATGGCGTACATCTCCTTTTCCTGCGGCGTCGCCAGCTCGACATGAAGCTTCATGCCGTCGGACTTGTTGGCGACGAAGGCGACGAGGTCCTCCATGTCCGAGGTGCGCCCCGGGCCGGAGAACGGCTTGGCGACGATCGGCTTGGTGTCGAAGCCCTGGATCGTCTGCATGCACCACAGCAGGCGCTGTTCGAGGTCCATCACCTTGCCGGAATCGGCGAAGTAGCGGGGCAGGTGGGCATAGGCGCCCTCCAGCTTGCCCGGCCCCTCGCCGAGATCGCAGGTCTCCAACGAGACGTTCTTGGTGCCGCGCGGCTCGCTCCACAGCACCTCGCCGCGGTCGACGTTGAGGTAGCCCGGATTGGCCATCGGGTCCTCGATCATCTGGCGGTAGCGTTCGATCTCCTTCTCGCTCTCGTCCTCGGCGCCCTGCGCGGTGGTCAGGATGAAGGGCAGCGCGATGAGGGCGAGGGTCAGGCATCCGGCGACGAAACGCCGCGTCGGTTGGGCGTGTTCCTTGGGTCGGATCGGTTCCTTGGGCATGTGCTTCCCCAGCTGTTGAGCCGCGTCTGCACCCTTCTTGCGAGGGTGTTGAAGCGGTCTCAGTGGCGAGCGATGATAGGCTTTGGCGATCGCTCGATAGCCCACTTTACATTCAAAAAATTTAATATCACAATATGTATGTTCGTCACCGGCAAAAAAGATCGCTGACGACATAATCAAAGCAAAAACAAAACGTTGGCGCTCGACGCCAGCAGGAGGACGCCTGATGCAACTTCGCAGTTGGACTCCGTCGCGACGGGAAACCATGGGGATTGGCCTGGCCGCCATGCTGGCGGCGGTGCTCGCTCCGCGGCTCGTCATGGCGAGCGAGGAAGCCGTCGCGGCCGAGCTCAAGAAGCTCTACGGCGACACGTCGATGGCCGAGGGCAAGATCAAGCTCGACCTGCCCGAAATCGCCGAGAACGGCCTCGTCGTGCCGCTCAACATCGACGTCGACAGCCCGATGACCGAGCAGGATTACGTGAAGGCCGTCCATGTCTTCGCGGATGGCAACCCGCTTCCCCAGGTCGTGACCTACAAATTCACGCCCCAGTCCGGAAAGGCGGCGGCCTCGGTGCGCATGCGCCTCGCGCAGACGCAGAACGTCATCGCCGTGGCCGAGATGTCGAACGGCGCGCTCTACACGACGAAGGCGCAGGTCAAGGTCACGATCGGCGGCTGCGGCGGCTGAGCGCTGCGTCCGGCCTCCCGTGCCGGCGCCGACGACACCTGGGGAAACGACAAGGAAACGCCAACATGGCCATCAAGTCCAAGCCGCGCATCAAGGTGCCTTCCGAAGCGAAGGCCGGCGAGATCATCGAGATCAAGACGCTCATCTCGCACGAGATGGAAAGCGGCCAGCGCAAGGATTCGTCCGGCAAGCCCATTCCGCGCGCCATCATCAACAAGTTCACCGCCAGCTTCAACGGCAAGCCCTTCTTCGAGGCGGACTGGTTCACCGCGGTTTCGGCGAACCCCTATCAGGCCTTCTTCTACAAGGCGTCCGAATCGGGCGAGTTCACCTTTGTCTGGAAGGACGACGACGGCTCCGAGCAGACGGCGACCGCCAAGCTCACCGTCGCCTGATCCCGCCGCCGCGCCACGCGCCGGCGTCCGGCAGGCATGGCCTGCCAGCAGGGATGCGTCTCCAGCAGGGAAGACTTGCCAGATGATTTCACGCCGCGATTTCGTGATCGCCGCCATGGCCGCCGGGATGCTCGCATCCGGTGCCCGCGGCGCCTTCGCCCAGGCGGCCCGCTCGGGAAAGATGACGCAGGACGACATACTGCGCTTCGATCCCGTGGGCACGCTGACGATCCTGCACACTACCGACCTGCACGCGCAGCTCGAGCCGATCTATTTCCGCGAGCCTTCGGTCAATATCGGCGTCGGCGAGGCGCGCGGCGTGCCGCCGCATCTCGTCGACGAGGCGTTCCTCGCCTATTTCAAGCTCGCCGCTGGCGGCCCGGACGCCTATTCCCTCACCAGCCTCGACTTCGACGCGCTCGCGGGAGCCTATGGCCGCATGGGCGGCGTCGACCGCATCGCCACATTGGTGAAGGCCATCCGTGCCGCGCGCGGGGCGGACAACGTCCTGCTCCTCGATGGCGGCGATGGGCTTCAGGGAAGCTGGAGCTCGCTCAAGTCGAATGGCGAGGACATGGTGCGCGTCTTCGGCGCGCTCGGCACCGACGCCATGGTCGGCCACTGGGAGTTCACCTACGGCGCCGAGCGCGTGCAGGAGATCGCCGAGAAGGCGCCCTTCGCCTTCCTGGCGCAGAACATCCGCAGCGCCGAGTGGCAGGAGCCCGTCTTCGAGGCGCGCAGGATGTTCGAGCGCGGCGGCGCCAAGGTGGCGGTCATCGGCCAGGCCTTCCCGCGCACGCCGATCTCCAATCCGCGCTGGATGATTCCCGACTGGGAGTTCGGCCTGCGCGAGGAGGATGTGCAGAAGCAGGTGGACGAGGCCCGCGCCGCCGGCGCCGATGTCGTCGTGCTGCTGTCGCACAATGGCTTCGACGTCGACCGCAAGCTCGCCGGTCGGGTGAGGGGCATCGACGTCATCCTCACCGCGCATACTCATGACGCGCTGCCGGCGCCGGTCACGGTCGGTTCCACGCTTCTCATCGCGACCGGCTCGCACGGCAAGTTCATCTCCCGTCTCGATCTCGACGTGAAGGATGGCAAGGTGGCGGGCTTCCGCTACGGCCTGCTGCCGGTGTTCTCCGACGCCATCGCCCCCGATGCGGACATGGCCGCGCTGGTGAAGGAGCTTCGCGCGCCCTACGCCGCCGAACTCGGGCGCGTGGTCGGCCATGCCGAGAGCCTTCTCTACCGGCGCGGCAATTTCAACGGCACGTTCGACGACCTGATCTGCCAGGCGATGCTTGCCGAGCGCGACGCCGAGATCGCCCTCTCGCCCGGCTTCCGCTGGGGCGGTACGCTGCTTCCGGGCGACCCGATCACCTTCGAGGCGATCTCCAACGCCACCGCCATCACCTATCCCGCCTGCTACCGCAACATGATGACCGGCCAGCAGCTCAAGGACGTGCTGGAGGACGTGGCCGACAACATCTTCAACCCCGATCCCTATTTCCAGGGCGGCGGCGACATGGTGCGCGTCGGCGGCGTCGGCTACTCGATCGATGTCGGCCAGGCCATGGGACGGCGCATCACCGATCTCGTCTACCTCAAGACCGGCCAGCCGCTCGACCCGGCCAAGACCTACGCGGTCGCCGGCTGGGCCAGCGTCAATCAAGGGGTCGAGGGGCCGCCCATCTGGGAACTCGTCGAGCGCTACGTGGCGGCGAGTAAGGCGGTGCGCATCGCGCCCACCGATTCCGTGAAGGTGTCCGGCGCCTGAGGCCGCTTCGGGGCGCGGTTTCGCGCCAATTACATTCATTAATTCGAATTTGAATATCCATCCGGGAGGATGCGATGGACCAGACCAAGCCGGGGGCGCGTTTCGATCGACGGCGCTTCCTCAATCTCGTCGGCCTCGCCGGCGCCGGGGCTGCCGCCGGCATACGGCCTGCCGCTGCCGGGGCGACGCCCGACCCCGACATCGTCAACATCCCCGAGTGGACGCAGTCGCTCGGCGCCGGGGTGAACAACCACCCCTATGGCATTCCCTCGCCCTTCGAGAAGGATGTCGTCCGGCGCGAGGTGACGTGGCTCACCGCCAGCAGCGAAAGCTCGGTGAGCTTCACCCCGCTCTACGCGCTCGACGGCATCATCACGCCGAACGGCCTGTGCTTCGTGCGCCATCATGGCGGCGAGGCGGAGATCGACCCGGCCCGCCACCGCTTCATGATCCATGGACTGGTGGACAAGCCGCTGGTGTTCACCATGGAGGACATCAAGCGCATGCCGGGGCGCACCAACCGCGTCTACTTCCTCGAATGCGCCGCCAATAGCGGCATGGAATGGCGCGGCGCCCAGCTCAATGGCTGCCAGTACACCCACGGCATGATCCACAACGTCGTCTATACCGGCGTTCCGCTGCGCGCCTTCCTCGACGCCGCGGGAGTGAAGCCGAAGGGCAAGTGGGTGCTCGCCGAGGGCGCCGACGCTTCCGCCATGACGCGCTCGATCCCGATCGAGAAGGCGATGGACGACTGCCTCGTCGCCTGGGCGATGAATGGCGAGGCGCTGCGCCCCGAGCAGGGCTATCCGCTGCGCCTCGTCGTCCCCGGCTGGGAAGGCAACATGTGGATCAAGTGGCTGCGCCGGATCGAGGTCGGTGACCAGCCCTGGGGCCAGCGCGAGGAGACGTCCAAATATACGGACCTGCTCGCGGATGGCCGCTCGCGCCGCTTCACCTTCTTCATGGACGCCAAGTCGGTGGTGACCAGCCCGAGCCCGCAGGCGCCGCTCAGGGCCAAGGGGCCGAACGTCGTCTCCGGCGTCGCCTGGTCCGGGCGCGGCACCATCACCCGCGTCGACGTCACCCTGGACGGCGGCAGGAACTGGACGACGGCCCGCATCGAGGGACCGGCGCTGCCGCGCTCCATGACGCGGTTCTATGTCGATTTCGACTGGAACGGCGAGGAACTGCTGCTGCAGTCGCGCGCCATGGACGACACCGGCTATGTGCAGCCGACCAAGGCGGAGCTGCGCGCGGTACGCGGCGAGAACTCGATCTACCACAATAACGGCATCCAGACCTGGCTGGTGCGGAGCAACGGGGAGGCCGAGAATGTCGAGGTCAGCTAGGTCCGGTTTCGTCGCGGGGACAGCGCTGCTGGCGCTGGTCGCGGGGCTCGGTGCCGCCGCCGCCGATACGGTCCGGCTCGGCCGGCCGGCGCTGCCGGAGGAGATCAAGGCGTGGGACATCGACGTGCGCCCGGACGGGCAGGGCCTGCCCGAGGGCAAGGGGTCGGTGTCGCAGGGCGAGGAGCTGTTCCAGAACAATTGCGCCATGTGCCATGGCGAGTTCGGCGAGGGC
Organism: Ancylobacter sp. TW_SC_1; assembly: GCF_056836805.1. NCBI lineage: Bacteria > Pseudomonadati > Pseudomonadota > Alphaproteobacteria > Hyphomicrobiales > Xanthobacteraceae > Ancylobacter > Ancylobacter sp. TW_SC_1. The sequence goes on from NZ_CM166365.1 coordinate 2,022,132, forward strand.
GCCGGGCGCTGGCCGGTGCTGGCCGGCGGGCAGGGGACCTTGAAGTCCGAGCGGCCGGAAAAGACCATCGGCTCCTTCTGGCCCTACACCTCGACCGTCTTCGACTATGTGCATCGCGCCATGCCCTTCGGCGCCGCCCAGACGCTGCCGCCGGACGATGTCTACGCCATCGTGGCGTATCTGCTCTATCTCAACGACGTCGTTCCGGACGACTATGTGCTGTCGAAGGAGAATTTCCCGACCGTCGAGCTGCCCAACAATGCCAATTTCTACGACGATGATCGCGAGACCACGGAAAAGGCCTTCTGGAACAAGAACCCGTGCATGAAGGACTGCAAGCCGAAGGTCGAGATCACCAGCCATGCGCGGGTGCTCGACGTCACGCCCGACGCCGGGAAGGAAGGCGACAAGCCGGCCGGCGCCGTCGAATGAGGCCGCGACAGGCCGACATACCGTCACGATAAAAACAGTCGACGAGGAGGACGCCATGCCCAAGCTCGAATTCAACCGCCGGTCCGTGATGGCGGGCCTGGCCGCCGGCGGTGCCGCGCTCACGGTCGACAGGGCCGCCGCCGTTCCCACGAAGGTGACGCTCGACGACATCGAGAAGGACGCGGAAGTCGCCTGCCTCTACCACTGCGACTACGGCGATCCCGACCGTTTCGCCCAGACGCTGAACAATATCGGCAACCACTACTCGGTCTACGGGGCGGATCCCTTCGCCCTGCAGATCGTGCTGGTGGTGCATGCCGGTGGCATCAAGTTCTTCCTCGACAGTCTCGACGGCACGATGTGGGCCGACGAGAAGCTGCCGCCGGAGCTGTTCGCCCGCGCCGAGGCGATCTCCAAGAACGGCCTCAAGGTCTATCTCTGCGAGATCACCTTCAAGCGCAATCAGCTCGACCTGTCGCGGGCGCGGCAGGCCGATTTCGTCTCGTTCGTGCCCTCGGGCGTCGCCACCTGCGCGGCCCTTCAGGGGAAGGGCTTCGCCTATATGAAGGTCGGCTGAGCCGTGACGGGCCTCAGCCGGCGCGCATTGCTCGGCGGCCTCGCCCTCGGCACCGCGGCCAGCCCCACACTTGCCAGCCCCGCCGTGGGGCGGGGCGCGCGGCCGAGAGTGGCGATCATAGGCGCGGGTTTCGCCGGCGCGTCGCTGGCCAGCTACCTGTCGCGCGCCGCCGGCGACGGGCTCGATATCCTGCTCATCGAGCCCGAGCCCGGCTATTTCGCGCTCTGCCGCTCGAATCTGGTGCTCGGCGGCGTGCTCGCCGGCGACACGATCTGGATCGGCTACGAGGCGCTCGCGCGTCGCGCCGGCATCCGCCTCGTGCCGGCCCGGGCGGGGCGTATCGACGCCGAGCGCCGGACGGTGCGGCTCGAAGATGGCGCCACGATTTCCTATGACGCGGCCGCGGTGGCGCCGGGCATCGGCCTCGACTATGCGAGCGTGTCGGGCTGGAGCCGCGCGGCGAGCGTGGCCATGCCGCATGGCTGGATCGGCCGCGCGCAGTTCGCGCTTCTCGACCGGCAGCTCGATGCGGTGCCCAATGGCGGCCTGATCGTTCTGTTGCCGCCGCCCGATCCCTCGCGCTGCCCGCCCGCTCCCTATGAACGCGCCTCGATGATGGCGCACCGGCTGCGAACCACCGGGCGCGGCGACTGCCGGATCGTCATCCTCGACGCCAAGGAACGCTTCGCCAAGATGGCGCTCTTCCTCGACGGGTGGGAGCAGTACTATCCCGGCATGATCGAATGGCTGCCACCGTCGATCCATGAAGGGGTCGAGCGGGTCGATCCCGCCACGATGACGGTGTGGACCGGCTTCGGGACCTTTCGCGACTGCGCGCTGGTGAACGTGATCCCGGCCCAGTCCGCCGGGCGCGTCGCGCTGGAATCCGGTCTGGCCGATGCGACCGGCTTCTGCCCGGTGCGGCCCGAGGACATGAGCTCGTCCCGGGTGCCGGCCGTGTATGTCCTCGGCGACGCGGCGCAGGCGAGCCCGGTTCCGAAGGCGGCTTCCGCCGCGGTGAGCCAGTCGGATGTGGTGGCGGCGGCGCTGCGCGCGCGCCTGCTGGGCGAGGAGCCCCGCGCGGGCGCTTATGCGAGCCGCTGCTGGAGCCTTCTGGCGCCGGGCGACAGCGTCGCGACGACCGGAGAATACGTGCCCGCCTCGGGAGAGTTCCAGGAAGTCGGAAGCTTTGTTTCAGAATTGGCGGAGACGTCTACGCTGCGTCGCAAGAACGCGGATGATTATGACGCATGGTTTCGTGCGCAGACGCGACGTATCTTCGACTAGTGCGCGGCCGGGAAATGTCGATTTTGGAGTCGCGAATGACCAGGATGCAGGACGCCCGACCGTTGCGCGTGGCGCCGGCGATCGAAATGCGGGAAGACGCGAGCGTCGAGCAGGTCGCGTCGATGATGAACTTCGCCGGACTGCCCGCCATCATCGTCCTCGACGCGGGCGGGGAGCCCGCGGGCGTTCTGAGCCGGTCTGAATTGCTGTCGCTGATGGTGGACGGTCGGAGCCAGGGCCGGTCGCTGTGCGAGGCGGCCGTCGCGATGGAGGCCTTTCCCCGGATCGCAGGCGACGCCTCCGCTTCCGCCTTGCTCCGTCTGGCTTTGGCCGCCGACCGTCCGATCGTGATGGTGATGCGGTCTGATCGGGACATGGGCTTTGTCGACATGGTCGACATGCTCGACGCGCTGGGTCCCCGGGACGGGGCATAGCCGTCCTTTGCCGCGACGATGAGGAGGCCGGATCGAGGCGCGCACGCCGGCGGCTCATGCCGTGCCGCTTCCGGGAGGGCGGAAGCGGATGACGGCACGCAGTCCCGTCCGATCGCTCCGGTTGGCAAGCTCTACGCGGGCGCCGATGCGGGTTGCGGCGGCCTCGGCGATGGCTAGGCCAAGCCCCGAGCCGGCTCCGGCGGCGGCCCGGCCGCGATAGAAGCGCTGGCGCACGAGGCCGAGTTCCTCCTCGGGAATGCCTGGGCCTTCATCCTCGATCACCAGGCTGTCCGCCCCTTCCGCGAACCAGCGCACCGTGCCGGCCGGCATATGCTGAACGGCATTCTCGTGGAGGTTGCGCAGCAGCAGGGTCAGCGCATCGGGATCCAGCGCGCGTACCCTGTGCTCCAGATCGGCCTCGACGGTCACTGCGACGCCGTCCGGCCGGGGGACGGCGTCTACCACCTCCCGCAGCACCTGGCCGATCGAGGTCTCCCGCGCCGCGCCGACGGCCTCCGCGTCGAGACGCGCGAGGGCGAGAAGCTGGCGCACGAGGCGGCTGGTGCGGTCCACCGAGAGAATGATCTGGCGCAGGGCGTTCTCGCGGATTCCCGGATCGCGGGCGGCAAGCGCCACCTGCGCCTGCGTCCTCAGGCCCGCCAGCGGTGTGCGCAGCTCGTGCGCGGCGAAGGCGGTGACGTCCCGTTCATGGGCCCGCGCCGCTTCGACCTTGGCGAACAGCCCGTTGAGGGCACCGATCAGCGGCAGGATTTCCGACGGCGCGCCGTCGGTGGGCACCGGCCGCATGTCGTCGCCCTCGCGCGCCGCGATCTCTTCCGCCGCGCTGTTGAGGGGGCGCAGCCCGCGTCCGAGGCTCCACCAGATCAGCAGTCCCAGAAGCGGCATGACCAGCAGTGCCGGCGCGGCCAGACCGGCGACGAGGTCGCGCACCAGCCTGTCGCGCAGCCCGATCCGGTCGCCGACCACCACGCGAACGTCCTTTTCCGGGTCAACGATGGTGTAGACGCGCCATGTCTCGCCGTTCACCTCGCGGTCGGAGAAGCCTTCGCCCTCATCCGCCAGCGTCGCGTCCGGCGCGCCGGAGGAGCGGGCGAGAAGACGTCCGTCGAACGACCAGATCTGGCAGGAAAGCTGGCGCTCATAGCCGCCCGGCGAGGCTGGCGGAAGGCTGGCGGCCGCCCCGGCCGTCCCCATCCCGCCCCCGGCCATGACCAGCGAATGCACCATGCGGGCGGCCTCCTGCAGCCGGGTGTCGAGCACCCGCTCCAGCTCGCCGCGGCTGCCGATGCTGATCCACGCCACGGCGCACAGCCAGATGAGCCCGGTGGCGGCGAGCAGGATGAGGAAGAGGCGGCGGCGCAGCGAGGTCATGCCGGCATCCGCAGGCGATAACCCAGCCCGCGCACCGTCTCGATCACCTCGCGGCCGAGTTTCGCGCGCAGATTGTGCACGTAGACCTCGACCGTGTTGCTGTCGACTTCCTCCTGCCAGCCATAGAGCCGGTCCTCGATCTCGCCCCTGGCCCGGATCATTCCCGGCCGCTCCATCAGCATGGACAGGACGGCGAACTCGCGCCGCGACACAGGCACGGCGTTGCCGTCGAGACTGACGGTGAGCATGGCGGGATCGAGCGCGATGCCGCCATGGCGCAGAAGCGGGCTCGCCCGCCCGCATCCGCGACGGACCAGGGCGCGCAGGCGGGCGGCCAGTTCGTCGAGATCGAAGGGCTTGCCGAGATAGTCGTCGGCACCGGCATCCAGCCCGCGTACGCGGTCCGTGGTTTCGTCCAGCGCGGTCAGCAGCAGCACCGGCGTCGCGTCCTGCCGCGCGCGCAGCGCCGCCAGAATGTCGAGGCCCGAGCCGTCCGGCAGCATCAGGTCGAGCACGAGGGCGTCGAACCGGGAGGAGCCGAGCGCAGCCCGCGCGTCGGCGCAGGTGGTCACGGCATCGACGGTCAGGCCGGCGAGCCCCAGGCCGGCGCGAATGCCGTCCGCCAGCACCGGATCGTCCTCGACCAGAAGGATACGCATCACGCCCTGTTCATCTCCGTTCCGTCCGCCCGTGCCATCGTCCGCCGCCAGCTTAAGGCTGGCTTAAGGTGAGGATAAGAGCGCTGCGCCGCGACAGTGAAGGAGCGGCGAATCCGATGACATGGCGATCCTGGGCGACGGCAAGTCGATCGGCGTTTCTTCTTCTTGCATGCCTTTGCTCCTTCGGCATGGCGGCCGCCGAGCCCGCGCCGGCCTTCGCACCGCTCCTTGCCCGTCCGGCCTCCGCCGCGCCCTTCACGCTCGCCGCCGCGCGCTCCCCTTCCGGCGCGCTGCTGCTGCGCTGGACGATCGCCCCCGGCACTTATCTCTACCGCGACAGCCTGCAGGCCCGCTACGACGGCCGGGCCGTCTCGCTTGACCGGCCAGAAGGCGAGGCCAAGGACGATCCCAATTTCGGCGTCGTCCACGTCTTCCATGGGGATGTCGAGGCCAGCGCCGGAGCGCTCGACCGCACCGGCCAGCTCAGGGTCACCTATCAGGGGTGCTCGGAGCGGGGCATCTGCTTCCCGCCGCAGGCGCGCCTCGTCGATCTGGCGACGCTCGACATCCGCGCGGCACCCCTCGTCATGGACGCGCCAGTCGGCGAGGCCCCGCAGGGCGCTCCCGCCGCATTGGCGGGGCCGGTGCGGGCCACCGCCGGGGGGGAGGGTGCCGGCGTCGAGGCGCTGTTCGCAGGTAATCTCGGCTGGACCATGCTGGCCTTTCTCGGCTTCGGCCTGCTGCTCGCGCTCACGCCCTGCGTGTTCCCGATGATCCCGATCCTCGCCGGCATGCTCACCCGCTCGGGCGAGGCGCTGACGCGGCGGCGCAGCCTCCTGCTCACCGGCACCTATGTGCTGGCCATGGCCGGTGCCTACGGGCTGGTGGGCGCCGTCGCCGGCTGGTCGGGGGCGAACCTTCAGGCCGCGCTGCAGACCCCGCTCGCACTTGGGCTGACCGCCGCGATCTTCGTCGCGCTGGCGCTCTCGATGTTCGGCCTGTTCGATCTCGCTCTGCCGGCGGGTCTGTCCGCCCGGCTGGCGGGAAGGGGTTCCGGCGGCTCGCTCGCCGGGGCGGCACTGCTGGGCTTCGGCTCGGCACTCGTCGTCGGTCCCTGCGTGACGCCGCCGCTGGCCGGCGCCATGCTCTACGCCGCGACCACGGGCGACGCCGCCACGGGGGCGGCGGCGCTGTTCATGCTCGGGCTCGGCATGGGATTGCCGCTGATGCTGGTCGGGCTGTTCGGACCGAGCGTTCTGCCGCGCGGCGGCGTCTGGCTGGTGCGGGCGAAACAGGCGTTCGGCCTCGTCTTCCTCGGCGTTGCCATAGGGTTGGCCGGGCGGCTGCTGCCGCCGCCGGCCACGCTGGCCATGCTGGGCGTGCTGCTGACGGGGGCGGCGGCGTTCTTCGGTGGCTTCGATCGGTTGACGGCGTCGAGCGGCCCGGCCGCGCGGCTCGCCCGCGGCGGCGGCATGGCGGCGGCGCTCTATGGCGCGACGCTCATCGTCGGGGCTGCCGGCGGAGCCCAGGACCCGCTGCGCCCGCTGGCCTTTGCCGCCGCCCCGGCAACGGGTCAGGTGGAAGGCTCGGCCTTTCGCGTCGCCTCGGCCGCCGCCTTCGACGAGGCGGTCGCCGGGGCCACCGTCCAGGCGGAGGGGCGTCCGATCCTCGTCGACTTCACCGCCGACTGGTGCACCGTCTGCAAATCGAACGCGAAGGTGATGGCCGCGCCCGAACTGCGTGCGCGGCTCGCTGCCCTGCCGCAGGTCATGGCCGACGTCACCGACTACAACGCGGCGACCCGCGCTTTGATGGAACGGTTCCGCGTGGTCGGCCCACCCGCGCTGTTCCTCGTCGATGCGCAGGGGCGCGAGATTCCGGGCACCCGTATCGTGGGTCCCGTGACCGTCGAGGACATCTCCCGCCGGCTCGATGCCGCCGGCGCCTGAACCTCCTTCGCCTCCCTCCCTCTTGAACGCTCAGGAACTCTCATGCAGCGCCGCCACTTCCTCACGCTCGCCGGCGTCCTCACCGCTGGCGCGGTTCTCCCGGTCTCGCCGCTCCTCGCGCAGGGCGTCGATGTGGAGGCGATCCTGCGCGATCCCGCCGCGCCGACCGCCGGCAACCCCAAGGGCGACGTCACCGTCGTCGCCTTCCTCGATTACAACTGCCCGTTCTGCAAGAAGTCCGCGCCGGACCTGGAGCGCGCGGTGAAGGAGGACGGCAAGATCCGCCTCGTCTACAAGGACTGGCCGATCCTCACCGAGGCCTCGGTCTATGGCGCGCAGATGGCCCTCGCGGCCAAGTACCAAGGTGGCTACGACAAGGTCCATCACGCGCTGATGGCGATCCCCGGACGCCGCGTCGACAAGGAGCAGATGCTGAAGGCGGTGCAGAAGTCGGGCATCGACCTCGCCCGGCTCGACGCCGACCTCAAGGCGCATGCGGGCGACATCACCACGCTGCTGCGCCGCAACCTCGCGCAGGCGGAATCGATCGGCCTGCAGGGCACGCCGGCCTATCTCATCGGCCCCTTCCGTACCTCGACGCTCGACTATGCCGGCTTCAAGGAGGCCTTCGCCGAGGCGCGCCGTCGCCAGGCGGCGGAGTGATTCAGCGTGTGACGCCGCCCCGGCGCATCGCCTTCCGGTCCTGTGCCTCGTAGAGCGCATAGACCAGCGGAATGAACCACGGCGTGCCGCGATAGAGCGGGATGGCGGGCGGCGGCGCGAATTCGAAGGCGGAGGGCGGTTCGCTCGTGTCGCCGAGAAGCCTCAGCGCCGCCTTGCGCGCCACCCAGCGCGCCCACACCACCCCGGAGCCGCAGAAGCCGGTCGCATAATAGATGCCGTCATGCACGAACAGGCGCGGGATCATGTGACGGTTCATCGCCACATGGCCGAACCAGCTATGCGACAGCGCGACGTCGGCAAGCGCGGGGAAGATGCGGGCGAACTCGGCGCGAAGGTGGTCGGTGGGGGCCTGCGGATCGCCGGCCGTCGTGCCGTCGCGTCCGCCGAAGAGGATGCGCGTCCCGTCGGGAGAGGGGCGGTAGTAATAGCTCAGCTTGCGGGTATCGACATACATCATCCGCGTGGGCATCGCCTTGGCCATCTGTTCGGGCGTCAGCGGCGCGGTGGCGATGATGCGGCTGCGGACCGGCACCAGGCGGCGACGAAGCCAGGGATCGGCACCGTCGGTGTAGCCATTGGTGCAGACCAGCAGCTCGCGGCTCCGCACGGCACCGCCGGAGGTCGCGAGTTCGAAGCCGTCCGCCTCGCGCCGCACGCCTTCCACCGCCGTCATCTCGTGGACACCGGCGCCGGCGGCCAGGGCCCGCTGGAGCAGGCCGGCGAGGAACTTCGCCGGATGCAGGCCGCCAATGTCACGGCGCACGCTGCCGCCATGGTAGAAATCCGTGCCGATATAAGCGTGCTGCTCGCCGCGCGGCACGGCGAAAGTGTCGATGCCGAGCAGCTTCCGGCGCTCGTCGGCCTCGCGGGCGAGGTCGTCATAGTCGCCGGGATTGACGGCGCCGTCGAACAGGCCGGAAAGCTGGAAGTCGCAGTCGATCTTCTCCTCGGCGAGGAAGCGGTACAGTTCTTCGCGCGCTTCCTTGCCCTCCTTCATGATGGCGGTGGCGCGCGCGTGGCCGAAGTTGCGCTGCAGTTCGGCGAAGCTCGGCCGGAGCGAGGCGCTGGTCATGCCGCCATTGCGGGAGGAAGCGCCTTCGCCGACGCGCTGGCGCTCGAACAGCGCGACGCTGCGTCCGGCGCGCGCGAGCGTCAGCGCCGCGCCCAGTCCGGCATAGCCGCCGCCGATGATGGCGACGTCGACGCGTGCGGGGAGGGGCGCGCGCGGTACACGCGGCGGCGGCGCCTCCTCCCACCAGAAGGGCGCGGCGACGATGGGAGAGGAGATGGTAGCCGGCATGTCTGTGTCCTGCCCGGATCGGTGAATGCGTGGGTTCAATAGCCGTGCGCGCGGTCGACCCGGCCGAGCATGGGCTGGCCGGCCCGATGGCGGCGTAGATTGTCGAGCACGACGGCCGCCGCCGTGTCGGGCTGCGTCATGCTGGCGATATGCGGGGTCAGCAGGATGCCGGGATGACGCCAGAACGGATGCTCCGGCGGCAGCGGCTCGGGGGCGGCGACATCCAGCACGGCGGCGCCGATCCGTCCGCTGTCGAGCGCGGCGACGAGGTCGTCGGCGACGAGATGGCCGCCGCGTCCGACATTCACCAGCATCGCGCCGCGCGGCAGGGCGTCGAACAGCGGCGCGCCGAGCAGGCCCCTTGTTTCCTCGGTGAGCGGCAGCAGGCAGATCAGGATGTCGGTGCGCGACAGGAAGGCGTCGAGCTCCCCGCTGCCGGCGAAGGTCGCGACGCCGTCGACGGCATGGGGCGAGCGGCTCCAGCCGGCCAGCGGGAAGCCGAAGGGGGCGAGGGCCTTCAGCACCGCCCGCCCGAGCACGCCGAGCCCCAGCACCCCCACCCGCCGCTCGGCAGCCGCGGTCAGCATCGCTTCGGGTTGCCAGAGACCCCGGCGTTGCTGGTCGAGATAGCGCGGCAGGTGACGGTGCAGGGCGAGCACGGCCATCGTCACATACTCGACCATCCCGTTCACGATGCCGGGCTCGATCATCCGCACCACGGCGAGATCCGGCGGCAGTGCCGAAAGATCGAACTGGTCGATTCCCGCGCCGATCGAGAACAGAACCTCGAGCGCCGGATAGCGCGCGGCGAGATCTTCCGGCGGCTCCCAGGTGACGAGGTAGCGCACCTCGCGCGGGTCGCAGGCGCACGGGTCCATGTGAAAGGCGATGTCCGGCGCATGGTCGGCGAAATGCCGGGCCCATGTCGCGCCGCGCGCGGGATCGGACAGGTAGAGCAGGCTCATGCGTCGGCTTCCCCGGTTCAGTCCCGCGAGACCCAGAGCTTGGTCGTGGTCTCGATCACCCGCCAGATGCCTTCGAAGCCGGGATGCATCACGAAGCTGTCGCCGGCGGCGATGCGGCGCGGCGGCTTGCCGTCCTCGATCAGCTCGGAGACGCCGGACAGGATCGAGCAGAACTCCCAGCTCTCGCCCTTGATCGAGCGATAGGCGCCGGGCGTCGCCTCCCAGACGCCGGCCCGCACGCCCTCGTCGGGCGTCGCCGACAGATCCCAGGTGCGGAAGCGTGGATCGCCCTCGACCCAACGTTCGGGAAGCGGGCCGCTCTCGCGGGGAGTGGGGAGATTGGCGAGGTCGAAGAAGGTGAGGAGCGACATGAAGCTATTCCTGTTCGAAGGGACGTCGCGCGCGCTCAGCGCCGGCGCGCCGAGGTGTGACCGGGAATGCGCAGCCGCACTTCGGCGAGCCGCACGAGGCCGAGAACGGCGAAGTTGATGACGAGGTAGAAGACCGAGGCGATGACGAAGATCTCGATGATCGCGAAGGTCTCGCTCATCAGCCGCTTCGCGTAGCCGGTGATCTCCAGCACGGTGATGGTGGAGGCGAGGCTGGATTCCTTCACGATGATCGCCGCCTCGTTGCCATAGGAGGGCAATGCCTGGCGCACGGCGATCGGCAGGCGGATGAGGAGAAAGGCATGCAGGCGCGACAGGCCGCAGGCCTCGGCGGCCTCCATCACGCCACGGGGCACGGAGAGGAAGGCGGTGCGGAAGATCTCCGATGTATAGGCGGCGGTGTTGAGGACGACCGCCAGCATGGCGCAGCGCAGCGCGTCGCTGATCAGCCACCACAGCATCGGCGTCTGCCGGATGACGCCGATCTGCGCCAGGCCGTAATAGAGCACGAAGACCTGCACCAGCATCGGCGTTCCGCGGAACAGCGCGGCATAGCCGTCGGCCAGCTTGACGAGGAAGCGCAGGCGCCGGTTGCGTGAGGCCCGCAGCATGGCGAGCGCGATGCCGGCGGGCAGGCCGACAAGGACGCCGACCACGCTGATGAGAATGGTGAGCTGAGCGCCCTTCAGCAGCAGCGGGAACGCTTCCTTCAGAAGCTCGACATCCATCATCGGGCTCCGAAACTACGTTCCAGCCGGCGCTCCAGCCGGGCGAACAGCCATTGGCTGACGCTGGTGATCGCCAGGTACATCAGCGCGGCGATCACGTAGAACACCAGCGGGCTGCGGGTGATGCCGGAGGCGACGGCGGCCACGCGCATCACTTCCTGAAGGCCGACGACCGAGACCAGCGAGGTGTCCTTGATCGTCATCTGCCACACATTGTTCAGTCCGCCCGCCGCCGCGCGCAGGGCGAGCGGGGCCATGATCCGGAAGAAGGCCACGTATGTCGGCACGGCAAGGGCCCGCGCCGCCTCGATCAGGCCTTTCGGTATCGTCTCCAGCGCGCCGCGCAGCACCTCGGTGGAATAGGCGCAGGAGATCGCGGCGATGGAGACGAGGCCGATGAAGAAGGGATAGGCGTCCCTCGTCCCCTGAAACCCGAAGGCGCCCGCCACGCGCTCGAAGCTCTGCACCGAGCCGAAGAACAGCAGGTAGATCACCAGCAGCCCCGGTATCGAGCGTACGAGGATCGAATAGACGTCGATCAGCGGCGAGAGCAGCGTCACGCCCTGCCATCGCGCGATGGCCATGGGGGCCGCGATGATCAGGCCGAGCACCATGCCGAGCCCACCGACCAGCACGGTCATCAGCCCCCCGCGCAGCAGCGCGAGCGCCCAACCCTGCGCGAACAGCATGGTCCATAGGTCGTTCGTCATTCATGAGCCCGTCAGGGCCGCCGCGATCCAGTCGTCGCGGCGGCTCCGCCATCGGAGGATGCGCAATGCCGCACAGGTTACTGGCTGCAGGAAAGCGCGTAATCCTCCTTGAACCACTTCATGCTGGCGGCCGTCACCCCGCCGGTGGTGATCATGTTGCACAGCGCCTTGTCGAGCTTGGCCTTGAGTTCGGCATTGCCCTTCTTCAGGCCGACGCCCATGCCGTAGCCGAGGCTTGCGTGGTCGTCGGAGGGCTTCACGCGCACCTCGATCCGGGCGAAGCCGGCGCCTTCCGGTGTTGCCAGGAACTCGGCCCAGGTCGGGGAATCGCTGAAGCCGGCATCGATCCGGCCCGCCGCAAGGTCGGCGAGCTGGGCCGTGGTGGAATCATAGGTCTTCAGGTCGACATCCGGCACGTTCTTGGCGACGAACTTGGCGTAGGTGGTGCCGTTGACGACGCCGACGCTCTTGCCGGACAGCGCCTTGAGGACGGATGGCAGGTCCTTCAGCCCCGCCGCCGGCGAGTCCTTGGCGACCACGAAATATTGCGGGGTCGAGGCATAGGGGATCGAGTAGTCGATCTTCTTGCGGCGCTCGTCGGTAATGCCGAGGCCGGAGATGATGACGTCGAACCGGTCGCTGTCCATGGACGGCACGAGGGTCGAGAAGGTCTGCACGACGAATTCGCACTTCACCTTCAGTTCGGCGCACAGGCCGTTGGCGATGTCGGCGTCGAAGCCCGTCACGTTGCCATTGGCGTCGGCCATGCTGAACAGCGGGGCGTCGCCTTCGGTACCGATGCGCAGCACGCCATCCGTGGCATGGGCGGCGCCGGCGAGAAGGCCGAGGGAGAAAGCGCAGGCTAAGATCGAGACGGTGCGGTTGAGTATCATCTTGGTCCCCTGTGTTTCTGGAAGCTGGGCTTTGCCCGTTATGGTGATCTTGCGGGTGCGCGCCGTCAGGCCGGCGCGTGTCCGGCTGCCGCCAGTTCGTCGGTAACCTGGCGCAGGGCGGCGCGGGTGATGTCGACCATCTCGTCGATTTCCGCCTCGTTCATCACGAGCGGCGGCGCGAAGCCGAGAATGTCGCCATGCGGCATGGCCCGGGCGATCAGCCCGCGGTCGCGGGCGGCCTGCGAGATGCGCGCTCCGACCTTGAGCGCCGGATCGAAGCGGGTCTTGTGCGCGCGGTCGGCCACGAACTCGATGGCGGCCAGCATGCCGACGCCGCGAATCTCGCCGACGATCGGGCTCTGCTCGAATTCCTGCTTGAGGCGTTGCAGCATGTAGGCGCCGCGCGTCGCCGCCTTGCCGGCGAGATCCTCGCGCTCGACGATATCGAGCGCCGCATTCGCCGCCGCCGCGCCGATCGGATGGCCGGAATAGGTGTAGCCGTGGGAGAAGGAGCCGACTTTGTCGGTTGCCTCCTCCATCACCGCATAGACCTTCTCGCCGACCAGGCAGGCGGAGAGCGGCACATAGGCGGAGGTCAGGCCCTTGGCGACCGAGATCAGGTCGGGCTCGATCCCGTAGAGATGCGAGCCGAACGGCGCGCCGACGCGGCCGAAGCCGCAGATCACCTCGTCGGCGATCAGCAGCACGTCGTATTTGCGCAGCACCGCCTGGACCGCCGGCCAGTAGCCCGCCGGCGGGGGAATGATGCCGCCGGTGCCGAGCACGGGCTCGGCGATGAAGGCGCCGACCGTCTCGGGCCCCTCGGCGAGGATGAGGGCTTCGAGCTCGTCCGCGCGGCGCGCGGAGAATTCCAGCTCGGTCTCGCCGGGCACCGCGCCCCAATAGTGATGCGGGACGCCCGTGCGCAGGATGCCGGAGACCGGCAGGTCCATGTGATCGTGGTAGAAGCTCATCCCGGTCATCGAGCCGGAAATGATCGAGCAGCCGTGATAGCCGCGCTCGCGGGCGATGATCTTCTTCTTCTTCGGCATGCCGCGCAGGTTGTTGTAGTACCAGACCAGCTTCGCCTGGGTCTCGTTGGCGTCGGAGCCGGACAGCCCGTAGAACACCTTCGACATCCGGCCGGGCGCCATGCGCACCAACCGGTCCGACAGGCGTGCCAGCTCCTCGGTCGTGTGGCCGGCATAGGAATGGTAATAGGCCAGCTTGTAGGCCTGCCGGGCGATCGCCTCGGCGACTTCCGTGCGGCCATAGCCGATATTCACGCAATAGAGGCCGGCGAAGCCGTCGATGAACTCGTGCCCCCGGGCGTCGCGTATGCGCACGCCCTTGGCCCCTTCGATGATGACGGGGGCCGGGCCCTCGCCGCTGGCGTGGCCCTTCAGATAGGTGAAGGGGTGGAGTACCGACTTGCGGTCGAGTTCGGCAACGGTGTCGAAATGGTCCATGCGTCCTGTTCCTGCGTGGGCTCGGATGGCGGGCGGGCGACCCGCCGAAAGCCTCCGACGCCTTCAGCCTAGCGGCAGCACAGAAACGGGTGGCGGCATTTGCGATAGAGTCTCCGTCGGATTTGTGCTCATTTTCCGTCTATGCGCAGAAATTCATCAGACGGGTCCCTATGAAGCTCGATCGGTTCGACGCCAAGATTCTCTCCCTCGTCCAGAGCAACAATCGAATGGGTTCGGAGGAGCTGGGCGCCATTGTCGGCCTGTCCGCGACGGCGGTGCAGCGGCGGCTGAAGCGGCTGCGCGCGGAGGGCGTCATCGAGGCGGATGTCTCCATCGTGCGTCCGCGCGATGTGGGGCGTCCCATCGCGATGTTCGTCTCGGTCTCGCTGGAGCGCGAGCGGGCCGACATCGTCGACCGCTTCAAGCAATCCATCCGCCAGACGCCGGAGGTCATGAACGGCTATTACGTGACCGGCGAGACCGACTTCATCCTGATCGTCACCGCCCGCAGCATGGAGGACTACGAGGCCTTCACCCGCAAGTTCTTCTACGAGAATCCCGACATCAAGGGGTTCAAGACCATGGTCATCATGGACCGCGTGAAGGCCGGCTTCGCCGTGCCGATCGAATGCGACGAGCCGTGATGCGGGGGGAGGAATGAACGCGCCCGCCCCGTCATGCGCGGGGGCGTGCCGAATCCGGCCGCTGCCGCGGGAGGGGGCTCACCGGCCGTTCAGCCCTTGGCCTTGACCGGCGCCGCCGGGCCGGCCGGCAGGACGAAGATCTCGGCCACCGCCACGAGCGGGGGCACCAGGAAGCACCACACGCCGGCCATCAGATAGAGCAGCGCCGCCGCGGCGCAGCCGGCGCAGAAGCTGGCGAGGAAGACGCCGAAGCGGCGCAGGCGTTCACGGACCGGGGCCGGATCGGCCCCCGCCCGTGGCCTCCAGACATGGGTGATGTCCAGCAGAAGCTGGGTGATGGTGCCGGTCATCACCGTGGAGGGCGGTGCGTCGGTGAGGTGGGTGCGGTGCAGCGCATTCTGCAGCGCCATGGCGCTCACCAGCGTCATCCCCATCATCACGGCATTCGCGCTGTCGGCCGCCAGGGGCACGCCCATCTGTATGGCGACCAGGGCGGCATGGGCGAGCAGGATGAGCTTGGCCGCCATCAGGATGCGGAAGTCGTCGAAACCGCGCTCGACCAGGGCATGGCTGAGCAGCCGGGCCGCGATCACCACGAAGCAGAACACCGGCACTGCGATGATCTTCGAGATGGAAGGCATGCGGCCGTCGGCCAGCGCGGCGGCGAAGGTGACGATGTTGCCCGTGACATGCGCCGTGAACAGGCCGTGGAGAGTCACGAAGCCTGCCGTGTCCACGAAGCCTGCATTGAAGCAGAGCAGGCCGGGCAGAACGTATTTCATGGGTGGAATCCAAGCCGAATGTCGCCTGGACGGCATAGCTCATGCCGGTCGAGTTGCAAGGCCGGTTTATCCCGTCAGGGCACCGCCTTCGTCCGTCGAGGCTACCGGTCGGTCCCGCGCCCGAAGAGCAGCCAGAACGAAACGCCGATCAGTGCGAGGCTGACGAGCAGCACCAGCGTGGCGAGGGCGAAGATCAGCGGCACGTTGGAGGAGTGCGAGGTCGCCTGCGCCCATTCGAACAGCGGCAAGGTCGTCGCCGTGCCGCGCAGCAGGATGGTGCGCGCCAGTTCGTTGAACGACAGCAGGAAGCCGAACAGCGCCGCCGACACCACGCCCGGCATGATGAGCGGGAACTCGACATCGACGAAGCGCCGCCACGGCCCGGCGCCGAGATCGGCGGCCGCGTCGTTGAGCCTCGTGTCGAAGCGCGTCGTCGTCACCAGCAGCGCCAGCAGCGCGAAGGGGTAGGCCCAGGCGAAATGGGCGAGGAAGACCGACCACCAGCCGAGCCGCAGCCCGAGGAAGACGCGTAGATAGAGGAACAGCCCCGCTCCCATGAGGACACCGGGGATGAACAAGGGCGCGAGGAAGGCCAGCAGCAGGGTGCCGCGCGCGCGCAGATGCGGCAGCGCCCGCGCGACCAGCAGCCCGGACGCGGCGCAGGCGAGCCCCACCACCGCGCCGCAGCCCATGCTGGCCATCAGCGGACCGACCCAGCGCCGGTCGGTGAAGAGCCGGTCGTACCATTCCAGCGTGAAGGGCCCTGGCAGGCCGCCGAGCGGATCGACGCTCACCGACATGATGCCGAGCCAGAGCATCGGCGCATAGGTGAGGGCGATCATGCCGAAGCCGCCGATCGCCGCGAGGAGGCCCAGATGGCGTTCCAGCCGGCCGGCGCGCAAGCGCACGGGACGCGCCTCGGGCAGGGCGGCGCCGGCGAGGGGCGTGCTCATCGCTTCATCCCCTCGAAAATGGCGGCGATCGACCCGCCGCCGATGAGCCGCAGGGCCAGGAACAGCGCCGCCAATATGCCGAGCACCAGCGTCGCCAGCGCGGCGGCGACCGGATAGTTCAGCACCTGCAGCAGGCTGGTGATCGAGGCGCCGAGCATCGAGACCCGGCCGCCGCCGAGCAGTTGCGGCACCACCGTCTCGCCGAGCAGCGGCACGAAGGTGAAGATGATGCCGGCGACGATGCCGGGCAGCGCCAGCGGCAGGATCACGTCGCCCAGCACCTTGGCGGGCGGCGCGCCGAGATCGCGTGCCGCTTCGATCAGCTCGTCGTCGATCAGCGAGATGGAGAGGAAGACCGGCAGCACCATGGTCGGGAAGGAGGGCGCCAGCAGGCCGAGATGCACCGAAAATTCCGAGAACAGCAGCCAGTCGAGCGGCTGGTCGATGATCCCGAGATGCATCAGCGCGGTGTTCACGAGCCCCGAGCGCGAAAGCACGGAGCGCCAGACGATGGTGCGCGAGGCGAGGCTGATGAAGAACGGCACGGTCAGCAGCGCCAGCACCATCGCCTTGAGCATGGGCGAGCGCACGCCCTTGGCCAGCCACAGCGCGAAGGGCAACGCGAGGCAGAGCTCGATGGCGGTGACGACCCCGGCGATGCGCAGCGTGCGCAGCGTGACTTCATAGCGGCCGGAATCGAACACGGCGGCATAGGCGGCCGCGCTCAGGCTGCTGGAAAAGCTGTAGTCCTTCATCTCCAGAAAGGACCATAGCACCAGCAGCGCCACCGGCACCACGATGAAAGCCGCCCACAGGGCGATGAAGAGGAACAGGGTGGTGCGCAGCATCGGCCCGTCGATGGCGTGAGAACTGGATCGCGTGGGAAAGGCGAGGGGGCGGCACTCAGGGCGGCACCTGGGGCGCCGCCCCAATCTGTGGAGCGCCAGCCGACGCGCATCAGGCCTGGCGGAAGCGTTCCCACTCCGCCTCGATCGCCTGGATGCTGGTCGGCGCGGCATTCTGCCAGAACAGCGGGGCGGCGAACTTCTTCTCGATCTTGGCGATGTTGGCCTTGATCGACTCGATGTCTTCGGCCGGCATCTTCTGCGCCTCGGCATAGGCGAGGCCGGCCATCGCGTTGGCGGTGGCGTAGCCGCGCAGCACGGCGATCTGCGCCGCATAGGCGCCGCCGAGGAAGCCGGAGAGCGCCTTGGCGACGATTTCCGCCCGCGCGCCCGTGGCGGCTTCCTTCGGCACATAGGCGCAGATCATCCACTTGTTGTAGCCTTCCCTGGTGAAGGCGTAGCGCACATCCTTGCCCTGCTTGCGCAGTTCCTTCACCGCCGGCTCCCAGCAGTTGATCGCCACCACTTCCTTGCGGGCCATCAGGTCGACGGATTCCTCGAAGGTCGACCACAGGGCGCGGAACTGCCCGGCCTTCTTGCGCGCGATGAGGAAGTCGACGACCGCCTTGGCCTCGGCCGGCGTCATGTTGGACGGGTCGCCGATCGCCTGCCTGCCGGCGACCTTGAGATAGGTGGCCGCCATCGGCAGCGAGGTGAGCCAGGTGTTCTCGAGCGAGACCTTGCCGAGCGTCTTCTCGCTCTCGAACAGCAGCGCGTAGGAGAGCGGCTCCTCCTCGCCGATCGCCTCGGGGTAATAGGCGAAGGAATCGGCGTTCATCACCACCGGCATGCCGTACTGCTTGCCGTCCGGGCCCTGCGCCAGCGGCGAGTCCATCACCGCGGCGGGGGCCGCGCTCCAGCCCTTCACCTTGGCCGGGTCGATGGGGGCGAAGAAGCCCTTGGCGCCGAGCTCGTCCTCGATGCCGCCATCCATCAGGAAGATGTCGATGCGTTCGCCGGCGGCATTGGCCACCACTTCCTGGCGGAAGATGCCGGGGTCGGAATTGATGCCGGTGAACTCGACCTTGAGGCCGGTTTCCTTCTCGAAGGCGGACCAGTTGTCGAGCGCCGCCGTCTCGACGCCCATGATGCGCACGGTCGGCGTCTCGGCCCGCGCGCGCCCGATCAGCGCCGGGGTGGCGAGCACGGCGGCGCCGGCGACGGTGCCCTTGAGGACGGCGCGGCGGCTGAGGCCCGCCCGGGTCGGCGTGGTGAGGTCATGCCCGTTCATCTGCCTGTTCTCCTGGTTCTGGAAGGTTTTGGTGGTCGTCATCCCTCTGCGGGGACGCATCTGGCATCGCCGGCGGACCAGCCGATCCGCACGGTGTCGGAAGCGAGGTCGTCATCGGTCCAGGCGCGGGCGTGGATCGCGCCGAACCGGGTTTCCATCGCGACGTCGATGTATTTGCCCTTGTAGATCCGGGCGGTGATCCGCCCCTCGATGCTGTCGCCGGGGGGCGCCGCCGTGCCGCCGGCCGCCTGCAGGCGCAGCTTTTCGGCGCGCAGCAGCAGCGCGGCCTTCTGGCCAAGACGCGGCGTCTCGGCGCCGGTCCACAGCCCATGGAAGACGCCGCCCGGCGCGGTGATCTCGGCGACGCCGCCGGAAAAGCCGGAGACGGTGCCGTCGATGATGTTCTCCACGCCCATGAAGGAGCCGGCGAAGCGCGAGCAGGGCCGCTCGAACAGGTCGCGCGGCGTGCCTTCCTGCGCGATGCGCCCGCCGCGCATCAGCACGACGCGGTCGCTCATGGTGAGCGCCTCTTCCTGGCTGTGGGTGATGAAGACGAAGGTCATGCCCAGCCGGCGCTGCAGCTCCACCAGCTCGATCTGCATGTCGAGCCGCAGCCGCTCGTCGAGCGCGCCGAGCGGCTCGTCGAGCAGCAGCACGTCCGGCTCGGTCAGGATGGAGCGGGCGAGGGCGACGCGCTGGCGCTCGCCGCCGGAGAGCTGGTGGATGCGCCGGTCGTATTTGTCGGGCAGCCGCACCGTGGCCAGCGCCGCCTCGGCGCGCGTTCGGCGCTCGCTCGCCCCGACGCCGCGCAGCTTCAGCCCGTACTCCACGTTCTGGCCGACGCTCATATGCGGAAACAGGCCATAATGCTGGAAGACGGTGGTGACGTTGCGCTTGTGCGGCGGCAGGCCGAGCACATCCCTGCCGCCGATGCGCAGCGCGGCGACGGAAGTGGGATGGTCGAGGCCGGCGATGATGCGCAGCAGCGTGGTCTTGCCCGAGCCGCTCTGGCCCAGAATGGTGAGGAACTCGCCGCGCGCGGCGGTCACGGTCACGTCGTCCAGCCCCTTGACGGCGCCGAAGTCGCGAGAGGCGCGGATCACTTCCAGCGCCGGCGCATCGTTTGCTTTATCGCTCGGGGCGGGCATGGGCGCTTCCGACCAAGGGGCAGTACCTCACTGTTTCGCGGCGAGCCGGCGTCGGCATGGCAGGCGTGACATGCGTTCGATCCGAACTTGAGCCGCCGCATCACTTCGCTTAGCATGAATGCCATTCTGTGATCACTGATCGCAAAAAGCAACAAGAGGGATCTGCATGGCGACGAGAAAAGCCTCCGGCGGCGGCATGACGGGCGAAGCCGTCACGACCATGGAGCCTTTCCTGCTCTCGGTGCTCTCGTCGCGGCTCTCCGCCATCGTGCGCGAGATGAACGCGACCCTGATGAAGTCGAGCCGCTCGGCGGTCATCAAGAACGCGCGGGACTTCTCCTGCGGACTGCTGACCTACGACCACCGGCTGCTCTCGGTGGAGGACTGCATCCCCATCCACATCACCGCGCTCGACCTGACGACCAAGCCGATCACCGAATTCTTCGACGACATTCGGGAAGGCGACGCCTTCATCAACAACTGCCCCTATACGGGCAACACCCACCACGCCGACATGACGCTCTGCGTGCCGGTGTTCTGCGATGGCGAGCCGCTGTTCTGGACCCTGGCGCGCGCCCACCACGCCGACATCGGCGCGCCGATCCCCACCACCTACCTGCCGGAAGCCAAGACCATCTACGAGGAAGGCATCCACCTTCCCTGCGTGCGCATCCAGGAGAACTTCAGGGACAAGGCCGACATCATCCGCATGTGCCGGATGAAGATCCGCGTTTCCGATCTCTGGTACGGCGACTACCAGGCGCAGGTCGGCGCCTGCCGCGTCGGCGAGCGGCGGCTGAAGGAGCTGTGCGACCGCTATGGCCGCGCCACGGTGAAGGCCTTCATCGAGGAATGGATGGCCTATGGCGAGCGCCGGATGATTTCGGAAGTCCGCTCGCTGCCCAGGGGCACCTGGCGGTTCGAGACCCGCCACGATCCGGTGCCGAACGTCGCCGAGGACGGCATTCCGGTGCGCGTCACGCTCAGCATCGACCCGGACGAGGCGATGATCACGGTCGACGCCACCGACAATGTCGACTGCGTCCCCGGCGGGCTCAATCTCACGGAGGCCACCGCGTTGGCCGCCTGCCGCATCGGCGTGTTCTACAATCTCGATCCCGACCTGCCGCACAATGAAGGCAGCGCCTCGCGCATCCGCATCCTGCTGAAGGACGGCAGCGCGCTCGGGCGCCCGACCTATCCGGTCGGCACCTCGGTCGCCACCACCAACCTGACCAGCCGGCTGATCACGGCGGTGGCGAGCTGCTTCTCGCAGATCGGCGAGCCGCACGGCATGGGCGAGTTCGCCTATTCGCAGGCGCTCGGCGAGGCCGTCATCTCCGGCACCGACCCCACGCAGGGCGATCCGGCCATGGGCGGGCAACCCTATGTGAACCAGATCTTCCTCGGCTATGGCGGCAGCGCCGGCCTCTCCGGCTATGACGGCTGGCTGCTCTCCGGCGCGGGCTGCGACGGCGGGCAGATGTCGGTCGATTCGGTCGAGATCAACGAGGCGATGTACCCGATGCTGGTCGAGGAGCGGCGCGTCGCCGTCGATTCCGGCGGGCCGGGCGAATTTGACGGCGCGCCGGGCATCGAAGGCACCTATCGCCCGCTCGCCGGGCGGATGACGGTCTATTGGGGCAGCGACGGCGACATCGCCCCGGCGCGCGGCGTGCGCGGCGGCGGCGACGCGGCGACCTCCGGCAACTGGCATCGCGACAGCACCGGCACGGTGACGCAGCTCGTGACCTTCGGCGACGTCACCATCGGTCCCGACGAGGCGGTGCTGTTCCGGGCCTGCGGCGGCGGCGGCTATGGCGATCCGCTGGCGCGGGCGCCGGAGAAGGTGCTCCGCTCGGTGCGGCGCGGCTGGATCTCGCCCGCGCGCGCCCGCGACGTCCATGGTGTCGTCGTCCGCCCGAGCACCGGCATCGGCGGCTGGGAGCTCGACGCGCCCGCGACCGCCGAACGGCGCGCCGCCCGCTCCCCTTCCTCCTGACGATCCGGACGGATTTCCCCGATGAGCTTTTCCATCGCCATCGATATTGGCGGCACTTTCACCGACTGCATCGTCGAGGACGGGCAGGGCGAACTCCACATCTTCAAGGCCTCGTCGACGCCGCCGGACTTCGAGACCGGCTTCATGAACGCGCTGAAGCTGGCGGCCGAACATTTCGGGCTGAGCCTCGCCGACTTCCTCGGCCAGACCGGGCGCATCGTGCACGGCTCGACGGTCTCGACCAACGCGCTGGTCGAGCGCAAGGCGGCGCGCACCGGCTTCCTGTGCAATGCCGGGCACCCGGACATCCTCACCCTGCGCGAGGCGGTGCGCAAACCCGTCTTCAACTGGCGGCTCGACTTCCCCGATCCCTATGTCCTGCCGGCCGACACGATGGAGATCCGCGGCCGCATCAGCGCGCGCGGCGAGATCATCGCGCCGCTGCACGAGGACGACGTGCGCGAAGCGGCGCGCAGGCTGAAGGCCCAGGGCGTCGAGGCGATCGGCATCTGCTTCCTGTGGTCGATCGTCGACGGCAGCCATGAGCGGCGCGCCCGCGAGATCATCCACGAGGTCTGGCCGCAGGTGCCGGTCACGCTCAGCCACGAGTTGAACCCGATCGGGCGCGAATACCGCCGCGCCATCTCCACCGTGATCGACGCCTCGCTGCTGCCCATCGTCAGCGACTATGTGACGAAGCTGACCGGTGCGCTGGACGCGGCGGGCTTCCGCGACGAATTGCTGCTCGCCAATTGCGTGGGCGGCATGATGCCGCCGGGCGACCTGATCGCGCGGCCGATCTTCTCGGTGATGTCGGGCCCGACGCTGGCGCCCGTCGCCGCCCAGCAGCTCACCCCCGAGCCGAACGTCATCGTCGTCGACATGGGCGGCACCACCTTCGACGTGTCAGCGATCCGCGACGGGCATTTCATCGTCTCGCAGGAGGCGATGATCGGCGACGACATGCTGGGCATCCCGAAGATCGACGTGCGCTCGGTCGGCGCCGGCGGCGGCTCGATCGCCTCCATCGACGCGGGCGGCATGCTGCATGTCGGCCCGCACAGCTCGGGCGCGCGCCCCGGCCCGGCCTGCTACGGCCGCGGCGGGCAGCGCCCGACCGTCACCGACGCCAATGTCGTGCTCGGCATCCTCGATCCGGATTATTTCCTCGGCGGGCGGATGAAGCTCGACCGGGCGGCGGCCGAACAGGTCATCGGCGCGATCGCGACCGGGCTCGGCGTGTCGCTGGAGGAGGCGGCCTACGCCATCTACACCACCAGCAACAACGTCATGGTCGGCGCCATCGAGGACATGACGGTGAAGGAGGGCATCGACCCGCGCGACAGCTTCATGGTGGTCGGCGGCGGCGCGACGGCGGCGCATATCTGCGAGATCGCGCAGGAACTCGGCATTGCCCGGATGATGGTGCCGCGCTTCGCCGCCGGGCTCTCGGCCTATGGCGGCCTCATCTCCGACATTCGCTGGGAGGAGCAGGCGACGGCGTTCACCTCGTCGGCGGCGTTCGATCCGGCGCGGGTGAACCAGGTGATCGCCCGCCTCACCGAACGCGGCCGCGCCTTCCTCACGGAAGCCGGCGTGCCGGCCGAGCGCCAGCGCTTCGCCACCGTCTATCTCGGGCGCTACCAGTACCAGTCCTGGGAGATCGAGGTGCCGTTCGATCTGCCCGCCGGTGGCCTCGGCGCGGGCGACCTCGCGCCGATGGTGGCGGCCTTCCACGCCATGCACGAGCGCATCTATTCGGTGAAGGCCGAGACCGACGTGGTCGAGTTCACCACCTGGAAGGTGCGCGCCATCGGCCTCGCCCCCGAGCGGCCGGCGCGCGTCATCCGCCCGGCCCAGCAGGGTGCTCCGGTACCGAAGGCGGACCGTCGCGTCTATGTGCGCGAGGCGGGCGGCCTCATCGACTGCCCGGTCTATGCCGGCGCCGATCTCGGGGCCGGAGCCCGCGTGAACGGGCCGGCGGTGATCGAGGAGCCCACCACCACCATCATGCTGCTGCCGCGCTGGAGCGCGAGCGCCGACAGCGACGGCAATTACCGCCTCGAACTGAATTGAGAACCGGGCCGGGCGACCGGTTTCTTCCGGCAAAAAAAGGCCCCGGACATGCCGTCCGGGGCCTTTTCGCCTGGGAGGAGGCAGGCTCAGTGCGTCTTCGGCAGGGCGCCTTCGCGGGCGAGCTCGTCGGTCGCCGCGTCCACCGCCTTGCCCAGGCCCGTCACCAGCTCCTCGATATTGGCGCTCGTCAGGGTGAGCGGCGGCGACATGGCGATCATGTTGCCGAGCGGGCGGACGATCACGCCCTGCTCATAGGCCTTGGCGACAATGCGCGCGCCGACCTTCAGCGACAGGTCGAAGGGCTGCTTGGTCGTGCGGTCCGCCACCATCTCTACCGCCAGCATCAGGCCGACGCCGCGAATGTCGCCGACATGCGGGTGGTCGCCGATGCGCTTGTGCAGCGCCGCCTTGAGTTCCGCGCCGGCCCTGGCGGCATTGCCGACGAGATCCTCGCGCTCGACGATGTCGAGATTGGCCAGCGCCGCCGCCGCCGCCACCGGATGGGCGGAATAGGTGAAGCCGTGGGCGAAGGCCGCGACCTCGCCGGAGGTGTCCCTGAGCACATCCCAGATACGGTCCGAGATCACGCTGGCCGAGATCGGCTGGTAGCCCGAGGACAGGCCCTTGGCCATGGTCATGATGTCGGGGCGGATGCCGAAATGCGTCGTGCCGAAGGCCGAGCCAAGACGGCCAAAGCCGCAGATCACCTCGTCGGCGATCATCAGTATGTCGTAGCGGTCGAGCACCTCCTGCATCGCCGGGAAATAGCCCGCCGGCGGCACCAGCACGCCGCCCGTGCCCATCACCGGCTCGGCGATGAAGGCGGCGACGGTGTCCGGCCCCTCCTTGAGAATCAGCGCCTCCAGCTCGCTGGCGAGATAGGCGGTGAACTCCGCCTCGCTCATGCCCTCGGGCTTCTCGCGGTACTGATCGACCGAATGGGTGCGGATGATCTGCGGCAGCGGCAGGTCGAAGAACTGGTGGCAGTTGGTCAGCCCGGTGAGGCTGCCCGCGCCGATGGTGACGCCGTGATAGGCGCGGTTGCGCGAGATGATCTTCTTCTTCGCGGGCTTGCCGCGCATGTTGTTGTAGTACCAGACCAGCTTGATGTTGGTGTCGTTGGCATCCGAGCCGGAATTGCCGAAGAACACCTTGCTCATATGGTCCGGCGCCCAGCGCAGCACGCGGTCGGCGAGGCGGATCGAGGGCTCGTTGGCGATCGAGGTGAAGGAGTGGAAGAACGGCAGCGCCTGCGCCTGCCGCGTCATCGCGTCGACGATCTCCTGCCGGCCATAGCCGACATTGACGCACCAGAGCCCCGCCGCGCCGTCGAGATAGCGACGGCCCTTGCTGTCGGTGACATGGACGCCGGCGGCCGAGGCCATGATGCGCGGCCCGTTGGCGAGGTGGTCGCCAATGCTGGTGAAGGGGTGGAACAGGCTGCGCTTGTCCATCTCCTCAAGTGACATGTTGTGGTGCGGTTCGAGACTCATGCGCAGGCTCTCCGACTGGACGGCATGTTGAAGCAGGCTGCGTGGCACTATAAAGTGTGATCACTGATCTCGCAATTGAGAGGGGCTTAAAGTGCAGCGCAATTTCATCGGCGGGGCCTGGGTCGAGGGATCCGGCACCCTGCGGAACGTGAATCCGTCCGACATTTCCGATGTGGTCGACGAGTTCGCCCTCGCCACGCCGGCGCAGGTCGCCGAGGCGACGGCGGCCGCGCGGGCGGCGATTCCGGTGTGGGGAGCCATGACGCTGCAGGCGCGCAGCGAGGCGCTCGACGCCATCGGCACGGCGATCCTGGCGCGGCGCGAGCCGCTCGGCCGGCTGCTGTCGCGCGAGGAAGGCAAGCCGCTCGCCGACGGCATCGGCGAGGTCACCCGCGCCGGTCAGCTCTTCAAGTTCTATGCGGGCGAGGTCCTGCGCCTCGCCGGTGAGCGCCTGCCCTCCATCCGGGCGGGCGTCGAGGTGGAGGTGATGCCTGAGCCGGTCGGCGTCGTCGGGCTCATCACGCCGTGGAACTACCCGTCCTCGGTGCCGGCCAACAAGATCGCCCCCGCCATCGCCTATGGCAACGCGGTGGTGCTGAAGCCGTCCGAGCTGGTGCCCGCCAGCGCCGTGGCGCTGTTCGAGATCATGGAACAGGCGGGTCTTCCGGCGGGGCTGGTCAATCTCGTCATCGGCGGCGCGGAAGTGGGCGAGGCGCTGGCCTCCTCGCCGGAGATCAACGCCATCAGCTTCACCGGCTCCACCGTCACCGGCCGCAAGGTCGCCGCCCATGCGGTGGCCAACGGCGCGCGGGTGCAGCTCGAACTGGGCGGCAAGAACCCGCTGGTCGTGCTCGATGACGCGCCCTTCGACGTCGCGGTCGAATGCGCGGTGAACGGCGCCTTCTACCAGACCGGCCAGCGCTGCACGGCCTCCAGCCGGCTCATCGTCACCGAGGGTGTGCATGACCGCTTCGTCGCCGCGGTGGCGGAACGCGTGCGCGCGCTCAAGGTCGACCACGCGCTGGAACCCGGCACCCAGGTCGGCCCGGTGATCGACGCGCGCCAGCTGGCCAAGGACATGTCCTATATCGAGATCGCGCGCGGCGAGGGCGCCCGCCTGGTCGCCGGCGGCGAGCGGCTCAACCGCGCGACGGAAGGCTTTTATCTTTCCCCGGCGCTGTTCGCCGACACCCATCGCGACATGCGCATCAACCGCGAGGAAGTGTTCGGCCCGGTCGCCTCGGTCATTCGGGTGAAGGACTATGAGGAGGCGCTCGACGTCGCCAACGACACGGCCTACGGCCTCTCCGCCGGCATCTGCACGACGACGATGAAATACGCCCACCATTTCCGCCGCAACGTGAAGGCCGGCATGACCATGCTGAACCTGCCGACGGCGGGGGTGGACTATCATGTGCCGTTCGGCGGCACCAAGGCGTCGGGCTACGGGCCGAAGGAGCAGGGCCGCGCCGCCCGCGACTTCTTCACCCAGACCCGGACGTCCTACCTGCTGGAAGGCTGACGTTCCCGCCGGGCGCCGGCCGGCTCACTTGCCGGTCGGCGGCTCGCTGGCGGCCTCGGCGAACACCGCCGTCCGCTTGAGGAAGTCGGCGCCGCCGGCGACATCGGCTTCCATCGCCGCGCGCGCGGTATGCCCGTCGGCGCGGCGCAGCGCGTCGATGACGGCGTCGTACTGGTCGGTGTCGAGCTGGCCGCGAATATCGGCGGCGTAGTGGCGCATGAACGGGCCGATCTGCAGCCACAGCCGCTCGATCAGGTCTTCCAGCGCGGGAGCGCGGGCCGCCTTGAACACCGCGAACTTGAACTGCTGGTTCAGGCGAAGATAGGCGTCGGCATCGTCCGCCTGCGCCGCCTCGTGCAGCTCGCGGGCGACGAGCTGAAGCGCCTCGATCTCGTCGGGCGTGATGAGCCGCGCCGCCTTCTCCGTCGCGATGCCTTCCAGCAGCATGCGCAGCTCGATCAGCTCGTCGAACTGGTCGCGCGTCAGCAGCGGGATGGAAATCGTTCCGTTGGCCAGCGCCGTCACCGCCTTCTCGGCCGCGAGCCGGGCGAAGGCTGCCCGCACCGGCATGGTGCTGACGCCGAAGGCCGAGGAAATGGCCCGCACGGTCAGCTTCTGGCCGGGCTCGAAGCGCGCGGCGATGATGGCGGAACGAAGCTCGCGATGCACCCGCTCATGCAGCGGGTCCCTCTCGAGCTTTTCGAAGACGACGTGTTCGGTCATGAGGTCCGAAGGGCGCTTTGCGCCTCTTGACTGGATGCGGCCACGATTGGCGATCTTGTGATCACTAATCTAGGCGGTTTCCGAGGCGGATGCCACCCATGGGCGGCGGCGGCAAGGCCCGTCCGCGCCGCGTCCGCCCGGGCTCAGGATGCGGCGGCGGCCGTGCACACCGGCAAGGTTCGCGCCATTCGGCAAGACGGCGGAGCGGGTCGAGGCGATACAGGCGGCACGTTTCGGAGCCGTAGCCATGACCCAGTTCACCATCACTCTCGAACGCACCGTCACGACGCGCGAAGTCGGTCAGGTCACCGTCGACGCCACCGATCTCGGTGCGGCCGAACGCCTCGCGCGCGGCCGGGTGCGTGGCAGCCCGTCGCTCGACATCGACTGGCAGGTCGATATGGAGGAGGCGGGCCGCGTCGTCGTGATCGACGTCGAGGAACAGGACGGCGCCGGCTCGCGGGCGGCGTGAGCGCGCGCCGCCCGGCGGGGGCTCAGGGCAGGAAGGTGAACGTGCCGACCTCGCAGACATTCACCTTGCGCTTGATGGCGGTGTCGCCGTCGACGAAGACCGCCTTGAAGTCGTAGATGCAGGCATCCGTGCCGTCGTCGATATCGGCTTCCAGGACCTCGCCATTCTGCAGCGTGTCGTTGTCCAGCATGTCCTCTTCCCAGCTGTCCTCGTCGACGGCCGAGGCGAAGAAGCTGGTCATGGTGTAGCCGGTCTTGTTGATGATATCGACCCGGCGGTCCTTGGCGGCGGACGGGGCGGCGGCGAGCGCGCAGAATGCGGCGGCGATGAGCAGACGGGCGATCATGTGAGATCCTGAGGGTCGGAGCGCGGTGCGCGCTGGCAACCGGTTTATCGCTCACCCGGAGGGGCGGGCGCAATGCGGGGATCACGCGGCGTCCGCACCATTTTGCGCCGTCGGGCGGCATGTCCATGTTGCGATGCAGCATGGAGACGGTTACGGTACCGACCTCCCGTTGCAAAGGCGTGCCCCGTGCCCCCTGCGAATGTGCCCCCCACGAATCCGCCCCGTGCGAAATCTGCCGCCTCCGCGCGTCGTGCCTCGGGGGCCGGCGGCGCGCCTTCCGGCGAGGCGGCGACGGAAGCGGCCAGCGGCCGGGAGCCGGTGCTGATCGACCTCGCGCTGCAGGGCGGCGGCTCGCATGGCGCCTTCACCTGGGGTGTGCTCGACCGGCTGCTGGAGGAGGAGTGGCTGCGCATCGACGGCGTTTCCGGCACCTCGGCCGGGGCGATGAACGCGGCGGTGATGGCGGATGGCTATGCGGCCGGCGGCGCCGCCGGGGCCCGCGTCGCGCTCGAAGCCTACTGGCGGCATGTGTCGGACGCCGCCCGCTTCTCGCCGTTCCAGCGCGGCCCCATGGACGTGCTGCTGGGGCGCTGGTCGCTCGACAACTCGCCGCTTTTCGTCGCCATGGACCTGATGTCGCGGCTCTATTCGCCCTACGACCTCAACCCGAGCGGCTCCAACCCGCTGCGTGCGATCCTGGAGAAGGCGATCGATTTCGACCGGCTGAAGACCTCGCCGATCAAGGTCTTCATCACCGCCACCAATGTTCGCACCGGCCGGGGGCGGGTGTTCCGCAACGCCGAGATCACGCCGGACGTGCTGCTCGCCTCGGCCTGCCTGCCGACCCTGTTCCAGGCGGTGGAGATCGACGGCGAGAACTACTGGGACGGCGGCTATTCCGGCAATCCGACCATGACGCCGCTGGTGCGCGAACTGGAATCCGACGACACCATCCTCATCCCGATCAATCCCATCGAGCGCCCCGGCACGCCGCGCACCGCCGCCGAGATCCTCAACCGGCTGAACGAGGTGTCGTTCAACTCGGCGCTGCTCAAGGAGCTGCGCATGATCGCCCTGCTGCGGCAGGTCGCCGATCCCGGCAACAGCGAGGGCGCGCAATGGGCGAAGATGCGCATCCATCTGGTGCGCAACGAGATCATGGCGACGCTCGGCTATTCCTCCAAGCTCAATGCCGAGTGGGAGTTCCTCAGCATGCTGCGTGACGAGGGCCGCAAGGCCGCCACCGCCTTCCTCGCAGCCGATGCCGACAACATCGGCAAGCGGTCCTCGGTCGACCTCGACATCCTGCTGGAAGGGGTGTGACCGATGGGCCTGCTCGGCATCCTGCTCGGCCTTGGGCTGCTCGTCTGGTTCGCCTATCGCGGCTGGAGCGTGCTGCTGCTGGCGCCGGTCTCGGCGCTCATCGCCGCCCTGCTGTCGGGCGAGCCGCTGCTGGCCAACTGGACGCAGACCTTCATGGGCAGCGCGGCGAGCTTCGTCGGGCAGTTCTTTCCGCTGTTCCTGCTCGGCGCGCTGTTCGGCAAGTTGATGGAGGATTCGGGCTCGGTCGGCGCCATCGCCGATTTCATGACCGCGAAGCTGGGCGCCAAGCGCGCCATCCTCGCCGTGGTACTGGCCGGCGCCATCGTCACCTATGGCGGCGTCAGCCTGTTCGTCGCCCTGTTCGTGCTGGCGCCGATGGCCGAGGCGCTGTTCCGCGTCGCCGACATCCCGCGCCGGCTGATGCCGCCGGCCATCGCGCTCGGCACCTTCACCTTCACCATGATGGCGCTGCCCGGCACGCCGGCGATCCAGAACGCCATTCCGATGCCGTTCTTCGGTACCACGCCCTTCGCCGCGCCCGGTCTCGGCATCATCGCCTCGGCGATCATGCTCGGCTTCGGCCTGTGGTGGCTGGCCCGCGCCGAAACGGCCGCGCGCCGCGCCGGCGAGGGCTTCGGCGACGGCACGGCATGCGTCAACGGCGCGCTCGACGATCCGCTGCTGCGCGAGCGCGCCACCACGGCGCGCGAGTTCGATCCCGCCGAGATCACCCACGGACAGCTGAGCGCCGAGCGTCCGGGCATCGTGTTCGCCGCATTGCCGCTGGCGCTGGTGATCGTCGTCAACCTGCTGATGTCCTTCGTCATCCTGCCGCGCCTCGATTTCGGCTTCCTCGCCGAGGAGCGCTGGGGGGCCGTGCCGTTCGCGGCGGTCAGCGGCGTGTGGTCGGTCGCCGTGGCGCTGATCGTCGCCATTCTCGCCACGCTCGCCATCAACCGGCGCCGCCTGCTCAAGCTGCGCGAGACCATGGACGCCGGCGCCAACGCCTCGGTGCTGCCGATCTTCAGCGTGGCGAGCCTCGTCGGCTTCGGCGCGGTGGTGGCCGGGCTGCCGGCCTTCGCGCTGGTGCGCGACTGGGTGCTGTCGATCGACGGCGGCCCGCTGGTCTCGCTCGCCATCGCCACCAACATCCTCGCCGCGCTGACAGGCTCGGCCTCCGGCGGCCTCACCATCGCGCTCGATGCGCTCGGCGCGACCTATCTGCAGCGCGCCGCCGAGCTGGGCATCGATCCGGCGCTGCTGCACCGCGTGGCGGTGATGAGCGCGGGCACGCTCGACAGCCTGCCGCACAGCGGCGCGGTGGTGACGCTGCTCGCCGTCTGCGGCGCCACGCCCAGGCAGAGCTATCTCGACATCGTCATGGTTGCTATCGTCGGTGCCATCGTGGCACTCGTCGCGGTCATCGCCCTCGGCTCGATGGTTGGCAGCTTCTGAGGAGGGCCCGTCGGGACCGTCTCTCGCGAGGGAGACGGTCTTTCGTGTGTCGGTACCTGCGGAGCGACGATGACGTCCTTACAGATTTCGGGCCTGTTGACCTTCACCATCGCCATCGTCGTCTTCTTCGTCGGCTCGGGGATCAATCGCGCGGTGCCGCCGCTGCGCGCCTGGAACATTCCCGAGGCCGTCACCGGCGGCCTTCTCGCGGCGCTGGCGACGCTGGCGGCCTACAAGCTGCTCGACGCCGAAATCGCCTTCGATCTCGCCGCGCGGGACATGCTGCTGCTGTATTTCTTCACCGGCATCGGCCTTAATGCCCGCGTCGACGACCTGATCGCCGGCGGCCGCCCGCTGGTGATCCTGCTGGTGCTCACCGTGGCCTATCTGATCATCCAGAACCTGATCGCCATCGGCGCCGTCGGGGTGCTCGATCTGCCCGAGGGGCTCGCCGTGTTCCTCGGCTCGGCCTCGCTGATCGGCGGCCACGGCACCACCATCGCCTGGGCGCCGCTGATCTCCGAACGCTTCGGCGTCGCCAATGCGATGGAGGTCGGCATCGCCACCGCGACGCTCGGCCTCGTGCTGGCCAGCCTCGCCGGCGGCCCCATCGCCCGCCACCTGATCCTGCGCTACCGCCTGAAGAGCCCGCCCGGGCAGGAGGCGGTCGTCGGCCTGCCGGCCAAGGCCGATCGCAAGACCTCCGACGACATCAGCCATGTCAGCCTGCTGCGTACCGTGCTGGTGCTGAACGTCGCCATCCTGATCGCCTTCGCGCTCGAGGAAGGGGTCGAGCAGACCGGCATCAAGCTGCCGATGTTCGTCGTCTGCCTGCTGGTCGGCATCGTGCTGACCAACACCGTGCCGCGCCTCTTCCCGCGCCTCGAATGGCCGACCCGCACGCGCGCGCTGGCGCTGGTGTCCGATCTGGCGCTGAACGTGTTCCTCGCCATGTCGCTGATGAGCATGCAGCTCTGGAGCATTGGCGGGCTCGGCCTCGCCCTCGCCATCGTCCTCGCCGTGCAGACCCTGGTGGCGGTGGCCTACATCATCTTCGTGGTGTTCCCGCTCATGGGGCGGGACTATCAGGCGGCGGTCATCTCGGCCGGCTTCACCGGCATCAGCCTCGGCGCCACGCCGACCGCCATCGCCAACATGACGGCGGTCACCAAGACGCACGGCCCTTCGCCGCGCGCCTTCATCATCCTGCCGCTGGTCTCGGCCTTCTTCATCGACATCGTCAACGCCGCGGTGATCGGCTTCCTGGTGCGCTGAGGCGGGGCTCAGTCGGCGCCGGGATCCTCCACGGTCTCGCTCACCGTGCGGCCGAAGCGCTCCATCTGCCCCTGATAGGTGCGGCGCGTATTCGGGTCGATCACCGCGATCGGCGCGCTCAGCGCCAGGCCGGCGGCGCCGCCGACCGTCTGGCCGACGCCCATGGCGCCGGCGGCGATGCGGTCGCCGAGGCTGACCTCGGAATCGGTGACGGTCTGGCCGTTCACCAGCCGCTGGCCGATCAGCTGCACCACCTCCGGCGAGGAAGCGAAGCGGCCGTGGTTGAGCGAATCGCCGCTGCGCATGGCGGTGAGGTCGATCACCACGATGCCCGACTTCTCCAGTTCGCCGTAGAACTTCTGGGTATCGATCAGCCCGAGCCGGTCGACGCCGCCGGCGATGCGGCGGGAGACCTGCAGGGCGCGGTCGTCCTGCGAGACGAAGAGCGTGAAGCGTGCCCTCGGTCCTTCGAGCGCGCGCCATTGCGAGGCGAACACGTCGACGTCGACGTCCGGCGAGGCGAGGATGACGTTGCTGATCTTGCCCGGCAGCTTGCCGCTGCGGATCGCCATCTGGCGCAGGCCCTCCATGGCGAGCCACGCGCCCATGGAGTGGGCCATGATGGTCACGTCCTCCACGCGCGGGTCGTTGACGACCTGCCAGACCGTCTGCTCGAAGGCGTCGCGCGAGAAGATCGTGCTCTCGCGGTCGAACAGATAGTCGAACACCCGGGCGCGCGAGGGCCAGGTGAACAGCACCGGCGCCACTTCCGAGCCGGAATCATGGACGATCTGGGCGAAGCGATAGACCGCGTCCTCGAAGCGGTTGTTGAAGCCGTGCACGAAGATCAGCACGCGCCGGCTCGGCGGCAGGTGCGCGTCGAGCCAGCCCCTGGCCGCCTTGACGCTCGGCAGCGGCTTCACGTCGAGGGTGGCGAAATCGGTTTCCGGGTTGGGCGGCAGGCTGCGCGGCCACTGCACCTCGCCGATCTGCCGCCGGCTGTCCGGCGGGATGGACACGGTGAAGGCGTCGAGCGACACGCCCGCGCCGCGCTCGCCGGTATAAAGGGTCGCGGGGTCGGTGGAGGGCTCGCGCGTGGTCGCGACGAGCAGGTCGACCTTGGTGGCGTCGGGCGAGGCCGCCTCCACGGGCGTCAGCACCCCCACCGGTCTTCCGGCACACCCGACGCACAGCGCGCATGCCAACGCAAGAAACACCAGACGCATTCAGCCTCCGTCGGGCTCCGGCCCAGGACGTCCGGTCAGCAATATCGCGCTGGGCGTTTCGTGGCCAGCCATCAGGGGCATGGCCGTGCACAGACGACGAAAGATGTAGCGTACGGGCCATAGGGAGGGCAGTTACGTCACACGTCGCGAATGATAATGTCGCGGCGATTACGTAGGGTCCGGCGTCGCCCGCGCGCCGGGTCTCCCCGCATTGATGACCCCGCCGCGGGATCGTGGCGGGGGCCCCACCTGCCGCTCCATGTGGAACGCGGCCGATTTGTGAGGACTGAATCCCAGATGACGACGACTGCGAAGCCGTGGATGGGTGTCATTGCGCTCGGCGCGAGCCTGCTTCTTGCCGGCTGCGGCCAGGAGACCGAGGCGGAGGCGCCGCCGCTGCGGCCCGTGCGCGTCGTCACCGTCGAGAAGGGCAGCGGCGGGCAGGTCGCCGCCTTCACCGGCGAGGTCCTCGCGCAGGACGAGGCCGCGCTCGCCTTCCGCGTCTCCGGCCGGATGATCGAGCGCAGCGCCAATGTCGGCGATCAGGTGACGGCCGGCCAGGTGGTCGCCCGGCTCGACCCGCAGAACGCCCTCAACACGCTGCGCTCGGCGCAGGCGGCGCTGGCGGCGGCCGAGAGCCAGCTCGTCACCGCGGCGAACACCTTCGAGCGCCAGGACCGGCTGCTCGGCAACGGCTTCACCACGCAGGCCAACCACGACGCCGCGCGCACCGCGCTGCAGGCGGCGCAGTCGGCGGTGGACAATGCCGAGGCCCAGCTCAAGATCGCGCAGGACAATGTCAGCTACACCGATCTCGTCGCCGACGCGCCGGGCACGGTGACGGCGCGCGGCGCCGAGCCCGGCGAGGTGGTGCAGGCCGGACAGATGATCCTGCAGCTCGCCCGGCAGGGTGGGCGCGACGCGGTGTTCGACGTGCCCGCCAACATCCTGCGTTCGGCGCCGCCGGAAGTGGTCGTCACCGTGACGCTGAGCGACGATCCCGGCGTCACCGCCACCGGCCGGGTGCGCGAGGTGGCGCCGCAGGCCGATCCGGTCACCCGCACCTTCCGCGTGCGCGTCGGCCTCGACAACCCGCCCGCCGCGATGCGGCTCGGCTCCACCGTGATCGGCAAGGTCGAGCTCGGCAGCGACGCGGTGATCGACATCCCCGCCTCGGCGCTGACGGCGCTCAACAGCAAGCCGGCGGTCTGGGTGGTCGATCCCGCCACGCAGACCGTGGCGCTGCGCAACATCGAGGTGCGCAGCTTCTCGCAGGCGCGCGTCGGCGTCGATTCCGGTCTGAGCCCGGGCGAGGTGGTGGTGACGGCCGGCGTGCAGGCGCTCCATCCCGGCCAGAAGGTGCGTCTGCTCGGGGCGGGTTCGTGATGCGTTTCAATCTGTCGGAATGGGCGGTCCGCGAGCGCTCGCTCGTCATCTTCTTCATGCTGGCCGTCGTGTTCGCCGGCGCTTTCGCCTATACGCGCTTGGGCCGGGCGGAGGACCCGTCCTTCGTCATCAAGACCATGGTGGTGCAGGCGGCGTGGCCGGGCGCGGGCATGGAGGACACGCTGCAGCAGGTGACGGAGCGGCTTGAGCGCACCCTGCAGGAGACGCCGCATCTCGACTTCATCCGCAGCTATACGCGGCCGGGCATCACCACGATCTTCGTCAACCTTCTGGGCAGCACCACCGCCGAGGAGGTGCCGGACGTCTGGTACCATGTGCGCAAGAGCGTCGGCGACATGGCGCACACGCTGCCGCGCGGGGTGATCGGGCCCGGCTTCAACGACGAGTTCGGCGACACGTTCGGCCTGATCTACGGCTTCACCGCCGACGGCTTCACCCATCGCGAGCTGCGCGACTATGTCGAGCAGGCCCGCTCGACCCTGCTGCATGTTCCCGACGTCGCCAAGATCGAGCTGCTCGGCGAGCAGGACGAGCAGATCTTCGTCGAGTTCTCGGTGCAGGAACTGGCCAATCTCGGCATCAACCGCTCGGCGCTCGTCGCCGCGCTGCGGGCGCAGAACGTGGTCCAGCCCTCCGGCACGATCCAGACCGGCGACGAGAAGCTGGTGATCGACGTCTCCGGTGCCTTCGGCTCCGAGCAGGACATCGCCAACATCAATTTCGCCGTCGACGGGCGCATGCTGCGCCTCGCCGACATCGCCACCGTGCGGCGCGGCTATGTCGACCCGCCGCGCCCGCTGTTCCGCGCCAATGGCCAGCCCGCCATCGGCCTCGCCATCGCCATGCGCGAGGGCGGCGACATCCTCCAGCTCGGCCGCAACATCGACAAGGCGATGGCGACGATCACCGCCGAACTGCCGATCGGCATCGAGCCGCATCTGGTGGCCGACCAGGCGGTGACGGTGCGCGGCGCGATTTCCGAGTTCATGGAATCGCTCTGGCAGGCCATCCTCATCATCCTCGCGGTCAGCTTCATCGCGCTCGGCGTGCGCGCCGGCCTGATGGTGGCGCTGACCATCCCGCTCACGCTGGCGGGCGTCTTCGCGATGATGTGGCTGCTCGACATCGACATGCAGCGCATCTCGCTCGGCGCGCTGATCATCGCGCTGGCGCTGATGGTCGACGACGCCATGACCACCACCGACGCCACGCTCGGGCGCCTCGCCGCCGGCGAGCGCAAGGAGGTCGCGGCGGTCTTCGCCTTCAAGACCTACGCCTTCGCCATGCTGGCCGGCACGCTGGTGACCATCGCCGGCTTCGTGCCGGTCGGCTTCGCCGCCTCGTCGGCGGGCGAATACACCTTCACCCTGTTCGCGGTGGTGACCATCGCGCTGCTCGTCTCGTGGCTGGTGGCGGTGGTGTTCGCGCCGCTGATCGGCCTCGTGATCTTGAAGCCGCCGAAGAATGCCGGCGGGCCGCCCGGCCGCATCATGCGGCTCTATCGCGGCTTCCTCTCGGCCGCGCTCACCGCGCGCTGGTTCACCGTCGCCGTCACGCTGGGGCTGTTCGCCGCCGCCGTGCTGGCGCTGCCGCTGATCCCGCGGCAGTTCTTCCCCTCGTCCGACCGGCCGGAACTGCTGGTCGACCTGCAACTGCCGCAGAACGCCTCCATCCACGCCACGGAGCGGGCGGTGCAGCGGCTCGACGCGGCGCTGAAGGACGACCCGGACGTGGAGCGCTGGAGCGCCTATGTCGGGCGCGGCGCCATCCGCTTCTACCTGCCGCTCAACGCGCAGCTGCCGAACGACTTCTTCGGCCAGGCGGTGGTGGTGGCGCGTGACGTCGAGGCGCGCGAGCGCCTGCACGCCCGGCTGGTGAAGCTGCTCGCCGACGATTTCCCCAATGTGGTGAGCCGCGTCTCGCCGCTGGAACTCGGCCCGCCGGTCGGCTGGCCGATCCAGTACCGGGTGATCGGTCCCGAGCTCGGGCCGGTGCGCGACATCGCCTTCAAGCTCGCCGAGGTCATCGCCGCCGATCCGCTGACGCGCACGGTGAACTATGACTGGATCGAGCCGGCGCGCGAGATCCGCATCCGCGTCGACCAGGACCAGGCGCGCCTGCTCGGCCTCTCGACCGAGGCCATCGGCTCGGTGCTCAACACCGTCGTCACCGGCGCGCCGGTGACGCAGGTGCGCGACGACATCTACCTCGTCGACGTGGTGCTGCGGGCGACCGACGAGCAGCGCGTGTCGCTCGACACGCTGCGCACGCTCGAAGTGCCGCTGCCGAACGGGCGCACCGTGCCGCTGAGCCAGTTCGCCAGCTTCGACTATGAGCAGACCTATCCGCTGGTCTGGCGCCGCGACCGGCTGCCCTCGCTCACCGTGCAGTCGGACATCGTCGCGGGCGAACTGCCGGAGACCGTGGTCAGCCAGCTCGCGCCGAAGATCGAGGAACTGGCGAACACCCTGCCGGCCGGCTACCGCATCGAGACCGGCGGGACGGTGGAGGAGAGCGCGTCCTCGCTCGCCTCGGTCATGGCGGTGGTGCCGGTGATGATCCTCATCATGCTCACCGTGCTGATGTTCCAGCTCCGGCGCTTCTCGCTGACCGCGCTCGTCGTCAGCGTGGCGCCGCTGGGCCTCATCGGCGTGGTGCTGGCGCTGCTGGTGTCGAACCGGCCGCTCGGCTTCGTCGCCATCCTCGGCGTGCTGGCGCTGATCGGCATGATCATCAAGAACGCGGTGATCCTGATCGGCCAGATCGAATCCGAGCGGGCGGGCGGCAAGAGCGCCCGCGAGGCGGTGATGGAGGCGTCCTGCGCCCGCTTCACGCCGATCATGCTGACCGCCGTGTCCACCGTGCTGG
This sequence comes from Ancylobacter sp. TW_SC_1, assembly GCF_056836805.1. Classification (NCBI taxonomy): domain Bacteria; kingdom Pseudomonadati; phylum Pseudomonadota; class Alphaproteobacteria; order Hyphomicrobiales; family Xanthobacteraceae; genus Ancylobacter; species Ancylobacter sp. TW_SC_1. Next base: position 2,059,851 of record NZ_CM166365.1, read on the forward strand.
GCATGATCCCGATCGCCCCGACCGTGTTCTGGGGGCCGATGGCCTTCGCCATCATGGGCGGCCTCCTGGTCGCCACCCTGCTGACGCTGATCTTCCTGCCGGCGCTCTATCTGGCGACGGTGGGAAGGGAAAGCGCCAAGGCTGGCGGCTGACCGGCCGGCTGACCGGCCGGCCTCACGGCGCGGGAGCCGCGGCCGGCGGCGCATCCTCGATGGGTGCCGCCGGCGCTGTCGGTTCAGGCGCGGCCGCCGGCGCGGCCGGCTCGGGTGCCGCGGCCGCTGCCGGGGAGGCGGGCTCGGATGCCGCCGCCGGCGGCTCGATCCGGTCGATCATGTAGGGAAAGAACGGGTTCGACGACATGCGCACCAGCGCGTCGAGGCTGACGATCAGCGCGCCGCGCTCCCCGCGTACCGCCATGGCGCCGAGCTGGAGGCCGAAATTCTCCAGCGGGTCGGGGTGCGAACCGTAGAGCGAGTCGCTCGGCGGGAAGGGCAGGGCGACGTGCGAGAGCGAATAGACGTCCGGCGGATAGTACAGGTCCAGCCGCCGCGAGACTTCCTCGGTGCTGCCGGCGGCGATGCTGCGCTCCACCACCTGGTCGCTGCCGGCGTCCTCATTGGTGATGATCACGGTGCGGAAACGGCGCGGCAGCGGCGGCAACAGGCGCATCAGCGCCGAATAGGAGGTCGCGCGCAGGAGCGGGCCGAGCTTGGTGTTGCGGTTGATGTCGAACAGCACCAGCTCGCTGCCATTGGCCGGCAGCCGGCTGTAGAGCGCGTCGACGATGGCCCGCGTCGAGACGGTGAAGTCCATCACCGACTGGAAGGTCAGGGCCGGCGGAATATCCTTGAGCCGTCCGGCGCGCGCCTCACTGGCGATGGAGGCCTGCAGCGCGCGCGTCAGCCGATGCGACTGCACCGCGCCATTGACCGGGAAGCTGTTGTATTTGAACGGGTTGAACTCCGGCACGACGCCGAGCCACGCCGCCTTGTCGAAGGCCGGCAGCCAGGCCGGCAGCGCGGCGAGGCCGGCGAAGCGCGCGAAGCGGGTGATGCCGACCATGGGCGAGATCAGCACCAGCCGGTCGGGCCGCACCAGCTTGGCGTCGTCGAGGGCGTCGAGCGCGTATTTCAGCGCCAGCGCGCCGCCATTGGAGAAGCCGACGATTTCCAGCGGCTTGCCCGGCACGCGCGCGGCGGCCTCGCGCACCGCCAGCCGGGTCGCGGCCAGCCAGTCCTCCCATTCGACGTCGGTCAGGCCGGCGGGCACCGTGCCGTGGCCGGGCAGGCGCGGCGCCACCACGAGGAAGCCGTTGGCGAGGTAGCGGTCGGCGACATGGCGCAGGCTGTAGGGCGAATCGGTCAGCCCGTGCAGCAGCACCACCGCGCCGGACGGCTCGCCCTGCGGCGCCAGCTCGTAGGAGCGGTTCCAGTCATGGGTGAGGTGCGGCGGGTAGACGACGCTGCCGGAGAAATAGCGGTTGGACGGGACCCGCTCGTCCTCGGGCAGCTTCTGCACCACCTCGCGGGTGACGTCGGCGAACAGCTTGTCCTCGTGGGCGAGATAGGCGCGCCAGTCCGCCTTGTCGAGCTCGGCGACGCTCAGCTCCTGCGGCACGAAGGTGTGCCAGGGCTCCAGCGGCGCGCCGCTCTGGGCGAACCAGACCCGCATGCCGAGGAAGGCGACGAACAGGAGCAGCACCAGCGTGCCGATCCATTTGGCGATCTTTCTTGCGCGCGTCAGCATGGTCAGGCGACAGGCTCCTCGCGGCCGGAGAGCAGGCGGGCGATCCAGCGTGTGCTGTCGCCCTCCTCGAAGAAGGTGAGGGCGGCGATCACCAGCGGCACGCCGATGAAGGCGCCGGACAGCCCCCACATGAAGGACCAGAAGAACACCGCCAGCAGCACCAGGAAGGGCGAGATGGAGAGCGCCTTGCCGGCCATGCGCGGCTCGATGTAGCTGCCGCTGAAGAACTGGATCACGTTCATGGCGAGGAACACCAGCACCGCCATCTCCCACGAGCCGAACTGCGCCAGCGCGAACAGGGTCGGCAGCACCGTCGCCACCAGCGGGCCGATGAAGGGGATGTAGTTCAGGGCGAAGGCGATGGCGCCGAAGGCCGGGGCGAGGTCGAGCCCGAGCCCGGCGGTGAGGGCCCAGACGAACACGCCGGTCAGCACGCTCATCACCGTGCGCACCATCATGTAGGTGCGGAACTTGGCCGCCGTCGCGGCGCTGGCACGCACCAGCTTGCGGCCGGTCTCGCCGGCTTCCGACAGCAGCTTGGCGCGCACGATGTCGACTTCGAGCAGGCCGAGCATGACGAAGATCAGCGTCACCACCAGGAAGCCGAACACCCCGTTGAGCCGGCCGGCGAGGCCCTGGAACAGGCGGATCAGCCAGCTCGCATTGAAGGTGTCGGCCAGCATGCCGGCGGAATAGAGCCCGAGCTCCTCCAGCCGCGTGGCGGTCTCGCTGTAGAGCGCCTGGAAGAGCCCGGCATTGGCGATCAGCCAGCGCCCGGCCTGGCTGAAGCCCCAGACGGTGACATAGCCGAGCAGCGCCACCGCAAAAACGGTGAGCGTGAGCGTGATCGCCATCGCCACCAGCCCCGGCAGGCGCCGCTGCAACCGGAGCTGGAGCGGCCAGACCAGCGCGATGATGAAGAAGGCGAAGGCGACCGGCGCCACCACCGGCCGGGCGAGATAGATCGCGCCGGCGCCGAGGACGAAGGCGCAGATGCCGAGCGGGATGCGGTAGGCGGAGGCGGTCATGGGAGCCTTCAGGACAAGCGGCGACCCCAGCCGGATAACACGCCGCGCCACACCGGCAAATCGTTCCGCTGGCGAAAGCGGCCGCGCGTCCACGCCCGGCGGTACGTCGTGGCGGCTTCGGGGGCCCTGCCGCTAGGTCTCTGCCGCTAGGTGCCTGCAGCCAGGTCCCTGCAGCCAGGTCCCTGCAGCAAGGTCTCTGCAGCAAGGTCTCCGCAGCTGTTGCAGCAGGGTTTGGCAGCAGCGCGCGCAGCCTGGCTTTGCAGCGGCGTCTGCAGCCCTGCAGCCACGCGGCGCCGCCGCTGCGGGGCCGGCATATGCGCCACACCCCGCCGCCGTTTTCCCGGCCGGAACATTGAGCCCGCCGGTGCGGGTTAAATTGCGTGAGACGATGGTCTATCTTGCCCCGATCGGCAGGGACGGCGATTGCAGCCCCTGACCGCAACGACAAAAGTCGATCAGAATGAGGGGGATGCGATGGGAGGGCTGCTGGCCTTCAGCCGCGTCATTGACGGATTGAACGAGCGGTTCGGGCGCATCGCGGATTACTGCGTGCTGTTCGCCTGCCTCATCAGCGCCGGCAATGCGACGGTGCGCTATCTGTTCAGCTACAGCACCAACGGCCTGCTGGAGATCCAGTGGTACCTGTTCGGCGCCGTGGTGCTGCTCGGCGCGCCCTATACCCTCAAGCGCAACGAGCATGTGCGCGTCGATCTCGTCTACATGTCGCTCTCGCCGCGCGGGCGCCTGTGGATCGACGCGCTCGGCTTCGTGCTGATCCTCATTCCGGCCGGCATCTACCTGACCTGGCTGAGCTTTCCCTTCTTCTGGCAGTCCTTCGCCTCCGACGAGATGTCGCAGAATGCCGGCGGCCTGCTGCTGTGGCCGGCCAAGCTCCTGCTGCCGCTCGGCTTCGCGCTGCTCACCATCCAGGGCGTCTCGGAACTCATCAAGCGCGTCGCCGCGCTCACCGGCGCGCTCGAGATCGCGACCGATTACGAGAAGCCTCTCCAGTAGCGGCGACCGACGAGCCCTCCGTCCCTTTCTCCGACGCGCGAGCCCCGCATGTTCTCCTATGGCGTGATGCCCCCGCTGATGTTCGCCGGCATGGTCTGCTTCATGCTGGCCGGCTTTCCGGTCGCCTTCTCGCTGGTCGCGGTGGGTCTGTTCTTCGGCACGATCGGCATCCTGACCGAGCATTTCCACCTGAGCTTCCTCCAAGCCCTCCCCTTCCGCTTCTACGGAATCATCTCCAACGATCTGCTGCTCGCCATCCCGTTCTTCACCTTCATGGGGGCGATTCTGGAGCGCTGCGGCCTCGCGGAGGACCTGCTGGAAGGCACCGGCAAGCTGTTCGGCAAGGTGCCCGGCGGCCTCGCCTACGCGGTGATCATCGTCGGCGCGATTCTCGGCGCGATCACCGGCACGGTGGCGGCCTCGGTCATCGCCATGGGCGTGATCTCGCTGCCGGTGATGATGCGCTACGGCTATGACCAGAAGCTCGCCACCGGCGTCATCGCCGCGTCGGGCACCATCACCCAGCTCATCCCGCCCTCGCTGGTGCTCATCATCTTGGCCGAGCAGCTCGGCAAGCCGGTCGGCGAGATGTATCTGGGCGCCATCGGCCCCTCGCTGCTGCAGGTGGCGATCTTCCTTGCCTATGTGTTCGTGCTCTCGCTCATCAAGCCGCACCACATGCCGCCGCTGCCGCCCGAGGCGCGCGGCGAGGGTGGCTGGCCGCTGATCCGCCAGGTGCTGTGGGGCATGGTGCCCTCCATCGTGCTGATCATGCTGGTGCTGGGCACGCTGGCGATGGGCCTCGCCACGCCGACCGAGGCCGGCGCGATGGGTGCGGTCGGCGCCATCGTGCTGGCGGCATTGCACGGGCGTCTCACCTGGCCGCTCATCCGCCAGGCGATGGCCTCCACGGCGCGCATCACCTCGATGGTGGTGTTCATCCTGATCGGCGCGACGGTGTTCAGCCTCGTCTTCCAGGGCATGGACGGTGCGCTGTGGATCGAGCACATGCTCTCCCAGCTGCCCGGCGGCCGGGCCGGATTCCTGATATTCGTCAATGTCTTCGTCTTCTTCATCGCCTTCTTCCTCGATTTCTTCGAGATCGCCTTCATCATCGTGCCGCTGCTCGTGCCGGTGGCGGTGAAGCTCGACATCAACCTCATCTGGTTCGGCGTGCTGCTCTGCGTGAACATGCAGACCGCCTTCATGCATCCGCCCTTCGGTTTCGCGCTGTTCTACCTGCGCGGCATCGCGCCGCCCTCGATCCGCACCTCGCAGATCTACTGGGGCGCGATTCCGTGGCTGCTGATGCAGCTCATCCTCGTGGTGGTGGTCATCATGTGGCCGGACGCGGTGACCTACTGGATCAGCGCCGGCCCGACGGTGGACCCCTCGACCATCGAGCTGAACATCCCGCAATTCGAGCCGCCGGCGCTCGACATGGGGCCGCCGCAGTTCTGAGGCGGCGGACGCCCGCCGTCAGGCCGGCCGGGGCATGGTGCGCGCGCCGCGCACCGCCGCGATGCCGGCCAGCACGAAAAGCACCAGCACCACGCCCTCGGCGATGGCGAAGGGCGGCTCCGACTGTGTCGGCGCCAGCGCGTGCAAGGCGGGGATCTTGGCGAAGGCCTGCGCCACGGCGACGAACATCAGGAACCACAGGCTGGCGACGACGCCGATCGCGTAGATCGCGTTCCAGCGCCCGGCGCGGCCGAAATGGTAGCGGGCGGGCAGGGTGACCGCGAGCACCACCAGCGCCATCACGCCGACGATGTGCGAGGGCAGCACGCCGTGGAAGGCGAAGCCGAAGCCCGTCGCGCTGGTGGCGACGGCGGTGGCGAGGAACACGGCGGTCCAGCCGGGGCGGTCCCGCCCGGTGGTGAGATCGGCCAGCACCACGAAGCCGGCGGCGATGGCGATCAGGCTCAGCCAGGTGTGGAACCCGGTCCAGGTGGTGGGATCGAACATTGTGGGCGCTCCCCGGTTTGCCCGTTCGCGCCCCGCCCGACGCGGAACGCGTGCGGCCGGCCGGCAGCCGGCACGAAATTTGATGATATCCATCATTATTATTCAAGCCAGTGCCGAAGTGTTGCAATGGCGGGACTTCCGATGGTCCGTCGGCTAATTTTGCCGTCCCTGTGTCTTCCATCCCCTAGGGGCGCGCCGAGATCTGCGCCATAAGGCGTGCCCCGGCGGCTCCCGCCGAGGTCGTCACTGTCCGCTCGCGCACTGGATCCGTCATGAGCTCGCCCGCACCCGCGCCGGAATCGTCCCATCCCGGCATGGGGTTCCGCGAGTTCGTGCTGTTCATCGCCGGCCTCATGGCGACGAACGCCATCGCCATCGATTCGATGCTGCCGGCGCTGCCCGAGATCGGCCATTCGCTCGGCATCGACACGGCCAACCACACCCAGCTCATCGTCACCGCCTATCTGCTCGGCTTCGGCGCGGCGCAGCTCATTTACGGCACGCTGGCCGACCGGTTCGGCCGCCGCAACGTCCTGCTGTTCGGCCTTGCCATCTACACCGTCGCGTCGGTCGGCGCGGTGTTCGCCGGCACGCTGGAGGTGATGCTGGCGGCGCGGGTGGTGCAGGGCATCGGCTCGGCGGCAACGCGCATCCTCGCCATCACCATCGTGCGCGACTGCTATTCCGGCTCGCACATGGCGAAGGTGATGTCGCTCGCCTTCCTGGTCTTCCTGTCGGTGCCGATCATCGCGCCGTCGATCGGCCAGGCCATCATGCTGGTGGCGCCGTGGCGGGGCATCTTCTTCATGCTCTGCCTGTTCGGCGCGGTGCTGTTCGTGTGGACGCTGGCGCGCCTGCCGGAGACGCTGCACCCGGAGGATCGCTCGCCGATCTCCTTCGCCGGCATCTCCCATGCCTTCGGCCTCATCGTCCGCAGCCGCGTGACGGTCGGCTACATGCTCGCCATGACCATGGTCATGGGCGGCCTGTTCGGCTTCATCAACTCGGCCCAGCAGGTGTTCGCGGACGCCTTCCGCTCGGCCGAGCTGTTCACGCTGATCTTCGCGCTCATCGCGGTGTTCATGGCGGCGTCCTCGCTGCTCAATGCGCGCATCGTCGAGAGGCTCGGCATGCGGCGGGTCTCGCACGCCGCGCTGTTCGGCTATTTCGGGGTGACGCTGGTGCACGCCGCCGTCGTGCTGGCGGGCGCCGAGAACATCTGGACCTTCTCGGCACTGCAGGGGGTGATGATGTTCTTCTTCGGCCTGATGGTGTCGAACTTCAATTCGATGGCGATGGAACCGGTCGGTCATGTCGCCGGCACGGCCTCGTCGGCGCTCGGCTTCGTCAGCACGGTGGGCGGGGCGCTGTTCGGCTTCGCGCTGGGCCAGCATTTCGACGGCACCACGCTGCCGCTCACCATGGGCTTCGTCATGCTCGCCTTCGCGGCGCTGTGCTTCGTGCTCTTCGCCGAGCGCGGCCGGCTCTTCCGGCGGGATGCCCGGGTCTCCGATACCGCGACCTGACCGATCCGGGCCGCGGGACGGGCCCGGCCGGCGGTTGGCGCCATGCCGCTCAGCCCTTCGGCGCGGCTCCCTTCGCGGCGGCGCCGGCCGGCGCCAGCCGGCGCGCCGTCGGCGACTGCGCGAATTCGAGGATCAGGGCGCTGAGTTCGGGCTCGTCCACCAGCAGGGCGGCGTCCTCGGCTGGCATCCATAGCTGCGCGCGCTCGTGGCGTTCCGGCCAGTCGGCGAGCTGGCGACGGACGGCGAGCGGAAAGACCGTGACCTTCACCAGCGCGAAATGGCTTTCGAGCCGCTTCCAGTAAAGATACTGGCCGAGCCGTTTGCGGCCGACATCGCCGATCACGCCGGCCTCCTGCCGGGCCTCGATCTGCGCCGATTTCCAGTCCTTGCGGTTCTTGATCGGCCAGCCCTTGGGAATCACCACGCGGTGCGTCTCGCGCGAGGTCATCACCAGAACCTCGATGACGTCATTCTCCGCGATACGGAAGGGCAGCGCGGCGACCTGGTCGAGAGGGCGTCCGTCGGTTGGCCGCCGCTTGTTCTGTTTCTGCTTGGCCATGATTGCTAGATGTAATGGACGGCACGCGGATAGCGATGAATTTCGACGTTTTTCCCACGCATCGGAAGCGCCATGACGATGGAACTCACCCTGCTCGCCTGGACGCTGGTGCTTGCCCTTGGGCAAGTACTGCTGCCGGCCCTCTGGCGCAACCGGGAAACCGGTATCGGCTACAATGCCGGCCCGCGCGACGAGCCGGGTCCGACGGTCGGCGTGGTCACCGGGCGGCTGCGTCGGGCGCAGGCCAACCTGTTCGAGACGCTGCCGGTCTTCGCCGCGGCCATTCTCATCGCTCATGTCGCCGGCCGGGAAGGTGCGCTCACCCTGTGGGGCGCGGCGCTCTATCTCGGCGCGCGGATCGTCTATGTTCCGCTCTACGCCTTCGGCGTGCCGTATCTGCGCTCGCTGGCGTGGAGCGTGTCACTGCTGGGCGTGCTCGTGATCCTGTTCGCCGTGCTCCGTCCGGCCTGACCCCCGGGGTGCCCCATGTCCGTCGACTTCGCCTCCTTCGATTTCCTCGTGCTGCCGGGCCGCGAGAATGCGCCGGCCGAGCATTGGCAGTCGCACTGGCTGGGTGCCTTTCCCAATTCGACGCGGCTGATCCAGCAGGACTGGAGCCGGCCCGAGGTCGGGGCATGGACCGCGCGCCTCGACGCGGCGGTCGAGGCGGCCCCGCGCCGGGTGGTGCTCGTCGCCCATTCGGTCGGCGTGGCGACGGTGGTGCGCTGGACGGCGGCCCGGCCCGAGCTGGCGCGTAGCAAGGTGGCCGCCGCCTTCCTCGCCGCGCCGACCAATGTCGACGATCCCGACCCGTCCTTCGACCTGGTGCGCAATTTCGGCCCGATGCCGCTGTCGCCGCTGCCCTATCCGGCGCTGGTGCTTGTCTCGCGCGACGATCCGCGCGTCACCCCGGTGCAGGCGCAGGCCTTTGCGCAGGCATGGGGCGCGGATGTCGCCGATGTCGGGGAACTCGGCCATATCGGCACCGCCTCCCGGCTCGGCATCTGGCCGGCGGGCCTTGTCCTGCTGGGCGGGCTGCTGGCGCGGATCTAGCCGGAGCGGCCGTCCTCGTGGATCGACCGAAACGGATGGTCCCCATCCGTTTCGAAAGGTTGATCCACCACATCAACGCCTTGCGGGCCGGCCGTGGCGTGACATCCGATGGCCGAATGCCGTCCTGGGCCGCTAGTGCTGGGCCAGCACGATGGCCAGGGCCTGTGCTACCGGCTTGGTGACGCGCCGCTTGTAGCGGCGGTGGACCAACTGGCCGTTATGGAAGATGTCCTGCTCGACATAGAGGTTGGACCCGTCCCAGCGCAGGATGTTGTCGGACTCGACCGTTTCGACGACGCCGATTTCCGGGATCAGGTTTCCTTCCGGCGCGGTGGTGCTCATACATATCCTCCTGCAGCATCGGGATGCTCTGCGGCTTCCTGTGGAGCAATGATAGCCGAGCGCCGCGGGAATGCCATCGGTGGCTTTCCGGGTATCATACCCCGGCGGAGGGATGGGATGCGTTGCCGTTTGTGCCGCTCCCGCCCTCCACCTGGCCGCGCCGCTGCAGCAGCAGAACGACGATCCAGCACAGCAGCGCCCACGCACTGCCGGCGCACCAGCCGGCGATGACGTCGGTGGGCCAGTGGACGCCGAGATAGATGCGGCTGAAGCCGATCAGCAATGTGAGGCCGACCGCCACGGCCAGCACATAGGCCTTCAGCCGCCGCTTGCTCTCGGTCCGCACGATCAGGGCGCCGAGGGTCAGATAGGTGACGGCGGCGCCCATGGCGTGGCCGCTCGGAAAGCTCAACGTGCTGACGTCGACGAGATGGGCGACGAGGTCGGGGCGGGGGCGATCGAAGCCGAGCTTGAGCAGGTAGCTCAGCAGCCCGCCGCCCGCCGTCGCCACCAGCACGAAAAGCGCCGCCGCGCGCTTGCGGTCGACGACGAGGAAGCCGGCCACGGCGAGGGTGATCAGCGTCAGCACCGTGGTGCTGCCGAGCGCGGTGACGTCGCGCATGACGATCTCCAGCCACCGCGGACCGATCGGATCCGCCGGATCGCCGGGCACGCGGAAGGCGAGCAGCACCGCCTCGTCGAAGGCGTGGGTCTCTCCCTCCACCACCTCGTCGGCGACGAAGGCGAAGGCCAGAAGCCCCAGCGCGGCGCCCAGCAACGCCACCAGCACCGTCATTTCCGAGAAGATCCGGCCGGGCAGGTCCCGGAGCGAGGGCGGCAGGCCTTTCAGCGACAGGGGCATGGCGAGGTCCGGCAGAAACGGGGAGGAAGGACGAGGGGCGAGGAGTAACCCGTATCGTCGGGGAACCGAAAGAGGGGCTGGCGTGTTCCCCTCACACGATGGCGAGGAGGGTTTCATGCTGAAGGGCGGCGTCCTGTGGCTGATCGGCATTCCGCTGCCGATCATCATCGTGCTTTGGCTTTTGGGCTATCTCAGTTAGGTACCGCTGTCCGGTGGGAGACATCGGGGGGGCGCGACAGCCTGAAACAGGGCGTTACGTTCCTCCGGCCGCGTTCTGAACCAATGTCCATCGCGGCAGACCCGCTCTGGGCGAACAATTTCCGGTCACGACATGAACCTTGTCGGTAGCCACGATAACGCGCTGGTGGCGCTGTCGGTCCTCATCGCCGTGGCGGCGTCCTACACGGCGCTCGATCTCGCGGGACGCATGGCGCGCTCGCGCGGTCCGATGCGCAATGGCTGGCTGGTGGCGGCCGCGCTGGTGCTCGGTGGCGGCATCTGGGCGATGCACTTCATCGCCATGCTGGCGCTGCACATCGGTCTGCCGGTCTCCTATGACGCATTTCTGACCGTCGTTTCGCTGCTGCTGGCCATCGCGGCCACCGGGCTCGCCCTCTACGCCGCGGGCCACATCTCCGTGGGGCGGGGCGGCATCCTGCTCAGCGGCATCTTCATGGGACTGGGCATCGTCGGCATGCACTATACCGGCATGGCGGCGATGCGCATGCCGGGCGTCATGACGCACGACGCGCTCTATGTCGGCGGCGCCATCGTGCTGGCGATCGTCGCCTCGACCGTGGCGATCTGGCTGGCCTTCCACCGCCATTCGTCGACGCAGCGCGCCATCGCCGCGCTGGCGCTCGGCTTCGGCATCGCCGGCATGCATTATGTCGCGATGATGGGCGTGACCGTCACCGGCCATGAGGGCGGACATGCCTCCGTCCCGGAGACCGGCGACAATGTCGGCCTCGTCGCCGTGGTGACGGCCGCGACCTTCGCCATTTTCGCCGCCATGCTGCTCGCCGCCTCCTATGACCGGCGCTTCGCCCTGCTCGCCGAGCGCGAGGCGCAGATGTGGCGCGAAAGCGAGGAGCGCTACCGCACCCTTTATCGCCGGACGCCGCTGCCGCTGCATTCGCTCGGTCCCGACGGTCGCGTCGCGCAGGTCAGCGACCGCTGGCTCGATATGCTCGGCTACCGGCGCGAGGAGGTGATCGGGCGGCCGCTGACCGACTTCATGACCGCGGAATCCACCTACCGTCGCGACAAGGAGCACTGGCCGCGCCTGGTCGGCACCGGCGAGTTGCGCGAGGCCGAGTACAAGCTCGTCGCCAAGGACGGGCGGGTGCTCGACTGCGTCCTGTCGGCGGTCGCCGAGAAGGACGCCCAGGGCAACCTGACCAAGACGCTGTGCGGCCTGATCGACGTCACCGAGCGCCGCGTCGCCGAGGAGGCGCTGCGGCAGGCGCAGAAGCTCGAGGCCGTCGGCCAGCTCACCGGCGGCATCGCGCATGACTTCAACAACCTGCTCGCCGTGGTGCTTGGCAATCTGGAACTCGCCGCCAAGCGGGCGCCGAACGATGCGCGCCTGCTCGCGCTGCTCGACCACGCGACGCAGGCCGCGCAGCGTGGCGCGTCGCTCACCCAGCGCATGCTGGCCTTCGCTCGCCGTCAGGACCTCAACCCGGAACCGGTCAACATTCCCGACCTCGTGCTCGGCATGGCCGAGCTGATGCGCCGGTCGATCGGGCCGAGCGTGCGCATCGAGACGCGCTTTCCGCTGGGCCTGCCGCGCGCGCGCGTTGACGCCAACCAGCTCGAACTCGCCTTGCTCAATCTTGCGGTGAATGCGCGCGACGCCATGCCGGACGGCGGCACGATCACCATTTCGGCGCGTGAGGAAGTGGTCGCCGCTCCGGCGGGCGACCCGGACTATGAGGGTCCGCCGGAGCCTGGAGTGCTGTCCGGGGGGCGCTATTTCTGCCTGTCGATCAGCGATACCGGCGTCGGCATGGACGCGGACACGCTGGCGCGCGCCACCGAGCCCTTCTTCACCACCAAGGGGGTGGGCAAGGGAACCGGGCTCGGCCTCGCCATGGTGCACGGCCTTGCCGCGCAGTCGGACGGCAAGCTGATTTTGGAAAGCCGGCCGGGGCGGGGAACGACGGCGACGATCTATCTGCCGATCGCCGAGGCCGCCCGAAGCCGGCCGGAGCCGGAAGCGGAGGATGAGGACGTGGTGCCCGCCGGCGAGACCGGCGCGCAGCGTATCCTGGTGGTCGACGACGACGCCCTCGTGCTCGCCGCCACCGGGGCGATGCTGGAGGATCTCGGCTGTGCCGTCACCGAGGCGGCGTCCGGGGAGGAGGCGCTGCGCATCCTCGAATCCGGCGTCAGCTTCGACGTGGTGCTCACCGACCAGGCGATGCCCGGCATGACCGGCGTCCAGCTCGCCGCCGCCATCTCCAGGCGCTGGCCGAGCCTGCCGATCATTCTCGGCACCGGCTATGCCGAGCTGCCGGCCGATGCCAAGGCCGGGATGATGCGGCTGGGCAAGCCTTTCAGCCGCGAGACGCTGCGGCGCGCCGTGGTCGCGGCGACGCGCGGTCCGGCCGACAATGTCGTCCCGCTCTCGCGCCGGGGCTGAGCGCGGCGCCGGGAATATTGTGGTTGCGGCGGTGACATTCGCCGGCTGAGAGATTATATCGAAGACGTCCGGGGGAGCCTCGTCAGGAGGCTGAGAGGCCATCGGCGCGCTGAGAATGCGCGGCATGGCGACCCTTCGAACCTGATCCAGTTGAAACTGGCGGAGGGAGGAGTGAATGCTGTCCCCGCAAGCTGAATCCACCGAGACCACGGCCGTCCGCGCCGCCGCGAACGCCATGCGCGTGAAGATCGTCGGCGCCGGCGTTGCCGGGCTGACCTGCGCGCATGCCTTCGCCCGGCGCGGCGCCAACGTCACCATCGTCGAGCGCAAGGCCGGATCGGGGCAGGGCTGTTCCTGGTATGCGGGCGGCATGCTCGCTCCCTGGTGCGAGCGCGAGAGCGCCGAGCCGATCGTCGCCGAGCTCGGCTTTGAATCGTTGGCGTATTGGCGCGAGGCCGTGCCGGACGTGCCGAACGAGGGCAGCCTCGTGCTGGCACCGGCGCGCGACCTGCCGGATTTGCGCCGCTTCTCGCGGCGAACCGAGGGCTATGAGTGGGTCGACGGCGCGCGCATCGCGGCGCTGGAGCCGGACCTCGAGGGCCGGTTCGACCAGGGTCTGTTCTTCCCGACCGAGGCGCATCTCGAGCCGCGCAAGGCGCTGGCGGCGCTGACCGCCAGGCTGGTCGACGAGCACAATGTGACCATCCGCTACGAAGCGGACGGCTTCGAGACTGTCGATGACGGAGCCGATTTCGTCGTCGACTGCCGGGGCCTCGCGGCGCGCGACGTGCTCGCCGATCTGCGCGGCGTGAAGGGCGAGATGCTGGTGCTCTATTCCACCGAGATCGCGCTCAAGCGCCCGGTGCGCATGCTGCATCCGCGCATCCCCGTCTACATCGTGCCGCGCGGCGACGGGCATTTCATGATCGGCGCCACCTCGATCGAGAATGACGAGCGCGGTCGGGTGACGGGGCGCTCCATGCTGGAGCTGCTCGGGGCCGTCTATGCGCTGCATCCCGCCTTCGGCGAGGCCGAGATCGTCGAGATCGGCGCCGATGTGCGCCCGGCCTACCCGGACAACCTGCCGCGCCTGCGCCGGCGCGGCAACACGCTCTATGTCAACGGTCTCTATCGCCACGGCTTCCTCGCCGCGCCGGCGCTTGCGCGCCGCGCGGCGGAAGTCGCGTTCGACGGGGCCTATTTCCCGGAGGTCATGGATGAAGATCATCGTGAATGGTGAGCCGGCCGACACGGCCGCCGGCACGCTCGCGCGCCTGCTGACCGAACTGGGGCTCGACGACGCCATCGTGGCGACGGCGGTCAATGGCGACATGGTGCGGGCGGTGAAGCGGGCGGCGACGCCGATCGCCGATGGCGACCGGGTCGAGATCCTCGCCCCGATGCAGGGGGGCTGACAGGGAGACTGTCATGGACGCGATGACCAACAAATCCGGCGTGCCGGCCGGGGCACAGGCCGATGTGGCGACGTTCTACGGCACCGCGGTCGGCTCGCGCCTGCTGCTCGGCACGGCGCAATATCCCTCGCCGGCCATCCTCACCGAAGCGATCCGCGCCTCGGGCACGGAGATCGTGACCGTCTCGCTGCGCCGCGAATCCGGCGTGGCGAAGTCCGGCCAGAGCTTCTGGCAGCTCATCCGCGACCTCGGCGTGAAGGTGCTGCCCAACACCGCCGGCTGCAAGACCGTGAAGGAAGCCGTCACCACGGCCGAGATGGCCCGCGAGCTGTTCGGCACGCCCTGGGTGAAGCTGGAAGTGATCGGCGAGGACGACACGCTGCAGCCCGACGTGTTCGGTCTCGTCGAGGCCGCCCGCATCCTCACGCGCGACGGCTTCCAGGTGTTTCCCTACACCACCGAGGACCTCGTGGTGGCGGAGAAGCTCATCTCCGCCGGCTGCGAGGTGCTGATGCCGTGGGGGGCGCCGATCGGTTCCGGGCGCGGGCTCAACAACCCTTACGGCCTGCGCTCGCTGCGCGCGCATTTCCCCGGCGTGCCGCTGGTGGTCGATGCCGGCGTCGGCCTGCCCTCGCACGCGGCGGCGGCGATGGAGCTGGGCTATGACGCCGTGCTGCTGAACACGGCGGTCGCCAAGGCGGGCGATCCGGTGCGCATGGCCCGCGCCTTCGCCCGCGCCATCGAGGCGGGGCGCGAGGCGGTGATCGCCGATCCGATGGAAGTGCGCGACATGGCGGCGCCCTCGACCCCGGTCATGGGCCGCGCCGTGTTGGGCCAGTGAAGACGTCCAGTGAGAGTGCCATGAAGCTCGATCCGTTCTACCTCATCGTCGATCGTGCCGCCTGGCTGCCGCGCCTGCTGCCGCAGGGCGTGAAGCTGGTGCAGCTGCGCGCCAAGGAGATGGACGAGGCCGAGCTGCGCCGCGAGATCGCGACGGCGCGCGAGGTCTGCGAGCGCTTCGGCGCGCAGCTCATCGTCAACGACTACTGGAAGCTCGCCATCGATCTGGGCTGCGATTTCGTCCATCTCGGCCAGGAGGACCTTGCCGAAGCGGATGTGCCGGCCATTCGCCGGGCGGGGCTGAGGCTCGGCATCAGCACCCATGACGAGGCCGAGCTGGAAGCGGCGCTGCTGGCGCGGCCCGACTATGTGGCGCTCGGGCCGGTCTATCCCACCATCCTGAAGAAGATGCGCTGGGCGCCGCAGGGGCTGGAGCGCGTGACCCGCTGGAAGCAGCGCATCGGCGATCTGCCGCTGGTTGCCATTGGCGGCCTCACCATCGAGCGCGCCCCCGGCGTGCGCCAGGCGGGGGCGGACAGCGTCGCGGTCGTGACCGACGTGCTGCTGAATCCGAACCCGGAAGCCCGCGCCCGCGAATGGGTGCTGGCGACCCGCGAGATGGCCTGACGCCCCGCGGCGGGGCGTGGCCGGGACCGTCTCCGGCTAGTGCGCCGCCGGTGCGGGGGCGTCCGCCTTGTCGTGGGTGCCGAAGCGGTCGACCAGGGTCGCGCTGGCCTCGTTGAGGCCGAGCACCTCGACCTGTGCGCCAGCCTTGCGGAACTTCAGCACCGCCTTGTCGAGCGCGCCGATCGAGGTGATGTCCCAGAAATGCGCGTGGGTGAGGTCGATCACCACCTCGCGCGCCGGCTGGTCGAAATCGAAACCGCCGAGGAATACCTCGGAGGAGGCGAAGAAGATCTGCCCGTTGACGACGTAGGTCACCCGGCCACTTTCCTCGTCGATATGCTCGCCGACCGCCACCAGCTGCGACACCTTGCCGGCGAAGAACACGCCCGACAGCAGCACGCCGACCAGCACGCCGATGGCGAGGTCGTGCGTTGTCACCACGGTGAACACGGTGGCCAGCATCACCAGCGAGGAGGAGCGCGGGTTGGTGCGGAGATCGAGAATCGAGCGCCATGAGAAGGTGCCGATCGACACCATGATCATGACCGCCACCAGCGCCGCCATCGGGATGATGCGCACGAGATCGTCCAGCACGAGGATGAGGAACAGCAGGAACGATCCCGCGACGAAGGTGGAGAGCCGGCCGCGGCCGCCTGAGGTGACGTTTATCACCGACTGGCCGATCATCGCGCAGCCGCCCATGCCGCCGATCAGTGCCGAGGCGATGTTGCTGGTGCCTTGGCCGATGCACTCCTGGCTCTTGTTGCTCATCGTGTCGGTCATGTCGTCGACGATCTGCGCGGTGAGCAGCGATTCCAGCAGGCCGACGGCGGCCAAAGTGAGCGAATAGGGCAGGATGATCTGCAGCGTCTCCAGCGTCAGCGGCACGTCCGGCAGTGCGAATACCGGCAGGCCGGAGGGGAGGGCGCCGAGATCGCCAACGGTGCGCAGATCCATGCCGCTCCACCAGGCGAAGGCGGTGAGCGCGGCAATGGCGACGAGCGGGGAGGGCACCGCCTTCGTCAGGCGCGGAAACAGATAGATGATGGCGAGGCCAACCGCGATCATCGGGTAGGTCTCCATCGGCACGCCGATGAGCTCCGGCAGCTGCGCCATGAAGATGAGGATGGCGAGGGCATTGACGAAGCCGGTGATGACCGAGCGCGAGACGAAGCGCATCACCCGCCCCAGCTTCAGCAAGCCGGCGAGGATCTGGATCAGGCCCATCAGGATGGTCGCGGCGAACAGATACTGCAGCCCGTGATCGCGCACGAGCGAGACCATCACCACGGCGGTGGCGGCGGTGGCGGCCGAGATCATGCCCGGCCGGCCGCCGACGATGGCCGATACGCAGGCGATGGCGAAGGAGGCGAACAGGCCCACCTTCGGATCGACCCCGGCGATCACCGAAAAGCCGATCGCTTCCGGGATGAGGGCGAGGGCGACGACGATGCCGGCGAGGATGTCGGCGCGGATGTTGGAGGTCCAGTCGCGGAAATAGCGATGGGCGGCGGTCGAGGCATGGGTCATGGAGGGGAAATCTTCGCAAAGGGCGTGCATCCGCAAACGAGGCGGCGGGGCAGGCGCTGACTGTGCGTTGTCCGGCGGATCGGCGGCCGGAAGAGCCACCCGGGCTTGCACCGGGTCCTGACGAATACCCAGCACCTAGCCCGTTCCGCGCTGCAGCGCAACATGGATGATGCTGCGTGCCGACCGGCGGCGTGGTAGCCTGATGGTCCACATCCAGGGCCGTGACATGCGCCATCCGATCCGCCGGCTCGCCATGGTGAGCGCCTTCTTCTGCCTCATGGCCGGGCCGGTCCTTGCTGGCGAGGCGCAGGGTCTTGCCGCCGAGGCGCAGGCGATCCGCGAGCGGCTCGCTCGATGGACCGAGGCGTTCAACCGGGGCGACAAGGCGGCCGCCTGCGACCTGTTCTCCACATCGCTGATCTCGGATTATCGCGGCCAGGGCACGGCGGATTACGCGACGCGCTGCGCGCTGATCGCCAAGGCGCTCGACAGCAAGGAGCGCCGCTTCCGCTATACCGCCGACATCAAGGAGGTCATCGTGGAAGGCGACCTCGCCGTCGTCCGCCTGACCTGGACGCTGACCATCACGCCGGGCGACATAAGGAGCGTCGAGCCGGGGATGGATGTTTTCCGCAAGGAGGACGACGGCAAGTGGCGGATCATCCGCTACATGGCCTATGAGGAATAGGCGGCGCGGCGCTGGCGCAGGAGCGCGTTGAGCGTCGCCATTTCGGGCGGCGGCTCGCGTTCCACACGCCAATACCGGCTTCCGTCCAGCGTGCGGCGAAACAGCCCCAATCCCACCATCTCCCGCCGCAGCAGCGCATGGTCGCCGAACAGGTGCTCGGCGTTCAGCAGCGCGTTCATCCGCCGCTCGGGGAAGGCGTCGCCGCTCGGCAGGCGCGACCATAGCACCCACAGGCAGAGGATCTGCTGGTTGCGCTTCTTCGGCCAGCGCAGCAGCCTGCCCGCCGGGTCAAACAGGCGCAGCGCCTTTTCGCAGCGTGCGTGGTCCGCCGGCGGGGCCGGGGGCGGCGCGGGCGTGGCCAGCCGCGCGCGGGCGGCCCTGTCGGCCCGCAGATGCTGGAAATTGCGATAGCCGGCGCCGCGCGCCAGCAGGTTCAGCAGTTCGACATGGCCGGGCGGCCGCTCAAGCGCGGCGATGGCCTGATGCAAGCTGCGGGCGAGCGCGGAAATATCCGGCGCCTCATAGGCCAGAACGGTTCTGGGCATGACCTATCCTCGTTGGTGCCCTTTCGCGAGGAAATGTCGGGGTTGCCGTCTTGCGACCGGGCACAAGGACAAGTGCGGGGTTCGGAAACACGCAGGTTTAGCTCCCCTTGCGGGGCGGCAACGCCTCGGTGAACTGCAGACCGTGGCACGACGGATAAGCGAAGCTCCACGCGATGTCCAGCGTGGCGGGGACCACCTCACTCGCGCGCCTGTGCGACCCCGGTTCACCGTGAGAGCCAGCGTACCGGCGCGCACCGCCAGCGCCGCCGCCGGAAGCAAGCGTGTCTCGTCTCGTGCGGGCTGGGATTAATGGAGGACTTCACTCCGGACGCGCCCAACAAACCCGCAATGCCGCTATACTCGCCGCAAGTGTGATAAATCATGGCAAGTCAACGTCTCTATAGTCGGCCCATCAGATGGACGCATTTCGCGTGCAAATCTGTAAAAATGGAGATGTGACATGAACAAGCTTGTTTATATTCTGGCCGCAGCCGCATCCTTTTCCTATGTTGGCGCCTCGGAAGCGAAGCAGGACCACTATGAGCGCCAGGCCTGGAAGAACACGGTGACGGGCGCCCATGTGCCGGTCGGTCCGGTCTATGAGGGCCGGAACGTGACGACCAGCCACCGCGTCGAGACGCTGGGCGTGGAGCCCTACATCGCGCAGCAGATCGAACTCAACGCCCGCTCCTCGCGCACGACCCGTTGATGCAGTGCGGGCGATACCGGGCTGCCCCCCCGCCCGCGTATCGCCCGCCTGCCCAGCCTTCGCCTTGAAATCATAAGTTGCCGATCCCGCGGTATTCCACGATGCCGTCGCCGAGCGCCGCCGTGGGGGCTCCTAGACGGCTTGCCCGGCTACTCTGCTCTCGATGAATTCCACCGCCGCGGCGACGCCATCCTCCTGTCGGATCGCGTCGCCAAGAATGGATGCCCGGCGGCGCATCAGCGGATCGTCCATCGCCATGATCGCCGCCGCCAGGCTTTCGGCCGACAGAGTTTTTCGCTCGAGAGCCCGCGGACCTACACCCAACGCGGCGACACGCCTTGCCCAGAACGGCTGGTCGCCGAAAAACGGGCAGATGGCGGTGGGTTTGCCGGCGCGCAGAGACGCCGCAGTGGTTCCGGCGCCGCCATGATGCACGGTCGCGGCGACCCGCGGAAACAACCTGTCGTGTGGCGCTCCGGCGATGATGTGGACATGGCCAGCTACGTGCCGCGCCTCCAGCGCCCCGCCGCCGGTCGCCAGCACACCGCGTTTGCCGGTTTTCGCGAGAGCCTCGATGACGGTCATGGTCGTCCGCTGAGGATCGAGCCCGGGCAGGCTGCCGAAGCCGACATAGATCGGTGGTTCGCCGGCATCAAGGAATGCCGTCAGCGCGTCGGAGGGGCGCCACCTCTCATCGTCGAGGAACCAATAGCCGCTGACCCGCACATCGCGGCCCCAATCGGGCGGAACCGGAATGACATGCGGGCTATAGGCATAGAGCGTGCCCAGGAACCTGCCGGCACCGGAGCGGCGGCCCGCGAGCCCCAGCGACGTTTCCCGCCAGTCGCGAATCTGCGTGCGGAACAGCAGGTCGGCCCCCTTGATCGCCAGCGCATGACTGGCGCGGTTCAGCGGCCCCAGGGAAGCAAACGGCAGCATCGGGCTGGGAAAGGCCGAGGTCGGCGTGAAGCCCGGCAGCGGCGATGCAAGCATGTGCGGGCATGCGAGAGCTTCGGCGATGTGTGGCGCCGCAATCGCCTTGGGATGGTGGACGATCACATCGGGATGGAAGGCTCTGACGGCCGTCCACTCGTCATCCAGCAGGCGCCGCATCAACGGACGCACATGCTTCAAGAGCTTGAGTCCGGCGCTGAAGCCTCGCCCGCCCGCGATGGCCGCTTTGCCTTCCGGCGTGTCCATCAGCGCCAGGAACTCACCCGGAAGCGCCGCAAAGGCGATGCCATGGTCGCGGACCATGACGTCGAACTGGGCGGGTCCCGCAATTTGCACCTCGTGACCGCGTCCGACCAACCCCAGGGCAAGCGCGATATAGGGCTGTACGTCACCTCTGGTGCCGAGCGTGTCGATTGCTATGCGCACCCGGTTTCCTCTTCATCCTGTGGCGAGGTCGAATGGGGCGAGAACGTGCCGGCCGCTTCTCTCGCAGAGAAGGATAGAGGGCGGCCGATGGCCTCGGCAATTCCACAATATGTGGAATGCCAAAGCGTTACGCTGTCTTCGCCGGTCGAATGAGTGATATGGATGTCGCTCTCGGCCA
Organism: Ancylobacter sp. TW_SC_1; assembly: GCF_056836805.1. Taxonomy (NCBI): domain Bacteria; kingdom Pseudomonadati; phylum Pseudomonadota; class Alphaproteobacteria; order Hyphomicrobiales; family Xanthobacteraceae; genus Ancylobacter; species Ancylobacter sp. TW_SC_1. Next base: position 2,080,508 of record NZ_CM166365.1, read on the forward strand.
ACCCTGTGGTCGGCAAGGCCGCCCTGAGGCTGCCGCGCCGGCGCCGCCATCTTTCCGCAATTTCTCATGCGCGCCACGATGAAATTCGTTCCTATTCGTGCTTTCCTGCGGCAGGGGTTCGGGCTGATGCCTTCAGACGAGAGGCCGCACGCGGCAGGGCGTGGATCAGTCGCAAGGGGGGCAGCGTGAAGGCGAGGGGAATTGTCGGGCTGCTTGCCGCAGCCGTTCCAGGGGTCGCGTCCGCCGGAGGATTCCTCGAGCCGGCCGGACCGATCGCATCGGCGCAGCTCTCGCATTTCGGCGTGATCAGCTTCCTGATGCTCATCGTCATCGTGCCGATGTTCGTGGCGTTGCCGATCGTGCTGTTCCGCTACCGCCGGGGCGGCAAAGGCTCCTATCGGCCGGACTGGGAGTTCAGCTGGAGCCTCGAGATGCTCATCTGGGGCATCCCGGTCGCGCTGATCGTCATCCTTGGCACGGCGCTGTGGAAGCACACGCTGCAATTCGACCCCTATCGGCCACTCGGTCCCGAGCCGCTGGTGGTCGAGGTCGTCGCGCTGGACTGGAAGTTCCTGTTCCTCTACCCCGAACAGGGCGTGGCGACGCTCGATCTGCTCGCCCTGCCCGAAGATCGGCCGGTCACCTTGAGGCTGACCAGCGGAACGGTGATGCAGTCCTTCATCGTTCCCCGCCTCGCCGGACAGATCTATGCGATGGCGGGAATGCAGACCCAGCTCAACCTCCTGGCCGACGAGACCGGCGACTTCACCGGGCGCAACACCCAGTATAACGGCCTCGGCTTCGCCACCCAGTCCTTCACCACCCGCGTGATGAGCCCGGAAGCCGTCGAGGAGTGGGTCGCCACGACAAGAGCGCAGGGAACCGCGCTCGATGCCGCCGGATACGCGAAACTGCTCCAGCCCTCCGTGGTCCACGAGCCGGTGCTCTATGGCCAGTTCACTCCGGGCCTGTTCCGCCAGGTGATGGCGAGCTTCGCCCCGGGCATGGCGGGCGCCCATGCCGGCATGTCCGCCTCGAGCGAAGCCTCCCACCATAGCGCGCATGTGCCCGAGGTCGGACAATGAACTGGGAACTGATCTTCGGGCAGCTCGAATGGAGCTCCTTCGTCTTCACCGGGGCGATCGAGAATCCCTCGCTCAGCGAGTTCATCGCCTCGGGGGCGGGGTTCATCGCGGTGCTTGGCGCGCTCGCCACCGTCATCCTGCTGACGGTCAAGGGGTGGTGGGTGCCGCTGTGGCGGGACTGGCTGACCAGCGTCGACCACAAGAAGGTCGGCATCATGTACATCGTCGTCGCGCTGGTGATGTTCGCCCGCGCGGTGATCGAGGCGGCGCTGATGCGCGCCCAGCAGCTCTCCGCCTATGACGGTGCCGGCTTCCTGTCCGCGGACCATTTCGGGCAGCTGTTCAGCACCCACGGCACGATCATGATCTTCTTCGTGGCGATGCCGTTCATCACCGGGCTGATGAACTACGTCATGCCGCTGCAGATCGGTGCGCGCGACGTGTCCTTTCCTCTGCTCAACGCCATCTCGCTGATGCTGACCGTGGCCGGCGCGCTCCTCATCATGGTGTCGCTGGTGGTCGGCCGGTTCTCCACCGGCGGCTGGTCGGCCTACCCGCCCTTTACCGGCATCGAGTTCAGCCCGGACGAGGGGGTCGACTACTGGATATGGGCGGTGACGCTGGGGTCGATCGGCTCGACGCTGACGGGCCTCAACTTCGCCGTGACGATCTACAAGAAGCGCTGCCCCGGCATGACGCTGTTCCGCATGCCGCTGTTCACCTGGACGACGCTGTGCACCTCGATCCTGATGATCTTCGCCATGGCGCCGCTCACCGCCGCGACGATCATGCTCGCCCTCGACCGCTATGCCGGCTTCCATTTCTTCACGAATGGCGACGGCGGCAACATGATGAACTACGCCAACCTGTTCTGGCTGTTCGGCCACCCGGAAGTCTACATCCTGATCCTGCCGGCCTTCGGCGTCTGGTCCGAGGTGGTGGCCACCTTCTCCAGCAAGCGCATCTATGGCTACACCTCGCTGGTCTACGCCACCATGTGCATCGCCGTGCTCTCCTTCGCGGTGTGGCTGCACCACTTCTTCACCATGGGCCAGAGCGCGAATGTGAACGCCATCTTCGGCATCGCCACCATGGTGATCGGCGTGCCGACCGGCGTGAAGGTCTATGACTGGCTGCTGACCATGGTGGGCGGACGCATCCGCTTCACCACGCCGATGCTGTTCCACATCAACTTCCTGCTCACCTTCATCCTCGGCGGCATGACGGGCGTGCTGCTGGCCAATCCCGGCGTCGATTTCCAGGTCCACAACACGCTGTTCCTGGTGGCCCACTTCCACAACATGATCATTCCCGGCGTGCTGTTCGGCATGTTCGCGGCGGTGCAGTTCTGGTTCCCCAAAGCCTTCGGGTTCCGGCTGCACGAGGGCCTGGGCCGGGCCTCGTTCTGGTGCTTCGCGCCGGGCTTCTTGCTGGCCTTCTTCCCGCTCTACTGGCTGGGCATGATGGGCGCGACGCGCCGCACCTATATGTGGTCGGATCCCGACTACCTGCCCTGGCTCGCCCTCGCCATGGCCGGCGCCGCGCTGATCCTCGCCGGTTTCGCGCTGCTGGCGATGCAGATCGTGGTGTCGGTGCGCCGGCGCGAGCAACTGGCCGCGCCGCTTGGCGATCCGTGGGACGGACGCGCGCTCGAATGGTCGATTCCCTCCCCGCCGCCGGAATGGAACTTCGCCGTGCTCCCCGAGGTCACGGCGCGCGACGCCTTCTACGAGGCCAAGAAGGCTGGTACCGCCTACCGCTCGCCGGCGTCCTATGAGGACATCGAGGTGCCGCGCAACACCGCGACGGCGCCGCTGATCGGCCTGTTCGCCTGCGCCTGGGCGTTCGGCCTGGTCTGGCACATCTGGTGGCTGGCGGCCGTCTCCTTCGTGCTGATATGGGCGGTGGTCGTCGCCCGCTCCTTCGAGACCGACACCGAGGAGACCATACCCGCCGCGACGGTGAAGGCGGCGAACGAGGCGTTCCTCGCCGCCGCGCGCGCCGCGCCGGGCGTGACCCGCGACCGGGAGATGACGTCCGAGAACCGGGGCAGGGCGATCCCGGAGGGGCTGGAGAGCCGCTCCGGCGCCCTCTCCTCTGGCGCCGCCGTGGAGGCGCTGTCATGAGCCGGTCCGAGCGCCTTCATCCCGGGCTGAACCTCGCCGGCACCGATCGCGCGAGCGATGAAGCGGCCGAAGAGGTGATGTTCGGCTTCTGGATCTTCCTGATGAGCGACCTGGTGCTGTTCGCGGTGCTGTTCGCGACCTATGCGGCGATGAGCGTCCAAGGCATCGCCGAAGGTCCCGGGCCGGCGGAGGTGTTCGACCTCACCGCCGCCTTCGTGGAAACACTGCTGCTCCTCCTCTCCAGCTTCGCCTTCGGCTTCGCCATGCTGGCGATGAAGTATCGCGAGAGCGGGCGCAGCGTGCTGGCGTGGCTCCTCGTCACCGGGGTGCTCGGTGCCGCCTTCGTCGGCATGGAGCTGCGCGATTATTACGTCATGATCACCGCGCATGGGGCGCCGCCCCAGGCCAGCGGCTTTCTCTCGGCCTATTACCTACTGACCGGCACCCACGCCCTGCACGTGTCGTCCGGGCTGGTGTGGATGGCGATCATGGCCATTCAGGTCACGGTGATCGGCTTGAACACGCCGGTGAAGCTGCGGCTGATGCGCCTGGCGCTGTTCTGGCACATGCTCGATGTGGTCTGGATCGGTATCTTCACCTTCGTCTACCTGTTCGGGGTCGTGTCATGAGCAACCAGGTTCGCACCGACATGCCGGCGGGGGCGCATGAGGACGAGGGGCGCGAGCGGCTCAACTACATGGTCGGCCTCGTCCTGGCCCTCCTGCTGACCACGGGCGCGTTTGCGGTGGTGTGGCTGGAGCTTGCCAGGGGCGGCGCCGCGCTCGCCGTGCTGGGGCTGCTCGCCTTCATTCAGGCGCTGGTGCATCTGCGCTACTTCCTGCACATCGACCTTGCCCGCTCGCATCGCGACGACCTGAAGCTGATCCTGTTCACGGCGCTGATCCTGCTCATCATGGTGTCGGGCACCATCTGGATCCTCTACGACCAGCACGTCCGCATGATGCCCTGACACGCGGATCGGCCGGCGCGCGTGTGGCGGCTGGGACCGCTGCGCATTCGCGGCCAGTGCGCACAACAGATCCGGATACCGCAAGCTTATCTTCCGCAACAGAGGCTCCGTCGACGGCATTTGCCTGTCGCTTTTCCTATGGTAAGCAGGCTAGACAGCCTCGATCATCAGCAACATCTGCGGGTCACCATGGCGGAAGGCGCGAACTCTGGTCTCCCGGCAGCCGTTACAGCCGTGCCGCGGGTTCGGCACGTCGTCATGGACACGGCGGGGCTCGGCCAGAAGGAGACGATAGCCGCCTGGCAGGAGAGCATCGGGGTCCTCTACGACGTCCGCCTGCGCAACAAGGCCGACCGCTTCAGCTTCGGCGCCGACGCCTTCCATCTCGGCGAGATCGTGCTCACCGGCTATCGCTGCGTGGCGCACAGCTTCGACCGCACCCGCGCCCGGATCGGCCGGGACGGCCTCGACCACCTCACGCTGCAGCTCTGCCTCGAGGGGAGCCACGGCCGGCGCGAAGGAGGCTCGGGCGACCAGGCCAACCCGGGAGATTTCTTCATCGCCGATCTGGCGCAGGCGCAGGCGACGGCGACGACGGGGGATTTCGACAGCCTCAACCTGACCATTCCACGCCGCCTGATGGCGCCGCTGCTGCGGGCGCCGGACGAGCAGAACCTGCGCCGAATCCGCGGCGATGCCCCGCTCGCCGCGCTGCTGCGCAGCCATCTCAAGGGCCTCTACGCCGCCGCCGGCACGATGAGCGCCGACGAGGCGGAGACGATCGTGCGTCCGACGATCGAGCTGGCCGCCGCGGCGATCAATGCCTCGGTGACGGAAGAGAACGCCGCCGCCGTCCAGATCGCTTTGACCGGGCAGATCAGCCGCTACATCGACGAGCGCATCCTTGATCCGGCCCTGACCAGCGAGAGCATCGCCGCCGCCTTCGGCATCTCGACGCGCAAGCTCTACTATCTGTTCGAGGCGCATGGCGGCGTGGCGTCCTATGTCACGCGGGGACGGCTCCAGCAGGCGAGGCAGATGCTCGCCGATCCGGCCCAGCAGGGACGGAGCATCGCCGACATCGCCGAGCTTCACGGCTTCGCCTACCGCACGAATTTCGTCCGTGCCTTTCGCAAGCTCTTCGGTGTCACGCCGCGCGAGGTGCGGGCGCACGCCGCCGAGGGGCGCCGCATGCGCGATCATCCCGGCGACGACACGACGATGTGGCACTGGATCCGCCAGCTCAAGTGAAACGGACCGGGCGGATCGCGTGGCGCGACAGAGCCGCGCGATTCGAAAATCGAGCTGCAGATCACCGTCATCGCGCCAGCGTAGTTGTGGGATTTGCACTGCCGGATACGGATTGCGCAGCCTCGGATACATTTGCGTCCGGGCCTTCTCATTTCCTTGCAAGCCCGACGATGCCTAACCCAAAGTCGCCCGCATCGCCGGGGAGACAGGTTCCCGGAAGGGTGTGACGCGCTTCGCTCAGGTGAAGTGCGGGCGCCTTTTCGGCCGCCCCCGCGATGCAATGGCGTTTCGGGGGTATCTATGGCGCGGAAGAATCCGGGTTTTCGGGGTGAGCGGACCACACAGGCGGGGCGTGGTCCCGAGAGACGGCAAGTCTCCCGGAGCACGGTGCCATCAGCACGCCTGCGCGCCGCGCTGCTGGCGACGACCGCCGTCGTCGCGCTGGCGCAGGCGTCGCCAGCAGGCGCGCAGACGGTCTGGACCGGCACCAATTCGGACAACTGGTTCGATCCCGGCAACTGGAGCGCCGGCCTGCCGAACAACGTCACCGACGCCGAGATCGACAACATCGCGATCAATGCGCCCGCGGTGTTCGCCATCGGCGCCAATGCGCGCGATCTCACCGTCGGCAACAGCGCGGTCGGCTCGCTGGTGGTGGAGAGCAGCGGCGTGCTGCTGACCACGACCGGCTATCTCGGCCGGGGGCTCGGCTCGACCGGTTCGGTCACGGTGACCGGCACGGATTCGACCTGGGCGAACACCGGCGATTTCTACGTCGGCGACCAAGGCAGCGGCATTTTGCTGATCTCCAATGGCGGCGAGGTCATCAGCAACGATTCCTTCGTCGGCAATATCGGCTCGGGCCTCGTGACGGTCACCGGCACGGACTCGACCTGGACCGTCACCGATCCGCTCGTCGTCGGCAATTTCGGCACCGGCACGGTCAATGTCGACACCGGCGGAGCCGTGAATTCCGAACGGGTGACCGTCGGCGCCGCCAATGGTTCGGAGGGCACCCTCGACATAAGCGGGAGCGAGACGAGCTGGATCGCCTCGAGCGAGTTCACGGTCGGCGACGAGGGCACGGGGACGGTCACGGTCTCCGGTGGCGCCACGGTGGAATCGCAGACCCTCGTCGTGGGCTTCGGTGCGACCGGGCTGGGGCAGGTGACGCTCACCGGCGCGGGCACGTCATGGACGACGACGGCGAGCGCCGGCATCGGCAGCGACGGCGTTGGCCATCTGCGTGTCGAGGAGGGCGCCGCGCTCAGCGTCGTTGGGCTGTCCTTCGGCACCGGTTCCGGCACGATCACCGGCGCGGGTTCGAGCCTGACGGCCAGCGGTAACGTCTTCGTCGGCGCCGGTGGCGAGAGCACGCTGACTGTGGCCGACAATGCCAGCGTGACCAGCGACGGGGCGCTGATCGCGCTCGGCGGCACCGGCCTCGCGACGGTGACGAGCGGCGCCAGCTGGACCAGCAGCTCGACCTTCATCGTCGGCTCCTCCGGCCAGGGCACGCTCAACGTCACCGACGGCGGCACGGTGAGCACACTGGATGCGGTCGTCGGCCGCTTCGGCTCGGGCGTCGGCATCCTCAATGTCGCGGGCGAGGGGTCGAGCTTCGTCAATACGGCGAACATGGTGATCGGCGAGGAGGGTGTCGGCGCCCTGTCGATCGGGGCCGGCGGCCTTGTCGAGGCGCAGAGCGTCCTGTTCGGCCGCGAGATCGGCGCGGCGGGCAGCGCCTCCGTGACCGGCGCCGGCGCGTCGCTGGTCAGCCACGAATTCCTGCTCATTGGCCTCGAAGGCAACGCGGTGATGTTCGTCGAGGACGGCGGGCAGGTGAATGCCGTGGTGTCGGCGCTCGGTGCGTCCACCGGCGGCATCGGCGAGGCGACGGTCTCGGCGGCCACCTGGGTGAACAGCAGCGATCTCTTTATCGGCGCGGGCGGCACCGGCGTGCTCACCATTGCCGATGACGGCCGGGTCGAGGTCGGCGGCACGACGCAGATCGCCGTGGCGCCCGGCTCGTCCGGCACGCTGAACATCGGCGCCGCGGAAGGCCTGGCGGCCACCGCGCCGGGCGCGCTCGCGACGAGCGAGATCGTCTTCGGGGCGGGCGCCGGCGGCATCGTCTTCAACCACACCTCGGACGGCTACCAGTTCTCCGCCGACATGTCGGGGACGGGGACGATCGACCTCTTCTCCGGCACGACGGTTTTGACCGGCAGTTCGGGCGGCTTCACCGGCACGACCACCGTCAACGGTGGCACGCTCGCCGTAAACGGCGCGCTCGGCGGCACGCTGGATGTTCTCGCCGGGCGCCTGCAGGGCACCGGCACGGTCGGCTCGACCACCATCGCCGGCGGCGCCGTCGTGGCGCCGGGAAACTCCATCGGCACGCTGAACGTCGCCGGCGATGCCACGTTCGATGCGGGCAGCCTCTACGAGGTCGAGGTGGATCCCAGCAGCACCGCCAGCGACCAGATCCATGCCACGGGCACCGTCACGATCAATGGCGGTACGGTGCAGCATATCGGCCTCGGCGGCACCTATTCGCCGCTGAAGAGCTACACGATCATCGTTGCCGATGGCGGCGTGGACGGCGAGTTCGCGGCGGTGACGTCGGATTTCGCCTTCCTCGATCCGACGCTGAGCTACGATCCCAACAACGTCTACCTGACGCTCATCCGCAATGATGTCGATTTCGGCAGCGTCGGCGCGACCCCCAATCAGATCGCCACCGGCTATGGCGCGGAGAGTCTGGGGCTCGGCAATCCGGTCTACGACGCGCTGCTCGGCCTTTCGCAGGCGCAGGCCCGCTTCGCGTTCGACCAGCTCTCAGGTGAGATCCATGCCTCGGCGAAGAGCGTGCTGATCGACGACAGCCGTTTCGTCCGCGAAGCGGCGATCGATCGCCTCCGCGCGGCGCTCGACGGCGTCGGCGCCTCGTCACTGCCGGTGATGGCCTATGGCGAGGGCGGGCCGCAACTTGCCGCGCCCACCACCGACCGCTTCGCCGTCTGGGGACAGGGCTTCGGCTCCTGGGGCGACATCGACGGCGACGGCAATGCCGCGCGCCTCGACAGCTCGACCGGCGGCTTCTTCATCGGCGCCGACACGCCGATCTTCGAGACCTGGCGGCTCGGCCTCCTCGCCGGATACAGCCGGACGAATTTCGATGTCGACGCGCGCGCCTCGTCGGGCAGCAGCGACAATTACCCCCTCGGCCTCTACGCCGGCACGCAGTGGGGCAATCTCGGTTTCCGCTCCGGCCTCGCCTATACGTGGCACGAGATCGACACCAGCCGCTCCGTCGTGTTCCCCGGCTTCAGCGAGAGTCTGAAGAGCAGCTACGACGCCGCTACCTTCCAGGCCTTTGGCGAGTTCGGCTATCGCATCGATGTGCAGGCCGTGGCATTCGAGCCCTTCGCCAACCTTGCCTATGTGAGCCTCGACAGCGACGGCTTCACCGAGCAATGGGGCGCGGCGGCGCTTTACGCCGGGAGCCAGACCACGGACACGACGTTCAGCACGCTCGGTCTGCACGTCGCGGCCGGTTTCGACATCGGCGGCGTCGCCACGACGGCGCGGGCTACGCTTGGCTGGCGCCACGCCTTCGGAGACGCCACGCCGCTGTCGACGCAGGCCTTCGCCGGCGGCGATCCCTTCACCGTCGCCGGCGTGCCGATCGCCCGCGATGCCGCGGTCATCGAGGCGGGCCTCGATGTCAACCTGGCGCCGCAGGCGACGCTCGGCATCGCCTATAACGGCCAGCTCGCCTCCGATGCCGAGCAGAACGGCTTCAAGGCCGATCTGACGGTCAGGTTCTGATCCCGCTCAGGATCGGCGGTCGAATCCGCTGGAAGGCGGCGGCGTCCTCCCGCTGCCTTCCACGCTCCGGCGCGACACAGGCGGTTTCCAGGCGGCTGGCGGCATGAGCCGCCCCGATTGCCGCGTTTGATCTGCCACAGGGAACGTCTGCCCGACAGCGGCCGGAAGGCTATTCGAACGAGGTTCGTCTCCCGGCGGCCCGAACGTCAGATGGCGTCAGTCCATAGCGCGCCTTGAACCGACGATAGAATGTCGACGGCTCGACCAGTCCGGTGCCGAATGCGATGTCGGCAATCTGCTCGCCGGCGAAACGTGGATCCTCCAGGCGACTATGGACCACGGCGAGGCGCTGGTTGGTGACGTAGTCCGATAAACTGCAACCCGTCTCGGCGAAAAGGTGGCGGATGTAACGGGGACTCATCCCCATGTGACGTCCTACCGTTTCGGCCGAGAGACGGACATTCGACAAATTCGCCGCGATATACTGCTTGATCGCTCGAAGCCGGGCCGCCCGTACACCTCGGCCGGCGACGATTTCTTCGATCTCCCGCGTCGTGCCCAGTGCTGCCGCCAGAAGATCGGTGATGTGCTGCGAGACGAGCGCCGCTAGTTGCGGCGTGAGCGGCGTCCGGCTGGCCGCGTGGACATAGTCGAAGAGCAGTCCCGCCTCGGGCGTATCGGGTCGAAGGGCGTTTGGCGCGATATCGCCGACGTGTCTCACCAGCGGTTCCAGCAGGCGGCGAGAAAGCTGGATGCAGACCGTCCAGTCGCCGTCCTGCGCCTCGGCGCGCCACCTTGTATCGAGAGGCATGATGCAGGGGGCGCCGGGCAGCGTTTCGACAGTGGTCCCGCCTGTGCCGTGAAACCGCCAGCCACTTGCTATCCAAGAGACGGCCAGATCGTCATTGCCATCCGACAGCAGTGCCGCGCTGCGCTCCCAGGCCATGGGAGCCACCGACGCGCGCGTTACGCTCATGCCCGGCAACAGCGTCGTCGTCGTGTTGAAACGAAGCTCATTGTCGTCCAGCGGCACGAGGTCCAGCCGCATGCAAATGCGCCCGTAGTAATCACGGATCAGTTCGTCTCGCTCGCGGCCCTTGATATTGTCCGTCGATATAGAGACACGTGTGCCATCGGCCGACATGGCAGCAGCTCCCTCGAATAAGCGCGAGGAGGAAAGACGACATTCCATTCAACAATGTGTAGTTACGAAAGTTCCGCTCCTGCAACATAATTGTTCCGCCAGCGCACTACGCCGACATTGAGGACGTAGCATTCTGACGCGCGTGGGGCAGCAACGGTAAGTAGATATTGCTGCGAAATTTGGAGGAAATGATGCGCAAAATTGTCGTTTTTGCTCTCGCCGTGGCGAGCGTGGGCGGGTCGATGCTTGTTCCGACGCAGTCCTTTGCCGCCTACACGTGCATGAATCCGGCCATTTGCCGTGCCGTCTGCGGCGCTCCGACCTGCGGCCAGATCACAGCGCGCGATGCCGATATGCGCGCGCTGGACGCGCCCGCTGCGAAGCTGGCGGCGACGCCGGGCAAGCCTGCGGCCGGAAAGACCTACACCTGCATGAACCCGGCGATATGCCGTGCCGTCTGCGGCAGTCCCACCTGCGGCACGCCATAACCGCCCGGAAGGTGCCGGCCGGTGCCCGGGCCCGCCCCGGCGATCCGCGTCCCTGCATTGCGCCGCAGAGGTGAATGCCCGGCCGACGGCCGGGCATGATGCGAAGGCAAGGTTGCGGCTGTTCCGCGCTCGCCTATTCCGCCGCCGCGCTGATGCCGCCGCCGAAACTGCGCTCCATCTCGCGGCGCAGGCGCACCGCCGGGCTGTCCTTCACCTCGACATCGGCCCAGCCGACGATCTCGCCCTCGGCGATGTCGCGCTTGAGCACGACATGATGGGCGAGGCCGATGGGCAGGCCGCCGCGGGCCAGCGAGGTGGAGGCCGGGAGCAGCTTGCCCCATACGGTGAAGCCGCCTTCGCCGTCGAGCGTCTCGCCGGTCCTGAGCGGCCTTTTGGCGACCGCCACCACGTCGCCGTTGAAGGTGTCGGTCACGCCGGTCGGCTCGCCGCGCAGCGCGGCCGAGGCGACGCTGACGCCGAGTTCCAGCCCGATTAGGTGATAGGGACGATAGAGCGCGGTGTAGCGGCCGGAGGCGTCCGTCACCACGCCATATTCCTTGAAGCAGCGGCGGGCATAGTCACCGCGCGCGCTCGGATCGGCCTCGAACACGACATAGACGCCCCAGCGCAGGTCGCGGAACACCGGGCGGCCGTCGCGCTCCAGCGAGGAGACGGTTTCCACCGTGCCGGAATGTTCGAGAATACCGCCGGCCTCGTGCGGGCGCAGGATGGTGGCGAGGTCGTCCACGCCGCAGGGCGGGAACAGCAGCCCGTCGGACGGCGCCTTCAGCCCCGCCGCATTGGCGATGGCCGCCATCTCGATGGAGGATTTGGTGCCGTCGGCGAAGGAGTTGAACATCTGCGCGTTCATGCCGCCCTGCGCCGCCTGCTCGGGCGTGAGGCCGTAGAGACTCCAGATCGTGTCCGGCGTCGATTTGTGGAAGCTCGGCAGGTATTTGGTGCCCTTGCCGGCGCAGACCACGCTGAAGCCGCAGGTGCGCGCCCAGTCGACCATCTCGCACACCAGCGCCGGCTGGTCGCCATAGGCCATGGAATAGACCACGCCCGCCTTGCGGGCGCGCTCGGCCAGCAGCGGGCCGACCAGTACGTCGGCCTCGACCGTGACCATGACGACGTGCCGGCCCTGCTCGATGGCCATGAGCGCATGGGCGGCGCCGGCGGCCGGGCTGCCGGTGACCTCGACCACGACGTCGAGCCCGTCGGCGGCGATCAGTGCCACGGAATCATCCGTCAGCATGGTGCGGCCGGTGCGCAGCGCCTCGGCGAAGGAGGGGGCGATGGCGGCCTCGGCATCCCAGCCGGTGGCTTCCAGCGCGGCGCGGGCGCGCGGCACCGAGAGATCGGCGATGCCCAGCAGATGCAGCCCGGGCGTGGTGCGCAGCTGCGACAGGAACATGGAGCCGAACTTGCCGGCGCCGATGAGGCCGACGCGGACAGGGCGGCCGGCATCGGCGCGCGCCTTGAGCATGCGGGCGAGATTCATTGGAGCGTTTTCCTTCCCAGGTGTTGCTTGTCGGCCGGGCTTTTTCCGATGCCCGGTCCTGTCGTCGGAGGGCGCGGGAGGACGCCGCGCCTTCCGTTCAGCCGGCGGCGGCCCGGTCCTTGGGGCGGGTCTCCTCGACGAGGTGATCGCCGGCCGGGCCCGGCGCGCCGCGCAGGGCGAGGATGCGGTCGGCGAGCGTGGGCGCTTCGCCGGCCGCCGGGGTGTGGGCGGCGAGCAGCGCATGGATCGGCGAGCCCGGACCTTCGAGCCGCGCCGTCAGATGGGCGACCTCGGCGGCGATGTCGCTGATCCGCTCGCGCAGCAGCGCGGTGTCCCGCGTCTCGTCCGGCACGGCTGCGGCAAGCGGGGTCAGCCGGTCGAGCTGTTCCTGCACGGCCGCGCGGTCGTCGCGTGCCTTGACCAGCGCGTCGTCGAGCATGGCCTTCTCGGCGCGCAGCATCTCGATGGTGTCGCCGGCCTCGCGGGCGAGGGCCTCGGCCGCGCGCTGGGCGCCGAGCGCCTCGGCGGTGATGCGGGCGGCGTTCGCCTGCGCGGCGGCGCCGGCCTTCTCGGCGGCATGGGTGCGCGCCTCGAATTCGGCGACCTGGGTGGTCAGCGCGGCGCGCTCGGCCCGCAATGCGGTTACCTCGGCATCGAGCGCCGCCAGCCGGGTCTCGGCGTCGGCGAGGTGGTCCTTCATCTCGCGGTTCCGGGCGATCTCGATCGACAGGCTTTCGGAGGTGGTGCGTAGCGTGTTGCGCTCGGTCATGAGATGGGCGTTGGTCGCCGCGAGATGGCGGTCGAGTTCGGTGATGCGGTCCTTGAGCGTGTCGCGCAGCGTGGTCAGGGCCACATGGTCGATCTTCAGTTCCTCTTCGCGCGAGCTCGTCTCGTCGAAGGCGGTGCGGGTCCTGTGCAGCTCGGAACGCGTCGCCTGCAGTGCGGCGCGGGTCTCGTCGAGGTCGCGCGTGCGCACCTCGAGCTCGGAGAGCAGATGGTCGCGGTGCATCGTGACCGAGCCGTGCTCGGTCTGCAGCGTGGCGAGCTCGTCCGACAGGCGCTCGATCGTCTCCTGGCGGGCGCGCAGTTCCTCGGCCTGCCGCGTCACCTCGCCCCACTGGCTGGCGGCGCGGGCCTGCAGCTTCTCGACTTCCAGCTCAAGGCGGCGCACGTCGACGGCGAAGATCGCGCGCTGCTCGTCCTTGTCGGCCAGGATCTCGGCCACGGAGACGGGAATGGCGCCTTCGATGCGCTTGCGCGTCAGGCGGACGGCCCGCCGCCAGACAGCCGGAAGCGTCAGCAGGGCCAGCAGCGTCGCCGTCAGGAAGCCAATGGCGGAAAACATGATCGCTTCGATCATGCGGCGATCTCACCTCGAACGCGGTACGGGCCGGCCGGAAGAGCCGGGCGGCCAGTCTAGGAGCATTAGGTTACAGATAGCAAAACGGCCGGGCTAGCCCGGCCGTCCGGCGGGGTGTGGCGACGCTCAGAAGGGGTTCCAGGTCGCGTTGGGCGTGAACTTCAGATAGCCGATATTGGCACCCAGGCGCACGCCGACGCCGGAGCGGATCGGCACCACCACGATGCGGTCGGAGGCGAGAGCGGTCATGCCGAAGCCGGCGACGAAATAGGCCGAGCCGGAAATGCCGCCGAAGCGCCGGAAGATGTCGTTGATGGCATTCAGATTGTAGACGAGGATCATGGTGCGGGCACCGTCGCCGCCGAAGTCCCAGCCGAGCGAGGGGCCCTGCCAGTAGACCTTCATGTCGCCGGCATTGCGGGTGTACAGCGTACCCTCGCCATAGCGCAGGCCGCCGACGAAGGCGCCGGAGCCTTCCTGGCCGAGGATGTAGCCGTTCGGCTGGCCCCACTGGCTGACCGCCTTTTCGATCGACAGCGCGAGGCCGCGCGAGACCTCCCCGAAGAACCCGTGACCTTGCTGGACGAGTTCGTCGCTCGAATAGGTCGCGTTCGACTGGGCGGCAGCCGGAGCGGCGAGGAAGGGAAGGGCGGTGAGCAGGGCGAGGCAGGCAAAAAGGGCGCGCAACGTCGGCATCGTCGGTCTCGCGTTTGATCTCATCAGGCGGGTTGGAGCCCGCTATGGGCCCGGAATCGTGCCCGGGCAGCCAACTCCACGAAAACCATCATTAGCATGGAGTGCGACCTTAGGAAGGCATGTTGCGTCGCATCGGTGCCGGATGATCCATCTGTGTGGTCCTTACGCCTCGGCCCCGCGGGCGATAAATCCGGTCACGCGGTAATTCGCGTCGGTACGTCCGTAGGGCAGGGGGCTGCCGTCCGGACGGCGCACGCTGCCGCCGGCGGCGCGCACCACGGCATGACCGGCGGCGACGTCCCATTCGCATACCGTGCCGAGCCGCGGATAGATGTCGGCGCGGCCCTCGGCGACGAGGCCGAACTTGAGCGCCGAGCCGCAGCTGATCGATTCGGCCACGTCGAGCCCGTCGAGCAGCGCCGCGGTTTCCGGGTCGAGATGCGAGCGGCTGGCGATCGCCACCAGGCCGCGAGCGGGCATCGGCCGGCAGCGGATCGGCCGCCAGAGCGCGGGATCGGCCTCAAGCCCGGCGACGAAGGCGGAGCCGCCCGCCGGCGTGGCGACGCCCGCATAGAGCCGGGCGACGGCCGGGGCGAGGACGATGCCATGGGTCGGCACGCCATCGGTGACGAGGCCGATATTCACCGTGAACTCGCCGCTGGCGCCGATGAACTCGCGCGTGCCGTCGAGCGGATCGACCAGCAGGAAGGTATCGGCCGGTGCCTCGCCCTTGCCCTGCGCCACCGCCTCCTCGGCGATCACCGGAACGCCCGGCAGGATGCGGGCCAGCTCGCCGCGCAAGAGTTCCTCGGCGGCGAGGTCGGCTGCCGTCACCGGGCTCTGGTCGGCCTTGGCGTTGACCGCCAGGCCCGCCCGCATGCCCTCGTCGCGGATGCGCAGGATGACTTCGCCGGCCTTCAGGGCGGCCTCCGCGAGGGCGGCCAGCAGGCTGAGATCGGACGGCAGGCGCGTGTTCGGCGAGGACATTGGGGAAGTTGTTCCGGGCGGTGGGGCAAAGGTTGGCGTCGTTGGGGACGCGGTGTATCACACCCCGGACGCTGGCCGCACGTCTCGCGGCCGATTCGCCGCACAATCTCCGCAAGGGACGCGATGAAGACCGCCATCGATCTCGACAAGCTCGATCTCGCCGCCCTCCTGTGCTCGCGCGTGTGTCACGACGTCATCAGTCCGGTCGGCGCCATCGTCAACGGGCTCGAGGTCTTGGAGGACGAAGACGATCCGGCGATGAAGGCGTTCGCGCTCGACCTCATCGCCAAGAGCGCCCGGCAGGCGTCCGCCCGGCTCCAGTTCGCGCGCCTCGCCTTCGGCGCCGCCGGCTCGGCCGGCGCGCAGATCGACACGGGCGACGCCGAGAAGGTGGCGCGCGGCTTCATCGAGGACGACCGCACCAGCCTTTCTTGGAGCGTGCCGCGCGTGCTGGCGCCGAAGAACAAGGTGAAGCTGCTGCTGAACCTGCTGGTCGTCGCCACCTCGACCATTCCGCGCGGCGGGCGCATTGCCGTCGAGGCGACAGGGGAGGGCGACGAGGGCGGCTTCGTCCTGCGCACGGAAGGCAGCCATTCGCGCATTCCCCCGCACCTCGTCGGGCTTCTGGCCGGCCATGCGCCGGAGGGCGGCTCGCTCGATGCTCATGCCATCCAGCCGCATTATACCGGCTTGCTGGCGCGCGCGGCGGGCTATGGGGTGAGCCTGTCGCATGAGGGCGACGCGGTGACGATCCGCGTCGTCCACGCCTGAAACGCGATCACCTAGCGTCACCTTCAGAAGACATTAACGGGATCGGTGGAAACTGCTGCGTGCAGGCCTTGAGGCATGCGCGTTGTGTTCAGTATTGCCGGTCGCCCATGTTCCCCGTCGACTCCATCTCCGCCGCCCCGCGCGGCACCGTTTCGAGCGAAGCCGCTCTCATCGCCGCGTCGTTGCGTGCGCCGGTGGTGCGTCCCGAGCCGGCCGGCCCCGAGTGCGCCCGACCCGAAAGCCTCCGGCGCGAGCCGCCGCGCCCGGCGACGGAACGGGTGGAGGTTCTGGTCTTCTCCATTCTCGGCATGCGCTTCGCGCTTCCCGCCGCCAATGTCATCGAGGTGATGACGATTTCCGGCGAGCGCTGGGAGCGGCTTCTGGCCATGTCCGCCGCCGGCACGCTCGGTTCCAGCGGCCTGCCGCTGATCCGCCTTTCCGTCCGCATGGGCCTTGCTCCGGCGCGTCCGGTGCAGGGCGGGCTGGTGCTGTTCGGCACCGCCAGCAAGGTGCGCGCCGCCGTCCTCATCGACGAAGTGCCGGTGCGCCTGCGCGCCGCCGTCGAGAACATGCCGGCGAGCTGGCGCGACCGGTTCAGTCCCTGCGAGGACATGATCGACGGCATCGCCCTGCTGCCCGACGGCACGCAGGCGGCGATGGTCGACCTGCCGATCGGCGTCGTCGCGCCCCGCGCGCGCCTCGCCGCCACCCCCGAGCATGACACCGCCCATCTTCTCGTGCGCGCCGGGCGGGCGCAGCTCGAAGCGGTGCGGGTCGCCACGCTGCGCGGCGTGACCGCGCTCGACGAGACCCCGGCGATCGCCGCCTCGTCCGTCTCGCTCTTCCCCTCCGGCCGCCGTCACCGGCGCATGCTGCTCGCCTTCGGCGGCGAGGGCGACGTGATCGCGGTCGACGAGGTGGTCGGGCTGGCGCCGCAGGGACGCATCGAGCGTGTCGGCAGCATGCGCTTCCTTGCCACGCCGACCGGCCGCTACCGGCTTCTGGAGCCGGGCGGCACCCAGCCGGTGCGCGGCGCGGCGATGCGGGTGCTGGTGACGGCGCCCGACAGCGCCGCACGCTCCGGCCTGCGCGATCTGGTCCGCTCGATGGGCCACGAGGTGTCGCTGGCCGACGATCCGCGCGCCGCGCGTCTGGCGGGCGGACGCTTCGAGGCCATCCTGTTCGATCTCGACGCCTATGCCGACGTGCGCGCCGAGGGCATCGAGGCGAGCGACGGGGCGCGGCGCATCGGCCTCGCCGGCGGCACGGTTGCGGCGACGCCGCGCGGCTTCGCCTCGGTGGTTCCGATGAACGACCCGGTGGCGCTGGTGCTGGCGCTGCTGCGGCGCGACGCCGTCGCGCACTGACCTGCGGGCGGGCTTCATCACAGCTTCGCCATCCGTGCTTTGCCCGGCTGTCCGCGGGGGCGGGGACTTGATAGTCTGACGCTCGATCCGCCACTTCGCGCGGCGTCCGGGTTTCGTTCATGGGCTTGTTGCGTTCCATCCGCCTGATGCTGGCGCTGCTCGCGCTGGGCTCCGCCATGGCGGGCTCGGCGTCGGCCTCCCTGGCGATGGCGGCCCGCGCCATGCCGTGCCACGAGGCCGGGCTGGCGGACGTGCCGGCGGCGATGTTTGCCACGCCGAGCGGCTCGCATGCCGGCATGGGCGCGGAGGCGGGTTCCATGGCGATGGTCGCGTCCGCTCCGGCCGCAGGTGGCCAGATGCTGCACCCGTCGGGGCCGAATCCGTCACTGCCGCATCTGTGCTGCGTGTTGAGCCAGCTGGTGGCGACACCGCTTGCCGCTTCGGCGCTGCGGCTTCCCGAGCCGCATGTCGCGGCACTCGCCCTGCCGCAGGGGGGGATGCTGAGCGGGCTTTCGCTGGCGACGCCGGTGCCGCCGCCCCGTTCCGTCTGATCGTTGTTCGAGCGCGGCCCGTCGCGGGCCGCATTTCCACGATCCGATGGAGACCATCATGAACAGCTTCACCCGCGCGGCCCTTCTGGCCGCCAGCCTTGCCGTGCTTCCTACCCTGGCCGTCGCCCAGGACATGCCCACACAGATGCCGATGCCGCACGCCAACATGCCGATGGGCCAGGGCGCCCATATGGGCGGTGGCGCCGCCAACCCCTCCACCGAGGCGTTCGAGGAGGTCAATGGCCGCATGCACGAGGGCATGGCCATCGCCTTCAGCGGCAACACCGACGTCGACTTCGCCCGCGGCATGGTCCCGCATCATCAGGGGGCGATCGACATGGCCCGGATCGAGCTGAAATACGGCAAGGATCCCGAGCTGAGGAAGCTCGCCGAGGAGATCATCAAGGCGCAGGAGAGCGAGATCGCCTTCCTGAACGCCTGGCTGGCGAAGAACGCCAAATAGCGCCGCCCTTGCCTCTCCCCGACGGGAGAGGCGGCGCGGCTTGCCAAACGCGTCATCCCGGACGGCCGCGAGGCCGATCCGGGAGTGCCGTCAGGATAAAGACAGGACGCGGTCCCGGCTCTCGCTTCGCCCGGCCGGGATGACGGCAAGGGGAGGGGCAGGGCCGTGCCTCGGCCGCCAAAACAAAAACCCCGCCTTTCGGCGGGGCTCCAGTTGGGGAGGCGCCTTGCGCCTCACCGCTCGGGATTGTGGACCGGCCCGCGCTCAGGCCGACATGCGGTCCGGCTCGTTGCCGCTGTCGCGCAGCACATAGCCGCGGCCCCAGACCGTCTCGATGAAATTGTGCCCCTGCGAGGCGTTGGCGAGCTTCTTGCGCAGCTTGCAGATGAAGACGTCGATGATCTTCAGCTCCGGCTCGTCCATGCCGCCATAGAGATGGTTGAGGAACATCTCCTTGGTCAGGGTGGTGCCCTTGCGCAGGCTGAGGAGCTCCAGCATCTGGTACTCCTTGCCCGTCAGGTGCACGCGGTTGCCGGCGACCTCGACCGTCTTGGTATCGAGGTTCACCACCAGTTCGCCGGTGGTGATGACCGACTGCGCATGACCCTTCGAACGCCGCACGATGGCGTGGATGCGGGCGATCAGCTCGTCCTTGTGAAACGGCTTGGTGAGGTAGTCGTCGGCGCCGAAGCCGAGGCCCTTCACCTTGTCCTCGATACCGGCGAGGCCGGACAGGATGAGGATCGGCGTCTTCACCTTGGCGACGCGCAGCCCCTTGAGGACGTCATAGCCCGACATGTCGGGCAGATTCAGATCCAGCAGGATGATGTCGTAATCATAGAGTTTGCCGAGATCGACACCCTCTTCGCCGAGGTCTGTCGTGTAGACGTTGAAGTTCTCGGACTTGAGCATCAGCTCGATGCTCTGCGCGGTCGCGCGGTCGTCCTCGATGAGCAAGACGCGCATGCCAATCCCCTTCCCTCGCCATGGCCCCGGGGGGTGCAGCGCTCGATCGGACGACTCCAGACCGAACGTGACCCCACCCCGCGCCCGGCCTGACACACACACCGATTCGTTACTTCATGAACTAGAGGTAACAAACTCCGATTCCCGAGCACAAGCGGGGACACGAAATTTCTTCGAGTCTTCCCGCAAGGGATTGTTCGTAAATCCGAATTTATCGACCCATCTTTTGAAGTCGAATCTTAGAAAGCATGCCTAAGTGAGTCAGCCGACTCCGCTTTCGCGGATCGACATTCCACACCGGACGATGGGCTGATCATTAACGAGGCCGGTAAACAAATCGTTTCCATCCGATGGCTGAATCGCCCCTTCCCGGTCGCGGGCTACCTTTTCCACCTAAAGGGTAAGGAAGCGGCAATATCTCTTGGCCAAGATGCGCGCTGCCGCCGCGTAAGGGCGGCCCGTTCCGCCCGCCCGCCGCCCCGTGGCAGCAGGTGCGGACGGCACGACAGAGCGGAGTAAGCCGGCCATGAAGTCGCTCGACACCCTCATCCGCCTCAAGCGGTTCCAGGCGGAGGAAAAGCGTCGCCACTTTGCCCAGATCGAGTCCATGATCGCGGACTTCGACCGCATGTCGCGCGATCTGGAGCGTGAGATCGAGGCCGAGGAGCAGCGCTCCGGCATCAGCGATGCGCAGCATTTCGCCTATTCGACCTATGCCCGCGCCGCCGCCACCCGCCGCGACAATCTGCGCCGCTCCGCGGAGGAGCTGAAGGGCCAGCTCGAGGAGGCGCGCCTCGCCTATGACGATGCGATCGACGACCTGAAGAAGGTCGAGGCGCTCGGCGAGCGCGAGCGGGTCGAGGCGCCGGTCGAGATGCCGCCGCGCAACATCGCCGGCCGCGCCCGGGCCGTGCTCGGCGCCTGAGGCATCAGCCTATTCGATGACCGGCACGTGCCGCCCGGCGGCGCGGTCGAGCGGCCCGGCCAGGCGCGGGTCGTCCGTCACCTCGATGGCGCGCGCATAGGGTTTGAATCCCGAGCGGATGTAGAAACCGAGAGCGCCGGGATGGTCGAGCGTGCAGGTGTGGACATGCACCCGCGCCGGCCCCCGCGCCCAGGCCATCGCCAGCGCGCGGTTCATCATGAAGCGCCCGGCGCCGCTGCCGACGAATTCCGGCACCACGCCGAGAAAGGCGAGCTCCACCTCGCCGCCGACACGGAAATCCAGCTCCGCCAGCCCGACATCCCGTCCCTCGTGCCGCAGCACGTGCACCGACACGTCCGGGTCGGCGAGAATGGCGCCGAGTGCGGCATCGTCGAGCGTCAGCCGCGAGAACCACAGCCAGTCCTCGCCGATGCGGCGGAAAAGTCCCCGGTACCAGTCGAGCGTCGGCGCCGCGACGGGTTCGAGCGTGAAGCCGCCGTCCGGCCGTTCGGGGAGCGGGGCCGGCGGTTCGGTCATCTCCAGCATCGTCACCACGGAGGCGATCGTGCCGGGCGGCAGGGCGGTGTAGCCGTTGAGATTGAGCGTGAGCGGAGCGGTCGGGTCGGTCATCAGGCATTGTCCGTGAAAGAGCGTGCCTGCTTCTATAGCGTTCGGCCGTCCGCGCCTATGGCGGCGGTGGCGCGGACGGCCGGTGCCACGGCCCGTTCGCGCCGTTTTTGGAACGCTCCGGGGTTCACAGTCGCGATTTTTCAGATATCTTGCGGACAATTCCAGTTAGTACATCTAATGAGAGTGAATTTATGACCGTCGCCGTCACGATCGACCAGGTCGGCAAGAGCTTCGGCAGCGGCGCGCCGGCGCTTTCGAACGTGTCGCTCGAGGTCAGGCCGAGCGAGCTGGTGGCGCTGCTCGGCCCGTCGGGCTCGGGCAAGACCACCCTGCTGCGCATCGTCGCCGGGCTGGAGCAGCCGAGCCATGGCCGCGTGCTGTTCGACGGCCATGACGCGCTCTCCGTGCCGGTGCGTCGGCGCGGCATCGGCTTCGTGTTCCAGAACTACGCGCTGTTCCGTCACATGACGGTGTACGAGAACGTCGCCTTCGGCCTGCGCTCGCGCCCGCGTGCCGAGCGTCCCTCCGAACCCGAAATCCGCAAGCGCGTCGCCGACCTCCTTGCACTTGTGCAGCTCGAAGCCTTTGGCGGGCGCTTTCCCGCGCAGCTTTCCGGCGGCCAGCGCCAGCGCGTGGCGCTTGCCCGCGCGCTGGCCATCGAGCCCAAGGTGCTGCTGCTCGACGAGCCCTTCGGCGCGCTCGACGCGTTGGTGCGCAAGGAACTGCGCCGCTGGCTGCGCGAACTGCACGACCGCACTGGCCACACCACGCTGTTCGTCACCCACGACCAGGAGGAGGCGCTGGAGCTCGCGGACCGCGTCGTCGTCATGGGCAAGGGCAGGATCGAGCAGGTCGGCACGCCGGACGACGTCTATGACCGGCCGGAGACCGCCGCCGTGTTCGGCTTCATGGGCGAGTCGAGCCGCATCGAGGTCGAGGTCCGGGACGGGGTCGCCCTTGCCGGCAGCACCGCCATCGCCGCCGCCACCCAGCCTGTGCCGGATGGTCCGGGGCTGCTCTATGTGCGCCCGCACGACGTGTCGCTCGGCCTGCCGGGCACGCCGGGGCTCAAGGGCGCGGTGCGCGCCTTCCGTCGCCACGGCGCCATCCGCCGGGTCGAGATCGCGGTCGGCAGCGCCATACTCGAGGCCGACATCGCGCCGACGGTGAAGGTGCCGGTGGGCGAGAAGGTCGCCGTGCGGCTCGACCGGGCGCGGCTGTTCGCTTCCGACGGTCCGGGCGTCGACACCAAGGCGCCGCCGGCCCAGCAACCGGGCGACTACGCGATCTGAGCCGCGCTCAGCGGCGCTCCAGCCGCCAAACGTCCTCGATCACCGGCCCGGTGCCGCGCAGGCCGCCCTTGAGCGGGTGCCTTTCCAGCAGCGACGGGCGGTAGGCCGTCCCGTAGTGCCGGCGTACTTCGTGCTCGGGCACGGAAAAGGGCGGGCCGACGAGCAGCGACTGGTCGTAGTCGAACGCGATCAGCAATTGCGGCGCGCCATGCGTCAGATGCACGAGATGGGCGGCATAGCGGTCGCGCATCGGCTCAGGCAGGGCGACCAGCGCGGCGCGGTCATAGACCGCGTCGACGGGACCCAGCGTCTCGCGCTTCAGATCGAAGATGTCGCCGACATAGACGACGAGGCGCTCGGCCTCGAAGCGTTCCAGCGGGCCGGCGTCGGAAATCTCCGGCGCGACGCCCAGCTCGGCGAAGAGCTGCTCCACCGCCAGCCGGCTCAGCTCCGCCGCCGCGACCTCGTAGCCCTGCGCCAGCAGCCAGCCAATATCCCGGCTCTTGCCGCACAGCGGCACAAAGATGCGCGCCCCCGGCGCAATGCCAAGCGCGGGGAAATGCTGGACGAGCAAGGGGTTGACCTCGCTCTCGTGGAAGCCGATCTCGTTGGCCTGCCATCTCCGGTGCCAGAATTCCGCGTCCATCGCCGCCTGTCTTTCTGTTCGAGGGCGGCGGCATGATAGCGCTCGTGGTGCGCATGCCCAGCCGAATCGGAAGGGCTACCGGCCGGTCCGGCGGATGAAGGCGCCGAAGGCGCGCGGCCCGTCGGCCACCGCGGTCGTGTCGACCACCTTGAGCGTCCCGGCGTCGATGATGTCGAACGTGTTGCTTTCCCAGCAGGCCACATAGACGAAGGCGCCGTCGCCGCTGGCCGCGATGCCTTCCGGGTAGTCGCCGACGGGGAGGGTGGCGAGCTTCTCGAGCGTCTGCGTGTCGAACACCGTCACCGTCGAATCGTACTGGTCGGTGACGAAGGCGCGTCCCCCGGCCAGCGCCACCGCATAGGGCCGCTGGCCGACCTTCACCGTGGCGATCACCTTGCGCGCGGCGAGGTCGATGATGCTCACATCGTTCGAGCCGACATTGGCGGTGTAGGCGCGCCTGGCCTCGGCATCGATGGTGACGCCGAAGGGGCGGGTGCCGACCTTGATCGAGGCGAGGCGGGTCAGCGTCGCGGTGTCGATGAGGCTCACCGCATCGGAATCGCGGTCGGCGGAGAGCAGCAGCGCGCCGTCCGGCGTCACCGCGAGGCCGGAGGGGGACTCGCCCACCTTCACCTCTCCGGCGATCGTGCCGCGCGCGGCGTCCACCGCGAGGATGCGGTGCTGGTACCAGTCGGCGACATAGGCCGGGCTGCCGGAAGGATGCACCGCGACGCCGAGCGGCCCGCCGCCGACCTCGACCCGGTGCGTCACGGTGCGGGTGGCGGCGTCGAGGATGGTCAGCGCCTTGCCGTCCGGCGAGGTGACGAAGGCACGCGCGCCGTCCGGGCTGACGGCGATGCCGGCAGGCTTGCCGGGAATCGGCACGGTGGCGACGACCGCGCGGGTGGCGAGATCGACGATGGAGAGCGTCTCCGCCGGCTGCGAGGTGATGAAGGCCTCGTCGGCGCGGGCAGGAAGCGGGGCGAGGAGGAGGGCGGCGAGGGCCGCCAGCACGGCGGGAAGCCCTCTCCCCGAGGGAGAGGGCTGGGTGAGGGGATCGGCGCCGTTCACGGCCGCGCGTCCGATCCGCCTCCGGCCTTTCCCCTCACCCCAACCCTCTCCCCATCGGGGAGAGGGGGCAGGGATCGACAGGCGCACCGTCAGCTGCCGCCTTCGATCTGCTTCTTCATTTCCCCGAGGCCGGCCTTGTAGAGCCCGGTCACGGCGTTGATGGCGGCCTCGTCGTTCAGCTCCGGCGGCGGGTCGTTGTTCGGGAAGCCGCGATAGAACGCGCCGCGCCATTCGACCTCGGACTTCTTGCCGCCGTCGACCGGCGTCACGGTCAGCCAGGACGAGTAGTTGGTGACCGGCAGGACCTTCACGTCGACCTTCTCGATCCGGTACATGAGGGTCATCTTTTCCGGCTCGAACTTGGTCAGCTCTTCCTCGACCGTCGCGTCGTTCTTCAGGGTGAGGGTGCGCTTGGCGCCGACGGCGTTGCCGCCGGTGCCCTCGGTCTTGGCGACGACGGGAATCCAGCCGCCGTTCTGGAAATTGGAGACCACGGCCCAGACCTTGTCCGGCGGCGCGTTGATCTCGATCTTCTCGGAGACCTTCTGGCGGGTCGGGCCATGCGCGCCGGCGGCGCCGAGGGTAGCAAGCATCGAGGTGGCGGCGAGCGCCGCGGTGAGCAGTTGAATCTTCATCGTTTCCATCCCGGAACAAGGGTCATTCCGGACTTTTATCGTCCGTTGCGCCGCAGTTTAGGGAGGGAATCGGCGTTCGTGAACTCTTTTGCGTGTGGAAAAATTCCCGACCTGAATTCTTTGCGTTTGCTAAGAAAATTCTTTGAGAATCTTAAGAAACGCGCTGCCGAAGGCCTCCAGCTTGGCGGCGCCGACACCCTTGATGCCGGCCAGCTCCGTGCGCGTGCGCGGGTGCTCCACCGCCATCTCCTCCAGCGTCTTGTCGGCGAAGACCACATAGGCTGGCACGTTGCGGTCGGCGGCGAGCTCGCGGCGCAATGCCTTGAGCTTGCCGAGCAGCGCCGCCTCGGCCGGCGCCAGCTCCGCCCCGCTACCTGAGCGCGCGAAACGCTCGCGCCGCCGCTTGGCGGGCGCGCGCAGGGTGAAGGCGCGGGTGCCGCCGAGCACGGCGAGGCCGGTCTCGCTGAGGGTGAGGGCGCCGAAGCGGGCGGGGTCGGCATGCAGCGCGCCGGTGGCGACGAGCTGGCGCAGCAGCGCGCGCCATTCGGTGGCCGGCTTGTCGGCCCCGGCGCCGAAATCGGCCAGCCGGTCGTGCCCGCGCGCGCAGAGTGGATCGGTGCGCTGGCCGGTGACGACGCTGGCGATATAGGCGGCGCCGTAGCGCTCCCCGGTGGCGCGCACGATGCGCAGCGCGAGCTGCGCCTCGCGGCTGGCGTCGACCACCTGCGGCGGGTCGCGGCAGACGTCGCAGGTGCCGCACGCCTTGGCGCGCTCGCCGAAATAGCCGAGCAGCACGGCGCGCCGGCAGGTGACCGCCTCGCAGAAGCCGACCATGGCGTCGAGCCGGCGAGCCTCCACCATCTTGCGCTCGGGCGGCGAGGGCTCCTCGTCGAGGAAGCGGCGGCGGGTGGCGATGTCGCCGGCGCTGTAGAGCAGCAGCGCCTCGGACGGAGCGCCGTCGCGGCCGGCGCGGCCGATCTCCTGGTAATAGGCCTCCAGCGTGCCGGGCGCGTCGGCGTGCAGCACATAGCGCACGTCCGACTTGTCGATGCCCATGCCGAAGGCGACGGTCGCCACCATCACGATGCCGTCCTCGGCGAGGAAGACCTCCTGATTGGCGGAACGCGCCTCCGCGCTCATGCCGGCGTGGTAGGGCAGGGCGCGGATGCCGGCGGCGGACAGCCGTTCGGCGGTCTCCTCCACCTTCTTGCGGGAGATGCGGTAGATGATGCCGGAGACGCCGGCCCGCGCTCGCACGAAGCTCTCGATCTGCCGCGCCGGGTCCTTCTTCTCCTCCACGCCGATGAAGATGTTGGGCCGGTCGAAGCCGGAGACGAAGACCCGCGCCTGCCCGCCGAACAGCCGCTCGACGATGTCGTCGCGCGTCGCCTTGTCGGCGGTGGCGGTCAGCGCCACCAGCGACACGCCCGGGAAGATCTCGCGCAGCCGGCCGAGCGCGAGATATTCGGCGCGGAAGGAATGGCCCCATTGCGAGATGCAGTGCGCCTCGTCCACCGCGACGAGGCCGAGCGGCAGGCGCGAGAGCGCCGCCAGCATGCGCTCGGTGAGCAGCCGCTCGGGCGCGAGATAGAGCAGGCGCACCTCGCCCGCCGCCACGCGCCGCCAGATCGCGACGTTCTCCTCGCGGGATTTTCCCGAGTGGATGGCCTCTGCTGCAACACCCTGCAGCTTCAGCGCGTTCACCTGGTCGTCCATCAGCGCGATGAGCGGCGAGACGACGATGGTCAGCCCGCCCAGCACCAGCGCCGGGAGCTGGTAGCACAGCGATTTGCCCGCGCCGGTGGGCATGACGGCGAGCGTGGGCACGCCCGCCAGCACCGAATCCACCACGTCCTGCTGGCCGGGGCGGAAGCGGTCGAAGCCGAACACCTCGGCGAGCCGGGCCTTCTTCGCCTCTTCGACGCGAGGCGGCAGCAGGCCGTGCGATGAGGTGACGGGGATGTTCATTCCGCGCGTGTTCGTTCCGGTTGGGCGGGCATGGTGGCGCCGCGGGTCTTGATGGCGGTCGCCGGGGCGGAAATGGTGGTTCGCCCGCGGCCGACGGATTCGCAACCTCCCGGAAGCGCTCCTGAGAAAGAATCACTTCCGATGAGCCTCGAACTTACTCTTGGTTTAACGCTGGCGGCGCTGCTGTTCGAGGCCGCGTTGGGCTATCCGCGCATTCTCCTCGAGCGGGCGGGCCATCCGGTGATGTGGATCGGCCGGCTGATCGCGGCGCTCGACCGCAATCTCAACCTCGACGGCGACCCGCCCGGCCAGCGGCGCAAGGCCGGCGTGGCGACGCTGGTGATCCTCGTGGCGGTGAGCGGCACGGCCGGGCTGGTGGCGCAGAAGCTGCTGCTGGCGCTGCCGCTGGGCTTTCTCTATGCCGCCCTCGTGGCCTCGTCGCTGTTCGCCCAGCGCAGCCTGCACCAGTTCGTGGCGAAGGTGGCCGATGGGCTCGACGAGAGCGTCGAGGCCGGCCGGCGGGCGGTCTCGCACATTGTCGGGCGCGACCCGGAGATGCTCGACGAGGCCGGCGTGGCGCGCGCCGCCATCGAGAGCCTGGCGGAGAACTATTCCGACGGCGTGGTGGCGCCGGCCTTGTGGATGGCGATCGGCGGGCTGGCCGGCGGGGCGATCTACAAGGCGGTGAACACCGCCGACAGCATGATCGGCCATCGCGACGCGCGGCACGCGGATTTCGGCTGGGCCTCCGCCCGCTTCGACGACCTCGTCAACCTTCCGGCCTCGCGGCTCGCCGGGCTGATGCTGGTGGCCGGCGCGGTGTTCGTTCCCGGCGCCTCGCCCCGGCGCGCCTTCGCGGCGATGCGGCGCGACGCGGCGCGCCACCGCTCGCCCAATGCCGGCTGGCCGGAGGCGGCGCTGGCCGGCGCGCTCGGCATCGGCCTGGCCGGCCCGCGCTATTATGGCGGCAGGCTCTCGGTCGACGGCGTCATGGGCGAGGGCGGGCGCCGCGACTGCACGGCCGCCGATATCCGCCGCGCGCTCCGGCTCTACCGCGCGGCGGACGGCGTGCTGGTGGCGCTGGTGGCCATCCTCGCCTTCGCCGCCTGGAGCTGGTGAGGCGCCCTTGCAGCGACGCGGAGAGCCGGGATGACGGTCGGGACGCTACGGCCGGGACGACGGTCGGGGGCGGCCCGCCAGTTCCAGCAACCGGTCGAGGTCGACATGCCGCTCCAGATGCGCGGCCAGCGCGTCGAGCGTCGCCTCCACCCCGGCCTCGTAGTCGAGCCCGCTCGGCGCGGCGCCGAGCCTGGCGAGCCAGTGCGCGCGCTGGCGGTCGTCGGCGAACAGCCCGTGCGCATAGGTGCCGGCGATGCGTCCGTCCGCAGAGATCGCTCCTTCCGGCCCCGCGCCGTCGATGCGGGCGAAGGGCCGCGCGCGGCCGGGTCCCTGCGTCACGCCCATATGCATCTCGTAGCCGGCGAACGGCACGCCGTCCGCCGTGCCGGTGACGGCAATGAGGCGCTTCTCGCCGGAGAGCACGGTTTCCACATCGAGCAGGCCGAGGCCGGGCACGCTGCCGGGCGGGCCCTCGATGCCGCCGGGGTCGGCGATGGAACGCCCCAGCATCTGGTAGCCACCGCACAGGCCGAGCACCCGCCCGCCGCGCCGCACATGGGCGAGGAGGTCGATGTCCCAGCCCTCGCGGCGGAAATCGGCGAGGTCGGCAATGGTCGATTTCGAGCCGGGCAGAATGACGAGATCGGCATCGCCGGGCAGGGCCGTGCCGGGGCGCACACGGACCACCTCGACCGACGGCTCGGCCTCAAGCGGGTCGAGGTCGTCGAAATTGGCGATGCGCGGCAGCAGCGGCACGGCGATGCGGATTCGGGCGCCCGGCTTGGGAACAGAGGCGGCGTCGAGCGCCAGCGCGTCCTCCGCCGGCAGGCGGCGCGCGTCGGCAAAGAAGGGGATGAGGCCGAGCGCCGGCCAGCCGGTGCGGGCGGCGATTTCCTCCATGCCGGAGGCGAACAGTGCCGGGTCGCCGCGGAAGCGGTTGACCAGGAAGCCGGCGATCATCGCCGCGTCGTCCACTGGGAGCACCGCGCGGGTGCCGACGAGGCTAGCGATGACGCCGCCGCGGTCGATGTCGCCGATCAGCACCACGGGGACGTTCGCCGCCCGGGCGAAGCCCATATTGGCGATGTCGTTCGCCCGCAGGTTGATCTCCGAGGCGGAGCCGGCACCCTCGACCAGCACGAGATCGGCTTCCGTGCGGAGTTTTTCATAGCTCTCCAGCACCGCCGCCATCAGCGCGGGCTTGAGCTTCTGGTAGTCGGCCGCCCTCGCGTTGCCCTGCGCGCGTCCCTGCACCACCACCTGCGCGCCGGTCTCGCTCTGCGGCTTCAGCAGGACGGGGTTCATGTGAACGGACGGCACCACGCGCGCCGCGCGCGCCTGCAGCGCCTGCGCGCGGCCGATCTCGCCGCCATCGGCCGTGACGGCGGCGTTGTTCGACATGTTCTGCGGCTTGAACGGGCGGACGTTGAGCCCGCGATGGGTGAAGGCGCGGGCGAGGCCGGCGACGATCAGCGACTTGCCGACATCCGAGCCGGTGCCCTGGAACATGAGGGCGCGACATGAGGGACGCGCGGTCATCGCGCGCCCTCATGCGCAGATGGCGTCAGCCGTGATGGTGGCCGTGGCCGCGCGAGCCGTAGTTCCGGCCTTCCAGAAAGTCGACGCGACGTTCGAGATTGGATTCGCGGATCATGCCGGGGATCAGGAACAGATCGACGATCTGCCCGATGCCGAGCAGGCCGAGCGTCAGCAGCCACAGCGCGCCGGTCCAGTAGCGGCCGGCGTAGAAGCGATGGATGCCGCAAATACCGATCAGGCAGAAGAACCAGAACAGATAGGCGACGGGGACCGAACGCATCGGTGCGTATCTCCGGGAACAGGCCACGCCGCGACACTCGGCGTCGGATTCTACATGGCGATGACGTTCCGGAATTTCGAGGGCCGGGCATCAGAATTCGATGCCCTTCTGCGCCTTCACCCCGGCTTTGAAATGGTGCTTCACCAGCCCCATCTCGGTGACGAGATCGGCGGCCTCGATGAGCGCCGGCTTGGCGTTGCGGCCGGTGACGACGACGTGCAGCCCCTCGCGGCGGGCCTTGAGCGTGTCCACCACCTCGTCGAGCGGCAGATAATCATAGCGCAGGGCGATGTTCAGCTCGTCGAGGATGAGCAGCCCGATGGCCGGGTCGTTCATCATCGCGCGGGCCTTGTCCCACGCTCTTCGGGCGGCGGCGATGTCGCGCTCGAGGTCCTGCGTCTCCCAGGTGAAGCCCTCGCCCATGGAGTGCCAGTCGACCCGCGCGCCGAAGCTCTCCAGCGCCGCGCGCTCGCCCGACTGCCACGCCCCCTTGATGAACTGCACGACGCCGACGTTTCCGCCATGCCCGAGCACGCGCAAGGCGAGCCCGAAGGCGGCGGTGGACTTGCCCTTGCCGGCGCCGGTGTGGACGATCAGCAGGCCCTTCTCGACGGTCTTTTCCGCCACTTCCGCGTCCTGCACGGCCTTGCGCTTTTCCATCTTGGCGCGATGGCGGGCGGCCTCCTCGGGCGAGATATCGGTCACGTCGCCGGTCCTTTCACGGTCATCGGCAGGCCGGCCACCATGAAGATCACGGTGTCGGCCCGCGCGGCGATCATCTGGTTGAGCCGGCCCTGCGCGTCGCGGAAGCGGCGGGCCAGCGCGTTGTCGGGCACGATGCCGAGCCCGACCTCGTTCGACACCGCGACGACCGGCCCGTCGCGGCCGGCGAGCGCCTCGACCAGCGCGGCCGATTCCGCCGCCACGTCGGCCTGCGCCAGCATGCGGTTGGTCAGCCACAGGGTGAGGCAGTCGACCAGCACCGGCCGCCCGGCCGGGAGGTTCTTGAGCGCGCCGGCGAGGTCGTGCGGGGCGTCGCGCGTTTCCCAGCCGGCACCGCGCCGCGCGCGGTGGAGCGCGATGCGCTCCACCATCTCCTCGTCATAGGCCTGCGCGGTCGCGAGATAGCTCCATGGCGGGGCATGGCGCTCGACCCGTTCCTCGGCGTGCCGGCTCTTGCCCGAGCGGGCGCCGCCGAGGACGAGGGTCAGGCTCACGCCTCAGCCCGCCGCCGCGCCGAGGCGCGGGCGCAGCCAGCCGGCGAGGCCGCCGAGCAGCACCCAGAACACGAAGCTGGCCGCCACGCTGGCGACGACAAAGCTGTGGTGCAGCGCCTCCGGGATCGGGCTGTCGTGGCTTTCCGGCTGCGGCGCGCCGACGAGATGCGGCGCCACGATCAGCGCGACGCCGAGGACGGCGAACAGCGGCGAGCGCCCGAACACGATCAGCGCGAGGCCGCCGGCGGTCGCCACCGCCGTGCCGATCCACCAGAGCTGGCGGGCGGCGAGATCGGCGGCCGGCATGGCCGGCAGTTCCGGCGGCAGGCCGAGGCCGGGCGCCAGCGTGAACACGGCGAAGCCCGCCAGACCCCAGGGGATGCCCTGATGCCATCCCTTGAGCCCGCCGGCGAGCTCGCTGGCGGCGACCAGCAGCAGGCCGAAGCCGAAGGCGGTGAGCACGGTGGCGAGGATCGTGTAGGCGTTGCGCTCGACGCCGTCCGCCGGACCCCATTCCTCGGCGTCGTGCGCGTGGGAATGGGCGGCGGTCGCATCCGCGTGGTCGTGCGCGACGGCCTCGGCCGGCGCGTCCTCGCCGCCCTCGAAGGTCTCGGCCTGGAGGATCAGCGGCACGGTGGTGAAGACATGGATCGCCGAGCCGACAAGCCCGGTGCCGATGCCGGCGAGCGCGGCGACGAACAGAATCGTCCTGAAAAGCAACATGGCGCGGTTCCCCTCGCGTTCAGTGGCAGGGGAAGGCGTTGGCGTGGCGCACGTCGTGCGTCGCGTTGTGCACGGCGCTGATATGGGAGAAGCCCACGCCGCCGAGCACGAAGACGCCGAGAAGGGCGGCGAAGGTGATCTGCACCGCGCGCGAGGCGGTGGAGTCGTGCGGGGCAGCCGCGTCGCGGCTGTTGAGGGTCGTCATAACGTTCTCCTTTGGCCCTCCACCCGAGGACCGTTGCGGTTCGTGTCGACGGCCGGTCTCCTGGCTCGCGGGTCACGGCCCTTTCTCCGCCTTCCCGGCGTCGCCGCCAGTGGCCGATGGAGAAGGGCTCGCCGCTCACAGTTGCGGGGGCAGCCGCGGGTTCGGCGTCGGCCTTCGAGAAGGCTTCGGCCCCACCGCGTTCCCGTCTTGCGTCCCGTGCGTGTCACGGGAACCGACGACATGGCGGACTATAGCCGGCAATCGCCGGGCCGCAACGGCGACCTCCAATCAGGCGTTTGACAATCCCCGGCAAGGCTCCTTTAGTGGCCGCGATCGACGGTTTCCTCCCCTGGGAGGGACGAAGAGGGAATGCGGTGCGGGGCGCTTCGGGCGCTCCAATTCCGCGGCTGCCCCCGCAACTGTAAGCGGCGAGCCTGCGCCGAAAGCCACTGGAGATACGCTCCGGGAAGGCGGCGACGAGGCGGCGACCCGCGAGCCAGGAGACCTGCCGACGGTCCGGTCGTGCGTGCCGGCGGGGTGCCCGGCAGTCAGGCAGAGCTGCGAATCCCGTTCGCGGCCTCGCGCGGAATCCCGTCCGCGACCGGTGCATCCCGCGATTCTAGTGGTTTTCGTGGAGACGCCGCATGTCCGTTGCCGAACCGACCCCTCTCGACCGGGTGCCGTGCACCATCGTCACCGGCTTTCTCGGCTCCGGCAAGACGACGCTGATCCGCCATGTGCTGGAGACCGCGCGGGGCAAGCGCCTCGCGGTGATCGTCAACGAGTTCGGCGATGTCGGCATCGACGGCGAGATCCTCAGGGGATGTGGCATCGATACCTGCCCGGAGGAGAACATCGTCGAGCTGGCCAATGGCTGCATCTGCTGCACCGTCGCCGATGATTTCGTGCCGGCGCTCGACGCCATTCTCTCGCGTGTGCCGAAGGTCGACCACATCCTGATCGAGACCTCCGGCCTCGCTCTGCCCAAGCCGCTGGTGCAGGCCTTCCACTGGCCGGCGATCAGGAGCCGGGTGACGGTGGACGGCGTCGTCGCGGTGGTCGACGGCGAGGCGCTGGCCTCGGGCCGCGTCGCCCATGACCATGACGCGCTGAGCGCGCAGCGCGCCGCCGACGCCTCGCTCGACCATGACGACCCGATCGAGGAAGTGTTCGACGACCAGATCGCCTGCGCCGACCTCGTCATCCTGACCAAGGGCGATCTCATCGACACGGAGGGCGCCGTGCGTGCCCGCGCCGCGCTCGATGCCGAGCTGCCCAAGGGCGTGCAGGTGGTGAGCGTTACCGGGGGGCGCATCGACCCGGTCCTGCTGATGGGTCTCGGCATCGGCACCGAGAACGACATCGAGAACCGCCGGACGCATCACGACGACGAGGCCGAGCACGACCACGACGATTTCGACAGCTTCGTCGTCGAGATCCCGGAGATCGCCGATCCCGCCGAGTTCGCCGCCCGTGTCGCCCGCGCGGCGGAAGAGGCGGAGGTGCTCCGCGTGAAGGGCTTCCTGCCCGTCGCCGGCAAGCCGATGCGTCTGCTCGTGCAGGCGGTCGGCCCGAACGTCGCGCATCATTTCGACCGCCCCTGGGGCGCCGGGCCGCGCATCGGCCGCCTCGTCGCCATCGGCCTCAAGGGGCTCGACCGGGCGAAGGTGGAGGCGATCCTGACGGGGGCGCTGGAGACGGCGTGAGGAGCTTTTCCACATGTTGTCATCCCGCAACGGCCAGAGGCCGCATCCGGGATCGCGTTCGTCCTTTCCGGCGCACGATCCCGGCTCAGCGGCTGCACCGCGGGCCGGGATGACGGCTTGAGGGAAGGCCCACCCGATGCACATCCTCACCACCACCTCCACCAGCCTCGACGACCTCGTCGAGCCGGTCGATCTCGGCCAGACGCCGGGCGAGGTGGTGGTGGTGTCCTTCGCCGACAGCGACCTCGGGGCGCTCGCGCGGGCGCAGGAAGCGATGATGGCACGGGGCGGGGCGGACCTTCCGAGCCTGCGCCTCGCCAATCTGCGCGACCTGCGGCACCCGATGTCGGTCGATCTGTGGATCGACAGCGTCGCCGTCCATGCCCGCATCGTGGTGGTGCGGCTGCTCGGCGGGCTCGACTGGTGGCGCTACGGCGTCGACCGGCTGAGCGCGCAAGCGCGGGCGCGGGGCTTCGCGCTCGCCGTCCTGCCGGGCGAGGACCGTGACGACCCGCGCCTCGCCGAGGCGTCGACGCTTCCGGCGCACGAGCTGGACGGCCTGCTCGGCTATTTCCGCGCCGGCGGGCCGGCCAACATGCGCGCGCTGCTGCGGCGGCTGGCCGGCCATGCCGGGCGGGATCTGGAGGCG
This sequence comes from Ancylobacter sp. TW_SC_1, assembly GCF_056836805.1. Lineage (NCBI taxonomy): Bacteria > Pseudomonadati > Pseudomonadota > Alphaproteobacteria > Hyphomicrobiales > Xanthobacteraceae > Ancylobacter > Ancylobacter sp. TW_SC_1. The sequence continues at coordinate 2,114,676 of NZ_CM166365.1, forward strand.
GCAGAGCCTGCACCCGTGCCGCTGGCGGGATTTCATGAGGGACCGGGCGAGGCTCCCTGCGATGGGGCCGCCATCCCCGTCATCTTCTACCGCTCCATGGCGCTGGCGGCCGACACCGCGCCGGTGGACGCGCTGTGCGTCGCGCTGGCCGCGCGGGGGCTGCGGCCGTGCCCGATCTTCGTCGCGAGCCTCAAGGAGCCTTGCTCTATCGCCTTCCTCAAGGAGGCGCTGGAGCAGATGGCGCCGGCGGCGATCGTCACGCTCACCGCCTTCGCCGCCGCAGATCCCGGGGAGGCGACCGTGCTCGACGGGCCGGGCGTGCCGGTGCTGCAGGCCATCGTCGCCACGACGAAGCGCGAGGCGTGGGCGGAAGGCGTGCGCGGGCTGACCAGCGCCGACCTCGCCATGCATGTGGTGCTGCCGGAACTCGACGGGCGGGTGCTGGCCGGCGCGCTCTCCTTCAAGGCGCCGCAGGAGACCCCCGCCGTGCCCGGCTTCGCCGCGCTGGTGAACCGGCCCGAGCCGGACCGGGTGGCGCAGGTGGCGGAAAGGGTGGCATCGCTGGTGCGCCTGCGCGCCACCGCGCGCCGCGACCGCCGGATCACCGTACTGATGCCCGACTATGCCGGCGCCCCCGGCCGCACCGGCTGGGCGGTGGGGCTCGACGTGCCGGCGAGCGTGCTGGCGCTCATGGAGGACATGGCGGCGGCCGGCTACCGGGTGGAGGGCGCGCCGGGCGATGAGCGGGCATTGCTGGAGGCGGTACAGGGTCGGCTCCCTCTCCCGGCCGGGGTGAGAGGAGCGCATCAGGCGTCGTCGTCATCCCGGACGACCAGGGGCCGATCCGGGCTCGCGGCGCGCGTTGCTGCACCGGGCGGTTCCGGCCTGGTCGACGATCCCGGCTCTGCGGCTTTGCCTTCGGCCGGGATGACGGCCGTGAAGGCCGGGCAGGACGGCGATCAAGCGACCCTCTCCCTCGCGGACTACCGCGCATGGCTCGCCACCCTCCCGCCCGACGCCGTCGCGGCGGTCGCCGCCGCCTGGGGCGCGCCGGAGGACGACCCGGACGCCATCGACGGCGCGTTCCGCTTCCACGCCCGCGCCTTCGGCAATGTTACCGTCGCCCTCGCGCCGGATCGCGGCTCACGGGCCGAGCGGCGGGCGCAGTATCATGACCCGGCGTTGCCGCCGCGCCACGCGCTGCTCGCCTTCGGGCTGTGGCTGCAACGCGAGGCCAACGCTCTCGTCCATATGGGCGCGCATGGCACGCTGGAATGGCTGCCGGGCAAGCATGTGGCGCTCACACGCTGCTGCTTCCCCGAGCTGCTGCTCGGCAGTCTGCCGGTCGTCTATCCCTTCATCGTCTCCAATCCCGGCGAGGCGGCGCAGGCCAAGCGGCGCATCGCGGCGGTGACGCTCGGCCATCTGCCGCCGCCCACCGTGGAGGCCGGGCTCGCCGGCGAGGCGGCCGAGCTGGAGCGCCTCGTCGACGAATATGCGCAGGCCGACGGGCTCGACCGCCGCCGGCGCGAGCGCCTTGCCCGCCTCATCGTCGAGGAGGCGACGCGCACCGGCCTTGCCCGCGACGCCGGCCTCGAGGCCGGCGCGGAGCCCGACGAGGCGCTGAAGCAGATCGACGCCTTCCTGTGCGACATCAAGGAGATGCGGCTCAAGGACGGCTTCCACGTCTATGGTCGCGGCGCCTGCGGCGATGCCGAGCGCGACGGGCTTCTCGCCGCGCTCGACGGGCGGCGGGTCGCGGCGGGTCCCTCCGGCGCGCCGGGGCGCGGGCGCGGCGACGTGATGCCGACGGGCCGCAACCTGTTCGCCAGCGATCCGCGCGCGCTGCCGACGCCGACCGCCATGGACCTCGGCCGGATGGCGGCGGAGGAGGTGCTGCGCGCCTATGCCCAGGCGCATGGCGACTGGCCGCGTTCGCTGGTGCTGGACCTGTGGGGCAGCGCCACGCTGCGCACCGGCGGCGAGGAGATCGCGCAGGGGCTGGCGCTGATCGGCGCGCGCCCGACCTGGGACCCGGCCACCGGCCGCGTCACCGGCATCGAGGTGCTGCCGCCGGCCGCGCTGGGGCGCCCGCGCGTCGACGTCACCTTCCGCATATCGGGGCTGTTCCGCGACCTGTTCCCGGCGCAGATCGCGCTTATCGACGCCGCCCTGCGCGCGGTGGCGCGGCGCGAGGAGACGGATGACGAGAACCCGCTGCGCGCGGCGGGCGAGCATGCCGCGCGCATCTTCGGCACCGCGCCGGGGGCCTATGGCGCCGGGCTCGACGCGCGGTCCGGCAAGATCGAGCGTGCCGCGCTGGGCGCCGCCTATCTCGCCAGCGCCTCCCATGCCTATGGCGGCGCGGAGGGCATGGCGCAGGAGGCCGGTGCCGCGTTCGCCGCGCGCGTCGCATCGGCGGAACTGCTCGTGCACGGCACGGATGATCCCGGCCGCGACCTGCTGGAAGGCGACGCCGACCTTGCCTTCATCGGCGGCTTCGCGGCGGCGGCGGAAAATCTCGGGCGCGCGCCCGATCTCGTGGTGCTCGACACCTCCGATCCGGCGCGGCCGATCGCCCGCCCGCTCGACCAGGCGATCGCCCGTATCGTGCGCGGGCGCACCAGCCCGCGCTACATTGACGGCCTGCTGCGCCACGGCCCGCGCGGCGCGGCGGAAATCGCCGAGACGGTAGACCGGCTGATCGGCTTCGCTGAGGCGACGCGGGCGGTGCCCGGCCACCTGATCGACGCGCTGCACGCCGCCTATGTCGGCGACGCGCGAGTGCGCGCCTTCCTCATGCAGGCGTCGCCCGAGGCGGCGCGCTTCGTCGCCGCCCGTTTCGAGGGCGCGCGGGAGAAGGGGCTGTGGCACCCCCGTCGCAACGATGTCGGCGCCGATCTCGCGCTTCTCGCCGGGGAGGCGGCGGAATGAGCGCCCCCGCGCAGCCTTGGACGGGGCCGGTGCGGCGCGGCGCCTGCCCCTCGCTGCCGCAGCCGATGCGTACCGGCGACGGGTTGCTGGCCCGCCTCCAGCCGCTCGATCCTCTGACACTCGACCAGCTCGCCGGTCTGGCGCGGCTGGCGCGTGAATTCGGCAACGGCATTGTCGAGGTGACGGCGCGCGGCAAGCTGCAATTGCGCGGCCTCAGCGAGGCGAGCGCGCCGCGCCTGCCGGCGGCGGTGGCCGCACTCGGCATAGCGGTGCCGCAGGGCTTCCCGGTCGAGGTGAGCGCGCTGGCGGGGCTCGATCCGGCACAGCGTTTCGACCCGCGCCCGCTGGCGCGGACGATTTGCGACGCCGCCGCCGGCCTCGTGCCGCGCCTGGCGCCGAAAGTGTCGGTCGTCGTCGATGGCGGCGGCACGTTCCGGCTCGGCGGGCTGAAGGCGGATATCGGCGTGACGGCCGGCGACGACGGGCTGCTGCTGGTCGTGCTCGCCGGAATCCCCTGCGGCGAGGCCGCGCCGGAACGGATCGCGGCGGTCGTGGTGGCACTGCTGCAGGCGCTGGCGGCGCGGGGCGACACCGCGCGCATGCCGGACCTGCTGGCCGAGGAGGGGGGCGAGGGGCTGCGCGCCGCCTTCGGCCTCGACGCGCCCTCCGGCGGATGCGGCCCGGGCGTCGATCCGGTGGGGCTGCATCGCCTTGCCGACGGCTCCTTTGCGCTCGGGCTGGGCCTCGCCTTCGGGCAGGTCGCGGCGGCGATGCTGGAGAAGCTCGCCGACGCCGCCCGCGCCGCCGGCGCGCGCCATGTCGAGCCCGCCGCCGGGCGGGCGCTGCTCGCCGTCGGCCTGGCGCAGGCAGCGGCGGAAAGCCTGCGCGAACGGGCGGCCGCGCTCGGCTTCATCACCGATGCCGCCGATCCGCGCCGCCGCGTCTTCGCCTGCGCCGGGCAGCCGGCCTGCGCCTCGGCGCGGATCGGGACGCATGCGCTGGCCGCCGCTCTGGCGCCGCTGGTGACGCGCGGCACGCTGCACGTTTCGGGCTGCGTGAAGGGCTGCGCGCACCCCGCCCGCGCGGCGCTGACCATCGTGGGGCTGGACGAAGGGGCGGGTCTCGTGGTCGAAGGCACGCCGCGCGATGTTCCCGTGCGCGTCGTGCCGGTGGCGCGGCTTCCCGAGGCCGCGCGTGACCATCTACAGAAGGCGACTTCACGATGAAGGACTTGGCCTGAGTGTCCATCCCGTTCGATTACGTGCGCGACGGCAACGCGATCTATGAGCGCTCCTTCGCCATCATCCGCGAGGAGGCCGATCTCGGCCGCTTCACGCTGGAGGAGGCGGATGTGGCGGTGCGCATGATCCATGCCTGCGGGCTGGTGGAATCCGCCTTCGCCATCGACTTCTCCCCCGATCTGGTGCGCGCCGCCCGCAACGCCCTGAACGCCGGGGCGCCGATCCTGTGCGACGCGCAGATGGTGGCGCATGGCGTCACCCGCGCCCGGCTGCCGGCAAACAACGAGGTGATCTGCACGCTGCGCGATCCGGCCGTGCCGGAGCTCGCCGAACGGCTCGGCACCACGCGCTCGGCCGCCGCGCTGGAACTGTGGCGCGACCGGATGGAGGGGGCGGTGGTGGCCATCGGCAACGCGCCGACCGCGCTGTTCCGCCTGCTGGAAATGCTGGATGCCGGCGCGCCCCGGCCCGCCGCCATTCTCGGCATTCCGGTCGGCTTCGTCGGCGCGGCCGAATCCAAGGACGCGCTGGCGTCGGGCGACCACGGCGTGCCGTGGCTGGTGGTGCGCGGGCGGCTGGGCGGCAGCGCCATGGCGGCGGCGGCGGTGAACGCGCTGGCGAGGCCGGGCCTATGAGCGGAGATTCCTGCGGCCGCCTGATCGGCGTCGGCGTCGGGCCGGGCGATCCCGAACTGATGACGCTGAAGGCGGTGCGCGCGCTCGGCGAGGCCGACGTCGTCGCCTATTTCTCCAAGCTCGGCAATGCCAGCCATGCCCGCGCCATCGCCTGCGGGCATTTCCGCGCGGGAGCGCAGGAACTGCCGCTCGGCTATCCCGTGACCACCGAGCTGCCGAAGGACGAGGCGCCCTACAAGGACGCCATCACCGGCTTCTACGACGCCTCGGCGCAGGCGGTGGCGGCGCATCTCGATGCCGGGCGGACGGTGGCGGTACTGTCGGAAGGCGATCCGCTGTTCTACGGTTCCTACATGCACCTGCATGTCCGGCTCTCCCATCGCTACAGCACCGAGGTCGTCGCCGGCGTCACCGGCATGTCCGGCTGCTGGTCGCAGGCCGGCGCCCCCATCGCCCAGGGCGACGACGTGCTCAGCGTGCTGCCCGGCACGCTCAGCGAGGCCGAGCTGACGCGGCGGCTGGCCGAGGCGGATGCGGCGGTGATCATGAAGGTCGGCCGCAACCTGCCGAAGATCCGCCGCGCGCTGGCCACCGCCGGCAAGCTGGCGCGCGCGCTCTATGTCGAGCGCGGCACGATGAACGGCAGCCAGTGCGAAAGGCTGGAGGCGCGCGCCGACGGGCCGGCGCCCTATTTCGCCATCGTGCTGGTGCCCGGCTGGGGGCCACGCGAATGAACGCCAACACGGATCGTCCCGTCCCCGGCTCCTCCACGGGCAAGCTCTTCGTGGTCGGCCTCGGCCCGGGCGAGGCGCGCTTCCTCACCCCGGAGGCGAGCGCCGCGCTGGCGCAGGCCGAGGCGCTCTACGGCTATGTGCCCTATCTCGACCGCGTGCCGGAGCGTGCCGGACAGACCCGCCACGCCTCCGACAATCGCGAGGAGCTGGCGCGCGCCGGCGCCGCGCTCGCCCACGCCGCCTCGGGCGCGAAGGTGGCGATGGTGTCGGGCGGCGATCCCGGCGTGTTCGCCATGGCGGCGGCGGTGATCGAGGCGATCGAGGCCGGGCCGCCGGAATGGCGGGCGCTCGACCTCGCCATCGTGCCGGGCATCACCGCCATGCTGGCGGTGGCGGCCCGCTGCGGCGCGCCGCTCGGGCACGATTTCTGCGCCATCTCGCTGTCGGACAACCTCAAGCCCTGGGAGCTGATCGAGCGTCGCCTGCGGCTCGCCGCCCAGGCGGGCTTCGCCATGGCGTTCTACAACCCGGTCTCCAAGGCGCGTCCGCACCAGCTCGACCGGGCCTTCGAGGCGCTGCGCGAGGAACTGCCGGCGGGCGTGCCGGTGATCTTCGGCCGGGCGGTGGGGCGGCCGGACGAGCGGATGCGGGTGGTGCCGCTCGGCCATGCGCGCGGGCACATGGCCGACATGGCGACCTGCATCATCGTCGGCTCGGTCGAGACGCGCACCGTCGAGCGGCCCGGCCAGCCGGCGCTGGTCTACACGCCGCGCCGGGCGGGGGATGCGTGATGGGGCCGGCGCTCCAGCCAGCCGAGCACAGCATCGACGGTCTCCACCGTCTCGACCTCGGGGCGGGCCGGCCGGGCGACCATGATCACCTCGATGCCCAGCGCGCGGGCGGCGGCGATCTTGCCGTGGGTGGCGCCGCCGCCGCTGTTCTTGGACAGGACCGCGTCGATGCGATTTTCGATGAGCAGGGCGCGCTCGTCTGCCTCCGCGAATGGGCCCCGCGCCTCGATGTAGCGCACGTCCGGCAGCACCAGCGGCGGCTCGATCGGATCGATGCTGCGCACGAGATAGGCGTGCTGCGGCGCCGTCTCCAGCGCGCGCACCTCGTTGCGGCCGAACGTCACCAGCACGCGGCGCGGCGCGGCGCCGAGCTTTTCCACCGCCTCGGGAATGTCGGCGGCGTCGCTCCAGCGGTCGCCGGGCCGGCATTGCCATTCCGGCCGCACCAGTGCGAGCAGCGGCACGCGCGCGCGGCGCGCGGCCTCGGCGGCGTTGCGCGAGATGTGGGCGGCGAAGGGGTGGGTGGCATCGATGAGGATGTCGATGCGCTCGGCCTGCAGATGCGCCGCCAGCCCGTCCGCGCCGCCAAAGCCGCCGGAACGGGTGGGCGCGGCGAGCGCCAGCGGGTTGCGCGTGCGCCCGGCAAGCGACAGGCTGACATCGAAGCCGCCGCGCGCCTCCAGCGCCGCGGCGAGTTCGCGGGCCTCGGAGGTGCCGCCGAGGATGAGCAGGCGCGGGGCGCCGGCCTCCCGGCCAGGTTCGGACGCATTCATGCAGGGCAGTGAGACCATCGCGCCGGGCGCGTCAACCGTAGCCTCGACCGCCGCGCCGCAGGACGCCGGGCCGGACGGGCGCTGGCTGACGATCGTTGGCATCGGCGAGGACGGGCTCGCCGGCCTCGCCCCGGCGGCGCGTGCCGCCATCGAGGCGGCGGAGGTCGTGTTCGGCGGGGCGCGGCATCTGGCGCTGGCCGGCGCGGCGGTGAGGGGCGCGGCGCACCCCTGGCCGAGCCCGTTCGAGCGCGGGATCGCGCAGGTGCTGGCGCTGCGCGGACGAAAGGTCTGCGTGCTCGCCTCGGGCGATCCGCTGCTGCATGGCGTCGGCGCGGTGCTGGCGCGCCATGTCCCGGCGGCGCAGACGAGCGTCATCCCCGCGCCGTCCGCCTACAGCCTTGCCTGCGCGCGACTCGGCTGGCCGCTGGCGCAGGCGACGTGCCTCACCGTGCATGGCCGCTCGCTCGATCTCGTGCGGGCGCATCTGCATCCCGGCCGGCATCTGCTGGTGCTGACCTCCGACGGCGCCGGGCCGGGCGAGATCGCGCGGCTGCTGACGCGCGGCGGCTTCGGCGGCTCGACGCTGCATGTGCTGGAGGCGCTGGGCGGCCCGCGCGAGCGGGTGCGCGTGGCGCGCGCGGAAGGCTTCGCGCTCACCGACATCGACCCCCTCAACCTTCTGGGCATCGAGGTCGCGGCGGGCGAGGGCGCGCGGATCATTGCCCGCGCGCCGGGCCTGCCGGACGAACTGTTCGAGCATGACGGCCAGCTCACCAAGCGCGAGATCCGCGCGGTGACGCTCTCCGCGCTGGCGCCGCGGCGTGGGGAATTGCTGTGGGACATCGGCGCCGGGGCGGGGTCCATCGGCATCGAATGGATGCTGGCCGACCCCTCGCTGAAAGCCATCGGCATCGAGGAGCGGGCCGAGCGCGCGGCACGGGCGCGGCGCAATGCGGGCGCGCTGGGCGTGCCGGGGCTGGAGATCGTCGAGGGGCGGGCGCCCGAGGCGCTGGCGGGCCTGCCGGCGCCGGACGCGATCTTCATCGGCGGCGGCGCCAGCGCGCCGGGCGTGATGGACGCCGCCGTCGCGGCGCTCAGGCCAGGGGGGCGGCTGGTGGTCAATGCGGTGACGCTGGAGACCGAGGCGCTGCTAATCGCCCGCCATGCGGCGCAGGGCGGCGAGCTGCTGCGCCTTTCGGTGTCGCGCGCGGCGCCGGTCGGCGGGCTCACCGGCTGGCGGCCTTCCATGCCGGTGACGCAATGGAGCTGGGTGAAGCCATGATCGTGGCCGGCGTTGGCAGCCGCCGCGGCGTCACCTCCGAGGAAGTCTGCGCCGCCATGCGCGGGGCGATGGCGCGGCACGGCGTGAAGCTGTGCGACATATCGCTGATGGCGACCCCGGCGCTGAAGGGCGGCGAGGCCGGCATCATCAAGGCGGCGCTCGATCTCGGCCTCCTGCTGGTGATGGTGCCGCAGGCGCAGCTGGAAGCCGCCGGGGCGCGGGCGATCACCCATTCCGAGCGGGTGGTGGCGCTGATGGGCGTGCCCTCGGTGGCGGAAGCCTCGGCGCTGGCCGTCGCCGGCCGGCGCTCGGTACTGATCGGCCCGCGCTTCGTGCTGGGGCCGGTGACATGCGCGCTGGCGCGGGAGGCCGAAAAAGCGGTGGAAATTTCGTGACGGTGCATTTCATCGGCGCAGGACCGGGGGCGGCGGATCTGATGACGCTGCGCGGGCGCGACCTCATCGCCCGCTGTCCGGTCTGTCTCTATGCCGGCTCGATCGTGCCGCCGGAGGTGCTCGGCTGGTGCCCGCCGGGCGCGCGCATCGTCGACACGGCGCCGCTCTCGCTCGACGAGATCGAGGCGGAATACGTCGCCGCCGCCGCCGCCGGGCACGACGTGGCGCGGCTGCATTCGGGCGACCTCTCGATCTATTCGGCGGTGGCCGAGCAGGTGCGGCGGCTGGAGAAGCATGGCATCGCCTACACGCTCACCCCCGGCGTGCCGGCCTTCGCGGCGGCCAGCGCGGCGCTCGGGCGCGAGCTGACCGTGCCGGGGCTGGCGCAGAGCGTCGTCATCACCCGCGTCTCGGGGCGCGCCTCGGCCATGCCGCGAGGCGAGACGCTGGCGGCCTTCGGCGCGACCGGGGCGACGCTCGCCATCCACCTCGCCATCCATGCGCTGGAACAGGTGGTGGCGGAGCTGACGCCGCTCTATGGCGCCGATTGCCCCGTCGCGGTGGTGGTGGAGGCGACGCGGCCGGCCGAGCGGCTCATCCGCGGCACGCTGGGCGACATCGCGGCCAGGGTCGCGGCCGAGCCGGTGGAGCGCACGGCGCTGATCCTGGTCGGGCGGGCGCTGGCGGCGGCGGATTTCCGCGAGAGCGCGCTCTACGACGCCACCTATCAGCGGCGGTTCAGGGGGCGGGAATGACGATGCGGGGCTCGCCTTTCCCTCTCCCCATTGGGGAGAGGTGGCCCGCGCAGCGGGCCGGTGAGGGGGGAGAGGGCTGCCGCGCTCAAGTGCCCCTCACCCCGACCCTCTCCCCGATGGGGAGAGGGAGCGGCGGCGTCATCGCAGGAAGCGTTCCATGACCGCCAAGGGCTTCATCATCGCCGCGCCGCGCTCGGGATCGGGCAAGACCACCGTGACCCTCGGGGTGACGGCGGCGCTCGCCGCGCGCGGGCTGAAGGTGCGCGCGGTGAAGTCGGGGCCGGACTATATCGACCCCGCCTTCCACGCCGCCGCGACCGGCCGGCCGGGGCTGAACCTCGACAGCTTCGCCATGCCGCCGGAACTCGTCGACGCGCTGGCGGCGGACGCGGCGGAGGGGGCCGACCTCGTCATCATCGAGGCCTCGATGGGCCTGTTCGACGGGATCACCGGCGAGCCGGGGCGCAGCGGCGCGGCGGCGGATCTGGCGGCGCGGCTCGGCCTGCCGGTGGTGCTGGTGCTCGACATTTCCGGCCAGTCGCAGTCGGCGGCGGCCGTGGTGCGCGGATTCGCGACGCACGACCCGGCGGTGCGGATCGCCGGCGTCATCCTCAACAAGGTCGCGAGCGAGCGCCACCGGGCGCAGGCCAGCGAGGCGATCGCGGCGCTTGGTATCCAGATATTGGGCAGTCTGCCGCGCGATGGGGCGGTGAGCCTGCCGGAGCGCCATCTCGGCCTGGTGCAGGCCTCCGAGCATCCGGCGCTGGCGGCGCAGCTCGCGGCGCTGGCCGCGCGTGCCGAGGCGCATATCGACCTCGCCGCGCTGGCGGCGCTCGGCGCGCCGATCGGTTCCGCCACGCCGGCCAACGGCGAGGCCCGCGTGCCGCTGCCGCCGCCGGGGCAGCGCATCGCGCTCGCCAGCGACGTCGCCTTCTCCTTCGCCTATGAGCATCTGGTCGCCGGCTGGCGGCGCGCGGGGGCGGAGATCGTGCCCTTCTCGCCGCTCGCCGACGAGGCGCCGGGCGAGGCGTGCGACGTTTGCTGGCTGCCGGGCGGCTATCCCGAGCTGCATGGCGGCCGGCTCGCCGCCGCCGCCCGCTTCCTCGACGGGGTGCGGCACTTCGCGCGCACGCGTCCGGTCCATGGCGAGTGCGGCGGCTTCATGGTGCTGGGGCAGTCGATCGAGGATGCCGAGGGCGCGGTGCATCCGATGCTCGGCCTGCTCGGCCACGCGACGAGTTTCGCGCGGCGCAAGCTCAATCTGGGCTATCGCCGGGCGCTCACCCTGGCGGCCTCGCCGGTCGGTCCGGCGGGAACACGCCTGCGCGGGCACGAATTCCATTATGCCAGCGTCACATATCGCGGCGACGATGCGCCGCTGGTCGAACTCAGCGATGGACAGGGTAATGGAATGGGGCCCGCCGGCAGCCGCCGGGGGTGGGTCTCCGGAACCTTCTTCCACGTCATCGCCGTTGACGGCCTGCCGCATTGGAGTGAGTCATGAATGCCTTTCGCCGCCTCCTCGTTCTGCTGGCCGGCCTGATGGGCGCGGCGGGAGTGGCCGCGGCGGCGGCCGGGGTGCACGTCAGTGCCGATCCCAACCTCACCACGGCGGCGTATTTCCTGATGCTCGGCGCGGCGTCGGTCGTCGGCGCCTGCGGGCTGGCCGCCGCGCGCGGGCCGGGCTGGTCCTTCGCCACCGCCGGCGGGGGCATCATCGCCGCCGGCACGCTGCTGTTCAGCGGCGCGCTGGCGTCCCGCGCGCTCTGGGAACTTGTCATTTTTCCTATGGCCGCACCGATCGGCGGGACTATGCTCATTCTCGGATGGCTGGTCCTGGGCTTGGCTGCCTTCGAACGCGGAACCCGCGCCGACTGAAGTTGGCCAAAAGGTTGCATCACGAGAAAACGGCCTTCGCCCGTCCCGTCTGACGGGGGCGGCCGCAACGGGAGCAAAAGCTGCACATGTCAGTCGAGGTCGAAGACAAGATGCTGGACCAACCGGAGAACACCGCCCGCCCGGCGGCGGCGAATGGCGACGACGTCGCCAAGTTCCGCGCGGCGGTGATCTCCAAGCTCACCTACGCGGTGGGCAAGAATCCGGCGGCCGCGAGCGATCGTGACTGGTTCCTCGCCACCGCTTTCGCCACCCGCGACCGCATCGTCGACCGCTGGATCACCTCGACCCGGCAGACCTATTCGGAAGGGCGCAAGCGGGTCTATTACCTCTCGCTGGAATTCCTGATCGGCCGGCTGCTGTTCGACGCGCTGACCAATATCGAGATGCTGGAGACCGCGCGTTCGGCGCTGGGCGACCTCGGCGTCGATCTCGACCGGTTACGGCAGGTCGAGCCGGACGCGGCGCTGGGCAATGGCGGCCTCGGCCGTCTCGCCGCCTGCTTCATGGACAGCATGGCGACGCTGTCCATCGCCGCCTATGGCTACGGCATCCGCTACGAGAACGGCCTGTTCCGGCAGATGATCAAGGGCGGCTGGCAGCAGGAATATCCCGAGGACTGGCTGTCCTTCGGCAATCCGTGGGAATTCGAGCGTCCCGAGGTCTATTACGACGTCGGCTTCGGCGGCTCGGTCGAGGCGATCGCCGTGGGCGGCGAGCGCAAGAAGCAGGTCTGGCATCCCGGCGAGACGGTCGAGGCGGTGGCCTATGACACGCCGATCGTCGGCTGGCGCGGCCATCACGTGAACACGCTGCGCCTGTGGTCGGCCCGCGCCGCCGATCCGATCCGCCTCGACGCCTTCAACCAGGGCGACCATGTCGGCGCGCTGGTCGACCAGGTGAAGGCCGAGGCGATCTCCAAGGTGCTCTATCCGAGCGACGCCACCCCGGCCGGCCAGGAGCTGCGGCTGCGGCAGGAGTATTTCTTCACCGCCGCCTCGCTGCAGGATCTCATCCGCCGCCATGTCGACAGCTTCGGCGACGTGCGCTCGCTGCCCGACAAGGTGTCGATCCAGCTCAACGACACCCACCCCTCCATCGCCGTCGCCGAGCTGATGCGCGTCCTCGTGGACGAGAACGACATCGAGTGGGACGAGGCGTTCGACATCACCGTCCGCACCATCTCCTACACCAACCACACCCTGCTGCCGGAGGCGCTGGAGACCTGGCCGGTGCCGCTGATGGAGCGCGTGCTGCCGCGCCACATGCAGATCATCTATTCGCTGAACGCCAAGCATCTGGAAAAGGTGCGCGCCCAGTTCCCGGGCGACGACGCGCTGCTGAGCTCGGTGTCGCTGATCCAGGAGGATCACGGCCGGCGCGTGCGCATGGGCAATCTCGCCTTCCTCGGCTCGCACTCGATCAACGGCGTGGCGGCGCTGCACAGCGAGCTGATGAAGACGACGGTCTTCAAGGACTTCTACCGGCTGTTCCCCGACCGGATGAACAACAAGACCAACGGCATCACCTTCCGCCGCTGGCTCTACCAGGCCAATCCGGGACTGACCAATCTGCTCGTCGACATGTGCGGGCCGGGCGTGCTGGACGATGCCTCCCAGCTCAAGAAGCTGGAGCAGTTCGCCGGCGATTCCTCGCTGCACGACCGCCTCGCGGCGGTGCGCCGGCAGAACAAGGTCGCGCTGGCGCGGGTCATCCGCGACCGGCTGGACATCAAGGTCAATCCGGGCGCGCTGTTCGACGTCCAGATCAAGCGCATCCACGAGTACAAGCGCCAGCTGCTCAATGTGCTGGAGACCATCGCGCTCTATGACGCGATGCGCGCCAACCCGGCCAAGAACTGGGCGCCGCGCGTCAAGATCTTCTCCGGCAAGGCGGCGGCGAGCTACCAGATGGCCAAGCTGATCATCAAGCTGGCCAACGACGTGGCGCGCGTCGTCAACGACGACCCGACCGTGCGCGACCTGCTGAAGGTGGTGTTCCTGCCGAACTACAATGTGAGCCTCGCCGAGGTGATCATCCCGGCGGCGGACCTGTCCGAGCAAATCTCCACCGCCGGCATGGAGGCCTCCGGCACCGGCAACATGAAGATGGCGCTCAACGGCGCGCTCACCATCGGCACGCTCGACGGCGCCAATGTCGAGATCCGGGACCATGTCGGCGACGACAACATCTTCATCTTCGGCCTGACCGCCGAGGAGGTCGAGGACCGCCGCATGGCCGGCATCGACGAGGCCGGCGCGATCCGCAAATCCGACCATCTCGGCGAAGTGCTGGACGCGGTCGGCTCCGGCGTGTTCTCGCCGGACGAGCCGGACCGCTTCAAGCCCCTGGTCGATGCGCTGCGCCACCATGACTACTTCCTGGTGACATCGGACTTCGACGCCTATTGGGACGCCCAGCGCAAGGTCGACGCGCGCTGGCACGACCGCGCCGCCTGGTGGACGTCGAGCGCGATCAACACGGCCAATATGGGCTGGTTCTCCTCCGACCGGACCATAACGGAGTACGCCACGGATATCTGGAACGTTCCCGTGCGTCCCCTCCGCTGACGCCGGCGGGCCGTCCGGCGCGACACCGGCGGCCCGTCATTTACCTATCGCCGCGTTACGTGGCTCCTGATTGTGGACTTTGTCTTGGCGGTAGAGGAACCTTCACTGCGCCCGGGTCTTGAACCCGGTAGTTCGGCTCAGGAAGGAATGGCGGAAATGTACGCGTGGCAGGCGCCTGACCGGGAGGTCGACGCACTCGTCGGTGGCCGCCATCACGACCCGTTCGCCCTGCTGGGGCCGCACGAGACGCCGGCGGGCCTCGTCATCCGCGCCTTCGTGCCCCATGCGGGGACGCTGGAGGCGATCGAGGCGGACGGCACGCTCATCGCCGCGCTCGACCGGCGCCACGATGCCGGCTTCTTCGAGGGGCTGGTGCCCGGCCGCCCGGCCTGGGCGCGCTACCGCCTGCGGGCGCGCAATCTCGGCGGCGAATGGGAGCTCGACGATCCCTATGCCTTCCCGCCGGTGCTCGGCCCGCTCGACGACTATCTCCTCGTCGAGGGCACGCACCGCCTGCTCTATGAGCGGCTCGGCGCGCATCCCTGCACGCATGAGGGCGTCGACGGCGTGCGCTTCGCCGTCTGGGCGCCCAATGCCGCGCGGGTGTCGGTGGTCGGCGACTTCAACCAGTGGGACGGCCGCCGCCACCAGATGCGCAAGCGCGTCGACAGCGGTCTGTGGGAGATCTTCGCGCCGGGCGTGGGCGAGGGGACGATCTACAAATACGAGATCGTCGCCGCCGACGGCCGGCTGCTGCCGCTCAAGGCCGACCCGTTCGGCTTCCGCGGCGAGTTCCGCCCGGCCACCGGCTCGGTGGTCGCGCGCACCGACCTTTTCGAGTGGCACGACGAGGCGCATGTCGCCGCCCGCGCCGAGGGCGAGGCCCGGCGCAAGCCGATGTGCACCTACGAGGTGCATCTGGGCTCCTGGCGGCGCGGCGAGGGCGACCGCTTCCTGACCTATGACGAGCTGGCCGACCAGCTCGTCTCCTATGCCGCCTGGATGGGCTTCACCCATATCGAGCTGCTGCCGGTCTCCGAGCATCCGCTCGATGCCTCCTGGGGCTACCAGCCGATCGGGCTGTTCGCGCCGACCAGCCGCTTCGGCGACCCGGCCGGCTTCGCGCGCTTCGTCGACCGCGCCCATCAGGCCGGGATCTCGGTGATCCTCGACTGGGTGCCGGCGCATTTCCCGACCGACATCCACGGGCTGGCGCATTTCGACGGCACCACGCTGTACGAGCATCCCGACCCGCAGCGCGGCTTCCAGCCGGACTGGAATACGGCGATCTACGATTTCGGCCGGCGCGAAGTCGCCAATATGCTGATCGCCAATGCGCTGTACTGGCTCGACCGATTCCACATCGACGGCCTGCGCGTCGATGCGGTGGCCTCCATGCTCTATCTCGACTACTCGCGCCGGCATGGCGAATGGTCGCCCAACCCGGACGGTTCCAACGACAACAAGGACGCCGTCGCCTTCCTGCGCCGCGCCAACGAGACCATCTATGCCGAGCATCCCGGCACGGTGATCATCGCCGAGGAATCCACTTCCTGGGCCGGCGTCTCGCAGCCGGTCTTCGCCGGCGGGCTCGGCTTCGGCTTCAAGTGGAACATGGGCTGGATGCACGACACGCTCGACTACATGTCGATGGACGGCGTGTACCGCCCCTGGCACCACGACAAGATCACCTTCGGCATCACCTATGCCTTCTCGGAGAATTTCGTGCTGCCGCTCTCGCATGACGAGGTGGTGCACGGGAAGGGCACGATCTTCGGCCGCATGCCCGGCGACGACTGGCAGCGCTTCGCCACCATGCGCGCCTATTACGCGATGATGTGGGCCTATCCCGGCAAGAAGCTGCTGTTCATGGGCCAGGAATTCGCCCAGCGCCGCGAATGGAGCGAGGAGCGCTCGCTCGACTGGCATTTGGTCGGCATGGGCCCGCACCATCGCGGCATGCAGCTTCTGGTGCGCGACCTGAACCTTCTCTATCGCGACACGATCGCCCTGCATGCGCGGGACTGCGAGCCGGAGGGCTTCGGCTGGATCGTCGTCGACGACAAGGACCAGTCGGTCTTCGCCTGGGCCCGCTACGGCGGCCCGGACGATCCGCCGGTGGCGATGGTGTCGAACCTCACGCCGGTGCCGCGCACGCATTACCGCCTCGGCCTGCCGCGCGCGGGCGTCTGGCGCGAGATACTGAACACCGACGCCGACCTCTATGGCGGCTCGGGGCTCGGCAATCTCGGCGCGGTGACGGCCGGCGACGCGCCGGCGCACGGCCAGCCGGCGAGCGCGCATGTCGTGTTGCCGCCGCTCGCAACGCTCTATTTCAAATGGGAACCGGAACCGCCGCCACCGCCGCAGGGCGAGACGTCCAACCGGCAATAGCGACCTCAGGGAGAAGATGCCAGATGGCACGGCCGACGCTTCAGAATGCTCCACTTGCCCGCTCGGCAATGGCCTATGTTCTTGCCGGCGGCCGCGGCAGCCGCCTGATGGAGCTGACGGATCGACGTGCCAAGCCGGCGGTCTATTTCGGCGGCAAGTCGCGCATCATCGACTTCACGCTGTCCAACGCGATCAATTCCGGCATCCGCCGCATCGGCGTCGCCACCCAGTACCAGGCGCACAGCCTGATCCGCCATCTCCAGCGCGGCTGGAACTTCCTGCGCCAAGAACGCAATGAGAGCTTCGACGTGCTGCCGGCGAGCCAGCGCGTCTCGGAGACCATGTGGTATCTCGGGACGGCCGACGCGGTGTACCAGAACCTCGACATCATCGAGGCCTACGACACCCGCCACATCATCATCCTGGCCGGCGACCACGTCTACAAGCAGGACTACGAGATCATGCTGCAGCAGCATGTCGACCAGGGCGCCGACGTGACCGTCGGCTGCCTGGAGGTGCCGCGCAACGAGGCGAGCGCCTTCGGCGTGATGCATGTCGACACCAAGGACCGCATCATCTCCTTCCTGGAGAAGCCGAAGGACCCGCCGGCGATGCCCGGCAAGCCGGACAAGGCGCTGGCCTCGATGGGCATCTATGTCTTCGAGACCAAGTTCCTGATCGACCAGCTGCGCCGCGACGCCGCCGATCCGCTTTCGACGCATGATTTCGGCAAGGACATCATCCCCTACATCGTCAAGCACGGTAAGGCGTCGGCGCACCATTTCTCGCGCTCCTGCGTGCGCTCGGACCAGGAGACGGCGCCCTACTGGCGCGATGTCGGGACGGTCGACGCCTATTGGGAAGCCAATATCGACCTGACCGGCGTGGTGCCCGAGCTCGACCTCTATGACCGCGACTGGCCGATCTGGACCTATGCCGAGATCACCCCGCCGGCGAAGTTCGTGCATGACGACGAGGGCCGGCGCGGACAGGCGATCTCGTCGCTGGTGTCGGGCGGCTGCATCATCTCCGGCTCGTCGCTGCGCCGCGCGCTGCTGTTCACCGGCGTCAGGATCAATTCCTATGGCTCGATCGAGAACGGTGTCATCCTGCCTTATGTCGAGATCGGGCGCTCGGCGCGGCTGAAGAATGTCGTGATCGATTCCCATGTCCGCATTCCCGAGGGCCTCGTCATCGGCGAGGACCCGGTGCTGGACGCCAAGCGCTTCCGGCGCACGGAAAAGGGCATCTGTCTGATCACCCAGACGATGATCGACCGGTTGTCGAACTAGGGCTCAGGATCAAGGCGTGCCATCCGTGAAGGTACTTTCCGTCGTTTCAGAGATTTTCCCGCTGGTGAAGACTGGCGGGCTGGCGGATGTCGCCGGCGCGCTGCCGGGGGCGCTGGTCGCCCACGGCATCGAGACGCGCACGCTCGTTCCCGGCTATCCCGCCGTGATGGCCGCGCTGCAGGCGGGCGAACCGGTGCACCGCTTCGACCATCTGTTCGGCGGGCCGGCGCGGCTCGTCGCCGGCACGGCGGCCGGGCTCAAGCTGTTCGTCATCGACGCGCCCCATCTCTACGACCGGCCGGGCGGCCCCTATGTCGGGCCGAACGGGGTCGACTGGCCGGACAATGCGCAGCGCTTCGCGGCGCTCGGCGCGGTGGCCTCCGGCCTCGGGCTCGGGCTGGTGCCGGCCTTCGTGCCGGACGTGGTGCACGCGCATGACTGGCAGGCCGGTCTGGCGCCGGCCTATCTGCACTATGCCGGCACGCGGCGGCCGGGCACGGTGATGACCATTCACAACATGGCCTTCCAGGGACAGTTCCCTGCCCATACGGCCGGCATGCTCGGCCTGCCGCCGCACGCCTTCGCGCTCGACGGCATCGAATATTACGGCATGGTCGGCTATCTCAAGGCCGGGCTCCAGCTCGCCGACCGCATCACCACCGTCTCGCCCGGCTATGCCGGCGAGATCCTGCAGCCGGAAGGCGGCATGGGGCTGGAAGGGCTGCTCGCCGCGCGCAGCCATGCGCTCTCCGGCATCCTCAACGGCCTCGACGAGGCGACGTGGAATCCGGCCACCGACACGCTGATCGCCGCGCCCTTCGACGTGAAGACGCTGAAGGCGCGGGGCGCGAACAAGGTCGCGCTGAAGCAGGCTTTCGGCCTCGATGCCGACCCCGACGCGCTGCTGTTCGGCGTGGTGAGCCGGCTCTCCTGGCAGAAGGGTCTCGACCTGCTGGCCGACAGCCTGCACACACTGCTCGGCCTCGGCGCCCAGCTCGTGCTGCTCGGCTCGGGCGATGCGGACCTCGCCGGGCGCTTCGCCTGGGCGTCGCAGAGCCATCCCGGCCGGATCGCCGTGCGGCTCGGCTATGACGAGGCGGTGGCGCACCAGATCCAGGCCGGCTCGGACGTGCTCATCGTGCCCTCGCGCTTCGAGCCCTGCGGGCTGACCCAACTTTCCGCGCTGCGCTACGGCGCGCTGCCGCTGGTCGCCCGCGTCGGCGGCCTCGCCGACACGGTGATCGACGTGAACGAGATGGCCCGCACCGCCGGGGTGGGGACGGGGGTGCAGTTCTCCCCGGTCACCGCGCCGGCGCTGCAGCTCGCGCTGCACCGCGTCGCCGGGCTGTGGCACGACAAGGCGCTGTGGAAGAAGCTGCAGCGCAATGCCATGACCACGGACGTCTCCTGGGAGCGCGCCGCCCGCCAGTATGACGCGCTGTTCCGCCGCCTTGTGGCGGAGCGGGCTGCGTGAGCGAGCGGCGGGTCGCGACCGGAAGCCCCGAACCGCTAGGGGTCACGGCGGATGCGCGCGGCGTGAACGTCGCCGTGTTCTCCGCCCATGCCGAGCGCATCGAATTCTGCCTGTTCGACGCGTCGGGCGAGGCCGAGATCGCCCGCATCGCCCTGCCGGGCCGCACCGGCGACGTGTTCCACGGCCATGTGAGCGGCGTGCCCGCCGGGGCGCGCTACGGCCTGCGCGCGGCGGGGCCGTGGGCGCCGGCGGAGGGGCACCGCTTCAATCCCTACAAGCTGCTGGTCGATCCCTATGCCAGCCGGCTCGACCGGCCGTTCCGGCTCGACGCGACGATGTTCGACGCCCGCGCCTCCGGCGCCACGCGCGACGAGACGGACAGCGCGCCGACGGTTCCCAAGGCGATCGTGGCGCCTGCCATGACGGCGCCCGCCGACGCCCCGGCGCGGCCGGCGTTCCGCTGGGACGCCGAGGTGTTCTACGAGCTGCATGTGCGCGGCTTCACCATGCGGCACGAGGCGATCCCCCTCGCCATGCGCGGCACCTTCGCGGCGCTGGCCGCGCCCGCCGCGCTCGATCATCTCGTGCGGCTCGGCGTCACCACGGTCGAGCTGATGCCGGCCATGGCGTGGATCGACGAGCGCCATTTGCCGCCGCTCGGGCTCACCAATTACTGGGGCTACAACCCGGTGGTGTTCGGCGTCCCCGACCCGCGCCTCGCGCCGGGCGGCTTCGAGGAGGTGACGCGGGCGATCGCGGCGCTGCACGGCGCCGGCATCAAGGTCGTGCTCGACGTGGTGCTGAACCACACCGGCGAGAGCGATGCGTTCGGCCCCACGCTCAGCCTGCGCGGGCTCGACAACGCGACCTATTACCGTCACGCCAGGGACGATCCCTCGCGCCTCATCAACGATGCCGGCACCGGCAACACGCTGGCGCTGGAGCGCGCGCCAGTGCTGCGGCTCGGCATGGACATGCTGCGGCGCTGGGCGGCCTGCGGGCTGGACGGCTTCCGCTTCGACCTCGCCGCCACGCTGGGCCGGCGGGCCGACGGCTTCGACCCCGAGGCGCCGTTCATCGCCGCGCTGCAGCAGGACCCGCTGCTGCGCGACCTCGCTCTGGTCGCCGAGCCCTGGGACATCGGGCCGGGCGGCTATCAGGTCGGGCAGTTCCCGCCCGCCTGGGGCGAGTGGAACGACCGGTTCCGCGACACAATACGGCATTTCTGGCGCGGCGACGCCGGCGTCGCGGGCGAACTGGCGACGCGGCTCGCCGGCTCGGCCGACATCTTCGCCGCGCGGCGGCGGCCGCTGTCGCGCGGCATCAATTTCGTCACCGCGCATGACGGCTTCACGCTGGCCGACCTGGTTTCCTTCGCGGCCAAGCACAACGAGGCCAATGGCGAGCACAATCGCGACGGCACCGACAACAATGCGAGCTGGAATCACGGCGTCGAGGGCTGGACCGACGATGCCGCGATACAGGCGGCGCGCGACGCCGACATGCGGGCGCTGCTGGCGACGCTGCTGATCGCGCGCGGCACGCCCATGCTCACCATGGGCGACGAGTGCGGCCGCTCGCAGGCCGGCAACAACAACGCCTATGCGCAGGATAATGAGACGACCTGGCTCGACTGGTCGAAGGTCGACGAGGATCTCGCCGCCTTCACCGCCCGGCTGGTGAAGCTGCGGCTGGCGCACCGGGCGCTGCGGCTGGAGGCGCCGCTGACCGGGCGCCCGATCGATGAAAGCGGCATCCCGGACGTCGACTGGCGCAGCCCCGAGGGCGGGACGGTGCCGTGGAACGACGGCAATAATCGCGCGCTGGTGGCGGTGTTCTACGCTCCCGCCAGCGGAGACGAGGCGGCGGACCGGGTGGCGGTGGCGCTCAACGCCTCGGATGCGCAGCGCCGGCTCGATCTGCCGGCCCCGCGCGAGGGCTTCGCCTGGCGGGTGGCGGCCGATACCGCCCGGCCGGATGGCGCCGCGCTCGGCGACGCGTCCGAGGTGGCGGCGCGTTCCGTGCTGATTCTGGTCGAGGAGGCGGCGCCCGCCGCGCCGCGCCGGGCGGCCGATCCGGAGCTGTTGCACAGGCTTTCCGCCGCCGCCGGCATCGACGCGCAATGGTGGGACGTGACCGGCCGGTCGCAGATGGTGGGCGACGACACCAAGCGCGCGCTGCTCGCGGCGCTGCGCCTGCCGGCCGGCGGCGATGGCGAGATGCGCGACAGCCTCGCCACGCTGTCGCAGCAGCAATTCGGCCGCGACGTGCCCTTTGCCCGCGTGCTGCGGGGGGGCGCGTCGCGCCTGCTGACGCTGGCAGGCGAGGCGGCGCAGGCGCCGCGCCGGCTCGACATCGCGCTGCGTCTGGAAAACGGCGACGAGATCGAATGGCCGGTGCGGCCGGAGGAGGGCCGCCGCGCGGAAGTGGAGCGGCCGGACGGGCGGCTGGCGCGCATCCGCGAGGTCGAGTTGCCCGATCTGCCGCCCGGCCGCCACACGCTGCGCCTCGGCGAGGCCGAATGCCGGCTCACCGTCGCGCCGCCCGCCTGCTATCTGCCGCCCGGGCTCGCGGCCGGCGGGCGGGTGTTCGGCGTCGGCACGCATCTCTACACGCTGCGGCGCGAGGCGCTGGATCAGGGCATCGGCGATTTCACGCTGCTCGGCGAACTCGGCGCGCTGGCGGCGAAGGCCGGCGCGCGCGTGCTGGGGCTCAACCCGCTGCACGCGCTGTTTCCCGGCGAGCGCGAGCGGGCGAGTCCCTATTCGCCCTCCGACCGGCGCTTCCTCGACCCGATCTATATCGACGTCGCCGCGCTCGGCGCCGACATGGCGCGGTTCGCCCCGGTCGCGGGCGAGGCCTTTGTCGACTATGCGCGCGTCTGGGCGGCCAAGGAGGCGGCGCTGCGGCTCGCCTTCGCCGCCTTCGAGCGCGCGCCGGATCCCGATTTCGACCGCTTCGTCGCGGAGGGCGGCGCGACGCTTGGGCGCTTCGCCCTCCATCAGGCGATCGCCGCCGCGCATCCGGGCATGAGCTGGCGCGACTGGCCGGCGGGCCTGAGCGAGGCGGACGGCCCGGCGGTCGCGGCATTCGGCCGGGCGAACCTGCCGGCGGTGCGCTTCGCGCTGTGGCAGCAATGGATCGCCGACCGGCAGTTCGCCGCCGCCGCCGCGCGGGCGCGGGAGGCCGGGCTGTCGCTCGGCATCTACCGCGACCTTGCGGTGGGCACGACGCCGGACGGGGCCGAGGCGTGGTCGGAGGCATCCATGCTGATGTCCGGCGTGAGCATCGGCGCGCCACCCGATCCGCTCGGCCCGGAGGGACAGAACTGGAACCTGCCGCCCTTCGACCCGCTGGCGCTGCAGCGCGACGGCTATGCCCGCTATGCCGGCCTCGTGCGCGCCAATATGCGTCATGCCGGGGCGCTCAGGATCGACCATGTGATGGGGCTGCGCCGGCTGTTCCTCATCCCGCAGGGGGCGAGCGGGAGCGAGGGCACCTATCTCGCCATGCCGTTCGAGGAGCTTGCCGGGCAGGTGGCGCTGGAGAGCGAGCGGGCGCGGTGCCTGGTCGTCGGCGAGGATCTCGGCACCGTGCCGTTCGGCATGCGCGACCAGCTCAACGACGAGCGCATGCTGTCCTACCGCGTGCTGTGGTTCGAGCGGCGGGGGGCGGAGTTCGCGCCGCCGGGCGATTATCCGGCGCTGGCGGCGGCCTGCGTCTCGACCCACGATCTGCCGACGCTGGCCGGCTGGTGGGAGGCGGTGGACCTGAAGGAGCGCCGCGACCTCGGGCTGGAGGACGAGGCGAGCTTCGAGGCCGCGCTGGTCGAGCGTGCCCGCGAGCGCGAGCAACTGGGCGAGGCGCTGCTGAAGGAGGAACTCATCGCCGCGCTTCCGGCGCCCGGTGCGCCGCTCGACGACGGCTTCCTCGCCGCCGTGCATGCCTTCGTCGCCCGCACGCGCTCGGCGCTGGCGCTGGCCCAGCTCGACGATCTCGCCGGCGAGACGGTCGCGGTGAACCTGCCCGGCACCGATCGGGAGCGGCCGAACTGGCGGCGCCGGCTCTCGCATCCGCTCGAGGAGGTGATGGCGAGCCCGCGTGCCCACGCCGCGCTCGCAGCCATGTCGGGCGAGCGCGGCGGGGAACCCTGAGCGGGATCAGGGCGCCGGCGGCGTCGCCGGCGAACCACTCGGCGCGGGCGCCGACGGCGGGGTCTCGGGAGTTGCCGGAGCAGGCGCGGCCGGAGGCATGGTGGACGGCGCGTCGGGCGCGGGTGCCGGCGGCACGACCGGTTCGGCGGCGGGCGGCGTAGCGGCGGGCGGCACGACGGGCTGCGTCGCCGCGGGCGGCGGCATCGGGCTTTCGGTGGGTTGCGTGGTCATCCGTCCGGAATACTGGACGGCGGCATAGGCCGCGACGATCAGGACGATCGCGGCGATGATCAGCACAGTGTTCCGGCTCATGAGGCGAATCTCCGGCAGGGGTGCCCGGCGAAGGGCTGACGCGGGAGCCATGCGGCGCGCGAACAACCCCGCGGCGCGCAGATGGCGGCCACGGGGCGGCAAAGTGGCGCCTTCGTGCAGATTCCCATTGTGACAACGCGGCGATTAGACGAAAGTTCCGGACGGTCCGCCGCCGAAAGGCGCCCGGGCCGGAAAAACATCGAGCCGCCTCGACGCGGCCACGCCAACCGTCGCCAGGACGGAAAAAAGGGAGGGGACGAAAATGCCACAAGCCGATTTCGACGTTGTCACGCTTTCGCCTTCCACCGTGCGTGTCATGCACCGCGTTGCCCACCATATCTACGAGTTCGCGCTGGTGGATGACGGCTGCGGCCGGCGCGTCGTCAGCCGCGGTCCGCAGATCACCTTCGGCAAGGATTGCGACATTCCCGCCTGGGATCTCGTGAGCGCCGCCGAGCAGGTCGCCGCCGCCACGGCGCGTCACACCGGCATGATCGACTGACCCGTCCGCCGCCCCACCGGGCGGCGGCTTTCCCCCGATAGAGCACACCGGCGGCCTCGGGCGTCGCGGTGCCGTTCGCCTGCGCGGGCGATGCCGCGCGGAGGAGGCACGCGCATGCCTTGGTACTGGCGTCCCACCGGCAATCATGTATATGGGAGGATACATGTATATGTGTGGATATACGTAACAGGGAGCCACGCCATGTCGTCTCGCCGCCTTTTCCTCCGCCATGCCACGGCTGTCCTTGCCCTCGCGGCGCTCGCCGGCGCAAGCCTGCTGCCGGGCGCGACGCGGGCCGAGGACGCGCCGACCGTGTTCGCCGCCGCCAGCCTGACCAATGCGTTCCAGGACATCGGCAAGCTCTACAAGGAGAAGACCGGCAAGGACGTGGCCTTCTCCTTCGCCGCCTCCTCGGCGCTCGCCAAGCAGCTCGAGGCCGGCGCGCCGGCCGCGATCTTCGCCTCCGCCGACAACAAGTGGATGGACTATGCCGAGGCCAAGGACCTCACCCTGAAGGCCACCCGCGTCACCCCGATCGGCAACAGCCTGGTGCTGATCATGCCGGCGGACAAGGCGAAGGACGTGACGATCGACAAGGGCTTCGACTGGGCCGGCTTCCTCGGCGCCGACGGCAAGCTCGCCACCGGCCTCACCGACAGCGTGCCGGCCGGCATCTATGCCAAGACCGCTCTGACCAGCCTCGGCCAGTGGGAGACGGTGAAGCCGCACATCGTCGGCGCCGAGAGCGTGCGCGCCGCCCTGGCGCTGGTCGAGCGCGGCGAGGTCACCGCCGGCATCGTCTATTCGACCGACGCCGCCATCGCCAAGAATGTGAAGGTGGTCGCCACCTTCCCGGCCGGCAGCCATCCGCCGGTCGAGTATCCGTTCGAGATCGTCAAGGGCCAGGACACGCCGGCCACCCGCGCGTTCTTCGATTTCCTCACCGGCCCGGACGCCAGGACGGTCTACAAGAAATACGGCTTCGTGGTGAAGTGAGGCGCTGACATAGTGACGTCGTCATCCCGGCCGGTCGTCAGGCCGATCCGGGATCGCGTGACGATTCCGGAAAGCGATCCCGGCTCGCGCGTGCCGCGCGTCCGGGATGACGTCGCGGAGAGGTGGAACGGGACGACGATTTGTCGATGGATATGCTCACCCCCGAGGAATGGACGGCGGTCGCCCTCAGCCTGAGGGTGGCGTTCTGGGCGACCTTCTGGAGCCTGCCGGTCGCCATCCTCACCGCCTGGCTGCTCGCGCGGGCGAATTTCCCCGGCAAGGGGATGTTCGACGGCATCGTCTACCTGCCGCTGGTGCTGCCCAAGGTGGTGGTGGGCTATCTGCTGCTGCTCACCCTCGGCGCGCGCGGCTTCATCGGCCAGTATCTCGACGCCTGGTTCGGCATCAAGCTGATCTTCACCACGGCGGGGGCGACGGTGGCGGCGGCGGTGGTGAGCTTCCCGCTCACCGTCAATGCCATCCGCCTGGCGTTGGAGGCGGTCGACCGGGGGCTGGAGACCGCCGCGCGCACGCTCGGCGCCTCCCGCCTCGACGTGTTCTTCTCGGTGACGCTGCCGCTGATGCTGCCGGGCATCCTTTCCGGCGCGCTGCTCGCCATCGCCTCGGCGCTCGGCGAGTTCGGCGCCACCATCACCTTCGTCTCCAATGTCGAGGGCAAGACGCGGACCATCCCGCTGGCCATCTACAGCGCCACCCACATGCCCGACGGCGACGCCATGGCGCTGCGCCTGACCCTCGTCTCCGTCGTGCTGGCGCTCGGCGCGCTGCTGCTCGCCAGCCTCGTCGACCGGCGCATCCGCGTCATGATCGGCCGGGCGTGAGAGCGACGGCATGATCGAGATCGACATCCGCCTCGCGCGGCCGGGCGGCTTCGCGCTCCGTGCCTCGTTCCAGGTGCCCGGCGCCGGGGTGACGGCGCTGTTCGGCCGGTCGGGCGCCGGCAAGACCACCATCATCCAGGCGGTGGCCGGCGTGGTACGGCCCGATGCCGGGCGCATCGCGGTCGGCGGCGAGGTGTTCTTCGACGCCGCACGCGGCATCGACCTGCCGATCGAGGCGCGGCGCACCGGCTATGTGTTCCAGGACGCCCGGCTGTTTCCGCATCTCTCGGTGGAGCGGAACCTGCGCTATGGCGAGCGCCGCTGCCGGGCGCCCGAGCGGCCGATCCGCTTCGAGGCGGTGGTCGAACTGCTCGGCATCGGCCATCTTCTGGCGCGCCGCCCGCACACCCTCTCCGGCGGCGAGCGCCAGCGCGTCGCCATCGGCCGGGCGCTGCTCTCCCAGCCGCGCCTCCTGCTGATGGACGAGCCGCTGGCGGCGCTCGACGAGGCCCGCAAGGCCGAGATCCTGCCTTATCTGGAACGGCTGCGCGACGAGATGGGACTGCCCATCCTCTATGTCAGCCATTCCCTCGACGAGGTGCTGCGCCTGTCCGACATGGTGGTGGCGCTGCGCGACGGGCGGCAGGTGGCGTCGGGGCCGGTGGCGCAGGTGATGTCGCTGCCGGAGATCCTGCCGGTGGTCGGGCGCTTCGATGTCGGCACGCTGCTGGAATGCGTCGTCAGCCGGCACGATCCCGCCTACGCGCTGTCCAGCCTCGCCTTCGCGGGCGGCGAGTTGCGCGTGCCGCAGGTGGCGCTGGACGTCGGCGCGCGGGTGCGGGCACGGGTGCGCGCGCGCGACGTCGCCATCGCCCTGGCGCGGCCGGAGGACGTCTCCGTCTCCAATCTGCTGCCCGCGACCGTCGACGAGGTGCGGCTGCAGGAGGGCCCCTATGCCGACGTGATGCTGGCGGTCGGGCCGGCAGCGGCGACGCAGGTGCGGCTCGCCGCCATGGTGACGCGCGAGAGCGTGGAGCGGCTGAAGCTGCGGCCCGGCCTGCCGGTCTGGGCGATGATCAAGACCGTGGCGGTGGACAGCCGCAGCCCGGATGTCACGGCGGAAGGGTCGATCACGGCGCCTGAATGATCGACGGCACGCCCGGTCCGACCGCCTGCTCGTCGCGGATGAAGCCGATGACGGCAAGGACCAGCAGCGCGATCACCAGCGCCAGCAGGACCAGGCGCAGCCGGGCCGAGCGCCGGCCGATGACGCCGAGCGCCACCAGCAGCAGCAGGATGAGGATGACGATGATGATGGTCTGCATGGGGCCTTCGTCCTGCCGGGGCTCTGCCTGTTGAGAAGCCGCCCGCGGAAAACCCGGTGGGAGCTGAATGGTTCCGTGCTACCTGTCGACCCTCTCGGATTCCGCCCTCGTCGCCGGCACATGCGATCTCGCGGTTGAGCACGAAAGTGCGTTCGCGTTCGGATTCAATCCGCCAAGTTGATCGTGCATGGTGTTTCACGGATGGCCTGCCGCGCGCGGATCATAGGCATGAAGATGACCATTTCGATCGTAATGGCGACTTACAACGGCGAAAAATATCTTAAGGAGCAATTGGATAGCCTCTCGCGCCAGACGGTGGCGCCGCACGAGCTCATCATCAGCGATGACGATTCGTCCGACGGCACGGATGCCATCGTCCAGGAATTCGCACGCTCCGCGCCGTTTCCGGTCAGAATGTTCAAGAACGGTCGGCGCCTGGGATTTCAGGAGAACTTCCTCCAGGCGGCCTCGCTGGCCACCGGGGAATGGGTGGCCTTTTGCGATCAGGACGACATCTGGCACGTCGACAAGCTTCGCCTATGTTCCTCGTTCACGGTCGATCCCGCTGTCTCCCTGATCGTTCATCAGGCCCGCCTGATCGCTGCCAACGGGGAGTTCATCAGTCGATACGACCAGAATATTTCCCAGACCTGCGTCAGGGAGCCGTTGCATTACAATCCGTGGCGGATTTTCACCGGGTTCTCGATGGTCTTTCGCCGCAGCGTGCTGGACGTGATCCCTTCCGGGATGAGGTTCAGGGATCGCCAGAAGCTGGGCGTGGCCCATGATCGGTGGGTGTTCTTTCTCGCCCACACCCTGGGGCGTACCGTCGAGGTGGCGGAACCGCTGGTCTCCTATCGCCAGCATGCGTCAAATGTCTCCGGCGTGAAGCGGGGCTCGATAGAATTCGGGCCGGCGCGCGCGATCAGGGAAGTCCTTCACCATTTCGCGGTGGAAACGAACAGCATGCGCACGCTCGCGGCAATGATTCCCGGCTGGGCGGAAGAGACGTTTCCGTCATTTGACCGAAAGAAGGCGGAGGAATTCTACGCGTCCGAAGCGGCGCATTTCGAAGGACGAGAGGCGATCTATGCAGCGACGAGAGCGCAGGCGTTGTCTGCCTGTCTCGGAATGCTGTGGTCTGGCCGGTATCGGAATGTCCATAATGATCGCCTCAGATGGCGATCCGTCCTGAAGGACCTGTTCTATATCGTCGCGCGCTAGGCTGCGCGAACGGCCGGGCGGAGGCCGGACGCTACCCGTCGATCGCTTCCCGCGTGACCACTTCCGGCGGGGCGAGTGCGTCGCGCAACTCGTCGACGGCCGTCCGGCTGGCCTGTGCGCTGCTCCGCTCGATCTCGCGATAAAGGGTGATCAGCCTTTCCCCGAAAGCGGTGAGGTCGGTGCCGTGGCCGCGCCGGCCGGGATGGGTCTTCACCACCGGTTCGCGGAAATTGCGCCCGATCTCGTCCACCAGCAGCCAGGCGCGGCGGTAGCTCATATTCATCTTGCGGGCGGCGGAAAGGATCGACCGCTCGGTGCGGATGGTCTCCAGAAGCTCGATCATGCCGGGGCCGAGATGGCGCCCGTTGCCGAAATAAACCCGGATGAACAGGCCGTCGCGCGGCTTGCGCGCGTCCTCATCGTCCACGTCCTCGATAGGCTGATGTTCCATGCGCGCCTCTTCCCCGACGCGCGATGTTAGGGGAAGAGGCGCGCGGCTGGAACCCGGTCAGGCGGTGCGCAGTTTCGGCCGCCGCCAGCCGAAGGCGAGATCGAGCAGCACCATCACCACCAGTGAGGCGCCGACCAGCGGGAAGACCACGCCCACCACCGCCATGATGGCGATCAGCCCCCACATCACCGACGCGCTGGTCGGCGCGGGCGGGATGCCGAGCGAGCCTCTGGGCCGGCGCTTCCACCACATCACCCCGGCCGAGACAGCCATCAGGATGATGGCGAGGCACACCGCGAGCAGGAAGAGCTGGTTGGCCAGCCCGAATTCCTGCCCCATGTGGAAGTTGATGCCCCATTCCATCGCCTTGGCGACCGGGCCGTAATCGGCATAGCTGAAATCGATCAGCGGCTTGCCGGTGTACTGGTCGAGATGGACGACCCGTTGCCTGGAGAGGTCGTCGGGATAGACCGTCGCCGAATAGACGCCGGTCGGCCCGCCCGGCAGGCTGAGCGTGTAGCCGGGGGTGACGCCGAGCCTGTCGACGATCGCCGCCGCCGTGTCGACGCCGATGGGCTGCGCCGCCGACGGAGTGGATTCGGGCATCTTCGCCTGTTCCAGCGACCAGGTGGTGGGGCCGTTGGCGTGGGCGAGGTGCTCGTCCGACATCGGCACGTTCACATAGACGCCGGACGGATAGCCGTAATTGGTGCCGTTGGCCCATTCATTGACCTGCTTGCCCCACACCAGCGACCACGGCATGCCGGACAGCGACATGAAGGCGATGACGATGCCGGTGAAGGCGCCGGTGACGGCGTGCAGGTCACGCCAGAACACGCGCCGGCGCGGCGTGCCGCGCACGCTCACCACGCCGCCGGTCTGCCTGCGCGGCCACCACAGATAGAAGCCGGTGGCGACCAGCAGGATCGACCAGCCGCCGACGATCTCGATGATGCCGTTGGTGACGGTGCCGAACTCCGCCAGGCTGTGCAGCCGGCGCATCAGCCACATGATGGTGCCGCGGTCGGCCAGTTCGCCGAGCACGCGGGAATCATAGGGGTCGACATAGACCGAACGGCGGGCGCCCTCGGTGGTCTTGATCACCACTTCGGCCGAGGCGGTCGGGTCCGCCGGCACGATCACCTTGAGCGCCGTGCCGGGGCGGGACGCCAGCGCGGCGTCGATCCAGGCGCTCGGCGCCTCGGCCGGCGTCGCGCGGGCCTCCACGACCTTGAGCTGGTGGTGCCAGAGCCCGTCTATCTCGTCGCGGAAGAGAAAGAGGCCGCCCGTCACCGCGAGCAGGATCATGAAGGGCAGCACCAGCAGGCCGGCATAGAAATGCCAGCGCCAGACGGCGCGGTAGAGATTGGCCGAGCGGTCTTCCGCCTCGGCGGCAGGCAGAACTGTGACGTTCATCGGAGCGTTCCGGAATCGAGGGCGACAGCACGCGCCGAGGCCCGGCCGTCACGCGGGACGGCCGGTCTCAAGCCGCGCGGCGGGGTCGATCAGTTGGCGGGCGTGCCGTGGTTGTGGCTGTGCGCGTTAGGCCCGGCTGCGCCCTTCGGGCCGGCCATACCCTCGATCTTGAAGCTGACATTCACCGTGCCGGCCTTGGCGAAGGTGAGCGTGCCCTTGAAGCTCTCGCCTTCCTTCAGCGGCTGCTTGAGGTCCATGAACATGAGGTGGAAGCCGCCCGGCGCGAGCTTCGCCTCGCCATTGGCGGGGATTTCCAGCCCGTCGGGGAGCATGCGCATGGTCATGACGCCGTCCTTGACGGACATCTCGTGGATCTCGACGCGGCCGGCGATCTCGGCGGTGGCGGAGACGAGGCGGTCGGCTTCCTTGCCCTCGTTCGCGACGGTCAGGTAGCCGCCGCCGACCTTGGCGCCGGCCGGCGTCATGCGCGCCCAGGGATGCTCGATCTCGAGCGTGCCGATCTTGTAGTCGTGGGCGAAGGCCGGCTGGACGGCGAAGAGGGCGAGGGCGGCGGCGACGATGACGAAGCCGACGCGGTCCTCGGTGCGGCGCAGCGCGCGGCGCAGGATGAAGCGGATCATGATGTGCACTCCCTATGTGCCGGCGGGCGCGGCTCTGGCGCACGCGGCCGGCGTTTCGACTGACGTTGCGGATGTCCCGTGGGGGCGTCAGGCGAGGGGAGGGGCCCGCGTGTGCCGGGGCGAGCGCGCGGTGCCGAGCGCGAGGCGAGGCGCGTGGGGCAGCGCGGTGCGCAGCAACGGCTGGATCGACGGGGCGGCGAGCACCGCCGCGACTGGCGGGGGCAGCGCGCTGCCGACCGACACGCTGCAGCCGGCGGTGCAGCAGTCCGGCGTGTGATGGGAGGGGTCGGCCGGGGAGGGTGTCGAGGCGCTGGAGCCGAGGCAGAGCACCTGCCCGTAGGCGTCGAGCGTGACGCCGCCCGCGGCATGCGCGCCGCTGGCGAGGCCGCCGAGCAGGGCCTGGACCACGAGGACATAGGCGAGCGCAAGCGCCATCGCCATCCCGCGCAGGCGGGGCGTGGCGTGCTTCCTGGCAGCCGGTCGGTCGTCCTCGGGCTTCATCGTGATGAACGCTCCCTTGCCTGCCATCTACCACAGGCGAGGGGGGCGCGGAACAGCGGCACGCCGCCGCTGCCCCGCGAGGCCGTCAGTCCGCCGCGCCCGGGCCGCGTATGGCGCCGGGCGGGCTCTTGCCCAGGATGATCATGCCGAGCACCTCGTCCTTGGTGACGTCGCTCGTGCGGGCGGTGCCCACCAGCTTGCCGTTCTTCATCACGCTGACGCGGTCGGCGAGGTCGAACACGTCGTGGATGTCGTGGCTGATCAGGAAGATGCCGATGCCCTCGGCCTTGAGCTGCTTGATCAGCTCGGCCACCTGCGCCGTCTCCTGCGGACCGAGCGCGGCGGTCGGCTCGTCCATGATCAGGATCTTGGCGTTGAAGTGGATGGCGCGGGCGATGGCGACCGACTGGCGCTGGCCGCCGGAGAGGCCGCGCACCGGCTCCTTGAACTTGCGGAAATTCGGGTTGAGCCGGCCCATCACCTCGCGCGTCGCCGCCTCCATCGCCACGTCGTCGAGCGTGCCCCAGGGGGTCATCAGCTCGCGGCCGAGGAAGAGGTTGGCGGCGGCGTCGACATTGTCGGCGAGCGCGAGGGTTTGATAGATCGTCTCGATGCCGTAGCGCTTGGCGTCGCGCGGATTGGCGATGTCGGCCTTCGCGCCATTGATGCGGATCTCGCCGGCATCCGGCTTGTAGGCGCCGGCGAGGATCTTGATCAGCGTCGACTTGCCCGCGCCATTGTGGCCGAGCAGGCCGACCACCTCGCCGGGATAGAGGTCGACGGTCACGTCGTCGACGGCGCGGATGCCGCCGAAGGCGATGCAGATGTCGCGCATCTCGACCAGCGGAGCGCCGGTGCGGGCGGCGGGGGCGGCGACCGGGGTGGCGGTGGCGGAGTTCATGGGCGCGCTCCTCACTTGAACCGCTTGCGGTAGACGGTGTCGATCCACACGGCGAAGACGAGCACGATGCCGACCACGATGTTCTGGTAGGGCGTGTCGACCCGCATCAGCACCATGCCGGACTGCAGGCTCTGCATCACCAGCGCGCCGACCATGGCGCCGGCGATGGTGCCGGCGCCGCCGGCGAGCGAGGTGCCGCCGATCACCGCGGCGGCGATGACGTAGAGCTCGTCCAGCGTGCCCTGCGCGTTGGTCGCCGAGTTGAGGCGGGCGGTGGAGATGGCGGCGCCGATGGCGGCCAGCGCGCCCATCAGCGCGAACACCGCCAGGGTGACCCGCCTGGTGTTGATACCGGCGAGGTCAGCGGCTTCCGGATTGCCGCCGATGGCGAAGACATAGCGGCCGAAGCGGGTGCGGTTGGTGACGAAGGTCATGACGATGCCGACCGCCAGCGCCACCAGGACGGGAATGGCGTAGCCGAAGCTGATCGAAAGGCCTTCCGGCGGAACCGTGAGGCCGGCGGCCTCGGCATAGCGGCGGGCCAGCACGGGCGGCAGCGTGTAGGCGTTGACCATCAGCGTCGCGCCGATGACCGCGAGACAGCCGGCGCCGACGATGACGAACTCCGCCCAGATCGGCTTCAGCGGGAAGTGGAAGCGCTGGCGCTGGCGGCGTGCCTGAATGGCGGCCGCGGCGATGGCGAGGCAGGCGACCACCGCGATGACCCAGCTCCAGAACTCCCCGACGGAGCCGTTGGCGCCGCCGCCGAGCAGCTTGAAATTGTCGTCGACCAGAGGAATGGTCTTGCCCTCGGCGATCGCCCAGGCGGCGCCGCGCCATACCAGCAGGCCGCCCAGGGTGACGATGAAGGCGGGCACGCCGAGATAGGCGATGACGAAGCCGTGCAGGGCGCCGATGGCGGCACCGGCCGCGATGCCGGCGGCGAGGGTGAGGACGATCACCGCCGGATGGTTGAAGCCGAAGGCCGGCAGCAGCGTGTTCACCTGGAACACCGCCATGATCATGCCGGTGACGCCGAGGATCGAGCCGACCGACAGGTCGATGTGGCGCATCACGATCACCAGCACCATGCCGGTGGACATCACGGCGATGGAGGAGCTCTGGACCGACAGGTTCCAGAGATTGCGCGGCGTCAGGAAGGTGCCGTCGGCAAGGAAGTCGAACACGATCCAGATGACGGCGAGCGCGCCGATCATGCCGAGGAAGCGCACGTCGATTTCCAGCGCGCCGATGAAGGAGGTCGGCGCGGACGCGGGCGCGCCTTGCGGCCGGGAAGAGGGGACGGGCGTGCTGGCCGTCGTGGAGTCGGTCATGAGCGTCCTCCTGCGGCCCGCGTCTTCGTGCGCGGGCGCCTCGGTGGGCAGGCGGCGGGGTTGCCCCCGCCGCGGTTTCGCCTGGATCAGTCGCAGGCCTTGACGGTGCCCGGCTTCACGCCCTGGCAGACGGTCGCCTTCGGCACCCAGCCGGCCTCGATGATCACGTCGAGATTATCCTTGGTGATCGGCACCGGCTTCAGGAAAGTGGAGTTCATCGGCACCTTCTTCGGGCCGCCGGTGAAGGTGGTGGTGCCGGCGACGGCCTTGGGTTCGGTGCCCTTGGCGAGGTCGAGGGCGATTTCCGCCGCGCGCTTGCCGAGCTCGCGCGAATCCTTCCACACCGACACGGTCTGGGTGCCGAGCGCGATGCGGTTCAGCGCGGCGAAGTCGGCGTCCTGGCCGGACACCGGCACGGAGCCGGCGAGGCCCTGCGCGGCCAGAGCGGCGATGGCGCCGCCGGCGGTGCCGTCATTGGAGGCGACGACGGCGTCGACCTTGTTGTTGTTCGCGGTCAGGAACTGCTCGGTGTTGCGCTGGGCATTGGAGGGCAGCCAGGCGTCGGTATAGGCCTCGCCGACATTCTTGATGTCGCCCTTGTCGATGGCGGCCTTCAGCGTTTCCATCTGACCGGAGAACAGGAAGTCGGCGTTCGGATCGGAGGCCGAGCCCTTGATGAAGATGTAGTTGCCCTTCGGCTTGATCTTCGCCACTTCGGCGGCCTGGAGGCGGCCGACCTCCTTGTTGTCGAAGGTGATGTAGTAGGCGTAGGGGTTCTCGATCAGGCGGTCGTAGCCGACCACCGGAATGCCCTCGTTCTGGGCCTTGGTGATGGCCGGCGAGATGGCGTCGGAATCCTGCGCCAGGATGATCAGCGCGTTGGCGCCCTGGGCGATCAGCGCCTCCACGTCGGAGAGCTGCTTGGCGGCCGAGGACTGGGCATCGGCGGAGATGTACTTGGCGCCGGCGGCGGCCAGCGCCTTCTTGATCGCGGCTTCGTCGGTCTTCCAGCGCTCTTCCTGGAAGTTCGACCAGCTCACGCCCACCACGACTTCCTCGGCGCGGGCGATGCCCATCGCCATCAACGAGGCGAGGGCGGCGGCGGTGACAGTCAGTTTCAGCTTCATGCTTTCCTCCCAAAGGGGTGCGATATGCCGGTGCCGCCGGGCTGGGCGCGCCGTCCGGGGAGGAGGCGCGCATGCCGCGGTCGTTCTTGACGTTCGAACCTCAAATGAACCGAGATCCGTCAAATTCTTGATCGGCCTCGATGGACCGACAGGGCTGCAGACACCTCTTAGATCCAGGCGATGTCGTCAACGTAACAAAAGGCGAAGCCGGAGGCTCCCCGATATTTGGTCTAGTGGACGGGTCCGCTCTTTGAGTTGCGTACCTCAGATTTTGAGGGCAACATGGCGACATGTCCAGAGGTGTTTCGCGCATAACGCTGCAAGACGTGGCTCGCGAGGCCGGCGTGTCGCTGGCGACCGCCGACCGCGTGCTCAATGGTCGGGCCGGCGTGCGCGGCGCCACCGCCGAGCGCGTGAAGGACGCGGTGGCCCGGCTCGGCTACCGTCCGAACCTCGCGGCGGCGCGCCTCGCGCGCGGCGAGACCTACCGCTTCTGCTTCGTGCTGCCGGCCGGCGCCAACGTGTTCATGCGCCTGCTGGCGGAGCAGGTGGCCAATACCGCGAGCTGGCTCGCCGCCAACAACGCCTATATCGACACGCTGCGCGTCGACGTGTTCGCGCCCGAGACCCTGGCCTCGGCGCTGGAAGGGCTCGTCGGCCATTATGACGGCGTCGCCGTGGTGGCGCTCGACCATCCGCGCGTGCGCGCGGCGATCGACGACCTCACCGCCTCCGGCATCGCCGTGGTGACGCTGGTCTCCGACGTGCCGTCCTCGCACCGGCTGCACTATGTCGGCATCGACAATTTCGCCGCCGGCCGCACCGCCGCGACGCTGCTGGGGCGTTTCTCCGGCGGCCGGCGCGGCGCGGTGGGGCTCATCGTCGGCACGCCGGCGCTGCGCGACCACGCCGAGCGCCAGTTCGGCTTCACCCAGGTTCTGGCGGGCGAATATCCCGCGCTGAGGGTGCTGCCGGTCAAGGAAAGCCTCGACGAGGACGAACGCAACGAGGCCATCGTCACGCAGATGCTGCGCGAGGTGCCGGACCTCATCGCGCTCTACAATGTCGGCGCCGGAAATCGCGGCATCGCCGCGGCGGTCTCGGCCGCCAACCGCGCCGGCGATCTCATCTTCATCGGCCACGACCTCACCGACGACACGCGGCGCTTCCTGCTGCGCGGGGTGATGGACGCGGTGATCAACCAGGACGCCGGCCACCAGTCGCGCTCGGCCGCCCGCGTGCTGCTGGCCCATTGCGCCGGCGAACCCCTGCTGAACGAGCAGGAGCGCATCCGCATCGACATCTTCGTGCGGGACAACCTGCCGTGACCTTCCAACTCCGCGTTACCGAAAGGGTATGAGGCATGTTTCTCGGCCTCGACATAGGAACCTCCGCCATCAAGGCGGTGCTGGTCGACGACACCCAGGCCGTCATCGCCACGGCCGAGACGCCGCTGGCGATCTCGCGTCCGCAGCCCGGCTTCAGCGAACAGGATCCGGAAGACTGGTGGCAGGCGACGCTTTCCAGCATCGACCGGCTGAAGGCCGAGAACCCGCAGGCGCTGGCCGCCGTGCGCGGCGTCGGCCTGTCCGGCCAGATGCACGGCGCCGTGCTTTTGGATAAAAATGGCGCCGTGCTGCGGCCGGCGATCCTGTGGAATGACGGGCGTTCCTCGGCCGAATGCCGCGAACTGGAAGAGCGCTTCCCGGCGCTGCACGGGATCGCCGGCAATCTCGCCTTTCCCGGCTTCACCGCGCCCAAGCTGATCTGGGTGAAGAAGCACGAGCCGGAGATCTTCGCCCGCATGGCCAAGGTGCTGCTGCCCAAGGCCTATGTCGGCTACCGCCTCACCGGCGAGATGGTCGAGGAGATGTCCGACGCCTCCGGCACGCTCTGGCTCGACGTCGCCAGGCGCGACTGGTCGGACGAGGCGCTGGCCGCCACCGACATGTCGCGCGCGAACATGCCGCGCCTCGTCGAGGGCAGCGCGGCGGCCGGCCGCCTGAAGCCGGAACTCGCCGCCCGCTGGGGCATGGCGAGCCCGCCGGTGCTGGCGGGCGGGGCGGGCGACAATGCCGCCGGCGCCGTCGGCCTCGGCGCCATCCGCGCCGGCAACGCCTTCGTCTCGCTCGGCACGTCGGGCGTGCTGTGGGCGACCACCAACCGCTACGCGCCGAACCCGGAATCGAGCGTGCACGCCTTCTGCCACGCCATTCCCGGCACCTGGCACCAGATGGGCGTGATCCTCTCCGCCGCCTCGGCGCTCGGCTGGTGGGCGAATGCCTGCAAGGCGACGCCCAGCGACCTGCTGGCCCCGCTCGGCGCGGCGCCGAGCGCGCCCTCCAAGGCGATGTTCCTGCCCTATCTCTCCGGCGAGCGCACGCCGCACAACGACACGGCGATCCGCGCCGCCTTCGTCGGCCTCGACCATGACGCCACGCGCGAGACGATGACGCAGGCGGTGCTGGAAGGCGTCGCCTTCGCCTTCAAGGACTGCCTCGACGCGCTCGCCGCCGCCGGCACCCAGCTCGCCGAGGCCGACGTGATCGGCGGCGGCTCGCGCTCGCGCTTCTGGATCGCGGTGCTGGCCAGCGTGCTCGGCCTGCCGCTCCACCGGGTCGAGGACGGCGAGCGCGGCGGGGCGTTCGGCGCCGCCCGGCTCGCCCGCATGGCGGCGACCGGGGAGAGCCCGGACGCGATCTGCCTGCCGCCGCGCCGCGTCGAGACCATCGACCCCAACCCCGTCCTGCAACAGGCCTATGGGGAACGGCACGCGCTTTACCGGGCGCTGTACCCCGCGCTCAAGGGAGTGACGTCATGAATGCCCCCGCCCGCTTCTTCGCCTCGACCGAGCCGCTGAAATATGCCGGCCCGGAGAGCCGCGACCCGTTCACCTTCCGCTGGTACGACAAGGACCGCGTCGTGCTCGGCAAGCGCATGGAGGACCATCTGCGCTTCGCCGTCGCCTATTGGCACAGCTTCACCTGGCCGGGCGGCGACCCGTTCGGCGGCGAGACCTTCCTGCGGCCCTGGATGCACGGCGCCGACGAGATGGCGCTCGCCCGCGCCAAGGCGGATGTCGCGTTCGAGCTGTTCCGCATCCTCGACGCGCCGTTCTTCGCCTTCCACGACCGCGACATCGCGCCCGAGGGCAAGAGCCTCAAGGAATCCAACGCCAATGTGCGGGCCATCGCCGACATCTTCGCGAAGAAGATGGAAACGTCGAAGGCCAAGCTGCTCTGGGGCACCGCGAACCTGTTCTCCAACCGCCGCTTCATGGCCGGTGCGGCGACCAACCCCGATCCGGACGTGTTCGCCTACTCCGCCGCGCAGGTGAAGAACGTGCTTGAGGTCACCCATGAGCTCGGCGGCGCGAACTATGTGCTGTGGGGCGGGCGCGAAGGCTACGAGACGCTGCTCAACACCGATCTGAAGCGCGAGCTCGACCAGATGGGCCGCTTCCTCAACCTCGTGGTCGAGCACAAGCACAAGATCGGCTTCAAGGGCACGATCCTGATCGAGCCGAAGCCGCAGGAGCCGACCAAGCACCAGTACGATTTCGACGTCGGCACGGTGTACGGCCTGCTGTGCCGCGCCGGGCTGGAGAATGAAGTGAAGGTCAACATCGAGGCGAACCATGCCACGCTGGCCGGCCACAGCTTCGAGCACGAGATCGCCATGGCGGCGGCGCTCGGCATCTTCGGCTCCATCGACATGAACAAGGGCGACGCCCAGTCCGGCTGGGACACCGACCAGTTCCCGACCAATGTCGAGGATACCGCGCTGGCCATGTACGAGATCCTGCGGGCGGGCGGCTACACCACCGGCGGCACTAATTTCGATGCCAAGATCCGTCGCCAGTCGATCGAGCCGGAAGACCTCGTGCTCGCCCACGCCGCCGCCATGGACGTGTGCGCGCGGGCATTGCTGATCGCCGCCGACATGATCGAGGACGGCGCCCTGCAGAAGGCGGTGGATGCGCGCTACGCCGGTTGGGACGCGCCGCAGAACAAGGCGATGCTCTCCAGCGGTGCCTCGCTGGAGGCCATCGCCGCGCGCGCCGAGACGGAAAATCTCGACCCGCAGCCGCGCTCGGGCCGGCAGGAGCGTTTCGAGGCGCTGGCCGGCTCCTATCTGCGCTGATCGGCCGGGTAAATCGGCGCCGGGGGCCTCTCCGGCGCAGATTTCATCATCCTGTGATTGACTTGACGTCATTTCCCCCGTTCGATCCCCTTCGGGAGCGACCCATGACTCGGCCCCGCGCATCGGCGCGGCGCCGACGCCTTCAAAGGGGAAGTGACGAATGCGTCTTCGCATGATGGGAGCAGCGCTGGCCGCGGCGGCCGCCCTGTCCTTTTCGACCGCCGATGCCCAGGTGCGCCCTCCGGCAAGCATGGGCAACCAGATCGTCGACGTGCCCGAGAAGCCCGGCTATGTGCCGAGCGCGGACGAGGAAAACCTCGACCCGGCCTTCCGTCGTCAGCCGGTCTATTTCCGCACCAACGAGCCTCCGGGCACGATCATCGTCCACACCAATGAGCGTTTCCTGTACCTGGTGCTCGGCAACAACCGGGCGCTGCGCTACGGCATCGGCGTCGGGCGCGACGGGTTCCAGTGGGCGGGCCTGCAGAAGGTGAGCCGCAAGGCGGAGTGGCCCGACTGGACGCCGCCGCCGGAGATGATCGAGCGCCAGCCCTATCTGCCCCGCTTCATGGCGGGCGGGCCGGGCAACCCGATGGGCGCGGCCGCGCTCTATCTGGGCTCCACGGTCTACCGCATCCACGGCACCAACATGCCGAACACGATCGGCATGGCGATCTCGTCGGGATGCTTCCGCCTCGTCAATTCCGATGTGCAGGATCTCTACAACCGTGTCCCGCTGGGGACGAAGGTGATCATCCGGCAGGCGCCGGAGCTCTGAGCGCCGCACGTCTCGCCGCTCGCCTTTCGATCGATCTGGGGGAAATATGAACAGGATTGCAACCGCGCTGGCCGCCGCCGGCATTCTCGTCACGGCGGGCTTCGCCCAGGCGGGCACGCTGTCCGACGTGAAGGCGCGCGGCACGCTGAAATGCGGCGTCAGCCAGGGCCTCGCCGGCTTTTCGGCCAAGGACGACAAGGGCCAGTGGACCGGCTTCGACGTCGATCTGTGCAAGGCGATCGCCGCGGCAGTGTTCGACGATGCCTCGAAGGTGGACTATGTGCCGCTCTCGGCCGATGCGCGCTTCCCGGCGCTGCAGAAGGGCGAGATCGACCTGCTCTCGCGCAACTCCACCTGGACCATGCAGCGCGAGGCCGATCTCGGCCTGCTGTTCGCCGCCGTCTCCTATTATGACGGCCAGGGCTTCATGGTGCCGGCCGCGAAGAACGTGATGGGCGCGCTGGAGCTCGGCGGCTCCAAGGTCTGCACCCAGAGCGGCACCACCAGCGCGCTCAACGTCCAGGACTTCTTCAAGCAGAACAAGATGGAGCTGGAGCTGATCCAACTCCCCACCGTCGACGAGGTGGTGAAGGCCTATGCCGACGGCAAGTGCGACGTGCTGACGACCGACGTGTCGCAGCTCTACGCGCTGCGCCTGAAGCTGGCCAAGCCGGCCGACTATGTCGTGCTGCCCGACGTGATCTCCAAGGAGCCGCTCGGCCCGGTGGTGCGCCAGGGCGACGACAACTGGCTCAACATCGTGAAGTGGAGCTTCTATGCGATGCTGAACGCCGAGGAACTCGGCATCAGCCAGGCGACGCTCGACCAGGCGATGCAGTCGGAGAAGCCGGACGTCAAGCGCTTCGTCGGTTCGGATGGCGCCTATGGCGAGAAGCTCGGCCTGACCAAGGACTGGGCGGCGCGGATCGTGAAGAGCGTCGGCAATTACGGCGAGGTGTTCGAGCGCAATATCGGCGCCCAGTCCAAGCTCGGCATTCCGCGCGGCATCAACCAGCTGTGGAGCACCGGCGGCATCCAGTACGCCCCGCCGATCCGCTGAAGCTGATTTCCGAACGTCATCCCGGAACGGCCGCAAGGCCGTATCCGGGATCGCGGAATGATCGGGGAGCGATCCCGGCTCTTCGGCCGGGATGACGGCTGATGGCCTACTCCCCCCGCCAGTTCGCCGGGCGCTTGGCGAGGAAGGATTCCACGCCTTCGCGGAAATCGGCGCTGCCATAGATCTCGCGCACGAGGTCGGTGTCCGGCGCGTGCGGGTCGGTGGCGAGGCGCCGCAACATCTGCTTGGTGACGCGCAGCGTGAGCGGGGCATGGCCGGCGAGACGCGCGCACAGCTCGTCCAGCTTCGCGTCGACTTCCCCGGGAGAGACGACCGAGACGTAGCCGGCCGGCATCTCCTCGGCGGTCGGCGTCTCGGCGGCGAGCAGCATGCGCCGCACCATGCTCACCCCGAGCGTGGTGACGAGGCGCTGCACGTTCGAGGCGGAGAGGCAGTTTCCCAGTGTGCGGGCGATCGGCACGCCGAAGCGCGCGCCTGATGTGGCGAGGCGGAAATCGCAGGCATTGGCCAGCGCCATGCCGCCGCCGACCGCCCAGCCCTCCACCACCGCGACGGTGGGAACGGAAAGCTGCTCCAGCAGGCTCACATAGTGCTCGACCTTCTCCTCATAGGCGATGCCGTCGGCGCCCGACGTGAAGGCGCGGAACTGTTCGATGTCGGTGCCGGCCACAAACGCCTTGCCGCCGGCGCCGCGCAGAACGGCGACGCGTAGGGAAGGATCGGCGGCGATCCGCGCGCAGGCTTGCGCCATCTCTTCATACATGCGCCAGGTCATGGCGTTGCGGGCGGCGGGACGGTCGAAGACGAGGCGCGCGACGGCGCCGTCCTTCGTGAAGTGGACGCGGCCCTGGTCCTGTTCGGCGGCCGGGGCGTCGGGCTTGCTCGCGACGTTCATGGCGCAAAGGCTCCGCGGGCGGCGAGGGCCTCGACGGCGGCGGCGTCGAAGCCGATCTCCTCCAGGATCTCGCCCGTATGCTGGCCGAGCAGCGGCGGGTGCCGGCGCACCTGCTGCGGCGTGCCGGTGAGCTTCACCGCGAAGCCGATATTGGAGACCTTGCCCTCGTTGGGGTGGTCGATCTCCAGCCGCATCTGCCGATGGCGGCCATGCTCGCTCTCGAAGGCCTCCGGATAGGTATACATCGTGCCTGCCGGAATGCCGACGGCGAGCAGGCTCTCCACCCATTCGTCGGAGGTGCGGGTGACGAAGGTCTTCTCCAGTTCCTCGATCAGTTCCTCGCGATGCGCCAGCCGGTCGGGGATGGCGGTGAAGCGCGGGTCCT
The DNA here is from genome assembly GCF_056836805.1 of Ancylobacter sp. TW_SC_1. Classification (NCBI taxonomy): domain Bacteria; kingdom Pseudomonadati; phylum Pseudomonadota; class Alphaproteobacteria; order Hyphomicrobiales; family Xanthobacteraceae; genus Ancylobacter; species Ancylobacter sp. TW_SC_1. The sequence continues at coordinate 2,156,850 of NZ_CM166365.1, forward strand.
CGGCGAGGTCGGGACGGCCGAGCGTGTCGCACAGCTGCAGCCACAGCTTCTGGCTGGTGGCCCCCATGACGAAATAGCCGTCCTTCGACTTCACCGCCTGATAGGGAGCCGTCATGCGGTTGGCGGTGCCGAGCGGCACGGGCTGCGTGCCGCGGCCCCAATATTCCGAGATGTCCCACACCGAGAAGGCCAGCGCCGCCTCGAACAGCGAGGCGTCGATATACTGGCCCTCGCCGGTGTTCTTGGCGCCGATATAGGCGGCGAGCGCGGCATAGGTGGCGAACAGGCCGCAGCCGATGTCGGCGACCGGCACGCCGGCCTTCACCGGCGGTCCGCCGGGATGGCCGGTGACGCTCATCACGCCGGACATCGCCTGCGCCATCAGGTCGAAGCCGGGGCGGCCGGCCCAGGGGCCGGTCTGGCCGAAGCCGGAGATCGAGGCGTAGACGAGGCGCGGATTGTATTTGCGCACCGTCTCATAGTCGCATTTCAGCTTCTTCATCACGCCCGGCCGGTAGTTCTCGACCAGGATGTCGGCGCTCTTGACCAGTTCGTAGAACAGTTCGCGCCCGGCCTCGCTCTTCAGGTTCACGGCGACGGAACGCTTGTTCCGGTTCATGTTGAGGAAGCCCATGCTGTCGGGCCCCTTCATCTTGAACCCCATGGCGCCGCGCGTCTGGTCGCCGGTGCCCGGCGGCTCGATCTTGATGACGTCGGCGCCGAGATCGCCGAGCAGCATGCAGCTATAGGGGCCGGCCATGACCTGGCTGACGTCGAGAACCCGCACGCCGGCCAGCGGCAGGGGACGCGCGGGCGTGTCGGTCTCGGGCTCGCGCTGCGGCGTGGCGGGCGTCTCCCGGGCCTGGTCCAGAACATCGCTCATCGGTTCTACCTTTCTGCGGCGGGCGCGGCGCCCGAATGCACAATCAATAATTACGAATGGCAAGGCCGGCTCCGCCATGCGGCGGAGCGGTCGTCTCAGGCGGTCAGGGGTGTCGAGGTCTTGCGGGCCCGCGCGGGAGCGCGCTCGTCCGCCGTCGCGCGCGACGCTTCCGCGCTCGTGCGCAGGATGAAGGCGCGGGCGATGCCGGCGGTGGTGCCCATGACGTGGTGTTCGAGCAGCTCGGCAAGGCGGGGGGCGTCGCGCGCCTCCAGCGCCTCGATCATCGCCTTGTGCTCGATCACCGCCGCGGCCCAGTGCTCGCGGCTCTTGCGCACCACGAAGCGGCAGGCGTGGATGCGGGTGAGGATCTGCTGATAGAACGCCGAGAGCGTCGCATTGCCGGCGATCTCGAAGAAGGATTCGTGGATCAGCCGGTTCTGGCGCAGATACTCGACCTCCTCGCCCTTCTCGAAATACTCCATCATCCGGTCGTGCAGCACGCGCACGCGGCCGATGTCCTCGTCGCTGGCGCGGGCGCAGGCAAGCAGGCCGGCAAGGCGCTCCAGCGAGGCCATGATCGGGAACAGTTCCTCGATCTGGTCTTCGGTGATGCGGGCGACGATGGCCCCGCGATGCGGCAGAATCTGCAGCACGCCTTCGGCGGCCAGCACCTTCAGCGCCTCGCGGATCGGCGTGCGCGAGACGCCGAAGCGTTCGCAGAGCTGTTCTTCCGGCACTTTCTCGCCCGGCCGGAGTTCGCCCTGCAGGATCATCTCCCGCAGGGGGGCCACGAGGGATTCGTGGAGAGAATGTCGGACGATCGGGGCAGACGGCATTCGTTGTATCCTTGGCGGCTTCTGCGAGCCTGTGCGTTTCCTTGCGAAAGGATAACCGCGAATCGCCGGCTGCGGGAAGTCAATCACGCCGACCTCCCGTGAACCCCGGCATCGCCGGCGCCGGTGCGGGCGAACAGGCTGCCCTTGAACAGGGCGGTGATCAGCGGCAGGCAGAGCAGCAGGATGCCCAGGCCCATCATGCTGGCGACGAGGCCGTTGGAGAAGAAGATCGCCGGCGAACCGTCCGAGGTCAGCATGGCCTGGCGGAAGGCGTCCTCCGCCTTGTCGCCGAGCACCATGGCGAGCACGAAGGGCGCGAGCGGATAGTCGAGCTTCTTGAAGACATAGCCGACGATGCCGAAGCCGAGCGCCATCCAGATGTCGAAGACGTGGTTCGACACCGTATAGGCGCCGATCACGCAGACGATGGTGATCATCGGCCCGACGACGGTGAAGGGGGCGCGCAGGATGAAGGCGAACAGCGGGACGGTGGCCAGCACCAGCACCACGGCGATGAGGTTGCCCATATACATCGAGGCGATGAGGCCCCAGACGAAATCCGGCCGGGTGGAGAACAGCATCGGGCCGGGGGAGAGACCCCAGATCATCAGCCCGCCCATCATCACCGCCGCGGTGGCCGAGCCGGGAATGCCCAGCGCCAGCATCGGGAGGAGGGCGCAGGAGCCGGCCGAGTGGTCGGCGGTCTCCGGCGCCACGATGCCCTCGGGCTCGCCCTTGCCGAAGTGCTTGCCGCACCGGGAGAAGCGGCGGCCGAGCGCGTAGCTCATGAAGGAGGCGGCGGTCGGCCCGCCCGGCGTGATGCCCATCCAGCAGCCGATCAGCGCGCTGCGCAGCAGCGTCACCCAGTAGCGGGGCATCTCGGCGACGGTGCGGGCGATGGTGCGGATGTCGAGCTTGGCGCGCACGCCCTCGAATTTCAGCCCTTCCTCCATGGTGAGCAGCAATTCGCCGATGCCGAACAGGCCGATGACGGCGATGAGGAAGGAGATGCCGCCGATGAGCTCGTCGAACTCGAAGGTCAGGCGGCTCTCACCGGAGATGGTGTCGATGCCGACCGTGGCGGCGGCGAAGCCGAGCATCATCGAGACCAGCGTCTTGAAGGGCGAGCCGCCGGCCATGCCGATGAAGCTGGCGAAGGCCATGAAATACACGGCGAAATACTCGGCCGAGCCGAAGCGCATGGCGAAGGCGGCGACCCAGCCCGACAGCAGGGTGATGACGATGACGCCGGTGAGCGCGCCGATGCCGGCCGAGGTGAAGGCGAGGGTGAGCGCGCGCACCGCCTGGCCCTGCTTGGCCATCGGGTAGCCGTCGAAGGTGGTGGCGACGGAGGAGGGCTCGCCGGGAATGTTGAACAGGATCGAGGTGGTCGATCCCCCGAACAGCGCGCCCCAGTACATCGAGGTCAGGAGGATGATCGCCGAGATCGGGTCCATGGTGAAGGTCAGCGGCAGCAGCAGCGACACGCCGTTGGGCGCGCCGAGGCCCGGCAGCACGCCGACGATCAGGCCGAGAAGCACGCCCACCACCATGATCATCACATGATGGGCGGTGAGCGCGACGGCGAAGCCGTCCATCAACTGGCCGAAATTGCCCATGGCCGCTTCCTCTTTCCGTTTTCTTCTTTGTTCTCAGTAGATGCCGAAATATTCGAGGATCGGTCCCTTCAGCAGCGGGACCATGAAGATCTTCTCGAAGATGACGAAGTTGATCGCGACCACGGCGGCGGCGGCCAGCAGCGCGGTCGCGGTGCGGAAGCCCGCCGCCACCCGCAGGGCGTAGAAGATGTAGAGCGCCATGCCGACATAGAGGCCGAGCCAGGCGGAGATGACCGTCATGGCGACGATCGGCAGGAAGAAGGCGACGACGGTGCGCAGCCGCGCGCCGTCGATGAAGCTGTCGCCCGAGGCTGCAGCACGTCGAAGCAGCAGCGTCTGCAGTATCGTCGCGGCGCTGCCGAGCAGGATCAGGCAGCCGATATAGAAGGGGAAATAGCCCGCTTCCGGGCCGCCGGCGCCCCAGGCGATGCCGTTCTCGGTCGCGCCGTAGCACACGATGCCGCCGACGGCGGCGGTGCCGCAGGCGGTCGCTATCTCCATGGTATTGCGAGAGATATCCATGACGTAACTCCGGGGCGGGGCCGCCGGTGCGGCCCCGCATGTCGCGTTTCTCGGGAAGGAACTACTGCGCGGTCTTCAGCCAGCCATTGGTCTTGTAGATCTCGGCATAGGTGGCTTCGTGCTGCTTGATGAAGTCCTTGAACGCATCGCCCGTCAGCATGCGCGGAATCTGCGCCCCCCGTTCCTCGTAGGATTTGAACTCCGGCGTGGCGGCGGCCTTGGTGAACAGGTCGACGTAATAGGCCAGCGCCTCCGGCGGGATGTCCGCCGCCGCCCAGATGGTGCGCGGCTGGGCGAAGGTCTTCACGTCGATGCCGGCTTCCACGCAGGTCGGGACGTCGTTCCACGACAGGCCGTCGACGATGACGGTCTTGTCGGCGAGGCGCTCGCTCTCGAACACGCAGAGCGGCTTCTGCACGCCGGCCTTCCACTGCTCGACACTCTCGCTGGGATTGTTGACGTTCGCCGTGATGTGGCCGCCGGCGACCTGGATCGCCGCCTCGCTGCCGGACTTGTAGGGGATGTAGGTGAGGTCGGTGCCGGTGGCGCGCTCGATGAGGGTCATCAGCGTCTCGTCGGCTTCCTTGGCCTTGGCGCCGCCGACCTTGATCTGGCCCGGATTCTCCTTCGCCTTGGCGATGAAGCCCTTCACGTCCTCGATGCCGGAGGTCTTCGGATTCACCCAGAGGATGAAGGGATCGAACACCATCGCCGCGACCGGGGTGAGGTCGCCCATCGTGTAGGAGAGCTTGTTGGCGAGCGGGAGGACATAGGCGTCCTGCGTGCCGAAATAGAGCTTGTAGGGGTCGCCCTTGTTCGATTTGGCGTAGATGAAGGTCTCGGCACCCGAGCCGCCGGACTTGTTGGCGACGATGATCGGCGTGGTCAGCAACTCGTTCTTGCTCAGCGCCGACTGGATGACGCGCGCGAACGTGTCGGTGCCGCCGCCGGGGCCGGCCGCGGCGACGAATTCCACCGGGCGGTTCGGCTGCCATTCGGCGCGGGCGGCGACCGGAAGGGCCACCGACAGCGTGAGGGCAAGCGCAGTAAGGGCGTGTTTGGGCATGTAATTCCTCCCATTGAGAATTGTTGCGCGGGCTTTGCCTCGCGATTGTTGGCGGCACGCTATCGCATCAATCATTTCACATCAATAATTATAGATGCGATTTTTACGACGATGTCGCGCGTGCGCCCGCGGTCAAGCGGCTCGACCGCAGCGGGGGGCCATGATGTCGACGCCGAAACGTCCGTGTCGTCGAAAACGCTGTCCGATCAGCCCGTTGGGCAGGGGGGCGCCGTGTCCGGCGCTAGGCGCCGATCCGTCTTTCGAGCGTGTCCTTGCCCGCGGCGACGCAGCGCCGGTCGAAATCGGCCTGCGCGGCGGCGATGGTCGTCAGGTTGGCCTGCGCCCATTGCCCGAGCGCCATGACCGGCTCGCGCAACGAATGGCCCAGCTCCGTGAGTTCGTAATCCACGCGCGGGGGAATGGTGGGATAGACGGAGCGCGACACCAGCCCGTCGCGCTCCAGCCCACGCAGGGTGAGGGTGAGCATGCGCTGCGAGATGCCGTCGATCATGCGCTTCATTTCGTTGAAGCGGCGGGGCCCGTCGGCCAGCTGCATGACGATCAGCACGCTCCATTTGTCGCCGATGCGGGCAAGCAGGCGGCTGATCTGGCGGCAGCCCTCACTCTGGGAATGTCGATGTGCCTCAGTCACTTCGGTGTGCCTCGGTATGGAGAATGTGCGTTCTTGCGCACTATGGAGATAGGCACGTAATTAGTCCAGGTAACAAAACGTAACCTGACAAACACGGTGCCAACCATGTCGGACCACACGCTCGTGCATATCGATTCCTCCATCCTCGGCGGGCATTCCGTCAGCCGCCAGGTGAGCGCCGCCATCGTCGCGCGGCTCACCGCCGCCGATCCGTCGCTCGCGGTAGTCTATCGCGATCTCGCGGCTGATCCGCTGCCGCACGCGACGCCAGCCAGCATGCCGGCCGACCATCCGATCTCCGGCGGCAAGGGCGATGCGGCGAGCCAGCAGGCGCTGGACGAGTTCCTCGCGGCCGACATCGTGGTGATCGGCGCGCCGATGTACAATTTCTCGGTGCCGACGCAGCTGCGCGCCTGGATCGACCGCATCCTCGTGCCCGGCAAGACCTTCGCCTATGGCGCCGATGGCACGGTGACGGGCCTGGCCGCCGGCAAGCGCGTGATCGTCGCGCTGGCGCGCGGCGGCATCTACGCCGACCCGGCCTTCGCGGCGGCCGCCGAGCATGCGGAAACCTATCTGCGCTGGGTCTTCGGCTTCGTCGGCGTCGCGCCGGAATTCATCGTGGCGGACGGCATCGCCGCCGGCCAGCGCGAGGCGGCGCTGGAAGGCGCGCTGAAGAGCGCAGCCGAACTGAAGGCGGCGTGAGGGGCGGCGCGCGGCACGGCCTCGACCGAACACCCATTCACGCGTCATCCCGGCCGAAGGCGAAGCCGCAGAGCCGGGGTCGCACCTCATCCTGCATGCGATCCCGGATCGGCCTTCGGCCGTCCGGGATGACGCCACGATTCAGGGCGCCGCGCGGCCTATTCCGCCGCGCGGGTGCCGGGCGGATCGAGCGATTCGTGCACCATCGCCGCCTTGTGGCGCAGGTGTTCCTTGAGGATGGCGCCGAGACGGGCGCCATCGCGCGCCTTGAGCGCGGCCATCATCTCCTCATGGTCCTCCACCGCCTCGCGCCAGCGCTCGCTAGACTTCTGGGCGATGAAGCGCACCGCATGGATGCGCACCATGAGGGTCTGGTAGAGCTGGCTGAGCGCGTGATTGCCGGCGAGATCGAAGAACCGCTCGTGGATCGCCCGGTTCAGGCGCAGATAGGCGGCGGGGTCGTTGGCGCGGTAATGCGCCAGCATCTCGTCATGCATCGCCTGCACGCCGGCGATGTCGGCATCGGTGACGCGGGCGCAGGCGGCTTCGCCCGCCAGCCCTTCCAGCGCGCCCATGATCGGGAAGAGTTCGTCGACCTCGTCCGGCGAGACCTTGGCGACGCTGGCCCCGCGATTGGGCGAGAGAATCAGCAATCCCTCATTGGCCAGAACCTTCAGCGCCTCGCGCAGCGGAGTGCGCGAGACGCCGAAACGCTGGCAGAGCGCCGGTTCGGAGATCTTGTCGCCGGCCTTGAGATCGCCGCGCATGAGCATGTCGCGCAGCTGCGCGGCCAGCTCGTCATGCAGGCTCCGCCTCGGAATGATCGCCGTATCCGACATCGCCATGCGGCGAATCTCCCAGACGCCGCGCACCCGGCGCGGCATGAAGTGTCCCAAGGACCCTTAAATCGCTCCGGCCGCAAGATTTCGCAAGCCGGCCGGAGCTTTCCGGATCACGCCGCGGCGCTCATCGGGTTCGCCGCGCAGGCGGCAAGGTAGTCCATCGCCGCCTGCACGCCGCCCTTCTTGTGCGGCACGCCGGCGACCGACAGGCCCATCTCGACGCCGGAGAGCGCGCCGAGGATGGTCAGGTCGTTGGTGTCGCCGAGATGGCCGATGCGGAAGACGCGGCCGGAAAGCTTGGTGAGGCCGGTGCCGAGCGACATGTCGAAGTGGTTCAGCGTCTTCTCGCGGAAGGCGTCGGCGTCGTGGCCCTCGGGCATCAGCACGGCGGTCAGCGAGGACGAATAGTACTTCGGGTCGCGGCACAGCACCTCGAGGCCCCAGGCGCGGACGGCGCGGCGGGTGGCTTCGGCATGGCGGTCATGGCGGGCGAAGACATTGTCCAGCCCTTCCTCGTGCAGCATGTCGATGGCCTCGGCGAGGCCGTAGAGCAGGTTGGTGCCGGGCGTATAGGGGAAAAAGCCCTTTTCGTTGTGCGGCAGCATCTCCTCCCACGACCAGAACAGCTTGGGCGTGGTGGACTTCTTGGCGGCCGCCAGCGCCTTGTCGGAGATGGCGTTGAACGACAGGCCCGGCGGCAGCATCAGGCCCTTCTGCGAGCCGGAGACGGTGACGTCGACGCCCCATTCGTCGTGGCGGAAGTCGATCGAGGCCAGCGAGGAGATGGTGTCGACCATCAGCAGCGCCGGATGGCCGGCATTGTCGATGGCCTTGCGCACTTCCGCGATGCGCGAGATGCAGCCGGTCGAGGTCTCGTTATGGACGACGCAGACCGCCTTGAACTCGTGATTCTTGTCCTCGCGCAGCCGCGCCTCGATGGCGTCGGCGTCGGCGCCGATGCGCCAGTCCGAGCCGATGAACTCGGGGTGCAGGCCGAGCTTGATCGCCATGTTCTTCCACAGCGTGGCGAAATGGCCGGTCTCGAACATCAGCACCTTGTCGCCGGGCGAGAGCACGTTGGCGAGCGCGGCTTCCCACGCGCCGGTGCCGGAGGCGGGGTAGATGATGACCGGGCTGGCGGTCTTGAAGACGGTCTTCATGCCTTCCAGCACACGCTTGCCGAGCTTCTGGAACTCGGGGCCGCGATGGTCGATGGTGGGCATGTCCATCGCCCGCAGGATGCGGTCGGGCACCGGGGTCGGGCCGGGAATCTGCAGGAAATGACGACCCGCGACCCGGGCGGCATTGCTGGACATCGGTGTTCTCTCCCATAGGTCGGCGCGGCGATCGGGCGCGCCGGTTTGTGCACATGAGGCCGGGGAAGCCATTCCCCGTGCCCTTGATCTTGCATAAATGAATTATGAATGCAAAATGCGATCAAGTCCACGGGGCGTGCGCGGGATTTGTGAAACGGACGCACTGAGGGACGTGAGGGAGTGAGAGCATCATGGCGGCACGGCTGGCGCCCGGACTGGAGCGGCGCCTGAAGGCAGAAGTTACGGGGGATGTGTGGTTCGACCGCTTCAACCGCGGGCGCTACGCCACCGATGCCTCGTTTTACCAGATCATGCCGATGGGCGTCGTCGTGCCGCGCACGACGCAGGAAGCGGAACGCGTCATCGCGCTGGCGCGCGCCGAGGGCATACCCGTCACCGCGCGCGGCGGCGGCACCTCGCAATGCGGCCAGACGATCAACGAATCGCTTGTCATCGACGGCTCCAAGCACCTCAACCGCATCCTCGAACTCGATGTGGAGAACCGGCGCTGCGTCGTCGAGCCGGGCATCGTGCTCGACGACCTCAACCGGGCGCTGAAGAAGCACGGCCTGTGGTTCCCGGTCGATGTGTCGACCGCTAGCCGCGCCACCATCGGCGGCATGGCCGGCAACAACAGCTGCGGCGGGCGCTCGCTGCGCTACGGCACGATGCGCGACAATGTGCTCTCGATCGACGCCATGCTGGCCGACGGCGCCAAGGCGCATTTCGGGCCGGTGGACCACAACCTCTCCAGCCTGCCCGAGGGCTCGCCGCTGGCGCCGCTCGCCCGCGACCTTCTCGACCTCGGCGCGCGCGAGGCGGCCGAGGTGGCGGCGCGCTTCCCCAGCGTGCAGCGCCGCGTCGGCGGCTACAATCTCGACGCGCTGGTGCCCAATGCGCGCGGCACCAATCTCGCCCACATCCTCGTCGGTTCCGAGGGCACGCTCGCCTATTCCACCCGGATCGAGCTCAAGCTCTGGCCGCTGATCGGCAAGAAGGTGATCGGCGCCTGCCATTTCGGCAGCTTCTATGAGGCGATGAACGCCGCCCAGCATCTGGTGAAGCTCAAGCCCATCGCGGTTGAGCTGGTGGATTCCACCCTGCTGGCGCTGGCCGGCGACATCCCGATGTTCCAGGCGACGCTGAAGCAGTTCGTGCGCGGCACGCCGGACGCCATCCTGCTGGTCGAGTTCGCCGAGGACGAGGCGGAGAATGAGCGCCGGCTGAAGCTGCTGGAACAGACCATGGGCGATCTCGGCTTCGGCTGGGACCGCGCGGGCGCCCGCTGGGGCGGCGTGGTGAGCGTGCGCGAGGCGGGGCTGCAGGCCGCCATCGCCGATGTGCGCACCTCCGGCCTCAACATCATGATGTCGATGAAGCAGGCGGGAAAGCCCGTCTCCTTCGTCGAGGACTGCGCGGTGCCGCTGCCGCACCTCGCCGACTACACGGCCCGGCTGACGGAAGTGTTCGAGAAGAACGGCACGCGCGGCACCTGGTACGCGCACGCCTCCGAGGGCTGCCTGCATGTGCGCCCGGTGCTCAATCTGCGCCTCGAGAAGGACGTGAAGGCGATGCGCGCCATCGCCGAGGAAGCCTTCGCCATGGTGCGCGAATACAAGGGCTCGCATTCCGGCGAGCATGGCGACGGCATCGTGCGCTCGGAGTTCCACGAGACGATGTTCGGCTCGCGCCTCGTGCGCGCCTTCGAGGAGGTGAAGGACCGCTTCGACCCGACCGGGCTGTACAATCCCGGCAAGATCGTGCGGGCGCCGAAATTCGACGACCGCCGCCTGTTCCGCTACGCCCCCGACTACAAGGTGGAGCCGATCAAGGCCGCGCTCGACTGGTCGGGCTATTCCGGCGAGGGCGGCGGCCTGCAGGGCGCCATCGAGATGTGCAACAACAACGGCGCCTGCCGCAAGGCGGTCGCCGGGGTGATGTGCCCGAGCTACCGCGTCACCCGCGACGAGAAGGACGTGACGCGCGGGCGCGCCAACACGCTGCGCCTTGCCATTTCCGGCCGTCTCGGCCGCGACGCGCTGGCCTCCGACGAGATGATGGAGACGCTGAAGCTGTGCGTCTCCTGCAAGGGCTGCCGGCGCGAATGCCCGACCGGCGTCGACATGGCCAAGATGAAGATCGAGGCGCTGGCGGCGCGGGCGAAGGCGAAGGGTATCACCCTGCACCAGAAGCTGGTCGCCTACATGCCCCGCTATGCGCCGCTTGCCGCCAAGGTGCCGTGGCTGCTGAACCTGCGCGACACGCTGCCGGGCGCGGCGAAGCTGTCGGAGATCGTTGCCCAGTTCAGCGCCCGCCGCTCGCTGCCGCGCTGGCGCGCCGACGCCTTCCGCGAGGAGCAGACGGCGTTCGGCCCGGCGGATGGGCGCGAGGTGGTGCTGTTCGCCGACACCTTCAACCGCTGGTTCGAGAAGGAGAACATCGTCGCCGCGCTGGAGGTGCTGACCGCCGCCGGCTACCGCGTGCACATGCCGCGTCCGGTGGACGGGCAGAAGCGCGCCCTGTGCTGCGGGCGCACCTTCCTTTCCGCCGGGTTGGTGGACGAGGCGAAGGCCGAGGCGCGGCGCGTCATAGAGACCTACGCCCCCTTCGTGGCGCGCGGCGTGCCGGTGGTCGGGCTGGAGCCGAGCTGCCTGCTCGCCTTCCGCGACGAACTGCCCTCGATGCTGCCGGGAGAGGGGGCGCAGACGCTTTCCGCCCACGCCCTGCTGATCGAGGAGTTCATCGCCCGCGAGATCGACGCCGGGCGGTTCGATCTGCCGCTGGCGCCACTCGCGGAGAAGGCGCTGCTGCACGGCCACTGCCACCAGAAGTCGTTCGGCGCCATGGGTGCGGTGGAGAAGGCGCTGCGCCTCGTGCCGGGGCTGCATGTCGAGACGGTAGAATCGAGCTGCTGCGGCATGGCGGGGGCTTTCGGCTACCACGCGGAGACCATCGACACCTCGCTCGCCATGGCGGAGCTGTCGCTGCTACCGGCAGTGCGCAAGGCCGAGGCGGGCACGCTGGTGGTGGCGGACGGCACGTCGTGCCGCCACCAGATCCATGACGGCGCCGACCGTGACGCCGTGCATGTGGTGCAGGTGCTGGCGCAGAGCCTCGCGGCGGCCCGCGCGAACCACCCGGTACGGCGGCTGGAGGCGGCGGAGTAGACGCCTCTCCGCGATACGCGCTCTATCTCAAGGCCCCCGCGCTTGCCGGCGCGGGGGCCTTTTCGTTTGCTGCCGCTTCCCTTGCTGCGGCTTCGTTTTCTGGCGCCCGGGCGGGCGGTGCTCCCTGCCTGCGGCGGGCAAAGAAAAACCTCCCCGGCGGGGCCGGGGAGGTCAGGAAAAGTCAGGCTCTTTCGGCGGTCAGTTCACCGGCATGACGCCGATCGAGGGATCGCCGTAGAACCACTGCGTCGGCGCCAGGGCGAACCAGGGCACGTAGGTGCAGATCATCAGCACCGCGAGCAGCACGATCAGGAAGCCGACATTGGCCTTGGTCGTCTGCCAGATGTCCGACTTGGCGATCGAGCAGGCGGCGATGAGCACCGAGGCGACCGGCGGCGTCTGCTGGCCGATGGCGAGGTTCAGCGTCAGCACCAGGCCGAAATGCACCGGGTCGATGCCCACCTGCTGGATCAGCGGCAGGACGATCGGCACGGTCAGGATGATCGCCGCCGCCGAATGCAGGAACATGCCGAGGATCAGGAACAGCACGTTCAGCAGCAGCAGGACGAGGTAGGGATTGGTGGTCAGCTCGGCGATGGAGCTCGCCAGCGCCTGCGGCACCCGGCTCTCGGTGAGGAACACCCCGACCAGCGCCGAGGAGGCGACCAGCAGCATCACCACCGCCGTCTGCAGCGCGCCGTCGACCAGGGCGCGGTAGAGCGCCTTGAAGTCGAGCTCGCGATAGACGACGACCGAGATGAACAGCGCCGCGACCACGGCGACCGCCGCGCCCTCGGTGGCGGTGACGAAGCCGCCGAAGATGCCGCCGAGGATGACGACCGGCAGCATCAGCGCCCACAGCGCCTCACGGAACGCCGTCGCCAGCCGGCTCCAGGCGAAGCGCTGCTCCACGGGGAAGTCGTTCTTCACCGCGTAGTACCAGCTCGCCAGAGCGAGGCCGGCGCCGCCGAGAAGGCCGGGCAGCAGGCCGGAGATGAACATCTTCACCACCGAGACCTGCGCCATGACCGCGTAGAGGATCATCGGGATCGAGGGCGGCAGGATGATCGCCAGGCTCGCCGAGGAGGACGAGATCGCCGCCGCGAACTCCTTGCTGTAGCCGCGGCTCTTCATGGCCGGGATCAGCAGAGAGCCGAGCGCGGCGACGCCGGCGACCGCCGAGCCAGAAATCTCGGCGAAGAACATCGACGAGCCGATCGTCACCATGGCGAGGCCGCCGCGCACGAAGCCGAGCATGGCGGAGGCGAGGTTGATCAGCCGCCGCGAGATCGACGACGAGTTCATGATGCCGCCCGCCAGAATGAAGAGCGGGATGGCGAGCAGCGGGAAGTTGGTGGCGCCCTCGAACATGACCAGCGCCACGTTCGGCAGCATGTCGGCACCCTGCGTCGCCCAGATGGCGATCACCGCCACCATGCCGAGCGCCACGGCGATCGGCACGTTCAGCAGAACCATGCCGAACAGGCCGACGAACATAAGACCCATTGTGCTGGTCATCGGGCGGAGCCTCCGGCGGCCGGGGCCGATTCATGGACGGTTTCGAGCGCTTCCTTCAGCTCATGGTCCTCGAAGCCGGCGCCGCGGGCGGCGGCGAGCACTTCGGGAAAGCGCAGCAGCTCGGCGATGATGAACAGAACCGCCGTGATCGGGATCACCGACTGGGTGACGACCAGCGAAATCGAGGGGATCGACACCAGCGTGTCGCCCTGCAGGATGTTCAGCACCTCGAGGCCGGTGACGGTGAGGATCACGAAGAAGGTGAGGACGATGATCTCCGCCATGATGGTGGAGGCAACGCGCAGCGAGGGCGGGAAGGCGTTCACGATGCCCGGAAAGCCGATATGGGCGCCGCGCAGGGCGGCCAGGGCGCTGCCGTAATAGGTCAGCCAGCACAGGCCGATCGAGGCGATCTCATCATACCAGACCAGCGACAGGCCGAGGGCCCGGAACATGAAGCCGAGGACAATGATTCCGGTGAGGCCGGCCATCAGCAGCGCAGCGATGACTTCCAAGATCCGATCATAGGATCTTCTGATTGCGAGCATGTTCCTGTTCCAAGGGCGCGGGCGCTCGGCCGCGCGTTCTGAGAAGAGCGGGGGGCTGTTCGGGGCGGAACCGACCGGCGGGCCTACGAACCCGCCGGTCGGCGAGGGCTCAGGAGCCCTTGCCGAGGGCGAGGGAGTCGTCGATCAGCTTCTGACCGCCCGGAACTTCCTTCGCGAACTCCTCGTAGACGGGCTTGGACGCCTCGATGAAGGCGGTCTTGTCGACCTCGTTCACCTGCATGCCGGCCTCCTTGAGCTTGCCGAGCAGCTCGTCGTCGAGGCGCGCGGCGATCTCGAGGGCCACCGGCTGCATCTCGACGGCGGTCTCGGCGAGGGCCTTCTGCACGTCCGGCGGCAGCTTCGACCAGCTGCGGCCGGCGGTGAGGTAGGCCGGGGTGTAGACGTGGCCGGTCATCGACAGGTACTTCTGCACTTCCTGGAAGCGCGAGGGGTAGATCTGGGCGAGGGGGTTCTCCTGCCCGTCCATCACCCCGGTCTGCAGCGCGACGAAGACTTCCGACAGCGCCATCGGGCTCGGCGTCGCGCCGTAAGCCTGGAACATGCGCACGCGCCACACGCCCTTGGGAACGCGCAGCTTGATGCCCTTGAGATCCTCGGGCTTGTTGATCGCGCGGCTGTTGTTGGTGATCTGGCGGAAGCCGTTCTCCCAGACCGCGATGATCTCGTAGCCCTTGTCCTTGGCAATCGGCACCAGCACCGGCTCGATCACCGCATCGCGGATCTTGACCGCGTGGTCGCGGTCCTTGACCAGATAGGGCATCTCGAACAGGCCGAATTCCGGCGCCACGGTGGTCATGACCGTGGAAGGCAGTGCGAGGTCGACGGTGCCGAGCTTGAGCTTCTTCAGCAGTTCGCTGTCGCTGCCGAGCTGGCTGGAGCCATAGACGACGACATTGGCCTTGTCGCCGAGCTTGGCGTTGGCACGTTTGGCGAATTCCTGCGAGGTCTGGTCGAACAACGAACCGGGCTCGCCGACATGGCCGAGCTTGATCTCGATGGGCTCGGCCGCCGCCGTGGCGGCTAACAACATAGTGCCGGCAAGTGCCGACACGATTCGCGTGAAGCGGATCATGGCATGCTCCTTTGGGTTTCCTGTTGACCGGTTATCCGGCACTTTCTTGGTTTCGCGCGGCCTTGCCGAGAGCGACGTCAGACGCGTGAGACGCATGACGCCAATCCTAAGCCAACCGAACTATGAATTATGAATGCAAAAATTGCCGGAGAAGGCAAGGCGAGACTTGACGTTCTCGTGTCGAAAGGCTCATTCCGGCCTCGCGAGAGCCAGCCCAGCCAGGGAGCGACCATGTCCAGCCTCAGCCTGAATGCCGCCCAGACGATCCTGTCCACCGCCCTCGATCATTGCCGCAAGGGCAATTTCAAGCCGATGGCCGTCGTCGTGCTCGACGCGCGCGGCGCGGTGAAGGTGTCCGCCGCCGAGGACGGCACCAGCCTGAAGCGCTTCGAGGTCGCCCATGGCAAGGCTTATGGCGCGCTGTCGCTCGGCATGGGCTCGCGCTCGATCTTCAAGCGGGCCAAGGAGCAGGCCTTCTTCATCGCCTCGGTGACGGACGTGGTCGGCGGGGCGCTGGTGCCGGTGCCCGGCGGCGTGCTGATCCGCGACGCGGGCGGCGAGGTCGTCGGTGCGGTCGGCATTTCCGGCGACACGTCCGAGAATGACGAGGCGGCGGCCATGGCTGGTATCGGGGTGGCGGGTCTGGTCGGCGATCCCGGCGCCGACTGAACGCATCATTCATTTCCGAAATTTGCTGGGCGCGCCGGGGGAACACGGCGCGCCCTTTCCGCGTTAGGTCGGTGAATACCGCGCGACGCTTCCGCTTGCTGGGCGGGTACTCTGCAATCCGCCGTCTTCCTGACGGGTTTCATTCAGCAAGCATTCATCGACGGCTCGTTATGACGTTCATAACGAAACGTAGTACGGAGGAGTGCCGAGATGAAGAAGCTCATAATCGCCGTTGCGGCCGCCGCAACCTTGGTGACGTCAAGCGTAATTCCGGCCATGTCGGCGCCCTGGTCGCCGTCGGGACTGAGTGTTCCGGGATCCCAGGTGGAAACGGTGCGTTACCGTCATGGTTATTATTACAATGGCGGGAGGCATTACTATAACGGGCACCGTGGCTACAACTACTACCGTCCCGGCTATCGCAACTACAATGGCTGGTGGTATCCCGCCGGCGCCTTCGCCGCCGGCGCGCTCATCGGCGGCGCCATTGGCGGGGCGATGGCGCAGCCGGGGCCGAGCTATGTCGTGCCGGGCAGCACCAGCGCGCATATCCAGTGGTGCGCCAACCGCTACCGGTCCTACCGGGCCTCGGACAATACGTTCCAGCCCTACAACGCGCCGCGCCAGCAGTGCATCTCGCCCTACTGAGCGGCACGCACCGACGATCACGAGAAGCCCGGCTCCGGCCGGGCTTTTTGTTTGGCGGTCCGCCGTCCCGGGCCGCTTGTGGGCGGCAGGCGATATCGGGGAACGAAGGGCCGGGCGCGCGTTGAAGCGCCCTGCGGCGGCGGCTATAGCTTGCCGGGATCGAGCGCGGTGACGACCCGTCTCGTTGCGCGGGGAGCCGGGAAAAGGTCGGAAGCATCGGATGAAGGTGCCGTACCGCGCGGACATAGACGGCCTGCGCGCCATTGCGGTGCTGGCGGTGCTGTTCTTCCATTCCGGCGTATCGCTGGTGCCGGGCGGCTATGTCGGCGTCGACGTCTTCTTCGTCATCAGCGGCTTTCTGATCACCTCGATCCTGCGGCGCGAGGTCGAGGACGGCACCTATTCGATCGTCACATTCTACGAGCGCCGCATCCGCCGGATCATTCCCTCGCTGGTGGTCGTGAGCGTGGCGACGATCCTGCTCGCCGGCTTCATCCTGCTCCCCAGCATGAACCGGACCGTGCCGAAACAGGCGCTGTCCGCTCTCGGCTTCGTCGCCAACCTCTATTTCTGGCGAACGGCCGACTATTTCGCGCCGAACGCCGAGACGATGCCGTTCCTGCACACCTGGTCGCTCGGGGTGGAGGAGCAGTTCTACATCGTCATGCCGCTGGCCATGGTGGTCGTCTGCCGCTGGCGGCGCCGATGGCAGCTTGCCGCGCTGCTCGCGGCGGTCGCCGTCTCCTTCGCGCTCTCGGTCGGGCTGACGCCGAGCCGCCCAGTGCCCGCCTTCTATCTCCTGCCGACGCGCGCCTGGGAGCTTCTGGCCGGCGCGCTGCTGACCTATGTGCCGCGTGGCGGTGTTCACCGGCAGTGGCTCGACGAGGTGCTCGCCGCGGCCGGCCTCG
Organism: Ancylobacter sp. TW_SC_1; assembly: GCF_056836805.1. Taxonomy (NCBI): domain Bacteria; kingdom Pseudomonadati; phylum Pseudomonadota; class Alphaproteobacteria; order Hyphomicrobiales; family Xanthobacteraceae; genus Ancylobacter; species Ancylobacter sp. TW_SC_1. The sequence goes on from NZ_CM166365.1 coordinate 2,173,842, forward strand.
CCATGCTCGCGGCGGCGGTTTTCCTGTTCGATGCCGCGACGCCGTTTCCCGGCTATGCCGCCGCCTTGCCGGTGCTCGGCGCGGTGCTGCTGATCCATGCCGCGCCAGGAACCCGTGTCGGGACGCTGCTGTCGGTCCGCCCGCTGGTCGGCGTCGGGCTCATTTCCTATTCGCTCTATCTCTGGCACTGGCCGATCGTCGTGTTCGCCAAGAGCGGGCGTTTCACGCTGGATCCCGCTTTCGAGCCGGTGCTGATCATCGGCCTTTCGGTCGTCCTTGCGCTGCTGTCGTGGCGCTATGTCGAACAGCCGTTCCGCAATCGGGCGGTGCTGCCGCCGCGCCGGATGCTGGGGCTCGTCGCCGCCGGCTGCGTCGCGGTCTTGGCGACGGGCGGGCTCCTGAAGGCGTCCGGCGGCCATTTCACCGCGATGGGCGCCCGCGAGATGGCGTTCGACCGTGCGCGGTTCGATATCAGCCCCTGGCGCCTCGATTGCCATCTCAGTGCCGGCGTCACGCGTCCGGGCGGCTACTGCCAACTGGGCGACGGCTCTAAGGGGGAACTGACCGTCTGGGCCGACAGCCACGGCGTGGAACTTTCCGCGGCGCTGGCGCAGCTCGGCTACAAGGTCACCACCATCACCTATTCGGCCTGCCTGCCATCGCCGGACTATGTCAGCGTGACGCGGCCGCACTGCCAGGCGCACAATGCCAGCGTCCTCGCACAGCTCACGAGTGGCGACGTACCCAAGCGCATCGTTCTCATCGCCAATCTGGCGGGTTATCCCGAGGAGGTGGTTCCCGGCATCGTCAAGGCCGCCAACGCCCTCGCGGCCGACGGCCACGACGTCATGCTCGTCGGCCCGATGCCGACGCCGAAGCTGGACGTGCCGACGCATCTCGCCTATGGGCACGCCCCCGATTTCCAGCCGGAGACGGAACGGGTCTATGCGCTGCTGTCCGGTCTCGATCCGCGCGTGCGGGTGATCAATCCGACCGAGATCTTCTGCAGGGGCGGCCAGTGCTCCATGCTGGTGGACGGGGCGCCGCTGCTGTTCGATACGAACCATCCGAGCCTGACCGCCGCGCGGCACATCGCCGCCGCCCTGCCGCCGCCGGCACTCGCAAGGCAGAACTGAGCGTCAGGCGCGCCGGCCAGGGCCGCGCGCGAGATTAGGGCAAGGCGCGCTGCGCCGCGGTCGCGGGCAGCCGGCCGTCACGAGCCGGAGTTCAGGCCGGTCGCCGACAGAAAACGTCCGGCGAGGTAGCGCGCGCCCGAGGGCGTCAGATGAGCGGTGTCGAAGAACACGGGGGCCGCCGTGTCGGTCAAGACCGCGCATTGATCGCTGTTGCGGCAAACGACATGCATCATGTCGACATAGTTGGCACCGGCCGCGCGATTCAGTTCGGCGTTGATCGCCAGCGTAGTCGGGTTTGGATTTCGGGCGGCCCAGTATTCGACGCCGTTCAGCCGGCCCAACGAAGATACGAGATCGACGCTGCTTTTGTTCAGGTCCTTTCGCCCGAGCACAAGGATCCGGGCCTTTGTGAGAGACTGCAGATGGGCAATCGTCCCGGCGACGTAGGGGATGGAGTGACGCGCCCAGAGATTGGAGATGACGATGATGTCCGCCTTGGCGAGGTCGGGTGATCGAAAGAAATTGTCGAGGTATTCCTTGCAGATATCGACGAATTTGGGCTCCCGGACGGTGCGCGTGTTCTGCTTCGTCCAATAGGTCGCGTCGTCCTGCGGAATGAAGACGGTGCCGCACCGCACGTCGGTCCGGTACGTCCGGATATTGGCGGATTTCGTCACTCCGCTCTCGATGAGCATGTTCAACACGTCAGCGGCCTGGGAGTCCCCGACGAGCACGATGTTGGGGCGGTCGTCGGTGAACGGCGTGTCGGCATATTTCGGGAAACTGCGCCAGAGATAGGCACGCATCGCCTGTACATCGATCTCGTTGGCCGCGCGGATTTCCTCTGGCACGCGCCACGTCCATCCGTTGCCGGCCCAGCTTGTGGCGGCCGGGGCGACGAGGAGGGCGGCGGCGAGGGGGAAGACGGCGGCGGGCCGCAGGCGCCCCTGCCAGGGCCGGCGCAGCGGCTGCTCGACGAGATAATAGAGCAGGATCGACAGGACCAAGGTGGCGGCCACCAGGCCGGCCTTGTCGAGGCCGGTCAGTTCGCGCACGAGCACATATTGGGTGAAAACCACCAGCGGCCAGTGCACGAGATAGAGTGAATAGCTGATCTCGCCGAGGAAGCGCGCCGGCCGCAGGCCCGCGGGGGCCGCCATCCGGGCATGCGGGCCGAGGAAGATCAGCACGGCGGTGCCGAGCACCGGGGCGAGGGCACTCGTGCCGGGGAAGGGCGTGGCGTCGCTGTACAGGAAGACCGGGGCGATGATCGCGGCGAGGCCCGCGAGATAGCCTGCCTCGGCGGCGATCTTGGGCGGGCGATGCCGCTCGAGGCAGAAGACCAACGCACCGGCGGCGAATTCCCACATGCGCAGCGGGGTCAGGAAGAAGGCGGCGCTGCTGTCGCTGTCGAGCATGAGGACGCTGGCGGCGAAGCTCGCCAGGGCGATTCCGGCCACGGCGCCGGTGAGGACGGGCAATCCCCACCGGCAGGCCAGGACGACGACGAACGGCCAGACCAGATAGAACTGCAGCTCGACGCCGAGCGACCAGGTGTGCAGCAGGGGCTTGAGGATGGCGTCGGCATCGAAATAGCCGGCCTCGAACCAGAAGAACCAGTTGGAGGCGCCGAGCGCGGCGAAGATGGCCGAACCGGACAGGCGCTGAAAGTCGAGCGGGTTGAACAGCACCGCGCCGGCGAGGAACACCGCCAGGATCGTCGCGAACAGCGCCGGCAGCAGGCGCCGCGCCCGGCTGGCGGTGAAGTCTCCGAGCGAATAGCGGCCCGAGGCGGTGTCACGCACCAGCTTGCGGGTGATGAGATAGCCGCTGATGACGAAGAACACGTCGACGCCGACGAAGCCGCCGGTGAAGGGACCGATCTGGAAGTGATAGAGCACCACCGCGACGACCGCTAAGGCGCGAAGCCCCTGGATGTCGTTACGAAGCTCGGTCATGCCTTGCCTGCGTCTCCGGCTCGATCCCCCTGAGCCTGTATCCCACGCCAGTCGCCCGTTCAACCGTGGCCAATCGCTCGATGCCGGAACGAACACGCTCGCATCCACCGCGATGTCGGTCCGCCGCGATGCGCGGCGCCGTCGACTACGCTACCGCGCGGTGAGGGCGACACATCCTATCGCCCCGTTTCAACCGGCGGCGTAACGCCGAGGCACTGAAAAATCGCAGGTTTGTTTGGTAGCGGGAGAGGGACTTGAACCCCCGACCCCAGGATTATGATTCCCGTGCTCTAACCAGCTGAGCTACCCCGCCACAACGAACCGGCCCGGAGCCGACCCGCGAAGTGGCGCGATATAAGGAACGCGGCCGGACGGTGTCAAGGCGGGAAAGTTCATCGTGCCGACATGCACAGCCCCGGGATGCCTTTCGAGGCCTTCACCAGTGGGCGGCGGCGCGGGTGCCGGCCAGTACTTCGGCGATGCGCCGGCGGGTGGCCGGGGAGGTGTCGCCGGGCAGCGCATCGGGGGCGAAGAAGCCGATCTCGGCGATCTCGCGATTCGGCAGCGACGCGGCGGCCTGCGCGTAGCGGTCGACGACATAGACGACCACGTGGTCGCGCGCGCCGAGGTGCCGGTTGAGCAGCAGGCCGTGCAGGCGTGGCGGCGCGGTCGGCGTCACGGCGACTTCCTCGTCCAGCTCGCGCAGCAGCGCCGCCTCGGCGGTCTCGCCGGCCTCGACGCCGCCGCCGGGCAGGTGCCAGCCCGGCACATAGGTGTGGCGCAGCAGCAGGATGGCGCCAGTTCCGTCGATCACCACGGCGCGCACACCGAGGGTGACGCCGCGCGTCAGCCGGCCCCAGCCGTGCAGCAGGCGCACCAGAAGCCGGCGCGACGGCGGCAGGGTGGAGGGCGGACTACCCGGGCCATCGCCGCCGGCGCTTCCCTTTTCCCGCTCCGGGCTGATAAGGAAGCCCTCGTGTTTGTCCTCGCCCATGTCACCGACGCTCATCTTGGGCCGCTGCCGCGTGCCCGCTTTGCCGAGCTGGCCGGCAAGCGGGCGCTTGGCGTGCTGAATTGGCGGCGCGGCCGGCAGCACCGATTCTCCATCGCCACGATCGACCTGCTGATGGCCGACATCAAGGCGATGGCGCCCGACCATATCGCGGTCACCGGCGATCTGGTGAATGTCGGCCTCGCCGCCGAGTTCACCACCGGGCTCAACTTCCTGAAATCGCTCGGCGACGGCCAGGACGTGACCGTCGTGCCGGGCAATCACGACGCCTATGTGCGCTCCACCGCCCATCATGCGCTGCTCAACTGGGGCGACTACATGCGCGGCGACGGGGTGAATGGCGACGTCACCGACGAGAGCGCCTTTCCCTTCGTGCGCCGGCGCGACGGCATCGCGCTGGTCGGCGTCTCCACCGCCATCCCTACGCATCCCTTCATGGCGACCGGCAAGGTCGGCCCGGCGCAGCGCGAGCGGCTCGGCCATGTGCTGGACAGCCTTGCCGCCGAGGGGCTGTTCCGCGTGGTGCTGATCCATCATCCGCCCTGCGGCCTGCGCGCCGGCCACAAGCGGCTGATCGACGAGGAGGCGGTGCGCGAGGTGTTCGCCCGCCACGGCGCCGAGCTGGTGATCTGCGGCCACGATCATGTGCCGATGGTGGAGATGATACCGGGGCCCAATTCCGGGCTGATCCCGGTGGTCGAGGCGCCGTCCTTCGCCGCCGGGCCGGAGGATCGCCACTGGCCGGGCGGCTACCATCTCTACCGCATCGAGCGGGTGTCCGACTCCGGCTTCCCCTGGCGCTGCACGCTGGAGGCGCGCGGCTTCCAGCGCGGCGACGCGACGGTCGCCTCGCGCGGCACGCGGGTGCTGAACGAGGCGATCAGCGGACGCTGAGTTCCGGGTGAAGCAGCGCCAGCGCCAGCATGGCGAGGACGCCGACAGCGAGGCCCAGCAGGAACGGCAGGACCGCGCGGGGCCGCCCGCCGCTCCCGGCCGTGACGACGACGGGGGGATGATGCGGCGTCGGGTGCGGCGTCAGCTCGGCTTCCGGCGGCACGCCGACGGCCACCATGGCCTGCTCGCGGGCGATCAGGCGCCGGGCGATGTAGCGCGTCACCGCGTCGACGATGTCGTTCGGGTTGGCGCTTTCGGCGAGAACGTGGCGGCCCGAGCGGGTGTCCTGCAGCAGGCGATAGGTGCGGCGGTCGCGGGCCAGCGTGACATGGGCGACCATGTCGATGAACAGGCGCGGCGTCTCACCCGGCATCAGGCCGCGATCGAACAGGTCGACATGTTCCAGCGGCACGTCGGCGAAGACGGGATCGAGCAGCTCGTTGAGCATGGAGAGACGGGCGAGGGTGGCATCGCGCAGTTCCACGATGACGCCCGAACGCTCGGCCGCCTCCACCCGCGCGACGCGGATGGCCTCGCGCAACGACAGGCCGGGCGTATCGCCGCGCAAGCGCTCGCTCTCGTCCATTCGTCCCGGATCCCCGTTTGCCGCCGCCGGGCGGCACGCACGCCTTCGTCCGTATCATAGACCGGCGCGGTTAATGCCCCGTTCGCGATCCTGCGATGCTGCACGCATCTGCGGAAGCGATTATGAAGCAGGGCAAGGCGCCGAAAGGGCAGGGATCCCGTACCGCTGGATGTGAGGGCCGTATGACGCGAAGCTTCGAGATTCCGCCGGACGTGGTGGCGCCGGACGACTATGAGCCGCTGGCGCGCGAGCGGCTCAGCCGGGAGGCCTACGCCTATTATTCCGGCGGGGTGGCGGACGAGACCACCATGCGCTGGAACCGCGAGGCGTTCGAGCGGCTGAAGCTGCGCCCGCGCGTGCTCGGCACCTTCGAGGGCGGCGGCACCGGGCTCACGCTGTTCGGCCAGTCCTTCGAGCACCCGATCCTGCTGGCGCCGACGGCCCATCACCGCCTCGCCGCGCCCGAGGGCGAGATCGCCACCGTGGTCGGGGCGGGCGGCGCCAGGGCCGGCATGGTGGCGAGCACCGAATCGGACGTCACGCTGGAGGAGATCGCCGGTGCCGCGCGCACGCCGCTGTGGTTCCAGCTCTATATCCAGCACGACCGCGATTTCACCGCCGGCCTGGTGCGCCGGGCGGAGGCGGCGGGCTTCGGCGCGCTGGTGGTGACGGTGGACGCGCCGGTGTACAGCCTGCGCAACCGCGAGCAGCGCGCCGGCTACCGGCCGCCCAAGCTCTCCGAGCACGCCAATCTGCGCGGCCTGCATACGGACTATGTCGCCGAGGCGGCGCTGGGCGAGAGCCTGATGTTTCGCGGCTATCTCGACGTCGCGGCGCGCTGGGCGGACATCGTCTGGCTGCGCTCGGTCACCCGGCTGCCGATCCTGCTGAAGGGTATATTGACGCCGGAGGACGCCGAACTCGCCATCGCCCACGGCGCGGACGGCATCGTCGTCTCCAACCATGGCGGGCGGGTGCTCGACACGCTGCCGGCCAGCATCGAGGCGCTGCCGGCGGTGGCGCGGCAGGTGGCGGGCCGGATACCGATCCTGATGGATGGCGGCATAAGGCGCGGTACCGACGTGCTGAAGGCGCTGGCGCTCGGCGCCTCGGCGGTGATGGTGGGGCGGCCCTATCTCTATGCGCTCGCCGTCGCCGGCCCGGCCGGCGTCGCCCATGTGCTGCACCTCTTGCGCTGCGAATTCGAGGTGGCGATGGTGCTGACCGGCTGCCGCACGCTGGCCGATATCGGTCCGCAGGTGATCTGGCGAGAGGACTGATCTGGCGAGAGGATTGATCTGGCGCGACGAGGCCTAATAGAGCGTGGCGCGGTAGCGCTCCAGCATCTCGGCCTGCGTCTCGGCGGTGGCCATGCCGAGCTGGTCGCGCATGATCTCGCCCATGCTGGGCAGGCGCTCGCGCGGCAGGAAGCTTGCCGCGTCCCAGGCGCGCGAGCGCATCAGCGCCTTGGCGCAGTGGATATAGACCTCCTCCACCGCGATGCGCAGCACGGTGGCGGGCCGACGCCCGGCCACCTCGAAGCGGGCGAGCAGCGCGTCGTCGTCGCGGATCTCCGCCCTGCCGTTGACGCGCAGCGTCTCGTCGACGCCGGGGATGAGGAACAGCAGGCCGATGGCCGGATTGCCGATCAGGTTGGTCAGCGTGTCGAGCCGGTTGTTGCCGGGCCGGTCGGGCAGCAGCAGCGTGCCGGGGTCTTCGACCACCACGAAGCCCGGCGCGTCGCCGCGCGGGGTGACGTCGGCACGCCCGTCCGCGCCCATCGACGACAGCATGACCAGCGGCGCGAAGCCGATGAAGGCCCGCGAATGAGGATCGATGGCCGGCAGCACCTTGCGCCGGCTGCGCTCGCGCACCTCGCTATAGAGCGCGCGAAGGTCCTCGAGGCGGGTGATGGCGGCCATGATCTGTCCTCTCAGGTCTTCACGACGAGTTGCACGCGGTCGGCGCAGAAGCGCGCCCGCGAATACTGGATCGGCCGGCGCTGCGGGTCGCCGTTGATGGCGTCGATTATCATCACCGTGCGGCCGGCGGGAAGGCTCAGGAGCCGGCGCTCCTCGTCATCGGCGAGGCGGGCGGTGATGCGGGTCTCCAGGCGCCGGTAGTCGCCGAGGCCGAGCGTCTCCAGCGCCCGCGTCACCGAGCCGGTGGCGGCGACCAGCAGGTCGAGGTCGCGGCAGCGATCGGCCTCGTACCAGTGCGAGGCGACGGTGATCGGCACCCCGTCCGCCTCGCGGATCATGTCGATGCGCAGCACCTCGGCGCCGGGCGCGAGGCCGAGCGCCTGCGCGATCTCCGCCGTTGCGGGCTCGACGCGCGAGCCGATCAGCCGGCCACTGGGCGCGCGGCCCTCGCGCGAGACGATCTCGGAGAAGCGCGTGCGCGCGCCGATCGGGTATTTGATCGGCGGTTCCTTGACGAAGGTGCCGCGCCCCGGCGTCGCCTCGATCAGCCCGCGCTCGGTGAGCATGGCGAGCGCGCGGCGCAGGGTGTGGCGGTTCACGCCGAACCGCTCGGACAGCTCCATCTCGGTCGGCAGGCGGGTGCCGGGGGCGAGACGGCCCTCGACGATGTCCGCCTCCATGCGCTCGGCGATCTGTTTCCACAGCGCGACGCCGGTGCCGCGCGCGACGTCGTCGCCGGGGAGGGCATCGGCGGGCGTGTGGCCGGTCGGATGGCCGCTCGGCGTCGTCACGGCGCTGTCGTCGGTGTCGTTCATATCTGTACCGCGCTGCAAAACTGCCCTTGCCTATTTGTATAGATGAATATACAAATCCGCCGAAATGTAAACGGCCTTTACGGCACGGCAGGCGCGGATCCCCAAATGCAGTCCTCCGATCAGAAACCCAATGACGGCAACGCCCTGCGTGCCGCCCGGCAAGGCGCCATGGCGCTGCTGGCGCGGGCGGAATCGGGCGAGCTCGACGCGGTGCTGGCGCGGCTCGCGCCGGTTCCCGCCGCGTCCGACCTCAAGCCGCCGGAAATCGGCCTCGTCATGCTGCGCGGCCGGACCGGCGGCGACGGGGCGCCGTTCAACCTTGGCGAGGCCACGGTGAGCCGCGCGGCGGTGCGGCTCGACGGCGGTGCCGCCGGCTTCGCCTACCGGCTCGGGCGCGATGTGAGGGCGGCCCGCACGGCCGCCATCGTTGATGCGCTCTGGCAGGACGCGGCGCGGCGGCCGGCGGTGGAGGCGGCGCTGGCGCCGGTGCGGGCGCGGCTTTCCACGGAAGCGGCCGGGGCGCGCGCCGAGACGGCGGCGACCAAGGTCGACTTCTTCACCCTCGTGCGCGGGGAGGACTGAGATGTCCGCCAGCACTCTCGCCCACACTCTTGCCAACGGCTTCGACGATCCCGTCTTCGATTCGCAGGCGACGTTCCGCGCCGCCATGTGGGCGCTGGCGCGGCCGGGCCGCATCGAGCCGATCGCCGCCGCGCTCAATCCGCCCGCGCCTCTTTCCCCGGAGGCGGCGGCGCTGGTGCTCGCCCTGTGCGACTACGAGACGCCGCTCTGGCTCGACGCGACGTTCGCCCGCGTGCCTGATGTGGCCGCGTTCCTGCGCTTCCACAGCGGCGCGCCGATCGTGACCGATCCCGCCGAGGCGCGGTTCGCGCTCATCGCCGATGCGTCGGAGATGCCGGACTTCGGTGACTTCGCGCAGGGCACGCCGGAATTCCCCGATACGTCCGTGACGCTGATCGTGCAGGTGGCCGCGTTCACCGGCGGACTGGCGCTGGAAGGCCCGGGCATCAAGGGGCGCGCCTCGTTCGGCGCGGCGCCGCTGCCGGCCGATTTCATCGACCGCATGGCGGGCAACCACGCGGCGTTCCCGCTCGGGGTCGATCTCCTGCTGGCGGGGGCGGGCGGCGTCGCCGGCCTGCCGCGTTCCGTGACCGTGAAGGAGGGCTGAACCGATGTATGTGGCAGCCAAGGGCGGCGAGAAGGCCATCCGCAACGCCCACGCGCTTCTCGCCCGGCGCCGGCGCGGCAACACCGATCTGCCCGCGATCACGCTCGACCAGATCGCCCAGCAACTGGCGCTGGCGGTGGACCGGGTGATGGCGGAGGGCACGCTCTACGACGTCGAGCTGGCGGCGCTGGCGGTGAAGCAGGCGCGCGGCGACCTGATCGAGGCGATCTTCCTCATCCGCGCCTTCCGCACCACCCTGCCGCGCTTCGGCTATGCCCGGGCGCTCGACACCGGCGAGATGCTGGTGCGCCGGCGGGTTTCCGCGACCTACAAGGACCTGCCGGGCGGCCAGCTTCTCGGGCCGACCTTCGACTACACGCATCGCCTGCTCGATACCTCGCTGGGGCAGGACGCGGGAGGTCGCGAGGACGGCGGCGCCGAGGCCGGCGGCGAGGGTACGGCCGGCGCCGTGGAGGCGGTGGCGATGCCGCGCGTCACCGACCTGCTGGGGCAGGAGGGGCTGATCGAGGACGCGCCCGCCGATGACGCCGGCGAGCCCTTCGACATCACCCGCGCCCCGGTGAGCTTCCCGGTCGACCGTTCGACGCGGCTGCAGAGCCTGGCGCGCGGCGACGAGGGCTACCTGCTGGCGCTCGGCTACTCGACCCAGCGCGGCTATGCGCGCTCGCATCCCTTCGTCGGCGAGATCCGCTTCGGCGACGTCGAGGTGGTCTTCGAGGCGCCGGAACTCGGCTTCGAGCTCTCGCTCGGCACGGTGCAGGTCACCGAATGCCAGATGGTCAATCAGTTCAAGGGCTCTGCGGAAGTGCCGCCGCAGTTCACGCGCGGCTACGGCCTCGTCTTCGGCCAGTGCGAACGCAAGGCGATGTCGATGGCGCTGGTCGAGCGGGCGCTGCGCTGGCGCGAACTTGGCGAGGAGTTCCGCGCCCCGGCGCAAGACGAGGAGTTCGTGCTCTCCCATTGCGACAACGTGCAGGCGACCGGCTTCGTCGAGCATCTGAAGCTGCCGCACTACGTCGATTTCCAGGCCGAACTCGATCTCGTGCGGCGCATGCGGGCCGAGCATGAGACGGAAATGAAGGAGGCGGCGGAATGAGCGCGATGCCGCAGATTACCTACAACTTCGCCTATCTCGACGAGCAGACCAAGCGGATGATCCGCCGCGCCATTCTCAAGGCGATCGCCGTCCCCGGCTATCAGGTGCCCTTCGCGGCGCGCGAAATGCCGATGCCCTATGGCTGGGGCACCGGGGGCGTGCAGGTGACGGCGGCCGTGCTGGGGCCGGACGACGTGCTCAAGGTCATCGACCAGGGCGCCGACGACACCACCAATGCCGTGGCCATCCGCGGCTTCTTCGAGAAGACGGCGCGGGTCGCCACCACCACCTCGGCCACGCAGGCCACGGTGATCCAGACCCGCCACCGCGTGCCGGAGACGCCGCTGAGGGAAGACCAGATCCTCGTCTATCAGGTGCCGATCCCCGAGCCGCTGCGCTTTCTGGAGCCGCGCGAGACCGAGACCCGCCAGCTCCACGCGCTGGCCGAATACGGCCTCATGCATGTGAAGCTCTACGAGGACATCGCCCGCCACGGCCACATCGCCACCACCTATGCCTACCCCGTGGAAGTGGCGGGGCGCTATGTGATGGACCCTTCGCCGATCCCGAAATTCGACAATCCCAAGCTCGACGACTGCCCGGCCCTGCAACTGTTCGGCGCGGGGCGCGAGAAGCGCATCTACGCCATCCCCCCGTATACGCGGGTGCGCTCGCTCGACTTCGAGGACCATCCGTTCAAGGTGCAGCGCTTCGCCAAGCCCTGCGCGCTGTGCGCGGCGACCGGGGTCTATCTCGACGAGGTGATCCTCGACGATCGCGGCGGGCGGATGTTCGTGTGCTCGGACACCGATTACTGCAACGGCCGGCAGGAAGCCGGCCATCGCGGCGAGATGGGCGTGCCGGCGGAGGACGCGGCATGAGCACGCTCGGCACCCTCACTATCCGCCCCGCCGTGCCGGACGACCTGCCCGCGGTGCTCGGGCTTTATCGGGAACTGGACGCGGACGACACCACCGACCTGGCCGAGGCGCGGGCGATCTTCGAGCGCATGGCCTGCTATCCCGACTATACGCTGCACGTGGCGGAGGCGGACGGGGCCGTGCTGGGCACCTTCACGCTGCTGGTGATGGAGAACATCGCCCATTCGGGTGCCCGCTCGGGCATCATCGAGGCGGTTGCCGTGGCGGGCGCCGAGCAGGGGCGGGGTATTGGCCGCGCCATGATGCGGGCGGCGCTCGATCTGGCGCGGGCGATGGGGTGCTACAAGGCAAGCCTGTCCACCCGGATGTCGCGCGAGCGGGCGCACGCCTTCTATGAAAGCCTCGGCTTCGAGAGGCACGGATTCAGCTACGTCACCCATCTTGAGGAGGCCCCGGCATCCGGGGAGGCGGCATGAGCGAAAATCCTCTCCTGATCGCGCAGGGCCTGTCGAAGAACTACGGCGCCCGCATCGGCTGCCGCGACGTCTCGCTGGAGGTCTATCCCGGCGAGGTGCTGGCGGTGGTCGGCGAGAGCGGTTCGGGCAAGTCGACGCTGCTCGGCCTGCTCTCGACCGAACTCGAGCCGAGCGCCGGTCGCATCTCCTATCGCCTGCGCGACGGGCGGCTCGCCGACCTCGCCACGCTCGGCGCCGCCGAGAGGCGGCTGCTGATGCGCACCGATTGGGGCTTCGTGCGGCAGAACCCGGCGGACGGGCTGCGCATGGCGGTCTCGGCCGGCGGCAATGTCGGCGAGCGGCTGATGGCGGTCGGCTGGCGCCATTACGGCAACATCCGCGACGAGGCGCTGGACTGGCTGGCCAAGGTCGAGATCGCCGGCGACCGCATCGACGACGATCCGCGCGCCTTCTCCGGCGGCATGCGCCAGCGCCTGCAGATCGCCCGCAACCTGGTGACGCGCCCGCGTCTCGTCTTCATGGACGAGCCGACCGGCGGGCTCGACGTCTCGGTGCAGGCGCGCCTGCTCGACCTGATCCGCGGGCTGGTGGCGGAGCTCGGGCTGGCGGTGGTCATCGTCACCCACGACCTCGCGGTGGCGCGGCTGCTGTCGCACCGCATGGTGGTGATGCGGCAGGGGCGGGTGATCGAGACCGGCATTACCGACCAGGTGCTGGACGATCCGCGCGAGCCCTATACGCAGTTGCTGGTTTCCTCGGTTCTGGCGGCGTGAGAACGGACATGAAAGACCCCATCCTCGACGTCTCCGGCGTCGACAAGACCTTCGTGCTGCATCTGCGCGAAGGCGCGCGGCTGCCGGTGGTGAACGGCGCCGGCTTCCAGCTTTTCGCCGGCGAATGCGTGGCGCTGGGTGGTCCCTCCGGCGCCGGCAAGAGCTCGCTGCTCAAGATGGTCTACGGCAATTACCGCGTGGACACGGGCTGCATCCTGGTGCGCGACGGCGACGAGCGGGTGGACGTCGCCGGCACCACGCCGCGCCGGCTGATCCGGCTGCGCGAGACCGCCATGGGCTATGTGAGCCAGTTCCTGCGGGTGATCCCGCGCGTGGGCGCGCTCGACGTGGTGGCCGAGCCGCTGGTCCATGACGGGGTGTCCCGCGAGGTGGCAACAGTGCGGGCGGGCGACCTGCTCTCCCGGCTGAACCTGCCGGAACGGCTGTGGAGCCTGCCGCCGGCGACCTTCTCCGGCGGCGAGCAGCAGCGCGTGAACATCGCGCGCGGGCTGATCGCGCATCGCCCGCTGCTGCTGATGGACGAGCCGACCGCCTCGCTCGACGCCGCCAACCGCGCCGTGGTGGTCGGCCTGATCGAGGAGAAGAAGCGCGCCGGCGTCGCCATTCTCGGCATCTTCCACGACGCGGAAGTGCGCGAGGCGGTGTGCGACCGGGTGATCGACGTGACCGATTTCGCCAAGGCCGCGTGAGCGGCGCGGCATGAGGACAAGATGAACGAGACGGTTTTCGCCAATGCGCGGCTGGTGCTGGAGCACGAGGTGCGGCATGGCCACCTCGTGGTACGCGACGGGTTGATCGCCGAGATCGGCGAGGGCGCGGCGCCGCGCACGGCGCAGGACCTTGCCGGCGACTATGTGCTGCCCGGCTTCGTCGAGCTGCACACCGACCATGTCGAGGGTCATCTCTACCCGCGCCCGCATGTGGTGTGGAACGCCTTCGCGGCGGTGACGGCCTATGACGCGCAGATCGCCGCCTCCGGCATCACCACGGTGTTCGATTCGCTGCGCGTGTGGCCGGACAAGCGGGCGGTCGGCATGGACGGCGACGCGCCGCTGCTCGCCGCCGCGCTGCGCGAGGCCGCCGCCGCCGGCGTGCTGCGCGCCGAGCACCACATTCATCTGCGCTGCGAGGTCGCGGCCGACGGCGTGGCGGAGGAAGCGGCCGCGCTGATGGAGAGCGGCGACGTGCGGCTGGTCTCGCTGATGGACCACACGCCGGGCCAGCGCCAGTTCCTCACCGTCGAGCAGTTCCGCAGCTACTACAAGAAGAAGAGCGGCCTGAGCGACGCGGAACTGGACATCGTCGTCGCCGACCGGCTGAACGCCCATGCCCTCCACGCCCGCGCCAACCGCGCGCGGCTGGTGGAACTCGCCCGCGCCCGCGCCATCGTTCTGGCGAGCCATGACGACGCCACCGAGGCCCATGTCGCCGAGGCGGTCGAGGATGGGGTGGCGATCGCCGAATTCCCCACCACCGACGGCGCGGCCGACGGCTCGCACGCGGCCGGCATCCGCGTGCTGATGGGGGCGCCCAACATCGTGCGCGGCGGCTCGCACACCGGCAATGTCGCGGCCGAGAGCCTGGCCCGGCGCGGCGTGCTCGACATCATGTCCTCCGACTATGTGCCGGGCAGCCTGCTGCTCGCCGCCTTCGCCCTGCCACGGCGGCTGGACGCCATCAGCCTGCCGGAGGCGGTGCGCATGGTGAGCGCCAACCCCGCCGACGCGGCGGGGCTGACGGATCGCGGACGCCTCGCGCCCGGGCTGAAGGCCGACTTCATGCGCGTGTCCGACGCCGGGCCGGCGCCGGTGGCGCGCGCGGTGTGGCGGGATGGGGAGAGGATCGCGTGAGCGAGGGACCGGCGACGCGGGGCGCGGCTGACGCGGCGGGACGGATGGGGCCGGGCCTGCTGGTGCTGGTGGTCGGCCCGTCCGGCGCCGGCAAGGACACGCTGATCGCCTATGCGCGGACGCGGCTGGCGGAACGCGACGACATCCATTTCGCCCGCCGCCGCATCACGCGGCCGGCGGACGCCACGGAGAACCACATCCGCCTCGACGAGGCGGAGTTCGCGCGCGGCGTGGCGCTGGGCAGCTTCCCGCTCTACTGGCGCGCCAACGGGCTGTGCTACGCGCTCGGCGCCGAAGTCGCCGAGGACATCGCGAGCGGGCGCATCGTCGTGGCCAATGGTTCGCGCGCGGCGGTGGCCGAGGCGCGGACGCGTTTCGCCCGGATGAAGGTGGTGCACGTCACCGCGCCGGCCGAGTTGCTGGCGGCGCGCATCGCCGCGCGCGGCCGCGAAGGCGCCGACGAGGTGCTGGCGCGGCTGGCCCGCGAGCCGGCGCTCGACGCGCCGCCGGACCTCACCATCCTCAATGTCGACGCGGTGAATGCCGCCGGCGAGCGGCTGGCGGCGTTCCTGGGCGGGCTGTAGGCGCCCGCGGCACCAGGCGATGAAACGAAAATGGCCGGGGTGCGACCCGGCCATCATCGTTCGGTGGGCAGGGCGCCCGGCCTATTGCCGGTATTGCTGGATGCGCGTGGTGCGCAGGCCGGCGAGGCCGTGGCGGTCGATGGACGCCTGCCAGGAGAGGAATTCTTCGGTGGTCAAAGTATAACGCTTGCACGCCTCCTCAAGGCTGAGGAGGCCGCCACGAACAGCGGCGACGACCTCCGCCTTGCGGCGGATAACCCACCGCCGGGTGTTTGGCGGGGGCAGATCGGCAATGGTCAGCGGACTTCCGTCCGGCCCGATTACATATTTCACCCTCGGGCGATAGGGTTCTGTCATGTTACGCTCACTCAATACACACGACCAATGCCAAGAGCGTAGCCGGACAGCTTTAAATATTTTACTAAGCGAATCACATATCGTTGGGTGTGAAGAGCTTGATGCTTCGTTAATATTTACGAAGGACTTTGTTTACGTTTCATGCTGCAACGGCATACCGTGCCGTGTCCGGGGCCTGCGCTGACGCCGCCGCGCTTTCCCGCCGCGAAACGGCAGGGTTCATAGAAGCGCCATCGTGGCCTATATAGAGGGACCCGTGTCCCTGCGTCTGTCCGCCCATGATCCGCCTCGACGACACCTCCCGTTCCCCCAGCCTGACGCGCGTCGTGGTCGCGATGTCGGGCGGCGTGGATTCGTCGGTGGTGGCCGCGCTCTACGCGCAGGCCGGCTACGACGTGGTCGGCGTGACGCTGCAGCTCTACGACCATGGCGAGGCGATGCACCACCGCCCGGGCGCCTGCTGCGCCGGGCAGGACATCTACGACGCGCGCATGGTCGCCGAGAGGCTCGGCATTCCCCATTACGTGCTCGACTATGAGAGCCGCTTCCGTCACGCGGTGATCGAGCGCTTTGCCGACGCCTATGCGGCGGGCGAGACGCCCATTCCCTGCGTCGACTGCAACCGCACGGTGAAGTTCCGCGACCTCCTGGAAACCGCGCGCGACCTCGGCGCCGACATCGTCGCCACCGGCCACTACGTCACCAGCCGCCCGCTGGCGGACGGGCGGCGCGCTTTGTTCCGCCCGCTCGACGAGAACCGGGACCAGAGCTACTTCCTCTATGCGACGACGCAGGCGCAGATCGACATGCTCCGCTTCCCGCTCGGCGAGACTACCAAGCCGGAGGTGCGGGCGCTGGCCGAGGGCTTCGGCCTGAAGGTGGCGGACAAGCCGGACAGTCAGGACATCTGCTTCGTGCCGACCGGGCGCTACACCGACATCGTCGAGCGGCTGCGCCCTGAGGCGGCCGAGCCGGGCGAGATCGTGCATCTCGACGGCCGGGTGCTGGGCCGGCATGCCGGCGTGATGCGCTACACGATCGGCCAGCGCAAGGGGCTCGGCATCGCCGCCTCGGAGCCGCTCTACGTGGTCGGCATCGACGCCGCGCAAAGGCGGGTGCTGGTCGGGCCGCGCGCCGCGCTCGGCGTGTCGGCGGTCCGCGTCGACGAGGTGAACTGGCTCGGCGAGGAGACGCTGCAGGACGCGGCGGCCCGCGAGCGCGAAATCTTCGTCAAGGTGCGCTCGGCGCGCGCGCCGGTGGCCGGTCATCTCGCCCGTGCCGCCGAGGGCGAGAGCGTGGAGGTGCGCCTTCATGTCGTCGAGGAGGGCGTGGCGCCGGGGCAGGCCTGCGTGTTCTACGAGGATGGCGGCGCCGGGGCGCAGCTGCTGGGCGGCGGGGTGATCCGCCGCGCGGCCGAGCCCTTCACGGCGCTGACACCTGAAACCGAGATGATGGCGCGTTCGGCGTGAGTCGGACGCGGATCGGGCCTTGCGGCCCATTGGGACGAGCAGCCAAGGGGACGACTTCATGACGACCGATCTCGACCGCGCCACCGTCGAGGAAGCCTATGCCCGCTGGGCGCCGATCTACGACGTCGTGTTCGGCGCCGTGTTCGAGCCGGGCCGCAAGGCGGCGCTGCGGGCGGCGGAGCGGATCGGCGGACGCATCCTCGAATTCGGCGTCGGCACCGGCTTCGCGCTGCCCGCCTACAAGCGCAGCAACCGCCTCGTCGGCGTCGACATTTCCGAGCCCATGCTGCGCAAGGCGCGCGAGCGGGTGGAGAAGGAAGGGCTCTCGCATGTCGAGGGCCTGTGCCTGATGGACGGCGCGCATATGGGCTTCGCCGACGATTCCTTCGACGTCGTCATGGCGCAGTTCGTCATCACCGTGGTGCCGCACCCGGAAGAGACGCTGAACGAGATGGCCCGCGTGCTGAAGCCGGGCGGCGAGCTCATCCTGGTCAACCATCTCGGCGCCGAGGACGGCCCGCGCGCGGTGTTCGAGCGCTGGTTCGCCCGCCGCGCCCGCAAGCTCGGCTGGCGCCCGGAATTCCAGTTCGCCCGCCTGCACAACTGGGCGGTGCTCAACGGCACCGTCGACCTGCCGATCAAGCGCGACGTGGCGCTCGGCATGTACACCATGGTGCGCTTCCGCAAGCGCACCGAGGCCGAGATCGCCGCCGCCAGCGAGAGCGTCGCGCTGGCGGGGTGAGCCTGCCTTTTACCACCACACCTGCGGCCCCACCGGGACGATGCCGGTCGGGTTGATGGTCTTGTGGCTCTCGTAATAGTGCCGCTTGATGTGGGTGAGGTTCACCGTCCCGGCGACGCCGGGCAGCGCGTAGAGCGCCTTCACGAAGCGCGACAGGTTCGGGTAGTCGGCGATCCGGCGGATGTTGCACTTGAAGTGGCCGACATAGACCGGATCGAAGCGGATCAGCGTGGTGAACAGGCGGATGTCGGCCTCGGTCAGCGTCTCGCCCATCAGCCAGGGGCGGCCCTCCAGCCGCGCCTCCAGTTCGTCCAGCATGGCGAACAGCGTGGCGACGGCCTCCTCATAGGCCTCCTGCGCGGTGGCGAAGCCGGCCTTGTAGACGCCGTTGTTCACCGCGTCGTAGACGCGCGCATTGAGCGCGTCGATCGCCTCGCGCAGGGCGGGCGGGTAGTAGTCGTGCCGCTCGTTGGTGAAGGCGTCGAAGGCGGAATTGAGCATGCGGATGATCTCCGCCGACTCGTTGCTGACAATGGTGGCGCGCTTCCTGTCCCACAGCACCGGCACGGTGACGCGGCCGGAATAGGCGGGATCGGCGGCGAGATAGACCTCATAGAGCCGCTTCATGCCGAGCACGGAATCGTTCGTCGCGCCCTCGCTGCGGCGGGCGGCGTGGTCGGCGAAGACCCAGCCTTCCTCGCCCATGAAGGGATCGACCACCGACACCGAGACGACGTCCTCCAGCTGCTTCAGCGCGCGGAAGATGAGCGTGCGGTGTGCCCAGGGGCAGGCCAGCGAGACGTAGAGATGGTAGCGCCCCGCTTCCGCCGGGAAGCCGCCCTCGCCGGAAGCGCCGGGCGCGCCGTCCGGCGTGATCCAGTTGCGGAAGCGGGTGACGGTGCGCACGAAGCGCCCACCGGTACTCCTTGTGTCGTACCATTTGTCGACCCATTGGCCGTCGACCAGCAGTCCCATGCGATCCTCCCCTTTGCCCGTGACAGTAGAGCGCGGCGGCGCGCGCGCCAGCACCTATCGCTTGCGCGCCCGGCAGGGCGGTCTTGCGCGGATGCCGGACGGCGCGGCCGGCAATGGAACGCTCAGGGAGCGTCGCGCATCCGGTCGCGGTCGAACATTTCGTGCCGCCCGCGCCCTTCGCCCTTGGCGCGGTAGAGCGCGATGTCGGCCTTGCGCATCAGCGCCGCCTCGTCGTCGCCGGGCTGGGCGATGGCGCTGCCGACCGAGGCGTGGACGACGAGGCGGCGCCCTTCAATGTCATAGGGCGCGCTGAGCACGTCGACGAGGCGGACGCCGAGCGCCTGCGCGTCGGACGGCCGGGCGATGCCGATCTGCAGCACGGCGAATTCGTCGCCGCCGAGCCGCGCGGCGAGGTCGCCCTCGCGCAGGCAGCCGAGCAGGCGATCCGACGCTGCGCACAGCAGCCGGTCGCCGGCCGGGTGGCCATAGCGGTCGTTGACCTGCTTGAAGCGGTCGAGGTCGATCAGCATCAGGGCCGAGGGCTCGCCGGCCTCGGCGCGCTGGACCGCCTCGCTCAGGCGCAGCGAGAACAGTGTGCGGTTGGCGAGGCCGGTCAGCGGGTCGTGATGGGCGAGGTGCTGGATGCGTGCCTGCACGTTGTGGCGTTCGGTGGCGTCCTCCACCGTCACCAGATGCCCGCCGTCCGGCGTCGTGTCGAGCTCGACGACGAAGATGCAGCCATCCGACATGTGCAGGGTGAAGGAGGAGGGCAGGGTGCCGGAAAGTCCGGCGATCGCCTGGCGCAGGCGCCGGACGTCGGCGGCCGTCACCCTGCCGGCGGCGACCACCCGCCGGGCAAATCGCGGCAGGTCGAGGCCGACCAGCGCCGCCTTTCCGGGCAGCTGCAGCAGCTCGCGCAGGCGTTGGTTGATCACGGCGACGCGGCCATTCGGGTCGAACATGCACACGCCCTGGTTCAGATGCTCCATCGCGGTGGCGAAGCGCATGTGCTGCGTGCGGCGCTCGCGTTCGACGGCGGCGAGCCGCCCCTGGCCGCGGATCTGCCGGACGCCGAGCAGGACGATGCCGGCAAGGGCGAGCTCGACAAGGCCGGCGCCGGCCAGGATCACCAGCGCCTCCTGCTGCCAGCCGCCGAGGACGGCGGCTGCGGAGCGCCTGACCTGCACCTGGATCGGGTAGGTCGGAACCACATGCGTCTCGGCGAAATCATGGGCGCCGACGCCGAGATGGTCCAGCACGACATGCCGGCTCAGCGGCTCGCTCGCCGCCAGCGGATTGCCGCCGCCATCGGCCGGGCGGCCGGTCAGTGCCGGGTAGCGGGCGAGGACGTCGCCATCGGTATGCAGCAGCGAGATGACGTCGCCGGAAGTTGCCGCCACCGTGCCGTAGAGCGTCTCGAAGTAGCGCAGGCGAATCGCCCCGATCACCACGCCGAGAAACTGTCCGTCCTCGCCGTTGACGCGCTGGGCGACATGCACGGTCCAGACGAGGCCGTTCGGGTCGACCAGCGGGGCCGAGACATAGCGCGCATCCGCCGGCCCATCGCGCAGGACCGAGAAGAACTCGCGCTTGGACAGGTCGTCATCCGGCACCGGCAGGGGATGCGACTGCCCGACGACATGGCCCTGGTCGTCGATCAGCGCGAGAAGCTCGACATGGGCGAGGTTGGCGATGCGCGCGCGCAGCGACGCGTGGATGTCGTCCCGATCCTTCTGGCTGCGGAATTCGTCCTGGGTGTCGATGTCGGTGCTGTCCATCTCCTGCAGGACGCCCTTCTGGGCGGTGTCCAGCGACTGGAAGGCGCGCTCGGCCTGGTCGGCGAGCACGAGCGCCATGCGCTTGAGCTCCTGCTCGACGCGATGGATCGTGGCGTGGCGGAATTCCAGCAGGACGAAGCCGACGCCGACGGCCAGCAGGACGCCGACCGCGACGCCGAACACGACAAGCTGGCGGCCGACCTTCCGCTGCCGCAGGGCTCGCTCGGCGGGAGCCGCCGGGGCGCCGCCGGATGTCGGGCGGGGCGGTTCGGATTGGCGATTCGTAATCATTGCGTACTCATGAAGGTCTCCAGCGCGTGCCTCTGCATCGCCGCTGCAAGCCTCATTTCCCACTAGCTGTTCAGAATGGCCGCCGGCGCGCGCCGCCTCGCCGCCACGCTTCGATTATCGCATGGATTGGTTAAGCAATGACCCCGGCGATGCCCCGGGGGCCTCAGCCGCCATCCACCCGGTCGATGCGTTTCCAGTACAGGAGCGTGCCGGTGAGGCCGCCATGCGGCTTGAGGGCGAAGTCCGGAATCGCGCCGGCACGGGTGAAACCGTGCTTCTCGTAGAGCCCGGCGGCGCCGTCCTCGGCGGCGGTGTCGAGCACCAGAAGCGTGCGCCCGCGCGCCCGGGCAAGGCGTTCGGCCTCGGTCAGCAGGGCGCTGGCGAGGCCCCGGCCGCGATGGGCGGGGCGCGTCATCATCTTGGCGATCTCGGCGCGGTGCGGCTGGTTCTCCGGCAAGGCGAGCTGCAGCGTCACCGTGCTCGCGAGCTCCCCGTCGCGGAAGGCGCCGAGGACGATGCGCTCGCCCCGCGCGGCGGCGTCGAGCGCGGAGCGCCAGAAGGCCACGGCGCTCGCAGGCGCCAGCGGGTGCATGAACCCGACCGAGCCGCCGCCCGCCACCGTCTCGACCAGCAGCGAGGCGAGGGCGTCAATCGTGTCGGGTGACGCGGCCAGGGGCCGGATGACGAGGTCGCTCATGGCTCAGACGCGGGTGAGGGCGACGACATAGGTGCAGGGAGAGGCGGTCTCGTTGGCGAAGACGACCTCGCCGGGCGGGCCGAAGCCGAGGCAGTCGCCGGCCTCCAGCACATGGCGCCGGTCGCCCTCGGTCAGCGTGAGCGTGCCGGCGCGAACCTGCAGGATCTGGCGGATATGGACATAGGAGGAGGCCGGCATGTCCACCCGCGCGCCGGGCGGTATCTCCACCTCGACCAGCTCGACCGGGTGGTCGGGCCGCACGAAGGCCTGCCGGCGCAGATAGCCGGTGGCGGGATCGCGCCAGACCGGCTGGTCGGCGGCGCGCGACAGGCGCTCGCGGCCTTCCGCCCGCACCAGCAGGCCGGCGAGGGTGAGGTCGAAGGCGCCGGCGAGGCGCACCAGTGTCACCGCCGTCGGGCTCGTCTCCCTGCGTTCGATCTTGCTGATGGTGGCCTTGGCGACGCCGGAGCGGCTCGCCAGATCCGCCAGCGACCAGCCGCGCGCCTCGCGTTCCAGACGCAGGCGCCGGGCGAGGTGATCGGAGGTGTCGTCCACAATAGGATGCATTCGTCAATTATGATGGACGTTCGCGGATGCGGCAAGGCCGGACCGGCGATGGACGCTCGACCTTGCCCGCCGGCTGTGCTATCGGGCGCCTCCGATCGAGGAAGGTCACGATGATCCGGATGCCGGCCCAGCGACGACGAGAAGAGCGAGCCCGCCGCGCGGATGCGCGCGCGTGCCTGTTCGTCTCTGCCCGCCGGCGGCCGTGAGCGCGGACGCTCGGCGCGGCGACGTGTCGATGTCTGAGCGCCGAGAGCCACGATGACCGAGCTTTCCATTTCCCTGCTGCCCGAAAATCCTTCCGACGACGCCGCGATCGAGCGGCTGGTCGCGCGCACCTTCGGTCCGGGCCGTTTCGCCCGCACGGCCTACCGGCTGCGCGAGAGCAACCCGCACCGGCGGGACCTCTCCTTCACCGCCTATATCGGCACCATGCTCGTCGGCTCGGTGCGGCTGACGCCGATCGAGATCGGCGATCGGCCGGCGCTACTGCTCGGCCCGCTCACCGTGGAGCCGCCCTTCCGCTCGCACGGCATCGGCCGGCGGCTGGTGGAACGCAGCCTCGACGCGGCGCGGGCGGTGACCGATCATCCCGGCGCGGCCCGGCTGGTGCTGCTGGTCGGCGACGAGCCCTATTACGGGCGGATGGGTTTCCAGCGCGTGCCGCGCGGGCAGGTGACCCTGCCCGGCCCGGTCGATCCGGCGCGCGTGCTGGTCTGCGCGCTCGCCGATACCCCGATGGACGAGGTGCGCGGCGCGGTGCGCAAGGATTTTTCCCGTCACGCGCCGGCGGCGTGAGGCCGGCCGTCAGCTCAGCGCGTAGCGCAGCCGCACCATGCCGTTGGCGTAGCTTTCCGTAGCCTCGAGCCCGAGCCGGCGCGGCGGCGTCGCGTCCGGCGGGAACAGCGGCACGCCGCCGCCGAGCAGCACCGGGATGACGAACAGGTCGAGCCGGTCGAGCGCGTCGGCGGCGATGAACGCGGCCTGCAGCCCGCCGCCGCCGATCACCCAGACGTCGCCCGCCTGCGGTCGCAGGTGAGCGATCAGCGCCGGCACGCCCTGGTGCCACGCCTCGACGCCGTTGGGGGCATCGGCCAGCGGCGACGAGGTGACGACGATGCCCCGCTTGCCGGCATAGGGCCACGCGCCGCCGAAGGAGGCGACCGTGTCGAAGGTGGCCCGGCCGAGCACCACCGTCTCGATGCCGTCGATGAAGCCGGCATAACCGGAATCCACGTCGTCGAACGGCGTGAGCCACTCAATGCCGCCCGCGCGGTCGGCGATGTAGCCGTCGAGGCTGGCGGCGATGAAGCCACGGATGGTGCCCATGCGTGTCGCTCCGATTCGAAGGGAGCGGAAGCATGACCCAGTCCGGCGAGCCTGCCGAGGGGCGGTGCTCTAGCGCCCCTCGCGCGCCCAGGCGGCGGCGACGCCGGCGAGCAGGAGCAGCAGGCCGGACAAGCCGGCGAAGAGCGGGAACAGGCCGAGGCCGCGCACCACCGAGACGTCGCGCATGGCGAAGCCCATCCAGTCCTCGCCGGCGAAACGCTCGCCCGAGCGCACCGCGATGACGCGCGGCACGCCGCCCGCCAGATCCGCCATGCGCCAGACGCCGCCGCCGGTCGCCTCGATGACCGGGCGCAGGGTCTGCGTGGTCGAGGTAACCTCGGCGAACTCGCGCGGGTTGAGCGGACCGATATTGATCAGTGCGGTGTGGGTGCCGTCGCTCGCCCGCCACAGCCCGAGCGTGTCGGCGGCGAAGGTGGCGCGGAACAGGCCCGGCGCGGCCGGGTCCAGCGTGATCTGCCGGGTGGCGCCGGTCGGCGTGGTGATCGTCACCGGCGGGACGGTATCGCCCATGGTCTGGCGCTCGACCACGATGTCGCCGCCATGGGCGATCATGCGCAGGCGTTCCTCCTCGAGGTCCGGCTCCTTCATCAGCCAGTGCGAGAGCCGGCGCAGCAGGTCGATATGCGGGCCGCCGCCCTCGTAGCCGCGCGCCCACAGCCAGAAATGATCGGACAGCAGCAGCGCCACGCGGCCCTCGCCGACGCGGTCGAGCAGCACGGCCGGCTTGCCGTTCGGCCCGTCCATCACGCTGGTGCCGCGCGCGCCGTCGGTGTCGACGAGGCGAAAGAAGCGCGACCAGGCCGGCGGCTCGCTCTGCGAGCCGGGCAGGGCGCGGGTGACGGGGTGGCGCTGGCCGGCCTGCGTGAGGTGAACGCGGAACGGCGTCTCGGTCATGGTGCCGGTCGGCGCGGCCGGCAGGATGGCGTCGAGCGGGGTGTAATAAACCGAACCATCGGAGATGTAGTCGGTGCCGGCGGCGACGAGCAGCGCGCCGCCTTCCTCCACATAGCGCACGATGTTGTCGAAATAGATCATCGGCAGCACGCCCTGCTGGGCGTAGCGGTCGAAGATGATCAGGTCGAAATCCTTGATCTTCTGCTGGAACAGCTCGCGCGTCGGGAAGGCGATGAGCGACAGCTCGTTGATCGGCGTGCCGTCCTGCTTCTCCGGCGGGCGCAGGATGGTGAAGTGGACGAGATCCACATTGGCGTCCGACTTCAGCAGGTTGCGCCAGGTGCGCTCGCCGACATGCGGCTCGCCGGAGACCAGCAGCACGCGCAGCTTGTCGCGCACGCCATCGATGGAGACCGCCGTGCGGTTGTTGACCGGGGTCAGCTCGCCGTCGAGCCCGGCGGCCTCGATCTCGACGATGTTGGCGCCGGCATGGGTGATCTCGACCTCGACACTCGCCGGCTGGCCGGCGGTGACGATGGGGCGCGCCACCACCTCGCCGTCGCGCCGCACGGTGACGGAGACGCGCGCGCCGGCCGGGGCGCCTTCGTCCTCGACGCGGTAGCCGATGGTCTGCTTCTGGCCGACGATGCCGAAGCGTGGCGTCGCGGTGAGCGCCACGCGCCGGTCGCGCTCGCCCTCATGGCCGGAGACGATGGCGTGCACCGGCGCGCGGAAGCCGAGCGCGGCGATCGTCGCGGGGATGTCGTGCACGCGTCCGTCGGTAATGAAGACGGCGCCGGCCACGCGCTCGGGCGGCACGTCGGCGAGGCCGGCGGAAAGCGCGGTGAACAGGCGGGTGCCGTCGACCTCGCCGGCGCCGCCGCCCGCGTCGATGAAGCGGATCTCGGCGCCCTGCTCCTTCAGCCGGGCGAGGCGGGTGTCCAGCTCCGCCCGGGCGGCCTGCGTCATCTGCGTGCGGTCGCCGAACTGCTGGCTGGCGCTCTGGTCGACGACGACGGCGACCACGGTGGAGAGCGGCTCGCGCTCCTCCCGCGTGAGCGAGGGATTGGCGAGCGCCAGCACGGCGAGCGCGATGGCCAGCGCCCGCAGCAGCGAGCCGCGGGTGCGCGAGACGATGACGAGCAGCGCCACCGCCGCCGCCAGCACGGCGGCAGCGATCAGCCAGGGCAGCGGGATGAGCGGATCGAAGGCGAGGCCGAGATTCATGCGGGCGGTCCGTTGTTCTCGGGCGACGTCATCCTGAGGTGCCCGGCAAAGCCGGGCCTCGAAGGATGGCCACTCTCAGCGGCGCGGGGCGTGAGCATCCTTCGAGGCTCGCTGCGCTCGCGCCTCAGGATGACGGCGCTATGGAAAACGCAAGCCCGCCTCACTGTCCGAGCCTCTCGAGCAGCGCCGGGACGTGGACCTGGTCGGCCTTGTAGTTGCCGGTGAGGACATACATCACGAGGTTCGCCCCGGCCCGGTAGGCCAGTTCGCGCTGGCGCTGGCCGCCGTCGGAGACGGGCAGCATGGGTTGGCCGTAATCGTCGACCGCCCAGGCGCCGGCCAGGTCGTTGGAGGTGATGATGACCGGCGAGACGCCGTCGCCGGCACGCGCGGGCCGCTCCTCGCCGTCTTCCGGGCCGGGCAGCGCCTCCACCCAGGTGGTGCCGCCGGTGAAGCGGCCGGGGAAATCGCGCAGCAGATAGAACGCCTTGGTGAGGACGTGGTCGCGCGGCACGGGCTCCAGCTCGGGCACGTCGAGGCCGGCGAGCAGGGCGCGCAGCGTGTCGTTGGCCGGCGAGCCGGCGCCGTTCGAGCCGGGCAGGGTGGTCTCGGCGTCGCGCGTGTCGAAGACGATGGTGCCGCCCTGCTTCATGAAGGCGTCGATGCGCGCCAGCGTTTCCGGGCTGGGCGGCGCCGCGCCCGGGACGATGGGCCAGTAGAGCAGCGGGAAGAAGGACAGCTCGTCGCGCGCAATGTCGACGCCCATCGGCTCGCCGGCCTCCAGCGCGGTGCGCTCGCCGAGGAAGTTCGTCAGGCTCTTCAGCCCGGCGCGGCTGATGGCGTCGGTCTCGGCATCGCCGGTGACGACATAGGCGAGGCGGGTGGCGCTGGTCGCCTGGAGGGCGAAGTCGGTCTCGGCCTGCGTCAGCGGCGTATCGGCGGCAGCGGGCGGCGCAGTGGCCGCCGGCGGCACTTGCGCCGGAGGGGCGCTCTGCGCGCCGGCGCGCCCGGCCGGCAGCGCGGCGGCGAGGCCGAGGGCGAGCAGCAGGGTCGCGGCGCCGGCCGCGCGGCGGGCGGTGAGGCGGGCGAAGCCGCCGGCGAGCAGGAACACGATCATGGCGTCGACGAGCAGGAGCGCGAGCAGCGCGACCAGCAGCGGCGCGCGCAGGTCGCGCGGGGCGGCGTCGCGATAGGGTTCGATCCGGCCGAGGCCGGACAGGTCGAGCGCGACGAGCCGGTCGCGCGGCAGCAGCGCGTTGACCGCCACCAGCCCTTCCGGCGGACCGTAGAAGCCCGGCGGATGATCGGCGCTGGCACGGCCGGCATAGCCGACGGGAATCGCCTTGGCGGTGGGCGTGGTCGGGCGGAAGGCGCCGAAGCCGTCGAGCAGGCGGCTCGGGGCGACGGTCTCGCCGGTCGTCGCCGGCGCGACCGAGCCGTCGGCGGCGACTTCCGCCGCGCTGGCGCCGCCGAGCGCCACCACGCGGCGCAGCATGTCGACGAAGGCGCCGGAGATCGGCAGGTTCGACCATGAGGTGTCGGCGGTGACGTGGAACAGCACCAGCGTGCCGGCGCCGCGCCGCTCGCCGGTGACGAGCGGCGTGCCGTCGGACAGCGTCGCCCAGGTGCGCGAGGCGAGCAGCCCGTCCGGCTCGGCCAGCACCTGCCGCTGGACGGTGACGTCGTCCGGCACCGCCACGTCGCGGAACGGGCCCTCGGCGGAGAAGCTGCCGAGCGACTGCGGCTGCTCCCAGGACAGCGAGCCGCCGAGCACGCGCCCGCCGCGCCGCAGGGTGACGGGCACGAGGTCGTCGGAGGCGTTGGCGAGGCGGGGGCCGGCGAAGCGGATCAGCACGCCGCCGCCCTCGATCCAGCGGGTGAGGCGGGCGCGCGTCTCCGGCTGCAGCGTGCCGACATCGGAGAGGATGATGACGGGCAGCTTGCCGTCGATGAAGCGGTCCACCGCCTCGGAGGTCGAGGCGCCGTCGGCGGTGCGGATGTCGGCGAAGGGCGCGAGCGCGCGGGTGAGGTAATAGGAGGGCGCGAGCAGCGGCTGACGCTGGTCGGCCGCGGCGCCGGAGACCACGCCGACGGTGCGCCGGCGCCAGCGCTTGTCGAGCAGCTGGACGGCGCCGGCGGACGCCTCGCCGGCGACTTCCAGGCGGGCGACCTCGTTGCGGATCTCCACCGGCAGGTCGAAACGCGCCTCGGTCTCCTTGGCGCCCGGTTCGAAGCCGAAGGGCGCGTCGCCGAGCGGCAGGCCGCGCATGTCGAGGGCGCGCACCGTGCCGGCGCGCGGCAGCGTGTCGCGATCGGCGCGCACCACCTTGACGGTAAGCGCGTCCACCGCATTGTCGGCGCCGGCGAGTGCCAGCGGCTCCTCCACGCCGTCCGCCAGCGTGGTGAGCGGATGGTCGCCGATGGCGGCGGCGATATCGGCCATGGCGCCCTGCGTCTCGTTGAGCGCGACGCCGTCGGAGAGATAGATCACCGTCGCGCCGGGCGCGGCGGCAAGCGCCTTGCGCAGGCTGGCGACGGCGAGGGCGCGGTCGGGCACATGCGGCACGGGGTCGAGCGTGCGCAGGCGCTCGCGCGCCTCGTTGGGCGCCATCACGCGCGGCTCGAGCGGCGGTTCGCCGGTCGGGATGAGGATGATGCCGCGCCCCTCGAGGTCGGCGTCCGCCACCACCCCCTCGGCGCTGGCGCGCCGGGCGCTCCAGTTCGCGGCGGCCGGCCAGCCGGAATCGATGAGCAGCACCACCGGGCCGGACGAGGCCGGGCCGGCGACCGGCGGATTCCAGATCGGTCCGGCGGCGGCCAGGATGATGATCGCGGCGAGCAGCAGGCGCAGCGCGGTGAGCCACCACGGCGTGCGCGCCGGGGTCTCCTCCTTCGGCGGGATGTCGAGCAGCAGGCGCGTCGGCGCGAAGGCGACACGGCGCGGGCGCGGCGGCACCAGCCGGAGCAGGAACCACAGCAGCGGCAGGCCGGCCAGGGCCGTCAGCAGCAGCGGCGTGGCGAAGGCGAGGGGCAGGCCGAACAGACCCGTCATAGGGTGCTCCCCGCTTCGTCATGGGCGCGGGCGCCGCCTTCCAGCGGCGGCACGGCGCCGTGCCCGCCGCTCATGCGCGCATGCAGCGCCAGCAGCAGCTCGCTGGCCGGGCGGTCGGTGCGGTGGATGAGGAAGCTCCAGATGTGGCGCTCAGCCTCGTGGCGGATGGCGGCGCGATGGGCGGCGACGCGGGCGACATATTCCGCGCGCACCGTCTCGGCACGGCCGATGGTGAGGGTGGCGCCGCTTTCGGGCTCGCGGAACTCGACCCGCCCGGAGAAGGGGAAGGTCTCCTCGGCGGGATCGCAGATCTGCACCACATGGCCATGCGCGCCGGAGGAGGAGAGCCCGGCCAGGCTCGCCACCACCTCGCGCGTCGGGCTCCACAGGTCGCCCAGCAGCACGACCTCGGCCTGAGGCGAGGGCGAGAAGGCGGGCGGCAGGCTCGACGGCAGGCGCGCCGCGTGGACCAGCGACTCGGCCATCTTCTCGACGATGCGGCGCGAGGCGGAAGGACGCATGACGCCGGGAATGCCGACGCGCTCGCCGCCGCGCACCAAGAGCTCGGCGAGGGCGAAGGCCAGGATCAGGGCGCGGTCGCGCTTGGTTTCCCACACCAGCGGCGAGGCGAACACCATGGAGGTGGACAGGTCCGGCCAGATCCACACCGTGTGGGCGGCTTCCCATTCGCGCTCGCGGACATAGAGATGGTCGTCGCGGGCCGAGCGGCGCCAGTCGACGCGGGCGGAGGGCTCGCCGTCATTGAAGCGGCGGTACTGCCAGAAATTCTCGCCGGTGCCGGCGCGGCGGCGCCCGTGCAGCCCGTGATGGACGCTGGACGCGATCCTGCGCGCCTCCAGCACCAGCCGGGGCATGGCCGCCACGAGGCCGGCCGCGTCCTGCGCTGCGCTTCGCACGGCCGTGTCAGCGTCGAACTCCACCCGCTCCGGTCTCCGTCACAAACGTCACGCGGCACGCGCCGCAGGCACTGCAATCCACCAGCCAAACGGCTGAAACAAAAGGCTTCAGCCGATGCGCTTGGCCAACTTGGCGATGATGCCGGGCACGCTCTCGCCATCGGCGCGCGCGGCGAAGGTGAGCGCCATGCGGTGCTTGAGGACCGGCTCGGCCAGCGCCACCACGTCGTCGATCGACGGCGCGTAGCGTCCGTCCAGCAAGGCGCGCGCACGCACCGCCAGCATCAGCGACTGCGAGGCGCGCGGGCCGGGACCCCAGGAGATGAATCTGGAGAGATCGCCCGCCTCCGAGCCCGGACGGGCCGAGCGCACCAAAGTGAGGATGGCCTCGACCACCGATTCGCCGACCGGCAGGCGGCGCACCAGCCGCTGGGCGGCGGTAAGCTCGTCGGCCGTCATCACCGCCTTGGGCTTGGTTTCCTCGGCGCTGGTGGTGTCGAACAGGATCTTCCGCTCGGCGTCGCGGTCGGGATAGTCGACGTCGATTTCCATCAGGAAGCGGTCGAGCTGCGCCTCCGGGAGGGGATAGGTGCCCTCCTGCTCCAGCGGGTTCTGCGTCGCCAGCACATGGAAGGGCTTGGGCAGGTCGTGGCGCACGCCGGCGACCGTGACATGGCCTTCCTGCATCGACTGCAGCAGCGCCGATTGGGTGCGGGGGCTGGCGCGGTTGATCTCGTCCGCCATCAGCAACTGGGCGAAGACCGGGCCGGGGATGAAGCGGAAGGAGCGCCGGCCGCCGGCGCTCTCTTCCAGCACCTCGGCGCCGAGAATGTCGGAGGGCATGAGGTCCGGGGTGAACTGCACGCGGCGGGCATCGAGGCCGAGCACCACGCCGAGCGTCTCCACCAGCTTGGTCTTGGCGAGGCCCGGCACGCCGACCAGCAGGCCGTGGCCGCCGGAGAGGATGGTGATCAGGGTGCGCTCGACGACGGCCTCCTGGCCGAAGATGACCGCGCCGATGCCGGCGCGGGCGGCGCGCACATTGGCCGCCGTCGTCTCGGCCGAGCGGATGATCATGTCGTCGAGGGATTCGAAGTTCTCGCCGGTGGCGGACGTCATGCCGTTCTCCTGCAATTCCCGAGTCCCGTATCTGGACGAAACGCGTCCGGACGACCCATGCCAAAACGACCCCTGCCGACCATGTTGCATCGCAACAAATTACATTGCAATGCACTCACTCCCGTACCATCCGAGTATGAACAGGCGCGCCGACATGGGCTTTCGAAAGGGCAAGCTTACGCTATCCTGCAACCACGTCGACTATCGGGCGGGGGATCACGACTGCGCGATTGCACCTGTGTGACACGGATTTTGTCATGAGTTCAGAGGCTTCCGGCCGATTTGACGAATTGGTGCGAGCGGTGGGAAGCGGGCCTGGACGGGCGTTACCCCCAGTTGAGCGCTGGAATCCTCCCGATTGTGGCGAAATCGACATCGCCATCGACCGCGAGGGCGTGTGGCACCATGAGGGACGGCCGATCCGCCGGCCGGCGCTGGTGCGCCTGTTCGCCTCGGTGCTGAAGCGCGAGGGCGAGCGCCATGTGCTGGTCACGCCGGTGGAGAAGCTTGGTATCCGGGTAGAGGACGCGCCGTTCCTCGCCGTCGACATGGCGGTGGAGGAAACCGCCGCCGGCCCCGGCCTGGTGTTCCGCACCAATCTCGACGACCTCGTGCGCTGCGACGCCGAACATCCGCTGCGCGTCGACATACGGGCGGATGGCGCGCCGCGTCCCTATCTCTATGTACGTCGCGGCCTCTGGGCCCGGCTGACTCGGCCGGTCTTCCTCGACCTCGCCGAGCGGGCCGAGGAACGGGTCGTGGCGGGGCGAGCCGTGTTCGGCGTCGCCTCGGGCGGGGCGTTCTTCACGCTGGCGCCCGCCGAGACAGTGAAAGAGAGCCCATGACCGCCGTGCCTGAAACCGCTGCCCCGTTCGAGACCGCCGCGCCGGAGCGGAAGGAGCCGAATCCAGCCCCGTCGCTGTCGCTCGACGATTTCCTTGCCCGCGCCCGTACCCGCCTGCTCGCCGAACCGGACCTGACGGGCGATCCGGTGCGCGGGGACCACGAGCTGACGCCGGAGTTCCGCGCCGTCATGGACAGTCTGCCGGCGCGCGGGGCGGCGGTGCTGGTGCCGGTGATCGCCCGCGCGCGGCCGACCGTGCTGCTGACGCTGCGCGCGTCGCATCTGTCGAGCCATGCCGCGCAGATCGCCTTTCCCGGCGGCAAGATCGACCCGAGCGATGCCGGCCCGCTCGACGCGGCGCTGCGCGAGGCGGAGGAGGAGGTGGGGCTGGCGCGCCGTCTCGTCGCGCCGGTCGGCTATCTCGACGCCTATCTCTCGCGCACCGGCTTCCGCATCGTGCCGGTGGTCGGCATCGTGCAGCCGGAATTCGGCCTGACGCTGAACCCGAACGAGGTGGACGAAGCCTTCGAGGTGCCGCTCGACTTCCTGATGAGCCCGGACAACCACCAGCGCGAGAGCCGCGAATGGCTGGGGCTGATGCGGACCTTCCACGCCATGACCTATGAGAAGCGGCGCATCTGGGGCATTACCGCCGGCATCCTGCGCAGCCTTTACGAGAGGGTGTACGCCTGATGGTCCGCATCTTTGCCGAGATCGCCCTGTTCCTGCTGCCCTTCGCCGCCTTCGCGCTCTATCTGCGCTACGGGCGCAAGGTCGATTCGCTGTTCGCCGGCTGGTCGCTGCGGGCGCTGGTCGGCTGCGCCGTGGTGGCGGTGCTGCTGGTGGCGCTGAGCCTCTATTTCATCGAGGCCGCCGGGCGCGGCCCGACCACCGGCCGCTACGTGCCGCCGAGCTGGCAGGACGGCGTGATGGTGCCGGGGCACATCGAATGAACCGGCTTTTCGAGGGCCGGCACGGGCTTGCCCGCGTGCTCGATGCGCTCGACCGCGACGGCGAGGAGGCGCGCATCGTCGGCGGGGCGGTGCGCGACTGGCTGATCGGGCGCGGCGTGCGCTCGGATATCGACATCGCCACCACGGCAACGCCCGACGAGGTGATGCGCCGCGCCCATGCCGCCGGGCTGAAGCCGGTGCCGACCGGCATCGAGCACGGCACGGTGACGGTAGTCGCGGAGGGCGAGCCCTATGAGGTGACGACGCTGCGCGAGGACGTGGAGACCGACGGGCGCCGCGCCCGCGTCGTCTTCGGCCGGAGCTGGGCGCATGACGCGCAGCGGCGCGATTTCACCATGAACGCGCTCTACCTCACCCGAACCGGCGAACTGGTCGACCTCGTGGGCGGAAGGGACGATGCACTGGCCGGGCGCGTGCGCTTCATCGGCGATCCCGACACCCGCATCCGCGAGGATTATCTGCGCATATTGCGGCTGTTCCGCTTCCACGCCGCCTATGGAAACGGCGCGCTCGACGCGCACGCGCTGGCGGCGGCGATGCGCAACCGCGACGGGCTCCGCCGCCTCTCGCGCGAGCGGGTGCGGGCCGAGCTGATGAAACTCCTCATCGCCCCGCGCGCGGCCGGGACGCTGGCGCAGATGGACGCCGCCGGCCTGCTGGCGCCGGTGCTCGGCCGGGCGGGGGATGTCGCGACGTTCGCCCGCCTCGCCGCGATCGAGGCCGCGCTCGGACTGGCGCCGGACGCGGTGCGCCGGCTCGGCGCGCTCGCCGTGCGCCAGTCCGAGCGCGCCGAGGCCGAGGCCGACGCCTTGCGCGAGGGGCTGCGCCTGTCCAATGCCGAGGCCTCCCGGCTCGCCGCGCTGGCCGGCCCGGCGCCGACGCCGGGCATGTGCGAGAAGGGGCAGAAGGCGTTTCTCTACCGCATGGGGCGCGAGGCCTTCCAGGACCGCGCGCTGATCGCCTTCGCCCGCTCCGGCGCGCCGCTGGACGACGAGGGCTGGCGCGCGCTCGCCGCCATTGCCGCCGACTGGCCGCTGCCGGTTTTTCCGCTCAAGGCGGGCGATTTCCTCGCCCGCGGCATGGCCCCCGGCCCGGCGCTCGGCGCCGCCCTCAAACGCGCCGAGGAGGCGTGGATCGAGGCGGGATTCCCGATGGCGGCGGATGCGCTGGAGGGGATTATCGCGGGGGCAGGCGGCAGCGCGGGTTGAGGGCCGGGTCCCCGGGTCGAGTCCCGGAATGAGGGCGTTCTGGACGGCAACTTGCGGTTCCCTCATGCCCGGGCTTGACCCGGGCACCCAGCGGGGGTGCCATGGCAGGGGGCGCCATGGGTTCGCATTGGGTCTACATCCTGGCCAGTCGGCGCAACGGGACGCTTTATGTCGGCGTCACCCGCGACTTGCCCAAGCGCATCCACGAGCACCGGATCGGGTTGTTTGGCGGGTTCACCGACCGGTATGCGGTGAAGATCCTCGTCTTCGCCGAAGTCCATGACACGGCGGTGGCCGCGATCCAGCGCGAGAAGAACATCAAGCACTGGCCGCGCCGCTGGAAGCTCGCCCTGATCGAGCGCGACAACCCCGATTGGCGCGACCTTTACGACGATCTGGTGTGAGGGTGGAACGGCTGGGTCCCCGGGACAAGCCCGGGGATGAGGGGCGCGCGGGCAGGCTAGGGGACGGGCGGATCCGGAGCGGCGCCACCCCATTTTCCTCATGCCCGGGCTTGACCCGGGCACCCAGATGCAGCGCGACAACCCCGACTGGCGCGACCTTTACGACGATCTGGTCTGAGGGTGTAACGGCTGGCTCCCCGGGACATGCCCGGGGATGAGGGCATTGGGCCCCTCACGGCCACTTCACCACCGGCGGCATGGAGGAGAGGATGGAGTCCACATTCCCCCCCGTCTTCAGCCCGAACAGCGTGCCGCGGTCGTAGAGCAGGTTGAACTCGACATAGCGGCCGCGGCGGATGAGCTGTTCCTCGCGCTCGGCCTCGGTCCACGGGGTTTCCATATTGGCCCGCACGAGGCGCGGATAGACGTCGAGGAAGGCGAGGCCGACCGCCTTGGTGAAGTGCAGGTCGGCGTTCCAGTCGCCCGAGTCCAGCCAGTCGTAGAACAGGCCGCCAATGCCGCGCATCTCCTTGCGGTGCGGCAGATAGAAATACTCGTCGCACCACTGCTTGTAGCGGGCATAGTCGATATGCGGGCGCCCCTCGCAGGCGCCGCGCATGGCGGCGTGGAAGGCGAGCGAATCCGGGTCTTCCTGCGTGCGCCGCGCCTCCAGCACCGGGGTGAGGTCCGCCCCGCCGCCGAACCATGCCTTGGTGGTGACGACGAAGCGCGTGTTCATGTGCACGGCCGGCACATGCGGGTTGGCCATGTGGGCGATGAGCGAGATGCCGGTGGCGTGGAAGCGCGGGTCTTCCTCGGCGCCGGGAATCTGCTTGCGGAATTCCGGCGCGAACGCGCCATGCACGGTCGAGCAGTGCACGCCGACCTTCTCGAACAGCCGGCCGCGCATGATCGACATGATGCCGCCGCCGCCGGGCGCGCCGGAATGGTCGGTACGCTCCCACGGCGTGCGCTCGAACCGGCCGGGCGCGCCGGGGTAGAGCGCGGCGGGGGCCTCGTCTTCCAGCTTCTCGAAGGCGGCGCAGATGCGGTCGCGCAGTTCCTCGAACCAGGCGCGGGCAATCGCCTTGCGGGTCTCGATGTCGGCGGTGGTGGCGACGGTCATGGCGGCTCCTGATGCGGGTTCCCTCGGCGCGCAGGCCGCTTCTAGCCGCTCCGCCGGGCGGCCGGAAGTCCGGGATTCACGGGACCCGCCGGCAGGAGCAGCTTACAGGACCTGCCCGGACAGCGCGCCGATCGCCGCCGTCGCCGCCATCGCCAGCGCGCCCCAGAAGGTGACGCGGGTGGCGGCCTTCAGCATGTCGGCACCGCCGGCCTTGGCGCCGGCGACCCCGAGCACGGCGAGAAAGGCCAGCGCCGCGACCGAGACGGTGATCGGCAGCCCCGCGACCGGAGCGACGAGCACGGTGACGAGCGGCAGCGCGGCACCGGCGGCGAAGCTCGCGGCGGAGGCCAGGGCGGCTTGCACGGGACGGGCCGCGGTGATGTCGTTCATGCCGAGTTCGTCGCGCGCATGGGCGCCGAGCGCGTCCTTCGCCATCAGCTGGCGGGCGACCTGGTCGGCGAGCGCCGGTTCGAGGCCGCGCGAGATGTAGATCTGCGTCAGCTCCGCATGCTCGCCGGCCGGGTCGGCCTTGAGCTCGGCGGTCTCGCGGGCGAGGTCGGCGCGCTCGGTGTCGGATTGCGAGGAGACCGAGACATACTCGCCGGCCGCCATCGACATGGCGCCGGCCACCATGCCGGCGATACCGGCCAGCAGCACCGCGTCGCGGTCGGCATTCGCCGCGGCGACGCCGACGATCAGGCTGGCGGTCGACAGGATGCCGTCATTGGCGCCGAGCACGGCGGCGCGCAGCCAGCCGGCACGGTCGACATAATGGTTCTCGGCATGGCGCGGACGCATGGCTTTCTCCTCTGCAAGGCGGCAAGCCTCGGACATTTCCATTGCAGCCATATGATACCGGTATCCGGGAGTTCGCGCTCCAGCGGGATTCGACACACTGGTGCCGCATCGGTGGCGCAGAAGGCGCCCCATGTTCGCGCGCATCTTTGCCCTGTTCGAAAAGTTCGTCGATCCCTTCCACCCGGCGTCCGTCGCGCGGCCGCCGGAGGACCTTCTCGCGTTCTACTGGCACTTCGTGCGGCAGACCGGCTGGGTCTATGTGGCGGCGCTCGGCGCGGCGTTCCTCGTCGCCGTCATCGAGGTCTCGCTGTTCCGCTATATCGGCCAGATCGTCGACCTGGTGCAGTCGTCGTCTCCCGAGACGATCTTCACCGACCATGGCGGGCTGCTGCTGTGGATGGGGTTCGTCGTGGTGGTCGCGCGGCCCTGCGCCAACCTGCTGCACGACCTGCTGGTGCGCCAGAGCATCACCGCCAAGGTCGGCCCGATGATTCGCTGGCAGTCCTATCGCTGGGTGATCCGCCAGAGCGTCGGCTTCTTCAACAATGATTTCGCCGGCCGCATCGCCACCCGTGTGCTGCAGGCGGGCCCCGCCGTGCGCGGCTCGGTGGTCGAGGTGATCGACGCGCTCTGGTACGCCGGCATCTATGCGGTGAGCGCGGTGCTGCTCTTCGCCGAGGCCGACTGGCGCCTCGCCATTCCCATGGTGGCGTGGATCGCCTTCTATGTGCTGGCGCTGACCGTGTTCGTGCCGAAGATCCGCCATCTGTCGAAGCGCACCGCCGAGAGCAATTCGGCGCTGACCGGGCGCGTGGTGGACAGCTACACCAACATCCTCACGGTGAAGCTGTTCGCCCATTCCGACCGCGAGGACCGCTATGTCCGCTCGGCGCTGGCCCGCAACATCGACGACAACAGCCGCCAGCAGCGCCACATCTCGCGCATGGCGTTCACGGTGAGCGTTTTGAACAGCCTGATGCTCGGCGGCGTCGGCGGGCTCGGAATCTGGCTGTGGTCGGTCGGCGCGATCAATCTAGGCGCCATCGCGCTCTCCACCGGCCTCGCCATCCGCATCACCAACATGTCCGGCTGGATCATGTGGGTGGTCACCGGTGTGTTCGAGAATGTCGGCACGGTGCAGGAGGCGATCACCACCCTGTCGAAGCGGCGCGACGTGACGGACCGCCCGGGCGCGCCGGCGCTGGCCGTGACGGCGGGAGAGATCCGCTTCGAGGACGTCAGCTTCCATTACGGGCGCGGCGAGGGCGTCATCGACCATCTGAACCTCGCCATCCGTCCCGGCGAGCGGGTCGGGCTGGTCGGCCCGTCGGGCGCCGGCAAGTCGACCCTGATGAGCCTGCTGCTGCGCTTCTACGACCCGGAAGCCGGGCGCGTGCTGATCGACGGCCAGGATGTGAGCGCGGTGACGCAGGATTCGCTGCACGCGCAGATCGGCGTGGTGACGCAGGACACCTCGCTGATGCACCGTTCGGTGCGCGACAACATCGCCTATGGCCGCCCCGACGCCACCGAGGAGGCCATCCGCACGGCCGCGCAGCGCGCCCATACCGAGGGCTTCATCGAGACGCTGGCCGACCCGCAGGGCCGCACCGGCCTCGACGCCCATGTCGGCGAGCGCGGCGTGAAGCTCTCCGGCGGCCAGCGCCAGCGCATCGCCATCGCCCGCGTGCTGCTGAAGGACGCGCCGATCCTCGTGCTCGACGAGGCGACCTCGGCGCTCGATTCGGAGGTCGAGGCGGCGATCCAGACCAATCTGGACGCGCTGATGGCGGGCAAGACGGTGATCGCCATCGCCCACCGGCTCTCGACCATCGCCCGCATGGACCGGCTGGTGGTGATGGAGCATGGCCGCATCGTGGAGAGCGGCACCCATGCCGAGCTGGTGGCCAGGGGCGGGCTCTATGCCAGGCTCTGGCACCGCCAGTCCGGCGGCTTCATCGACGCCGACGAGATGGACGCGGCGGCGGAGTGAGGCTCAGCCGGCGAACCCGCTTGTCTGGCGCAGCGCCTCGCCGAGCATCATCGCGCCGGCCAGCGCCACGTTGAGCGAGCGCGTGCCTTCGACGAGGGGGATGGCGATTCGCCCGTCCGCCGCCTGATGCACCGCTTCCGGCACGCCGGCGCTCTCGCGGCCGAGCAGCAGCACGTCGTCCGGCGCGAAGGCGAAGCGCGTATAGGCGACGGCCGCGCGCGTGGTGCCCAGCACCAGCCGCCGGCCCTCGGCCCGGCGCCACGCCTCGAAGGCGGCGAAGCTGGCGTGGCGGACGATGACGGCGCGGTCGAGATAATCCATCCCCGCCCGCCGGAATCCGGCGTCGCCGACCGGGAAGCCGGCCGGCTCGATGATGTGCAGCGCCACGCCGAGGCAGGCGCTTGCGCGCGCCAGCGTGCCGGCGTTCTGCGCGATGTCCGGCTCGTAGAGGGCGAGTGCCAGCGTCATGACGGGACTCTCTCGGGATCGTTCTGGAAAAGCTTGCGGCGCCTTCCCT
The DNA here is from genome assembly GCF_056836805.1 of Ancylobacter sp. TW_SC_1. Lineage (NCBI taxonomy): Bacteria > Pseudomonadati > Pseudomonadota > Alphaproteobacteria > Hyphomicrobiales > Xanthobacteraceae > Ancylobacter > Ancylobacter sp. TW_SC_1. Next base: position 2,212,352 of record NZ_CM166365.1, read on the forward strand.
AGCGCGATGCCGGCGGCGAGGCGACCGCCCGGCGCTCCGCGGAGGTGGACAGCCGGGGGGCAGGACGGGTTGCCGCACTGCGTTCATCTGGACAAGGGGCGGTTCCGATGCAATTAGAGGCACTCGAAGGTAGGGTCGACCGCGTGCCACGCGGCCGCCTGCCCGTTTCGCGCGAGCGCTCGACATCGAGCCGGAACGGGTTGGGCGGGGGCAGCGGTCACGGGTTCGAGGGGAAAGGAAACCATCGTGGCAGCAACCGAGACGGCGGGTACCACGCGCCGCGACTTTCTCTACATAGCGACCGGCGCCATGGGCGCGGTCGGCGCCGCAGCACTCGTGTGGCCCTTCATCTCCCAGCTTCAGCCCGACGCGTCGGTTCTCGCCCTGTCCTCGACCGAGGTGGATCTGTCACAGGTCGCCGAAGGGCAGATGGTCACCGTGAAGTGGCGCGGCAAGCCGGTCTTCGTGTGGAACCGTACCCCCGAGGACATCGCCAAGGCCAAGGAAACCCAGATCTCGGCGCTGCTCGATCCGCTGGCCCGCAACGCCAATCTGCCGGCCGACGCCGAGGCAACCGACGCGAACCGCGCCGGCGAAGGCGATGGTCGCGAGAAGTGGCTGGTGGTGGTCGGCATCTGCACCCATCTGGGCTGCGTGCCGATCGGCCATGCCGGCGAATATGACGGCTGGTTCTGCCCCTGCCATGGCTCCGAATACGATTCGGCCGGCCGCGTACGCCGCGGCCCGGCGCCGGAAAACCTGGCCATCCCGCCCTATAATTTCGTGTCCGACACGAAGATCTCCATCGGCTGAGCCGGCGTTCAGGGATACTGACAGATGAGCGGACACTCCACGTTCGAGCCGAAGCACCCGGCGCTCAAGTGGTTCGAGAGCCGGCTTCCGCTGGTCGGCCTGATCCATTCCTCCTTCGTCGCCTACCCGACGCCGCGCAACCTGAACTACTGGTGGACCTTCGGCGGCATCCTGTCGCTGATGCTGGTCTGCCAGATCGTGTCGGGCGTGGTGCTGGTGATGCACTACACGCCGCATGTGACGCTGGCCTTCGATTCCGTCGAGCACATCATGCGTGACGTCAGCTTCGGCTGGCTGCTCCGCTACATCCACTCGAACGGCGCCTCGATGTTCTTCATCGCGGTGTACATCCACATGTTCCGCGGCCTCTATTACGGGTCCTACAAGGCCCCGCGCGAAGTGCTGTGGATCCTCGGCTGCATCATCTACCTCCTGATGATGGCCACCGCCTTCATGGGCTACGTGCTGCCGTGGGGCCAGATGAGCTTCTGGGGCGCCACCGTCATCACCAACCTGTTCTCGGCCTTCCCCCTCGTCGGCCCGACCATCGTCGAATGGCTGTGGGGCGGCTTCTCGGTCGACAACGCGACGCTGAACCGCTTCTTCTCGCTGCACTACCTGCTGCCCTTCATGATCGCGGGCGTCGTCGTCCTGCACGTCTGGGCGCTGCACGTGGTCGGCCAGAACAACCCGACCGGCGTCGAGCCGAAGAGCCCGAAGGACACCGTGCCCTTCACCCCCTACGCGACCATCAAGGACGCGTTCGGCATGGTGTGCTTCCTGATCTTCTTCGCCTGGTTCCTGTTCTACATCCCGAACTATCTCGGCCACGCCGACAACTACATCCCGGCCAACCCGCTGGTGACGCCGGCCCACATCGTGCCGGAATGGTACTACCTGCCGTTCTACGCCATGCTGCGCGCGGTGCCGGACAAGCTCGGCGGCGTGCTCACCATGTTCGGCGCGATCATCGTGCTGTTCTTCGTGCCGTGGCTCGATACCTCGAAGGTGCGCTCGGGCGTCTACCGCCCGCTGTTCAAGCAGTTCTTCTGGATTTGGATCGCGGTCTGCATCGGCCTCGGCTGGCTCGGCTCCAAGCCGGCGGAGGGCGGTTACGTGATCGCCGGCCGCATCCTGACGATCTACTATTTCGCGCACTTCCTGATCATCCTTCCGCTGCTCGGCCTGTTCGAGAAGCCGAAGGCCATCCCGGCCTCCATCACCGAGGCAGTGCTCGGCAAGTCGAAGGGCGGGGCGCCCGCATCGGCTGGCGTCGCGGCGCCGCAGACCAAGGGTTGAGCGGAACATCATGAAAATCGCCATGTCCTTCCGTTCCTCCCTTCTCCGTCCGCTCGCCGTCGCCTCCCTGGTGCTCGGCCTTGCCGCCCCGGCGCTCGCCGCCGAGGGCGGGACCAAGCCGCACCGCGAGGACTGGAGCTTCGCCGGCCCGTTCGGCAGGTACGACCGGGCGCAGCTGCAGCGCGGCTTCCAGGTGTTCAAGGAAGTCTGCGCGTCCTGCCACTCGGCCCATCTCCTCGCCTTCCGCAACCTCGCCCAGCCGGGCGGGCCGGAATTCAGCGAGGCGCAGGCCAAGGCGGTGGCCGAGGGCTACCAGATCCAGGACGGGCCCAACGACGCCGGCGACATGTTCGATCGTCCCGGCCGCCTGTCCGACCACTGGCCCTCGCCGTTCCCGAACGAGCAGGCGGCGCGCGCCTCCAATGGCGGCGCCTTTCCGCCGGACTTCTCGACGCTGGCCAAGGCGCGCACCTATGAAGTGGGCTTCCCCGGCTTCCTGATCGACATCGTGACGCAGTATCAGGAACAGGGGCCGGACTACATCCACGCCCTGCTGAACGGCTATGGCGAGCCTCCGGAAGGCTTCGCCCTGCCGGAGGGCGCGCATTACAACGCCTACTTCCCCGGCCACGCCATCAAGATGCCGCAGCCGATCTCGGACGGGCAGGTGACCTACACGGACGGCACGCCGGAGACGCTCGACCAGTATTCGCGCGACGTCACCGCGTTCATGATGTGGGTGGCCGAGCCGCACCTCGAATCGCGCAAGCGCATCGGCTTCCAGGTGATGATCTTCCTGATCGTCTTCGCCGGCCTGCTCTACTTCACCAAGAAGAAGGTGTGGAAGAGCGTCCACCACTGAGTGCACGCACTCCCGCCGGATACCGATAAGCGAAGGGCCCCTGACGGGGCCCTTCTGCTTTTGGGGACGGCGTAGGCTGAACTGACACGTCCGACAGGAGAAAGGCGCATGGGCGCTATCGACATCTCCGGCCATCTGCTGCGGGTCGGGTTTCTGATCGAGCCGCCTTTCGGCTTCCGCGCGGCGGACGGCTCGGCCGCCGGCTGCGACATCGAGACGGCCGCCCGCGTCGCGCGCGATCTGGGGCTCGCCGGCATAGCGCCGGTCGAAGCCACCTTCGAGGAGCTTCTGCCGGGGCTGGCGGAGTCTCGCTGGGACATGACGGTCGCCCTGTTCGTCACGCCGGAGCGGATGCGGATCGCCGATTTCTGCCGGCCGATCTGGGCGCTGGGGGACGGGCTCCTGGTGGCGCAGGGCAACCCACGTCGCCTCGTCGGGTATGGCTCTCTGGCGGCGGACGCGGATGCGCGGCTCGCTGCCATCCACGGGCAGGTTCAGCATCACACCGCACTGAACAACGACGTGCCGGCCGAGCGCATCGTGCTATTCGACACCTATGAAGCCGCAGCCGCAGCCGTGGCGGAGGGGCGTGTCGACGCCTATGCGAGCGTGGCGATGGCACATCGCGGCCATCTCGCCCTTCATCCGTCACTGCCCTGCATGGTGGTGGACGTGCCCCCTGCGGAGAGGCCGCCATCGCGCGGCGCCTTCGCGGTGGCCAAGGGGCGGGAAGAGCTTCGCGCTGGGATCGATGCCGTACTGCTCGGCTTCCTCGGCACGCCTGAACACGCAGCCCTGATGGCGCGCTTCGGCTTCGCGCCGCCGGAAATCGGGCCGTTCGCCTGAGCTCACTCCTCCAGCCTCTCCACGAACACGCAGTTGGTGAATTCCAGCGCCAGCTCTCCGCCGGCATCGGCGGCGGTCTCGTGGGTGAAGACGAGGCCCCATTCCGGCCGCGTGGCGCTCGGCTTCTTGGCTGTCACCTCGCTGAGGAAGGTGAGCGTGTCGCCGGGGCGCACGGGGCGCAGCCAGCGCAGTTGCTTGAAGCCGGGCGAGGGGCCGAGGCGCGGCACCTTGCGGCCGGCCCGGCGAAGTTCCTCGTGCTGGCGCGCCCAGGCCTGCGCCCGCAGCCGGGCGGCGATCACCACGCCGTGCCAGCCGGACGCCACCAGCCCGCCGAAATGGGTGCGCGCCCCCGCCGCCGGGTCGAGATGAAACGCCTGCGGGTCCCAGGCGCGGGCGAAGGCGACGATCTCGCCTTCCGTGAAGCTGTGCGAGCCGAGCCGCGTGCGGGTGCCGATCTCGACGTCTTCGAAAAACAGCATGGCGTCCCCTCAGGCCGGCCGGAAGCCGGGATTGCGCCGGCCGAACAGGATGGTGCCGACAAGATCGGTCATGACCTCGCCGGCGGCGTCGAGGAGTTCGAAGCGGAACTTCACGAGGCCCATTTCCGGCCGGCTTTTCGACGAGCGCGTCTCCAGCACCTGCCGGCGCAGGCTCAGCACCGTGCCGGGGTGGACCGGCTTGAGGAAGCGCACCTCGTCGAGGCCGGGCGAGCCGAGGCAATCGCTGTGGTTGAGGAAGCCGTCGGCGGCGAGGCGCATGAAGATGCAGCACAGGTGCCAGCCGGAGGCCGAAAGCCCGCCGAGCCGCGTCGCCTCGGCGGCGGAATCGTCCAGATGGATCGGCAGGGGGTCATATTCGCGGGCGAAGGCGACGATCTCCTCGCGCCCGACCACATAGCGCCCGCAGGTCGCCACATGGCCCTCGTCGAAATCCTCCCAGAACAGCATCGGGCCACATCCCCCCACAGCGCGAGAACGCCATGACAGGCGAGTGCGCCGCGAAGGTCAAGCGCCGGACGCTGCACCCCGCAGCCGGCGCCTGCAGCTTGTCGTTGCAGCAGCGCCGGCAGCCGCTGCGATCAGGTGTTGAAGCGGAAATGCAGCACGTCGCCATCGGCGACGACATATTCCTTGCCTTCCAGCCGCAAGCGACCGGCGTCGCGCGCCCCCGCCTCGCCATTCCCCCGGACGTAGTCGTCGAAGGCGATGGTCTCGGCGCGGATGAAGCCCTTCTCGAAATCGGTGTGGATGACACCGGCAGCACCTGGCGCCTTGGTGCCGGCGGTGATGGTCCAGGCGCGCGCTTCCTTGGGGCCGACGGTGAAGTAGGTCACCAGCTTCAACAGCTCATAACCGGTGCGGATGATGCGGTTGAGCCCCGGCTCCTCGAGGTCGATGGCCTCGAGATAGTCCTTCTGCTCGTCCGCCGGCAGCACGGCGATCTCGCTTTCGATCTTGGCCGAGACCACGACCGCCTTGGCGCCTTCCTCCGCCGCGCGGGCGAACACCTCGGCGGAGAGCGAGTTGCCGTTCTTCGCCGAGGCTTCCTCGACATTGCAGACATAGAGCACCGGCTTGGAGGAGAGCAGGCCGAGCATGCGGAAGGCCTTTTCCTCCTCGGGCTTCACCTCGACCAGCCGTGCCGGCTTGCCTTCGCGCAGCAGCACGAGGGCGCGATTCATCAGGTCGAGCAGCTCCTTGGCTTCCTTGTCGCCGCCCTTGGCCTTCTTCTCCAGCGCGCCGGCGCGCTTTTCCAGGCTTTCGAGGTCGGCCAGCATCAGCTCGGTCTCGATGGTCTCGATGTCGGAGACCGGCGCCAGCTTGCCCTCGACATGGGTGACGTCGGAATCCTCGAAGCAGCGCACCACATGGGCGATGGCGTCGCATTCGCGGATATTGGCGAGGAACTGGTTGCCGAGCCCTTCGCCCTTGGAGGCGCCGCGCACCAGGCCGGCAATGTCGACGAAGGTGAGCCGGGTGGGGATGATCTGTTGCGAGCCGGCGACCTTCGCCAGCGTCTCCAGCCGCGGATCAGGTACCGCCACGTCGCCCACATTGGGCTCGATGGTGCAGAACGGATAGTTTGCCGCCTGCGCCGCCGCCGTCTGTGTCAGCGCGTTGAAAAGGGTCGACTTGCCGACGTTTGGCAGGCCGACAATGCCGCATTTGAAGCCCATGATGCGATGCCCGGTCGAGATGAATGGTTGCCGCCGTGGTTAGGCAAGACGGCGCGTGAGTGCAAGCGTGAGGCGGTTCGCCGGACGTATCAGCCGGGTTTGCCACCGTCCGGCCTGCCGGCGGCGGATTTGCCGACCGCGGGCTTGTCCGGGGCGCCGAAGCCTCGCGCCTCCATGAAGAGGTGCAGGCGGTTCTGGAACTCGTCGAGCCGGTGCGTGGCCAGGAGGCCGGCGAGATCGGCGCAGCCGTCGCACACCGCCTCCACCCAGTCGCGCTCGGCCTTGGCGAAGTCGCTGAGGACGTAGTTATGCACGAGCGCCTTGTCGCCGGGATGGCCGATGCCGAGGCGGATGCGGGCATAGTCGTTGCCGCAATGGGCGGTGATGGAGCGCAGGCCATTATGCCCGGCATTGCCGCCGCCGACCTTGTAGCGCACCTTGGCAGGCGGCAGGTCGAGCTCGTCGTGGAAGACGAAGACGTCGCGCAGCTCGATCTTGTAGAAGCGCTGCGCCTCGGCGACCGCGCGGCCGGATTCGTTCATATAGGTCTCGGGCAGCAAGGCGAGCACCTTCTGGCCCTCGATCTCGCCCTCGCAGGCCGCGCCCTGGAAGCGCCGGCGCCACGGCGAGAAGCGGTGCCGGCGGGCAAGCGCATCCACCGCCATGAAGCCGATATTGTGCCGGTTGCCGGCATATTTCGACCCGGGATTGCCGAGCCCGGTGAAGAGCAACACCGCGCGCCTCCTGCTTGCGCTGGATGAAGGGTACCGAAACGAGAAGAGCCGGAAGCGGGCTTCCGGCTCTCATCGCAGGATCGGTCGGGCCGAAGCCCGGAGCGCGATCAGCCTGTCGTTATCAGCCTGTCGTTATCAGCCTGTCGTTATCAGCTCTTGGCGGCTTCGGCCGCGGCGGCCGCGGCGTCGTCAGCCTCGGCTTCCTTCAGGCCCGACGGAGCGGTGATGGTGGCGAGGGTGTCGTCGCCATGGCCCGCCCAGGTCACGCCGGCCGGCAGGCCGATCGCCGAGAGGTGGATCGAGTCGCCGAAGCCGTACTTGGTGAGGTCGACCTCGATCGCTTCCGGGATCGCATCGGCCGGCACGTTCAGCTCGACGGTGTGGCTGACGATGTTCAGCGTGCCGCCCTGCTTGAGCGCAGCCGCCGTCTCGGCGTGGAGGAAGTGCACCGGCACGTCGACGGTCAGGCTGGCGCCGACGGCGACGCGCAGGAAGTCGATGTGCAGCGGGAAATCCTTCACCGGGTCGAGCTGGTAGTCGCGCGGGATCACGCGATGCTTGTCGCCGTCCACGTCGATGCTGAACAGCGTGGTGAGGAAGTGGCCCGCATAGATGATCTTGTTGATCTCGATGTGATTGAGCGTGATTCCGACGGGGGCTTTGCCGTCGCCGTAGATCACGGCAGGCACACGGCCGGCGCGGCGTTCGGCACGAGCGGCCCCCTTGCCGACCTTCGTGCGCGCCTGCGCCTTCAGTTCCTTGATGGCGGTCATGGCTTGTCCTTACATGGTTGCAAAAGGAGAAGGCCGCTCGCGCGGCCCGTTCCTTCAGGCTAGGTCTGTCGTGGCCACGGCGCGCCTCCAGGGGTGCGGAAAGGCCGGGGCCGGGCGCGCTCATAGCAGCAAAAGCCTTGCAGGGCAATGTTCGCTCGACGCGGGTGCGCCTCAGAACTTGCCGAGCACGCCCGCCTTGACGATGCCGCTGGGGTCGGAGTCCGGGCTCGCCGAGCGCTGCACCGAGATGAAGCGTTCATAGGAGCCCTCGGGGGCGCGCAGTTCGACCCCGGTGGTGACGGTCTGGCTGTTGTTCACCTCGACGCTGGCGCCGAGCTTTTCCTTGCCGAGGCCGATCGGCGCCAGCGGCACGCTGTAGCTGCTGCCGACCGCGAGGTTGTCGTAGAGCGAGGCGGTGCCCGCGCTCGCGCTCGCGGACGCACCGAGCGTGCCGGTGCTGTAGACCGTGAGGCTGTCCTGCTCGACGCCCACGCGGCCCTTGATCTCGCCGGAGCCGCTGCTGTCCGTCCTGCTGAGCGGGCCGGAGACCGGGGCGACGGTGCTGGCGCTGGAGGAGACCGACAGGCTCGCCGCGCCTTGCCGTACTTCGACGCGGGTCGGCAATGGCGCGCGCTTCGTCTCGACGACCGGCTTGCGTTCCAGCACGTGCCGGTTCGGCGCGGGCTCCTCCGGCTCCGCTTCGGGCGAGGCGCCTAGGCCGAGTTCAAGGGTGGTCCACAGCGAGGGGGCCTCGGCGGTCTCCTTCTCCGGGTCGAACGGCTCGATCTCCACCTGCGCGGCCTCTGCCGGAGGTGCTGCGTCGGACGGGGCGGTTTCCGCCTGGCCCGCTGCATCGGCCGCCTGCTGCGCGGCGTCATAGGGCGAGCCCTCGCCGGCCGGCGTCACCATGATGATGCCGTGCCACGGGTCGCCCGGGGAGGGCGAGGCGGTCGTGCCGATCTGCTGGGCGGCGGCCGGGGCGGCGGCCAGCGCCAGGCCGGCGGCGAACAGCGCGGCGCCGGCCACGGTGCGGCGCGCCGCGGAGGGGAGAGTCGTCTGGAGCGTTGGGCTCTGACGCGTGGCAATACGGCGCGTCGGAAGAAGGCGCGTCATGGCATCGTCCGGTTCGTTGAGCGAGCGGACAGGTTGCGGCCGAACTGTGGAACGAAAATGGCGCGCCGCACAATTAGCGCGCCTCAGGCGGCCTTCGCCGGCCGGTCGCCGCCCCCGAAGCCTGAGGAACCGCCGGTTCAGTCGAACAGGCTGGAGACGCTTTCCTCATGCGCGGTGCGTCCGATCGCCTCGGCGAGCAGGCTGGCGATGGAGACGACGCGGATGTTGCGCGCGACGCGGACCGCCTCGGTCGGCTGGATCGAGTCGGTGATCACCAGTTCCTTGAGATTCGAGGCGGTGACGCGCGAGACCGCGCCGCCCGACAGCACGCCATGGGTGATGTAGGCGTGCACCTCGGTGGCGCCGCGCGCCAGCAGGGCGTCGGCGGCGTTCACCAGCGTGCCGCCGGAATCGATGATGTCGTCGACGAGGATGCAGCGCCGGCCCTCGACGTCACCGATGACGTTCATCACCTCGCTCTCGCCGGGGCGCTCGCGGCGCTTGTCGACGATGGCGAGCTGGGCGTCGATGCGCTTGGCGAGCGCGCGGGCGCGCACCACGCCGCCGACGTCCGGCGAGACGACGGTGATGTTGGAGAGGTCGAAGCGGGACTTGATGTCCGCCACCATCACCGGGGCCGAGAACAGGTTGTCGGTCGGGATGTCAAAGAAGCCCTGGATCTGGCCGGCATGCAGGTCGACGGTGAGCACGCGGTCGGCGCCGGCATGGGTGATGAGGTTGGCCACCAGCTTGGCGGAGATGGGCGTGCGGCCGGAGGAGCGGCGGTCCTGGCGGGCATAGCCGAAGTAAGGGATCACCGCCGTGATGCGGCGGGCAGAGGAACGGCGCAGCGCATCGGTGATGATGAGCAGCTCCATCAGGTGGTCATTGGTCGGGAAGGAGGTCGACTGCAGGACGAACACGTCCTTGCCGCGCACATTCTCCTGGATCTCGACGAAAATCTCCATGTCGGCGAAACGGCGGACCACCGCCTTGGTCATGGAGGTCCGGAGATACGCCCCGATCGCCTCCGCCAGCGGCCGATTTGCGTTGCCAGCTACGAGTTTGATCGAACCGTTATTCTGAGACATTTCCGGCGCGCTCCCAGCCGTCAACCATCCGTCCGACCGTCGTACAGCCGTCGCGCTGACCTGATAGGCGGGCCGGCCCGGCCTGTAAAGCGGCGAGAAGTACTGCGCGACCGCTTGTCCCTATGCGTTGCTGCATAGGTGGCCGGCGTCATCACGGATGCGCGGCGAAGGTGAGCGCGTTGGCGGGCGTGACATCCGTCGGGCCTTCCGCAACGGCATCTCCGGGCTCGTCGCCGGACGCGGCATCAGCCACGGCGGGGCCGTCATCCGTGCGGACCGGCGGGGCGTCGGCGGGATCGAGATCGGGCGCGGCGGCGGCGCTCGCCTTCGGCGTGCCTCCGGACAGGCGCGTGGCGATTTCGTCGAGGCTCTGCGCCGCGATGCGCTGCACCGTCGCGTCGTCGAGCCGGTTCCAGACATCCTTGCCGGGGCCGACCTTTTCGGTGCCGGCGACGCGTAGCACGCGGTCGCGGTCGGCGTCGAACACGTCCCACACCCAGTCCACCTCGCCCTTGCCGTTCTCTATGCTGGCGGCGAGGTAGCCGCGCACGCGATAGGCGGCCTGCGACTGGCGCGACACGACGGGAAGCTGACGGGCCTTCGCCTCGGTGGTGAGGTCCGCCACCAGCCGGTCGAAGACCGGCTCCGGCGGGCCGTCGATGGATTCGAAGGCGATGGTCTTCGTGCCCGAGGAAATCGAGGTCGCCGCGACCGGCTTGCTGCCGCCATTGGTCTGGCAGGCACCGAGGGCGAGGGCGGCAAGCAGAACCGCGGTCGTCGGCAGGCGTCGGCCAAGATGGCGGCGAAGGCGATCGAGCATGAACCATTCCCTGAGAGCCGGCCGCGCCGCTATCTGCCGGGCAGAGTCGCAGCCGCCGCCGACGGACGGGAAATGGTTAAGACTAATTAACGATCAGGTCCAGAGGGGCCTCGGTTAAGCACTCGTTACCGTTAACGCCGACGAGGAAGGTGCGGCCCAGGCACATGGCCGTCTCGGTCTCGCTGTCCATCAGGATCATGTGTGCGAACAGCACCATGCCCGCTTCCAGCACCCACGGATTTCCGGCGTAGAACATCGGCGGGTCCATCCAGGAGGGGGTGAACTTGGCGCCGAGCGAATAGCCGCAGGCGGCGAGGCGATGGGCCGCGAGGCCGTGGCCATCCATCACATGGGCATGCGCGGCGAAGACGTCGCCGGCCGTCCTGCCCGGCACCATGGCGTGGGCGCAGACCTCCAGCGCCTGCCTGGCGGCGGCGAACAGCTCCAGATGCCGGTCGCGCGGCGGGCCGACGACGACGGTTTCCATCATCGCCGCATGGTAGTGGCGATAGGCGCCGGCCCATTCGAGGGTGATCTGGTCTTCCCCGTCGAGCCGGCGGCGTCCGCTCTTGTAGCGGCACAGCAGCGCATCGCGGCCCGACCCGATGATGAACTCGTTGGCGGGATAGTCGCCGCCGCCCCTGAAGGTCGCCCCCTGCATGGCGGCGAGCACCTCGCCCTCATCGACGTCCGGGCCGACGGTGGCGATGGCGGCCTCGCGCGCGGCGAGGGCGAGCCTGCCCGCCTGGCGGACATAGAGGATTTCGGCCGGCGACTTCACCGTGCGCAGCCGGTCGACGAGGCCGGACGCGTCCTGCAGGGTGGCGAAGCCGTCAAAGGCGGCGGCGAGCCGGCGGCCCGCGGCGGCGGTGAGGCCGTAGCTCTCATACTCCACGCCGATGCGCGCTCCCGCACCGCCAAGGTCCGCCACCATGGCGCGCAACTGCTGCTGCGGGGTGGCGTCGGCCCGGTCGGTCCAGACGCGGATGTCCTCGATCAGCGAGGTATGCTGCGCCTGCCGCAGGTCGGCCGAGCGGGTGAGCAGGGCCAGCCGCCCGTCGGCGCCGAGCCAGAGCGACTGGAAGAAGCAGAAGCCGAACGTGTCGTAGCCGGTGAGCCAGTACATCGATTCCTGCTGGAACATCAGCAGGCCGTCGAGGCCGCGCTCGGCCATGGTGGCGAGCAGGCGCTGCCGGCGGCGCTCGAATTCCGGCCCGGTGAAGTGCAGCGTCATGGGCGCCTCTCAGACCAGGGTGATGGCGGCGATCAGCCGGCCGTAGTCCGGCTCGCCGCGATGGGTCGCGCGGCGGTAGCTGAAGAAGCGCGCCTCGTCGGCATAGGTGTCGAGGCCGAGATCCTCGATGGTGCCGACGCCGAGACCGGCGAGCCGGGCGGCGATGTAGCCCGGCAGGTCGAACAGCGCGTGGTAGGGCCGCGCGGACGCGGCGAGGAAGCGGGCATTGGCCGGATCGAGCGCCGTCAGGTTCTCGACGAATTCCGGGCCGACCTCATAGCTTGCCTGCCGGATCAGCGGGCCGATGGCCGCGACGATGCGCGCGCGGTCGGCGCCGAGTTCTTCCATGCGGGCGATGGTGGAATCGAGCACGCCGCCGACCGCGCCCTTCCAGCCGGCATGGGCGGCGCCGACGACGCGGGCCTGCGGATCGGCGAACAGCACCGGGCCGCAATCGGCGATGGCGACGCCGGCAGCGATGCCGGGGGTCGCGGTGGCGACCGCGTCGGCCTTCGGCCGTTCGTCCCAGGCGCGGTCGACCACGACGCAGTCGGGCGAATGGATCTGCCAGGCGGTGAGCAGGTGGCCGGCGGGCACGCCGAGTGCCGCCGCCATGCGGGCGCGGTTCTCGGTGACCAGCGACGGGTCGTCGCGCGAGCCGGTGCCGCCGTTCAGCCCGGCATAGATGCCCTCCGACACGCCGCCCTCGCGGGTGAAGAAGGCGTGGCGGATGCCCGGAAGGGCCTTCAGGGCGGGGGATTCGACCTTCATGCGGAACCTTCCTCGAATACCTCGAAGGGCGCGAATCCGGCCACATCTTGCAACGCAGGATGCACCAGGGCGAGCGCCTTGAAGAGGGTGCCCATCTGCCCTTCGTCCGAACCGGCGAGGCGGAGGCGTGCGGCTTCGACCATCTCCCGGTCGGCCTCGCTCGCGGCGCGCTTCAGCCGGAAGGCACGGTCTTCTATGCCGAGGCGCTCCAGCAGCGCGCCCTGTCCGATGGGACCGAAGGCGCGGGCGCCGGCACCGCACGCGGCGCGGGCGAAGGCGGCGAAGTCGACATGGGCGGTGAGGTCGGCCTCGCCGGGATGGGCCAGCACATCGTCGAAGGCGTGGCGATGGAGCGCCTGCAGCGTGTCGCCGAAGCCGCCGCCAGCTTCGCGTTCGCCCGCATGCCCATAATCGACAAACAGCGCCGCGCCGCCCGTGACGGCAAGCCGGGCGCCGAGCTTTTCCGCGATGGAGAGGCCGATCGGGCAGATTTCCAGCACGGCGCCGGGCGGGGCGGCGGCGAGGCGGGCCCCGGCGCGGGCGTCGAGCCGGGCGTCGGGGCGCAGGCCGAAGGCGAGGCCGCCCTGTGGATCGAGACCGACCATGCGCTCGGCAAGCCCCTGTGGGGTACGGACGAACTGGCGGATGGGCAGCGCGTCGATGAACTCATTGGCGAGCAGGAACAGAGGGCCGGGGGGCAGCGCATCGACGGCGCCCACCCATTCGACCGGGTGCGTGCCAAGCGTCTGCGCCTGAAGCCGGCGCAGACGCGGCGAGGCTTCCACCAGCACCACTTGTGCCGCGGCGTGGAAGCCAGGCACGCGGGCGGTGGCGCGCAGAATGTCCGCCATCATCGTGCCACGCCCCGGCCCGAGCTCGGCGAGGACGAAGGGCGCGGGCGAACCGAGGCGCAGCCACGTCTCCGCCACCCACAGGCCGAGAAGCTCGCCGAACATCTGGCTGATCTCCGGCGCGGTGACGAAATCACCGGAGGCGCCGAAGGGCTCGCGCGTCGTGTAGTAGCCGAGCGTCGGATGGAACAGGCATTGTTCCATGTAGTCGGCGACGGTGATCGGTCCCGTCAGGGCGATCTGCCGCGCGAGGATCTGCGCCAGCGCCGTCATGCGGCGTCGACCCCCAGCGCCGGGCGGCGGCGGGCGCGCCAGACGAGCCAGCTGCCGAGCGCCAGCATCGGCAGGGAGAGCACCATGCCCATGGTGACGAAGCCGCCGGCGAGGTAGCCGAGCTGCGGGTCCGGCTCGCGGAAGAACTCGACGAAGATGCGGGCGCAGCCATAGAGGAAGACGAACATTCCCGCGACGGTGCCCGGCCGCGCCAGCGCCCCGGCGCGCACGGCGAGCTGCAGGATGATGAAGATGGCCAGCCCTTCGAGACCGGCCTCGTAGAGCTGGCTCGGGTGGCGCGGCTCCGGCCCGCCATGGGGAAACACGAAGGCCCAGGCGACATCGGTGGGGCGGCCCCACAGCTCGCCATTGATGAAATTGGCGAGGCGGCCGAGGAACAGGCCGACCGGAACCACCGTGGCGGCGATGTCGAGCATCGACACGAAGGGCAGCGAACGCCGCCGGCAGAAAAGGTACATGGCCAGGATGGAGCCGAGGAAGCCGCCATGGAAGGCCATGCCGCCGTGCCAGACGGTGAGCGCCTCCCAGGGGTTCGCGGCATAGAAGGGCAGGTTGTAGAACAGCACATAGCCGATGCGCCCGCCGAGGATGACGCCGACGGCGATCCACACCACGGCGTCGTCGAATTCCTCCGGCTGGATCGGCGAACGCCCGCCCCACAGCGCCGGGCTGGCGCATAGCCGCTTGGCCATCCACCAGCCGAACAGCAGGCCGCAAATATAGGCGAGGGCATACCAGCGGATCGCGAACGGCCCCAGCTCGATCAGCACTGGATCGATATTGGGGAAGGGCAGGGCGAACAGCGGCGGGGCGAGCATGGGCATCGGGATCTCGGCGGGAAAACGCGCGGCAAGGCGGGAGCGTGCCTCGAATCGGCATCCCCGCTTTGCCCCCCTTGCGTGACAGGATCAAGGCGCGAAGGGTAGCGGGCGCGTGATCCCCAGGGCGCTTCGGCCGCCGCTCCCCTTGCGATCGTGACGGCGGCGCCCCATTCTTCCCGCAAAGGCACGGCAGTGTACCGGCCTCTTGTCGGGAGATGACCATGACGCAGACCAGCAGCCGAATCTTCGACGATTTCGCCCGGCTGATGAACGACGCCGCCGGCGTCGCCACGGGCGTTCGGCGCGAGGCGGAGACGGTGATGCGTGCGCAGGCCGAGCGCATCCTGCGCGAGCTCGATGTCGTCACCCGCGAGGAGTTCGAGACGGTGAAGGAACTCGCCGCCGCGGCCCGCGAGGAGAATGAACGCCTCGCCGCCCGCATCGCCGCGCTGGAAGCCAAGGAAGCCAGGCTCGAGGCGACCATCGATCCACCGGATTCGCTCGGCTGAGTTCCAGACCGGGTTGTCCCGGCCGACACCCTGTGGACGCACCGCTTCCCCGCTTGCGGGGGCAGGGCGAATCCCCTGACAATTTTCGTTATGGGCTGCTTTCCTGCGGACCATGGCCCAACGGTCGTAGCGAGGTACGGATTCAGCGCGATATAGTCGGCGAGACGACGATTCGTTCGATTCTCGAATGTGTTGTCGACAAGCCGCCGCGTTGTGTGCGTTCGACCCCCTCCGCGTCCACCCTCGCGAGGTCGAGCATGACCTATACCGATTTTGAAACTGACACCCGCCTCAATCCGCTCGATCTGGTCGAGCGGATGGCCGCGCTCAACGAGTGGTCGTTCGAGCGCTCGGCCGAGGACGAGATCACCATCTCGCTCGAAGGCCGCTGGACGGACTGCCATGTCTCCTTCCAGTGGATGGACGAGGTCGAGGCGCTGCACATTGCCTGCGCCTTCGATCTTAAGGTGCCGGAGAAGCGCAAGACCGAGGTGCTGCGGCTGCTCTCGCTGATCAACGAGCAGATGTGGATCGGCCATTTCGACCTCTGGTCCAAGGAAGGCGTGATCATGTTCCGTCACGCCCTGCTGCTGGCGGGGGCGGAAGCCACGGACCGCCAGTGCGAGGTGCTGATGGAATGCGCCATCGAGGCGGTGGAGCGCTATTTCCCGGCCTTCCAGTTCGTCGTCTGGGCCGGCAAGACGGCGCGCGAGGCGATGGACGCCACGCTGTTCGAGACGATCGGCGAGGCCTGAGGGCGCCGGCCGGCATCGGCCCTCGTCCCGGGAGATGATCCGGAGATCCGGCGGCGCCGGGTCTGGCCGGGCCGTGAGGGAGTGGCTGACGCCGGCTGAGCCGGTTTCGAGGCGGGCGGTCATGCTTCCATTCCCATCGCCAAAAGCGTAGAGGCCCGGGCGCGACGGTGCCGGACGCGCTATGCTGGCGTCCGGAAGACCGCTTTCCTGTCCGCATCGAGATTCAGAGTTCTGAGATGGTCACTCTTTCCGACATTCCCGGCCGCGTGCTGCTCGTCGGCGCCGGCAAGATGGGCGGCGCCATGCTGGAGGGCTGGATCGGCCTCGGGCTCGATCCGGCGCGTGCGGCGGTGATCGACCCGGGCCCGCCGCCGGAAGTGGCGGCGATGATCGAGGCGCGCGGCGTGGCGCTGAATCCGCTGAATGGCGGACCGCCTGCCGTGATGCTGCTGGCGGTGAAGCCGCAGGTCGCCCCCGACGTGCTGGCCAGGGTTTCGCCGCTGGCCGGTCCTGGCACGCTGATCGTCTCGGTGATGGCCGGGCGCACGCTGTCCTTTCTCGAATCCTATTTCCCGCCGGACACGGCGGTGGTGCGCTCCATTCCCAACACGCCGGCGGCCATCGGGCGTGGCGTGACCGTCGCCGTACCGAACGGCGCGGTGACGCCCCAGCAGATGCGCATCGCCGACGCGCTGCTGCGCGCCACCGGCGGGGTCGAGTGGGTGGAGGAGGAGGGGCTGATCGACGTCGCCACCGCCGTCTCCGGCTCGGGGCCGGCCTATGTGTTCCTGCTCGCCGAGGCGCTGGCGGCCGCCGGTGCCGAAGCCGGCCTTCCCGCCGACATGGCGGACCGGCTGGCGCGGGCGACGGTGGCCGGCGCGGGCGAGCTGATGCTGCGCAGCGGCATCGACCCGGCGCAGCTGCGCAAGAACGTCACCTCGCCGAACGGCACCACGGCGGCGGCGCTGGCCGTGCTGATGGACGAGGAGAACGGCTTCGGCCCGCTGCTGGCCGCGGCGGTGGCGGCCGCGGCGCGGCGCTCACGCGAGCTGGCCGGCTGAGCCGTGTCGTCGTCCGCTTGCGCCGCCGCAGGGCGCGCAAACGCAAGGTGCGCAAACGGACGACAAGGCCTTCTCCTCGCCGGAGTCGCGCCTTAGATTGAGGTGGGGCAACGTTCAGGATAGGAGGTCTCCATGGCACGCTCTCCGGGAACGAAGGCCGCCACCGAGAAGGCGGCCGATACGCGTATCATCGCCCTCGACAGCTTCATGGCGCTGCTGGCGCACAAGCCCTTCGAGCGCATCGGCCTCGGCGACGTGGCCGGCGAGGCGGGAATCTCGCTTGCCGAGCTGCGGGCTTCCTTCGGCTCGACCTTCGATATGCTCGCCGCCTTCCTGCGCGAGACCGACCGACAGGTGCTGGCGACCCTGGGCGACGACATGGACGACCAGCCGGCGCGCGACCGGCTGTTCGACGTATTGATGCGCCGCCTCGACGTGCTCGGTCCGCACAAGGCGGCGATCCGCTCACTGGCGGAGTCGGCGCGGCGCAATCCCTTCTTCGCGCTGGCGCTGAACAAGCTCTCGGTGCGCTCGCAGCAATGGATGCTGGCGGCGGCGAAGATCGACACCGCCGGCCTCAAGGGCGCGGTGCGCGCGCAGGGCCTGGCGCTGGTCTTCGCCCGCGTGCTGCAGACCTATCTGCAGGACGACGACCCGGCGCTCGCCCGCACCATGGCGGTGCTCGACCGCGAACTCGTGCGCGGCGAGCGGGTGCTCGGCCTCATCGAGGGGACGGTGCATTTCGCCACCGCCGGACGGCGCGGACGCACGAAGAAGCCGGCCACGCCGCCGGAAGCGCCGGCGGCGGCCTGAGACAAGGTCAATCGAACCAACCGTGAGGAACGCTCCGTGAGCCTGGCGCCGCTGGAACAGATTACGATCGCCGACTTCCTCAAGGTGGATATCCGGGTCGGCACCATCATCCAGGCCGAACCGTTCCCGGAGGCGCGCAAGCCGGCGATCAAGCTGGTGATCGACTTCGGGCCGCATATCGGCTGCAGGAAGTCGAGCGCGCAGATCACCGTGCACTATGCCCCGGAGGACCTGATCGGCCGGCAGGTGGCGGCGGTGGTGAATTTCCCGCCACGCCAGATCGGGCCGGCGATCTCCGAGGTGCTCACGCTCGGCTTCCCGGACGAGGATGGAGCGGTGGTGCTGTTCAGGCCGGACCGCGAGGTGCCCAACGGCGCGCGGCTGTTCTGACGCTGCCTCGACCTGACGGCGGCTTCACACCGGAACCCGGATCGTCGCCCTCAGCCCGCCGAGCGGGCTGTCGCCCAGCATGACGTCGCCGCCATGCGCGCGGGCGGCGTCGCGGGCGATGGTCAGGCCGAGGCCCGAGCCGCCGGCGTCCTGATTGCGCGCGTCGTCGAGGCGGACGAACGGGCGGAACACGTCGTCGCGCTTGTCGGGCGGGATGCCAGGTCCGTCATCGTCGACGGTGATGGTGAGCCAGCGTTCGTCGCGCGTGCCGGCGACCTCGATGCGCGTGCCGTGGCGCCCGGCATTGCCGACCAGATTGGCCAGGCAGCGGCGGAAGGCGTCGAGCCGGATCATCACCATCGGATCGCCGGTATAGGTCGCGCCAATCTTGGCGCCGTGCCGCTCCGCGTTGATGCGCGCATCCTCGATCAGACGGGCGACGTCCGCCATCACCGGGGTCTCGCCGGCATCTTCGCGGGCGAAGGCGAGATAGGCCTCCAGCATGCTCTGCAGCTCGTCGACATCCTTGCGCAGCGCCTCGGTGTCGGGCGTGTCGCCGATCAGCGCGAGCTCCAGCTTGAAGCGCGTGAGGATGGTGCGCATGTCGTGGCTGACGCCGGCCAGCATGGTGGTGCGCTGCTCGATCTGCCGCTCGATGCGGCGCTTCATCTCCAGGAAGGCCAGCGCCGCGCCGCGCACCTCGCGGGCACCGCGCGGGCGGAATCCGACGACGTCGCGACCCTTGCCGAAGGCGATGGCGGCATCGGCCAGCGCCTCGATCGGCTTGATCTGGTTGCGCAGGAACAGGATGGCGACGGCCAGCAGCACCAGCGAGGTGCCGACCATCCACACCAGGAAGATGTGCGAGTTCGAGAGATAGGCCTGGCTGCGGCGGGCGAAGACGCGCAGCACCATGCCGCCCAGCTGCACGCGCACCTCGAGCAGGTTGGAATTGCCGACCGTGTCGGTCCAGAACGGCCGCCGCAGGCGCTTCGCCAGCTCGCCGGTGAAAGCCGAATCGAGAATGGAGAAGAACGGCTTGGGACCGGGCGGCGGCAGCCGCTCGTCGGGCAGGAAGTCGACCGTGAGGCCCATGGTGATCTGGGCGATGCGCTTGATCCGCTCCTGATCCTCCGGCGTCGGAAAGGCAATTGCGAGATCGGAAATGGCGGCGATGTCCTGCGACACGGCGGCCGACAGGCGGCGCGTCACCGTGTTGTAGTGGCGCTCCATGAAGACGAAGGCGAGGACGGACTGCAGGATCACCACCGGCGTGATGATGATGATGAGCGAGCGGGCGAACAGGCCCTTCGGCATCACCCGGTTGAACCAGGCGCCGAAACGGGCATTGTTCTCGCTCATGCGCCGTTGGGTGAGCCGCAGCCGCGCCCGTGCGGCGCCGACCATGCTGGTGTCGAACACGCTCAAGGCGCGACGACCAGACGGTAGCCGACACCCCGCACGGTCTGCACATAGGCGGGGTTGGCCGGATCGCGCTCGATCTTGCGCCGCAGGCGGTTGACCTGCACGTCCACCGCGCGGTCGCCGGCGGCGACGCCGGGCGCGACGAGATCCTGGCGCGGCACGGTCTCGCCCGGCTTCTCGCCGAGCACCCGCAGCATGTCGCGCTCGCGGTCGGTGAGGCGCACCGGCTCGCCCTCGCGGGTCAGCTCGCCGCGCGCGAGGTGGAACACGAACGGTCCGAAGCGGACGGACTCGATCGCCTGCGTCGGCGGCGGCGCGGCGCGCTTGATGATGTTGCCGATGCGCAGCAGAAGCTCGCGCGGCTCGAAGGGCTTGGCGAGATAGTCGTCGGCGCCGATCTCCAGTCCCTCGATGCGGTCGCCGGCGTCCGAGCGGGCGGTGAGCATGAGGATCGGCACGCTCGATGTCTCGCGCACCGAGCGGGCGAGGTCGAAGCCGCTCTCTCCCGGCATCATCACGTCGAAGATCAGAAGGTCGAAGGTGAGGCCAGCGAGGCGCGCACGCGCGTCCGCCGCCGACTCGGCGGTGGTCACGCGGTAGCCGTGCTCGCTGAGGAAGCGGGACAGCAGGTCGCGAATGCGCCGGTCGTCATCGACGATCAGGAGATGGAAGGCGTCGTCGGCGGGCATGGGCCGGGTGTTCCTCACATCCGCGGCCGGGGAAGTGCTGGCAGTGAGCATCAGGGGCCTCGTCAGCCGGCCGAACGGGCGCGGGCCGCGCTGCGCGCCTCCGCGGTCTGATCGGCGCGGGCGATCAGCTTCTCGGTCGGGCTGCGATCTTCCGGGTCGATCATGGCGACAAGAAAGCGGCGCACGAGGTCGCGTGAATCCTGGCCGCTCTCCTCCAGCGCCCGCCTCAGCCGGCCCGACTGGATGGCGACGAACTCCTGGGTCAGCGCCTCGCCCTTGGGCGTGAGATAGAGCAGCCGCTGGCGCCGGTCGGAGGCTCCGGCGCGGCTGTCGATGAAGCCCTGATCCACCAGCTCGCGCAGCACGCGGCCAAGGCTCTGCTTGGTGATGCGCAGGATGTCGAGCAGGTCGGTGACGCGCATACCAGGGTGGCGATTCACGAAATGCAGCACGCGGTGATGCGCGCGACCGAAGCCTATGCCCTGCAATATCTCGTCCGGATCGCTGACGAAGTTCCTGTAGGCAAAGAACAAAAGCTCGATCAGGTCGAGCATCGGCTCGTCCTCGGAAGCGCCGGGGAGACGTGGCGGGGCGGCCGGTCCACCCTTGCCGGGGCGCTGCGTCATCGAGACATTTACGTCAGCCATGTTGACTTTTTTCGTTCTGATCGTTACCCAGATGTCCCGTTCAACGAAAGGATCGTTCGGCCTGCCGCGCGATCCGCTTGAGAACGGGATGAATTCTCGCCCCTTTCGGGAGCGACGAAACGATAACGGGACTTCGGCTGCGAGGCAAAGCATTGCGCTTTCGCGGGGCATGCCGAAAACGTTATGTCGAAGGACATGAGGGAGCCGGTGCCAACCATGGCGCGCCGGCGACCCGGTTGGGAGAATTACCATGGCAAGCGAGCCTTTCGACAAACGCAGCGGATGGATCTGGTACGACGGTGCCTTCGTGCCGTGGCAGGATGCCCAGGTCCACGTGCTGACCCACGGGCTGCACTATGGCAGCTGCGTATTCGAAGGCGAACGCGCCTATGGCGGCGAGGTTTTCAAGCTCGAGGAGCACACGGCGCGCCTGAAGGAAAGCGCCCGGCTGCTCGACTTCGAGGTTCCCTACAGTGAGGAGGCGATCAACGCCGCCTGCCGCGAGCTGTTGGTGCGCCAGAAGTTCCAGGATGCCTATCTGCGCCCGGTCGCGTGGCGCGGCTCCGACATGATGGGCGTCTCGGCGCAGAACAACCAGATCCATCTCGCCATCGCCGCCTGGGAATGGCCGAGCTATTTCGATCCGGCGCAGCGGCTCAAGGGCATCCGCATCGGCATGGCGAAGTATCGCCGTCCCGATCCGCAGACCGCGCCCTCGACCTCGAAGGCGGCGGGTCTCTACATGATCTGCACCATCTCCAAGCACGCTGCCGAGCGCGAGGGCTATGCCGACGCGCTGATGCTCGACTGGCGCGGCCGCGTCGCCGAGTGCACCGGCGCCAATGTCTTCTTCGTGAAGGACGGCGTGATCCACACGCCGGACGCCGACGCGTTCCTCAATGGCATCACCCGTCAGACGGTGATCGCTCTGGCCAAGCGCCGCGGCATCGAGGTGAACGAGCGGGCGATCATGCCGGAGGAACTGGCGACGTTCGACGAGTGCTTCATCACCGGCACCGCCGCCGAGGTGACGCCGGTGTCGGAGATCGCCGGCCAGCACTTCCAGCCCGGCCCGGTCACGAAGACGCTGTTCGAGGACTACATGGCCGAAGTGCAGCCGAAGAAGGCTGTGGCGGCCTGAGCCAGGTTTGCCGATCGGCTTTTTCAGATGAGATGCCCGGCCTCGTGCCGGGCATCGATGTTTTGGGCGGCTGGAGGCGGCACACTAGGCGCCTGCCCGCCCCACTGCGTGTCCCGGACAAGCCGCGCCTCGCGCGGCGCCGATCCGGAACCCAGGGGAGACGTCGCGCAGCGTCGTTGTCGGTTTTGACGCCTGCGGCGGATTTGGGCGCTGGGTCCTGGCGCGGCACTCCGCCTTCGGCTCCGCTGGGCCGGGAAACGAGGTTCCCCCAGCATTCCGCCGCCGCCGCCGGCTCATCCCGACCCGGCTAGCTCCACCGCTCGGCCGCGTCGTCGTCGGCCTCCTTGGCCGCGACCCAGCCATTGCCGTCCGCGCGCTCTTCCATCTTCCAGAAGGGGGCGCGGGTCTTCAGCCAGTCCATCAGGAACTCGGCCGCCTCGAAGGCGGCGCCGCGATGGGCGGAAGCGGTGACGACCAGCACGATGTTGTCGCCCGGCACCATGCGTCCGTAGCGATGGATCACCGTCGCGCCGATGAGCGGCCAGCGCGCGCGGGCCTGTTCGATGAGGCGGCTGATCTCTTCTTCCGCCATGCCGGGGTAGTGTTCCAGCGTCAGCGCGATCAGCGGCGCGCCGCCGGGCGCGTCCTGCGCCCGGCACAGGCCGGCGAAGGTGACGAGCGCGCCGATGTCGGTGCGCCCGCGCGCCAGCATGGCCGCTTCGTCGGCGGCATTGAAGTCTTCGGACTGGATGCGGACGGTGAACATGCTCACCTCCCGGCTCAACCGCCCGTCATGGGCGGAAAGAAAGCGACCTCGCGGGTGCCGCCGAGCGGCGTCTCCGGCCTAGCGTGCCGGCGGTCGAGCGCGGCGCGCACCACGCGCGGATTTTCGAAGGCGTGGGCGTAGCCTTCGCCGCGCGCGCCGAGGAAGGTGGCAAGATCGGCAACAGTGCGCACGCCTTCGGGCAGCTCGATGTCCTCCGCCTCGATCCCGACGCGCTCGCGCACCCAGGCGAAATAGAGGATTCTCAACGGTCGTCCTCAATCAGATGCCGCGCGCCGGCGCGGAAATAATCCCAGCCAGTATACAGCGTCAGCAGCGCGGCGATCCACAGCAGCACGATGCCGATCAATGTGATGCCGGGTATCAGCAGTTCGGCCGCCGGGCCGGCGAGCAGTACCGCGACAGCGACGAGCTGCGCCGTCGTCTTCCATTTGGCGAGGCGGGTGACGGGCACGCTGACGCGCAGCTCGGCGAGAAATTCGCGCAGGCCCGAGACCAGGATCTCGCGGCACAGGATGACGACCGCCGCCCATAGAGACCAGCCGCGGATGGTGCCGTCGGAGGCGAGCATAAGCAGCGAGGTGGAGACCAGCAGCTTGTCGGCGATCGGGTCCAGCATGCGGCCGATGGCCGATTGCTGCGACCAGGCGCGCGCGAGATAGCCGTCGAAAAAATCGGTGATAGCGGCGACGACGTAGATGGCCAACGCCACCCAGCGCAGCCATACGCCGCCTTCAAGGATATCCGACCAGAACAGGCAGGCCGCCACCAGCGGCACCGCCACGCAGCGGCCGTAGGTCAGGAGGTTGGGCAGTGAGTAGGCATGACCGCGCGTCACCTTGGCCGGCTCCCGTCCCGTCTGCTGGCTGGTTGTGACATCGACCATGGTTCGCCGGCTCCCATCACAGGCAGGTAAACACGCAGGCGTGGAACGTCAATCGCATCGCGTCACCTCAATGCAGTCCGGCACCCGTCAAATGATGCGCCGTTGCTGTGGCCATCGCGTGACGCGGATGCCGTTTGGCGCGCTTACCCCGGCTTGGCGTGAAAGAAATCGTAGACCGCGCGGGCGGTGGCCGCGTTGACGCCGGGCACGCTTTCCAGATCGGCGAGCGAGGCGCGCTCAATGGCTTTCAACGTGCCGAAATGGTGCAGCAGCGCCCGCTTGCGCGTCGGGCCGATGCCGGGAATCTCCTGCAGGCCGGCCTGGGTGATGTCCTTCTTGCGCCGCGCGCGGTGCGAACCGATGGCGAAGCGGTGCGCCTCATCGCGCAGCCGCTGCACGAAATAGAGCACCGGGTCGCGCGGCTCCAGCCGGAACGGTTCGCGTCCCCTGACATAGAAGGTCTCGCGGCCGGCGTCGCGATCGGGCCCCTTGGCGACTCCAACCATCGGCACATCGGTGACGCCGAGCGCTGCGAGGGTCTCCTGGGCGGCCTTGAGCTGGCCCGGTCCGCCGTCGATCAGCAGCAGGTCCGGCCAGGCGGAGGAGGCGGCGTCCACTTCTTCTCCCTCTCCCCGTGGGGGAGAGGGTTGGGGTGAGGGGGACGGGGCAATGACGGAAGGCTGCCCCTCACCCGACGGCTGCGCCGTCGACCTCTCCCCGTCGGGGAGAGGTGAAGCGCCCGCCCGCGGGTTCTCCTTCAGCAGGCGGGAGAAGCGGCGGGTCAGCACTTCGCGCATCATGCCGTAATCGTCGCCGGGGGTGAGTTCGGTCGAGCGGATGTTGAACTTGCGGTACTGGCTCTTGGCGAAGCCTTCCGGCCCGGCGACGATCATGCCGCCGACGGCGTTCGACCCCATGATGTGGCTGTTGTCGTAGACCTCGATGCGGCGGGGCACGGCGGGAAGATCAAAGGCGCGGCGCAGCTCCTCCAGCAGGCGGGTCTGGCTGGCGCTCTCGGCGAGCTTGCGGCCGAGCGCCTCGCGGGCGTTCTGCAGGGCGTGTTCGACCAGCTCGCGCTTCTCGCCGCGCTTGGGTGCGGCGATCTCCACGCGGTGGCCGGCGCGGGTGGCCAGCGCCTCCTCCAGCAGCTCGCGCTCGGCGATGTCGTGGCTGAGCAGGATGAGGCGGGGGCAGGGCTTGTCCTCGTAGAACTGGGCGAGGAAGGATTCCAGCACCTCGGCCGGGTCGAGCGCGGCGTCGGCGCGCGGATAGAGCGCGTGATTGCCCCAGTTCTGCCCGGTGCGGAAGAAGAACACCTGCACGCAGGTCGCGCCGCCTTCCTGATGGATGGCGAAGACGTCGGCCTCTTCTACCGAGCGCGGATTGATGCCCTGCGTGCCCTGCACGGCGGAAAGCGCGGCGAGGCGATCGCGCAGCGCGGCGGCGCGCTCGAACTCCAGCTCCTCGGCGGCCTGCTCCATCTCCCGGGCGAGCTGTTCCTTCACCGCCTTGCTGCGGCCTGAGAGGAAGTCGCGCGCCTCGTGGACATATTCGGCGTAGTCGGTATGGCTCACCTCGCCGGTGCAGGGGCCGGCGCAGCGCTTGATCTGGAACAGCAGGCAGGGGCGGGTGCGGGCTTCGTAGAAGCTGTCCGAGCAGGAGCGCACCAGGAACGCCTTCTGCAGCGCGTTGATGGTGCGGTTCACCGCCCAGACTGAGGCGAAGGGGCCGTAATAGTCGCCCAGCCGGTTGCGCGCGCCGCGATGCTTGGTGATCTGCGGCGAGACATGGTCGCGGGTGATGAGGATATAGGGGAACGACTTGTCGTCGCGCAGCAGCACGTTGAAGCGCGGGCGCAACTGCTTGATGAGGTTGGCTTCGAGCAGCAGCGCCTCGGTCTCGGTACCGGTCGAGACGAATTCCATCTCCATGGTGGCCGCCACCATGCGCATGATGCGGGCGGTCAGGCCCGTCGGGCGGGTGTAGGCGACGATGCGCCGCTTGATGCTCTTGGCCTTGCCGACATAGAGCACCGTACCGTCGGTGCCCACCATGCGGTAGACTCCGGGGCCGTTGGGGGCGTGCTTGAGGGCGCGGGTGATGGCGGCGCGGCCCATGGCGACGGAACCCGGCGCGGGCTCCGCCTCTTCGGGCAGGTCGGGAAGGAGGGCCTCGTCCTGGTCGATCTCGGCGATGTCGGCATCGTCGGTGTCGAGGTCGGGCGCGTCAGGGGTGGGGCGGGCGATCATGAGTCCCTAGATACGTATTCGTGACCATGCCGAACAGGGGCTTCGGCTTACCACCTGTCGACGAGCGTGTTAGACGCGGCCCGCTGGGGCGGGGGCGCCACGGAGATTTACACGTGCTTGCAGCGTTGAAGACCGCCGGGGCGGCACACTTTCCGCGCCTGTTCGCGCTGGCGAGCGTTCCGGCCGACTGGCGGGCGGCAACCGATCCCGCCAGCGAACTCCAGTTCCTGCCGCTGATCGTCCGCCCCGGCGACATGGCGTGTGACGTCGGCGCCAATCGCGGACTGTTCACCTATTGGCTGCTGCGGCTCGGGGCGCGGGTGGCGGCCTTCGAGCCGAATCCCGAGATGATGCGCGTGCTGGGGTGCCGCTTCGGTTCTGCGCGGCGCGCCGGGCGGCTTACCCTCTCCGGCCATGCGCTCAGCAACATCGACGGCAGGGCCGTGCTGCATATCCCGCAGGACCATTCCGCGCTGGCGACGCTCGATGGGCGGCTCGACGCGCTGGAGGAGCCGGTCGAAGCCATCACGGTGCCGCGTCATCGGCTCGACGACTGCGTGAGCGGCGAGGTCGACTTTATCAAGATCGATGTGGAAGGACATGAGGCGCAGGTGCTGGAAGGCGCGCGCCGGGTTCTCGCCGCGTACCGTCCCACGCTGCTGCTGGAGGCGGAGGAGCGCCATCGCCCCGGCGCCCTCGATCGGGTACGCGCGATGCTGGAGCCGCTTGGCTATGAGGGGTTCTTCGCGCAGGCGGACGGCCTCCACGCGGTTGCCTATTTCGATGCGGCGCGGCTACAGGCCCCCGGAGCCCTCAACGACGAGGGTACCCATGCGCGGGTGCCGTTCGGCTATGTGAACAACTTTCTGTTCGTGGCGCGGCCGGATGTGCGCGCCCGCCTGATGACGTGGCGGCCGGCCCGCGCCCTGCTGAACGCCTGAGCGTCGGCTCCGCGAGCCACGCGGGCTCTGCGCCTCGGTGCGCGGCCATGCGTACGGGGCGGGTGTGTTTGGGCGCAAACGGGTCTATGGGAGCGGCCATGACCCGTTCGAGCGATGTCGCGTCCCACTCCCCGCTGCCCCTGACCGGTTACGCCCTTGGTGCCACCGGGGCGGTCCTCTTCGCCTCCAAGGGCATCATCATCAAGCTCGCCTATGCCGAGGGGATCGACCCGGAGACGTTGCTGGCGCTGCGCATGGCCTTCTCGCTGCCCTTCTACCTGGTCATCGGCGCGCTGGCGCTGCTGAGGCTCAGGGGCAGGGGAGAGCCATTGCCGGGCATGAAGGTGGTGGTGCAGTCCGTGTTCGTCGGCGTGCTGGGCTACTGGTTCTCCAGCTATGCCGACTTCCTCGGGCTGAAGTACATCTCCGCCTCGTTCGAGCGGCTGATCCTCTACACCTACCCGCTCTACGTCGTGCTGTTCGGCGCGCTGCTGTTCCGCCAGCCGATACGAATGAAGGCGCTGTGGACCTTCGCGGTCGCCTATGGCGGTCTCGCGCTGATTTTCGTCGAGCATTTCTCCGCCGACGGCAGCGGCACGGTGGAGGGCACCTTCTTCGTCAGCCTGGCGGCGATCAGCTTTGCGCTCTACCAGCTGATGGCGCGCCAGCTGTTGACCCGCATCGGCTCGGCGCTGTTCACCTGCATCGCCATGATCTCCGCCTCGGTGGCCTCGCTGACGCAGTTCGCGCTGATCCGTCCGATGGAGGCGCTGCACGTGTCGCCGCACGGGCTGACGCTGGCGCTGATGATCGCCATCGGCGCCACCGTGCTGCCGAGCTTCTTCATGAACGCGGCACTGAAGCGGATCTCCGCGCAGGCCAATTCGATGATCAGCACGGTGAGTCCGGTGGCGACGATGGTGCTCGCCTTCCTGATTCTCAACGAGCGGGCGGGCCCGACGGAGCTTTTCGGCGCCGTGCTGGTGCTGGTCAGCATCGGCTGGTTCACGCTGAGCGACGCGCGCCGGCGCTGAGGGAGCGTCGCGCAACGCCTAGTCCGTCTCCACGTCCAGCGTGCGCCAGGCGAGGTGCTGGCCGCCATCGACCGCGATCAACTGACCGGTGACGCTGGTGGCGCGCGCGAGATAGGCGACGGCCTCGGCGATTTCCTCCGGGCCGGGACCGCGCCCCAGCAGCACCGAGGAGGACTGATGGGCGAAGGCGCCGGCATTCTGCCGGCCATTCGCCAGCGTGGGCCCCGGCCCGACGCCGTTGACCCGCACGCGCGGGGCCAGCGCCTGGGCCAGCATCTTCGTCGCCGACCACAGCGCGTCCTTGGTCAGGCTGTAGGAGAAATAGGTCGGCGTCGGTTTCAGCACGCGCTGGTCGATGATGTTGACGACGGCGCCGCGCGCGTCTTCGGCGAGCTGCGCCGCGAAGGCCTCGGCGAGAAAGACCGGCGCGCGCAGATTGACGGCGAAGTGCCGGTCCCACAGGGCGCGGTCGAGCCTTCCCACCATGTCGGGATGAAATTCCGAGGCGTTGTTGACGAGCAGATCGACCGGCCCCAGCGCGGCGACGGCGGCCGGGATGACGGTTCGAACCGCCTCGGCATCGGAGAGTTCGGCCGCGATGACGGCGACGCGGGCGCCGGCGGCCTCCACGGCGGCCCGCGCATCCTCCGCCTTCGGGCAGGGGCGGCGAACATGGATGGCGACATCGTAGCCTTCCCTCGCCAGCCGGAGGCTGATGGCGCGCCCGATGCGGACGGCGCCGCCGGTCACGAGGGCGACGGGGCGGCGGGCTGGGGCGTCGGGCCGGGAGGCGGTGGTGCCGGTCATGTCGTGTTCATGCGCTGCGATAGGAAGGAAGGTGCACGGGTGTCGCCACGGCTACGCTCGTCGTGCGGGCGTGGATCAACCGTCTTCCTTTACGGCATACCATGCGATGGTGGAAACGCGCGATGTCATCCCCGTTCGCCCGATATGCACTGGATCAGCCGCGTATTCGTTCCGTATCCAAGCATAAATCGCTTTTCGTGATCATCGTGCCGCTCGCGTTAACGTATTCGGATCACGTATAGATTTCATTAAACATAATATATCCTTTCCAGATCGACTAGGATTCCGATCATACATTTATGAGAGCGTCAGCCTTATCTCAGGTGACGAGGGTGTCTGCGCGCGCCGGCAGTTGCCTGGATGAGATTTAGGAGACGACGATGAAAAACAACATTCTTGCGGGTCTCGGGCTGGCCGTACTGCTGACCGCGCCGGCCGCCGCGGCGGACCTGTCCTACCCGGCTCCCGCCGCCTATGCGCCCGCGCCGGTCTTCACCTGGACCGGCTTCTATATCGGTGCCAATGCCGGCTATGGCTGGGGCGAGGCCGACCGTTCGCCCGACGTCGACGGTTTCATCGGTGGCCTTCAGGCCGGCTACAACTGGCAGGGCGCGGGCCCGCTGGTGCTCGGTATCGAGGCCGACCTGCAATATGCCGACGTGTCGAGCTCGGTCTTCACTCTCGACTATTTCGGCACCGTGCGCGCCCGCCTCGGCTATGCCTTCGACCAGTTCCTCGTCTACGGCACCGGTGGCTTCGCCTATGGGCGCGGCACCTTCGAGACGTTCGGCCTGTCGAACAGCCAGAACCAGTTCGGCTGGACCGTGGGCGCCGGCGCGGAGTACGCCATCGACAACAATTGGAGCGTGAAGGGCGAGTATCTCTACGTCGATCTCGGCGAGGAGACCTATTCGACCCTGTTCGGTCCGCGCGATGTCGGCGCCACGGCCAACGTGCTCCGCGCGGGTGTGAACTACCGCTTCTGAGCGTCGCCCGGCGCCCCGGCGCACCGGGCCGCTGCGAACCGAAGACGTCCGACGGCCGCATCGTCTCCATCGGGGGAGGGGGCGGCCGTTCGCGTTTTCGCCGGACCGGTGGGGCCGCAAACGCGAATTTGTGACATCTGCGCCACAGGGTATCGCTCTTCGCTGGGCGATCATGGCAAAATTGTTGCGTCGAACACTCATTTGTGAGTGGCGAAATTACCGTCGGAAATCAAGCGGCCGCGCGGCTTTGATCGTGATCTGTCCGGCACTTAGCGCGCTTCGGCGAGGGCCGAATGGGGCGTTTCCGCCGCAATCCGGCCCTCGACATGCCCATGTGGGCCTCTACTTCAACCTCCGAACTGAGTTGCGTTCCTGTTTGCAGGTTCATTCGGAGAGTACCCATGAAGAAGATCATCAGCTCGGGCGTTGCCGCGGTCGCCCTTCTCGTCGCGGCCCCCGCTTTCGCGGCCGACATCGCGCAGCCCTATCCGACCAAGGCGCCGCCGATGATCGCCGAGCCGGTGTTCACCTGGACGGGCTTCTATCTCGGCGCCAATGCCGGCTATGCCTGGGGTTCGGGCGAGGCCGGCGCCAACCTTCTCGGCCTCGATCCGGATGGCTTCCTCGGCGGCGGCCAGATCGGCGTGAACTACCAGTTCGACAACAATGTCGTGCTGGGCGCCGAAGCCGACTTCCAGGGGTCGGACATCAAGGACAGCCGCTTCGGCTACTCGTCCAAGATGGACTATTTCGGCACCGTCCGCGCCCGTCTCGGCTATGCATTCGGCAATGTGCTGCCCTACGTGACCGGCGGTCTCGCCTGGGGTCATAACGAGGTCAAGGACACCGTCCTCGGTCTCAGCGCCGACAACACGGCGGTCGGCTGGACGGTCGGCGGCGGCGTGGAATACGCCCTCACCAACAACTGGACGGTCAAGGCCGAGTACCTCTACATGGACCTCGGCGAGGACTACTACACCAGCATCGGCGACAAGAGCGGCCTGACCGCCAACATCGTTCGCGCCGGCGTCAACTACAAGTTCTGATGCCCGCCTGAGCGTTTCCTGCGCTTTGCGAAGGCCCCGGTCCCTGCGACCGGGGCCTTTTTCTTTGCGCTCATTCCGTCAGGTCAGGCCGCCGGGCGGTCAAAGTCGCGGATCGGTTGCCTCGAAAGCAGGCACGCGGGCGGCGAAGTCGTCAAGCCAGGCGACCAGCGCGGGATGGTCGGCGCGCCAGGCACCGGCAAAGCGCAGGTCGAGATAGCCGAGTGCGCAGGCGAGCGCGATCTCGCCGACATGGGCGGCGCCGCTGACGGAGCCCCCCGCCGGTGAGGCCGATTCAAGGGCGGCGAGGCCGCGCGCGACCTTGCCGGCCTGATGGTCGAGCCAGCGCGTGCTGTGCGTGCCCTCCTCGCGGAAGCGGGTCTCGTAGACCTGCAGCAAGGCGGCGTCGGCAATGCCGTCGGCGAGGGCGAGCAGGGTCAGCGCGGCGACGCGCGGCTCGCCGCTCACGGGAATGATCACGCCGCCGCCGGCGGCCGCGTCGAGATAGTCGAGGATCACGCGGGAATCATAGATCGATCCGCCCTCGTCCCGCAGCAGGACGGGAATCTTGCCGAGAGGATTCTGGTCGCGCAGCGTGTCGGCGGGATCGGACGTGTCGGCGGCCAAGACATCGAGATGGATGTCGCATAAAACGGCGCCGATCTTGACTTTGCGGCCGAAAGGGGAGGCGGGGGAGGAACGCAGCTTCATCGGACACGACGCCAGTTGGGGCGATGCCGCCCGGGAACGACATGCCCGCGACGCCTCCACCCGGCCGCGGCGGAGCACCCCGGCTTCCGCCGGCAGGCTTATCAGTCGGCCAGTTGAAGGTCGATGGCCTTGGGCCCCTTGCCCCGCTTGTCCGGCTCCACCTCGAAGCTCACGCGCTGGCCCTCGGCGAGCGAGGTGAGCCCCGAGCGCGTGACCGCCGAGACATGCACGAACACATCCCGCCCGCCATCGTCCGGACGAATGAAGCCATAACCCTTCTCGGTATTGAAGAACTTGACGGTACCCGTCGTCGCCATGCGCCTGCTCCTTACCCTCGGACGGGCGCGCCCATCCGCCGGTTTTTTCCTCTGCGGAGGAGGAAGCAAGACCGATGCCGGATGGCGACGGGGAGCGGGCTTTACCTCTCCGGTGTGAGCCAGCCGACGCGCACGCGGCCGGAACCGTCCGTCGCGAGCACCGGCGCCAGCGCGCTCAGCACGGTGCGCAGTTCCTCGGCAAGGGTGAAGGGCGGGTTCACCACGATCATGCCGCAGCCCGACAGCGTGTCCACCTGCCGCACGACGCGCAGGTCGAACTGGATGCTCAGCGTCTTGGGGATGCCGGCGCGCTCGATCTCGCGGCGGAAGGCGTCGACCGCGCGCACGTCCTTGATCGGATACCACAGCGCGTAGATGCCCGTCGCCCAGCGCCGGTGCGCTTCGGCGAGGCCCTGCGCCAGGCGGTGGAACTCACCCGGCTCCTCGAAAGGGGGATCGACCAGCACCACGCCGCGCCGCTCCTTCGGCGGCAGGTAGGCTTGCAGCGCCTGCCAGCCATCGGTCGCCAGCACCTTGGCGCGGGCGTCGCGGCCGACCGATTCCTCCAGTGCCGCCCGCACGCCCGGCTGCGTCTCGCAGAACAGCAGCCGGTCCTGCGGACGGCTCAGCGCCTGCGCGATCAGCGGCGAGCCGGGATAGCGGCGCAGTTCCGCCGCGAGCGCCGCGTCGTCCGCCGCCGCTGGGTTGACCGCGCGCACGGCGTCGAGCCAGGGGGCGAGCAGCTCGCCGACCGCCGGGGTGAAGCGAGCACGCAGCACCGCGCCGATGCCGCCCTCCCACTCGCCGGTGCGGCGGGCCTCGTCGCCGGCGAGGTCATAGAGGCCGGCACCGGAATGGGTGTCGATGACACGAAACGGCGCATCCTTGCGCCCGAGATAGGCGAGGATGCGCACCAGCACGACATGCTTGACGACATCGGCGAAATTGCCGGCATGGAAGGCGTGGCGGTAGTTCATCGCGCACTCACGGACGGCCGGCGCTTTCGCGCAGAGGCGGCATCACGACACGCTGCGCGCGGCAGGCGCGGCGGTCGGTCTCCGGGCAGGCGGCGAAGCCGAGCGCGCGGTTCATGCAGATCCGTACCTCGGTGAGCCGGCGGCCGTCGCAAGCGACCGCGATCATGTCCGGAGCGAGGCCGGGATTGGCGGCGCGGAAGGCGGCCTCGACCTCGCCGGGCGACACCATGCGGTAGTCGTCGAGACGGTGGAAGGCGGCGGGGATCGCCACCTTGCCATAGGCGCGGCGCACCGTGTCGAAATAGGCGGTGGCGCTGGAGCCGGAGCAGGTGCCGTGCTTGCGCCACTGATGCAGCACCAGCCGGCGGCTCGGCATGATGTCGAGCATGGAGCGCACCACGGGCTCCGGCACGAAGGGGGCGGGCGAGACGCAGAATTCCGGCCAGCCGCGCGCAAATTGCGGCCACAAGCCGTGCACGACGAAGGCGAAGGGGCGGGCGCCTTCGCATTGCGCCGGCTCGGCGCGCTCACCCATCGCCTCGCAATAGGAGGGCGACCAGGAGAGCGTCAGGACATAATGATCGAAGCGGCCGGGCGCGCCCTTGTGCTGGGCGAAAGCGGCGGCCGGCCAGAGCGTCAGCGCGGCGAGCAGCAGCCGCGCCGCAACGGCAAGCCTCACGGCCGCGCCATGCGGCAGTTCGGTGCGTAGGTCCAGGAGCGGTCGAACCCTTCGACGCACCACTCGACGCCCCAGGACAGGCCGAGGAACCCGCCATCCTCGATCAGCGAGTACCACACGGTGTGGCGGCGCGGACCCGCCACCGCCTTGCCGGCGGGCTTGCCGTCATAGGCGCCGCTGCCATAGGCGCCCTCGGTGCTGAAGTTGGGCGCACCCTCGACGCCGGAGATGACGACGTCGGCCCTGCAGTAACGGCGGGGCATGTACTCCTCGCCCCACGGCCGGAAGGCGACTTCGCGGACGTGGTCGAAGCTGTCGATGGTCAGGCTGGAGTTCCAGAAGCGCGATTCGGTGGTGGCGAAGTTCCGCTGGATGCGCGACAGCGCCTCGGCCGTGTCGCAGGCCGGCACGTTGCCGCTGTAGTTCGGCCCGGACAACCAGAAATTCTTCTCGAAGAAATTCGCGGCGTGGGCGCTGCCGAGCGAGGCCGCCAGCATGCCGGCGACGGCGAGGCCGCACATTGCCCGCTTCATCACACCCGTCGCACCCAAACCTTCGACACGCATCGCACGTCTCCCAAACCCAGTGCGCGGAAGATGCGTCGGCCCCGCCGCGGGGTCAATGACGAGGAGGCCACACTCCGCCGGATTCCGGCACCGTCGCCTCAGATGAGGCGGATCACATAGAGCTTGCGGGTCGTCTCGACGACTTCCCACACGCCCTTGAAGCCGGGACGGATGGCGAAGCTGTCGCCGGCCTTGACCGTCACCGGCGCCTTGCCGTCCTCGTGCAGGATCGAGACGCCCTCGGTGATCGAGCAGAACTCCCATTCCTCGTAGTCGACGCGCCAGGCGCCGGGCGAGGATTGCCAGATGCCGGCGAACAGCGCGCCGTCCGGCAGGGTCTCGACGTTCCAGGTGAGGTGGCGTGGCGCGCCGGAGACGATGCGCTCGGGCAGCGGCTCGGTTTCCTCCGGCGCTCCGAGGGTGGCCGGATCGAAGGAAAGCAGGAACGACATGCGCGGCCTCGTGCGGGAGCGGTCTCGATGGGCGGGGCGCCGGAAACAAGAGCGGCGCGGTCATCCTGATGGATGCGCCGCGCCGTCTCAAGCCGCTTCGGGGCCCCCCAGCACCGAAGCGAGTTGCTATTCCGCCGGGGCCGGCTGCGCTGCGTCCGCGGGAATCGCGGACGGCGCCAGTTCCAGCGCGGCGTATTTCGCGCAGGCGAACAGGAAGCCGGCGACCAGAAGGTAAGCAAATGCCACTGTCGGTGTCACGGCAAATCCGACGGTTTCCCCATGCATGAAGCCGAAAAAGGTGAGGACGGCGCCGGCGAGGGCGAAGGCGGCGGCGTTGAGCAATTGCCGCTCGACCACGAAGACGCCGATCGCGCCGAGCACCAGGCCGACGAGAATCGCGCCGCCGCCCATGACCTCCAGCCCGTGATAGAGCACGCCGACGGCGCCGAGCTTCTCGATGCCGAGAGCGGCGGCCGAGGTTCCGGCGATGCCCAGCGTGTTGTCGATGAGCAGTTTCGCCCATGCCGCCAGATGCGGGGTGATGGCGAGCACGACGGCGGGGGCGTGCTTCGACGGCGTGGTCTGGAACGCCTGCGCGCCGATCAGCATGCCGATGTAGAGCAGGATCGGCGAGATGGCGACGACCGGGATCAGTGCCAGCAGCAGGGCGATGATGCCGAACCAGGACAGGACGATGACCATCAGGCCGGTGGCGGCGGAATAGCCGATGCGCCCGCCCATCGATTTCCAGCCGGGATGGCCGATATAGACGGCGTTGATGAAGGGGTTGCCCATCAGGCAGCCGATGAGGCTGACGACGCCGTCGGCGGTGAGCACGCGGGTGGTGGGGTAGTGATCGCCCGCCGCCTCGGCGCTCTCCACATTGTCCATCGCCTCGACGAGATCGTAGATGCCGAAGGGAATGGCGGTGACGAGGATGACGCCGAGATAGTTGAAGCCGTGGAAGACGTGGTCGAAGGCCGGCAGCGGCACCGAGAAGCCGAAATTGGCGAAGGCGGCGCCGACATTGTCGAGGCTCATGCCACCATAGTTGAGGCCGACGAGGTTCGAGCCCCAGGCAATGATCATGCCCACCGCGATGGCGACGAGGCCGGCGGGAATGCCCTTGGGGTATTTCACGCCGCCGAACCAGCTCACCATGATGATGGCGAAGCAGACGAGGCCGATCACCGGGGTGGCGAAGATCTCGAAGGCCGGGCGCATGGCGATGAAGGCGATGGAGACGCCCGCCAGCGTGCCGAGCAGCGCGGCGCGGGGGGTGATGCGCCTTATATAGGGCGCGACGAAGCCGCCGATCATCAGGATGAAGCTCTGGAAGAACACCCAGACCAGGCCGGCCTCCCAGCCCTGTATCGGATCGCCGGTGGCGGCGCCGATCGGCAGCATGATGACGAAGGTGACGACGAACATGTGCGGCACGCTGATGCCCGAGGGCAGGGCGCAGACATCGTCGCGGCCGGTCTTCTTCGCCAGCTGGTAGCCGAGGAAGGCGTAATAGGCGGTGGAGAGGAACATCATCAGGCCGACCGCCGGCAGGATGCGGCCGAAGACGATCTCGGGCGGCATCTTCAGCACGAATTGAAGCAGGCCGGTCAGCACCAGCATGTTGACGAGGATGTTGGTGCCGAAGCCGAACAGGGCGTTCCAGTCGCCGCGCGTCCACAGGGTCGGGCGCATGCCGACGCGGGCGGGTGAGATCGGGGTCATTTCAGTCGCGGACATGCTCGGTATCCCTCGAAGGACGAATGACGGGTGAACGCGGGTCACAGGCGGCGCGAGGCGCCGGACGCGGCAGGCGGTGTCAGGCGGCGCTGGAGTGCGCCGCGCCGGATGCGGAAGCGGACTTGTTGCCGAGTGCGGCGAGGAGCGCGGCGGAATCGGAGACCCAGCCGAAGATCCCGCCCTGCGCCTTGATCATGTCGAGGCCGACGCGGTGGAATTCCGGGAAGTAGGAGGCGCAGCAATCGGCCAGCGCCACGCAGCGATAGCCGCGATCATTGCCCTCGCGGATGGTGGTGTGGACGCAGACTTCGGTAGTGACGCCGGCGACCAGCAGCGTGTCGACGCCGCGGTTCTTCAGCATGAGTTCGAGGTCGGTCTGGTAGAATGCGCCCTTGCCGGGCTTGTCGAGCACCGGCTCGCCAGAGGCGGGAGCGAGCTCGGCGATGATGTCGTGGCCGGGCTCGCCGCGAATGAGGATGCGGCCCATCGGGCCGGCGCAGCCGATGCGGGCAGTGGGCGCGCCGCGCTCCACCTTGGCGGGCGGGGCGTCCATCATGTCCGGGCGGTGGCCCTCCCGGGTGTGGATGACCAGCATGCCGGCGGCGCGGGCTGCCCGCAGCGCCGCCTTGCAGGGGCCGACCGCCGCCTGCAGCAGCGAGACGTCGTTGCCCAGCGTCTCGCCGAAGCCGCCGGGCTCGAGGAAATCGCGCTGCATGTCGATAATGACCAGCGCGGTGCGGGCGGGATCGAAAGCGAGGGGCTGCGGTTCGGCGGCAAGAAGCGCGTCGGTCATTGGCCATCCATAGTCTAGACGGGACCCGTCGGGCGGGGCCCTTTGTTCATGCATGCAAGAATGTATGCATCACGTGTGCCAATGGCGAAAAAACAAGCAATTTTAAGATAATACTATGATTTAAAAGGATATATGCGGAGATGGTCATCCACAAAGGCTAGTGCGTTTCTGCCCATCATCGTGGCAAATGGTGCCATTCGAGGCGCTTCCCGGAGATGCGCCACGGATTGGTTCGCCTGTGACCGGCAAGGCGCGCGGGTGGCCTTTGCTTGGACCGATTCTCCCCCCATATTCCCGCCATGGCCAAAGCTGCACGTCCCGGCGGGTTCTCCGAGCGCTCCCAGCGCGCTTTCGAACCCGCGCAAGTCTCCACGCTCGATCCCGCCCTCGCCGAGAAGCTCGGCGTGGCGCCGACCTCGGGTGCTTCCGCCACGGTCGCCGCCCTGTCGGCGCTGATCGAGGGCGGCCGCCCGGAAGTCGACGGCCAGCTCTGGATGCCGCACCGCCCGGCGCGGCCGGAGAAGTCCGAGGGCGGTGTCCGGTTCGTGCTGAAATCGGACTACACGCCGAATGGCGACCAACCGGAAGCGATCAAGGAACTGGTGGCGGCGGCGAATGAGGGCGAGCGCGACCAGGTGCTGCTCGGCGTCACCGGCTCGGGCAAGACCTTTACCATGGCCAATGTCATCGAGCGGGTGCAGCGCCCGGCACTGGTGCTGGCGCCGAACAAGACGTTGGCGGCGCAGCTCTATGGCGAGTTCAAGAGCTTCTTCCCCGACAACGCGGTCGAGTATTTCGTCTCCTACTACGACTACTACCAGCCGGAAGCCTACGTTCCGCGCACCGACACCTTCATCGAGAAGGAATCCTCGATCAACGAGCAGATCGACCGCATGCGCCATTCGGCGACGCGCTCGCTGCTGGAGCGCGACGACGTCATCATCGTCGCCTCGGTCTCCTGCATCTACGGCATCGGCTCGGTCGAGACCTATGCCTCGATGACCTTCAAGATCGAGGTCGGCGAGCGGGTCGACCAGAGGCAGCTCCTCGCCGACCTCGTGGCGCTTCAGTACAAGCGCACCCAGGGCGATTTCGGCCGCGGCACGTTCCGGGTGCGTGGCGACGTGATCGAGATCTTCCCGGCGCATTACGAGGATCGCGCCTGGCGCGTCTCCCTCTTCGGCGACGAGGTGGAGAGCATCCAGGAATTCGATCCGCTCACCGGGCAGAAGTCGCAGGAGCTGAAATTCGTCAAGCTCTACGCCAATTCGCATTATGTGACGCCGCGTCCGACGCTGATCCAGGCGATCCACGGCATCAAGGCGGAGCTGAAGCACAGGCTCGACGAGCTCAATGCCATGGGCCGCCTGCTGGAGGCGCAGCGGCTGGAGCAGCGCTGCACCTTCGACCTCGAAATGATGGAGGCGACGGGTAGCTGCGCCGGTATCGAGAACTATTCGCGCTGGCTCACCGGCCGCCGCCCCGGCGAGCCGCCGCCGACGCTGTTCGAATATGTGCCGGACAACGCGCTGATCTTCTGCGACGAGAGCCATGTGACGATTCCGCAGATCGGCGCGATGTATCGCGGCGACTTCCGCCGCAAGGCGACGCTGGCCGAATACGGCTTCCGGCTGCCCAGCTGCATGGACAACCGGCCGCTGCGCTTCGAGGAGTGGGAAGCGATGCGGCCGCAGACGGTGCATGTCTCGGCCACGCCCGGCAAATGGGAGATGGAGCGCACCGGCGGCGTCTTCGTCGAGCAGGTGATCCGCCCGACCGGCCTCGTCGACCCGGAGGTCGAGGTGCGCCCGGCCCGCACGCAGGTCGACGACCTGCTGGGCGAGGTGCGCGCCACGGCGGCGAAGGGCTACCGCACGCTGGTGACGGTGCTCACCAAGCGGATGGCCGAGGACCTCACGGAGTACCTGCACGAGAACGGCATCCGCGTGCGCTACATGCATTCGGATATCGACACGATCGAGCGCATCGAGATCCTGCGCGACCTGCGCCTGGGGGCCTTCGACGTGCTGATCGGCATCAACCTGCTGCGCGAGGGGCTCGACATTCCCGAATGCGGGCTGGTCGCCATCCTCGACGCCGACAAGGAGGGCTTCCTGCGCTCCGAGACGTCGCTGATCCAGACCATCGGCCGCGCGGCCCGCAATGTCGACGGGCGGGTGCTGCTCTATGCCGACACCATCACCGGCTCGATGGAGCGGGCGATGGCCGAGACCGAGCGCCGCCGCACCAAGCAGGTCGCGTGGAATGTCGAGCACGGCATCACGCCGGAGAGCGTGAAGAAGGCGATCGGCGACATCCTCAACAGCGTCTATGAGCGCGACCATGTGACGGTGGATTCCGGCCTCGCCGAGGGCGCGGCGACCTATGGCAACAACCTCGCCACCGTCATCGCCGATCTCGAAAAGCGCATGCGGGCGGCGGCGGCCGATCTCGACTTCGAGCAGGCGGCCCGCCTGCGCGATGAGGTCAAGCGGCTGCAGGCGACCGAGCTGGCGATCTCCGACGACCCGCTGGCGCGGCAGGACAGCGTCGACGACCGCACCGGCGGCTATCGCGGCGAGCGCAAATATGGCCGCTCGGCAAACCTCCCCGCCAAGGAGGGCGGGCGTGCGAAAGGGCGGACGCCCCGCTCTTCGCCGGGGCATGTCTCGGCTGGCGCGGGAGCGCGCGCGGACGAGGCGCAGGCAGTGTATGAGCCGGGCGCGCCGCCGACGCTCGCGCCGCGCGCGGCCTCACGCATCGTCAAGCCCTCGCTCGACGACATGGGCCCCGGCACCGACCGCGTGGAGCCGCTGCGGGTGGAGGACTGGGTGCGCCCGGAGCGGCCCGATCCGATGACCAAGGGCCATCGCAAGGGCGGGCGGCGGGCTCCGAAGCGGTAGCGGGCGTCGGGGCCGTCAGAACCGCTTCTTCAGCCAGATGCAGGCATGGCCGGGCGGGAAATCGTCGATCCGGCCGAAGCGCTCGTAGCCGTGCCTTTCGTAGAAGTCGGGCGCCTGAAAGCTGTAGGTGTCGAGGAAGGCGCCGGTGCAGCCGCGTTCGCGCGCTTCCGCCTCGGCGGCGGCCAGAAGGGCACTGCCGATGCCGGTGCCGCGCGCATCCGGCGAGACCCATAGCCAGTCGATGAACATCCAGCCATAGAAGGTCCGCGCCTTCACTCCCGCCTTGGCCGCGCCGCCATCGTCGCGGGCGATGACCCACAGGTCCCGATAGTCCGCGGCGCCGGCCTTGGCCTCGTTGAAAATGTCAAGGCCGCGGTCGATCAGTGCGCGCACTTCGGAACCCGGATCGGCTTCCACGGCAATCTGCATAGGCGTCCCCTTTCAACCAGCTGCCCTTCCCGATGGCAGGGTATGGCGTTGCGTGTCTTTCGTGCCAAGAATAGCGCGCACCACCAATGGGGCACGGGGGACGACATGACCTTCACGCAGGCGATTTCCAGCGTTCTCGGCAATTACGCCACCTTTACCGGCCGCGCGCCGCGTTCGGAATATTGGTGGTTCATCCTGTTCTGCGCGGTCGTGCCTTATGCCCTCAGCTTTCTCGGCGCCTTTCTTTTCGCCGATCTGTTCTTGATCGAAGTTGGCGAGGCGGAAGGAGAGCCGGTTATCGTCGATGTGCTCGTCGCGCTGTTCACGCTGTTCACGTTCATCCCTTCCATCGCCGTCGCGGTTCGCCGCTTCCATGACATGGACCGCACCGGCTGGTGGCTGCTGATCAGCATCACCGGCATCGGCGTCATCGTCCTGATATTCTGGTTCATGTTCAAGGGAACGCCCGGCCCGAACCGCTTCGGCCCCGATCCGCTGCAAGCCTGACGCGCACAGTGGGCGACCGACGCGACGCTCCAGCGCTGGAGGCGGCGGAGGCTTTCGTGCCAAGAATACGCGGCAAAGCGAATGTCGCAGGGGGAAGTCATGGGATTCACGCAGGCGATTTCGAGCGTTCTCGGCAACTACGCCACCTTCACCGGCCGCGCGCCGCGTTCGGAGTATTGGTGGTTCGTCCTGTTCTCGATATTGGCGAGCATTGCTGCCGGGGTCATCGACACGGCCCTCTTCGGCGCGTTCTCGCTGCTCACTTTCGGCGAAATCGACGCCTTCACGCCCATCAGCACGCTGGTCGGCCTGGGACTGCTCATCCCCTCGATCGCCGTCGGGGTGCGTCGCTTCCACGACATGGATCGCACCGGCTGGTGGATGCTGCTGATCCTCAGCGGCATCGGCGCCTTCGTCGTTTTCTTCTGGTTCATGGTCAGGGGCACACGCGGGCCGAACCGCTTCGGGCCGGACCCGCTGGAATTCTGACGCGTACGAAAAAGGGCGGCCCGAGGCCGCCCTTTCGACTGTTGAAGAACATGTGGCGCCGCTCAGCCTTGCTGGATGGCGCTGAGCTTCCACGCGCCGCCCTGCGGGCGGGCGAAGGTCCAGAACTCGACGGCCTGCTCGACACGGTCGGGATCACCCTGCACGACCCGGCCGGTAGCCTTGTCGAGGGTGACGTCCTTCAATTCGTAGCGCATGGCGACGGTGGCGTATTCGCTGGCGCCCTCCGACCAGGCTTCCGATAGGTCGCCCTGCAGCAGCTTGACGTCGGTGACGCGGTTCTCCAGGCCCTCGCGGTCCATCTCGTCGAGCTCTTCGGCCATATAGCCGGACATCTCGGGGGTGAGGAGAGCGGCAAGCGCGGTCCTGTCGGCGCGGCCATAAGCGGCCTGCACCTCGCCGAGCATGCGCTCGAACGTGTCGAAGTCAGAACCCTCCAGCTTGATCGGGCGGCCACGAGGGGCGGTGCCGAAGCCGGAACGGGGCGCTGCCGCGCCGCCGCCCTGCACGGCCGCGCCGCCACCGTTCATGGCGTCACGCGCCATCGGGTCGGGCCGGGCGCCGCCGGCATAGGAGGGCTGATTGCGCGAGCGCATCCAGCCCATCACCAGACGCACCACGATGAAGATCAGCGCGACCTGCAGCAGCAGCCCGAGAATGCCGGAGAGGCTGCCGAGGCCGGAGAAGAATCCAGAGCCCATCAGCAGGCCGAAAATGCCGGCGCCGAGCAGGCCGCCCATCAGCCCGCCCATGAAGCCGCCACGGTTGAAGAAGCCGCCGGGCTGAATGCCGGGCGCGCGGGTCGCCGGCCCGCCGATCTGGTTCTGCGGCGTGGCCGAACGCTGCATCGGCTGGGCCGACGGCGCGGTCGGCGTGGGTGCCGGGGTCGACCAGGTGCGTGCACCACGGCTGCCGAAGCTCATGCTGCGGCCGGCGCGGGCCTCGGCGAAGTCGCTGGCGACGAAAACGCCGGCGGCGACGAAGAGCGCGCCGAGCACGAGGCGCAGGGCGGCGGGACGCAGACGCAGGAATCGCAAGGGGATAGCCTCTCCAGTATCAGTGCATACGGCATATGCCGCAGCGTCATCCATATGGGAAGAGACGGTAGGGATGCCACCCCTGAAATCATCCCGGAGGGGAGAGCGGGCGCCGCCAACGAGTGTGGGGCGGCGCGGCAGGGTGATTTGCACGGCGCACACGATCGCGTGAGGTGTGCAGCAGGCGTGGCGCATCGGACGTCGCGCGGCATCACCGAAAGGGGTGACGGTTCAGCAGCCGACCAGCGACTCGATGGCGGCGATGGAGCCTACCGGGGCGTTGGCATTCTGGCCCTTCTGCTCGCCGGCATCGGCGGGACGCAGGGCGGAGAGGGTCGGGGCGCCGGCAAAAGAAGCCTTGGGCTGGCGGTGGGCGAGAGGAGCCTGAACCTCATTGCGGTTCATGACGGGGGGCATTTCGAAGTCCTTCCTGTAACGCATACGCTTGTTCGACGTGACGGCCTTTCGGCCACTTTTCAGGGGAATCGTCCGCGACGATGCCCTTCATGCTCACTGTTATGAACGCCCAACCCTGAAGCTTCCCTGAGCACGCCGTTCATCCTGGCGGCGGATTCGTTCACAATCGCGGCGGCTATGGGGCAATTGATGAGAAATTCGCCGGCTGTGGCGTGGCGGCCTCATTCGCCGTGCGAAGCGAGGTATCTCCTTGCCGGGGCACCCGGCACGCATCTTCCGATGCCGCCACGGGCCGGGGATAAGGGGGACGGCATGGGTGTCATGCACGGCATGCTAATTGCTAAGTTGCCTACGCCTTAAGGAGTATCGCCATGTCAGTTGCCCTCACCATCGCCCTTCCCGATGCCGAGCTCGAAGCCGATGGCGAACTCGATCTGTCGCTGCGCGACGACATCCGCATGCTCGGCCGTGTGCTGGGCGACACGCTGCGCGATCAGGAAGGCGAGCCGACCTTCGAACTGGTGGAGCACATCCGCCGCGTCTCCACCCGCTTCCACCGCGAGGAAGACGAGGGCGCCCGGCACGAGCTGGAAGCGATCCTG
Source organism: Ancylobacter sp. TW_SC_1 (assembly GCF_056836805.1). Taxonomy (NCBI): domain Bacteria; kingdom Pseudomonadati; phylum Pseudomonadota; class Alphaproteobacteria; order Hyphomicrobiales; family Xanthobacteraceae; genus Ancylobacter; species Ancylobacter sp. TW_SC_1. The sequence continues at coordinate 2,255,650 of NZ_CM166365.1, forward strand.
AGTGACCTGGGGCCGGACCAGACGATCTCCATCGTCCGCGCCTTCTCCTATTTCTCGCACCTCGCCAACATCGCCGAGGATCAGAACGTCATCCGACGCATGCGCGCGGCGGCCGTCAGCGGGCGTTCGGGCGGGCCGGCGACGGTGGCGCGGGCCCTCGAGAGCGCCCGCGAGGCCGGCATGTCGACCGTGGAGCTGCGCAAATTCTTCTCCACGGCGCTGGCCAGCCCGGTGCTGACCGCGCATCCGACCGAGGTGCGCCGCCGCTCCACGCTGACGCACGAGATGTGCATCGCCAGGCTGCTGGCCGACCGTGCCCGGCTCGACCCGACGCCGGAGGAGCAGGCGATCGCTGCCGACGAACTGCGCCGGCGCGTGCTGATGCTCTGGCAGACCAACCTGCTGCGGCGGACCAAGCTGACCGTGCTGGACGAGGTTGCCAACGGCCTCGCCTATTACGACTACACCTTCCTGCGGCAGCTCCCGGCGCTCTATGCGACGCTCGAGGATCGGCTTGCCGCGATGGAAGGGGTCGGGGTCGAGGCGCCGGAAGTCGCCTCGTTCCTGCGGATCGGCAGCTGGATCGGCGGCGACCGCGACGGCAACCCCTTCGTCACCGCCGACGTCACGCGCGAGACCATGCGCATGCAGTGCGCGCAGGCGGTGCGCTTCTATCTCGACGAACTGCACGATCTCGGCGCCGAATTGTCGATCAGCACCATCCGCGTGAAGGTCTCCGACGAGCTCATCGCGCTGGTGGACGCCTCGCCCGACCTGTCGCCGCACCGGCGCAACGAGCCCTATCGCCTCGCCACCAGCGCCATCGCCGCCCGGCTGCGGGCCACCGCCTTCCGCCTCGACGTCGCCGATCTTGTCGGCATCACCGAGAAGCCGGCGGCGAACTTCTATGCCTCGGCGGCCGAACTGCGCGCCGATCTCGACATCATCGACGCCTCGCTCAAGGCACACAAGTCCGTCGCCATCGCCGGTGGCAAGCTCAGGGCGCTGCGCCGCGCGGTGGATTGCTTCGGCTTCCATCTCGCCGTGCTCGATTCGCGGCAGAACTCGGACGTGCATGAGCGTTGCGTCGCCGAGCTGTTCGAGATCGCCGCGCCCGGCACCAACTACAAGTCGCTGCCCGAGGGTACGCGCGTGGCGCTGCTGCTGCGCGAGCTGACCACCGCCCGGCCGCTCACCTCGCCCTTCGTGACCTATTCCGACGAGACGGTGGGCGAGCTGGCGATGCTGCGCACCTGTGCGCGCATCCACGGCATCTACGGCCCTGAGGCGATCCAGACCTGCATCATCTCCAAGGCCGAAGGCGTCTCGGACATGCTGGAACTGGCGCTGCTGCTCAAGGAGGTCGGCCTCGTCGATCCCGCCGGCTCGGCGGCGGTGAACATCGTGCCGCTGTTCGAGACCATCGAGGACCTGCGCAACGCCGCCAAGGTGATGGAGCAGATGTTCCGCCTGCCGGAATACCGCAAGCTGGTGGACAGCCGCGGCAGTGTGCAGGAAGTGATGCTGGGCTATTCCGACAGCAACAAGGATGGCGGCTTCGTCACCTCCGGCTGGGAACTCTACAAGGCCGAGATCGAGCTGGTCGAGGTGTTCAAGCGCCATGGCGTGCGGTTGCGGCTGTTCCATGGCCGCGGCGGCTCGGTCGGCCGTGGCGGCGGGCCGAGCTACGACGCCATCCTCGCCCAGCCGGGCGGGGCGGTGCAGGGACAGATCCGCATCACCGAGCAGGGCGAGATCATCTCGTCCAAATACTCCAACCCGGCGGTCGGCCGCGGCAATCTCGAGATACTCGCGGCCGCGACCATGGAGGCGACGCTGCTGTCCGGCGACGCCATGGCGCCGCGCGCGGAGTACCTCACCGTCATGGAGACGCTCTCCGAGGCGGCGTTCAGCGCCTATCGCGCGCTGGTCTACGAGACCCCGCGCTTCGAGGACTATTTCTGGGAATCGACCGTCATCAACGAGATCGCGACGCTGAACATCGGCTCGCGTCCGGCCTCGCGCAAGAAGACCCGCCGGATCGAGGACCTGCGCGCCATTCCCTGGGTGTTCTCCTGGGCGCAGTGCCGGCTGATGCTGCCGGGCTGGTACGGCTTCGGGACGGCGGTGCGCCAGTGGCTCGACGCCAACCCGGACGGGCTGCCGCTGCTGCGGGAGATGTACCGGGAGTGGCCGTTCTTCCGCACCCAGCTCTCCAACATGGACATGGTGCTCTCCAAGAGCTCCATCGCCATCGCCTCGCGCTACGCCAAGCTGGTCGAGGATGTGGAACTGCGCGAGAGCATCTTCGGGCGCATCCGTTCCGAGCATCAGGCGGCGATCGACGCGCTGCTGTCGATCTCCGAGCAGCCCGCTTTGCTGGGGTCAAACCCGCTGCTCGACCGCTCGATCCGCGCGCGCTTCCCCTATATCGACCCGCTGAACCATGTGCAGGTCGAGCTGCTGCGCAAGTACCGCTCCAACGATACCGACGAGAAGGTGCTGCAGGGCATCCAGCTCACCATCAACGGCATCTCGGCCGGGTTGCGGAACTCGGGGTGAGGGGGCGTCATGGCCTTTGCGTGCACCATACCTGCCGTGCCCACCGTGCTGGCCGATGATGCGCGCGTGCGCATCACCCGCTGGGATTTCGCGCCCGGCGCCACGACGGGCTGGCACGAGCATGCGATGGACTATGCCATCGTCTTCGTTACCGACGGGCTGATGGAGATCGACGTGGACGACGAGGTGACGCAGGTCGCGATGGCGGCCGGCGCGGGCTATTCACGCCCGGCCGGCATCCGCCACGATGTGCGCAATGCCGGCGCCGCGCCGATGAGCTTTGTCGAGGTCGAGATGAAGTAGGCCGGTCGGCGCGCTATTTGCCGGCCAGCGGCGGCACGGCTTCCGGCGGCAGGTTCGGGGCCGCGCGGGCGAGGCGGAAGGCGGCCTTGATGAGCGCGGCATTGTCCGCCGCCTCGCTGCCGTCCGGCAGGTGCTTGCCGTCCTCCAGGCCGATGCGTCCGTCGAGGCCGCGCATCAGCGCATCCTGGTAGAGCGGCCAGACGGTGGCGTCGAAACCGTGCTGAAGCACGGGGACATCGAGGCTGGCGCGCGCCAGTACCTTGCGGATGGCGGCGGCCACCGCCAGCCCCTCCGCCTCGTCCTGTTCGTTGATCTCGATGAGGATGCGCAGGCAGCGCCGCGCGTCGGTGCGCGCCACGAAACGCTCGGCATCAGCCTGCGACCACAGGCCGGCCTCGACACCGATGCCGCGGGAGAGGGCGAGCGCGATCATCTCCGGCGCGTCGTCCTCGATCAGGTTCACCGAGACGTAGTCCGGCAGCACGCGCCAGCGCTTCACGGCGTCGAGCCGGCCGGGGCCGCCGGGCGCGATGCCGGCATGGGTGGAAAGGCCGATCGGCGTGCCGGGCACGCGGGCGCGGATCGCTTCCAGCGCCGCGGCGACGTGCTCCGGGTCCAGCGTCTCGGCGCCTGCGGGGTCGCAAGGGTGAAGATGCAGCTCGGTGGCACCGGCGGCGAGGACGGCCGCTGCGTCCGCCGCGAGCTGGGCGGGTGTCAGGGGCACATGCGGATGAAAATCGCGCGCCCGGGAACCGTTGAGGCAGGCCTGCAGCATCACCGTCTCCTTGTTCGTCGGAGGATCAACCCGCCAGGGCACCGTTTCGTTTCAGCCGAAGCCCTTTCGCTTCAGCCGCTGCACCGCGCGCTCCAGCGCCTGCAGGAATTCCGAGCGGTCGCGCGGCGAGAAGGGGCGGGGGCCGCGCGTGATCTCGCCGGCCTCGCGCAGATCCTGCATCAGGTTGCGGGTGGCAAGCTGCATGCCGATGGAGGAGGCGGTGAAGGGCTTGCCGGTCGGCCCGATCGCCTCGGCGCCCCTGGCGACCACCCGCGCGGCGAGCGGCACGTCGGCGGTGATGACGAGGTCGCCTTCCTCCACCCGCTCGGCGATCCAGTCGTCGGCCACATCCAGTCCGGCCGGCACGATGACGCGCTCGACCTCGGCGTCGCGGGGAATGGCGATATAGCTGTTGGCGACGAGAAGCACCTTGAGCCGGTGGCGGGCGGCGACGCGGTACGTCTCGTCCTTCACCGGGCAGGCGTCGGCGTCGATATAGATGAGGATGGGTTTCGGCACAGTATTACCGATGATGTGCGAGCTGCATCAAGCAAGAGGGGCTGCCCTTGCGGACAGCCCCTCCCATGTCAGACCGCGGTCCGGCCCGGTAGTCGCCTAGAAGGGCGACGCGATGTGTCGCATCACGCGGCACAGACCTCGCAAGAGGCAAGTGCCCAGGTCACGGATACCGACGACCGCGGATCAAGACGATCAGACACTGGATCACCTCCTTTCGATTGTTGACGACAACTACAGACTAGCGTGATTCGGCGAAACGTCACGCATTTGTTGCGCTGCGGCGGGCAATTGCGCTGTTCACTTCGCGTTACGACGCGCAATCTTGGGTGCGCACTCACAACGGAAGGAGAGGCCATGCGGCGAGGTTGGTCCTGGTTGGTCGCGGCACTCCTGGTCGCCACCCCGCTCTACGCCCAGCAGAGTTCGGACGGGCAGGCGCCCGAGGCCGCCGCCCCGGTTCTTGCCAGTCAGAAGTCCGCGACCGGCAGGAACTGGATGGTGACGGCGGCCAACCCGCTCGCCGCCGAGGCCGGCGCCGCGACCTTGCGGGCGGGGGGCAGCGCCATCGACGCGATGATCGCGACCCAGCTCGTGCTCGGTCTGGTGGAGCCGCAGTCGTCCGGCCTGGGCGGCGGAGCCTTCCTCGTCTATTGGGACGCGGCGGCCGGGGCGCTCACCACCTTCGACGGGCGCGAGACCGCGCCGCGCGCGGCGACGCCGACCCTGTTCCAGGATGCGAAGGGCGAGCCGCTGGCCTTCATGGAGGCGGTAGTCGGCGGGCGCTCGGTCGGCACGCCCGGCACGCCGCGGCTGCTGGAAACCCTTCACCGCCGCTATGGCCGGATCGCCTGGGGCCAGCTCTTCCGTCCGGCGCTCCATCTGGCGGAGAACGGTTTCGAGGTCTCGCCGCGCCTTGCCGGGCTGATCGCCGGGGATGTGGAGACGCTCAAGCGCGACGCGGCGGCGCGGGCCTACTTCCTCGACGCCGATGGCGCCCCGCTCGGGGCGGGCACGCTGCTGAAGAATCCGGCCTATGCGTCGACCCTGCGCCGTCTCGCGCGTTACGGCGCGGACGCCTTCTATGGCGGCGCGCTGGCGCAGGAGATCGTGCGTACCGTGCGCGAGGCCGCCACTCCCGGGCTTCTCTCGCTCGGTGACCTGCGCGAGTACCGGGTGAAGGAGCGCGCGCCCGTCTGCGGTGCCTATCGCGGGCTCGACGTGTGCGGCATGGGGCCGCCCAGTTCCGGCGCGCTCACTCTGGGGCAGATCCTCGGCATGCTCGATTCCTACGATCTCGGGGCGCTGGGTCCGACTTTGCCGGAAGCGTGGCGGCTGATCGCCGACGCATCGCGCCTCGCCTTCGCCGACCGCGAACGCTACATGGCGGACGAGGACTACGTGCCGATGCCGACCCGGGGGCTGCTGGCGCGCGATTATCTCGGCCAGCGGGCGAAACTGCTGGCCGGCGACGACGCCCTGCCGGAAGTGGCGGCCGGCAGCCCGACCTGGGACCACGCCATGGCCGCTCCGGCACGGGCCGATGGCGAGGCGCCGGAACTGCCCTCGACCACGCAGATCACCATCGTCGATGCCGCGGGCAATGTGGTCTCGATGACCTCGACCATCGAGGCGGGCTTCGGGTCGCGGCTGATGGTCGGCGGCTTCCTGCTGAACAACGAGCTGACCGATTTCTCCTTCCGCTCGCAGCGCGACGGCGTGCCGGTCGCCAACCGGGTCGAGCCGGGCAAGCGGCCGCGCTCCTCCATGACGCCGACGGTGGTGCTGAAGGACGGTCGGCCGGTGCTGGCGCTGGGTTCGCCCGGCGGCAGCCAGATCATCGGCTATGTCGCGAAGACGCTGATCGCCCATCTCGACTGGGGCATGCCGCTCGCCGCGGCGCTCGCCGCGCCAAACGTGCTGGCGCGTTTCGATGCGGTGGAGGTCGAGGCGGGGAGCGCGGCGGAGGCGCTGGAGCCGGGACTGCGCTCCCTCGGCTTTCAGGTGAAGGCGGCGCCGATGACGTCCGGCGTGCAGGCGGTGTCGATCGGGCCGGAGGGGCTCACCGGCGCGGCCGATCCGCGCCGCGAGGGCGTGGCGATCGGGGAGTAGTCCCCGGCTCCCGTCAGTGGCTGATCATCCACGGGCGGGCGGAGGGGAAGCTCTTCGCGCCCGAGGCGGCGGTGGCGGTGCGGTTCTTCTTGCTGCGGCTCTTCATGCCGGAACAGCAGGAGCAGCCGGAGCCGTGGCGCGCGCGCTCCTGTTTTTCCTTGTAGCCATCCACACTCATCGGTGCGTGGCTGGCGCTCTCATTGGTCGCGTGCGCCACCCTGCGCTCGCGCGACATGGAGGTGAAATGCGGCGCCGTCAGCATCACGCGCGGCGCGAGGCCGCCGCAGTCCGGGCAGGGCTGCGGGTCCTGATATTCGCTCATTGGCCGCAGGGCGGTGAAATCGCCGCAGCTGTCGCACTGATATTCGTACACGGGCATGAGCGTTGTCCTTGGGCGTTTCCTCGATGTGATGGAAGGGGCGGGACGGCGCCAGGCGCCGTCCCGCCCGCCGGACTTAAGCGGGGGTCAAAGGTCCGGCGAGATCGGCATGTCGATCGAACCGTCGATGAACTTGGTCGGACCGGCAGCCGAAGGCTTGATGTCGAAGTCGAAGATCTCGGTCGGCAGCCACAGCGTGGCGCAGGAATTGGGGATGTCGACGACTCCCGAGAAATGTCCCTGCACCGGCGCGACTCCGAGGATGGAGTGCGCCTGCGCGCCCGAGTAGCCGAACTTCTTCAGATATTCGATGGCGTTGAGGCAGGCCTGCCGATAGGCGACATTGGCATCGAGATAGTGCTGCGTGCCGCTCTCGTCGACCGAGATGCCCTCGAAGATCAGGTAGTCCTTGTAGTTTGGCGTGATCGGCGACGGCTTGAAGATCGGGTTCTTGATCCCGTACATCGCCATGCCGTTCTTGATCAGGTTCACCTTGATGTGCAGCCACGCGCCGAACATCTCGATGGCGCCGCAGAAGGTGATCTCGCCGTCGCCCTGGGAGAAGTGCATGTCGCCCATGGAGAGGCCGGCGCCGTCGACATAGACGGGGAAGTAGATCGTCGAGCCGCGCGACAGGTCCTTGATGTCGCAATTGCCGCCGTGCTCGCGCGGCGGAACCGTGCGCGCGCCTTCCGAGGCGACCTTGTCGAAGGCGTCGCCCTTGGCGAGCTTGCCCAGATGCGCGGTCTTGGGGAAGGGCGGGTTGGCGAGCGGGGGCACGCGGGTCGGATTGGTGTCGATCAGCGCCTGCTCGCGCGCATTCCAGGTGTCGAGCAGCTTCTGCGAGGGCAGGGTGCCGATCAGGCCGGGATGGATGAGGCCGGCAAAGCCCACGCCCGGCACATGGCGCGAGCGGGTGAACATGCCCTCATAGTGCCAGATCGACTTCTGGGCGAGCGGGAAATGGTCGGTCAGGAAGCCGCCGCCGTTCTTCTTCGAGAAGAAGCCGTTGAAGCCCCATTCGTGGCCCTTCAGCGTGCCGGCATCGAGAATGTCGACCACCAGGAGGTCGCCGGGCTCGGCGCCCTTCACCCCGATGGGACCGGAGAGATAGTGAACCGTCGACAGGTCGACGTCGCGGATGTCGTCGGCGGAATCGTTGTTGGCGATCGCGCCGCCGGTCCAGTCCACGGTCTCGACGATGAAGTCGGCGCCGGGCTCGACCCAGGTGGCGATCGGAATGTCCGGGTGCCAGCGGTTGTGCAGAAATTCGTTCTCGGTGGCCGGCTTGGAAAGATCGACCGAAATCAGTGTCTCAGGCATGGCGAACTCCGTTCCCCTTGGGCTGCATGCGAACTTCAGGACGGGTCGGCCAGCGGCCGGCCCATTCATATTTCCGAGATCGAGACCGCCCCTTCGGGGCTGGCCCCGGAGCCTCAGACCGACAGGAACTTGGCGACCTTCGCCTCGTCGACGTCGGCGCGCAGGTTCTCGTGGACGATCTCGCCATTCTCGATGACGAGCACGCGGTCGGCGATGTCGAGGGCGAAGGAGAGCACCTGCTCGGAGACCACGATGGACAGGCCGCGCTCGTCGCGGATGCGCTTCAGCGTGCGGGCCATCTCGCGGATGATCGAGGGCTGGATGCCTTCCGTCGGCTCGTCGAGCAGCAGCACCTTCGGCGCCGTGGCCAACGCCCGGGCGATGGCGAGCTGCTGCTGCTGGCCGCCGGAGAGGTTGCCGCCGCGCCGCCCCTTCATCTCGAGCAGCACCGGGAACAGCTCGTAGATGTCGGGCGGCACCTTGCTCTCGCCGCGCGGGATCAGGCCGGTCTCGATGTTCTCCTGCACCGTCATGGTGGAGAAGATCATGCGGCCCTGCGGCACATAGGCGACGCCGTTGTGCACCCGCTCATAGCTTTTCAGGTTGGTGATGTCGGTGTTGCCGACGCTCACCTTGCCGCTCTTGGTCGGGACGATGCCCATGAGCGACTTCATGAGCGTGGTCTTGCCCATGCCGTTGCGGCCCATGATGGCGATGATCTCGGCGGGGGCGACGTTGAAGTCGAGGCCGTGCAACACCTCGCTCTCGCCGTAGGAGACGTGCAGGTGGGAAACGTTCAGCATGTTCCGTCCCTCAGTGGCCGAGATAGACTTCGATGACCTTCGGGTCCGCCTGGACCTTGGCCATGGAGCCCTCCGAGAGAATCTTGCCCTGGTGCAGCACCGTGACCTTGTGGGCGATGTCCTCGACGAACTTCATGTCGTGCTCGATCACGATCACCGAACGGTTCTTGATGATGGTGTTGAGCAGTTCGGCGGTCTTCTTGCGCTCGGACACGCTCATGCCGGCGACGGGCTCATCGAGCATGAGCAGCTCCGGGTCCTGGATGAGCAGCATGCCGATCTCCAGCCACTGCTTCTGGCCGTGCGAGAGATATTCGGCACGCTGGTCGAGCTGGTCGGCGAGGAAGATGGTCTCGGCTACCTCCTGCACCCGTTCCTTCACCGCGGCGTCGCGCCGGAAGGCGAGGGCGCCGACGACCGAACGGCCCTTCGGGTAGGAGATTTCCAGGTTTTCGAAGACGGTGAGGTCCTCGTAGATCGACGGGTTCTGGAACTTGCGGCCGACGCCGGCGCGGACGATCTCGTGCTCCTTCATCCGGGTCAGCTCGCGGTCCTTGAAGCGGATCGAGCCGGTGGTGGCCTTGGTGCGGCCGCAGATGAGGTCGAGCACGGTGGTCTTGCCGGCGCCGTTGGGGCCGATGATCACGCGGATCTCGTTCTCGTCGACATAGAAGGACAGGTCGTTGACCGCCTTGAAACCGTCGAAGGAGACGGTGAGGCGTTCCACCGCAAGGACGAAGTCCTTGTTCATGGTGTCGGTGATGACAGCGGTGTTCATGGCTCGCGTTCCTCACTCGGCGGCAGCGGGGGCGGCCGTCCCGGAGGACGGCGGCGGGGCGGGGGGCGTCGCGGCGGGGGGGCTGGACCGGCGCTTGGCGGCGCCGCCGAACAGCGGGCCGAGGCGCGGGGCGACATAGGTCTGGTAGAGGCCGGCGATGCCGTTGGGGAAGGCGAGCACCACGGCGATGAACAGGCCGCCAAGGCCGAACAGCCACAGTTCCGGGAAGCTCTCGGAGAAGGAGGTCTTGGCCCAGTTCACCAGCAGCGTGCCGTAGATGGCGCCGAGGATGGACAGGCGCCCGCCGACCGCCGCGTAGATGACCATTTCGATCGAGGGCACGATGCCCACGAAGGACGGCGACATGAAGCCGACCTGCAGGGTGAACATCGCGCCGCCGATGGCCGAGAGCGACGCGGCGAGGCAGAAGACGAACACCTTGAAGTTGGCGACGTCATAGCCGGAGAAGCGCACCCGGTCCTCCTTGTCGCGCATGGCGACGAGGATGCGGCCGAGCTTCGAGGACTTCACGAAATAGGCGATCAGGATGCAGGCGATGAGCAGGCCGACGCAGACGAAATAGAGGATCGTCTTGGCGCCGTCGGTGCGGATGTCCCAGCCATAGAGCGTGCGCAGGTCGGTGATGCCGTTGATGCCGCCGGTATAGCCCTGCTGACCGATGATCAGGATGGTCATGATCGCGGCGAGCGCCTGGGTGATGATGGCGAAGTACACGCCGCCCACGCGCCGCTTGAACATCGCGAAGCCGACGATGAAGGCGAAGAGCGCCGGAACCAGGATCACCGCGATGATGGTGAGGGTCAGGCTGTTGAAGGGCTGCCACATCAGCGGCAGTTCGGTGATCTGGTTCCAGTCCATGAAGTCCGGGATGCCCGGCGTGGTCTGGATCTTGGTATTCTCCACGCTGGAGGCTTCCAGCTTGAGGAACATCGCCATGCAGTAGCCGCCGAGGCCGAAGAACACGCCCTGGCCGAGCGAGAGAATGCCGGCATAGCCCCAGCACAGCACCAGGCCGAGCGCCACGAAGGCGTAGGTGAGGTACTTGCCGACGAACTGTAGGCGGAAATTGTCCAGCGTCAGGGGCAGGACCACGATGAGAAGGACGGCGAGGATCGCGATCCCGATCATGTCCTGCGGGCGCAGGAAGAAGGTGCGGTCGGACTTGATCATGTGCGCCTCCTCAGCGACGGACCTTGATGACGAACAGGCCCTGCGGCCGCAGCATCAGGATGATGACCACGCCGAGCAGCGTGAGGACCTTGGCCATCGAACCGGAGAGGAAGAACTCCATGGTCGACTGGGCCTGCGAAATGGTGAAGGCGGAGGCGATGGTGCCGAGCAGGCTCTGCGCGCCGCCGAAGACGACGACCAGGAAGGTGTCGACGATGTAGAGCTGGCCGGAGGTGGGGCCGGTCGAGCCGATCATGGTGAAGGCGGAGCCGGCGACGCCGGCGATGCCGCAGCCGAGGCCGAAGGTGTAGCGGTCGACCTTCTCGGTATTGATGCCGACGGCGCCGGCCATGATGCGGTTCTGCACCACGGCGCGCACCTGTTTGCCCCAGGCCGACTTGTACATCAGAAGGGCAACGGCGACGGTGATGACGATGGTGAGGGCCATGACGAACAGGCCGTTGATCTGCACCTCAATCGTGTCGGTGACGGAAATCGAGCCCATCATCCAGTTGGGCAGCTCGACGCCGACCTCGCGGGGGCCGAAGACGGAGCGGTAGACCTGCTGGAGGATGAGGCTGAGGCCCCAGGTGGCGAGCAGTGTGTCGAGCGGCCGTTTGTAGAGGCGGCGGATCATGAGCCATTCGACCGCCATGCCGAGCGCGCCGGCGGCAATGAATGCCAGTATCATGGCGAGGAAGAAGTAGGCGCTGAACAGGCCGGGAATGTAATTCAGGAAGAACTGCGACGTGAAATAGGTCACATAGGCGCCGAGGATCATGAACTCGCCGTGCGCCATGTTGATGACGCCCATCTGGCCGAAGATGATGGCGAGACCGAGCGCCATGAGAACGAAAACCGAGAACAGGATGAGGCCGGCGAAGCCCTGCATCACGAAAATCGAGCCAAGCTCGGCCAGCGAATAGTCAGAGAACATTCAGGAATCCCCCGGCGTGCGCGCAATCGCGCGGTCTTGCGTCAACGGCATAGAGCCCCGGAGAGGGCGCAAGCCCTCTCCGGGTGGGAGCTTCAGACGATCACTGGTAGCCCTTGGGGAACGGATCGGGCTCGATCAGGTCCGGGGTCTCGAACACCACCTTGAACTGGCCATCGGGCTGGGCCAGGCCGATGCGGGCCTTCGACCACAGATGATGGTTGTCGTGGATCTTGACGTAACCTTCCGGCGCCTTGTTGAACTCGATGCCGGGCGAGGCCGCGGAGACCTTGTCGACATCGAAGCTGCCGGCCTTCTCGACGGTCATTTTCCACAGCCACGGCCCGAGATAGGCAGCCTGGGTGACGTCGCCGATCACGGTCTTCTCGCCCCACATCTTCTTGAAGGCGGCGACGAATTCCTTGTTGTTCGGGTTGTCGAGCGACTGGAAGTACTTCATCGAGCTGTAGGCGCCGGCGATGTTCTCGCCGCCGATGCCGTCGATCTCGTCCTCGGTGACCGAGATGGTCAGCAGGGTCTGCTTGTTGAGGTCGATGCCGGCCGCCTTGAGCTGCTTGTAGAAGGCGACGTTCGAGCCGCCGACGACCGCGGCGTAGATTACGTCCGGCTTCTTCAACTTGATCTTGTTGATCACCGAGTTGAACTGGGTGTGGCCGAGCGGGAAGTACTCCTCGCCGACGACCGAGGAGTCCTTCAGGTGACCCTCGATGTGCTTGCGGGCGATCTTCATCGAGGTGCGCGGCCAGATGTAGTCCGAGCCGATGAGATAGAAGGTCTTGCCGTTCTTGGTCTTGGCGACCCAGTCGAGGCCGGCGAGGATCTGCTGGGTGGCTTCCTGGCCGGTGTAGATGACGTTCTTGGACTGCTCGAGGCCTTCATAGAAGGTCGGGTAGTAGAGCATGCCGTTATACTGCTCGACGACCGGCAGCACCGCCTTGCGCGAGGCCGAGGTCCAGCAGCCCATGATGGCGGCGACCTTGTCGTTGACCAGCAGCTTCTTGGCCTTCTCGGCGAAGGTCGGCCAGTCGGAGGCACCGTCTTCCTGGATGAACTTGATCTTGCGACCGAGCACGCCGCCCATGGCGTTGATCTGGTCGATCGCCAGCTTCTCGGCCTGCACGGAGCCGGTCTCGGAGATGGCCATGGTGCCGGTCACCGAGTGCAGGATGCCAACGGTGACTTCGGTGTCGGTGACGGCCAGGCCGGTCGTGTTCACGGCAGATGTCGCCGGGGCCTGGGCGAAGGCCTGCGTGGAAAAGAGGCCGGTGGACGAAAGAAGAGGCACAGCCGGAAGCGCGGCCATGCCCATCAGGAGCTTGCGGCGCGTGCTGGAAAATTTCGATGAACTGTCGTTATTCGATGACATACAGATCCCCTCCACGGGTTTGACGTGGCCTCAACAAGCTTCGGATGTGCTTGCATTGTGTGGATCGTGGAGGCCGATGCCGCGACGCAGCAATACGTCGATTGACGTATAGGGGTTTGGCCACCCGTCCCACACAGTAGCGCCGTTACCGTGGGGACGTGTGTGCGTTCTCGCGATTTATATTCGTGCGCGCGCGTGAGTGTTTTTCTTTGAAGTTCTCAAATATCGACTGGCATCGTGGCGCTGTGATCGGCGCCGAAGCGGACGTTTTCGTCGCATGGGCGGGAGATGCGGCGATTTTCGATGCGAAACACTTCGGCAGGGGTCTGTCGACTTGAATGGAACGATTTGTGCTTGTGACCGGGCGCGGTCGGTGTGATCGCGGCGGTGAGTGCGTTGCGGCAACGACAAAATGCCCCGAGGGAGGGTGAGCACAGCAGGATGTCTGGCGTCGGCACGACGAGGCGAACCCCTATGGCGGCGGAACAAAAGATCGTTCGTGTTCGACGCCGCTACAATCAATGGGTCGTCAACGAGACGCTGGAGGACTATGCGCTCCGCTTCACCGCCAAGAGCGCGCGCCGCTGGTCGGCGCTGCGGGTCGCCAACACCGCGCTCGGCGCCGTCTCCTTCCTGGCGCTGGAGGCCATCGGCGGGGCGATCACGCTGGCCTACGGCTTCCAGAACGCGGTGGCGGCCATCCTCGTGGTCTGCGCGGTCATCTTCGCCGCCGGCCTGCCCATCAGCTACTATGCCGCCAAGTTCGGGGTCGACATCGACCTGCTGACCCGCGGCGCGGGGTTCGGCTATATCGGCTCGACCGTCACCTCGCTGATCTACGCCTCCTTCACCTATCTGTTCTTCGCCATCGAGGCGGCGATCATGGCGCTGGCGCTGGAGATGTGCTTCGGCGTGCCGCTGATGGTGGGCTATTTCATCAGCGCGCTGGTGGTGATCCCGCTGGTCACGCATGGCATCACCTTCATCAGCCGGTTCCAGCTCTGGACGCAGCCGGTCTGGCTGGTGCTGAACCTCATTCCCTTCGTCTTCATCTTCGCGCTCGACGACGAGCCGCTGGCCGGCTGGACGGCCTATACCGGGCGGTTTGGCGCGCCGGACGGCTCCTTCGACCTCGTGCATTTCGGCGCGGCGACGACGGTGATCTTCGCCCTGGTGGCGCAGATCGGCGAGCAGGTGGATTTCCTGCGCTTCCTGCCGCGCCGCGCCCCGGGCCGCAGCGAGGCGGCGCGCAACACGCTGTGGTGGGTGGCGCTGCTGAGCGCCGGTCCGGGCTGGATCGTGCCTGGCGGCATCAAGATGCTGGCGGGATCCTTCCTGGCCTATTTCGCGCTCACGCAGGGAATACCCTTCATCCACGCGGCCGAGCCCACCCAGATGTATCTGGTGGCGTTCAAGACGGTGTTCTCGCCGGAGGTGGCGCTCGCCTTCACCGGGGTGTTCGTCATCCTGGCGCAGCTCAAGATCAATGTGACGAACTCCTATGCGGGCTCGATCGCCTGGTCGAACTTCTTCTCGCGGCTGACGCACAGCCATCCGGGCCGGGTGGTCTGGCTGGTGTTCAACGTTGCCATCGCGCTGACGCTGATGGCGCTCGGCATCTACAAGGCGCTGGAGCAGATCCTCGGCCTCTACGCCATCGTGGCGGTGGCCTGGGTGGCGGCGCTGGTGGCGGATCTGGTGGTCAACAAGCCGATGGGCTGGAGCCCGCCGGGCATCGAGTTCAAGCGGGCGCATCTCTACGACATCAATCCCGTAGGCGTCGGCGCGCTGCTGGCCGGCACGCTGGTCGGCGTCGTCGCCTTCGCCGGCTTTTTCGGACCCACGCTGAAGGTCTTCGCGCCGTTCCTGGCACTGGTCGTGTCCTTCGTCGCGGCCGCCGGCATCGCCTTCGCCACCCGGGGCCGCTACTACATCGCCCGCCGCACGGCCAAGAACTGGGATGCGCGCCTCACGATCAAGTGCTGCATTTGTGAGCACAAGTTCGAGCCGGAGGACATGGCGCATTGCCCGATCTATGCCGGGCCGATCTGTTCGCTGTGCTGTTCGCTCGACGCCCGCTGCAACGACCGCTGCAAGGAGGAGGCGCGCTTCCCCGACCAGATTCTCGCGGTGCTGCGCGCCACGCTGCCGGTCTGGATGGTGGCGCAGATCAATTCGCGCCTCGGTCACTACATCGGCGTGCTGTCGCTGCTCGCAATGGTGATCGGCGGCATACTCGGCGTCATCTATTTCCAGTCGACACTGGCGCCGGTGGCCGAGCGCGAGGCGGTCGGCAGCGTGCTGTTCACGCTCTACTTCATCCTGCTGATCATCGCCGGCGTGGCGGCCTGGCTGTTCGTGCTGGCGCAGGAGAGCCGGCGCGTGGCGCAGGAGGAAAGCAACCGCCAGACGGCGCTGCTGATGCGCGAGATCGAGGCGCACAAGCGCACCGACGCCAAGCTGCAGAAGGCCAAGGAGGCCGCCGAGGCCGCCAACCTCGCCAAGAGCCGCTACGTCGTCGGCATCAGCCACGAGTTGCGCACGCCGCTCAACGCCATTCTCGGCTACGCCCAGCTGCTTGAACGCGACACCTCGATCCCGCCTCACCGGCGCGATGCCATCCGCGTGGTGCGCCGCTCGGCCGAGCATCTGTCCGGTCTCATCGATGGCCTGCTCGACATTTCCAAGATCGAGGCGGGGCGGCTGCATCTGAACCGCGACGAGGTGCGCATCGGCGATTTCCTCGACCAGGTGGTCGACATGTTCCGCCTGCAGGCGACGGCGAAGGGCATCGACTTCGTCTATGTGCGTCCCGAGCGCCTGCCGGCGGTGGTCTATACCGACGAGAAGCGGCTGCGGCAGATCCTCATCAACCTGCTCTCCAACGCGATCAAGTTCACCGAGCTTGGGCGGGTGGCGCTGCGCGTCTCCTATCGCAACCAGGTGGCGGAGTTCGAGGTCGAGGACAGCGGCATCGGCATTCCGGCGGCCGATCACCGGCGCATCTTCGAGCCGTTCGAGCGGGGCGAACGCGCCGGAACCTATTCGACCGCCGGCATCGGTCTGGGGCTCACCATCACCAAGCTGCTCACCGAGATCATGGGAGGGGAGATTTCGCTGACCTCGACGCCCGGCCAGGGAAGCAGCTTCCGAGTGAAGATGATGCTGTCGGAGGTGACGAATCCCACCCGGCTGGAGCCGATTCAGCATCGCCGCATCGCCGGCTATACCGGGCCGCGCCTCACCGTGTTGGTCGCGGACGACGACGCCGCCCATCGCGACCTGATGCACGAGCTGCTGGTGCCGCTCGGCTTCACCGTGCTCGCCGCGATCGATGGCGTGCAGGCGCTCGACATGGTGCGCGAATGGGATCCCGACCTGCTGCTGCTCGACATCTCCATGCCCGGCCTCAACGGCTGGGAGGTCGTGCGGCTGCTGCGCGATGAAGGCCGTGGACGGCTGCGCATCCTCATGATCTCGGCCAATGCCGGCGAGATTCACGGCGACGGGCTGGCCCAGCACGATGATCATCTGGTCAAGCCGGTGCATCTGCGCACGCTGCTGGAGAAGATGGCCGCGCTGCTCGGCCTCGAATGGGTCGGCGAGGCCGAGCTCGCGGCCAAGGCGGCGGAGGAGGCGATCCCGGTCGGCAAGCTGCGGGCGCCGGCGGGCGTGCACATCGACGACCTCGTGAAGCTGGGCGAGATCGGCTATGTGCGTGGCATCCAGGCCAAGCTGCGGGAAATCGAGGGCGTCTCCCCCGACAACAAGGCCTTCGTCGCGCATATGCGCGATCTGATGGAAACCTTCGACCTCAAGCAATACATGGCTGTCCTGGAGGCGTTGCGCGGCAATGATGCATAGCGTGGAGCGCCGAGACATTGTCCTGGTGGTGGATGATTCGCCGGAGACGCTCAGTCTCCTGACCGATGCGCTGGAAGCGGCCGGCGCCACCGTGCTGGTCGCCGTCGAGGGCGCCAACGCGCTGGCGCTGGTCGAGCGTATCACCCCCGACGTGATCCTGATGGACGCCGTCATGCCCGGCATGGATGGCTTCGAGACCTGCCGCCTGCTCAAGCGCAACAAATCGGTCGCCCATGTGCCGGTGATCTTCATGACCGGCCTGTCGGAGACCGAGCAGATCGTGAA
The DNA here is from genome assembly GCF_056836805.1 of Ancylobacter sp. TW_SC_1. Classification (NCBI taxonomy): domain Bacteria; kingdom Pseudomonadati; phylum Pseudomonadota; class Alphaproteobacteria; order Hyphomicrobiales; family Xanthobacteraceae; genus Ancylobacter; species Ancylobacter sp. TW_SC_1. The sequence continues at coordinate 2,272,862 of NZ_CM166365.1, forward strand.
GGGGCTGGAGGCCGGCGGCGTCGACTATGTGACCAAGCCGATCTCGCCGGACGAACTCATCGCCCGCATCCGCGTGCATCTCGCCAATGCGCGCCAGACCCACAGCGCGCGCGCCGCGCTGGACGCTTCCGGCCGCTATCTGCTGTCGGCGACGCGCGAGGGCAGGGTGCTGTGGAGCACGCCGCAGGCGAGCGCCCTGCTGACCTCGATCACCGTGCCGGCGCCCGGTGACAGTCTCATGCTGCCCGAGCCGGTTCGCCGCTGGCTCGACGGGCGCAAGGGCGATCCGGCAGCGATCGAGCCGGACGCGATCGACCTGCCGGTCGAGGGGTCGCCGCGCCGGTTGCGCCTGTCCTATGTCGGCCAGATCGGTCCGGAGGAGCTTCTGCTGCGCATCGTCGACGACGAGGGACTGGCGCCCGAGCAGGTGCTGCGGACCCGGCTGAACCTGACGGTGCGCGAGGCGGAAGTCCTGATGTGGCTGGCGCGCGGCAAGGCCAACCGCGACATTGGCGAGATTCTCGGCCTGTCGCCGCGCACGGTGAACAAGCATCTCGAGCAGATCTACGCGAAGATCGGCGTGGAGAATCGGGCTGCCGCCACGGCCCTCGCGGTGACCGCGCTCACGCCCAGATAGCCGGTCCAGAATCATCCAGACGCACGCTGCCGGCGCCTCCGGCGGCGCGCCTGCGCGCGTCCGGGCCCTGCCGCGTCTGGCATTATGGGTTCTATATCAATGGCTTGTAGGACAACAAGTTCCAAATCGGAACCAAAGAAGCGCAAATAAAGTTCAATTTTGTTGCTTTATTGGTAATGAAGTGTAAATTCCGTCGCCAAATCCGCGTCAGACGGGGGTAACGAGGTGACGTACCGGAGACAGATCGGCATCGGCTTGGCAGGGCTTGCGCTGTGCGTGGCGGGCTTGGGCGGTTATGCCTGGGCGCAGCCGCGGTGGGCGGGAAGTGACCTGCAGGGCGCGGTGGACCGCACCTGCATCGTCGAGATCAGTTCGTCGAACGGCAGGCTGCAGCTGCAGAACCTCTGCTACAATCCGCGCGCCGTCCGCATCAGCTGGGGCGACGGACGGCTCATCGACTACTGCCTCAACAGCAGCGGCGACGTGCGCTTTGTCGTGAAGCTGTCGGACCGCTACCAGCTGGTGCGCGAGCAGGACATCCTGCTCTGCCAGTGACGAGACGGCCGAAGCCATCGCCGGCCTCGCCCGACCAACAGAGCCGCCGCCCGCATCTGCGGAGGGCGGCTTTTTATATCGAGGTTCCGTCGTTCAGTCCGCCGGGCCGTGGCCGAGCGGGGCGAGGCGCTCCAGCTCGTCATCGGTGAACAGCCGCGAGCGGGTGAGGAAGCGCACGTCGCGCCCGTTCTCCAGGCTGAACATGCCGCCCCGGCCCGGCACCACGTCGATGATGAGCTGGGTGTGCTTCCAGTAATCGAACTGCGACGGGCTCATGTAGAACGGCGCGCCGCCGATCTCGCCCATGCGGATGTCGCGGTCGCCGACGATGTAGTCGCCTATCGCGTAGCACATGGGTGACGAGCCGTCGCAGCAGCCTCCGGACTGGTGGAACAGCAACGGTCCATTTTCGGCGGTGAGGGTGGCGATCAACTCGCGTGCTGCGGGCGTGGCGAGCACGCGCGCGATGACGTCTCCCCGGTCGCCGGCTGCGGAAACGGTGTCCGTCTGCATATGGCCTCCGGCGAAAGAAGGCGCCGCCCCGGGGAAGAGGCGGGGCGGCGCCGAGGGCTTGTATCAGAAGAAGCCGAGCTTCTTCGGGCTGTAGCTCACCAGCATGTTCTTGGTCTGCTGGTAGTGGTCGAGCATCATCTTGTGGTTTTCGCGGCCGATGCCGGACTGCTTGTAGCCGCCGAAGGCCGCGTGGGCGGGATAGGCATGGTAGCAGTTGGTCCACACGCGACCGGCCTGGATGGCGCGGCCGAAGCGATAGGCGCGATTGCCGTCGCGGGTCCACACGCCGGCGCCGAGGCCGTACAGCGTGTCGTTGGCGACGGAGAGCGCCTCGGCCTCATCCTTGAAGGTGGTCACGGACACGACCGGCCCGAAGATCTCCTCCTGGAAGATACGCATCTTGTTGTGGCCCTTGAACACGGTCGGCTTCACATAGAAGCCGCCGGCCAGATCGCCGCCGAGCATGTTGCGCTCGCCGCCGGTGAGCACTTCGGCGCCTTCCTGCTTGCCAATGTCGATATAGGACAGGATCTTGTCGAGCTGCTCGGAGGAAGCCTGCGCGCCGAGCATGGTCGCCGGGTCGAGCGGCGAGCCCTGGACGATGGCTTCCACCCGCTTCAGCGCCCTTTCCATGAAGCGATCATAGATGCTTTCCTGGATCAGCGCGCGGCTCGGGCAGGTGCAGACCTCGCCCTGGTTGAGCGCGAACATGACGAAGCCTTCGATCGCCTTGTCGAAGAAGTCGTCGTCCTCGGCCACCACATCGGCGAAGAAGATGTTCGGCGACTTGCCGCCCAGCTCCAGCGTGACGGGGATGAGGTTCTGGCTGGCATACTGCATGATCAGCCGGCCCGTCGTCGTCTCGCCGGTGAAGGCGATCTTGGCGATGCGCGGCGAGGAGGCGAGCGGCTTGCCTGCCTCCAGGCCGAAGCCGTTGACGATGTTCAGCACGCCCGGCGGCAGCAGGTCGGCGATGAGCTCGGCCAGCACGAGAATGCTCGCCGGGGTCTGCTCGGCCGGCTTCAGCACCACGCAGTTGCCGGCGGCGAGCGCCGGGGCCAGCTTCCACACCGCCATGAGGATGGGGAAGTTCCACGGGATGATCTGTCCGACGACGCCGAGCGGCTCGTGGAAATGGTAGGCGATGGTGTCGTGGTCAATCTCGCTGATACCGCCTTCCTGAGCGCGCACGGCGCCGGCGAAATAGCGGAAATGGTCGACGGCGAGCGGCATGTCGGCCGCGGTGGTCTCGCGGATCGGCTTGCCGTTGTCCCACGTCTCGGCGAGGGCGAGGAGGTCGAGATTCTCCTCCATGCGGTCGGCGATCTTGTTGAGGATCACGGCGCGCTCGGCAGCCGAGGTCTTGCCCCAGGCGTCCTTGGCGGCATGGGCGGCGTCGAGCGCCTTCTCGATGTCATCCTTGTCGGAGCGGGCGATCTCGCAGATCTTGCCGCCGGTGACGGGCGAGGTGTTGTCGAAATAGCGGCCGGCGACCGGCTCGACGAACTTGCCGCCGATGAAGTTGCCGTAGCGGGCCTTGAATGGAGACTGCTTGGTGATGGCGATTTCAGGCTTGTTCATTGGATCCTCCCAGACTGGGACACAGAAGATTGCAGCGCTCGTGCCAGACCAATACCGCAGTGCACAAAATCGTCGCTGCGGTACGGCAAAATACTGAAACTGCTGAGTTTGGCGATGTACTCGCGATGGCTTGAAGATAAAGCCGATGGACGCAGGCGGAAAACTTGCTAGAAACTGTCGGAAAGAACAACAAGACCTGCGACATGTGTTGCATTTTGCAACACTCCGGGAGGATCGCATGCGCCACGAGGTCTCGACGCGCACCGTGCTCGCGGCGCGAAAGCAGTTCTTTCAGCTGGGCCGGCCCGACCGGGCGCTGGCGGCGCTGGTGCCGGAGCCGATCCTGCGCTCCTGGCAGCGCTGTGCCGAGCGCGGGCTCGACTGCGCGGCCCTGCCGCGCCTCGAACCGCTGACCGCGCACGAACTGAGCGTCATCACCGAGCATCACGAAAGGCTGCGCCGGCTGTGCCGGCCGGAGATCGAGAGCCTCTACGCCGATGCCATGCAGACCGGCTGCGTGGTCATCCTCACCGATGCCGACGGACTGATCCTCGACGCGCTCGGCAATGCCGACTTCGCCGCCCGCGCGGCGCAGGTGGCGCTGCGCCCCGGCGTGCTGTGGGGCGAAAGTTCGACCGGCACCAATGCGGTGGGCACCGCGCTGGTCGAGGGCCGGCCGATCGCGGTGCATGGCGGCGAACACTATTACGACCCGCATGGAATCCTGAGCTGCTCGGCGGCGCCGATCCTCGACCCCTATGGCCAGACAGTGGGCGCGCTCGACATGTCGGGCCCGGCGGCGGTCGACCATCGCCACGCGCTCGGCCTCGTGCGGCTCGCGGTGGAGCAGATCGAGCACCGCTTCTTCGACGAGGATTTCGCCGGCCGCCGCATCCTGCGCCTGCAGTCCGACCGCGCCCTGCTCGGCACGGCGCGCGAGGGCGTGCTGGTGTTCGAGGACGACCGGCTGGTGGCGGCGAACCGTACCGGCCTCGGCCTGGTCGGCGCGGACTGGTCGGCGTTGGGCGAGAGGCGTGCCGGCGAACTGCTGGAGCGCCTGCCGGGCGCCGATGGCGAGACCCGGGCGCTGCGCGGCCCGGATGGCAAGGCGCTTTACGGCCACTTCGAAGGCCGGCCGTCGCCCGGTCCCGTCGCCCCGCTTGCCCGCCCGGCCCGGCGCGAGGAAGGTCCGCTTCTCGGTGCGAGCGAGCGCGCCGCACTGGCGCGGGCCGTGCGCATGGTCGAGGCCGACGTCCCGGTGCTGATCCGCGGCGAGACCGGCACCGGCAAGGAACTCGCGGCACGCGAAATCCACAGGCTGAGTGCGCGGGCGGCCGGGACCTTCGTCGCGGTGAACTGCGCGGCGATTCCCGAGACACTCATCGAATCCGAGCTGTTCGGCTATGAGGAGGGCGCCTTCACCGGGGCACGCCGGCATGGCCGCCGCGGCCTGCTGCGCGAGGCCGATGGCGGGGTGCTGTTCCTCGACGAGATCGGCGACATGCCGCTGGCGCTGCAATCGCGGCTGCTGCGGGTGCTGCAGGAACGCGAGGTCGCCCCGCTCGGCGGCGGCCGGCCGGTGAAGGTGGATTTCGTGCTGCTCTGCGCCACCCATCGCGACCTGCGCGCGCTGGTCGAGGCGGGCAGCTTCCGGCAGGACCTCTATTTCCGCATCGCCCATTACACGGTGGAACTGCCGCCGCTGCGCATCTTGGCCGACCGGGCCGAGATCGTGCGCTCCCTGTGGCACCGGCTCGTCGGCGACGAGCGGCTGACGTTGTCGGAGGGCTGCGAGGCGCGGCTCGCCGGCTATGGCTGGCCCGGCAATTTCCGCCAGCTCGCCGGCACGCTGCGGGCGCTCGCGGCGCTCGCCGAGCCCTATCGGCCGGTGGCCGAGGAGATGCTGCCGGCCGATATCCTTACCGCTCCGGCAGCAGCAGCAGCGGCGCCGGCCGGCGGCACGCTCGACGCGCTGACGGTCGAGGCGATGCGGCGGGCGCTCGATGCCTGCGGCGGAAACGTCTCGCAGGCGGCCCGGCGGCTCGGCGTCAACCGTTCGACCCTGTACCGGCGGCTGTTTCACGCCTGATCGCGGGATCGCCGGGCGCGCGTTTCGCGGGAACCACCCAGCGCCGCGGCCCGGCCGCCGGGACCTTCAGAGCTCGGTCGGCTCGGGGTCGTGCCGGGGGGCGCTGTCGTCGCCCTCGGCCCGGTCGCGATAGAGCGAGGCGCTGGCCAGCAGCATCAGCGTCACCGGCGTGGTGATGGTGATGAAGAGGGCGATGAGTACCTCGTGCACCAGCGGCCGGCTCTGCAGCACCGAGAAGCAGATCATCGAGCCGACCAGGATCGAGCCGGTGCCGAGCGTGGCGCCGAGCGAGGGGGCGTGCAGGCGGGCGTAGAAATCCGGCAGCCGCCACAGGCCGATCGAGCCGATCAGCGTGACCAGCGCCCCGGCGACGAGGAAAAACGAGACCAGCAGCGCCGCCCAGAGCGGCAGATCGGGCGCCTGGCTCATTCGATCACCTCGCCGCGCATGAGGAATTTGGCGAGTGCCACCGTCCCCACGAAGCCGAGCAGACCGATGATCAGCGCCGCCTCGAAATAGAGCGTCGCGCCGCTGCGTATGCCGAGGGTAAGTAGGATCAGCATGGCGTTCACGTAGAAGGTGTCGAGGCCGATGATGCGGTCCTGCGCCCGCGGGCCACGGATGAAGCGCAGCGCCGCGCAGCCCATGGCGAAGGTGAGAAGCACCTGTGCCGCCGTGATCGACCAGCCGAGGATGGCGACGCTCATTCGAAGATCTCCATCAGCAGCCCCTCATACCGCCCCTTGATGGTGCGCACCCATTCCCGGTCGTCGACGAGGTCGAGCACATGCAGCAGCAGCACGCGGCGCGAGGGATCGTAGCGCACCCACTGCGTGCCGGGCGTGCAGGTGAGGATGATGGCGAGCACCGCGAGGCCGTAGGAGCTGGTCAGGTCGAGCCTCAGGCTCATGAAGCCGGAATGGGTGCGCCGGTCCTCATGGCCGAGGATGATGCTGCCCACGGCGAGGTTCGAGCGGAACACGTCGACGAAGACGCGCCCGGCGAGGCGGATCGCGGCGACCGGCCGGCGCAGCCGCACCGGCGGCGGGTCCAGCGCCACCATCGTCCAGCAGCCGCCGAAGGCGACGACCGCGCCGAGCAGGAACTGGCCGGGCGACAGGCTCTGGGTCATCAGCAGCCACATCGCCAGCAGGGCAAGGAACAGCAGGGGATGGGGCAGGATGCGCTTGATGAGGGCTGTCATGGCGCGCCCTCCGTGACCTTCGGATGCCCGCCCACGGCATGGCCGCCCGTGCCCGGGCCGAGCACGTCGCGGGCATATTCGCTGGGCCAGTAGAGGATCTGCGCCGTCGCCTCCATGTAGCGCATGGTCGGCCCGCCCAGCACCGTCATCGCCGCGCACAGGAAGAGCAGCACGCCGACCGGGATGGCCTCGATGGCGCGCACGCGCGGAATCTCGTTCTCCGCCGGCACCCACAGTGTGCGGATGCCGTTGCGCGTCATGGCGATCAGCGTGCACAGGCCCGAGGCCATGAGCAGCACGACGAATGCCCAGGCGGAGGCGGGGATGTCGCCGGCCTCGTTCATCAGCGCCGAGAGCATGGCGAATTTGGCGATGAAGCCGGACAGCGGCGGCAGGCCGGCGAGCAGCGCCGTGCAGGCGACGAAGGCGCCGCCGAGTACGGCGATGGTGGCGGGGATGGCGACGCCGACCTCCTCGTCCTCGTCCTCGATGTCCTCCTCCGGATCGCCGAAGATCTCGAGCGTGACGGCCAGCACGTCGGCGCCGGCGGCCTGGCCGCGCTCGATCAGTTCGACGAGCAGGAAATAGGCGCTGATCGCGAAGGTGGAGGCGACGAGATAGTAGAGGGCGCCGGAGATCACCGCGCTATTGCCGGTGCCGATGGCGGCGAGCAGCGTGCCCGACGACACCAGAACGGCATAGCCGCCCAGCCGCTGCATCGACTGCGAGGCGAGCACGCCGATGCCGCCGAAGGCGATGGTGGCCATGCCACCATAATACAGCCAGAGGGCGCCGAACTCCTCCGAGGCGCCGGCCTCGTCGCCGAAGCACAGCAGGAACAGGCGCAGGATGACGTAGACGCCGACCTTGGTCATGATGGCGAACATGGCGGCGATGGGCGCGCAGGCGGCGGCATAGGTGGTCGGCAGCCAGAAGCTGAGCGGCCACATGCCGGCCTTCACAAGGAAGGCGATGCCGAGCACGGCCGCGCCCGCCTCCATGAGTGTCCGCGACTCTGGCGGCAGCGTCGGCACGATCCGGCTGAGATCGGCCATGTTGAGCGTGCCGGTGACGCCATAGATGACCGCGACGCCGACCAGGAACAGCGAAGAGGCGACGAGGTTGATCGGGATGTAATGCAGTCCCGCCCGCACCCGCGCCGTGCCCGAGCCGTGCAGCACCAGCCCGTAGGAGGCCGCCAGCAGGATCTCGAAAAAGACGAACAGGTTGAACAGGTCTCCGGTGAGGAAGGCGCCGTTCAGCCCGGTCAGCAGCAGTAGGAACAGCGTGTAGAAACGCGGCCCCGCCCTGTGCCAGCGCGCCATGGCGAAGAGCAGCGTCGCGCAGCCGAGCAGCGCGGTGAGCAGCAGCATCAGCGCGGCGAGACGGTCCACCACCAGCACGATGCCGAAGGGTGGCGGCCAGTTGCCGAGCGGATAGACGAAGATCGTCGACCAGCGATCGTCGCTCGGCAGAATCCCCATCACGACGAGGGTAATGGCGATGGCGAGCAGCGCGAAGACGGTGAACAGGCTCAGCACCATCTTCAGAAGGCGCCGGCGCTCGTCGAACAGCAGTATGAAGGCGCCGACCGCGAGCGGCAGCAGGATCGGTAGGATGGCGAGGTGGTCGAGGACGGGGGTCATCGTTCCGGCTCCCGTCCGTCGACATGGTCGGTGCCGGTGCGTCCGCGCGCGGCGAGCAGGACAACGAGGAACAGCGCGGTCATGGCGAAGCCGATGACGATGGCGGTGAGCACCAGCGCCTGCGGGATCGGGTCGGCCACGGCGGACGGATCGCCCACCCCACCATTCTTGAGGATGGGCGGTGCGTCGATGCGCAGCCCGCCTCCGGCCATGGCGAAGATGAACAGGTTCACCGCATAGGAGATCAGCGACAGGCCGACGATCACCTGGTAGGTGCGCGGGCGCAGGATCAGCCACACGCCGGAGGCAGCGAAGACGCCGATGCCGATGGAAAGGATCATCTCCATCACTCGCCTCCTTCCGCCGCCTGCGCGGCGCGCGTGCTGCGCAGCGACTGGTGGGCGAGGGCGATGAGGATCAGCACCGTGGCGCCGACTACGAGGGCGAACACGCCGAGATCGAACAGCAGCGCCGAGGCCGCCGGCATCTTCCCGATGAAGGGCAGCTCGACATACTGGAAATGCGAGGTCAGGAAAGGATAGCCGAACCACCACGAGCCGACGCCGGTGGCGCAGGAGGTGAGCAGGCCGATGCCCATCCAGCGCAGCGGCAGCACGCGTAGATGGTCCTCCACCCAGCGCGCGCCGCTTGCCATGTACTGCACCACGAAGGCGATGGAGAGGGTGATGCCGGCCGCGAAGCCGCCGCCCGGCAGATCGTGGCCGCGCATGAACAGATAGACCGCCATCACCGCGATCACCGGGAACAGCCAGTGCATGATGAGGCGCGGGATCAGCATGTAGTCGGTCACGGTGTCGCCGGGCGAGCGGTCGGGCGCGGCTTCGTCGAAGGCGTCCTGAAGCCGCTGCTGCTCGGGTGAGGCGATGCTCTCCGGCGCCGGGCGGAAACGGCGCAGCAGCGCGAAGACGGTGAGCGCGGCAAGGCACAGCACCACGATCTCGCCCATCGTGTCGAAGCCGCGGAAATCGACCAGGATGACGTTGACGATGTTGGTGCCGCCGCCTTCCGTATAGGCGCGCTCGACGAAGAAGCGCGACACGCTCTCCGGCAGCGGTCGCGTCATCAGGCAATAGGACAGGAAGGCCAACACCCCGCCGAGCGAGCACGCGATGGCGAGGTCGGCATAGCGGCGCAGCAGCACTTTCAGCGGCGGGCGGGTCGGATACACCTCCTCGATGCGCTTGGGCAGCCAGCGCAGGCCAAGCAGCAGCAGCACGGTGGTGACGATCTCGACGAGGAGCTGGGTGACGGCGAGGTCGGGGGCCGAGAGCCAGACGAAGGTGACGCAGGTGACGAGGCCGGCGCCGCCGACCAGCACCAGCGCGGCGAAGCGGTGATACTTGGCCTGGTAGGCCGCGCTGAGCGCGCAGGCGAGCCCGATCGCCCAGAGCAGCGCGAAGGCCGGTGCGACGGGCGTGCCCGGCAGGCTGCCGGTGCCGACGGCTCCATTGGCGACGAAGGGCGCCAGCGCCGCGACCACCGCCATCACCACCACGATGCGCATCTGCGGCTGCAGCCGCCGCGTGCCGAGCGCGGTTTCCGCCGCACGCGCCCATTGCCAGGAAAGGGTGACGAGCACCTTCTCGAAGATACGCTGGCCCTTGAACTCGCGCAGGATCGGCGGCCCCTCTACGCCGCTTTCGAGATAGCGGCGGAGCGCCAGATAGAGCACCACGCCGCCGACCAGCGCGATGAAGCTCATCAGCAGCGGCAGGGTGAAGCCATGCCAGAGCGCAAGGCTGTAATAGGGCGCGGTGCCGTTCAGCAGCCCCTTGACGGTGGTGGCGAGGAACGGGCCGACGGTGAGGCCGGGCACGATGCCGATCATCAGGCAGATCAGCACCAGGAACTCGATCGGGAAGCGCATCCAGTGCGCCGGCTCGTGCGGCCGACGCGGCAGGTCGATCGGCGGAGGCCCGAAGAACACGCCGAGGATGAAGCGCAGCGAATAGGTGACGCTGAACACGCCGGCCAGCGTCGCCCAATAGGGCAGGCTGTCGTCGAGCAGCGAGCCGGTATGGTCGGCGACCGCCTCGGCGAAGAACATCTCCTTGGAGATGAAGCCGTTGAGCAGCGGCACGCCGGCCATGGCGGCGGCGGCGACCATGGCGAGCGTGGCGGTGAAGGGCATGTAGCGGTAGAGCCCGCTCAGCTTGCGCAGGTCGCGCGTGCCGGTCTCATGATCGATGATGCCGGCCGCCATGAACAGCGATGCCTTGAAGATGGCGTGGTTCAGCGTGTGGAAGACCGCCGCCACCGCCGCCAGCGGGCTGCCGAGGCCGAGCAGCAGCGTGATCAGTCCGAGATGGCTGATGGTCGAGTAGGCGAGCAGCCCCTTCAGGTCCTGCTGGAAGATGGCGATGAAGGCGCCGAGCAGCAGCGTCACCAGCCCAGCCGGCACCACCAGATAGAACCAGGCATCGGTGCCCGCCATCACCGGCCAGAGCCGCATCATCAGGAAGATGCCGGCCTTCACCATGGTGGCGGAATGCAGATAGGCCGAGACCGGGGTGGGCGCCGCCATGGCATGCGGCAGCCAGAAATGGAAGGGGAACTGCGCGCTCTTGGTGAAGGCGCCGAGCAGGATGAGCACCAGCGCGGGAACGTAGAGAGCGCTGTCGACGATGAGGTCGCGCGATTCCAGCACCCGGTCGATGTCGTAGCTGCCGACGATGCGCCCGACCAGCAGCACCCCGACCAGCAGGCACAGGCCGCCGGCGGCGGTCACGGTGAGGGCCATGCGCGCGCCGTCGCGCGCGGTCGTGCTGTGATGCCAGTAGCCGATGAGCAGGAAGGAGAACAGGCTGGTCAGTTCCCAGAAGAAGACGATCTGTACTAGGTTTCCCGATACCACTACGCCGATCATCGAGCCCATGAAGGCGAGCAGGAAGGAGAAGAAGCGCGGCACCGGGTCTTCGCGCGACATGTAGTAGCGCGCGTAGAGCACGACCAGCGCGCCGATGCCGAAGATCAGCATGGCGAACAGCCAGGAAAGCCCGTCGAGCCGGAGCGTGAAGTCCAGCCCAAGCATGGGCAGCCAGGTGAGCGAGAGCCGCACCGGCCCTTCATCGGCGATCGGTGCGTAGAGCCACACCGAGATGGCGATGCCCGCCATGGCCACGCTTCCGGCCAGGACCGCCGCGGCGTTTCGCGCGTGGGTCGGCAGGAACCCCGCGAGCAGGCTGCCCATGAAGGGCAGGGCCAGCGCGACGAGGAGGAGCGTGCCATTTGACATAGGTAGCGGGAGCCTCCCTGCGGGCAGATTTCCTCGGGGCCTTGCGTGATTTCGCCCATTATGGTTGATTTGGTCGTCTCTACGCAAGGCAGAAGCGATGGATTTGGCGCCCGAACAATGCCGCGCCGCACGCGGACTGCTCAATTGGACGCAAGAGCGTCTGGCCGTCCGTGCAGGCGTTTCCCGCAGTACTGTCCGCGACTTCGAGCGGCATCGTCACGTGCTGCATCGGGGCACGGAGACGTTGCTGATCAGCACCCTGCAGGATGCCGGCGTGATGCTGCTGCCGCCCGGCGAATATGGGCCGGGCGTGCGTATCCGCTGAGAGGCCATCCTCCTTCCCTCATGGCCGGGCCTCTCAGGATGAGGGGGCTTTATGGGGCGGCCTCTCAGGATGAGGGGGCTTTATGGGGCGGCCTCTCAGGATGAGGTCGGTTGTGATCAGGCTGGGGCTCTATTTCCACATCGCGCGCATGCGGGCGCCGATGTCGATGCGCGCGGCGGCTTCCGGGCGGGCGCCGGGGGCGTCCGGCTGGGCCGGTGGCCAGGAGGCGGTGGCGAAGCGCCCGAGGATGGTGGGGGGAATGAAGCGGGTGCGGGCGGCATAGACGTGGCGGTCGCCGCGCGCCGCCTGACCATGGGTGAAGAAGCGCTGCGGCAGCATGAGATTGAGGCTGTCCCTGGCGCGCGTCATGGCGACGTAGAGCAGGCGGCGCTCTTCCTCGATCTCGTCGCGCGTGCCGGCGCCGAGGTCGATGGGAATGCAGCCATCCACCACGTTGAGCACGAAGACCGACTTCCACTCCTGCCCCTTGGCCGAATGGATGGTAGAGAGAATGAGATAGTCCTCGTCGAGATGCGGCGGCCCCGCCTCGGCGCTGGTGGCGTCCGGCGGATCGAGCGTCAGCTCGGTGAGGAAGCGGGCGCGGGAGGGATAGCTCGCGGCGATCTGGGCGAGCTGCACGAGATCGGCCTGCCGGCTGGCGGCGTCCTCGTGCAGGCGTTCGAGCAGCGGCTCGTACCATTGCCGCGCGAGGTCGAGCTCGCCCGGCCAGCCGGCGGCGCCGGCCTTCAGCGCGCGCGCCATGGCGAGGAAGGCGGGCCATTCCTCCTCCGCGCGGGGAGGGGGCGTGACGGCTTCCAGCGCCGGCAGCAGCGCGCCGGCGCCGTCGACCGCGTCGAGGATGCGCCCGGCGGTGGCCGGGCCGAGGCCGCTCAGCAGGCGCAGCACGCGGAAGCCCGCCACGCGGTCGCGCGGGTTCTCGACGAAGCGCAGGACGCCGAGCACGTCCTTCACATGGACGGAATCGAGGAATTTCAGCCCGCCGAACTTCACGAACGGGATGTTGCGGCGGGTCAGCTCCACTTCCAGCGGCCCGCTGTGATGGGCGGCGCGGAACAGTACGGCCTGCGACTTGAGCGCGATGCCGTCCTCGCGGTTCTCCAGCACGCGGGTGGCGACGAAGTTCGCCTGCTCGATCTCGTCGCGCACGCCGACCAGTACCGGCCGCTCGCCGGAGGCGCGGTCCGACCACAGGTTCTTGGCGTAGCGTTCGCTGGCGAAGTCGATCACCGCATTGGCGGCGGCGAGGATGGGCTGGGTGGAGCGGTAGTTCTGCTCCAGCATGATGGTGTCCGCGCGGGGGGTGAAGTGCCCCGGAAAGTCGAGAATGTTGCGCACCGTGGCGGCGCGGAAGGAATAGATCGACTGCGCGTCGTCGCCGACCACGGTGAGGCCGCGCCCGTCCGGCTTCAGGCCCAGCAGGATCGAGGCCTGCAGCCTGTTGGTGTCCTGATATTCGTCGACCAGCACATGGTCGAAGCGGCCGGAAACCTCGGCGGCCAGCGCCGGCTCGCCCATCATCTGCGCCCAGTAGAGCAGCAGGTCGTCGTAATCGAGCACGTTCTGGCGCTGCTTGGCCTCGACATAGGTGGAGAAGATCGCCTTCATCTCGGCATTCCAGCCCGCGCACCACGGGAAGGCGCGGCCGATGACTTCCTCCAGCGGCTGCTCGGCGTTCACCGCGCGGGAATAGATGGCGAGGAGCGTGCCCTTTGCCGGGAACCGCTTTTCGGTCTTCGAGAAGCCGAGTTCGTGGCGGACCAGGTTGACGAGGTCGGCGCTGTCCTCGCGGTCATGGATGGTGAAATTCGGGTCGAGGCCGATCTGCAGCGCGTGGTCGCGCAGCAGCCGGGCGCCGATGCCGTGGAAGGTGCCGGCCCAGGTGAGCCCCTCGGTGAGCGCGCGCGCATCGGGGCCGAGCACGCGCGCGGCGATGCGCTCGACACGGCGCGTCATCTCCGCCGCCGCGCGGCGCGAGAAGGTGAGCAGCAGGATGCGGCGCGGATCGGCGCCGTTGACCATGAGGTGGGCGACGCGGTGGGCGAGCGTGTCGGTCTTGCCCGATCCCGCCCCGGCGATGACCAGCAGCGGTCCGCCGGCGGGCTCGCCGGGACCGGCGACGCCGTGCTCGACCGCCCGCCGCTGGGCCGGGTTCAGCTTGTCGAGATAGGCGGCGGGCTGCATCGGCAAACGAATCTCTGGCGACCGGACGAGATCGCAGTGAGCACGTTTCCCGTTTTGTTCGCAACCGTGGCGGGAGCAACGTGCCGAGCGTCCCGTATCGTCATCCCGGCCGAAGGCGAAGCCGCAGAGCCGGGATCGCTCTCCAATCTGCACACGATCCCGGATCGGCCTTCGGCCGTCCGGGATGACGCTAGTTTGAGGGCTCAGCGCTTGCGCACGAACTCGGTGCGCAGCACGAGACCCTTGATGCCCTCGAAGCGGCAGTCGATTTCTTCCGGATTGTCGGTCAGGCGGATGGTCTTGATCACCGTGCCCTGCTTCAGGGTCTGGCCGGCGCCCTTGACCTTGAGGTCCTTGATGAGGACGACGGAATCGCCGTCGGCCAGCACATTGCCGGAGGCGTCGCGTACCTCGAGCGCGGCGGCGGCCGCCGCCTTCATTTCCGAGGCCGGCCGCCATTCGCCGGTCGCTTCGTCATAGACATAGGAATCGTCTTCGTCGGCCATGTTGGCCTCCATTGGTGGTCATCTGCAGGATGGCGAAGCGAAAAAGGCGGAGCTGCGGGCCCCGCCTTCCGTTCCGCCACTTGGCTCGGTTGCGTCAGGGCACCTGCCGGACGGCGCCCTTGGCGGCGCTGGTGGCGAGCGCGGCATAGGCCTTGAGCGCGGTGGTCACGTTGCGCTTGCGCGGCGCGGCCGGCTTCCAGCCATGCGCCTCCTGCGCCTCGCGGCGGGCGGCCAGCTCGGCGTCGTCGACGGCGAGGTGGATGCGCCGGTTCGGGATGTCGATCTCGATCGTGTCGCCCTCGCGCACCAGCCCGATCGTGCCGCCCTCGGCCGCTTCCGGCGAGACATGGCCGATGGACAGGCCCGAGGAGCCGCCCGAGAAGCGCCCGTCGGTGATCAGCGCGCAGGCCTTTCCGAGGCCCTTCGACTTCAAATAGCTGGTCGGATAGAGCATTTCCTGCATGCCCGGCCCGCCGCGCGGGCCCTCATAGCGGATGAGCACGATCTGGCCCGGCTTCACCCGGTTGCCGAGAATGCCGGAGACGGCGTCGTCCTGGCTCTCGAACACGGTGGCGGTGCCGGTGAATTTCAGGATGCTCTCGTCGACGCCCGCCGTCTTCACGATGCAGCCATCCTCGGCGAGGTTGCCGTAGAGCACGGCGAGGCCGCCATCCTTGGAAAAGGCGTGCTCGTAATCGCGGATCACGCCCTTGGCGCGGTCGAGGTCGACGTCGTCGTAGCGGGCCGACTGGCTGAACGCGACCTGCGTCGGCACGCCGCCCGGCGCGGCGCGGAAGAATTCGTGCACCGCCTCGCTGGCACTGCGCTTCACGTCCCAATGATCGAGCGCGGCGGCCATGGTCGGGGCATGGATGGTGCTGACGGAGGTGTCGATCAGCCCGGCGCGGTCGAGTTCGCCGAGAATGCCCATGATGCCGCCGGCATGATGGACGTCCTCGACATGCACGTCGGCGACGGCCGGGGCGACCTTGCACAGCACCGGCACGCGGCGCGACAGCCGGTCGATGTCGGCCATAGTGAAGGGCACCTCGCCCTCATGCGCGGCGGCGAGCAGGTGCAGCACCGTGTTGGTCGAGCCGCCCATGGCGATGTCGAGCGTCATCGCGTTCTCGAAGGCGGCGAAGGTGGCTATGGAGCGCGGCAGCACGCCGGCATCGTCCTGCTCGTAATAGCGGCGGGCGAGGTCGACGACGGTGTGGCCAGCTTCGACGAAGAGCCGCTTGCGGTCGGCATGGGTGGCCAGCGTCGAGCCGTTGCCCGGCAGCGACAGGCCAAGCGCCTCGGTGAGGCAGTTCATCGAATTGGCGGTGAACATGCCCGAGCAGGAGCCGCAGGTCGGGCAGGCCGAGCGCTCGATGACCGCGACGTCTGCCTCGCTGATCCGGTCGTCGGCGGCGGCGACCATGGCGTCGACCAGGTCGAGCGCCTTCTGCTTGCCGCCGAGCACCACCTTGCCGGCTTCCATCGGGCCGCCGGAGACGAACACGGTCGGGATGTTGAGGCGCAGCGAGGCCATCAGCATGCCGGGGGTGATCTTGTCGCAATTGGAGATGCAGACCATGGCGTCGGCGCAGTGGGCGTTGACCATGTACTCGACGCTGTCGGCGATCAGTTCGCGCGAGGGCAGCGAATAGAGCATGCCGTCATGGCCCATGGCGATGCCGTCATCGACCGCGATGGTGTTGAATTCCTTGGCGACGCCGCCGGCCGCCTCGATCTCGCGCGCCACCATCTGGCCGAGATCCTTCAGGTGGACATGGCCGGGGACGAACTGGGTGAAGGAGTTGACCACGGCGATGATCGGCTTGCCGAAGTCGCCATCCTTCATGCCGGTGGCGCGCCAGAGGCCGCGCGCGCCGGCCATGTTGCGGCCGTGGGTGGTCGTGCGTGAGCGATAAGGCGGCATGGAATTCCTCCAATCTTCTTGGCGGGCTTATGCTCCCGAGGCGGCGCGTGCGCAACCTCTTACCCCTGCGGGTGGATCACAGCAGCACGATGCGGTTCGGCAATTCGTCAATGTCGGCGCCGTCGCCCGGCGCGTGCCGGGCCAGCAGGCGCCCGGCCTCGGCGATGGCGTCCTCCAGCCCTTCGGCCAGTCGCCCGTCGCGCGCGCCGGCGAGAACGCGGGCGCAGACATCCGTCCATGCCGAAGGACCGACGAGGGCGTGGATGGTCTCGTCCGCCACGACCTCGACGCGGTGCTCGGGCAGGGCGACGAAGATCAGCACGCCGGTGCGTCCACGCGTCTGGTGGATGCCGAAGCCGAGGAAATGATCGATCGCCGCGCTGCGCGCCGCCGCCTGCTGCACCGCGCGCGGGATGCAGCGCCGGCCGAGCGGGGTGAACGCCAGCAGCGCGCCGAGGAGCACGAAGCAGCCGGCCTGCAGCGCCAGCAACTCCGGTATGTCGACGTGCAGCAGCAGCGCGACCGGCCAGGGCAGGGCGAGCGCGACGAGGGCCGCCCACATCAGCGCGTAGAAGGGATGGCCGATCAGTGGCCGACGGGAGATGACGACGCGGATCTCGCCGGCCGTGCCGGCTTCCGCCCGTTCGATGGCTTTGGCGAGTGCGGTTCGCTGCGCCTGCGTGAGGACGTCCGGTTCCGGCGCGTCCATCCGTATTTCGCCCATTACCAGCTCCCCGAGGCGCCGCCGCCGCCCGATGAGCCGCCGCCGCCGGAGAACCCGCCGCCGCCGCTCGACCAGCCGCCGCCGGAGGAGCGGTTGTTCCATTCCCAGCCCGATGCGCCGCCGGCCGCCGCTGCTCCGCTGCCGCGCCGGGCGGTGCGCGAGCGGCCGTAGCGGATCTGCCGATAGATCACATAGCCCCAGAACAGGAACATCGCCGCGAAGAACAGGAGGAAGATCCAGTCATCCGCCGTCAGAGCGGGTTCCTGCGCCTGCCGCGCGCGGGCCTCGGCCTCGGCGGGGTCGAGATTGAGGATCTCGATGATCGCGTCGGCGCCCTTGTCGATGCCGGCGGCGAAGTCCCCGGAGCGGAAGGCGGGGATGATCGCGGTCTGGACGATGGTGCTGGCCACCGCATCGGGCAGCACGCCCTCCAGCCCGTAGCCGACCTCGATGCGCACCTTGCGTTCGTTGGGCGCCACGAGCAGCAGCACGCCGTTGTTCTTCTCCGCCTGTCCGAGCTGCCAATGGCGGAACAGGCGGTTGCCGTAATCCTCGACCGAGGTGCCGTCGAGCGAGGGCACGGTGGCGACGACGAACTGGTCGGTCGTCTTCGCCTCCTGCGCCGCGAGCTTGGCCTCCAGCGCGGCGCGCTGGCCGGCGTCGAGGATGCCGGCCGCGTCGACCACCCGGCCGCTCAGCTCCGGAAAGCTGAACTCCGCGCGCGCCAGCCCGGCCAGCGCGCCGGCGAGCAGCACCAGCGCGAGGACGAACGGGCGGGCGGTACGGGCGAGCATGGCGCGGCTCCGCCGGTCGTCAGTTGAACTTCACCTGCGGCACCTTCATCTGCTCCTCGGAGATGGTGAAGGTCTCCATCGGCTTGTTGCCGCGATAGAGCGTCGAGGCCCAGACCACGCCGGGGAAGGTGCGCAGCTCGGTATTGTAGACACGCACCGCCTCGATGTAGTCGCGCCGCGCCACGGCGATGCGGTTCTCGGTGCCCTCGATCTGCGCCTGCAGGGCGAGGAAGTTCTGGTTCGATTTCAGGTCGGGATAGGCTTCGGAGATGGCGATCAGACGGCCGAGCGCGCCGGAGAGCTGCGCCTGCGCATCCTGGAACTGCTTGAACTTTTCCGGGTCGGTGATGGTCGAGGCGTCGACCTTGATCGAGGTGGCGTTGGCGCGGGCCTGCGTCACCTGGGTCAGAACGTCCTTCTCCTGCTGCGCGTAGCCCCTCACCGTCTCGACGAGGTTGGGAATCAGCTCGGCGCGGCGCTGGTACTGGTTCAGCACCTCGCTCCAGGCGGCCTTCGCCTTCTCTTCCGCGGTCGGGATGTTGTTCACGCCGCAGCCGGCGAGGCCGAACGCGGCGACGGCGAGAAACAGCATGGCGACAAGGCGGCGCCTGGCGCCGGCGAGGACAAGACGGTTCGACATATGGGTGCCCCAAGCTCGACGCGGCTCTTGCGCGCCACGTTCCTTATAGGCCGCGCGCGGGACGCAAGCCATGGGCAGCAGCGTATCCCGGTCCGTCCGGCACGCGGACACCGGGCCCGGCGGCGGCGCCCGGCTGCGTCGATGGGTGCCGTGCCCGCCTCGGCCGGAGCGCTGGGGCCTCTAGCGCCGGATCTGGATGCGCCGGTCGCGGCAGCGCTGGCCGACGAGGCACTGCCTGTCGTCCCTTGTGGGGATCCAGGCCGGCTCCGTGCGCCGCGACTGGCAATAGCCGGCATCGGTGACGAAGCGGTCATAGAGGTCCGGCCCGATGCCGATGACAACCGCGCCCCGCTCGCGGACCAGCGCGCTGGCGGCGGCGCAGCTCAGGGTCATGGAATCCGGCCGCGCCTGCGCGAGGCCGGGCATGGCCGTGACCATCAGAAGCGCAATCGAGAAAAGCGTGGCGCGCATGGTTCCTCCTCGCCCGGAACCCGGCTTGGGTCGTCGCTTCGCCGCCTTCGGCCAGGCCGGCAGCGCCCGCCGGAGGCGCCAGGCTCGAAGTCGTGCCGTCCCCGGAAACGCCAATCCAGCTCGGCTTTCTCACGCGGCCCGGTGCCGGGAGACCGACTTGTCGGCGTAGCGTCCGACCTCTTGATATTAGCGTCGACGGCGGATCCGCTTATCGACGTGGCCATGCCGACACCCGGGGTTTCGTTGGCGGTTTCATTGGCGCATCCGGGGATGCTGAGCCAGTAACCACTATAACGCCTTGAGAGGATTGGTGGGCCCGGCAGGACTCGAACCTGCAACCAGACCGTTATGAGCGGTCGGCTCTAACCATTGAGCTACAGGCCCTTCCGATGGCGCGCGGGGCGTCGGCGGGCGGGCGGAACGTAGCAAATGGCAGGGGCCGCGCCAACCGGCGGTCCGCCGCCGTCCACGCTCGCATGGAGGGCAAGCGGCAGTTCACGGTGTCCTCGCCGCATTGCCGCCGCCTTCGCGAAGTGCTCTGGAGTGTGCCCTATCGTCATCGGGCCGGTTCAAGGAAGAGAAGACATGAAGCTTACCCGCGCCTCCCTGTGCGCCGTCGTGCTGTTCGCGAGCCTGTCGCCGCTGGCCGCGCAGGACATCGCTCCCGCCGCCCGGCGCGCGACCCTCACCGTGAGCGGCGAGGGCACGGCAAACGCGGTACCCGACATGGCGACGTTGTCCTCGGGCGTCGTGAGCGAGGGCAAGACCGCGCGCGAGGCGCTCGATGCCAATTCCTCCGCCGTCGCGGCGATGATCGCGGCGATCAAGGCGGGGGGCGTCGAGGCGCGCGACATCTCCACCTCCGGCTTTTCCGTACAGCCACGCTACGCGCCGCCGAAGAAGGACAGCCCCGACGCGCCGCACATCTCCGGCTATCAGGTGAACAACACCGTCAGCGTGCGTCTGCGCGACCTCGCCAAGCTCGGCGACCTGCTCGACCAGGTCGTGAGCTCGGGCGCTAACCAGATCGGCGGCATCGCCTTCGACATCGCCGATCCGGCGAAGCTGGAGGACGCCGCCCGCGTGGCGGCGGTGAAGGATGCGCGCCACCAGGCGGAGATCATCGCCGAGGCGGCCGGGGTGCGGCTGGTGCGGGTGGTCTCGATCGCCGGGGAAGCCGGTCCGCGCCCGATGCCACGGATGATGATGGCGGCGCCGGCGCTGATGAAGTCGGACGCGGTGCCGGTCGAGGCCGGCGAGACGCAGGTTCGCGCCGGCGTCACCCTGACTTACGAGATCGAACCGCGCTGAAGGCGGCTCATGCGCCGGTCCGGCGCGGGATCAGCAGCTTGAGCCCGCGCGGCACGATCCGGTAGTCGAGCGGCATGGTCTCGCGGCTGAGCTCGCCATCGGTCGAGACCCAGCTGCGGTTGCGGTTCGGCCGGCGCAGGGTGATGTGCCGGCCGGTCAGGCTGACGATGCCGGGGTTCTCACGCCAATTGTCCGTCACCATGTCGGCGCCCGCCTTGAGCAAGGCGAGCGCCCCGCGGTCCTCGGCGACATGCAGCTCGAGAATACCCTCGTCGAGCCGGCCGCGCCGCCAGCCGCGGGCGGTGAAGCGGTTGACCGACAGCAGCGCGGCGAAGGCGCGGAAGCTGTGGGGCGTGCCGTCCACCGTCACCTCGAGGTCGAAGCGCCCGGAGCGGCGCAGCGCATAGACGGCGGCGATCGCGACCGCGAGGAAGCGCCAGAGCCGCCAGCGTCGCGCGGTCTCGCGCGCACGCGCCATCTGGCTGAAGAAGCCTATGCCGGAGATGGTGTGGAAGCGCCGTCCGTTGAGCGTGGCGACATCGATCTGCGCGACTTTCGCCGTCTTGAGGGCGGCGATCGCGGCGTCGAGTTCGGCCGGCATGCCGATGTCGCGGGCGAGCAGGTTGAGCGTGCCGAACGGCAGGATGCCGAGCATCTTGTCGGTGTCTTCGAGACTCTGAACCGCAAGGCTCACACTGCCGTCGCCACCGCCGACGATCACCGTGTCCTGCGGACCGCGACCGGATTCGCGGATGGCACGAACGAGGTTCCTGCCGCTCAGCAGATGCACCTCGACGGTGCGCTCGCCGCCGTCCAGTCCTTCCTCGACCAGCCGGCGGACCTCCTCGGCGTCGCGATCGAGCAGGGTGCCGGCACGGGCGTTCATCAGAACGAGGATATGGCGCATGGGGATCCGGAATCGGCGAGGAGTAGGCAGGATATTCCCCTGCAATCGCGGCGCTGCGAAGACGTTCCTTCGTCGCGCCCGATGTCGAAGGATGCATTGCGCGGGGAGCGCGGATGCGGCACTTGAGTCGGCGTGGACGATTGCGGCGCGATGCGCTGGGGAGAGGTGGATGGCGAGCAAGGAATCGATCCTGCGGCTGCGGGCCGGGTTTCTGGTCCTGCTGGCGCTCGCGTTCATCTCGTTCAGCGCCGGGCGCTGGGCGGCGGCACTGTTCTCGCTCGGCTGGGGATGGGCCGCATTGATCGGCGTCGTGGTGGCCGGGCTGATCGCGCTCATCGTCGTGCGGCTCGACCGCGTCGCCTATTTCGGCATCGCCGCCGTGGTCACGCTGTTCGCCGCCTATACCGGCTATGATTTCGCGCGCGGTCCGGTGGACTGGTCGGAGGGCTGGGCGCTGCTGGCCGGGCTGGTGCCCGGCGTGCTGCTGGCGCTGGCGTTCTGGGATTTTCGCCATCTGGTGCGCGAGTTCCGGGCCTGGGCCAACAGCCGCGCCTGAGGGCCACCGACACCGTTTTCTTCCTTAGGAAGTGCGCCGTGCCGGCCGGCGCGTGCGGGTGAGGCGACGTATCAGCCTCGCCATGATACCGCGCGGCAGGCGCGCCCGCGGGCGTTTGGCGAGGGATTGCTCGGCCTGCCGGGCGAGGGCCGCCCGTTCCGCTTCGGCCGCCCGGGCGCGCCGGAACTGGTGCGCGGCGCCGATCGGATCGGGAGGGGCGCCGAGCCCTTCCGCCAGCGCCGAGGCGAGGGCGCGCAGGTCGCCGGGCTCGCCGCTGCCGGCGGCGCGTTCGAGTGCTTTCACGGCGAGTCGGCGAAGCTCCGGCTGCGGGGCCGTGCGCAGGGCCATGCCGACATTGCGGCAGAAGGCCGGCACGCCGTTCTCGATGCAGCGCTCGAACCAGCCGCAGGCGAGGTCGAGCCTGCCGGTCCGCTCCAGCAGGAGCCGCGCATAGTCGAACTGGCCGCGATAATCCTCGCCCTCGGCCCCGCGCCGGTACCAGCGCAGCGCCGCGCGCGGCCGGGCAGGGCGGTCCCAGCCGAGTTCGAGGAAGCGGCCGATCATCGTCATCGCCTTGGTGTTGCCGCCCCGCGCGGCGCGCACATACCAGACGAGCGCCTCGCGCCGGTCGGCCGCCACGCCGCGCCCGTCCAGCAGCAGCGTGGCGAGGTTGAACTGCGCCCAGGCGTGGCCCATCCCGGCAGCCACACGGTAATGTCCGGCGGCTCCGGCGGCATCGGCAGCCACGCCCCAGCCGAGTTCGTGGCAACGGCCCACCATGTTGATGCCTTCCGCGCTGCCGGCATCGGCGGCGACGCGGAACCAGCGCAATCCCGCTTCCGGGTCGCGCGACACGCCATGACCGTCGACGAGCATCTGGCCCCAGGCGATCTGTGCGTTGACGAGCCCGTTCAGCGCCGCGGCCGCGACCCAGCGTGCCGCTTCCTCCGGGTTCCGACTGATGCGCGCGCGCAACACCTCCGGCCCCATTCGCTGGAGATCGGTGAAGGAAATCCACTGGTCGCGCATGCGATTGACGTCGTTTTCCGCTGTTTGCCCGGCGCCGCAGGGCGCGTCGGGCATGCCGTATATCGTTATGTCACATAAGGTCTCGACGAGTTGATCGGCAAGTGTGTTGTTCGATCTTTGGTTTTTAATAATTAAAAACTGTAAATTCGAATTGAAGCGGAAAATCAAACTTGGAACAAGTAAAAAACATAGTGTTTGAAGCAGGTTAGAATCAACGCTAGTAGCCCGTTAACGAAACCAATATGGGGTTGGGGCTTCGATGAAGACGCTAAAGACACTTCGGGATACTGCGCCAAATGCCGCCTTGACGGCGGGGCTTGCTGTAACAATGTCGGCGTTCCCGATGTTCGCGGCCAGCGCGCAGCAGGCAACGACGCCGGCGACCGGCGAGGAACTGCCGACCGTCACCGTCGAGGGGGAGGGCGCGCCGGCCAATACGCTCGAGGCCACGACGGGTGTCTCGCGGCTGCCCGGGACGATCCAGGACACGCCCCAGACCATCCAGGTCATTTCGCAGCAGCTCATGCAGGAGCAGGGCGTCACGACGCTCGAGCAGGCCCTGCGCAACGTTCCGGGCGTCACCGTCGGCATCGGCGAGGGTGGCGGCGGCATGAACGGCGACCAGTTCCGCATCCGTGGCTTCCAGGCCAAGGGCGACCTCTACATCAACGGCCTGCGCGATTTCGGCGTCTATGTCCGCGACAGCTTCGCCTATGAGAGCGTCGAAGTCTTCAAGGGCCCCTCGTCGGAGAGCTTCGGCGGCGGCACGACGGGCGGCGTGATCAACACCACGCTCAAGCAGGCCCATATCGGCGACAAGTACGACTTCGAGGGCCAGTTCGGCAGCGGTCCGCTCTATCGCGGCGTGTTCGACATCAACAAGCAGCTCGACGAAACCACGGCGTTCCGCATCGTCGGCATGGTCAACGAGCAGGACGTGGCCGATCGCGACCATGTCGAATCGAACCGCTATGGCCTGATGGCGGATCTCGGCTTCGGTCTCGGCACCGACCAGACCCTGCACCTGAACTATCTGTACCAGCACGGCGAGCGCACGCCGGACTACGGCGTGCCGATCGTGACGCCGAAGTACAGCGACGTCGCGCGCTTCGGCTCGCTCGGCCAGCCGGTGACGGAATGGGGCGTGCCGCGCTCCACCTTCTACGGCAAGGTGACGGATCAGGACATCACCGACACCAACATGTTCACCGCCAACTACAAGCGGGAGGTGAACGACTGGCTGACCATCACCAACGACTCACGGGTCGGCTACTACACCCGCAACTTCGCCACGACGGTGCCGGGTTGCTCGAATGGCGGCACCACGGCGACGGAGGCGCAGTATGAGGCGAGCTGCACCGGCCAGTTCTTCGACGGCGGCAACCCGGCCATCAGCTTCGGCGGCGGCAACCCCGGCTTCGAGCAGGAGAGCTGGTCCGGCCAGAACATCACCACGGCGATCGCGAAGTTCAACACCGGCTTCCTGCGCCACGAAGTGGTGGGCGGCCTAGACATGTACTTCGTGAATGACGAGCGCACGCTGGTCTCGGTCGACGGCTCGAAGGGTACCTCCACCATCTGGAACCCGATCTACGCCAACACGACGGGCTATTTCCTCTACTCGAACCCGGAAGGCAATAACGGCCAGCGCAACTCCAGCGCGACCGACATCGGCCTGTTCGTCAGCGATCGCGTCTGGCTGACCGACCAGCTCTCGGTCCTCGGCGGCATCCGCTACGACAACTATACCGCGGACTACAGCGTCTGGTGCGTCGGCGGGACCTGCGCCAATGGCAGCAACAGCTGGACCGAGGCCGGCAACAACACCAACTTCTGGAGCCCGAAGGCGAGCATCATCTGGGAGCCGACGGGCACCCAGACCTACTACGCCTCATGGGCACGTTCCTTCACGCCGCAGGGCCTGTACCCGACCAACGACATCACCGTCGTCAATCCGGTCCAGAACGACCTCGATCCCGAGAAGAACGAGACTTATGAAGTCGGCTTCAAGGTGTCGCTGCTCGACGGCCGCCTCGGCGTGACCGGTTCGCTGTTCCGCGTCGACAAGAGCAACGCCTTCTATGTCGATCCGGTCACCTTCGACACGGTCGAGACCGGCGAGAACCAGCGCGTCCAGGGCGTCGAGCTCGGCCTCACCGGCAACATCACCGAGGCGTGGACGATCCAGGCCGCCTATGCCTATTACGACAGCGAGATCCAGACCTCGACCACGGACAGCTATGTCGGCAACGAGGTGCCCTTCGTCTCGCCCAACAACTTCACCCTGTGGACCACCTATGAGCTGACGAAGCTCTGGACGACCGTTCCGGGCAAGCTGCTGGTGGGCGCCGGCGTCACCTATGCCGACGAGTACTATACCAACAGCGCCAATACCGCGATCATCCCCGATACCTTCTCGCTCGATGCGCTCGTCTCCTACGAATACGAGAACTACCGCATCGCGCTGAACGGCTACAACCTGACCGACGAGCTGAACTACGCGGCCGGCTGGGGCAGCCGCGCGGTGCCGGCGGCGGGCCGAACCTTCACCCTGACCATCGGCGCCACCTTCTGAACACGACCTCTTCGACCTGACCGTCACATCCTGGGGGAAGGCCGGCACACCCGGCTTTCCCCCTCTTTTCTGTTTCGGGAACCGACCGATGCTGATCCAGATCCCCGACATCCTCTCCCGGGAAGAAGTCGCCCATTGCCGGCGCGTGCTGGAAGCCTCGCCCTGGGTGGACGGGCGCGTGACCGCCGGCCAGCAGGCGACGTTGAGCAAGCTCAACCTGCAAATCCCGGTGGAATCGAAGGAAGCCGCCGAACTCGGCGACATTGTGCTGCGGGCACTCGGACGGAACCCGATCTTCAATTCGGCCGTGATGCCGCTTCGCGTGCTGCCGCCAATGTTCAACCGCTACGATGTCGGCATGAAGTTCGGCGCCCATGTCGACGGCTCGATCCGCGCCATTCCCGGCACTGGCATGCGCATGCGCGCCGACGTGTCGACCACCATCTTCCTGACCGAACCGGACGAGTATGACGGTGGCGAGCTGGTCATCGAGGACACCTATGGCGCCCACGAGGTCAAGCTGCCGGCGGGCCACGCGGTGGTCTATCCCGCCTCCAGCCTGCACAGCGTCAACGAGATCACCCGCGGCAGCCGCTGGGGCTCGTTCTTCTGGTCGCAGTCGATGATCAAGGACCAGGAACGCCGCGCCATGCTCTACGATCTCGACCGCGCGATCATGGGCACGCGTACGCGCTTGCCGGACGACGAGCCGTCGGTGCTGTCGCTGGCCAATGTCTATCACAACCTGCTGCGCCACTGGGCTGAACTGTGAGACGCGCAGCGCGCCATTGACGGCGCCCGGCCGGCGGTGATGCTCGGGGGCATCGCAACCGGATTCCCCCCATGCCCGCCCTGTCGTCGCTGCTGCCGCCCACGCTGCTGCCAATCCTGCTGCTCTTCGCCTCGAACGTCTTCATGACGTTCGCCTGGTACGGCCATCTCAAGCACAAGTCGGCCCCGCTGCTGATCGCCATCCTGGCGAGCTGGGGCATCGCCTTCTTCGAGTACTGTCTCGCCGTGCCGGCTAACCGCTTCGGCTCGGCGACCTATTCGACGGTGGAACTGAAGACCATCCAGGAGGTCATCACCCTGGTGGTGTTCGCCGGCTTCTCGGTGCTGTGGCTGAAGGAGCCGTTCCACTGGAACCACATGATCGGCTTCGCCTTCATCGCGCTGGGCGCCTATTTCATCTTCCAGAAGTGGTGAGGCGGTTCAGTCCGCCGGCGCGAGGCGCAGCAGGCGGCCGTCGGAGGGGTCGTCGGTGAGCAGCCACAGGGCGCCGTCCGGTCCCTGCCGCACGTCGCGGATGCGCGTGTTGAGGTCGCGCAGCAGGACCTCCTCCTCGACCACCGTCTCGCGCGCCGCGTCCAGCTTGAGACGCACCAGCCGCGTGCCGGAAAGCCCGCCGGTGAACAGGTCGCCCTTCCACTGCGGCATCAGCGTGCCGGTGTAGAAGGCGAGGCCCGAGGGCGCGAAGGACGGGTCCCAATATTTCACTGGCGGCTCCATGCCGGGTTTCTCGGTGCCTTCGCCGATCGTGGCGCCGGAATAGTCGCGGCCATAGGTAATGACCGGCCAGCCATAATTCTTGCCGGCTTCCGGACGGTTCAGCTCATCGCCGCCGCGCGCGCCGTGCTCGATGGCCCAGAGCCGGCCGTTGGCGGGGTCGAGGGCGGCGCCCTGCACGTTGCGGTGGCCATAGCTCCAGATTTCCGGGCGCGCGTCGTTGCGCGCGCGGAAGGGGTTGTCCTCGGGCACCGCTCCGTCCGGCATGATGCGGACGATCTTGCCGATATGGCTGGACAGCTTCTGCGCCTGCTCGCGCAGCGAATAGCGGTCGCCGAGCGTGACGAAGAGCGTGCCGTCGCGGGCGAAGACGAGGCGTGATCCGTAGTGGCTGCTGCCGCTGGCCGCCGGCTGCTGGCGAAAGACCACGGTGACGTTCTCCAGTCGCGCGTCACCGCCATCCTCGACCAGCCGGGCGCGGGCGACCGTCGTGCCCGAGGCGCCCTCGCGCGGTTCGGCATAGGAGAAGTAGACCTGCCCGCTGCTGGCGAAATCGGGGGCAAGGACGATGTCGAGCAGTCCGCCCTGTCCGCTGGCATAGACCGGGGGCACGCCCGCCACCGGCGCGGAGATCGTGCCGCTGCGGCTGACGATGCGCAGCCGGCCGGGGCGTTCCGTCACCAGCATGCGGCCGTCCGGTAGGAAGGCCAGGCTCCAGGGATGCTCCAGCCCCGCCGCGATGGTCTCCACGCCGAGCGGGCCGGCGGAAGAGGGCACCCGCGCCGTTTCCTGGGCCATGGCGGGCGAGGCGGCGCACGCTCCGGTCAGCAGAAGCGTGGAAAGCAGGAGGGCGAAGGGGCTCAAGCGGGCGCTCCGTGGTTCGACTCCGAAGCGCATGGTTAGAGCACCCGATCCGCCGCGCCAACTGCGACGGACCGCAAGCCGCGCGGTGATCGCGGCGAGGGCGGGGCCGGCATGGAGGAACCCGGCCGGTCAGCCCAGACGGCGGCGCGGCGTCTCGGTCCCGCGGGCGGGCTGCAATGTGTTGCGCAGCATGAAGGTCGTCAGGCCGCACAGGCCGACGAAGCCCGCGAGCAATATCGCGCCGGCGGCGATGCGGCCGTCCGACGGCGTCGCATGCATCAGTTCGAGGGCCGAGGCGCGCTGCAGGCCGAACATGCAGAGCACGGCGACGATGGCGAAGGTCAGCGACAGGACGACGCCCGCCTCCATGGCGGCCCGGCGCAGGCGCCGGGCGGCGGTGTGGCGGGGCGCGATGTTCCTGGCCGTACGCGGCAGCGTCTGCGACTGGTTCGACATGGCGGGCTCCCTTCGGTCCGTCCGGGGCGCTAGGCCCATCCGACGACGGTAAAATCCACGGGGAAGACGGCTCAGCTTCGACGCCACTTTGCGTAAGCCGGTGCCATTTCGCGGCCATTTCGCGGCAAGTGATTAAGCCATGTTAACCAATTGGCCGGAGGGCGCGGGGCGCCAGTCCATGGTCGCATGCCCGGGCTCCGCCGCCACTCGTTCAAGCCAGGCGCGAATGGCCGGGAAGGTGGCGAGATCGAACTCGCCCTCATGGGCGACATGAGTGTGCGCGTAGAGCGCGATGTCGGCGATGGTCATCGCGCCGTCGACGAAGAAGGGCCGGCGCGCGAGGTGACGCTCCATCACGCCGAGCGCGGCGTAGCCTTCCTCCATCCAACGGTCGATGTCATGCGTGCGCAGCTCGCGTCCTCCGCGCACCAGCTTGAGCCAGAAACGCGCGGCGCCGATCGACGAATCGTGGCTGTGCTGCTCGAAGAACATCCAGCGCAGCACCTCGGCGCGCGCCAGCGGCTCGCTGGGCAGCAGCGGGGTGCTGTCGGCGAGGTGGAACAGGATGGCGTTGGATTCGGGCAGATGGCGCCCGCCCGGCAGTTCGAGCAGCGGCACGCGGCCTTCCGGGTTCTTCATCAGGAAGTCGGGCGTGCGGTTCTCGCCGCGCAGCAGATCGATATCGACCAGTTCGAAGGGCAGGCCGAGCTTGGCCAGCAGCAGCCGCACCTTGTAGCAGTTGCCGGAGCTCTGCATCGCATAGATCTTGAGCATGCAAAGAACTCCGGCAGGAAGGAGCAAAAATGCACCGCGTCAGGAAAACGCAGTTCCGGGCCCGTTCGCAGGTAGGGAATCGCTTGCCGGGGCGCAAGGGCTCGACTAGTTGTCGCGCGCAAAACATCCTCAAGGGAGTTCGGCCATGAGCCTGATATCCGCCGCCCTGAAGCGCATCAATCCCTCCCAGACCATTGCCATTTCGAACAAGGCGCGGGAGCTGAAAGCGGCCGGGCGAGACGTGATCGCGCTCGCGGCCGGCGAGCCCGATTTCGAGACGCCGGACAACATCAAGGAAGCCGCGATCAAGGCGATCCGCGACGGCCAGACCCGCTACACGGCGGTGGACGGCATTCCCGAGCTGAAGGCGGCCATCGTCGCCAAGTTCAAGCGCGAGAACGGCCTCACCTACAAGCCGAGCCAGATCACGGTCGGCACCGGCGGCAAGCAGGTGCTGTTCAACGCGCTGGTGGCGACGGTCGATGCCGGCGACGAGGTGATCATCCCGGCGCCGTACTGGGTCAGCTACCCCGATATCGTGCAGTTCTGCGGCGGCACGCCGGTGCCGGTGGAGACGAAGCTCGAGGACAATTTCAAGCTCAAGCCCGAGGCGCTGGAAGCGGCGATCACGCCCAAGACCAAGTGGCTGATCTTCAACTCGCCGTCCAACCCGACGGGCTCGGCCTATTCGCGCACCGAGATGAAGGCGCTCACCGACGTTCTGGTGAAGTATCCGCATGTCTGGATTCTTACCGACGACATGTATGAGCACCTCGTCTATGACGACTTCGAGTTCGTCACCCCGGCGCAGGTCGAGCCCGCGCTCTATGATCGCACCCTGACCATGAACGGTGTCTCCAAGGCCTATTGCATGACCGGCTGGCGCATCGGCTACGCGGCCGGGCCGGAGGCGCTGATCAAGGCCATCGGCACGCTGCAGTCGCAGTCGACCTCGAACCCGAACTCCATCGCCCAGTGGGCGGCGGTCGAGGCGCTGAACGGTCCGCAGGACTTCATCGCCGCCAACAACAAGGTGTTCAAGGAGCGCCGCGACCTCGTGGTCTCCATGCTGAACCAGGCGGCGGGGCTGACCTGCCCGAAGCCGGAAGGGGCGTTCTACGTCTACCCCTCCTGCGCCGCTCTGATCGGCAAGAAGACGGCGGCCGGCAAGGTGATCGACACTGACGAGACCTTCGCTTCCGAGCTTCTGGAGGCCGAAGGGGTCGCGGTGGTGCACGGGTCGGCCTTCGGCCTCGGGCCGGCGTTCCGCATTTCCTACGCGACCTCCACCAAGGATCTGGAGGAGGCGTGCCTGCGAATCCAGCGCTTCTGCGGTTCACTGCGCTGAGGTAGAAGAGTATTGACCGGCCGGGCGGCGCGCCTCGGCCGGCAAGCGCCACATGGCGGGGGCGCCGGTTCCCAAGAGCCGGCTGCGCGTCATCGTCAGGAGATTTGCATGTTCCGTACTGTTGTGTCGCGCGGGCTGCTTGCGGCTGCGCTCGTTGCTGGCGCCGGCACCCTTGTCGCCGCGCCCGCCTCTGCCCAGACGAAGCGGGTGGAAGTCGGTTCGCTGGCCTGCGCAGGCTCCAAGTCGGTGAGCTTCATCATCGGCTCCAAGCGTACGCTCGACTGCACCTTCACCACCGCCCGCGGCAAGAAGTACGCCTATGAAGGCAGCATCCGTCGCTGGGGTCTCGACCTTGGCGTGACCGGCCGCAACATCCTGCTGTGGACCGTGCTGGCGCCGTCGAAGGGCGTGCGCTCGAGCGATCTCGACGGCACCTATGTCGGCGTGTCCGGCAGCGTGGCGCTGGGCGTCGGCGTGGCCGGCAACGTGCTGGTCGGCGGCTCGAACAAGACCATCGCGCTGCAGCCGGTCAGCGTCGAGGGCCAGACCGGTGTCAACGTCGCGCTCGGCGTCGGCGACCTGCGCCTGACCTCCAAGTGAGTTCGGGCCTGTATTGAGGCGCATGGCGGCGATGCCCTTGGCGTCGCCGCGATCAAGGCCTGACACGAACCCGGCGGCGACCCCGCCGGGTTTTTTTTGTCGGGTTGCACGACAAGTTGAAGCGGCGCCTGAAATAAACCGGGCATGGCCAGCGTAGTCTCCGCAGCATCACGTAGGAGACCACCATGCTGATACGCCGTCGTCGTTCGTGGGAGTTGCCCGAGAGCGCGGCAACGCCCGAATCCGTCTATCTGACCCGTCGGCATCTGCTGGGCGCGGGTGTCGGTCTTCTGGCCGCCACGGGGCTTTCCGCGGGGCTCGCCACCTTCGCCGAAGCCACCCCGGCTCCCGGCGATCCGGCGAACGATCCGACGCTGGATCTCTACCCGGCCAAAAGGAACCCGGCCTATACGCTCGAACGTCCGATCACGCCGGAAGACATTTCGGGCAACTACAACAATTTCTACGAGTTCGGGTCCGACCGCTCCTCCTACCAGATCGCCGACGTCGCCGCGCGCATGCCGCGCCGGCCGTGGACCGTGAAGTTCGACGGGCTGGTCGAGCAGCCGCGCGAGGTCGGCATCGACGACATCATCCGCGCGATGAAGCTCGAGGAGCGGCTCTACCGCCACCGCTGCGTCGAGGCGTGGTCGATGGCGGTGCCGTGGACCGGCTTCCCGCTGAAGGACCTCGTCGCCTATGCCAAGCCGCTTTCCGGCGCCAAATATGTGCGCTTCGAAACCTTCATGAACCCGGCGGTAGCGCTGGGCCAGCGGCGCTTCATCTACCCCTGGCCCTATATTGACGGGCTCACCATGGCGGAGGCGACCAACGAACTCGCCTTCATGGTCACCGGTATCTACGGCAAGCCGGCGCCGAACCAGTTCGGCGCGCCGCTGCGGCTTGCCGTGCCGTGGAAGTACGGCTTCAAATCGGTGAAGTCGATCGTGCGCATCTCCTTCGTCGAGGAGCGGCCCGTCGGGCTGTGGGAGCAGGTGCAGGGGCGCGAATACGGCTTCTGGGCCAATGTGAACCCGGCCGTGCCGCATCCGCGCTGGAGCCAGGCCACCGAGCGCGACATCGGCACCGGCGAGCGGCGGCCGACGGTGATCTACAACGGCTATGGCGAGCAGGTTGCCGGCCTCTACAAGGGCCTCACCGGCGAGAAGCTCTTCATGTGAGCGGCGCGGTATCCGGTGCCGACATTGCAAAAAAGAAAAAGGCCGGGTCCCGAAAGGGGCCCGGCCAAGTCTTCGCCACCGAAGTGGCGAACCTTCCAGAGGGGAACAGCCGAAACGGGAAACGCATCGGCGTCACGCTTGATATGGTCAAAGATCGAGCAGCTTGCAATAAATTATGCCTGCATGGCAGGCATGCGTAATTGCATTGGGGCTTTCACACGATTGTCGCTGCCCGTGAATTGTGCGGCCGGTTACCTCCCGCTTCATGCAGCCCGGCTTGGAAACCAGCCATTTGCGCGTATCCTGGGACATAAGGCTGCCGGTGAGCGGCCCGATGCCGAGGGAACGCCATGCCCGCCCTTCGTCCTGTTTCAGTCCTGGGAGCCGTTGCGCTCTGCCTGTCGATGGCCGGTCTGGCGCCGGCGAGGGCCGCGACGGCACTGGTCGCCATCGCCGATATCGGCTTCACCGATTCGTCCGGCGAGGCGCGCGATCAGCGCGGCGAGCACGAGGCGCGGCGCCTCGCTCTCACGCAGGGGCTGCGTGCCGACATCGCGCGCGGCGATCGGCTGGAGAGCCTGGCGCTGGCCTGTGACGGTGCCTGCCGGCTCGATGCGGAGGGTGTCGACGCGTTGCGGCAGCGGGCGCACGAGGCGGGCGCCGCCTTCGTGCTGGTGGGCAGCGTGCACAAGATGAGCACGCTGGTGCTCTCGATGCGGGTGGCGGTGCTCGACGTCGCTTCGGGCAAGCTGGTGCTGGAGCGGCTGTTGAGCTTTCGCGGCGACAATGACGCGGGCTGGCGCCACGCCGGCGACTATGTCGCCCGCGAGGTCGCCGAGCAGCTGCCGGCGCGCTGAGGGCGCTCAGAAGCTCCAGCGCTGGGCCTTGGCGACGAGGAAGTCGCGGAACACCTGGATGCGGGCGACCGAGCGCATTTCCTGCGGGTAGACGAAATAGGCTTCCAGCGTCGGCGTGGTGCGCTCGGGGAAGAGCTGGACCAGCGTGGCCGAATCCTCCAGCAAATAGTCCGGCACGATGCCGATGCCGACGCCGCGCTCCACCGCGCGCTTCAGGCCGAGCACATTGTTGACCGACAGCGCCGGCACGCGGCTCTCCTGGTCGTCCTCGAGCCCCGCGCGCTCCAGCCAGTTCAACCCCTGGAAATAGGACGGGATCGGACCGCCGAGCAGGATGATGCGGTGCTTGTCGAGCTCGTCCAGCGTCCGCGGCTGGCCGTTGCGCTTGAGGTATTCGGCCGAGGCGAAGGCGTGGAAATGCACGGTGAACAGCTTGCGCTGGATCAGGTCCGGCTGCACCGGCTGGCGCAGGCGGATGGCGACGTCGGCCTCGCGCATGGCGAGGTCGAGCTCGTCATCGGTCAGGATCAGCGTGATGCGGATGTCGGGATAGAGTTCGAGGAACTCGCCGATCCGGGCCGTCAGCCAGTGGGTGCCGAGGCCCATGGTGGTGGTGACGCGCAGTTCGCCGTTCGGCTTCTCGCGGCTGTCGGTCAGCTTGGCCCGCGCCGCCTCCAGCTTCATGAAGACTTCGTGCGCGGTGCGGTAGAGCAGGTCGCCCTGCTCGGTCAGGATCAGCCCGCGCGCATGACGGTGGAACAGCGGGATGTTGAGTTCCTGCTCCAGCGCCGAGACCTGGCGGCTCACCGCCGACTGCGACAGGCCGAGGGCCTCTCCCGCATGGGTGAAGGAACCCGCTTCGGCGGCGACATGGAAGACCTTGAGCTTGTCCCAGTCCATGTCGCGGGCGCGATTGGCCTTGTTGTCCATGCGTGCGGCTCTCTCGCTCATTCGGCAGCGTGCGCGAGCGGCTCGCGTATCGCGAGGAAACGCTCGGCTTCCAGTGCTGCCATGCAACCCATGCCGGCGGCCGTCACGGCCTGACGGAACGTGTCGTCGGCGACGTCGCCGGCGGCGAACACGCCCTCTACCGAGGTCTGGGTGGAGTGGGAAGCCGTCCAGACATAGCCGCTCGGCTTCAGCTGGAGCTGGCCCTGCACCAGTTCGGTGGCCGGCGCGTGACCGATGGCCACGAACACGCCGTCGGCCGGGCGCTCCTCGAGGGCGCCGGTGACGACGTCCTTCAGCACCACGCCGGTCACCCGGGGCGGGTCCTCCGCGCCCTTCACCTCGTGCAGCGCAGCGTTCCACACCACTTCCACCTTGGGGTGGGCGAAAAGGCGCTCCTGCAGGATCTTCTCGGCGCGGAAGCCGTCGCGCCGGTGCACCACCGTGACCTTGGAGGCGAAATTGGTGAGGAACAGCGCCTCCTCGACGGCGGTGTTGCCGCCGCCGACCACGATCACTTCCTTGCCACGGTAGAAGAAGCCGTCGCAGGTGGCGCAGGCGGAAACGCCGTAGCCACGGAAGGCCTGCTCGGAGGGCAATTCAAGCCAGCGCGCCTGCGCGCCGGTGGCGAGGATGACGGTCTCGGCGACCCATACGGTGCCGGAATCGGTCTCGGCGCGGAACGGGCGGCTGGATAGGTCGAGCCGGGTGACGATGTCGGTGACGATGCGCGTGCCCATCTTCTCGGCCTGGGCCTGCATCTGCTCCATCAGCCACGGTCCCTGGATGGGATCGGCGAAGCCGGGATAGTTCTCGACATCGGTGGTGATGGTGAGCTGCCCGCCGGGCTGGATGCCCTGGATCAGCACGGGTTCCAGCATGGCCCGCGCGGCATAGACCGCGGCGGTGTAGCCCGCGGGGCCAGACCCGACGATCAGGACCTTGACGTGGTTGGCCGGGCTGGTTGAGGGGGCCGACATGGGAGGCTCACTGTGTTGCGGCGACGGCTCAGCGCCGGGTCGGGAAATCAGGGCAGTTGGCAAATGTATGAGCGCCTTGCAAGGGCGCCCGCGTCAGCCATGCGAAAATGTAGGGACTGACCCGACGTATCGCAAGGAGCGGCTCTCCTATCCATTAGTTTTCCAGAAGGAAGATTGCGCGGGAGAACCGCGCAAGATAATTGCTCTGGCCGGCCGCTCCACTATCTTCGCGGCCGAGGGCGTGCCGTTTCGGCCGCCGCAAACGGAGACGTCGCTTGGTCCGCCGTATCGACGCGATCGACTGGAACATCCTGCGCGAGCTACAGGGCGGCGGCCGCATCACCAATGTGGAACTGTCCCAGCGCGTCGGCATTTCCGCCCCTCCCTGCCTGCGCCGCGTGCGATCGCTGGAGGAGGAGGGGATCATCAAGGGCTACCGCGCCCTGCTGGACGAGAAGAAGCTCGGCTTCGACCTGATGGCCTTCGCCATGGTTCACCTCGTCAGCCAGGCGGAGGCGGATCTTTCGGCCTTCGCGGCGCAGGTCGAGCGCTGGCCGCTGGTGCGTTCCTGCTGGATGCTCTCCGGCGAGACCGATTTCATCCTGCTCTGCGTCGCCCCGGACCTGCGCACCTTTCAGAACTTCGTGCTGGAGCTGACCGGTGCGCCCAACGTGCGCAACGTGAAGACCGCGCTCACGCTCAAGCAGACCAAGGATGCCGCCGTGGTGCCGATGGAAGGGGATGTGGCGTGATCGTCGCCACCGCGACCGACACCGCCTATGTCGAGCTGACCGGCGTGATGCTCGCCTCGCTGGCGAACAGGGCGGCGGGCGATTTCGAGGCGGTCTACGTTTTTTGCGACGGCGTCTCGGATGCCGACAAGGAGAGGCTGCGCGCCAGCTACGGCCGCGCCGACATCGTCTTCGTCGACATGACCGACGACATGGTCCGCCATTTCGCCGCGCGGCCGGTGAACCACCATCTCTCGCGTACCGCCTATGCGCGCATACTGATGCCGCTGAGCCTGCCCGAGGCGACCGGCCGGCTGTTCTACGTCGACTGCGATACGGTGGTGAACGCCTCGCTCGCCCCGCTCGCCAGCATGCCGATGGACGGCTTCGCGCTGGCGGCGGTGGACGACATCGCCCGGCAGGTGCCGGAGCGCCATATCAAGCGCAACCGCGACATCGGCCTGCCGGACGAGATGCGCTACTTCAACAGCGGCGTGCTGCTGATCGATCTGGAGAACTGGCGGCGCCAGCGCGTCTCCGAGCGCACCATCGCGTTCATCAATGACCATCCCACCCTGCCGATGATGGACCAGGACGCGCTCAACGGCGCGCTGCGCGGTGAATGGCTGCCGCTCGACGAGAGCTGGAACCTGCACCGCCGGCTGGAGAAGGGCGTCTACACCGACGACGCCGCGCTCTGGCGGGAGGCGCGCATCGTCCACTTCATCGGTCAGGTGAAACCCAACTACACCGACTGCAACCACCCCGCGCGCGATCTCTATTTCGAGCATCGTGCGCGCACGCCTTTCGCTTCCGTGCCGCTCAAGACGAAGTTCGGGCGCAAGGTGGAGAAGCGGGTGCGCAAGCTGCGTCGGTTCTTCGGCAAGCTCAAGCGGCGCGTCCTCGGAGCCTAGGAAATGCAATACAGCCTGGTCGGCGAATACGCGAAGCTGCATTCGCGCCACCGCTATGGGGCCACGGCGCGCCATGCGCTGGCCGACATGCTGCCGCACATCATGGCGCTCAAGCCGGCTTCGCTGATCGATTTCGGCTGCGGCCAGAGCAATCTCGCCTTCCTCATCGCCGCCAAGGCGGGCATCCCGGAGATCCATCGCTACGATCCGGCGATCCCGGAGATATCGACCCTGCCGGGCAAACGCGTCGAGCTCGCGGTCAATGTCGACGTGATGGAGCACATACCGGACGAGGAGATCGACACGGTGCTGGCCTCGATCGCCGCCAGCGCCGGGCACGCGCTGTTCGTCATCGACACCGGCCCGGCCAAGCTGCTGCTCTCGGACGGGCGCAACGCCCATGTCTCGCAGCACGGCGCGGACTGGTGGCTGGCGCGGCTGAAGCCGCATTTCCCGACCATCCGCGAGATGCCGATCCATCGCCGCGCCCGCGTCGCCTTCAAGACCTGGGACGGCGAGGTGAGGGGGCTCACGGGCCTCGCGGTGCGGGCGCGCGAGCGCATCATCTACCGCACCCAGAAGCTGACCCGCTCGGCGCACCGCAAGCTGTTCGGAGCCAAGCCGCGCGGAGCCGCCCGGTGAAGCTGCTGGTCCTGCGCGACAAGAAGCCGGGCCATTTCAACCAGGCGGAAGGCGTCGCGCTGGCGGTCGGGCGGCTGGCCCCGACGGAGGTGTCGCGGCTCGACATCCGCCCGAGCTGGTTCGCCCATGACGACGTGCGCAAGTTGATCATGCGCCGCTACGGCCGCGATGCGCGCTACTGGCTCAAATCCATGTACGGCATCGTGGCGGAGAGCCTCGACAAGCCCGATCTCATCATCGGCTCGGGCCGGCCGACCATCGCGGCGGGCATCCTCATCAGCCGGGTCTTCGGCGGCGTGCCGTTCGTCTATTCCGGCGGCATCGGCGGCTATGACACGCGCGAGGTCAGCCTGATGATCGTCGCCTCGCCGCGCGCCGCGGGTAATCCGCGCTCGGCCTGGGCGCTCATTCCCTCCACCGTCGATGCCGACGACTACACGCCGCCGCGCCGCCTTGCGACGCCCGCCGACCTCAGGGGCGCGGAGATCGCGCTGCTGGTCGGCGGCACCGCCTATCGCAAGGAATGGCCGCAGAATGAATGGGATGCACTGATCCGTCTGGTGCGCGAACTGGCGAGGGATCATGGCGTGCGCTGGCGCGCCACGACCTCGCGCCGCACGCCGGACGAGGTCGGCGAACGCTTCGCCGCGCTCGGCAGGGAGGGCGTGCTCGCCGAGTTCATCGACTACCGCAATGCCGGTCCCGGCTCGGTGCGGGCGCTGTTCGGCGCCGATGCAGTGGCGGTGACGGAGGATTCCATGAGCATGCTGGCCGAGGGGCTGACGGCGAAGCGGCCGGTGATCGGCCTGCGCTCGGCCAAGGTGCATGACGGCTACGCCAGCGAGGCGATTTCCGCCTGGGCGGCAAAGAGTTGGGCGGCGCCGTCCTTCGCACCGAGCCTGGCCGTCCTGCCGCTCGGCACGGTGAGCCCCGAACAGTTCGCCAACACCTTGATAAATCTGGAGCCGCCGACGCTGGACGTGCGCGGGGAGCTTGCCCGGATCATCGCGC
The DNA here is from genome assembly GCF_056836805.1 of Ancylobacter sp. TW_SC_1. Taxonomy (NCBI): domain Bacteria; kingdom Pseudomonadati; phylum Pseudomonadota; class Alphaproteobacteria; order Hyphomicrobiales; family Xanthobacteraceae; genus Ancylobacter; species Ancylobacter sp. TW_SC_1. Next base: position 2,311,122 of record NZ_CM166365.1, read on the forward strand.
CGGTGCTGGGGCTGAAGGCGCCGGGCGACGCCTAGTTCGAGGCCCAGACCTTGTCATAGACGGCGTTGATCTTCTGCGCCTCGATCTCGATCGAATGGGTCGCGACGACGTGCCGGCGCGAGGCTGCGGCGGCTGCGGCCGCTGCTGCTTCATCAAGCTGCATGAACGCCTCGACAGCTGCTGCCATCTCCCCGACATCGCCGGGCGGAACCATGGTGCCGGTCCGGCCCTCGACCACCAGTTCCTCGAAGGCGCCGACCGTCGTCGCCACCACCGGCACGCCCGAGGCCATCGCCTCCAGCGGGGTGACGCCGAAACCCTCCCAGCGCTGCGGGGCGACATAGAGGTCGAGCGCGCGGTACCAGAGGGCGATGTCGGAGGTCGCGACCTCGCCGGGGAAGAGGATGCGCTCAGTGAGGCCCGCCTTCGCCACCTTGTCGCGCTGCTCGGCGAAGAAGGCGGTGTGTGCGCCGGTGGCGCGGCCGAGTACGACCCCACCCCAGCCGGGATGGTCCGGCAGGATGCGGATCAGCGCGTCGATGAACACGTCGGTGCCCTTCTGCGCGCGGATGCGGCCGAAGCAGCCGACCATCTTCAGCCCTTCCGGCAGGCCGACGTCGCGGCGCGCCTGCGCCTTGTCGGTGGCGGGTTGGAAGGCGCCGACGTCGATGCCGTGATGGATGACGGTGGAGGGGCGCTGGAGATAGCTGGCGGTCTTCTCCGAGGTCGCGATGACGGCGTCCATGCGCGCGATCAGGAAGCGGCTCCAGCGCGTGTGCCAGCGCTGCGAGGCGGAGGTGAAGACGAGCCGCAGCCGCATGCGCAGCACATCGCGCAGCACCACGCCGGCCAGCATCTCGACATTGCGCCGCGCATGCCAGATGCGGGCGCGCCGGCGGGCCGGGCGGCTCCAGAAATGGCGCAGGTCGAGGAAGCGGATGCGCGGCACGCCGGGGGCGAGGCGCGGCCCGAGCGCGGCGATGCCGACGTCCCGGGCCTGGTAGGGCACGACGCGTTCCAGCGTCGAGGTCACGCCGGAGAGGCGGCGCTTGAAATTCGGCGCGACGACTTCGAGCCGAGCCGGATCGATCGCCGCCTTCTCCGTCATGGTGTCGCTCGTTCGTCCGGATCCCGTCAGGCGAAGCGGACGTCGGCGATCTCGTAGGAGCGGGCGCCCTTGGGCGTCACCACCTCCACCGAGGTGCCTTGCTTCTTGCCGATCAGCGCGCGGGCCATCGGCGAAGAGATCGAGATGCGTCCGGCCTTGGCGTCGGCTTCCATGTCGCCGACGATCTGCCACACGCGCTCTTCTTCCGTGTCCTCGTCGATCAGCTTCACGGTCGCGCCGAACTTGACGATGTCGCCGGTGAGTTTGGCGACGTCGATGATCTCGGCGCGGGAGAGCTTGTCCTCGAGTTCGGCAATGCGCCCCTCGTTCAGCGCCTGCTGCTCCTTCGCGGCATGATATTCCGCGTTCTCGGACAGGTCGCCATGCGCACGCGCCTCGGAAATGGCCTCAATGATGCGCGGACGCTCCACCTGCTGGCGGCGCTTGAGTTCGTCTTCCAGCGCGGCATGGCCGCCGGCGGTCATCGGAATCTTTTCCATTGGTCTTTTCTTGACCTCCCAAAAGCAAACGAAGCCCCCGCGGGTAGCGGATCGGGCCGTTGGGCCTCGATCGAACCACCCGCGCGGGCTTAATTCTGTCGTGTCCGGAAGCCGGTCTGCGCCGCGAGGCGCCGTCAGGCTCGGCCGGAGTGGAAATAATCCTGCAGGGCGCGCACTTCCAGATCGCCGCCGATATAGGCCTTGATTCCGCGCGCCGCTGCGATGGCTCCAGACAGCGTGGTGTAATACGGCACTTTATGCAAGAGGGCGGCGCGGCGCAGCGAACGCGAGTCCGCGAGCGCCTGCGCACCCTCGGTCGTGTTGAAGACGAGCTGCACCTCGCCGTTCTTGATCGCGTCGACGATGTGCGGACGGCCTTCCAGCACCTTGTTGATCTTGGCGCTGGGCACGCCGTTCTCGACGAGGTAGCGCTGGGTGCCGGAGGTGGCGATCACCTTGAAGCCGAGCGAGACAAGAAGTCGCGCGGTGTCGAGGATGCGGGCCTTGTCCTGGTCGCGCACCGAGACGAACACGGTGCCCGAGGTCGGCACCTTGGTGCCGCCGCCGAGCTGGCTCTTGGCGAAGGCGACGGCGAAGGACTTGTCCAGCCCCATCACCTCGCCGGTCGAGCGCATTTCCGGGCCGAGCACCGTGTCGACGCCGGGGAAGCGCGCGAAGGGGAACACCGCCTCCTTCACCGCGACGTGATCGCCGGCGAAGGGCGTGAGCCCGAAGGAGGCGAGCGCCTCGCCGGCCATGATGCGGGCGGCGATCTTGGCGATCGGCTGGCCCACCACCTTGGCGACGAAGGGCACCGTGCGCGAGGCACGCGGATTTACCTCCAGCACGTAGATGGTGCCGTCCTTGATGGCGTATTGCACGTTCATCAGGCCGCCGACCCCGAGCGCCAGCGCCATCTTGCGGGTCTGCGCCTCCAGCTCGGCGATCATGTCGGGCTGCAGCGAGTAGGGCGGCAGCGAGCAGGCCGAATCACCCGAATGGATGCCGGCTTCCTCGATGTGCTCCATGATGCCGCAGACGAAGGTGTCCTTCCCGTCGGCGAGGCAGTCGACGTCGACCTCGATGGCGTCCGAGAGATAGCGGTCGAACAGCAGCGGGTTCTTGCCCAGCAGCGTGTTGATCTGGCCGGTCTTGTCGTTGGGGTAGCGCGCCTTGATGTCGTTCGGCACCAGCCCAGGCAGCGTCTCCAGGAGGTAGTCGCCGAGCTGGCTTTCCTCATGGATGATCTGCATGGCGCGGCCGCCCAGCACATAGGACGGGCGCACCACCAGCGGATAGCCGAGATCGGCGGTGACGAGCCGGGCCTGCTCGACCGAATAGGCGATGCCGTTGGCCGGCTGGCGCAGCTTCAGCTTGTCGAGCAGCGTCTTGAAGCGGTCGCGGTCCTCGGCGAGGTCGATCGCTTCCGGCGAGGTGCCGAGGATCGGGATCTCCGCTTCTTCCAGCGCGCGGGCGAGCTTGAGCGGGGTCTGGCCGCCGAACTGCACGATGACGCCGTGCAGCGTGCCGCTGGAGCGCTCGCGGTCGAGGATCTCGATCACGTCCTCGGCGGTCAGCGGCTCGAAATAGAGCCGGTCCGAGGTGTCGTAGTCGGTCGACACGGTCTCCGGGTTGCAGTTGACCATGATGGTCTCGTACCCGGCGTCCTTCAGCGCGAAGGCGGCGTGGCAGCAGCAATAGTCGAACTCGATGCCCTGGCCGATGCGGTTGGGGCCGCCGCCGAGGATGGCGACCTTCTTCCGGTTCGAGGGGCGCGATTCGTCGGCGGGGACGCCGGCAAACGGCATCTCGTAGGACGAGTACATGTAGGCGGTCGGCGCGGCGAACTCGGCGGCGCAGGTGTCGATGCGCTTGTAGACCGGGCGCACGTCGAGGGCGCGGCGCTGGGCGGACACCTCGGCCTCGTGCAGGCGGGCGAGGCCGGCGAGACGCGAATCCGAGAAGCCCATGGCCTTCAGCTTGCGGAAGGCGCCGGCGGTCTTGGGCAGGCCGTGCGCGCGCACCTTGGCCTCAACATCGACGATCTCGCGGATCTGTTCGAGGAACCACGGGTCGATCTTGCAGCCGGCGTGGATCGCCGCGTCGTCGAGGCCCAGGCGCATGGCCTGGGCCACCTTCAGCAGCCGGTCCGGCGTCGGCGTGCCGAGGGCGGCGCGCACGGCGTTCTTGTCGTCGCCGAGGCCGAGGCCCTCGATCTCGATCTCGTCGAGGCCGGTGAGGCCGGTCTCCAGCGAGCGCAGCGCCTTCTGCAGCGATTCCTGGAAGGTGCGGCCGATCGCCATCGCCTCGCCCACCGACTTCATCGAGGTGGTGAGGATCGGCTCGGCGCCGGGGAACTTCTCGAAGGCGAAGCGCGGGATCTTGGTGACGACGTAGTCGATGGTCGGCTCGAACGAGGCCGGGGTGGCGCCGCCGGTGATGTCGTTGGCGATCTCGTCCAGCGTGTAGCCGACCGCCAGGCGCGCGGCGACCTTGGCGATCGGGAAGCCCGTCGCCTTCGACGCCAGCGCCGAGGAGCGCGAGACGCGCGGATTCATCTCGATGACGATCATCCGGCCGGTTTCCGGGTCGATCGCGAACTGCACGTTGGAGCCGCCGGTCTCGACGCCGATCTCGCGCAGCACGGCGAGCGAGGCGTCGCGCATGCGCTGATATTCCTTGTCGGTCAGCGTCAGCGCCGGGGCGACGGTGATGGAATCGCCGGTGTGGACGCCCATCGGGTCGATGTTCTCGATGGAGCAGATGATGATGCAGTTGTCCGCCTTGTCGCGGACGACCTCCATCTCGTACTCCTTCCAGCCCAGCACGCTTTCTTCCACCAGCACCTCGTTGGTGGGGGAGGCGTCGATGCCGCGCTCGATGATCTCGATGTATTCGGACTTGTTGTAGGCGATGCCGCCGCCCTGGCCGCCCATGGTGAAGGACGGGCGGATGATGGCCGGCAGGCCGATCTCGTCCAGCGCCTCCAGCGCCTGCGGCAGGGTCTTGATCTGGCGCGAGCGCGGCGTGTCGAGGCCGATCTTGGTCATCGCGTCGCGGAACAGCTCGCGGTCCTCGGCCTTGTCGATGGCTTCCGCCGTCGCGCCGATCATCTCGACGTCGTATTCGTCGAGCACGCCCATCTTGCGCAGCGACAGCGCGCAGTTGAGCGCGGTCTGGCCGCCCATGGTCGGCAGCAGCGCGAAGCCGCCGGGGAGGACGTGGCGCTCCTTGGCGATGATCTTGGCGACGATCTCGGGGGTGATCGGCTCGATATAGGTGGCGTCGGCCAGATCCGGGTCGGTCATGATCGTCGCCGGATTGGAATTGACGAGGACGACGCGGTAGCCCTCGGCCTTGAGCGTCTTGCACGCCTGGGTGCCGGAATAGTCGAACTCGCAGGCCTGGCCGATGACGATGGGGCCGGCGCCGACGATGAGGATGGTGGAGATGTCTGTGCGTTTCGGCATCGGATCCCGTGCGGCTCGCGCATTTGTCCGGGCACACGAAAAAGGACGCGTCGAGAACGCGTCCTTGGGCGGACCCGGATTGAACTTTCTGGGCGAGGGCGGCCCCCGCAATTGGGGGCTTCCCTTAAACCAGATTCCCTCGGGGGGGAAGGGCGCCCGGCGCGGGCGTCCGTCCCGGCGGCGGCAGGAGGCGGCTCAGGCCGCCTTCTTGGTGCGGGCGATCAGCTCGACGAAGCGGTCGAACAGATAGTGGCTGTCCTGCGGGCCGGGGCTGGCCTCGGGGTGGTACTGCACCGAGAAGACCGGCTTGTCGGTGAGCGCGATGCCGGCATTCGAGCCGTCGAACAGCGAGACATGGGTCTCCTGCGCGCGCACCGGCAGGCTGTCGCGGTCGACCGCGAAGCCGTGATTCATCGAGGTGATCTCGACCTTGCCGGTGGTCATGTCCTTCACCGGATGGTTCGCGCCGTGATGGCCCTGGTGCATCTTCACCGTGCGCCCGCCGACGGCGAGGCCGATCATCTGGTGGCCGAGGCAGATGCCGAAGGTCGGCACGCCGGCGTCGATGATCTCGCGGATCACCGGCACGGCATATTCGCCCGTCGCCGCCGGGTCGCCGGGGCCGTTGGAGAGGAACACGCCGTCCGGCGCCAGCGCGAGGATCTCCTGCGCCGAGGTGGTGGCCGGCACGACCGTGACCTTGCAGCCGGCGCGGGCGAGCAGGCGCAGGATGTTGCGCTTGATGCCGTAGTCGACGGCGACGACATGGTGCGCCGGCGCGGTCTGCTGGCCGTAGCCGTCCGGCCAGCTCCAGGTGGTCTCGTCCCAGTTGAAGCGCTGGGCGGAGGTGACCATCGGCACGAGGTCCATGCCGACGAGGCCGGGCCATGCGGCGGCTTCCTGCTTCAGCGCCGGCAGATCGAACTGGCCTTTCGCGGAATGGGCGATGACCGCGTTCGGCATGCCGCCGTCGCGGATCAGCGCGGTCAGCGCGCGGGTGTCGATGCCGGAAATGGCGATGATGCCGCGGGCCTTCAGCCAGGCATCGAAATGGCGGGTGGCGCGGTAGTTCGACGGATCGGTGATGGCCGAGTGCAGCACCACGCCGCGCACGCCGGAGGCGCCGGCCATCGAGACGGTCTCGACGTCTTCCTCATTGGTGCCGACATTGCCGATATGCGGGAAGGTGAAGGTGATGATCTGCCCGGCATAGGACGGATCGGTCAGCACTTCCTGATAGCCGGTCATGGCGGTGTTGAAGCACACCTCGCCGACGGCGTGGCCCGTCGCGCCGAGGCCGAAGCCTTCCAGCACCGTGCCGTCTGCCAGCACGAGAAGGGCGGTCGGGAGGGGCTCGGCCCACACGTCGTCGCCGGAATGCGGCTCAGCGCTACCGTTCATTGATCTTGTTCCCTGTCGTTGTGTGCCCTAATTAGTCGGTTGCCGCGCCGGATGCCAGCCTCCCCGCTGCGTATCTGTGCCTCGAATTGCGGATGGCTGTGCCGGAGGGACGGCGCGGTCCGCGCAGGCAGGCGCGACGACCCGCCAAAATGGGTGGGATCCCATGGGCGGACAATCATCGAAGCGCGAGCGGCGGTGCGGCCAGGAATTACGGCATTCCGGCGCGCCGTCTCGCGAACTGCAGGAAGGCATAACGAACGTGTTGCGCGACGAGATCAATACCTCGCTCAAAGAAGCCATGAAGGCACAGGACAAGCGGCGCCTCGGCACGCTGCGCCTCGTCAATGCCGCGATCAAGGACCGCGACATCGAGGCGCGCGGCCACGGCAAGGATCCGCTGTCCAACGACGAACTGCTCGGCCTGCTCGCCAAGATGATCAAGCAGCGCGAGGAATCCGCGAAGGTCTATGAGGAAGCCGGTCGCGTGGACCTCGCCACGCAGGAGCGCGAGGAAATCGCGGTCATCCAGTCCTTCCTGCCGGCGCAGATGAGCGAGGCCGAATCACAGGCCGCCATCGCCACCGTGATCGCCGAGATCGACGCGCACGGCCTCAAGGACATGGGCCGCACCATGGCGGCGCTGAAGGAGCGCTATACCGGCGTGATGGACTTCGGCAAGGCCAGCGGCACGGTGAAGGCGCTGCTGACCTTCGGCTGATCCATTTCCGCCGCGCCGCACACCACGTGTCGTCCTTCCATCCGCGTGTCCGCCATGCCGCCAGCTTCCGAACCACGCCCGCACGGGGCCACGCTGACCTGGGCAGGCTGCTGGCGCGGGGCGCGGGCGATTCTCGCCGTCCTCCCCCCGGTCTTCGTGTTCGGCGTCGCCTTCGGCATCGCCGCGCGCGGCGTCGGGCTTGAAGGCTGGGTCGCGGCGCTGATGAGCGTGGTGGTCTTCGCCGGCGCGTCGCAATTCGCCGTGCTGGACCTGTGGACGGCGCCGGTGCCGTGGCTGCCGCTGCTGGTGGCGACCTTCGCCATCAATGCGCGGCACATCCTGCTCGGCGCCTCCCTGCGGGCGCTGTGCCGGGGGCTGGCGCCGTGGAAGGTCTACGGCGCGATGACGCTGCTCAGCGATCTCAACTGGGCGGCGCTGATCGCTGCCGAGCGGCGTGGCGAGCGCGATCTCGGCTATCTCGTCGGCGGCGGCGCCATGATGTGGGCGACGTGGGTGGCGGCGACCGTGATCGGCGCGGTCGCCGGCGGCCTGACGCTCGACGACGTGAAGACCTATGCGCTCGACCTCGTGCTCGTGACCTTCTTCGCCACGACGCTGGTAGGCCTGCGGCGCGGGCGGATCGACGACCTGCCCTGGCTGGTGGCCGGGCTGGCGGCGATGGGCGCCGTCTGGTTCCTGCCGCCCAACTGGCACGTCATGGTCGGCGGGCTGGCCGGCGGCATCGCCGGTCTCGTGCGCGACGAGATGAAGCGGCCATGAGCACCACCGACGCCCTGCTCGTCATCTTCGCCATGGCGCTCGTCACCTATGCGACGCGGGCGGGCGGCATCTTCCTGGTCGGCTTCGTGCCGATGTCGGCGCGGACGGAGGCGTTCCTGCGCTACCTCGCCGGCTCGGTGCTGGTGGCGCTGGTGGTGCCGGCGACGGTGCGCGGCGGGCCCGAGGGCTATGTCGCGGTCGGCGTCGCGATCCTCGGCACGCTGGTGCTGCGCAAGGCTTTGCCGGCGATCGCGCTCGGCATCCTCGCCGCCGCGCTGTGGCGCGCCTATATGGGGGCGAGCTGAGGGCTGGGGACAGCGGGGACGACGCCGACCCCGGCATGCGATTCGCGGTCGGTGCGCCCGCGAGGCGCCGACGCCCTGCTATGATGCCCGACCGGCCTCTTACGGTGAGTCCACCCCGCCATGCGCTTCCCGCCCTCGTTCCTCGACGAGATTCGCACCCGCCTCCCGGTCTCGGAGGTGGTGGGAAAGCGCGTGCAGCTGAAGAAGCAGGGGCGGGAATGGCGCGGCCTGTCGCCGTTCAATCCCGAGAAGACGCCGTCCTTCTACGTCAACGACCAGAAGGGTTTCTATCACTGCTTCTCCTCCGGCAAGCACGGCGACCAGTTCGACTTCCTGATGGAGGTCGAGGGCCTGCCCTTCCCGGAGGCGGTGGAGCGCCTCGCCTCGATGGCGGGCGTGCCGATGCCGGTACAGTCGCGCGAGGAGGAGCAGCGCGAGACCCGGCGCAAGACGCTGCACGAGGTGATGGACCTGGCCGCGCGCTATTACGAGGCGGTGCTGCAGAGCCGCGCCGGCGCCAAGGGGCGCGGCTATCTCGCCGATCGCGGCCTCGGCCCGGCGACGCAGGGCCGCTTCCGTATCGGCTATGCGCTGCCCGAGCGTTTTGCGCTCAAGGAGGCGCTCGGCGGCAAGGGCGTGCCGGTCGAGGACATGGTCGAGGCGGGGCTGCTGATCGCCGCCGAGGACGTCGCGCTGCCCTATGACCGCTTCCGCGACCGGGTGATGTTTCCCATCACCGACCTGCGCGGGCGCGTCGTCGCCTTTGGCGGCCGGGCGCTGGAGAAGGACGTTCCGGCCAAGTACCTCAACTCGCCGGAGACCCCGCTCTTCCACAAGGGCGCGCTGCTCTACAACGCCTTCAACGCCCGCGCCGCCGCGCATAATGGCGCGCCGGTGATCGCCGCCGAGGGCTATGTCGACGTCATCGCGCTGGTCGAGGCCGGCTTTCCCGGCGCGGTGGCGCCGCTCGGCACGGCGCTGACCGAGGAGCAGCTCGCGCTTTTGTGGAAGATGGCGCCCGAGCCGGTGCTGCTGTTCGACGGCGACAAGGCCGGCCGGCGGGCGGCCTATCGCGCCATCGACCTCGCCCTGCCGCATCTCAAGCCGGGCGTCAGCCTGTCCTTCGGCGCGCTGCCCGAGGGGCAGGACCCGGACGACCTCGTGCGGGCCGGCGGGCGCGAGGCGGTCGACGCCGTGCTGGCGCAGGCCCGCCCGCTGGCGGACGTGCTGTGGGCGCGCGAGATGGAGACGGCGAGCGTCGACACGCCCGAGCGCCGCGCTGCGCTGGAGGCGCGCATCGGCGAGATCGTCCGCGTCATCGCCGACGAGACCGTGCGCAAGCACTACCGCGGCGAATTGATGGACCGTTTCCGCCGGCTGTTCGCGCCGGTGCCGGTGCAGGGCGACGCCCCGCGCCGCGCCTCCGGCGACTATCAGGGCCGCTTCCAGGGGCGCAACGGGCGCCGTCCCAGCAACGGAGCGCGCGGCCAGCCCGGCGCGGCGGCGGGCGAGGCGATGCGCCGCTCGGCGCTGGTGCGCGGCGCGGCGGCGGAAATTCCGCGCAACGAGGCGCTGCTGCTCTTCGCGGTGATCAACCATCCCTGGCTGCTCGACCAGTTCGCCGAGGAGCTGGCCGACATGCCGTTCCAGAACAAGGAAGCCGCCGAACTGCGCCGCGCGCTGCTCGACGCCCATATGGACGGCGACACCGAGGACGCGGCGCGTTTCGCCGCCCGGCTGGAGGCGCAGGGCCACGCCCCGTTCGCCGCCCGGCTCGCCCGCGCGGCCATCGCACGCTATGACTGGCCCGCCTTCGCCGATGCCGGGCGGGCGGATGTCGAGCTGTGGTGGCATCAGCGTCTGGTCTTGCACCGGCGCGGCCACGCCCTATCTAAGGACCTGAAAGAAGCCGAGAAACGCCTCGCCGAGGAGCCCACCGACATGAATTGGGCGCGCTTTCTCGACGTACAAAGACAGCTCGCGGCACTTGACGGAACCGAAGCTTTGGTAGAGGGGTTCGGCGCTGCGTCGGGTCGTCCGGCGCGGTCGATGTAGGAGTCCCCTGGGCTGCTCGCCCACGCGTTTCGTGCGCGTGGCGTGCGTAGCCCTGTTTGCGTCTCTCGCCCGTCGGTGCGAGGCGCACTGGGTTGAACGATCGAAGAGACGGCGCCGCAAGGACCGCCGTCGCACGCCGGGGCAACGAGCCGGACGGCGCTTGAGGAGCACACGCATGGCGAAGCAGGCAGCGGAAGCGACGGAAGCCCCCGAGAAGGATGGCGATACGCCGGACAGCCCGTTGCTCGACCTTTCGGACGCCGCCGTCCGGAAGTTGATCAAGCTCGCCAAGAAGCGCGGCTATGTGACCTATGACGAGCTGAACGAGGTTCTCCCCTCCGAGCAGAACACCTCGGACCAGATCGAGGACATCTACGCGATGCTCAACGAGATGGGCATCAACGTCGTCGAGTCCGAGGAGGCCGAGGCCGAGGCGGAAGCCGAGGAGAGCCCCGAGGCCAACGAGGAAGAGGAAGAGAGCGGCGGCGAGCTGGCCGAGGCGAGCCCGCGCGCGGTCATCCGCTCCGAGACCAAGTCGGAGCCGGGCGAGCGCACGGACGATCCCGTCCGCATGTATCTGCGCGAGATGGGTTCGGTCGAGCTGCTGTCCCGCGAGGGCGAGATCGCTATCGCCAAGCGCATCGAGGCCGGCCGCGAGGCGATGATCGCCGGGCTCTGCGAGAGCCCGCTGACCTTCCAGGCCATCATCATCTGGCGCGACGAGCTGGTGGAGGGCAAGGTGCTCCTCCGCGACATCATCGACCTCGAAGCGACCTATGCCGGCCCCGAGGCCAAGAACGGCCCGATCGTCGAAGGCGGCACGCTCGCCCCGGAAGCCGAGGAAGAGCGCGAGCCCACGATCGGCGAGAGCATCGCCAATGACGACGACGACGACATGGAGAACTCCCTGTCGCTCGCGGCGATGGAAGCCGAGATCAAGCCGAAGGTGCTCGAGACCTTCGACCGCATCGCCGACGCCTACAAGAAGCTGCGCCGCCTGCAGGACCAGAACGTCGAGTCCAAGCTGAAGAACGAGAGCCTCTCGCCCTCGCAGGACCGCAAGTACAAGAGCCTGAAGGACGCGCTGATCGTCGACGTGAAGTCGCTGTCGCTCAACCAGGCGCGCATCGACAACCTCGTCGAGCAGCTCTACGACATCAACAAGCGCCTCGTCTCGCTCGAAGGCCGGCTGATGCGCCTGGCCGAGAGCTTCGGCGTTTCCCGCGAGGACTTCCTCAAGCAGTATCAGGGCTCGGAGCTCGACCCGAAATGGGTCGCCCGGGTGAAGAACCTGACCTCGCGCGGCTGGAAGGGCTTCGTCGGTCAGGAACTCGACGGCATCAAGGATCTGCGCTCGGAAATCCACGCGCTGGCCACCGAGACCGGGCTGGAGATCCAGGAATTCCGCAAGATCGTCCAGATGGTGCAGAAGGGCGAGAAGGAAGCCCGTCAGGCCAAGAAGGAAATGGTCGAGGCGAACCTGCGCCTCGTCATCTCCATCGCCAAGAAGTACACGAACCGCGGCCTGCAGTTCCTCGACCTCATCCAGGAAGGCAATATCGGCCTGATGAAGGCGGTCGACAAGTTCGAGTACCGCCGCGGCTACAAGTTCTCGACCTATGCGACGTGGTGGATCCGGCAGGCGATCACCCGCAGCATCGCGGATCAGGCAAGGACCATCCGCATTCCCGTGCACATGATCGAGACGATCAACAAGATCGTGCGCACCTCGCGCCAGATGTTGCACGAGATCGGCCGCGAGCCGACGCCGGAGGAACTCGCCGAGAAGCTCGGCATGCCGCTGGAGAAGGTGCGCAAGGTCCTCAAGATCGCCAAGGAGCCGATCTCGCTGGAAACGCCGATCGGCGACGAGGAAGACAGCCATCTCGGCGACTTCATCGAGGACAAGAACGCCATCCTGCCGATCGACGCGGCGATCCAGTCCAATCTGCGCGAGACCACGACGCGTGTGCTGGCCTCGCTGACGCCGCGCGAAGAGCGCGTGCTGCGCATGCGCTTCGGCATCGGCATGAACACCGATCACACGCTGGAAGAGGTCGGCCAGCAGTTCTCGGTGACGCGCGAGCGCATCCGCCAGATCGAGGCCAAGGCGCTGCGCAAGCTCAAGCACCCCTCGCGCTCGCGCAAGCTGCGCTCGTTCCTCGACAACTGAGCGCACGCGCGAACGACATGCGAAAGGGCGGCCTGCGGGCCGCCCTTTTCTTTTGTCTCAGCGGCCGGGTCGACCTCTCGGACCCCTCTTCCGCACGGCCGGTGATCGCCTTGCGCGTATACGCCCGCCCGCCTGCGCGCACACAACTTAAATGATGCGTATGCGACGTATAAAATCTAGAGTTGTAAGAATGTAGATCGGTGTTAACCTTCCCAAAGGTAACTGGGGGGTCGGCATGTCACATCATGGCTGGGTTGACGTCATCAACCCGAAAACACTGGCCCCGGAGGGGCTGAAGGCGCCGTTCGGACGGCTCTTCGCGTCCGAGGATCATTCGTACAATTCGCTGGCCCTTGCCCTGTTCGCGGGACCCATGGGACCATTGCACAGGCTGACGCCGTTGCCGGCGGGCGGAAAGCCGGCCAACCTCTCCGGCTTCACCTTTCTCGGCCAGTTCATCGACCACGACGTCACCGAGTTCCGGGTGATCGGGTCCGAATTCGGCATCGTCCCGCAGAACCCGACCATCGGCCAGCGCCAGCATGTTCTGGAGGATGTGCGCGACCCGACGCAGGATCTGCCCTCCACGACGAATGGACGCTCGGGCCAGCTCGATCTGGATTCGGTCTATGGCCTGCTTGGTGCGCCGCAGCCCGAGCTCTACGACGCGGACGGGCTGTTCCTGCTGTACCAGCCCGGCGCCGGTACGACCGTGTCGAAATACCAGCACGATCCGAACGTCGTGCCCGACATCTGGCGCGGCAGCGGCTTTCGCAACAAGCGCCTGATCGCCGATCCGCGCAACGACGAGAACAAGCTGATCCTGCAAGTGCACATGCTGTTCCAGCGCCTGCACAACAAGATCCACGCCGCCCGGACGGACGTTCCCCGCGCCCCGAGCAGCGCCGCCTTCAAGGACACGCGCCGGCAGGTGGAGGAAGCCTATCGTCGCATCGTGCTGTTCGACTATCTGCCGCGCATCGTTCAGGCCGCGCATATCATCGCGGTACTGGAAAAGTTCCAGCAGCAGGCCACGCTGTTCCAGGCCATGAACGCGCGCAATGACGCGATCCTGCGCAGGCTCGGGGTCGGCGAGAAGGTCATCGCCGGGGCGGTGGCGATTCCGGTGGAGTTCTCGCACGCGGTGTTCCGGCTCGGGCACACGCAGTTGCGCAACGGCTATTTCCTCCGGGAGAATGAATCGGCGCCGCTCTTCGATACGTCGCGGCGGGGGTTCGACCTGCGCGGCGACCAGCCGCTGCTTTCCCATGTGGTCGACCCCACGACGGGCGCGCTGACCATTCGCGACTTCCATGTCGACTGGAGGCTGTTCTTCCAGACCGCCCCCCAGATGACGTTCACCGATCCCCAAGGCGTCGCGCACGACGTTCCCCAGCATGGCGAGCCGCTGGACGCCCACCTGCCGCCCGCCATCTTCCGCCTGCCGCCGCCGTCCATCGGCGAGCCGCCGCAATCGCTGGCCGAGCGCAACCTTCGTCGCGGCGTCGATTTCGGGCTGCCCTCCGGCCAGTCGGTCGCCGGCCAGCTTGCCGCCGTCTACGGCTTCATTCCGCCACTAGGCCGTGACGAACTGTTTCCGTCAGCCGATTTCCAGACGTTCGAGGAACTCTTCGCGCTGGAGCCGTCGCTGCTCTGGAACACGCCGCTCTGGTTCTACATGCTGCAGGACGCGGCGGTGTTAACCGAACACCCGCAGCTTGGCGCGGTCGGCGGCTATATCGTCGCCGAGACCTTGATCGGCGCGTTGCTGGAGGCGTCGGTCGACAAGGTGGACGATCCGTCGAACCCGCCCGTCCGCGCCCCGGCCATCGCTGCCGAGGCCGGCAAACGTCTGGGCCAGTTCAAGGAGCACCGGCCGACCGGCACGGATGTCACCGACGCGGCGTCGCAGCTCTACTGGGACAAGACGGTGACGACCTCGGACGACATCTTCACCATGAGCCAGCTCGTCCGCTTCGTGACGCAGGGCGAGGTGGCGCCAACTCCGCCGTCGCCTTGCCCGTAGGAACCCGCCCGTAGGAAGATGAACTCCCGCCGCTCCGGCAGGCGTCGCGGGGGACGAAGGCGGTGGCCGCCTCTGCCGCTCACTCGCCCGGGATCGGGTGGTTCTTGCGGCGGGTCTGCTTGGTGGACGCATCCACCCAGGCGATGGTGAGAGCCAGACCGCTGAAGGCGATCACGGTCGCGGCGACGAAAATGATGGTTTCGATCGGCATGGACATCCTCCTTCGTTTTCACGGGAGGCTAGTCCGATGGCGGAGGGGTGCCTTGCGCCATGTCAATGCAGGGTGCGAAACCGCGCCTCGGCGACGTCAGGGCATCGACACCGCCTGGTCGACCAGCATGGCGAGGCCGATCAGCAGCAGGAAGCCGAGAAAGAACAGGGCGAACAGCACCAGGGAGAGGGCGCGCGCCAGCTTCGAGACGTTGGTGAGGCCCACGGCCCCGGCGACGAGGGAGACGAGGAGGAAGAGGAGGGCGTATCTGAACATGCGCGGCGTGTCCCGTTATGCGGCCTCAACCGCCGGCCGGGCCGGCCGGTTCCATGGCGCCGGCCCACCTCGCGCGACGCCGCGTCTCAGGCGCCGTCCGAGCGCCCATCCTGCTCGTCCGGGAAGGGGGCGTCGGTCGTGTCCTTGCCGGCGCCGTCCTTGCCCGCCGGGGGCGGGGGAGCCGGCCGGGGCTGCGGCTTGACCGCCGGTGCCGCGCGGCGCCAGCGCCTGAGCCGCGAGACGGGCGGCTCCGGCTCGGGCCGGGGGAGGGTGCCCGTGGCCGCGGAGGCCATCGGTTCGCTCACCGGCTCGCTCGGGCGCGCGTCCGTTCGCATGGTCATGCGCCAGACCACGAAAAGCAGCAGGAACGCATAGGCGGCGGCGGTGAAGAAGAACAGCGCGCCCGGTCCGTAATGCTGCATGCCGAGGGAGGCGAGGGCGGGGCCCACCACCGAGCCGATGCCGTAGAGCAGCAGCAGGCCCGCCGCCGTCTCCACCGCGTCGGCGGCGTGGGTGCGGTCATAGGCATGGGCGGCGGCGAGCGAATAGGCGGGCAGCGACAGCGCGCCGTAGAACAGGCCCAGCACGCTGAGGCCGACGAGATCGAACTGCAGCGCCCCCAGCGCGAGGCCCGCGAGCATCGCGCCGACCATCAGCGCGCCGAGGATGCGCCGCCGGTCCATGCGGTCGGAGAGGAAGCCGATCGGCCATTGCGCCAGCGCGCCCGCCACGACCACGGCGCTCATGAAGGTCGCCGCGCCGTCGGCGGTCAGCCCCCGGCCGATGCCGAAGATCGGGCCAAGCGACCAGAGCGAGCCGTTGGTGATGCCGATCACGAAGCAGCCGACCATCGCCACCGGGGCGGCGCGGAACAGGCGCGGCAGCCGGATGCGGGCGGTCTCGATCGGCGCCGGCTGGCCGCTCGAGGTGATCGCCACCGGCAGGGTGGCGAGCGAGAACAGGATGGCGGCGAGCGCGAAAAGCTCGAAGCCGCGCACCGGGTAGAGCGTGATCATCATCTGGCCGGCCGTGAGCGCCGCGTAGTCGACGATGACATAGGCACTCATGACGAAGCCGCGCGTCTGGTTGGTGGCGCGGTCGTTCAGCCAGCTTTCGATGACGAGGTAGAGGCCGGCGAAGCAGAAGCCGGTGATGCCGCGCAGGGCGAACCAGAACAGCGGCTCGATGAAGAGCGGATGCGCGATCATCGTCGCCACGACGCACGAGGTCAGCGCCGCGAAGGCCCGGATATGGCCGGAGCGCCGCACCAGATGCGGCACGACCAGGCAACCGACGACGAAGCCGAGATAGTAGCTCGATCCCAGAATGCCGAGATTGATGGCGCTGAAGCCCTCGAAGGCGCCGCGCAGCGGCAGCAGCGTGTTCTGCAGGCCGCTGCCCGTCACCAGGAAGAAGACCCCCAGAAGGAGCGCGGCGACAGGGCCGAGAGTCTGGGACATGATGGGTCCGGGCGGCGAGAGGCTTCGGGGGACGGCTGACGCGGCAGAGTCTCGAATCCGCAAGGATTCGGTTAACCTTGATCGTGCGCGATGTCGAGACGGGGATTGGTATGGGCGACGCAGTGGTGAAACTGAAATCGGGCTTTCTCGCGGTGGAGATCGCGCCGCTCGGCGCCGAGATGGTGCGGCTGACCGACGAGAACGGCCGCGACCTGCTGTGGAACGGCGATGCCGCCTTCTGGACCGGGCACGCGCCGCTGCTCTTTCCCATCGTCGGCCGGCTTCCCAACGACCAGCTGGTGCACCGGGGCACGGTCTATCCGATGGCGCAGCACGGCATCGCCCGCCGCCGCGTCTTCACGCTGGAGGAGGCCACGGACTCGGGCGTCCGCTTCGCGCTGCACGCCGACGAGGAGACGCGCAAGCAATACCCGTTCGATTTCTCGCTGACCGTCACCTACACGCTGATCGAGGCGACGCTGACCATCGAGGCGGTGGTGAGCAATCCCGGCGCCGAGCCGCTGCCGGCGAGCTTCGGCTTCCACCCCGCCTTCCGCTGGCCGCTGCCCTATGGCGGCACGCGGGCCGACCACCGGCTGGTGTTCGAGAAGGCGGAGGTCGAGCCGGTGCACCGCCCGGTCGGCGGGCTGCTCTCCACGCAGACCGAGGCCAACCCGGCGGTGGATGCGATCATCGAGCCGACCGACGCGATGTTCGAGCGCGATGCGCTGATCTTCCTCGGCCTGCGTTCGCACCATGTGCGCTTCGGCGTGCCGGGCGAACCGGGGCTGGAGGTCGCCTTCCCCGGCATGCCGCAGCTCGGGCTCTGGTCGAAGCCGGGGGCGCCCTTCCTGTGCATCGAGCCGTGGTCGGGCTACGCGACGCCGCAGCAGGCGCCGGTCGAGTTCCTCGACAAGCCGGGCCTGTCGCTCATCGCGCCGGGCGGCGCGAAGAGCTTCGCCATGTCGCTGCGCTGGCTGCCGGATGTCGGGCGCCTGATCGGGCCGCACGAGGCCGGGCAGTAGAGGGGCGCCGGCGCCTTTTTCGCGAGAGTGGAGCGGCTTCCGCGCCTGGGGAATGCTGCGGATTGTTGAATCCCGCGCGCTTGCCTGTCGGTCGGGCGGGGCGCCGGCCGGGTGATGTCCGCCGCATCGGGATGCCCTGCGCGGACAAGGGCTCGTGCCGAGGCATCAGATATGACGGCTGCCCTTCTCGGGTCCGGTCGCATCCGCGAACTGGCCGACGCCGCTCGACAGTTCGGTAATGAAGTTCTCGCACCAGGTGTGGATGGTGTTGCTCTCAACCCTGCGCATGTTGGTTTGCCAGCGTTCGCGGCGCTCGTCGAGCGGCATGATCAGCGCGGCGTGGAAAGCCTCCGCCATGCCCTCGACGTCGTAGGGATTGACGATCAGCGCGCCGGTCAGCTCGTCCGCCGCACCGGCGAAGCGCGAGAGGACCAATACGCCGGGATCGTCGGGATCCTGCGCCGCGACATATTCCTTGGCGACGAGATTCATGCCGTCGCGCAGCGGCGTGACAATGCCGATCCGCGCCATGCGGTAGATGGCGGCGAGCGTCGCGCGCTGGAACGGCCGGTTGAGATAGCGCAGCGGCACCCAGTCGAACTCGGCGTATTCGCCGTTGATCGCGCCGCCCAGCTCCTCCAGCTCGCGCCGCAGCGCCCGGTATTCGGCGACCTCGCCGCGCGAGACCGGCGCGATCTGCATCATCGTCACCTGGGAGCGGTGCTCGGGATAGCGGCTGAGCAACTCGCCGAAGGCGGCGAACTTGCCGGGCAGCCCCTTGGAATAGTCGAGCCGGTCGACGCCGACGGCCAGCACGCGGCCGGCGAGGCTCTCCTGCAGCCGGCGCTCCTCGTCGCTGCCGACGGAGGCACGGGCGTCCCTGACGAAGGCGTCCACGTCGATGCCGATCGGGAAGGCGGCGACGCGGAAGCGCCGCTGGCGCAGCCCCACCACGCCGCCCGGCGCGATCCAGCCGCGCACCTCGGAGGAAATGTAGGTGAGCAGCGCGCGCACGTCGTTCTCGGTCTGCAGGCCGACGAGGTCGTAATGCGACAGATCGTGCACCAGCGCGGCGTGCGAGGGCAGGCTGAGGAACACTTCCGACGTCGGCCACGGTATGTGGTGGAAATAGCCGATCCGCCCCTCGAAGCCGAGCTTGCGCAGTTCCGCGGCGAGCGGGATGAAGTGGTAGTCGTGAACCCAGATGATGTCGTCGGGCTTCAGCAGCGGCAGCAGCGAGCGGGCGAAGTGTTCGTTGACCCGGCGGTAGCCTTCCCAGTCGGCGCGGCGGAAGGTGAGCAGGCCGAGCCGGTAATGGCACAGCGGCCAGAGCGTGCCGTTGGCGTAGCCCGCATAATGGGCGCGCTGGTCCTCCGGATCGAGCGTCTGCAGCGCGTAGGTCACGCGGCCGGAGCGGAAGACCTTCGGCGCATCGGGCGGGTTGATCTCGGTCTCGCCGCTCCAGCCGAACCACAGGCCGCCGCGCTTGCCGAGTGCCTCGCGCAGCGCGACCGCCAGCCCTCCCGCCTTGGCCGCCCGCTCCCGGGGCGACGCCACGCGGTTCGATACGACTACGAGCCTCGCCAGAACGCTTCCTCCCATGTCTTGGACAACCGCATCGCCGTGTCGATGAGTCCGACCATCGAGTAGGTCTGCGGGATGTTACCCCACAGCTCGAGGGTCTGGTTGTCGATGTCCTCGGAGAGCAGCCCGGCCTCGTTGCGGCGCTCGAGCAGGCTCGTGAACATCTCGCGCGCCTCGTCGCGGCGGCCGATCAGGTCGAGCGCTCCCGCGTACCAGAACGAGCAGATGGTGAAGGAGGTTTCCGGCAGGCCGAAATCATCCTCGCCGGCATAGCGCATCATGTAGCCGTTGCGCTTCAGCTCGCGGCCGATGGTCTCGACGGTGGCGACGTAGCGCGGGTCGTCCGGCCGCACGAAGCCGAGCTCGGCGAGCAGCAGCAGGCTGGCGTCGAGCTGGCCCTCCTCCTGCGCGTCGACGAAGCTGCCGAGCTTCTCGTCCCAGGCGAAGGCGAGGATGCGGGCGCGGATCTCGTTGGCATGCCCGGCCCAGAACTGGGCGCGGTCGGGAAGCTCCAGCACGCGGGCGATGCGCGCCAGCCGGTCGCAGGCGGCCCAGCTCATCACCGCCGAGAAGGTGTGCACGCGGCGCCGGCCGCGCAGCTCCCACAGCCCGGCATCGGGCTCGAAGGCGAACTCGACCGCCCGCGCGCCGACGCCTTCGAGCAGGTTGAACAGCGCCATGTCGCCGCGGTTCGGCAGCCGCTCGTCGAAGAACATCTGCGCGGCGGCGAGCACGACATGGCCATAGCCGTCATTCTGCACCTGCTCGGCGGCCTGGTTTCCCACCCGCACCGGCCCCATGCCGTGGAAGCCGGGCAGGGCGGCGGCGAAGCGCTCCTCCAGCGGCGTGCCGGGGACGATGGAATAGACCGGCGCCAGCCGCCCCGACGGCTCGGAGGCGATCACCGTCGTAAGGTAGCGGATATAGTCCTCCATCGTGCGCGTGGCGCCGAGCAGGTTCAGCGCGCGCACGGTGAAGTAGGAATCGCGCAGCCAGCAGTGCCGGTAGTCCCAGTTGCGAATCGAATGCGGCGCCTCCGGGATCGAGGTGGTGAGCGCCGCGACGATGCCGCCGGTTTCCTCGAAGGCGCACAGCTTCAGCGAGATGGCCGCGCGGATCACCGCGTCCTGCCATTCGAAGGGCACCGAGAGGTAGCGCACCCAGTCCTGCCAGTAGTCGCGGGTCTTCTCCTCGAAGCTGCGCGCGGTGTCGGTGATGCTGGCGGGGAAGGGCTCGTCCGGGCCGAGCACGATGGTCGCCGCCTTGCTGAGCACGAAGGGGCGCTCCTCCATCACATAGACGATGGGCAGGTCGGTGGTGGCGCGCAGGGTGAAGTCGTCGCCGGTGAAGCGCATGTGGTTCGAGCCGCGTACCGGGGTCGGGCGCTGCTCGCCCCAGGCGAAATGCGGGCGCAGCCGCAAGGTGACGCGGCACATGCCGTTCAGCGGCTCGATGCGGCGCACCAGCGTCGCCGGACGGTAGATGCGGTCATAGAGCTTGAAGCGCGGCGCGAAATCGGTGATCCGCAGCCTGGCGCCCTGGTCGTTCTCCAGAGTGGTTTCGATGATGGCGGTGTTGGGCTGGTAGCGCCGCGTCGCCTTGACCTGGCCGTCCAGCACCACGTCGAAGAAGCCGGCTTCCGGCTCGGTGCCGCCGAGCAGCGACGAGAACACCGGGTCGCCGTCGATGCGCGGCCAGCAGCACCAGGCGATGCGCCCGTTGCGGTCGATCAGCGCGGCGATGGTGCCGTTGCCGATCGCGGCGAGGTCGAGATTTGCCGTCACGAAGCCACGCCCTCCAGAGCCTTGGGAATATCGGCCAGCCAGCGGCGCACGTCGGCCGGCGTCGCCAGCCGCCAGTCCGCCTGCAGGGTCGGGCGCGGGCCGACGGCGACGGCGAGGCCACCGGCGGCGCGGACGGCGCGGAAGCCGTCCTCGTCGGTCACGTCGTCGCCGAGGAAGACCGGCCGGCGCCCGGCGAACAGGGCCGACTTCATCAGTTCCTCCACCGCGGTGCCCTTGTTGCGCCCGGCCTGCCGGACCTCGATGACGCAGCGGCCCTTGAGAAATTCGATGCCGGAGTCGAGCCCGGAGCCGATGTCGATCACCGTCTGCGTGATCTCCTCGCCGAATTGCGGCACGGCGCGGAAATGCACGGCCAGCGACAGCGGCTTGTGCTCGAGGAAGACGCCGGGCCAGCTCGCCAGCGCATGGTCGAGCGCGGTCTCCAGCGGCGCGCGCCATCTCGGCCGCGGGATGGGCACCGAGGGCAGGTCGGGCGCCAGACGGACCTCCGCGCCGTGCTGGCCCGAGGCGGCGAGCCGGGCGGGCGCGAAGCGCTTGTCCATCCATTCGATGGTGCGGCCGGAAACCAGCGCGACGGCGCCGTCGAGCGCCAGCTGGAGCTGTCCCAGCAGGTCGGGCATGTCGAGCGGGATGTCGACGCCCTCGGGATGGTCTGCGTGCTCGATCAGGGTGCCGTCAATATCGAGGAACAGGGCCCAGTCGGGTTCAGGTAGCGGGTGAATGCCGTTGCCTGATGCGGTTCGTGTTCTCGCCATACTGTCGGTATACCCGCCCCGTTCCGAATAACTGAGGTAATAGGGTAGCCATCATCGTCCGGCCGCCCGTTCCGGCATGCTCCTAACGCATGACTGCGGGAGGCGTTCCAATACCCCCGGGGAAATAATGACCGTCGGCGGGGGCAGGTGGAGCACGCTCCTCAACGTTCGGCGAGGCTCTCGTCGCGCTTGAACAGCTTCACGCCGTTGCGGCCTCCCTGCTTGACGGCGTAGAGCGCCTGGTCCGCCCCGTCGATCAGCTCGGTGCGAATCTGGGCGACGGGCATGGCGGGCGCGTCAGGCAGGCGGCTGGCCACGCCGATGCTCACGGTGAGGCGGCCGAGAAGGCTGTCCTCATGGGGAATGGCGATGGCCGCGATGGCCCTCTGGAGATTCGCCGCGACGACCATGGCGTCGTTCGGGCCGGTCGACGGCAGCACGACGAGGAATTCCTCGCCACCATAGCGCGCCACCATGTCGCCGGGGCGCTTCAGGGCCTCGCCCATGGCATGCGCGACGGCATGGAGCGCTTCGTCGCCGGCAAGGTGCCCGTAATGGTCGTTGTAGCGCTTGAAATGGTCGATATCGACCATCAGCACCGACAGCGGCGTGCGCTCGCGCAGGCTGCGGCCGATCTCCCAGGGCAGCAGTTCCTCAAGCGCGTGCCGGTTCCACAGGCCGGTCAGCGCATCGGTGCGCGCGGCCTCGGTGAGCTTGTGGTTGGCCTCGCTGAGCTGGCGGTTGGCGAGTTCGAGCTTCTCCTCCAGCAATTTGCGTTCGGTGATGTCGATCATCACGACATGAATGGCGAGGACGCGGCCGCCCGGTTCCCGCCGGTCGGGGCGCGTCGCCACGAGATAGGTCTTGCCGAGCGCCTCGAATTCGTGAGTGGGGACCGTTTCGCCGGCATCGAAGGCGGCGAAGTCGCGCGCGATATTCCGCTGTGCCTGCGGGCCGAACAGTTCGGCGGCCGCCCGGCCGATCATCTCGGCACCGGGGCTCCCGGTCAGGCGGGCCTCTTCCTCATTGACCGCGATGAAACAGCCATCCCAGCCGATGACGCAGGCCGGAGTCGGAAAGTTGACATAGAGGTTGCGCAGTTCGGCGTCTGAAATTCGGGACAGCATGCGAGGTCGGCTCTTCTGGCGGCGTGAGGACCGGCAACATGCTTCTACGCCTCCGGGTTGCGCAGGTTAACACGACACGTGACGTCAGGGTACCTGACTGAGGTGGGGCCGACCGCTGCGGCCTTGCCGCTGAACGGTGCAACCGCTACATAACGGCCAACCCCACACCCGCATCACGACCGGACTTTGCGGCCCGACCTTCGGCTCCGTCCGCACGCGCAGGAATTCGACATGGCTTCCTATCAGTACGTCTACCACATGCACGGCATGTCCAAGGCCTATCCGGGCGGCAAGAAGGTGCTCGACAACGTGCACCTCTCCTTCTACCCGGATGCCAAGATCGGCATTCTCGGCCCCAATGGCTCGGGCAAGTCCACCCTGCTCAAGATCATGGCGGGCCTCGACAAGGACTTCTCCGGCGAGGCCTGGGTCGCGGAAGGCGCGCGCGTGGGCTACCTGCCGCAGGAGCCGCTGCTCGACCCGAAGCTCTCCGTCCGCGAGAACGTGATGCTCGGCGTCGCCCGGCAGAAGGCGATCCTCGACCGCTACAACGAACTCGCCATGAACTACTCGGACGAGACCGCGGACGAGATGACCGCGCTGCAGGACGAGATCGAGGGCCAGGGCCTGTGGGATCTCGACAGCAAGGTCGACCAGGCGATGGACGCCCTCGGCTGCCCGGAAGAAGGCGCCGACGTCTCGAAGCTCTCCGGCGGCGAGCGCCGCCGCGTCGCGCTGTGCCAGCTGCTGCTCTCGCAGCCCGAGCTGCTGCTGCTCGACGAGCCGACCAACCATCTCGACGCCGAGACCACCAACTGGCTGGAAGGCCATCTGCGCAACTATCCGGGCGCGATCCTGATCGTCACCCATGACCGCTACTTCCTCGACAATGTGACCGGCTGGATCCTCGAGCTCGATCGCGGCCGCGGCATTCCTTATGAGGGCAACTATTCCTCCTGGCTGACGCAGAAGACCAAGCGGATGCAGCAGGAGAACCGCGAGGACGAAGCCCGCCAGCGCGCGCTCGCCTCCGAGCAGGAATGGATGGCGGCATCCCCGAAGGCGCGCCAGGCCAAGAACAAGGCGCGTATCCAGCGCTATGACGAACTGGTCAAGAAGGCCTCCGAGAAGGCGCCGACCACCGCCCAGATCGTCATCCCGGTGTCCGAGCGGCTCGGCAACAACGTCATCGCTTTCGAGGGCCTGTCGAAGTCGTTCGGCGACAAGCTGCTGATCGACAACCTGTCGTTCAAGCTGCCGCCGGGCGGCATCGTCGGCGTCATCGGGCCGAACGGCGCCGGCAAGACCACGCTGTTCCGCATGATCACCGGGCTGGAGAAGCCCGATGCCGGCACCATCACCATCGGCGACAGCGTGCAGCTCGGCTATGTCGACCAGAACCGCGACGCACTCGACGACAAGAAGACGGTGTGGGAGGAAATCTCCGGCGGCAACGAGATCCTCTATCTCGGCAAGCGCGAGATCAATTCGCGCGCCTATTGCGGCGCCTTCAACTTCAAGGGCGGCGACCAGCAGAAGAAGGTCGGCATGCTCTCGGGCGGCGAGCGCAACCGCGTCCACCTCGCCCGTATCCTCCAGCAGGGTGCCAACGTCCTGCTGCTCGACGAGCCGACCAACGACCTCGACGTCGAGACGCTGCGCGCGCTGGAAGAGGCGCTGGAGGATTTCGCCGGCTGCGCGGTCATCATCTCGCATGACCGCTTCTTCCTCGATCGCATCGCCACCCACATGCTCGCCTATGAGGATGAGGGCCATGTCGAATGGTTCGAGGGCAACTTCCACGACTACGAGGAAGACAAGAAGCGCCGCCTCGGCGTCGACGCCATCATCCCGCACCGGATGAAGCACAAGAAGCTGACGCGCTGAGCGACGCGCGTGCTCGATCACAAGAAGCCGGCCGGAGCGATCCGCGCCGGCTTCTTGTTTGGGCCGCGTCGCGCGCCACGCCGCGATGCGGGCGGCGGGGCCGTCGTTTCCGGGCTCTTGGCGTGGCCTCACCGATGCGGCATGGTCGCGCCCGCTCGATGAGGGAACGACCATGCGCAGTGTTTCGGAAGACTGGAACCCCGCCCTCTATCTGAAGTTCGAGGACGAGCGCACCCGACCGCCGCGCGAGCTGCTGGCGCGGGTGCCGCTGGAGCGTCCGCGCCGCGTCGTCGACCTCGGCTGCGGACCGGGCAACTCGACCGAGCTGCTGGCCGGGCGCTGGCCCGGGGCCGAGGTGATCGGCGTCGACAACTCGCCCGCCATGATCGAGCAGGCCCGCGCGCGCCTGCCCGCCGCGCGGTTCGAGCTGGGCGACCTCGCGACCTGGCAGCCGCCGGCGCAGACCGACCTTCTGTTCGGCAACGCCGTGTTCCAGTGGGTGCCGGACCATATCGACGTGCTGGCGCGGCTCGTGGAGGCGCTGCCCGAGGGCGGCGTCCTCGCGGTGCAGATGCCCGACAATGTCGAGGAGCCCTCGCACCGTCTGATGCGGGAGACGGCCGCGGCCGGCCCCTGGGCGGCGCAGCTCGCCGGCGCGGCGCGCGACGTGCTGCCTTCCGTCGGTGCGTATTACGACCGGTTGGCGCCGCTCGCCCGCCATGTCGACATCTGGCACACCTACTATAATCACCCGCTCGCCGGAGCGCCGGCCATCGCCGAGTGGTTCCGCTCCACCGGGCTGCGCACCTATCTCGCCCCGCTCGGCGAGGAAGAGCGCGCCGCCTTCCTCAAAGACTACACGGAGCGGCTCGCCCGCGCCTATCCGCCGCGCGTCGACGGCAAGGTGCTGCTGCGCTTTCCGCGACTTTTCATCGTCGCGGTGCGGTGAGGCTCAGGGCTTGAGGGCATAGGCCACGATGGCGTTCGGCGGCTGTCCGGGCGAAGTGAAGTCCTCCCAGAACTTCCCCATGAGCACCGACGGGTTCGTCGTCGCCATCAGGAAGAGGTTGCGGCCATTGGTGGTGAAGCTGAAGCCGCTTCCCACCGGCCGGGCATTCACCAGCCGGCAGTCGGCCTTGTAGCAGTAGACCAGCCGGTTCGGCCCGGTGAACTGGATGAAGCTGATATTCTTGGGATCCCGCTTGTTCTTGAGGGCGCCCTGCCAGACCCAGCGGCCCTGATAGTGCGCGACACCACGATTGATGGAGGGGCCTGCCTGTGCCGGCGCGGCCGAAATGGCGAGAACAAGGCTGGCTGCCGCCGCCATCAGCCCGACGAATTGCTTCGACATCATGGGATTGTCCCGGATGGGGATGCTTGGCGCGCCCCATGCGCGATGGCATCATGATACGGTACCGAGGTTCTGATTGCTGCGAAAGTCGAAATTTCCCTTCGTGCGGCCGGTGCCGCGGGAAAGCGCCGCCCCGGTTCACAGGCGGGCGCGATTTGGCTATCCCAAGGGGATGAACGCTTTCGCCGCCCGCCTGCTTCCGCCGTTGGCTGCCCTGATCGGGACGATGCTGGCGATTCTTCCCGCCGCCGCCGATGCCGGCTTCGATCGCTGGCTCGCTGCGCAATGGCCGGCGGCGCAGGCGATGGGCATCTCCCGCGCCACTTTCGAGCGCGAGACGCGGGGGCTGGAGCCGGACTATGCGCTGCCCGACCTCGCCATCCCCGGCAAGCCGAAGGCGCCGGACCGGCAGGCCGAGTTCGTGCAGACGCCCGCCGCCTATGTCTCCGACAAGGCCATCGCCACCTATGCCGCGCGCGGACGCAAGCTGGCGACGCAGTACCGCGCGGAACTCGCCGCGATTGAACAGCAGTTCGGCGTGCCGGGGCCGATCCTGCTCGCCATCTGGGCGCGCGAGACCTCCTATGGCGGCGCCAAGCTGAACCATGACGCGCTGCGCGTGCTGGCGACGCAGGCCTATGTCGGCCGCCGCAAGGACGATTTCCGCGCCGAGTTCCTCGCCGCGCTCAAGATCCTCGACGAGGGCCACGTCACCCGGGCGCAGATGAAGAGCTCCTGGGCCGGCGCCATGGGGCTGACGCAGTTCCTGCCGACCGGCTATCTCACCTATGGCGTCGACCTCGACGGCGACGGCACCGCCAATATCTGGACCGACGTGCCCGAGGCGCTGGCCGCCACCGCGAGCCTGCTGCGCGAGAAGGGCTGGCAGAAGGGCAAGCGCTGGGCCTACGAGGTCTCGCTCCCGGCGGGTTTCGACTGCAGCCGGGCCGAGCCCGAGGTGACGGCGCCGATCGGCGAATGGCTGAAGCGCGGGGTGAAGGTCATCGACGGGCGCCGCGTGCCGCCCTCGGCGATGAAGGACCCGGCCTCGATCATCATGCCGGCCGGTCCGTATGGTCCGGTTTTCCTTTTGCCGGCCAACTATTTCGTCCTCAAGAGCTACAATTTCGCCGACCTCTACGTGCTCTATGTCGGCCATCTCGCCGACCGCATCGAGGACGACCGGCCCTTCGCGCGCGGCTGGGCGGACATCGCGCTGGTGAAGACGCGCGACCTCGAATTCATGCAGAAGGTGCTGACGCGCGAGGGCTACTATGCCGACAAGATCGACGGCAAGGCCGGCATGAAGACCCGTGCGGCGCTCGGCGCCTATCAGAAGGCCAACGGTCTCGCCCTCGACTGCTGGCCCGACGCGCAGGTGCTGGAGCACATGAAGCGCGGCGGGTGAGGCCCGCCATCCTGGCCGGAGCGCCACGCAGAGCCGGGACGCCCGACCTTCAGGAGCGTGGGCAGCCGATCCCGGACACGGCCTGCGGCCGTTCCGGGACGACGGCACGCGATCACCGCGGCATGCGGCTGATGATGCGGATGTCGGCGCCGTTTCCGGCGAGGTCGGCGGCGGAGAGCCAGAACACCTCGCCCTCGCTGTCCTCGGTGTCGAGCCAGAGGAAGGGGAGGTTGGGATACTCGGCCTCCAATATCTCCTTGCCGGTGCCGATCTCGCAGATCAGCCCGCCCTGCGCCGAGAGATGCTTCGGCGCATCGGCCAGGATGCGGCGCACGATGTCGAGCCCGTCCGGCCCGCCGGCGAAGGCGAGGCTCGGCTCGTGGCGGTATTCCTCCGGCAGCGCCGCCATCGCCTCGGCATCGACATAGGGCGGGTTGGTGATGATGAGGTCGTAGACCTCGCCCGCCAGCGGGGCGAAGAGGTCGCCCTGCAGCAGCCGCACGGTGTCGCCCATCTCGTGTTCGGCGACGTTCTCGGCGGCGAGCGCCAGTGCCTCGGGCGACAGGTCGACCGCGTCGACGGTGGCGCTGGGGAAGGTCATCGCGGCGAGGATGGCGAGGCAGCCCGAGCCGGTGCACAGGTCGAGCACGCGGCCGACGGAGTGCGGGTCCGGCACCAGCGAGAAATCCTTGCCCTCGAACAGCTCGCCGGCCATCAGCTCGCCGACGAAGGAGCGCGGCACGATCGCCCGCCGGTCGGAGCGGAAGGGCACGCCGCGAATATAGGTTCGCCCCAGGAGATAGGCCGCCGGCTCGCGCGTCGCGCAGCGCCGGTCGATCAGCTCGGCGAGGCGGGTGCGCTCGGGCGCCGTCAGCTTCGCCTCGAGCCAGGGGGACAGCTCGTCGACCGGCAGGTGCAGGGCTTCCAGCACCATGAAGGCGGCCTCGTCCAGCGCCGTGGTGGTGCCGTGGCCGAAGACGAGCCCGGCCTCGTTGAAGCGGCTCACCGCGTAGCGCAGGAAATCCCTGACCGTGCTCAGCTCGTCCGCCGCTGCCATTGTGTCCTCCTCCGGCTCGCCGCAAGCGACAGCACGGTGCGCCGGGGAAAGCAAGCCGGCACGTCGGTGGCCGCTTGTAATCAGATCGTCACGGATCAATAGGATGGAGACCACTCACGCATGGGGAACGGCGCATGGCCGAGGCGGCGAACGACGAAATCAACCTGGTCATCGACCGCTCGGTCGCGGTGGTGCTGTTCGAGTTCCTCTCCCGCACCGTGGACGACGCGGATGGCGAGGCGCTGGCCGACTTCGTCGAGGACGAGGCGGAGATCCCCGCGCTGTGGGCGTTGCTCGCCGGGCTGGAGAGCGTGCTGACCGAGCCGATGGCCGAAGATTACGAGCGCCGCGTCCTCGCCGCCCGCGAGGCGGTGATGAAGCGCTTCGGCGGCGCCTTCTCGGGCAAGGGCGACGACTGAGCCGACGATGCATCAAGAGGCGGGGGCGATGACACAGAAACTGTGGACGGCGGTCGACGACTACATCGCCGACGCCCTCGTGCCGCCGGACGCGGCGCTCGACGGCGCCCTGGCGGCGAGCGAGGCGGCCGGCCTGCCGGCGATCAACGTCGCCCCCAACCAGGGCAAGCTGCTGATGCTGCTGGCCCGCATGGCCGGCGCGCGGCGCATTCTCGAAATCGGCACGCTGGGCGGCTATTCCACCATCTGGCTCGCCCGCGCGCTCCCGGCGGATGGGCGGCTGGTGACGCTGGAGCACGCGCCGGCCCATGCCGTCGTCGCCGGCCGCAACATCGCGGCGGCGGGGCTGGACGGGCTGGTCGAGATCCGCGTCGGGCCGGCCCTGGAGAGCCTCGCGGCGCTGCAGGTGCAAGGCGAGGCACCGTTCGACCTCGTCTTCATCGATGCCGACAAGCCCAACAACCCGCTTTATCTCGACTGGGCGCTGCGCCTGGCACGTGTCGGCACCGTCATCGTCGCGGACAATGTGGTGCGCGAGGGCGCGGTGATCGACGCCGCGCATCCCGATCCGCGCGTGCAGGGCGTGCGCGCCACCTATGACTGGTTCGCGCGCGAGCCGCGGGTGAGCGCGACGGCGGTGCAGACGGTCGGCGCCAAGGGCTATGACGGCTTGGCGGTCGGCCTCGTGACCGCGTGAGCCCGATCAGGGCAGGGCGGTCGTGACGGCGGTCGTGACGCCGGCCGGCGCTGCCGGAACAGCCTTCGCGGCCTTGCCGTTCGGGGTGACGTCGGCCGAACGCTGCTGCGCCTCGATATTGGCGATCACGCTGCGGCCGAGGTCGCGGGCGAAGCAGTTGTAGCCCCAGTCGTTCATGTGGAAGCGGTCCTTCCAGAGGAAGGACTCGAAGCCCATGCCGGCCTTCTCGTGCCATTCCCGCATCAGCGCGAAGCGGTGATAGACGCCGACGCCCTTCGCGGCGGCGACGGTGTCGATGAGGTTCACCATCGGGCCGGAATCGGCGTCGGCGAGCACGCGCGGGGCGTATTGCGGATCGACCAGCACGAGGTCGGCACCGATCGCCTGCACGCGGTCGATGGCCTCGACGAACAGGCGCTCGGCCGAGGCGAGGCCGTTGTCGCGGAACAGCGCGTTCACGCCCGACTGCCAGATCACCAGCGTCGGCTTGTAGGTGGCGACGTCGGTGTCGAAGCGCGCCAGCATCTCCGGCGCGTCCTGCCCGTTGACGCCGCGATTGACCACGGTGATGTCGGCGCCCGGGAAGCGCTCGCGCAGCATGGCCTGCAGCCGGTTGGGATAGGCCGCGTCGGGCGTGCTGGCGCCGGCGCCGGCGGTCGAGGAGGAGCCGATGGCGACGATCACCAGCGGTTCGCCGGCGCGCAGCTTCGCCGCGGTGCGGGCGAGCGGCACGCTGAGCCGGGCGAGCGATTTCGACGAGGGGCAGCCGGCGGGGATCAGCGTCTGGGCCATGGCCGGCAGGGGCGTCGATAGGCAGAGCGCGGCGAGGGCCAGGGAGCGGGCAAAGGGCAGATGGAGCATGTCAGCGGGAACCGAGGGCGCGCATTTCGACGCCGTCGACGATCATGCCGACCAGCAGCCGGCCGATGCATCGATGGACGTCGTCGAAAAGGGAGGGCGAGGGACGTGCGCTGTCGAAGTCGAAGATGCCTTCGTCTTCCCAGAAGCGCATGACGTTGTAGCGGTCGAAGAACGGCACGCCGGCCGAGCGCGCGGCCCAGTGCAGGGCATTGTTGTAGGGCGCGACGTCGAAGGCGAAGGCGGTGCGCGGGCTGTATTGCGGGCTGACGATGATCACGTCGGCACCGGCGTCGTGGGCGTAGCCGATGCCGGTATCCACCGCGTCCGAGAAGGCGGAGACGTCGGCGCCGAGGATGGCGTCATAGGTGCCGGTCTGCCAGATCATCAGCGCCGGCCTGGTCCGCTCCAGCGCCTCCGGCAACTCGTCGAGGATGGCCTCGGCGGTGGCGCGCGGCTCGTTGTGGGTGGTCACGACGACGCCGCCATCGGGGTAGCGGGCGCGCAGCGTCTCCTCGATGTAGCTCGGGAAGCTGCGCGGCATCGCGTCCTTCTCCGCCCCCGGCTTGGCCGCCTTCTTGGCCAGGGTGGAGCTGTTCAGCACCAGTATGGCGGTCGGCGTCTTCTTTTCCAGCGAGCGGGCGAGGCGCGGCAGCGGGAAGCCCGCCTTGGTGAGCGAGGAGGGGGCGGCGCACACGTTCGCGCTTTCGGCGAAGGCGCTGGACGCCACCGCCGAGGCAACAACCGTTGCGAGAATGACACCCCACATCCGCCGTATCACGATGAACCGTGCCGATCAGCCATCTTACGCGTCGCAATATCGCGCTCGACGCGAGCATACCACGACAGCAATGCCGAGAGAGTTACCATTAAGGCGATGCCGGCGACGCTGAGCGTCAACTGCATGGTCAGCGAGCCGGTCACCTCGTTCAGCACGAAATGTGCGGCAAAAGAGAGGAAGACTCCGAAGCAGAATACTTCGAGCGAATGCTGGCCGCACAAAATCAACGGCCACATCGCCCGCCAGCGCAGCATCAGCGAATCTATGGGTATCAACCGTACCACCACGACGGCGAGCGCCAGAAAATGCAGCAGGCGCAGCGGCGACAGGTCCGTCTTGCTGATCGGGTAGATGAACTCGCCGATTGCCTCGGGCACCAGCCCCTCGAGCGGGGGCCACCACCAGCTGATCACCACCAGCAGCGAGACGGCGAGGTAGAGCATCGCCACGACCAGGACGACCGGCGACTGGATGAGGCCGCCGAGCCGGTCGCTGCCGCCGAGACCGCACCAGCCGCCGAACACGAACAGGAACTGCCAGGCGAAGGGATTGAAGAACCACATCCGGTCCTCCGGATAGGCCGGCAGGTTGATGCCCCAGTGATTGGCGGCGCCCCACAGCAGCGCCGAGGCGGCGAGGGTGACGTCCGGCCGCCATTTCAGCGCGAACAGGATCGGCGGGAAGGTGGCGAGCAGGACGATGTAGAGCGGCAGCACGTCCATGTTGGCCGGGCGGAATTTCAGCAGCAGCGCCTCGACCAGCGCCACGTCCGGCTCGGCCAGGAACTGCAGCGCGCCCATCTCCTCGGCATAGAGCGGGTTTTCGAAACTGCCGACGACGTAGGAGATTTCCGCGAGATAGATGACGAAGAGAAAGATGAAGGCGACGTAGAGCTGCCAGGCGCGGCGCAATATGCGCGCCGAGGTGACGATCGACCCGCTGGTGTCGATCTGTCGGCCATAGACCATGGCGGCGGTGTAGCCGGAGATGAAGACGAAGATCTCGGTGGCGTCGGAGAAGCCGAAATTCCGGTTGGTGATCCAGTTCGCCACATTGTTGGGGACGTGGTTCAGGAAGATGAACCACAGCGCCAGCCCGCGGAACAGATCGAGCCGCAGGTCGCGGCCGGAGGCGGCGGATGGAGCCGGCCTTGCGGTCGGCTCCACAGCGTTGTCCGCCATGCCGGCGGGCGTCGCCGTCACTGCGAGAAGCTCACTTCTTCAGCCCGAAGCCGAGGAAGAGCACGGCGACGCCGTTGAAGATCAGGTCGATGCCGAGCAGCAGGCCGAGCACCCACAGGCCGCTCACCGGCCAGCCGGCGATGATCTCGATGCCGAGCAGGACGGCGATGACCGCCGAAAAGGCGATCCAGCCCCAGCCGTCGGCCGGACGGAGCTGGAAGGCCGCCACCAGACGGAACGCGCCGCCGATGATCAGCGAGATGCCCAGCAGCAGGGTCAGCATTTCGGCCGCGACCATCGGCACGACGATGGCGATGATGCCGGCGGCGAGGAACAGCAGGCCGTCCAGCAGCCAGAAGATGAAGGCGCCCCAGGTCTTCACCTGGAAGGCATGGACGATCTGCGCGCCGCCCGAGATCGCCATCAGCACGCCGATATAGAGCACCGAGACGACGGTGCTCAGCACGAGATTGCCGAGGGCAATCGCGCCGGCGATGATCATGAGCAGGCCGAGGGCGACGAACCACCCCCATTTGGCGCGCAGTTCGGAAAGATGTCCGGCGACCATGCCGCCGGGCGTCGGCGTCATCGAATCGGTGGGGAGAGACATGTGGTCGATCCTCTTCCTTGCTCGCCACGCCGGCAGCGCGGTAACGACTTCCCGCCCCCGGAGTTCCAGCGACTCGTCAGGCGACGAGCGGCCCATCGTATAGGGATGCCCGGCGTACCAGTAGTCGGGGAAAGACGGGATCGCGGTCTCGCGGCCCAGCCGGGTCCACAACGCACTGATTGACCAGCCACAGGTGCCCCATGCCAACCTCTTCCGACATGCCAACCTCTGCCGACATGCCGGTCGTTCCCGACACGGCGGCACACGCGCCGTCCGCCGACCTTTTCGGCGCGCCGGTGGCCGTGCCGGCGCAGCGTTTCGTCGCGCGCCTCGCCCGCACCCTCATCGCCGACGGCGCGGGTTTCGCCACGCGCGAGGTGCCGCAGCTTGCCGTGACGCTGGAAGGCGTGCCGGGCGACCGTCATGCCGGTCATGCCCGCGCGGCGGATGCGCGCGTGCCGTGGTATCGGCGCGGCACGCCGATCCGCAATGCGCGGCAGGTGTCCATCGTGGCGGCGGACGAACTCAGCGAGATCGCCCGCCGCCTCGGCGTGCCCGAGGTACGGCCGGAATGGATCGGCGCCAATCTGGTGATCGAGGGAGTGCGGTGCCTCACGCGGCTGCCGCCGGGGACGCGGCTGCATCTGGCCGGCGGGGCGGCGCTGGCGGTGGAAGGCGAGAACGCGCCCTGCCGCCATGCCGGCGCGGCGCTCGCCGCCCAGGTGCCGGGGCGGGAGGGGCTGGAACTGGACTTCGTGAAGATGGCGAAGGGGCTGCGCGGCCTCGTCGCCTGGGTCGAGTGCGCCGGCGATCTCGTCGCCGGCACGCCTATAGAGGTGCGGGTGCCCGAACAGCGGCCCTGGACCCGCTGACGCTCAGCGGACGGCGACGCCGGTATTGGCGACCGGCATGGCCGCGGTGGCGTCCGGC
The DNA here is from genome assembly GCF_056836805.1 of Ancylobacter sp. TW_SC_1. Classification (NCBI taxonomy): domain Bacteria; kingdom Pseudomonadati; phylum Pseudomonadota; class Alphaproteobacteria; order Hyphomicrobiales; family Xanthobacteraceae; genus Ancylobacter; species Ancylobacter sp. TW_SC_1. Next base: position 2,345,080 of record NZ_CM166365.1, read on the forward strand.
GCCGCGGCGGAGGCCGCGGTCGGCGGATTGCCCGGCAGCACCACGACCTTGGTGCCGACCTTCACCCGGTCGAACAGGTTCTCGACGTCCTCGTTCAGCATGCGGATGCAGCCCGACGACATGAACTGGCCGATGGTGGAGGGCTGGTTGGTGCCGTGGATGCGGTAGACCGTGCCGCCGAGATAGAGCGCGCGGGCGCCCATCGGGTTGCCGGGGCCGCCGGCCATGAAGCGCGGCAGGTAGGGCTGGCGCTCGATCATCTCCGCCGGCGGACGCCAGTCGGGCCATTCCGCCTTGCGGCTGATCTTCTCAGAGCCGGCCCAGGTGAAGCCCTCGCGGCCGACGCCGATGCCGTAGCGCTCGGCCTTGCCGCCGGGCAGCACGTAATAGAGGTAGGTGTTCGGCGTATCGATGACGAGCGTGCCGGGGGCTTCCTTCGTCACATAGTCGACGACCTGCCGCCTCAGATTCTCCGGCAGCGCCTTGGGCGGGCCCTCTTCGGGCTGATCTTCCGGCGGCAGCATGGCGACGCTGGAGCCATTTGCGCCGTAGCTGTTGCCGGTGCTCTGCGCCGTGCCGGCCGGGGGCTGGCTGTAGCTCGGCTGCGGCGCGACGGCGGCGGCATTGCCATAGGGCGAGGCCATGCCGGCCGGGGGCTGACCGGAATAGGCGCCAGCGGGATAGCCTTCCGGCTGCGTCGAGGGATGCGAATAGGGCGCGTTGGCGACCGGGGCGGCGCCAACGGGCGCACCCGGCACGCCGGCCGGCGGCTGCTGCGCCGCCACGCCCGGAGCAGGCTGGGCATAGGGGTCGCGCACGCCGGGCGGGGTCGCGCCATAGGTGGCGGCGGGCGCCGTGCCATTCGGCGAGGAGCCGTACGGATCGTAGGCGGCGGGCACCTCGACGTTCTCGTTCGCGCGGCTGCCTGTCGTGGCCTCATAGGCCGACTCGCCCTGCGCGGCGGGATCCTGCTCTTCGGCGGGATAATACTGGGCGCTGGCGGTGCCGACCGACGCCAGGACCGTGAAGGCGATAGCGGGAGCGAAGCCAAGGCGAACGACCATCATCAACCCTTAATCGAATCTGTCGACGCGGGAATGCGCCAGGAGTTTCGGCGAGGAAATGACGCAGGATCAAGGCAGGTTCAAGACCAGACTGGGTCACGAAATGGCGCATGGCCGGCCGATATGCGCGCCGCGCAGGGCCGATGCATTCGGGCCACACCTTACTCAGCGGTAGGCGGCTCCTGTCGCGCGGCGCGGTCGCGGTGCCAGCCCACCACGGCGTCCGGGTGGCAGTCGGTCGAGGCGAAATAGGGCTTGATGTCGAGCAGCGGCGTGCCGTCGAGGCAGTCCAGGCCGACCACGGAAAGGCGCCCGTCCTCGATGCCGAGCAGCCGCACGGCGCTCATCGCGATGGGGTTGGGCCGGGCCGGGCTGCGCAGCGCGAAGGTCCCGCGCCCCTCGCCATAGTGGCGCGGCGTCTGCACCACGAGATGGCGCGGCGCCCTGTCCATGAAATAGAGCAGCCAGAGATGGGTGGTGCCTTCCAGCCCCTTCAGGGCTGGCCGGTAGGCCGGATCGAGCTCGACCGTGCAGACCGCCGTCGATTCGTGGGAATTCTTCGGGCACTCGGCCCGGCTCTTCCACGGCGTGCGCAGGCGGCCGATGAAATAGAGCCCGGCATCGGGCGCCGCCGGCAGTTCGACCGTGACCTCGCCGGGCCGCACGCCGAAGCCGGTGCTGCCGTCCACGCCCGCCACTTCCGGGGATTGCGCCCCGCTTCGCGCCTCATCGTGCCGTGTCATGCCTGTGGTCATCCTGTGGTGGGCGTGGCGGTGCCGTCTCCGGCGTCATCGCGGCGGCGTCCGCCGCATGGGGAAAGCGGCGGGGAGGTGCCTCGGGGAGGTGCCTCTTGCGTCCTCTCGAAATAAGACATAAACATATCTTTATATCTTGTTTGGAGGTCTCGTGTCCGGTTCCCCGCTCGGCTTTGCGCTTCTGCTCGACGGCCTCAAGGCGGCCGGCGAGGACACGCGCCTGCGCCTGCTGGCGCTGATCGGCGAAGGCGAGCTGACCGTTTCCGAGCTTACCGAGATTCTGGGCCAGTCGCAGCCGCGAATCTCGCGCCACCTCAAGCTGCTGGCCGAGGCCGGGCTGGTCGAGCGGTTCCGCGAGGCGAGCTGGGTGTTCTACCGCCGCGCCGTCGACACGCCCGGCGCCGCGCTCACCGACGCCCTGCTGGAGCTGATGGCGCCGGACGACGACACTTTGCTGCGCGACCGCGAGCGGCTGGAGGCGGTGCGTGCCGCCCGCGCGGCCCATGCGCAGGACTATTTCCGCGCCCATGCCCATGAATGGGACGTCATTCGCCGGCTGCATGCGCCGGAGGACGAGGTCGAGGCGGCGATCCGGCAGGCGCTGGAGGGCCAGCCCGTCGGCAGCCTGCTCGATCTCGGCACCGGCACGGGGCGCATCCTCGAACTCTTCGCCGACGAGATGGAACGCGGGGTCGGCATCGACCAGTCGGCCGAGATGCTGGCCGTCGCCCGCGCCAATCTGGAGCGCACGGGCGTGCGCAACGCCACGGTGAGGCAGGGCGACATCTACAATCTCGCCTTGCCGCGTGACGCCTTCGACGTGGTGATCATCCACCAGGTGCTGCATTTCCTCGAAGACGCGCCGCGCGCCCTCAAGGAGGCCGCGCGCGTGCTGCGGCCCGGCGGGCGCCTGCTGGTGGTCGACTTCGACCCGCACGATCTCGAATTCCTGCGCGAGCAGCACGCCCACAGGCGGCTCGGCTTCGCACCGGAGATCATGGAAAACTGGCTCCATCAGGCTGGCCTGAACCCGCTGTCCCATCGCCTGCTCGCCCCGCATGGCGACGGCAAGCTCACCGTTTCGCTCTGGCTGGCCCGCGACCCGCGCGTCGCGCTGGCGAAGGCCCAACAGAACAAGGAGGTCGCCTGATGTCGTCGGATGTCGAGCGCCGCAGCCGCCGCGCCGGCGGGCGGCCGATTTCGGTCTCGTTCGAGTTCTTCCCGCCGAAGACGCCGGAAATGGAGGCCACGCTGTGGAACTCCATCACCCGGCTGGCGCCGCTGGCGCCGAAATTCGTCTCGGTGACCTATGGCGCCGGCGGCTCCACCCGCGAGCGCACCCATACGACGGTCGAGCGCATCGTGAAGGAAACCCGCCTCGCGCCCGCCGCCCATCTCACCTGCGTCTCCGCCACGCGGGGCGAGGTCGACGAGGTGGTGCGCGGCTACTGGGACGCCGGGGTGCGCCACATCGTGGCGCTGCGCGGCGATCCGCCGGGCGGCGTCGGCCACCAGTATGAGCCGCATGCGGAAGGCTACCGCAGCACGGCCGAGCTGGTCGCCGGCATCCGCCGCATCGCCAATTTCGAAGTGTCGGTTTCCGCCTATCCCGAGAAGCACCCCGAGAGCCCGTCCTTCGACACCGATCTCGACATCCTCGCCGCCAAGGTCGATGCCGGGGCGACGCGCGCCATCACCCAGTGCTTCTTCGATAACGACCTCTATTTCGACTATCTCGACAAGGTGCGGGCGCGCGGCATCGACGTGCCGGTGGTGCCGGGCATCCTGCCGGTCTCCAACTTCAAGCAGGCGAGGAACTTCTCGGAGAAGACCGGTACCTTCATGCCGGACTGGCTGGCGGCCCGCTTCGAGGGGCTCGACAACGATCCCGAGACGCGCAAGCTGATCGCCGCCGCGGTGGCGGCCGAGCAGGTCTTCGACCTCGTTGATCGCGGCGTCACCGAGTTCCACTTCTATACGCTCAACCGCGCCGACCTCGTCTACGCCGTCTGCCACCTGCTGGGCATCCGCCCGCCGCAGGAGGCCGATGGGGCCGGCGGGCAGGGAAACGGCCAGGCGGCCGCCTAGTATTCACGGGGGCGTGCTTAACCTCTCCCCGTCGGGGAGAGGTCGGCCCGCAGGGCCGGGTGAGGGGCCTTGGATGACCGGATTGAAAGAGCCCGACGTCTAAGGCGGGATCAAACAGAAGCTGAAAAGCTGCTCTGGTCCCGTCTCCGGGATCGGCGGCTGGATGGCTGGAAGTTTCGACGGCAAACACCAATTGACCGCTTCACGGTCGATTTCCTCTGCCCCGACGCCAAACTGGTGATTGAACTCGACGGTGGTCAGCACTCCGTCGAGGTTGATAGCGAGCGGACGCAGATGATCGAAGCCTGTGGCTACCTGGTCATCCGCTTCTGGAATAACGACGTGCTGATGAATCCAGACGGGGTCCTTCTGCGCATTCTTGAAACCTTGCGCAGCGGGGGCACCCCTCACCCCAACCCTCTCCCCAGCGGGGAGAGGGAGTAGAAAAACGGTTACGTGATGTCCAAGACGATAGCCAACGCCGACACCCTCAAGGCCCTGCGCGATGCCGCCACCCAGCGCATCCTCGTGCTCGACGGTGCCATGGGCACGATGATCCAGCAGCTCAAGCTGGACGAGGCCGGCTATCGCGGCGAGCGGTTCAAGAGCTGGAATCGCGACCTCAAGGGCAATAACGACCTGCTCAACCTGACGCTGCCGGACGCGGTGCGCGACATCCACCTGGCCTATTTCATGGCCGGGGCCGACATCGTCGAGACCAACACCTTCTCCGGCACCACCATCGCCATGGCCGATTACGGCATGGAGAGCCTAGTCTACGAGATCAATTTCGAGGGCGCGAAGCTCGCCAAGGAAGCGGCGCGTCTCGCGGAGCAGAAGGACGGCCGCCGCCGCTTCGTCGCCGGAGCCATCGGCCCGACCAACCGCACCGCCTCGATCTCGCCCGACGTCAACGACCCCGGCTTCCGCGCCACCTCCTTCGACGAACTGGCGACCGCCTATGGCGAGCAGGCCGCCGCGCTGGTCGACGGCGGGGCGGACCTGCTGCTGATCGAGACCATCTTCGACACGCTGAACGCCAAGGCGGCGATCTTCGCCATAGAGCGGCTGTTCGAGGAACGCGGCATCCGCCTGCCGGTGATGATCTCCGGCACCATCACGGATCTCTCCGGCCGCACGCTGTCGGGGCAGACGGCGGCGGCGTTCTGGTACGCGCTGCGCCATGCCGAGCCGTTCTCCATCGGCTTCAACTGCGCGCTCGGCGCCAAGGAGATGCGCGCCCATATCGACGATCTCTCGCGCCTCGCCGACACCTTCGTCTGCGCCTATCCCAATGCCGGCCTGCCCAACGAGTTCGGCCTGTATGACGAGAGCCCGGCGGCGATGGCCAAGCTGGTCGGCGAGTTCGCCGCCTCCGGCCTCGTCAACATCGTCGGCGGCTGCTGCGGCACGACGCCGGACCATATCCGCGCCATCGCCGAGGCGGTCGCCCCGCACAAGCCACGCACGGTGCAGGAGATCGAGCCGCGTCTGCGCCTGTCCGGCCTCGAGCCCTTCGAGCTGACGCCGCAGATCCCATTCGTGAACATCGGCGAGCGCACCAACGTCACCGGCTCGGCCCGCTTCCGCAAGCTCATCACCAATGGCGACTACACCGCCGCGCTGGCGGTGGCGCGCGACCAGGTGGAGAACGGCGCGCAGGTCATCGACATCAACATGGACGAGGGCCTGCTCGATTCCGAGAAGGCCATGGTCACCTTCCTCAACCTGCTCGCCGCCGAGCCGGACATCGCCCGCGTGCCGGTCATGGTCGACAGCTCCAAGTGGAGCGTCATCGAGGCCGGCCTGAAGTGCATCCAGGGCAAGGGCATCGTCAACTCGATCTCCATGAAGGAGGGCGAGGACGCCTTCCGCCACCATGCGCGGCTGGTGCGCGCCTATGGCGCCGCCGTCGTCGTCATGGCCTTCGACGAGCAGGGCCAGGCCGACACCTATGAGCGCAAGGTGGAGATCTGCTCGCGGGCCTACCGCATCCTCGTCGACGAGGTCGGCTTTCCGCCCGAGGACATCATCTTCGACCCCAACATCTTCGCGGTGGCGACCGGCATCGAGGAGCATGCGGGCTATGGCGTCGCCTTCATCGAGGCGACCCGCGCCATCCGCCAGCAACTGCCCTACGCGCATATCTCCGGCGGCGTGTCGAACCTCTCCTTCTCGTTCCGCGGCAACGAGCAGGTGCGCGAGGCGATGCACGCGGTGTTCCTGTATCACGCCATTTCGGCGGGCATGGACATGGGCATCGTCAATGCCGGCCAGCTCGCGCCCTATTCCGAGATCGAGCCGGAGCTGCGCGAGGCGTGCGAGGACGTGGTGCTGAACCGCCGCGACGACGCCACCGAGCGCCTGCTGGCGCTGGCCGAGCGCTTCAAGGGCGGCGGCCGCGAGAAGAAGGAGGCCGATCTCACCTGGCGCACCTGGCCGGTGGAGAAGCGCATCGCCCATGCGCTGATCAACGGCATCACCGAGTTCGTCGAGGTCGATACCGAGGAGGCACGCCAGTCCGTCGCCCGGCCGCTGCACGTCATCGAGGGGCCGCTGATGGCCGGCATGAACGTGGTCGGCGACCTGTTCGGCGCCGGCAAGATGTTCCTGCCGCAGGTGGTGAAGTCCGCCCGCGTGATGAAGCAGGCGGTGGCCTATCTCATGCCCTTCATGGAGCAGGAGAAGCTGGACAACGGCTCGACGGAGGATTCCTCGGCCGGCAAGATCCTGATGGCGACGGTGAAGGGCGACGTCCACGACATCGGCAAGAACATCGTCGGCGTCGTGCTCCAGTGCAACAATTACGAGGTGATCGACCTCGGCGTGATGGTGCCGGCGGCGAAGATCCTCGAAGTCGCCAAGGCCGAGAAGGTGGACGTGATCGGCCTGTCCGGCCTCATCACGCCGTCGCTCGACGAGATGGTGCATGTCGCCGCCGAGATGGAGCGCGAGGGCTTTGCCGTGCCGCTGCTGATCGGCGGGGCGACGACCTCGCGCGTCCACACGGCGGTGAAGATCGCCCCGCAATATGTGCGCGGGCAGGCGGTCTATGTGACCGATGCCAGCCGGGCGGTGGGCGTCGTCTCCAACCTGCTGAACGACAACACCCGGGACGACTATGTCGCGAACCTGCGCGCCGAATACACCAAGGTCGCCGACGCCCATGCCAAGTCCGACCGCAACAAGGTGCGGGTGAAGCTGGAGGATGCGCGCGCCAACCGGCTGGCGCTGGACTTCGATGCCTACCGGGCGCCGGTGCCGACCTTCCTCGGCACGCGGGTGTTCGACGACTACGATCTGGGCGAGCTGGTGCCCTATATCGACTGGACGCCGTTCTTCCAGTCCTGGGAGCTGACGGGGCAGTACCCGCGCATTCTCGACGACGAGAAGGTGGGGGTGGCGGCGCGCGCGCTCTATGACGATGCCCGCAAGATGCTGGACAAGATCGTCGCCGAGAAGTGGCTCACCGCCCGCGCGGTGGTCGGCTTCTGGCCGGCGAACGCGGTGGGCGACGACATCGTGCTGTTCGCCGATGACAGCCGCGCCACGGAGCGCGCCACGCTGCACACGCTGCGCCAGCAGATGGCCAAGCGCGAGGGGCGGACCAATCTCGCGCTCGCCGATTTCATCGCCCCGAAGTCGACCGCCGTGCCCGATTATGTCGGCGGATTCTGCGTGTCGACCGGTTTCGGCGAGCAGGAGCGCTCGGACGCCTTCAAGGCGGCGCATGACGACTATTCCGCGATTCTTCTCAAGGCGTTGGCCGACCGTCTTGCAGAAGCGTTCGCAGAGCGCATGCACCAGCGCGTGCGCACGGAATTCTGGGCTTATGCGCCGGATGAAGTCCTTGATAATGAGAATCTGATTCAAGAAGCCTATCGCGGCATCCGCCCGGCGCCGGGCTATCCGGCGCAGCCGGACCACACCGAAAAGGCGATTCTTTTCAATCTGCTCGACGCGACGGCTGAGATCGGAGTCGAGTTGACCGAGAGCTTCGCCATGTGGCCGGGGGCGGCGGTCTCGGGCCTCTACTTCGCCCATCCCGACGCTTCATATTTTGGTGTAGGACGGATCGAGCGCGACCAGGTCGAGGACTATGCCGCGCGCAAGGGCATGAGCGTCGAGGAGGCCGAGCGCTGGCTGGCGCCGGTGCTGAACTACGACCCGCTCAGCCACAAATCCGTGGCGGCCGAGTAAGGCGATGAGCGCGATCGACGAGGACACGCGGCGGGTGCTCCTGTGGGCCCTCGTCGCCGTGCTGGTCTGGGCGGCGCTCGCCTATGTGATGCTGCCGCGCCTGTGGAGGCATCACGAGCACCAGCCCGGCATCAAGCACATGCCGATGGTGACGCAGACCAAGCAGGGCATTCCCGGCGACCCGATCGATGTCGGGCTGGTCGGCACGCAGGACGACATCATCCACGCGATGATCGCCGCCGGCTGGATGCCGGCCAACCCGATCACCCTGAAATCGAGTATCGCCATCGTCGGCTCGGTGCTGCTGCGCCGGCCCGATCCGCAGGCGCCGGTGAGCCCGCTCTTCTATGACGGGCGGGTCGAGGACCTCGCCTTCGAGAAGGAGGTCGGCCGCAGCGCCGACCAGCGCGACCATGTGCGCTTCTGGAAGGTGCTCGACAATGGCAAGGATGGCGGGCCGGTCTGGCTGGGCTCGGCGACCTATGACCGGGGCGTCGGCCTCAGCCACTATACCGGCGCCGTCACCCATCACATCGGGCCGAATGTCGACAAGGTGCGCGACCTGCTGATCGGCGACCTCAAGGCCGCCGGCATGGTGCAGATGGTCTATCAGGTGACGGGCCTCGGCCCGACGCTGTTCGGCCGCAATGGCGGCGGCGATCCCTACTACACCGACGGCGAAATCTGGTTCGCCAAGCTGACGGCGGACGGCAAGAAGAACCCCAACCCGCCGACCCTCGTCGCCCCGCCGCCGGCAGTGGGCCTCAAGGACGCGATCTGGAGCGCGGCCGCGCAACTCGTCGGCGTGAACTGAAGAGGTCCGGCGACGGGTTGGCCCGTCGCCGGATTCCACGTCAGGGATGGCCGGCGATCACTGGCTGGCCGGTTGCCAGAGGGTGACGATGCTGGTGTCGACCTCGCGGGGCAGCAGCTTCTCGGTGAAGAAGGCGTTCGCGATGTTCTGCTGTTCCGCGAGGCCGGCCTTGGTCACGGCACCGACCTTGTAGCTGCGCCGGCCATTGGCGACCTCGATCGCCGCGGCGTCGATGTTCCACAGCTTGGCGAGCGCGGCGGCAGCCTCCTTCGGATTGGCCTTCACCCAGTCGCCCTTGGCCTTGAGCCGGTCGAACAGGATGGCGATGACCTTGTCACCATTCTTCGCGAACGGTTCCGACGCCAGGTAGTAGCGCTTGTAGCTGGCCAGCCCGCCCGTGCCGTCGGCGAGGATGCGCGCATTCGACTTGGCCTGCGTGGTGGCGAGGAAGGGATCCCACGCCACCCAGGCGTCGACATTGCCGCCGACGAAGGCGGCGCGCCCATCCGCCGGCGTCAGATAGGCGGCGTCGATGTCCTTGAAGGCGAGGCCGGATTTCGCCAGCGCGGCGAGCAGCAGATAGTGGCTGCCGGCCCCCTTGGTGACGGCGACCTTCTTGCCCGTGAGGTCGGCGACCCCGGCGATGGCGGAGCCGTCCGGCACGAGGATGGCCTGTGCGGACGGCGACGGTGCCTCCTCGGCGTAGAACACCAGCTTGGCGCCGGCCGCCTGGGCGAAGACCGGCACCGTGTCGGCGACGTCGGCGCTCAGGTCGATCTTGCCGAGATTGAGCGCTTCCAGGAGCGGCAGCCCGCTGGTGAATTCGTGCCAGCTCACCTTCACCCCGAGCGGTTCCAGCGCCTTCTCCAGCTCTCCATCGGCCTTGAGCAGGGCGACGAGGGTGGAGGAGCGCTGATAGCCGATGCGCACCGTGTCGGGCGTCTGGGCACCCAGGCGTCGGCTGGCGAGAGGACTGGCGGCGGCGAGCGCGCCGGCGGCGAGGCCGAGCAGCGCGCGGCGGGACGGGGAAGGGATCATGTTCATATCTCCATTAGTATATAGATTTAATATTCTATTGGAGATGATTGTCCAGAGCCTCGAGACATCCGGCTGTTGCGACAATGGAAGCCGGGCCGGAAACGACGAAACCCCGGGCGTCGCCGCCCGGGGTTTCGAAATGCGCGATCGCCGCGGCGATCAGAACTTGTAGTTGATGCCGGCCTTCACGGTCTGCAGCTTCACGTCGACATTGGTGCTGGCGTCGCTGTCCCAGTTGATGTCGCCGAGATCGGCGTAGAGATACTCGACCTTGACCGTCCAGTTGTCGGTGACGGCGTATTCGCCGCCCACGCCGACGGTCCAGCCCCACAGCGTGTCGCTGACCGAGGCGTTACCCGAGAAGCCCGGGCTGTAGACGCCGCCGAAATAATTGTCCCACTGCTCGGAGACCTTCACGTTGCCCCAGGCGAGACCGCCGGTGACGTAGGGCAGGAAGCGGTCGAAGGCGTAGCCGAGCCGGGCGCGGACGGTGCCGAACGACTCGATCTCGGTGCGGATGGAGCCGAAATCCTGCTCGGTGATGCCGCCGACGTCGTCGGTCGAGGTGTAGTTCAGCTTGTCGCTCAGCGAGCCGAACTGGGCGTCGGCTTCGATGCCGAGAACGACATTGTTGCTGAACTGGTAATTATAGCCGACCTGGACGCCACCGAACCAGCCGCTCGGATCCGAGCCGCCGGTGTAGGCGACCGAATCCCAGTTGTTATAATAGTAGTCGAGATAGCCGGCCCACGGCGCGGAGCCGTCGCCCCAGCCATAGCCGGCATTGCCGCCGAGGTAGAAGCCGGACCAGGAGAAGGCCGGGACGAAGGCGACGACCGGAGCCTTGACCGGATAGGAGAGATCGGCGGCGACGGCCGGAGCGGCGAGCGCGGCAACCGCGATGCCGCCGAGGAAAAGTGACCTGATACGCATGGATACGCCCCCAGAGAGGATAAGAGGGCGTTACCCTAGCGTTAACGTGCTTAACAAACCGTCACGTCCGGGCGTCCGGAGACCGGGCCGGCGCGGCTTAGACCCTCGCCGGCGCACAAAGTTCCGGGGTGTGGCTCTCAGGCCGCACCGATCGCCCGTTCGAGGAACCGCGCCACGTCTAGCATCTGCCTGTCGCGTCCGAAGCGGCCGACGAGCTGCACGCCGATCGGCAGACCGGTCGTGCCGGTGAGACCGGTGACGTTCACGCAGGGGGCCCCGCTGAGCGTCCACAGCCGGCAGAAGGCCGGCGAGCCGGTGGAGGCGAAGCCTTCCGGCGCCTCGCCGGTGCCGGCGAAGGTCAGCAGCGCGTCATATTCGGCGAACATGTCCGCCAGCGCATGGCGCGAGCGCCGGGCGAGCCGCCGCGCCGCGTCGTACTGGTCCGGGGTGATCGCCATCGCGGTTTCGAGATAGGCGGCCAGGGTCGGCGAGAGCTGCGCGCGATGGCGGTCCCATTCATCGGCGAAGGCGAGGGCGGCCTCGTAGCCCTGCATCGCGATGGTGGCCTCGTCGCCGCCTTCCACCGCCGCCGGCAGGTCGATCCGCGTCACGCGGGCGCCGGCCCGCTCGGCCGCGCGGGCGGCGGCATCCAGCGCCGCATGGGCGTCGTCGGCGGCGAGGTGGTCGCGCGGCGTCTTCACCAGCGCGATGCGTGGCGCCGGCGCCTCGGCGTCGAGCGTGAAGTCGCGGCCGGTGATCGCCCCGGCGGCGAAGGCGACGTCGGCGACATGGGCGCCGAACAGCCCGATCGTGTCGAGCGACCAGGCGAAGGGCTTCAGCCCGAGCACCGGCAGCAGCTTGAAGGAGGGCTTGTAGCCCGTCACGCCGCAATAGGAGGCGGGGCGGATGACGGAGCCGCCGGTCTGCGTGCCGATGGTGATCGGCAGCATGCCCGCCGCCACCGCCGCGGCCGAGCCGGCCGAGGAGCCGCCCGGCGAATGCGAGGTCCGGCGCGGGTTGCATGTCACGCTCGGCTGCATGAAGGCGAATTCGGTGGTCACGGTCTTGCCGGCGACGAGCCCGCCGGCGCGCGCGATCATCCGCACCACCGCCGCGTCGGCCACCGGGCGGTAGCCGGCATAGAGCGGGCTGCCGCGCTCGGTGGGGAAGTCCACGGTGTCGAGTATGTCCTTGATGCCGACCGGCAGGCCGGCGAGCGGCGTCTGGCCGAGGCCGGGCGCTCGCGAGCGGGCGAGCAGCGCGTCGAGATCGAGGCTGGCGAAGGCGTGGACCGCGTCCTCGCGGTCACGGATCGCCTCGATGCAGCGCTCGGCGACGTCGGTGGGGGTGAGGCGGCCGGCGCGGACGGCCTGGGCGAGGGCGGCAGCGGAGAGCATCTCTGTCATGGGGCAAAGCCTGTTGCACGTGCCCGGGCGGCGGGCAAGAGGGGCGAGGGCGATCCGGGAGCCCCTTTTGCGACCGGACGCCGGGAGCGCCGATTGACCGTTCGGACGCGCCAACGGCCGGCCCTTCGGAAAAATCTGGCATGCCGCATGCAATATGATCCCGGTGTCGATCCCCCGCGAGGATTTACGCCGATGCAGATCGTTCTCACCTGTTCCGCCGATCTCGCCCGCAAGCTGATGACATCGCCGCGCCCCAGCTACTGGGGCAATCTCCACGCCATTCTCATCAAGGCGCACGATCCGTCGGCGGGCGTCTATCACTGGCCCCGCGTGCCGGAAACCGACGAGATGAAGGGCATGGGCGGTCCTCGCTGAGCCGTCCTGCGGCCCGGTGGAACACGCCATCCCAAGGCGGGAAAACGTGAGTCGCCCGTAGGTTGCGTCCTTGCGGCGGTCTTGGCGCCGGAGCGCCGTCCTCGTTATGGTGAGGTGCGCAGCACGCCGCTGCCCAATGTCTGGCGGAAACGATGCGCGGCGCCACCTTTCTCCTCGTCATCAATTTCAGCATAGGTCTCGCCTTCGCCGCCGCCTTTCTCGGCCTGTCGTGGCGGGCGGGCATCGCCCTCGGCCGGTGGTGCGCGGCCGGTTTCCTGTGCGCGGCGGCGACGGCGGCGACGGAGGCGCTGGTTCCCCTGATTTCGCAGGAGCGGCTCGTCTCGCTGACCTCCTCCTCGCTGCTCATGCTGGCGCTCACCCTCATCGCGGTCGGTATCGCGCAGCACTACCGGCCCGGCGCTTCGGTCCGCTCCATCGTCGTTCTCTTCGTCGTCGCCGAGGCGCTCAACCTGACGATCCGCTACGATCTCCCGCGCGACACGCTGGCACACGGGTTGATCTATCAGGGTCCCTACGCCGCCGTGCTGGTCCTGGCCGCCGCCCACATGTTGCGCGCGCAGCGGCGCGGGCCGGCGGATCGCGTGCTTGCCGGCGTGCTCGTGGTCAGCGCGCTCTACTTCCTGGCCAAGGGAGCGCTGCCGCTCTTCGCCGGCTCGGGCATGCCGGGGGTGCGCGACTACCTGATGAGCATCTATGCCTACTATTCGCAGACGGTCGGTGCCGTGCTCTCGTTGCTGCTCGGCCTGTCCCTGCTGGGCGTCCTCCTCTCCGAGGTGGTGATGGAGACGGCCCGCCGGCTGCAGCACGATTCGCTCTCCGGCACGCTGAACCGCGCTGCCTTCATCGAGCGGGCGAGCGCGATGCTGGCGACGCCGGGACCACGGCGGCGGGCTTGCCTCATCATGAGCGACCTCGACCATTTCAAGTCGATCAACGACCGCTTCGGCCACGCGGCGGGCGACGAGGTGATCGGCACGTTCGGGCGGGTTCTGATGGAAGAGGCCGGCCGGGGCGGGCTGTGCGGGCGGCTCGGCGGCGAGGAGTTCTGCCTGCTGGTGCCGATCGGCGACGCCGAGGAGGCGCGCGAGCGGCTCGCGGCGCTCCGCCTGGCCTTTGCCGGGCAAACCTTCCGGCTGGTGCCGGAGGACGTGCGGGTCACCGCCAGCTTCGGCGCCGTGCTGGCCGGGGCGGGCGAGGCTTTCGAGGACATGTTGCGTCGGGCCGACATGGCGCTCTACGCGGCGAAGGCCGCCGGCCGCGACCGCTACGTGCTGGCCGACCCGCAACAGCGGCCGGCGGCCGTTCTCGCGCGGGCCGGCATGCGGGAGCCGTCGCGCTGAACGGGCCGGGCGGACGGTTCGGGCATCCATCGAAAACGCTTATGACATCCGCGCGGAATTTCGTTTGAGTGCTTGCGTTTAGCGCGCTAAGCGCGGATCGTTCGCAACGGGTCGGGGCGTTTAAGCATGAACATTCTGTCGATTCAGTCCTGGGTGGCCTATGGGCATGTGGGCAATGCCTCGGCCATGTTTCCGATGCAGCGCCTCGGTCACGAGGTGTGGGGCCTCCATACCGTCCAGTTCTCCAACCACACCGGCTATGGCGCCTGGCGCGGCGAGGTGTTCGGCGCGGACCTGATCCGCGAGCTGGTCGGCGGCCTGGAAGACCGCGACGTGCTGCCGCGCTGCGACGGCGTGCTCTCCGGCTATATGGGCTCGGCCGAGATCGGCGACGCCATCCTCGACACGGTCGGACGCGTCAAGGCGGCCAACGCGGCCGCGCATTATTGCTGCGATCCGGTGATCGGCGATGTCGGGCGCGGCATCTTCGTGCGGCCCGGCATTCCCGAATTCATCCGCGAGCGCGCGGTGCCGGCGGCCGACCTGATCACCCCGAACCAGTTCGAGCTGGACTATCTCTCCGGCCGAAGCTCCTCGACGCTCGACGAGGCGATCGCCGCCTGCGACGCGGTGCACGCCACCGGGCCGCGCGTCATCATGGTCACCAGCCTGCATACCGAGGACACGCCCGCCGATTCCATCGACCTGATGGCCTCCGGCCCGGACGGGCGCTTCCGCGTGCGCACGCCCAAGCTCGACATTTCGGTGAACGGCGCCGGCGACGCCATCGCGGCGCTGTTCTTCGTGCACTGGAAGGCGACGCACTCGACCGCCGAGGCGCTCTCCAAGGCGGCCTCCTCGGCCTATGGATTGCTTGCCCGGACGGCCGCCGCGGGATCGCGGGAGATCCTGACCGTCGCGGCCCAGGATGAATTCGTCACGCCGTCCCATATCTTCACGCCGGAGAAGATCTGACCGCCATGGCACGCCGCTTCGTCGTCCTCGACGTCTTCACCGACCGGACCCTGTCCGGCAACCCGCTGGCCGCCGTGCTCGACACCGAGGGGCTCGACGGCAACCACATGCAGGCCATCGCCCGCGAGTTCAACCTGTCCGAGACGGTCTTCATCCTGAAGCCGCAGGAAGAGGAGAGCCGGGCCAGGCTGCGCATCTTCACCATCAATCACGAGCTGCCCTTCGCCGGGCATCCCACCGTCGGGGCGGCGGTGCTGCTCGCCATCCGCGACGGCGTCGAGACCTCGACCGACTTCGTGCTGGAGGAGAATGTCGGGCCGGTGGCCTGCCATGTGACCGTGAAGCGCGAACGCTCCGGCAGCGCCACCTTCACCGTGCCGCGCATACCGGAGATCATCGACGCCGAGCCGATGAGCCGGGAGGACTGCGCCCAGGCGCTGGGCCTCGACACCTCCGACATCGGCTTCGACGACTATCGCCCGGTCGTCGCCTCGGCGGGGGTGCCCTTCGTCTGCGTGCCGCTGGCCTCGCGCTCGGCGCTGGCGCGCATCAGCCCGAGCGCCGCGCGGCTGATCTCGACCTTCGGCGGCGGGGCGGACTCGGTCTATGTGTTCTGCCGCGACGAGGACGGGGAGGGCGACTTCCGCGCCCGCATGTTCGCCGCCAATATGGGCATCGACGAGGACCCGGCCACCGGCTCCGCCGCCGCCTCGCTGGCGGCGGTGCTGCTCGCCGGCGAGAAGCCGGGCGACGGCTTCCACGCCTTTGACATCCTGCAGGGCGTCGAGATGGGCCGGCCGAGCCTCGTGCGCCTCGGCCTGCAGGTGGCCAGCGGCGAGCTGACCGACGTGACCATCGGCGGCGGCGCGGTGATCGTCTCGGAAGGCGTCATCCATGTCTGAGCGGCGGTGTGCGGCGGGACGGGCGGGCGCGTGACGCCCGGGTCGCCGACCGCGCCGGCGCTGATCGAACTCGACGAGGTCGAGGCGCGCTTCCTGCCGGAGCCTTACGTCTTTCCGGCCGAGGAGCGGGCGGCGATCGACGCCTATTATGCCCGGCGCCTCGCCGCCAATCCGCAACTGTGGAACGGCCGCATTCTCCTTCTGGCCGAGCATCGTTTCGAGGGACGCCGGCTCGTCAGCCGCTATGCCGAGAGCGACTACGCCTCCCTGCTCTGGCTGCTGGCGCAGGAGACCGCCCACCGGCAGGTGCGCGCCTGCTTCGCCATGGGCGCGCTGCGCGGCGCCGATGGCGGTTTCGTGCTGATCCGCATGGCCGGCTGGACCGCCAATGCCGGCCGCATCTATTTCGCCGCCGGCACGCCCGACCTCACCGACGTCACCGCCGACGGGCGGGTCGATCTCGAAGGCAATCTCCTGCGCGAATTGGCGGAGGAGACCGGCATTGCCGCCGCCGAGGTGGCGCTGGCGCCGCGCTGGACGGCGATCTGCGACGGGCGCCGCGTGGCGCTGATGCGCGAGATGTCCGCGCGCGAGGACGCGGCCGCGGTGGCCGCGCGCATCCGCCGCTTCGTCGCCGGCGAACACCGCTCGGAGATCGACGAGGTCATCGTGGTGCAGGGGCCGCAGGATGTCGACGCGGCGATCCCGCCGCTCGTTCGGCTCTATCTCGCCGAGGTCTGGGGAAAGGGTACAATGGGGCCGTGACTTTTCGGACCAGTCAGTTCGAAAATGGCACGGCACTCGCATGGACGGTGCCTAAGGAGGGCCGCGATGGGGCGGACCGCCGGTCCTTTTCGGGGAGATCAGGAAATGCTGCGCAAGTCGTCTGGGGGCCTGCCGCTTTTTTCGTCAGGCGTGCTCGATCGGCGGCAATTGCTCGCCCTCGGCGCGGGCGTCGTCGCTCTGACCGCTGCCGGTCGCGATGCCTTCGCCGCCAAGGCAAAGCCGATCAAGGTCGCGGCGATCTACACCGTGCCGGTCGAGCAGCAATGGGTGTCGCGCATCCACAAGGCGCTGAAGGCGGCCGAGGCGCGCGGCGACATCACCTACAAATTCTCCGAGAACGTCGCCAACACCGACTATGAGCGGGTGATGCGGCAGTACTCGCAGGAGGGCGCCGACCTCGTCGTCGGCGAGGTGTTCGCGGTCGAGCGCCCGGCGCGCAAGGTGGCGGCGGACTATCCCGACACCGCCTATCTCATGGGCTCGTCCTTCGGCCCGACCAAGCCGAACTTCTCGGTGTTCGACAATTTCATCCACGAGCCGTCCTTCCTGACCGGCATGGTGGCCGGCAAGATGACGAAGTCGGACGTCATCGGCCTGGTCGGCGGTTATGCGATCCCCGAGGTCAGCCGGCTGATGAACGCCTTCATGGAGGGCGCGCTGTCGGTGAACCCGAAGGTGAAGTTCATCGTCACCTTCATCAACTCCTGGTACGATCCGCCCAAGGCCAAGGAAGCCGCCTTCGCCCAGATCGACAAGGGGGCGGACGTCCTCTACGCCGAGCGCTTCGGCGTGTCGGATGCCGCCAAGGAGCGCGGCGTGAAGGCGATCGGCAACGTCATCGACACGTCGAGCCAGTATCCCGGCACGATCATCGCCTCCGCCCTGTGGCAGATGGAGCCGACCATCGACAAGGCGATCAGGCAGGTGATGGACGGCACCTTCGTCGCCGCCGATTACGGCCCCTACAGCTACATGGCGGAAGGCGGCGCGAGCCTCGCCCCGCTCGACCCCAAGCTGGTGCCGCCGGAGGTGATCGAGCTCGTCCTTCTCAAGGAGAAGGAGATCAAGGACGGCATGTTCCGCGTCAACGTGAACGACGCCGAGCCGAAGTCGACCTTGTGAGGGCCGGGTCGGCCGTCATCCCGGCCCCTCGGGTCTTGCCTCTGGCAAGCCCAAGAGCAAGCTCCGGCGACGCGCGCAGAGCCGGGATCGCGTGCCGAAGGAGCGTCCCACGATCCCGGATCGGCCTTGCGGCCGTCCGGGATGACGCCATGATGGGCCTTTGAAGGCATTTCCATGCACCCCGATCCCCGCCCGCTCGTCCTCTCGCTCACCGGCATCACCAAGCGGTTCGGACCGCTGACGGCGAACGACCACATCGACCTCGACGTGCGCGCGGGGGAGATCGTGGCGCTGCTCGGCGAGAACGGTGCCGGCAAGACGACGCTGATGAGCATCCTGTTCGGCCACTACGTCGCCGACGAGGGCACGGTCTATATCGCCGATGTCGCCGGCCAGCTCAGCCCCCTGCCGGGCGGCTCGGCCGAGGCGGCGCTGCAGGCCGGCATCGGCATGGTGCATCAGCATTTCGCGCTGGCCGAGAACCTCACCGGCTTCGAGAACATCGTGCTCGGCACGCAGCCGCTGTGGAGCTTCGGCCTCCACCGACGCGAGGCGCGCGCCAAGATCGAGCGGCTGATCGCTGGGAGCGGCCTCAATGTCGATCTCGACGTGCCGGTGGCGCGCCTCTCGGTCGGCGAGCAGCAGCGCATCGAGATCCTCAAGGCGCTCTATCGCGACGTGCGGGTGCTGATCCTCGACGAGCCGACCGCCGTGCTCACCCCGCAGGAGGCGGACGGCCTCGCCGCCACGGTGCGCACGCTGGCGGCCAAGGGGCTCGCCGTCATCTTCATCAGCCACAAGCTGCATGAGGTGCTGGCGCTGTGCGAGCGCGTGGTGGTGCTGCGCGGCGGTGCCAAGGTGGCCGACCGGCCGACCGCCGGAGCGGACCGCTCCACCCTGGCGGAACTGATGGTCGGCCGCGCCATTCCCGCGCGCGATCGCCCGCCCGCGACGCCCGGCGCGCCGGTGCTGAGCCTCAGGGGCGTCAGCGTCGGCAGCCCCGGCCAGCGCGACCGGCTGGAGCATGCCGATCTCGAGGTGCGGGCCGGCGAGATCGTCGGCATCGCCGGCGTGTCGGGCAACGGGCAGGGCGCGCTGGCGGCGCTGGTCGCCGGCCTCGCCGGTGCCCGCGCCGGCGAGGTGCTGCTGGAAGGCGCCCGCCTGACCGGCGCCGACCCGGCGGGGCGCGTCGCCGCCCATGTCGGGCGCATCCCCGAGGACCGGCATCGCGACGGCACCATCGGCGCGCTGTCGGTGGCCGAGAACTATGTGCTGGAGACCATTTCCGAGGCGGAGAACCAGCGCGGCGGGCTGATCCGGCGCGGCGATATCCGCGCCCGCGCGGCGGAGGCGATCAAGGCCTATGACGTGCGCTGCCCCGGCCCGGACGCGGCGATCCGCGCGCTGTCGGGCGGCAACATGCAGAAGGTGGTGCTCGCCCGGGTGCTGGAGCGCCAGCCCAGGCTCGTGCTGGCGCACCAGCCGACGCGCGGGCTCGACATCGGCGCCACCACCGACGTGCATCGCCGGCTGATCGCGGCGCGCGGGCGGGGGGCGGCGGTGCTGCTGATCTCCGAGGATCTCGACGAGCTGTTCGCGCTGTCCGACCGCATCGCCGTGGTGCATGCCGGGCATCTGTCGCCGGCGATGGAGGCCGAAGGGCTCGACGTGCGCACCGTCGGGCTGATGATGGCCGGCCATGCGGCGGGGGAGGCAGCGTGATGGGGGGCTCTCAGAACCATCCTTCGAGGCTCGCTGCGCTCGCTCCTCAGGATGACGTGGTTCTTTCGGATGAACGTCATCCCAAGGCGCCCGGCAGAGCCGGGCCTCGAAGGATGGGCGGTTCGGAGTGCCCCTCACCCCGGCCCTCTCCCCGACGGGGAGAGGGAGAAGACGCCGTGGCGGTGGAGCATACCCTCATTTACTTCTCCCCATTGGGGAGAGGTCGGCCCAAAGGGCCGGGTGAGGGGGCGCCGCCGCGCGGATTTTGTCGTCTCAGAACATCAGCCGTCATCCCCGGGCTTGACCCGGGGATGACGTCGCGAAGGCGGCTGGCATCGCAGTCCGGAGCCCGCGCATGATCCGTTTCGTTCCCCGCGAGCGCACGCCCGTCTGGCTCACGCTCGCCGTCTCCATCGGTTCGGGGCTGGCGGCGCTGCTGCTCACCGCCATTCCGCTGGCGATCTCCGGCGCGCCGGTTTTCGCCGCCTTCGCCCTGATGGCGCAGGGCGCGGCCGGCGACGGCTTCGCGCTGGCCGAGACGCTGACCCGCGCGACGCCGCTGATCTTCACTGGCCTCGCCGCCGCCGTCGCCTTCCGGGCGAAGCTGTGGAACATCGGCGCCGAGGGGCAGCTCTATGCCGGCGCGCTGGCGACCGTGGCGCTCGGCGCCGGGCTGATCGAGGCGCCGTCCTATGTGCTGGTGCCGCTGGTGCTGATCGGTGCGGCGGCGGCGGGGGCGGCGCTGCTGCTGGTGCCGGTGCTGTTCAAGACCCGCTTCGGCGCCGACGAGGTGGTGGTGACGCTGCTGATGAACTTCATCGTGCTGCTGTTCGTGCAGATGATGATCGAAGGGCCGATGAAGGACGAGATGGCGATGGGCTGGCCGCAGTCGGCGCCCGTGCTCGACCAGGCGACGCTGCCCAAGCTCGTCGCTGGGCTGCGCCTGCATTGGGGCCTCGTGCTCGCATTGGTGGCCGCCGTGGCGCTGCATGTCTTCATCACCCGCACCGTCTGGGGCTTCCGCATCCGGGCGGTGGGCGAGAACGCCCGCGCCGCGCGCTATGCCGGCCTGCCGGTCGGCAAGGCGATGGCGCTGGTCGGCATCCTCTCGGGCGGGCTCGCGGGGCTTGCCGGGGCGAGCGAAGTGGCGGGGCTCAAGGGCTATCTCACCGCCGACCTCTCACCCGGTTTCGGCTATGCCGGCATCGTCGTGGCGACCTTGGCCAACCTCTCGCCATTGGGCGTCATCCCTGCCGCGATCTTCGTCGCCGGCGTGTTCGTCGGTGCGGATTCGATGAGCCGGGCCATCGGCGTCTCGAACTACCTCGCCGACCTCGTCGTCGCCTTCGCCCTGCTCAGCGTGCTGGTCGGCGGCCTGCTGACGCGCTTCCGCATCGTTCTCGTGCGCCGGGGGACCGCCTGATGTGGGAGGCGCTCGACATCCTCCTCCAGGCCAATTTCTGGGCCGCCACCATCCGCATCGCCACGCCGCTGATCTTCGGCGTGCTCGGCGCGCTGCTGTGCGAGCGGGCCGGGGTGCTCAATCTCGGCATCGAGGGCATCTTCGTCATCGGCGCCATGTCCGGCTGGCTGGCGGTCTATCTCGGCCTGCCGCTGTGGGGCGGCGTGGCGGTGGCGGCGCTCACCGGCGCCGCCTTCGGCCTCATTCATGGCGTGCTGACCGTGCCGCTCGGCCTTTCGCAGCACGTCACCGGCATCGGGGTGACGCTGCTGGCGACCTCGGTGGCCTATTTCGGCTACCGCGTCGCCTTCCCCAATGTGGCGACGCCGCCGCGCATCGAGCCGTTCGCGCCGCTCGACGTGCCTCTGCTCGGCGACCTGCCGTTCATCGGGCCGATTCTGGGTCAGCAGACCGGCTTCACCGTGCTGGCCTTCGCCTGCGTCGGCATTCTCGCCTTCGTGCTCGGCCGCACGCCGCTCGGGCTGGCGATCCGCGCCGTCGGCGACAATCCGGAGGCGGTGGAGGCGCAGGGCCTTTCGGTCGTCGCGTTGCGCATCGGCGCGGTGATGGCGGGCTCGGCGCTGATGGCGCTGGGCGGGGCGTTCCTCACCCTCTCGGCCTTCAACGCCTTCTATTTCGGCATGATCAACGGGCGCGGCTGGGTGTGCATCGCGCTCACCGTCTTCGCCTCCTGGAGGCCCGGCAAGGCACTGCTCGGGGCGCTGCTGTTCGGCGCGCTCGACGCCTACCAGCTGCGCATCCAGACCATCGCCGGCGGCGTGGTGCCGAGCCAGATCTTCCTGATGCTGCCCTATATTTTCTCCATTGCCGCGCTTGTCTTGGTCGCCCGCCGCGCCGACTATCCGCGCGCGCTGATGAAGCCGTACTTCAAGGGCCAAAGGTGAGGCTGGATCCGCGATGAGTGTCGACCTGCTTGTGAAGAACGCCCGCCTGCCCGACGGGCGGACGGGGATGGACATCGCCTGCGCCGGCGGGCGCATCGTCGGCGTCGAGCCGGGCATCGAGGTCGAGGCCGGCCATGTCATCGATGCCGGCGGCAAGCTGGTGGCGCCGCCCTTCGTCGACGTGCATTTCCACATGGATGCGACGCTCTCGCTCGGCCTGCCGCGGCTCAATGAATCGGGCACGCTGCTCGAAGGCATCGCGCTGTGGGGCGAGCTCAAGCCGCTGCTGACGCACGACGCCGTGGTCGCGCGGGCGCTGCGCTATTGCGACCTCGCCGTCAGCCAGGGGCTGCTGGCCATCCGCAGCCATGTCGATGTGTGCGACGACCGGCTGCTGGCGGTGGAGGCGCTGCTCGACGTGCGCGAGAGGGTGAAGGACTATATCGACCTGCAACTCGTCGCCTTTCCGCAGGACGGCTATTTCCGCTCGCCGACGGCGGCGCGGAACCTGGAGCGGGCGCTCGACATGGGCGTCGACGTGGTCGGCGGCATTCCGCATTTCGAGCGCACCATGGCCGACGGCGCCGCCTCGCTGAAGGTGCTGTGCGAGATCGCCGCCGCGCGCGGCCTGCGCGTCGACATCCATTGCGACGAGAGCGACGATCCGCTGTCGCGCCATATCGAGGCGCTGGCCTATGAGACGCAGCGGCTCGGCCTGCAGGGCCGGGTGGCCGGCTCGCACCTCACCTCCATGCATTCCATGGACAATTACTACGTCTCCAAGCTCATCCCGCTGATCGCCGAGGCGGGGGTGCACGCCATCGCCAATCCGCTGATCAACATCACGCTGCAGGGCCGCCACGACACCTATCCCAAGCGCCGCGGCATGACCCGGGTGCCGGAGCTGCGCGCCGCCGGGATCAACGTCGCCTTCGGCCATGACTGCGTGATGGACCCCTGGTACTCGCTCGGCTCCGGCGACATGCTGGAAGTGGCGCACATGGCGCTGCATGTCGGCCAGATGACCTCGCGCGAGGCGATGAACTGGTGCTTCGAGGCGGTCACCGCCAATCCGGCGCGCATCATGGGGCTCGAGGGCTACGGCATCGCGCCCGGCTGCAACGCCGATTTCGTCGTGCTGCAGGCGGCCGATCCCATCGAGGCGATCCGGCTCAAGGCGGCGCGGCTGTTCGTGGTGCGGCGCGGGCGGATCATCGCCGAGGGCGCCCCGCGCGTCTCCGCCCTCGACCTGCCGGGCCGTCCCGCGCTGGTGGATCCGGCGGCCTACGCACCGGTGGCAGGCGTGTAGCCGTCATCCCGGACGGCCGGCACGGCCGATCGGGGAGCGCTCTCGGAGCTTCATCCTTCACGCGATCCCGGCTCCGCGCGTCGCTTCGGCCGGGATGACGTTGCCGCGTCAACGGAGCGGCGGCAGCACGATCACCGTCGGCTGTTTCGGCAGCATCTCGCGCGAGAGCACCAGTTCGGGGCTTTCGCGCCGCTCGATCAGGTAGTCCCTGCCGGCGAAGCGGGTGAGGAAGTTCTCCAGCGTGCCCTCGTTGAAATAGTGCATCGGGATGACGACGGGCGCTTCCAGCGATTTCAGCACCTCGATCATGCCGTCCATGTCGAGCGTGTAGCTGCCGTCCACGGGCGCGAGCACCACGTCGAGCCGGCCCAGCGCGCCGATATCCTCCTGCGTCAGCGTGTGGTGGAGATGGCCGAGATGGGCGATGCAGAGGTCGGCGGCACGGAAGACGAAGATCGAATTGCCGTTGCGGATGGTGTCGCCGCGCCAGTCGCGGATATTGGTCTGCAGGTTGCCGATCCAGAGATCGTCGATGTCGAGATCGTAATGGACGGGATCGCGATCCTCGCGCCAGCCCTTCAGCACATATTCGATGCCGGGGTCGGGGTTCAGCGAGTAATGCGTGGAGTGCGCGCGGTTCATGGTGGCGACGCGCGGCACCATGGCGGGGCGGACATAGTCGTTGTAGTCGGTGGCGACGGTGACGCCGCCGGCGGTCTCGATCAGGAAGGTCGAATGGCCGATATAGGTGAGGCCGACCTGCCGGGACGCGACATAGGCGGCGGGCAGGGCAGACGGGGCGGAGGGCCGGAGGAAGGGATTTTCCGCCACCAGCTTGGGGCAGCGGTCCGCCTGGGCGCTCGCGGGTGTCGCACCAAGGAAGAGTGCCACGCCGAGGAGAAGAGCGGACCAGACGAGTGAGATACGCTGCAAGGGGCGCTGCATGGGCGAGGCTCCGGACTGGCGTCCTCGGCATCATCGACGCTCCCTTGCGTCAGCGCGAGTAACAGTTTCGTGGCGGTGCGCCGTTTCAACCGTCCTCCCGGACGCGCCGTCGGCGCGGTCCGGGATCGGTGACATCGGCGAACGATCCCGGCTCTTCGCTGCGCGCCGGCCGGGATGACGACGGGCCGGAGCGCAGCGAAGAGCCGGGACGACGCGGGGACGGGCGAGGCCCCGTTCAGCGCAGGAACGGATTGGTCCGCTTCTCCAGCGCGATGTTGGTGGCGCTGCCATGGCCGGGCAGGACGGTGAAGCCGTCGCCGAGCGGCAGGATCTTCTCCTTGATGCCCTTGATGAGCAGCGGGCCGTCGCCATAGGGGAAGTCGGTGCGCCCCACCGAGCGCTGGAACAGCGTGTCGCCGACGATGGCGAGGCGGTTGTCGCGGTTCACCAGCACGATATGGCCCGGCGTGTGGCCGGGAACGTGCAGCACCTCGAACGGGACGCCGCCAATGTCGACCGTGTCGCCCTCGTCCAGCCAGCGGCCGGGGGTGACGGCGCGGCCGGGGATGCCGGTGCGCACGCCGTCGGAGGGCAAATTGTCGAGCAGGAACCTGTCGCCCTGATGCGGGCCTTCGATCGGGATGTTCAGCGTTTCCGCCAGTTCCGCCGCGCCGGCGGCATGGTCGATATGGCCGTGGGTGAGCACGATCTTCTCGACCGTCACCTCCAGTTCCTCCAGCGCCGCGAGGATGCGCGGAAGGTCGCCGCCCGGATCGATCACCGCCCCCCGCTTGGTGGTTTCGTCCCACACGATCGAGCAGTTCTGCTGGAACGGAGTGACGGGGACGACGGCGACCTTCAGTTCGGGCATGACGGCTCCTTGGGAATGGCGCCTGGAATGTGGTCGAACATATGCCGCCACGCAAGACGGCGTGCCTTGTGGCCTAACGGCGCCAATGCTATCCCGCCCGCCATGAGCACCGAGCCGATCGCCAACATCCGCAACTTCTCCATCGTCGCCCATATCGACCATGGGAAGTCGACCCTGGCCGACCGCCTGATCCAGATCACGGGCGGGCTGTCCGAGCGCGAGATGTCCGAGCAGGTGCTCGACAGCATGGATATCGAGCGCGAACGCGGCATCACCATCAAGGCGCAGACCGTGCGGCTGTCCTACAAGGCCAAGGACGGCAAGGAATACGTCCTCAACCTCATCGACACGCCCGGCCATGTCGACTTCGCCTATGAGGTGAACCGCTCGCTGGCCGCCGTGGAAGGCTCGCTGCTGGTGGTCGACGCCTCGCAGGGCGTCGAGGCGCAGACGCTGGCCAATGTCTACCAGGCCATCGACAACAATCACGAGATCGTCCCGGTCCTCAACAAGGTCGACCTGCCGGCCGCCGAGCCGGAAAAGGTCAAGGCGCAGATCGAGGACGTGATCGGCCTCGACGCCTCCGACGCCGTGCTGATCTCGGCCAAGACCGGCCTCGGCATTCCCGACGTGCTGGAGGCCATCGTCACCCGTCTGCCGCCGCCCAGGGGCGACCGCGAGGCGCCGCTGAAGGCGCTGCTGGTCGACTCTTGGTACGACGTCTATCTCGGCGTCGTGGTGCTGGTGCGCATCGTCGACGGGGTGATGAAGAAAGGCCAGCGCATCAAGATGATGCAGACCGGCGCCGCCTACGAGGTAGACCGCGTCGGCGTGTTCACCCCGAAGCTGACCGTGATGTCGGAACTCGGGCCGGGCGAGATCGGCTTCCTCACCGGCTCGATCAAGGAAGTCGCCGATACCCGCGTCGGCGACACCATCACCGAGGAGAAGCGCCCGACCGCCGAGGCACTGCCGGGTTTCAAGCCGGCGCAGCCGGTGGTGTTCTGCGGCCTGTTCCCGGTCGACGCCGCCGATTTCGAGGATCTGCGCGCCGCCATGGGCAAGCTGCGCCTCAACGACGCCTCCTTCTCCTTCGAGATGGAGACGAGCGCCGCGCTCGGCTTCGGCTTCCGCTGCGGCTTCCTCGGCCTGCTGCATCTGGAGATCATCCAGGAGCGGCTGGAGCGCGAGTTCAATCTCGACCTGATCGCCACCGCTCCCTCGGTCATCTACGAGATCGAGATGAACGACGGCACGGTGATCGACCTGCACAACCCGGCCGACATGCCGGACGTGGTGAAGATCAAGGAGATCCGCGAGCCGTGGATCCGCGCCACCATCCTGACGCCGGACGAGTATCTCGGCAGCGTGCTCAAGCTCTGCCAGGACCGGCGCGGCAACCAGATCGAGCTGACCTATGTCGGCTCGCGCGCCATGGTGACCTACGATCTGCCGCTCAACGAGGTGGTGTTCGACTTCTATGACCGTCTGAAGTCGATCTCCAAGGGCTACGCCTCCTTCGACTACCAGATCACCGATTACCGCCCCGGCGACCTGGTGAAGATGTCGATCCTGGTCAATGCCGAGCCGGTGGATGCGCTGTCCATGCTGGTGCACCGTACCCGCGCCGAATATCGCGGCCGGGCCATGTGCGAGAAGCTGAAGGATCTCATCCCGCAGCATCTGTTCCAGATCCCGATCCAGGCCTCGATCGGCGCCAAGATCATCGCCCGCGAGACCATCCGGGCGCTGCGCAAGGACGTGACCGCCAAGTGCTATGGCGGCGACATCTCGCGCAAGCGCAAGCTTCTGGACAAGCAGAAGGAAGGCAAGAAGAAGATGCGGCAGTTCGGCCGCGTCGAGATTCCGCAGGAGGCGTTCATCGCCGCCCTCAAGGTCGACGACTGAGCCGACCGGCTACCCAAGCCCGCCATTTCGTGCTGACATTGCCTTCCCTAGGCACTGAAGGGGAGGTTCGGGCATGTACAAGTTTGAAGTCTACAAGGACAAGGCTGGCGAGTTCCGCTTCCGATTCCGGGCGTCGAACGGTGAGAGCATGTTCTCGTCGGAGGGCTACAAGGCCAAGGCATCGGCGCTGAGCGCGATCGAATCGATCAAGAAGAACGCGCCGGGTGCCGAGACCGTCGACATGACCAAGGAAACGAGCTGAGCCCCGCCGGCCGCTTGCGGGGCCCCCGCCGCGCGCCGCAGGAATGAAAAAAGGCCGGGCGCGCGCCCGGCCTTGCCGTTTCAGGAGATCCGCCTTCAGGACGTCCGCCGCGTCAGATCACATAGGGCGGGACGTGGTAGTAGTCGTTGACCTTGCGGTCCCAGTCGCGGTCCTCCCACGTCCCCTCGTTGAGGGTCTTGTGGTGCGGGGCGCCGCGCAGCTGTTCCTCGGTGAGATCGACGACGTAGCCGTCCAGCGCCTCGTCATAATTCAGCAGCGACCACGGCAGCGGATAATAATCCTCGCCGAAGCCGAGAAAGCCGCCGAAGCTCATCACCGCATAGGCGGTCTGGCCGGTGAGCTTGTCGATCATCACCCGCTCGATGGAGCCGACGCGCTCGCCATCGGGGCGGTACACCGCCGTGCCTTCGACCTTGTCGCTGCCGATCAGCGTGCGGGTCTCGCGCGCCTCGAGATTCCGGTGCGTGGTCTGCATCTCATGCCTCCCTTTCTGTCAGCCGTCTGTCGCGGGGGAAACGTCGGCGGCGCCGTCCCGGTTCCCATGCGGCGGCGATTGCGCGCCCGAGGCCGGCTCGGAGGCGCGGGAGAGGCGGGTGGCGCGGGGCGGCGGTGCCCGATATCGTCGCGCCGACATCGAGGGAGAATCACGTCATGTCCGACGAGGCGCGCCATTTCTCCGCGGATCGCCGCACGGTCCTGCGCCTTGCGGGCACGGCCGCGGCGCTGACCGTGACCGGGCTGCTTTCCGCCGCGGCGCAGGAGGCGGAGCTCACCGAGGTCGATGCCCTCAGGCCCGGCCAGTATGTCTGGTATCCCGACCGTGCGCCGGAGGGCTTCGTCGCCATCATCGTCTCGCTGCCGGACCAGCGCTGCTACGTCTACCGCAACGGCGTGCGCATCGGAGCGTCCACCTGCTCCACCGGCAAGGCCGGGCACGAGACGCCGGCCGGCGTGTTCATCATCCTGCAGAAGGACGTGGACCACCACTCCTCGCTCTATAACGACGCGTCCATGCCCTACACCGAGCGCCTCACCTGGTCGGGCGTGGCGCTGCACGCCGGCGGCCTGCCGGGCTACCCGTCCTCGCATGGCTGCGTGCACCTGCCGCTGGAGTTCTCCAAGCTGCTCTTCGCGACCACCCATTTCGGCACGCCGGTGATCATCGCGGACGCGCATTCCCAGCCGGTCGACGTGCTGCATCCCGGCCTCGTGCTGCCGGCCGACGCCAGCGCGGCGATCCAGAAGGACGACCCGAAGAACGCCGACGGCACGCCCGACAAGCAGGCGGCGCCCGACCCGGCGGCGGACGCCGTCACCATGCTCATCAGCGGGGCGGACAAGCAGCTCACCGTCATCAAGGACGGCGTCGTGGCGTTCACCGCGCCGGCCACGATCCGCGATCCGCAGACCCCGCTCGGCAATGTGGTCTACGTGCTGAAGAGCGTCGGCGGCGAGGTGTCGTGGACGGCGCTGTCCTTCGAGGGCAACGGCGCGGCCGGCGGCAAGGCGGCGAGCGCCATCGACCGCGTGACCGTCTCGGCGAGCGCGAACCAGCAGCTCGCCAAGCTGCTGGTGCCCGGCTCGACGCTGTTCATCACCGAGCTGTCGGCCACGCCGGAGAGCCGCTCGGACAAGGATTTCGTCATTCTCTCGCAAGCCACGAGCTGAGGAGCGCGCCATGGCGGGATGGAAGACGGCGCTGGTCGGGCTGGGGCTGATGCTCGCCGGCGCCGCGTCGGCGCAGACGGTCAACCCGGCCAGGCTCGACAGCACGCCGGCCAAGCAGATCTTCGGCGCCGCCCGCGAGCCCGCCTCCTTCGAGGCGCGCGCCATCGGCTTCTATTCCAAGGGCTGCCTCGCCGGCGCCGAGGCGCTGCCGGTGAACGGCGAGACCTGGCAGGCGATGCGGCTGTCGCGCAACCGCAACTGGGGGCATCCCGGCCTGATCGCCTTCCTCGAACGCTTCTCGGCCAAGGTGCCCGGCGTGTCGGACTGGCCGGGCATCCTCGTCGGCGACATGGCGCAGCCGCGCGGCGGGCCGATGCTGAGCGGCCATGCCTCGCACCAGATCGGCCTCGACGCCGACATCTGGCTCACCCCGATGCCGAAGCGCGAATTCACCCGCGAGGAGCGCGAGAAGATCTCCGCCACCATGGTCGTGCGGCCGGACCGGCTCGACGTCGACACCAAGGTGTGGACGCCCTCTCATGTCGCGGTGATCAAGGCGGCGGCGCAGGATGCGTCGGTCGAGCGCGTGCTGGTCAACGCGGCGATCAAGAAGGCGCTGTGCCGCGACGCCAGGGGCGAGCGCGCCTGGCTGCGGAAGGTGCGGCCCTATTGGGGGCACGACTACCACATGCATGTGCGCATCTCCTGTCCCGCCGACAGCCCCGACTGCCGGCCGCAGGACCCGGTGCCCGCGGGCGAGGGATGCGACAGCGCGCTCGACTGGTGGTTCTCCGAGGGAAACCTCCACCCCCAGCCGCCCAAGGTGCCGCCCAAGCCCAAGCCGCCGATGATGATGAAGGACCTGCCCGACGCCTGCCGCCAGGTGGTGCTGGCGCCCTGAGATCCGTCGCTGGTCGTCGTCCCGGCCGAAGGCGAAGCCGTAGAGCCGGGATCGCTCTCCAAGCGTCACGCGATCCCGTATCGGCCTCCGGCCGTCCGGGATGACCTCCGGCCGTCCGGGATGACGATGTGGCGGTTTAACCCCGCCCGTCCTCCAGGATCATCCCGGCGGCCTTCTCGGCGATCATGATGGTCGGCGAGTTGGTGTTGCCGGAGACGATGGTCGGCATGATCGAGGCGTCGGCAACGCGCAGCCCCTGGATGCCGAACACCCGCAGCCGCGCGTCGACCACCGCCGTCGGGTCGGAGGCAAGGCCCATCTTCGCGGTGCCGACGGGGTGGAAGATGGTGGTGCCGATGTCGCCGGCGGCGCGCGCCAGCGCCTCGTCGCTGTCGTCATAGGCCGGTCCGGGCAGGAATTCGTCGGGCGCGAAGGGCGCCAGTGCCGGCTGGCCGACGATGCGGCGGCCGACGCGGATGCTGTCGGCGGCGACGCGGCGGTCCTCCTCGGTCGACAGATAATTGGGCTGGATGCGCGGGGCGCTGGCGCTGTCCGCGCTGGCCAGCGTCAGGGCGCCCCGGCTGGTCGGACGCAGATTGCACACGCTCATGGTGAAGGCGGGGAACTTGTGCAGCGGCTCGCCGAACTTGCCGAGCGAGAGCGGCTGAACGTGGAATTCGAGGTCGGCCCGCTCCTTCTCCTCCCGCGAGCGCGTGAAGATGCCGAGCTGCGAGGGCGCCATGGTGAGCGGCCCGCGCTGGAACAGCGCGAAATCGAGCCCCATCTTCGCCCGGCCGAACAGCGAATGGTACTGCTCGTTCAGCGTCGGCACGCCGGAGACCTTGTAGATCATCCGCAGCTGTAGATGGTCCTGCAGGTTGGCGCCGACGCCCGGCCTGTCGAGCACGACCGGAATGCCGTGCGCGGACAGCTCCGCGCCCGGGCCGACGCCGGAGAGCTTCAACAGGTGAGGGGAGCCGATGGCGCCGGCCGCCAGCACCACCTCGCCGCGCGCATGGGCGGTGCGGGTGACGCCGTTCTGCCGGTAGACCACGCCCGTGGCGCGGCCATTCTCGATGACGAGGCGCTCGGAACGGCAGCCGGTCTCCAGCCGGAGGTTGGGGCGGGACAGTACGGGCTTGAGGAAGCCGCGCGCCGCGCTCCAGCGGAAGCCGCGCTTCTGGTTCACCTGGAAATAGGACGAGCCGTCATTGTCGCCGGTGTTGAAGTCGGGGATCGAGGCGATGCCGGCCTGCCGCGCCGCCTCGCGCACCGTGTCGAGCAGCTTCCAGGTGAGGCGGGGCGCCTCGACGCGCCATTCGCCGCCCGCCCCATGGAATTCGCCGCCGCCGAGATAATGGTCCTCGTGGCGCTTGAAGACGGGCAGGACGTCGTCCCAGCCCCAGCCTTCAAGCCCGAGCTGGCGCCAGTGGTCGTAGTCGGCGGCCTGGCCGCGCATGTAGATCATGGCGTTGATGGCCGAGGAGCCGCCGATGGTCTTGCCGCGCGGATAGTTGAGCGCGCGCCCGTTCAGCCCGGCTTCTGCCTCGGTCTTGAAGCACCAGTCGGCGCGCGGATTGCCGATGGCGAAGAGGTAGCCGACCGGGATGTGGAACCAGATCCAGTTGTCGCGCCCGCCCGCCTCCAGCACCAGCACCCGGTTCTTCGGATCGGCCGAGAGCCGGTTGGCCAGCACGCAGCCCGCCGAGCCGGCGCCGACCACGATGTAGTCATAGGTCTCGGCGTCGGTCATGGCGGGCACCTGTGGGTCGAGGAGAGTGCCCGATAACTGCCGGTCGCGTCCCGCTCCGGCAAGCCGAAATCGCGCGCATGCGTTGTTCGCAAACGCCCGGTCCGGTGCGCGGCGCGGACGCTACTGGCGAAGCTTGCTGGCGAACAGCCCGATGGTCCGGGCATAGACCTCGGCCTTGTTCCAGCCGAGCAGGGCGGAGTAGTTGGCGCTGCCCGGCCCCCAGCCGCCGCCGGCGCGCCAGCCATAGCCGCGCAGGTAGTTGGCGGTGGAAGCCAGCACGTCCGGCACGCTGCGGATCAGGTCGGCGCGGCCATTGCCGTCGAAGTCG
The DNA here is from genome assembly GCF_056836805.1 of Ancylobacter sp. TW_SC_1. Lineage (NCBI taxonomy): Bacteria > Pseudomonadati > Pseudomonadota > Alphaproteobacteria > Hyphomicrobiales > Xanthobacteraceae > Ancylobacter > Ancylobacter sp. TW_SC_1. The sequence continues at coordinate 2,376,954 of NZ_CM166365.1, forward strand.
ACGGCGAACTTCACATAGGAGCTCGCCATGAACTGGGTCTGGCCGAGCTCGCCGGCCCAGGCGCCGCGCATCTCGCCGACGGAGAGATCGCCGCGCTGGACGATGCGCAGCGCATCGAGAAGCTGGGCGGTGAAGAAGGCGGAGCGCCGGCAGTCATAGGACAGCGTCGCCAGCGAGCGGAACACCGGCATCTTGCCCTGGTTGACGCCGTAATCGGTCTCCAGCCCCCAGATCGCCACGACGATCTCGCCCGGCACGCCGAAGCGCTGCTCGATGCGCTGGAGCGTCGCGGCATGCTGCTTGAGCAGGGCGCGGCCCTTGGAGATGCGGCCGGAACTGATGCGGTTCGCCGCGAACTGCTCGAAGCTCTGCTTGAAGTGCTTCTGGTTGCGGTCGAGGCGGATCACCTGGGTGTCGTAGGTCAGCCCGTCGAGCGCCCGCAGCGCGCCGGGCGAGAGGCCCTGCGCCGCCGCCGCGCCGCGAAAGTCGCGCAGCCATGCGTTGAAGCCCGCGCCGTCATTGCCGCAGGGCGCCGCCATGGCCGGCAGCGCCGCCAAGGGTGTGAGAAGGGCGAGGGCGAAGCCGCCGCGCCGCAGACGCCTGAAGATGCTCTCGATCATCGCCGTCCCCCGTTGAGGCCAGTTTTCCGCAGCATGGCCGAGGCAGATGAAGAGACGGTATCCGCATCGCGTCAACCGCCGGTTTCAGATGCCGATGCGTCCGAAGCCCGGCAGCTTGATGCCCGGCTGGCGGAGGTCGAGGCCGAGGACGGCGCCGAGGAGGCTGATCTCGATGCCCTCCACCCAGGCCAGCGTCAGCCCGGCATAGCCGTCGAGCGTCAGGCGCAGGCCGGTGCGCGACGGCGCGAGGCCGATCCAGTCGCCGTCGACGGGAAAATCCTTGCCGATGGCGGTCGGGGGCAGGGCGGTCGCCATGTCCGGCACCTGCGCCAGCACATGGGCGACGAAGCTGTTGGAGTTCGGCCCCGGCCAGACGTGATAGTCGCCGGCGCCGTCATAGGGATAGGACGCGATGGCCGCGCGCAGCTGCGGGATCAGCCGTGCCGCCTCCTCGCCGGTGGCCTCGAACACCACGTCCGGCGCGTGGCCGTACCAGCGCCCGTCCGGCGCGTAGCCATTGTGGCGGATCGGGCGGCCCCAGCCGACCTTGTCGTAGCGTTCATAGGCGCCCGCGCCCGCTTCCTTGAACACGATCCAGCTATGGACGGCGAAGATGGAGCGCCAGCGGCCGACGCGGGCGGCGTAGATGCGCACCATGGCCGATGGGTTCCGCGCGGCGGCGGGCAGGGTGCCGGTGCTCGACCAGTCGGCCTCGTGCCAGCTGCGCGTCCAGTCGGCCTGCCGCCACTGCACGAGCGCGTGCGCGCCCAACGGCAGGGCGAACAGCAGGAGGAAGCCGAGGAGGAGGAAGCGGGCAGCGCGCGGCATTTCCCGCATGATGGCAGGAAAGCCCGCCATTCCAAGGCCGGACGGCGCCCGCGCGCGCAATCGTGTCCTGTCTGGCCGATAAGCACGGCGGACTAGTTGCGATTGGCTCGCAATTGGATTGACAGGCGCTGTGCGCCGCACCATCTTGAATGCAACTAATTCGCAATAGCGGACTATAACTCATGCTCGACAAGCTGCAGGCGGAAGGTCCGGGGTGGCGGCGCGCGCGCGGCGACGCGGCGCTCGCCGAGGTGCATGGCAGCATCGCCGTGCCGAAGAAATCCGGACTCTGGCGGTTCTTCGCCTTCATGGGGCCGGGCTATCTCGTCGCCACCGGCTACATGGACCCCGGCAACTGGGCGACCTCGCTCGCCGGCGGCTCGAAGTTCGGCTACAGCCTGCTGACCGTCGCGCTGCTCTCCAACATGATCGCGATCCTGCTGCAGGCGCTGTGCTCGCGGCTCGGCGTCGCCTCGGGCCGCGATCTCGCCCAGGCCTGCCGCGACGCCTTCCCGCGCCCGGTCGCGTTCGTGCTGTGGATCCTCGCCGAAGCCGCCATCTGCGCCACCGACCTCGCCGAGGTGATCGGCACCGCCATCGGCCTCAACCTTTTGTTCGGCATTCCGCTGGAGATCGGCGTCGTGCTGACCGCGCTCGACGTGTTCCTGATCCTGTGGCTGCAGAATCTCGGATTCCGCTGGATCGAGGCGCTGGTCGTCGCGCTGCTTCTCGTCATCGCCGCCTGCTTCGGCATCCAGATCGCCATGGCCGACCCCGATTGGGGCCAGGTCATCCGCGGCTTTGCGCCGACCATCGAGATCGTGCGCAATCCCGACATGCTCTATCTCGCGCTCGGCATCCTCGGCGCGACGGTGATGCCGCACAATCTCTACCTGCACTCGGCCATCGTGCAGACGCGGCGCCATGACGACACGCTGGAGGGCAAGCGCGACGCCATCCGTCTCGCCACCTGGGATTCGACGCTGGCGCTGATGTTCGCGCTGACCATCAACGCCTCGATCCTGATCCTCGCCGCCTCGGCCTTCCACTATGGCGGCACGGGGGAGGTCGCCGATCTCGGCAAGGCGCACGAGCTGCTCAACCCGCTGCTCGGCAGCGCCTGGGCGCCGACGCTGTTCGCCATCGCGCTGCTGTGCTGCGGCCTCAACTCCACCGTCACCGCCACCATTGCCGGGCAGGCGGTGATGGAGGGGTTCCTGGACATCCGCCTGGCGCCGTGGCTGCGCCGGCTGATCACCCGCGCCATCGCCATCGTGCCGGCGGCGTCGGTGACGATCGCCTATGGCGAGAGCGGGGCGGGCTCGCTGCTCATCCTGAGCCAAGTGATCCTGAGTCTCCAGCTGCCCTTCGCCATCGTGCCGCTGATCATGTTCACCGCCGACCGGCGCAAGATGGGCACGCTGGTCGCGCCGCGCTGGCAGATCGTGCTGGCCGCGCTCGCGGCGACGCTGGTCATCGCGCTCAACATGAAGCTTCTTTTCGACTTCGTCACCGGCGGCTGAGCGACCGCCCGGCCGCCCGAAAATCCTCCGGTCAGAATCCGTCGACCAACGTCCGTCTTGCGCCCTTCATCAGGTCGAGGCCACACTCGTGCCGGGCTCGGCCACGACGGAGGGCGACCATGGACGGCGGTACCAGTTTCTTCGGCGAGCTGCTCGGCTCGATCGCCGACCGCGGCCGTTCGCTGCTCGACCTCGGGCGCGAACGCCGTCCGTCCGGCGCGGTGCGCGCGGCCGGCGTCGCCGAGCTGTGCGAGCGCCTGCTCTCGGGGCGGGGCGAGGCCTCCGGCGTGGCGCTGGCGCAGGAGATCGCCGCTGCCTATCGCGGCCTGCGCACCGGCGAGCGCGTCGCCTTCTTCGAGACGCTGGCCGTCTCCTTCGGCCCCGACGCGGCCCGGCTGGAAAAGGCCATCGCCGCCCACATGGCCGCGCCGGGCGGGCGCAGCGTGGCGGAGCTCCACGCGGCGAGCGAACCGCGCCGTCAGGAGCTGATCCGCCGGCTCAACCTCGCGCCCGGCGGCACCGGCCGGCTGGTGGCGATGCGCGCCGACCTGCTCGAACATCTGCCCCGTCGCCCCGATCTCGCCGAGGTCGACCGCGACTTTAGCCATCTCTTTGCTTCCTGGTTCAATCGGGGGTTCCTCGTGCTGCGCCGGATCGACTGGTCGACGCCCGCCAATGTTCTCGAAAAGATCATCCGCTACGAGGCGGTGCACGAGATTCGCGACTGGAACGATCTGCGCGCGCGCGTCGACAGTCCCGACCGGCGCTGCTACGCCTTCTTCCACCCGGCGCTGGTCGACGAGCCGCTGATCTTCGTGGAAGTGGCACTCACCCGCGACGTGCCGGACGCCATCGCCCCGATCCTCGACGTCAAGCGCACCCCGCTCGCCCCGGAGAGCGCGCGCACGGCGGTGTTCTATTCGATCTCCAACTGCCAGAAGGGGCTCGGCGGGGTCAGCTTCGGCAATTTCCTGATCAAGCAGGTGGTGGCGGAAATCTCCCGCGAATTCCCGGGCCTGCGCAGCTTCGTCACGCTCTCGCCGGTGCCGGGCTTCCGCGCCTGGCTGGAGGCGGAGGTCGCCGATCCGGCGTCGGCGGCGGTGACGGCGGCGGATCGCGCCGCGCTGTCGGCGCTATCGACGGATGGCGTGCCGGACGAGGCGGCGCGCGCCGCCCTGCGCCCGGTGATCGAGGCGCTGGCGGCGCATTATTTCCTGATCGCACGCACAGCGAAGGGCAAGCCCATCGACCCGGTGGCGCGCTTCCATCTCGGCAACGGCGCGCGGCTGGAGCGCATCAATCCGTTCGGCGACCTCTCAAAGCGCGGCATGGCGCAGGCGTTCGGGCTGATGGTGAACTACCGCTACCTGACCGAGGACATCGAGAAGAACCACGAGGCCTTCTTCGATCGCGGCACCATCGTGGCGAGCCCGGCGGTGCGCAAGCTCCTGCGGGCCGACGCTCCGCCGGGCCTGCCGGCGCTGCGGGAGGCGGCGGGCTAGGCGGCGGGAGCCTGCTCCCCATGCCCGCACCACGGGCACGGCGCCGGCCTTGACACGGCGGCCGGGCCTGTGCCCGATGCCCGGCAGGTGTCCGGGGCAGGAGAATAAGGCGTTCCATGCGGTTTCTACCTCATCTCCTGAAGCGTTTCGTCCACAAGGGCCGGCTGACCGTCATCGAGCCGGACGGCACGCGCACCGCCTTCGGCACCGGCCAGGACGGCCCCGACGTCGTGATGCGCCTCAACGACGACAATCTCGACCGCGAGCTGTTCTTCAATCCCGAGCTGCTGTCGGCCGAGGCCTATATGGATGGCCGGCTCACCTTCGAGGACGGCTCGACCGTCTACGATTTCCTCTATCTGTTCTCGATCAACCGGCGCGGCCTGGCCGCCCATCCGGTGCAGCAGGCGCTGCGCCGGAGCTGGCGCGCGCTCAAACGCTGGCACCAGTCCAACCCGCTCGGCCGCTCGGCGAAGAACGCCCAGAGCCATTACGACCATCCGCCCGACTTCTACCGGCTCTGGCTGGACTCGCGGATGATCTATTCCTGCGCCTATTTCCCCACCCCCGACGCCTCGCTGGAGGAGGCGCAGGAGGCCAAGCTGCGCCACATCGCCGCCAAGCTGAAGCTGCAGCCGGGCATGCGGGTGGCGGAGATCGGCTCGGGCTGGGGCGCGCTCGCCATCTATCTCGCCCAGCTCGGCGTGCACGTCACCGCCATCAACGTCGCCACCGAGCAACTGGCCGAATCGAAGAAGCGCGCCGAGGCGGCCGGGGTTGCCGACCGCATCACCTTCTTCGAGCGCGACTATCGCGAGCTGAGCGGCAGCTTTGACCGCATCGTCTCCGTCGGCATGATGGAGCATGTCGGCGTCAATCATTTCGACGAGTACTTTGGTACCATCAAGCGGCTGCTGGCGCCGGGCGGCTTCGCCATGATCCATGCCATCGGCCGCATGTCGCCGCCCGGCACGACGGCGCCCTTCATCCGCAAATACATCTTCCCCGGCGGCTATGTGCCGGCGATGTCGGAGGTGTTCACCTCGCTGGAGCGGGTCGGGCTGTGGACCGGCGACTGCGAGATCCTGCGCCTGCACTATTACTGGACCATCCGCCACTGGCGGGTGAACTTCGAGGCGAAGCGGGCGGAAGTGGTGGCGATGATGGGCGAGCGCTTCGCCCGGATGTGGGAGTTCTACCTCGTCGCCGTCGAGCTCGGCTTCCTGCACGGCTCGAACATGGTCTACCAGCTGCTGCTGTCGAACGAGCGCGACGACGTGCCGGTGATCCGCGACTTCATCGTCGACGAGGAGCGGGCGCTGGCGAAGATGCCGATGGGCTGAGCCGGCAGAGGCTCAGGCCCCGGCCCGCGTGCCGTAGTAGGACAGGAACACCCGCACCGCGCGATCGACGGTTTCCTCGATCTGCTCCTGGGTCGGCTGGTCGCCGATGCCGAAGAGCAGTCCCTTCACCCTGTTGCTCTGGCACAGGTTGAAGAACTCGTAGGCCGCGGCGAGATCGTCGTCGATGACGAGCCGGCCGAGATCGGCCTGCCGGCGCAGCAGATCGGCGAGGCGCTGGCCGCCATGGCAGGGGCCCGCGTCGAAGAAGGCGCGGCCGACGCGCGGGAACTTCTCGGCGACGGCGATGACCATGCGCACCAGCCGGATGTGGTCCGGCTGCACCATCATGGTCATGAAGGAGATGCCGATGCGGCGCAGCAGGCTCTCCACATTGTCGACGGAGGGGTCGACGACGAACAGGTGCTCCGCCGAACGCGCGCGGTCGTTGAGGACCAGCGCCTCGAACAGCTCCTCCTTGCTGGAGAAGTAGACATAGATCGTCGCCTTGGAGACGCTGGCCGCCTTGGCCACCTCGTCCATGCTGGCGCCGTCGAAGCCCTTTTCGAAAAACACACGGCGGGCGCCGTCGATGATGTCGCGGCGTTTTGACGATTCCGGCTCGACGCGCGCGGCGACGGCGGATTCTTCCTTGTCGATCATGTTCATGGCTACCTCGCCTCCGTGATAGGGCGCGCACGGCAGGCTTGTCAAAGCTCTTGACTAAACTGTTTAGTTTGATATGTAAAGAAATAAGTGAACTAAACGGTTTAGTTATGGCCTGGAGGGCGAAGATGGCTCAAGCGGAGATCAAGTCGCCGCCGAATACCGACGCGGACCGCCCGCGCGGCGGCGAGCCTATTCCGATCACCGGCCGCAAGCCCGCGCAGGAAGCGGGGGCGCCGGCCCAGGCCGATGCGGACGTCCCTGCGCGGCCGCCGCGCTCGCGCAGGAAGCTGGTTGTCGGCGCGATTCTCGTCGCCGCGCTGGCGGGCGGAGCCTATTACGGCGCCGAGTGGTGGCAGGTGGGACGCTTCCTCGTCGCGACCGACGATGCCTATGTCGGCGCCGATACCTCGATCCTCGCCGCCAAGGTGGCCGGGCATATCGTCTCGATCGACGTCGAGACCAACCAGCCGGTGAAGGCCGGCGACGTCATCGCCCGCATCGATGACGGTGATTACCGCCTCGCGCTGAGGGCGGCCGGGGACAAGATCGCCACCCAGCAGGCGGCGATCGACCGCTACGGCCAGCAGATCACCGCCGCCGGCACGCAGGTCGATCAGGCGAAGGCGCAGCTCGTCGCCGACGAGGCGGAACTCAACCGCACCCAGCTCGAGCTGGGCCGCCAGTCGGAACTGGTGCGGTCGCAATTCTCCAGCCGCGCGACGCTCGACAATGCCCGCGCCGACCGCGACAAGGCGCAGGCCTCCGTCGACGCCGCCAAGGCGGCCATCGCCTCGGCCAAGGCCAATGTCGACGTACTCGCGGCGCAGCGCACCGAGGCGGCGCGCACGCTCGACGAGCTGACGACGGCGCGCGACCAGGCGCAGCGCGACCTCGACTTCACCGTCGTGCGGGCGCCCTTCGACGGCATCGTCGGCAATCGCGCCGTGCAGGTCGGCCAGCTCGTGCAGGCCGGCACGAGGCTCGTCGCGCTGGTGCCGATCACCCGGGTCTATGTCGACGCCAACTTCAAGGAGACGCAGCTCGGCCGGCTGCAGGCCGGGCAGAAGGTCGACATCGAGGTCGACGCCTATCCCGACGAGGACTTCCACGGCCGCGTGGTCAGCGTCGCGCCGGCCTCCGGCTCGGTGTTCAGCCTGCTGCCGCCGGAGAACGCCACCGGCAATTTCACCAAGATCGTCCAGCGCGTGCCGGTGCGCATCGAGCTCGACGCGGCCACCCGCGACAAGGCGGAGCTGCGTCCCGGCATGTCGGTGATCGCCACCGTCCACACGCGCGGCGGCGCCTGAGGCCGGGCGGGAGGTCGTCATGAGCGACATAGCGGCCGGCACGGCAGGGCAGGGGCGCGCCGTCTCCTCCGAGGGACGGCGCATGTTCGCCTTCCTCTGCATGGTGTTCGGCATGTTCATGGCGATCCTGGACATCCAGATCGTCTCGGCCTCGCTCGCCGAGATCCAGGCCGGCCTCGCCGCCTCGTCGGACGAAATCTCCTGGGTGCAGACCAGCTACCTCATCGCCGAGGTGGTGATGATCCCGCTGTCGGGCTTCCTGTCGCGGGCGCTGTCGACGCGCTGGCTGTTCGCCGCCTCGGCGGTCGGCTTCACCTTCATGAGCTTCATGTGCGCGACGGCGACCTCGATCGACCAGATGATCGTCTACCGCGCCCTGCAGGGCTTTCTCGGCGGCGGCATGATCCCGACCGTCTTCGCCGCGGCCTATTCGGTCTTCCCGCGCGAGAAGCAGTCCGTCGTCGCGCCGCTGATCGGCCTCGTGGCGACGCTCGCCCCGACCATCGGCCCGACCATCGGCGGCTACCTCACCGACCTGTTCTCCTGGCACTGGCTTTTTCTCGTCAACATCATCCCCGGCATCTTCGTCGTCATAACGACCGTGACGCTGGTGGATTTCGACGAGCCCGACCTCGCCCTGCTCGACCGCTTCGACTGGTGGGGCCTGCTGTTCATGGCCGGCTTCCTCGGCAGTCTCGAATTCGTGCTGGAGGAGGGGCCGACCAATGACTGGTTCGAGGACGAGGCGATCGTCATCTTCGCCGTCATCGGCGTGACCTCGGCGGTGGCGTTCTTCGCCCGCGTCTTCATGGCCCGCGAGCCGGTGGTGGATTTGCGCGCCTTCGCCAACCGGAACTTCTCCGTCGGCTCGGCCTTCAGCTTCGTGGTCGGCATCGGGCTTTACGGGCTGACCTATCTCTACCCGCTCTATCTGGCCCGGGTGCGCGGCTACTCGGCGCTGATGATCGGCGAGACCATGTTCGTCTCCGGCCTCGCCATGTTCCTGTGCGCGCCCATCGCCGGCCGGCTGATGGGCAAGGTCGACCCGCGCGCGATGATCGCCTTCGGCTTCGGCGCCTTCGCGGTGGGTACGTGGCAAGTCACCGGCCTCACTAAGGACTGGGACTTCCAGGAGCTTCTGGTGCCGCAGATCCTGCGCGGCGTCGGCATCATGATGGCGATGATCCCGATCAACAACATCTCGCTCGGCACGCTGCCGCCGGCGCAGCTCAAGAACGCCTCCGGCCTGTTCAACCTGATGCGCAACCTCGGCGGCGCGGTCGGGCTGGCGCTGATCAACACGGTGCTCAACGACCGCTGGGACCTGCATCTCGCCCGGCTGCACGAGAACGTGCAATGGGCCAATGCGGCCGCCGTCGAGCGGCTCGACGCGATGACGCAGGCGTTCGGCACGCTCGGCTCCGACGCCGAGGCGGCGGCGCTGAAGACGATGGCCGGCCAGGTGCGCATCCAGGCCGAGGTGATGGCGTTCTCGGATGTCTTCCTGGTGCTTACCGTGCTGTTCGTCGCGCTGTTCTTCGCCGCGCCGCTCATGCGCAAGCCGACGCACAAGGTGGAAGGCGGGCATTGAGTTTATCGCTTCCCCGTCAGGTCCGGCGCGTCCGGGCGTGATGGGGTGGAGCGTCATGGCCGGGCTTGCCCGGTTCTCCGCGCCGTTCGGGAGGCTGCCCCCCCGCCCGGATGCGTGGATGCCCGGCCCCCGCCCGGCCATGACGTCACTCCCTCCGCCCCGACCCTTGCCGTTTTACCCGCTCTCGGCTAAACAGCGTCTCACTAGAGCAACCTCGCGAGAGCCGAGCCGTGACGCCTTCGTCCGTCCGCCGCTATTCCGCGACCCCGACCGCCCTGCGGTTTTCGGGGAAGGTTCTCATTGCGTCTGCGCTTCTTCTTCTTAGCCGCCCCTGAGGGCCGGCCGGGCCGCGTGCCTGGGCGCTCAGGGGATGACGCCTCCACCATCCGCCGAACCGTCAGATTTGTGCCGGACGATGCCCCAAGGGAACGATGCTCCCGATGCGGCACCCGGCGCCGGAGTTGAGAAGGAAGTCCCTGCCATGTCCAACGACAATAATCGCGTCGTCATCTTCGACACCACCTTGCGCGACGGCGAGCAGTGCCCCGGCGCCTCGATGACGCTGGAGGAGAAGCTGGAAGTCGCCGATGTGCTCGACACCATGGGCGTCGACGTGATCGAGGCGGGCTTCCCCATCGCCTCCAATGGCGATTTCGAGAGCGTCGCCGAGATCGCCCGCCGCACCCGCAACGCGGTGATCGCCGGCCTCGCCCGCGCCATCCCCGCCGACATCGCCCGCGCCGGCGAGGCGGTGAAGTTCGCCAAGCGCCCGCGCATCCACACCTTCGTCTCGACCTCGCCGATCCATCTCGAACACCAGATGCGCAAGACGCAGGATCAGGTGATCGACATCATCGCCGGCACGGTGGCGCAGGCGCGCAACCTCGTCGACGACATCGAATGGTCGGCGATGGACGCCACCCGCACGCCGATCGACTATCTCTCGCGCTGCGTGGAGACGGCGATCAAGGCCGGCGCCACCACCATCAACCTGCCCGACACGGTCGGCTACGCCACACCGTCCGAATATGAGGCGATGTTCCGTCAGGTGCGCGCCCACATCCTCGACCGGGTGCCCAATGGCGTGCAGATCATCTTCTCCGCCCATTGCCATGACGATCTGGGCCTGGCGGTCGCCAATTCGCTGGCGGCGCTGGCGGGCGGCGCGCGGCAGATCGAATGCACCATCAACGGCCTCGGCGAGCGCGCCGGCAACGCCGCGCTGGAAGAGGTGGTGATGGCGATCAAGACGCGCGGCGACGTGCTGCCCTTCGTCACCGGCATCGAATCCACCATGCTGACCCGCGCCTCCAAGCTGGTCTCGGCGGTCACCTCCTTCCCGGTGCAGTACAACAAGGCCATCGTCGGGCGGAACGCCTTCGCCCATGAGAGCGGCATCCATCAGGACGGCATGCTCAAGAACAACACCACCTACGAGATCATGACCCCCGACAGCGTCGGCGTGTCCAAGACCTCGCTGGTGATGGGCAAGCATTCCGGTCGCGCCGCTTTCCGTGACAAGCTGAAGGCGCTGGGCTACGAGCTGGGCGAGAACGCGCTGAACGACGCTTTCAGCCGGTTCAAGGAACTCGCCGACCGCAAGAAGGTGGTCTATGACGAGGACATCGAGGCGCTGGTCGATCACGAGATCGCCGCCGCCCATGACCGCATGAAGCTGGTTTCGCTCAGCGTCATCGCCGGCAGCCACGGCCCGCAGCGCGCCACCATGAAGATGGCGGTGGACGGCGTCGTCATCACCGAGGAGTGCGAGGGCAACGGGCCGGTGGATGCGGTGTTCAACTGCATCCAGGCCATCGTCCCGCACGCCGCCAAGCTGGCGCTCTATCAGGTCCACGCCGTCACCGAGGGCACGGACGCGCAGGCGGAAGTGTCGGTGCGGCTGGAGGATGGCGACAAGGCAGTGACCGGGCGCGGTTCCGACCCCGACACGCTGGTCGCCTCGGCGCAGGCCTACATCATCGCCCTCAACAAGCTGGCCACCAAGCGCGACAGCCTGAACGCCCAGGCCCAGCCGGCGGCGGAGTGAGGCAGGGCGCCGCAACGGCGCGCCGATCGTCCGTCGGGCGATCGCGGAGACCCGCCGCGTCGCTTCCGGCGCGGCGGCCTCGCACGGGGGCTTCCGTCGGCGGAAGAACAGTCCGGCCATAATGCTGCCGGGACCGTCGGCAATGGCTGTCGGCTCCGCCGGAGGCCTCCCATGCTGCCGTGTCCCGCATGACGCTCGTTCCGTCCGCGCCGAGCGTCGAGCTGGGCACGCCGGACGCCGTGGAGCGCCGGCGGAACGCCGCGCGCGCCGGTGCCGAGGCCATGCGGCTGGCCGCGTCGCTGGTGCTGCATCTCGCCTTGTTCGCGGCCGCGCTGCTGGCGGGGGTTCGGACCTTCCGGGAGCCGGCCGACGCGCCGGCTCTTGAGACGGAGATCATCAGCCCCCGCGACTTTGCCGCGCTGCGCGCCGCAACCCAGCGGCTTCCGCCACCGCCTCCGCCTTCCGCAGACGCGACGCTGCCCTCCGGCACGGCTTCTGCCCCGGCATCCGCGGCACCGCCCGGCCTCGCGGCGAAGCCGGCCGGTCCGCCCGACATGGTGCGACCCTCGCAGATGCTCTCCGAGCAGGCGCTCGGCAATCCGCGCAGCCGCGGCCTGCGGCGCGAACTTGGCCGCCTCGTCGAAGAAGACCGCATCGCCCAGCTGTGCAATCTCGAGGCAATGGAGCAGATTCACGCCTGGCGGGGAGACTTCCAGCCCGACCGCCTGGTGGACTACGCACGGTCCGATACGCGGATGGACGGCCGCACGCTCATCGCCCAAGGCGGAGCCTTCCGCAGCGCACGCAACTGGTATGAAGTATCGTATCGGTGCGAGCTGGATCCGGAGCTGCGCAAGGTGGTCGGGTTCGCCTTCCATGTCGGTGCGGCGATCCCGCGCGAGGAATGGGCGGCGGACAATCTGCCGGCCCTGCACTGAGGCTCAGGCGAGGGGGAGCGGCGTCCCGCATTCCTTGCCGACCTGCGCCGACAACGCCTTCATCAGCGCGGCGACCGCCTTGTCCTGCGCCAGCAATATGCTGTCCAGCGCCCGCACCGGGCGCAGGAAGCGCACCGAATTGGTGAGGAACACCGCGTCGGCGCCGGCGAGCGCCTCGGGCGCCAGCGGGCGCTCCTCGACGCTGAGCCCCAGCGCCGGTGCCGCCTCGATCACCAGCGCGCGGACGATGCCGGGCAGGCAGCCCTCCGCCAGCGAGGGCGTGATCAGCCGTCCGGCGATCAGCGCGAACACATTGGCGATGGTGGTGCAGGCGACGCGGCCCCGCGTGTTGAGGATCAGCGCATCGTCGACGCCCGCTGCGGCGGCCTCGCGCGCGGCGAGGATGTGGTCGAGATAGCCCAGCGTCTTGAGACTGGCGGTGGGCGAGAACTCGTTGCGCCGGCCCGTGGCGGTGGCGAGCCGGGCCGGCTGGCCGAGCAGCGCCGGGCTCCACGGCGCGGCCGTCACCACGATCGTCGGCTCGCCCGCGCTCGCCGGCCACAGGCCGCGCGCCGCGGTGCCGCGCGTCACCGTGGTGCGGAGGATCGTCGGTTCGGCGGTTAGGGCGGCATCGATGGCGGCGTCCACGCGGGCGCGCTCGGCCGCTATGCCGAGCTGGTGCGCCGCCGCCATGAGCCGGCCGACATGGCGCTCGCGGGCGAAGACGACGCCGCCCAGCGCCAGCGCGGTGTCGAACACGCCGTCGCCAAGGGTGAAGCCGCGGTCCTCGCTGCTTATCGCTGCGCTCACGCCGCTCTCTCCCGGGTCCGCGCCAGCTTGAGGAAATTCGCCATCAGGTCGTAGCCGTGGCCGGTGAGCACCGATTCCGGATGGAACTGCACGCCATAGGTCGGGTGCGCGCGATGGGCGAGGCCCATGATCTCGCCATCCTCGCTCCAGGCGGTGGCAAGCAGCGGGGAACCTTCGTCCAGTTCCACGGCGAGCGAATGGTAGCGCCCGGCCGGGAAGGGGGAGGGCAGGCCGGCGAACACGTCCGAGCCGCCATGGCGCACCTGCGAGGCGCGCCCGTGCATCGGCTCCCTGGCGCGCACCACCCGGCCGCCAAAGGCCTGGCCGATGCACTGGTGGCCGAGGCAGATGCCGAGAATGGGCAGCCGGCCCGACAGCGCGCGCACCGCCTCCAGCGAAATGCCGGCCTCGTTCGGCGAGCAGGGGCCGGGCGAGATCACCAGCGCCTCCGGGCGCAGCCGTTCGATGGCGGCGAGGTCGAGCGCGTCGTTGCGCGCCACCTCGACCTCCTCGCCGAGTTCGGTGAGATAGCGCGCCACGTTGAAGACGAAGCTGTCGTAATTGTCGATCAGCAGGATCATGGCGCCGCCTCCGGCGTGAAGGCGCGGAAAAGCCGCTCGGCCTTGGTCAGGCTCTCGGCATGCTCGGCGGCCGGGTCCGACAGGGTGGTGATGCCGCCGCCGACCCCGAAGCTCGCCACCCCGTCCTCCACCGTCACGGTGCGGATGGCGATGTTGAAATCCATCGTGCCGTCGAATCCGACATAGCCGACGGAGCCGCAATAGACGCCGCGCGGCCGACCTTCCAGTTCGCGGATGATCTCCATGGCGCGGATCTTCGGCGCGCCGGTGATCGAGCCGCCGGGGAAGGAGGCGGCCATCAGGTCGAGCCCGTCGGCGCCTTCCCTGAGCGTGCCCGTCACCACCGAGACGAGGTGGTGCACGTTGGCATAGGTTTCCAGCCCGCACAGGCGCGGCACCTGCACCGTGCCGGGGCGGCAGACGCGCGAGAGATCGTTGCGCAGCAGGTCGACGATCATCACGTTCTCGGCGCGGTCCTTCTCGCTGGCGGTGAGTTCGCGGCCGCGGAAGGCGTCGAGCGTCGGCTCCACCGAGCGCGGCACCGTACCCTTGATCGGACGCGTCTCCACCTCGCCGCCGACCAGCTTCACGAAGCGCTCCGGCGAGGAGGAGGCGATGATGCGGTCCTCGTTGGCGATCAGCGCCGCGAAGGTCGCCGGGTTGGCGCGGCGCAGCTGATCGTAGAGCGCCAGCGGGTCGATCTTCCCGACCATTGCCTCGAAACGCTGGGTGAAATTCGCCTGGAAGATGTCGCCAGCGCGGATGTAGTCGATCACCCGCGCGACGGCTCTGCGGTAGCCCTCGGCGTCGAAATCGGAGCGCCAGCCCTCGACCATGACCGGCGCGCCGAGCGGGGCCTCGGGCGCCGCCAGCCGCGCGCTCGCCTCGGCCAGCCGCTCGCGGGCGCGCCGGGTGCGGCGGGCGGGGTCACTCTCGGGCCAGCCGGTGGAGATGAGGAAGGCGCGCTCGGCGACGACGTCGAAGGCGGCGACGAGGTCGTAGAAGCCGAGATCGACTTCCGGCCCCTCGCCGGCCTCCGGCGCGGGCGTCGGGAAGCGGTCGAACAGGCGCCCGGCCTCATAGGCGATGTAGCCGGCGGCGCCGGCCTGGAAGCCGGCCTCGCCCGGCAGGCGCGGCTGCGCATAGGCGGCGAGCCGCGCGCGCAGGGCCTCGATGGGGGCGCCGGGCTCGCGCGCGCCGTCCCAGCGCGCCACGCCGGCCTCGACGCGAAAGCGGCCGAAGGGCTCGGCCATGACATAGGACCAGCGCCCGAGCAGCGGGTGGCGCATCGCGCTGTCGAGAAAGGTCAGCCCGGGCACGGCGTCGCCGTCCCGGCGGCCGAGGCGGCGCGCGGCCTGCCATGGGTCCTGCCAGGCGATTTCGACGACGAGGGGCAGCGGCTCCTGAATCATGAACCGAATATGGAGCGTCGCGGCGCGCCTTCCTAGAGCGTCTTCCGAAACCGCGCGGCGCGAAGCCGCCCGGCGGCATGCGCGGCCGGACGGTCCTGCGACGCGAAGCGGTGTGGGCCGTCAGCGGATCGACGAGGGTGCGCAATAGGTGTCGTGAATATTGCAGCCTTCCGCGCCGGTCGCCGCGCATTCCCGCATCGCGCCATTCTGCGATTCCGCGCGCGAGGCGCCCGACGCCAGACCCAGCCGGTCCCTGCTCGTTGCGCGCGCCAGCGAGATGCACATATTCGCGCCGGCGAAGGCGATCGCGCAGTCACTGGCGCCGCCGGTCTGGCATTCCGACATCGCCTTGTCTCGAACGCCCGCGTCCGAACCACCATCGGCGAAGCCGACGGTGCCAGTCGTCTTGCTGAAGGCGGCCGCCACATAGGAAGCCTCCTGTGCAAACGCCGACCCGCCGAGGACGAGGGTCGAAGCGATCAGGGCGGCGCCAAATCCAATTCGCATGCAAAAGCCTCCAGCTGGATTCTCCGCCGGCCGCGTGGGTTCGCAAGAGGGGCCGGCTCCAGAGAGCATGGCACTCTAGTGTGGCACTTGTCTGTACCTTCCAGACAGGACCATGGCCCGCGCCGGCCGCTTCGGGCGGTGGCGGTCGCGTGGCGGCGTCACGCCCGGTCGGCGGGGATTCCGGGTGCCTCGAACCCTTGAACCAAAGCGTCACTTGACGCCCCGTTATGCGGATGATCGCTTACCAGATCTCACAATGGCGTTTCGCGAATGGAGCGCCGTTACATAAAAACGCTGCGATCCATAGTCTCG
Organism: Ancylobacter sp. TW_SC_1; assembly: GCF_056836805.1. Classification (NCBI taxonomy): domain Bacteria; kingdom Pseudomonadati; phylum Pseudomonadota; class Alphaproteobacteria; order Hyphomicrobiales; family Xanthobacteraceae; genus Ancylobacter; species Ancylobacter sp. TW_SC_1. The sequence continues at coordinate 2,392,941 of NZ_CM166365.1, forward strand.
GGAGGGACGCATGACGAAACTGAAGGGGGTCGCTGCCGGTCTGGCAGCGCTGGCGCTCACCGCTCTGCCGCTCGCGGCGGCGAAGGCGCAGGATTTTCCTAGCCGGCCGGTGACGATGGTCGTGCCGTTTTCGGCCGGCGGTCCCACCGATACGGTGGCGCGCCTCATCGCCGAATCGATGTCGCGCACGCTCGGTCAGCAGGTGGTGGTGGAGAATGTCGGCGGCGCCGGCGGCACCCGCGGCGCCGGACAGGTGGCGAAGGCGGCGCCCGACGGCTACACCGTCCTGCTGCACCATATCGGCCAGGCGACCTCGGCCACGCTGTATCGCAAGCTGCCCTACAACGTGCTGACCGACTTCGAGGAGGTCGGCCTCGTCACCGACGTGCCGATGACCATGATCGCCAAGGGCGATTTCGCGCCCAAGGACGGCGCCGAGCTCATCGCCTACGTCAAGGAGAACAAGGACGGGGTGATCTACGGCAATGCCGGCGTCGGCTCGGCCTCACATCTATGCGGCATGCTGTTCATGTCGGCGCTGGGCACCCAGATGACCACCGTTCCCTATCAGGGCACGGGACCGGCGATGAACGACCTCGTCGGCGGCCAGATCGACCTGATGTGCGACCAGACCACCAACACCACCGGCCAGATCAAGGCCGGCAAGGTGAAGGCCTACGGCGTCACCACCAAGAATCGCGTCAAGTCGCTATCCGACCTGCCGACCTTCGGGGAAGTCGGCCTTCCGGGCTTCGAGGTCGCGGTGTGGCACGGCATGTATGCGCCGAAGGGCACGCCGAAGGCGGAGATCGACAAGCTCAACGCGGCCCTCGTGGCGGCGCTGCAGGACCCCAAGGTGATCGCCCGCTTCGCCGATCTCGGCACCGAGCCGGTCGCCCTCGAGCGCGCCAAGCCGGAGGTGCACAAGCAGTTCCTCGAGGCGGAAGTCGCCAAGTGGAAGCCGGTCATCGAGCAGGCCGGCGTCTTCGCCGACTGACCAAGATCGCGTCCGTTCCCGTCCGCGCGCCGGCGCCGCCCGGCCTGCGGACGGGTTCGCGCATTCACCGCCCGGGAAAGCCGTCATGACGCGTTTCGTCAAGAGTCCGAAAGAGGTCGCCAGCGGCCTGCTCCTCGTCACGCTGGCGGCGTTCTTCGCCTGGCAGGCGATGGAACTGCCGATGGGCCGCGCGATCCGCATGGGGCCCGGCTATTTCCCGATGATCCTCGCCGGGCTGCTGGGCTTTCTCGGGTTCGTGGTGCTGCTCTCGGGCCTGACGCTGCGGCCGGTGGAGGAAGAGGACGAGACGCAGAAGATCGGCTTCGCCCGCTGGCCCTGGGTGCCGCTCGGGCTGGTCACGCTGGCGGTGGTGGTGTTCGGGCTCGGCATACGCCCGCTGGGGCTTGGTCCCTCCATGGGGCTGGCGGTGTTCCTCTCCACACTGGCGAGCCGGCGCTTCAAGCTGACGACCGCGCTCCTGTCCTCCTTCATCATGGTCGCCTTTTCCTGGGCGGTGTTCATCAAGGGACTCGGCCTGCCTCTGCCCATGCTGGGGCCCTGGCTCGGCGGCTACTGATCAGGAGCGGGACCATTGGAAATCTTCGATAATCTCGCGCTCGGCTTCTCCGTCGCCGTCACCTTCCAGAACATCTTCTACTGTTTCATCGGCGTGCTGCTGGGCACGCTGATCGGCGTGCTGCCCGGCCTCGGCCCGGTGCCGACCATCGCCATGCTGCTGCCGATCACCTTCGGCCTGCCGCCGGTCTCGGCGCTGATCATGCTGTCGGGCATCTATTACGGCGCGCAGTATGGCGGCTCGACCACCGCCATCCTGATCAACCTGCCGGGCGAGAGCTCCTCCGTCGTCACCGCCATCGACGGCTACCAGATGGCGCGCAAGGGCCGCGCCGGCACCGCGCTCGCCACGGCGGCGCTCGGCTCCTTCTTCGCCGGCTCGGTGGCGACCTTCCTGCTCGCCGTGTTCGCCCCGCCGCTGGCCGATCTGGCGCTCAAATTCGGCCCGCCGGAATATTTCGCGCTGATGGTGCTCGGCCTCATCGCCTCGGTGGCGCTGGCCGCCGGCTCGGTGGTGAAGGCGCTGGCGATGGTGGTGCTCGGCATCCTGCTCGGCCTGTCGGGGCAGGACGTCTACACCGGCACGCCGCGCTTCACCTTCGACATGCTGGAACTGGCCGACGGCATCGAGTTCGTGGCGCTGGCCATGGGCGTGTTCGGCATCGGCGAGATCGTGCGCAATCTGGAGGACGAGCACACCCGCACCGTCATGGTGCAGAAGGTGAAGGGCCTGCTGCTCTCGAAGGACGACATCAAGCGCATCATCGGCCCGATCCTGCGCGGCACCTTCATCGGCTCCTTCCTCGGCATCCTGCCGGGCGGTGGCGCGATCCTCTCCTCCTTCTCGGCCTATTCGATCGAGAAGAAGATCTCCCGCCACCCCGAGCAGTTCGGCAAGGGTGCGATCGAGGGCGTGGCGGGGCCCGAAGCCGCCAACAATGCCGGCGCGCAGACCTCCTTCATCCCGATGCTCACCCTCGGCATTCCTTCCAACCCGGTGATGGCGCTGATGATCGGCGCGCTGATCATCCAGGGCATCGTGCCGGGGCCGAACGTGGTGAACGAGCAGCCGAACCTGTTCTGGGGCATCATCGCCTCGATGTGGATCGGCAATCTGATGCTGGTGGTGCTGAACCTGCCGCTGATCGGCATCTGGGTGCGGCTGCTCACCGTGCCCTACCACATCCTGTTTCCGCTCATCGTCGGCTTCTGCTGCATCGGCGTCTACAGCGTCAACAACAACGCCATCGACGTGTTCACCATGGCGCTGTTCGGGGTGGTCGGCTACGTGCTGGTCAAGCTCGACTGCGAGCCGGCGCCGCTGCTGCTGGGCTTCATCATCGGGCCGATGCTGGAGGAGTATCTGCGCCGGGCCATGCTGATCTCGCGCGGCGACCCGACCGTGTTCTTCACCCGGCCGATCTCCGCCACCATGCTGGGGCTGGCGGCCCTCGCCCTCATCGTCGTGCTGCTGCCCTCCATCCGCAAGAAGCGGGAGGAGGCATTCAAAGAATGAGGACAAGGGCAGGGACGGTATGGACAGGCCCGAATCCCTCTGCTACACGACCCCCCGTTCGAGGCGCTGCGGCGCTTCGATACCCGGTTCGGGCGCATAGCTCAGTTGGTAGAGCAGCTGACTCTTAATCAGCGGGTCCTAGGTTCGAGCCCTAGTGCGCCCACCAAACTCCAGGCATTCGGAGTTTTGGCGGAAATGAAGGGCAAGGTTATCCTTGCTTGTGCCGGCCGTGATTACCAACCGGCTGGCGGTTGCGTTCGAAGAAAAGCGTCCCCCGCGCCGATCCGACTTCTCGTTAAAGCGTGGTTTATGGCTGAAGGCCGTCCGAGTGGCGAGGCGGCCGCTCGAAGATCGACGACCTCAATGAACGTCTTGCGGTGTTTGGATTGGGTGAAGCCTTCGGCGTGGGCGACGCCTCGTGCGTCGATCTTCATCTGTGGATGCGGTCACAGCGGCACCACGCTCATGGCCAACATGTTCGCTGCGCACCCCCGGGTCTTCATTCCTCTGCGCGAGACCGATGCGTTTCGCTGGGCGGGCGAGGCGAAGGACAGGCGCCGCCAGCTTCTCGCCGAGTTTCGCCTCTCCGGGAAAGAGTTCCTCGCCGAGAAGACCCCGCGCCACATTGCCAATCTCGACCGCATTCGCGCGCTCATGCGCGCTCCCAAATTCGTTCTGATGGTGCGCTGTGGCCGGGACGTCGCGGCCTCCTTCATCAAGCGCTTCGGAAGTTCCGAAGAGGGCATTTCGCGCTGGATGGAGGCGGGCGAGATCATTCTCTCGCAAGCCGGCCGTCCTGACGTCATCGTCGTGCGGTACGAGGATCTGATCACGGCCCCGCAGCCGCAGCTGGAACGCGTGTGCGCCTTCGCAGGGCTCCCCTTCGACGACGCCATGCTGCGCTATCATGAATCGCAACGCCTCTGGTTCGGCAGGACCGAGGTGGGGAAAGGCAGCGGCGAACAGGGCGGGGAACATGCGGCGCTGCGCAACTGGCAGGTCAACCAGCCCATCTTCGACGGCCGCCATATGTGGGTCGGCAAGCTTTCCGATGCGGAACTGGAAGTGTTCGGCACGGGGCGTGGCCGGGAGCTGATGACGGCGTTCGGCTACGGTCCCGAGGACTGACGCCGGGCACTGCGGGTGCCGCTTGCGCCCGGCGCCGCCGAGGAAGGGGGACGCCGGACCGGCGCGCTGCTATCCTGCGTCAGACCAGTCCGCCCGGGGAGGGCGATATCATCGACCAGACAACCATGTTTTGCGCCCATTGCCCGCGTTGCGGGCGCCGTTCGGCGCTCGGCCGTGCGGATACCGCGACGCTGACCGCCTCTGTACCGGGCGAGCCGCCGCCGCGCCTGCGCTGCGACATGTGCGGCGGGCGGCAGGTGAAGCTGTTCCGTGCAAACGGCCCGGTGGAGATGCTGGCCTTCCTCAACGGCCGCATCTGACGTCGGCCGGCCCGCCGGCGAACGAATGACCGCCTTCGCGCGTTAGCCGACATCAGGCGGCGCGAACAGCGAGGTTCCCGGCGATGGCGAAGGCGAAGAGTTCCAACACGGTGCCCAGGGGGCCTGTCCGGCGGGCCGTGGCGGCCCGCACGGCGCGGGCGGGCGCAGAGCGGGCGATCATCGTTCGTCCGCCCGAGCGCAGATATAGCTTCCGCATGCTTGCCGTCGTCGGCATGCTGGGTTTCGCCCTCGGCCGCCTCCTCCCAAGATGAGCGCCACGCCGGGGGCGCGTTTCGCGACGCCGATAGCCCAGATCTGGAATATGCCATGCAGACCCTGACCGTCCGCCACGTCACCCGGTACCACTATGCCAATCCGGTGGTGTTCCAGCCGCACCGGCTGATGCTGCGCCCGCGCGACAGCCACGATCTCCGGCTCGTCGGCGCCGAACTGACGCTCTGGCCGCATGGCCATGTGCGCTGGATGCACGACGTGTTCGGCAATTCGGTCGCCATCGTCGATTTTCTCGAACCGTCGGACGAACTGAAGATCGAGAGCGTCCTGACGCTCGAACGCTACGGGCTGGGCAACCCGGTCTTCGAGATCGAGGAGGCGGCGGCATCCTACCCCTTCGTCTACTCGCCCGACGACCGCATCGACCTCGGCCGCATGCGCGATCCCCATTATCCGGATCCCAATGGCGAGCTGGAAGCGTGGGCCAAGGGCTTCGTCGCCGCCCGGCCGACCGACACGCTGGCACTGCTCACCGACCTCAACAACGGCATCTTCAAGGGCTTCACCTACAATCTGCGCCATGAGCAGGGGACGCAGGCGCCGCTGGAGACCTTGAAGCTCGGCACCGGCTCCTGCCGCGATTTCGCGCTGCTGCTGATCGAGGCGGCGCGCGCGCTCGGCTTCGGTGCCCGCTTCGTGACCGGCTATCTCTACGACCCCGCCCTCGACGGCGACGGCGCCTCGGTGGTCGGTGCCGGCGCCACCCATGCGTGGGCGGACGTCTACCTGCCGGGCGCCGGCTGGATCGAGTTCGACCCGACCAACGGCACCATCGCCGCCGACAACCTGATCCGCGTCGCGGTGACGCGCGATCCGAGCCAGGCGGTGCCGGTGGGCGGCGGCTTCACCGGCAATGTCGGCGACTACACCGGCATGACCGTCGAGGTCTCGGTGCACGCGGTCGATCCGGAGCCACTGGCGGCCTAGCCGCGGGTCGCCTAGCATCCTACCGCCGGGTGCGGGGAGGAGGCGCTATGACGATGAGCTTCGAGGCGTGGGCGTGGCTGGGGCTGCTCGCCTACACGCTGCACATCATGGAGGAATATTCCTTCGACTGGCGGAACTGGGCGCGGGCCGTCATCGGGCTGCCGGTCGAATGGGCGGATTTCTACATCACCAACGCCGCGGTGGTGGTGCTCGGCTTCGCCCAGGCCGAGATGGTGCAGCTGCTGCCGCTCGCGCCGCTCGTCTTCGCCGCGCTGATGCTGATCAACGCGACCTTCTTCCATGTGCTGCCGATGATCCTCACGCGCGGGCGCTTCTCGCCCGGCACGGTAACGGCCGTCGTGCTGTTCTACCCGGTGGGGCTAGGCACCTATTTCGCCGCCGCCGCCGAGGGACTTCTGACGACCGGCCTGCTGGTCGGTTCCCTCGTCGGCGGGGCGCTGCTGATGGCCTATCCGGTGGTGATGATCCGCCTCAGGGGGCGGGCCTATTTCCGGCAGGCCCCCTGAGATCGCGGCAGTCGCTCAGGCGCCGGCGCTCGCCAGCGTCGGGTAGTCGGTGTAGCCCGTGGCGCCGCCGCCATAGAGATGGTCGCGGTCGATCTCGTTGAAGGCGGCGCCGCGGCGCAGGCGCTCCACCGCGTCCGGCGAGGAGACGAAGGCCTTGCCGAAGGCGACGAGGTCCGCCTTGCCGTTGGCGACGGCGGCCTCGGCCATGGCCTTGTCGTAGCCGTTGTTGACCATCCAGGTGCCGCTGTAGCGCTTGTGCAACGCTTCGAAGTCGAAGCCCGGCACGACGTCGCGCGGCCCGCCGGTGGCGCCCTCGATCATGTGCACATAGACCGGGTGGAAGCTCTCCACCACATCCATCACATGCGCGAACAGCGCCTGCGGCTGGCTGTCGGAGAGGTCGTTTGCCGGCGTGACCGGCGAAAGCCGCAGCCCGGTGCGCGTGGCGCCGATCTCAGCCGTCACGGCCTCCAGCACCTCCTTCAGGAAGCGCGCGCGGTTCTCGATCGAGCCGCCATAGGCGTCGGTGCGCTTGTTGGCGCCGTCGCGCAGGAACTGGTCGATGAGATAGCCATTGGCACCGTGCAGCTCGACGCCGTCGAAGCCGGCGCGGATCGCGTTCGCCGCCGCCTTGCGGAAGTCGTCGACGATGCCGGGAATCTCCTCCAGCGTCAGCGCGCGCGGCTCGTCCACCTCGGCGAAGCCGTTGTTCACAAAGGTCTTGGTGTTCGCTCGCACGGCCGAGGGGGCGAGGGGGGCGGCACCGCCCGGCTGCAGCGAGCGGTGCGAGACGCGCCCGACATGCCAGAGCTGCACGAACATGTGGCCGCCCTCGGCGCGGACGGCATCGGTCACGCGCTTCCAGCCCTCGACCTGCGCGTCGGTGTAGATGCCGGGAGTGTCCTGATAGCCCTGGGCGGTGTCGGAAATCTGCGTCGCCTCGGTGACGATGAGGCCGGCGCTGGCGCGCTGGCGGTAGTACTCGACGGCAAGCGGCGAGGGGACGAGGCCGGCCGCCGCGCGGTTGCGGGTGAGCGGGGCCATGACGACGCGGCTGGAGAGCGTGACGTCGCCGAGCTGGTAGGGGTCGAAAAGGCTGGGGGTCGTGGACATGGGTGAAATCCTGATCGATTGAGGGTCGCGTTACCTCTCACCTAAGCATTGCCCCCCGGTCCGTGAGAGATCGCGAAAACGCGTGGCCGCCATGCAACAGCACCATGGGTCGGCGCCGGTGCGGCGCTTTATGCGGGCTTTATGTCCGGGCCTTCCGACCCACATCGAAATCCAATGTCGGCATGTCTAGCCTCCATGACGCGGCGCACACATCGCGCCGTTCATCATCGATGGAACCCATGCGCACTCTCGAAAAGCGCCTGTTGAACCCGCAGCCCCACATTCCGGCGTCGTCCCGCGGCCCGGGCCGCATCGCCAGACTGGCGGCGCAGAAGATCTCGGTCGCCGTCAGCCATCTGCGCTTCCTTGTCGGCCAGGACAGGGAAGGCCACTGGCTGGCCGTCGAGCGGCACGGCCTCGCCGGCGGCATCTTCGCCACCAGGGAGGCTGCGCTGCGCTACGCGACGGATGAAAGCCGCCGCCGCCCCGGTGCCGTTCGCCTGACACGCCGCGCCATCGCCTTCCGCATCTGAAGCCCGGGCCGGCGGGCGTCGTCGCGGGCGCCCGCCGGCCGCTGCACTGCGCTGATTGGAGGAGAACCCGATGTTCAGCGGAATACTCACCACGCTCCTGACGCCCTTCGATGGCGCGGAAATCGACGAGAACGCCTTCGCCGCGCTCGCGGACTGGCAGGTCGCCCTGGGGGTCGACGGGCTGGTGACCGGCACCATCGCCGGCGAGGGGCCCACGCTCTCGCCCGCCGAGCGCTACCGCCTCGCCCGCGTCGCCGTCGAGGTGTCCGGCCGGCGCGTGCCGGTGCTGGCGGCGACGGGCACCAACTGCACGGCCACGACGATCGAGCTGACGCGCGCCGCGCGCACCGCCGGCGCGTCGGCCGCCATCCTGGTGACGCCCTATTACAACAAGCCCTCGCAGGAGGGCATCTTCCGGCATGTCGAGGCGGTCGCGCGGGCCGTCGACCTGCCGCTGATCGTCGAGAACGCGCCGACGCGCACCAACCTCGTCCTCGCGCCGTCGACGATCGAGCGGCTGGCGCGTCTGCCGTCGGTCGTCGGGTTCATCGACGCGGCGGTCGATCCGCAGCAATTGCGGGACAATGCCGCCGCCTGCGGCGACCGGCTGGTGCCGCTCGCCCCGCGCGAAGGCATCGCTATGGTCGGCCACACGATGCGCGGATGCCTGTCGGTCGCGGCGAATGTCGCGCCCTCGCTGTGCCGCGCCGCCTGGGATGGCGCCGGCGTCTGCGCGTACACCGATCCGGACGCGCCGGCCGCCCGGCTGCGCCAGCTCTACCGCGCGCTGGATATGGAACCCGAGCCGATCGCGGCGAAATATGCCGCCTCGCTGCTGTGGCCGGGCTTCGCCCCCCGGTTGCGGCTGCCGCTGACCTCGGCCCGCGAGGAAACCTGCGCGCAGGTGCGCGTGACGCTTGCCCGCCTCGCCGGCGTCCTCGACGCGGTGCCGCCCGATGCCGCCGAGAGCGATCCGGCGCGGGCCGGCCGCCGCGCGGCCTCCATCAGCGCGCCGCTGGCTGCCGGCCTGCCGGTATCGCTGCCATGAAAGCCTTCGTCTGGAGCTCCCTCATGACCCGTCCCACATCCCGCCATGTCCATGGACGGGCCGTCATCGCGCGACTCGCGGCCACGCTCGGCCTGGTCTTCGCCGCGGCGTTGCTGCTCTCCTGGATCGGCCGGAGCTGAGGGGATGCCGCACGTTCCCGGTTCCCGGAAATCCCGCCATCCCGGCGACCTGCAATTTCGGGCCGCATGCTCTAGAAGGGAGGCCGGGAACTGGGGTCTCTTGCATGATCGACATCGCGACGCGCGTCTACAACCACACCTGGAAGATCGATCCGATCGTGCGTTCCGTGCTCGATACCGACTTCTACAAGCTGCTGATGGCGCAGACGATCTACCGGCGGCATTTCCATACCCGCGTCACCTTCGGCATCATCAACCGCACCCGAAGCGTGCGCATCGCCGATTTCGTCGACGAGGGGGAACTGCGCGAGCAGCTCGACCATGTGCGCACGCTGTCGCTGACGCGCGGAGAGTCGACCTGGCTGCGCGGCAACATGTTCTACGGCAAGCGGCAGATGTTCTCGCCCGACTTCATCGCCTGGTTCGAGAATTTCCGCTTCCCCGCCTATCACCTGGAAAAGCGCGACGGCCAGTACGAGCTGACCTTCGAGGGACCGTGGATCGAGACCACCATGTGGGAGATCCCGGCGCTCGCCGTCATCAACGAGCTGCGTTCGCGCGCCGTGCTGCGCAGCATGGGCCGTTTCGAGCTGCAGGTGCTCTATGCCCGCGCGATGACGCGGGTCTGGGAGAAGGTCGAACGGCTCAAGGCGCTCGGCGGCGCCAGCGTGGCGGATTTCGGCACGCGCCGCCGCCACGGCTTCCTGTGGCAGGACTGGTGCGTGCAGGCGGTGATGGAGGGGCTGGGCGAACGCTTCCTGGGCACCTCCAACTGCCTCATCGCCATGCGCCGCGAGGTCGAGGCGACCGGCACCAACGCCCACGAACTGCCGATGGTCTATGCCGCTCTCGCCGAGACCGACGCGGAGCTGGCGCAGGCGCCCTACAAGGTGCTCGCCGACTGGCAGAAGGACTATGAGGGCAATCTCCTGGTCCTGCTGCCCGACACGTTCGGCACGACGCATTTCCTGGAGAACGCTCCGGACTGGGTCGCCGGCTGGACCGGCATCCGCATCGACAGCAAGGAGCCGATCGAGGGCGGCGAGGAGGCCATCGGCTGGTGGCGCGCGCGCGGGCAGGACCCGACGCAGAAGCTCGCCATCTTCTCCGACGCGCTCGACATCGACGACATCGCCCGCATCTACCGGCATTTCCGCGGACGCATGCGCATGGGCTTCGGCTGGGGCACCCTGCTCACCAATGATTTCCGCGGCTTCGCCCCGGAGGGACGGCTCGACCCCATCTCGATCGTCTGCAAGGTGATCTCGGCGGACGGCCGCCCGACCGTCAAGCTGTCCGACAACCCGACCAAGGCGATGGGTCCGCCCGAAGAGGTCGCCCGCTATCGGCGAATCTTCGGTGCGGCGGACCAGCCGGCGAGGGCGGTGCTGGTGTAGGGGCGGCGGGCCTGCGTTCGCCAACTCTTTGTAGGCATTGAAATAAATTGATGTGCTCGGCCCGCTCCGGGGCCAAGAGTTGCCGCATTCTTTGTTCATAAGGAAATTTCCGGCCTGTGGCTTTCTTGCATCAAGTGGCCACTTGTCGGTAGTGTGTCACCCGTCGCATTCGAAAACGGGTTACGGAACTCGGCCGAACGCCTCTGCAGGCGCCGGCCCGAACGGACTGGAAGCAACGCATGCGAAGTGGTCAGCAACGCGCCAACGACCCGGCCGCCAGTGTCTCAGGATGCTGCCGGCGCAAGTCCCGTGCCGATGCCGACGCCTTTCCGGTGGTTGTATCCCCCGTCCGTTGCCTCCATCCCGTAGCGTAGAGTCCCCGCGCCATGCCAACCTCATCGCAAGAGCCGCGCGGAACTGGGCTCTCCTCTTCGCTCGTGACCGATTTCCGGGCGATCCTCAATTCCCTCGAGCAGGAAAAGGCGACGCGGCCGGCCGATCCGTCCGACGCCCCGGTGGCCGGGGACGGGCCGGCGCCCGGCACGCCCCTGCGTGCGCCGCTGGCCTCGGCCGCCGCCCGCCCGTCGCGTCCCGCCGGTCTCGGAGAGGCAGCCTCGCCGCGTTCCCTGGGCGAGGTGCGCGAGCGCATCGCGGCGCTGGGCGATGTCAGCGACATACTGAGCAAACGCGCCTCGGCCGGTCCCGCGGCGAAGGCGCCGCCCGGCGCCGGCGCGGCGGCGGATGCCGGTCTGGCGCGTCGCCGCGGTTTCGGCACCGCGCCGCGTGCGCCGGGCGAGGCGGACGCACGGCGCAAACGCGGCGCGTCGACGGACGTCATCACCTGGCAGCGCATGGGCGTGCTCGCCGTCTTCATGGCGGTGGTCGGCGGCGGCGCCATGCTGCTGCAGTCGCTGGCCGCACGCGAGGAAGCGAAGGTCGCGCCGGAAGTCATCGGCAATGCCGCCGTTGCCAGCGTCGCGCCCTCGACGCCGATGCCGGTAGTCACGGCGGTCGGTTCCGTCGCGCCGGCGGCGCCGGTTCGCGACGTCGCGGAGGCTCCCGCACCGACACCCACCGCCTCGTCCGCGCTGGCGGCCAGCCTGCCGCCCGTCCTGCGCGATGTCGCGCCTCCCTTCGACGCGACCTCCGAACCGGTCGCCGTGACCGCCTTCGCCGCACCGACGCCGCCGCCGGTGGTGGAGACCGCGGCGGCTGCCGAGACCGCGCCGCCCGCCGCCGAGACCGCGGCGGTATCCCTGCCGAAGGAGGCCCCGCTGCCGCCGCCGCGCGCACCGGAGCGTCAGGTGGCGGCCGCCTCGCCCACCGCTCCGGCCGAGGCCGCCGAGTCGTCCGAGGCGACGGGCGAGGGCATGGATGAGGGTGAGTCGCATGCGGGCTTCGGCGGCGAGCCGGTCGGCACCGTCGTCACGCGTCGCCCCGTGACCATGCGCGCGGCGCCGAAGAAGGGCGCGGCGGCCATCGGCAACCTGCCGGCGGGCCAGAAGGTCGACCTCGTGGCCTGTCACCAGTGGTGCGAGGTCATCGTCGAAGGCAAGCGCGGCTTCATCTACAAGAGCTTCGTCGACCCGAGCAGCATGTCGAACGCCGAGGGCGCGAAGGAAAGCGCCGCCGCCGCCGAGTGACGGACGTCGGTAACACGTTGAAGCAATTATTGAAGCTTTTGGCCGGGCTTTGGGAATCCCCCTCCCTCGCCACACCCCGAGGCGCGTGTTAGACCCCGGGCGACGAATTGAGACTGAAGGATAATCGAATGGTTCAGGGCCCGAGCGGGGCGGAGAAGCCCGTTCGCGTCGGCGTCGTCGGCGTCGGCATCATGGGTTACAACCATGCCCGTGTGCTCACCGATCTGCCGGGCGCCGAGCTGGTTGGCATCGCTGATCCCGATGCGGGCCAGCGCGAGAAGGTCGCGGCCCTGCTCGGTTGCACGGCAGTGGCGAGCCTGGAGGAACTGGTCGCGCGTGGCGCCGAAGCGTTCGTCATCTCCGCGCCGACCCATCTGCACCATGATGTCGCGCTCGCCGCCATCGACCTCGGCATGCATGTACTGGTCGAGAAGCCGATCGCTCCGAGCGTCGTCGAGGCCGAGGCGATCGTCGCCGCCGCCCGCGCCAAGGGCGTGGCGCTCATGGTCGGCCATGTCGAGCGCTTCAATCCGGCGGTCGAGGCGGTGAAGAGCGCCATTCGCGGCGAGGAAATCCTCTCCATCGGCATCACCCGCGTCGGACCGTTCCCGCCGCGCATGTCGAATGTCGGCGTGGTGATCGACCTCGCCGTGCACGACATCGACCTGATCTGCCACCTGACCGGCTCGCACATCACCGAGGTGCAGCCGCAGGTGAAGGCGGCGGTGGCGGAGCGCGAGGACATCGCGCTGCTGCAGTTCCGCACCGCCAACGGCGTGCTGGCGCACATCAACACCAACTGGCTGACGCCCTTCAAGGCGCGCACCGTGCATGTCGCGACGCGCAAGAAGTATGTGATCGGCGATCTCCTGACCCGTCAGGTCACCGAGTATTTCGACTACAAGCCGGATGGCAGCTACTCGATGCGCCATCTCCCCGTCGCCTATGGCGAGCCGCTGCGTCTCGAGCTGACGCGCTTCGTCGAGGCGGTGCGCGGCGAGGGTGTTCCGGCCGTCACCGGCGAGGACGGCGTCGCCGCCATCGCCACCGCCATGCGCTGCTTGGCGTCCCTTGAACCGACGTCCGCCGATCCGGTGCCGCTGCGCGCCTCCGCCGCCGGCTGAGAGGAAGATCGATGAATTCGCACGTGAAGACCGAGCTGGCGCCGATTCCCTTCATCGACGTGGCGGCGCAGCGCGCGCGCCTCGGCTCGCGCATCGACGCGGCGGTCGGCCGGGTGCTCGACCATTGCCGCTTCATCAACGGGCCGGAGGTCGTCGAGTTCGAGCGCCAGCTCGCGGACTTCGCCGGTGCCCGGCATGCGGTGTCCTGCTCCAGCGGCACGGACGCGCTCGCCATGATCCTCATGGCCTGGGGCGTGAAGCCCGGCGACGCGGTGTTCTGCCCGGCCTTCACCTTCTGCGCCACCGCCGAGGTGGTGCCGTGGGTCGGCGCGACGCCGGTCTTCGTCGATATCCTCGAAGACACCTTCAACATGGACCCGGCGAGCCTCGAAGCGGCGATCGCGGTGGCGAAGCAGAAGGGGCTCACCCCGCGCGTCGTCGTCCCGGTCGACCTGTTCGGCCAGCCGGCCGACATGGACGCCATCGGCGCCATCGCCGAGGCGCATGGCCTCAAGGTGCTGTGCGATACGGCGCAGGGCTTCGGCGGCACCTGGAACGGCCAGCGCACCGGCTCGTTCGGCGACGCCACCGCCACCAGCTTCTTCCCCGCCAAGCCGCTCGGCTGCTTCGGCGACGGCGGCGCGGTGCTGACCGACGACGACGACCTCGTGCCGGTGCTCAAGAGCGTGCGCGAGCACGGCCAGGGCGTCGACAAATACGAGAACGTGCGCATCGGCATGACCGGCCGGCTCGACACCATCCAGGCCGCCATCCTGCTGGAAAAGCTGACCATCTTCGAGGACGAGATCGCCGCCCGCCAGCGCGCCGCCGAGCGCTACAACGAGGCGCTGAAGGATGTCTGCGTGGTGCCGGCGGTGGACCCGCGCGCGAGCTCGGTCTGGGCGCAGTACACGATCCGCCTGCCGCACGGCGTGCGCGACGGCCTCGCGAGCGCCCTGCAGAAGGAAGGCGTGCCGACCGCCGTCTATTACCGCATCCCGATGCACCGCCAGCCCGCCTATGCGCATTATCCCGCCGCCGGCAACGGCCTGCCGGTGTGCGAGCGGCTCGCGGGCGAGGTCATCAGCCTGCCGATCCACGGCTATCTCGACGCGGCGAGCCAGGACCGCGTCATCGGCGCGGTGCGCCGCGCGCTCGGCGCCTGAGCACGGCGGCGCACGGCACACCCGGGCTGGCGGGGCGGCGGCGGGACGGCTAGCTTTCCCGCCGGTGCGTGATTCCGCGCACCCGAGCCTCGCGGTCCCTTTGGCGATACATGATACGCAGCATCTTCACCGTCGGCGGCTGGACGCTGCTTTCGCGCCTGACGGGCTTCGCGCGCGACATCACCATGGCGGCCATTCTCGGCGCCGGCCCGATCGCCGATGCCTTCTACATCGCCTTCCGGCTTCCCAACCATTTCCGCGCCATCTTCGCCGAAGGCGCCTTCAACACCGCCTTCATCCCGGCCTATGCGCGGGTGAAGACGGTCGAGGGCGATACGCGCGCGCGGCATTTCGCCAACGGCATCCTCACTGCGGTGGTGCTGGTGCAGCTCGCCATCCTCGCCCTCGCGCTGACGGCCACCGGCTGGGTGGTGGCGACGCTGGCGCCGGGCCTGTCGGGCGATCCGGAACGCTTCGCGCTCACCGTCGACTTCACCCGCATCACCTTTCCCTATCTCGGCCTGATCGCGGTGGTGACCCTGGTCGGCGGGGTGCTCAACGCCAATGACCGCTTCTGGGCGGCGGCCGCCGCCTCGATCCTGCTCAATGTCGCGATGGTCGGAACGCTCAGCGTCGCCGGGCTGTTTCCCACCGCCGGGCACGCGGCGGCGTGGGGCGTGCTCATCTCCGGTTTCCTGCAGCTTGCCCTTCTGGTCTTCGACGCCGAGCGGCACGGGCTCGGCGTGCGCTTCGGCCGGCCGCGCCTTGATCCGGAGATGCGCGCCTTCCTGATCGCGCTGGGGCCGGCCATCATCGGTTCGGCGGGCACGCAACTCGCCTTCTTCGCCGATACGATCATCGCCTCGTTTCTTCCTCAGGGGGCGATCGCGGCGCTGTTCTACGCCGACCGCATCAACCAGCTTCCCATCGGCGTGGTCGGCATCGCCGCCGGCATCGTGCTGCTGCCGGAGATGTCGCGGCGGATCGCGGCGGAGGATTTCGACGGCGCGCGCTACGCGCAGTCGCGGGCGATCGAGTTGACCCTGCTGCTGGTGCTGCCCTTCCTCGCCGCGGCGCTGACGATCCCGGAGATCATCATGCGCGGGCTGTTCCTGCGCGGCGCGTTCACCGGCGAGGCCGCCGCCGCCGCCGGCGCGACGCTCGCCGCCTATGGCATCGGCCTCGCGCCCTTCGTGGTGGTGCGCGCCTTCATGTCGCCCTTCTATGCGCGCGGCGACACGCGCACGCCGGTGATGGCCACGCTCGGCGCGGCGAGCATCAACATCCTGCTTAAGGTGCTGCTGATGGACAGCCTTGCCCAGGTGGGCCTCGCCTTCGCGACCTCGGTGGGCGGCTGGCTCACCGTCACCCTCTTGGCCTTCCTGGCATGGCGGCGCGGCTATGAATGCGGCGACGCGCAATTGCTGCGCATCCTGCCCCGGCTGGCGCTGATCGCCGCCGCCGTCGCGGCCGCGCTGTTCGCCGCCGCGACCTTCGCCGGGCCGTGGGTGGCCGGCCTCGCGCATGGGCGCGACGAGGCGCTGCTGGCCTTGTGCATCGCGGCGGGAGGGGCCGTCTACGGCGCGCTGGTGCTGCTTTTTCTGGGACCGCGCTACCTGCGCGCGCTGCTGCGCGGACGCCCGGGGCCGGCACCGCGCTGACAAGTTTTATTGCTTACGCGGTGCAGCAAAATTGTGCTAGTTGCCAGCGGCGCATGCATCCCGAGGCGGGGCGGGGCATGTTGAAATGACTCCGGGCGGATGCCCTGAAGCCGCCTTGAATGCCCATCTCGGAGACGGATGCATGAACACCGCGTTGTCGCGTCTTTCCCTCGCCGCGCTCACGCTGGCCGCTCTCGCGCTGGCCGGGTGCTCCGACCAGAAGCAGGCGCCGCAGGCTCCGCCGCCCCCGAGCGTCACGGTCGCCAAGCCGACCACGCGCATGATCACGGATTTCGACGACTATGTCGGCCGCTTCGAGGCGGTCGATCTGGTGAACGTTTATGCCCGCGTGTCCGGCTATCTCGAGAAGATCGCCTTCACCGACGGTCAGCTGGTGAAGCAGGGCGACCTGCTGTTCTCCATCGACAAGCGTCCGTTCCAGGTGGCGCTCGATCAGGCGCAGGCCAATCTCGCCCGCACCCAGGCCGATCTCGATTTCGCGCAGTCGGACCTGCAGCGCGCCCAGACGCTGATCGACGACAAGACCTCGAACGCCATCTCCAAGCAGGCCTACGACCAGCGCCTGCAGAGCGAGCGTTCCGCCCGCGCCAGTTTCGCTGCGGCTCAGGCGGCGGTGCAGGCCGCCAAGCTCGACGTCGAGTTCACCGAGCTGCGCTCGCCCGTCACCGGCCGCATCGGCGACCGCCGGGTCTCCGTCGGCAACCTCGTCACCGGCGGCTCGGGCGGCACCAACACCAACACGCTGCTCGCCACCATCGTCTCGCTGGACCCGATCTATTTCGAGTTCACTTATGACGAGGCCTCGTTCCTGCGCTACCAGCGCATGTCCAAGGAACTGGGCGACGAGGGGCAGTCCATCCCGGTCAAGCTGCAGCTCATCGACGAGAAGGGCTTCACCCACAAGGGAACGCTGGACTTCGTCGACAACCGGATCAGCGAGGAGACCGGCACCATTCGCGGCCGCGCCACGGTCGCCAATCCCGACGGGATCTTCACGCCGGGCATGTTCGGCCGCATCGAGGTGCCGTCCTCGGCGCCCTACGAGGCGCTGCTGGTGCCCGACGTCGCCATCGGCACCGAGCAGACCCGCAAATTCGTCTATGTGATGGAGCCGGGCGACAAGCCGCAGGCGCCGAAGATGAAGTACGTCACCCTCGGCCGCGTCTATGACGGTCAGCGGGTGATCGTCAGCGGCATCGCGAAGGATGACCTCGTGGTGGTCAACGGGCTGATGCGCATCCGTCCGGGTGCGCAGGTGGTGGGCAAGCCGGCCCCGCCGGCCCCTCCTGCCGCCGGCACGGCGACCGACGGAACCGCGGCGACCGGCACCCCCGCCAAGACGCCGGCGAACTGAGCGCGGAGCTGGCCTGATGAAGATTTCACACTTCTTTATCGACCGCCCGATCTTCGCCTCGGTGGTTTCCATCGTGGTGATGATCCTGGGCGCGGTCGCCTATGTGTCGCTGCCGGTCGCGCAATATCCCGACATCGCGCCGCCGGTGGTCAATGTCACCGGCCAGTATCCGGGCGCGAGCGCCGAGACGGTCGCCGACACCGTGGTCGCGCCCATCGAGCAGCAGATCAACGGCGTGGAGGGGATGCTCTACATCTCCTCCAACTCGACGGCGGACGGGCGCTTCTCCATCGCCGTCACCTTCGACATCGGCACCGATCTCGACATCGCGCAGGTGCAGGTGCAGAACCGCGTCGCAACCGCGACGCCGCGCCTGCCGCAGGAAGTGCAGCAGATCGGCGTGACGGTCGCCAAGTCGTCGCCCGACATCCTGATGGTGGTGAGCCTGTTCTCGCCCGACGACACGCGCGACTCGCTGTTCATCTCCAACTACGCCAACCTGCAGATCAAGGATCAGCTCCAGCGCGTGCCGGGCGTCGGCTCGATCACCGTGTTCGGCTCGCGCGACTATGCCATGCAGGTCTGGCTCGACCCGACCAAGCTGCAGGCGCTGAACCTGACCGCGACGGACGTGACCGCCGCGCTTCAGGCGCAGAACCTGCAGGTCGCCTCGGGCGTGCTGAATGCCCCGCCGGTGCCCGAGCAGCTTGCCTTCCAGGTCGCGGTGCGCACGCTCGGGCGCCTGTCGACGCCGGAGGAGTTCGGCAACATCGTCGTGCGCGAGAGCGGCACCGCCGTGGTGCGCCTGCGCGACGTCGCGCGCATCGACATCGAGGCGCAGGACAATTCCTCGATCTCCTATTTCGACTCCAAGCCCTCCGTGGCGCTCGGCATCTTCCAGCTTCCGGGCTCGAACGCGCTGGCGACCGGCGAGGCGATCGAGGCCGCGATCAAGGAGATCGCCAAGGGCTTCCCTCCGGGCATCGCCTATTCGACCGCCTACAACCCGACGCAGTTCATCGCCGAGTCGGTGCGCGCGGTGCAGGACACCATCCTGGAAGCGGTGGTGCTGGTCGTGATCGTGGTGTTGCTGTTCCTGCAGACCTGGCGCGCGGCGATCATTCCGATCCTCGCCATTCCGGTCTCGCTGATCGGCACCTTCTTCGTCATGAGCCTGTTCGGCTTCTCGCTGAACAACCTCTCGCTGTTCGGCCTGGTGCTGGCCATCGGCATCGTGGTCGACGACGCCATCGTCGTGGTGGAGAGCGTGGAGCACAACATCTCCACCGGTCTCAGCCCGCGCGATGCCGCCTACAAGACCATGGACGAGGTCGGCGGCGCGCTGGTGGCGATCTCGCTGGTGCTGGCGTCGGTGTTCATCCCGTCCGCCTTCATCACCGGCATCTCCGGCGAGTTCTACCGCCAGTTCGCCCTGACCATCGCCGGCTCGACGCTGATCTCGCTGCTGGTGTCGCTGACGCTGTCGCCGGCGATGTGCGCGCTGCTGCTGAAGCCGCACAAGGGGCCCGACCACAAGCCGGCCTGGTATGCGCGGCCGATCACCGGCTTCTTCCACTATTTCAACAAGGGCTTCGACGGCCTCTCGCGCGGCTATGGCTGGCTCACGAGCCGGCTGGTGCGCATCGCGGTGGTGGTGCTGCTGGTCTATCTCGGCATTCTCGCCGGTGGCTTCCAGATCTTCCGCTCGACGCCGCAGGGCTTCATCCCGGCGCAGGATCGCGGCTATCTCATCGTCGCGGCCCAGCTGCCCGGCGGCGCCGCGCTGGCGCGCACCAACGAGGTGATGACCAAGGCGGCGAAGGGCGTGCTGGCGACGCCGGGCGTGGCGCATGTGGTCAACATCGTCGGCTTCTCCGGCGCGACGTTCACCAACGCGCCGAATGCCGGCGCCATGTTCGTCATCCTCGCCCCCGCCGCCGAGCGCGCCGCCCATCCCGAGCAGTCGGCGGCGGCGATCCAGGGCATCCTCTTCGGCAAGCTCGCCTCGGTCGAGGAAGCGCAGATGATCGTCGTCATGCCGCCGCCGGTGGCGGGCATCGGCAATGCCGGCGGCTATCGCATGATGATCGAGGATCGCGGCGGGCGCGGCTATGAGGCGCTGCAGGGCGCGGTCTACGCCATGATGGGCCGGGCCAACCAGACGCCGGGGCTCAAGCAGGTCTATTCGCTGTTCGAGACCTCGACGCCGCAGCTCTTCCTCGACATCGACCGCACCAAGGCGCAGCTGCTCGGCGTCAACATCGCCGACGTCTTCGCCACGCTGCAGACCTATATCGGCTCGTCCTATGTCAACGACTTCAACCTGTTCGGCCGCACCTACCGCGTGCAGGCGCAGGCCGACGCGCCCTACCGCCTGACGCCGGACGACCTGCTGCGGCTCCGGGTGAAGAACGCCAGCGGCCAGACCGTGCCGCTCGGCTCCTTCACCACCGTGCGCGACATTTCCGGTCCGTACCGCGTGCCGCGCTACAACCTCTATCCGGCGGCCGAGCTCGACGGCGACACCATGCCCGGCACCTCGCAGGGGCAGGCGATCCAGATAATGCAGCAGCTCGCCGCCGAGACGCTGCCGGACGGCTTCGCCTTCGAGTGGACGGCGCTGGCCTATCAGCAGGTGCGTGCCGGCAACACGGCGGTCTTCGCCTTCGCGCTGGGCGTGGTGTTCGTCTTCCTCGTGCTGGCGGCGCAGTACGAGAGCCTGACGCTGCCGCTCGCGGTCATTCTCATCGTGCCGATGTGTCTGATCGCGGCGGTGGTCGGCATCCAGCTGCGCGGGCAGGACAACAACATCCTCAGCCAGGTGGGATTCATCGTGCTCATCGGCCTGGCGGCGAAGAACGCGATCCTGATCGTGGAATTCGCCAAGCAGCTCGAGGATCGCGGCGAGGACCGCTTCACCGCCGCCACCCACGCCGCGCAGCTCCGCCTGCGGCCGATCATCATGACCTCGCTCGCCTTCATCTTCGGCGTGGTGCCGCTGGTGATCGCCAAGGGCGCCGGCGCCGAACTGCGGCAGGCGCTGGGCACGGCGGTGTTCTCCGGCATGATCGGCGTGACCGTTTTCGGCCTGCTGTTCACGCCGACCTTCTATGTGATCTGCCGCTGGCTCGCCGGGTTCGGCGAGCGCCGCCGCGCCCGCAAGCAGGCGGCGGCGGCCGCGCCGCACTGACGGCGCCGCCTCGGGCGGTTTCAGGCGAACCGAAGACCCCAGCCCCGCAGCCTCGTGCTGCGGGGCTTTTCGTTGCGGGAATCGTGCGCTCACGATCCCGCGCGGGAGGCGGCCTTTCCCGACCCCGCCGCGGCGGGGATCGATGAACGGCGGAGCGTCAGCCCTGGGAGCGGGACCGGTGAGGCACGGGACCGGTGAGGCGTGGGATGGCGGGGAGGAGGGCAGTCGTCCGGCTGCCGGTGTTCCACGTCCGGCTGCCGGTGCTCCACTCGCTGGGCGGCAGCTTTGGCCGTCGTCTGCGCCGTCACGCACACTACGCCACCCTGGCGCCGCGCCGCCTTGCGCCAACGCCGTCTCGCACCCACGCCGCCTCGCTCAGGGGGCGTCGTTAGGCACCGGTCCCTGCTTCGCCCACGCCGCCAGCGAGCGCGCATCAGCAAACAAAAACCCCCGCGCGAGGCGGGGGCTTTCGTGTCGGTCGTCGCAGCGCCCCGGGGCGCGGCCGGTCAGTCGAAGCGGCCGGCTGCGTGGGCGAGCAGGGTGTAGACCTTGCCCGTGTCCGAGGTCAGGTAGGTCTTGGTCATCGCCTGGCCGCGCTCGTCGCGCGAGACCTGTTCGAGCAGGCGCTCGAACTCGCCGATATAGCGGTCGACCGTGTCGCGGAATTCGAGGTCGCGGCGGTACTTGCGGCGGATTTCCTCGAAGGTCTGCTGGCCCTGCATCGTGTAGAGGCGCCGGGTGAAGACGTTGCGCTCACCCTTCTTGTAGCGCTCCCACAGGTCGACGGCCGCCTCGTGGTCGATCATCCGGGCGATGTCGACGGAGAGCGAGTCGAGCGACTCGATGGTGTGGTGCACCGGCCGCTCGGGCTGGCTCTGGCGGTTGTCGAAGCCACGCTGGTTGCCGCGCGGCGAGGAACCGCCGATGGCGGGGCCACCGGCCGAGGGGCCGCCGTCGCCGTCCGAGGCGCGCGCCAGCAGCTCGGAGAGCCAGCCGCCCTTGTCGGTGGCGCCGCGCTCCGGTTGAGCGGGCGCCGGGCGACGGGCGTTGCCGGCATTGCCGCCGATGCCCGTGTTGCGCGGGGCCTCGAAATAGGACGGCGAGCTGGAGCGGGCCGGTTCGGCGCGCGGCGCGGCCGGCTGGCTGCGGGTGATGGCGGCCGGCACCGACGGTGCGATGGATGCGGCCGGAGCCACCGGCGCCGGGGCGATCGGAGCGGGGGCGCGCATCCGCGAGCCGTTGTCGACGTCGAGGGTGCGGCCGTGGCGCGAGACGATCTCGTTGAGCTCGGCCAGCGCCTTGATCTGCTCGGCGACGGTGCGGCGCATGGCCGAGGCGTTCGCCTCGGTCTCCTCGGGCAGCTCCATGATGCCGCGCTTGAGCTCCTCGCGGGTGGTCTCCAGCAGGCGCTGGATGTCCGCAACCGAGGCGCGCAGCGCCTGGGCGGCGCCGGAGAAGCCCTGATTGGCCTGGCGCATCAGCGAGTCGACCTCGCGGACCGCCTGCCCGTAGGTCTCGTGCAGCGAGGCGACGGTACGCGCACGCTCGGCCTCGGTGGTCGAGCGGATCTCCTCCTGCTGGCGCACCAGCGCCTCGGTGGAGCTGCTGGCGGTGGTGAGGATCGACTTGGAGATGTCGGCCACGCGCTCCTCGGCGCGGCTGAAGGTGCCCTCGATCGCGCCGGTGTACTGGGCGAGGCGGGCGTCGAGGTCGGCGGTGCGCTCATTGACCTGCTGGGCGAGCGCGATCAGCGCGTCGTGACGGCCGCCGAGCGTGTCGTCGAGATTCTCGTGCGCGTTGCCGAGGGCGGTCGCCACATGGGTGATGAGGCCGGCCTGCTCGCTGAACGACTGGCTGAGCTTGGCGACGTCCTGCAGCACGTCGGTCGAGACCGAGCGCAGGTCGCGGATCTGCTCGTCCATGCGGGTCGAGGCGAGGCGGCTGGCTTCCTCCACATTGGTGACGGTGCCGCGGAACGCGCTGAGGCGCTCGGAGATGGTCTTCTCGATCTCCGCGAGGTTGCCGACCGAGCTGGCCAGCACGTCCTGAAGCTGGACATTGACCTCGCCCAGCCGCTCGAGCAGGCCGGTCACGTCGCCCTGCAGGGCTTCGTTGGTGGCGGCGATCTCGGCGACGGCCGAGCGGCCGCTCTCCGCGATGGCGGCGATCAGGCCGCTGCCGCGGTCTTCCAGCGAGGCGGCGAACTCGTCGGCGAGGCGGGTGAATTCCTCCGAGGCGACGCCGGTGGCCTGGCGGGCGCTCGCCACCAGCTGCGAGCCGCGCCCGTCGATCTCCTCGACCAGGCGGGAGAACTCTTCCGAGGCGACGCCGGCGGCCTGGCGGGCGCTTTCCACGAGCTGCGAGCCGTGCCCGTCGATCTCCAGGACGAGACGGGAGAACTCGCTCGAGGCGGTGCCGGTGGCCTGGCGGGCGCTTTCCACGAGCTGCATGCCGCGGCCGTCGAACTCGTCGACGAGGCGGGAGAACTCGTTGGACGCCAGCTCGGTGGCCTGGCGGGCGCTCTCGACGAACTGCGCGCCACGTCCGTCGAACTCGGTGAGCAGCGAATTGCCGGCCCGGGCGATCTCCTGCGTGACCTGGCCGCCGATCTGCTGCAGCGAGGTCGATACTTCGCCGGTGATCTGCTGCAGCGAGTTGTTGACGTCGCCGCTGACCGCCTGGATCGAGGTGGTGACCTCGCCGCCGACGGCCTGCAGCGAGGCGGAGACCTCGCCGCTGATCTGCTGCAGCGAGGAAACGACCTCGCCGCTCATCTGCATGAGCTGGTCGGCACGGCCGGTGGTGGCGGTCTCGAACGCCGAGACGATGGCGTCCGAGCGCACTTCCAGCGTGTTCAGCAGCTCGTCGCTGGCGCGCATGATGTCGGACACCGCGCCGTTGCGGGTGTTGTCGAGCGCGTTGACGAGGCTCTCGCGGTGATCGTCGATCGCCGAGAGCAGTTCGGTGCTGGCGCGGGAGATCTCGCTGGTGATCGAGATGCTGCGGTCTTCCAGCGCCGTGAGCAGGCCGTTGCCGCGCTCCTCGACGATGCGGGCGATCTCGTCCGTGCGGCTGTCGAACAGCGAGGTGACCTCGCCGGCGCGGTCGACCAGCGTGCGGCTGACATTGTCGACCAGCGTGGTCAGGCTGTTCTCGATCTCCGTCGCCTCGTTGCGAAGCTGGCCGGCGACGGCGCCGATGCGCTGGCCGAGCAGGTCGGCCATCGCCGCGCCGCGCACCTCGACCGAGGTCGCGACATTGTCGATGCGGCCGACGACGGTCTCCTCGAAGTGGCTGACGCGATCGTCGAGCGAGGAGGCGATCTCCTGGGCGCGGGCGGCGAGGGTGCGGTCGGCCTGTTCGATATGCTGCGAGAGCTGCTCGGTGATCGTGCCGGCGCGGTCGTCGAAGAAGCCGCTCAGCATCTCCAGCGAGTGGCTCATCGCCTCGTTGGCCTGGCGGGCGCCTTCCGAGAGGGTCTGGGCGAATTCCACGGTACGGCTGCCGAGGGTCTCGTTGAGGCCTTCGACGCCGCGGTCGAGCACGCCCTCGATATTGGCGATGCGCATGTCGAGCGAGGCGGCGACCTGCTCGGCCTTGGTCGAGACCTGGTCGTCGAAGCCGGACAGGTTGGTGTCGATGGCGCGGGTCACGGCCTCGGCACGGTCGGCGATGCGCTGGACCATGTCGCCGCCCTGGGTCTGCAAGACATGGTCGAAGTCGCGCAAGCCGTCGACGATCTGGCGGCCCAGCGTGGAGCTGTCGGTGGAGATACGGTCGGCGAGCTCGCCGCCGCGCACGGTGACGATGTCCTCGATGTTGCGGAACTGCTGTTCGAGCTGGTCGCGCACGTTCTCGCTGCGCGCGGCAAGGTCGGAGGCGAGGAATTCCGCGGCATCGCGGAACTGCTCGGCGACCCGGACGCCGTTGTCGGCGAGGGTCTGCGCCGCCTCGGCGCCGACATGGGCAAGCTGCTGGGTCAGCGCCTGGCCGCGATAGTCGATGTCCTGCGAGACGCGGCCCGCCGCTTCGGCGAGGGCGTCGTGGATGCCGGTGCCGGCCTGCGAGAGCTGGTGCACGACGCGCTGGCCGGTTTCGCCGAGCAGGCGCTCCAGCTCGGCGCCGCGCACGGCGACGGCGTCATAGATGCGGTTGCCGGTATCGGCGATGCGGTCGGCGAGGTCGTCGCCGCGCACGGTGATGGTATCGGCCACCCGGTTGCCGGTTTCCTCCAGCTTGCGCACGACTTCGCCGCCGCGCACCGAGAGGTCGAGCACCAGCGCGTCGCCGGTGCTCTTCAGCGTCTGGTTGACCTCGCTGGCGCGGATCGCGATCTCGTCGGCGAGGCGCGTGCCGGTGCTGACCAGCGCGTCGGTGATCTCGTCCGAGCGGACCGACAGCGTGCTGGTGAGGTTGTGGGTGGTCGCGGCCAGCTTGTCGCCCATCTCCTCGGTGCGCAGGTTGACCACGTGCGACAGTTCCGAGGCGGTACGCAGCAGCCGGTCGCCGATCTCGTCGGTGCGGTTGGCCAGCGTGTCGGTCAGGTTCTCGGTGATGCCGGACAGCTGGCGGCTGATCTCGTCGGTGCGGCTGGCCAGCGTGTCGGTGAGGTTCTCGGCGACGCCGGACAGGCGACGGCTGATCTCGTCGGTGCGGGTGGCGAGCGTGTTCGAGAGGGTTTCGGTGACGCCGGAGAGCCGCTGGCTGATCTCGTCGGTACGGGTGGCGAGCGTGTCCGAGAGGGTTTCGGTGACGCCGGAGAGCCGCTGGCTGATCTCGTCGGTGCGGGTGGCGAGCGTATCCGAGAGGGTTTCGGTGGCGCCCGAGAGCTGGGTGCTGATCTCGTCGGTGCGGGTGGCGAGGGTGTCGGTGAGGTTGGAGGTGACGCCGGACAGCCGCTTGCTGATGTCGTCGGCCTGCGCCGACAGCGTCGAGATCAGGTGCTCGCTGGCGTCGGACAGGTTGGTGTTGACCTCCGAGCCCGTGGCCTGCAGGCGGTCGATGAGGTCGCCGCCCTTCTCGCTCAGCGCCTCGATGATGGTGTCGCCGACGCGGCCGAGGGCGAGGGTGATGTGCTCGCCCTTGTCCGAAAGCGTATTGGCCACCCGATCGGCGGCCAGCATGACGGTCTCGTTGATGCGCTCGCTGGCGCCGCCGACTTCCTCGGCGAAGGCGTAATGCGACGTCGCGATGGTCTCGCGGATGTGCTCGGTCTGCGTCAGGATGGCATCGCGTTCGAGCTGGAGACGCTCGACGAGCTGGTGCATGCGGCGGTTGTTCTCGTCATAGGCCTGCGCGAGGGCGGCCACCTCGCCGCGCACGAAGGCTTCGGCCTCGCTGGCGCGGGTGACGGCCTGCTCCAGCTCGGCATATTGCATCAGGGGCTCGCCGGGAAGCGGGGCGGCCACCGGCAGGGCCGGGGCGGCGGCGACCGGCGCCGCCGGTGCCGGGCTGGGGGCGGGAGCCGGCGCGGGCTCGGCCAGGCGGATGGCCACCTGCGCCATGGAATGGGCGACGATCCGCATTTCCTGCATGCGGCTGACCATCGCGGCCAGCACGAAGAAGAAGATCGGCGGGACGATGGTCGCCGCGGCGCCGGTGAGCAGGCCGGGGGTGTTGATGATCGACTGCAGGCTGCCGCCCAGTCCGCCGAACTGGCCATAGAGCAGCGCCCCGCCGGCGCCGAGCCAGGCGAGGGAAGCGAAGGTCGCGATGAAATAGGGCGCGGGCGAGGGCCGGCGCTGCAGCGAGGACAGAAGCTGGCCGATGCTCTGGCGGTCGTCATTGGCCGCGCGGCGGCCCTGCTGCGCGGCCGGACGGGAAGCCTCCTGGCGGGCTTCCGGATAGTTTTCGGCGCGCGAAGCCTCGAAGCGGCCGGACTCGAAGCGGGCGGACTCGGAGCGCGGCTCGCCCGACGACAGCGCGGCGGCGGTGCCGAAGGCGGCGGCACCGGCGGCGAGGCCGGCCGAGGCGGCGGTCCGTCCAGAGGTGAAGTCGTCATGCGTGGAGAAGTCGAAGCTCGGCTCGCTGGAGCTGTCGGGAGCGGAGGTTTCGCCGAATTCGGAGGCCGAGAGGTCGAACCCTTCATCGTCGAGCGTCGGCGGCTCGAAGGCGCCGGGCGCTTCCGGATCGCCGAACAGGTCGATGTCGTCGAGATAGAGCGAGGTTTCGGACTCGCTGGCGTCGTTGGAGCCGGCGCGGCTCTCGATGCGCGGGCCGTCCGGCTCGCGGGCAGGCAGCAAGCCGTAGTCGTCATGCGCCTCCTCGTCCGAAGCGGCGTACCCGTCATCGCTCGTGAGGTCGAGACTCAGAGCCTCCTCGATGGCCGACAGTGCGGCCTCCGCGGGATCCAGCTGAACCTTCTTCGTATTCGTCGACATAGGCGCCTGCCTCCGGTCCGTACGCTACTCCGACCGGCTTGCGCCGTCGGGCCGGGGTTTCGCGGAGTTGTGACGCTCCCGTCCACCGGGATAAGTCCGGCACTTGACGAGAGGAACGTCAGTCCCCCGCACTGTTATCCTACGCTCTAGACCATAAAAAATGGAACCGGGGTTAATGCGTCGATTGCAGTTATCGTTAACGGCCTGTTTACCATGCCCGTAAACCTCTGATTCATAGACTCCGCCGCAACCCGCGCAAACACGGAAAACGCGTGCCGGCGGCCGGATGATTCGATGGTGGCCGGTGCCCGCGGCGCGCTGGCATTCCATGCCGCCGGCAGCTATCTAGGGCGGGCTGCCTGTAATCCTTCGAAATCACCGAAATCACATCCCATGCCCAAGATCACCTTCATCGACTCCGCCGGTACCGAGCGCACCGTGGATGCCCAGACGGGCGCCACCGTGATGGAGGCCGCGATCCGCAACGGCGTGCCGGGTATCGACGCTGAATGCGGCGGCGCCTGCGCCTGTGCGACTTGTCACGTCTATGTGGACGAAGCATGGCAGGGCGCGACCGGCGAGCCCGGGCCGATGGAAGAGGACATGCTCGACTTCGCGTCGGACGTGCAGCCCAATTCGCGCCTGTCCTGCCAGATCAAGGTCACCGACGCGCTCGACGGGCTGATCGTCCGCACCCCCGAGCATCAGGGCTGAGGCCCGCTCAGGGCTCCTTCGGCGTCTCGCGGGTGATGAGCCCGGACGCCACGTCGGTCAGTGCCGGTGCCGGCAGGGCGGCGAAGGGCAGGGGACGCGTCACCTCGATGGCGGCGAGGCCGAGCCGGGCGGTGAGCAGCCCGTTCACCACACCCTCGCCCAGCCGCGCCGAGAGCTTGGCGGCGATGCCGTGGCCGACCACCTGCTGGATCAGCGAATCCCCCGCCGCCATGCCGCCGGTGACGGCGAGGTGGGCGACGACCTGCCGGAACAGCCGCACCATGCCCAGCGCGCCGGGCCGTCCGCCATAGAGCAGGGCGAGCTGGCGCACGAGCCCGACCGCCGTCATCAACACGAAGAGGAGGTCCACCGCCGCGCGCGGCGAGACCGCCGTGACGACGGAGACGCGCTTGGCGGCGCTGGAGACCAGCCGCGTCGCTTCCGCGTCGAGCGGCGTCATGAGCTGGCGCTCGGTGAGGCGGATCAGGTCGGCGCCGTCGATGATGGCGTCGAGATGCCCGAGAAGCTCGGTCCGGGCGCGGAACAGGCGCGGCGACGTCGCGGCGATGGCGAGCAGTTCCCTGGTCACCGTCTCGGCCAGGCGCCGGTCGTCCTTCTGCAGCGCCGTCGCCGCCTGCTCGCGCAGATGGTTGAGCGTACGCAGGCGCATCAGCCCGAACGCCTCGCGCGCCAGTATGGCGAGGCTCGCCAGCACCAGCGCCGCGGCGAAACCCAGGCCGACATAGCCGAGCCAGTCGGCGCGGGCGAACAGGTCCTCCACCAGCTTGGTGACGGCCAGCCCCACGCCGAGGCTCACCAGCCCGCCGAGCCCGGTCCAGAACAGCGCGCCCCAGCGCGAGGTCTTCGCCGGCGGCGGGGGCAGCAGGGCGACGTCCTCGCCGGAATCCGCCGGCGCCGGGGTGACGACGACGGCACCGGGCGGCGTGCTTCGCGGGGCGGCATGGCCTTCCTCGGCCAGGACGACGCCGGGGTCGTCGAGCCGGAAGGCCTGCGGGCGGCGAGGGGTGCGGTCGCTCATGGGATCCTATTTCAACCGGTCGCCAAGGAGGAATTCCAGCGCGCGATCGAGACGTATGTGCGGCAGCGGCAAGGCGAGGCCCTCGGCGTTGCGCTCGACCAGCGGCGGGCGGAAGCGCAGGAAGCGGAAATCCCCGCCGGCCGCGTCCGACAGCCCGTTGAAGCCGTGCGCGGGGTCGAACAGCGCCGCCGGGCTCTCCGGCAGGTCGCCGGGAAAGACGGCGGCTTCCGCCAGCCCGTCGAACTGGTCGGCGCCGTGCTGGCCGGCTTCCGGCACGCCGACGATGGCCGGCAGATGCGCCCGCCCGCGCTTCACCATGGCCTCGCGCGTCGCCCGCACGGCGGCCAGCGCGACGACGTCGATGTCGGCCCCTGCACCCTCGGCGCGCGCCAGCGCCCGCTCGACGAGCCGGCGCAGGATCGCCTCCAGCGGGTCGTGGCTGGTGTGGTGCAGGTGGTCGGCCTTGGTGGCGGCGAACAGCACCTTGCCGATGCGGTGGCGGAACAGCGCCGAGAGCCAGGAGTTCCGGCCGGTGCGGAAGGCGGCGAGGATGCCGTCGAGCGCGGCTTCCAGATCGCCCAGCGCGGCAGGGCCGGCATTGAGCGCGGAGAGCACGTCGATCAGCACGATCTGCCGGTCGAGCCGGGCGAAATGGTCGCGGAAGAACGGGCGGACGATGCGGTCCTTATAGGCCTCGAAGCGCCGCGCCATCATGGCGTGCAGCGAGCCGGCGGGTGCCTCGGTCGCCTCCGAGAGGTCGAGCGGGGCGAAGGTGAGGGCGGGCGAGCCTTCCAGATCGCCCGGCATGAGGAAGCGGCCGGGCGGCAGCAGGCTCATCGACACCGTCTCGGCCCGGCAGGCGGCGAGATAGTCGGTGAACAGCGCGGCGAGCCTTCGCGCCGCCGTCTCGTCGGCCGGGGCGGCGGCATCCGTCGCGTGGAGCGCGGCGAGGAACGGCCCGGCGAGCGGGCGGCGGGCCGGCGCACGGGCCAGCGACAGGCTTTTCGCCGCGAAATCGGCATAGGACTGGTCGAGCAGCGGCAGGTCGAGCAGCCACTCGCCGGGATAGTCGACGATGTCGAGGGTGAGGGTGCGCCGGCCCCCGCGCGCCGGGGCGTAGTCGATGGCGAGGCGCAGCTCGCTGATGCGCCGGGTCGAATCCGGCCAGCGCCGCTCGTCGACCAGCGTCGCCAGATGGCCTTCATAGTCGAAGCGCGGCACGCCGTCGTCGGGCTGCGGCTCCAGCCGCGCCGCGGCGATGCGCCCCTCATGCATGGCGCGGAAGACCGGCAGGCGGCCGCCGCGCATCAGCGCGTGGATCAATGCCGTGGTGAACACGGTCTTGCCCGCCCGCGACAGGCCGGTGATGCCGAGGCGCAGCGTCGGGCTGGCCAGTTCCTCGGCGCGGTCGATCAGGGTCTGCGCGGTGAGGCGCGCCTCGTCGATCAGCCATTCGAAGCGGGACGGCACGGCTACTCCCTGTCCTTCTGTACGCCGAGCGCGCGCGGGGTCACGAATCGCTCCAGCGTTCCCGTACCGGGCTGCGCCTGTGCCCAGCGATCGACCGGAAGGTCGATCACGGCGAGCGCGCCGGTCGGGTATTTCGGCAGCACCCTGGCGCGCTGTTCGCGCCGCAGCAGCTGTGCGGCGACCTCCTCCATGCCGGGATTGTGCCCCACCAGCATCAGCGGCGAGACGTCGTCCTGCGCGCGCAGCAGTTCCAGCAGGCGGGCGGCCGGCGCCTCGTAGAGGGCGCGCTCATAGGCCGGTGGCGCATGGGGCGGCCAGTCGCGGGTGGCGACCTCCCAGGTCTCGATGGTCCGCCGTGCCGGCGAGACCAGCGCCCGCGCCGGCAGCAGGCCTTCCGCCGCCATATAGGCGCCCATCGCCGCCGCGCCGCGCAGGCCGCGCGGGGCGAGCGGGCGATCGATATCGGGCACGCCGTCGGGCCAGGCGGACTTGGCATGGCGGAGCAGGATGAGGCGCAGCATGGCGTGGGATCGTCCAGGTGACAGGTTGCCGTCAACATATAGGCATGCCGGCGCCCGGCGCGAGCCGGCCCCGCGCGGCGCTGCCCAAAAGATTGACGTCGCGTTAAGTGACTTTTCAGCAACCACAGGCACGTTATGTTGCTGTAATGAAGCGTGACGTAGTTCACAGGATGGTAGCAATGCGGGCAGTCAGCTGGGCGAGCGTCATGGTCGTCGCGGGGACGATGGGTCTGTCGGCCACGACGGCGTTGGCTGCCGATATCGCGTACCAGACCGATCCGGCCTATGCGAAGGCCGAGGCGGTGGACCGCCAGTGGACGCTGACCCTCGGCGGTTATGCCATGGCGATGCCCAACTGGATGGGCTCGGACGAGTACGAGTTCGGCTTCAAGCCGATCATCAGCATCAGCCGCGCCGACCGTCTGAGCCGCTTCTCCAGCTTCAACGACAATCCCAGCATCGCGCTGTGGGACACCGGCGTGTTCGAGGCCGGTATCGTCGGCAAGCTCGACTGGAAGCGCGATGCCTCCAGCGCCAATGCCCTGCGCGGCATGTCCGATATCGACTATGCCTTCGAGGCCGGCGGCTACGCCCAGTGGTTCCCGGTCGACTGGCTGCGCCTGCGCGGCGAACTGCGCTACGGCTTCGGCGGCTTCGAGGGCGTGGTGGCGGATCTCGCGGTCGACGCGATCCATTTCAGCCCGGAACTGTGGGGCGTCACCATCTCGGCCGGCCCGCGCATGACGCTGGCGAGCTCGGGCTATATCGACACCTATTTCGGCGTCACCCCGGCCGAATCGGTGATGGCCAACGCTCTCGGTAACCCGCTGACGCCCTATCAGGCCGGCGGCGGCATCTATTCGGTGGGCTTCGGCGGCCAGGTTCTCAAGCGTTTCACCGAGAACATCACCGGTTCGGTGTTCGCCGAGTACAAGTATCTGATGGACGATGCGGCGGACAGCCCGCTCGTTGTGCAGAACGGCGACCGCAACCAGTTCCAGGCGGGCGTCTCGCTCTCCTACACTTTCTTCCTGGGTTTCGAATAGTTTCGGCGGCTTCCGGCGTCGGTACCTCGCCCGACGCCCGCCCGGCGCGCACCGCTATTCCTGCATTTGCCTCGTTTCGGCGCGCAAGCTGCTGAAAAATCCGGCATTTTGTGTCGTCTCGATGACGCTGACAGGTGTTGTCTGGGGCGTGGCGTGGCGATATAAGCAGCGCCCGATAGGGGTGCCCCCGGAAAACGAGGACCAAGGCCGATGTCGGTTGAGATCGACCAGGAGTATCGCCCCCGCGAGGACGAGCCTTTCATGAACGAGCGGCAGCGGGAGTATTTCCGCCAGAAGCTGCTGCAGTGGAAGGAAGACATCCTGCGCGAGGCGAAAGAGACGCTGCAGCACCTTCAGGACGAAAACCAGAATCACCCGGACATAGCCGACCGGGCTTCTTCCGAAACGGATCGCGCGATCGAACTCAGGGCCCGCGACCGCCAGCGCAAGCTGATCGCCAAGATCGACGCCGCGCTCGACCGAATCGACGACGGTTCCTACGGCTATTGCGAAGAGACCGGCGAGCCCATTTCGCTGAAGCGGCTCGAGGCCCGGCCGATCGCCACCCTGTCGATCGAGGCGCAGGAGCGGCATGAGCGCCGCGAGCGCGTCTATCGCGACGACTGAGCGGCATCCGCCTCGGAACGTCGGGGAACATGAAGCAAAACGGCGATCCGCAGGGCGGGTCGCCGTTTTTCGTTTCAGGGGTGGCCGGGGGACGGGCGCACGGCAGGCCGCCACCCGTCCGGTTCGATCACGGGCGGCGGGCGCGACCCAGCAGATTGGCCATCTCTTCCTCGAAGGGGTCCCCGCCGACTTCCGCCGCATCCACGGCGCGGGGCTCGGGCGCCTGAACCTGGAGCACCTGAACCTGGGGAGCCTGGATCTCGGGCACCTGGACCTCAGGCGCGCGGGCTTCTGGCGCATGGACCTGCGGCACGGGAACCGCGGGGGCGGCGGGCTCCGGGGCGGCGATATCCGGCGCGTGGATCTCCGGCGTGCGAATCTCGGGCGCACGGAACTCCGGGGTGCGCGGCTCGGGCACCCGGAAATCGGAACGCTCGGGCACGCGCGGGGGGACGCGCGGCGGTACGACGAACGGCCCGGCCACCGGCGCCGCGGCGGGCGCGTGCGGCTCGTCGATCTTCGGCTCGGCCGCCATGCGATAGGGCGGCAGCGGCGCGGCGGGGCGCTCGACCGGCCGCTCGGGCGCGCGCTCGGCAGCGGTGCGCTCGGCGGGTGGGGTCGCCGGGGCGGTCGCGACATGCGTGGCTCGACGGATCGGCTCGATCTCGGGCGTCGCCGGGCGGCGCAGCGATTCCTCGAGTTGGTCGACCATGCCGGCGAAGAGCGGGTCGACCTTCACCGCGACGCGCGGTGACGGTTCTTCCGGCGCGGGCGGCTCGATCACGGGCTCGGCCCGCATCGGAATGGACGGCGGCGCGTGGGCCGGCTCCTCCATCTCGGTCAGCCGGGCCGGCGGCGCTCGGCGCGGCGGCGGCGCGACGGGCGCGTGGCGCGGCTCGGGCGGGCGCGTCGGCCGCGCGATGGGGGCTGGAGCCGCTTCGCGCGGCGCGCGCGGCGTTTCGGCCATCGGCTCGGGAATACGGGCCGGCTCCGCGACGCGCGCCGGCTCGTGGGCGCGGACCGCCTCGGGCGAACGCACCGTCTCATGGGCGCGCTCATGGGCACGGATTGCGCCGATGCCGCTCTCCACCAGCAGGTCGCTGCCGCCGCCGAGGATGACGAGGTGCTGTATGTCGTCGCGCTGGATCAGCACGAGGCGCCGGGCGTCGTCGATCTGCACCTGGTCGATGACGGCGAGCCGATGGCCGGCGACGAGTCCGTGATTGCGGCGCCTGCGCGCGCGACGGCCGAGGAAGACGACGAGGATCGCCAGCAGCACCAGCCCGGCGAATGCCAGGAGCGGTACGCCGACCGATCCGAGATCCGACAGAACATCCATCATGAACCACATCTCCACGCTACGCAGGCCGGCGCGGACGAAGTTGCGGCCGCGCGCCGGAAACAATCCGTCCTTTGTGTCGCGGAAGGGGGCATCCGGCAAGCCCCGGCGCTCGCCGGCCGGCGGCGGCCGATCCACCGCTTGCGGCGGAAAGGGCCAATCGGCGCTTGCCCCGGGACAGCGGGTCAGGCACCAAGAGGGACAGGTTGAATCGCCTTGACGCGCCGCGTCGGCAGCGGTGGCGGAAGGCTTCTGGCTTGGACATGGCGGATAGCGGACCCGACGATTCCACGATCGACAGACCCGAGATCGGCGGAAGCATCCGGCTGGTGCTGCTGGTCGCGCTGGCGCTCGTCGGCGCCGTCGTCTCGCTGCTCCTGCTCGGCCGCGACCGGGCCGATCCCTGGATCATCGGCCTGCTGACGGTCCTCGCCGTGGTCGGCGTCTTCGCGCTGTTCGCCTATGCCGCCGGCCTGCTGCGCTTCGGCGTGCCCGACATGCGCGACGAGCTGGCCCGCCGCATCGTCGACAGTGCGCCGGAGGGCGTGAGCATCGTCGATGCGCTGGGCCGCGTGCTCCATGCCAATCCGCGCTATTGCGAGATCACCGGCGCCGCCTCGCCGCAGGAGGCGCGGCCGGTGGAGCGCCTGTTCACCAGCGATCCCGACGCTTCGGAGGCCATCTACCGGCTGGCGCAGGGCGTGCGCGAGGGCAAGGCGCTGACCGAGGAGGTGCGCATCGCCGGCCCCGGCCAGCCGGTGCGCTGGCTCAAGCTCGGCGCGCGGCCGGCCGGCGCCGGCGGGCGCGGGCCGAAGACGGCGGTCTGGACGGTGAGCGACCTGACGCGCGAGCGCGAGCGGCAGGAGACGGCCTTCCTGGAGCTGCAGCACGCCATCGACTATCTCGACCACGCCCCGGCCGGCTTCTTCTCGGCCGCCGGCGGCGCCATCCACTACATCAACGCGACGCTGGTCGACTGGCTCGGCTACGACCTCGCCGAGTTCGGCCCCGGCGGCCTCACCGTGGCCGACATCGTGCCCGGCCCGGCGGCGACCCTGCTCACCGGCATGGCGCCGCTGCCCGGCGGGGTGCGCACCGAGGTGCTCGACCTCGACCTGCGGCGCAAGAACGGCCAGCCGCTGCCGGTGCGCATCTGGCACCGCGTCGCCTATGCCTCGGACGGCACGCCGGGCGCCTCGCGCACCCTCGTCGTCAACCGCTCGCGCGAGGACAACGCCGCCGATCCCGCCCGCGCGGCCGAGGTGCGCTTCGCCCGCTTCTTCCACAATTCGCCCATCGCCATCGCCGAGGTGGACGCGGAAGGGCGCATCGTGCGCGCCAACGCCATGTTCTCGCGCCTGTTCGGCGGCCGCGAGGGCGAGCGGCGGCGCATCGTCGACGTGGTGCCGGAAGCGGCGCGCGGCCCGCTGGAGATCGCGGTGACGGCGGCGGCGCACGGCCAGGCGTCGGCGACCCCGGTCGATGTCGGTCTCGACCGCGACGGCGCGCGTTCCGCCCGCTTCTACTTCGCCTCCGTCGAGGATGGCGGGGACGAGCGCGAGGCGGCCATCGTCTATGTCTTCGAGACCACCGAGCAGCGGGCGCTGGAGGCGCAGTTCGCCCAGTCGCAGAAGATGCAGGCGGTCGGCCAGCTCGCCGGCGGCGTGGCGCACGACTTCAACAACGTGCTGACCGCCATCATCGGCTATTCCGACCTTCTGCTGGCCAATGCGCGCCCCACCGACCCGTCCTTCCAGGACGTGATGCAGATCAAGCAGAACGCCAACCGCGCGGCCGGCCTCGTGCGCCAGCTTCTCGCCTTCTCGCGCCGGCAGACGCTGCGCCCGCAGGTGCTCCGGCTCGGCGACGTGATGAGCGACCTCACCATGCTGCTGCGCCGCCTGCTCGGCGAGACCATCAAGCTGGAAGTGAAGGAAGAGCGCGACCTCTGGCCGGTCAAGGCGGACCTCAACCAGTTCGAGCAGGTGATCGTCAATCTCGCGGTCAACGCCCGCGACGCCATGCCCGAGGGCGGCACGCTCACCATCCGCACCGCCAATGTCAACGCCGCGCAGGCCGCGCATTACGCCGAGGCGGGGCTGCCGCCGGCCGACCATGTGCTGGTCGAGGTGGCGGACACCGGCACCGGCATTCCGCCGGCGATCCTCGACAAGATCTTCGAGCCCTTCTTCTCCACCAAGGAGGTCGGCAAGGGCACCGGCCTCGGCCTTTCCACGGTCTACGGCATCGTCAAGCAGACCGGCGGCACGCTGCAGGTGGAGAGCGAGATCGGCAGCGGCTCGGTCTTCCGGGTGTTCCTGCCGCGCCATGTGCCCGACGCGGTCGAGCTGGCGCCCAAGGCGCCCGAGCCGGAGGCCGCGCCCAAGGCAACCGACCTCACCGGGCGCGGGACGCTGCTGCTGGTCGAGGACGAGGAGGCGGTGCGCGCCTTCGCCGCCCGCGCCCTCGTCTCGCGCGGCTACCAGGTGCTGGAGGCCGGCTCGGGCGTCGAGGCGCTGGAGGTGATGGCCGAGCACCCCGGCGAGGTCGATCTCATCCTGTCGGACGTGGTGATGCCGGAAATGGACGGGCCGACGCTGCTCAGGGAGTTGCGCGCCACCCATCCCGACATCAAGGTGATATTCATGTCGGGCTATGCCGAGGAAGCCTTCGCCAAGAACCTGCCGGCGGGTGCGGATTTCGGCTTCCTGCCGAAGCCCTTCACCCTCAAGCAGCTGATCGAGGCGGTGAAGAAGAGCATGGGCCGAAGCGAGTAGGGCCGCAGTGAGTAACGTCCCGCGAGGGGACACGTCTGGAGGAACCGATGAACGCAGCGACCGAGGACGTCTTCAAGGCTCTGGCCGCCGACCGCGCGTCGCGCGCCGATGAGAAGGTGGCGAGCCTGTTCGCGGCCGATCCCGACCGTTTCGGCACCTTCTCCGCCTCCTTCGAGGACATGTTGCTCGACATCTCCAAATGCGCGCTGACCCCGCGCACGCTGGGCCTGCTGGTCGACCTCGCCCGGGCGGCGGGCGTCGAGGCCAAGCGCACGGCGATGTTCGAGGGCGTGCACATCAACCTCACCGAGGACCGCGCCGTGCTGCACACGGCGCTGCGCGATCCCGGCGACACGCCGCTCACGGTCGACGGGCAGGACGTGCGCGCCGACGTCGCCTCGGTGCTCGCCGCCATGGCGGCCTTCGCCGAGGGCATCCGCTCGGGCGCGCTGAAGGGCTGGACCGGCAAGCCGATCACCGATGTGGTGAATATCGGCATCGGCGGCTCCGATCTCGGCCCGGTGATGGCGACCATCGCGCTCTCGCCCTATCACGACGGCCCGCGCGCGCATTACGTCTCCAATGTCGACGGCGCGCATCTCTACGACACGGTGAAGGATCTCGACCCGGCGTCCACCCTGTTCATCGTCGCCTCAAAGACCTTCACCACCCAGGAGACGATGTCGAACGCCGCCAGTGCCCGGCACTGGATCGTCGAGGCGCTGGGCGAGTCGGCGGTGGCCAACCATTTCGCCGCCGTCTCCACCGCGCTCGACAAGGTGGCGGCCTTCGGTATCGCGCCGGACCGGGTGTTCGGCTTCTGGGACTGGGTCGGCGGACGCTATTCGGTATGGTCGGCCATCGGCCTGCCGGTGATGATCGCGGTGGGCGAGGCGCATTTCCGCCGCTTCCTCGCCGGCGGCCATGCCATGGACGCGCATTTCCGCACGGCGCCGCTGGAGAAGAACCTGCCCGTGCTGCTCGGCCTCGTCGGCATCTGGCACCGCGACGTGTGCGGCTACGCCACCCGCGCGGTCATCCCCTACGACCAGCATCTGGCGCGCCTGCCGGCCTATCTCCAGCAGCTCGACATGGAGAGCAACGGCAAGCATGTCACGCTCGACGGCGAGCTCGTGGCGCACGATACCGGCCCCGTGGTCTGGGGCGAGCCGGGCACCAACGGGCAGCATGCCTTCTTCCAGCTCATCCATCAGGGCACCAGCCCGATCCCGGTCGAGTTCCTGATCGCCGCCAGGGGGCATGCGGAAGAGAAGGAGCCGGGTCTGAAGCGCCAGCACGCCATGCTGATCGCCAACTGCCTCGCCCAGTCCGAGGCGCT
This sequence comes from Ancylobacter sp. TW_SC_1, assembly GCF_056836805.1. Taxonomy (NCBI): domain Bacteria; kingdom Pseudomonadati; phylum Pseudomonadota; class Alphaproteobacteria; order Hyphomicrobiales; family Xanthobacteraceae; genus Ancylobacter; species Ancylobacter sp. TW_SC_1. The sequence goes on from NZ_CM166365.1 coordinate 2,430,868, forward strand.
GATGCGCGGGCGTACGCTGGAGGAGGCGAAGGCGCAGCTTCTCGCTGCCGGCCGCGACGAGGCCAGCGCGGCGAAGATCGCGCCGCATCGGGTCTTCACCGGCAGCCGGCCCTCCGTGACCCTCGCCTATGAGACGCTCGATCCCTACACGCTCGGGCGCATCATCGCGCTCTACGAGCACCGCGTGTTCGTCGAGGGGGCGATCTGGAACATCAACAGCTTCGACCAGTGGGGCGTCGAGCTCGGCAAGGAGCTTGCCAGCACGCTGCTGCCGGCGGTGGAAAGCGGTGTCGCGCCCGACACCGTCTCGGCCTCGGCCGCCGGTCTCCTGCATCATCTGGTGGGGAAATAGTCCGACGGCGTCATCCCGGCCGAAGCGCCGCTTCGAGCCGGGATCGCTCGCCATCCTGCACGCGATCCCGGATCGGCCCGCGGCCGTCCGGAAAGACGATCCATGAAGTTCGGGGGAAACATGATCCGCGTCGTCGCCACCACGCCCTTTGATGGCCAGAAGCCGGGTACCTCCGGGCTGCGCAAGAAGGTCTCGGTCTTCCAGCAGCCGCATTACATCGAGAATTTCGTCCAGGCGCTGTTCGACAGCCTGTCCGATTTCGAGGGCGAGACGCTGGTGATCGGCGGCGACGGGCGCTTCTACAATCGCGAGGCGATCCAGATCGTCATCAAGATGGCCGCCGCCGCCGGTTTCGGCCGGCTGATGGTCGGCAAGGGCGGCATCCTCTCGACCCCCGCTGCCTCCTGCGTGATCCGCAAGCATGGGGCGTTCGGCGGCATCATCCTCTCAGCGAGCCACAATCCCGGCGGCGAGCACGGCGATTTCGGCATCAAGTACAATATCGGCAATGGCGGGCCGGCGCCCGAGCCGGTCACCGAGGCGATCTTCGAGCGGTCGAAGACGATCAGCGAGTACCGCATCTGCGACGCGCCCGACGTCGATCTCGACGTGCTCGGCATCACCCGGGTCGAGGACATGGTGGTCGACGTGGTCGATCCGGTCGAGGACTATGCCGAGCTGATGGGCGCGCTGTTCGATTTCGACGCGATCCGCGACCTGTTCAGCTCCGGCTTCACCATGCGCTTCGACGCGATGAGCGCGGTGACGGGGCCCTATGCGACCGCGATCCTGGAAGAGACGCTCGGCGCGCGGCCCGGCACGGTGAAGCATGGCGAGCCGCTGCCCGATTTCGGCGGGCACCATCCCGACCCGAACCTCGTGCACGCCAAGGAACTCTACGACCTCCTGATGTCGGAGGAGGCGCCCGACCTCGGCGCGGCCTCGGACGGCGACGGCGACCGCAACATGATCATCGGCCGCGGGCGCTTCGTGACGCCCTCGGACTCGCTCGCCATCATCGCCGCCAACGCGCATTTGACGCCGGGCTACAAGGACGGCATCACGGGCATCGCCCGCTCCATGCCGACCAGTGGCGCGGCCGACCGGGTCGCGGCCAAGCTCGGCGTGACCTGCTACGAGACGCCGACCGGCTGGAAGTTCTTCGGCAACCTGCTCGATGCCGGCCTCGCCACGGTGTGCGGCGAGGAGAGCTTCGGCACCGGCTCCAACCATGTGCGCGAGAAGGACGGCCTGTGGGCGGTGCTGATGTGGCTGAACATCCTCGCCGTGCGCCGCCAGAGCGTGGCGGAGATCGTCGCCGAGCACTGGGAGACCTTCGGGCGCAACTACTACACCCGCCACGATTACGAGGAAGTCGACAGCGCCGCCGCCGACGCGCTGGTGGCCGGGCTGCGCGGCCAGCTCGACACGCTGCCGGGCACCGTCATCAACGGCCTCACCGTGGTGAAGGCGGACGACTTCGCCTACCACGACCCGGTCGACGGGTCGGTGACGACGAAGCAGGGCATCCGGGTGTTCTTCATCGACGGCTCGCGCATCATCTACCGGCTGTCGGGCACCGGCACGGCCGGGGCGACGCTGCGCGTCTATCTCGAACGCTTCGAGCCGGACCCGGCGCGCCACGACCTCGACACGCAGGACGCGCTGGCCGACCTGATCGAGATCGCCCGCACCCTGCCGGACATCGAGGGTTGCACCGGCCGCAGCGCGCCGACCGTCATCACCTGAAAAGGAAAGGGCGGTCCCGGGACCGCCCTTTCGTCATTCAGGGGAGCCCGCGCCTCAGCGCAGCGATCCGGTCCAGAGCATTTCCAGCCGGCGCAGCACGCCATAGGCGATGCCGAGTTCATAGGCCTCGTTCTCGTCGCGCCCGCTCTGGTGGTTGTCGTGCATGGAGCGGACGGCGTCGCACAGGCTCTGCGCCTTGGCGGTCAGCCGCAGGCGCGCGGAGCGGCGGTCGCGCTGCGAGGCGGAGCGGTGCACATAGTCCGCGTCGACGAGCTGCTTGAGATTATAGGAGGCGTTGGAGCCGAGATAATGCCCGCGCTCGAGCAGGTCGCGCACGGAAAGCTCGTCATTTCCGATGGTGAAGAGCAGCATCACCTGGGACGGGCTGATGTCGTCGGTGCCGAGCCGGGTCAGCTCGACGCGCAGCAGGTCGAGAAAGCGGCGATGCGCCCGCTCGATCAGACGGGCGATTTCGAGGTGCGTGACCGGAATCTCGGCGCCCGCGGAGTCGACGAAGGTAGACTGTGTCGAAAAGACCATGCGATCCGGGCTCGTTCCTTCCGAGGTGCCGCCCCCCCGGGCTGCCTTGCCTACCATCCAATTCGTCCCTGCAATTCAAGCCCGAAGCCGATGTGCAGGTGCAGCAGCGGCGGGCCGATTCTGTGGCGATGCAGTATGCCATAGGCCATCAGGTTTCCCCGTGGCACGCCGCGAGATTACAATAAAACCCACAGACTACTTACAAATTCCTGACGAACGAACCGGCGGTCACAAAATGACTGCCCCGGCGGCAGCCGTTTCAGGCCAACGCCGGGGCGATACGCGACAGGAGCGGGGGCGATGCCTTCGCTGCGGCTGCTCAGGTGCGGTCTTCAGTGCGATTCCTGCAGATGCGCCTCGAGGAACCACAGCGCCTTGTCGAGTGAGCGCGAGGCGGCGGTGAAGATGTCGGCAGTGGTGGCGTCGCCGGCGTCGCCGGATTCGTCGATCGCCTTGCGGACATTGTTGGCGACGGCGCCGAAACGCACGACGAGCGCCTTCAGATGGTCGTGCACGGCGTAGATGTCGGTCGGGTAGGGCGTGAGGGGCGTCGCGTCGGCGACGACCTGCGTCGTGCCGAGAGCCGTGCCGCCGAGCTGGACGACGCGCTCGGCCATGGTGTCGGTGTGGTCGTCGAGCTCGGTGCGGAAACCGTCGAGCATCTCGTGCACCGCGATGAACTGCGGTCCCTTCAGGTTCCAGTGCGCCTGCTTGGTCGCCAGCGCCAGATCGATCCCGGCCGCGAGGTTGGCGTTGAGCAGTTCGATGGCGACCTTCTTCGCGTTGGAAGGAAGGTCGTTGACGGTCTTGTGGTCGCGCATGGCGGGTCCTCTGCTTGTTTCCGGCCCCAACATTATGCACCCGGTCGGGCCGCGCGATGCGGATTCGCACCGACGCTCCACAAATTGGCCGTTACGAACGGCGTTCAAGCCCCGCGGCGGTGCAGGATGCGGCCGATGAAGTTGAGCAGCACCTGCGCGGCGAGGATCGCGGTGACGCCGCCGGGATCGTATTCGCGGGCGACTTCGACGAGGTCGACGCCGACCACCTTGCCGCGCTTCGTCAACCCGTCGAGCAGCTCCAGCACCTCGTAATAGGCGAAGCCGCCATGGCTCGGCGTGCCGGTGCCGGGCGCGATCGAGGGATCGAAGCCGTCAATGTCGAGGGTGACGTAGTAGCGTTTGCCGGCGGGAATGCGCGCCAGCACCGCCTCGACGCCGAGCTTGCGGATCTGCCGGACCGACAGGATGTCCGACCCCATGGCGCGCGCGGCTTCATAGCCCTCGCGGGCGGTGGAGGAGACGTTGCGGATGCCGAGCTGGGTCAGGCCGGTGACATAGGGCTTTTCCGCCGCGCGGCGCAGCGGGTTGCCGTGCCCGCGCCGCACGCCGTGGCGCTCGTCGACGAAGTCGAGATGGGCGTCGAACTGGACGATATGGATCGGCTCCTGATCGGAGAACGCCTCGATGCAGGGGATGTTGATCGAATGGTCGCCGCCCAGCACCACCGGCAGCGCCCCGGCCGCCAGAATCTTGCGCACGGCATATTCGATATTGGCGTGGCTGCCCTCGGTGTCGGTGTGGATCATGTCGGCGTCGCCGATATCGACGATGCGGGTGGTTTCCGCCGCCAGATAGGTGACGTCGTCCTCGTGGTCATAGGCCCCCGCATGGCCGAAGGCGAACAGCGTCGAGGCCTCGCGGATGGCGCGCGGGCCGGAGCGGGCGCCCGAGCGCCATTGCGTGCCGAGATCGAACGGCGCGCCGAGGATGGCGACGTCGGCGTCGATCCTGTCCCAGTCGAGCTGCAGCGGGTATTTGCCGAAGGTGCAGATGCCGACGAAAGGCAGGTCGAGCCGGCCGCCCTCATAGCCATGGGCCATCAGCGGGCTTCCTTCTTCTTCTCGACGACGCCCGCCAGCACGCAGAGCAGCTCGAACATGATGGTGGCGCCGGTGAGTGCGGTGAGGCCGGAGGGGTCGAAGGGCGGGGCGACCTCGACGAGGTCGGCGCCGATGATGTCGAGCCCGTCGAGCAGGCGCACCATCTGTTGCGCCTCGCGGGTGGAGAAGCCGCCGATTTCCGGCGTGCCGGTGCCCGGCGCCTGCGAGGGGTCGATGCCGTCAATGTCGAAGGTGACGTAGGTCGGCGCCTCGCCGACGATGGCGCGGATCTCCGCCATCACGTCCGCGACGCCGCGCTCCATGAACTCCTCGATGAAGATGATGCGCACGCCGACGTCGCGGGCGTAGTCGTAGTTCCCGGCGTCCGAGATCGCGCCGCGCAGCCCCACCTGCACGAAGCGCTTCGGGTCGACCAGCCCTTCCTCGATGGCGCGGCGGAACGGCGTGCCATGGGTGTATTTCGCGCCGTTGAAGAAGGTGTCGTAGGTGTCCGAATGGGCGTCGAACTGGATCAGCCCGACCGGGCCGTCCTTGGCCAGTCCACGCAGGATCGGCAGGCTGATGAGATGGTCGCCGCCGGCGGTCAGCGGCAGCGCGCCGGCCGCGCGCACGCCCGCGTAATGGGCGGTGATGAGATCGAGCGAGCGCATCAGGTCGAACGGATCGGTGATCACGTCGCCGCAATCGGCGACGCGGGCGCGGTCATAGGGCGACAGGCCGGTGACGTGATGCACGCGGCGCATCAGGCTCGACTGGTTGCGCAGCTCGCGCGGGCCGTGGCGGGTGCCGGCGCGGTTGGTGGTGCCGAGGTCGAAGGGCAGGCCGAGGATGGCGATGTCCACCTGCGAAGGTTCGGCCACCGGCAGCCGCATGAAGGTGGGAAGCCCGGCATAGCGGGGGATGGTGCCGGAATCGAGCGGCTCGAAGGTGTCTGTCATGGTCTGACCTTGGTGGGCCTTGCGCCCGTCATGAGAACGAAGTTTGTATCCCGGCCCAGCGAAGCCGCAGGCGGAGCGCCGAGCCGGGATCCAGCGCAAGACGCCGCCGAAGGCGCTTCAAGAATAGATTCCGCGGCTGAGCGGATTTTCTCCTGGGTCCCGGATCGGCGCCGCGCTTCGCGCCGCTTGTCCGGGAAACCGGCTCACATCGCGAATTCCTTGCGGATGGCGGCGGAGATGTGGGTGACGTAGTCGGCCATCAGCACTTCGCCCTTTTCCACCGTCGAGCCGGTGGCGACCGCCAGCACGCCGGAGGGCGGCAGGCCGAAATCGTCCGGCACCGGGAAGCGGTCATAGGTCGGAAAATGCGCCGGCCCGTCGGTGGGCGCCTTGTCCATCTCGACGAGGTCGGGCCGCAGCACCAGCATCAGCGAGGTTTCCAGCAGGCTCGCATGTTCGAGGTCGATGCCGGGGAAGCCGTCCGGGAACACCGCGTCGAGCGTCGCGCGCTGGGCGAAGTCCCAGTATTCGAGACGCATGACGGTGAAATCGGTGATGCCGTCGCGGGCGATCTCGCGCCGGGCGAGGTCGAGCCCCTCGACCGAGGGCCAGCAATTCTCGTAATGGCCGTTCACCACCACCAGGCGGCGCACGCCCTGCCGGGCGAGGTTGCGGATGACGTCGCGCAGCACCAGCGCGAAAGTGTGCGCATCGACGCTGAGCGTGCCGGGAAACTGCTCGCCGCCGCCCGAGCGCGGCATCGACTTGCAGCCATAGGCCACCGTCGGCGCGACGATCCCGCCGACCTCGCGGGCGATGCGCTCGCACACGCCGGTGGGCAGCACCACGTCGACATTGAGCGGCAGATGCGGGCCGTGCTGTTCGGTCGAGCCGAGCGGCAGCAGCACCGGCGTGCCGGCGGCGATCTTCGCCGAGAATTCCGGCCAGCTGAGTTCGTCGAGACGTACGCTGTCGACCATTCTGTCCCCCTGAGTGCTGATCGCTGATCGGTTCAGTGCATCGCCGCGCCGCCATCGACGCTGATGCACTGGCCGGTGATGAATCCCGTGGCGCGGCTGGCCAGGAACAGCACGGCCTGCGCCACTTCCTCCGGGCGGCCGACGCGGCCGAACGGGTTGCCGGTCTCCAGCCGCTTCAGCTCGTCGCTGAGGTTGTCGAAATCGAGCAGCGGCGTGTCGACCGGGCCGGGCGCGACGGCGTTGACCAGCACATGCGGGGCGAGTTCGCGCGCCCAGGAGCGGGTGAGGGTGAGGATGGCGCCCTTGGTGCCGGCATAGCCGGAGAAGCCGGCGCGGCCGAGATAGGCCAGCTCCGAGGCGATGTTGATGATGCGCCCGCGCACCGCACCCTCGCCGCTGAAATGGCGCAGCGCCTCGCGCGCCATCAGGATGGGCCCGCGCATGTTCACCGCGGCCATGCGCTCGAAGGTGGCGATGTCGAAGCTCGCCAGCGGCGTCTCCACGCAGATGCCGGCGCAGTTCACGACGACGTCGAGGCCGCGCAGCTCGGCCGTCGCCGCCTCCATGCCGGCGACGACGGAAGCCTCGTCGGCGACATTGACGAGAATGGTCGGCCAGCGCGTCTCGTCCGGCGGCGGGTGGAGGTCGAAGCCGACGACCCTGGCACCCGCCGCGCTGAGCGCGTCGGCGCTGGCCCGGCCGATGCCGCTCGCCGCGCCGGTGACGACGACGCGCAGATCGGCGTGCGGGGCGTCCTTGTGCGGCGCTACCATGGGAACTCTCCGCGATCGACGCCCACGCTCTGGCCGGTGATGTTGGCGGCGAGGTCGGAGGCCAGGAACAGATAGGTGCCGGCGATGTCGTCCGGGTCCATGAAGCCGGGCAGGATCTGCGCCGCGACGATCTCCTCCAGCAGCACCTCGGGCGCGATGCCGGTGCGCGCCGCCATGGCGTGCAGCGAGCGCAGCGAGGCCTCGGTGCGCACCCAGCCGGGGCAGACGGCGTTGACGGTGATGCCGCGCGGCCCGAGCTCCTTGGCCCAGGTCTTGGTGAGGCCGATCACCGCGTGCTTGGAGGCGACATAGGCGCCGAACAGCGCCTCCGCGCTGCGCGACCAGATCGAGGCGGTGTTGATGATGCGCCCGCCATGGCCGTTCGCGCCGAGCCGGGGCAGCAGCGCGCGTGTGACGAGGAAGGTGCCGACGACGTTGATCTCCACCACCCGGCGGAACGTCGCCTCGTTGGCCGCGTCGGCGTCGTCCAGCGGGGTGACGAGTTCGAGCCCGGCATTGTTCACCAGCACGTCGAGACGGGGGATGGCATCGGCGACAGCGCCCACCGCCTCGGCCGAGGTGATGTCGGCGCGGTGGCCGCGCGCGCCCAGCCGCTCGGCGGCCTCGAATATCGCCTCGTCCTCGGCCAGCATGTGCAGCTCCGCCCCGGCCGCCGCGAAGGCGCGGGCGATGCCGAGGCCGATGCCGCGGCTCGACCCGGTGACCAGCACGGCGCGGCCGGAAATGCCGTCGAGCGTCATGGGCGGCGTCGAACAATAGGGGAGCAGGCGCGCGGCACGGGGCGTCTCCATCAGGATGCACCATCGTCCCCCATATTCACTTCGGGAAGAATAGGATTTAGTGGAACATTGTATCGACAAATGCCGATGTGAATCGGAGCGGGCGGCGTGCCGCGCCGGGCCTGCACCCACAAACGTCATCCCGGACGGTCCGTAAGGACCGATCCGGGATCGTCTGCGGGAGGTGGGGCCGACGTCACGCGATCCCGGCTCCCGCTTCGCTCGGCCGGGATGACGACGACAGGGAGCGTGCATGCGCCGTCTCGACAATATCGACCTCCGGCTGCTCCGCGTCTTCGTGGTGCTGGCGGAGGAGGGCGGCTTCCACGATGCGCAGATCGCGCTCAACCTGTCGCAGTCGACGCTCTCCACCCATCTGGCGGCGCTGGAGCGCAAGCTCGGCGGCCAGCTCTGCGAGCGTGGCCGGGCCGGCTTCCGGCTGACGCCCTTCGGGGAATCGACGCTCGCCGCCGCCAAGCGGCTGTTCGAGGACATCGACGCCTTCCACGGCCGCATCGGCCGCGACCAGCAGCGTCTCGTCGGGCGGCTCAGGGTCGGCATCGTCGACGGCGTCGTCACCAATCCGCAGCTCGGCCTGCAGAGCGTGCTGTCGCGCTACATGGCCTATGCCTCCGAGGTGTTCGTCGATCTGGAACTGGGCACGCCGCTGGTGCTGGAGCGCGCGCTGATGGACGGCGCGCGCGACATCGTGGTCGGGCCGTTCTCGCAGAAGGTGCCGGGCATCACCTACCTCCCGCTCAACCGCGAGGCGCAGGCGCTCTATTGCGGGCCGGAGCACCCGCTGTTCGCGGTCCCTGCCGCCGCCATCACCCATGCAAGCATCGAGGAGGCGCTGTTCTCCGTGCGGCGCTATCGCCATCTGGAGGACCTCTACCGGGTCAACCATCCGCGCGCGAGCGGTGCCATCGTGCAGATGGAGGCGCAGGTGATGATGATCCTGTCGGGGCGGTTCATCGGCTACCTGCCGCGCCATATCGGCGAGGACTGGGTCGGGCGCGGGCAGATGCGGGTGCTGCGGCCCGAGAGCTACGGCTTCGAGACCACCCATTTCGCCGCCACCCGCCGGCGCGCCGGCGAGCAGCCGCTGGTCGACGCCTTCATCCGCGAATTGAAGGCGCAGGCGCGCCCCGTGCCGGAGGCGGCCGGCGCCGGCGCTCAGGCCAGCCGGTAGATCCAGTCCGGCAGGATGTAGCGCCGGCCGACGAAGACGAAGCCGAGCGGCACGCCGCCATTCTCGATGACGCTGGTGCGCAGCGCCACGGCGGGCGCCTTGCGGGTCTTCTCGGCCCGCACCACCAGCACGTTGCCGTCGACCAGTTCCTCGAAGCGGTGTCCGATGGCGGCCGAATCCTGCGCGGTGGCGCACACCACCACCGCCTCGAAGGTGGTGCCGAGTTCTTCCATCAGGCGTCGCGCCTCGGCGGAGGGGCGGCGTATGTCGAGCAGCGGCGAGCGGGCGCGGTCGCGCAGCACCCACAGCAGCGGTGTCTCGCTCGGCGCCACGTAGAGCCCGCCATTCTCGCGCGCCGTGAGGTCGCCGGTGGCGTCGGTGGGCGGGGCGGTGAGGTCGACCAGCAGGGTGCGCAGGCCGCGCTGCTGGGTGATCTCGGCGGCGATGCCGCGCGCCAGCGGCGCCAGCGCCTCGTCCGGCTCGGCAGCGAGGAACTGCACGGTGCGCAGCGGCCGCCCGTCCACCTCGGTGTCGAGCAGGAAGGCGGCGAGGCCGCTGATCTCGCGCTCCGTTGCCGCGGGGTCGTCGGCATGCTCCTTGTTGGCGTATTCGCCGAGCATCGGCAGTTCCAGCGCCCGCTCGGTCTCGTGCGGCATGATGAAGTTGGAGCGCAGCGCCGAGGCGACGGCGCCGGCGGCGACGCCGAACAGCAGGCCGCCGAGGATGCCGGCGCCGAGATAGGGCAGGCGCATGTTGCGGCTGACGACGGCGTCGCCGGCATTCTGCACGATGCGCACGCTGGATTCGCGCTCGGCCGAGGCGGCCTCCTCGATCTGCGCGGCGGTGGCCCGGCGCAGATATTCGCGATAGCTGTCGTTCTGCGTGTCGCGCTGGCGGTGCAGCTCGATGAGCTCGGTCTCGGCCGAGCGCAGTTCGGTCAGGCGCTTTTCGGCGGTCTGCTGCTGCTCTCCCAGCTCCTTTTCCTGCTGGCCGAGGGCGTCCGCCTCGATGCGCAGCGCCAGGATCATGTTGTTGAGATAGCCGATGGACGGGTTCCGCACGTCGCGGCTGGTCAGGTAGGCGCGCTGGTCGCGGGTGGCGATCTGCTGGCGGATGGTATCGATCTTGCGGTTGATCTCGCGCATCATCGAGCCGTTCGGCGCATATTGCATCGAGATGCGGTCGCGCTCGACCAGCAGCCGGCTCAGCACGTTGTTGTCTTCGTCGTTGCCGGAGGAATCGCTCCGCTGGTCGAAGTCGAGAACGGTCGCCGGCAACCCCTTGAGCTGGGCCTCCGCCTCCGTGATCTGGCTGGCGACGGCGACGCGCCGCTCGGCGACCTGACGGCGGCGCTGCACGACGGCGTCGACCTGGTTGGCGGCGAGCACGGCGTCCTGGCTGAAATCGATGATGCCGGCGCGGGTCTTCAGCGCCTCGATGGCCAGATCGGTCTCGCCCAGCTCGCGCTTGAAGCGCTGCACCTCGACCGCGAGGAACTTGGCGGTGGGGTTCTGCATGATGGCGCGGCGGCGCGCCAGATAGACCTCGACCAGCTTGTCCGTGGTCTCGACGGCGAGCGTCCGGCTGCCATGGGTGAAGGATATCTCGATGACGTTGGAGCCGTCGCGCACCGAGACCCGGAGGTCGCTGCGGAAGCGCGCGATCGCCCGGTCCATCACGCTGGCGCTGCCGAGAAGGTTGCGCAGATAGCCGAGGGGCGAGGGCGGATAGAGCCGGTCGAGCCCGATATCCTCGATCACGGTGCGGATGACATCCGCGCTCTCGATGATCTGGACCTCGGATTCGACCTGCTTGAGCCCTTCGATGGACAGCACGGCCGGGCCGCTGTCGGTCACGCTCTGCTGGTTGGTGACCTCGCGGCTGACGATCACCATCACCAGGCTGGAGGCGGTGTACTCGGTCTTGGTCATCGTCGCGGCGGCGACGCCGAGGGCGAGCGGAACCAGCGCCACCAGCACGACGATGCGGATGTGGAAGAAGGCGGCGATCAGGAAGTCGCGGATGGTGAAGGTGGCGGGCCAAGCCGGGGCTGGCGTGCCGGGTGCCGGCCCGTCAATCTCGGCGGCGTGCGCGCCCGTCATAGACATTACGTGTTCCTGTTGACCGCCGCCGGCGGTGAGAACGCCGCGGCGAAGCCCTCTGGCTCGCCTGGCGGACAAGCCGAATTTGCCCTGTTAGCCCTAATGAGCGGTAAATGCGGCGTTCGATAGCGCCGTCGCGGCGTCAGAAAGCGCGCGGCAGCAGCCGGCGCACGACATAGGCGGTGCCGATGGCGCCCTGCGCGATGACCAGCGCGCTCAGCATCGCCGCGCCGTTCATGCCGAAGAGCGGGACGAGGATCGCGCCGGCCACGGCGCAGACGGCGAGTTGCGCCGCGTTCAGCCAGCGCAGCACGCCGCCATAGCCGGTCATCGCCAGCATGATGTCCTGGCAGGGCAGTAGGCAGTTCACCAGCTGGCCGACGCTCATGATCACCAGCGCCGTCGCCGCGATCTCGAAACCGGGGCCGACGAGGGCGAGCAGCGGCTCGGGAAACAGCATCATCAGCGCGATGGGCGGCAGGCCGCACAGCGCCACCAGGAGCCGGGCGCGGCGGTTCTGCGCGCGCAGCGCCTCCCACTCGCCGCGCCGGTGCAGCGAGGCGAAGCGCGGGGCGGCGATCGAGCCGATCGAGATGATCACCACCCAGATCAGCATGGACAGCCGGCTCGCCACGCTGAAGGCGCCGACATCCGCCGCCGTGGCGAAGGCGGCGAGCAGCAGCAGCGGCACCGAATTGAGCGAGACCTGCACCACCTCCACCACGCCGAGCGGCAGCGCGGTGCGCCACAGGGCGGGCAGGGCCACGCTCTTGTCCGGCGCGGCGCCGGGCGTGGGAGGCGCGGGCCGCGTGTGCCAGATCAGCACGATGCCGAGCAGCGCCGAGGCGAGGTTCGAGGCGGTGAGCGCGTAGAGCATGCCGTCGAGCGAGTGCACGCCGGCCAGCATGGCGAGCAGCGCGAAGGCCGGCCAGGCGGCATTCTGCACCCATTGGCCGGCCACGCTGCGGTCATGGCCGAGCAGCACATGCGCCGCGTAGTAGCACACCGCCTGCGGCAGGATCGCCGATGCCGCGATCAGCAGCGGCCGCGTCAGGTCGGGGTCGTCGAAGACGTGCAGCGCCGAGGGGCCGGCGAGCAGGAGGGTGGCGAGCGTGGCGAGGATGCCGCCCAGGGCGGTGGCGCCGAAGCCGATGAACATCGCCGCCCGCGCCTGCGAGCGGCGGCCTATGGCGAGGTCGCCGGCCATGTGGCGGACCACCGCCTTCTCGAAGCCGGCCCGTGCGATGGTCGCCGCGAGGCCGACCCAGGTCATGCACAGGAAGTAGAGTCCCGCCTCATGCGCGCCGAGGATGCGGGCGGCCAGCATGTAGAGGCCGAGCTTGGCCACCAGTTCGACGCCGCGGGCCAGCAGCCCGCCGGCATAGGGGCCATAGGTGGCGACGAGCCGGCGCAGATCGGGCAGGGCCATCCGTGTCATGCCGGGCGGCCCGATGGCCGCGCCGCGCGCGACAGGCGCGGCCCGCCATGGCATATGCGGCACCGGCGGCGCCGTGGGAGTCGCGCAGGGGACATTACCGGCATGAACCATGGACGCAGCGAGCCCGCAAGGGGCTGTCGGGCCGGCACCGCGCCGGGTTCCGGCCGGGCCCGTCGCCGCGCTGCGGCGGCTCTCGCCCTCGCGGCGCTGCTCGCTGCCGGCCCCGCCTGCGGGCAGGCGGGAATCAGCGATCTGCCGGCTTCCCAGGTCGATCCCGAGATCGATCCCGCGCCGTTCGACGGCCGGCTCGCCATCCGCGACTATCTCAAGGCCGTGCTGCCGACGCGCTGGTGGGCGAACGAGCCGGAATTCTCGCTCGGCGCCTTCGCGGTGATGATCCATGTGCCGGACGACTGGCAGGGCAACCCGACCTCGGCGGTGATGCGGTTCTGCCCGCCGACCTACAGCGTGCTGTGGACCAAGCTGGAGCGGATCGAGCTGGTGCCGTTCTACCGCAAGGCGCGGCGCGCCGGAGTGACCTGCCGGAAGGGGTGAGCCGCGCGGGAAAAGTGCCGGGATATCAATCCATTAACCATTAAACCTCCATTAACCGCGTTCGTTTAGGTTTCGCTGGCCACGTTGATCCGCCCAGCCATGCCGAGCTGCCGCCATGCCCTGCCGAAACCGGTTCGGAGGGGCGGCGCGTCCCGGTCCGGTGCCGGCGCGGGCCACGATCAGGAGCCGAAGTGATGCGCGTACGCCTGCGCGGTGATGTTGTCGCCGCTTCCACAACGCCGCCAACAGCGCGCGGCGTGTGGGGCGGGCGCGTCGCGGGCGCGCTGCTGGGCGCGCTCCTCCTTGCCGGCTGCCAGACCAACCGCGACCAGACGGGTTCGATCGGCAGGCCGGAATCGCCGAACGACACCTTCACCACCGGCCAGGAACTGCGCTTCACCGAGGTGAACCCGACCGGCTTCCGGCCCTGGTCGAGCCAGATGCCGGCCTACCGGCTGGGGGCCGGCGACAAGCTGAAGATCAAGTACTTCCTGACCCGCGAGATGGACGAGGAACTCGTCGTCGCGCCCGATGGCACCATCGCGCCGCGCGCGGTGGGCCAGCTCAAGGTCGAGGGACTGACGCTGGCCGGCGCGCAGGAGGTGGTGCGCCGTGCCTCCAAGGTCGAGCTGGCGGACCAGAAGGTGGTCATCTCGCTCGACGAGGCGGTCTCCGCCAAGGTCTACATCGGCGGCATGGTCGAGAAGCCCGGCCCGTACAATCTGGCCGACATGCGCAACGGCACGCTGCAGAGCATCCTGATGGCCGGCGGCTTCACCGACGAGGCCCGCACCGGCCAGGTGGCGATCATCCGGCGCGGGCCGGACAACCTGCCGATGCTGCGGCTGATCAATGTGAAGGAGATCATCCAGACCGGCTTCACGCTCGACGACGTGCAGCTCGCGTCCGGCGACATCATCTACGTGCCGCGCAGCTCGGTCTCCGAACTCAATGTCTGGATCGACCAGTTCATCAACAAGGTGGTGCCCTTCCAGCGCACCTTCAACTATACGCTGGGCACCCAGGGGGTCATCTAGCCCCGGGCGCGTGCGAGGAACCGATGGTGGACGCAGCGAGCCAGACGGCAGCCTCTCCGGCTCCCGCGCCGGTGGGCGATATCGCGCAGGCGATGTTCCTCGGCGTTCCGGTCGCGCGGCTCGACGCCGCCGAGGCGGCGCAGCGGATCGCCGCCCGCCCGGCCGAGGCGCCCTTCGCCTATGTGGTCACGCCCAATGCGGCGCATTTCACCCTGCTGGAGGTGAGCCGGGACGCGCGCTTCCGCGACGTCTACGACCATGCCTGGATGCGGCTGCTCGACGGGCAGGTGCCGCGCCTGCTGGCCAAGCATGTGTTCGGCCTCGACATTCCGCTGGCGGCCGGCAGCGACCTGACGGTGATGATGCTGAAGCGTCACATCCGTCCCGACGATGCGGTCACGGTGATCGGCGGCAGCGACGAGGTGCCAAGGCGTCTCGCCAGCCTCTACGGCCTCGGCCGCGTCGCGCATTTCAACCCGTCCATGGGCTTCATCAACCGGCCCGACGAGGTCGCGGCCTGCGTCGATTTCGTGCTGGCCCATCGCGCGCGCTACGTCTTCTTTTGCGTCGGCACGCCGCAGGGCGAGTATCTCGCGCGGGAAGTGCACCGGCGCGGAGGGGCGACCGGTGTCGGCCTGTGCGTCGGCGGTTCGCTGAACTTCGCCACCGGGCTGACGAAGCGGGCGCCCGAATTCTACCGCAAGGCCGGGCTGGAATGGGCGCACCGGCTGGCGCTCAATCCCGTGGGCCATGCGCGGCGCGTCTTCGTCGATTCCCTGCCGGTGCTGTGGGTCGCGCTCAAGGCGTGGCTCAAGCCGGCGGCCTATGGCATGGACGGCGGCAGGAAGGACAAGGCATGAGCCGTGTCGGCCGGCAGGGGGGAGACAAGCGCGCCGCCGTGGTGACGCTGCCGCGCGCCTTCGCTCCCGCCGGCGCGCCGCCCTCCAGCGAGCGGTTTTCCGGGCCGGTCACGACCGCCCTACTGCTCGGCACGCTGCCGCTGTTCGGGCAGAGCTTCTACTACCTGCACGAACTGACCGCGCCCTACCTGCTGTCGAAGGCCTGGCCGCTCATCACCCTGCCGCTGAGCCTCTACGCGATATTGCAGCTGCAGCTGCCGGCCAAGCGCGTCTACCTCATCTTCTTCGCCTACACGCTCGGCTTCACGCCGTTCATTTCCATGCTGCAGCTCGGCAACGGGCTGGTCGACGCGCTGACCACCACGGTGAAGATCTGGCCGCTGGCCTATTATTTCGCGCTGTCGGCGCTGCTGGTCTGGCTGTCGCCGAGCTATGGCCGCACCAGGGCGATGCTGATCGTGCTGGGCGGGGGCACCTTCGTGCTCATGCTGCTGCTCTGGCTCGTCGTGCCGTTGAGCTCCTATGTGAACAATCCCGAGCTCGGCAAGCTGTTCATGGTGGAGAACGAGCGCGGCTACCGCATCTACATGCCGATGTTCTTCGGCGCGCTGTTCCTGTTCTACCTCACGCGGCTGTTCATGCAGCGGCCGAACGTGCTGCTGCCGGTGGCGATCGTGATCGGCTTCGTGCTGCTGTTCACCATCTACAAGCAGCGCGCGGCGATCGGCGGCATGATGCTGGTCTGCGCCTATGGCGTGGTGATCTCGCTGGCGCCGCGGCTGCGGCTGCTGGTGGCCGGCCTGTTCCTGGCGACGGCGCCGATCGCCATCGCCTATTACGTGCTGCGCGACGTCGAGGGGCTGGCGCAGTCGCTGGGCGGCTCGCTCACCGTGCGCCAGACCTCGCTGGCGCTGGCCGCGAATTTCCTCGGCGAGGATCCGTGGCGCTGGCTGTTCGGCGTCGGCGCCACCACCCGCTTCGGCAGCGTCACGCTGGCCGACATCTTCGGCAACAGCAATTTCTACGTCGCCGATCTCGGCTGGTTCGGCACCGTGTTCGAATACGGGCTGCTCGGCGCGCTGCTGCTCGCCGGGCTGTATGTCTGGGGCTACTTCACGCTGCTGCGCGCCACGCGGGGGGTGGAGGACCCGATGGTGCTCGCGCTGTCGGACTACATCCTCTACATGCTCGCCACCTCGGCGGTGTATTCGCTCGTCTTCACGCCGGGCGAGCTGGGCGTGGTGATGGCGCTGGCCGTCTATCTCAGCCGCGAGCGCCACCGAACGCCCTCGACACCGGCACCCGCGCACCGCATAAGCTTCACCGTCAACCACCATCATGTCAGGATTTGAAATGCTGCGTCGCGTCGCCAAGCTGATGCACGAACCGGCCTTTCGCCGTGCGCCGTTGACGGTGATCGGGCGAGGCATCGCGTGGACGCTGAACGTCGCGCTCGGCCGCAGTCCGGCATTCGAGCTGGTGCCCGGCGCCCGGCTGCGCGTGCCGCCGGACATGCGCTTCACCTCGGTGACGGCCTATCTGCTGCGCGACGCGGTGGAGCCGGAGCTGGACTACCTGCAGAAATTCGTCGGCAAGGGCGACGTCTTCATCGATGTCGGCGCCAATATCGGCCTGTTCACGCTGAAGGCGGCGCCGCGGGCGGCCCGCGTCGTCGCGGTGGAGCCCGGCAAGGAGGCCGGCGCCCAGCTCGACGCCAATATCGCGCTCAACGGCTTCGCCAATGTCGCGCGGGTGCACAAGGCGCTGTCGGACAAGCCCGGCCGGGCGGCGCTGTTCCACAATCCGCTCGGCAACGACCCGCAGGCCTTCTCGCTCATCAGCGACGGCTCGGCGTCCGAGACCGAGACGGTGGAGCTGACCACGCTCGACCTTCTGGTGCGCGAGCTCGGCCTGCCGCGCGTCGACTGCATCAAGATCGACGTCGAGGGCGCCGAGGGCATGGTCATCGCCGGCGCCGGCGAAACCCTGGCGGCCTATCATCCCACGGTGATCTTCGAGATGAACTGCCCGACGCTGGTCAAGGCGGGCGGCGACACGGCGGTGGCGTGGAACGCGCTGGCCGGGCTCGGCTACCAGTTCCACGCGCTCAGCGACGACGGCGTGCTGGAGCCGCTCGCCAGCCGGCCGGCGGCCTTCATGAACGTCGTCGCGCGCCATCCGGCCGGTCCGGCGCTGCGCTGACGCGCCTCACGGCATCGGCGCGTCGCAGCCGGGCTTTTCCAGCACGAGGCAGATCAGCGCCGAGAGGGTACGGTAGTCGGGATTGTCCGGCCCCGGAGGGCCGGGCGGTACCTCGCGCAGGGCGTAGAGCATCGCCCCGCCCTGGCGGTCGCGCAGAATCTCCGTCAGCATCGCCCCGGTATAGTCCACGGTGAAGCGCGGCCCGCCATTGCTGGCCGGCATCACCGAGACGCCGAGGGCGAGCGGCCCCTTCCACACCGCGCGATAGGCGCGGAACGCCTGCGCCGGGTGGAAGGCGGGGCCGGCGTCGTAGCTCATGATCGACACCAGATCGAGATCTTCTGCAGCTTGAGATTGCAGCAGCGCCAGCAGCGCGCCGCGCCAGGGGCTGGCCGGCGGCGCATCGGCGAAGGCGCCCTCGCCATAGGCCCCCACGCTCCACCCGGCGACGCTGAGCACGGAGGGGCGCGGCAATGCCGCCCGCAACCGCCGGACGATGTCGATGGAGAGGGCATCATCGGCGCAGCGCATGCGGCCGGAAACCCTTGTGCATTCAGGGTTTGTCGGCTCGAAATCGATGTCGACGCCGTCGGCGCCGAGGTCGCGCACCAGCCGCGCCAGCGCCGCCTCGTCGAGCCTGTCCCAGCCATGATAGGTGGCCCCGCCGACCGACAGCAGCACGCGTATTTCCGGCTGGCGCTGCTTGAGGAGAGCGATGGCTTCCTTCAGCACCGCACCGCCATAGGGATATTGCAGCCCGGTCCCCTCAAGCTGCAACCCGCCGGGATAGGCAAGATCGGGCTTCACGAAGCTCAGCGCGACATGGGTGAGGTAGCCCGGCAGCCGGGCGAGGGTGGTTTCCGAGGCCCGCGTCGCCGCCACCTCGTACCAGCTCGCGTGATAGGCGAGGAACGGGCGCGGCGGCCCAGCCTGCACCCGGCCGCCGGCGAGCAGCAGGAATGCCAGGGCGAGAACGCTGCAGCTCAGAAGACCGAGGTGTCGGCGAGACCCTTGGTCATGGTGAGCAGGATGATCCTGATGTCGAACCATATCGACCAGTTCTCGATGTAATAGAGGTCGAGCTCGACGCCGCGCGCCGCCTTCTCCATGGTGTAGATGCCGCCGCGCATGCCGTTGATCTGCGCCCAGCCGGTGATGCCGGGCTTCATGCGCGAACGTGCAACATAGTCCTGGACCGCCTCGTAGCGCAGCTCCTCATTGATGAGCATGTTCGGCACATGCGGGCGCGGCCCGACCACCGACATCTCGCCGCGCATCACGTTGAGCAGCTGGGGAATCTCGTCGATCGACAGGCTGCGCAAAATCGCGCCGATGCGGGTGACGCGAGGGTCGGCGCGCACCGCGCCGATGGTGCCGTCATCGGCCGGATCGAAACGCATGGTGCGCAGCTTGTAGACCATGAACTCGCGCCGGTTCAGGCCGATGCGGGCCTGGCGGAACAGCACCGGGCCGGGCGAATCCAGCTTGATCGCCACCGCCGCGATCAGCAGCACGGGCGCCAGGACGATGAGGCCGACGGTCGCGACGGTGTAGTCCTCAAGCGCCTTGAGGACGCCGAGGGACCCCTTGAGCGGGCGCTGCTGCACCTGGAGGGTCGGCAGGTCGGCGATGCGGGTGATGCGCGCCGCGGTGGTGTTGAGGATGTCCGGCTCCATCTCCACCATGACGTCGGTCGCGACGCGATGGAGCTGGCGGGCGATGGCGCCGATGCGGCGGATGTCGTCCCATTGCTTGGTGATGACCACGAGATCGAACACGCCGGCCTTGGCGAGTTCCAGCAGGTCGTCGATGTTGCCGAGGACCGGGGGGACGCCGTCGCCGGCATGCTCCGCATTGGTCGGTTCGCGCCCGCCGTCGCGGAACACGCCGACGAAGGACAGCAGGCCGCCGGACCGGGCCTGTTCCTGATAGCGACGCACCAGCGCATAGGCCCGGTCGAGATCGCCGATGACGACCGTGCTGCGGACGAGGAGCTTCCTGCGCTCCACCCGGTCCATGCCCAGCCGCACCAGCACGAGACGGCCGACCAGCAGCGCCAGCAGCGTCAGCGCGGCCCACGGGCCGAACGTCTCCGGATCGCCCGGCTGCGGCGGAACGAGGGCGTAATAGACGACGAAGACGGCGAAGAAGGCCGGGGTCAGGCCGATGAAGACATGGACGATCTGGCGCCGCCGGCGGGTGTAGTGCTCGACGCGGTAGGCCTGCCCGAGCATCAGCACGCCGCAGTAGATCATGGCGCCGATGGTGCCGAGCACGGCCATCTGGCTGAGCGCCAATATGTGCCAGACGGAATAGTAGATCAGCGCCGCCAGGACGATCATGGCGAGATCGCCTAGGATGACGAGGCGGTTGATGAGGCCGTGCGTCCAGCCGGTCATCGCGCGACGCCTCGCGGCGGCCTACGCAGCGGAACGCGCGAGGGCGCGCGGAGCGCTCCCGGGCGCGGGACAGGTCGCAGGTCGGTGTGGGACAGGAAACGCATCAGCACCATGACGAGGAAACGCCGGCCAGGGGGTGCCGCGCGGTCTCAAACTACCGCGTCGACACTTACCATTTGGTCTAGGGTATTGGTTTATCGAATGTTTAGCCGATGCCGGCTCAGTGATCCGACCGCGACATCCGGATCCCGAATGTCGCGACCCGGTCGGCTCACAACGCACTGATCGGGTGGACCAGATTTTCGACACGGATGGGTACCATCCGTGTCGGTCGATCCACTAGATGCCGCCGCGTACCCGGTCGCTCAGGTTGCGCCGGTCGCGGACGATCGCGGCAAGCGCTTCCTCCTCCCGCGGCCCGCGCGGCAGCAGGGAGAGCTGGTCGATCTGGTTGAGCGCGACGAGGCGCAGCAGATCGTCGCGCACGCCGCCGGTCACCTCGCGCGGCAGCGCGGCGACGATCTGGATATGCTCGGGCGGCAGGATGTCCGGCAGGCGGGCGGCCAGCAGCGCGCGCAGCGCCGGCTCGTCGGCCTCGCCCGTCGCCTCGACGAAGGCGTAGAGGCCGAAGCTGTGGCCGGCGGTGGGAAAGTCGCAGATGTGGACCGCGCGCACGCCCGGCGCCTCGGCAAGCGCGGCGGCGATGCGCGGTCCCTGCTCCATGGCGCGCGGGCCGCGCCCTTCCGTGTCGTGGTAGTTGAGCAGGCGGCGGGTGACGAAATTGTAGACCTGCTTGCCGGTGCGCATCCAGATGCGGGTGAACAGGCTCTTGCGGGCGAGGATCTTCTTCTCGCGCGCGGTCAGCGCCTCCGGGCAGTAGCTGCGCTTCTGCTTGAGGAGATGGCGGATGTCCTCATAGGCGGCCAGCCGGAACGTCTTGCTGCGCCGCGTGAAGCACATGGCGAGCTGGAAATCCATCAGCACCGCCCGGCCGTCGGCGGCGTAGAGCCAGTTCTGCGGCTTGGCGAGGTCGTTATGGGCGATGCCGCGCCGGTGCACCTCGCGCAGGCCCTTGCGGGCGGAGGCGAAGAAGGCGAGATCGCCGCGCGGCTTGGCGATCTGCAGCGGGATGCCATCGACGAAGCCGCGCACCAGATAGCCTTCCTCCAGCGCATAGACCGGCACGGTGTGGCCGCTGCCTTCCGCCCGGACGAGAGCGCGCGCCTCGCGCTTGGCAAAATGGCGGGCGATCGGCTTCACCCACCATTTCACCTCGGCATAGTTGCGCCGCACGGCGGGGAAGGCGTTGCCGGCGGCGTCGCGCCAGATGCCGCGCTCGATGGTCGAGAAGGTGTCGCGCTTGAGCACGGTGTCGAGCTCGAAGACGCCACCGCGGGAAGGGATGTCGAGGCTCACGCGGCCGCCTCGCTCGGCTCGTCGGCATGGGTCTTCGCCCACGCGTCCAACTCGGCGAGGGCGCGGGCGGCGAGGACCTGCTTCTTGGCGACGGTCTTCTGGGTGCCGCGCAGCCGGTTGCCGTCCGCGTCGCGGGTGGGGGCAGCATCGAGCGGCGGGAACAGGCCGAAATTGACGTTCATCGGCTGGAACGAGCGCGGACCGGCCTCCACCGTCTCGATATGGCCGCCGGTGATGTGGTTCAGCAGCGCGCCGTGCGCGGTGGTGGCGGGCGGCCCGGCCGGCATCTCGCCACGGCGCTCGGCGGCGGCGAACAGGCCGGCGATCAGCCCCATGGCGGCGCTCTCCACATAGCCCTCGCAGCCGGTGATCTGGCCGGCGAAGCGCAGACGCGGCTCGGCCTTGAGCCGCAGCGTCGGGTCCAGCAGCTTGGGCGAGTTGAGATAGGTGTTGCGGTGCAGGCCGCCGAGACGGGCGAACTCGGCCTTCTCCAGCCCGGGGATCATGCGGAACAGGCGCACCTGCTCGGAATGGCGCGTCTTCGTCTGGAAGCCGACCATGTTGTAGAGCGTGCCGAGCGCATTGTCCTGGCGGAGCTGGACCACGGCATAGGGCTTCACGGTCGGGTTGTGGGCGTTGGTCAGGCCCATCGGCTTCATCGGGCCGTGGCGCAGCGTCTCCGGTCCGCGCGTCGCCATGACCTCGATGGGCAGGCAGCCGTCGAAATAGGGCGTGTTCGCCTCGAACTCCCGGAACGGCACAGTGTCGCTCGCGGCCAGCGCGGCGACGAAGGCGTCGTACTGTTCCTTGTCCATCGGGCAGTTGACGTAGTCGGCCCCGGTGCCGCCCGGTCCCACCTTGTCGTAGCGCGACTGGAACCAGCACACGTCCATGTCGATGGAGTCGAAATGAACGATCGGCGCGATGGCGTCGAAGAAGGCCAGCGCGCTCACGTCGGTGCGGGCGCGGATGGCCTCGGCGAGCGCCGGCGAGGTGAGGGGGCCGGTGGCGATGATGACGCTGTCCCAGTCCTCCGGCGGCAGTCCGGCGATCTCGCCGCGCTCGATGGTGATCTCGGGACGAGCGGCGATGGCGGCGGTGACGGCTTCGGCGAAGCCCTCGCGATCGACCGCCAGCGCGCCGCCGGCGGGGATCTGGTGGCTGTCGGCGCAGGCCATGATCAGCGAGCCGAGCCGGCGCATCTCCGCGTGCAGCACGCCGACCGCATTGTTCTGGGCGTCGTCCGAGCGGAAGGAGTTGGAACAGACGAGTTCGGCGAGACTGTCCGTCTTGTGCGCTTCCGTGCCCCGCGTCGGGCGCATCTCATGCAGGACCACCGGCACGCCGCGCCGCGCGAGTTGCCAGGCGGCTTCGCAGCCGGCGAGGCCGCCGCCGATGACGTGAACCGGGCGCGTGTCAGTGATGCTCATGACCTGTCGTTGCGTTGCCGTCGTGCCAGATGCGCGCCTTAGCACGGATCGGGGGTAAAAAAGAAACGGCCCCGGAAAAATCCGGGGCCGTTTCTTCAATCGCCAATAGGATGCGATCCGCCCGCTCAGGCGGCGGCAGCAGCCCGGCGCGCGACGCTCGTGATCTCGCCACGCGAGACGTTGATGTCGGCGAGGGTGCGGTCGTCGAGCTGGGAGAGCTCAACGAGAGTACGACGATACGCCTGCCAGCGGCGGATCTGCTTGGCAACGAGGCCCCAAAGCAGCATGTCAGTCTCCATCGGTTAGGATCCGGATCGCGGCCGCCGGGCACCCCGGGTAGCTGCACGTCCGTTAATCATTCCGATGCCTAGATATGCGACATCCTGCTCATTTGGTAGGAAATATACCGCATCCCAGCTTTGCGCGCCGCGCATGACGCGCTCACAATTCATTCACGATCCGCAAGGCTGGCGGAAATGTGGGCAGAATCAGGCGCCTTTGAGCGCCTGATCGAGGTCGGCGATGATGTCCGCCGCGTCCTCTATGCCGACCGACAGGCGCACCACGTCCGGGCCGGCGCCGGCGAGCGTCTTCTGCTCGTCGGCGAGCTGGCGGTGGGTGGTGGAGGCGGGGTGGATGATGAGCGAGCGGGTGTCGCCGATATTGGCGAGGTGTGAGAACAGCTTCACCCCGGAGACCAGTGCCACGCCGGCCTCGTAGCCGCCCTTGAGGCCGAAGGTGAACACCGCGCCGGCGCCCTTGGGCGTGTACTGCTTGGCGAGATTGTAATAGCGGTCGCCCGGCAGGCCGGGATAGCTGACCCACGACACCTTGGGATGCTCGGCGAGGAATTGCGCCACGGCGAGCGCGTTGTCGCAATGGCGCTGGATGCGCAGCGGCAGCGTCTCGATGCCGGTCAGGATCAGGAAGGCGTTGAAGGGCGAAAGCGCCGGGCCGAGATCGCGCAGGCCGAGCACGCGGGCGGCGATGGCGAAGGCGAAATTGCCGAAGGCCTCGCCGATGACGGTGCCCTCATATTCCGGGCGCGGCTGCGACAGGAAGGGGTAGCGCCCCTCGCGCAGCCAGTCGAACGAGCCGCCGTCGACGATGACGCCGCCGATCGAGTTGCCGTGGCCGCCGAGGAACTTGGTCGCCGAATGCACGATGATGTCGGCGCCATGCTCGAAGGGGCGGATGAGATAGGGGGTCGCCAGCGTGTTGTCGACGATGAGCGGCACGCCGGCGCGCTTGGCGATCCTGGCGATGGCGGCGATGTCGGTGATGACGCCGCCCGGATTGGCGATCGATTCGACGAAGATCGCCTTGGTGCGCGGCGACACGGCGCGCTCGAAGGAGGCAATGTCGTCGGAATCCGCCCAGACGACGTTCCAGCCGAAGCTCTTGAAGGCATGGTTGAACTGGTTGATCGAACCGCCATAGAGCCTGCGCGCGGCGATGAACTCGTCACCCGGCGACAGCAGGGTCTGGAAGGTGAGCAACTGCGCGGCATGGCCCGAGGCCACGGCGAGGGCGGCGGTGCCGCCTTCCAGCGCCGCGACACGCTCCTCCAGCACGGCGTTGGTCGGGTTGCCGATGCGGGTATAGATGTTGCCGAACGCCTTGAGCCCGAACAGCGCCGCCGCGTGGTCGACATCGTCGAACACGAAGGCGGTGGTCTGGTAGATCGGCGTGGCGCGCGCCTTGGTGGTGGGGTCCGGCTGGGCACCGGCATGGACGGCGAGGGTGGCGAAGCCGGGCGTGGGCTGCGGGGCGTCGGTCATGGCGTTCTCCTGTCGGCGCGCATGTGCGTCATTCTTGAGCGTGTTCGGCATGGGCGCCGTTGCCCCGCAGTTTCGCGGCTTCGCTAAAAAACGCAACAGGATTGGCAAAAGAAATAAACAGCAGATTTGTTTTGTTATTCCAGTGCTTCCCGATGTCAGCGGCCTGTCAGCTTCGCCGTCCTAACCTGCCGTCCGTCGACAGGACGGGGACGGATCGGGCATGCGGGACAAGGGGCGGCGACGGGGCAGCTGGAGGCGCTGGGTCCTGGGGCTCGGCGGCGGCGTTCTGCTGACGGTCGGCCTCTATGCCGGCTGGGCCTATGCGACCGGCAATGTGCACACCGTCGTCGCCGGCGAACTCTACCGCTCGGCCACGCTTTCTCCCTCCCGGCTGAGAGACGTGATCGAGAGCCGGGGCATCCGCACCATCGTCAATCTGCGCGGGCGGGCCGAGCGCAGCGACTGGTATCGCGAGGAGGCCCGCATCGCCAGCGGGGCAGGCGTCCGGCTGATCGACCTGCGTTGGTCGGCACGCCGCGAGCTGACCGATGAAGAGGTGGCGACCTTCTTCGAGGTGCTGGCGGATGCGCCGCGCCCGATCCTGATCCATTGCCTCTCGGGTGCCGACCGTACCGGCCTCGCCGCCGCGCTCTATCTCGCGCAGATCAAGAAGGCGAGCGAGATGAGTGCCGAAATGCAGCTTTCGCCGCTGTTCGGCCATATCGGGCTGCCCTTCGCGCCGTTCTACGCGATGGACACCACGTTCGAGCGGCTGGAACCGAGCCTGGGTTATCCCGACAGCTGACCGCGATCCGCTCAGCTCACCCGTGGCAGGCGCAGCCGCGGAATCTCGATGGCGGGGCAGCGGTTCATGATGACCGCGATGCCGGCGGCCTCGGCGCGAGCCGCCGCTGCATCATCACGCACGCCGAGCTGGCCCCAGATCAGCCCGGGTCGGGGCGAGAGAGCGAGGATCTCCCCGACCACGGAATCGAGATGTTCGGGCGCACGGAACACGTCGACCATGTCGACGGGCTCCGGCACGTCCGCGAGGCTCGCATAGGTCGGCAGGCCGGCGATGTCGCGCCCGGCCTGGCCGGGATTGATGGCGAACACCCGGTAGCCGTGCAAGGCGAGGAAGCGGGCGACGCCATGGCTGGGCCGCTCGGGCTTCGGGCTGGCGCCGACCACGGCGATGGTGCGGACCTTGCCGAGCCAGTCGGCGATGAAGGCGTCGTCATAATGGTCGTGGTTCATCTCGGCTCCCTGCGCTGGCGCGCGCCGCGTGGCGGCGCCTTGTCATATGGTGTCCGGCAGGGCGCAGCGAAGACCGGCGCTGCGGCCGGTTTGGCTTGCGGGATGCCGATTTCAAGGGGTTAGAATGGGGTATTAAAATACCGATTTTCTAAATCATTGATTTGTCGATGGAATTTGGCCTATTGCAACATTGACGTTGCGCGGGGTCTCGGCTAGAAGCCCCGTCACGAGAGACGTGCGGGTACTCCGCACCCTTGCATATGGAAATCCTCATGAAGACCTTCTCGGCAAAACCCGCCGACATCGTAAAGAAGTGGGTCGTGATCGACGCTTCCGGCCTCGTGGTCGGTCGTCTTGCGACCATCATCGCTACCCGCCTCAAGGGCAAGCACAAGCCGATCTACACCCCGCACGTCGATTGCGGCGACAACGTCGTCGTCATCAATGCCGAGAAGGTCGTGCTGACCGGTCGCAAGCGCGACGACAAGGTCTACTACCACCACACCGGCTTCCCGGGCGGCATCAAGGAGCGGACGGCCAAGTTCGTCCTCGAGGGCCGGTTCCCCGAGCGCGTGGTAGAGAAGGCCGTCGAGCGCATGCTGGCGCGTGGCCCGCTCGGCCGCAAGCTGATGGGCAATCTGCGCGTCTACAAGGGTGCCAGCCACCCGCACGAGGCTCAGCAGCCGGAAGCGCTCGACGTCGCCGCGCTCAACCGCAAGAATGTGGGGATCTGATCATGGCTGAGCTCATCCAGTCGCTCGACGGGCTCGAGGCCCTGAAGACCCAGGCCGCCGACGCGCCCAAGCACGTCCAGAAGCTCGACAAGTTCGGCCGCGCCTATGCCACCGGCAAGCGCAAGAACGCGGTTGCCCGCGTGTGGGTGCGTCCCGGCACCGGCAAGATCCTGGTCAACGAGCGCGATATCGAGACCTACTTCGCCCGTCCGGTGCTGCGCCTCATCATCCAGCAGCCCTTCACCACGGCGGCCCGTACCGGCCAGTATGACGTGGTGTGCACGGTCTCCGGCGGCGGTCTCTCCGGCCAGGCCGGCGCGCTGCGCCATGGCATCTCCCGCGCGCTCACCTATTACGAGCCCGAGCTGCGCGGCCCGCTGAAGAAGGGCGGCTTCCTGACCCGCGACTCGCGCGTGGTCGAGCGCAAGAAGTACGGCAAGGCCAAGGCCCGCCGCAGCTTCCAGTTCTCGAAGCGCTGATCGTTTTTCGACGTCGACGTTGCGAAGGGCGGGCCTCGGGCCCGCCCTTTTCGTTTGTGTGCCCCTTTTTACTTGGGGACGGGCGCAGTTTGGCCGATAGTCGCTGCGACGATTTTTTCGGCAGCAGACAACGGTTCGCTCGAACTTCTCATGTTGCTTGATCCCTGGACACTGTGGCTGGTGGTTCTGTTCGTCGGCTTCCTGCTGGCCGGGTCGATGTTCTTCGCCTGGGTGCTGACGCCCGATGAAAAGGCGCTCGGCTACTGGGGAGCATTTGCCGGCCTGCTGGTGGGGGGCGTTTCCGGCGGCATGGCACGCGGCCATATTCCAGACGTCGTCTCCATCGAGCTGGCCAATGGCGCGGTGCTGGTCGCCTATGGCGCGTTGTGGGTTGGCCTGCGCTGCTTCGACCGGCGCCGCGCGCGCGTCGTCTATCTGCTCGCCGCACCCGCATTGTGGGTGCTGCTGTGCCAGTTGCCGCTGTTCCGCGACTCGGTCGGCAACCGGGTGGTGCTGGTCTCGCTGCTCATCAGCGTGCTGGTCGCGCTGGCGCTGTACCAGGCATGGCGGGGCTGGGTCGTGCCCTCGCGCCCGCGCCTTGCCGTGTTCGTGCTGCTGCTTCTGGTGCTGGTGCTGAATCTGGCGCGCATCCCGCTGGCGCCGACCCAGGTGTCCGGCAATCAGCTGGTCACCTTTACCGACCCGAGCACCGCCGTCACGGGCATCGTGGCGCTCGGCGTCGCCATGTTCATGAACTTCGCGTTCGTCCTTCTGGTACGCGAGCGCACCGAGCAGCTGCACCGCAGTGCCGCGCGTTCGGACGAGCTGACGGGGCTGCTCAACCGGCGCGGCTTTGTCGAGCTTGCGATGCGGCATTGCCGGGACGCGGGACCGATCGCTCTGATGATCCTCGATCTCGATCACTTCAAGCAGGTGAACGACCATTTCGGTCACGCCGCCGGTGACCGCGTGCTGCAGATCTTCGCCGAGGTGCTGCGGGTTAATCTGCGGCAGGCCGATATCGTCGCGCGCATCGGCGGCGAGGAGTTCGCCGTGCTGCTGCCCGGAGCGGCCGAGCCGACGGCGCGGCAGGCGGCGGAGCGCGTCCGGGAGGCCTTCCGCACGGTGATCGGACAGGTGAGATTCGACGACCGGCCGATGACGTGCTCGTCCAGTATCGGCATGGTCTGCGGCTCCTTCGCCGATGCCGATGGCGGAACGCCGCGCGCCCGGCTCGACGCGCTGATGACGCAGGCGGATGCGGCGCTGTACGCGGCGAAGGCCATGGGCCGCAACCGCTTGGAGGTCACGGCACTCCCCGCGGCCGCGGAGCAGCGTGCCGTGGCCTCGGGCGGGCGGCGTGAGGGATAGCGCGCAACGTGCATCTTTTCCTTTGCCTCGCCGTCGGTAATAGTGAACTCCCTTGGCGCATCGTTGCAGCACCCTTGCCCCCGCATGAGCCTTGATCCGTTGACCCTGTGGTCGGTCGTCCTGCTGGTCGGGCTGATGCTGTCGGCTGCCATGATTCTGGTCTGGCTGATGACGCCGGAAGAGCCGGCCTTGGTGTATTGGGCGAGCTTCCCCGCGCTTCTCGCGACTGGCATCGCCGGTGCCATGGCGCGCGGACTGGTGCCAGATTTCGTGTCGGTGGAACTCGCCAACACGGTGATTCTGCTGGGCTATGGGCTGGTCTGGACGGGCCTGCGCGTCTTCGACCGGCGCCGCGCGCAGCTCGGCTATGTGGTGATTGTTCCGCTGGTGTGGATCCTGCTCTGCCAGTTCCCGATGTTCCGGGATTCCATCTTCAACCGGATCATCCTGCTCTCGCTCACCGCCTGCGGGCTCATGATCCTGTGCCTCTCCGAGCTCTGGCGCGGCTGGGCGGAGCCCTCGCGCATGCGCGGCGTCGTGATCGGGCTGATGACGGCGTCAATGGGAATGTCCCTGCTGCGCATTCCGTTCGCCGGCGGGCTCGCCGACGGCAACAGGCTGGCACTGTTCACCAACCCGCATTTCGTCTGGATCGGCCTCGTGGCGATGCTGATCATGATCCTGGTGGCCTTCGCGCTGGTGCTGATGGTGCGCGAGCGGGTCGAGATGGCCTATCGCAGCGCTGCCGAGCGCGATGTTCTGACAGGGATCCTCAATCGCCGCGGCTTCATGAAGCAGGCCACGCCGGTCTGCCAGAAGGGCGGGACGGTGGGGCTGATGATCTTCGATCTCGACCGCTTCAAGCTGATCAACGACCGGTTCGGCCATGCCGCCGGCGATCGCGTGCTCGTGGTGTTCGCCGAGGCGCTGCGCCTCGATCTCGCGCCGGGCGACGTGGCCGGCCGGATCGGCGGCGAGGAGTTCGTGGCGCTGCTGCCGGGCGTTCGGCCCAATGTGGCGCGGCAGGCGGCCGAGCGCATACAGCGCAGCTTCCGCGACGGGCTCGAGCGGCTGGAACTGGGGGGCGGCTCGGCGGAGTGCTCCGTGAGCATCGGGCTGGCGATCGGCGACCTCGCCGCCTCGCGCACGCCGGAGGAAGCCGAAGCGGAGCTGGTGCGCGTGATGGCGAAGGCGGACGGGGTGCTCTACGAGGCGAAGTTCAAGGGGCGCAACCGCATCGAGACGGTCTGGTTCGGCGCCGGTGCTGCCCCGGCGGCCTGAAGGGCAGGGAGCGGCAACGAAAAAGGGGCGCCGGTGAGGCGCCCCTTTCCGTCTGTCGCTGACGGGTCGGTCAGATCGAGTAGTACATCTCGAACTCGACCGGGTGCGGGGTCATTTCGAAACGCATCACCTCGGCCATCTTCAGTTCGATATAGGCGTTGATGAAGTCGTCCTCGAACACGCCGCCCTTCTTGAGGAACTCGCGATCCTTGTCGAGCGACGCCAGCGCCTCGCGCAGCGAGCCGCAGACGGTCGGGATCTTCTTGAGCTCCTTGGGCGGGAGATCGTAAAGGTCCTTGTCCATCGCCGGGCCGGGATCGATCTTGTTCAGGATGCCGTCGAGGCCGGCCATGAGCAGCGCGGCGAAGGCGAGATAGGGGTTCGCGCCGGGGTCCGGGAAGCGGGTCTCGACGCGCTTCGCCTTGGGCGAGGTGGTGTAGGGGATGCGGCAAGACGCCGAGCGGTTGCGCGCCGAATAGGCGAGCAGGACCGGCGCCTCATAGCCCGGGACCAGACGCTTATAGGAGTTGGTCAGCGGGTTGGTGAAGGCGTTCAGCGCCTTGGCGTGCTTGATGATGCCGCCGATGTACCACAGGCATTCCTGGCTGAGGTCGGCATACTTGTTGCCGGCGAACAGCGGCTTGCCGCCCTTCCAGATCGACTGGTGCACATGCATGCCCGAACCATTGTCGCCGAAGACCGGCTTGGGCATGAAGGTGGCGGTCTTGCCGTAGACGTTGGCGACCTGGTGGATGCAGTACTTGTAGACCTGCAGGTGGTCGGCCATCGTCACCAGCGTGTCGAACTTCAGGCCGAGCTCGTGCTGGGCCGAAGCGACCTCGTGGTGATGCTTCTCGACCTTGGCGCCCATGCGGGCCATGGCCGCGAGCATTTCGCCGCGCAGATCCTGACAGCTGTCGACCGGGGGAACCGGGAAATAACCGCCCTTGGTGCGCACGCGGTGGCCGAGGTTGCCGCCTTCATATTCGGTATCGCCATTGGTCGGCAGTTCGACCGAATCGAGCTTGAAGCCGGTGTTGTAGGGCTCTGCCGAGAAGCGCACGTCGTCGAAGATGAAGAACTCGGCCTCGGGGCCGATATAGACCGTGTCGCCGATGCCGGTGGACTTCAGATAGGCCTCGGCCTTCTTGGCCATGCCGCGCGGGTCGCGGCCATAGGGCTCGCCCGTGGTCGGCTCCAGCACGTCGCACACCACGACGAGCGTGGTCTCGGCGAAGAACGGGTCGATGCAGACGGAATCGAGGTCGGGCTGCAGGTGCATGTCGGATTCGTTGATGGCCTTCCATCCCGCGATGGAAGAACCGTCGAACGCCTGCCCTTCGGCGAAGAAGTCCTCGTCGACCATCGAAATGTCGAAGGTCACATGCTGCCACTTGCCGCGGGGATCGGTGAAGCGCAGGTCGACGTATTTGACGTCGTTGTCCTTTATTAGCTTCAGTACATCCTTGGCCGTCGTCATATTGTTCGTACCTCTTCTGATACTGCCGTCTTTTGCAGGGCAGATGAATCCCAAGCGGGTGGTCAACGACGATACGCGCCGCACCCGTCAGGGTGCGGCGCGCTCGGTATGCGCGACCATACTACGCTGGCTATCAGATGGCGTCGACGCCCGACTCGCCGGTACGAATGCGGATGGCCTCTTCGATGTTGGACACGAAGATCTTGCCGTCGCCGATCCGGCCCGTCTGGGCGGCGCGGCGGATGGCGTCGATCGCCGTTTCCACCGTTTCGTCGGCGACCACGATCTCGATCTTCACCTTGGGCAGGAAATCGACGACGTATTCCGCGCCGCGATACAGTTCCGTGTGACCCTTCTGCCGGCCGAAGCCCTTGGCTTCCGTGACGGTGATGCCCTGCAGGCCGACTTCCTGCAGCGCCTCCTTCACCTCGTCCAGCTTGAAGGGCTTAATGATGGCCTCAATCTTCTTCATCTGATCTCGTCTCCCTGACTCGACGATCCGCGACGCCCGGCCGAGTCGGGTCGCGAAGAAGCAGAACCCATGCCAAGCACTTCACCGTCTCCAAAACGCGTGGATATCACAACATCGCACGGGCGAAAGAGCGAGGCCAAACGTCATTATCCCGGACAATGAACAAGAATTAATCTCTGTGATGATTATTTGATCAGGTATTATGAGAGGGTGTGCCGGATGGCTGCATCAAAAATAGGCAGATGCCGCCGAATTCTGCGTCGACCTCGTGATTCTCGCGCTCTCGCGCCGATTCCGCCTAAGCTGGCCGGAGATCGTTCTTGCCCCGCTGCGACCGCGGCGAGGGCCTGTGCAGGGTGCATCGCATGGAGCTTCTGACCCCCGACGAGATGGGCCGCGCCGACGCGTTCACGATCGCCGCCGGTGTCCCCGGCACAGTGCTCATGGAACGGGCGGGATGCGCGGTCGCGCGGGTGGCGGCCGAGGCGGCGCCGGTCGGCTCGCGTGTCCTCGTGCTGTGCGGGCCGGGTAATAATGGCGGCGACGGCTTCGTCGCCGCGCGGCTGCTGGCCGGCGCCGGCTACCGGGTGCGGCTGGCGCTGCTCGGCGCGCGCGAGCGGCTGCGGGGTGATGCCGCGATCATGGCCGGGCGCTGGCGGGGGCCGGTGGAGGCCGCTGCAGGGGCGGAGCTGGAGCGGGTCGACCTGATCGTCGACGCGCTGTTCGGCGCCGGCCTTGCGCGCGACCTCGACGGCGAGGCCCGCGCGCTGGTCGAACGCGTCAATGCCAGCGGTCTGCCGGTGGTGGCGGTGGACCTGCCGTCCGGCATCGACGGGGCGACCGGCGCGGTCCGTGGCGCCGCCATCCGGGCGCGCTGGAGCGTCACTTTCTTCCGGCCGAAGCCGGGGCATCTGCTGCTGCCCGGCCGGCTGCATGGCGGGCGGCTGAGCGTCGCCGCGATCGGCATCCTTCCAGAGGCGCTGGGCGCCATAGCGCCGCGGGCCTTCGAGAACCTGCCGGATCTCTGGAGTGGTCACTTTCCCGTGCCCCGGCCGGAAGGCCACAAATATACGCGCGGCCATCTCGTCGCCGTTTCCGGCCCGGTGCAGGCCACGGGTGCCACCCGGCTCGCGGCGCGCGCGGCGCTCAGGGCCGGGGCGGGGCTGGTGACGGTCGCCTGCCCGGCGCTGGCGCTGCCGATCCACGCCGCGAATCTCTCGGCCGTCATGGTCCGGCCGGTGGAGGACGCGGCCGGTCTGGCGCGTCTGCTGGCCGACCGGCGCTTGTCGACGCTCGTGCTCGGTCCCGGCCTTGGGGTTGGGCAGGGCGCCCGCGACCGGCTGGTCGCCTGCCACGACCGGCGGCTGGTGCTCGACGCCGACCTGCTCACCTCCTTCAAGGGCGACGTCGACATGCTGGCCGGTCTCATCAAGGCGTCGCCGGCCGTCGTTGCGACGCCGCATGACGGCGAGTTCGCGCGGCTGTTCGAGGGCTGCCCACAGGTGCTGGAGGCGCCCTCCAAGCTGGAGCGGGCGCGCGCGGGCGCCGCCCGGCTGGGCGCGACGCTGCTGCTCAAGGGGCCGGATACCGTGGTCGCTAGCCCCGATGGGCGCGCGGCGGTCGCGGCGAACGCGCCGCCCTGGCTGGCGACGGCGGGGGCGGGAGACGTGCTGTCGGGAATCACCGGCGGGCTGCTCGCCCAGGGCATGCCACCCTTCGAGGCCGCCGCCGCCGCCGTCTGGCTGCACGGCGAGGCGGCGCGGGAGGCCGGGCCGGGACTTGTCGCCGACGATCTCGTCGACGCTCTGCGCCCGGTCTATCGGCGGCTCTACACCGCTCTCGGTGCCCCCGTCTAACCGCCCCGGACGCGCCGGGCGACACGCATGGAGGTGTCGGGCGGAGCCGGGAAGGGCGCGTGCGCGGGCGTATTTAAGGGCTGGCGCAGCGGCATGACCGTGCTATAAGCCCGCACCCGGCTGGCGGCACCTTCTCGGGTGTGCGTCCGTGTGCCATCGCGACGTCGAGAATGTGACATCGCAGGCGGCAGGCGCGTCGCGGGCGTGGCGGAACTGGTAGACGCGCTGGATTTAGGTTCCAGTGGCGAGAGTCGTGGGGGTTCGAGTCCCTCCGCCCGCACCAGGCCTTCCCTTGTCCGGTGCCGCCTTCCGACCCATTTGCACCGAGCGAGGCTCACGGCGCTCACGCGTCGTGCTCGCACACAGATAATTCGAGAGCTCGCGCAAGCGGCAAACAAGACGAAGGCCGATTGAAAATGCAGGTCACCGAACTCCTCGCCGAAGGTCTCAAGCGCGAATATCGCGTGGTGCTGCCGGCCGCCGAACTGGACGCCAAGGCCAATGCCCGCCTGAGCGAGCTCAAGGACAAGGTCCGTCTCAACGGCTTCCGCCCCGGCAAGGTGCCCGTCGCGCACCTCAAGCGCATGTACGGCAAGTCGGTGCTGGCCGAGGTGATCGACCAGGCGGTGAACGAGGCGAACAGCAAGATCGTCGAGGATAACGGCTTCAAGCTGGCCATGCAGCCGAAGGTCGATCTGCCGCAGGACGAAGCGGCGGTGAACGAGGTCATCGAGGGCAAGGCCGACCTGTCCTACACCGTGAACCTCGAAGTGCTGCCGGCGATCGAACTCGGCGACTTCAAGAGCATCAGCCTCGACAAGCCGGTCCTCGCCGTCGCCGAGGCCGAGGTCGAGGAGACCGTCAAGCGGATCGCCGACGCCAACCGCCCCTACGCCGCCAAGCCGGAAGGCACCGCCGAGAACGGCGACCGCGTCACCATCTCCTTCGTCGGCTCGATCGACGGCGAGAAGTTCGAGGGCGGTTCGGGCGAGGACATTCCGCTCGTGCTCGGCTCCAACAGCTTCATCCCCGGCTTCGAGGACCAGCTCGTCGGCATCAAGGAAGACGAGACCCGCACGGTCACCGTCACCTTCCCCGAGGCCTATCAGGCCGCGCATCTGGCCGGCAAGGAAGCCTCGTTCGAGGTGACGGCGAAGATGATCGAGGCGCCGACCGAGATGGAAGTCGGCGACGAGTTCGCCAAGACGCTTGGCATGGACAGCCTCGAGGCGCTGAAGGAGCAGGTGAAGGGCCGCATCGCCCAGGAGCACAACGCGCAGAGCCGCAACAAGGCCAAGCGCCGCCTGCTCGACGCACTCGACAAGATGCACCAGTTCGATGTGCCCCCGACCCTCGCCCAGCAGGAATTCGACGGCATCTGGGGTTCCGTGACCTCCGAGATGGAGACGCAGAAGCGCAGCTTCGCCGACGAGGGCACCACCGAGGAGGAGGCCCGCGCCGACTACCAGAAGATCGCCGCGCGCCGCGTGCGCCTCGGCCTGGTCCTTGCGGAAATCGGTGAGAAGAACAACATCCAGGTGACCGACGACGAAGTCACCCGCGCCGTCGTCGAGCGTGCCCGCCAGTTCCCCGGGCAGGAACAGCAGGTCTGGGAATTCTACCGCAAGAACGCCCAGGCGCTCGCGAGCCTTCGCGCGCCGATCTTCGAGGAGAAGGTCGTCGACTTCCTGCTCGAACTCGCCAAGGTGAACGAAGTCCCCGTCTCGCGCGAGGAACTCTACGCCGAGGACGAGGAAGACAAGGCCGCCTGAGGCCAACGGTCGTCGCGGGGCCGCGCGTAAGCGCGGCTCCGCTGTCCGCGGCTTAATGGCCTTGCGGGCTGGTAGGGACGCGCTTTCCCTTTATTGTGGGGTTGGATGGATTCGCGGGCGGCGCAGGTGGGCCGGACCGCTGAGGACAAGAATATGCGTGACCCGATTGATACTTACATGAATTACCTGGTCCCGATGGTGGTCGAACAGACCAACCGGGGCGAGCGGTCCTACGACATTTATTCGCGGCTCCTGAAGGAGCGCATCATTTTCCTGACCGGGCCGGTCGAGGACGGCATGGCGACCCTCATGGTCGCGCAGCTCCTGTTCCTCGAAGCGGAGAACCCGAAGAAGGAAATCTCGATGTACATCAACTCCCCGGGCGGAGTGGTGACGTCGGGCCTCGCCATCTACGACACCATGCAGTTCATCAAGCCGGCGGTGTCGACGCTGTGCATCGGCCAGGCGGCCTCGATGGGCTCGCTGCTGCTGACGGCCGGCGAGAAGGGCATGCGCTTCGCCCTGCCGAACGCGCGAATCATGGTGCACCAGCCCTCGGGCGGCTATCAGGGCCAGGTGACGGACATCCTCATTCACGCCAAGGAGGTCGAGAGCCTCAAGCGGCGGCTGAACGAGATTTACGTCAAGCACACCGGCCAGCCGCTGCAGGCGGTGGAAGACGCGCTGGAGCGCGACAACTTCCTGACCGCCGATACGGCCAAGTCCTTTGGACTTATCGACAATGTGATCGACAAGCGCCCCGATGAGGCTCCGGCCAAGGCCTGACGGGCCTTGCAGCCGTGTTTCCGAAGCCACGCCGGCTTCCTATATTGAGGCGCAGGTCCGCGGTGAAATGAAGCGCGGACTTGCATGCATCGCGGTATCGCGCTTGCATGACATCAGGATGAAGTGTCGCCTGGAGGTGTGACGGGGCATGAGGGGGCAGGGCCCCATCCGCGCTAAGTCGGGGATGGTTCGATTGCCTTCTTGATCGTGTCGCTTCTAGCGTGTTGGCTAGATCGAACGGTTGGACCCTTAAGTCGCTTCCTTTTGACGGCCTTTTTGAGCCGTCGCGTTTCTCCCCCCTTGGAGGCCCGCGGCGGCCTGCGGGACTGGGGCGGTTCCGGGCGATGCCTGGACCGCCGAGCGGACGGAGAGACGCATGAGCAAGGTTGGCGGCGGCGACAGCAAGAATACTCTTTATTGCTCGTTCTGCGGCAAGAGCCAGCACGAGGTCCGCAAGCTGATTGCGGGACCTACCGTGTTCATCTGCGATGAATGCGTCGAGCTGTGCATGGACATCATCCGCGAGGAGAATAAATCCTCGCTGGTGAAGTCGCGCGACGGCATTCCGACCCCGAAGGAGATCTGCAAGGTCCTGGACGATTATGTGATCGGCCAGTTCCATGCCAAGCGCGTCCTCTCGGTGGCGGTGCACAATCACTACAAGCGCCTGAACCACGCGACGAAGCATGCCGGCGATGTCGAGCTGGCCAAGTCCAACATCATGCTGATCGGGCCGACGGGCTCGGGCAAGACGCTGCTCGCGCAGACGCTCGCCCGCATCCTCGACGTGCCCTTCACCATGGCGGACGCGACCACGCTGACCGAAGCGGGCTATGTCGGCGAGGATGTGGAGAACATCATCCTCAAGCTGCTGCAGTCGGCCGACTACAATGTCGAGCGGGCGCAGCGCGGCATCGTCTACATCGACGAGATCGACAAGATCAGCCGCAAATCCGACAACCCCTCCATCACGCGCGACGTGTCGGGCGAGGGCGTGCAGCAGGCGCTGCTGAAGATCATGGAAGGCACGGTCGCCTCCGTGCCGCCGCAGGGCGGGCGCAAGCATCCCCAGCAGGAGTTCCTGCAGGTGGACACGACCAACATCCTGTTCATCTGCGGCGGCGCCTTCGCCGGCCTCGACAAGATCATCTCCTCGCGCGGCAAGGGCACCTCGATCGGCTTCGGCGCCGTCGTCTCGGCGCCCGAGGACCGCAAGCCGGGCGAGGTGTTCCGCGAGGTCGAGCCGGAAGATCTGCTGAAGTACGGGCTGATCCCGGAGTTCATCGGCCGTCTGCCGGTCATCGCCACCCTCGGCGATCTCGACGAGGCCGCGCTGAAGCAGATCCTCTCCGAGCCGAAGAACGCGCTGGTGAAGCAGTATCAGCGCCTGTTCGAGATGGAGAATGTCGAGCTGACCATCCATGAGGAGGCGCTGGGCGCCATCGCCCGCAAGGCCATCGAGCGCAAGACGGGCGCGCGCGGCCTGCGCTCGATCATGGAAGGCATCCTGCTCGATACGATGTTCGATCTGCCCGGCCTCGAAGGGGTCGAGGAGGTCGTCATCAGCAAGGAGGTCGTCGAGCAGAATGCGCGCCCGCTCTACATCTACGCGGACCGCGCGGCTGGCGATGCGGGCGCGAGTGCCTGAGGAACCGGCGGTGGGCAGGGCCGGGCCTGTGTGCCCGGCCAGTGGGGCGGCAGGCTCCCTTGACGGGGGCGTGCGGCGTCGCCATCTCAGCCTCAACCACCGGTCCTCGACCGCATCGACGTGCCTAGCGCGCCTCACGCGGCCTCCGCACAGAGATCAACGTTCGCGTTCCGGCCGCATTGCGGCACGGTTCCGCTCCGCGACGCATGTCGCCGGGGAACGGCGCCTGCCGTCAACAGAAAGGAAAGAGCCATGACGAGCCCCAAGCCTCGCACCGCGCTCACCCCGGGGGTCGCGCAGACCTTCCCGGTTCTTCCGTTGCGCGACATCGTCGTCTTCCCGCACATGATCGTGCCCCTGTTCGTCGGCCGTGAGAAATCCATCCGCGCCCTCGAAGAGGTGATGCGGAACGACACCTACATCCTGCTGGCGACCCAGGAGAACGCGTCCGACGACGATCCGGCGACCAGCTCGATCTACAAGATCGGCACGCTCGCCTCGGTGCTGCAGCTCCTCAAGCTGCCGGACGGCACGGTGAAGGTGCTGGTCGAGGGCATCTCGCGCGCCAAGGTCAGCCACTACACCGACCGCGCCGACCTCTATGAGGCCGAGGCGTCGGCGCTGGAGGAGGAACTGGGCTCGAAGGTCGAGGCCGAGGCCCTCGGCCGTTCGGTGCTGGCCGAGTTCGACAGCTATGTGAAGCTGAACAAGAAGGTCTCGCCGGAAGTCGTCGGCGTCGTGACCCAGATCGAGGACCACTCGAAGCTGGCCGACACGGTAGCTTCGCATCTCGCGGTCAAGATCCCCGAGAAGCAGGCGGTGCTGGAAATCCTCAAGGTCACCACGCGCCTTGAGAAGGTCCTCTCGCTGATGGAAAGCGAAATCTCGGTCCTTCAGGTCGAGAAGCGCATCCGCACGCGCGTCAAGCGCCAGATGGAGAAGACCCAGCGCGAGTACTATCTCAACGAGCAGATGAAGGCGATCCAGAAGGAGCTGGGCGACGGCGAGGACGGCCGCGACGAGCTGGCCGAGCTGGAAGAGCGCATCAAGACCGTCAAGCTGAGCAAGGAAGCCCGCGAGAAGGCGACGCACGAGCTGAAGAAGCTCCGCCAGATGTCGCCGATGTCGGCCGAGGCGACCGTGGTCCGCAACTATCTCGACTGGCTGCTGTCGATCCCGTGGAGCAACCGGAGCAAGGTCAAGAAGGACCTTCCCTACGCCCAGAACGTGCTCGACACGGATCATTTCGGTCTCGACAAGGTCAAGGACCGCATCGTCGAATATCTCGCGGTGCAGAGCCGGCAGAACAAGCTGACGGGTCCGATCCTGTGCCTCGTCGGGCCGCCGGGTGTCGGCAAGACCTCGCTCGCCAAGTCGATCGCCAAGGCGACCGGGCGCGAATATGTGCGCGTCGCCCTCGGCGGCGTGCGCGACGAGGCCGAGATCCGCGGCCATCGCCGCACCTATATCGGCTCGATGCCCGGCAAGGTCATCCAGTCGATGCGCAAGGCGAAGAAGTCCAACCCGCTCTTCCTGCTCGACGAGATCGACAAGATGGGCGCGGACTTCCGTGGCGACCCGTCCTCGGCGCTGCTCGA
Source organism: Ancylobacter sp. TW_SC_1 (assembly GCF_056836805.1). Lineage (NCBI taxonomy): Bacteria > Pseudomonadati > Pseudomonadota > Alphaproteobacteria > Hyphomicrobiales > Xanthobacteraceae > Ancylobacter > Ancylobacter sp. TW_SC_1. The sequence continues at coordinate 2,470,049 of NZ_CM166365.1, forward strand.
GGTTCTCGATCCCGAGCAGAACCACACCTTCAACGATCACTATCTGGAGGTCGATTACGACCTCTCGAGCGTGATGTTCGTGACGACGGCGAACACGCTGAACATCCCGCCGGCCCTTCTGGACCGCATGGAGGTGATCCGCATCGCCGGCTACACGGAGGACGAGAAGGTCGAGATCGCGCGCAAGCATCTGATCCCGGCCACGCTGGCCAAGCACGGCCTGCAGCCGAAGGAATGGTCGATCGACAATGAGGCGCTGCTCACCCTGGTCCGCCGCTATACGCGGGAAGCGGGCGTGCGCAACCTCGAGCGTGAGATTTCCAACCTCGCCCGTAAGGCGGTGAAGGACCTCATGCTGACCAAGAAGAAGTCGATCAAGGTGACGGTCAAGCAGCTCGAGGAGTATCTCGGGGCGCCGCGGTTCCGCTACGGCGAAGCCGAGAGCGAGGACCAGGTCGGCGTCGTCACCGGCCTCGCCTGGACCGAGGTCGGCGGCGAGATCCTGACGATCGAAGGCGTCATGATGCCCGGCAAGGGCAAAATGACGGTCACCGGCAATCTGCGTGACGTGATGAAGGAATCGATCTCGGCGGCGGCCTCCTATGTCCGCTCGCGCGCGCTCGATTTCGGCATCGAGCCGCCGCTGTTCGACCGCCGCGACATCCACGTCCACGTTCCCGAGGGGGCGACCCCGAAGGACGGTCCGTCGGCCGGCGTGGCCATGGCGACGGTGCTCACCTCGGTGCTGACCGGCATTCCGATCCGCCGCGACGTCGCCATGACCGGCGAGATCACGCTGCGCGGCCGGGTGCTGCCGATCGGCGGCCTCAAGGAGAAGCTGCTGGCGGCCCTGCGGGCCGGCATCAAGAAGGTGCTGATCCCCGACGAGAACGCCAAGGATCTCGCCGAGATCCCGGACAATGTGAAGAACGCGCTGGAGATCGTGCCGGTCTCGCGGATGGACGAGGTGCTGCACCACGCCCTGACGCGCCAGCCGGAGCCCATCGTCTGGGAGGAGAAGATCCCCGCGGCCACCGGGGTCGAACCGGTGATCGCCCGCGACGAGGTCGAGGTCGGCGGGCTCGCCGCGCACTGAGCCGCCCGCTTTCGCGAGCCTTGAACGAAATGGAGCGGCGGTGTCCTTCGGGGCGCCGCCGCTTTCTTTTTCCCTTGTGCCGGCCCCACCGGAAGGCGTCGTCGCGAACGGGCCGTCGGGTGGAACGAAGGGTCGTATCCGCCCAAATTGCAGGCGGCATTATTTCTGTCATTATTGCGGTTAACAGATACCTCTGAACGCATCGAAGTCGTGTATTTGTACGGGTTTCTCGATGGGGGCGCTTGCAATCGCCGCAATTTGGAGAAAGGGTGCCCGCCCGTCGTCGGTGCATGCGATCGACGATTCTTGTGCAATCAAGGGAAGGACCGGTCAGATGACCACGAAGAACGAACTCGTCGCCGCCGTGGCCGAACAGGCCAAGCTGACGAAGGCCGCTGCCGCGGCTGCGGTCGACGCGACCTTCGACGCTATTGCCGCCTCTCTGAAGGCTGGCGAGGAAGTGAAGCTCATCGGCTTCGGCAGCTTCTCCGTCGTGACGCGCGCCGCGCGCGAAGGCCGCAATCCGCGCACTGGCAATCCGGTCAAGATTGAAGCCTCGAAGGCTCCGAAGTTCACGCCCGGCAAGGGCCTGAAGGAAACCGTCAACGGTTGATCCTTCCGCGCTGGATGGGGCGCGCCCCCCGGATCAGAAGGTCCGGGGCGTGGCGTGGCACCAGCGGCGCATCTCCGCCGGCGAGTGCCGGAGGATGGCTGCCCGGCTCGCAAGGCCGGGCTGCCACCGGCTCCGCAACATGTCGTGCGGGGAGTTCGCTGCATCGCCGGAGCTTCCCCCATGCGGGGACTTGCCGCGTCGCCCGGCGAATGCTTAAAGGCCGCCAGCCGGATCTGACCGGGGCGGGCCGCGACAGGCGAGAGCGCGCCGGTCACATCAGTCTGGCCATACATCGGATGGGTTCGCCTCGCTGCGAGGAGCGGCGGATTTGGGCGGGCGGTTAGCTCAGTTGGTAGAGCATCTCGTTTACACCGAGAGGGTCGGCGGTTCGAGCCCGTCACCGCCCACCACCCGATGATGCCCGCCAGGTTCAGCGCTTGGCGGCGCCGTCAGTCTTGCGCCACCACGATCCGATCCCGGCCCTGCTTCTTGGCCTGATAGAGTGCGCGGTCGGCGGCGTCGATCAGGTACTGGTAGTCGGGATGGCCGTCATAGCTCGCCAGTCCGATCGAGGCGGTGACGGCCAGCGGCCGGGTGTCCGGCAGCTCGATCCTGTGCGCCGCGAGCTGGCGCCGGATGCGCTCGGCGACTACCAGCGCCTCGTCCCCGGGCGTCTCGCACAACAGGACAAGGAACTCCTCACCACCGTAGCGGAACACGAAGTCGCTGGCGCGCACCGCGCTCATCAGCAATTCGGCCACGTTGCCGAGCACGATGTCGCCGATGGAATGGCCGAATTCGTCGTTCACCTGCTTGAAGTGGTCGACGTCGATCATCATCAGCGTGAGCGGCGACTGCGAGGCCTTGGCGATGTTGATCTCGCGCCCGAGCACCGACGGCAGGAACCGCCGGTTGAGCGTGCGGGTGAGGCTGTCGCGCCCGCCCTCGCTTCCCGCCGCGGCCTGGAACAGCTCGTTCAGCAGGAACTTGATCTCGTCGATCCTCTGCTGGAACCCGGCGATGGCTTGCGACATCTGGGCCGGCCCCTGCGCCTGCGCGAGGCGGATGCGCGGCAGGATCGTCCCGTCCATCGTGCCGACCAGCAATTCAAGGCTCGCAAGCGCCGGCGCGCCCTGGAAGACGACGCCTGCGCGGTGCCGCAGCCACAGCCCGAAGGTGGAGCCCGACAGCGTGTCGAGCGGCGCGTCGGCACTGCCGAAGAGCCCGAAGAGCACGGACTGGCTCCATTCCATCAGCGCGGCGCGCTGGCTCTCGCGTTCGAGGCTGACGTCCTGGCCGAGCCAGAACTGGCGGAACGCCTCGTCGATCTGCGCGCGCTTCGCCATGCCGGCGACATAGGCCTGGCTCATGCGACGCATCGCGTAGTCGATCATCTCGTCGAACAGGATGATCGCCGAAGCGACCTCATGGACGTCGAGCCCACGTTCGGGGATCTTCGCGGCGACACCGCATTTCAGCAGGCTCGCGCCCTCCAGGACGAGATAGATGGGTATCTTGAGGCGGGCATGGATCTCGCCGATGCGGGTCTGGCGCGCGTCGAAGGCGGCCACGTCTTCCGCGAAGCTGAAACGGCTCAGGTCGTCCAACCAGTCGCGTAGCGAGTGGCTCAGGCGCTCATGCACCACCGAATGGCTGAGAAAGCTGGAAGCCTCGGGATGCTTCAGCAGGGTACTGTAGAAATGACCGACGAGTGTGTCGATATTCTCCAGCACGACGGTGCGTATCGTATCGCGCGCACGCTCCCTCATGTCGCTTGGTAGCGCCGTCCAATAGGGGAGGTTCGAGGCGTCCGGGGTGGTCAATTGTCTTCTCGCGCGTTTCCATAGGCTCTCGGGCCGGTCGCTGATGGCCATGCACGGCCGCCCGAGGTCGTCTGCCGGCTATCGGCCCAACTGGCGGGTCCGCCGCAACTTCCGCTCCCGCCCCGCGATCGGTCGCGGCCGGTCGCCTCGGGCGACGCCCTTTTAGCCGAAATGCCCGACGAAAGGGTAACTCTCTACGCTCCGTGGATAACGGGGCTGCCATGCGGGGCAGCCATGCGCGGCGGCCCTCGGGAGATATCCCTGTTGGCCGCGGGCGTTCGGGCGGCTAGAAGACGCGCGGCGGAGGCGCAGGCGTTTCGCGCCGCCGGATTCACCCGCCACCTCGCCTTGCCGGATGCTGATGCCGTGAAACTTGTCCTGTTCGATTGCGACGGAACGCTGGTGGACAGCCAGCATGTGATCGTCGCCGCCATGAGCCGGGCGTTCGACCGCGCCGGCATCGCCCTGCCGCCGCGCCAGGCGGTGCTCGGCATTGTCGGCCTGTCTCTGGTCGAGGCGATGCGGACACTCGGCGACGACGACCCTCTTTTCCCGGCGGAGCGGCTGGCCGATCTCTACCGCGAGGCGTTCCGCGAGCTGCGCATGGAGCCGGGCTTCGTGGAGCCGATGTTCCCCGGCATGCGCGGCCTTCTGGACGGTCTTGCCGCCCGCGAGGACGTTCTGCTTGGCATCGCCACCGGCAAGTCGCAGCGCGGGGTGGCCGCGGTCCTCGGCCATCACGGTCTCGAGGGCCGCTTCGTCACCATCCAGACGGCCGACGACGCACCGTCCAAGCCGCACCCGGCGATGGTGCTGCAGGCCATGGAGGCGACCGGCGTCGAGCCGATCGACACGGTGCTGATCGGCGACACCAGCTTCGACATGGTGATGGCGCGCGCCGCCGGCGCCCGCGCCATCGGCGTCACCTGGGGCTATCACCACAGCGATGTGCTCCGGCAGTCCGGCGCGGAGCGTCTGGTATCGGATGCCGACGATCTGCTTAGGGCGATCGACGAGGTGTGGGAGCGGGTGCCATGAGCGAGGCGGAAAAGGATGCGCCGCTGCAGCCGGGCCTCCCTCCGGGGGGCGGTGAACGCAAGCTGCCCAAGCGCTTCTACAAGGCCGCCGAGGCCAATGTCGCCGAGGAGGGCCTGTTCCGCATCGAGCTCGACGGGCGTCCGGTGCGAACACCCGGCCGCAACCTCGTCGCCGTGCCCAGCCGGCTCCTCGCCGAGGCGCTGGCCGAGGAGTGGCGCGGGCAGGGCACGTTGATCGACCCGACGAGCATGCCGATGACCCGGCTGGTAAATTCCGCGCTCGACGGCGTCGCCGCCGCGATGGACGACGTGGGCGGGGAGATCGTGCGTTACGCCGGCAGCGATTTGCTCTGCTACCGCGCTGACGCGCCCGACAGGCTTGTCGCCCTGCAGGGTGAATTGTGGGACCCGCTGCTCGACTGGGCGCGCGCGACCTTCGGAACCGTGTTCATGCTGAGCGAGGGCGTGCGCTATGTCGACCAGCCGCCGCGCACGCTGGAGAGCATCGCGGCGGCGCTTCCGTCCGATCCGCTGCGGCTTGCCGCGCTCAACCTGATGACGACGCTGAGCGGCTCTGCGGTGATCGCGCTTGCGGTCGCGCGGGGCCGCCTCACGGCGGAGGAGGGCTGGCGCGCCGCCCATGCCGACGAAGAGGTGCAGGAGCAGCTCTGGGGCACCGACGCCGAGGCGCTGGCGCGGCGGGCGACGCGGTTCCGCGACTTCGCCGCCGCTGCCCGGTTCTTCACCCTGCTGAGCGACTGACCGGCGGCCTCACGCCGCCGGCCGCAGCAGGTGCAGCGTTGCCAGCGCGATCATCCGCTCCTCGTCGGTCGGTATGATGAGGACATGCGGACTGGTCTCGTCGGCATCGATCCAGGTCTCGCCGGCGGCGTTCGCCGCCTCGTCGAGCGCGACGCCGAGCAGGCCGAGCCGCGCGCAGACGCGGGCGCGCACCTCGGGCGCGTGCTCGCCGATGCCGGCGGTGAAGACCAGCGCGTCCAGCCCGCCCAGCGACACGGCGAGCTGCGCCACCGCCTGCGCGACATGCAGCGTGAAATAGTCCACCGCCATCACGGCGGCGGGCTCCCGGCTGGCGAGAAGCTCGCGCATGTCGTTGCTGATGCCGGAAAGGCCGCGCAGGCCGCTGTCGTGATAGAGCATGTGGCCGACCTCCGCCGCGCTCATGCCCTTCTGCTCGATGAGGTGCAGCACCACGCCGGGGTCGAGCGCGCCGCAGCGCGTGCCCATCGGCAGGCCGTCCAGCGCGGTGAAGCCCATGGTGCTTTCCATGCTGCGCCCGTCGAGGAGGCCGCAGGCCGAGGCGCCCGAACCCAGATGCGCGATGACCACCCGCCCGCGCGCCAGTTCCGGCGCCAGCTCGCGCAGCGCGCCCGAGACATACTCGTAGGACAGGCCGTGGAAGCCGTAGCGGCGGACGCCGTCCTCGTAGAGGTCGTTCGGCAGGGCGAAGCGGTCGGCGATTTCCGGGTGGCCGCGGTGGAAGGCGGTGTCGAAGCAGGCCACCTGCGGCAGGTCCGGCCGGCGCTCGCGGATGACGCGGATCGGATCGAGATTGGTGAGTTGGTGCAGCGGAGCGAGCGGGATGAAGCTCTCCAGCGTGCGCAGCACCTCATCGTTCACGAGTTCCGGGTGCGAATAATGCGGGCCGCCATGCACGACGCGGTGGCCGACGCCGATCAACCCGAATTCCGCGAGATGGGGCATCACCCATTCGCTGATCGCGTGCTGGGCCTGAGAGGCTTGGGCGATCGCCTCCGGTGCAAAGTTCTGGTCGACGAGGACCCTGCCGGTGTCGTCCTTCGCGTGAAGGCGCGGCCGGGTGGCGATGCCGTCGAGGGCGCCGCCGAGCACCAGCGCCACGTCGCGGCCGACAACGCGGTAGAGCTTGAACTTGATGCTGGACGAACCGGCGTTGACGACGAAGATGGCTTCGTTCACCGCTCAGCCCCCAAGGCCAGGCTGGCGCATCCGCGCCTGCGCGTAGAGCACCGCCACCGCGCAGGAGGCGAGACGGGTCTTGAGCGTGTCGGCCCGGCTGGTGAGGATCACCGGCACGCGGGCGCCGAGCACGATGCCGGCCGCGTCGGCGCCGGCCATGAAGGTGAGATTCTTGGCTAGCATGTTGCCGGCTTCGAGATCGGGCGCGACGAGAATCTGCGCCCGGCCGGCGACCGGCGAGACGATGCCCTTGATGCGCGCGGCTTCCGGCGAGATGGCGTTGTCGAGCGCCAGCGGTCCGTCGAGATCGCCGCCGGTGATCTGGCCGCGATCAGCCATCTTGCACAAAGCGGCAGCTTCGATGGTGCTGGGAATCGAGGTGGTGACGGTCTCCACCGCCGAGAGGATGGCGACGCGCGGCCGCCCGAGCCCGAGCCCGATATGCAGGTCGATGGCGTTCTGCACGATGTCGCGCTTGGCGTCGAGGTCGGGAAAGATGTTGACCGCGGCGTCGGTAATGAACAGCGGTTCGGCATAGCTCGGCACGTCCATGACGAAGACGTGGCTGACACGCCGCCCGGTGCGCAGGCCGGTGTCGCGGGCGGTGACGGCGCCGAGCAGTTCGTCGCTGTGCAGGCTGCCCTTCATCAGCAGGGCGGCGCGCCCCTCGCGCACCAGTTCGACGGCCTTGGCGGCGGAGGCGACGCTGTGCGGCGTGTCGATGATCTCGATGCCGGTCAGGTCCAGCCCTTCGGCGTCGGCCACCGCGCGGATGCGGGCAATGGGGCCGACGAGGATCGGGATGATGAACCCGGCCTTCGCCGCATCGAGCGCCCCCTCCAGCGCGGAGGCATCGCAGGGATGCGCCACGGCGGTCGCGAGCGGCTCGACCTCGCCGGCGCGCGCCATGAGGTGCTCGTAATTGCCGTGGCCGCGCACGGGCCCGGTGGCGGTGTCCATGTCCTCGTCTCCGCGTTCTCGTCTTCTCGCCGCCATCGACGGCGCCGCAGTCTCGCAGGCGCTGTTGGCGACAGCACGACACAGATCGCCGTCCGGCGCCAGCGTCCTTGACTTCGCGCAAGGAGGCGGAAACCGGCATCGGGGCGAGCTTTGTGGAGGGGGCGGAGGAAACAAGACCGTCTGAGCGGCCCGCTGCGTCGGCAAGATGTTACCAGAAAATCCAGGTGCTGAAATATCGGCGGCGAGGCGACGGGTCTCGTCCGATTCCGCAGGTGCGAAACGTCTCTGGAGGCACGCAGTCCACAGGGGCGTCTTTCTTTGATCTAAACGCGGGTTACCTCATTAAACTGTTTTGCCGTTGGGGCATTCCAACTAATGTCATAGGGACTCGCGGCCTCGGTTGACGACTGAGGTGCCAGGGTCTTTTGCGGATAGGCAGCCGAACACTGGAGGCGTCGCGGAGGCGCGGCGTCGCGGCAGATGGCGGGATGTGACGGGGGACGAGCATGAGAACATTCGGTACGGCGCTGGCGGGCGCCGCGCTTTTACTATCGGTTGCCGCAACGTCGGCAAAGGCGGAGTCGCTTGAGGTCTTCGCCTGCGTGCCGGAATGGGCGTCGCTGGTGAAGGCGATCGGCGGCGACAGGCTCGCCAACGTCACGCTCGCCACCTCGGCGCTCGACAACCCCGAGAGCATGAAGCCGACCCCCGGCCTCATCGCCTCGCTCGGCAAGGCGCGACCTCATCGTCTGCACCGGCGCCGGGCTCGAGGACACCTGGCTTCCGGCCATGCTTGAGCGCGCCGGCTACACCAAGGTCGCCAAGGGCAAGCCCGGCTACTTCATGGCCAGCGACTACGTGAAGCTGATCGAGGACGAAGCGGACGAGCACGACCACGGCCATGGCGAGAAGAAGGGCGGCGACGGCCACATGCACGAGGCCGGAAACCCGCATATTCAGGGCGACCCGAACAATGTCCGCCTCGTCGCCGGCCAGCTTGCCAAGCGCCTGATCGCGCTCGATCCGGAGGGCAAGGATGGCTACACCGAGCGCGCCAAGGCCTTCATCAACCAGCTCACCGCCCTGACCAAGGAACTGCAGGCCAAGGCCAAGCCGCTGAAGGGCATCGACATCGCCGTCCAGCACGGTCATTCGGTCTATCTGCTCAAGTGGCTCGGCGTGCACACAGAGGCGACCATCGAGCCCGAGCCGGGCGTCGCCCCGGGGCCGGCGCATCTGACCGAGATCATCGAGAACGTGCCGAAGCACAAGATCCGCTTCATCGTCTACGCGCCGTATGAAGATCCGGGCCCGTCGCGCTACGTCTCCGAAAGGGCGAAGATTCCGCTGGTGAAGCTGCCCTTCACCGTCGGCGGCACGCCGGAGGCGAACGACCTGTTCGGCCTGTACAAGGACTCCGTTGATCGGCTGCTGGACGGATTGGCGGGTCGTGAGCGCACTTAGCCTCGATATTCTCGGCCCCGCCCTCGTGGCGGGGCTGCTCATTCTTGCCACGCACGTGCCGCTAGGCACGATCGTCCTCAACCGCGGCATCATCTTCATCGACATCGCGCTGGCGCAGGTCGCCGCACTCGGCGTGGTGTTCGGTAATCTGGTGCTGGGCGCCACCACCGGCTGGGCGGTGCAGCTCAGCGCGGTCGGCGCGGCTGTGGGCTGCTCGCTGCTGCTGACCTGGACCGACAAGCGTTTCCCGGCGATCCAGGAGGCGATCATCGGCGTGCTCTACATTGTCGCCGCGGCGCTGCAGATCGTGCTGCTGTCCTACAGCCCCAACGGCTCCGAATATCTCAAGCAGCTGCTGGTCGGGCAGATCCTGTGGGTCTCCCAGACCCAGCTGGTCGTGCTGGGCCTGCTGTCGGTAGGGGCGCTGGCGCTGTGGACGCTGCGCGACCTGGTGAAGGAGCGGATCCTGTTCTACGGCGTCTTCGCGGTGATGATCACCGCCTCGGTGCAGATCGTCGGGGTGCTGCTGGTCTTCGCCTCGCTGATCGTGCCGGCGCTGGCGACGCTGCACGCGCCGCGCCGCTGGCGGCTGATGATCGCCTTCAACATCGGCACGGTGGGCTATGTGCTCGGGCTGGTCGGCTCGGCGGTACTCGACATCTCGACCGGCGCCGCCATCGTCTGCGCGCTGGTGTGCGTCGCGATCGCCGCCGCCATGGTGATCTCGCGGCTGTCCGACGAACCGCTGGCGATCCCGTCGCATCACGCCGGCCACGGCGGCACGGCGCCCGCCAGCGACGGCGCGGGCTAAGGGAAAGCGGGGCGGGGGCCACATGTTCGCTTTCCTGGTCAATATCAGCCTGCGGGCCCGGCTGCTGGTGATCGTGCTGTTCGCCGGCGGCATGGTCTATGGCGGCATCTCGCTGAGCAACCTGCCGATCGACGTGCTGCCCGACCTCAACAAGGGGCTGGTGACGATCGTCACCGAGGCGCCCGGCCTCGCGCCGGAAGAGGTCGAGGTGCAGGTCTCCGCCCGCATCGAGTCCGCCATGGCCGGCGCCAGCGGCGTCACCCGCGTGCGCTCCTCGTCGACGACCGGGCTTTCCATCGTCTTCGTCGAGTTCGGCTGGAACGGCGACATCTATATCGACCGGCAGATCGTGGCCGAGCGGCTCGGCCCGGTGCAGCTTGAGCTGCCGGTCGGCGTGCGGCCGATCATGGCGCCGATCTCGTCCTACATGGGCGAGATCATGCTGGTGGCGGTCTCCAGCACCACGATGTCGCCCATGGAGCTGCGCGAGCTCGCCGACTGGACCATCGGCCAGCGGCTGAAATCGGTGCCCGGCGTCAGCCGCATCGTGCCCATCGGTGGTCTGGTGAAAGAGTACCGCGTCACCCTCGACATGCTGCGCATGAGCCAGCTCGGGGTGTCGGTCGAGCAGTTGCGGCAGGCCCTGCAGGCGTTCGGTTCCAACACGGGCGGCGGCGTCGTCAATCAGGGCAACCAGGAATTCCTGATCCGCAACGTGTCGCGCACGCAGAACCTCGAGGATCTGCGCAACGTCGTGGTCGACCATCGCCTGGGCCAGCCGGTGCTGCTGCGCCAGTTCGCCGGCGTCTCCTTCGAGCCCAAGCAGCGGCGCGGCTCGGCCGGGCTGGAGGGCCGCGAGGCCGTCGTCATCTCGGTGCAGAAGCAGCCGCAGGCCGATACGGTGAAGCTGACCGCCGAGATCGAGCAGGTTCTCGCCGATCTCCAGCGCTCGATGCCGCCCGGCACGGTGGTGAACGAGTATCTGTTCCGCCAGTCGGACTTCATCCATGCGGCAGTGGGCAATCTGGAGCAGGTGCTCACCGAGGCCATCGTGGCGGTGGCGATCATCCTGTTCCTGTTCCTGTTCAACGTGCGCACCACCACCATCTCGCTGGTGGCGATCCCGGTGTCGGTGCTGACCACCTTCATCGTGTTGCGTTGGCTCGGCCTCACCATCAACACCATGACGCTCGGCGGCCTCGCCATCGCCATCGGCGAGTTGGTCGACGACGCGGTGGTGGACGTCGAGAACATCTACCGGCGCCTGCGCGAGAATGCGCAGAAGGCGGTGCCGCTGCCGGCCATCGAGATCATCGCCTCGGCCTCGCAGGAGGTGCGCTCCTCCATCGTCTATTCCACCGCCATCATCGTGCTGGTGTTCGTGCCGCTTTTCGCACTGCCGGGCATCGAGGGGCGGCTCTTCGTGCCGCTCGGCATCGCCTATATCGTCTCGATCCTGGCGAGCCTCGTGGTGTCGATCACGCTGACGCCGGTGCTGTGCTCCTTCCTGCTGCCCAACGCCAGGAGCATCGAGCACCGCGACAATGTGCTCGTGCGGACGATCAAGCGGGGCAATACGCGGCTGCTGCACTGGGTGCTGGGCCATCCGGTGCCGGTGCTCTCCTGCATCATCGCCGCCGTGGTGGTCGCCGCCGCCGTCGTGCCGACACTGCCGCGTTCCTTCCTGCCGCGCTTCAACGAGGGCGCGCTGGTCATCACCATGATGCTGGAGCCGGGCGTCTCGCTCGACGAATCGAGCCGCATCGCCGCCACCGCCGAGAAGCTGCTGCAGGCGATCCCCGAGGCGGTGAAAGTCGGCCGGCGCACGGGGCGCTCGGAGGCCGACGAACACGCGCTCGGCGTCAATGTGACCGAGCTGGAGCTGGAGCTGCGGCGCGACAAGCGCCCATTGGCGGCGGTGATGGCCGATGTGCGCGAGCGCCTCGGCGGGCTGCCGGGCTCGTTCAGCATCAGCCAGCCGATCGCGCTGCGCATCGACCACATCCTCACCGGCGTCTCGGCGCAGGTGGTGATGAAGATCTTCGGTCCCGACCTCGACACGCTGCGCACCATCGGACGCGACGTCGAGGCGTGGCTCAAGACCATTCCCGGTCTGACCGACGTGAACATCGAGCGCCAGGTGCCGGTGCCGCAGATCCAGGTGCATTTCGACCCGGACCGCGCGCTGCTCTATGGCGTGCAGCCCGGCGAATTGACCCAGCGCATCGCCCAGCTCACCAATGGCGAGGAGATCACCGAGGTCATCGACGGCATCAAGCATTTCGACCTCGTGGTGCGGCTCGGCGAGGCCGACCGCTCGACCGCCCAGCTCGGCGCGCTGCTGATCGACACGCCGGCCGGGCAGGTGCCGCTTTCCACCATCGCGCGCGTCTCCGAGACCTCCGGCCCCAACGAGATCCTGCGCGAGAACAACCAGCGCCGCATCCTCGTCACCGCCAATGGCGACGGCACCGCCGACAATCTCGTCGCCGGCGAGATCGGCGAGATGATGCGCAACCTCGCGCTGCCGCCGGGCTACTTCATCGTGTTCGAGGGCGTCTACGCCGAACAGGCGCGCTCGACGCTGCGCCTCGCCGGCCTCGCGACGATCTCCTTCCTGCTGGTGTTCTCGATCCTCTATGCCCGCTTCAAGTCGGTGCTGCTGGCCGGCATCATCATGGCCAACGTGCCGCTGGCGCTGATCGGCAGCGTGCTGGCGCTGAAGATCAGCGGCGTCGAGCTGTCGATCGCCTCCATCGTCGGCTTCGTGACGCTGGCCGGCATCTCGACGCGCAACGGCATCCTCAAGATCAACCACTACATCCACCTGATGAACCACGAGGGCGAGGTCTTCGGCGAGAAGCTGATCGTCCGCGGCGCCAATGAGCGCCTCGTGCCGGTGCTGATGACCGCCGCCTCGGCCATCGTCGCGCTGATCCCGCTGCTGATGGGTGCCGACGAGCCGGGCAAGGAGATCCTGCACCCGGTCGCGGTGGTGATCTTCGGTGGACTGATGAGCGCCACCCTGCTCGACACGGTACTCACGCCGCTGCTGTTCCAGCGCTTCGCGCCGCGTGCGCTGGACAAGCTGGCCGAGGCCTCCGAGACACAGCTGAAGGGAGCCTATTGATGCCAGCCTTGGCGGGCCGCGGGGCCGTCCTCATTCCTGTCCGGCCTCGTCATGGAGGCGCGGCATGATCATCGGCGTGCTCAACCAGAAGGGCGGCGTCGGCAAGACGACGCTCGCCACTCACATCGCCGGCGAGCTGGCGGCCAATGGCGCGCGCGTCGCGGTGGTCGACGCCGACCCGCAGGGCTCGGCGCTCGACTGGGCGCAGACCCGCTCGCAGAGCGGCCTGCCGCGGCTTTTCTCCGTGATGGGCCTCGCCCGCGAGGTGCTGCACCAGGAAGTGCCGGACATCGCGCGCGGCAATGACCACGTCGTCATCGACGGACCGCCGCGCGTCACCGCGCTGGCGCGCTCGACCATCCTCGCCTCCGACCTCGTGCTGATCCCGGTCCAGCCCTCGTCCTACGATCTGTGGGCGAGCATGGAGATCGTCCAGCTGGTGAACGAGGCGCGGATGTTCAAGCCGGCGCTGAAGGCCGTCTTCGTGGTCAATCGCTGCATCACCGGCACGGTGGTCGGGCGCGACGTGCGCAACGCCTTCGACGACGGAATTCCGGCACTCAACACCGTCATTGGCCAGCGGATTGCTTTCGTCGAAAGCGTGGCGACCGGGCGACTGGTGCGCGAACTTGACCGCCGGGGCGCGGCGGCAAGCGAGATAGCGGCTCTGACCGCCGAGATCATGGAGCAATGAGCATGACGGCGAAGCGCGTCACGATTGGAGCCAAGCCGATGCTGGTGCCCCGCGCCGAGACGGAGATCGCGAACGGCGCGGACGAGACCGCCGCGCTGGCCCCGACGCCCGCCTCGATCGAGGATTGGCTGCGCCAGGGCGAGACGCGCAAGGAGGAGGCGTCGGCGGAAGAGGCCGCGCCGGTCTCCGAGGCGTCCGACGCGAAGGTCGCGGAGGAACCTGTCGAGGCCCCCCCGGTAGTGCCGGCCGTCGTCCAGAGTTTGGCCGCCGCCGTGCCGCTCGCCGCCGCTGCCGCCGCGGGCGAAGCCACGGGGACCGCGCCGGAGCCCGCCGCTGTCGGAGCACACCCCGAAACCGGGAAGGTTCCCGACGCTTCCGCGCCGCGTTCGTCCGGTCCGGCCGTGCCGCCATGGGCGGGTCTCGCGGGAGGCGCCGCGGCTGGCGCCATCGCTGCTGCGCTCGTCGCCTGGCTGCTGCCGCAATGGGTGCCGTCGATCGACGCGCGCATCACACCTCTGTCCGAGCGCGTCGCCCATATCGAGACGGACCTGCGCGGCACCGGCACGCAGTTCGGCAAGCTGAACAACGAGATCGCGCAGATGCTCGACGAGCAGGGCGCGGCGGTTGCGCGGCTCGACCGGCAGTCCGAGGCGCTCGATGCACTCAGGCAGGCCGTGGCGGCCGAGGCACGCCGTGTCGATCCGTCCGTCGGCATCGGCTCGCCGGTCTTCGCCGTGGCGCTCGCCCAGCTGCGCTCGACCTTCTATTCCGGCCGGCCGTTCGAGGCCGAGCTGGTGAACGTCTATGCCATGGCGGGCGGCGACGACCTGTTCACCGGCTATCTCACCGAGCTGATGGGTCCCGCCCGCACCGGCGTGCCGAACGCGGCCGAGCTTCACCGCGTCTTCCCGTCCTATGTGGCGGCGGCGAAGCTGCACATTGGCGACCCGGCCGGCTACTACCAGTACGGCATGTCGCTGATGAACCGCTATGTCGGCCTGGCGACCGAATCGCACAAGGCCGAGATGGCCAATCTCGCCGTCACCCGCGCCAATGCGCTGCTGATCACCGGCGACGTCGCCGGCGCGGTGAGCGCGCTGCGCGATCTCGATCCGCCATCGGCGGTGACGATGGCGCCGTGGCTGGAGGCCGCGCGCACCTATCTGCGCAACGAGACCGCCATCGCCGAGATGACCCGCATCGTCGTCGACCGGCTGCGCGAGCGGGTGATCAAGGAAATGCCGGCGGCGGGAGGGCGCGATCCGCTGGCCACCGATCCGCTGACCACGCCGCCGCTGATCAACGAGCCCGCGACACTGGCACCGGCTGCGACGCCGGATCCGGTGAGCGCGACGGTGCCGGCGGATCCCCTATCGACGGATGCGTCGCCGGTTGACCCGGCGGCGCCGGCGCAGGCGACCATGCCATGAGGGCCGACGCTTACTTCGTCGCGCCGGGCAGGGAGGCTTCCGGCCGCATGTCGATGATGTTGCCGCCGACGATGCGGGCGCCCTGCGCGGACACGCCGGCATCGGCTTCCAGCAGCATCTCGCTCGACAGCTCGGCCGAGATTTCGACCAGCAGGTCGGCTGCGAGGCCGAGAACGATGACGGCGACGGGAACGAGGTAGAACATGCGCGACCTCCGGGCAGTCCCGACAATAGGAACGGCACCCGCCCGCGTAAAGGGAGGGTTCGCTGCTTCCGCCCGTCCCGTTGGCTCTTGCTCCCGTACGGGAAGGGCTCATGATGCCGGTCGTGCCGCCGCGCCGCCGTGCGCCTTCGCGCCGGCCGGTCCGACGGCCGAGCGAGGCCGTGGCCGATGACCGAGCCAACCCCAGACGCCGGCGCGCCCGGCGAGCGTGTTTCCGCCGCGCCGGCGCCCGGCCTCGGCGACGAACCGATTCGGCCCGATCCGCCGGCGGCGGAGCCACCGGTCGGCGAGGCGGAGGCGGCTTTGGAACGCGAGCGCTGGCTGCGCGCGCAGTTCGAGCGCGAGCATCAGGTGACGCTGTCGGTGATGCGCATCCTGCTCGGCAGTGCGCGCGACCAGAACCGGGGGATGCGCTTCTGGCGCTGGCTGATCGACGATCTGCGCTCGGAGGAGCGCCGGCAGCAGGCGCTCTATCGCACCGACGGCCAGATCGACGCCGCCTTCGGCCGGCGGCCCTGGACCTGGTAGGCGGTGACGTGGTGAACGACATTCTGGTGGACGATATCTCGGTGGACGACATGCGGAACGGGAAGCGGAATGGGCGCAAGGCGGCCGCGCTGGCGGCGGTGGCCTTCCTGTCGCTGGCGCAGGCACTGCCGCCGGTGGCCGGCAGTGCCCTCGCCGAGGAGGGGCACGACCACGGCCCGGCGCCGCGCACCATCTCGGTGGCCCCGCGCACGGAAGCCCGCATCGGCAACCAGGAGGCCGTGCTCGCCTATGATCGCGGCAAGCTGGTGCTGTTCCTCCAGCGCTATGCGGACGGCCAGCCGACGTCTGGCGCCCAGATCGAGATGACGATCGATTTCGTGCCCGTCAGCTTCGAGGAGGTGGCGCCCGGCACCTATGTCGCCACCGATGTCATGCTCGCCGCCGGCCGCAACGATCTGGAGCTGAGCTACAAGATCGGCGAGCGCGACGGCACCGATACGCTGACGCTGAACCTGCCGCAGGGTTCGACGGAAACGACGGCCACGCGCAAGATGAACGCGCCCGGCTCGGCCGTCTCCGGCCTGCTGCTGGCCGGTCTCGCCATCGCCATCTATGCCGGCATGACGGCCCTTCTCGCGCTGAGGTCGCGTACGGCGTGATTCACTCAGGCGTTCAGATTGTCGACGCTCACCTGACCCGTCAGCATCACCCAGGCCGAGGCCCAGCAGATGCCGATGGCGATCAGCCCGCCCAGCATGTAGAGCAGGATGGGCAGCAGGTCGCGCCCGTCCTCCAGCGGCACGATGCCTGCGTCGACCAGCACATAGGCCAGGGACCCGAGCAAGGCGACGGAAAGCGCGATGCCCGGCGGGCGCAACTGCCGCAGCACGACGCGCATCAGCAACGCATAGATGATCGCGTAGAGGCAGAGTATCGGAAGCTGCACCAGCCAGTCCTGCGACCAGCGCTCGCCGATCCAGTGCATCAGCGAATAGCCGCTCGCATTGTAGGTCGACATCACCAGGAACAGCGTGCCGAGCAGGCGCGTCGTGAACATGGTGAAGCCGAAATTGCGCGGGCGGGGGCGGCGGATGCGCAAGGGTCGCTTCTCCTGTCGGTATTGCCGGCAATTCTAGAGACTCGGCGGGGCGGCGCAAATCGCGACGTTTCCACCCGCGTGGCGGAGGCGGCGCGATGACGTTGCGCCGACCGTTCGCGCGCCTGTCCGCCATGCGCCTGTCTGCCATACGCCTGCCGTCGCTGAGCCCACGTCTGCAATATGCCGGCGGCATGCTGGTCTCCCTCGGGATCATCGCCGGCTTCGTCGGCGCGGCGTGGCGGGTGCTACCGCATGCGCCGAGCAATGAGCGCGTGCTCTATTTCCGCGAGGCGCCGCCGCTGACGATCACCTATTCCGGCACGGTGCCGGTCTTCGTCATGAAGCCGGACCACAGTGTCGTCCGGCACGGCGTGGCGACGATCGGGCCGGACGGACGCGTCCGCGTCGACCTGTTCCCCAGCACGATGGGCGCCTATGCCGAGGCGACCGAGGCGATCCTGGCCGATCCGAGCCTCGGCGTGCTGTGGGCGGCGGCGTCCGACAGCTCGCAGGCGCAGCTGCGTCACCGCATCACGCAGGTGCAGGACAACGCCGCGCAGGCGATTGAGCGCATCATCACCTCCGACGTGTTCACCAATGAGTATCGTCCGATGCTGCGGGCGATGCTGACCGACGCGATTTCCAGCGCCTGGCGCGACCAGCGCACCCAGAAGGCGGTGGAGGCGCTGCTGGCCAATGCCCAGCCGGCGATGCGCCGGGCGCTCGACGGGCAGGTCCGTGAGATTCTCGTCAGCCGTCTCTCCGCGGCGATCTGGCAGATGCTGCGCGCCAACTGGGCGAACGCGCTCGGCGTGCCCTTCGGCTACCAGCTCGATTACGAGCCGGCGATCCGCGCCATGACCGAGACCCTCGCCGATCCGCGCCTGCAGCAGGTGCTGCTGAATTTCGGCCGGTCGCAGCTTGAGACGGCAGAAGCCCGGCAGTTGACGGAGCGCATCGTCATCGGCTCGATCGACGCGCTGATGCGCGATCCGCGGGTGCCGACCGTGGTCACGCAGATGTTCTGGGACGTGCGTCTGCGGGCCATGCTGCGGCCCTTCACCGACTCGCTCTTCGCGCTCGCCGGCGCCTTGCCCCAGCATCTGGGCGGCCTCGGTTCGGAGAGCACGCTCAATCCCCTGGCCGCCCATGTCTTCAAGGCGTTCGCCGTGGCCTCGCGCACGCCGCTCATCATGCTGGTGACGCCGGACGACATGCGGCGCCTGAAGGCGATGGACAGCGATACGGCAGTGATGCTCGAACCACTGAGGGCGGGGAAGTGAGCGGGCTCATGCTGTCCATCCGCGACCTGACCATCACGACCCCGAACGGGGTGGATCTGGTGCGCGACGCGCATTTCGAGGTCGGCGCGCATGAGCTGGTGCTCATCATCGGCCCGAGCGGAAGCGGCAAGACCAGCGTGATCAACACGCTGTGCGGCCTGCTCGACGAGCGCAACGGCGAATGGCGCATCTCTGGACGCCTCAGCTATGGCGAGCGCGAGATCGACCTGTCGACCAGCCGCAGCGACATGTGCGGCCTCGTCTTCCAGGGCAATGCGCTGTTCGACGACCTCAGCGCCGGCGAGAATGTGCGGATCGCCGCCGATCATGCGCCCGAGTCGGCCCGCGGTTACGACGCCACGCCGATCATGTCGCTGCTGTCGGATATCGGACCGGAGCAGACCATCGCCTCGTGCAGCGGCGGGCAGAAGCAGCGCGTCGCCATCGCCCGCACGCTGATCGCCGGCCACCCGATCCTGATCCTCGACGAGCCAAATTCCGGCCTCGACATCATCTCCTCGCGGCGGCTCGCCGGCATCATCAAGGACATCTGCATAGAGCGCGGCACGCCGGTGCTGATCGCCGCGCATCATGTGGACGACCTGCTGCCGCTTGCCGACCGGGTGCTTCTACTCGACACTCGCAGCCGTTCCATCCGGGCCGTGGCACCGGACATGACCGCCATCGAGCGGGCGATGCGGGGGCTCGACATCGAGGGCGAGAGCGCGCTCGCCGCCGCCGAGAAGGGCACGCCGGCGCCGGCGGCCTCGGCCTGGCGCGGCATTGCCCGTCGCGGCCATCCGTGGCGCTGGTTCGCGCGCTATTTCGCCGAGTATTTCTGGGTGCTCTGCGCCTCGCCCTTCATGCTCGCCTATCTCGGGCTGGGCGGCGCCATACTGGGCTTCGTGTCGATCTGGTTCGGCTTCAACTACCATGCGTTCGGCGGCTATCTGAAGTCGATCCTGCATGACGAGACGCTGGCGGGCATCGGCTTCGTGCAGACCACGATCTCGGTGCCGCTCATCGCCTCGATCCTGGTGGTGGCGCGCAACAGCGCGGTGATCTGCGCCGATCTCGGCAACCGCACGCTGTCGGCGCAGCTTCCGGCGATGCGCAACCTCGCCATTCCGGGGCTACGCTATCTCATCGTGTCGATCCTCGTCGCCAACACGCTGTCGCTGGCCCTGCTCACCGTGGCGGCACTCGCGACCGCCTCCTGGTCGGCGTTGCAGACCTGGCTGCTGTTCTTTCCCGACCAGCCGCCGGAGTTCTGGCAGGAGAACTATTTCCGGCGGCTCATCGAGGCCGGTCCGACGCTCTACCGGCAGCTGGGCTGGGTGGGAGCCAAGATTGTGTTGAGTTCGCTACTCGGCAGTGGCGCGGCGATATACATTGGCTTGCGCCCGAAATTGTTCGTGGTATCGATCAACAACGCCATCGCCAAGGCGATCGTGATCGGCGTATCTTTGACGCTGCTTTCGCACGCGTTCTTCGCGATATTGCAGTTCTGGCGATGACGCCGGTGGGGTTCGGTCGCGTCGGCGTCGTGCGGCGGGGCGGTAAAGGGGTGGGAGCGGCGCCGGCGTCGGCGCGGTTCTTCGGAAGCGGGACGAGTGATGCCTAGGCAAGACACGGCAGGCGATCGGTTCATGGGCTATGTGGAGCTGGCGGCGCTGGACCGTCCGTTCCTCTCCAAGTCCGAAGAACGCCGATTGCTCGAGCAGGGCATATCGCAGTTCGGGCTCGATCCCTACGAGGCACGCGGCATCGTGCTCTATGTCGCCCAGCAGAAGGCCATCCGCCTCGAACGCGAGGTCGACAGCCGCATTCTGCCGATCCTGTCGCGCTATGGCGGCAAGGGAAAGAAGATCAACAAGAAGAAGTTCCGCGAGGCGACGGCGCTCTACAACGAGCTCGCCGGCGGTGTGCTGAGCGAGGAAGAGGCGCGGCTCTACGTCAAGCAGGTGATGGAGCAGAACCAGTTCCGTCCGAAGCGGACCATGGTGATGTCGCGCGGGTGGTATGATAAGATTGGCAAGGAAAAGAAGCCGGCTTCGGGCTTTTCGCTTCCTTTCCGTACGGTTTAGGCGTTGCCGGGCGGTACCCGGCGCCGGATTCCAAGCTTTGCCCTGCGCATATGGCGCGGCGGCGCATTCTGGGGGATAGCGGACCATGCGAAAGTCGATCCTCGTCCTGACCCTTGCCGCATTTGGCACGATGAGCGTGCTGGTCGCTCCGGTCGCCGCGCAGAGCGCGCCGCCGGCGACCCTTCCGGCGCCTACGGTCGAAGCCGCCCCGGTGCCTTCTCTGTCGAGCACCGTGCCGGTGCCGACGGATCCGGACGCCATAGATCCCTATCGGGTGATGGCCATAACGGTCGGTGCCGTCGGTGGCATCGTCGTCGCCAACATGCTGACCGCCGGCGTCGCCGGCTCGGCCATGGCGGCGGCGGGCACCGGCGCGGGCACGCTGAGCGCGGGCGCCGGCTATGCGGCCGGTGTAGGGCAGGTGGCGGTTTCCGCCGTCGGCGCCGTCATCGGTGGCTATGTTGGCGGCTGGATGTACGGCCGGTAATCCCGCACGCTTACGTGCCGGGGCGGCCGGAACGCCGATGGCGGGCGAGCCCGTCGTGACGGCCACATCTTACTGGCTGACGGCCGATGTGGCGGGGCGATTGGCGGTGAGCCAGTCGCCGAGCAGCGCGTCGCCGAGCCGCGTCAGCGCATCGCGCACCTGCACGGCGTGCGATTCTGCCGGAGAGGCGACCAGCACGGCGCTCTGCCAGACCACTACGTAGCCGCTGCGGATCCAGCCCACATCCTTGTCGAAGAACGACGCCTTCTTGTAGGCGCCGAGCATGATCGTCGAGTTGCACAGTCCACGGTCGCTGTCGCGCGCCGAGAGGATGGTGATGACCCCCAGCGCGGCGTCGGAATCGGTCGGCTTCATGCCGCCCGATTCAAACTGGCGCTGAAGCTCACGTACCAGCCCGGTGGATTCGAGGCCGCAGTCGAGCGATTCCACCGTGGTCGGGCTGGCGGTGATCCGCAGCGAGGTCATGCCGCGAAAATCCATGTCGCTGGCGATCCCCTGAGCGGCGGCCGGCCCGGACGACACCGCAGCCAGCCCGAGCAGCAGGGCACCGCCGACAAGCAAGGCGGCCGCACATTGTCGTAGGGGGCGGCGATGGAGCCGGTTCGCGAAGGGCCTGATCATTGCGTGGTCCACCGAGGAAGATGCTCCGACAATATGCGGCGCCGGCTTCATATCAAGCGCATTCGCGTCGGTAAGGGGGTGTGCGGGCGGTCGCCCGAAGCGTTGAGGGGTATCTGGATATGGATCCGACCCTATTCGCCGAAACCCTACGTCATCTCCGCTGTCAAATCCCCAAATCTGTTCGCCTCGCAAGATGAACGTGGTAGTGTCGTGGCACAGGCCTGAGATGTGCGCTACGGCACTGGCGGATTGTGCGGCCGCGGGACGATCATGCTCTACTACGTTGTGACCACGCTCGTTTTCGCCGCAACGATTGCCGCGACCGGAATCGTCACCGAGGTCGGTACGAAATATGTCGCCCGCTATTTCGTCGAGAACGAGAGCGGTGATTTCGGCATCAATCCGCCGGCTCAGGATCCCACTTCTTCCCCGGTGAGCACCCCGGCCGGCGAAACGCTGATGCGCGATGCGTCCGTTCCGGGCGGCACGTCGCGGGGCGTGACGGTCAGTCCGGTGGTGCCGATTCTCGCCAGCAACGCCGAAACGACGACGGCCGCCTTTCCCGCCCCGACCGGCAAGAGCCGGGGGACGCGGGCGGCGGATGGCAGCTACCGCGTCGCCTCGCTTTCCGACAGCGTGCCTGCCGGCGGCGGGACGCTCAAGGACGTGTCCCCGGCGGCCGGTGCCAAGGCCGCATCGGCGCCCTCGGCGCCTGACACGGCGGCCTTGGACTCCGCGATCGTCCCGCCGCAGGCCCAGCCGCGCGCGGCGCTCGACCTTCTGCGCGACACGCCGCACCGCCGGCCCGACGGTTCGGCCTTCCTGCCGATGTCGACCCAGCGCGTGTTTTCCGTGCGCTGGGCCGTCAGCCACAGCGCCGACGTCGCCATGGCCTACGAGATTCCCGGCCATGTGATCACCGACCCGTCCACCGGCACCTCGGTGAACGCCTCGCTCGCCGGCATCATCGAAGCGCATGCCGGCTCCTTCCCCTATCTCGGCATGCGGGTGCGGCGCGGCGACCTGCTGGCCTATCTGCAGCCGACCGTGACCGTGTCGGAGCGGGCGCAGATCGAGGCGCGGATCCAGCAGCTCTCCAACCAGATATCGCTCGCCGAGAAGCAGATGGAGCGGCTCGGCGACGTGCTGTTCGTGCGCTACCGCACCAACAAGATCGAAGCGATGAAGGTGCAGATCGACGGCTACCGGCGCGAACTGGTGTCGCTGCAGGGCGCTTTGGAGCGCCGCGAGAGCCTGCGCTCCACGGCGGACGGCGTCATCTCCAAGGTCTCGGCCGTCGTCGGCGGCACGGTGAGCCAAGGCCAGATCGTGTTCGAGATCGTCGATCCGGATTCGCTGTGGGTCGAGGCGGCGGCCTACGATCCGGCGATCGCCCAGAACGTGCGTTCGGCGACGGCGGTGACGAGCGACGGGCGCGCCTTTGCGCTCGAATTCATCGGCGGCGGCATGACGCTGAGCAATCAGGCAATTCCGCTGCGTTTCCGCGTCGTCGGTGCGCATGAGGGGCTGTCGGTCGGCAAGCCGGTGACGGTGATCGTGCAGCAGAACCGCACCATCGCCGGCATCCCGGTTCCCGCGTCGAGCGTGATCCGCGACGCCGACGGCCGCTCCATCGTCTGGGAGCGCACGGGGGCGGAGACCTTCATGCCGCGGCAGGTGCGCGCCACGCGCATCGCCGGCAACCAGATGGTCGTCGAATCGGGGCTTTCGGACGGCGCGCGCGTGGTCACCGAAGGCGCCAGCCTACTCAACCAGATCCGATAGGAGGCGCGCGGGTGACGAGGCTGGCGACGCTCCTGACGGTTGCCGCTCTGGCGTCGGCGATGCTCGCGGTTGCGCCGGGCAGGCTCGCCGCCGAGCCGGTCAGCCGCGTCGCCGCCTTGCCGCCTTCCGTGGCCTTCGGTCAGCCGGCGCGCCTGCCCACCGCCGACGAACACGCGGCGCGGACGGGAACGAACGATACCGCCTCCGCATTGGATGTGTCGGCGCAGCAGGTTCTCTTCGGCGCGGCGCTGCTTGGCGGCGCCTTCGCGCTCGGCCTTGCCGCCACCGGCTCCCTGTCGACGGCGATGGGGGCCGCCGGTGCGGTCGTGATTTCCTATGCGGTGCTGCCGTGAGCCGGCGGCGCCGTTCCATTTCCTAGCCGTGCGGCGGATGCCGGTCGGATCCTGAAGGAGGGGCAACATGATTCGGGCTTGCAAGACCTATCTGCCGCTCGCGCTGGCGGGCGCCTTTCTCGCATCGGCCGTGCCGGCTTCGGCGCAGACGGCGGCCAACGCCGCCGTGTGGGACCCGCTGGAGCAGGTGAACCGCGCGACCTATGCCTTCAACACCGCCTTCGTCGCGGTGGTGGCGCACCCGGTGATCAGCGCCTATCGCGCGAGCGTGCCGACCTCCGTCCAGACCGGCATCGACAATGTCTTCACCAATCTGCGTGAGCCGCTGACCGCCATTTCCAGTGGCGTGCAGGGCGACTTCAACAATATGGGCGTCTCGGTCGGCCGCTTCGCCATCAACAGCGTCGCCGGCATCGGCGGCGTGTTCGATGTCGCCACCCGCATGGGCTGGGTGGCGCGGCCGGAGGATCTGGGCGGCGCGATGTGCAGCTACGGCGTGCCCTCCGGCCCGTTCCTGATGCTGCCCTTTGTCGGCCCGACCAATGCGCGCGAGGCGGCGGGCACCGTCGTGACCTACGGCATCACCTATTCGGTCGCGCATGACTTCACGCTCGGCTACGTGGTCGCCGACCGCGTCGTCGCCGCGGCTTCCGACATGCCGCTGCCGGCCGCCGAGGCGGTGGTGGTGGTGACGCCGTCGCTCGACAACGCGACCGCCGCCACGCCCGAGACGCCGAGCGTCACCACTGTCGGCGCGCCGAGCTACGAGGATGTGCGGGCCGAATATGCGAGCTTCCGCGAGCAGCTCTGCGCCGACTCGATCCCTGCGGCCGAGCTGAAATCGAGCCCGCTCGGCGGCGTCATCCGCATCAACTGATCGCGCATGCGGCCCGGTGCCGGGCCGTCTGTCGCCCATCTGTGCAAATCCCGCAGGGGGCACTCCCTGCGGGACTGTACTTCAGCCGTCGGCATTCATGCCGTCCGGCTTTCTCCCAGTCCTGACAGGATGTCTCGATGACCGCCTCCCCGGAGAACGATCATCCGTCGCAAGATCATGCACCTCACGATCATGCCCCGCATG
Source organism: Ancylobacter sp. TW_SC_1 (assembly GCF_056836805.1). NCBI lineage: Bacteria > Pseudomonadati > Pseudomonadota > Alphaproteobacteria > Hyphomicrobiales > Xanthobacteraceae > Ancylobacter > Ancylobacter sp. TW_SC_1. The sequence goes on from NZ_CM166365.1 coordinate 2,494,595, forward strand.
ATCACCCGCCCGGCCGCCACGCCTCGGGCGCGCACAAGGCCGGCGACGGGCACGATCACGGGCTGAGCGTCACCGACGACAGCCAGCGCCGCGTCTTCTGGGTCATGCTGTTGACCGGCGCCTACATGATCGCGCAGGCGACGGGCGGCTGGCTGTCGGGCTCGCTGGCGCTCATCGCCGATGCCGGCCACATGCTGTCCGACACGGTGGCGCTGTTCCTCTCCTGGACGGCCTTCCGCCTGAGCCGGCGGCCGAGCGACGAGCGCCGGACGTTCGGCTATCACCGCTTCCAGGTGCTGGCGGCGCTGGCCAATGGCGCGACGCTGTTCCTCATCGCCCTCTGGGTCGTCTATGAGGCGATCGAACGCTTCGCCCAGCCGGTGGAGGTGCTGGCCGGGCCGATGCTGGTCGTCGCCGTGATCGGCCTTCTGGTGAATGTCGGCGGCGTGCTGGTGCTGCGCGCGGGCGACAGCCGCAACGTCAACATGCGCGGCGCGCTGCTGCACGTCATCGGCGACCTGCTGGGCTCGGTGGCGGCGATCGCGGCGGCGCTCGTCATCCTCGCGACCGGCTGGATGCCGATCGACCCGATCCTGTCGGTGTTCGTGAGCGTGCTGATCCTGCGCAGCGCCTGGTCGCTGATCCGCAGCGCGCTGAACATCCTGATGGAAGGCGTGCCGGAGGAACTGCAGGGACCGGTGGTGGCCGACGAACTGCTCGGCGTCGAAGGCGTGGCGAACGTCCACCACATCCATATCTGGGGCCTGACCGGCGAGCGCCTGATGGCGTCGCTGCACCTCATCGTCAAGGAAGGCGCCCGGCCTCGCGAGGTGAAAGCGGCGGTGCGTTCGCGGCTCGCCGAGCGCTTCGGCATCGACCATGTGACGATCGAGGTCGACGACGCCGACGAGCACCCCGAAGGCACGCCGCCCGTCTTCGTCACGGCGGGGCACTGAGGCAGGCTCGCAAGTGCCGGTCAGGGCGGCGTGCGCAGCACGTCGCGCTCGCCCGAAATGCGCTTCTGCACGAAGGACCAACTCGTGCCGACCCCGAGCACCAGCGAAATCCAGAATAGCGTGAAATAGACCGTGATGTGGACGTCGTCGAAGGCGAAGAAGCCGAGGCCTACGCCCGCCAGCAGCGACATGATGACCAGCAGCGACAGCGCCGTTATGCCGAAATAGCCAATGCTGAGAAATGCCATGCGGCCGAGCGCCACCAGCCCTGAGAACAGCAGGACGCCGACGAAGAACTGCAGCGTCGACAACTGCTCGCCCTGCGTGACCCAGTGATAATAGGAATAGCCGCTCGGATTGTAGGTTCCGAAGACCAGCGTCGCCGCCAGACAGCCGCGCCGCGCGAACAGCCGGGGAAAGTCGACCGGCGGGTTGATGTCGAGGCGCGCCATCTCACACCGGCGAGTTGAAAGTCACATCCGTCGAATCGACCTGGCCGCTGAGCCGGTTCCGCAGATGCGACCACGACAGGCCCGAGGCATAGAGCGTGGCGAGAATCACCAGGAGGGTGAGGGTGAAGACCCGCGGGTCCTCGACATAGAGCAGTTCGTTGTCGATGAGCACCCACGCCGCCGAGGCGAAGGTCGCCGTCAGCAAGCCGATGCCGATGAGACCCAGCGAGCGCATGCTGGAGAGAATCGCCACGACGTGGAGGATCAGCAGCAACACGCCGACGAGGATCTTCGCCGAGACGTGGCCGGAATAGTCCGTGACCCAATGATAATAGGACATGGCGTAGGGATTATAGGTTCCGAGCACCAGCGCCAGGCCGGTCAGCCAGCGTATCAGTAGGTCGACCGGTCCGAACTCGTGCATGGCTCAGGTTGTTCTCCCCGATCCGAAAATTCCCGCCGCGTTTGCGCGAAACCCCGGAGCCGCTGGCATTTCGATAGAGTTCGGCTATTCATTGCATGACGCAATATCCGCCGACGACGCCAGTATAGGCGGTCGTGGGCCAGCGTCCAACTCGGGGCAGACGGCAGACAGCATGCACATCCGTTCGAGGTCTCCGGGAGCGTATCTGCGCTCGCTGCGCGCCTCGCTGCACGCGACGACCTTCGTGACGCTCGCGCTGCTGGTCTCGCTCGCCTTCGTGCTGTCGCTGGCGACGCTGCTGAACTATTCGAAGTTCCTGACCACCTTCTCCGAGCTGTCCGACCGGCGTGTGGCGCTGGTGACGACGTGGACGCGCGATTCCATCGAGGTGCTGCTCAATCTCGGCCTGGAACTGAAAGGGCTGCACGCGGCGCCCGGCATTCTGGAGAAGGCGAAGGCGCACTATCCCTACATCGAGAGCGTCTCGCTGTTCGATACCGCCTCCGACCGCATCCTCTATTCGACCGTGCCCGAACTTGTCGGCAAGCCGACGCCGCCGGCCTGGGTCGACGCCCAGGCGAAGACGGTCCGGCCCGACTGGCACCTCGACGGCGAGAACTCGTCGACGGTCGGGGTCCGGCTCGATTCGAGCTTTCTGAAAGGTCTTGGCGGCGTCGCGGTGGTCTATTCGACGGCCGAGGCGGGGGAGAAGATCGCGACGATGCGCAACCGGCTGGTGGCGTCGGCGCTGGCGGTCTTCGCCGGTTTCGCGCTTCTCGCGGTCGTGCTGGCGCTGCTGGCGACGCGCGGCATGCGGCGCACCCTGCGGGGGCTGACCGATGCGTTCGAACTGGAGGACAGCCGCCCGGTCGACGCCCGGCTGCCTCAGGCGCTGCGCGATCCGGTCCGCGCCTTCCGGCAGGCCGTCGAGGAGGCGGAGAGCGAGCTTGCGCGGGCCGAGCGCGAGCTGAGGGAGCAGGAAGCGGCATCGTCGCCGCATTCCGCGCCGGCCGTCGTGGAGGAGCGCCGATGAGCGCGGCCCCGGACATGGCGTCCGGCGACGCGCCCTCCGAGACGGCCGGCCTGGCCGTGGCCGGGGATGACATTGCGCGACTGCGCACGCGCATCCTGATCATCACCTTCGCCCTGGTCATCGCCGCCGCGACGCTGCTGTCGCTGCGCACGCACGGACTGTTCGAGGCGACGCTCTCGCCGGAGATCACCCAGAAGGCCGACACGGTGGCGGAACTGGCGACGCTCGATGTCGAGCGGGCACTCGGCTACGGCATACCGCTCGAACGGATGGTCGGCGTCCCGGCCTATCTCGAACAGCTGCTGTCGAGCCATCACGAGATTGCCTATGCTGCCGTGATGGATCCTGCGGGCCGGGTGCTGTTCGCCGCCGGCGAGAAAGATGCCGAGATCGCCGCCGACCTCTCGCAGCCGGCCGGCATCTTCGCGCTCGGCAGCATCGACCGCGAGATCGTGTGGAGCGGCGAGCGCCGGAGCGTGCTCAGCCGCGCGGAAGGACCGGATGGGGCGACGGCCGCCGTGATCGGCGTGGGGCTGGATTCGCGCTTCATCGACCGGCAGTTCGAGGATCTGGCGCAGGATATCTTCATCGTGCTGCTGGTGGCGCTGTTCCTCGCCTTCGAAATGGCGGTGGTCCTGCTGACGGGGCGCACGGTGCGCCCCCTCAACCAGCTCATCGCGGCGGTGGAGGAGGGGGGCAGGGGCAATCTGCACCGCCACATCGCCTATCGCGCCAATGACGGCATCGGCCGGGCGGTGCGCCACTTCAACAGGCTGGTGCGGGGGCTGAACGAGCGCTATCGCCGGCTCGTCGAGGACGCCGGGCAGAGCCCGACGCTGCGCGCCCGCGTCGCCGCCATCGGCGCGCGCTTCGGCCTGACCGACGGTCCCGTCGACCATTTCCATATCCGGGCGGCGATCACCGACGTCCGGCTGCCGCTGTTCGTCTTCGTCATGGCGGAAGAACTGCAGAAATCCTTCCTGCCGCTCTATATCGCCTCGCTCGACGCCAATGTGCCGTGGCTGTCGCCGCAGCTGATGATCAGCATTCCGATCTCGGTCTACATGGCGACGCTGGCGCTGGCGACGCCGATCTCCGGCTCGTGGTCGGATCATTACGGCCCGCGCCGCATCTTCCTCGCAGGGCTGCTCGTCGCCATCGTCGGCTTCCTCGCCGCCGCCGCGGCACAGAGCGTGCTGCAGCTCATCGTCGCCCGTGCGCTCGGAGCGGTCGGCTACGGCATGTGCACCATCGCCGCGCAGGGCTTCATCGTCCAGGTGACCAGCCGGGGCGAGCGCACACGCGGCATCTCGGTCTTCGTGACGGTGCTCATGTCGGCGAGCATCTGCGGCACCGCCATCGGCGGCATCCTGGCCGACCGGGCGGGCTATCGCGCGGTGTTCGTCTGCGCCGCCGCGCTGTCGCTCGTCGCCGGCCTGCTGGCATTGCGCATGATGGGGCGCGCCGAGGCGCCGGCGGAGGAGCGCCGCCGCCTCCGGCTCGCCGATCTACGCATCGCGCTGGCCAATCCACGCTTCCTCGCGCTCGTCCTGTTCGCGGCGATCCCGAACAAGATCGTCCTCACCGGCTTCCTGTTCTACGCGGTGCCGCTCTATCTCGCCGGTCTCGACGTCTCCGAGGCCGAGACGGCCCGGGTGATGATCCTGTACTCGCTGGTCATCGTGCTGCTCGGCCCCTGGGTGAGCCGCATGGCGGACGAGCGCGGCTATAGCTGGTCGCTGGTGGTCGTCGGCACGCTGCTGTCCGGCCTCGCCATGTTCCTGCTGGCGGTGCGCTCCGATATTTACGGCGTGGCCGGCGCGGTGCTGGCGGTCGCGGTCGCGCACGCCATCTCGATCTCGCCGCAGATCGCGCTGGTGCCGGAAATCTGCGCCGCCGAGATCGACAAGGTCGGCCAGACCACGGTGCTCGGCGTGCTGCGCATGCTGGAGCGCGTCGGCAGCGTGATTGGCCCGATGCTGGTGGCCGCCGTCGCCCTGCGCTACGGCTACACGGCGAGCCTCATGTTCGTTGGCGCCATGATCGCGCTCTGCGCGCCGGTCCTGCTGCTCGCGCAGCGCAGCGGCAAGGGGAGGGCGGTGTGACCCTGCGAGCGATCCGCCGCCTCGCCGCCGCCAGCCGGCATTCGGCTGCGGTGCTGCTGCTGTTACTTCCGATGCTGGCGGGCCTTGCCGGTGCCGCGCCGGCGCAGCAGGCGGAGCGCCCGCCCTTCAAGGTCATGATGGTGCTGTGGCGCGGCTGCGAGGATGCCTGCCGCGGCTTCCAGGACTACCTCGCCTTCCGCAAGGTGCCGGTGCAGTACCTCATCCGCCATGCCGGGACGCTGAACCTGAAGTTTCCCGATCTCGTCGCCGAGGCGCGGTCCCGCAAGGTCGATCTGGTGGTGACGTGGGGAACGACCGCGACGCTCGGCATGGTCGGCACGCACGACAACCCCGATCCGGCCCGCTACCTCACCGATATCCCGACCCTGTTCATGATCGTTACCGATCCCGTCGCCGCCCGCGTGGTGGCCGACCTCGAACATCCCGGGCGCAACGTCACCGGCACGCTGGTGATCGTGCCGGAGGAGACGCAGCTGCGGGCGATCCGCTCCTATCTGCCGTTCCGCCGCGTCGGCGTCGCCTATAACGAGGACGAGGTGAACGCGGTCAGTTCGGTCGAGAAGCTCCGCTCCCTCGCTGCGGGGATGGATTTCGAGGTGGTGGCGAAGGCCGTGCCGAGGGATGACGCGGGCAAGCCCGTCGCTGCAAGCCTGCCCGACGTCGTCGCCGCGCTCGCCGATGAGAAGGTCGACCTGATCTATATCGGCTCCAGCTCGTTCATCCTCAACAACCGCGCCGCCTTCACCCGTGCCGCGGTGGCGCACGGTATTCCGGTGGCGGCGGCCGGCGAGGTGCCGGTGGTCGAGGCGGATGCGCTGCTCGGGCTGGTCAGCCGCTACTACACGGTCGGCCAGCTCACGGGCACGCGCGCCGAGCAGATACTCGTCGAGGGGCGCCGGCCCGAGGACATCCCGGTGGAGGCGCTGAGCCGCTTCTCGCTGATCGTCAACATGGAAGTGGCGCACAAGCTGCACCTCTATCCGCCGCTGCTGCTGATGAACGCCATCGAGGTCATCAAGAGGGGCGAGGAGGCGGCGCCGGCGGCCGGTCAGCCGGCAGGCGGGGGCGGGCCATGAGGATCCTCATCCTCAGCAAGCGCGACCTCACCGCGACGGTGCTGCTCAACGACCTCATGGCTCGCCTCGCACCGCTCGAAGGCTGCCGGTTGCGGGTGGTGCTCGCCGAGCGTACCCGCCCGGTCGAGCTGACCGTGCCGGACCTCCGGCGCATGAAGTATTTCGAGCGCGACCTGCCCTTCGGCACGCTGTTCCCGCAGATCGACGATGCCCCCGGCCTCGGCGAGGGCGACGCGCTGATGACGCCGGTGCAGCTCGCGCGGCATTACGACGTCGACATGGCTGTGGCGCGCGGTCTCGACGATCCCGTCTTCAATGCCGCTCTCGTGCGGTTCCAGCCCGAGTTGGTTGTTTCCGCGCGCTTCAGCTTCCTGATCCCGACGCGCCTGTTCGGCGCGGCGCGGCATGGCGTGGTCAACGTCCATCCCGGCCGTCTGCCGGACTATGCCGGGCTCTATCCGCACTTCTTCTCGATGCTGGCCGGCGAGGAGACGCTCGGCTGTTCGCTCCATCTCGTCGATGACGGCATCGACAGCGGCCCGATGATCGCGCAGGGGAATGTGCCGATCCTGCCGGGCCGCTCGGCGTTCGCGCATAATCTCGACAGCCACCTGCTCGGCAACCGGCTGATTAACGAAACGGTTGAAAAGCTGCTTGCCGGCGCTCCGATCGCGACTGTTCCGCAGGGGAGTTCCAAGGTAAAGTGCAATAGTTATCCGACACCGGCTGAGTTCGATCGCTTTCATTCGGCCGGCCTGTCGCTGATCGACGTGCAGGAGTATCGCGATATTCTCGGACGCTTTGGATTGTCCGTAGATTTTCCTTGCGATACCAATCGGTTTTGAAAGACGTCGCGTCGGTCTCGGCGCAGAGGCGCGCGGCAGGTAGGCGGGGGCTTGGATGCTGGATTTCGGTATTTTCACATTGCCGGCCGTCGCGGCGGCGATGGTGTTCGTCGCCGCGCTGTTCGTCGGCGAGGATATCGTCATCGAGAAGGTCTACGTGCCGCAGGTGCGCGAGTGGAGCGGCTACACCTCGACCATCGCCACCCGCGTGCTGACGGATGAACTGCGTGAGCTCAGCGTCGCGGCGGCCTCCGAGCTTCAGGCGATCAATATTGACGAGGGCGGAGTCGAGAAGGGCATCAGCGCCTTCGAGGATTATTTCGAGGTCGGCCTGCTCATCAACGGCACCCGCAACGTGCTCGGCCTGATCAAATACTACATCAACGGCGAGATCACCGAGCAGCGCGACGAGACGCAGCTCGTCATCCGCGTCTACACGAAGAAGGAGGATCAGCCGGTCAAGCTGATCGTCGTGCGCGGCAAGCCCGACGACATGGACGGCCTGCTCCATGAGGGCGCGATCCAGATCCTCGAATTCATCAACCCCTACGTCATCGCGCTCTATCATCGCCGCGAGGAACTGGCTGCGAAGCAGTTCGACTTTCCCAAGACCCGCGCGACGATCGACCGTTTCCTCGCGGAGCAGCCGTCGGAGCAGCATTTCCTGGCCTTCGGCCTGCTCGGGCGCATGCACATGCTGAAGGCCGAGCGCGACCCGAATCTCACGCCCGAGGAGCGCGAGGCCCAGTATGCCAAGGCGGTCGAGATGCTCGACGCGTCGCTCTACCAGCAGCCGGACTTTCTCTATCCGCTGATCAATCTCGGCATCATCTATGCCGGCAAGAAGGACTATGCCCGCGCCGACGGCTTTTTCGCCCGTGCCGTGCGCCAGCATCCGAACTATCTGGTCACCCGTACCGCCTGGGGCGACATGCTGGTCGAGCAGGGCCTGTTCGACGACGCCATCGTCCAGTACGAGGCGGCGGTCGTGATCACGCCGAACGAGCCGGCGCTGCATGCCAAGCTGGCCGATCTCTATCAGCGCACAGGCAACACCGACAAGGCCGCCGAGGAGCTGGAAAAGGCGCTGAAGCTCGACCCTGTGTCGCAGGCCTATCTCGACAAGGCCAGGGAATTGCTGGGACAACCCGCCACCGCCGTTCAGTGAGGCAGGAGCGCGCGGCGGGCTTCCTTTCGCCGGGCTGGCGCTTTAAGGAGGAAACGACCGGCCGCGCCGGATCGAGCCGGATGTTGGGATCTCGTCAGGATGCTTGAGACGCTGTTCGTCATCGGCTTCGTCCTGCTTCCTCTGGCCATTGCCGTGGTGTTGATCCTCTACCGTGCCCGTTTCCTCGTGATCGGACTGGCCGGCATCATCGCCTTTCTGGCGGTGACCTGGATGGTGCTGAAGGCCAGCGACATTGTCGGGCGCTCCTTCGATGCGGAGCAGCCGGCGCTGTCGATGCCGGGCAACTGTACGGTGCCGGGGGACCGTGCGCCGGAGGATTGCCGGCTCTGAAGATCCGCCATCGCCGATGTGGCGGAATGGCGGGACGATGGTGGAACGGGCGTGCCGCGGCATGCCGCCGACAGGGGACGCTACGAGCAGACGATGGGAAGCGAACTGGCGTTCACGGCGATCGCCCTTCTGGTCCAGGCCGCTGCACTGGGCCTGTTCCCGTTCGCGCTGCTTGCCGCCTCCTGCCGTGCGATCAACGCGGCGCAGGACTGCCAGCTTCCCGCCACGCCCTATATCGAGCTGTTCTCCCTCGCCATCGGCGTGCTCGCCGGCGGCATCATTCTGTGCACCAACGTGCATTGGGGGCTTCTGGACCCGGGCGAGGTGTTTCGTCGCGGCGGGCCGTGGGACATGAGCTTCGGCCAGTTCCTCTCGGGCCCGGCCAATCCGCTCGCCTACGATCTTTCCGCCATCCTGGTCTGGCCGTTCTCCGGCCGGCTGCCGAGCCTCGTGGGCTTCGCGGTACTGCTGCTGGGCGGGCTCGTCTTCTATGGCCCGCTGCTGATCCATCGCTCGCGCCGCGCCTTTGCGCACGGCATCCGCAACGTGGTGATCCTCGTCTGGGGCGCCTATGCGACGGTCTATCTGTTCTTCTATGCCGGCTGGCTCGCCAACCGGCTGAACTTCTGGATATTCCTGCTGCTGCTGCTAGCCGTTGGCTTCCTGCGGCGGCGTTCCGAGCGCGTGGTGCTCAAGATCAACTGAGGCGGAGCAGTTCCGTCGTCGTAAGGAGACTGGTCATGAACATCGTCCGTCATCTGAAGGTGCTCGGCCTTGCCGGATCGGTGCTGATGGCAGCGGCGCCGTGCGCCTTTGCGCAGCAACTGGGCCAGTCGACCGAGCCGCCCAGCACCTTCGACCGCATCGAGAAGTCGCTCTCGGATGCCGCCAGCGAGGCGCTGGACTACATCAAGAGCGTCATCCCTTATACGATGCCGGAAGTGCAGCCGAACGGCGACATCGTCATCCGCCGCCAGAAGCCCGATGCCGGCACCTCGACCGACGCGCCGGGCGCGACCACGCCCGCGCCGGCCGAGCCGGACAGCGGCACTTCGACCACCGCGCCGGGCGCGGCCACGCCTGCACCGGCCACGCCCGCTCCGGCCACGTCCGCTCCCGTCACGCCGGACAGCTCGACCAGCCCCGACAAGAAGATCTGACAGGACTCTTCCGTCATCCCGGCCGGTGCGCGACGAGGTCGATCTCGACCAGCGCATCGCGGGCAAGACCGGTGACGCCGACGCAGGTTCGCGCCGGCCGCCGCTCGGCCGGGAAATAGGAGGCGTAGACCGCGTTCATGGCAGGGTAGTCGCGCTTGAATTCGGTCAGATAGACCCGCGCCTGCACGACATGCGACAGGTCGAGGCCGATTCCCGCCAGCACGAGCACGAGATTGTCCATCACGCGGCGGGTCTGCGCCTCGACGCCTTCGGGCAGGGCCCGGGAGTCGTCGTCCGGCCAGGTCGGCATCTGCCCGGTGATGAACACCCAGCCATCCGCCTCGACCGCATGGCTGAACGGGGCGACCGGACGTGGGGCGCCGGGGATCATGTGAAACTGCGACATCGAGGTTTCCTGGGCACGGGGAGGGGGCGGACATTCCGCCCCGGTGGGCAGGCGGCGTCAATGCCTGTGCCGGTTATCCCCGGCGATGATCGGCCCGCGCAGCGGCTTGCCCGACGCTCATGCGAGGAGCGTGTGCGCGCATCTGAGCGTCGCGTCGTCCATGGATTTGACGAGCACGCGGCTGTCGCCGCCCGCGAGGCCGCCGCGCAGTTCGCGCCAGTTCACGCCGTCGCCGCCGAACAGAATCTCGCCGTCGATGCGCGCCGGACCGGCCAGGTCGAGCTCCGCGAGGCCGTCCAGCAGAACCGGCACGTCGGCGCTCGCGGGAGCCGGCCAGATGAGATCGATGTCCGATCCGGCATGGAGATAGGCGAGCCCCGTCAGATGCTGCCAGAGTAGCGCCCCGAACACGGCCGGGCGCAAGCGCAGCCGCTCGCCGAGCGCATCGAGGGCGTCGAGCTGCGGCCGCAGATGTGCGGGAGCCGATCCGACGGCCTCGCCAAGGGGAACGGCAGAGAGGCGCTCGGCCACCATTTCGGGCGGCAGCCGAAAGCCGAGCCTCAGCTTGCCGAGTGACGGGGGCAGCGGCAGGCTGACGGCGATGGTCCACCGGTCGTCACCTTCGGCGCGGCGGCGCACGATGACCGGCCAGCCGCGCCCGGCCCAGCCTTCGACCAGCCGCCGGGCGTCGTCGGCGAGATGGTTGAACCCACCGTCGGCGCCGAGCAGTGCATCCCAGCCCTCCGACCGGACGCGCAGCAGGTCGTGCCGGCGCTCCGTTCGCTCAATCGTCATGGCTGCTTGAGGCCTGCTCCGCCACGCGGCGGGCGATGTCGGCCGCGACGCGCCTTCCGCCCCTCTCGGCGCCGAGGGCGTCCCGTGTGTCATGCGCGGGAAGGCTGGCCAAGGTCGCCTCGAACTGCGGCGCGAGCGGCCTGGCCGGATCCCAGACCTCCGCCACCGCGCCCACCGCGCTCATCGAGGCGAGGCCCGGCGCGAAGACCGGCGTCGTCTTCGACAGCTCCGTCAGCTTCTCGATCGGCAGCTTGGTGACGCGCGCCATCGAGGGCAGGTCCATCACCGCCGGCTCGGCGCCGGGAAGGGCGACGAGAATGTCGGTCGCGCCGGCCGTCGCCAGGAAGGCGCCGGCGGCGGCCTTGCCGTAGTTCAGGCCGACGGTCGGATGCCCCGCACGGCTGGCCAGCAACAGGCATTTGGCGAGATGGGCGAGATACTCGTTCAGCCCCAGCATCTCGTCATGGCGGGACATGAGCTGGCCCTGGGTGTCGACGAGAACGAGGATCGGCGCGGAGCCGCCCCTACCGATCACGTCCAGCACCCGCTCTGCGAGCGGCAGCAGGCCGTCTATGCCGAGCGGTGCGCCGCCGGCGATGCCGATGACCTCGACGCTCGCGCCGTCGCCATGCCGGCCGGTGCCGAGGATCAGCCCGTCAGGGCGCGTGACGACATCGTGCCCGGAGGGAAACAGGCCCGCCAATATCTCATCGAGCGTCATGGTCCGCTCCTTTCGCCGCAGCGGCGGCAGCGGTGAAGGCCTCGTCGTCCATGTCGCGGACCGCCTCCGGATCGTCGAGGCCGACCGCCGTCCATATCTCGGCGGCGGTGGTGCAGGCGCCGAGCACCGTCCGCCGCGCCGCCAGCCGCGCCTGCTCGGCGCGCAATGTCGCGAGCTCGAAGGGCGGCGCCCGATCCATGAGCGAAAGCGCGGCGGCGCGGAAGCCGTCCATCGTGTCGTCAACATAGGCGTCGGCGCCGCCGATCAGGCGGCGGGTGCGTCCCCCGGTGACGCTCCAGACCAGCGCCTTGTCGCGGGAATCGAATTCCTCGACGCCCTTGTTGGTCTCGATCACCTCGGGGCCGGTCACGCCGGTCCGTCCCTGCTCGGAAATGGCGATCGCCGAGCAGGTCGCGGCGGTGAGCCCGGCGCCGCCGAACGCGCCGGCGCGCCCGCCGACCAGCGCGATTACCGCAACTCCCGCCGCGCGGGCTTCGACGATGGCCCGCATCACTTCCGCGACGGCGAGTTCGCCGGCGTTGGCTTCCTGCAGCCGCACCCCACCGCTGTCGAGCAGCAGCAGGATGGTGCGGGGCAGCCGGGCGTCGTCGCGGGCCGCGCGAAGCAGCCCGACCAGCTTTGCCCCGCTGACCTCGGCGAAGGTGCCGCCCATGAACTGGCCTTCCTGCGCGGCGACGAGCACGTCGCGGTCATCGAGCCTGCCGCGCCCGACGATCATGCCGTCGTCGAAGGCGGCGGGCAGGTCGAACAAGGCGAGATGCGGGCTTTGCACCCGCTCGGTCGGGTCCATGAATTCCGCGAAGCTGCCCGGATCGAGCAGGCCGGCGAGGCGCTCGCGGGCCGTGGAGAGGAACCAGCTCGCCGCGCCCGCGCGTGCGATATCGCTCGTGTCGCTCATCGGTCGATCTCCAGCGCACGCGCGCCCTGCATCAGCCGCAGGGCGACCGTGTCGGGCCGGGCGCCGCCATCGTTGATCGAGATGCGCAGGCCGCCCGGGCTGGCCCGCTCGACGAAGTCGGCGACGACCGCCTTCCATACCTCGTCATACCCGCCGATGGGGGTGGCGATCTCCACGGTGCATTCGGTGTCGGGGAGTGTGCGTTCCAGCAGCACCTCCAGATTGCCCGAGGCGACGACGCCGACGAGGACGCTACGGGCCGTGCCGGCGGCACCTCCCCGGGTCGTGTAGCGAAGCTTGAGGATATCCATCGCGGCCTCCTCACCAGTTGCGAAACTTGCGCGGCGGGTCGTAGAGGTTGCCCGACCAGTGCATCAGCTCCTTGATGGAGCGCGCGGCGAGCAGGCTTTTATTGGCGTCGAGCGGGTCGATGCCGAGATCCTCGGGCCGCTGGATCACCTTGCGCGCGCGCAATTCCTCCACCGCCTTGCGGTCGCGCGCGCGCCCGACATCGGTGTAGCCGGCGACGCCGCGGATCGCCTGCTCGCGCTCACCGGGCGTGCGGCAGAGCAGGAGATTGGCGATGCCTTCCTCGGTGACGATATGCGAGACGTCGTCGCCATAGATCATCACCGGCGGCAGAGCGAGGTCGAGCGATTTGGCCAGTTCGATGCTGTCGAGCGTCTCGACGAAGGTCGGCACCAGCTTCTCGCCGAAGGTCTCGACGATCTGCACCACCAGCTTGCGCCCGCGCGGCAACTGCGCCGAGCCGGCCGACGCCTCGCGTCCCGCCTGCAGCCAGGCGTCGCTGGCGTGCCGGCGCCCATGCGGATCGGAACCCATGTTCGGCGCGCCGCCAAAGCCGGCAATGCGATCGCGCGTGACGGTGGACGAATTGCCCTGGAGGTCGATCTGCAACGTCGAGCCGATGAAGAGGTCCGTCGCATAGAGCCCGGCGGACTGGCAGTACATGCGGTTCGAGGCCATCGAGCCGTCGCGGCCGGTGAAGAAGATGTCCGGCCGGGCGCGCATATAGGCGTCCATGCCGACTTCCGAGCCGAAGCTATGAATCTGCTCCACCCAGCCGCTCTCGATGGCCGGAATCAGCGTCGGGTGCGGGTTCAGCGCGAAATGGGTGGCGATCTTGCCCTTCAGCCCCAGCCGCTCGGCATAGGTCGGCAGGATCAGCTCGATGGCGGCGGTGTTGAAGCCGATGCCGTGATTGAGCCGCTTGACCCCGTAGGGCTCGTAGATGCCGCGGAGCGCCAGCATGGCGGTGAGGATCTGCGTCTCGGTGATCTGTGCCGGGTCGCGGGTGAACAGCGGTTCGACATAGAAGCTGGACGGCGCGACGACGACGAAGTCGACGCGGTCGCCCGGCACGTCGACGCGCGGCACCTTGTCGACCAGTTCGTTCACCTGGGCGATGACGATGCCCTGCTTGAAGGCGGTGGCCTCGATCACCACCGGGGAATCCTCGGTGTTAGGCCCCATGTAGAGATTGCCGTCGCGGTCGGCGCAGCGCGCCACGGTGAGGGCCACATGCGGGGTGAGATCGATGAAATAGCGCGAGAACAGCTCGATATAGGTGTGGATCGCACCGAGCTGGATCTTCCCCGCCTGAAGCGCCCGGGCGAGCGCGGCGCCTTGCGGGCCGGAATAGGAGAAGTCGAGCTTGCGGGCGATGCCTGTCTCGAACAGGTCGAGATGCTCGGCCAGCACGACGCCGGACTGCACGATGTGCAGGTCGCTGACCATGGCGGGGTTCACCGCCGCGAGGCAGGCGGCGAGGAAGTCCGCCTGCTTCTGGTTGTCGCCCTCCAGGCAGACCCGGTCGCCGGGCCGCAGCACGGCCTCAAGCAGCTTGGTCGCATCCTGATGCGCGACCAGCTTGCCCTTGGCATGGGGGCTGGCGGCCGACAGGCGCTGGTCGCGCGAGTGCCGGGCCGTGTCCCAGGAGCGCTGCGCCGGGTTGGATCGGACGGTCATCGCCGCACCTCATGCACCGGATCGGAAGCCGGCACGCCCGGACGCGGGCGCGACGGCATCGGGCGCAGCTTACCGAACCTTGCCCTCGTCTGTCGCCCCCCCCAATGCGGTCTCCTTGACGCGCGTGGGGGCCGTGCCGTCCGGAGGCGGGGACGGCACGGCGGTCAGGCGCGGCGGATCACTTGGCCTTCGCCTTGGCGAGGAACGACCCGTCGAAGGTCTTGCCGAGATCGATGCTCGCCCCGTCGAATTTCGGATCGGTGGTGGTGAGCAGGTTCAGCGCGCTCTTCATGCTTGCCTCGTCGATGTTGCCATCGGTCGAATAGGACTGTCGGGAGGCATTGAACGCCTTGATGTAGAGGTCCTTGTCGCCCAGCCAGTATTCCTCCGGCACCGCGGCGGCGACCTGCTCGGGCGTGGCCGTCTCCAGCCACTTCAGCGTCCTGTAGAAGGCGTTGGTGAGCGCCTGCACGGTGTTCGGGTTGGCCTTGATGAAGCTGTCCTTGAAGTAGAGCACGGCGGCCGGGTTCATGCCGCCGAACACCGCTTCGGTGCCGGCGGTGGTGCGGGTGTCGACCAGAACCGTCAGCTCGCCCATGTCCTGCAGCTTGGAGATGACCGGATCGAGATGCGAGATGGCGTCGATCTCGCCCTTCTGCATCGCCGCCACCGCCGAAGCGCCGCTGCCCACGCCGATGAAGGAAGCGTCGTCCGGCGACATGCCGTTCTTCGCCAGCAGATACTGCACGAGGATATAGGTGGAGGAGCCCGGCGCGGTGACGCCGATCTTGGCGCCCTTCAGGTCGGCCACCGACTTGATGGTGTCCGCCTTGCGCTTGCTCACGCCGACGACGATGCCGGGATAGCGGCCGAGGTCGATGACGGCGCGCACGTCCTGCTTTTTCTGCTGCATGCGGATCGTGTGCTCATAGGCGCCGGTCACGCCGTCGACGGAGCCGCCGATCAGCGCCTGCAGCGACTTCGAGCCGCCGCCGAAATCGTTGATCTCGACCGTCAGCCCCTCGTCCTTGAAGTAGCCGAGCCGCTCGGCCAGCGTCAGCGGGAGATAATAGAGCAGGGGCTTGCCGCCGACGCCGAGGGTGATGTTGGGCTTCTCGATCTCGCCGGCCTGTGCCGCACCGAGGGTGGGGAACAGCAGGCCCGCCGCCAGAAGCAAGGTACGCATCTTCATGTCATTTCCTCCCGTTTGTTGTCGTTGTCAGTTCTGTTCGCTGGCCGCCTGCGGGCGCCACACCAGCAGGCGCTTTTCGACCCGCGTCACGAACCAGTCGATGACGAGCACGAAGGCGGCCAGGATGAACATGCCGGCGAACACGCCGGTCACGTCGAACACGCCCTCTGCCTGGTGGATGAGATAACCGAGGCCTGCGGACGAGCCGAGATATTCGCCCACCACCGCGCCGACCAGCGCGAAGCCGACCGCCGTGTGCAGCGAGGAGAACATCCACGACATGGCGGAGGGCCAGTAGACGTTGCGGAACAGCTGGCGCTCGTTCATCCCCATCATGCGGGCATTGGCGAGCACGACGGGGCTCACCTCCTTCACGCCCTGATAGACGTTGAAGAACACGATGAAGAACACCAGCGTGACGCCGAGCGCCACCTTCGACCAGATGCCGAGGCCGAGCCAGAGCATGAAGATCGGCGCCAGCACCACGCGCGGCAGGGCGTTGACCATCTTCACATAGGGGTCGAACACCGCCGCCACCACGGGCTTGCGGGCGAACCAAAAGCCGATCACGACGCCGCCGACCGAGCCGATGATGAAGGCCAGCACGGTCTCGGTGAGCGTGATCCAGAGGTGCTTCCAGATGGTGCCGGTGACGAACAGTTCGACGACGCGCGCGAGCACGTCCCACGGCTTGGAGAAGAAGAATTCCGGCAGCAGATAGTCGCCGCCGATCGGCACGGTGGCGCCGACCTGCCAGATGGTGAGCGCGACCACGGCGACGAGGATCTGCAGGAACAGCAGCTTGGCGGGATGAAGCTTCATGGCTGCAGGTCTTCCCCATAGGTCTTGGCGACTTCGGCCTTGAGCTGGTCCCAGATTTGCCGGTGCAGTTCATGGAACCGCGGGTCGAGCCGGATCTCGGCGGTGTCGCGCGGGCGGGCGAGGTCGATCGGGAAATCGCCGATGATCTTCGCCTCCGGTCCGGCGGACATGATGACCACGCGGTCGGAGAGCGCGATGGCCTCCTCCAGATCATGGGTGACGAACATCACCGCCTTGCGGTCCTGCGCCCACAGATTGAGGAGCAGCGTGCCCATGATCTGCCGCGTCTGGGCGTCGAGCGGACCGAAGGGCTCGTCCATCAGCAGGATCTTCGGTTCGCGGATCAGCATCTGGGCGAGGGCGACGCGCTTCCTCTGGCCGCCGGAGAGCTGGTGCGGGTAGCGGTCGCCGAAGCGGGCGAGGCCGACCTTCTTCAGCCAGTCGCGCGCCTGCTCCAGCGCCTGCGTGCGGCGGGTGTCGGCGATCTCCAGCGCGATGGCGACGTTGTCGAGCGCCGACTTCCAGGGCATCAGCGCGTCCTGCTGGAAGAGATAGCCCGCCTTGCCGTTCAGCCCGTTCAGCGGCTCGCCGAAGATCGAGACCCGGCCACCGGCCGGGGCCAGCAGGCCGGCGGTGGCGTTGAGAAGGGTCGACTTGCCGCAGCCGGTCGGGCCGACGATGGCGACGAACTCGCCTTCGCCCACATGCAGCGAGGTCGGCGCGACGGCCTTGTAGACCGGCTGTCCCTTCATGGCGAAGCTGATGGCGATGTCGTCCAGCGCCACGGCGAGCGGGGCGTCGGGGTGCGCCGTGGCCTGCGGCGCCCGGGCGATCATCGCCCCTGCGTCGGCGTTCATGGGCTCTCCCATCCTGTCGTCCTATTGGGCCGCGCGAAGATGCGCGGGCGGGGGGTGAAGGTCGCCGCTGCGACCGGCCTTGGCAACCTGTCCGGGAATGTCATGGCCGATCAGCGCCGGTAGGCTGCGTGCCAGCGCCAGCAGGGCGGGAAGGTCGACGCCCGTCGCCACTCCCATCTCGTCCAGCATGTGGACGAGATCCTCGGTCGAGATGTTGCCGGTCGCCCCCGGCGCGAAGGGGCAGCCGCCGATGCCGCCGAGCGAGGCGTCGAAGCGGTCCGCCCCCGCCTCCAGCGCGGCCAGCGCATTGGCGAGCCCCATGCCGCGCGTATTGTGGAAGTGCAGGGTCAGCGGCACGCCGCCGAAGCGCTCCCGGAAGGTGGACACCAGGTCCGCCACCTGGCGCGGGTTCGCCATGCCGGTGGTGTCGGCCAGCGTCACCGAATTGAGACCGGCGGCGAGATAGGCCTCCGCCAGGTCCAGCACCTTGCCGGCCGGCTGCGCGCCCTCGAAGGGGCAGCCGAAGGCGGTGGCGATGGAGCCGTTGAGCGTGACGGTCGTGCCGCCAGCCGCCGCCACGATGGCGCGGAAACCGTCGAGCGACTGCGCCGGCGTCATCCGCATATTGGCGAGGTTGTGGGTCTCGCTGGCCGACATGACGAGGTTGAGCTCGTCCATCCCCGCCTCGAGCGCCTCCTGCGCGCCGCGCAGGTTCGGTACCAGCGCGACATAGGTCACGCCCGGCCGCCGGCGGATGGCGCGTGCCACCTCGCGCGCATCGGCGAGGTTCGGCACCGCCTTGGGCGAGACGAAGGACGTCACCTCGATCTTGGCGACGCCGGTCTGCGAGAGCGCGTCGATCAGCGCGATCTTCTCCGGTGTCGGCAGGAAGCGCGGCTCGATCTGCAGCCCGTCGCGCGTCACCACCTCCTGGATGAAAACGCGCGGGGGAACGCTTTCCCACGTCATGGCTCGTCTCCGGGTGCCTCGGAACGTGCCACCACGCCCCTGGCGGCGAGGGCGTCGATCTCCTCCACCGCGTAGCCGAGCCCGGCCATGATCGACGCCGTGTGCTCGCCGAGGCGCGGCCCCTGCCAGTTCACCGCGCCGGGGGTCTGCGAGAGCTTCGGGACGATGCCCGGCATCCTCACCTCGGTGCCGTCCGGTAGCGTCGCCGGCAGGATCATGTCGCGGCTGAGATATTGCGGGTCGGCGACGATGTCGGCGACCGAATAGATGCGCCCGTTCGGCACCTCGGCGCGGTCGAGCGCCGCCGTCACCTCGTCGAGCGAATGCCGGCTCGTCCAGTCGGTGATGGCGCCGTCGATCGCCTCGACATGCGCCACCCGCCCGTCATTGGAGGCGAGGCGCGGGTCGTTCGCGAGGTCCTCGCGCCCGATCGCGCCCATCAGGCGCTTGAAGATGCCGTCGCCATTGCCGGCGACGATCACATAGGTGCCCTCCCGGGTGGGGTAGGAGTTCGACGGTGCGATGCCCGGCAGCGCGCCGCCCGAGCGGGTGCGCACGAAGTCGAAGAGGTCGTATTCGGGGACGAGGCTCTCCATCATGTTGAAGACGCTCTCGAACAGCGACACGTCGACCACCTGCCCGGTGCCGCGCCCGGACTTGATGTGCAGGAGCGCCATCAGCGCGCCCATCACCGCGTGCAGCGCGGCGAGCGAATCGCCGATGCTGATGCCGGTGCGCGCCGGCGGCCGGTCGGGATCGCCCGTGGTGAAGCGCATGCCGCCCATCGCCTCGCCGACCGCGCCGAAGCCGGGCCGCTCGCGATAGGGGCCATCCTGGCCGAAGCCCGAAATGCGCACCATGACGAGGTTGGGGTTGATCGCCTTCAGCGCCTCCCAGCCGAGACCCCAGCGCTCCAGCGTGCCGGGGCGGAAATTCTCGATCAGCACATCCGCGTCGCGCACGAGGCGGCGGACGATCTCCTGGCCCTCGGGCTCGCGCATGTTGACGGCGATGGACTTCTTGTTGCGCGACTGCAGATACCACCAGAGCGAAGTGCCCTTGTGCAGCTTGCGCCATTTGCGCAGCGGGTCGCCTTCGCCGGGGGATTCGATCTTGACGACCTCGGCGCCGAACTCCGCCATCAGCCGCGCGGCGAAGGGCGCGGCGATCAGATTGCCGAGCTCGACAACGCGGATTCCCGCCAGCGGGCCCTCTTTGGGACCTTCCATGTGTGACGCTCCTCACCCGTTTTTCGTTCTATCGGTCGAATGCGGCCATAGGTCCAATAGTCTTTAGGCAAAGACCGCATGCGAAACGCGAGCGTCGCCATCCTGTGGCGCGTCACCTCCGAGCTGGTCGAAAAGGTCCGGACATCGCGCGCCGGGATCGTGCGATGTCGCATATAGGCCGGGCGGGAGTCAGCCGTTTTCCGCCCCACCCGTCAACCGGACGCGTGCATTTTCGCGCACAGCGCCGGCCTCCGCCGCGCGGCGCGGCAGATGGTGGACGGCACAAACGCGGCCGCGCCGGTGAGGAATGCAACCTCCCGGCGCGGCATATTCAACAGGAGGCGAGGGGGACGCCAACCCGACGAGCGGGCCGGCGTCCCGGTGGTCAGCGGATCAGCGGCTGGTAGTGGTGGGGCAGGCGCATCGTCACCAGATCCTTGCGCCGCACGACATTGGTCGGGTAGCGCGTGTCGAGGTTCGAGGTGTCGATCTCGCAGGCGATGACGCCTTCGCCCGCGCCGAGGATCGCCTCGCGGCGGGGGAACTCGAAGGTGTCCGGCCCGAACACGCCGCTCTTGCCGTGATAGCCGGCGGCTTCATCAATCACGTTGGCAAAGGCGAGATGCACGTTGTTCTCGCCGGCGCGGGCGCGCATCAGGTGCCAGTGATGCGGATCGGCGCCGGTCGGGATCGGGTAGTTCTGCGCCACCTTGCTGCCGGCATGCGGCGCCGTCAGTTGGCCACGCAGCGCCGCCGGGCAGACGACGAGATCGCAGCCGCGCAGCGCCAGCACGCGCCCCGCCTCCGGGAAGGCGGCGTCATGGCCGATCAGCATGCCGACCCGACCGAATTTGGTGTCGAACACGCCCCAAATGTCGCCGGGCTTGGCCCAATTGTGATCGGAGGCGTCGAGATGGGTCTTGCGATAGCTGCCGACCACGCCTTGCGGGCCCACCATCACGGCGCTGTTGTAGAGCATGCCGCCGTCGTCCTCGGCGAGGCCGGCGACGATGTGGAGGCCATGGCGCGCAGCGATGGCGACGAGGCGGGCGACCGCTTCCCCGTCGAGCGGCACGGCGGCCGGGGCGTCGAGCCCGGTGACGGCGCGTTCGGGGAACACGACGAGCTCGGCGCCGTCCTCGCGCGCCGCCTTCACGGCGAGTTCCTCGATGCGGTCGAGATTGGCGCGGACGTCTCCCGTCGGCGCGAATTGCGCGGCGGCGACGCGCGAGCGCCGGCCGGGCGGCAGCGGCCGGTGGCCGTAGAGGCTGAAGAAGTCGAGCGGGTTCCACAGGAAGGTGTTGGTCGGCAGCTCCATGTAGAGCTCCGGCCGACGCTGCTCGAACACCTTCTCGCCGAGCATGCGGCGGTCGCGGGCGCGCTCCAGGTCGATCTCGACGCAGGCGACGCCGTCGCCGGTGTCTATCACCGCCTCGATGGCGCCGTCCGGCCCGATGACGCAGCTGCCGCCAGAGAACTGTACGGTGCGCTCCAGCCCCCAGCGGTTGGACTCGATGAGGTAGCAGCTGTTCTCGACGGCGCGGGTGATCCAGTAGGGTGCCGGGGTGCGCTCGGCCAGCCAGTTGGAGATGTGGCAGATGACGTCGGCGCCGCCGAGTCCGACGAGGCGGGCGGTCTCGACGAAATGGATGTCCATGCAGACAAGCAGGGCGATGCGGCCGATGGGCGTGTCGAACACCTGATGGCCGAGATCGCCCGGCGCCGACCATTTCGGCTCCGCGATGTAGGGATGGGTCTTGCGGTGGGTGCCGACGACGCCCTCCGGCCCGATCAGCACGGCCGAGTTGAAGTAGAGATTGGTCGCGGGATCGACCTCGGGCATGCCGACGACGATGTAGCAGCCATGCTCGCGCGCGACTTCGCCGAACTGCTCGGTGGTCGGGCCGGGAATGGGTTCGACGAACGGCGCGACTTCGTCGCGGTCGAACCAGCAATAGCCGGTAGTGCCCATCTCCGGTGTCACGATGAGCCTGGCACCGTCCTGCGCCGCCTTGGTGACCAATCCGACGAGGCGCGCGATGTTGCGCTCCTTCTCGAACATGGTGGGCTCGAACTGGACGGTGGCGACCTTGAGCGGTTTCGTCATCGGCTCTCTCCGGGACGGCAAGGGGCGTTCGGCGCTCCGCATCGTCAGGCGGCCGCGCCGGGAATGGACGGATCAGGCGTTTCCTGGGGCGTGCGCCCAGTTCTCAAGCCGGTGGGCCGCGAAGCGGGTCGGGTGACGGGTGGCCGGCGCGGACCATGCCCCCCACCCATCCCTCTCCCCGCGCGGGGAGAGGGAGAAGCGCCGTCCCGGTTCAGCCGAGATAGGACTTCAGGATGGAAGCACCCAGCGTGTATTTGGGGTCCACCATGTTGCCGAGGCGCACGCGGCCGCACTGAGTGAGCAGCATGTAGGCCTCGATCTCGTCGAAGCCGTAATCGGCCGCCATCCAGCGGATGAGGTCGCGATAGGCCATGCGGGCGGCATCCTCCATCGGGCGGGTCGAGCCGATGGACATGATGAAGTCCTTGGTTTCCAGCCGCGGCGTGCGGATGGTCCAGCCCTTGATCAGGTCGATCTGCAGGGTGGTGACGGTCGGGTGTTCGAGCGCGACACCGCACAGTTCGCCGTCGCCCTGCGTGGCGTGGCAGTCGCCGAGATAGAGCAGGGCGCCCTTGGTGTTGACCGGCAGGTAGATCACCGCGCCGATGCCGACGTCGGGAAGGTCCATGTTGCCGCCGTAATAGTCCGGCTGCAGCGAGGTGATCGCCTCGATCTCCGGCGACGTGCCGATAGTGCCGATGAAGGGCACGTAGGGCAGGGTGATCTTGTCGTTCCACTTCGTGCCGGTCTCGGCATCGACATGGAGCTTCTTCACCCGGATCGGCAGCGGTGCGTTGAGCATGGCGGTGTCGGCGGTGGGCACCAGCCCGCCGAAATCGGGCATGATCAGCGTGGTGCCGCGCGGCTGCTCGCCACGCGGGACGATGTTCTTGATGTAGACCGCGAGCGTGTCGCCCTTTTCCGCGCCATTGACGTAGATCGGGCCGTTCTGCGGGTTGAGATAGGGGAAGTTCAGTATTTCGAGCGGGTTGTCGGTCTCGTTCTTGATGGCGCCCTCGAAGGCGTCATGCGTCTCCGCGGCGACCACCGCGCCGGGATCCACCTTGAGCACCGGGTCGACATAGGGGCCGTAGACGTAGTGATACGTGCCCTGTTCCGCCTCGGTGATGGTGTGGGAGGTGCCCGCCTGGCCTTTGGCGAGACCTTTGCGAGCCATGATGGAGTTCTCGAGCCAGGTCATGATGTTCTCCTTGGATGCTGGCTGTCAGACGGCGAGATGGCGGCGCATGGCTTCGCCGTCGGCGAGCGCCTCGCGCTCCAGTTCGGCGACGACGCGGCCCTTGTCCATGACGTAGCAGCGCTGGGCCATCGCCCGGATCATGTCGATGTTCTGCTCGACGAGGACGATGGTGACGCCGGTGTCGCGGTTGAGCTGGACCATGATGCGGGCAATGTCCTGCACGATGTTGGGCTGGATGCCCTCGGACGGCTCGTCGAGCAGGATGAGCTGCGGATTGGCGACCAGGACGCGGCCGATGGCGAGCTGCTGCTGCTGTCCGCCGGACATGGTGCCCGCGCGCTGCGACCAGCGCTCGCGCAGGATCGGGAAATAGCCCAGCACGCGCTCGCGATCGGCCTCGCTCACGCCGCCCTGACGCATGCCGCCCACTGCGAGGTTCTCGCCGACCGTGAGGCGCGGGAACACGTCGCGGCCCTGTGGCACATAGCCGATGCCCAGCCGCGCCCGCTTGAAGGCCGAGAGGTGCTCCACCGGCTTGTCGCGGTAGATGATGGAGCCGTCCATGGCCGGCACGAGGCCGATCAAGCTCTTCATCAGCGTCGACTTGCCGACGCCGTTGCGGCCGATGACTGCGACGATCTCGCCCTCGCGGACTTCGAGGTCGAGGCCCTGCAGCACGGGCTTGCCGCCATAGCCGGCGCGCAGGCCGAGGGTCGAGAGCATGACTTCCTTACGCATGGGCGCCACCCGACTGTTGATGGGCCGTGGACTGGCCGAGATAGATCGCGGCGACCTCCTCGTCGGCGACGATCTCGTCGATCGAGCCCTGGGCGAACACCTTGCCCAGATGCAGCACCGTCACCTTGTCGGCGACCTGCCGCACGAAGGCCATGTCGTGCTCGACCGCGAGCACGGTCATGCCCTCGGCATTGAGGCGCTTGACCATCTCGCCGGTGGCGTGGGTCTCTTCCGGCGACATGCCGGCGGTGGGCTCGTCGAGCAGCAGCAGGCGCGGCTTGAGGCTGATCGCCATGCCGATCTCCAGCCACTGCTTCTGGCCGTGGCTGAGATTGCCGGCGAGCCGCGTCGCGTCGGCGGTCAGGTTGAGGAAGTCGAGCAGCTTGTCGATCTCCTCGCCCAGCGTTGCCGGCTCGTAATGGTGCTGCATCGCGATTTCGAGGTTCTGGCGCACGCTCAGCGCCTTGAAGATGCCCGGCACCTGGAACTTCACGCTCATGCCCCGGCGGATGCGCTGGAAGGGCTTGAGGCTGGTGATCTCCTCGCCGCCGAACAGGATGGCGCCGCTGCTCGGCAGATGCTCGCCGAGGATCAGGCGGAACAGCGTCGACTTGCCGGCGCCGTTCGGCCCGATGAGGCAGTGAATCTCGCCGGTCTCAAGCACCAGGTCGACATTGTTGGTGACGTGCAGGCCGCCGAAGCGCTTGTTGAGGCCACGGGTTTCGAGTAGCGGCATCAGGCGTCTCCCGGCTGGCGCTTGGCGAACGGACGGGCGATGAGCTTGGCCAGCGCGAAGATGAGGCCGCTCGGCGCCAGCAGCACGGTGAGCACCAGCATCGCGCCCATCACGACCAGCGCGTATTGGCTGCCATGGATGGTGAGCGCCTGGAACACGGCGAGCACGGTCACGGTGCCGATCAGCGTGGTGGTGAGGTCCGAGCGCCCGCCCACCGCGACCCAGACGATGGGCAGCGCCGCGGCGGTCATGCCCATGGAGGAGGGCGTGATGTACTGGCCCCAGCTGGTGTAGAGCACGCCCGACAGGCCGGCGAGCGCCGCACCGATGACGAAGGTGCCGAGCTGGTATTTGCGGATGTCGTAGCCGAGCATCTCGGCGCGTTCGGGGTTCTCGCGGATGGCGACGAGTATGTTGCCGAAGGGCGAGTTCACCAGGATGCGCAGGCCGAGATAGACCAGCACCAGCATGCCGAGCACAACGTAATAGAGCTGTACGTCCGGGAACAGCACGATGTCGCCGCCGGGCCAGGGGAGGGTGAGCGGCGGCATGTTGCTCATGCCGTTGAAGCCGTTGAGCCGGGCAGCGCCGATTTTCCATTCCGGCCCGGCCGTCTGCGCCATGAAGCGCTCCAGCACCAGCGTCACCGACAGGGTGACGATGCCGAGGAAGACGCCGGAGATGCGGCCGAAGAACAGGAAGTAGCCGAGCAGCGCCGCGAACAGCGCGGCGACACCGATCGCCAGCACCAGCGCTACGAAGGTGAAGCCGTAGGCGGCGCCGAAATTGATGGTGAGGATGCCGTAGCTGTAGCCGGCGATGCCAAAGAACGCCGTCTGCCCGAAGCTCAGCGAGCCGCCATAGCCCCAGATGAGGCTCAGGCCCAGCGCCATGAAGATCCAGGTGAAGAAATAGACCGTGTTGCCGACCGTGTAGCCATCCGAGAACAGCGGGTAGGCGCAGGCGCCGGCCAGCACGACGAGGAAGCCGACCCAGAAGCCGGGCCCGCGGCCCAGCGTCTGTGGGCCTTCGAGGCGACGGAAAAACCGTGAGAGCGCGTTCATTGTTTGCTTTCTCGTGTCCGGGTCAGGCGCGCTCGCGCAGGAGGAAGCCGGAGAGGCCGCGCGGCAACACCCGGATGACGATGATGACGGCCATGAGCAGGCCGATCTGTCCGGCGAGCTGGCCGTACCAGGAGGTCATGGTGGCCTTGACCACGGCGAGCACCGCCGCCGCCGGGGCGGTTCCGAGGAACACGTCGGCGCCGCCGACCACGACGGTCACGAAGGCTTCCATGATGAAGGTTGTGCCCATGGTCGGCACCAGCGTCATGGTCGGCGCGTAGAGACCGCCGGCAAGCCCCGCAAGGCCCGCGCCCAGCGCGAAGGTCAGCATGTAGACGAAGCGTGTGTCGATGCCGAGCGCGGCGGCCATGTGCGGCACCTGGATCGTGGCGCGGGCCATGACGCCGAAGCGCGTCCAGTTGAACAGCGCGTACAGCGCCGCCAGGACCAGCACCGCCATGCCGCACAGCACGAGGCGGTAGAGCGAATAGGAATAGTCGCCGACCTGGAAGCTGCCGAAGGGCGTGCCCACGCCCGCCATGGTGGAGCCGAGCAGGATCAGCGTGCCCTGCGTGCCGATGAGGCTGAGGCCCCATGTGGCGACGATGGTGTCGAGCGGGCGGTCGTAGAGATGGCGGATCACCAGGATCTCGACCACGGCGCCGACGAGCCCCGAGACGAGCGCGCCGATCGCGATGGCGAGCGGCAGCGGCACGCCGGCATGGCTGGCGGAGACGGTGACATAGGCCCCGCACATGATGAATTCGCCGTGCGCTAGGTTGATCACGCCCATCATGCCGAAGATGACGGCGAGTCCGCAGGCGGACAGCACCAGAAAGGCGAAGGCATCGCCGAACTGGTAGAGCGCGGAGAAGACGAGAGTTCCGACATCCATGTGCGGTGGGGCCCTTGGGTTCAGGTATTCGCGTCGAGAAATGGAGCGGCGAAGAAAGCGGACGTCACGCCGAGGCGACGCTCTCTGGTTCCCTTCTCCGAAGGGGAGAGGGAGAAGATGGCCGCACCGGGTAGAAGGCATCGCCCCGGCTCAGGCTGGGGGGGCACAGCCGGGGCGATGTTTCCGGATGCCGCCGAAGGGAACAAGCGGCATCCGCCTTCGCTGAAGGGCGCGCAAAAAGCCCCTCAACGTCCGGCTGGGTCATCCCGGAACGGCCGGAGGCCGTGTCCGGGGTCGCGCGACCGTCTGGCCTGCGATCCCGGCTCTTCGGCTTCGTCTCCGGCCGGGATGACGGCCAGTACGCTCCGACGAATGCCGATCAGGGCTTCGGCGGCGGGTTCGAGGGCGTGTACTGCGCGCTCGGGTCGCTCTTGGTCAGGTCGCAGCCGGCTTCGCCCAGCCAGTAGGGCTTGATGTCTTCCCAGACCTTCGGGAAGGAGATCGAGTGATCCTCGCCCACCTTCGCGAGATAGATGGTGTGCGACATGTGCTGGCTCTTCGGGTCGAGGCAGACCTTGCCCTCGGGGGCGTCCATGCAGACATCGCCCTTGGCGATCTCCTTGCGCAGGTCGTCGCGCTTGGTCGACTTCGCGCGCTCGACCATCTGCTTGTAGAGGTAGACGGCGAGGTAGGAGTTCTCGGCTTCCTGGTTCACATAGGGCTCGTCCGGGAACTTGGCCTTGAACTTGGCGAAGAACTCCTTGGAGGCCGGCGTGTCGATTTCCTCGATGTAGTTGGTGGTGACGTACATGTCCTTGAGCGATGGCGGCTTGAAGCGCTTGTGCTCGTAGCCCTGGCCGACATTGACCGAGGAGGCCATCGGCAGGTTGACGTTGGCGGAGGCGGCCTGCTCGTAATAGGAGGCCTGCGCGGTGCCGACCAGCAGCGTCACCACGAAGTCGGGCTTGGCCTTCTGGATGTTCTGGATGTTCTGCGAGAACTGGGAGACGCCGAGCGGGATGAAGTCCTCGCCGACCATTTCGCCGCCGTGCTCCTTGACGATGTTGCGCACCCATTCGGCCGAGATCTGACCGAAATTGTAGTCGGCGGCGAGCGTGTAGACCTTCTTGCCGTACTTCTCCATCATCCACGGGATGAGGGTGGAGAACTGCTGCTCGGGCACCGCGCCGGTGACGATCATGTTGGCGTCGCAGACGCCGCCTTCATACTGGTTGTTGTAGAAGGCGAGGCCGTCGAACTGGTTGACGATCGGGCGGTAGGCCTCGCGCGAGGCGGAGGAGAAGCCGGCGAACACGGCGTCCACCTTGTCGCGCTGGAGCACGCGGCGCATGAACTCCTGGTAGCGCGTATTGTCGGACTGGGTGTCGTAGATCACCAGTTCGAGCGGACGGCCGTCGATGCCGCCGGCCTTGTTGATCTCCTCGGCGGCGAGCTGGATGGCATGCACCTTGCCGATGGTCGCGGCGGCGAAGTCGCCCGACTGGTCCTCGAGGACGCCGAGCTTGATCGGATCGGCGGCGAAAGCATGGGCGACGCTGAGCAAAAGCGTTCCCGTGAGGGCTGCAGCGCGCAGCCCCCGCATGGTCTTCCCAGTCATTTTCTTCTCCTGTGAAAGGTTATCTTATTCCCGCGCGGGGCTCCGGGGGGAGCTGTTGCGTGGGTTCTGCGGGGGCGCCCGCCCTCTTCTTCATGAAAGCCTCGCAGTAATCTTCGAGATTTTGCCGCGAGCGCATGCTTTCGCGCCGAAGCCATTCATAGGCCTCGTCGTCATCGACGCCCATGTCGTGCATACGGGCGATGATGGCCTTGACCACCGCGCGGCGTCCGCGCCGGCGGCGATCCATGTCGTCGAGCCGCGTCCGGAGATCGCCGCGCAACAGGAACTGGTTGATGCCGAGAAACAGGGCCGTGTAGACGGCGGCGCCCTGCACGGGTTTGCGCAGGAACGCCGACGCGCCGAGATTGATGAGATGCTTCAGCCGGCTCGGCGCTTCCACGCCGACGAGGCCGATCACCGGCACCGCGGGCTGGCGCGAGCCGGCGTCGATGTCGAGGGCGACCGGATTGTCGAGGTCGCCATCGATGAACAGGATGTCGCGCTCCGCCTGCAGTGCGCCGAGATCGAGATCGGCGCGACCGTCGACGAGGGCGGGGTAGGTGACGCCGACGCCGAGCTTGCCCAGCGTGGTCTCGAGCGCTTCGACGGCCGTGAGGCTGGACGTGACGATATACGCCCGGCCGCCGTTGAAGTTCTGTAGCAGTCGGGGTGCCATCACTTTACCACTCTCAATGACGAGTTGCGGGTAGCAACCGCATAGCGCGGCGACGACTGAACGAGATACGGATCCGGACGGACCGGGCCCGGCGCCTCGACGATGATATCAAAGCGCGACGCCGCGTTTGAAATCCCAATTCGTGGCGTCAGATAGGCGTGCAGAGTCTGAGGGTCGATGCGCACCTCGCCCTGCGGGGCGAGGAGATGCTGGCGCGTGGCGGCCTGCTTCACCGCCTCGACATCGTCCGTGCCGACTTCTGCCAGGGCGAGAATGAGCAGCTTCATCGCGATGTAGGAGGCTTCCGCGTCGGCCGAAGTGGGAGGACCCTCGGGAAACGTCTCGCGATAGGCGCGGGTGAAGGTGTCGTTGGCCGGCGAGGCGAGGGTGGAAAAATACACGCTGGAGCTCAGATGCCCGTCCACCGCATCCGTGCCGATCTCCTCGAGTTCCGGCTCGGAGAGCGTGCAGCTCACCACCGGGATGGCGCGCGGCTGGTCGATGCCGCGTGCCGCGCAGGCGGCACGGAAGGCGCGGAAGAAGGCGTAATTGCTGGTGCCGATGAGGTTGTTGAAGACGAAGTCCGGCCGCGCGTCGATGATCGCCTCGACGACCTGGTCGATTTCCGTGTCGCCCACCGGCACGTAGCGCTCGGCGAGCACCTGCGCGCCGCGCGCCGTCATGGCCTCGCGGAAGATGCGGGTGTTCTCCCACGCCCAGATGTAATTGGAGCCGACGCAGAAGGCGCTCGATCCGATCGTCGCGAGCACGTGGTCCACCAGGGGGAGGACGTGCTGGTTCGGCGAGGCGCCGGTGTAGATGACGTTGTTCGAGCTCTCGAAGCCCTCATAATGCGAGGGATACCAGAGCAGCGCGTCGTGCTTCTCGAAACAGGGGATCACCTCCTTGCGGCTGGAGGAGGTGTAGCAGCCGACCGTGTGCCGGATGCCCGAATGCAGCAGCTCGCGGCTGAAGGCGGCGTAATTGGCGAGATCCCCGCCCGGATTGACGATGACGGGCTCGATGGTAATGCCGGGAGCCGGCTGCTCGGCGACCGCCAGCAGCGCCCCGTTCAGCATGGAGCGGGCGACGACGCTATAGGGTCCCGTGGTCGAGAACATGACCCCTATGCGGAAGTGCTGCGACACGCTGTGCTCCGACCAAAACAAAAAACGCCCGCCGGTCTCTCGACCGTGGGCGTCGTTGCCACCAACCTGCAGCGCCGGGAAAAGCGCCGTCGTTGGAAATGTTCACCGAAATTGCCGCGACATTGAGCATCTTTGCCCGCCGCTTGTTTCTTAGGCTCGCGTGAAGCTGCGCCTTTGTCAAGCGCTTTTCGGCAAGGCGGCGCGTGGTGGATAACGGCCCCGCAAAGGCCGCAGGTACGCTCGTTCCGGCGTCACGGCACGCAGGAATCGCGGCCGACGGAGGTCGATGGGGGACGGCATGGATCACGCGCGCGAAACGCCTTGGAAAAAAAGGCGTCGGGTCGGCCGCGGGCGAGCGGCAGTCCCCGGCACGGCGGCCCGACAATCGGCCCGCGGGGATCGTGACGGCATGAGCGAGAAATTTACCGCCGCGATGAGAACATATTGCGAACATCGAACAAAAGCGGTACAAGGGCAGCAGATTTCCGCACCGCCCTTTTCTCTTGCGCACAGCCCGGAGCCCGGCGATGACTCAAGCGTCCCTGCGACTCGTTGAAGGATCTTCTATGGACAAGGCCAAGGCCCTGGATGCCGCGCTGACGCAGATCGAGCGCCATTTCGGCAAGGGCTCGATCATGCGCCTGGGCAAGAACGACAAGATCATGGAGATCGAGACGGTCTCCACGGGTTCGCTCGGGCTCGATATCGCGCTTGGCATCGGTGGTCTGCCGCGGGGGCGCGTCGTCGAGATTTTCGGGCCGGAATCCTCGGGCAAGACCACGCTCGCGCTGCACACCATCGCCGAAGCGCAGAAGAAGGGTGGGGTGTGCGCCTTTATCGACGCCGAACACGCGCTCGATCCGATCTATGCCCGCAAGCTGGGCGTCGACCTCGACAACCTCCTGATCTCGCAGCCCGATGCCGGCGAGCAGGCGCTGGAGATCGCCGACACGCTGGTGCGTTCCGGCGCGGTGGACGTGCTGGTGGTCGATTCGGTCGCCGCGCTGACGCCGCGCGCCGAGCTCGACGGCGAGATGGGCGACAACCAGCCCGGCATGCAGGCGCGCCTGATGAGCCAGGCGCTGCGCAAGCTCACCGCCTCGATCAACCGCTCCCACACCATGGTCATCTTCATCAACCAGATCCGCATGAAGATCGGTGTGATGTATGGTAGCCCGGAGACCACCACCGGCGGCAACGCGCTGAAGTTCTATTCCTCGGTCCGCCTCGACATTCGTCGCATCGGCGCGATCAAGGAGCGCGACGAGGTGGTCGGCAACCAGACGCGCGTGAAGGTGGTGAAGAACAAGCTGGCGCCGCCCTTCAAGCAGGTCGAGTTCGACATCATGTATGGCGAGGGCGTCTCCAAGATGGGCGAACTCATCGATCTCGGCATCAAGGCCGGCGTGGTGGAGAAGTCGGGGGCCTGGTTCTCCCATGACAGCCAGCGGCTCGGCCAGGGGCGCGAGAACGCCAAGAACTTCCTGAAGCAGAATCCGGATGTTGCTGGCCGCATCGAGGCGACGATCCGCCAGAATGCCGGTCTCATCGCCGATCAGATTCTCGCGGGCAAGGAGCCGGGCGACGACGACGAGGGCGACGCCGAAGAGTGAACGTCGAAGGGTGAACGCTGGAGAGTGATCGCGCCGCCGCCTTCGGGTGCGACGGCCCCGCGGTTCGGGAGTACGACCCGCGCCACGGGGAAGATCGAACGGTCCTTAGTCCGCCTGAGCGGCGGGGATGGCGCCGTCGCGCTTTCTGGACAAGGTGTTGATGCGTCGTTAGAACCGTGGCTCTCGCGCCGCGCGGCGCGGGCCGGCGCTGCTCTGGCGCCGGTACTTGTCATCGGCGGACCCGGGTACATGAGCGGCGTTAACGAGATACGGTCGACCTTCCTCGATTTTTTCGCGAAGAACGGGCATCAGGTGGTCGAATCCTCCCCGCTCGTGCCGCGCAACGACCCGACGTTGATGTTCACCAACGCTGGCATGGTCCAGTTCAAGAACGTCTTCACCGGCATCGAGAAGCGTCCCTATTCGCGCGCCGCCACCTCGCAGAAATGCGTCCGCGCCGGCGGCAAGCACAATGATCTCGACAATGTCGGCTATACCGCGCGGCATCACACCTTCTTCGAGATGCTCGGCAATTTTTCGTTCGGCGACT
Organism: Ancylobacter sp. TW_SC_1; assembly: GCF_056836805.1. Classification (NCBI taxonomy): domain Bacteria; kingdom Pseudomonadati; phylum Pseudomonadota; class Alphaproteobacteria; order Hyphomicrobiales; family Xanthobacteraceae; genus Ancylobacter; species Ancylobacter sp. TW_SC_1. The sequence continues at coordinate 2,526,431 of NZ_CM166365.1, forward strand.
ATTTCAAGGAAGACGCCATCGAGTTCGCGTGGAACCTGATCACCCGCGAATTCGAGCTGCCGGTCGAGAAGCTGCTGGTCACTGTCTACCATGAGGACGACGAGGCCTTCTCGCTGTGGAAGCGCATCGCCGGCCTGCCCGATTCCAAGATCGTGCGCATCGCCACCTCCGACAATTTCTGGCAGATGGGCGATACCGGCCCGTGCGGCCCCTGCTCGGAGATCTTCTACGACCACGGTCCGCACATCCAAGGGGGCCCGCCCGGCTCGCCCGACGAGGATGGCGACCGCTTCATCGAGATCTGGAATCTCGTCTTCATGCAGTTCGAGCAGATGCCGGGCGGCGAGCGCGTGCGCCTGCCGCGCCCCTCGATCGACACCGGCATGGGGCTCGAGCGCATCTCCGCCGTGCTGCAGGGCACGCACGACAATTACGAGATCGACCTGATGCGCGCCCTGACCGGCGCCGTCGAGGAGATGACCGACGTTCCGGCGGATGGTCCGCAGAAGGCGAGCCACCGCGTCATCGCCGACCATCTGCGCGCGGCCACCTTCCTCGTCGCCGACGGTGTGCTGCCCTCTAATGAGGGACGCGGTTACGTGCTGCGCCGCATCATGCGCCGCGCCATGCGCCACGCGCAGCTGCTCGGGGCGCGCGACCCGCTGATGCACCGCCTCGTGCCGGTGCTGGTGCGCGAGATGGGCCGCGCCTATCCGGAGATCGTGCGCGCCGAAGCACTGGTCGCCGAGACGCTGCGGCTGGAGGAGACCCGTTTCCGCAAGACGCTTGAGCGCGGCCTGTCGATCCTCGAGACGGAGAGCGACGGTCTTGGCGCCGGCGCCAAGTTCTCCGGTGAGACCGCCTTCAAGCTCTACGACACCTATGGCTTTCCGCTCGACCTCACCGAGGACGCGCTGCGGGCGCGGGGGGTCGGTGTCGATGTGGAGAGCTTCAATGCCGCGATGGAACGCCAGCGCGCCGAGGCGCGCGCCTCGTGGTCGGGCTCGGGGGAGGCGGCGACCGATGCGGTGTGGTTTTCGGTGCGCGAGGATGTCGGTGCGACCGAGTTCCTGGGCTATGGCACGGAGACCGCGGAAGGCACCGTGACGGCGCTCGTTGCCGAGGGGCAGCGCGTATCCAAACTGCCGGCCGGCGCGCGTGGCCTCGTCGTGCTGAACCAGACGCCGTTCTACGGCGAATCGGGCGGCCAGGTCGGCGACACCGGCGTGCTGACCGGTGAGGATGGCCTGCGCGCCCGCGTCATCGGCACGCAGAAGAAGCTCGGCGATATCTTCGCCCATGAGGTCGAGGTCGAGAACGGGACGCTGGCCGTCGGCACGCCACTCGCGCTGACGGTGGATTCGGAGCGTCGGCAGGCGATCCGCGCCAACCATTCGGCCACCCATCTGCTGCACGAGGCGCTGCGCCGGGTGCTCGGCGACCATGTCGCGCAGAAGGGCTCGCTCGTCGCTGCGGACCGCCTGCGCTTCGACTTCAGCCACCCCAAGCCGGTGGAGGAGGCGGAGCTGCGCGAGGTCGAGGAAATCGCCAACCGCATCGTGCTGCGCAACGAGCCGGTGGTCACGCGCCTGATGGCGGTCGACGACGCCATTGAATCGGGCGCGCGGGCGCTGTTCGGCGAGAAGTACGGCGAGGAGGTCCGCGTCGTCTCGATGGGCACGGATCCGGGCAACGGGGCGCCCTATTCGGTGGAACTGTGCGGCGGTACCCATGTGGCGCGCACCGGCGACATCGGCCTCATCAGCCTGGTCGGCGAGAGTGCGGTCGGCGCCGGCGTGCGCCGCCTCGAGGCCATGACCGGTGACACCGCCCGCCACCATCTCAATGCGCAGAGCCGGGCCCTGTACGGCGCGGCCGGCCTCCTCAAGGCGCCGGTCGGCGAGGTGGAGGCCCGCGTCGCCCAGCTTGTCGAGGAGCGCCGCAAGCTGGAGCGGGAACTCGGCGAGGCCCGTCGCAAGCTGGCCATGGGCGGGGGGGCGGACGGCGAGGAGCCGATGCGCACCGTCGGCTCCATCAAGCTGCTGGCGCGTCAGGTGACGGGCATTGATCCGAAGGATCTCAAGAGCCTGGTGGACGAGGGCAAGAAGCGCGTCGGCTCGGGCATCGTCGCCATCGTCGGCGTGACCGAGGAAGGGCGCGCGGGGCTCGTCGTGGGCGTTACCGAGGACCTCGTCGGTCGGTACGACGCCGTTGCGCTGGTGCGGCTCGGATCGGAGGCGCTCGGCGGCAAGGGCGGCGGCGGACGGCCCGACATGGCGCAGGCCGGCGGTCCCGACGGCGCCCGCGCGGCCGACGCGCTGGCGGCGATCGAGAGTGCGCTGGCCGGCTGACGCCGCAGGCCGCAATCCGGCGAGGAGTAGCCGTACATGACGGCCCGCAAGCGCGGCAGCGGTTGGTTCTCCGCCTCTTCGTGGCGCGGGCGGCGCCGTCGCTGTTACGAGGTCCTTGAGCGTGACGCCGCCCAAGATCGGCTGGCCGAGAGGGTCAATCTCGGCCTGATCGTGCTGATCGTGCTCAACGTGGTCGCAGCGGTGCTGGAAACCGTGCCGAGCCTGTTTCTGCGCGACTACGCCTTCTTCCTGGGCTTCGAGCGGTTCTCCCTGGTCGTTTTCGCGGTCGAATATCTGCTGCGGGTCTGGGTCTCGCCGGAGAATCCGCGCTATCGCGGTGTGCCGAAGATGCGTGCCCGGCTACGCTACATGCGCACCCCGGTGGCGATCATAGATCTGGTCGCCTGGCTTCCCTTCGTGCTGTCGGCGCTGCTCGGCGTGAATCTGGTCACGCTGGCGATCCTGCGGCTGCTGCGCTTCGTCAAGCTGGTGCGCTATTCGCCCGGGATGCAGTCGCTGCTGGAGGTGCTGCATCGCGAGCGGCAGTCGCTCATTGCGTGTTTCTGGCTGCTGGCGGCGGCGGTGCTCATCTCCGCTTCCGCCATGTATGTCGCCGAGGGCGACGTCCAGCCCGAGCATCTCGGCTCGATCCCGGCGGCAATGTGGTGGGCGATGGCGACGGTGACGACGGTCGGCTATGGCGACGTCTATCCCGTGACCCTGGCCGGGCGGATCATTGCCGGCCTCACCATGATCACCGGCATCGTGATGATCGCGCTACCGGTGGGCATCATAGCGACGGCCTTCGTCGACGTCATAAAGCGGCGCGACTTCATCATCACCTGGGGCATGGTGGCGCGCGTTCCGCTGTTCGCGGACCTGGACGCCGCCGGCATCGGTGAGATCCACAAGATGCTTTCCGCCCACACGGCCCAAGCCGGCGAGGTCGTCGCGCGGCGTGGCGAGGTGGCGCGGTCGATGTACTTCATCGCGTCGGGTGAGGTGGAGTTGGATTTCGCCGCCGAGACGCATGTGCTCGGCGAGGGCCAGTTCTTCGGGGAGATGGCGCTGCTGCATTCGGCCCGGCGGGCGGCGACGGCGCGGGCGCGCACGCGCTGCATGCTGCTGATGCTGGCGGCGGACGACCTCTCCGACGTGATCCGACGGCATCCCAATATCGGCGAGCGCATCCGGGCGATGGCCAAGGACGAGGAGGGCCCGCGCGCCCTGCGGCGCAGCGCCGACATCGCCGGCGACGAGATCAATGATGGAAGCGACGAACCGGCCGCGTGACGGCGGGCCGGAACCCGGGGCGCGCGTGGCGCCCCGGGAAGAGGCGGCTCAGGCGAGCGCCTTGGCGAGGTTCTCGGAAATCTTGTCGAGGAACCCGGTGGTGGAGAGCCATTTCTGGTCGGCGCCGACGAGCAAGGCGAGGTCCTTGGTCATGTAGCCGCTCTCGACGGTGTCGACGCAGACCTTCTCCAGCGTGCTGGCGAAGGCGGCGAGCTCGGCGTTGTCGTCCAGCTTGGCGCGATGGGCGAGGCCGCGCGTCCAGGCGAAGATCGAGGCGATGGAGTTGGTCGAGGTCTCCTTGCCCTTCTGGTGTTCGCGGTAATGGCGCGTCACCGTGCCGTGCGCCGCCTCGGCCTCGACGGTCCGGCCGTCCGGGCTGAGCAGCACCGAGGTCATCAGGCCGAGCGAGCCGAAGCCCTGCGCCACGATGTCGGACTGCACGTCGCCGTCATAGTTCTTGCAGGCCCAGACATAGCCGCCCGACCATTTCAGCGCCGAGGCCACCATGTCGTCGATCAGCCGGTGCTCGTACCAGATCTTGCGCTTCTCGAACTCGGCCTTGAACTCGGCGTCGTAGATTTCCTGGAAGATGTCCTTGAAGCGCCCGTCATAGACCTTGAGAATGGTGTTCTTGGTCGAGAGATAGACGGGGTAGTTGCGCATCAGGCCGTAATTGAGCGAGGCGCGGGCGAATTCGCGGATCGACTCGTCGAGATTGTACATGGCCATCGCCACGCCCGCGCCGGGCGCCCGGTAGACCTCGTGCTCGATCACCGCTCCGTCCTCGCCGACGAACTTGATGCTCAGCGTGCCCTTGCCGGGGAAGGTGAAGTCGGTGGCGCGGTACTGGTCGCCGAAGGCGTGGCGGCCGACGACGATGGGCTGCGTCCAGCCCGGCACCAGGCGCGGCACGTTCCGGCAGATGATCGGCTCGCGGAAGATCACCCCGCCGAGGATGTTGCGGATCGTGCCGTTGGGTGAACGCCACATCTTCTTGAGGTTGAACTCCTTCACCCGCGCTTCGTCGGGGGTGATGGTGGCGCATTTCACGCCGACGCCCACCCGCTTGATCGCCTCGGCGGCGTCGATCGTCACCTGGTCGCCGGTGGCGTCGCGGTTCTCGACGCTGAGGTCGTAATACTCCAGCGGCACGTCGAGATAGGGATGGATCAGCTTGTCCTTGATGTACTGCCAGATGATCCGGGTCATCTCGTCGCCGTCGAGCTCGACGACCGGATTCGCCACCTTGATCTTCGCCATGAAAAGTCACCTCGCACGGAAATCGTTGTCGGAGGGTCGCGGCGCGTGTCCGCGCGGGCAGACGCCGGATGCGCGGGTGATACCGCGCGGCGCGGCACAGGGAAAGCATGTCCCGGGCCAAATTTCGACCAAAGGACAAGCCGGGGCGCCTTCTCCACCAATGGCTTCTGGCATTTCGTATACTGTATGGCGCCACCGGCGTCTTTGCGAGCCGTGACGCTTCGCAAGCGCGCCCCACGCGGCTATATGAGCGACCTTTCCCGAATGACGACGAAGCGAGGAACAGCGATGTCCGGCGCCGGCACCGACAGCACCAAGCCCTGGCCGGAAGGCGGACCGGTGGTGATCCTCGTCGAGCCCCAGCTCGGCGAGAATATCGGCTCGGCCGTGCGGGCGATGGGCAATTTCGGCCTGTCGCGGCTGCGTCTGGTCAATCCGCGCGAGGGCTGGCCCAATCCGAAGGCGGTGACCTTCGCTTCCGGCGCCGACCGCATTCTCGAAGGCGCCGAGCTCTTTCCCGATCTGCGCTCGGCACTGGCAGACCTCAACTTCGTCGTGGCGGCAACCGCGCGCGAGCGTGGCATGCAGAAGCCGGTGATCGGCGCCGACGCGGCCGCCGCGGAGATGATCGCGCGCGCGGCCGGCGGCGAGACGGTGGGGCTGATGTTCGGGCGTGAGCGCACCGGGCTTTACACCGAGGAAGTGTCGCTCGCCGACGTCATCCTCACCCTGCCGGTCAATCCCGCCTTCGCCTCGCTCAATCTCGGCATGGCGGTCGCGGTCGTTGCCTATGAATGGTTCAAGCTGGCCTCCGGCGGGGCGCTGCCGTTCCAGCAGCCGGACCGCTATCCGATCGCCGACAAGGGCGATCTGCTCGCCTTCTTCGACCATATCGAGCGCGAGCTCGACGAGGCGCTGTTCTTCCGCTCGCCAGAGAAGCAGCCGGTGACGACGCGCAACATCCGCAACATCTTCCACCGCGTCGGCCTCACCCGGCAGGACATCGCCACGCTGCACGGCATGGTCGCCGCGCTTGTAGAGGGGCGCCGGACGCGCGAGGAGCGCACGGCGGCGCGTCTCGGCAAGGCGCGGACGGGCGAAGGCGCGGGCGATGAGGGCCTGCCCGCCGAGAAACCCGACGCCTGAGCGGGGTGCAACGAAGCGTTCACCAAGATGCGCCACAATGATGCCCGGGATGGAGGACATCAGATGCGTATCGAGGCTTCTCCCGTTTCCGGCCCGGCCGGCGCGCACGGCGTCTCGCACATCGCTTCGTCAACGGGGCCGTCCGTCGTGTCGTCGCTGCCGCTTCACCCGCCTGCCGCCGCGCTGCGCGCGCCGACCATCATCGTGTTCGATTCCGGTCTCGGTGGGCTTTCCGTCTTCCGCGAGTTGGCCCGCGCGCGGCCGGATGCGCGCTTCGTCTATGTGGCGGACGATGCCGGCTTTCCCTATGGCGCGCTGAGCGAGGGCGACCTCGTCGCCCGCGTCCTTGCCATCATGGACGCGCTGATCGCCCGGCTGGCGCCGGATGCGGTGGTGATCGCCTGCAACACCGCCTCCACGCTGGTGCTGCCGGCGCTGCGCGCGCGCTATCCCATCCCCTTCGTCGGCACGGTCCCGGCGATCAAGCCGGCCTGCGAGGGCTCGCTCACCCGTCAGGTGAGCGTACTGGCCACGCCCGGCACGGTGAAGCGCGACTATACCCAGGCACTGATCCGCGATTTCGCCGGCCACTGCCACGTCACTCTGGTCGGCAGCACGCATCTGGCCGGGCTGGCGGAAGCGGCGATGGCGGGGGGGGAGATCGCCGACGAGGCCTTCGCGGCGGAGATCGCACCGGCCTTCGTGCGCGAGGGCAAGGCTCGCACCGACACGGTGGTGCTGGCCTGCACCCATTACCCGCTGGTGCTCGACCGGTTGCAGAAGGTCGCGCCCTGGCCGGTGCGGTGGGTCGATCCGGCTGCCGCCATCGCCCGGCGCCTCGGCTCGCTGATCGGTCCGGTCGCCTTCGCCGCAAGTCCGGCACCGCTGCGCCTGTTCGCGACCGGCACGCCGCTCGACGCGGCGCTGGTGGAGCGCATCGTCGGTCGGCGCGCGCGGACATGCGAACTGGTGCCGCTGGCGGCAGCGCCCGTCTAGGGCCGTCTGTCTCCCGTTGCGCCTTGCCAGCGCCGCGATCCCTGCCCAGCATGCCGGAACGGCAGGAGATGTCATGACCCGCAATATTCTCGATGATGCCGACCGCGCGCCGCTTCAGACCCGGCGGACCTTCCTGCTGGGCGCGGGCGTCAGTTTCGGCGCGCTGGCGCTCTGGGGAGGGGCGGCGTCGGCGCAGGTGGCCAAGCAGCGATTCGAGGCCTGGATGGTCGAGTTTCGCGGCCGTGCCCGGGCGAAGGGCATCTCGGATGCGGTTTATGACCGCGTGACCGCCGGGCTCAAGCCCGACACCTCCGTCTACGCCAAAGACGGGGCCCAGCCCGAATTCCGCGAGCAGCTCTGGCAGTATCTGAACCGCCGCATCTCCGACTGGCGGCTGATGACCGGCGTGGCGGCGGCGAAGCAGAACGCCGCGCTGCTCCAGCGGCTGCAGAAGGATTTCGGCGTCGAGCCGGACGTGCTGCTCGGCCTGTGGGGCATGGAGAGCGCCTTTGGCGAACTGGTGACCGATCCCGACCACATGAAGCCGGTCTTCCCCTCGCTGGCGGCGCTGGCCTGGGGCGAGCCGCGCCGGCGCAAATATTGGGAGACCGAGTTCCTCAACGCTCTGGCGGTGGTCCAGCGCGGCTGGGGCGAACCGGACGGGATGCTGGGCTCCTGGGCCGGCGCGATGGGCCATACGCAATGGATGCCGGAAGTCTGGCTCAATCTCGGCATCGACTATGACGGCGACGGCCATCCCTCGCCCTACAGCGTGCCGGACGCGCTGGCAGGCTCCTCGCGCTACCTCATCAAGCGCGGCAGCTACCAGCGCGGCCTGCCCTGGGGCTTCGAGGTGACGATGGCCGGCGTGCCGGAAAAGTATGCCGACGCCAAGGCCTGGCGCACGGTCGAGGACTGGGCGAAGCTCGGCGTGAAGCCGGCGGGGGGAGGGCGCTTTGCGCTCCCCAAGGCGCGGACGCGGCTATGGGCGCCGGTCGGGCCGGATGGCCCGTGCTTCCTGCTGACGCAGAACTTCTACGCCGTGCGCAGCTACAACCCGTCGATGAACTATGCGCTCGCGGTCTGCCATCTCGGCGACCGGGTGCTGGGCGGCGATCCGTTCATCACGCCCTTCCCGGGCGGCGAGCGCCCGCTGACGCTGGCCGAGATCCAGGAGGTGCAGCGCCGCCTGACGCGCGCCGGATTCGACACGGGCGGCGTCGACGGCCGGGTCGGCAACATGACGATGCGCGCGGTCGCGAGTTTCCAACGCAGGATGGGTGTGGCGCCGGACGGCTATGCCAGCCTCGACGTGCTGGCGGCGCTGCGGCAGGGGCGGTAGTCTCCGCCCTTGACCTGCCGGCCTTTTCCGCCTATTCACCCGCCCACGCACGGGGTCGGCAACGGCCCCGTGTGACGTTTCACGCACCCGTGGACCTGTCCGGCGCGTTCGGTCAGGACCTGTCAGCTCCCGCAAGGGAGTAGAGGAGGGGGCGCGATCCAAACCGCAACCTTGCGAAGAGGACCAGCGCATGAGCAAGCGCGTTTCGGCCAAGCACAAGCTTGACCGCCGTATGGGCGAGAATATCTGGGGTCGCCCGAAGAGCCCCATCAACAAGCGTGAATACGGCCCCGGCCAGCACGGCCAGCGCCGCAAGGGCAAGGTTTCCGACTTCGGCGTGCAGCTGCGCGCCAAGCAGAAGCTCAAGGGCTACTACGCCTCGATCGGCGAAAAGCAGTTCCACGCCGTCTACGTTGAAGCCTCGCGCCTCAAGGGCGACACCGGCGCCAACCTGATCGGCCTGCTCGAGCGTCGTCTCGACGCGGTGATCTACCGCGCCAAGTTCGTCCCCACCGTGTTCGCCGCCCGCCAGTTTGTGAGCCACGGCCACATCAAGGTGAACGGCCGCCGCGTCAACATCCCGTCCTACCAGGTGAAGGTCGGCGATGTGATCGAGGTCAAGGAAGCCTCCCGCCAGCTCGTGCTGGTGCTGGAAGCCGTCGCCTCCGGCGAGCGCGACACCCCCGACTATCTCGAGGTCGATCACTCCAAGATGACGGCGAAGTTCGTCCGCATCCCGGAGCTCAACGAGGTGCCCTATCCGGTGGTGATGGAGCCCAACCTCGTGGTCGAGTTCTATTCGCGCTGATCCTTCACCGGATCACGAGAGACGAAAAGCCGCCCGGAAGGGCGGCTTTTTTGTTGGGCGGGCCAGCGGTCGGGGTACGGTGGCCGGCACATGAAAAAGCCGCCCCGGAGGGCGGCTCTGATCTCATGACGCGGGCGGTTCTCGTTCAGGCGGTCGCTTTGCCCATCACGACGACGCCCTTCTCTTCGAGAAGCGTCTGCAGCTCGCCGGACTGGTACATCTCACGCACGATGTCGCAGCCGCCGACGAACTCGCCCTTTACGAAGATCTGCGGGATGGTCGGCCAGGAGGTGTACTCCTTGATGCCGTTGCGCATCTCGTCGGAGTCGAGGACGTTGATGCCCTTATAGTCGACGCCGAGCAGGTTGAAGATGTGGGCGACCTGACCCGAGAAGCCGCACATCGGGAACTGCGGGGTGCCCTTCATGAAGACGACGACGTCGTTGCTCTTCACCTGGCTGTCGATGAAATCGTGAATGCTCATGGCATTGCCCTTTGGCATCGCCCTTGCGGGCATCGCGAATGGTGTGCGGCGCGCAGGCCGCGTTCAGTCCGGTACATTGGTCTGAAGTGCCAGGGCATGCAATATGCCGCCCATCTGGTCCTTCAGCGCCGCATAGACCATCTGATGCTGCTGCACCCGGCTCTTGCCGCGGAAGCTCGGCGAGATGACGGTCGCGGCATAGTGATTGCCGTCGCCCGCCAGATCGCGAATCTCCACCGCGGCGTCCGGCAGCCCTTCCTTGATCAGCCGCTCGATCTCGGCCGCTTCCATTGCCATCAGCTGGGCTCCCTCACATCAGGCCCGCACCCATATAGATGGGCAGCCAGGCCTCGTGCCGCTCACGCAGCGCGTCCACTACAATTGGGCGCTCGCCCGGGATATTCAATCGGTCGCCGCCCGTCGTGCCGAGCTTGGCGATGCTCACGCCGGCGAGTTCGGCGCGGCGCAGCACGAGCGCCTTTGAGCTGTTCTCCACCGTGACGACATAACGGGCCTGGTCCTCGCCGAACCAGAAGGCGAACGGGTTCATCTCGGGCGGCGAGGCGGTGAGGTTGGCGCCGATGCCGGAGGCCAGAGCCATCTCGGCCAGCGCCACCAGCAGTCCACCATCGGAAACGTCGTGCACCGCCGTGACCAGTTCGTCGGCGATCAGCGCACGGACGAGGTCTCCGGTCTTGCGCTCCAGCGCGAGGTCGACCGGCGGCGGGGCGCCGTCCTCACGGTCGAAGATCTCGGACAGGAAGGCCGACTGGCCGAGCCAGCCGGAGGTCGCGCCGATGACGAGGATGGTTTCGCCGCTCGCCTTGAAGTCGAGCGTCGCCATCTTCTGGACGTCCTTGAGAACGCCGACGCCGCCGATGGTCGGGGTCGGCAGGATGCCGCGCCCATTGGTCTCGTTGTAGAGGCTGACATTGCCGGAGACGACCGGGAAGTCGAGTTCCTTGGCCGCCGCGCCGATGCCGCGCAGGCAGCCGACGAGCTGGCCCATGATCTCGGGCTTCTCGGGATTGCCGAAATTGAGGTTGTCGGTCAGCGCCAGCGGGGTGCCGCCGACGGCGGTGATGTTGCGCCAGACTTCGGCCACCGCCTGCTTGCCGCCCTCGAACGGGTCCGCCTCGCAATAACGCGGGGTGACGTCGCAGGCGAGGGCGAGACCCTTGGGGCCGTCCTCGATCCGCACGACCGCCGCGTCGCCGCCGGGGCGCTGCACGGTGTTGTTGAGGATCAGGTGGTCGTACTGTTCCCAGATCCAGCGTTTGGAGGCGAAATCGGGCGAGCCGATCAGCCGCTCCAGCGCGCCGGGAATGGTGGCGGTGATGTCGAGCGAGGCGGGATCGATGCGCGGCTGCTTGGGCGTTTCGACCCACGGCCGGTCATAGAGCGGGGCCTCGTCGCCCAGTTCCTTGATCGGCAGGTCGGCCTTGATCTCGCCCTTGTGCTTCACGATGAAGCGCAGAGTGTCGGTGGTGTGGCCGACGATGGCGAAGTCGAGGCCCCATTTGCGGAAGATCGCCTCGGCCTGTTCTTCCTTGCCCGGCGCAATGACCATGAGCATGCGCTCCTGGCTCTCGGAGAGCATCATCTCGTAGGCGCTCATACCCGTCTCGCGGCAGGGCACGTTGTCGAGGTCGAGCTCGATGCCGAGGCCGCCCTTGGCGCCCATCTCCACCGCCGAGGAGGTGAGGCCGGCCGCGCCCATGTCCTGGATCGCGACGACACAGCCGGCTTCCATGATTTCCAGGCAGGCTTCCAGCAGAAGCTTCTCGGCGAACGGGTCGCCGACCTGCACGGTCGGGCGCTTCTCCTCCGCGTCCTCGCCGAACGAGGCCGAGGCCATGGTGGCGCCGTGGATGCCGTCGCGGCCGGTCTTGGAGCCGAGATAGACCACCGGCAGCCCGACTCCGGTCGCCTTGGCGTAGAAGATCTTGTCGGCTCTCGCGAGGCCGACCGCCATGGCATTGACGAGGCAATTGCCGTCATAGCGGGTGTGGAAGCCGACGAGGCCGCCCACCGTGGGAACGCCGAAGGAATTGCCGTAGCCGCCGATGCCGGCGACGACACCCGCCACCAGATGGCGCGTGCGCGGATGCTTGGGGTCGCCGAAGCGCAGCGCGTTCAGCGCCGCGATCGGACGCGCGCCCATGGTGAAAACGTCGCGCAGGATGCCGCCCACGCCCGTCCCCGCACCCTGATAGGGCTCGATATAGGAGGGGTGGTTGTGGCTCTCCATCTTGAAGACGGCCGCCTGGCCGTCGCCGATGTCGATCACGCCGGCATTCTCGCCCGGCCCCTGGATCACCCACGGCGCCTTGGTCGGCAGGCCGCGCAGGTGCAGGCGCGAGGACTTGTAGGAGCAGTGCTCGTTCCACATGGCGGAGAAGATGCCGAGCTCGGTGAAGGTCGGCTCGCGGCCGATCAGCTTCAGGATGCGCTCATACTCGTCCGGCTTGAGGCCGTGCTCGGCGATGAGTTCGGGAGTGATCTTCGGTTCGGAGGTGGTCATGCGCAGGCCGTCATTCCGTTTCGCGGTCGGGCAGGGCGGAGTAGGGCGAAGCTAGGCCCGCTCCAGCGTTCCGACGATGCTCTCGAACAGGGCGCGCCCGTCGGTCGGGCCGACCAGCGGGTCGACATGGTTCTCGGGGTGCGGCATCAGGCCGAGCACGTTGAGCTTCTCGGAGACGATGCCGGCGATGGAGTTGGCCGCGCCGTTGAGCACCTGCGCGTCGTCGCGCCGCCCGTCCGGCATCACGTAGCGGAACACCACGCGGCCTTCGTCCTCCAGCCGCTTCAGCGTCTCGGCGTCGGCGGTGTAGTTGCCTTCGCCATGCGCCACCGGATAGCGGACGATGGCGCCCTTGGCATAGCGGCGGGTGAAGGGGGTGTCGTTGCGCTCGACCTTGAGCAGCGCCTCGCGGCAGATGAAGCGCAGCCGTGCATTGCGCACCAGCACGCCGGGCAGCAGGCCGCTCTCGCACAGGATCTGGAAGCCGTTGCAGATGCCGAGCACGAGGCCGCCCCTCGCCGCGTGGTCTCGCACCGCGTCCATGATGGCGGCGCGGGCGGCGATGGCGCCGCAGCGCAGATAGTCGCCATAGGAGAAACCACCCGGCAGCACGACGAGATCGGTGCCGGCCGGCAGCGAGGTGTCGGCGTGCCAGACCAGGGCGGGCTTCACGCCAGAGACCTTTTCGAGCGCGCGCGCGACGTCGCCCTCGCGGTTGGAGCCGGGAAAGACAAGGACGGCGGATTTCATGGTCTCAGCCCACGAACTCGATGCGGTAGGTTTCGATCACCGTATTGGCGAGCAGCTTCTCGCAGGCATCCTTCAGCGTCGCCTCGGCCTTGGCCGGGTCGGCGGTTTCGAGCTCGACGTCGAACACCTTGCCCTGGCGCACGCTGCTGACGCCGGGAACGCCGAGCGAGCGCAGGGCGCCCTCGATGGCCTTGCCCTGCGGATCGAGCACGGCGGATTTCAGGGTGACGAGGACGCGCGCCTTCATGGAATCACTCTCGAGGACGTTCTTGCGGAAACAAAAGCGGGAAAAATAGAAACGGGGGCTTTTGCGGCCCCCGCCTATCATCTGGCCGCGAACGGCTCAATGCTTGAATGCGGAATGGCTGACCCGAGGGAACTGCATCCACGGGCCGCCCACTCTCACTCCTCGGGTTCGGACTTCACCAGAACCGGCCCGACGCCCTGCAGCCGCTCGTTCTCGGCCATGATGCCGAGGCGACGGGCGACTTCCGAATAGGCTTCGACCAGCCCGCCGAGATCGCGACGGAAACGGTCCTTGTCGAGCTTGTCGTTGGACTTGATGTCCCACAGACGGCACGAATCCGGACTGATCTCGTCGGCGACGACGATCCGCATCATGTCGTTTTCCCACAGGCGGCCGCATTCCATCTTGAAGTCTACGAGACGGATGCCGACGCCGAGGAAGAGGCCGGAGAGGAAATCGTTCACGCGGATGGCCAGCGCGATGATGTCGTCGATTTCCTGAGTGGTCGCCCAGCCGAACGCCGTGATGTGCTCTTCCGAGACCATCGGGTCGTTGAGCGCATCGTTCTTGTAATAGAATTCGATGATCGAGCGCGGAAGCTGGGTACCTTCCTCGATGCCCAGGCGGGTCGACAGCGAGCCGGCGGCGACGTTGCGCACGACGACTTCCAGCGGGATGATCTCGACCTCGCGGATGAGCTGCTCGCGCATGTTCAGCCGCTTGATGAAATGCGTCGGGACGCCGATGTCGTTCAGCTTCTGGAAAATGTATTCCGAGATGCGGTTGTTCAGCACGCCCTTGCCGTCAATGACGTCGTGCTTCTTGTTGTTGAAGGCAGTGGCGTCGTCCTTGAAGTGCTGAATCAGCGTGCCGGGCTCAGGGCCTTCGTAAAGGACCTTCGCCTTACCTTCGTAAATGCGGCGGCGGCGGCTCATGGGTGGGTACCGTCGGTTGAGGAAGTCCATTAGGGTGCCGGGGCTCCGGTTCCGGGTTCGCGGCTGGGGCGCCGTTTCGCGCGATCCGTTCGCGCTCTCACGATTCGTCTCGCATGGCACCGGCGTCCACGCGCGGACACTAGCCCATCGGGGGAGCGGATACAAACGGCACGGGACGCCACCACGCCGCATGGCTGCCATGTGGGCGCCATGTGCGATCGTGTCCTTTCGGGATATGAAATGATGAGCGTCACATTGACGTAGGGGCCATTGAGGCATCTCGACGGCGTTGATTTGGGGACGGGGGCGGGATAATCAAGCCCGCGCTTTATCGAGACAAAGGGCGATCACATGAGCACGTTCGACAACCGCAAAGACGCGTTCGAGGCCAAGTACGCCCACGACCAGAACCTGCGTTTCAAGGCGCTGGCGCGCCGCAACAAGGCCCTCGGCCTGTGGGCGGCGGAGAAGCTCGGCTTGACGGGCGCCGAGGCACAGGCGTTTGCCAGTTCGATCGTCGAGGCGGACCTCGAAGAGGCCGGCGACGAGGACGTCTTCCGCAAGCTGAAAACCGAATTCGACGCCAAGGGCGTCGATGTCTCCGAGCACCGCATCCGCCGCACGATGGAAGAGTTGCTGATGGCGGCCATCGAGACGCTGAAGAACGAAGGCTGAGGCCTTCCGGGCGCCGTCCCTGGCGCGACCGGCGAATCGACGGTCGCGCGGTAAGGCATGATGGTTGCACCTTGGCAACCATCTTCCGTTCATTTGATTGCGAAGGAACCGTATTCGCGTCATCCCTGATCCTCGCCGTTACCGTCCGTCATGGGCGGCGGTGGCATGGGAGGGACCGATGCGGTTCACGACTTCCTTCGCGTGGGCCACGGGCCTGTTCGTCACGGGTACGCTTGTGGCCGGCATGCCGGCTGCCGTCGCGGGACCGGCGCTGACGACGGCAAGCTCGAACGTGCGCGGCGGCCCGGGCATGGGCTACGAGGTGCTGGGCACGCTGCCGGCGGGTTCGCCGGTCAACGTCGTCGGCTGTTCGGGCAGCTGGTGCCAGACGCAATACGGCTATGTCAGCGCGCGCCTGCTGTCGCAGGGCAGGGCAGCCTATGCGCCGGCCGCCGGCTATGCCGCGTCGGCCTATCCGAGTCCGGGCACCAATTACCGCCAGCCCACGAGCGCGGCGAGCGTCCACACCTATTCGTCCTATCCGGCGGCCACGCCGGCCGGCGCGGCGGCGCTCGGTTATGGCGCCGCGTCGCCCGCCCTTGCCGGGACGACTGCCGTGCCGGCCGAGCGCGATGCCGTGCATCCGGGCACCGACACCACCATGGCCGGCCCGCGCACCACCATCGGCACCACCAATGTGCGCTCCGGTCCGGGCGTCGAGTACGAGGTGACCAAGACGCTGCCGGACTTCACCAAGGTCGAGGTGACGGGCTGCGCGAATGGCTGGTGCCAGACCAATGAGGGCTACATCAGCATCTATCTGCTGTCGCGGGGACCGGTGCAGCAGGTGCTGAACGAGGCGGCGCAGCCGCGCGTGCCCGGTTCGCAGACGCGCGATTCGCTCGCCTGGAACGCCGGCGCGCAGGCCGCCATGGGCTATGGCGCACCCGGCGCCGCGGTGCAGGGCTACGCGCCAGCGACCAGCGCGGCATATCCGGTCGCGAACTATGCCCGCACCGCGCCGCAGCTTGCGCGCAGCTATGCGTCGACACCTGCGGCAGGAACCCTCGGCGCGGCCGGCACGGCGCTGACGACGGCAAGCTCGAACGTGCGCGGCGGCCCGGGCATGGGCTACGAGGTGCTGGGCACGCTGCCGGCGGGTTCGCCGGTCAACGTCGTCGGCTGTTCGGGCAGCTGGTGCCAGACGCAATACGGCTATGTCAGCGCGCGCCTGCTGTCGCAGGGCAGGGCAGCCTATGCGCCGGCCGCCGGCTATGCCGCGTCGGCCTATCCGAGTCCGGGCACCAATTACCGCCAGCCCACGAGCGCGGCGAGCGTCCACACCTATTCGTCCTATCCGGCGGCCACGCCGGCCGGCGCGGCGGCGCTCGGTTATGGCGCCGCGTCGCCCGCCCTTGCCGGGACGACTGCCGTGCCGGCCGAGCGCGATGCCGTGCATCCGGGCACCGACACCACCATGGCCGGCCCGCGCACCACCATCGGCACCACCAATGTGCGCTCCGGTCCGGGCGTCGAGTACGAGGTGACCAAGACGCTGCCGGACTTCACCAAGGTCGAGGTGACGGGCTGCGCGAATGGCTGGTGCCAGACCAATGAGGGCTACATCAGCATCTATCTGCTGTCGCGGGGACCGGTGCAGCAGGTGCTGAACGAGGCGGCGCAGCCGCGCGTGCCCGGTTCGCAGACGCGCGATTCGCTCGCCTGGAACGCCGGCGCGCAGGCCGCCATGGGCTATGGCGCCCCCGGCGCCGCGGTGCGGGGCTACACGCCCGCGACCAGCGCGGCATATCCGGTCGCGGGCGCCAGTGCGCTGGGCTATCCGGCCGCGGCGCGGGCCTATGCTCCGTCCACGACGGTCGGGACCTACGCCACCGCCGGCACGGCGACCACCCGCGCGAGCGTGAATGTCCGCAGCGGACCCGGCGCCACCTTTGACGTGCTCGGGACGCTCCCGGCCGGCTCGCCGGTCGACCTCGTCGGCTGCACCGGAAGCTGGTGTCAGACGCAATATGGCTATGTGAGCGCCCGTCATCTTGACCGGGGCGGGAACCTCGGCGCCGGAGCGAATTACCGCCGGGCCGGTGCGGCGCCGGTTGCGCGCAACTATCCGGTCGGCACCAATATCGGCACGGTGCGCATCTCGCCCTCGCAGGCGCCGCGCTATCTCGGCGCGCCGGGGCGCGGCGCGGCGGTGGATCCGGCGAATGCCGCCGTCGCCACCACGCTCAGCGACCTCAATGTGCGCGGCGGCCCGGGCACGTCCTATGACGTGCTCGGCACGCTGCCGGCGGGTTCGCCGGTGGATATCGTCGAATGCGCCGGGAACTGGTGTCAGACGCAATATGGCTATGTCAGCGCCCGCCATCTCTCGTCCGGTGCCGAGGCGGGCGGGGTGCTGGCGCAGCCGGCCACTGTGCCGGGCGCCGACTATTCCAGCGCCGCCTATGTCGATCCCACCCTCGTCGACACCGCCTCGGCCTATGGGAACGTCGCCGAGGTGCAGGAGATCTATCCGCAGGGCGGCTATGTCACCGCCGCCAGCCTGCCGGTGCAGGATACGCTCGGCGGCATCGAGACCAGCCAAGGGGGCTATGGCCGCGGAATCGGCTGGACCAACTGGCGCACGAGCTGGGGACCCGGCTATTGGGGACCGGCGCTCTATGGCCGCAACGTGCCGTCGAACTGGGGTGCGCGCACCAGCTATTGGGGTGGCCGCACCAGCTACTGGAACGTCCATCCCGGCTATCCGACGCGCGCCTATGTCGGCGACAGGCGCGGCAATTACTACTGGTCGCGCCGGGGCGAGGGTCGGCTGCCGCAATCGGCCAGCTGGTACGGCATGGGACCGCGCTGGCAGGGCCCTTATGCCGAAGGTCCCCGCTACAACGGCCGACCTGTCCTGTGGCAGGCGCGCTCGGGCGTCTGGTGAGCATTACCACGAGTAACTTCGCGTATGTAATGCAACCAATTCCGCCGAACTCGATTGCTATCGAGGATGCTGCTGCCCACCGCGCCCGCCGGGACACAATGCGTGGATGGCGCTCCGATAGGGAGGTTCGAATGAAACTCATGAAAACACTGGCGCTGGCCGCCGGCCTGTTGATCGTCGGCAGCGTGGTGAACGCGGCCTCGGCGGCGGTTGTCACGCGCTCCGTGAACATTCGCAACGGTCCAGGCACGAACTACCGCGTCATCGGCCAGTTGCGGGCCGGTACGCGGGTCGATGTCGGTGGCTGCCGCGGCAATTGGTGCCGCGCGGCTGGTGGTTGGGTGAGTGCGAGCTATCTGGCGGGCGGAAGCTCCACCGTGATGGTGAATCCGAGCTACGAGGTCGCCGACGACGTCGCCCTCGGCGTGGGCGCCTTCGCGCTCGGCGCGGTCGCCGGTTCGGCCTGGGGGCCGGGCTGGGGCGGTTATTACGGTCCAGGCCCCGGCTGGGGCTGGTACCGTCCGGGCTGGCGTCCGGGCCCGTGGGGCCCCGGCTGGCGCGGTCGCCCGGTCTATTGGCGCGGCGCGCCCGGCTGGCGGGGCGGTCCGGGTTGGCGTGGTCGCCCCGGCTGGCGCGGTGGTCCGGGCTGGCGTGGTCGCCCCGGCTGGCGCGGCGGCCCCGGATTCCGTGGTCGCCCGGTCTATTTCCGCGGCGGTGGCTTCGGCCGCGGCTTCGGCGGTCGCCGTTTCTGACACCTTTAGGGTTAGGCCGGAGCTCAGCTCCGGCCGAACACCCGCCTGAAGATCGTGTCGACGTGCTTGAGGTGGTAGCCGAGATCGAACTTCTCGGCGATTTCCTCGGCCGACAGATATTTGCGGACCTCGGCGTCGTTGGTCAGCAGGGTCTGGAAGTCGCCTTCGCCGCGCCACACTGGCATGGCGTTGCGCTGCACGAGGCGATAGGCGTCCTCGCGCTGCGCACCCTTCTGGGTCAGCGCCAGCAGCACGCGCTGCGAATGCACGAGGCCGCCGAGGCGGTCCAGATTCTTCTGCATGTTCTCGGGGTAGACGACGAGCTTCTCGACCACACCGGCGAGCCGGTTCAGCGCGAAGTCGAGCGTCACCGTCGCGTCGGGGCCGATCATGCGCTCGACGGATGAGTGGGAGATATCCCGCTCGTGCCAGAGCGCCACATTCTCCAGCGCCGGCGTGACCATGCCGCGCACGAGGCGGGCGAGGCCGGTGATGTTCTCGGTCAGCACCGGGTTGCGCTTGTGCGGCATCGCCGACGAGCCCTTCTGGCCGGCCGAGAAGAACTCCTCGACTTCCAGCACCTCGGTGCGCTGCAGATGGCGGATCTCGGTGGCGACGCGCTCCATCGACGAGGCGACGACGCCGAGCGTGGCGAAATAGGCGGCGTGGCGGTCGCGCGGGATCACCTGCGTCGACACCGGCTCGACCTTCAGCCCCATCCTGGCGGCGACATACTCTTCCACCCGCGGGTCGATCTGCGCGAAAGTGCCGACCGCGCCGGAAATGGCGCAGGTCGCGACTTCCTCGCGCGCGGCGACGAGGCGGGCACGGTTGCGCTGGAACTCGGCATAGGCCTGGGCGAGCTTCAGCCCGAAGGTGGTCGGCTCGGCATGGATGCCGTGCGAACGGCCGATGGTCGGGGTCAACTTGTGCTCGAACGCGCGGGTCTCCAGCGCCGCGAGCAGCCGGTCGACATCCTTGATGAGCAGGTCGGCTGCACGCACGAGCTGCACCGAAAGGCAGGTGTCGAGCACGTCCGACGAGGTCATGCCCTGATGGACGAAGCGGGCCTCGGGTCCGACGATCTCGGCGAGATGGGTCAGGAAAGCGATGACGTCGTGCTTCACCTCAGCTTCGATCTCGTCGATGCGGGCGACGTCGAAGGTGGCATCCTTCGCCTTTTCCCAGATCTTCGCCGCGGCTTCCTTCGGCACCACGCCGAGTTCGGCCAGCGCGTCGGTGGCGTACGCCTCGATCTCGAACCAGATGCGGAAGCGGGTCTGAGGCTCCCAGATGGAAGCCATTTCGGGACGGGTATAGCGCGGGATCACGGGCGGCTCTTTCGGATGGAGGCTGACGGGCGCGCTCTAGCAGATAGGCGGGTGCGGGACAAATCCCGCGCGTCTCAGCCGGTCGCGGGAAAGCCGAGCCGCTCGAACCTCAGGCCGTCGATGTCCTGATGGCAGATGCAGTGGAACTGTCGCGCAATGTCCTCGACCAGACGGGCGCGCGTCACGCGAGATCCGGCGATGGTGCGCTCCATCCAGGCATCCGGCACGCTGAGGACCATGCCCGCTTCCAGGCGGCACAGGATTTTCCGGAGTTCTTCTCCGTTCACGGCGGTCTCCATCGTTCCCTCGCTCCCGATCTAGACCAGTTCGCCGCGCTCGCGCGCAGCGGCGTCGCGGATTGCCGCGATGTTGCCGGCATAGGCCCCCGCGCCGTCCTTGAACACGGCGGAACCGGCGACCAGCGCGTTGGCGCCGGCGGCGATGCAGGCCGCCGCCGTCTCCCGGGTGACGCCGCCATCGATCTCGATGTCGATCGGCCGCCCGCCGACCATGGCGGAGAGCCGGCGCACCTTGTCCATGACCGAGGGAATGAAGGCCTGGCCGCCGAAGCCGGGGTTCACCGTCATCACGATGATGACGTCGACCAAGTCGAGCACGTTCTCCACCGCGCTTGCCGGGGTGGCGGGATTGATAGCGACGCCCGCCTTCTTGCCCAGCGCGCGGATCGCCTGCAGCGAGCGGTGCAGATGCGGCCCGGCCTCGGCATGGACGGTGATGTGATCGGCGCCGGCCTTGGCGAAGGCTTCGAGATAGGGATCGGCCGGCGCGATCATCAGATGCACGTCGAACGGCTTGGAGCAGAGCGGGCGGATCGCCTTCACCACATCCGGGCCGAAGGAGATGTTGGGCACGAAATGCCCGTCCATGACGTCGATATGGATCCAGTCCGCCCCGGCCGCGTCGACCGCGCGCACTTCCTCGCCGAAGCGGGCGAAGTCGCAGGCCAGGATGGAGGGGGAGATGATCAGCGGACGGGTGGTCATGGAAAGAGGCTCCGGCTGTTTGCCGGGGCGTAGCATCATGGAGCCGGGGCGGCAATGCCGTCCCAGCTCTCCAAGGCCTCAGAGGCCACAGCTCGCACTGAGCGTGCCGGCCGGCACCGCCGCGCCGCCGATCGAGAAGACCTGGCCGTCGGTCTGGATCAGCTCGGTGCCCGACCACGCGCCGGCATCGGCGCTGCACGGCGCGGCGACGTCCGTGATCGCGATGTTGCCCGAGATGTCCTGGATCGGACCGGAGACATAGACGGCGGAATCGCCGCTGCGTACCACCTCGACATCGGCGAAGCTGACGCCGGTGACGGGACCGCCGGCGAAGCCCCAGGCGTCGCCGTAGAAATACACGCCGTAGCTGCCGGGTTCGACGATGGTGACGTTCTCGAAGCGGATGTCGCTCGACGGGTTCAGGAAGATACCCGCCCGGTAGGTGTCCTCTATCCAGGCGTTGGAGACCGCGATATCGGTCGTCTCGCCCGGCAGGTTGAAGGACGAGGCGAGCATCAGTCCGTTGATTCCGCCCTTCAGCGTCAGGTCGTCGAGCGTGGCGTGCACGGTCTTCTGCAGCACGATCAGGTCCATCGAGCGCTCCATGGCGGAATTGTCGATGCTGATGGAGCGCAGCGCGGCGCCGTCCACGCCGACGAGCAGAATGCCCTCGCGCCGGCTATTGACGATCGAGAGGTTGTCGATGGCGATGTTCCGGCTCTGGCCGGTGACGACGTTCTCCCAGTCGATCTCCTCGTAGCGGCTGCCGACGAAGAGGCCGTAGGTGACGTTCTCCATCGACACGTCGCTCAGCGTGAGGTCCTCCACCGCGAGCGCGGCGATGCCGGCATTGTGGACGACGTTCGGGTTGAAGATCGACCATTCGCATTCGGTGTTGTCCTCGCAGGTGGCGAGGTCGTGGATGCGGGTCGAACGGATCGCGGCTGCCGAGACATCGGCGAGCGAAATGCCGTGACCGGCGGTTCCGGCGATGTCGAGATCGCGCATGACGATGCCGGAAACGCCCTCCGCCACGACGCCCGAACGACCACCGCGCACGCCGAGCGCCGCGACCGCGCTCTGGTTTCCGGTGAGCGCGAGGACGTCGGCGAGGGGATCGCTGCCGGTGATGGTCGCGGCAGCAAGGTTGTTGCGGAACGCCGCCGTGCCGCCGCTCGAAGCGCCGCGCACCATGAGCGCGCCGCCGCCGCCGAGCAGGAACTGACCGGTACCGAGCGCGACGGCGGTATCAATGCTGATCGCGCCGGAAGCCAGTACAAGAGCGCCGGCGCCGGCGGCGTCGAGCTTCTCATTGATGTTGCTCGCGCTGTCGCTGGAGCCGATGCTGACCACCTTGCCGGCGGCATGGCCGGTCTCGACATAGATGGCGGTTTCCGCCGCGCCGGTGGCGCCGGCATAGGTGCGGATGGCGTCCTGCCGCTCCACGCGGCGGTAGAGCGGATCGTAGGGCGCCTGCGCCGAGGTATCGCCGAGCGGAACGCGCAGGCGGGCGAGGAAGATGCCCTGGGTGTCGCGCTGGTCGTCATGGGTGAGCCCGGCGATCAGGGTGAGGCGCGACCCGTTGCCGAAGGCGGGGAGGCCGGCGCGCGAGAGCTCGGCGCGCGCGGCGACGCCCGGGACGTCCTCCACATCGTCGCCGGTGTACCAGTAGCCGCCGGCGAACAGCTTGATCTGCGTGAGGTCGTCCGGCGACAGGAAGGGCAGGCGGTAGCCGATCTCGGCATCGAAGCCCTCCATGGCGGTTTCCTCGCCGGCGCGGAAGACGAGACGGCCCGCCTCGATCAGCGCGGCGTTGGCGATGGCCAGCGACGCCTCGATATTGCCGATCGGCAGGTAGGCGTTGGCCCGCATCTCCCAGTCCTGGCTCAGCGCCTCCGCGCCGAGGCCGAGCTGGGTGAAGCCGTTGTCGTACTGGCTGTTCAGATAGTCGAAATAGCCATTGATGCCGTAGACCCAGCCATTGTCGTGCCGGAAGCGGTAGCCGAGGCCGATCGAGCCCTGCTCGACTTCCTGCTCGCTGCCGAAGCTGGCGCGGGCATCGAGGAACAGCAGGCGATTCTCGTCCCCCATCATCGGAAGAAACAGGTCGAGGTTTCCGTAGGCCTCGTCTCCCACGCTACCGAGCGTGGCTTCCACCGAGGCGGGGCTTATCCTCACGGGCTCCGCCATCGCCGGCGAGCTCACCATGGCCGCCAGGACCACGGGAAGTACGGCGCGTCTCATGTGCACACTCCTGGGAAATGTGTCGGAGGGTTTCCGAACCTCTTTCCCGGCGCACTGCGTTAGCATCGCTGCTTGCCAAAAAGAACGAAGAACGACTCTAACTTATTGATAAATAACGTAATTTATAATTATTAGCAGTCTAATGAAATGACGTTTCGCCGTTGCTGACGTGCCGCAACGGCGGGGCGTCGGTGTTGCTGGAGACCCTGCGGAAGTTGCGTATTGTCGTGCACGTCGAAAAAGCCAACCATGGCGGCGTCGAATCCGGCTGCGAGCGACGGCGCCAGTGGACGGGCGAATTTCGAGAGGGAGAAACTCATGATCAGAAAGAGCATGCTCGCCGGGCTGGCGCTGCTGTCGACTATCGGCGTCGTCGGCACGACGCAGGAAGCGAGCGCCTGGCGCGCCGCCGGCTGCGGCGGGCGCGGCTGCGCTGCCGCCTGGGGCCCCGGCCCCGGCCACTATTACGGCCCCGGCCGCTATTACGGCCCCGTGCCGCGCGGTGGCGGTGTCGTGGTGGTCAATCCGCGTCCCTACTGGCCGCCGGGTGGCGCGGTTGCCGCCGGTGCCGCTCTCGGCTTCCTCACCGGCGTCGCGGCCGCCAATCTGGCAGGCCCGCCGCCGCAGCCGAACTATTGCTGGTTCTACACCAACCCGCAGCGCACGCAGGGCTTCTGGGAGCCATGCCCCTGAGGGGACGCGAAAGCAAAGCGGCCGGGTACGAGACCCGGCCGCCGTCAGCCATCCAGATGGGCCGGATCTTGTCCGGCCCATTTCATTTCATCGGATCCGTCGTTTCCGCGACCGCGCCGCGCCGGTTCTTCCCGGCTCGATCACTTGGTCCAGGCGTCGACCTTGGCCTTGTTCGCCGCGACCCAGGCCTTGGCGGTGGCGGCCGGATCGGCACCGGGCTTGTTGTTCTCGACCATCACCGCCTGCTCGTCGGCGAGCGACAGGTTGAAATTGTCGAGGATCTTGTAAGCCTCCGGCGCTTCTTCCTTCAGCTTGGTGGAGACGACGGTGTTGACCGTCTCCTCGCCGCCGAACACGCCCTTGGGATCGGCCAGATATTTCAGGTCCCATTCCGCGAACATCCAGTGCGGCGTCCAGGTGGTGACGACGATCGGCTCCTTCTTCGCGTAGGCGTCCTTGAGCGCCGCCACCA
Source organism: Ancylobacter sp. TW_SC_1 (assembly GCF_056836805.1). Lineage (NCBI taxonomy): Bacteria > Pseudomonadati > Pseudomonadota > Alphaproteobacteria > Hyphomicrobiales > Xanthobacteraceae > Ancylobacter > Ancylobacter sp. TW_SC_1. The sequence continues at coordinate 2,550,688 of NZ_CM166365.1, forward strand.
TGGAGGCGTCCGAGCCCTCAACCAGCTTCACCGGCAGGTCGTAGTCCTTGATCGCCTTCTCGGAGGCCTTCATCAGGCCCGCGCCGGGATCGATGCCGATGACCTTGCCGCCGAACTTGGCCGGGTCCTTCTTGATGTCCTCGATGGTGGCGATGTCGACATAGGTCGGCACGGCCCAGCCGATCTTGGCGCCGGTGACGTTCGGGCCGAGGTCGTCCACCTTGCCTTTCAGCTTGGCGGCATAGGCGGCGTGGGTCGCCGGCAGCCAGGCGGCCACCATCGCATCGGCCTCGCCGGTGGCCACGGCCTGCCACATGGCCGCGCCGGAGAGCGGCACGATCTTGACCTTGTAGCCCTCGTCCTCCAGCACGGTCTTGATGATGTTGGTGGCGACCACCGCATCGGACCACTCCACATAGGCGATGGTGAGGTCCTTCTTCTCCGCCTGCGCCGCACCGGCGGCAAGGCCGAGGGCCGTGGCGGCGACGGCCGCGGTTCTCAGGAATTTTCCGAGGATCGACATGTCGGTAGCTCCACTCTGAAAGGGCTCGTTTGGGGGCGGAAGTCGTTGTCCTGCTTCCGTTGGTGATTGATCAGTCGCGCTGGCGGTCGCGGCGCATCTGCCGGGCGATGTGCTGGGTGATGCGGTCGAGGATGACGGCGAGCACCACGATGGCGATGCCGGCCTGGAAGCCCTGGCCCGCCTCGAGCCGCTGGATCGCCTTCCACACCTCGCCGCCGAGGCCGCCGGCGCCGATCATCGCCGCGATCACCACCATCGACAGCGCCAGCATGATGGTCTGGTTGATGCCGGCCATGATGGTGGGGATGGCGAGGGGGAGCTGCACCTTGAACAGCTTCTGCCAGCGACTGGAGCCGAAGGCGTCGGCCGCTTCCACCAGTTCCGGCGGCGTCTGCATGATGCCGAGCGCGGTGAGGCGGATGGTCGGCGGCATGGCGAAGACGATAGTGGCGAAACACGCCGACACCGCGCCGAGGCCGAAGAACGGGATCGCCGGGATCAGGTAAACGAAGCTCGGCATGGTCTGCATCATGTCGAGCAGCGGCCCGACGACGCGCCAGAAGCGCTTGCTGAGCGCGGCCGTGATGCCGATCGGAATGCCGATGGCGAGGGCGAACAGGGTGGAGACCAGCACCAGCACGAGCGACTGCAGCGTGGCGCGCCACAGTTCGAGGTTCCACAGGAAGGCGAAGCCGACCACCGTCCCGATGGCGATGCGGGCATTGGTCAGCCGCCACACCAGCAGCCCGAAGGCGATGATGACCACTGCGGGCGGCAGATCGACGAGGAAATCGGTGGTCGTCTCGATGCCGGTGCCGACCACCGCGCTCACCGCGCGCGTGACACCGGAAAAGTGTTCGGTCGCCCAGTCCAGCGCGATGTCGCACCATTCGGCCAGGGGAATGCGCGGGATCTCGAAGTCCATCGTCGTCTTCCCCTCAGTGCGCCGTTTCCGACCGGCGCCGCGCGAGGGCGGCGACCAGGTCGACATTGGCGATGACGCCCGCGAGTTCCCCGCCCGGCCCGATGACGGCGATCTCGCCGCGGCCGGCGGCCAGCTTGGCGACGGCCTCGTTCAGCGTCGCCGTGCCGGGCACCCAGGCCTCGCGGTCGCTGAGCAGCAGGCGCAACTCGGTATCGCCGGCGCGCCGCAGGGTCTCGGCGTCCACCGTGCCCTGGAAGCGGCCCTCATGGCAGACCACGGTGACGACCGGCTCGCCCGACTGGACGAGGCTCGCCAGTGCTTCCGCCGCTGTGCTCATCCAGGGCTTGACGGCGACCGGCTGGCGCATGGCGTCGCCGGCGGTGACGACCCCGAGCACGTCGATGTGCTCGACGAAGCGGCGCACATAGTCGTCGGCCGGATTGGCGAGGAAGTCGGCCGCGGTGCCCTCCTGCACGACGCGACCGTCCTTCATCAGCACGATGCGGCCGCCGAGCGCGATGGCCTCGTCGAGGTCATGGCTGACGAAGACGATGGTCTTCTTCAGCCGGCGCTGCAGCGCGACGAGTTCCTGCTGCATGTCGCGGCGGATCAGCGGGTCGAGCGCGCTGAAGGCTTCGTCCATCAGCAGCACGTCCGGATCGAGCGCCAGCGCGCGGGCGAGGCCGGCGCGCTGCTGCATGCCGCCGGAGAGCTGCGAGGGATAATGCTGGTCCCAGCCCTTGAGCCCCACCGTCTCGATCGCCGCCATCGCCCGTTCGCGGCGGCTGTCGGCCGCCACGCCCTGGACCTCGAGGCCGTACTCGACGTTGCGCAGGATGGTGCGGTGAGGGAACAGTGCAAATTGCTGGAACACCATGCCAAAGCGGGTCCGGCGGATCTCCATCAGCTCGCGCTCCCCGAGCGCGGTCACGTCGATATCGTCGATGAATACCGATCCGGCGGTCGGCTCGATCAGCCGGTTGATACAGCGCAGGCAGGTCGACTTGCCCGAGCCCGACAGGCCCATGACGACGAGGATCTCACCTTCGCCGACATCGAACGTCACATCCTGCAGGCCGATAACGGCGCCCGTCGCCTTCTGCACCTCGGCGCGGCTCTGTCCGGCCCGCAGCAGCGGCAGCGCCGCCCCGGCCTCGTCGCCGAATATCTTGGTGAGTCCCCGAACCCGGATGCGTGGCCGCTTGTCGCTCATGCGCTCCCCTCGCTGGTGAGGTGAGTGTCGGGCGCATGGCAGCCATGCCGATTGGACAGAAGCGACAAGCCGGGCTGCAAAGACGACAATACGCCGGTCTTATTGCGTCCTCGTCAATAAGCGCAGCTTGCGTCGCCGGATCGGCCGCTTCAGCGCTGGCCCCAACGGTCGCGCCACGCCGGCAGGGTGCCCGGCTGCGGCAGGGCGGTCGCCTCATAGATGGCGCGGGCACAGGCGCGAGCGAGGGTGCGCACCACGGCGTCGCCGATCAGCGCCAGGTCGAACACCGGGTCGGTGAGCGTGCGCTTTCCGGTGGCCGCGGCGAAGATGGTGTCGCCGTCGAGCGGCGTGTGCACCGGCCAGATCGCGTGGGCGTAGCCGTCATGCGCCATCACCGCGAGCCGCTTGCATTGCGCCTTGGTCAGCACCGCGTCGGTGGCGACAACGGCGATGGTGGTGTTGGCGCCCGGCGGCAGCCCCTTGAGCGGCGGCCGCTCGGGCAGATCGGGCAGGGGCGAGGGCAGGCCTAGCCCGCCGAATTCGCCGTTTCGCTCGAAGGGCGCGGCCCAGAAATGCGGCCCGCCGGCGAGGTTGGTGGCGCCGCAGGCGTTCACCGCCACCAGCGCGCCGACCCTGTGGCCGGAGGCGGAAACCATCGAGGCCGAGCCGAGGCCACCCTTGAGGTCCACCGTTGTCGCGCCGGTGCCGGCGCCGATCGTGCCGAGCGGGAAGTCGAGCCCGGCCGCGCCGGCCGCCTGGTAGCCGAGGTCGCGATAGGGGGCGAAGCGGCCCCACTGCTTGTTGCCGCCATTGATGAGGTCGAACAGCACCGCGCCCGGCACGATCGGCACCAGCGCATCACCCACCGGAAAGCCGATGCCGCGTTCGGCGAGCGCCGCCATGACGCCGGCGGCGGCGTCGAGGCCGAAGGCCGATCCGCCCGACAGCGTCAGCGCATGGATGGCGCCGACCGTCTCGTCGGGGGCGAGCAGGTCGGTCTCGCGGGTGCCCGGCCCGCCGCCGCGCACGTCGACGGAGGCGACGGTCGGCTCGTCGAACAGGATGGCGGTGACGCCGGAGGCGAGGTCGAGATCGGTGGCATGGCCGACTTTCAGGCCGGCGACGTCGGTAATCAGGTTACGCATCACGATCCTCGTTCACGGCGCATCACATCACGGGTAGAGGCCAAGCGGCCGCATTGCGCAAGCGGATGCAGCGGTGCATTGGGAAGCTCCCGGGAACGGCTAAGGTTGCCCATTTCATGGCCGACGTCACTCTACCGGCCGCCTTCGTGGCCGGCATCGCCAGCTTTGCCTCGCCCTGCGTCCTGCCGCTGGTGCCGCCCTATCTGTGCTACCTCGCCGGGACCAGCCTCGACCAGATCACCCACAAGGCGCCGACCGACGCGGCGGCCCGGCGCACGCTCGGGGCTGCAATGCTCTTCGTCGCCGGTTTCTCGACGGTGTTCGTCGCGCTGGGAGCCGGCGCGTCGGTGGCCGGCGGCTATCTGCGCCTCTATTCGCAGGAGCTCGCCATCGTGGCGGGCGTGGCGATCCTGCTGATGGGGCTGCATTTTCTCGGCATTCTCAGGTTTGGCTGGCTGACCCGAAGCAAGCGGGTGCATGTCGATGCGCCCACCACGCTGCTCGGCGCCTATGTGATGGGGCTTGCCTTCGCCTTCGGCTGGACCCCCTGCATCGGCCCCGTTCTGGCGGCGATCCTCGCGGTCGCGGCGAGCGAGCAGACGCTGACGCACGGCGCGGGCCTGCTGGCGGTCTATTCGGCCGGCCTCGGCGTTCCCTTCCTCGCGGTGGCGGCGATGGCGCGGCCGGCGCTGGGCGTGCTCGGCCATGCGCGACGCTACCTGCCGATGGTCGAGAAGGTCATGGGCGCGCTTCTGGTGCTGACCGGAATCGGCTTCCTGTCCGGCTGGATGGCGCAGATGAGTTATTGGCTGCTGGAGACGTTTCCGGCGCTGTCGAGCTTCGGCTGATCCCGCCGCCTCGTCGCCCGCTTTCGGAAAAGCAAAAAACCCGCCGGATCGCTCCGGCGGGTTTTCAGTAACGGGCCGCGCTCCGGGGAGCGCGGCCGCGAGCCAAGAGGCTCAGAGCTCGGTGTAGCCGCCGTCCTTCCAGACGTAGACGACGTAGTCGAGGTTGGTGCGGTCACCCTTCTTGTCGAAGGTGAGCTTGCCCAGGACGGTGTCGAAGGAGGCGCCCGAGTGCATGTACTCGGCGACCTTCTTGGGGTCGACCGACTTCACGGCTTCCGCAGCCTGCTGGATCACCTGGCCGGCGGCGTAGGAGTAGAGGACATAGCCTTCCGGATCGATGCCCTTCTTCTTGAACTCCTCGACGACCGCGGCGGCGGCCGGGTTCTTGCGCGGATCGGGACCGAAGGTCATCAGGGTGCCCGCGGCGCCCGGACCGGCGATGGTCCAGAACTCCTTGTCGGTGATGCCGTCGCCCGAGAAGAGCAGGGTATCCATGCCCTGGTCGCGCATCTGGCGCACCAGCAGGCCGGCTTCGGTGTGCAGGCCGCCATAGTAAAGGACGTCGACATCCGCCGCCTTCAGCTTGGAGACGAGGGCCGAATAGTCCTTTTCACCCGGGTTGATGCCTTCGTAGATCACTTCCTTGACGCCGGCGGCGTTCATCGCCTTCTGCGTCTCGTCCGCCAGACCCTTGCCGTAGGGGGTCTTATCGTGAACGATGCCGACCTTCTTGTCCTTCATGTTCTTGACGATGTACTCGGCGGCGACGGCGCCCTGCTGATCGTCACGGCCGCAGGTGCGGAACACCTCGGTAAGGCCGCGCTCGGTGAGCTTCGGGTTGGTCGAGGCCGGGGAGATCGCCAGCACGCCGGCTTCGGCATACTGCTCCGAGGCCGGGATCGAGACGCCGGAGTTGAAGTGGCCGATCACGAAGGTCACGCCGTCGGCGATGAACTTGTTGGCGACCGAGACGCCCTGCTCGGGCTTGGCGGCGTCGTCACCGACGAAGAGTTCGACCTTCTGGCCGAGAATGCCGCCCTTGGCGTTGACGTCGGCGACCCACTGCTCGGCGCCGTTTTTCAGCTGCGCGCCGAAGGTGGCATTCGCCCCCGTGATGGGACCCGCAACGCCGACCTTGACCTGCGCCGATGCCGGCACAGCGAGGGCCGCCATGGCGCCAAGCGCCATGCCAGCAATCAGAAGCTTCTTCATGAACTTCTCTCCTACTTCTGGAAGGATGGAATTCGCGGCCGTAGCGGCACGGCGGCTGTCGCCCCGGATCGCTATCATGCCATTTTCCCCGCTCTTGTCGACGAGCGAGCGAAACTTGGTGAAGGTACTCACGTGGCGTCGCCGGGTGTCTTGCCGACGGTGCCCTCGAACCAGCCGAAGAAGCCCGACTGACGGAATATCCAGCTATAGCGGGTCACCATCTGCTGCGCCCGTTCGGCACGGAAGCCGAGCGTCGCGACCGCGACCAGGAAGGCCGTGTCGGTCAGGAAATAGTGCCAGGAGAGCAGGGTGCCCTCGAACAGCGCGAAGTGGAAGAAGCGCACCACGCATCCCAGCAGCAGGGCATAGCCGAGCGCCAGCCGGTAGGGCCGCCAGGTGCGGGCGATGGAGCGGCCGGTCAGCCACGCCGCGCCGCCGCCGAGAAAGATCGTGACGAGCAGGAAATCGCTGCGCGAAACCTCGACCACGAGTTCCGGCATGAACATGCCGGCAGCCGCGACGAGGGCCACCACGAGGGCTGGGATCACCACCGCCGCGCTCGCGGAGCCGCCCTGTGAGACGAGTGTGCCGGGCTTGGCCATCAGTGCGCCCCTCCTTCGAGATAGGCGGCCCGCACTTCCGGGCGCTGCAGCAGTTCCTGGCCCGGACCGGACATGGTGATGGCGCCGTTCACCAGCACATAGCCGCGATGGGCGAGCCTCAGGGCGTGGAAGGCGTTCTGTTCGACAAGAAACACCGTCAGTCCCTCGGTGCGGTTCAGCTCGCGAATGGCGTCGAAGATCTGGCGCACAACGAGCGGCGCGAGGCCGAGCGAGGGCTCGTCCAGCATCAGCAGGCGCGGCCGGCTCATCAGCGCGCGGCCGATGGCCAGCATCTGCTGCTCGCCGCCCGAGAGCGTGCCTCCACGCTGGTTGATGCGTTCCTTCAGGCGTGGAAACAGGATGAAGACCTTTGCCAGATCCTCGTCGAAATGGGCGAAGCCGTCGACGGCCGCACCCATCTGCAGGTTCTCGAACACGGTCATGCGCGGAAAGATGCGCCGCCCTTCAGGTGACTGGGCGATCTTGAGCTTGGCGATGTCGTGGGTCGGAACGCGGGTGATGTCCCGCCCTTCGTACACGATCATGCCCTCGCGCGGGCGGGGCTGGCCGAAGATCGTCATCATCAGCGTCGACTTGCCGGCGCCGTTGGAGCCGATGAGGGTGACGATCTCGCCCTTGTAGACGTCGACGTCGACGCCCCTGAGGGCCATGATGTTGCCGTAGAAGGTCTTGACGCCGCGTAGCGAGAGCATCGGGGCGTCGGTGCGCGCGGGTGCGGCGGTGGCCGGTGCTGCGGCGGAGAGAGTGTCGCTCACGAGCTTGCTCCCGTCGCGGAATGTTCGATGTGGAGTTCGGCCTCGACTTCCTCGACGGCGTCCTCGTCGACGCCGAGATAGGCGGCGATGACGCGCGGGTCGTTCTTCACCGCCTCCGGCGTGCCGTCGGAGATCTTGGTGCCGTAGTCCAGAACGACCACATGGTCGGAAATCTCCATCACCACACTCATGTCGTGCTCGATCAGCAGGATCGAGGTGCCGTGCTCGGCACGGATGGTGCGCAGCAGCGTGTTGAGCTCGAGGCTCTCCCGCGGGTTGAGGCCGGCGGCGGGTTCGTCGAGGCAGAGCAGGATCGGCTCCGAGCACATGGCGCGGGCGATCTCGAGGCGTCGCTGGGCGCCATAGGGCAGGTCGCCGGCAGGATCGTCCGCCCGGTCGGTGAGGTTGACCTTGTCGAGCCAGTACTTCGCCTTTTCCGTCGCCGCGCGCTGCGCCCTCGACCAGCCGGGCAGGCCGAACAGGCCCTTGAGGGAATAGCCGGAGGCGGCCATCAGCGCGTTGTGCTGGGCCACCATCAGGTTCTCCAGCACCGTCATGCCGGTGAACAGGCGGATGTTCTGGAAGGTACGGGCCACCTTCGCCTGGCCGGAGACGAGATAGTCCGGCATGCGCTCCAGCAGGAACACGCTGGCGTCCGGCCCGGCGAGCGAGCGCTCGCCGATGCGCGTCACTTCGGCGATCTCCTCCGGCGTCGGCGTGCGTCCGTGCGCCAGCGCCAGGCGCCCCTCGCTCGGCTTGTAGAAGCCGGTGATGCAGTTGAACACCGTGGTCTTGCCGGCGCCGTTGGGGCCGATCAGGGCGGTGATGTCGCCGCGCCCGACCTTGAAGCTCAGATCGTTCACCGCGATCAGGCCGCCGAAGCGCATGAACAGGTGTTCGACCGAGAGGATGGTGTCGGCGTCCCAGCGCGGGATGCCGGCTACGGGAGAGGTTGCCATCAGCCGTGGCCCTCCTTCACGAGATCGCCGGATACTGCCTTGCGCTCCTTCAGGAAGATCGTCGGGTCACGGGTCGAGACGAGGCCGCGCGGCTTCCAGACCATGATGGCGACCATGGCGAAGCCGAAGATCAGCATGCGGTAGAGGCTGGGGTCGAAATCATTGCCGAAGAGCTGGGTGAGGAAGCCCAGATTGCGCAGCATCTCCATGCCGCCAATCATCACCGCAGCGGCGACGGCGACGCCGATCTGCGAGCCCATGCCGCCGAGAACGACGATGGCCAGGATCATCGCCGAGATGTCGAAGGTGAAGCTTTCCGGGCTGACGAAGCCGGCGCGCACGGCGAAGAAGCAGCCAGCGAAGCCGCCGAACATGGCGCCGGTGGCGAAGGCCGACAGCTTGGTGGTGGTGGTGTTGATGCCGAGCGAGCGGCAGGCGATCTCGTCCTCGCGCAGCGCCTCCCAGGCGCGCCCCACCGGCAGCCGGCGCAGCCGCACGGTCGCGAAGGCCGTGACCAGCGCCAGCGCCAGGATGACAAAATAGAGGAAGATGATGCGGTGCATCGGGTTGAACGGAAGCCCAAACAGCGCCGCGAAGCCGTCCTCGCTGGCATTGAACGGGATGCCGAAGAAGGTCGCCCTCGGGATCGAGGCGATGCCCGCCCCGCCATTGGTGAAGTCCACCCAGTTGATGAGCACCAGGCGGATGATCTCGCCGAAGGCCAGGGTGACGATGGCGAGATAGTCGCCGCGCAGGCGCAGCACCGGGAAGCCGAGGATCATGCCCCAGACGCCGGCGAAGAGGCCGGCCATCGGCAGGCAGATCCAGAACGCCCAGTTGGCCCAGAAGGTCTCGCCGAGCAGGCCGGCGAAGAAGTCGTTGATCGGCGCCGAGGTAGCGAGCAGGGCATAGGTGTAGGCACCGACGGCATAGAAGGCGACGTAGCCCAGGTCGAGAAGGCCCGCGAGGCCGACCACGATGTTGAGGCCCCAGCCCAGCATCACATAGGTGAGGATCAGGATGCCGAGGTCGATGAGGTAGCGGCTCTGGTTCATTCCTCCCATCGCGAAGGAGGCGATGAAGGGGAACATGACCGCGAAGGCCAGCAGCGCCGGCTTGACGGCGGGCCCGATCGTCGTGCCGGCACGGTCGATCAGGCTCGGGCCGCTGCGCGCCGAGGGTTTGCGGTTCGGCGACCAGATGGTCAGGTTGAGCAGCAGGCGGCCGACGAAGATGATGCCGACCATGATGGCCAGCAGCGAGGGCCTGTAGGCGAGCCCCAGCGCGCCGTCGATGATGACGGTCTCGAAGCCGATGAGCGGGCCGAACAGGCCGAGCGCGACAAGGCCGGCGATCAGCGCGTCCTTGAAAGCGTGAGCGAGCAAGGGGGTGGAACCGGCGGCCGGGGCCGCGGGCGGAGCGGAATCGGCGGTCTGGACAGCCATGATGTGCGACCTCAGACCTTCTCGACCTCAGGCCGCCCCAGAAGGCCCTGCGGCATGAAGATGAGGGTGATGGCAAGGATCGAGAATGCCGCCACGTCCTTGTATTCGATCGAGAAATAGGCCGACCAGAAGGTCTCGATGAGGCCGATCAGCAGTCCGCCCAGCACGGCGCCCGGCAGCGAGCCGATGCCGCCCAGCACGGCTGCGGTGAAGGCCTTGACGCCCGGCACGAAGCCGTCGGCGAAGTTCGCGACGCCGTAATACATCAGGTACAGCGTGCCGGCGACGGCGGCGAGCGCGGCGCCGATGACGAAGGTCAGCGAGATAGTGTGGTCGACATTGATGCCGAGCAGCGCCGCCATCTTGCGGTCCTGCTCGCAGGCGCGCTGTGCCCGGCCGAGCGAGGTCTTCTGCACGAGATACCAGAAACCGGCGAGCAGGATGGCCGTCACCGCCATGATGATGACCTGTTTCCAGGCCAGCGTGACCTGGTAGGTGCCGGTATCCATCAGCACGATCACGTCGGTGATCATCGGCGGGATCGGCTTATTGCGCGGCCCCTGCGTGACCTGGACGAAATTGGCGAGGAAGATCGACATGCCGATGGCGGAGATCATCGGCGCGAGGCGGAAAGAGCCGCGCAACGGCCGATAGGCGACCCGTTCGATGGCCCAGTTCAACAACGATGTGAAGAACATCGCCACGACCAACACGATGGCGAGCGCCAGGAAGATCGAGGTTATGCCGAGAACGGTGGTGACCAGCAGGAAGCAGATCAGTGCGATGAAGGCCGAGACCATGAAGACGTCGCCATGGGCGAAATTCACCATGCCGATAATGCCGAACACCATGGTGTAGCCGATGGCGATCAGCCCGTAGATCGAGCCGAGCGTCAGCCCGTTGATGAGCTGCTGAACAAAGATTTCCATAATTTTTGCCGGCTCCCCTCAGCCGAATTCGCGCAAGGCACGCCCGCCGGGCTTTTGCACAGTTTATAACCGTGCCCGTACAGTGTGCGCCTCTGACTCTTAGCCTGCGTCGCGCTCCGATACAATTCGATCGAAAGACGAAATGCAATCGATCGAAACAAATGATATAACGGTACTTAAATACCAGTTTGTTGAAATCCCTTGCAACTCAAGCGCTTATTCTGAGCGATGTGTGCAACGTATCCGTCGTCGAACCTTCGGGTTTTTGTCATGATCCGGTCGCACACACCGTGAGGAAGGCGCGGTTTTCAAATTCGCACGGGCGGAGTTATGCACAGTGCCAGCGCGCGAGGCTGACCGGCTACGGTGTGGAGCGCTTCCGGCAGGAGATGAGGACGCTTTGGACGAGGCAAGGGGACATGGTGCGGAGCGGCCGGTCGAGGCCGGTCTCTATCGGGAGGCGATGAGCCGCCTCGTGGCGGCGGTACATGTGGTGACGACGCATGGTGCGGAAGGGCGCGCCGGCTTCACGGCGACGGCGGTCGCCTCGGTCTCGGACAGTCCGCCGACCCTGCTCGTCTGCCTCAATCGGCGCATCCGCTCCGCCCCGGCCTTCCGGCATGCCGGCCGATTCGCCGTGAACATGCTGGGCGGCGACCAGCAGGCGGTGGCGGAGAGCTTCGGCGGGCGCGCGGTGCTGGCCGGTGAGCAGCGTTTCTCGGTCGGCCATTGGCGCGAGGGAGCGCTCGGCGTGCCCTGTCTCGAGGGTGCCGTCGCGGTGTTCGAGTGCCTGATGGTGGAGGTTCGCACCATCGCCACGCATGACGTGCTGGTGGGACGGGTCGAGGCGGTGACGCTTGGTCCGGACCGCGGCAAGCTCGCCTATCTCGGGCGCGAATTCCGGGTGGTCTGAGGCGGCGTCAGGCGAACTGTCCGGCGACCCAGCCGGACGACCAGGCCCACTGGAAATTATAGCCGCCCAGCCATCCGGTGACGTCCACCACCTCGCCGATGAAATAGAGGCCCGGCACCTCGCGCGCCTGCAGCGTGCGGGAATCGAGGCCGTCGGTGTCGACGCCGCCGAGCGTGACCTCGGCGGTGCGGTAGCCCTCCGAACCGGTTGGCTTGAGCCGCCAGGAATTCACCGCCTCGTCGATGCGGCGCAGCACCTTGTCGGAGAAGTCGGCGAGGTTGCCGGAGCCGGCCTCGCGCTCGGCGATGGTCTGGGCGAGCCGCTTGGGCAGGAGACCCGCCAGCACGCTCGCTGCCGCCTGCCGGCCATTGCCGGCGCGGGCCGCGCGCAGATGGGCGAAGACATCGGTGCCCGGCGCCATGGCGATGGCGATCTCGTCGCCCTCGCGCCAGTAGGACGAGATCTGCAGGATCGCCGGACCGGACAGGCCGCGATGGGTGAACAGCAGGCCTTCCTCGAAGCGGGTCTTGCCGTGGCTCACCCGCGCCTCCAGCGCCACGCCGGCAAGCGGCGAGAGGCGCTCCAGCAGCGCCGGGTCGAGGGTGAGCGGCACGAGGCCCGGGCGGGTGGGCTGCAGCTTCAGCCCGAAACGTTCGGCCACCTCGTAGCCGAAGCCGGTGGCGCCCATCTTCGGAATCGACTTGCCGCCCGAGGCGACGACCAGCGCGCGGCAGGCGAGCGGGCCCGTCGTCGTCGCGAGCGCGAAGCCGTCCGGCGTCCGGTCGATCCGCTCGACCGATGTCGACAGCCGCAACTCGCCGCCCGCCTCGCGCAGCCCGTCGGTGAGCATGTCGACGATCTGCCGTGCCGAGCCGTCGCAGAAGAGCTGGCCGAGCGTCTTCTCGTGCCAGGCGATGCCGCGCGCGTCGACGCGCCGGATGAAGTCCTGCGCCGGGAAGCGTTTGAGCGCGGAGATGCAGAAGCCCGGATTGGCTGAGAGGTAGTTACGCGGGCCGGCGTCGCGATTGGTGAAGTTGCAGCGCCCGCCGCCGGAGATGCGGATCTTTTCGCCCGGCGCGCGGGCATGGTCGATCACCACGACGCGGCGCCCGCGCCGGCCGGCCTCGATGGCGCACATCAGCCCGGCCGCGCCGGCGCCGATCACCACCACGTCGACGGTAGGCGTGCGGCTCACACGGCTTCTCCATAGGCGTGCACGCCGCCGCAATAATCCGTGACGCTCCAGCCTTCCGGAGCGGCGTCGAGATAGGAGGGGCCGACCGGTACCTTGCCGTGGCCGCCGGGAATGTCGAGCACATAGGTCGGCAAGGCGAGGCCGGAGACGCGCCCGCGCAGTGCCCGCATCAGTTCCTGGCCGCGCGCGATGGGCAGGCGGAAATGCGCCGTGCCGGGGGCGAGGTCGGGATGATGCAGGTAGTAGGGCTTCACACGGCATTCCACGAGCGCGCGGAACAGGGCGGCGAGCGTGTCGGCATCATCGTTGACGCCGGCGAGCAGCACGCTCTGGCCGACCAGCGCGACGCCGCTGTCGGCCAGCCGGGCGAGGGCGGCGCGCGCCTCGGGGCCGAGTTCGCGCGCATGATTGGCGTGGACGGCGACATAGGTCGTGCCCCCCGGCGCGCGCAGCGCCTCGACCAGCGAGGCGGTGACGCGCTCCGGTGCGGCGATCGGCACGCGGGTATGAAAGCGCACGATCTTCACGTGAGGGATGGCGGCGAGCCGCGCCATCAGCGCGGCCAGCCTGCGCGGGGCGACGACGAACGGATCGCCGCCGGTCAGCACGACCTCCCAGATCTCGGCATGTGCCGCGACATAGGCCAGCGCCGTCTCCAGCGCTTCGTCCGACAGGCTCGTCTCGGCGCCAGGCCCGACCATTTCGCGGCGGAAGCAGAAGCGGCAATAGACGGCGCAGACGCCGACCAGCTTGAGCAGCACCCGGTCGGGATAACGATGCACGATGCCCGGAACCGGGCTGTGCGCATGATCGCCGATGGGGTCGTCGCGCTCCTCCGGCCGTGTCTCCAGCTCGCGCACGTCCGGGACGAACTGGCGGGCGATCGGGTCGTTCGGGTCGTCGCGGTCGATCCGTGCGGCGAGCGTCGGCGTCACTGCGACGGCATAGCGGCCGGCGACCTTCTCGAGTCCGGCATCGGGCGCGACGAGGCCGGCGTTGGCGAGTTCGTCGAGACGGCGCAGCGTGCGGGCCGGCATTGCGGCAATGGGTGAGGAGGAGCGCGGAGGGGTCATGCGCGGCTTTGTGATGCTTTCCGGTCATCGGAGCAAGCGGGCCCACTCGCGGTGCCGTATATTGAGCCCGACATCGAAGACGCTATATTCATCCTAATGATAGGATGATTGGGAGGTTCGGATGCTGGCGCGCGAGGACGATGTGCTGGAGGCGGCGGCGACGTGGCGGCGTGGGGGACGCGGGGTCGCGCTGGCGACCGTCGTCGAGACCTGGGGCTCGGCGCCCCGCCCGGTGGGGAGTCATCTCGTCATCGACGGGGAGGGCAACTTCGTCGGCTCGGTCTCCGGCGGCTGCGTCGAGGGCGCGGTCGTGGCCGAGGCGGCCGATGTGATCGCCGACGGAAAGGCCCGCCTGCTCGAATTCGGCGTCGCCGACGAGACCGCCTGGCGGGTCGGGCTTTCCTGCGGCGGCCGCATCGCGGTCTATGTCGAGAAGGTCGCCTGATGGATCTCGCCCTTCTCGAAGCCCTGAACGGCGAGCGCGCCGCCCGGCGCACGGCGGTTCTCGTCACTGAAATGGATGGCGGCGCGCAGCGCCTGGTCCGGGCGGACGAGGTCGCCGGTGATCGGTTGGCCGGACCCTTGGCCGAGGCGCTGCGCAGCGGGCGCAGCCGGCTGGTCGAGGTCGAGGGGCGGCGGGTGTTCCTGACCGTCCAGATGCCGGTGCCGCGTCTCGTCATCACCGGCGCGGTGCACATCTCGCAGTCGCTCGCGCCGATGGCGGCGGCGATCGGGCTCGACGTCGTCATCGTCGATCCGCGCACGGCCTTCGCCACGCCGGAACGCTTCCCCGGCATCGACCTGCGTGCCCAGTGGCCGGAGGAGGCTCTGCCGGGCCTCGGGCTCGATGCCTTCACCGCCGTGGCGGCACTGACGCACGACCCGAAGATCGATGATCCCGCATTGAGCGCGGCGCTGGCGGCCGGCTGCTTCTATGTCGGGGCGCTGGGCTCGCGGAAAACGCATGGCGCGCGGCTGGAGCGGCTGGCGGCGCGCGGGGTGTCGCGCGAGGCGCTGGGAACCTTGCGTGCCCCCATCGGCCTCGACATCGGCGCGGTCAGCCCGGCGGAGATCGCGGTGTCGATCCTGGCGGAGATCGTCGCCACGCTGCGCCGCCGCCCGGCTCGGCCGCCCGCGGCGCTGGTGCTCGCCGCCGGACGCGGCACGCGCATGCCGCACGCCAACAAGCTGACGCTGCCCATCGACGGCGTGCCGCTGGTGCGCCGCGCGGTGGCGGCGGCGCTGGCGTCGACGGCGCGGCCAGTGATGGTCGTCACCGGCCATGAGGCCGCGCAGGTCCGCGCCGCGCTCGACGGGCTTGACGTCGTCTTCGTCGACAATGCTGCCTATGCCGAGGGGCTCTCGACCTCGCTGAAGGCCGGCATCGCCGCCTTGCCGAAGGAAGCCGAGCGAGTGGTCGTCCTGCTTGGCGACATGCCGAAGGTGGACCCGGCGCTGGTCGGGCGCCTCGCCGACGCGCTCGCGCCGGAGCAGGGGAGGCTTGTCGCCGTGCCGGTGTCGCAGGGGCGACAGGGCAATCCGGTGGCGCTATCGCGGCGGCTGTTCCCGGCGCTGATGACGCTCGACGGCGATGCCGGCGCCCGCCATCTCATTGCCTGCAATCCAGATATGGCCGTCGAGGTGTCCGTGGAAGGCGAGGGCGCCTTCCTCGACATCGACACGCGCGACGCGCTGGAGGCGCTGGAGATCCACGAGATCGCCGCGCGCGCGGACATCGACGCGCAGGTGGCGCTCGAGGCCATGAAGGCCGAGGACGCCTGAGCCCGGCCGGCGGCCGGTCAGAACGGCATGAAGATGGAGAGCGTGCCGTACAGGCTGTCGTCGCTGTCGCTGCTCCAGCGCCAGCCGCCGGCGGCGCGCA
Organism: Ancylobacter sp. TW_SC_1; assembly: GCF_056836805.1. Classification (NCBI taxonomy): domain Bacteria; kingdom Pseudomonadati; phylum Pseudomonadota; class Alphaproteobacteria; order Hyphomicrobiales; family Xanthobacteraceae; genus Ancylobacter; species Ancylobacter sp. TW_SC_1. The sequence goes on from NZ_CM166365.1 coordinate 2,566,328, forward strand.
GTTCGCGGCCGGCGAAAGGGTAGGCGAGGAAGAGGCCGATGCGGGCGCTTTCGTCCAGCCAGTCGGTCGTCGCGCCGGTTTCCACGCCGACATCGAGCCAGTCGAAGGCGCTCCAGCCGGCGGTGGCGCGGCCGGAGACCGTGCCGTCGGCGGTCGAGGCGCCGATGGCGGCGGTTAGCGTCCAACGCGCGTCGAGCCGGTAGAACCACTCCGCGACGAACTTGGCGCCGACCTGCGTGCCCTGGTCGGGATTGCCGGGGTCCGGCTTGTCCAGCCGGTTGTCGACGACATTCACGCCGCCATAGAGCGCGAGGGCGTGGCGGCCGCGCTGGAATTGCCAGCCGAGCAGGATCTCGCCATCGAGCTTGTTGCCGGTGTTCCAGCCGCCGGGCACCGCCTGCGTGCGGTATTTGTAGCGCCCGCCGCCGGTCTGGGTGCGCACCCGCAGCCCTTCCGCGTCCATCGGCGCGAAAGGTGCCCAGGCCATGCCGCCCCAGCCGTAGCCATTGTCGCGGGCGATATCGATGCCGGAATAGAAATACAACCTGTCCTTGAGGGACGCCTCCGGCCGCTCCTCGGCGCCCGCGCCGGGACCGAGGCAGGCGAGGAACGACGTCGCCGCCAGAAGGCGCGCGCGGGTCGGCACTGGCGAAGGGAGCATCGCCGCGCTCGCGAAAGGAGGATTGGACGGGCTAACGTGCAACCCATCCGAGCACCGCTGACTAGCCAGCTCAATCAACGTTGGATTGAGTGTTGGAAATATGCTCGGCACGGTTGGAGACATTTTGTCGCATATCGGCGTCAGACCGGCGGAGCCGCCAGATGCTCCACATCCACCGCCACCCGCTCGCAGATCAGGTCGGCGATCATCTGCCGATGGCAATGTTCGGGATGGCGTTCGAAGCAGAGCAGGCAGACGCGCCGCCCCGCCTTCACCAGCCCGGTCAGTTCGTCGAGCTGCTCCTGCGCGGTCGGGGTCGCCAGATGCGCGTCATAGATGCGCCGCAGCTCGTCGTAGCGCCCGCTGCGTGCCGCCTGGCGTCCTTCCGCCGGGGTGCCGAGGCCGCGCAGGTGGAGATAGCCGATGTCGCGGCTCGCCACGCCGGCGGCGAGCAGGCTTTTGGAGAAGCCGGCGCGCCGGGAGGCGGCCACGGCGCGGACGTCGACCAGAAGTTCCACGCCCGCCGCGCTCAACGTGTCGAGCACGGCGGTGGACGAGACCTGCTCGTAGCCGATGGTGAAGAGCGGTGGATGGGCTGCCATGGGCGGAAGATGAACGTCCGACAGGCTCTTGTCGAGCGTCCCCGAATCTGTGGACTTCTCCCTGTCGGCCCTCCCATGCGCGCCCTGCGTGCTACACCCGGGGCCGAGTGGGACGGTCGACCAGGAACGCGTCATCGCAGATGAAGATCGGAATCGAGCTCGGGAGCAGCACTGCCGGCCAGCCGGTGCGGCTCGATCTGGAGGAGCTCCTGTCCACGCGCCTGCTGGTGCAGGGCAATTCGGGCTCGGGAAAGTCGCATCTGCTCCGCCGCCTGCTTGAGCAGAGTGCCGGCCATGTGCAGCAGGCGATCATCGACCCGGAAGGCGACTTCGTCGGCCTTGCCGAGCGCTTCGGTCATGTCGTGATCGACGCCGAGCGCACCGCCGGCGAGATCCAGCGCATCGCCGCCCGCATCCGCAAGCACCGCGCTTCCGTCGTGTTCAACCTCGAAGGGCTCGATGCCGATGCGCAGATGCGTTCGGCCGCCGCCTTCCTCAACGGCCTGTTCGACGCCGAACGCGAATACTGGTTTCCCATGCTGGTGATCGTCGACGAGGCGCAGCTCTTCGCGCCGGCCGGCGGCGGCGAGATATCGGACGAGGCGCGGCGCATCTCGCTCTCGGCGATGACCAACCTGATGTGCCGCGGCCGCAAGCGCGGCCTCGCCGGCGTCATCGCCACCCAGCGCCTCGCCAAGCTGGCCAAGAATGTCGCGGCGGAAGCCTCGAACTTCCTGATGGGCCGCACCTTCCTCGACATCGACATGGCGCGCGCGGCCGACCTGCTCGGCATGGAGAAGCGGCAGGCGGAGAGTTTTCGCGATCTCAACACCGGCTCCTTCGTGGCGCTCGGCCCGGCGCTGTCGCGCCGTCCGCTGCCGGTGAAGATCGGCCATGTCGAGACCGCCAGCCGCAACGGCCGCCCCTCGCTGATGCCGCCGCCGGAAATGGGCATGGCCGAGCTCCAGGACCTCATCTTCGACGATCTCGGCACCGAGCCGCTTCCCGCACCTCCGCGGCGCGTCGAGCCACGCCCGACGGAGACAATCCTCGAGACGCTGGAAGACGCACCGGCACTCGAGCCGGTACCGGTCGATCCGGAAGCGGCGGCGGCGTTCGACGCAGAGCGCGAGGCGCTGGTCGGCGAGATCGTGCGCCAGTTCGTGGCGGATCCGGACGCGCCGTTCCGCTCCGCCGCCTCGCTCTATCCCGATTTCCTGGTGCATTGCCGGGTGCGGCGGGTCGGCTCGAAGGTGCCGGACCTCGCCGAGTTCACCCGGCGCCTGGCGATCGCCCGCGCCGGGCTCGATGCGCCGGTCGGGGACGAGGGCTGGCAGCGTGCCGTGGAGCAGGCGGCGGGCCTGCCGGAGGAGATGCAGGGCGTGTTCCTATTGCTGGCCCGCGCCGGCATGGAGGGCGCGCCCTCGCCCGCCGACGAGGCGCTGGCGCGCGCCTATGGCAGCCGCTCGCCCTCGCGCGGGCGCTGGCTGCTGACCTATATGGAGGAGCGCGGCCATCTCGTCTGCGAAGCCGATTTCCGGGGACGGCGCGTCGTGCGCTTCCCCGCGCTCGGCTGGAAGACGGCGCCGGGCGATCCCAAGGCGCTCACCGTTTAGGACAGTCCATCGCCTAGCATGCCCCATCGCCGGACATGAAAACGGGCCCGTCGCCGGGCCCGTTTCCTTTTTTCTGTCAGCTGCGATCAGCCCCCGTAGAGGTAGTTCGGCAGCCAGAGCGCGAAGCCCGGGAAGGTGTAGAGCAGGATCATCGCGAAGACGACGATGAAGATGAAGGGCATCACGCCGGAGAAGATCTCGTCGATCGAGACATGCTTCGGCGCCACGCCTTTTAGGTAGAATGGTGCCATTGCCACGGGTGGAGACAGGAACGAGGTCTGCAGGTTCAGCGCCACCAGTACCCCGAAGAAGATCGGGTCGACGCCGAAATGGTCGAGCAGGGGCAGGAAGATGGGCAGGAAGATCACGATGATCTCCGTCCATTCCAGCGGCCAGCCCAGCACGAAGATGATCACCTGGGTGAGGATCAGGAAGCCGACGGGCCCCAGATTCAGCCCCATGATGAACTCTTCCACCACCCGCTGGCCGCCGAGCAGGGCGAAGACGGCGGAGAACACCGCCGAGCCCACGAACAGCCAGCAGACCATCGCCGAGGCACGGGCCGTCAGGAATACCGAGTCCTTCAGCTTCTCGATGCTGAAGGTGCGGTAGGCGAGGGCGAGAAGGATGGCCCCGAGTGCGCCGACCGCCGCCGCCTCCGAAGGCGTGGCAAGGCCGAAGATGATGCAGCCCAGCACCGTGACGATCAACGCCACCAGAGGAAGGAACGATGTCAGCAGGGCGATGACGATGGTCATCGTCGGAACGTTGCGTTCCGACTCCGGCAGCTTCGGCGCCAGTGACGGGTTGAGCATCGCCCGGATGACGACATAGGCGATGTACATGCCCGCAAGCGTGATGCCGGGGATGAAGGCGGCAGCATAGAGCTTCACCACCGAGACGCCGGCGGTGGCGCCATAGAGGATGAGCATGACGCTCGGCGGGATCAAGATGCCGAGACAGCCGCCCGCGCAGACGACGCCGGACGCGATCTTGGTGTCGTAGCCGGCACGCAGCATCGCGGGGAAGGCGAGCAGCCCCATCAGCGTGACGACGGCACCGACGATGCCGGTCGCGGTGGCGAACAGCGCGCAGGTGATGAGCGTGGCCACGGCGAGCGAGCCGGGAATCCAGCCGGCGGCGAGCTGGATGGCGCGGAACAGCCGATCGAGGATGTTGGCGCGCTCGATCACGTAGCCCATGAACAGGAACAGCGGGATCGAGATCAGCACGTCGTTCGCCATCACCGAATAGGTGCGCTGGACGAAGAGCTGGAAGATGCCGTCGCCGATCGAGAGGTAGCCGAAGGCCACGCCGAGCGCCATCAGGGTGAAGGCGATCGGGAAGCCGAGCATCAGCAGGATCAGGAACAGCACCAGCATCAGGATGCCGAGCGCGGGATCGGAGAGAAACATCACAGGGACCCCCGGGTGGTGGACTCACGCTCGGCGGCGTTGGCGGCGGCTTCTTCCAGCGCGGCCTTGGCGGCCGCTTCGTCGAGGATGACCTTCTCCAGTTCCTCCACATCGTGCAGGCGCTGCGGCCAGTCGCCGTCGCGGATGCAGATCCAGCAGCGCACGACCTCCACCATGCCCTGAAGCAGCATCATCACGCCGACGAAGGGAATGATGGCCTTGAACGGCCAGATGACCGGGCCTTCCGGACTGAAGGAGGAATGCTCGTTCAGCAAATAGGAGAGGTAGAAATAGCCCCAGCCGGAATAGATCAGCGCCAGGATGCCCGGGAAGTAGAACAGGAAGTACAGGACGAGGTCGCTCTTGGCCTGCGTCGTCGGGTGCCATTTCCGATAAATGAAGTCGCCCCGCACATGGCCGTTGCGCGACAGGGTATAGGCACCCGCCATCATGAAGAGGGCGCCATAGAGCATCAGGCTGACGTCATAGGCCCAGGTGGTGGGGTCGCGCAGAACATAGCGGCGGAACACCTCATAGCAGATGGCCGCCATGAGGATGACGATGCACCAGGCGAAAAGCTTGCCGATGAAGGCGTTCAGCCGGTCGACGCCGAGAAGGATGGATTGCATGGGGAGTGGCCTTTTGTGGCATGGCCTCTTGGCGCGGTTGCATAGCTGTGACTCATCGCCGAAACCGTGCCCCGAGGCAGGTTCCGCGATGCACTGTCATCCATGATGCGACCGAAACAAGAGCCCCCCTCCGTTGCCGGAGAGGGGCGCGCTAAGACAGCGGGATCAGGCCGTCTTGAAGAAGTGGTCGTAAGCGAACTTGGAATCCGGCTCGTATTCCAGACGGAAGCCGACGATGCGCTTGGCCCATTCCTTCTGGCTGTCGACCACCTTCTTGAAGACGGGGTCGGCCGAAAGGTTGGCGATCACGACGTCCCAGGCATTGAGCTGAGCCTCGAGCACCGCCTTCGGCGTCGGCAGCACCTTCACGCCACGCGCCTTGATCGCCGCAAGGTCCTTGGAGTAGCGGTCCTGCGCCTTCCACATCATGGTGGAGGAGGTGGCGTCGGACGCGCCCTTCAGGATCTCCTGTACATCCTTGGGCAGGCTGTCGAACTTGGTCTTGTTGAACAGGATCTCGAAGCACTCGAGCGCCTGATGGTAGCTGCCGAGCATGTAGACCTTGGCCACATCAGGGAAGCCGAGAATGAGGTCGGAGGACGGGTTGTTGAACTCGGCGCCGTCGAGCAGGCCGCGGTCGATCGCCGGCACGATTTCGCCGCCCGGCACGATGGTCACCGCCGCGCCGAACTCCTTGAAGAGGTCCGCGCCGAGGCCGACGGTGCGGTACTTCATGCCCTTCATGTCGTCGGCGCTGGTGATTTCCTTCTTGAACCAGCCGAGCGGCTGGCTGGGCATCGGCCCGGTCAGCATGCCGACGACGTTCAGCTTCAGCGTGTTCTGCACCAGGTCGTCATAGAGCTCCTGGCCGCCGCCGTAGCGTACCCAGCCGAGCAGTTCGTCCGCGTCCCAGCCGAAGGCCGGGGCCGTGCCGAACAGCGAGAACGCCTTGCTCTTGCCGTACCAGTAGGCGGCGACGCCGTGGCCGCCATCGAGGATGCCGGAAGACACCGCGTCGAGCATCTGGAAGGCGGGGACGACCGAGCCGGCCGGCAGGATCTCCAGCTCCACGCGCCCGCCGGTCATGGCGTTGACGCGCTTCACATAGTCGCCGGCGAACTCGTGGAAGATGTCCTTGTTCGGCCAGGTCGACTGGAATTTGAGCTTGATGGGCGCCTGGGCATGGACGGCCGGGGCGGCGATGACCGTCGCGCCGGCAGCGGCGGCGGCAGTTGCGATGAAGCGACGACGATTGGTGCGGACGTCGTGACGCGAGTCCACACTCTTCCCTGACGTATCGGTCATGGGCGGTTCCTCCTATGGCGTTTCCTACGCGGGTTATCCCGCCGGGCGGCGATCAAGCGCCTTGTCCCGTTGGTTCAAGAGACGATGCCGAAAGGGTAAGTGCAAGCCAAAACTCGCGCCATAATCATAAATTCCATTCGACCTAAGTCGAACTCGGCAGGCGTTTCGGCATGCTTGACGGCGAAATCGTCATCGCGCTGTCACGGGCCGGGAATTGAACGGCGTCAGGCGGGCGTTCGTCCGCATTCTGACGGGGATCAATTCCATGCGCTCGATTCTTCTCGCCGGCGTGTCGGCGGCAGTACTCGGCCTTGCCGCATTCGCGGCGCCGGCTCAGGCAGCCGATGCCGCGTTCAATCGCATCGCCACCTTCAACGTGGTCGAAAACCTGCCGGCGGGCGCCGATCCGGCCAAGTCGACGGCCGCCGAGATCATCACCTTCACCGAGGACGGCAAGACGCTGATCTACAGCGACAGTCCCGGCCAGCGCATCGGCTTCATCGACATCACCGACCCGGCTGCGCCGAAGCCGGCGGGCATTGTCGCGCTCGACGGCGAGCCGACCACCAGCGTCGTCATCGGCGGCAAGGTCTATGTCGGCGTCAACACGTCGGAATCCAAGGCCAATCCGTCTGGCCACCTTGCCGTCGTCGACATCGCCAGCCGCAAGGTCGAGGAGAAGGTCGATCTCGGCGGGCAGCCCGACTCGATCACCAAGAGCCCGGATGGCGGCTATCTCGCCATCGCGATCGAGAATGAGCGCGACGAGGACGTCAATGACGGCGCCATTCCCCAGTCGCCGCCCGGCAACCTCACCTATTTCCGCATCAAGGACGGCGTGGTCGATCCGGCCAGCAAGACGGTGGTGAGCCTCACCGGCCTCGCAACCGTCGCGCCGGAGGATCCCGAGCCGGAATATGTCGATATCAACTCCCGCAATGAGGTCGTCGTCACCCTGCAGGAGAACAACCATATCGTCGTCGTCGACCTGCCGACCGGCAAGATCGTCTCGCATTTCCCGGCGGGCACCGTCGATCTCGACCATATCGACACCAAGAAGGATGGCGTCATCGACCTGTCCGGCACGCTCAAGGCCGTGGCGCGCGAGCCCGACACCGTGCAGTGGATCGACGACGACCGCTTCGTCATCGCCAATGAGGGCGACTGGAAGGGCGGAACGCGCGGCTTCTCTATCTTCGACAAGACCGGCAAGCTGCTGTTCGAGAGTGGCGCGGCGCCCGAGCACATGGCAGTGCGGCTCGGTCACTATCCCGACAAGCGCAACAAGAAGGGCATCGAGATGGAGGGCGCGGAAGTCGCGACCTTCGGCGACGAGCGCCTGATCTTCGTCGCTTCCGAGCGTGGCTCGCTGGTCTTCGTCTACCGCGACAAGGGTGGCGCCGAAGCGCCGGAATTCCTGCAGGTGCTGCCGGGCGGCGTCGGGCCGGAAGGGCTGATCGCCATTCCCAGCCGCGAGCTGTTCGTCACCGCCGCCGAGACCGACCGGCGCGAGGATGGCGGCATCGGCTCGGTCGTGACCGTCTATCAGCGCCAGCCGGGCGCCAAGCCGTCCTATCCGACGATTCTCTCGGCCGACGGCCCGGACGGGCTGCCGATCTGGTGGTCGGCCCTTTCGGGCTTCGCCGCCGACGCCAAGCAGCCGGGCAAGCTCTACGCAGTGTCCGACAGCGCCTACGCGCAGGCGCGCATCCTCACCGTCGACGCCACTTCCCTGCCGGCGAAGATCGTCGCCGCCACCGTGCTGACCAAGGGCGGCGAACCGGCCAAGGGCCTCGATCTCGAAGGCATTGCGGTGCGTCCCGAGGGCGGCTTCTGGGTGGTTTCGGAAGGCAATCCGGAGAAGAAGGAGAAGGCGACGCAGAACCTTCTGCTGCGCGTCGATGCCGATGGCGCCATCGCGGAGGAAATCGCGCTCCCCGAGGCGGTGGCGGCGCAGGCCACCCGCTTCGGCTTCGAGGGCGTCGCGGTGGTCGGCTCGGGCGCCGAGGAGACGGTGTGGATCGCCGTCCAGCGCGAGTGGAAGGACGACCCGAAGGGTTTTGCCAAGCTGATCGCCTACAGGCCGGCCGACAAGAGCTGGGGCTATGTGCGCTACCCACTCGAAAAGTCCGCCAAGGGTTGGGTGGGTCTTTCCGAACTGGCGCCGTACAAGGACGGGCTGATCGCCATCGAGCGCGACAACCTGATCGGGTCGGACGCCGCGATCAAGAAGCTCGCCTATGTCTCACTCAAGGGCGTGAAGCCGGTGGCTCTCGGCAGCGAGGAAAAGCCGGCCGAACTCACCAAGAGCGAGGTGAAGGACCTGCTGCCCTTGCTTCAGGCTCCGAAGGGCTACGTGCTCGACAAGGTCGAGAGCTTCGCCATCGACGCGAATGGAAACGCCTTCATCGTCACCGACAATGACGGCGTGGACGGGACCTCCGGCGAGACGCAGTTCATGGCGATCGGAAAGCTCGACTGACCGGGATGTCCTGAGCCGAGGCATCGACCTCCCCGTTTCCCTCATCCCCGGGCTTGACCCGGGGACCCAGCCTTGCCGCCGGCTTCCGGTCCAAGTCTGGGTGGCCAGGTCGGGTCCGGCTATGAGGGGAGCAGGGGCGCTCGGAAACGGAGCATGGACGGGCGCCTCGGGCGCCCGTTTGCATTCAGGGGGTGCGCGCCGCTCAGTCGAGCACGGCGGCCTTGAGCAGGCAGACCATGGTGGCGTGCGCCGTTTCGTCGCTGACGTTGCGGATGATGTGGCGGCGGTCGCAACGGTAGCGCAAGGTCTCGCCGGCCCGCGCGGTCTCGATCACGTCGCCGCATTCCACCTGCAACTCGCCGGCGAGCACGGACAGGCACTCCACCGAGCCGCGCTGGTGGCCGTCCGAGACCAGTTCGCCGCCAGGCTCGGCAACGAAGTCGAACCATTGCAGCCATTCCACCGTCTTGATCCAGCCGGTGATGGTGAGGCGGCACTTGCCGTCCTCGGAGACCAGGATCGGCGTGTCGCCCCGCGTCAGGTGCTCGACGAAGGGCTCGTCATCCGTCGCCGCCATGAAGCGGTCGATCGACATGTCGAGGGCCTGCGAGAGCCGCCAGACCGTGGCGAGTGTGGGATTGGTCTCGTTGCGCTCGATCTGGCTGATGATCGACTTGGCGACGCCGGACTGCTCGGAAAGCTCGGAGAGCGAGAGGTTGTAGGCCTTGCGCAGGCGCTGGATGGTGCGGCCGAGCTGGCCGGTGATCGCCTGCGCCCCGGCATCCATGTCGCTCCGATCGAGACTGCGCGTGCGACCCGACATGCCTGCTCCTGTTTGGTGTTATGGGACATACATCTAGGTCGGCCCGGCGAGGTGGCGCAAGCGCGCCGCACGGGGGAGCGAAAAAGGTCGCGCAAAAGGCGGTGAAATCGCATGCACGCGACCTGCCGGCGGACTAAGCTTGCCGCATGATGCAGAGCAACGCCCTTCCCACCGTCGACGACGTCATCTCGGCCGCCGAACGCCTGTCCGGCGTGGCGGTGCGCACGCCGCTGATCTCCTGCGCCCGCCTTGACGAGCTCACCGGCGGGCAGGTGTTCCTGAAGCCGGAGCCGCTCCAGCGTACCGGCTCGTTCAAGTTCCGCGGCGCCTATAACCGCATCTCGCGAATCCCCGCGGACCAGCGCGCCGGCGGCGTCGTCGCCTGCTCCTCCGGCAACCACGCGCAGGGCGTGGCGGCGGCGGCCACGCTCATGGGCATGCGCTCGGTGATCGTGATGCCGAAGGACGCACCGGCGATGAAGCGGGCGCGTACCATCGCCTTCGGCGGCGAGGTGGTCGAGTATGACCGCGAGCGCGACGACCGCGACGCCATCGCCGGCGAGATCGCCCGCGAGCGGGGCGCCGTGTTCGTGCCGCCCTATGACGATTTCCACATCATCGCCGGGCAGGGCACGGTGGGGCTGGAGATCGCCGAGGACCTCGCGACGCTCGGCCTCCCGCCCGACGTGGTGGTGGCCAACGCTTCCGGCGGCGGCCTCGTCTCCGGCATCGCCCTTGCGGTGAAGCATCATTTCCCGCAGGCGCGGGTGATGACGGCGGAGCCGGCCGGTTTCGACGATCACGCGCGCTCCTTCCGCTCCGGCGGGCGCGAGCGCAACAACCGCGCCACCGGCTCGATCTGTGACGCGCTGCTGGCGGCGACTCCGGGCCGCCTGACCTTCGAGATTTCCTCGCGCATCGTCGGTGAAGGCGTTTCCGCCACCGACGAGGAAGTGGCGCGCGCCGTGGCCTTCGCCTTCGAGGAACTGAAGATCGTCGTCGAGCCGGGCGGGGCGGTGGCGCTCGCCGCCGTGCTGGCCGGCAAGCTCGACCTCAAGGGCAAGGTGGCGGCCATCGTGCTGTCCGGTGGCAATGTGGACCAGTCGACCTTCGCCCGCTGCCTCGCCGCCGCCTGAACCTCAGCCTGCCGCCGCGCCGGAGGGGGCGGCGTGGGCGCGCAGGTGGGCGGCCTCGATATTGTGCAGGAACTGCTCGGTGCAGGCCCGCCAGGAGAAGCGCAGCGCATAGGCGCGTGCAGCCTCGCGGTCGATGTCGAGCGCGGCCAGCGCGGCCTTTTGCAGATCGTCGCCGAGCACTCCGACCGGCGTCTGCGCGTCGCCGATCACGTCCTTCGGCCCGGTAACGGGGAAGGCGGCGACCGGCAGGCCGCTCGCCAGCGCCTCCAGCAGCACGATGCCGAACGTGTCGGTCAGGCTGGGGAAGACGAAAATGTCGGCGGCGGCATAGATCCGGGCAAGCGCCTCGCCTTCCTTCAGGCCGAGGAAGTGCACATCGGGATGGCGGGCCTGAAGCTCCGCGCGTGCCGGCCCTTCGCCCACCACGACCTTGCTGCCGGGCAGGTCGAGCTGGAGGAAGGCGGAGATGTTCTTCTCCACCGCCACACGGCCGACCGAGAGGAAGACCGGACGCGGCAGGGCGGCGACAAGCGCATCCATCTCGTCGCGCGGACGCGGGCGGAACAGTTCCGCGTCGACGCCGCGCGACCAGCGCATGATGTTGCGGAAGCCGCGCGCGCGCAGCTCCGTCTCCAGCGTCGGGGTGGAGACCATCACGCCGGCCCCGGCATTGTGGAAGCGCCGCAGCCAGGCATAGGACAGCACTTCCGGCACCGGCGCGCGGGCCGAGAGATATTCGGGAAAGCGGGTGTGATAGCTGGTGGTAAAGCTCTGCCGCCGGCTCAGGCAGACCCGCCGCGCCATGATGCCGATCGGCCCCTCGGTGGCGATGTGCACATAGTCGGCGCCGATCTCGTCCATCCGCCGGCCTACGCGGCCGGGCGTGGCGAGCGCCAGCCGGATCTCCGGGTAGGTCGGCATCGGCACGGTGCGGAAATCGGCGGGGGTGAGGAAGTCGATCCGCGCGCCGAGCGTTGCTGCCTCGCGCGCGGTGTTCTGCAACGAGCGGACGACGCCGTTCACCTGCGGCAGCCAGGCGTCCGTTGCGATGACAATGCGCATCAGGCGGCGACCTTCGGCCGTTCGAGCAGCAGCGGCGCGCTCACCCGCGCCCGGGTCTGGCGCGCCCAGTCGATCAGCTCCAGGCGTCCGTCGTCATGTTCGACGATCGCCGTGCAGCTTTCCACCCAGTCGCCGCAATTAACGTACGCGATACCGAAGCTGTCGTGAATGACGGCGTGATGGATGTGGCCGCACACCACGCCGTCCACCTTGTGGCGGCGCGCCTCGGTGGCGACCGCCTCCTCGAAGCGGCCGATGAAATTGACCGCGTTCTTGACCTTCAGCTTCGCCCACTGGCTCAGAGACCAATAGGGAAAGCCGAGCTTGCGCCGTATCCAGTTGAGATAGGTGTTGAGGCCGAGCGCGGCGGTGTAGGCGCCGTCGCCGAGGAAGGCGAGCCATTTGGCGTGGCGCACGACGACATCGAACACGTCGCCATGGATGACGAGGTAGCGCTTGCCGTCGGCGGCTTCGTGGATCGCCGTCTCGACCACCTCGATGCCGCCGAAATGATTGCCGTAATAGTCGCGGAGGAATTCATCGTGGTTCCCCGGCAGGTAGACGATGCGCGCGCCCTTGCGGCCCTTGCGCAGCAGCTTCTGCACCACGTCATTGTGCGTCTGCGGCCAGTACCAGCCGGAGCGCAGCCGCCAGCCGTCGACGATGTCGCCGACGAGGTAGATCGTGTCGGCCTCGTGGTAGCGCAGGAAATCGAGCAGAAGATCGGCCTGGCAGCCCTTCGTGCCGAGATGGACATCGGACAGAAACAGACTGCGGTACCGGCGCGCCTCGGGTGCGTCGTTCACCTCGAAAGCCCTCTCGGTCATGCCCTCGAACGGGCTGGGCGATGAGTTCATGCGGGCAGATAAGCCCGAGTCGCATCACGCTTTTATGACGATTGCTGCGCTGCACTTTCAGATGAAAAGCAGGACCACGCTCGCGGCAACCAGCGCCGCCATCGCGTAGTTCACCATCCGCTGCTGGCGCGGCGTCGAGAACAGGCGGGCGAGAAGCGCGCCGAAGCCGGCCCACAGGCAGAGGCTGGGGAAGGTGACGGCGCCGGAGATGAGCGCGATGATCGCCACCTCGCCGAAGACGTTGTCGCCGCCGACCGTCGTGAAGGCCGGCACGATGGACAGCGCAATGGTCCATGCCTTGGGGTTGACCCACTGGAACAGCGCGGATTGAAGCACGGTCATCGGCCGCTCGATGGCGGTTCCGCCGGCCGGCCCGCCAGCATTGGCGATCTTCCAGGCGAGATAGAGCAGATAGAGCGACCCGGCGATCTTCAGGGTCTGGTGCATGTAGGGGATCGCCAGGAACAGCGTGCCCAGCCCCATGCCGATGGCGACGACCATCACGGTGAAGCCGACCGTGACGCCCCAGATCTGCGGCAGGGTGAGCCGGAAGCCGAAGGCGGCGCCCGAACCGGCCGAGATCATGTTGTTCGGCCCCGGGGTCAGTGCCCCCGCCAGCGCGAACAGGAACATGGGCAGAAGCTGGGACGACAACAGTTGAGACGACACGCTGGCTCTCCTCGCAGATCGGCCGGCCCGGTCGGCCGCCCCGACCGACCGTCGCGACATGGCGCGCGAGAGCTAAGCCGCCGGCCGGAGCCTCGCAACCCGGAAACGCCGTTCCTCGTATCGGAGGGCGCCGACGAAAATGCCGCCGGCCCTGTCGAGGCCGGCGGCACGTCGTCGCGACGGATATCTGGTTCGGCAGCGCGCTCAGTGAGCGACGAACAGCGGCACCGGCGGATCGGTGAGCAGCGAGGCGGTGACGCCGCCGAGCACCATCTCGGCAAGCCGCGAGCGGCTATAGACGCCCATCACCAGAAGATCGGCACCGAACTTCTGCGCCTCGTTGGAAATGGCGCTGCTCGCATGGCCGTCCTTGACGTGATTGTGCTTCGCATTCACGCCATGGCTGCCGAGAAACGCGGCGAGCCGGGCGCCGGAATCGGCCACGCCGGCGTTGCCTTCCTCGACGGTCAGGACCTCGACCTCTTCGGCGAGCGCGAGGAGCGGCAGGGCGAAGCGGACGGCATGGCCGGCCTCGCGCGAGGGCTTCCATGCCACAAGCACGCGGCCGATGCGCGTCGGTACCGGCTTGCCGGTCGGCACCACGACGACGGGGCCATGGCAGGAGAGGGCGAGATGCTCGGGCAGGGTGGCGGCGAGCTGGTCGTCCACGGTGCCATAAGGCGTCTCGCTGACGACGGTGAGGTCGGCGAAGGTGACTTCGTCGCGGAGCGCCGGCGCAACTTCGCCCTCGATCGTCTGCCAGGAAGCCGCAATGCCGGCGGCGGCGGTGGAGGCTTCGAACTGCGCCTTGAGGCCGGCTTCCTTCTCCTTCGCCTCATGCACCAGTTCGTTCACATAGATCGAGAGGGCGCGGCCGACGCGCGGAACGCCGGCGGGGTAGAGCGTGTAGAGCGCCTTCAGGCTGGCGCCGGACTGACGCGCGAGAGCGATGGCAAGGGCGAGACGATCATTGAAGCCAGAGTCGGGCGCAGCGTGCAGGAGAATTGTGCGGATGGACATGGGCGCTTCTCTCTCTCGTGACAACGGTTATTGATTTTTACGTAGGGTTAGAGCCTGCCAATGAAAATGCGGAAAACCACGATCCGCAAGAGGCATTAGGTATTCACCATACCTCATCCGGCAGGATCTGACGTTCCCTTCACGAGCGCGCGAACGCGACTTCCTGCCGATTGTCATTGTCTGGAGCGACAATAAGGTGGCGGGGTATGTGCTGCGTCGCAGCACGTCGATGAGGGAGCTTTTCATGTCGCGTCGCCTGACGATTGCCGGTGCAATCGCCATCTTCACTGCCGTCGCGACCACCGCGGTGGTCGCCCAGTCCGACGTCGTGAAGGAACGACAGACCCTGCTGAAGGAGTTCGGCAGCGTGACCAAGCCCGTCGGCGGAATGCTGCGCGGGAACACGCCGTTCGATCTCGCGGCCGTGCAGGCGGCGCTCGACACCTATGTCAAGAATGCCAAGGTCCTGCCGACGCTTTTCCCGCTGGGCTCCGGGCCCGGCCCGGATACCGAGGCGCTGGAGACGGTGTGGACCAAGACGCCCGAATTCGAGGCGCTCTTCGCCAAGCTCGGCAGCGATGCCGCCGCTGCCCGTGCCGCGATCACCGACGAGGCCAGCTTCAAGGCGAACTTCCCCGGCGTGATCCGCACCTGCGGAACCTGCCACGACACCTTCCGCCAGAAGAAGTGACGTGAGCGCGCGTACCGATTCGCCCGCGCCGGCCGGCGTGCTGGCGTGGGACCTGCCGACGCGGATCGCCAAATGGGGGCTGGCGGCGCTGGTCGGCCTCGCTTTCGCGAGCCGGTATTACGGCGACGCCGATCTCGTCTGGCACCAGTGGAACGGGCTTGCCGTGCTGGTGGTGGTCGTGTTCCGCCTGCTGTGGGGCCTCGTCGGTGGCTCGACGGCGCGCTTCGCCGGCTTCCTGCGCGGGCCGGCGGCGGGGCTGCGCTATGGGGAGAGACTGCTGCGCGGACGTCCGCCGCATTATCTCGGTCACAACCCGCTCGGCGGCTGGATGGTCGCGGCGCTGCTGATCATGGTCGCGGCGCAGGCGCTGAGCGGGCTGTTCACCAGCGACGACATCACGGTCTACGCGCCGATGACGGCGACGGTCAGCGACGAGACCATCCGCAGCGCCTCGGTCTGGCACCAGCGGCTCTACCCGGTCCTGCTGTGGCTGATCGGCCTGCATGTGGCGGCGAACCTCGTCTATTCGCTGTTCGGCAGGGACAACCTGATCCGCGCCATGATCAGCGGCCGCAAGCCGGCCGGGGACTACGCCGACCGCGCGCCGGCCACGCCCGGTGCCGTCGGAGCGGCATTGGCCTGCCTCGCGGCCGCGGTCGCCGTGGTGTTCGGCGGCATCGCGCTGGCGGGCGGTGATCCCTTCCCCTGAAATGACGGGTCCGTCCCGCTTGCGGGCGGGGCGGACTCGTGCTCCATGGCGCCATCATGCACGCGCTCAAGGGCATCGCGCTTCAGATCAGCGCGACGTTCCTTTTCACCATCATGTCGGCCCTCGTCCGTATCGTCTCGGAACATGTTCCGACTGGCGAAGTGGTGTTCTCGCGCTCCTTCTTCGCCCTGTTTCCGCTCATGGCGCTGCTCGCCTGGCGCGGCGAGATCAGCGCGGCGGTGCGCACCGCCCATCCGTTCGGCCATATCGCGCGCGGCACCATCGGCGTCTGCGCCATGAGCCTGGGCTTTGCCGCGCTGGCGCGGATCCCGCTGGCGGATGCGACCGCCATCGGCTTCGCCACACCGCTGCTCACCGTCGTCCTCGCGGCGATCGTGCTGCGCGAGCGGGTGCAGGCCTATCGCTGGGCGGCGGTGACGGTGGGGCTCGGCGGCGTGGTGGTGATGCTCTGGCCGCATATGTCGGGCTCGTTCGATACCCCGGAACACATGTTCGGCGCGCTCTTCGCGCTGCTCGGCGCGAGTTGCACGGCCGGGGCGATGGTCCAGGTGCGGCGGCTGACGCAGACCGAATCGACCGCGGCCATCGTGTTCTATTTCCAGGCGCTGGCGGCCATTGCCGGGCTCGCCACCGCCGGCTGGGGCTGGGTGCTGCCGAGCGCGCGGGAGGCCGTGCTGCTGCTGGCGATCGGCTTCCTCGGCGGGGTCGGCCAGATCCTGCTGACCGAGAGCTACCGCTACGCCCCGGCCTCGGTGGTGGCGCCGTTCGCCTATTCGGCGATGCTGTGGTCGCTGCTGCTCGGCTTCATCCTGTTCGCCGAGATTCCGCCGGTGCTCGTCGTGCTCGGCGCGGCCATCGTGATCGGGGCCGGGCTCTTCGTCATCTGGCGCGAGCGCCGGCTCGGCATCGACCGCAGCCGGGCCGAGGAGGCGGCGACGCCGCCCGCCGGGCCGACGGCCTGAGGCGCGACGTCAGAACGCCTTGAAGGTGATGATGGTGCGGGTGTCTTGGATGCCCGGGAACTGCTGCACCTTCTCGTTCACGAAATGGCCGATGTCGGCGCCCTCGGGCACGTAGAACTTGACCAACAGGTCGAACTCGCCGGCGGTCGAGTAGATTTCCGAGGCGATCTCCGCGTCGGCGATGGCGTTCGCCACCTCGTAGGAGCGGCCGAGGTGACATTTGATCTGCATGAAGAAAGGGACCATCGCGGCGTTCCGGCTTCGGGGCGGGAGGCCGATAAGGAACAGAACGCCGGTTCGCGCGCAACCCCCTCGGCCGCCCGGGACGAGCCCGGCTTGCGCGGGCGCGCGGCTTCGCCTATCGCTCGCGGGACGATCTCGTTGGGGTGCCCGTGGCGTTGAGGCGCGGATGGGCTGAGAGGCGTTCAGCCAACCCACGAACCTGATCCGGGTCATGCCGGCGGAGGAAACGGATCGCGCACGTCCGGGGCGGCCATGTGCCCCCCGACGGGGACGCTTCCGGCCTCGATGCGGCGAGAGAGGCGTAGCATGGGCGGTTCCACACCGATCGCGGTGACGATGGCGGGTTCGGATTCCGGCGGCGGCGCCGGCATCCAGGCCGATCTCAAGACCTTCTCGGCGCTCTGCGTGTATGGCGCCAGCGTCATCACCGCGCTCACGGCGCAGAACACGCTCGGCGTGACCGGCATCCACGACGTTCCGCCGGCCTTCATCGCCGCGCAGATCGACGCGGTCTTCTCCGATCTCGACGTGGACGCGGTGAAGATCGGCATGCTGTCGCGTCCCGAAGCGATCACCGAGGTGGCGTCCGGCCTCGTGCGCCATGGCGTGTCGACCGTGGTGCTCGACCCGGTGATGATCGCCGCCTCGGGCGACCGGCTGCTGGTGCCCGAGGCCATCGAGACGCTGCGCCGCGAGCTGTTGCCGCGGGCGCTCCTGATCACGCCGAACCTGCCCGAGGCGGCGGCACTGCTCGACGAAGAGCCGGCCGAGGATCTCGCGACGGTGCGGGCTCAGGCCGAGCGGCTGCTGGCGTTCGGGCCGCGCGCGGTGCTCGTCAAGGGCGGCCATGGCGAGGGGCCGGACAGCGTCGACGTGCTGCTCGACGCCGATGGCTTTCTCGAACTCAGCGCGCCGCGCATTGTCACTCGCAACACGCACGGCACGGGCTGCACGCTCTCCTCCGCCATCGCCGCCGGCCTTGCCAAGGGCCTGCCTCTGCGCGCGGCGGTCGAGGCGGCGAAGGACTATCTCACCCGCGCCCTCGCGCGCTCCGAGGAACTGACCATCGGGCGGGGCCACGGCCCGGTGCATCACTTCCACGCCTGGTGGTGAGGTTTTCGCGGTTCGCGGCGGCGCTGGCCACTGAGGCCTCGTAAGCCGGCCCCGCGCCTGCTATCGAGGCGGCGAATCCCGCGAGTAGCCGCGTGCCCGTCATCGCCCCACGCCATGCCATTGCCGCCGTCTATGCCGGGCTGTTCTTCGGCATCGGCGTCTTCATGCCGTTCTTCCCGATCTGGCTGGAAGCGCGCGGCTTCGACGCGGCGATGATCGCGCTCGCGCTCGCCGTGCCGCAATCGGTGCGCCTCGTCACCATGCCGGTGGGCGGACTGCTCGCCGACCGCAGCGGCCGGCCGCGCGCGACGCTGATCGGCTATTCCTGCGCCACGGCGCTGTGCTTCGTCGGCATCGTCCTCGCCCCCAACGCGACACTGATCCTCGTCGGGCTCGGGCTTGCCGCCGCCTTCTGGCAGCCCAGCCTGCCGGTGCTCGATGCCTATGCAGTGGCGCGCCGCCGCGAGGGGCTGATCGACTACGGACGCGTGCGGCTGTGGGGCTCGATGGCCTTCATCGGCGGCAATCTGGTGGCCGGCGGACTGCTCGGCGGGCTCGTCCTCGGCGCCGTGCCGCACGACACGGTGATCTGGCTCATCGTCGCGGCGAGCCTCGCGGCGGCGCTGGCGGCGGCGACCCTCGAGGAGGTGAAGCAGCCGCCGCGCGCCGCGACGGCGGAAGCGCGCCATGCGCTGGCCGGACTGGCGCCGGTGCTGTTCGTCGGTCTGGCGGCGGCGGCGCTGGTGCAGGGGTCGCACGCGGTGCTCTATGCCTTCGCCTCCATCCAGTGGCACGGCAAGGGGCTGTCCGACACGGTGATCGGCCTGCTGTGGTCGCTCGGCGTGCTGGCCGAGGTGGTGCTGTTCCATTTCGGCACGCCGGTGACGCGCCGGCTCGGGCCGGAGCGCCTGCTCCTGCTCGGCGGCCTCGCCGGCGTTCTTCGTTTCGGCGGGATGGCGTTCGACCCGCCGCTGCTGCTTCTGCTGCTGCTCCAGCCGCTGCACGCACTGACCTTCGGCTGCACCTATCTCGGCACGGTCGAACTCGTCGCCCGCCACGCGCCGCCGGGGCGCGGCGCCAGCGTGCAGGCCATGGCAGCCTGGGCGACGGCGGTCGCCATGGCCGGGGCCACACTCGCCTCGGGCCCGTTGTGGCAGAGTTTCGGCGCGGCGGCGTTCTTTGCCTCGGCGGGGCTTGCCGCCCTCGGCACGCTGCTGGCCATCGTCGCCTGGGCCGGCGCCGGTCAGCCCCAGAGCGCGGGATCGGGCGGGTAGACGACGCTGCCCTCATAGCGCAGGGCCGGGGTGCGGTCGGCGGCCAGCAGCAGCGGGCCGTCGAGGTCGACGAACCGCGCCAGCGGCGTGAGCAGCAGCGCGGGGGCCATGGCGAGCGAGGTCGCGACCATGCAGCCGACCATGATGTCGAGGCCGGCCGCCTGCGCGGCGCGGGCCAGCGCGATCGCCTCGGTCAGGCCGCCGGTCTTGTCGAGCTTGATGTTGAGCACATCGTAGCGGCCGATGAGGCCGGGGAGGCTGTCCAGCCCATGCGCGCTCTCATCCGCGCAGACCGGGACGGGGCGCGCGATCCGCGCCAGGAGCTCGTCCTGCGCCGCCGGCAGGGGCTGCTCGACCAGCTCGACGCCGGCCTGCGCGCAGGCGGCGAGATTTTCCGCGAGATCACCGGGCGTCCAGCCCTCATTCGCGTCGACGATGAGCCGGGCGCCGGGAACCGCCGCGCGGACTGCGGCGAGCCGCGCCATGTCTCCCGGCGCGCCGAGCTTGAGCTTGAGCAGTTCGTGCCCGGCCGCCCGCGCGGCGTCGGCCATGGCCTGCGGCGTGCCGAGGCTGATGGTGAAGGCGGTGACGACCGGCCGCGGCGCCGGCAGGCCGGCCAGCTCATGCACCGGCACGCCGGCGCGCTTGGCCGCGATGTCCCACATGGCGCAATCGAGCGCATTGCGCGCCGCACCTGCAGGCATGAGCGACATCAGTTCGTCGTGCCGAAGCCCGTCGGCGACAGGCCCCGCGAGCGCGGCGAGGGATTGCGCCACGCCTTCCACGCTCTCGCCATAACGGGCATAGGGCACGCATTCGCCGCGCCCGACGAGCGCGCCGTCGCGCAACTCGGCCGTGACCACGGCGGCCTCGCTCTTCGAGCCGCGCGCGATGGTGAAGCTGCCGCGGATCGGGAAGCGTTCGGCGGTGACGTGGAGCTGGATCATGTGCGGGTAGCGGCCGGTGGCAGCCACGAATCAGTGACCGTCCGCCAGCATAATGCGCCCGCCCCCACGCGGGGCGTCGCCGCGAAAGCACAGTGGCCGCGATTAAGCTGCCGATCCGGCATCATAAATCCGAATCGGGACGCTGATATCTCGACGGCCGGAAGCCTCACGGCTAAGTAATATATTGGGAATTTAGCATTGGCGCCGTCGCCTCGCATCGTTCCGCGCCAGCAAAGGGAGCCGATCTTGGGAGCTGCTGAAGCGCCGCTTCTGGCCACCGCCCGCAATGGCCGCGAACTCGTGTTCGTGGGCAATGGGCGCTGGGTCGCGGCGCAGGGCCAGGCGCTGGAGGGCAGCGTCGATACCGCGCTCGCCGAGCTGCAGGGCGCGTCGGCCGAGGCGGCCCGGCTAGACCTGTCCGGCGTGCGCAGCTTCGACACGCTCGGCGCGGTTGTGCTCGACCGGCTGATCCAGGCGCTCGACAAGGCCGGCATCCGCTTCCAGATCGTCGGTCTGGAGCGCCGCTTCCGCCCGCTGCTCGACGAGATCGTCAAAGGCAGCCACGAGATGCCGGAGCGCCGGCGCTACGTGAACCCGGTGCTGGGCGGCGTGCAACTCGTCGGCAAGACGACGGTCTCCACGGCCGAGGATGCGCTGGCGCTGCTGTCCTTCATCGGGTCGGTGGTCGCCGCGTTCCTGCGCGTGCTCGTGCGGCCCCACACGTTCCGCTTCACCTCGATGATCTATCACCTCGAGCGCACGGGCCTGCGCGCGGTGCCGATCATCGCGCTGATCACCTTCCTGATCGGCTGCATCATCGCGCAGCAGGGCATCTTCCATTTCCGCAAGTTCGGCGCGACCACCTATGTCGTCGACATGGTCGGCATCCTCACCCTGCGCGAGCTCGGCGTGCTGATCGTGTCGATCATGGTGGCCGGCCGCTCGGGCAGCGCCTTCACGGCGGAGCTGGGCTCCATGCGCATGCGCGAGGAGGTGGACGCGCTGCGGGTGATGGGGTTCGATCCCAACGAGGTGCTGGTGCTGCCGCGTCTCGTGGCGCTGATCATCGCCGTGCCGCTGCTCACCTTCATCGGCAACATGTGCGCGCTGTTCGGCGGCGGGCTGGTGGCCTGGCTCTATGGCGGCATCTCGCCGGAAATCTTCATGAACCGCCTGCAGGAGGCCATTGCGCTCAACACCTTCGAGGTCGGCATGATCAAGGCGCCGTTCATGGCGGCCATCATCGGCCTTATCGCCTGCATGGAGGGCATGCGGGTCGGCGGCAGCGCCGAGTCGCTCGGTGCTCACACCACCGCCTCCGTGGTGAAGGCGATCTTCCTGGTGATCGTGGTGGACGGGCTGTTCGCCATGTTCTTCGCCGCGATCGACATGTGAGGCGCGGGTGCAGGTCGAGAGCGAAACCATCCGCACCGACGGTTCGGCGATCCCCGAGGTGGCGCCGGGCGAGCCGATCATCCATGTGAGCGATCTCGTGGTCGGCTTCGGCGACCGCATCATCCTGAACGGCCTGTCGCTCGACGTGATGCGCGGCGAGATTCTCGGCTTCGTCGGCGCGTCCGGCGGCGGCAAGTCGGTGCTGACGCGGACCATTCTCGGCCTCGTGCCCAAGCGCGCCGGCACGGTGCAGGTGTTCGGGCAGGACCTCGACAGGCTGGACTATGCGGCGCGGCGACGGCTGGAACAGCGCTGGGGCGTGCTGTTCCAGCAGGGCGCTCTGTTCTCCTCGCTCAGCGTGCGGCAGAACATCCAGTTCCCGATGCGCGAATATCTCGACCTGTCGACCAGCCTGATGGACGAACTGACCATCGCCAAGCTGGAGATGGTGGGACTGGCGCCGGACGTGGCGGAGAAGGCGCCGTCGGAACTTTCCGGCGGCATGATCAAGCGCGTCGCGCTGGCCCGCGCGCTGGCGCTCGATCCGGAGATCCTCTTCCTCGACGAGCCGACGTCGGGTCTCGACCCGATCGGGGCGGGCGAGTTCGACGAACTGATCACGACGCTGCAGCAGACTTTGGGGCTGACCGTATTCATGGTAACCCACGATCTGGACAGTCTTCACACCGTCTGCGACCGAATCGCGGCGCTCGCCGAGGGCAAGGTGATCGCAGTCGGGCCGATCGAAACCATGCTGGCGTCGGATCATCCCTGGGTTTCCGCCTATTTCCACGGCAAGCGGGCGCGCGCCGTCGGCTTCGGACTTGAGGAGGCGCGCTGAGATCGCCCATGGAAACACGCGCCAACTACACCATCATCGGCCTCTTCACCCTTGCCGTCATCGCGGCCGGGTTCATGTTCGTCTGGTGGTTCACCGGATCGGTCAATCGCGGGCCGCGCACCTCCTATGACGTGGTGTTCAGCGGCGTGGTGAGCGGACTGCAGACGGGTTCGTCCGTCACCTTCAACGGCATTCCGGTCGGCGAGGTGACTGCGCTGCGCCTCGACACGCAGGACCCGCGCAAGGTCGTCGCAACCATCTCGGTGCAGCCGAGCACGCCGGTCAAATCGGATACGCGGGCCAATCTCGACACGCAACTGCTCACGGGCCTCGCCTCGGTCGGCCTGGTCGGCGGTTCGACGCAGGCCGCGCCGCTGCCGACACCGCCGGAAGGCGAACTGCCGCGCATCGACGCCAATACCTCGGCGGTGCAGGACCTCATGCGCACCGCGCGCGAGGTGCTGGGGCGCGTCAACGACGTCGCCATCCGCATCGACGATCTGGTCAAGGCCAACGACGCGAAGATCTCCTCGGTGATCGACAATGTCGACAAGTTCACCCAGGCGCTGGGCGACAATGCCGGCAATCTCGACAGCTTCCTGAAGGAGATGGGCGGGGCGGCCGAGCGCATAAGCAGGCTGGCCGACAACCTCGACAAGGTCGTCACCTCCTTCGATCCGAGCAAGGTCGGCAACACGATCGACGATGTGAGCCGCTTCACCGCTCAGCTCGACAGCATGGCGCTCAAGTTCAACACCATCCTCGACAACGTCAACGCGATGACCACCAGCGAGGAAGGCAAGGGCATGTTCAACGAGATCAGCGGCGCTGCCACCGAGGTGCGCAAGCTCGCGGCCAATCTCGACACCCGCACTGCCGAACTTTCGGTCAATCTCAACAAGTTCACCGGGCCTGGGCTGCGTCAGTACGAGGCGCTGGCGGTGGACGGACGGCGCACGCTGGCGGAGATCGAGCGCGTTTTCCGTAATTTCGAACGTAACCCCCGCCAATTCATCTTTGGCGGGTCGAACGTTCCCAATTACAGTGGGCGGTAGCCGATGGGGCTCTGGGGACGTGACGGCGGCAGGGGCTTAAGAGTGACCTTTGACGAAAGGTGCCGCAGGCTTGCCGGCCGTGCGAGCGTTCTGGCTGTTGCCCTGATGCTCGGCGGTTGCGGCACGCTGCTGTCCGGCGGCGACAAATCGGTGCCGACCTTCGACCTGAGCGCGCCGGCGGATTTCAACGCGCCGCGCCGCGGGACGGGGTTGCTCGTGATCGGTCCGCCGAGCGCGCTGGCAGTGCTCGACACCGAGCGGATCGTCGTCGAGCCGCAGCCCGGCCAGATCACCTATCTCGACCGCGCGCAATGGAGCGACCGTTTGCCGGCGCTGTTCCAGGCGCGGCTGATCGAATCGTTCGAGAACGGCAATCGCGGCCGCTCGGTCGGGCGCGCCGGCGACGGGCTGAGCGCCGACTACATGCTGCTGTCGGACCTGCGAGCCTTCGGGATCCGCACCTATGAGGGCGGGCCGGAGGCCGTGGTCGAGGTCTCGGTGAAGATCGTCGGCTCGGCGTCGGGCCGGATCGCCGCCGCCCATGTCTTCACCGCACGGGCCCCGGCCTCTTCGACCAGCGGCCCCGACGCGACGCAGGCACTGGACGCCGCGTCCGACGAGGTCTTCGTGCAGATCGTGCGCTGGGCGTCGAGCCGGTTCTGAGAACGGCCTGATCGAAGGGATACTGAAAAAGCCCGGCCATTGGCCGGGCTTTTTGTTTTCCGGCTGGTCCGGGCGATGGCTGTCGACGGTGGGCAAGCCGGGGATGGCGCTCTTTCCGGGAGCGCAAACGAAAAGGGCGCGGCTCGCGCCGCGCCCTCGGGTTTCGCAATGAGGAAGGACGTCCTCAGAAGTCCATGCCGCCACCGAAACCGGGCCTGCCCGGTTTCGGTGCTCGACGAACCGCAGGGGTGGATGGACGTCCTCAGAAGTCCATGCCGCCACCGAAACCGGGCTTGCCCGGTTTCGGCACTTAGCGAACCGCAGGGGCGGATGGACTTCCTCAGAAGTCCATGCCGCCCATGCCGCCGCCCGGCATCGCCGGGGAGGCGGCGCCGCCCTTCTTCGGGATGTCGGCGATCATCGCCTCGGTGGTGATCAGCAGCGAGGCCACGGAGGCCGCGTTCTGGATCGCCGAGCGCAGCACCTTGGCCGGGTCGATGACGCCGGCCTTGTACATGTCGACATACTCGCCGGTCTGGGCGTTGAAGCCGAAGGAGTAGCTGTCCTTCTCCAGGATGCGGCCGACGATCAGCGAACCGTCTTCGCCGGCATTGGACGCGATCTGGCGAGCGGGGTACTGAACCGCCTTGCGGACGATGTCGACGCCGGTCTTCTGGTCGGCATTGGCAGTCTTGACGCCGTCCAGCGCCTTGATCGCGCGCAGCAGGGCGACGCCGCCGCCCGGAAGGACGCCTTCCTCGACCGCCGCGCGGGTGGCGTGCAGCGCGTCGTCGACGCGGTCCTTCTTCTCCTTGACCTCAACCTCGGTCGCGCCGCCGACGCGGATCACCGCGACGCCGCCGGCGAGCTTGGCCAGGCGCTCCTGCAGCTTCTCGCGGTCGTAGTCCGAGGTGGTCTCCTCGATCTGCGCCTTGATCTGCGCGACGCGGCCCTCGATGTCCTTCTTCGAGCCGTTGCCGTCGACGATGGTGGTGTTCTCCTTCTCGATCACCACCTTCTTGGCGCGGCCGAGCATGTTGAGGGTCACCGTGTCGAGCTTGATGCCGAGATCGTCGGAGATCGCGGTACCGCCGGTCAGGATGGCGATGTCCTGCAGCATGGCCTTGCGGCGGTCGCCGAAGCCCGGCGCCTTGACGGCCGCGACCTTGAGGCCGCCGCGCAGCTTGTTGACGACCAGCGTGGCGAGCGCCTCGCCCTCGATGTCCTCGGCGATGATGAGGAGCGGCTTGGAGGTCTGCACCACGGCCTCGAGGACCGGCAGCAGCTCCTGGAGGCCCGAGAGCTTCTTCTCGTGGATGAGGATGTAGGGATCCTCGAAGTCGACGCGCATCTTCTCGGCGTTGGTGATGAAGTAGGGCGAGAGGTAGCCACGGTCGAACTGCATGCCTTCGACCACGTCGAGCTCGGTCTCGGCGGTCTTGGCCTCCTCGACGGTGATCACGCCCTCATTGCCGACCTTCTGCATCGCCTCGGCGAGATACTTGCCGATCTCGGCGTCGCCATTGGCGGAGATGGTGCCGACCTGGGCGATCTCGCTGTTGGAGGTCACCTTCTTGGCGTTCTTCTTGAGGTCCGCCACGATGGCCTCGACGGCGAGGTCGATGCCGCGCTTGAGGTCCATCGGGTTCATGCCGGCGGCTACTGACTTGGCGCCCTCGCGCACGATCGCCTGGGCGAGCACGGTGGCGGTGGTGGTGCCGTCGCCGGCGAGGTCGTTGGACTTCGAGGCCACTTCGCGCACCATCTGCGCGCCCATGTTCTCGAACTTGTCCTCGAGCTCGATTTCCTTGGCGACGGTGACACCGTCCTTGGTGATGCGCGGAGCGCCGAAGCTCTTCTCGATGACAACGTTGCGGCCCTTCGGACCCAACGTGACCTTCACCGCGTTGGCGAGGATGTCGACGCCGCGCAGCATCTTCTCGCGCGCGTCGCCAGCAAACTTAACTTCCTTGGCAGACATGATCTTTTCTCCGGTGAAGCGTTGCGAGCAGCGTAAGGGGCGACCTCACGCGGCCTTCTTGGCCGCGGTGGTGCCTTCCAGCACGCCGAGGATGTCGGACTCTTTCATGATGAGGTAATCGACGCCGTCGATCTTGACCTCGGTGCCCGACCACTTGCCGAACAGCACCCTATCGCCGGCCTTGACGTCGGGCGGCACGAGCTTGCCCGCTTCGTCGCGCGCGCCGGGGCCGACCGCGATCACTTCGCCCTGCGAGGGCTTTTCCTTGGCCGAGTCGGGAATGATGATGCCGCCCGCGGTCTTCTCTTCCGCGTCAACGCGCTTGACCACGACCCGGTCATGCAGGGGACGGAACTTCATCGGTTCTCTCCAAAATTCTGGAAGATCGTTTGATCCGGCAAACGCACCGGCCGGCACCCTGAAGGCAGCCAGCGTTGCGGCACGCTACCGCTCGGACATCTAGGCGCCGGGCGAAAGCGGCGCAAGGTGCGCGGGGCAAAAAATTGGCAGTCGTGCAGCCTGAGTGCCAACAGGGCGCGGACAGCACTGTCAGCACTCAAGTGAATATGCTGCTAGTGCATTGAATTTGAACATGAATTTGAAAAATTCACCTTGTCGGCGACTCCGGCCGGCCGCACAATCGGATTCGGTCGCGAAAGGAGGTCCGCATGGCAGGTCATGGGGTATCGTCGAAGGGCGTGGCGTCGGGCAGGGTGGTGACGGAGGACTTCCGGCGGCAGCTTTCCGGTTACGGGCTGACCACGGCCGAGATCCTCTACCGGATGCCGGACCACCCGGCGATTCTGCAAAGCTATCTCTGGCAGCATTACGATCTGTGTCCGCATTTTCCGGAGCTGAACCGCTTCCTGGAATTCTGGAAGCGGGAGCTGGAGGGGCCGCTGCATTCGGTTAAGGTGGCCCATTCGCGGCTCATCGGCCCGGCGGAGCTGCGCAGCGTGGACGGAGTTTTCCTGCTGAACTGAGCCTTGCGGCTTTGCCTGTCTTTTGATCGCGCTGCCCTCTTAATGTCGCTTACGACGTGCTATGAGGACGGCGAAAAGGGGCCCAATGCCGGGTCCCGTCGGAATGCAGGCATCTGGTCAGCCCCTTGGATCATCGCTCGCCGCGTACGTCGGAGCTGCTCTCCGCCATCGTCACCGCCCATTCGGCGGAGCGTATCGGCGTGGGCGAGATCGTGCACGCGCTGCGCAACCGCGCCTTCGGCCTGTCCATCCTTCTGCTGGGCCTGCCGAACTGCCTGCCCATGCCGCCGGGCCTGCCGGTGATCTGCGGCATCCTGCTCTGCCTTGTCGGCGGACAGATGCTGGTGGGGCGCGACGAGCTGTGGCTGCCGCGCTGGCTGGCCAACCGCACGATCTCGCGCACGCTGCTCGAGAAGATCGTGCACGGCTCGCTGAAGTGGATCCGTCGCTTCGAGGGCTATTCGCGCCCGCGGCTGCCCTATTTCTCCAGCGCCTCGGCGCGCTTCGTGCTGGGCGGCATGGTGCTGCTGCTTGGCCTGCTGCTGCTGCTGCCGATCCCGATCTTCGGCAATCTGCCGCCGGGTATCGCGGTGGTCATCCTTGGCCTCGGCCTGGTCGAGCGTGACGGCGTTTTCATCATCGCCGGCGTGGTCGCCACGCTCATCAGCTTCGGTGTGATGGGGCTGCTGAGCTGGCTGCTGTTCCAGGGCGCCGTCGCCTACATCTGATCGCCGGAAGCGACATGTGCCGGCGGTTGCATTCCGTGAAATACAACCATAGGATGCTATCAAGGTCTGGGCACAATCGATTTGTGTGGGGCGGAGATGGCATCGGCGGATGGGCGGACGGGGTCGGCGGCGCATCCGGCGCCCGCCAATGCGCGCAAGCGGCTGATCCTCTGCCTCGACGGCACGTGGAACACGGCCGATGGCGAGGAGATCACCAACATCGTCCGGCTGCGCGACATGCTGCAGCCGGGGATCACCGACGGCGTCGAGCAGCGCGTCTATTACGACGAGGGTGTCGGCACGCTGGGCGGGCTCGACAAATTGCTCGGCGGCGGCACCGGGAAGGGCCTCGATGTCAATGTTCGCCAGGCCTACAAATTTCTCAGCCACTTCTATGAGCCGGGAGACGAGATCTACATCTTCGGCTTCTCGCGCGGGGCCTTCACGGCGAGCAGCCTTGCCGGATATGTGGGCGCCAGCGGCCTGCTGCGCCGCGACAGCTGCACGCGGGAAAATGAGGAGGCCACCTGGCTGCACTACCGCACCGACGCCAAGGACCGCTATCCCAAGGAAGGGCTGAGGCTGAGGGAGCTTTGCCACGAGGACGTGCGCATCCGGATCCTCGGAGTGTTCGACACGGTCGGCGCGCTCGGCGTGCCGCTCGACGTCACGGACTATCTTGTCGGCCGCCGCAGCCGCTACCAATTCCACGACACGACGCTGTCGTCGGTCATCGATCATTCGCTGCACGCCGTGGCGATCGACGAGAAGCGCCGGTTCTTTCCGCCCTCGCTCTGGCAGGTGCCGCAGCACGCCAACTTTCGGACCGTCGAGCAGGTCTGGTTTCCCGGCGTGCACTCGGACATCGGCGGCGGCTATGGCGAGGGCGGCGTCGGTGCCCTGACCCTGCGGTGGATGCTCGACCGCATCGCTGGCCTGAACGGGGAGGCGGGGCAGGCGTCGCTGGTCTTCCGGCGTGGCGAGATGGAGGCGCTGCGCGCCGACGGACAGGCGCCGATCCACGAATCCCGGCACCGCTTCAAATCGGTCCTCAGCAACTACAAGCCGGCGCTGCGGGTGATCGCCCAGCAGCGGCCGGACACCAGAGATTACAAGCTGGCGGCGTTGCCGCCGCATGCGCGGCCCATTGGCGAGTTCGTGCACCTTTCCGCCTTGGAACGGCTGACGAGCACCAATGCTGCAAAAAAGAAAGATTACGCTCCGCTCAACCTGCTCCACGCCCTGGCGGAGTTCTTTTCAGCCGAACACGTCGCGCTGCCCCATCCCAGGGTGCAACTCGGCTTTATGGGCAACGACGGTCCGCTGGACTGGCTTCACGATACGACCGATTTCACCGCACTCCAGGATGCGCTGGAGCCGGGCCGACATCCGGCGCTGGCAATGGCGAAGGCGAACTGGTCCCAGCCCGCAGCTTAGCCCGTCCTCATCCCCGCCCGACGAAGGGCGCGCTCGTGGCCATGATGGTCATGGTCAGCACGTTGGCGTCGAGCGGCAGGCCGGCCATATAGGCGACCGCCCGGCCGGCATGGACCGGATCGAAGGTCGGCTCGACCATGATCTGGCCGTTGGCCTGCAGGATGCCGGTCTTCATCTTCACCGCCATGTCGGTGTCGGCATTGCCGATATCGATCTGCCCGCAGGCGATGTTGTGGGCGCGGCCCTCCAGCGCCACCTGCTTGGTGAGGCCGGTGACGGCATGCTTGGTCGCCGTATAGGGGCCGGTAAGCGGGCGCGGGGCATGGGCCGAGATCGAGCCGTTGTTGATGATGCGGCCTCCCTTCGGATCCTGCGCCTTCATCAGCCGGATGGCGTGCTGGGTGCACAGGAACACGCCGGTGAGGTTCACGTTCACCACGCGCTGCCAGTCCTCCAGCGCGATGTCCTCGATCGGCGTGGCTGCCGACCAGCCGCCGGCATTGTTGAACAATACGTCGAGCCGGCCGAAACGCTGCGCGACGGCATCGAAGAGCGCGGCGACGGAAGCGGGGTCGGCGACGTCGGAGGTGACGACATGGCCGTTGCCGTCCATGGCGCCGGCGACGGCCGCCAGCGGCTCCGCCCTGCGGCCGGTCAGCACGACGGTGAATCCGGCCTCGCCGAGGGCGAGCGCGGCGGCCTTGCCGATGCCGGTACCGGCGCCGGTGACGAGGGCGATGCGATTGGCGTTCATGCTGGTTCCTCCCGAGGCCGGCGAAGATGGACGAGAGCTGGCCGGCGGACAAGACGGGCCGGCCTTTCCCACCAGTTACCGCCGAAAATCGCTCTCGCAAGGAACCGTGAAGATATTCTCACGTTATCGGGGAGACGTAAAAGTCATTCATACAGGAGGTGGACACCATGCCCGCGATTCTGATGTGGCTCATCGGTATTCCGATTCCGATCATCATTCTCTTGTACCTCATTACCTGACGTTAGTGAGGCGATGCCGCCGGGCGGCCCTTTCGTCTATTGCCTCCGGCGCTAGCGGCCGTAAGGCGGGCGGGGGATCGCGTTATGCGCAGCCCGCAGTGCCGCGGACCAGCGTTCGCGCAGATCGTGGAAATACGGCTCGCCCGGCTCGATCCGGTAGCTGAGTTCGGACTGACCGGCGTCGCGGCGCGCGACGATCAGGTCGATCGGCATGCCGACGCCGAGATTGGAGCGCATGGTCGAGTCCATCGAGATCAGGCCCGACTTCACCGCGTCATAGAGGTCCATCTCGAAGGTGATCGAGCGGTCGAGCACCGGCTTGCCATATTTGTGCTCGCCGATCTGCAGGAAGGGCGTGTCGCTGGTGCACTCGATGAAGTTTCCGGCGGCGTAGATCATGAACAGGCGCATCCGCCCGCCATTGACCTGGCCGCCGAACAGGAACGACACGTCGAAACGCAGGTCGGCATCCTTCAGCGCCTCGCCGTACAGCTCATAGACATGGCGCACCGCGCGACCGACGAGCTGGGTCGCCCGGAACATACTGGTACAGGTCGAGAGGGTTTCCTTCTGGCCGGTCTCCGGGTTGTCCAGTCCCTCCTGCAGCGTGCTGATCACCGCCTGCGAGATGGAGAGATTGCCGGCTGTGGAAAGCGCCAGGACATGGCGGCCCGGCTCCTCGAAGATGTGGAGCTTGCGGAAGGTCGACACGTTGTCGAGGCCGGCATTGGTACGGGTGTCGGCGATCATGACGAGGCCGTCACGCACCAAAATACCACAGCAATAGGTCATGAGAAGGCGCTTCCCTTGGTCCGCCGCCGGTACGAGGCCGGCGACTGCTCCCTGCGCCCTTATAATGGGGCGCTTTCCTGCCCGGCAACCTCAGCCCTGTATCTGACGGCTCGACTGGTCGACTTTGAGGGCGACGGTGAGGTTCTCGTCGCCGCCGCCGTAACGGTTTCCGCGCACGGGCGCGGCACCGAGATAGTCGAGCCCCACGGCCACCCGGACATAGGTGTCGGTCGGGCACTGCCGGTTGGCGGCATCGAAGCCGATCCAGCCGAGACCGTCGATATAGGCCTCCGCCCAGGCATGGCCGGCCTGGTGCCCGGCGCGTTGCGCGGCCTCGGCGCCGTCGCCGACGAGATAGCCGCTGACATAGCGGGCCGGCACGCCGATGAGGCGCGCGCAACTGGCGAAGATATGCGCGAAGTCCTGGCAGACGCCGCGCTTGAGCTTGAACGCCTCGGCGGCGGTGGTGGAGACATGGGTCGGGTCGGGATCGAAGGCCATGGCGTCGGCGATGGCCTCCATCAGGGCATGGAGCCGGGCGATCCGGTCGGTCTCGCCGCCGTCCACCGCCGCCGCGAAGGCGGCGATCTCGGAATCGGGCGCGGTGAGATCCGTGCCGCGCAGGAACAGCGAAGGGGGAAACCGCTCGCTGATGCCGCGAATGACGCCGGCCGTGTCCTGCGTCTCGACCTCGCCCTCCACCAGCACCCGCAATTCGCCGATCGGGCCGTCGACGGCGAAGGTGTGGGTGAGGTTGCCGAACGCGTCCTGATGCGCCTGCAGCCGGCAGCCTTCCGACACGTCGATGCGCCACGAGACCACGTACTGGCCGTCATGGTTGCGGGGCGTCAGCCGCAGGGTCTGGATCGCGCCGTTGGCCGGCGGATCGTAGGTGTAGGTGGTGGCGTGGTTCACATGGATACGCATGACGCTGGCCGGTTCAGAGCAGGTATTGCTCGGTGACGGAGGAGCCGAGGCGGTTGTTCTCGATCACGAAGGAATCGATGAACTCGTGCAGGCCGGTCACGAAGATGTCGTCCATCCGGCTGTTGCCGAGCCTGGTGAGGGTTGAGCGGGCGAGGCGCTGGGAGCTGCCCTGCCGGCCGTAATAGGCGGCGATGTCGTCGAGATAGCGGGTGATGTTCTGGTAGCAACTCGTCAGCGAGCGCGGCATCTGCGCGTTGAGAATGAGCAGGTCCGCGACGAGCCAGGGCTTCACGCTCTCGCGGTACACCCAGTGGAAGCTGGTCAGCGCCGACACCGAACGCAGGATCGAGGCCCACTGGAAATAGTCCAGCGGCCCGCCGACATGCTCGGTGTCCGGCAGCAGCACATGATACTTCACGTCGAGAATGCGCGCGGTGTTGTCGGCGCGCTCGACATACATGCCGACGCGCGAGAACCAGAAGGCGTCGTTGCGCAGCATGGTGCGGTAGGCGGCGCCGTCGAAGCGCAGCGAGGTCTCCTTCACGAAGGACATGAAGCGGGCGAGTTCCTCGCGGGTCATGTTCTTGGTGGAGTAGCGCTTGAGCTCCAGCCAGGCCGAGTTGATGGTCTCCCACATCTCCATCGTCAGCGCCGTGCGCACCGAGCGGGCATTGGTGCGGGCGATCTCGAAGCAGTTGCGGATCGAGGACGGGTTCTCCGGCGCGAAGGCGAGGAAATTGATAACGTTCTGCTCGTTGATCTCGTCGCCGTGGATCTGCTTGAACAGGTCCGCGCAGCCGGCGGTGAGCAGCGCCGAACGCCATTCATTGGTGGAGCCGCCATAGGCCGCCGGAAGCTGCGCCAGGCGCTGGGTCACGTCGAGGATGCGGGCAAGGCACTCCGCCCGTTCCATGTAGCGGGACAGCCAGTAGAGATTGTCGGCAGTACGAGAAAGCATGGGACCCGCGTTCTATTTGGCGTTGCGCCAGGCGAGCGTGGCGACGCCCGCTGCGATCAGGAGTGAACCGCCGACCCGGTTGATGGCGGTGACCAGGCGCTCGTTGTGGACCGCGCCGCGCAGGCGGCCGGCGAGCAGCGCGTAGCCGAAGGCGTTGGCGGCGGCGAGGGTGAGGAACGTCGCCTCGAAGATCATCAGCTGCGTGAGGAAGTCGCGCGCCGGATCGAGGAACTGCGGCAGGAACGCCACGAAGAAGGTGATGCTCTTGGGGTTCAGCGCCGT
The DNA here is from genome assembly GCF_056836805.1 of Ancylobacter sp. TW_SC_1. Taxonomy (NCBI): domain Bacteria; kingdom Pseudomonadati; phylum Pseudomonadota; class Alphaproteobacteria; order Hyphomicrobiales; family Xanthobacteraceae; genus Ancylobacter; species Ancylobacter sp. TW_SC_1. The sequence continues at coordinate 2,599,600 of NZ_CM166365.1, forward strand.
CACCACCCAGGCATGCAGCATCATCTTCCAGGACGAGCCGGCCGTCCGGGCCTCCCCAAGGCTGGCGCTGCCGCCGGCCCGCCAGAGCTTGATGCCGAGCCAGATGAGATAGGCCGCGCCGACCCATTTGAGGACGGTGAACAGCGCCGCCGAGGTCGCCAGAAGGGCGCCGAGGCCGAGCATGGAAAGCGTCATGGCGGTGAAGTCGCCGAGCGCCACGCCGAGCGCGACGGGAAACGCCACCTTGCGCCCCTGGCCGAGCGCATAGGAGACGACGAGCAGGATGGTCGGTCCGGGTATCACCAGCAGGACCGCCGAGGCGGCAATGAAGGCCAGCCATGTTTCAATCGGCATTGGTGCTCCCCCTCTTTGTCGGCCCTTCCGCGGGGAGGGGCCGGTTCCCTTCAGCTCTCCTCCAGCACCCAGGTGTCCTTGGTTCCGCCGCCCTGGCTCGAGTTCACCACCAGCGAGCCGGCTTCCAGCGCGACGCGGGTGAGACCACCCGGCACGATGCGAACCCGGTCGGAGCCGGTGAGCACGAAGGGACGAAGGTCGACATGGCGCGGCGCGATGCCCTCGTCGACAAAGGTCGGGCAGGTGGACAGCGCGAGCGTCGGCTGGGCGATGAAGTTGGTCGGGTCCTGCTTCAGCTTGGCGCGGAACAGCTCGATCTGCGCCTTGTCGGCGCGCGGGCCGATGAGCATGCCGTAGCCGCCGGAGCCATGGACTTCCTTGACCACCAGTTCGTTCAGGTGATCGAGGACATATTTGAGATGATCCGCCTCGCGGCAGCGCCAGGTCGGCACGTTCTTCAGCAGCGGCTCCTCGCCGAGATAGAAGCGGATGATGTCCGGCATGTAGCTGTAGACCGCCTTGTCGTCGGCGACGCCGGTGCCGACCGCATTGGTCAGCGTGACGTTGCCGGCGTTGTAGGCGCTCATCAGCCCGGGCACGCCGAGCGCGCTGTCCGGCCGGAAGGCGAGGGGATCGATGAAATCGTCATCGAGGCGGCGATAGATGACGTCGACCCGGCGCGGTCCCTCGGTGGTGCGCATGTAGACGACGTCGTTGCGCACGAACAGGTCGCGGCCCTCCACCAGCTCGACGCCCAGCTTGTCGGCGAGGAAGGAGTGCTCGTAATAGGCCGAGTTGTAGATGCCCGGCGTCAGCACGACGACCGCGGGGTCGCTGCTGGAGCTGCCCGGTGCGAGCGACTTGAGCGTCGCCAGCAATTCGTCGGTGTAGTTCTCCACCGGTGCCACGCGGTTGTCCGCGAACAACTCGGGGAAGAGCCGCATCATGATCTCGCGGTTCTCCAGCATGTAGGAGACACCGGAGGGCGTGCGGGCATTGTCTTCCAGCACATAGAAGGTGTCGGCGTCGACGCGCACCACGTCGATGCCGGCGATGTGCACATAGAGGTCGTGCGGCACCTTCTGGCCGTTCATCTCCGGGCGGAAGGCCGGATTCTGGTAGACGAGATCTTCGGGCACCACGCCGGCCTTGAGGATCTCACGGCGCGAATAGATGTCCTTGAGATAGAGGTTCAGCGCCTTGACGCGCTGTTCCAGCCCGAGCGACATCCGGCGCCATTCGGTGCCCGTGAGGATGCGCGGAATGATGTCGAAGGGGATCAGGCGCTCCTGGGCGTCACTGTCGCCATAGACGGCGAAGGTGATGCCGATGCGCCGGAAAATGAACTCCGCCTCCCTCCGGCGATAGTCCAGCACGTCTGGCGGAACGTCGCTCAGCCAGCGTGAGAGCGCGGCATAGGCGGAACGGATGGAGCCGTCCGCATTGGTCATTTCGTCGAAGGCGACGCTCATAGGTGTAAATCTACTCCCCAACTCCCTCAAGTTAGCTACAAAGCCCATGCCAGCGGAAGGGGAGGAACACTCCCCAGAGCGAATATCGGCAGATTGCGTGCGGTTTGCCCATTTGGCAGGCGGACTGCCCTTGCTTGTGGCGCAGCTTGCGTTGAATTGCGGCGGACGGCATGCCGGCCTGCCGGGTGACGGAGGAGAATCGGATGACGGCCTCGGCAGAGCCGGTGACGGCGGCGATCCTGGTGATTGGCGACGAGATACTCTCGGGCCGCACCAAGGACCGGAACATCGGCTATATCGCGGAATATCTGACGGCCATCGGTGTGGATGTGCGCGAGGTCCGGGTGGTGCCGGACGTCGAGGAGGAGATCGTCGCGGCGGTCAACGCGCTGCGCGCGCGCAACACCTATCTCTTCACCACCGGCGGCATTGGTCCGACCCATGACGACATCACCGCCGACTCGATCGCCAAGGCGTTCGGCGTCGCGATCGACGTCGACCCGCGCGCCCGCGCCATGCTGCTCGAATATATCAAGCCGGAAGACCTCAACGAGGCGCGGCTGCGCATGGCGCGCATCCCGGCCGGGGCCGAGCTGGTGCCCAATCCGGTCTCCAAGGCACCGGGCTTCTGGATCGGCAACGTGATCGTGATGGCGGGCGTGCCCACCATCATGCAGGCGATGCTCGACCAGGTGGCGCCGAAGCTGCGCACCGGCATCCGCATGCTGTCGGAGACGGTGCGCGCGGACGCCAAGGAGGGCGACGTCGGCGGTCCGCTGGGCGAGATCGCCCGCGCGCATCCGGAGGTGAGTATCGGCAGCTACCCCTTCATGAGCGAGGACGGCCGGCCGAACACCAACCTCGTCGTTCGCGCCCGCGACCCGGAGAAGCTCGCCGCCGCGGTGGCGCAGGTGCAGGCGATGGTCGAGGCGGTGAAGCGGCGCTGATCCTGATCGGCCTCGTGGTGGAGATGCTGCTCTTCGCGACGGCGACCCGGCTTGCCGCGTGGTGCGGAGGCGGAGACGCAAGGCGGGGGATTCCGGCGGTGCGGCACTGGAGAAGGCCGCCCGCTCCCGCTATTGATCTCGGTTGAACATTCCAAGAGCCGACCGGGATACTGCTCGATGTCCGACGACCGCCAGAAGAAGGCCTTTCCGGTCTCCTGGGACCAGTTTCACCGCGATGCCCGCGCGCTTGCCTGGCGTCTCGCCGGGGCGGGCCCGTTCACCGGCCTCGTCTGCATCACGCGCGGCGGGCTCGTGCCGGCGGCCATCGTGGCGCGCGAGCTGGGGCTGCGGCTGATCGAGACGGTCTGCATCGCCAGCTATCACGACTACACCAAGCAGGGTGAGATGGAAGTGCTCAAGCCGATCGCCGAGGTCGTCACCGCGGCGGCCGGCGCGGGCGGGCGGGGGCTGCTGGTGATCGACGACCTCGTCGATACCGGCAAGACGGCGCGGCTGGTGCGCGAGATGCTGCCCGAGGCGCATTTCGCCACCGTCTACGCCAAGCCGCTCGGCCGGCCGCTGATCGACACCTTCATCACCGAGGTGAGTCAGGATACCTGGATCTATTTCCCGTGGGACATGGGGCTGAGCTTCCAGCCGCCGATCCGCGACGGGGTGGCGTGAGGACGAGGCGATGACCAGCGGCTACGACAACCCGGACGACGAGACTGACGAGGCCTATGACGCGGCTTTCGAGGCGCACCGCACGGCGCTCTACGACATGCTCATGACCTATGCCGACGAGCACGATCTGAGCGACGGCTTCCTGTCGCTTCTGGCCTCCGACATCGGCCTGTCCCTGCGCATGGTGGCCTATGCCTCGGAGACCGAGAAGCCGTCGGTCGGCGGGCTGCGGCTCGACCTCGACCGCTTTGCCCGCGAGCTCGGCGAGAGCGTGCGCGACGCCAAGAAATATGCCGCCGAGTTCATCGCCGAGGCGAAGGCGGCGCGCGAGGCGGAAGACTCCGAGGAGGACGAGGAGCCCGAGGAATCCGATCCGGAAAGCCGCCCGTCATGACGGGTTCGGCTCCCGGGCCGTCTCGCCTTTCGGCTGACCCTGCGGTATGCCGGGGTGCGGCAAAACGCGCCGCTTAGGGAACCTTACCGATGACCCCCGCGATCATTTCCGCCATCCTGCGTTCGCCGATCACGGCTCTCGTCGCGCGTCTCCTCCTGGTGTTCATGTTTCTCGGCAGTGCCATCAGCAAGATCACCGATTTCGCCGGCGCACAGGCCGAGATGGCCTATTTCGGGCTCAACCCGCCGCGGCTCTTCGCCGTGGCGACGATCATCACCCAGCTGCTCGGCTCGGTGCTGATCCTCGTCAACCGCGCCGCCTGGCTCGGCGCCGGCGCGCTGGCGGTGTTCACCCTGCTGACCATTCCGATCGCCCACCATTTCTGGACCATGGAAGGCCAGATGGCGCTGATCGAGTTCTATTTCACGGTCGAGCACCTCGCGGTGATCGGCGGCATGATGCTGGTCGCCATCCTGGCCGAGCGCACGCGCGCGGCCTGACGGCGAGGAGTTGAGACGGGAGCCTTCATGAATACCGCGGTGCGCAAGATCGACCCCAACAGCGATGCGGCCATCGCCGCGTCGGTGACGCCGCGCCCCATCGAGGAGATCGGCGCCAAGCTGGGCGTGCCGGCGGCCTCGCTCTACCGCTATGGCCCCGACAAGGCGAAGATCGCGCTCGACTTCGCCCGCAAGGCCGAGGCGAAGGCGGATGGCAAGCTGATCCTCGTCACCGCGATCAACCCGACGCCGGCGGGCGAGGGCAAGACCACGACCACGATCGGCCTCGGCGACGCGCTGGCCCGCGCCGGCAAGCGCGTCGCCGTCGCGCTGCGCGAGCCGAGCCTCGGCCCGGTGTTCGGCTCCAAGGGTGGCGCGACCGGCGGCGGGCACTCGCAGATCGTGCCGATGCAGGACATCAACCTGCATTTCACCGGCGATTTCCACGCCATCAGCGCCGCGCACAACCTGCTCGCGGCGATGATCGACAACCACATCTACTGGGGCAACGCGCTCGACATCGACACGCGGCGCATCAACTGGCGGCGCGTCGTCGACCTCAACGACCGGGCGCTGCGCAGCGTGGTGGTCGGCCTCGGCGGACCGGGCAACGGCTTCTCGCGCGAGGACGGCTTCGACATCACCGTGGCGAGCGAGGTGATGGCGATCTTCTGCCTCGCGCGTTCGCTGGAAGACCTCGAGGACCGGCTCGGCCGCATGGTGGTGGCGCAGAACCGCGCCCGCCAGCCGATCACCGCCGGCCAGCTCAAGGCGACCGGCGCGATGGCCGCGCTGCTGCGCGACGCTTTCCAGCCCAACCTGGTGCAGACGCTGGAGGCGACGCCGGCCGTGGTGCATGGCGGGCCCTTCGCCAACATCGCGCATGGCTGCAATTCGGTGATGGCGACGCGCACCGCGCTCGGCCTTGCCGACTATGTCGTCACCGAAGCCGGCTTCGGCGCCGACCTCGGGGCCGAGAAATTCCTCGACATCAAGTGCCGTCAGGCCGGTCTCGCGCCCTCGGCCGTCGTCATCGTGGCGACGGTGCGGGCGCTGAAGATGCATGGCGGCGTGGCGCAGAAGGACCTCGGGCCGGAGAACGTCGCGGCGGTTTCCGCCGGCACCGCCAATCTGGTGCGGCACATCGAGAACATGAAGTCCTACGGCCTGCCGGCGGTGGTGGCGATCAACCGCTTCACCAGCGACACGCCGGCCGAGATCGAGGCCATCAAGGCCGCCTGCGCGGCGGTCGGCGCCAGCGTGCATCTGTGCTCGCACTGGGCGGAAGGCTCGGCCGGCGCGGTCGACCTCGCCGCCGAGGTGGTGGAGCTCACCGCCGCGCCCTCGTCCTTTAAGCCGCTCTATGAGAACAGCCTGCCGCTGGTGCAGAAGATCGAAACCATCGCCCGGCGCATCTACCGCGCCGGCGCGGTCTCGATCGAGCCGGCGGCGCTGCGTCGGCTCGGCGAGTTCGAGGCGCTCGGCTATGGCGAGCTGCCGGTCTGCATGGCCAAGACCCAGTACAGCTTCTCCGCCGACCCGACCCGCCGCGGCGCGCCGGAAGGCTTCACGCTGCCGGTGCGCGAGGTGCGCCTGTCCGCCGGCGCCGGCTTCGTGGTGGCGCTGTGCGGCGACGTGATGACCATGCCCGGCCTGCCGTCGCACCCGGCGGCGGAGGACATCTTCGTCGACGAGACGGGCTTCATCGGCGGCGTGTTCTGAGAAGGACGCGGCCCGCCATTGTCCCGGCACATTACCGGGGCGATGTCGGGAAGACCGTCGCGCGTGCGGGCGTGGCGAAATTGGTAGACGCAACGGACTTAAAATCCGTTTCTCTCTGAGAGTGCCGGTTCGAGCCCGGCCGCCCGCACCAGTTCGATTTTGCTATATGTTTCAATCGCTTGGCTTGTCACCTGTAGTGAAATCCGGGAGAAAATGACGGGAGAAATCGGGAGGCAAAACGGCCTTTTGTTCTCTTTTCGTTCTCGTGGAATCAATGGCGCCTTAACGAGGGCGCGTAATATCCCTATGGCCAGCTATCGAACCGCAATCCCACAAGGTTGAATTACCGGCCAAGGGTGATGTCCCGGGCGGGGATACAGTCCCTCAATCCATTCAGCGGATCGAATAGCCCTAGGCCCTAGCAGAATTCTGCATGGGGCAATCCCCGGAAGCCATCCTTCGTTAAGTAGAATATGGCGACATTGCCTGCCAAACTTTTCAATCGAGTAAATAGGCTTCGGTCGCCTTATCCCAATTAGAACTTCATAAGTGGATTGACTGTGAGGGATCGCAAATATCCGATGCTCTCTCTCGTCAATATAAGCGGGACTTTTGTGTGTTCCACAGAAAACAGAAAGTCGCCTGATAAAACGTGTTTCGTCATATATAGAAGAAATTCCTGATAGCCATCGACGATCATTCGTAAGTTTATAAGCCTCTTTGGCGTATCTGCTAAACAATTGATCTACCAAATATTCAAATTCGGGATCTTTATTATCAATGCCATACTTTATTCTTTCAAATGATATGTGTTGGTATGCATGTTGGCTTGATTCTTTATGAACTAGTTTTTCAATGTCTTTGACGTTAAATTGAAGGCAATATCCCGTTTGTTTTGTGTATTGAGTCCATAGGGTTAATACTCCATGCTCATCTTGGGCGGAATTATCTGCTTTGGCAAATGAAGCCATATACGGGTGGCCATATCCGATTCCAGATGAAGCGGTGCTAAATATTGATTGGCATATTGCTTCATAAAATTGAGATACAAGCCGATCATCTAGCGTTTGATTGAATGCATCCGCCGGAACGGCGTTCTTCATTCGGTTGGCAACAGCTTTGAATATGTATTTAAATCCAAAAACGAACTCTGTCTCGTCCTCCAAACCGGTAAATTCGGTCGCGCGTAAGCAGCCCGATTCATAAATACCTCTAAGTCCAGCCTCAGAGGTGTAGTGCGAGAGAAGAAAATCCCGGTTTGTGCCTCTGGTGTTCATGGTGGGATGACACCGTCTGTCCGCATGATTCGGAAGTGCCATTGATCATATCGTCGGCTGTGACGGGCGTATCCAATCAAATAGAAGCGCCCGGCGTGTTTGCCGGGCGCTCTTGAGTGCGGAGCAGGCGTTACGAGCCGAGCCACTCCACCGAATCGTCGTGCTCGGTCCACCGGAACACGTCGCGGATGTCGTCCGCGAGGTCCGGCCGCTCGCGGCAGGCGCTTTCAATCTCGCCGATCAGCACCTCCTTACTGCCACCCTGCCGATAGTGGTCTTCGGCCTCGAAGAGCGCCGGGAAGGTATCGGCGTGGCGCTGCCGGAAGGCATGGGCACGCTCGCGATTGGCGCGCATAGCCGGGGTGAGGTTGGGCATGTCGCCGCGGCGCGCCCTTCGTTGCTGCGCATGCCAGCTTTCCTCAGGGCGCCGATGAGCGCGAGGTCTGGCTCGACCGCTACATGGCCTACCCGATCGCGTCCGGGGCAGATCCCGAACAGGTCCAAAAGGCGCGTGCCGCCGTCGCGACGAGTTTGAACAGCTTTAGTCCCGAGCAGGACGAGGCGATCCTCCAGGCTGGCGGTTTTTCAAACGTCAGCCTGTTCTACGCCGCCTTCACCTGGCGCGGCTGGGTCGGGAACGCGTGAGCGAAGAACAGGGCGGCAGCGCCAGCCGGCACTGATGCACCAATGTGCCGCGGCGTCCGATCGTCACGGATGTCCGGGCCGGCAGCGAACCGCACGGTGTCAGCTTCCGAACACCTCGCGGGCGATGCTGGCGAAGGCCGCGACCGCGCCGAGGCTGCGGGTCTCGCGCCGTGTCACGAGATATTCGCCCGCGGTGGTGTTCGCGTCGCTGATCGGGAGCGCGCGAAGGCGGGGATCGAAGCCGAGTTCGCGGTCCATGACGATGCCGACGCCGATGCCGGCCGCGACCGCTTCCTTCACCGCCTCGCGGCTGCCGAGCACCATATGCGGGGCGATCGTGATGGCGTCGCGTGCCAGCGCGCTCTCGAACAGCTGCCGCGTCATCGAGCCGGGCTCGCGCAGCACAAGGCGCTGGCCGATCAGCTCGCGCGCCGTGACGCTGTCGCGCTCCCACCACGCATGCGCGGCGTGGACCATGATCAGCACGCTCTGGTCCAGAAGGTGGTCGCAGGCGAAGGCCGGATCCGGCGCGCGTAGCGTGACGATGGCGACGTCCACCCGGTGCTGCGCCACGAGGTCGAGCAGGCTGCTGGAATTCTCCAGCCGCACATCGAGCTGCACGCCGGGATACTGCGCAGTGAAGCGCTCCAGCAGCGGCATGGCGACATAGGGCGCGCACAGGCCGATCGCCAGATAGCCGGCATGCAGGGTGCGCCCGTCGTCCATCCGCGCGCCGATATCGTCGAGCATCAGCATCACCTGCCGCACGCGGGGCATGAGATCGCGCGCGTCCGGGGTGAGCTCGATGCCCGCGCCGGTGCGCAGGAAAAGCCGCGCGCCGACCGCATCCTCCAGCGACTTCACGTGCTGGGTGATGGCCGACTGGCTGACGCCGAGCGCCTGGGCGGCCTGAGAAAAGGTGCGATGGGTGGCCACGGCATGAAAGGCACGGAGCTGGGCGAAGTTCATGGCGGGCGGTTCTCGCGACTTAAGTTCGGCTTCATTCTGGCGTCACACACTTTAACGACACTTATATCACGGACCTCAACTCCCCCGCCGCCGGAGAGACCGATGCACGTGATTTCGATGAAGAAACTGGCCCGAGCCACCGTTTTTGCGACGGGCCTGATCGCCCTTGGCGCAACCGCCTCGCTGGCCAGGGAAGTGGTGATCTACAACGCCTCGGACAGCGTCAACAGCGCGCTGGTCGGCGCCTTCAAGACGAAATACCCGGACATCGAGGTGAAGTTCGTGTCCGGCTCCACCGGTCCGATCACCGAGCGCGCCATCGCCGAAAAGGCCAAGCCGCAGGCCGATGTCGTCTACCTCGTCAACAATGTCGCGCTCGATCAGCTCAAGCAGGCCGGCGTGTTCGAGCCCTATGCGCCGAAGGACAGCAAGATCGCCCCGGCCTTCCGCGACCCGGATGATTTCTACAGCAAGTACTTCGCTACCACGATGTGCATGGTGGTGAACAAGGACCGGTTGGCGCAGAAGGAACTGCCGATGCCGACCAGCTGGGAAGACCTGATCAAGCCGATCTACAAGAAGGAAATCTCGCTGCCGTCGCCGCTCAAGTCCGGCACCGGCGGGGCGATCCTGACCACTTTCGTCGACGCGTTTGGCTGGCCTTTCGTCGAGAATCTCAACGAGAACGTCTATCAGTACGCCGACGGCGGCTCGGCCGGCGCGGCGCTGGCGGCGGCGGGGGAAGTGGCGATCGGCCTGACCTTCGACACCACCTGCTTCGAGACCAGGTCGTCCGGCAAGCCGGTCGAGATCGTCTATGGCCGCATCACCCCGAACGTGACCGAGGGCGGTGGCCTGGTCGCGGGCGGCCCTAACCCGGAGGAAGCGAAGATCTTCCTCGACTTCATGGCGAGCGAGGAAGCCGCCGCCGTGCTCGGCAAGGTCGTCGGCGCAACGGCGGTTCCCGGTCACGGCCTCGTCGATCTCTCGCAGATCACGCTGTGGCAGATGCGCCGCCCGGTCGACATCGCCGCGTTCCGGCGCGAATTCGCCAGCCGGATCCTGAAGCAGTAATGAACGACACGAGCTTCCTGCGCGTGCCGGCGCGGCCGACCCTGGACCAGGGCCGGCCGCATCTGGCCGTTCGCGATGTCCATAAGCGCTATGACGGCCATCGGGCGGTGGACGGGGTGTCGTTCGAACTGGCCAGGGGCGAGTTCGTGACATTGCTGGGCGATTCCGGTTGCGGCAAGACAACGCTGCTACGGATCATCGCCGGCTTCGCGCAGCCCGATGGCGGGCAGGTGCTGCGGGCGGGGCAGGACGTCACCCATATGCCGCCGGCCAGGCGCCGCATGGGTTTCGTGTTCCAGTCCTACGCGCTGTTTCCCACCAAGACGGTGGCCGCCAACATCGGCTTCGCGCTGACCGGCGGCCGGGCGGCGCGGGACCGGCGCATCACGGAGCTCGCCCATCTCGTCGAGATCGCTCCCTTGCTGGCGCGTTATCCGCACGAGCTTTCCGGCGGCCAGCAGCAGCGCGTGGCGCTGGCCCGGGCGCTGGCCTCCGATCCCGAGATCCTGCTGCTGGACGAGCCCATGTCGGCGCTCGACGCCCGCATCCGGGTGAAGCTGCGGACCGAACTGCGCGCCATCGTCGACCGGCTCGGCATCAGCACGGTCTATGTCACGCACGACCAGGAGGAGGCGCTCGCGCTGTCCGACCGCGTGGCGGTGATGCGCGACGGGCGTATCGACCAGATCGGTTCGCCGATGGAGATCTATCATCGGCCGCGTTCGCTGTTTGCCGCGCAGTTCATCGGCATCTCGAACCTCGTCGAGGGCCGGGTGGCCGCGGGCGGCCTCGACTCCGCCGACGAGTTCTGGCCACTGGCCGTGCCGGCCGACGTGCTGCGGGGTACCGTCGTCACAGCCGTCTACCGGCCGGAGCACATCGCGCTGGCGACGGGCGAGGGCGGGCTCGCCGGGCAGGTCGACACCGTGACCTTCCTTGGCGCCAATGTTCGGCTCACCGTGAGGCTCGCCTCGGGCCGGGTGGTGACCGCCGACCGTCCCTCGCATGAGGCGAGCCTTTGGACCCGCGGGTTGGACGTGTCGCTGCGACCGGACGCGATGCGCGCGGTCGTTCTGGCCGAGGGGCGCGGTCGATGACGCCGTCGCTTCGGCATCTCCCCGGCAGCGTGCTTTCCGCCACCGTCGCACTGATCCTCTTCGTCTTCATCGCCTACCCGATCGGCGCGGTGCTGGTGGAGAGCTTCGTCATTTCCGGCCCGATGCCGCTGGCGAAGCTGAAAGCCGTGACCGAGGAGGCGCTGGAAAAGCTGCCTCCCGGCGAACGCGCGAGCCTGATCAGCCGCTGGAGCGAGACCGCGAACCAGACGGAAGAGGTCGACGCGACCGCGGCGGCATTCGGGCTGAACGGCGTGCCCGTCGATTGGGACTGCAAGGCCGCCTATTCCGATCAGGTCGTGGCGATGGCGGCAGCACTCGCCGCGCTGCCGGCGGACCAGCGCACGGCAATTCATCGCGATACCGCCATCGCCCATGTGATGCTGCACAAGCGCACCGCGCTGGCCTTCAAGGTGCGCGACCAGCTCGGCACCGCCAAATTCGACGCGCTGCGCAACGGGACGGAGGACCGCTGGGGCCTCGACCACTATCTCAGGGTCTTCGATGTTCCCTATCTGCGCAGCGCCGCGCTCAACAGCCTGGCGCTGGCGGGCATATCGGTGCTGTTCACGGTCTCGCTGGCCTTCGCGCTGGCCTATGGCATCAATTGCGGCGGCGTGCCGTGGCCGGGCGCGACGCGGGTCGTGCTGCTGATGCCGCTGGTGGCGCCGCCGGTGCTGATCGCCACCGCCACCATCATGCTGTTCGGCCGGCGCGGGCTGGTGACGCATACGCTGCTCGACCAGGGGCTTGGCCTGATCGATGCCGACCAGACCAATCTCTACGGCTTCTTCGGCGTCGTGCTGGCACAGACGCTGTCCTTCATGCCGGCCGCGCTGATCGTGTTCGACAATGTGCTGCGCACGCAGGACGGCCGGGTGAACGAGGCCGCCGCCGGGCTTGGCGCCGCGCATTCACGCACCTTCCGCCATGTCACGCTGCCGCTGGCATGGCCGGCGATGAAGCGCGCCATCGTTCTGGTGTTCATCATGAGCCTGACGGATTTCGGCAACCCGATGATCCTGGGTCGCGATACGCCGGTGCTGGCCGGCATCGTCTATGACGAGATCACCGCCTATCGGAACACCCCCTTGGCGGCGGCGCTGTGCATGTGGCTGATCATCCCCTCGCTGCTGCTCTATCTCGGGCTCGAGCTGATAGGGCGCCGCAAATCCTATGCCGGCGCCGGCGGAACGCGCTCCGAGTTGCCGATGCCGGCGCACTGGCGCGCCGGACTCGGCGTCATGACCGGCACGGTCGTCGCGTTGGTGTTCGCGGTCTATGGCACCATGGCCCTCGGCGCGGTGACGCGGGTCTGGGGCGTCGACTGGGGTTTCACGCTCGGCTATTTCGCCCGTGCCGGGGTCGATGTCGGACTGTCCGGCACCGGCTATGGCAGCTCGGAGCGCGGGCTTGACCTGGTGTGGGACAGCGTGCGCCTCGCCGGCATCGCCGGTCCGGTCGGCGGCCTGTTCGCGGTCATCGTCGCTTATGTCGTGGAGAGGCTGCGCCCGCCCGGCGCCAATCTCATCATGTTCCTGGCGCTGGTGCCGGCGATCCTGCCGGGCATCATCTTCGGCATCGGCTACATCGTCGCCTTCAATGTTCCGTTCGGCATTCCCGCCCTGTCGCTCACCGGCACGTCGGCCATCCTTGTGCTGAACATATTGTTCTCGAACCTGTTCGTCGGCGTGCTGGCGGCGCGCGCGGCGCTGCAACGGCTCGACCGCTCGGTCGACGAGGCGGCGGAGAGCCTCGGCGCCGGGCTGGTCTCGCGCTTCTTCCGGGTGACGCTGCCGATGCTGCGGCCGGCGCTGCTGCTCGGTATGCTCTATGTCTTCATCGATGGGCTCACCACCCTGTCCTCGGTGATCTTCCTGGTGTCCGGCAATCACAAGTTGGCCTCGGTGGCGATCTTCAATCACGCGACATCGGGCGACTATGGCTATGCCGCCGCCAAGAGCCTCGTCCTGCTCGGCTTCGCGCTGGCGGCGATGGGGCTTGCGTGGCTGATCGAGAACCGCAAGCTGAACCTTGGCCGGCTTTCCCTGCCGCGCCTTTCCCTCATGCCCCAGCGAGCCAGCCTGTGACAGACGACCTGGTCCGACGCGACGCGGCCGCCTTTTTCCATCAGACCGGCTCCAGCCCATGCCTCGGAGCGCTGCGCGCGGCCGACGGCATCTGGCTGGAGGACATGCAGGGCCGCCGCTTCATCGACCTGCACGGCAACACCGCTCACCATCTCGGCCACCGCCATCCCGAGCTGGTCGCCGCGCTCAAGGACCAGCTCGACACGCTGGCCTTCGCGCCGCGCCGCTTCACCAACGAGCCGGCGATCCTCCTGGCGGAGAAGCTGCTGGCGCACTGGCCTGGCGAACCGGCCCGGGTGCTGTTCGCCACAGGCGGGTCGGACGCCGTCGAGATCGCGCTGAAGCTGGCCCGTGTCGCCACCGGGCGGCATGAGACGATCTCGCTGGAGGGGTCCTATCACGGCCATGGCTTCGGGGCGTTCGGGCTGTCGCAGGCACGGCCGGATGCGCGGCTCGGGCCGTTCCTGCCAGGGCGCCATCATGTGACGCCCTATTGGCACGGCCCTGACGGGCCGGAGCGGATGATCGAGGATATGCGCCATATCTTCGCGCGCTCCCCCGGCATCGCCGCCGTCATCGCCGAGCCCCTGCGCTCCAATTGCCATGTGCCCCCACCGATGCTCTGGCCCGAGGTGAGGAGGCTGTGCGACGCCCATGGCGCCAAGCTGATCTTCGACGAAATCCCCTCCGGCCTCGGCAAGACCGGGCGCTTCTTCGCCTTCGAGCATTTTGGCGCGACGCCGGACATGGTGGTGCTCGGCAAGGCGCTGGGCGGCGGTCTCCTCCCCATCGCCGCCGTCATCGCCGACGCTCGCCTGAATGTGGCGCCGGAGCTGGAACTCGGCCACTACACCCATGAGAAGAATCCGCTCACCACGCGTGCGGCGCTGACGGCGCTGGAGATCATCGAACGGGACGGGCTGGTGGCGCAGGCGGCCCGGATGGGCGCGCGGCTGGTCGCCGGTATCGACGAGATGGCGCGGCGAACGCCCTTCATCGTGAGGGTGCGCGGCCTCGGGCTGCTGCTGGCGGTCGAGTTCGACGCGTCCTTCTCGGACATGGTGCCGGGCGACGCCTTCTCCGGCCGGCTGGTGGAGGCATGCTTCGCTCAAGGGTTGTCCACCACCTCGAAGGGGCCGGCGAGCATCGGCCTGTCGCTGCCGCTCGTCGTCACCGACGACGAGGTCGACGACGTGCTCGGGCGGATCGAGCGGGTCGGCTCCAAAGCCGGCCGGCCGGCGCGACCGGCCTGAAGTTACCGGCCGCCAAATAGGCTATGCCGGCCGCGCCGAGGGGCCGCCGGCCCGGGATCCGTCCGCTGCCGCCAATGCCTGGTCGGCGTCGAGGCCGGCCCGACGGGAGCGCAGAACGAAGCCCCACCTTCCTGGCTCCGTCGCCGATACGGGGCGCGATGTTCGAGAGGCTTGCCGGTTCGAACCCGGCCGGCCTGCTCTTGCGCGCCTGTATCCCCTTCATATCGGCGGATGATTGAACGATAATTTCGAGTAAGGGCGCGACGAACGATGTATCAGGATACTCAGAGGTCGGCATCGCAGACTTGATGGGATTCAGCCGCGAGATGAATGTGCCTTCACCTCCCGATCGCGCATCCGGGATCACGGCTGTGATGCTCACCTATGGCAACCGGTTGCCATATCTGCTTCGCAGCCTTGCCCGCGCCAGGGAGGAGGGGGTTGCTTCCTGCATCCTCGTCGACAATGGCGCCTCGCCCTCGCCCGGCGAGGTCCTGACGCCGATCCATGGGGATTGGCTGAATGTGATGGCGGTCGGTCGGAATGCGGGACCGGCCGTGGGCAATGCGCTCGGCCTTCGCAGGGCCCTCGATGACGGGGCGTCCTACATATTGCTGCTCGACGACGACAACGTCCTGCAGCAGGGCAGCCTTCAGAAGCTGATGACCGTCATGCATCGCGCCGAGGCAGAGGGCGGGGGAGGTCCGTCTGCCGTCATCGGATACCGACGGCACCTGATCCAGCCCAGCCTTGATCTGATCGCCGACGGGCGGCTCGCCGCCGGTGGGATCGATCGCAAGCCCCATCTGTTCCTGGACTTCGATATCCTGTCGACGACATGGCGCAGGCTGGGCGACCCGTTCAGGGCGCCAGCGACATCCGTTTCGGGCCATGGAGAAAGCCTGCCCCGCATTCCCTTCGGCCCCTATGGCGGATGCTTGTTCAATCGGGCAGCCGTCGAAAGGATAGGGTTTCCCGACGAGAGGTATTGCCTGTATTTCGACGACACCGAGTACACGTACCGGATGTCCGAGATCGGGGAGCCCCTGATCGTCGTGCCAGACGCACGGATCGACGACATTGACGAGGTCTGTAGCGAGGAGGCCGGGCGCCAGCGCAGGGACTCGGTGGACAGGCCGACGGATGGCCGTTCCGATCTCGGCCTCTACTATCTGTTGCGCAACAAGGTTTTCTGGGAGAGGCATGTCCGTGGCCATGGCGGGCCGCGCTACTGCCTCAATGCCGCGGCGTGGATCGTCGTCGCCGGTCTGACGACGGTGTTTCAGGCTCGCTTCAGGAAGGGGCGCGTCGTCGCGCGCGCCATTCTCGACGGACTGGCCGGGCGCATGGGCGAGAGCCCGCACTTCAGACTGCCCTGATCGACGGGAGCCGGCGCTCGCGGGGCGGGCGGCCACGCGCGCGGCATCTCACCTGCGCGATATCTCAATGGGCATTGGGGTGGATGGCGACGCGCAGCGTCAGGATGAGGATCTTCACATCCTGCCAGAGCGACCAGTTGTTGATGTATTCGAGATCTGCGGCCACACGCCACTCGATATCGACGCGGCTGTGCGTCGCGCCGCGGAGACCACGGATCTGGGCCAGACCGGTCATGCCCGGCTTTACCGAGTGCCGGGTCCAGTAATCCGGCACCAGTTCCCAGAAGAGCGCCCCTTCCGCGCGCGAACCCAGCGCGTGCGGTCGCGGTCCCACCAGACTCATATTGCCGATGAGGACGTTGATGAGCTGCGGCAGCTCGTCGATGCTGGTCCGCCGCAGCACGCGTCCGACCCGGGTCACGCGCCGGTCGCCGCGTGACGTCGATATGTTGCCTGTCGCGTCGCTGCCGTCGAGGTGCATCGTTCGCAGCTTGAAGCAGCGATAGGTCTGGTTGTTCCGGCCCACGCGTTCCTGGACAAAGAAGGCCGGTCCGAACGTGTCCAGCTTCACCATGACGGCCGCGACGGCGATGACCGGTGCCGCCACGAGAAGCAGCGGAATGGCCACCGCGAGATCGAAGGCGCGCTTTATGAGGCGCTCGCCAATGTTGAGCGGGCCGCGCGAGATGACCAGCGTCGTGCGATCCGCCCAGTGCGACAGGGCGAGCGGCTTGAAGCCCTTGACGTCAACGATGATCTCGGCGTCAAGCCCGCTCAGGCGCATGGCCTCCGCCCATTTCAGCCGCTCGTTCATGTCGGAAAAGGCGAGGACCACGCGGTCGACATAGCTGACCGCGCGGCTGAGATTGTCGAAGAAGCGCGGATCCTGCAGCGCCGGCACGAACCCCGCCTTCCGGACATCGAGCAGCTTTGTCAGGCGATTGCCGGCCGGCAGCTCGGTATCGCTGCCATCCGTCAACACGATCAGGCGCGGCTCGACAACCAGCAGGAAGACGCGGCGGATGAGATAGATGCCGCCCAGACGCACCAGGGTGAGGAATACAAACGCCAGCACCAACGTATAGCCGGTTTCCAGGCGAGACAGCACGCTGCCGACCTTCAGCGCGAAGGCCGCGCTCAGCGAGGTGCCGGTGGCGATGAGCAGGGCGGTGTAGACGGCCAGAATGGAGCGGCTCAGCGAAGCGAGCGTGGGTACCCGATAGGCACGCAACGCCAGCGCCGCGAGCAGGTAGGTTGGCGCGAAAAGGAAGAAGCTCTGCTCCCAATTGCCCGCGAGCGGATCGCCATAGCGCAGGGCGGATCCCAGGAGGCACGCCACCACGATCGCCGCCACGTCGGCGGCGGCGGCTCCCCCCATCAGGCCGAGACGAAGCGAAGCCCTGTACCGGAAAAGCAGGTCATGAAATCGCGCAGCCCGATCTCCGCCGCAACTGGCGTCGGATCGGCCGCCGTAAGCGCTCATGCGTCAATGATCCTGAATATGCACAATTGAAGCGTTGAAGCGACGCGTCGGTATCGGGAAACCGTAACGGGCTTGCACAAAGAATGGGCGAAAGTGCCCCTTGATCATCATTGCGCCACCGCATCCCCCAGTCAAGTCAATCTGGGGTGTCGATCTGTCTTCGTGCCCGATTTTGACGAATGATTTGAAAATTGAAACGTTTTTAGTTGGCTTTATTCATTTATTCGCTGGAATAGTTCGGATGGTTCAGGCCGCCTTCTACTCGCCCGTGAATGCGAGGCTTGAATGCCGGCACGGGTGGGAAGGAAGGGGCGCAGCGATGTCCACATCGCAGGAGCGATGTTCTCGCAGCACTTCTTGGCCGACACGGCCCGGCCGCGTCAGCGTGCCCGCGCGGCCACGGGCTGCGTTCCGTCGCGGAGGCTTTCGACGCCGGCGTGCCGGACGGCCAGCCCTTGCGTCAGCGCCAGCAACACCCCGAATCTGAGGGCTTCGAACACGCCGAAGTCCGGCGTGGTGGCGATCAGCAGGCTGACGATGAACGGGGGGAAGAACGACCATTTCAGCGCGCTGCACATCATCTGGCCATAGGGGTCGCCGGCCGGCGCAGAACGCAGCATCAGCCGTATGACGAAGCCGAAATAGAGCAGGAAGCCGAGTATCCCGGTGCTGGCAAAAATCGATACGGCGAAGTTCGATGCCCGCGTGGAGCCCAGGCCGACGCCGACGAGGTAACTGTCGAGCCCCGCCTCGAAAGAGCTGCTCGTCCACATGCTGCGCTCGATATAGGAGCCGGTCTCGGTCTTGTTGAAGACCAGCTCGTCGATGCGCGCGATGGCGGGGTCGAACATGTTCGGAGCGATCATGAGCGCCGCGGCCACGAATCCGAGGCCCGCAAGGGCGAGGAAGAACTCCAGCTGCACGCCGCGCACCAGGAATTTCGGTCGCGCGATGCGGAACACTCTTGTGAACCAGTCAAGGCCGATCAGGCCGACGAGAACCCCGATCCCGACATACCCGCCCGAAGAGGTGGACATTGCGAGCAAGATCGCCATCGCGACGACAAGCATGTTCGCGCGCAACATCTGCACGCGATCGTCGATCATGCGTCGGAGGAAATAGAGGCACGACAGAAGCGTCAAGGTCAGCGCCCCAAAGGACGAGGCTTCGGGCATGAGGCCCGTTATCCGCAGGGTGCCGTCCGAGAGCGTCGCTCTGTCCAATATGGCGTATTGCGCGGTCTTGAAGATGTCCAGGAAGCGGTCGAGCGGCAGGAAAGACGACAGATAGCTCAGTATGCCGGTGATGACCGTGATCGTACTCGAGAACATGATCCCGCGGATCAACAGAGGGCGCATCTTCGGCGAGCGGAAGATCTGGGCGAAGGCGAAGACGGAGAATACCGACACGCTGATATAGGCGAACTGTGAGAAGTTCTGCTTGGTCGGCGTCAGGGGCATGATCTCCATGAAGTCGGACACGGTCATCGGCACGATATCGATCTGGCCGGCGAACAGCCGGGGAGCGAAGAACGTGACGACCAGCCCGACACCCCAGAAAAGCAGCAGGACAAGGCCGTCGCCGCGCAGGGCACGCTTGCCGAGGGACTGGAGGCCATTGCGATACAACAGGAACTGCCGAGCCACGATAAGGGCGGCGGTCATCGAGGATCCCACGAGGGAGAGATTGCCGGTCAGCTGCGGCGGCACGATCGCCAGGGTTCCGAACGGCAGGATTCCGAAGAACAGCCAGAGCAGCACCGGGCGCCGCGAGAACACCCCCCATACGGCCAGGCTCCAGTAGATGGCGATCGGCAGCAGGGCTTCCATCGGTCAGTCGCCCGCCTGTCTGATCTTGGCTGGCAAGTCGCGGGCCATGTCGCGGGCCATGTCCGGATCTGCGCCGGATCGGCCCTGTGCCACCGCGTCGATTACCTCGATCAGGCGCGTCGCGGCGGCGTGCCATGTGAAGCGCGCGGCGACCTCCTGTCCCGCGTGCGCGAGGCGGTTCCACAGCTCGGGCTCCCGCCGCAGCCGCAGCAGCGCCGCCTCCCAGGCGGCGGGGTCGTACGGGTCGGCCCGCAGCGCGCCCGGCCCGCAGACCTCGGGCAGCGCACCGCAGGGCGCGATCACCGCGGGCGTGCCGAGCCGCAGGCCCTCCGCCGGCGGCAGGCCGAAGCCCTCCGTGAGCGAGGGGGTGCAGACGGCGAGCGCCTGCGCCTGCAGGCTGCGCATCTCGCCATCCGAGACGAAGCCGGCGAAGACGACATTGTCGGTGGCCACCATGCCGGCCGCGGCGAAATCCTCCCGACCGGCCTTTCCCGTCAGGACGAGCTTCAGGCCGGACAGCGCCGGGCGCGAGAAGGCGCGGATCAGCAGGGCGATGTTCTTGTGCGGCTGCAGGTTGGCCAGCGCCAGCGCATAGCCGCGCGGCGCGAGCTCCAGCCGGGCGACGATTTCATCCTGCGGGAGCGTGCGCAGGACATGGTCCACGCCATTGGGGATGACGTGGATGCGCTCGGCCGGCGCGATGCCGAAAGCGACCAGCTCGGACTTGGCGAATTCCGACACCGTCAGAAGCCCAAGCTGACGCGCTCCGGCCAGGCGGATATTCGCCGCCAGCGTTGTCCGGAACGCCCGGGAATAGGAGGCGGGAGAGGTGAAGATCTGCGCGTCATGGACCATCGTGAGCGAATTTCTCACGAAGAATGGGCTACGCGCAGCGAAGTTGAGCAGAAGCCGTCCCTTGACGGCCTGCGGCAGGGATATCTGCTCCCAGGGGTTTCCGGACAGCCGCCCCACCGTCTCCATGGGCAGGCCCATGTCGATGTGCCGGGCGTTGGTCGGCACGAGGATACTGGCCGCTCCCACGCCGTCGGGGCCTTTATCCTGTACCAGGAGAGAGGCGAGGGCGCGTGTCAGGTGTTCGGCGACAGCATAGGTCGCGGCGGCGGGGCCGGCGAGAAAGCGACCATTGATGCAGATGTCCAACCGAAGTCCCTTCTCAATCCGGCGTCGCCGCGTCGATCACCTCGATCAGGCGCGTCGCGGCGGCGTGCCATGTGAAGCGCGCGGCGACCTCCTGTCCCGCGTGCGCGAGGCGGTTCCACAGCTCGGGCTCCTGCCGCAGCCGCAGCAGCGCCGCCTCCCAGGCGGCGGGGTCGTACGGGTCGGCCCGCAGCGCGCCCGGCCCGCAGACCTCGGGCAGCGCGCCGCAGGGCGCGATCACCGCGGGCGTGCCGAGCCGCAGGCCCTCCGCCGGAGGCAGGCCGAAGCCCTCGGTGAGCGAGGGGGTGCAGACGGCGAGCGCCTGCGCCTGCAGGCTGCGCATCTCGCCATCCGAGACGAAGCCGGCGAAGACGACATTGTCGGTGGCCACGATGCCGGCGGCGGCGAAATTCTCCCGACTGGCCTTTCCCGCCAGGACGAGCTTCAGGCCGGACAGCGCCGGGCGCGAGAAGGCGCGGATCAGCAGGGTGATGTTCTTGTGCGGCTGCAGGTTGGCGAGAGCCAGCGCATAGCCGCGCGGCGCGAGCCCCAGCCGGGCGACGATGTCATCCTGCGCCGGCGTGCGCAGGACATGGTCCACGCCATTGGGGATGACGTGGATGCGCCCGGCCGGCGCGATGCCGAAAGCGACCAGCTCGGACTTGGCGAATTCCGACACCGTCAGAAGCCCAAGCTGACGCGCTCCGGCGGTACGGCCATGCAGCTGGCCCCACATGCGGCTCAGCAGAGGATAGGACTGCGGTGAGGTGAAGCCCTGCGCGTCATGCAGCATGGTGAACCCGTCACGGGTGATCAGCGGTGTCCTGTTGCACAGGTTTAGCAAGATTCCGCCGCGCGCGGTCAGGGGCAGCGAAAGCTGCTCCCAGGCGATCCCGCTGAACCGCCCCACGGGGATCGCCGGTATCCCCGGATCGTTCTGCAATTGCGACAATCCCGGAGGAACCAGCAGGCGCAGCTCGCGGTCCCCGACCAGCCGCGCCAATGCCGCGACGAGCTCCTGCGCGACCCGGTGCACGGCCGTCGGGCCGGCCGACATGAACTTCCCGTTGATGAGGAGAGGGGTCTTGCCGGGCATCTCAGATTTCCAAGATCCGCCGTGGATCCGCCCGTCCCAGCAGAATGTCCCGGATTGCCAGCCAGTTTCCCGCCACTCGTCCTTTCCGGTCGATCCAGGCCTCGGGACGCAGGGCGCGCGCGTGGTTCGCCGCAAGGCTGCGCAACATGAGCCTGTGCGCAAAGGCAGCGGGCATGGTGCCCTTGCGTTTGAGGTACCAGGGGTTGGCGATCTGGCTGTATCCAAGCCGCCGGCCGTTCCTGTCGCGGCCTCGCTTCTCGCCGCAATGCACGCCGTGGAAGGCGTCGGTGTAGATCAGGCGCCCGGAGATCTGGCCGCCGAAATCGATGTCTTCCTGCCATCCATAAAGCGGCAAATTCTCGTCGAAGCGGATGCCGGGGATCATCGACATGCGGTAGGCCATGTTGCAGCCATACAGCCCCGGGCCCGGATCGAAGACGGCGATGCTGGCCGGCATGCCGCGGGCGTCTTCCTCTTCCACCATGGCAATCGCGGCGTCGAAGTCGATGCCCGGCCCGCTGATCCCGTCGGCCAGCAGACGCCCGCTCGCGCCGGCAATTTCGGGGAAGGCGGAGAAGAGTTTCGCGATCCCCGCGATCGCGAAGCGGGAAGGAATGTAGTCGTCGTCGAGAAACACCACGATGTCGGTATCGGGCTGCAGCCTGTCCAGGCCGCGATTGCGCTGCTGGCACGAACCGCGCGGCCCGAAAATGCGCGTCAGACCAAACGGATGCTCGGCTTCCGCCGGTGCGTCGGCCGGGCTCTCCATCGACAGGACGACCTGATCCGGCAGCAGGCTCTGTGCGGCCAGTCGATCGAGCAGTGTCGCGACATTCCCCGGCCGCCCGAGAGATGCGATCACCACCGCAATGGAAAGCCGGCGACTGCTGCTCATGCACGACCTCTCTGACTTCCAGTGCCCCGGCATCGTTCGATAGGTCACGTCTACGACAAGGCGATGCGCGACGTCTCGCACAGACGTTCGATATGAACACCCGGCCACCGCCGATCCCACCCGCCGATCGGACCGCGCGGCACGGACGGCGACGGAAGCACCGCAAGCCTGTCGCGACTACCACAGCGGTGAAGTGTTTGCGCAATTGGTTTGGCCGCAATCCTATCCCGACGGAATGCCGACCCTATGAATCGATTGGCCGTCCAGTATAATCGCGCCACGGTTGGGAGACCTCGCGAACGTTCACATCGGGAGAGCCAGGGCGCCGCAGAGCTGTTTTGCCGGGTATCTATCTGGAATGGTTACTATGCACGGACAGATTTCGCGAGCGCCTGTGCCCGAGGAGGATGATCGTATCGACCTGCATCAGGTCGTCGATTTCCTGTTGCGCCGCCGACTTCTTATCGGCGCCGTCGTGATCGTGACCATGGCGCTCTCCCTGGCGGCGGCTTTCCTGATCACGCCGCGCTATACGAGCACCGCCGAAATCCTGCTCGATCAGACGTCTCGCGTCGCTCTGGGGGCCGAACTCAGTGGTGTCGACGCCGGTTCGATCGCGGTCAGCGCGACGATCGAGAACCAGGTCTCCATCATTGAATCCCTCAACCTGCTGCGTCGTGTCGTCGAACGGGAGGGATTGGTCAACGATCCCGAATTCGGCGCCCAGGCGTCGGCTCCGTCCTGGCGGACGGCCTTCTGGAACCTGTTCCCGTCCTGGAATGGCGAGGTCCGCGAGGTCGTCGAGCCGGTAGCGGAAAGCTTCAGCATTCCCAACGATGTCCGGGCGTCCATCGGCAAGCTGAAAGGGGCGCTCGACGTCGTTCGCGTCGGGCGCTCCTATATCCTGCAGATTTCCGTCACCTCGACGGATCGCGACCGCGCGGCGCGGCTGGCCAATGCCGTCGCCGACGCCTTCATCGTCGACCAGCTCGAAACGCGGTTCGAGGCCGCCCGGCGTGCATCGGACTGGCTGAATGAGCGGCTGCAGCGGCTGCGCGATTCCCTGCGCAAGTCGGAAGAGGCGGTGTCGCAGTTTCGCACCGAGCACAATCTTGTCTCACTGGGCACGCGCTCCCTGAACGAACAGCAGCTGTCCGAAATCAGCGCGGAGCTGGTGCAGGTCGAGACGGAGGCGGCCGAGAAGCAGGCGAAATACGAGCAGGCCAAGAAGATCCTGGACGAGGGCGGCAACCTCGCGTCGCTTCCCGACGTGATGCGTTCCGGCGTCATCTCCAATCTCCGCAGCCGTCTGGCGGAAGTGTCGGGTCGCGAGGCCGATCTCGTGACGCGTTACGGCGAGCGCCACCCCATGGTGGTCAATGTGCGCGCCGAGCGCCGGGAGATCGACCGGCAGATCAGTGCCGAGATCAGTCGCATCGTCGCCAACCTCGAGAACGACTACGACGTGGCGCGCACGCGGGCGAACGCCATGGCGGCGAACGTCGCGGCCGCCTCCGGCCAGAATTCGGCGGAGAACGCCCTCACCGTGAGGCTGCGCGAACTCGAGCGCGACGCCGCCGCCAACCGCACCCTCTATGAGACGTTTCTGAGTCAGTCGAAGGTCAGCTCCGAGCGCTCGGAGATGGATATTCGCGACGCGCGCATCATCACGCCGGCCCTGCCGTCGGGTGCGCCTTCCTATCCCAGGAAGTCCCTCTTCCTTGCGGCGGGAACGACCCTCGGCTTGGTCCTGGGCGTAGGGCTCGCGGCGCTGCTCGGCATGTTCAATGCCGGGTTCGATAATCCGCGCCAGCTGGAGGAGATGACGGGGCTGCCTGTGCTCGCTTCGGTGGAGTGGGCGGATTTCACGGATCTGGAGAAGACCAAGGACGCCATTCCGATCCTGCACTACCTCGCGACCAAGCCGCTCTCGCGCTTCAGCGAGTCGATACGCAGCCTGCGGGCCGGCGTGCAGATGTCGGATGTGGACAATCCCCCCCGTGTGGTCGAGATCACCTCGGCCTCTCCCGGCGAGGGCAAGACGTCGATCGCGCTGTCCGTGGCGGCGTCGGCGGCCAGTTCCGGGAAGCGGGTCGTGCTGATCGATTGCGACCTGCGCCGCCCCTCGGTCACCCAGCTGTTCGCACTCGACGAAAAGCCGGGCCTTGTCGAATGGCTGGCGCAAACGGCCTCCTCCGAGGGCATGCTGCATCGCGACGCCTCGTCCGGCGTCTATGTGCTGGGTGCCGGTGCCAAGACCCAGAATCCGCCGGACCTGCTGGGCTCCGCCCGCATGGTCCACCTCGTCGAGCAGTTGCGGCAGAGCTTCGATCTGGTGGTGCTTGATGCGCCGCCGCTCGGGCCGGTGATCGACGCGGCCGTGCTGGCGCCGGTTGCCGACAAGGTGCTGTTCGTCGTCCGCTGGAATTCGACGGCGCGGGAGTTCGTGCGCCAGTCGATCGAGCGCATTCCCGGCGACCGCAAGATCTGCGGTATCGTCCTCAACATGATCGATCTGCGCCGAACGCCGAAATATGGCCGCTACTCCTATTATTCCTCGGCCTATTACAAGAAATACTATGTCGGCTGACGGCGGTGTGGTGCCGGCCCGGCGGCGGCTGCGCCATGTGGCCTTCTCGCTGGTCCTTATCGCCGTGGCGGGCTGGATGACCTTCAAGGGAGTCCAGTTTGCGGGGATGGGCGCCGTCGAATGGCAGATGGAGCGGGCCAGGGGCAGCCGGCACGGCGGCGGCGTTCAGGACCACCGGGAGGTCGATAGGCGTGAGCGGCTCGCCGGATGGCGGGATGTCTGGGGGCTGAGGGACAAGGCGCGCCTGCTCTATTTCAGCATCGGGCAGCGCGGGCTCGAACCGCCCTCTTCGAAGGGGATCGAGGAACTTTCTGCCGCGCTCGCCGTCGACCCCGTGCGGGCCACGTCATGGATCGACTTGGCGCAGATGACGTGGAGCGATCTTTCCCTGCGCCCGGTGTCCCTGGCCGCCTGGGAGATGTCCGGCCTGGCGGGGCCTTACGAATATGGGGACATGTTGCGCCGCGTGCAGTTCCTGGCGCGGCGCTGGGTTTCCGTTGGTGACGAGCCCAAGCAGCGCTTCGTCTACGAAGTCGTTCTGATGAGCCGTTTTCCCGATCCGTTTCTGCCCGCCTGGCGCGATCTTCTGGCGTCGCTGCCCGCGCCCCAGCGCGCACGGCTGCAGGATGAGATGGAGGCGTCGTCGCCGCTCTACCGCCGCTGACGCATTGCGGGAGTCGTCTCTCCAAGAATACGCACGCAGAGGCTGCAATTGTGGAGATTGTGTCATTATTGCACTGGCTACGCGCTTGCCGGCCGGGTTATTATACCTAACAAATAGGGAAGGTCGGTGCGGGGGCATGACGGGCAGGACGGCACGCGCATTCGCTTTGGCGTTGCTGGTCGGTGCTTCGGCGCCGGCGTTTTCTGTTGCGCTGAGCGATGCCGCATTCGCCGTCGTCGGGGCTGCCGAGCGCGCCGTGTTGGACGTGGTCGTGGCGTCCGAGGGGCAGCAGGGCGCCGCCGCACAGGTTGCCCATATCATGGCATCCTCACTGACGGGCCCCGAGAAAGCCTTGGCTCTGCAATGGCTGATCGAAGGCGCCGCCACCGATGCTCAGGTGAGTGACCTGGCCAAGGCGGTGATTGCCGCGGCGGTTGCCGCGAGCGTGGCGAACCAGCCCGGACTGGTGGTGATTCTCGGCACGGGCCTCGGTCAGGGAACGAAGGCACTGAACAGCGACGGTCGCGTATCGGCGGCCGAAGCGATCTCGGCGGCGGTTCTTGAAGCGGTTTCCGCGCAGGGCGCGATGGGGAGTGTGTCGGGCCAGATGGCCTCGCTTTTCATGGGATCGTTCAGCAGTGCCGCTGCCGGTACGTCGCGTAGCGTGGTCGGTGTCGATGGCGATAGCGTCGACCCCGGCGAGACGGATACTCCGAATCCACCAAGTCAGTCTTGAGATGCCGGGGGCGCATGGGCAGGCTTAGGACATGGGGTTTTGCACTGGGATTGGCGCTGTTCCCGGCCTCGGCCTGGGCGCAGGCGGACAATTATGCGCCGAGCATCCGCAAGGCCGTCGAGGTCGATCCGGCGCGCGCGAGCGTGCTCGACCGTCAATCGGTGAATTATCTGCCGCTCGGCGTTCCCGTCGGCTCGTTCATCCTGTTCCCGACGCTCGGCGTTTCCGAGAGCTATGACACCAACATCACCGCCAGCAATAACAACGAGAAGGAGGACTGGATCCTGACGGTTCGTCCGGCCTTCGACCTGCAGTCGGACTGGGCGCGTCATTTCCTGGCGTTCGATGGCTATTTCGAAAGTGCCACCTACGCGAAGTACAGCGACGCAAGTTATGAAGACTATGCGATCGGCACGCGCGGCCGGATCGACGTAACCGCGGATCTCGATGTCGGCGGTTATGTTCGCTATGCCCACCTGAACGAATTGCCGGGCGACGACGAAACCAATGTGAACAACCTTGGTGATCCGCTGCCCTACGATCAGGTGACGGCAGGTGTGAATTTCGACAAGCAGTTCAACCGTTTCTGGGCGAAGGGCGGCTTCGATTTCCGCTATCGCGAATTCGACAGCTGGCTGGGGGGCGAGCCCACCGACCAGTCCTACCGCAACGGAGACGACTATCTGGTCTCCGGGCGTGTCGGCTATGAACTCAGCCCGCTGACCAGCGTGTTCGTGGGCGGATCCTTTCACTGGTTCGACATGCAGGATGCGGATTTCAATGCCGATGAATACAGGGTCATCACCGGCCTCCAGTTCGAACCGACGCGGCTGACGCGCGGCGAGGCCTTCATTGGCTATTACGACTGGAGTTCCGAGAACGGCTATCTGAAAGGCAGTTCCGGCATGACCTTCGGCGCCAACGTACAATGGTTCGTGACCCCGCTGGTGACCGCGACCTTCACGGCCGGGCAGGAGGTGCTGACCTCGAACTTTGTCTATGAGGGCTTCAACGGTTCGGCGGTTGTGAGCTCCACGGCGGGTGTGCGGCTTGATTACGAATTTCGCCGCAACATCATCCTGTCCAGCTGGTTCAATTATCTGAATCAGGATTACGATGAATATCCGCGCGACGACAATCAGTATGCCGTCGGGGCGGAGCTCAAATATTTCATAAATCGCTTCGCTGTCGCTAAATTCAATTATGCCTATACCGATTTCGATACCAATTTTAATAATATAAACGGCGCCGAAAGCTATACGCGGAATGTATTCACGGCGGGCCTGATGCTTGCCTATTGAGGGGGCCGCCTCGCGGCGAGCCTGCTTGCTCGATGCCGGTGCTTTTGTGGCGGGCCGGCCGTTCTGATATGATTACCATTGTAATGGCCGCATGACGGCATATGGCGGCTCAGGCAGGGCATGTTCTTTTCCCGTTTCCGCGCGGCCCCGATCCTTCACCAGCCCGCCCGCATTCCCGACGGCTTGCGCGTCTACGCGGTTGGCGACATCCACGGGCGCCATGACCTGCTGCTCCGCCTGCTCGAGGCCATAGCGGCCGATACGGCGTCGGCCGCGGCGGAGTGCCGGATGGTGTTTCTCGGCGATTATATCGACCGGGGGGAGGGCAGTGCCGCGGTGATCGAGCGGCTTCTGTCCGGGACCGTGAACGAGGCCTGGACCTGCCTGACGGGCAATCACGAGTCGATGCTGCTCGCCGTGCTCGCCGGCGATCTCGATTGGGATGTCTGGCTCGGGCACGGCGGCGCGGAGACCCTGTTCTCCTATGGCGTCTCTTCCCGTGACTTCGCCGATCCGGGAAGGGACGAGGCATTGCGCGCCGCCGTTCTCGCCGCGATCCCCGCCGCCCATCTCGATTTCCTGAGAGGGCTCGCTGCGCGGCATGAGATCGGCGACTATTTCTTCTGCCATGCCGGAATTCGCCCGGGCGTCGCGCTCGACCGGCAGTCGTTCGACGATCTGATCTGGATCCGCGACGCGTTCATTCAGTCGCCGCTCGACCACGGCAAGCGGATTGTGCACGGGCACACGCCGACGATGCAGGTGGAACGGCTGCCCAATCGCATCAATGTCGACACCGGAGCCTATCTGACCCATTGCCTTTCCTGCGTCGTGCTGGAAGGTGAGACGGTCCGGGTGATCCACACATGAGGCAGCCGCGGGCGCCTGCCGGCGCGGTGCGAAAGCCCCCGGTCGAGCACGATGCGTCCACGCGACCCTCCGCCTTCCTGGCGCGCAGGACGGGCCATGAGACCTATAACGACATCGTCTTCCTCGGCCTGGTCCTGTGCCTCGCCTGGGTACCCTTCCTCCTGGGCAGCAATCGCCTTGTCGCCTGGGGCGTGAACGCGGCTCTGTTCGGCACGCTTCTCATCCTGTTCGAGGCGGGCGTGCTGGCGACGGGCGCGCGCCATGCGATCGCGCCGCGCCGGCTCTGGTGGGCCCTCCTGCTCGGGACGGCGATTGTCGGGTGGATCGTCTTCCAGCTGTCGGGCCTGGCGCCGCAGGGCTGGAACAATCCCTTCTGGCAGCTGGCGGCCGACGTGCTGGGGCGCGTTCCCGGTGCCGCGCCGGTGTCCGGCAGTATTTCGGTGACGCCGGATTCCGGCGTGCGCGGCCTCGTCGTCCTTCTGACGAACGCGATCGCCTTCTATCTCGCGCTGCAGCTCTGCCGCGACGGCCGGCGGGCCGATGTGCTTCTGCGTTCCCTGGTCGTCATCGCCGTCGGTTACGCAATCTTCGGTCTCGCGCAATTGGCGCTGTCGCCTGAAACCCTGCTGTGGTTCGAGCGGCGGGCCTATGTCGGGCAGGTGACATCGACCTTCGTGAACAAGAACAGCTACGCCACCTATGCCGGGATCGGCCTCGTCGCGACGGTCGGCCTGCTGATCGACGTCTACCGCAGGGCCGAGATCCGCCGGAGCCTGCTGATGGCGATGCGCGCCACGGCGATCGTCGACGTCACGCTGAAGAAGGCACCCGGCATTCTCGTGGCCGTCGGGATCATTGGGGTCGCTCTCGTTCTGACGATCTCCCGTGCCGGGTTCATCGCCAGCATGGCCGGGCTCGCCACCCTCATTCTGCTCATGCTGACGTCGATGCGCCGGCGCTGGATGATCGTCGCGCTGGCCGTGCCGGTATTGTGCGTCCTGTTCGCCGCGATGGTCGCCTTCGGCGACGACCTTGGCCGCCGGTTCGACCTGCAGGGGGCCGACGATCCGCGCTGGGGGGTGGTGACGCGTGCGCTGGAAGCCATAAGGGACGCGCCCCTTACGGGCTTCGGCTATGGCAGCTTCGACCGGATGTTCGCCGTCTATCGCGGGGCCGAAGCCTTCTCGCCCTGGCATCACTGGGACAAGGCGCACAACACCTATATCGAACTGCTCTTCGATCTCGGCATTCCGGCGGCTGTGGCGCTTTTCGTCCTGGTCGGCGCCCTGCTCGCGACGACGCTGGCGAACGTGCTGCGGCGGGACAGGCCGCATGTCATGAGCTTCGTCGCGCTGGGCGCGAGCGCGACGGTGCTGTTCCACGCCATGCTCGATTTCAGCCTTCAGATACAGGCGGTCGCGATCACCTATTGGGCGATCGTCGGCGCGGGTCTTGCGCAGAGCTGGAGCCGGCGCATCGACACCAGCGCCTGACCGGGTTGGCGAGTTCTCTGCCGGCGCGGTCTGCGCCGGCACTCTTCCCGTTCAGAACAGGCGCTCGCCGATGCGCACGATGTCGCCGGGGAGCACCGTCGTGGTCGTCGCGACCGGATAGGAATATTCCTGCGTCTGGCCGGCCCGGCGGATATAGACCGTGGCGTCGTTCGCCCGGTAGGTGAAGCCCCCGGCGACCGCGACCGCGCTCATGATGTTCATGCCGTTGCGATAGGGGTATTCGCCGGGCTTGGACACTTCGCCGATGATGTAGAAGGGACGGTATTGCAGGACCTCGACATTGACGCGCGGGTCGCGCATGTAGCCTGAAGACAGCTTCTGCGCGATCGTGGTTTCCAGCGCATGAGCCGTCTGTCCCTGGGCGGGGATGTTGCCGATGAGGGGTATCGAGATGATGCCCGCCGAATTGATCTCGAACTCACCCGACAGCGACGGTTCGTTGAAGACGGTGAGGCGCAGCTTGTCGCCGGTGCCGAGGACGTATTCGGTCGAGGCGGCCTGATCCCCCGGCGCGGGCGGCGGTGCGCTGGGCACGGTCGAGCAACTGGCGACGACCAGCATGGCGGGTGTCAGGAACAGTATCTTCCACATGGGAACGTGGCGTGCGCGCCGGTTCAGTCTCATATCGCTACGTCTCACGCCCCTATCGTCGCCTTGATACTGACAAGTGCCATTCAACAATCTGCATAAAATCAGAGCTGATAAGCGGCCGCTTCGAGCGATAGTCGGCGAAGGGGCCGGGATAGTCCAACAAGAGCTGGATCAAATCGTCGGGCGACACGGTCGCACCACTGAAACGGGCCGTCGACCCGGCAGCGCTGCATCGTGGGAACCACTGCCCGGACGAGCAAGACCCGATCCATGTTCCGTCCTCACGCCCCCTTTGCGGCCACCCTGCCGAGTTGGTCGTCGATAAAGGCCTTTATCTGGCTTTCGAACACGTCGCGGCCATACCGCGCCACATGGGCGCGAAACTCCTCGGGCGTGCCGGTCACCGCCCCGGCTTCGAGGCGCGTCACCGCATCGATGATCGAATCCGCCGTCTGTTCATGGAACAGCAGGCCGGTCTTGCCGTCGAGCACCGTTTCCGTCGCTCCGCCGCGGGCGAAGGCGAGCACCGGCCGGCCGCTCGCCATGACTTCCAGCGGGACGATGCCGAAATCCTCCACGCCGGGGAACACCAGTGCCTGGCAGCGGGAAAAATGGCGCTCCATCTCCGCGTCGCTCACCGCGCCGAGAAAGCGGATGGTCGGCCCGGCGAGGCGCTTCAGCCGCTCGCTCGCGCCGCTGCCGACGATGTCGAGCCGCTTGCCCATCCGGTTGAAGGCGTCGATGGCGAGTTCGATCTTCTTGTAGGGCGTGATCTGGCCGGCGCAGAGATAGGCATCGTCGAGCGTCGGGCTGGGAGCGAAGCGACCGAGTTCCACCGGCGGATTGATGACGTGGGAATCGCGCCGGTAGAATTTCGCGATGCGCTTGGAGACGTAATCGGAGTTGGCGATGAAGGCGTCGACGCGTGCCGCCGTCGTCACGTCCCATTGGCGCAATCCGGGGCCGAAGGCCGACATGGCCAGTCGCGACAGCCAGCCCGAGGAGGCGCGATATTGCGGCTCGAGGTCCCATATGTAGCGCATGGGCGACTCGCAGTAGCAGATGTGCAGGCTGTCGGGCCGGGTCACGACTCCCTTGGCGGGGCCGGACTCGTTGGAGATCACCAGATCGTAGCCGGTGAGATCGAGGCTCTCCAGCGCATAGGGCATCAGCGGCAGCATCTTCTGATAGTGCCGCCGGCCGCCGATCTTCTGCAGGAAAGAGGTCGTGATGCGGTGCCGCCGGATCGTTTCGGAGAGATTGCGCGGCTCGGCCACGAGCGTGAAGATGTCGGCCTGCGGATAGAGGCGGCAGAAGGATTCAAGGACTTTCTCGCCCCCGCGCATGCCGACGAGCCAGTAATGAACCAAGGCTACCTTCATGGGAGGGCGTCTCTTGTTGAAATCCGAACAGGAGTGAAACGGGCTCGCGGCTGGTCAGTCAAAGGCGCCCGCCGAATCCCGGCTCCAGCGCTTCAGTGCCGAGGCAAGAAGACCCGAATGGGCGGCGCCGCGCGATTCCAGCCACTCCGGCGCGATGTCGGTCGAGCGTACCAGCTTCATCACGCGGTCGGGGTGGATGCCGATGCCCGCGCTGGAGACCGGCCGCAGCGCCTGGGCAAGGCCGAGAACCAGCGGGCGCGGGATCATGTAGGTCCTTGCCGCCGGGAAATGATCCGCCCTGAACGTCTCGACGATCTGCTCCAGCGTGTAGCGGTCCGGATAGCAGCCGTTGAACACGATGTATCGCTCGTTCAGCGAGAGCGCGTAAAGGATCGACTGAACGAGATCCTCGACATAATAGCAGGCCTTGATCGTGTCCTTGCGGCCCGGATAGACGAAGAAGCCCTTTCGCAGCAGCCTGGCCAGGCGGGTGAAGTTGCCGCCTTCCCTGTGGCCGAAGATGACGGCCGGACGGCAGATCACCAGCCGGCGCTGCGCATCCTCGTCCGCCCAGGAGCGGTGGATGCCCTCGGCCAGCCATTTCGACCAGCCATAGGCGGATTCCGGCGTCGGCGCCGACGTCTCGGTCTTCGTCTCCTCGCCCGGCCCGTACACCGAGATCGAGCTGGTGAACATGAGGGTCCGCACGCCGCGCCGGCGCGCGAAGGCGGTTATCTCGGTCGCCCCGCGAATATTGGTTTCGTAGTATTCGTGCGTGGGATGGCCCGGCGTCGTGTGCACGGCGGCCAGATTGTAGACGAGGTCGATCTCGCCGCCGACGTCGAATCCCGACAGGTCGCGCACGTCGGCAGTGACGTAGTCGACACCGGGCACCTCGATTCTGGGCGACCGGATGTCGACGCTGACGAGGCGGTGGGTATCCAGTGCCGCCAGCCGACGCAGCAGATGCGACCCGATGAATCCGCCGCCGCCAAAGACGATCACGGTCTTGCGATGCATCTCGCTCAATGTCCACCTTCGGCGCGCGGCCGGGATTGATCTGCAATCATACGCAAAATCGAAATAAATCGGGGCCGGGTTGCCGCCGTGGTCCGACCGTTCCGTGCGTTTTATTCGGCAGCGGCGAGACGATGTCCACATCTTTACCGGCACACGGTTCAGGAATAGAGCCGGACGGCGCGGGCGAGGAGCCTTGCGAGCGAAGGAGGGGATTGCGCCGGCGCGCCGTTGTGCGATCAGATAGCCTGTCCCAATAGCCGGAGCCGACCATGGCCAACTACGTGAAGATCAGCGGCTTTCTCGGTGCCTGCATCACCGGTGTGGTCCATCTGCTCACCGACCTGCGCAAGGCGCCGGCGCTGGCGGAGGAAGCCGGCTATGGAGACCTGCCGAAGCTGCCCAAGCCGAAGCCGACCCTCATTCCGATCATGAAGATCGCCCCGGCCGTCGGCTGGGGGCCGGGGCAGCAGCCCAGGCCCGCGCCCGGCTTCAAGGTCGGCGCCTTCGCCGGGGACCTCGATCATCCCCGCTGGGTCTATGAGCTGCCGAACGGCGACGTCCTCGTCGCCGAGACGGCCGGCCCGCCCTGGCCGGCGGGCATCTTCAGCCTGCGCTGGTGGGCGATGGGCTTCGTCATGGTGCGTGCCGGCTCGGGCGTGAAGAGCGCCAACCGCATCACCCTGCTGCGCGACGCCGATGGCGACGGCGTGGCCGAGATCAAGGTGCCGTTCCTCGAGAACCTGTTCTCGCCCTTCGGCATGGCTTTGGTCGGCGACCAGCTCTATGTCGCCAATGCCGATGCGCTGGTGCGCTTCCCCTATGTGCCGGGCGCCACCCGCATCGACGCTCCCCCGGTGAAGGTCTGCGACCTGCCCTCGGGCCGCAATCATCACTGGACCAAGAGCCTGGTCGCCAACAAGGCCGGCACCAAGCTCTATGTCGGCGTCGGCTCCAATTCCAACGTCGCCGAGTTCGGCATGCAGGAGGAGGAGAACCGCGCCAACATCCTCGAGGTCGACATCGCGACCGGGGCGGTGCGCGTCTTCGCCGGCGGCCTGCGCAACCCCGTCGGCATGGACTGGAATCCGGTGACGGGGGAGCTCTGGACCAGCGTCAATGAGCGTGACGAGATCGGCGACGACCTCGTGCCGGACTACATGACCTCGGTGAAGGACGGCGCCTTCTATGGCTGGCCCTATTGCTACTACGACAAGATCGTCGACGAGCGGGTGAAGCCGCAGCGGCCGGATCTCGTGGCGGCCTCGCTCAAGCCGGATTACGCGCTCGGCTCGCACACCGCCTCGCTCGGCCTGACCTTCGTCGACGACGGGCGCTTCGGCGCGCGCTTCACCAACGGCGTGTTCATCGGCCAGCACGGCTCGTGGAACCGCAATCCGCCCTCCGGCTACCGGGTGATCTTCATTCCGTTCGCGGAGGGCAAGCCGGTCGGGCCGCCGGAGGAGATCCTCGGCGGCTTCCGGGTGGACGGCAAGGCGCTCGGCCGCCCGGTGGGCGTCATCGTCGACAAGCGCGGCGGGCTGCTGGTGGTCGACGATGTCGGCGACTGCATCTGGCGCGTCACCCCGGCCTGACCCACCACGGCAGCTCGCGATCCGGTCCGACGGCGTCCAGAGCCCTTTGCGATCCGGCGAGAACGCCGGATCGACGGGAAACCGCTCTCGGTTCAAGCGGCTCTAGCGCGCCGCCGGCTCGTTCCAGACGATGGCGAACACGCTGCCGCCGCCCGGTCGCGGCGTGACGGCGGCTTTGGCGCCGTGGCGCACCGCGATCTCGTCGACGATGGCGAGGCCCAGTCCCGTGCCCGGCGAGGTCATGGCGCGTCCGCGCTGGAAGCGCTCGAAGATCATGGCGCGCTCCTCCTCCGGCACGCCCGGCCCGCGATCGAGCACGCGAATGGCCGGCTCGCCGGTGATTTCGATGTCGATCGGCGTTCCCTCGGGCGTGTGCAGCATGGCGTTCTCGACGAGGTTTGTGAGTGCGAGCTGAAGCGCGTTGGCGTTGCCCGCGACCCTGACCGGGGTCGGCGGTGCGGCGAGTTGCAGCGTCCGGTGCTGACGAACGGCCAGCGGACCCAGTGCGACGAGCGCCTCGCGGGCGAGGACCACCAGATCGACGCTGGCATCCATCGGCAGCGGCGCCGCGTCGAGCCGCGCCACGTCGAGCATCTGCGAGACCAGCCGGCTGAGCCGTGTCGCATCGCTGGCGAGTTCGCTCCTCAGCGGGCCGGGCGGCATGGTGTCGATGCGTGCGGTGAGCACCGCGACCGGCGTGCGCAGTTCATGGGCGGCGTCGGTGGTGAAACGACGCTCGACATCATAAGCGCGCCCCAGCCTGGCCAGCGCGTCATTCACGGCGGCGACCAGGGGGCGGATCTCGTCGGGGAGGCCGTCCGGGGAGAGGCGCCCCCCGGAGCTGTCGGGCTGGATCGCGTGCGCCTGCTCGGCGACGCGGTCGAGCTCGCGAAACGCCCGGTTCAGCGTCCACATGGCGACGATCAGCGTCAGGACGAGCAGTGGTACCGCGGTCACGAGGCTGAAATTCACGAGTTCGCGGATCACGCTGTCCGCCAGCGTGTCGTCGTGCAGGTCGCCCTGCGCCACCAATATCCGATAGTCCCCTTTGGTGGTCGCATAGCCGTACCAGGGTACGCCGCCATCCGGGCGGGGGACGGCGAAGAACCGCTCGTCCTCACTCCCCAGCGCCGAGTCGAGTGCTGCGGCGGCTACCGGCGACGAGGCGGCGAGCACGGTGCGGTCGGGGCCGGCCACCAGATAGAGATAGGCGTCGCCGGAGTTCACGTAGGCTGCCGCCAGGTTGTCCGGCAGCCGGAGCTGCGCCGGCGTCGCGCTGGTGTCGAGCGCATTGGCGATATCGGATGCCTGATCCTGCAGGGCGCGGTCGTCCATGCTGTTGATGGCGATCATGGCGGCGCCGATCATCACCATGGCGGGGCCCAGCACGCCGAGCGTGAGCACGATGGCGAGCCGTATTGCCAGGCGCCGCTTCAGCGACCAGCGGCCGGATGCGGAGGGCAGGGGGGATGGCGTCTCCGGGGCCTGAATTGCCGGAGCCGGCGTCTCGCCTGGCGCCGTCTCACGGGGAAGCGTCATGGCACGTCGTCCATCAGGTAGCCGATGCCCCGCAGCGTA
Organism: Ancylobacter sp. TW_SC_1; assembly: GCF_056836805.1. Taxonomy (NCBI): domain Bacteria; kingdom Pseudomonadati; phylum Pseudomonadota; class Alphaproteobacteria; order Hyphomicrobiales; family Xanthobacteraceae; genus Ancylobacter; species Ancylobacter sp. TW_SC_1. Next base: position 2,635,774 of record NZ_CM166365.1, read on the forward strand.
TGGATGGACGGGGTCGCCTCCGCGGCGGCGAGCTTGCGCCGGAGCCGGTGAACCAGCACCTCGACGGCGTTGGATTCGAGTTCCTCGTTGAAGCCGTAGAGCGCGCCCTCGATGACCTCCTTGGTCACGACGCGGCCGGCCCGTCGCATGAACAGTTCCAGCAGCCCCAGTTCGCGCCGCGAGAGGGCGAGCGGCTGCTCGCCGACATGCACGGTGAGGTCCATGGTGTTGAGCGACAGATTGCCGATCCCGACCTTCACGCCCAGCGCCTGGTTCGGACGGCGCAGCAGGGCCCTCAGCCGGGCGATCAGTTCGTCGACATGGAAGGGCTTGAGCACATAATCGTCGGCGCCCTCTTCCAATCCCTGCACCCGGTCCGGCAGGCTGTCGCGCGCCGTCAGCACGAGCACCGGCAGCGTCATGCCGGCATTGCGGCGCTGCCGCAGCAGGTCGAGGCCGTCGCCATCCGGCAGGCGGCGGTCAAGTACCGCGATGTCGTAGGTCTCGGCGGCCAGGGCGGCGTCCGCCTCGGCCAGACTCACCACATGATCGACCGCGAATCCCGCTGCCTTCAGGCTGCTGGCGAGCAGGCGGCCGAGCTCGCGTTCATCTTCCACCAACAGTAGACGCATCGCCGCTCGCCCCGATATCGGCTCCGGCAGCAGACCAGAGGCCGATCCATCTTTTATTATAGCGTTGGTTCCAGAGCAGGGATGCGTCGAAACGCGGTGGATCACCCTTGTAGCGGGCAACGAGCTGGCCGTCGCGATGGCGCGCCAGCCAGCGGGCGGCGTCGCCCTCGCGCAGGACCTCGACCGGGTTCTCCAGCCGCGCCGCAAATCCCAGCTCGCCCTCATAGCCGCCGACGAAGGCGATCGGCCGCGCGCCATCGAGCCTTGCGGCGAGGGGCGCGATATCGAAGTTCGGCAGGCCGCCCGCCGACGTCTCCAGCAAGCCGGCGAGCAGCAGGCTGGCCGTCAGCGCCGGTGCGGCGCGCCAGACGTCGTTGCGCAGCAGCCAGACCGCCAGCGACAGGGCCATGAGCAGCAGCCCCTCCTTGGCCGAAAGCGGCGGCAGGGTGTCGGGAAAGACCGGCGCCAGCATCGCGCAGCCCCAGAGGGCGAGGCCGGCGGCCAGCGTGGCGATCGCGAACCCGTTCTCCGGCCGGTCGTCGCCGCCGGCGCGCGAGATCACACGGGCGATGATCAGGGCGGCGGCCGGCAGGAGCGGCAGGAGGTAATGCAGCTGCTTGCTGGAGATCAGCGAGAAGCCGATGAACCCGGCGAGCGTCGCGATCACCGGGAGCCGCCAGACCCTGTCGCTCCAGAGTCCCGCCCAGGCGCTCCTGCACCACATGCGGTGGCTGCAGCCCCATGGAAGCAGCAGCGCCGACAGTAGCGGCAGATAGAACCAGAAGGGCCGGCGGTGGGCAAAGGCCCCGACCATGCGGCCGGCCGTCTGCTTCCACAGCAGCACGGCCGCGAAATCCGCACCGCCCGCCCCCGCCGCCGACACGGCCCAGGCGAGGGCCGGAAGCGCGCCGAGAAAGACCATGAGAATCAAGCTCATGTACCAGCCGGCCCAGCCGCGCGGGCGCGCCGGCGCCCAGAGCGGCGCCAGCACCGCCGCCGGCACGGCATGCATCAGCATGACCGGGCCCTTCGCCAGAAGGCCGAAGGCGAGGGACACGGCGAACATGATCCAGCCGAGCCGCGCCCGCCCGCGTGCAGCGTGCAGCAGTCCCAGCAGCGCCAAAACCCCCGCCCCCGTCAGCATCGCGTCGAACATTACCGCCGTCGCCATCGCGGCGAAGACGACCGTGCTCGCAAGGACGAGCGCAGCGCGGGCGGCGAGGAGAGGGCCCGCGATCTCCTTCGCCAGCCGATAGGTCGCCAGGACACTGGCCGGATAGAACAGTGCCGGCACCAGCCGCGCGCTCCATTCCGTCGGTCCCGTGACGAGCCAGGCGAGATTGATCAGCCAGAACAGCATCGGCGGCTTGTGGCTGTAGGGCGCGCCGTTGAGGTGCAGGAGAATGGGATCGCCGGAGTTCCACATTTCCCAGGCGACGGTCAGGTAGCGCGTCTCGTCAATGGCGAAGGGGCGGCGCAGCGTGAGCGTGAGCACGATAGCGAAGAGGCTCAGGCTTACGGCCAGCAGAAGGGGTTCCCTCGCCAGCGGCAGGGCGCCCGTCTGCCCCGTCGCCGGTTCGGCAAATGAAGAGGCGTGGTTCATGCGTCGGCACGCGCGCTGCGGCGTTCTCCGCGCAGCAGGCGAATGTTGCGCACATAGACGAGGAGGCCGGCAGACTGCCCGACGATGAAGACCGGATCGCGCTGGTAAATGGCGTAGGTCAGCAGGCTGAGCGCGCCGGCGATGCTCAGATACCAGAAGCCATGTGGCAGGATGCTGCGGCCCGCGCGCTCGCTCTGCCACCATTGAAGGAGGAAACGGGCGGAGAACAGGGCTTGTCCCGCCAGTCCGAAGGCCGTCCAGAACATGGCGGTCACTCGACGACCTCCGGATGGCGCATGCGCGCCCGCAGCCACATCACCCCGAAGAGATCGGCGATGCCGACCCAGAGCCTGTTCCAGGTACCGTATTTGGAGCGGCCGGCGGACCGGGGGCGATGGTTCACGGGATGGGTGAGAACGACATAGCCCTCGCGCTGCATCAGTGCCGGCAGGAAGCGGTGCATGTGATCGAAGTACGGCAGCCGCAGGAAGCAGTCGCGGTCGAATACCTTCAGCCCGCAGCCGGTGTCGGCGATGCCGTCATCGAGGAGGGTGCCCCGCACGCCATTGGCGATGCGCGAGGAGAGCCGCTTGGCGAGGCTGTCGTTGCGCCGCCGCCGCTGGCCGGCCACCATGCGGACCGGGATCCTCGATACGGAGGCCCGGCGGTACATGGCCAACATCGCCGGGATATCGGCGGGATCGTTCTGCCCGTCGCCGTCCATCGTCACCACGGTGCGCCCCAGCGCCGCCTGGATGCCGGTGCGGATGGCAGCACTCTGGCCGCAGCACGCCCGATGCCCGAGCAGCGAGAGGCTGGGCCAGTTGCGTGCCGTCCGGCGCACCAGATCCGCCGTTCCGTCCGTCGATCCATCGTCGATGACGAGTATCTCGAACCTCTCGGCCCGCAGGACGGTGGCGATCTCCTCGATGAGGGGAAGGATGGCTTCCGCCTCGTCCCGGACCGGAATCACGATGGAGACGTCCGGCACGCTGGCGCGCAGGGCGCTCAGGCTGGCCAGTGGAAGATCGAAAGCGTCGTGGCGCATGTGGGTCTCCGCCGGCGCGTCGTTCGCCGATGGCGGATCTCTCGTCTGCTCAGCTTACGCGATCCTTACGGCGGCGCGGCAGAGGTCGTTCGTGCCTCCAGAGCATGTTTCGCGAATGCTGATCGACTTGCGCGAAACATGCTGCAACTAATTGAAACGTATACATTTTCATGCCGATAAGGCGTTTCGCCTGATCGGCATGGGCTCTAGCTTCGCTTCTGGTTATAGACGTCGAGGCAGACGGCGCCGAGCAGCACGAGGCCCTTGATCACCTGCTGGTAGTCGATGCCGATGCCGAGGATGGACATGCCATTGTTCATCACGCCCATGATCAGCGCGCCGATGACGGCGCCGCCGACGCGGCCCACTCCGCCATAGGCCGAGGCGCCGCCGATGAAGCAGGCGGCGATGACGTCGAGCTCGAAGCCGAGTCCTGCCTTCGGCGTTGCCGTGTTCAGCCGGGCGGCGAAGACCAGGCCGGCGAGCGCCGCCAGCACGCCCATATTGACGAAGGTGAGGAAGGTCAGCCGCTCCGTCTTGATGCCGGAGAGCTTGGCTGCCTTCTCATTGCCTCCCACCGCGTAGATCTGCCGGCCGATCGTCGTTCGGGTGGTGACGAAGGCGTAGAGGGCGATCAGCGCCGTCATGATCACCAGCACGTTCGGCAGGCCGCGATGCGAGGCGATGAGATAGGCGAAATAGACAATGACGGTGAGGAGCAGCAGGTTCTTGAGGACGAAGAATCCGTACGGCTCGGTCTCGACGCCGTGCGCTTCCTGCCGGCTGCGGCCGCGGAAGTTCAGCCAGACAAAGGCCAGCGCCAGTGCGGCACCGATGGCCAGAGAGGTCGGATAAAGCGCGCCCGCATCGGGCACGAGTTCGGGAATGAAGCCGGAGGAGAGCTTCTGGAACTCGGGCGGGAACGGCCCGACCGACTGGCCCTGCAGGATGGCGAGGGCCAGCCCCTTGAACACCAGCATGCCCGCGAGGGTGACGATGAAGGACGGGATCTTGAAATAGGCCACCCAATAGCCCTGCGCCGCGCCGATGAGGGCACCGAGGGCCAGGCAGATCAGCGTCGCGGGAATGAAGTGCATGCCGAACTTCACCATCAGCACGGCCGCGACGGCGCCGATGAAGCCCGCCACCGATCCGACCGACAGGTCGATATGGCCGGTGACGATGACCAGCAGCATGCCCAGCGCCATGATGACGATATAGCTGTTCTGCAGCACGAGGTTGGTGAGGTTCAGCGGCCGCAGCAGCGTGCCGTTGGTCATCACCTCGAAGAAGATCATGATGGCGAACAGCGAGAGCAGCATGCCGTAGTCGCGCAGATTATTCTTCAGGAAACCGGCATGATGAGGCTTGTCCTGAAGTGCGCTGGTCTTCTCGTTCATTGGCCGGCTCCTTCCCTGCGCATGATGGAGCGCATGATTTTTTCCTGTGTCGCCTCGCGGCCGGCAAATTCACCGACGAAGGCGCCCTCGTTCATCACGCAGATGCGGTCGCATATGCCGAGCAGTTCCGGCATCTCGGACGAGATCACCACAACGCCTTTGCCGGCATCCGCCAATTCATTGATGATGCAGTAGATTTCATACTTCGCGCCGACATCGATGCCGCGCGTCGGCTCGTCGAGGATCAGCACCTTCGGATTGGTGAACAGCCATTTCGACAGCACCACCTTCTGCTGGTTGCCGCCCGAGAGCTTGCCGGCTTCCTGGTAGACGCTGTGGCTGCGGATGCGCATGCGGCCACGATAATCGGAGGCGACGCGCAGTTCCTTGAGGTCGTCGATGACCTTTGCCGAGGCCACCGCCGGCAGGTTCGCCAGCGTCACGTTCTTGCGCACGTCCTCGGCGAGCAGCAGGCCGAGCTGCTTGCGGTCCTCGGTGACGTAGGCGAGGCCGGCGTCGATGGCGCGACGGACGGTCGAGAGGTCGACCTCGCGCCCCTCGATCTCGGCGCGGCCGGTGATCTTCTGGCCATAGGCCCGGCCGAACACGCTCATGGCGAATTCGGTGCGCCCGGCGCCCATTAGCCCGGCAATGCCGACGATCTCGCCGCGCTTCACCTCGAAGTCGACATTCTTGATGACTCTCCGGTCGGCGTGGATCGGATGGAAGGCCGACCAGTCGGAAACCCTCAGGATGGTTTCGCCGATGACCGGCTCGCGCCTGGGATAGCGGTGCTCGAGGTCGCGATCGACCATCTTGGCGATGATGCGGTCCTCCTCCACCGCCGCGTCGCGGCAGTCCATCGTGTCGACCGTGCGTCCGTCGCGCAGCACGGTGATACGGTCGGCGACCTTCGATACCTCGTTCAGCTTGTGCGAGATGAGGATGGAGGCGATGCCCTGCGCCTTGAACTCGAGCAGCAGGTCGAGCAGGGCGGCGCTGTCCTTCTCGGACAGGCTGGCGGTCGGCTCGTCGAGGATGAGAAGGCGCACCTTCTTCGACAGCGCCTTGGCGATCTCGACCAGTTGCTGCTTGCCGACGCCAATGTCGGTGACGCGCGTGTCCGGCGCCTCGTCGAGCCCGACCTTGGCCAGCAACTCGCGGGTGCGCCGGTGCACCGCGTCGCGGTCGATGATGCCGAAGCGTGCCGGCGGATTGGCGATGAAGATGTTCTCGGCGATCGACATCAAGGGGATCAGTGCCAGTTCCTGATGGATGATGATGATGCCGAGCGCCTCGGAATCGTTGATGTCGCGAAACTGCCGCTCCTCGCCGTCGAAGACGATGGAGCCCTCATAGGAGCCGTGCGGATAGACCCCGCTCAGCACCTTCATGAGGGTGGACTTGCCGGCGCCGTTCTCGCCGACAAGGGCGTGGATCTCGCCGGGTTCGACCGTGAAGGAGACATCGCTCAGCGCCTTCACCCCGGTGAAGTGCTTGCTGATGCCTTGCATTTCCAGAAGAGCGTTCATTCCGCGTGCCGCCTTGAGAGAGCGCCCGCGCCGGTGCATGCGACCGGCGCGGGCCTTTACGACCGTTCCGCGGGTCTCAGTTGATCTGGTCCGCCGCGTAGTAGCCGCTGCCAACCAGCACATCGTTCCAGTTGCTCTTGTCGACGACGACTGGCTTGAGCAGATAGGAGGGCACGACCTTCACGCCGTTATTGTAGGTCTTGGTGTCGTTGACCGTGACCTCCTTGCCGGACAGCGAGGCGTCGACCATGTCGGCGGTGACCTTGGCGAGTTCGCGGGTGTCCTTGAAGATGGTCGAGTACTGCTCGCCGGCGAGGATCGACTTGACCGAGGGCACCTCCGCGTCCTGCCCGGTGACGACCGGCATCTTCATGTCGCCCGAACCGTATCCCACGCCCTTGAGCGAGGAGAGGATGCCGATGGATAGGCCGTCATAGGGCGAGAGCACCCCGTCGAGCTTCTTGTCGGAGTAGTAGGCGCTGAGCAGGTTATCCATGCGGGCCTGCGCGGTGGCGCCGTCCCAGCGCAGCGTCGAGACCTTGTCCATGCCGGTCTGGCCGGAGGGGATCTTCAGCGTGCCGTTGTCGATCAGCGGCTTCAGCACCGAGAGCGCGCCGTCATAGAAGAAATAGGCGTTGTTGTCGTCCGGCGAGCCGCCGAACAGCTCGACGTTGAACGGGCCCTTGTTCTCGGGGTAGCCGAGGCCCTTGAGCAGGGATTGCGCCTGCAGCACACCGACCTGGAAATTGTCGAACGTCGCGTAGTAGTCGACGTTCGGCGTCTCGCGGATAAGGCGGTCATAGGCGATGACCTTGATGCCCTTGGCCTGAGCCTGCTTCAGCACGTCGGAGAGCGTGGTGCCGTCGATCGAGGCGATCACCAGCACCTTCGCGCCCTTCGTCACCATGTTCTCGATCTGCGAGAGCTGGTTGGGAATGTCGTCCTCGGCATATTGAAGGTCGGTGCCATAGCCGCGCTCCTTGAGCACCTTCACCATGTTGTCGCCGTCGGCGATCCAGCGGGCCGACGACTTTGTCGGCATGGCGATGCCCACCGTCGCCTTGTCCTGGGCGGCGGCGGGGGCGGCGATCGAGAGCGCGAACGCCCCGAGGGCGATGGCGGAAAGCGTGTTGGTCAGGCGTTTCATGTTGAACTCCCTGGGTGGATGGATGGCCGCGTTTCGCGTGTCGTCTTGTTGGCGGGCGAGCCCGCGTCGCGCTTCATGTCCGACGTCTTGGCGCGTCAGGCCTCCCCTTTTGGAGGAAAGACCGCGTCATAGGCGGCGATGACCGCCCGGGCCTTCACCTTCACCTCGGATGCCCCGGCGCCGGGCCGGTAGAGGCTGGAGCCGAGTCCGAAGGTGCGGATGCCCGCCGCCGCATAGGCGGCGAAATCCTTCTCGCCGACGCCGCCGACGGCGCCGACCACCGTGCCGGGCGGCAGCACGACGGACATCGCCTGGATGATCGAGGGGCCGAGCAGGCTGGCGGGGAAGAACTTCAGCGCCGAGGCGCCGGCCTTCACCGCCGCAAGCGCCTCGGTCGGCGTCAGCACGCCAGGCATGGTGACCATGCCGTGGCCGGCCGCATGCCGGACGATTTCAGGAGCGATGTTCGGGCTGACCATGAGCCGGCCGCCGGTATCGGCAAGGCGGTCGACCTCCTCGATCTCCAGCACCGTGCCCGCACCGATCAGCACGCCGGGCGGTGCCATCCGTGCTGCCAACCCGATCGAGCGGAACGGCTCGGGCGAGTTGAGCGGAATCTCGATCGCCTCTAGCCCCTCCTCGATCAGCGCGCCGACGACCGCCTCCGCCTCCGGCGGCGTCAGGCCGCGCAGGATGGCGACCAGCGGCCGGCGCAGTCGCGGCCAGGCGATGCGCGTCGCTTCCGGGATGGTCATGCCGGGGCTCCTTCTGCGTGGAAGGCGATGAGCGCCGCCGCATGCAGCCCGGCGCGCACGCAGTCTTCCGCCCCCCGGAGGACGACGTCGGTGACACCAGCGACATCGAGCGCGCCGAGATAGGCTGCCGCCAGCGGACCGGCCGCGACCAGCGCGATCCGGTTCTGCGTGCCGAACTGACGTGCGGCGCCAGCGAGTTCGATGCCGATCAGGAAACCCGACAGGCGCGACAGCGTCGCCGTCGGGTCGGTTCCGGTCAGCAGCCAGGAGGCCCGCAACCGGAACAGCGCGCTGCCGAGCCTCTCGGGCGCGGCGAGGCCCTCGCTCACGCCCTGCGCGAAGGCGGCGCTGGCGGGGGCGATATCGCCGGCATCGGCGACTGCCGGTGCGAGGACCGAGGCGGTGCGCAGCAAATGGAACATTTCGCCGGTCATGAAGGTGGCGAAGCGTTCGACCGAACCCTCCTTCAGCACGACCCATTTCGAGTGGGTGCCGGGCAGGCAGACGAGACCGCTGCCACCTTCGTGGGTCAGCGCGAGCAACTGGGTCTCCTCGCCGCGCATCACGTCGGGATGGGCCGGGTCGCGCTGGGCGAGGCCCGGCAGGATGCGGACCGGCCGCCGGCTCGACCGTACGGCAACGGCTTGTCGCGCCAGCTTGTCGAGCCGCAGCGGCGTGTCGAGATAGGGCGCCTCGATCCAGCCGCCGCGCGAGCCGACCATGCCGCACATCATCACGGGCACGCCGTCCAGAATGCCGAGGGCGGCAAGATGGGTTTCGAGAATCTCCTCGAAGCCATGGGGGGAAGCGGCGATGAGCCCCTGCGCGCTGCGCCGCTCGCCGAGCACGCGCCCCGCGCGGTCGAGCGCCCAGAGGCGGAAGCTGGACGTTCCCCAGTCGACGACGACATGCGCGATGTCCGCCATCACGCGCCTCCCAGCAGCACGCGCGGCTCGGCGCGCCCGCGAACACCGAGGTCGAGGATGAAGGTGCGGCCATGATGCGGGTCGGCCGCCCGGGCCGCCGCGCCCATATCCTGAAAGGCCGAGGTGACGAGCAGGAAGTCGAAGCCCGGCCCGACGAAGACGGGGCAGCTCACCTGCCGCGCCGGCGCGCGCGCCGTGCGTACGAGCTGGCCGTCCGGCGAATAGACGTTGAGCCGCGCGCCGCCCCAGATCGCGCACCAGATCAGTCCCTCGGCGTCCGTCACCGCGCCGTCGAGTCCGCCTTCGTCGCGATGGATGTGGATCACGGCCGGTACTTCCAGTGGCAGGCCGGTCGCCGGGTCCAGGCGGACGCGATGGAGCCGGTTCGCCGCCGTGTCGGCGAAGTAGCCGAGCCGGCCGTCCGGCGAGAAGCAGATGGCGTTGGGAATGGTCACGTTGCGGAACAGCGAAACGACCGCGCCCTTGTGGAAGGCGTAGACGGTTCCCGCCTCCCGTTCGGCATTGCGGCCCATGGTGCTGAACCAGAGCGTGCCGCTGGGATGCACCCGTGCGTCGTTGGAGCGCGTGCGCGGGTTGGCGGCCTCGACGGCGGCGACGAGGTCGAACTGCCCGGTCGCCTTGTCGCGCAGGACCAGGCCGTCCTCGGTCACGAGCAATTGCCTCCGGCCGTCGATCGCCGCCAGGGCGCTCGCCATGAAGGGGAGCGCGTGGCTGCGGATGGCCCGGCGGGCGAGGCTGGCCTCGAACAGCCTGCGCTCGATTATGTCGAACCACCATGCGGTGTCGCTCACCGCCTCGTAGCTCGCCCCTTCGCCGAGATGGCAACGCTCGGCGCACAGCACGGAGAGCGGCAGGGAGTCCGCCTCCATCTCCGGTGCCGCGTGGGCGATGGGGCCGAGGCTAGTGGTTGTCACGGGGCAGCCCCTTGGTCTGGGCGATGCGCTGGTAGCGCACGGCGGGCTCCAGCACAGCGCCGGTCTCTAGCTGGCTGACGAGGCCGCGCTGGATTTCCTGCCAGGGCGTCTGGTGGGCGGGGAAGGGATAGCCGCCCTGCGCGGCCAGTTCCTGCCGCCGCCGTTCCAGCTCCTCTTCCGGCACCAGCATGTCGGCGCTGTTGCGACGCAGGTCGATGCGCACGCGGTCGCCGGTGCGCAGCAAGGCGAGGCCGCCGCCCGCCGCCGCCTCTGGCGAGGCGTTGAGGATGGAGGGCGAGCCGGAGGTGCCCGACTGGCGCCCGTCGCCGACGCAGGGCAGGGCGTGTATGCCGGCCTTCAGCAGGTAGTCCGGCGCCCGCATGTTCACCACTTCCGCCGCGCCGGGATAGCCGATCGGCCCGGCGCCGCGCATGAACAGGATGGTCGTCGCGTCGATGGCCAGCGCCGGATCGTCGATGCGGGCGTGGTAGTCCTCCGGTCCGTCGAAGACGACGGCCTGGCCCTCGAAGGCGTCCGGGTCGTCGGGATTGGACAGATAGCGCTCGCGGAATTCCGGCGAGATGACGCTGGTCTTCATGATGGCGGAAGAGAACAGGTTGCCGCGCAGCACGCGAAAGCCGGCCCTGGGCTTCAGCGGTCGTTCGAAGGGACGAATGACGTCCTCGTCCTCGATCGCCACCCCGCGGCAGTTCTCCCCGAGGCTGCGGCCGTTCACGGTGAGGGCGTCCTGCGCGATCAGCCCCTGGTCGAGGAGCTGGCTGACCACCGCGGGCACGCCGCCGGCGCGGTAATAGTCCTCGCCGAGATACTCGCCGGCCGGCTGGAGGTTCACCAGCAGCGGCACGTCCTCGCCATAGGTCTGCCAGTCGTCGATGGAAAGCTCCACGCCGACATGGCGGGCGAGTGCGTTGAGATGCACCGGCGCGTTGGTGGAGCCGCCGATGGCCGAGGTGACGCGGATGGCGTTGAGGAAGGCGTCGCGGGTAAGGATGTCGGAGGGCTTGAGGTCCTCGCGCACCATATCGACGATGCGCAATCCGGTGCGGTAGGCGATCTCCTGCCGGTCACGATAGGGCGCGGGGATCGCCGCCGCGCCGGGCAATTGCATGCCGAGCACCTCGGCGAGCGAGTTCATCGTCGTCGCCGTGCCCATGGTGTTGCAGTAGCCGGTCGACGGTGCCGAGGAGGCGACGAGCTTGACGAAGCCGCGATAGTCGATCTCGCCGGCGGCGAGCAGCTCGCGCGCCTTCCACACGATGGTGCCCGAGCCGGTGCGCTCGCCCTTGTACCAGCCGTTCAGCATCGGCCCGACGGAGAGCGCGATGGCCGGGATGTTGACCGTCGCAGCCGCCATCAGGAGGGCGGGCGTGGTCTTGTCGCAGCCGATGGTCAGCACCACGCCGTCGAGCGGATAGCCGTAGAGCACCTCGACCAGGCCGAGATAGGCGAGGTTGCGGTCGAGCAGCGCGGTCGGGCGCTTGCCGGTTTCCTGGATCGGGTGGACCGGAAACTCGATGGCGATGCCGCCGGCCTCGCGAATGCCCTCGCGGGTTCGTTTGGCGAGTTCGATGTGATGGCGGTTGCAGGGCGAGAGGTCGGATCCGGTCTGGGCGATGCCGATGATCGGCCGGCCGCTCTGCAGCTCCTCCTGGCTGAGGCCGAAGTTGAGGTAGCGCTCCAGATAGAGCGCTGTCATGTCGGCATTGGCCGGATTGTCGAACCACGCCTGCGAGCGGAGCGGGCGGTCGGTCTCGGGTGCCTTGCCATGCATCGTGGCGCTCCAGCGGTTCAGGCGGCGGAGAAACGGTAGAGGGAGACGTGACGGTAGGTCTGGCCGGGGTCGAGCCGGGCCGAGGGGAAGTCCGGCCGGTTGGGCGTGTCGGGCCATGCCTGTGGCTCAAGGCAGAAGGCGTCGGACTGGCGGTGGAGCCGGCCGAATTTTCCCTGGGCGGTGCCGTCGAGGAAATTGCCGGAATAGAACTGCACGCCGGGCTGGTCGGTCAGCAGTTCCATCACCCGGCCGGACGCCGGATGCTCGACGCGCGCGGCAAGTCGCGGCTCGGCGGCGTGTCCGCCGGGAAGGCAGTACGTGTGGTCGTAGCCGTGCCCGAAGCGGAGCTGCGCGTGCGCCTCGCGGATACGCGCGCCGATCGGCTGCGGCGTGCAGAAATCGAAGGGCGTACCGTCGACGCTGTCCGGGCCGTCCAGCGGAATCGCCCCGGCATCCACCGGCAGATAGTCGTCGGCGTGGATCGTCAGCACATGGTCGAGCACGTCGCTGCCCGCCTCGACCCCGCCGAGGTTGAAATAGCCGTGATGGGTGAGGTTGACGATGGTCGCCCGGTCGGTGGTGGCCTGGAAGGCGATGGAAAGCTCGCCGGGGCCGCTCAGCGAAAACGTCGCGCGAACCTGCAGTGTGCCGGGAAAGCCCTGATCGCCATGCGGGCTGACGAGGCCCAGCGTCACGGATGGCGCGGGGCCGTCCTCCACCGCCTCGACGGTCCAGAGCCGGCGATCAAAGCCGTCCGGCCCGCCATGCAGCGCGTTGGCGCCGTCATTGGCCGGGATGCGGACGGGGCTGCCGTCGAGCGTGAAGGCGCCGGCGCCGATGCGGTTGGCGTAGCGTCCGACCGTCGCGCCGAAATAGCGGCGATGGGCGAGGTAGGGGGCGAGGTCGTCATGGCCGAGCACGACGTCGGCGACATGGCCGTGCCGGTCCGGCACGCGCAGTGCCTGTATCGTGGCGCCATAGGTGAGGAGGGCGACCTCGAAGCCGCCGCTGCCGCGCAGCCGGATGCGCTCCACGGATCGTCCGTCCGGCAGGGTGCCGAAGGGGTCGCGCGCGAGGGTGTTGGCGGTCATGGCGGTCATCCCTCGAACGGGGCGGCGACGATGCGGCGCCCGAGCATGAAGGCATCCGCCACATGCGCCAGCGGCGAAACGTCGACATCGGAGGCGCCGCGACGGATCAGATCGACGAAGTGCCGGTAGATGCCGGCATATTCGGCTTCCTTCTCGTCGACGAGCGACGCGCCGTCGTGCAACAGGCGCGCGCCGCCGGAGGCGAGGGTGAGCCGCCCGCGGTCGGTGTCGACATGGATGTCCCAGGTCTGCGGGCCGGTCTGGAGGAAGTCGAGGTCGGCGTGGATTGGTGTGCCGGTCATGTCGGTGAAGTCGAGTTCGGCGGCGATGGGGGCGTCGCGGTTGGCGGGAAAGGCCAGCGTCGCCCCGGTCAGGAAGAAGGGACGCGGCAATATGCGGGTCAGGATCGACAGGGCGTTGATCCCGGGATCGAACACGCCGAGCCCGCCGGGTTCGAAGATCCAGTCCTGACCCGGATGCCAGACGCGCACATCTTCCTTCCACTCCACCGAGACCGAGCGGATCGCGGCCTCGGCGAGGAGCGCGCGCGCCGGCTCGACGGCCGGGGCGTAGCGGGAATGCCAGGCGGCGAACAGGGTCGTGCCGGCCGCGTCGGCAGCGGCGACGAGCGGGCCGATCTCGCCGACGGTGGCGCCCGGCGGCTTTTCCAGCAGCACATGCTTGCCCGCGGCGAGCGCCGCCGCCGCCTGGGCGCGGCGCTGCTGCGGCGGCGTGCAGAGCGCCACCGCCTCGACGTCCGGCGCCTTCTCCAGCAGTTCGTCGAGCGTGGCGAAATGGGCGAGGCCGTCGAGCGAGGCATTGCGGCTGGCGACCGCGACAAGCTCGATGCCCTCAGTCCTGGCGATGGAGGGCAGGTGCTGGTCGCGGGCGATCTTGCCGAGGCCGACGATGGCGAGGCGGATGGGCTTCATGGCCGGGAGTCCCCATCGAGATCGGGCACGCCGTCGACGAGGCGCGGCAGGCCGAGTGGGTTGCCGGTCCTCACGGCGGCGGGCAGCAGCGCCTCGGGTAGGTCCTGGTAGCAGATGGGGCGCAGGAAACGCCGTATGGCCAGCGTGCCGACCGAGGTCGAGCGCGGGTCCGAGGTGGCCGGGAAGGGGCCGCCATGCACCATGGAATGGCAGACCTCGACGCCGGTCGGCCAGCCATTGGCAAGGATGCGCCCGGCCTTCTCTTCAAGGATGGGCAGCAGCCGGGCGGCGAGGCGGTGGTCCTCCGCCTCCAGATGCAGCGTCGCGGTGAGCTGGCCTTCGAGCGCGCCGGCCACCGCCAGCATGTCCGCCTCGTCGGCGCAGCGTATGACGAGCGAGGAGGCACCGAACACCTCGTGGGAGAGAACCGGCTCGTTCAGGAACGCGTCGGCCTCGGCGATGAAGAGGGCCGGACGGCAGCTATTGGGACCGCCCTCATTGCCGTGGGCGACCTCGGCCACCTCTGCGCGGCCTTCCAACGTGGCGACACCCTTCGCATAGGCGCCGGCGATGCCGGGGGTCAGCATGGTGCCGGCCGGCGACGCCGCGACGGCCGCGCCGGCGGCCGCGATGAAGCGGTCGAGCGCGTCGCCGGCGAGGGCGATGACGAGGCCGGGATTGGTGCAGAATTGGCCGGCGCCGAGTGTCAGCGAGCCGACGAAGGCGGAGCCCAGTGTCTGCGCCCGCGCTTCCAGTGCGCCCGGCAGCAGGAAGACCGGGTTGATGCTGCTCATCTCGGCATAGACCGGGATCGGCACCGCGCGGTTCGCGGCGATGCGCGAGAGCGCCAGCCCGCCGGCACGCGAGCCGGTGAAGCCGACCGCCGCGATGCGCGGATCGCCGACCAGAGCGCCGCCGAGGTCATTGGTCGCCCCCGACAGCAGGGAGAAGACGCCTTCCGGCAATCCCGCGCCGGCGACGGCGGCGCGGATCGCGCGTCCGACGAGTTCCGACGTGCCGGGATGGGCGGGATGTCCCTTGACGATCACCGGGCAGCCGGCGGCCAGCGCCGAGGCGGTGTCGCCGCCCGCCACCGAGAAGGCGAGGGGGAAGTTCGAGGCGCCGAACACCGCCACCGGCCCGATGCCGATATGGCGCATCCGGAGGTCGGCGCGCGGCAGCGGCTTGCGCTCGGGCAGCGGCGTGTCGAGGCGCGGCTCGTCGGCGCCGCCGGCGCGGATCCAGCTCGCGAACAGCCGCAGCTGGGCGGTGGTGCGGGCGCGCTCGCCATTGAGCCGGGCGGCGGGCAGCCCGGTTTCCCGCTGCGCGCGCTCGACCAGCGCGTCGCCGATCGCCTCGATTCCGTCGGCGATGGCGTCGAGGAAGGCGGCGCGGGCTTGCGGCGTCGTGGCACGGTAGGCCGGCCACGCCGCCATGGCGAGCGCGGCGGCCTCCGCCACATGGGCCGGGGAGGCGTCGACGAAGGCCGGCTCCAGCGCCGCGCCGGTCGAGGGATCGACCGCGCGGAAGCTCGCGCCGTCGGTGACGTCGCGCGCGCCGATGAGGAGGGCGCCGGTAAGCGTGCTCATGGTCACTTCCCCCAGCGCAGCACGAGCGGATCGAGCCGCCGGGCGAGTTCCAGCAGGCCGGCGCGGGCGGCGGGATGCACGGCCGGGAGCGGCGCGCGCAGCGTGTCGTGAGCGATGACGCCGCCTTCCTTCATCAGGATCTTGGCTGTAGCCAGGCCGGTCTGGCGGTTCTCGTAATTGATCAGCGGGAGCCAGCGCATATAGGCCACGAGGGCGGCCTCGCGGTCGCCGGCGACATAGGGGTCGATGATCTGGCGGATGCCGTCGGGATAGCCGCCGCCGGTCATCGCGCCGGTGGCGCCGGCGTCGAGGTCGGCCATCAGGGTGATCGCCTCCTCGCCGTCCCACGGGCCGACGATGGCGTCGCCGCCGGCCTCGATCAGCGCCCGCAGCTTGGCGGCGGCCTGCGGCACCTCGATCTTGAAATAGGCGAGGTTGCCGATCTCCTTCGCCATGCGGGCGAGGAAGGGCACGGAGAGCGGCGTGCCGGCGACGGGGGCGTCCTGCACCATGACGGGGATGGAGATCGCGTCCGAGACGCCCTTATAGAAGTCATAGATCGCCGCTTCCGGCACCCGGAAGGTGGCGCCGTGATAGGGCGGCATGACCATCACCATCGCCGCGCCCAGCTCTTGCGCCCGGCGGGAGCGCTCGGCGCAGACGAAGGTGGAGAAATGGGTGGTGGTGACGATCACCGGCACGCGCCCGGCGACATGCGAAAGCACGGTCTCCATCACCCGGTCGCGCTCGTCATCGGTCAGCACGAACTGCTCGGAGAAATTGGCGAGGATGCACAGGCCGTGCGAGCCGGCGTCGATCATGCAGTCGATGGCGCGCCTCTGGCCGTCGAGATCGAGCCGGCCATCGGCGTCGAACACGGTCGGGGCGACCGGGAAAACGCCCTTGTGGGGACCGGCGGCGGAGTTGGTCGTCATCATGCACCCTTAGTGATTGTCGCGGGCGACGGGGGAGCCGCTGCGCCCGACGAGAAAGTCGAAATCGGCGCCACGATCGGCCTGCAATACGTGGTCGATATAGAGACGCTGGTAGCCGCGCACGGCGTGGGGCTCCGGCGCTACCCAGGCCGCTCGCCGGCTCGCCAGCTCTTCCTCGCTCACATGCAGGTGCAGCGCGCGGGCGGGCACGTCGAGCGTGATCAGGTCGCCGTTCCTCACCAGCGCCAGCGGGCCGCCGGCCGTTGCTTCCGGCGCGACATGGAGCACCACCGTGCCGTAGGCGGTGCCGGACATGCGGGCGTCGGAGATGCGGATCATGTCGCGCACGCCCTGGCGCAGCAGCTTGGCCGGCAGCGGCATGTTGCCGACCTCGGCCATGCCGGGATAGCCCTTCGGCCCGCAGTGCTTCAGCACCATGATGCAGGAAGCGTCGATGTCGAGCGCCTCGTCGTTCACGCCATGGTGCATCTCCTCGACGCTTTCGAACACCACTGCGCGGCCGGTGTGGACCATCAGTTCGGGCGAGGCGGCGGAGGGCTTGATGACCGCGCCGTCGGGGGCGAGATTGCCCTTGAGGATGGCGATACCGGCATCCGGCTTGAACGGCGCCTCGAAGGAGGTGATGACCTCGGCGTTCCAGTTCGGCGCCTTCTCGACATTCTCCCAGATCGTGCGGCCGTTGACGGTGCGGGCGTCCTTGTGGATCAGGTTCCGTTCGCCCAGCGCGCGCAGCACGGCGGGCAGGCCGCCGGCATAGTAGAAGTCCTCCATCAGGAAGCGGCCGGAGGGCATCAGGTCGACGAGGCAGTGGATGTCGCGGCCGAGCCGGTCGAAATCGGCCAGCGTCAGGTCGACGCCGACGCGGCCGGCGATGGCCAGAAGGTGCACCACGGCATTGGTCGAGCCGCCGATGGCGGCCAGCGTGCGGATGGCGTTCTCGAAAGCCTGTCGCGTGAGGATGTCGGAGGGCTTGAGATCCTCATGCACCATTTCGACGATGCGGCGCCCGGCCATGCGGGCCAGCAGGTTGCGGCGCGCATCGGCGGCGGGGATGGCGGCGTTCTCCGGCAGGCCGAGGCCGAGCGCCTCCACCATCGACGCCATGGTCGAGGCGGTGCCCATGGTCATGCAGCTTCCGGCCGAGCGGTTCATCGACGCCTCGGCCTCGTGGAACTCGTCGAGCGTGATCTCGCCGGCACGCAACTGCTCGCTCATCGAGATGATGTTGGTGCCCGAGCCGATGATCTGGCCGCGATAGACGCCGCGCAGCTGCGGCCCGCCGGAAACGCCGATCGCCGGCAAATCGGCGGAGGCGGCGCCCATGAGCAGGGCCGGCGTGGTCTTGTCGCAGCCCATGAGCAGCACAACGCCGTCGAGCGGATGGGCGCGGATCGCCTCCTCCACGTCCATCGAGGCGAGGTTGCGGAACAGCATGGCGGTAGGGCGCATCGTCACCTCGCCGAGCGAGGAGACCGGGAATTCCAGGGGATAGCCGCCGGCGTCCAGCACCCCGTAGCGCACATGCTCGGCCAGCGCGCGGAAATGGCCGTTGCAGGGGGTCAGCTCCGACCAGGTGTTGCAGATGCCGATGACCGGGCGTCCCTCGAAGCGGTCCTGCGGCTGGCCGGAATTCTTCAGGAAGGAGCGGTAGTAGAACCCCATCTTGTCCTGCCGGCCGAACCAGCTCTGGCTGCGCAGCGTCTTCTTGTCGTCGTCGTTCGAGCCGTCACTCATGGGGCACCTGTTCAGCCTGTCGCGCCGTGGCGGCGCAGGCCGTTGAAGATCACATTGGTCATCGCCGCCGCCGCCGCCTCGGCATCCTCGTCCGCTATGGCCTCGACGATGCGCTCATGCGCGGCCACCGCGATGTCGTGCTCGCGCGCGTCGCCGGGGGCGGAGAGCACGAAGGAGGCGCGCAGCGCCGCCTCGATCACCGCGCCGATGGAACGCATGAAGGGATTGCCGGAAGCGGTGGCGACCGCGACGTGCAGGGCGAGGTCCGCCTCTGCGAAGGCGCCCGAGGTGCCGGCCTCCCCCTTCATCTGCGCCACGGCGCGGCGCATCAGCGCGAGATCGTCCTCGCTCCGGCGTTCGGCGGCCAGTGCCGCGGCACGGGGTTCGACGGCGAGGCGTATCTCCGAGAGATCGCGCAGGAACTGCTTGTTGATGCCCGCGTCGAGGTGCCAGGCGAGCACGTCGGGATCGAACATGTTCCAGGCGGCGCGCCCGCGCACCACCGTGCCGACCCGTGCCTTGGTGGTAAGCAGGCCCTTGGCCACCAGCGTCTTGACGCTCTCGCGCAGCACCGGCCGGGAAACGCCGAAGATCAGCGTCAGCTCGGCATCGCCGGGCAGCTTGGCGCCCTCGCCGTAGCGGCCGGAGATGATGTCGATGCCGATGGTGCGCGCCACCTCGGCGTGGTTCGAATGGGCGCGGCGGGCGGGGATGACGATGATCTGCGACGTCACGACTGGGCAACTCCCTGTGCGGTTCCCGCGGGGCGCGCGCGCGAGCGGCGCGCCATGTGGAGCGTGGCCTGCTGGAAGGCGATGAAGGCGAAGAGCAGAAGGCCGGTGGCGATCTTCGCCCACCAGCTCGACAGCGAGCCGTCGAAGCTGATGTAGGTCTGGATCAGGCCCTGGATCAGCACGCCGACGAAGGAGCCGAAGACGAAGCCGTAGCCTCCCGAGAGCAGCGTGCCACCGATCACCACCGCCGCGATGGCGTCGAGTTCGACGCCGACGGCGGAGAGCGAGTAGCCCGAGGAGGTGTAGAGCGAGAAGACGATGCCGGACAGTCCCGCCAGCAGGCTGGACAGGGTGTAGATCAGCACCGTGGTGCGCGCGACGTTGATGCCCATCAGCGCGGTGGCGACGCGCGAGCCGCCGAGCGCGTAGACATTGGCACCGAAGCGGGTGAGGTGCAGCAGCGCCATGCCGCCGCCGACGACGGCGAGCATGAGCATCGCCGGCACGGTGAGGCGGGCGCCGCCCGACAGACGGATCGCGTGGTCGGAAAGGTGCGCGTAGAGATCGGCGGTGATCGGGATCGATTCCGTCGACAGCAGGAAGCTCGCCCCGCGCGCCAGGAACATGCCCGCCAGCGTGACGATGAAGGGCGGCAGCTCGAAATACTGGATGATCGCGCCCATGCCGGCGCCAAAGCCCGCGCAGATGACGAGAATGAGCACGAAGGCGGCGAGCGGCGATACGCCCCATTGCTCGATGGCGAGCGCCAGGAAGACGGTGGTGAAGCCGACCACCGAGCCGACCGACAGGTCGATGCCGCCGGAGATGATGACGAAGGTCATGCCGACGGCGACGATGCCGAGAAAGGCGTTGTCGGTGAGCAGGTTCATCACCACGCGCAGCGAGGCGAAATTCGGGTAGAGCGCCGAGCAGATGAGGAAGCCGGCGAGGAAGACCACCGTGGTGGCGAGGACCGGCGTGAGGCGTTGCAGCGAGCGGGGCATCCGCATTCTCCTCACGAGCGGCCGCGGCGGAACAGGACGCCGAGCCCGGCAATATGGGCGCCCAGCCGCGGCGACTGGGCCAGCAGCACGGCGAGCACGACCATCGCCTTGACCACCAGATTGGTTTCGGGCGGAAAGCCTGAGAGCAGGATGCCGGTGTTCATCGCCTGGATGATGAGCGCGCCGACCACCGCCAGGATCACGCTGAAGCGGCCGCCAAACAGCGAGGTGCCGCCGATGACGACCGCGAGGATGGCGTCGAGCTCCAGCCACAGCCCGGCATTGTTGGCGTCGGCGCCGAGGATGTCGGCCGCCGCGACGATGCCGGCCAGCGCCGCGCACAGGCCGCTCCACATATAGACCGCGACGGTGATGAGCCGCGTGCCGATGCCGGCCAGCGCGCTGGCGCGCGGATTGCCGCCGGTCGCCTCGATCATCAGTCCGAGCGCCGTGCCGCGCACGATGGCGAGGGTCAGCCCGGTCATGCCGAGCGTCAGCACCACCGGGGTGGGCAGGCCGAGCACCGAGCCGCCGCCGAGGAAGGCGAGGTCCGGCGAGGTGAAGGTGACGATGCGCCCCTCGGTGATGAGCTGGGCGATGCCGCGCCCCGCCACCATGAGGATCAGCGTGGCGACGATGGGCTGGATGCCGAGCACCGCGACGAGCAGCCCGTTCCACAGGCCGCAGGCGAGGCCGGTGCCGAGCGCGGCGGCGAGCACGATCGGGAGCGGATGGCTGTCCGCGAGACTGGCGGCGATGGCGCCGCAGATCGCCATGACCGCACCGACCGACAGGTCGATGCCGCGCATCGCGATGACCAGAACCATGCCGAGCGAGAGCAGCGCCACCGGCGCGCCGCGATTGAACACGTCGATCAGGCTGCCGAACAGCCGCCCGTCCTGCAGGCGGATGTCGAAGAACTGCGGCGACACCACCCAGTTGGCGGCGAGGATGACGAGAAGGGCGACGAGCTGCGAGGTGCCGACGCGGGGCAGGCGAAGCGACATAAGGACCTCCCTCACGCGTGCGCCATCGCCGGCGTATCGGCGGCGATGGCGGCGAGAATGGCGGGAACCTCGATCTGGGTGCCGGTGAGGTGGGCAACATGGACGCGGTCGCGCAGCACGATCACCTCGTCGGCATAGGTGACGATTTCCTCCAGCTCCGAGGAAACCACCAGCAGCGCCACGCCTTTCGCGCACAGGTCGCGGATCAGGCCGATGATCTCGGCATGGGCGCCGACATCGATGCCGCGCGTCGGTTCGTCGAGAATGAGAAGGCGCGGCGCGGTGGCGAGCCAGCGCGCCAGCAGCGCCTTCTGCTGGTTGCCGCCCGAGAGCAGGCCGATGGGCCGCTCCGGGTCCGGCGGGCGGATGTCGAGCAGGCGGATGAACCTGGCCGCGATCTCGTCCTGCTCGCGGCGCGAGAGCGGGGACAGGGCGCCGCGCCGCGCCTGCAGGGCGAGCACGATGTTCTCGCGCACGGTCAATTCGGCGACGATGCCTTCGGTCTTGCGCTCCTCCGGGCAATAGCCGAAGCCCAGCCGCATCGCCTCGCGCGGCGAGGCAATGGCAACGGGCACGCCGCCGACCTCGGCCGTGCCGCAATCGGCCCGCTCCGCGCCGAAGACCAGGCGGACGGTCTCCGTCCGCCCCGAGCCGAGCAGGCCGGCGAGGCCGACCACATGGCCGGCGCGCAGGGTGAGGTCGAAGGGCGCGACGTCGCCGGCCTTGCCGAAGCCCTCGAAGGTGGCGACCGGCGTGCTGTCCGGCTGCGCGCTGCGGGGCGGGCGCCGCGAGGTCGCCTCGCTCAGTTCGCGTCCCAGCATCAGGCGCACGAGGTCGATGCGCGGCAGCTCGGCAACCGACGCGGAGCCGGCGAGGCGGCCATTGCGCAGCACGGTGATGCGGTCGCAGACGGCATAGACCTGATCGAGGAAGTGGGTGACGAAGACGATGCCGATGCCGCGCGCCTTGAGCTGGCGCATGACCGCGAACAGCACCTCGACCTCATGCGCGTCGAGGCTGGCGGTCGGCTCGTCGAGGATGAGCACGCGCGCCGACTGGTCCACGGCGCGGGCGATGGCGACGATATGCTGGATGGCGACCGAATAGGTCTCCAGCGGCGCCGAGACGTCGATGGACAGGCCGAACTCGGCCAGCAGCACCTGCGCGTGGCGGCGCATCTCCCGTTCGCGCACGAAGCCGAACCGGCTCGGCTGGCGGCCGAGATAGAGGTTCTGCGCGACCGTGAGGTTCGGCGCCAGGTTGACCTCCTGATAGACGGTGGCGATGCCGGCCCGGGTCGCTTCCTCGGCCGAACGCGGCGCGATTTCGGCTCCTTCGAGCCGCATGCTGCCGGCATCGCGGGTGACGACGCCGGTCATGGCCTTGATCAGCGTCGACTTGCCCGCGCCGTTCTCGCCGAGCAAGGCGTGGATCTCGCCGCGGCGCAGCGTGAAATCGACCTGGTCGAGCGCGACGAAGCCGGCGAAGGCCTTGGAGAAGCCGGCGAGTTCGAGCAGGGGCCGCCCGCCGTCGGTGGCGGGCGAGGCGGGTGGATGGGAAGCAAGCATGGCGGCCTCGGAGGCGACAGGGCGGCCGTGGCGAGCCGGCAGGAGGAGGGCCGGCTCGCCCGGGCAGGGCGGACACCGCGGGACGGTGCCCGCGGCGCGGCCGGCTCAGTAGCCGAGATCCTTCTTGGATTCGTAGACCGCCTTCGGGTTGTCGGCGGCGGTGTAGAGCTTGGAGTCCGTCTGGATCCACTTGGGCGGCACCGTGCCCTTTTCCTTGAAGGCGATGACCGCGTCGAAGGCCGGGCCGGCCATGTTCGGGGTCAGCTCGACGGTGGCGTTGGCCTCGCCGGCGGCCATGGCCTTGAAGATGTCGGGCACCGCGTCGATGGAGACGGTCAGCACCTCGGAGCCGGGCTTGAGGCCGGCTTCCTTCATCGCCTGGATGGCGCCGACCATCATGTCGTCATTGTGGGCGTAGACCGCGCAGATGTTCTTGCCGCCGCCTTCCGCCTTGATGAAGCTCTCCATCACTTCCTTGCCCTTGGCGCGGGTGAAGTCGCCGGTCTGGCTGCGCACGATCTTCACGTTCGCATGGTCGGCGATGCCTTCCTCGAAGCCCTTCTTGCGGTTGGTGGCGACGCTGGCGCCGACCGTGCCCTGAAGCTCGACCACGCTGCACGGCTTGGTGCCGACGGTCTTGACCAGCCATTTGCCGGCGACGCGGCCCTCATGCACGCTGTCGGAGGTGACGGCGGTCAGATAGAGGTCCTTGCCCGAAGGATCGATGTCGCGGTCCAGCAGCACGACCGGAATGTTGGCTTCCTTGGCCTCCTTCAGCACCGAGTCCCAGCCGGTGGAGACGACCGGGGCGAGGAAGATGGCGTCCACGCCCTGGGCGACGAAGGAGCGGATCGCCTTGATCTGGTTCTCCTGCTTCTGCTGGGCGTCGGCGATCTTGAAAGTGATGTTCCGCTTCTTCGCCTCTTCCTTGGAGACGGTGGTCTCGGCAGCGCGCCAGCCGGATTCCGAGCCGATCTGCGAGAAGCCGATGGTGAGGTCCGCGGCCTGCGCGCCAGCGGAGACGAACGTGCCGGCGAGGGTGCCCGAGAGGGCGGTCGCGAGCAGCAAGGCCTTGAAATTCATTGGCGTTTCTCCCGTGATGTCCTGCCGGCACACCACTTGCGGGCGCTTTCGGCGAGGAATCTATGCCACAGGAGTGGCGATCTGAATAGTCATACTGTTTGACTTTTTATGAGCGCGCCATCGCCCGTCGCCGGCCCGCCAGAAGGATCCGTTCCGGGTGCTGTTCCATACGAAGCGGATCAGGTCGGTGATAGTCCCGTTGCTGTTGTCGAGCGTCAATAAAGGTTCGTCGAATACGATCGTTTCGAAGACCTTGTGTGTCATCATGTCGACTCGAGACGATAAGATGCCGTATTTTGCGCATAAAATCGGTAGAACGATGGTGGCCGTGCCCATCATCCATCCCGACGTGCGATCGGAAAACGATACCAACATTTTTCTTGCCAGAAACGTCGTGAGATCGTCGCTCGCGACGCAAGCTCGTCTGTAATCTGGATGGCAATGGCGCAGTAGCCGCGCGTCGATGGGCGGAACGGCGTTAAAGTCCGATGATCTGCGAGTGATACGTTTGCGGATTTGATAAGCATCCAGACAGCGCAATCCGTTCATCGGCAGCAGGCCGGCAGCTTATACTTGCGTGTTCCAGGGCTATGGAGGAAGGGTGTGCGAGAGGCCATGTGGCGAGCCGCGCTTCGCCAGATTGGGCTGGAGGTACGATGAGGCCGCGTTTCCGCTTGCCGACCAACATGGTCGTCGTCGTGCTCACCCTCATTCTGTTTTCGACGGCCGCTTTCTTCGTCGTGTCCGGGCCCGAGAGGTTCCAGGGCTATGCCGAGGCCGATTTCATCTTTGTCGGGCCCGACGAGGCTGGCCGCATCGTCGACATGGCGGTGGATGAGGGCGACCGGGTCGAGAAGGGCGCCGCGCTCTTTACCATCGACGAGGATCTGCAAGCCGCGGACATCAAGTCGGCCGAGGCCAGTCTCGGGCAGGCGCTGTCGGACCTGGCCAACATCAAGGCCTCCACCAAGCGTCCGGCGGAAGTGGCGGTGCTTGAGGCGAGCCGGCGGCGGGCGGCGGCGGCGCTGGAGCTGTCCCGCCTCGAACTCGAACGCCAGAGGGAACTCCAGTCCAAGCAGGTGTCCTCCAAGGCGGCGCTCGATGAGGCGCAACAGACCTACAACCAGAACGAAGCGTCGCTCGACGAGGTCAGCCGGCAGATCGCGGCTGCCCAGCTCGCCGGCCGCGACGACGAGATCGCCTCCGCCGAGAAGGCGGTGGAGGCGGCGCGCGCGGCGCTCGCGTCGGCGCAGGTGCGGCTGGACCGGCGGCGGATGATCGCACCGGTCAGCGGGTCGGTCGAAACCGTCTATTTCCGGCTTGGCGAACTCGTGCCGGCCGGCCGCCCGGTGGTCTCGATCCTGCCGCCGGAACTGATCAAGGTTCGCTTCTTCGTGCCCGAACCGGCTCTCCCCCGGTTCCAGCTCGGCACCAGGGTCTCCGTGACCTGTGACGGCTGCGACAGCAGCATCGAAGCGCGCGTGAGCTACATCGCCTCCAGCGCCGAATACACGCCGCCGGTGATCTACAGCCTCGACGAACGCTCGAAGCTCGTCTTCATGATGGAGGCCAGGCCCGACGATCCCTCGAAGCTGCGTCCGGGTCAGCCGGTCACGATCGAGATCGCGCAATGAGCGGGGCGGGGTCGCCCGACGGCGAGGAACGGCGGGACGCGCGGGCAGGGGCGGCGCCGGCAGGTGCCGACATGTCCTCCTATGCCATCGACGTGGAGGGACTGAGCAAGAGCTTCGGCGGGCAGAAGGTGGTCCGCAACCTGTCGATGCGGGTCCGGCGCGGACAGATCTACGGCTTCCTGGGGCCGAACGGCTCCGGCAAGACCACCACCATCCGCATGCTCTGCGGCCTGCTCACGCCGGACGAGGGGCGCGGCACCTGCCTGGGCATGGACATCCTCACGCAGGGCCGCGAGATCCGCCGTCACGTCGGCTACATGACGCAGAAATTCAGCCTCTACGCCGACCTGTCGGTGCGGGAGAACCTCGAATTCGTCGCCCGGGTCTATGGCGTGCCCGATCCGGCGGCGGCGGCGCGCCAGGCGGTGCATGACCTCGGACTGGAAGGGCGCGACCGGCAGCTGGCGGGCGAACTCTCGGGCGGCTGGAAGCAGCGGCTGGCGCTGGGCGCCTGCATCCTGCCGAAGCCCCGGCTGCTTCTGCTCGACGAACCGACGGCCGGCGTCGATCCCAAGGCGCGGCGCGAGTTCTGGGCCAAGATCCACGATCTGGCGGCGGAAGGGCTGACCGTGCTGGTCTCCACACACTACATGGACGAGGCCGAGCGCTGCCACGAGATCGCCTATGTCGCCTATGGCGAATTGCTGGCGCAGGGCACGGTCGAGAGCGTCGTCGCCGCCTCGCACCTCGTCACCTGGAGCGTCTCGGGCCCGGATCCGGCCGCGCTGGCGCGCGAGCTGGCGGACGTGCCGGGGATCGAGCTCGTCGCCCCCTTCGGCACCAGCGTGCATGTCGGCGGACGCGACCGCACGGCGCTCGAGGTCGCCATCGCGCCGTTCCTGCAGCGGCCGGAGCTGGACTGGCGCCCCGACGAGCCGAGCCTCGAAGACGTGTTCATCGACCTGATGAACCGTTCGAAGGACAATTTCCAATGAGCTGGGGCGGGGGCTTCCTGCGCCGGGTCGGCGCGATGATGCGCAAGGAATTCATCCAGCTCATGCGGGATCGGGTTTCCTTCGCGACGATGATCTCCATTCCGCTGCTGCAGCTCGTGCTGTTCGGCTACGCCATCAACACCACGCCCCGGCACCTGCCGACGGCCGTGCTGGCCTATGAGAACACCTCGCTGACGCGCGCCATACTGAGCGCGATGGAGAACACCAAGTACTTCGCCGTCACCCACCACCCGGTCAGCGAGGACGAGGCGGAGCACCTGCTGCGCTCGGGCCAGGTACTGTTCGTGGTCGAGATTCCGGCCGGCTTCGAGCGGGCCGTGCGGCGCGGCGAGAGCCCGGCGCTGCTCGTCTCCGCCGATGCCACCGACCCGGTCGCGTCCACCAGCGCGCTGGCGGCGCTCGGGCCGTTGGTGGAGACGGCGACCCGGCGCGAGCGCTTCAACCTCGAGGACGCGCCCGAGGGCAGCGGGCTGGAGAAGGCGCCGCCACCCTTCGAGTTCCGGACGCAGCCACGCTACAACCCGGCGGCGGTCACACAGCTCAACATCGTGCCGGGCCTGCTCGGCACCATCCTGACCATGACGATGCTGATCTTCACCGCGCTGTCGGTGACGCGCGAGATCGAACGCGGCACGATGGAGACGCTGCTCGCCATGCCGATCCGCCCGGTCGAGATCATGCTCGGCAAGATCGCGCCCTATGTGATGGTCGGCGCCATGCAGGCGACGATGATCCTCGGCGCCGCCGTGCTGCTGTTCGGCGTGCCGGTGGTGGGCAATCTCTTCCTGCTCACCGGCCTGACCGGCCTGTTCATCCTCACCAACCTGTCGATCGGCTACACCTTCTCGACGCTGGCGCAGAACCAGCTGCAGGCGGTGCAGATGACCTTCATGTATTTCCTGCCGAGCATCCTGCTGTCGGGCTTCATGTTTCCCTTCGCCGGCATGCCGCAATGGGCGCAATGGGTGAGCGAGACGCTGCCGCTCACGCATTATCTGCGCATGGTGCGCGGCATCCTGCTGAAGGGCGCCTCGGCGGGCGACCTCGTGCACGACATCTTCGGACTGGGGCTGATCATGCTGATCGCGATGCTGATCGCGGTGCGGCGGTTCCGCCAGACGTTGGACTGACGGATCGCTCAGCCGGGCGCGGCCGAGGCACTCTCGCGCATCATCAGGGCCGCGCCGATGAAGAAACCGAGCGCTCCGAGCAGCAGGTTGACGATGGAGATGTCCGCGATCCACCACGCTTGCGGGTCGCGCGGGATATAGGCGAGAACCGCCGCGATCATGAAGGCGATGCAGCCGAGCAGGTTGACGAAGACGATCTGCCAGTCGAGCTGCCTCGGTCGCCAGCTCCAGTAGCCGCGGCCCGCCTCGATGAAGGCGAGATAGCCGGAGGCGAGGAACAGCATCGAGCCGATCATGTCCGGCAGCCAGACCGCGAGATCCTGCTCATACCAGGCGCTGCCGACGCGCATCGCGTCGAAGGTGTTGAAATTGAACGCGACGGTGCCGAGGAACTGGGTGAAGGTGCTCAGCCAGCCCGGGCTGTGCGGATGCCAGCCGATCAGCG
This sequence comes from Ancylobacter sp. TW_SC_1, assembly GCF_056836805.1. Taxonomy (NCBI): domain Bacteria; kingdom Pseudomonadati; phylum Pseudomonadota; class Alphaproteobacteria; order Hyphomicrobiales; family Xanthobacteraceae; genus Ancylobacter; species Ancylobacter sp. TW_SC_1. The sequence continues at coordinate 2,663,467 of NZ_CM166365.1, forward strand.
CTATCCGGCGCGGCGTCGAGGTCGACGCCGGGTCGACGCTGAACGCGGTCGCGTTGGCGGCCTGGAAATGCTGCAGATACCCCGCAACGGTGAAGGGGATCGAGCCCATGAAGAAGACGATATTGATCAGCGTGTCCGGCACATTTGCGGAGGCCGGAACCAGGCTCAGCACGCTGCCGAGCATGAACAGCAGCGAACCCACCGCGAAGAAGCCGCCGGTGTACCAGTTGTAGCTCTGCGTCTGCCAGAACGGGACCGGTGCCGTCTCCAGCGCCCGCGCGGCGCGCTCCAGTCCCTTTCGATGCTGGCGGGCCCGCCAGATGATGTGGCGGCCGGCGAAGACATAGCTGCGGAAGGTGATGAACGGCCACGGCCCCGCAATGTGCATGCGGAAGCCGAGCGGGTGGTCGAAATGACCTTTCATGGGGAGCGCCCGGACCGGAGCAGGGCGCGCGCTCCGGGAACGCCGGCGCTCACGCGGCCTTCACGTGCTTCAGCGCGTCCGTCGCGTCGCCCGCGTCGCCGTCGAGCTTGCCGACCGGCAGGACTTTCGGCTCCTTCACCGTCGCGAGCGCGCCGAGGTCGAAACGGGTGAAGTTCAGGCTGCGGTAGTCGCGCAGATAGAAATGCCTGCGGTCGAGGTCCGACAGGCTGGTCCAGGAGGTGAATTCGGTCGCGTAGGGCTCCGAGCCGGGCTGCTCCAGCCCCTGGACTTCCATATGGCCGCCGCCCTGCTGCGGATAATCGATGCTCACGCCTCGCGGCCGGTCGAAATTGTTCAGTATGTGCGCCAGCGTCTGCACGGCGAGGTCGGGTGTGGCCGCCTTCTCGGTGAACTGCGCGTAATAGGCGGCGCGGACGAAGCGGCCGACCGAGGTGTTCGACGACGGCAGTCCCGCCGTCGCGATGCCGGAATCCGGCTGCACCGCCTTGTAGCCGCCGAAGCTACCAGCGGACCGATCGACGTTGCTGAGGAAAGTGTAGTTGTTGAGGTTGGTGAGGTGCCAGCCGAATTCGGGGCCGTTGGTCATCACCCCCACGGGGTTGTCGTGGACGCTCATCTCGCCGCGATTGAACTCGATCACCAGCGCGGCGCCGGTGGCGTCGTGCACGACGTAGTGGAAGGGCGATTCGACCCCGCCGAGGATGGCGAGCGGCACCAGCAGGATCGGCTGCGCGTCCAGCGCCGATCGGACCTCGGCCACCGTGGCGAACTGGCCGAGGCACCAGCTGCCGAGGTCGGAGGCGGAGAGCACGGCCTGAGTCATCGCCACCGACCGGTGCTTGCCGGCCGCCGTCGGATAGGACAGCAGGCTGAAGGTCAGGCCCTGATCGTTCAACCCTTCGAGCACCTTGAGATCGGAAATGCCGATCGGGGCGGCGGGCGTGGGAACCCGGTTCGGCATGGTGACTGCGAGTACGGCGTGGCGGGACGTGTACGGCACCGCCGGGTGGCCCTCGACCTCCGAAACGGTCTCAAAGCTGGCCGGGAGATAGACCATCTGGTAGGGCAGATCGATCGTCAGCTCGAGCGTCCGGCCGAAATAGACCTTGCCCGCGGCGTCCCGATAGCTGAGCGAAGTGCACATCCCGCATTCCCCTTACGTGCTGGACGGACTGCGTTTTCCGTAGCCCGCCACAGAGGCATCCTGGTCCGCCGACATGGCATTGTCACGTCGGTGCCAATTCCCGCTCCGGCTCCGGAGCCGGGCCGGAAAACCGGCTCGCTGTCGCCATGGCCGGACGAATCCGACCATCGCCAGACGCCCGCACGTGGTGGCACATTTCGTCCGGCCGGCAAAGGGCGGCCGCCGGCGCGCAGATATGGCGCCCGATGAGGCATGGCGCGGCGCGCAATATGCGGCCGGCACGCGGCTGGCCATCGTGTGCCGCGCGAACGGGCAAGGCCGGAATTTGCTATTCGGTCAACGGCTTGGTACCCATTCTCACTGTCACTGCCGACTCGCGCGTTCTCCGCTGGAGGTTGCAGCTGTTGCACGGATCCCCCTTTTCCGGAGGGCTGAGCCGGTGGCTTGATCGGCACGTTCGGCCGGCAATGGCCCCGCTGGCACTGCCGGGTGCGCGCGCGGCGACGATCGCGGTGGCATCGCTGTCTCTTGCCGGCTGCGTATCGGCCGGCGCGCCGGCCATTCCTCTGTTCGGCGCCTATTTCCCCTCCTGGCTGCTGTGTGCCCTGTTCGGCGTTTTCGGCGCGGTGCTGGTGCGGCTGGTGTTCATTCGGGTCGGCATCGACGACGCGCTGCCCATCCGCCTGCCGATCTATGTGTGCATCGCGGCCGGCATCGGGTTTCTCGTCTCCATCGTCGGCTTTGGAAGGTAGGTCGTGGAGGAGGAAGGCAAACCGGGCCCCCGGCGCCGCCTCGGCGTCATCGTCAGCCTGCTGGCGGTGGTGGCGGCGGCGTTTTTCGGCTGGCGCTTCGTCCGCAACGCTGAACTCAATCCGCTGTCGCAGGATGCCGAGCTGACGGCCGACATCGCCGCCATCTCCGCCGCCGTGCCGGGGCGGATCGTCTCCATCGCGGCGCGCGAGAACGCGGCGGTACGCAAGGGCGCCCTGCTGTTCGCGCTCGATCCCGCCACCTACCGCCTGCAGGTGGAGCAGGCGAGGGCTGATCTCAAGCTGGCGGAAGCCGCGCTCGCCGACAAGCAACGCACCGTTTCCGCCGAGCGCAGCAACGCGGCCATCGCGCAGGAGCAGGTGACGCGCGCGCGCCAGAACCTCGAACTGGCAACGCAGACGCTCGGCCGGCTCGAATCGCTGCGGCCCAAGGGTTATGTCAGCGCCCAGCAGGTGGACGACGCGGCGACCGCCAAGCGGGACGCGGAGGTGAGCCTCAAGCAGGCGCTGCACCAGCAGGAGGCCGCCGTCGCGCTGGTGAGTGACACTGCGGCCGCCATCGCGCTGGTCGAGGCGCGCCGCGCGGCCCTCGCCATCGCCGAGCGGGCGCTCGGCGACACCCAGGTGCAGGCGCCGTTCGACGGCAAGGTGGTCGGCCTCGATACCGCGGTGGGCGAATATGTGCTGCCGGGCCAGTCGGTGTTCGTGCTGATCGACAGCGGGGCGTGGTTCGCCTCGGCGGCCTTTCTGGAGACCGAGCTGGCCAGCATCGCGGTGGGCAACTGCGCCACCGTCTACACGCTGGCCGACCGCGGCGTGCGCATTCGCGGCCGGGTGGAGGGAATCGGCTGGGGCGTCCAGTCGACCGAGCAGATCAACCTGCCGCGCAAGATGCCCCTCGTGCCCAAGAGCCTCGACTGGGTGCGGGTAGCTCAGCGCTTCCCGGTCCGCATCCGCCTGTTCGATCCCCCCGTCAACCTGATGCGCATCGGCGCGTCCGCCACAGCGACCGTGCACCATGGCACGGATTGCTGACTCGCCCTGGCCGGGCATCTTCCGCCAGGTCCGGCGCGATCTCATGCCGTTTCCCGGCCGCGCCGCCCTGACCTGGCGCGTCGCCTTGCTGTGCGCGCTCGTGTGCGGCACGGCGATGCTCTACAAGGTGCCGGAATCGGCGATCAGCTGCTATCTCGTCATCTTCCTGATGCGACCGAACGGCGCCGAATGCGTCGGGCAGGCGATCGGCCTCACCCTGCTGGTCAGCGTGGTGGTGGTGCTGATGGCGCCGCTGATCCAGGCGACGGCGGACGATCCGCTGGCGCGCATCGTGGTCATCGCGGCGACCTCCTTCGGCTTCCTGTTCCTGTCCTCGGCCTCGCAGCTCGGCGAGATCGGTGCCATCATCGCGCTGGTCATGGCCTTCATCCTGACGCTGGTGGATCAGGTGCCGGCCGGCGAGATCGTCACGCGCGGGCTGCTCTATGCCTGGCAGATGGCGGTCATGCCGATGGTGCTGATGGCGGTGTTCTGCCTCATCTTCGGCACCTCGCCGCACCGCCTGCTGCGCCAGGGCCTCGCCCGCCGGCTCGAGGCGGCCGCCGAGGCGCTGGAGCCGTCGGGCGCCGATGCTGGCGAGGAGAACCCCCTCGACGAGCAGCTGAAGGATGGCAGCGAGGCGACCGACAAGCAGGTGAAGCTCGCGCGCCTGTTCCACACCGCGCCGGGCGCCGAGATGGGCTGGCTTTCGGGCGCCGCCTCGACCAGCTACCGGCTGCTCATTGCCGTGTCGGCGCTGCCGTCCGGCCTCGCCGCCGATCTGCGCGCGCGGCTGGCCGGGCAATGCCGGGCGGCGGCCGCGGCGGTGGCGAGCGGACGACGCCCGCCCGCCGCGCCGCTCCCGGCCGCGACCGGCGTGGCGGCCTATGACGCGGCGCAGGACGCGCTGGCCGGGCTCTCCCGCGCGAATGGCGGGAGCGACGCCGTGGCGGCCAAGCTGCCCTTCCTCGCACCGGATGCCTTCACCAATCCCGACCACCAGCGCTACGCGCTCAAGACCACCGCCGCGGCGATTTCCTGCTACATCATCTATTCCGTGATCGACTGGCAGGGGATCCATACGGCCATGGTCACGTGCTACGTCGCCGCCCTCGGCACGACCGGCGAGACGGTGCACAAGCTGGCGCTGCGCATCGTCGGCTGCCTGATCGGCGCGGCGATCGGGCTGGGCTCGATCCTGTTCGTCATTCCCCATCTCGATTCGGTGGGCGGGCTGATGGCGCTGGTCTTCGCCGGCGTGCTCGTCGCGGCCTGGGTGTCGACGGGCAACGAGCGCATCTCCTATGGCGGCGTGCAGATCGGGCTCGCCTTCCTGCTCACCATCCTCGACGGCTTCGGCCCCAGCACCGACATGGACGCCGCGCGGGATCGTGTGGTCGGCATCCTGCTCGGCAATCTCGTCGTCTATCTCGTGTTCACCCAGATCTGGCCGAAGAGCGCCATCGTCGATGTGCGGCAACGGCTGCAGCGTGCGCTGGCGGCGCTGTCGCGGCTGGCGACCCAGGATCAGGCGGCGCGCGCCACCGCCGTCGCCGCGGCGGCGCTGGTGGAGAAGGAGACGGCCCGCGCGCGGGAGGTGCTTGCCCTGCTGCCGTTCGAGCCGTCGTCCCAGCGTTCGCCGGCGGTTGTCGCCCGGTTGAAAAGCCTGGTGGCCGAGACCCGCGCCACGCTGCCGGCGCTGATGTTATCTCCCGACGTGCCGGCCGGAACCTCGCGCCGGCTGGCCGAGGCTGCCAAGCGGATGGGCGACCGGCACGCCGCGCGGACCGGCGCACCAGATCCGGAGAGCGGCGGCAGCCCGGCCGACATCGAAGGCGAGGGACTTGCCGGCCGCACCGGCCGCATCGCCCGACTGGCGGCGGGGTGAGGGGCATGTCGACCCGCTTCCGCCAACATTCCCCGCTTCCTCGGTACCCCCGCGCCGGCAGGGTGTGGTTGCTGCTGCTCGCCGGCCTCGTGCTGCCCGGCTGCGCGGTGAACGCGCTGAAGACGGCGCCGCAGGATGCTTCCGCGCCGTGGACGCCGGCCGACGAGGCCGGCGTTGCCGGGGGGGCGGATGATGGCGGGATGCCGTCGACCGTGGCGGCGGGGTCGACGGCAAAGGTCTTCAGCGTGCCGGCCAATCCCGAGGTGTCGGAACTGCAGGCGACGCCCGACATCGCGCGGGACCGCGCCTACGGCCTGCCCGAGCTGATCGACATCGCCCAGAACCAGAACCCGCTCACCCGCGTGGCATGGCAGCAGGCGCGCCAGGCGGCGCTGGCGACCGGCATGGTCGAGGCGACCTATCTGCCCTTCATCTCGGCCAATGTGATCGGCGGCTGGCAGGATTTCTCGGCGCCGCTGCCGGTCCAGGTCGGCGACACCAGCCAGATCAGCACCAGGATCGAAGGCGTGTCGCCGCAGGTGGCGCTGCAATGGCTGGTGTTCGATTTCGGCCAGCGCGACGCCCTGCACAAGACGGCGAAGCACAATGCGACGGCGGCGAACATCCTGTTCAACGGCGTGCACCAGAAGATCATCTACGGCGTGACGCGCAGCTATTTCCTCTACAGCGCCGCGCGCAGCCGGGTCGGCATCGCCGAGCAGAATCTCGTCAACAGCCGCAAGATCGCGGATGCCGCCAATGAGCGGATGGACAAGGGGCTCGGCACCACAGTCGAGGTCGCGCAGGCGCGCCAGCAGGTGGCGCAGGCGCAGTTCGGGCTGGTGCAGGCGCAGGGCACCGAGCGCGACGCCTATCAGATGCTGCTCGGCGCGATGGGCGTGTCGCCGATGACGCCGATCCGCGTGCGCGAGGCCAACCGCCGCCGCCTGCCGGCGACGGTTGGGGCTCCGACGGAAGAGATGATCAAGGCGGCGCTCGCCCGGCGCCCTGACGTGCTGGCCAGCTTCTCCGCGCTGAAGGCGAGCCAGTCCGCCATCACGGCGGCGCAGGCGGAGTTCCTGCCGAAGGTCTTCCTCGGCGCGGTCGCCGCCGGCGGCGACACCAGCTTCAGCGCCACCGGGCTGCCGACCATCGGCCAGCAGGCATCGGCGACCGGCGTGCTGGTGGGCGTCACCATGCCGCTCTATGACGGCGGCCTGCGCGCGGCGCAACTCAAGAACGCGGAATCGCTGGCGGCGGCGAGCGAGGCCACCTTCCAGAAGACCCGCGACGACGCGGCCCGCGAGATCGTGATCAGCGCCGACACGTTGCGCTCGGCGCTCGCCTCCTACCGCGCCGCGACGGCGCTCGCCAGCGCCGCCGCCGTGACCTACGACGCCGCGCTCGATGCCTATCGCAGCGGCGTCGGCAACATCACCGTGGCGACCGCCGCCGATAGCGGCCTGCTCACCGCCCGGCAGGCGCAGGCCGACGCGCATGCGGCGTCGCTGGTCGCGGCGGCCAACCTCGCCTTCGTGCTGGGGGCTCTGACATCGAGCGACGTGTCGGCCAGTCTGACGGCACGGTAAGCTGCCCGGGAGGGGTTTCAGCCGTTCGCCGTTCGCTTGATTTCACCGGCATGATGACGCTTATTGACGGTAATGGGTCGCCATCGACGCGATTGCACCACCCTGCGGGAACGGCCGGCGACCGCTTCGGGCACCGATCAGGCGCCCTCGCCGGTACCGGGCCCTCGCCCCGCTCCGGAGCCGGCTCTCCACCGCCGCTCCCGCCATGCGAAAGCCTCAACATCTTGAAAGGACGCACGCTTTGACGTCGGAACAGTCCAACGCCGATCTGCGCAACGATCTTCTCGACGACCTCTATTCGTCGGCGGACCTGCTCGGGAAGCTGCCGAAGTTCGAGTTCCCGCCGGTGGAGAGGGAGCCGCGCCACGTCTTCGCCGCTGTACGCGACGAGCTGATGTTGGACGGCAATTCGCGCCAGAACCTCGCCACCTTCTGCCAGACCTGGGTCGACGACGAGGTCCAGGACCTGATGGCGCTGTCGATCGACAAGAACATGATCGACAAGGACGAGTATCCGCAGACCGCCGCGATCGAGGCGCGCTGCGTGCACATGCTCGCCGATTTGTGGAACGCGCCCGACCCGCGCGGCACCATCGGCTGCTCGACCGTCGGTTCCTCGGAGGCGGCGATGCTGGGCGGCCTGGCGCTGAAATGGCAATGGCGCAAGAGGCGGGCCGCGGCCGGCCTTCCGGCCGACAAGCCGAACATGATCTGCGGCCCGGTGCAGATCTGCTGGCACAAATTCGCCCGCTATTTCGACGTCGAGCTGCGCGAGATCCCGCTCGAGGGCGATCGGCTGATCATGAATCCGGAAGAGGTTCTGAAGCGGGTCGATGCGAACACCATCGGCGTCGTGCCGACCATGGGCGTCACCTTCACCTGCCAGTACGAGCCGGTGAAGGCGGTGAGCGACGCGCTCGACAAGCTGCAGGCCGAGACCGGCCTCGACATTCCGATGCATGTGGATGGCGCCTCGGGCGGCTTCCTCGCGCCGTTCTGCGCGCCCGACATCGAATGGGACTTCCGCCTGCCGCGCGTGAAGTCGATCAACGCTTCCGGCCACAAATTCGGCCTCGCCCCGCTCGGCGTGGGCTGGGTGATCTGGCGCGAGGCGTCCGACCTGCCGCAGGAACTCGTCTTCGACGTGAACTATCTCGGCGGCGACATGCCGACCTTCGCGCTCAACTTCTCCCGTCCAGGCGGGCAGGTGATCGCGCAGTACTACAATTTCGTCCGCCTCGGCCGCGAGGGCTACGCCAAGATCCAGAACGCATGCCATGACACGGCCGAGTATCTCGCCCGCGAGATCGCCGCGATGGGCCCGTTCGAGATCCTGTTCGATGGCAACCGGCGGGCGGGCATTCCGGCGTTGTGCTGGAAGCTGAAGGACGAAGCCGCGATCGGCGGCTACACGCTGTACGATCTCGCCGACCGGCTGCGCTCGCGCGGCTGGCAGGTGCCGGCCTATTCCATGCCGGCCAACCGGCAGGATCTGGTGATCCAGCGCATCCTGGTGCGCCACGGCGTGAGCCGCGACCTTGCCAGCCTGCTGATCGACGATTTCCAGCGCTCGCTGGACTTCTTCGCCAAGCACCCGGTCTCGCATCCGCTCACCGAGGACGAGGCCGCCGGCTTCAACCACAATTGAGGCGCAGCGCCGGGCGAAGGTAAATCCCAGAGGGGAAGGGCGCCGGATCGGCCGCCGCCCTTCCCGTTCGGGTCAGCCGATGCTCATCAGGCTCGCATTGCCGCCGGCGGCGGCCGTGTTGGTGCTGGTGGAGCGCTCCAGCATCAGCAGATCGAGCGGATAGAGCTCGCCGCGCGCAATGGCGTCGGGGGCGAGCCCATGCACCAGCACGATCGGTCCCTCGCGCTCGGCCAGCGCCGCGTTGAGCTGGCGCAGCGCGTCGCCGTCGCCTTCGAACAGGACGGCGTCGAAGCGCGCCGAGCCAAAGTCCTCCACCATGCTGACCCGGCCTTCCAGCCCCATCGGCAGGGTGGGCAGGAAGGAGCCTTCCAGCAGCACCCGGTTGCCGGTGGCGAGGGCCGAGGCGATCTGCACCGCCAGGCCGCGCTCGGTGGCCGCCAGGCACAGCACCGTGCCGCGCGGCGAGAGCGCGTAGACGTTGCGCTCGCCGACGGGCCCGGCAAGCTCGGCCCAATGGCCGCAGGGCGAAGTGTCGAGGACCGCGCCGCACAGTGCCTGGGTATCCGGATCGGACTGGAAGTCGACCCACAGCCGCGCCGGGCCCGAAGGCTGGGTATCCGGTAGGCGGATGGCGGGACGGACGGCCAGCAGCCGGCTGAGATAAAGCGGTCCGCCGGCCTTCGGCCCGGTGCCGGAGAGACCGTGCCCGCCAAAGGGCTGCACTCCCACCACCGCGCCGATGATGTTGCGGTTGATGTAGACGTTGCCGACCTCTATGCGGCCGCTGACACGGGCGATGGTCTCGTCGATGCGGGTGTGCAGGCCGAAGGTGAGGCCGTAGCCGGTGGCGTTGATGGCGTCGATCAGCTCGTCGAGCTCCTCGCGGCGGTAGCGCACCACATGCAGAACCGGGCCGAACACCTCGCGCGTCAGCTCGGCGATGTCGTCGATCTCGATCAGCGTCGGTGGCACAAAGGTTCCGTGCCGGCACTCCTCGCCGAGGGCGACCTGCTCGACCCGCAAGCCGGCCTGCCGCAGGCGCAGGATGTGCGCCTCGATGGCGGCCTTCGCCTCGGCGGTGATGACCGGGCCGATATCGGTCGACAGATGGACCGGATTGCCGACGGCGAGCTCGTTCAGGGCGCCGCGCAGCATCTCCAGCATGCGGTCGGCCACATCCTCCTGCAGGCAGAGGATTCGCAGCGCCGAGCAGCGCTGGCCGGCGGAATCGAAGGCGGAGGAGAGGACGTCCGCCACGACCTGCTCGGCGAGCGCCGAGGAATCCACGATCATGGCGTTCTGGCCGCCGGTTTCGGCCACCAGCGGGATGACGCTGCCATCAGGATTGAGCCGCGCGGCGAGCTGCCGGCGGATGAGGCGTGCCACCTCGGTCGAGCCGGTGAACATCACGCCGCGGGTGCGGGTATCACCCACCAGCGCGGCGCCGACCGGGCCGGCGCCGGTGACGAGTTGCACCGCGCCGGGCGGCACGCCGGCCTCACGCAGGATCTCGACCGCCGCGAAGGCGATGAGCGGGGTTTCCTCGGCGGGCTTGGCGAGCACGGCATTGCCGGCGGCGAGCGCCGCGCCGACCTGGCCGGTGAAGATGGCGAGCGGGAAGTTCCACGGGCTGATGCAGACCACCGGGCCGAGGGGGCGGTGGGTATCGCCGGAGAAGCCGTCGCGCACCTGGGCGCCGTAGTAGCGCAGGAAGTCGACCGCCTCGCGTACCTCGCCGATGGCGTTGGGGAACGACTTGCCGGCCTCGCGGACGATGATGCCGATGAGCGCGGGCATGCGCGCCTCCATCAGATCGGCGGCGCGGAACAGGCAGGCGGCGCGTTCCGCCGGCGGCGTCGACTGCCAGATCGGCGCGGCGGCCTGCGCGAGCTCCATGGCTCGGGCGACGATCTCGGGCGTGGCGTCCTCCACCACGCCGACCTGATCGCGGTGGTCGGCCGGGTTGAGCACCGGGCGGGCGATGCCGGCGGCCGGGCCGTCGCCGAGGAGCGGCGTTGCCTTCAGCACGGTGGCGCTGCCGGCAAGGAGTGCCGCGGCGAGGGAGGCGAGGCGCTGCTCGTTGGACAGGTCGAGGCCTGCCGAATTGCGACGCTCGGCGCCGAACAGCTCGGCCGGCGCGGCGATGCGCGGGTGCGGCGCGCCGAGCGGATCGATGCGCTGGGCGGCCTCGACCGGGCTCTCGATCAGCTCCTCGACGGGGACGTTGGCATCGGCGATGCGATTGACGAAGGAGGAGTTGGCGCCGTTCTCCAGCAGGCGGCGAACCAGATAGGCGAGCAGCGTCTCATGCGTGCCGACCGGCGCGTAGATGCGGCAGGGCCGGCCGAGCTTCTCGCGGCCGACAACCTCCTCGTAAAGAGGCTCGCCCATGCCGTGAAGACACTGAAATTCATATTGTCCGGCATAGTAGTTGGCGCCGGCCATTTCGGTGATGGTCGAGAGCGTCTGGGCGTTGTGGGTGGCGAATTGCGGGAACACCGCATCGGGCGCCGCCAGCAGCTTGCGGGCGCAGGCGAGATAGGCAACGTCGGTGTGAACCTTGCGCGTATAGACCGGGAAGCCCTCAAGCCCGTCCACCTGGGCGCGCTTGATCTCGCTGTCCCAATAGGCGCCCTTCACCAGCCGCACCATCAGTCGGTGGCCGGAGCGACGGGCAAGGTCGATCAGCAGATCGATGACATAGGGGCAACGCTTCTGATACGCCTGAACGACGAAACCGATGCCGTTCCAACCGCTTAGGGCGTCATCGAAACAAAGCGATTCCAGAAGGTCGAGTGAAATCTCCAGCCGGTCGGCTTCCTCGGCGTCGATGTTGAGGCCGATATCATAGTGCCGCGCGAGCTTCGCCAAAGCTACAACACGCGGCAGCAACTCCTTGATAACACGAGAATATTGCGACCTGTTGTAGCGTGGGTGAAGAGCCGACAGCTTGATCGAGATGCCGGGCCCCTCATAGATGCCGCGACCGGCGGAGGCCTTGCCGATGGCGTGGATAGCCTGCTCGTATTCGGCGAAATAGCGCTGCGCGTCGGCCTCGGTGGTGGCGGCCTCGCCGAGCATGTCGAAGGAGTAGCGGAAGCCCTTGGCCTCCAGCTTGCGCGAATTGGCGAGGGCCTCGGAGATGGTCTGTCCGGTGACGAACTGCTCGCCCATCATCCGCATGGCGACGTCGACGCCGCGGCGGATCAGCGGCTCGCCGCCGCGGCCGATCAGGCGGGTGAGGGCACCGGACAGCCCGGCTTCGCTGGAGGTCGAGGTGAGCTTGCCGGTGAGCACGAGGCCCCAGGTGGCGGCGTTCACGAACAGCGACGGGCTATGGCCGACATGGGCCTGCCAGTCGCCATGGCCGATCTTGTCGCGGATCAGCGCGTCGCGGGTGGCGCGGTCGGGAATGCGCAGCAGGGCCTCGGCGAGGCACATCAGCGCCACACCTTCCTGGCTGGACAGCGAATATTCGTGGATCAGCCCCTCGACGGCGCCCTTCTGGCCCTTCTCGCGCAACGTTTCGACCAGCATGCGGGCGCGCTCGCGCGCCGCCTCGGCCTTTGCGGGAGGCAGCGTGGCGGGACCGACCAGCATCGGCACGCACTCGGTTTCCGGCATGCGGTAGGCGCCGGTGACGCGGGCCCGCAGCACGCTCTGCGGCTGCACGCCGCGCGCGAAGGGCAGGAACGGACTTTCGTCCTGCAGACTGCCATCCTCGACTGCAGGGACTGCTGCTGCAGCCGGGGCGATGACTGCAGTCAAACCCCGTTCACTGCGCTCGATGGCGGCGACGAGGGCCTGCTTGACCAGCGCGTGCGGGGTGCAGCCCTCCCGCTCGGCGGCGATCTTCAGCCGCGCGCGGATCTCGTCGTCGATCTTCACGCCCATGGTGGTCGTGGACATGATGGCTTCCTTCCGGAGGTTGGGCTGGCGGTATGATTGAACGTAGGTGTAACCCCGCTTCCCGGATGGTGCAACCCGCAACGCATGCGACGCTCGAAAGTCGAGGCGGAGGCGCCCGGGATGAGGTCTGACGGCACCGGCACGGAGCACCCGGGGGCGGTTACACGCAGGGTACTTCTTGCGGTGCAGGCGCGGCTTCCCAACTAGGTTGGATGACCCGTCTCGCGAAACTGCCCCTCTCCGTCCTCGATCTTTCCTTCGTCGCCTCCAACGGCACCGGCCCGGAGGCGCTGCGCGGCACGATCGAGCTGGCGCGCCATGTCGACGGGCTCGGCTATGCCCGCTTCTGGGTGGCCGAGCATCACAATCTGCCCTCGGTCGCCTCCGGCGCGCCGGATGTGATGGCGGGGCAGATCCTCGCGGCGACGCAGCGCATCCGCGTCGGTTCCGGCGGCGTGATGCTGCCGAACCATGCGCCGCTGATGGTGGCGGAACGCTTCAAGGTGCTGGAGGGGCTGTATCCCGACCGGGTCGATCTCGGTCTCGGCCGCGCGCCGGGCACCGACCAGCTTACCTCCCATGCGCTGCGGCGCCGGCAGGATGTCGATCCCGGCGACGATTTCCTCGACCGCCTGCGCGAGCTGATGCTGTGGGACACCGGCGAGTGGCCGGACGACCACCCCTATCGCAACATCAAGGTGATGCCCGTCGACGTGAAGCTGCCGCCGATCTGGCTGCTCGGCTCGTCCGGCTATAGCGCGCGGCTGGCGGCGCAGATCGGCGTCGGCTTCGCCTTCGCGCATCATTTCGCCCAGCATGACGTGCGCGACGCCATGCTGAGCTACCGCTCCGGCTTCCAGCCCTCGGAACGGCTCGCCAGCCCGCACGCGATACTGGCGCTGGCGGCGGTGTGCGCCCCGACCGACGAGGAGGCCGAGTGGCTGGCCGGAAGCGTCGACCTCGCGCATCTGCGCCGCGCGCGCGGTGACTACGGGCCGATCCCGACGCCGGAGGAGGCGGCGGCCTATCCCTATAGCGAGGCGGACCGCGCCTTCATCCGCCGCAACCGCGAGAAGGTGCTGGTGGGCGGGCCGGCCAAAATCGCGGAGGGACTGGAACGCTTCCTCGACATGACGCTGGCGGACGAGCTGATGATCACTACCGCGATCACCGATCTGGCGGCGAAGCGGCGCTCCTACGAACTGATCAAGGCCCTGCAGACGGCGCCGGTGGCGGCCTGATCCGTCCTTGCCCGGCCGGGAGGACGGCAAGGGGCGGGGTGGCTCACCCCGCCGCGCGCGCCGGCCGTGTCACCAGCCAGATGCCCAGCGCGATCGGCACGATGCCGACGAAGTCGAGCGGCGGCACGGCTTCGCCCAGCAGCAGCCAGCCGAAGAACAGGCCGAGCGGCGGCATGAGGAAGTGCAGGCTCGACGCCGCCGTCGCGCTGGAGCGGGTGAGCAGGTAGAACCACAGCCCGAAGCCGCCGATCGACACGCCGACCACGAGGAAGGCGAGGCCGCCGACCAGATTGGCGGTGAGGTGGATGTCGGCCGGATTCTCGCCTGCCAGGGCGAAGGGGATCAGCACCACCCCGCCCGCCAGGCACTGGATGGCGTTTCCCCGCCAGATGCCGCCGCGCGGGGCGAAGTACTTGAAGGCCAGCGTGCCGGCCGCGAGGGCGGCGACGCCGCCGGCGATGAGCAGCGTGCCGGTGAGGCTTTCATGCGCCCCGGCGAGGCGCGAGCGCAGGACGATCACCACACCGACGATGCCGAGCGCGATGCCGCCGAGCTTGCCGAGCGTCAGCCTTTCGCCGAGCAGCGGGCCGGCGCCGAGCGCGACGAGCAGCGGCAGGCAGCTCGTCAGCACCGCTGTATAGGCGGAGGAGGTGAAGGTCAGCGCGGTCCAGTTCAGGCCGAGATAGACCGCATTGTTGAGGATGCCGATGAAGATGAGCGCGAACAGGTCGCGCCGGCGCATCCGCATCCGCCCGCCATCCCAGATCGGCGCCATGATCAGCATGATCGCGCCGGCGAGGACGAGGCGCACCATCAGCAGGGTCAGCGGCGGGCAATCGGCCAGCGCCAGCTTGGCGCCGGCGAAGGCCGACGACCACAGCACGCAGAACAGCGCGACCAGCAGCGGCAAGGGCACGACGGTACGGGTCGCGGCGGCCGGGGGCGCGCCGACACTCGATGCGACGGGCATCGGTCATCTCCATTCGTTGACGGCGCCGAACCTAGGTGAGGCGGCATCAATCGGAAAACGAGATGTTCTCATGACCCCCATGAGCAAAGTCGATCTATCGAAAAGGCACGGCCAGGAGCGGCCTCACGGGCGCCAGTCATAGATCCAGCGGTAGCGCTCCAGCACAGCGCTGCCCGGGCGCGCGCGCATGACGAGGTCGCGAGCCAGTCGCGCCGGGCCGGCGAGGTGGTAGATGCGGTCCATGCCGCGGGCGGCGCGCTGCACCCGCGTGGTGCGGGGAATCCGCAACGCCTCGTAGCGGCGCAGTGCCTCGGCCGTGGCGGACGTGCCTTCGAGCTGTTGCGCCAGCACCACCGCGTCCTCGATGGCCTGCGCGGCCCCCTGGGCGAGGAAGGGCGGCATGGCGTGGGCGGCGTCGCCCAGAAGTGTCACCGGGCCGGAGCCCCAGGCGGGCAGGGGATCGAGATCGAACAGCGCCCAGCGCAGCCAGCGCTCGGGCGCGCGCAGCAGCACGTGCGCGTCCTCGCTCCAGTCGCGGTAATGGGCGAGGAGTTCGTCCGGCGCGCCGTCCTCGCTCCAGCCGTGCACCTCGCGCGCGTCCGGTGTGACCGCGACGAGATTGATCGCCGCGCCGGCCTGCACCGGATAGGAGACGAGGTGCGCGCCCGGTCCCAGCCAGAGCCGCGTCACCGGATCGGCGAGGCGGGCGGGCAGGGCCTGCGCCGGCACGGTGGCCCGCCAGGCGGCGCGGTGGCGGAAGGACGGCCGCGCCTGCGGGTTGAGCGCCAGCCTTACCGCCGAGCGCAGCCCGTCGGCGCCGATGAGTGCATCGGCTTCGAGCGTCTCCCCGGCGTCGGCATGGCGCGTGCGGACGGCGACGCCGGCGCCCGGAGTGGCGAAGCCGTCCACCGCATGACCGAGCTTCAGGGTAATCGCCGGCACCTCGCGCACGGCCGCGAGCAGGGCGGCCTGCAGATCGGCGCGATGGATGACGATGAAGGGACCACCGAAGCGGGCCTCGGCCTGCGCGCCCATCGGCGCGCCGGTAAGGCGCGTGCCGTGCCGTCCGTCGATCACCTCGAAGGCCTGCGGCAGCACGGCGCGGGCGGCCACCCGCTCATAGACGCCGAGCGATTGCAGGCAGCGCGTGGCGTTGGCGGCGAGCTGGACGCCCGCTCCCGCCTCCTCGAGCTGCCCCGCCCGTTCGAGGAGCGTGACGGTGCAGCCGGCCCTGGACAGCGCCAGCGCAGCCGTGAGCCCGCCTATGCCGGCCCCGGCGACGAGAATGTGGCGGGTCACGACGCGGTCGGCCGGTCAGGCGGCGGCCGGCGTCTCGTACAGCGCGCCCGGCGGGGTCGATTCGGCGCCGTGCAGGTGCGAATCGTACTTGTAGAGGGTCGAGCAGTACGGGCAGACGATCTCGTCCTCCGACCCCATGTCGAGGAAGACATGCGGGTGGTCGTAGGGCGGCAGGGCGCCGACGCACATGAATTCCTTGGCGCCGATGGAAATTCTCGGCACGCCCGCCGAATTGTGGAAGTGGGGAACGACGTGGCCCGCCATGATGTTCGCCTGTCCGCGCTTTACGTTGAAATCGCCCGGAACATAGCCGCTGGCGCGCCGCGGTCCAAGGGGCGATGGCACGGGCCGTGGGTCGCAGGCCGCGCATCCCCGGCTTGCGGCGCCCGCCCCATCGCTTCGCCATAATGGGCGGGCAAGAGTGGACGCAGTCGCGCCGGGTGTTTCAGTCCCTCATGTACCGCTTCTTCGCCGCCGCCGGTTTCCTGCTCGCCTTCACCGGTGCCGCCCATTGGGTGGTGCCGATGGGACGGGAGGCGTTTGCCCTCGTCACCGCCCGCGACGACGCGGCGCGCATCGCCGACCTGCAACTCGACGGCGTGCTGACGCCCGCGCGTGTGGCCGGTGAGATCGAGGCCGCGCTTGCGGCGGCGGATGGCGAGCTGGCGGCCAGCTTCATGGAACTGGCCGATGCGCGCGCCATCCCGGTCGCTGCCGGGCTACGGGCGCGGGTCGCGCTCGCCAATGCGCCGGGCGCGACATTCGCGCGCGGCGCCGGGCATTTCGGCCATGGCTTCCTGACCGGGGAGGGCGAGGACCTCGCCGGTCTCGCCGGCGCGACGGCGAGCGACCTCACCGTCTGGGGCGATGTGCGCGACCTCGGCCGGGAGGCGCTGCACTGGGCGCGCGGCGGGCCGGTCGACCGGCTGATGGTCGACCTCGCCGGCGTCGGAGTCGCGGTGACCGGCGCCACCTATGCCGCCTTCGGCGCGCCGCTGACGCTGCGGGCGGGCCTATCCGTGCTCAAGGGCGCGCGCCGGGCCGGCGCGGTCGGCGGGCGTTTTGCCGGCAATATCGCGGCGGCGCTGCGCGGCGGCGGCAGGGCGCAGGTCGCCACCCTCGTGGGGGATCTCGGCACGGCCGGCACGCGGGCCGGCACGCGCGCCACCTTCGCCGGGCTGCGCCATGTCGACGACGCGGCCGGGGCGGCGCGCCTGCGCGCTCTCGCGCAGGCCAAGGGCGGGCAGACGCTGGCGATCGTCAAGACGCTGGGGCGCGGCGCGCTGTTCGTCACCGAGGCGATGGCGAAGCTCGCCTTCTGGGTGATGGCGGCACTGCTCAATCTTTTCGGCCTCGTCGCCTCGTTCAACACGGCCATGGTGGCGATGCTGCGTCCGATGTGGAAGAACAAGCGCAGCCGGTGGCGTCCGTTACCGGCATAAGCGCCACGAGGAGGCGACCAATGCGTGTCCTGGCCCCGATCCTGTCGATACTGATGCTCGCCTTGCTGGCGGCGCCCGCCGGCGCGGCGGAGAACCGCTGCGGCTGGTACGTCAACCCGACCCCGGGCAACTGGTATCTGTCCGATCGCGACGGCGACTGGTGGATGCGGTCGCAGGGCGGAATGGAAGCCGAGGGCTTCGACAACGCGCCCGACTTCGATTCCAAGGAATATGTGAAGCTGCAGCCGAACGGCTATGGCTATGGCTGCGCCTGCCTCAGCGTCGATACCGACAAGGCCGAGAAGAACATCACCCGGATCTATTCCGGCAAGATCCTGCCGCTGTCGCGCTGCAGGAACGACAAGAGCCTGAAAAAGCCGGAATAGGCCGGTGCCGGCAGGCGTCTCCGGCGCACGCCGCGCTGCCGCGCGCATGGCCGGCATCCCGCCGTGCCGGCTTGGCAGGGCGGCCGCGTCTTACTAGCTTGCGCCTCCCGTCGTCTCTCCCCGCCGGAGCGCCCGCCATGCCGACCTTCACCCACGACGCCATCGACTTCGCCTATCTCGACGAGGGCGAGGGCGAGCCGATCATCCTGATTCACGGTTTCGGCTCGACCAAGGAGATCAACTGGGTCGGGCCGGGCTGGGTCGCGACGCTGACCGGTGCCGGGCGGCGGGTGATCGCGCTCGACAATCGCGGCCACGGCGCCTCCTCCAAGCTCTACCAGCCCGAACTCTACGACCCCTGGCTGATGGCGCGCGACGTGATCGCGCTGATGGACCATCTCGGCCTCACGCGCGCCGACGTGATGGGTTATTCGATGGGTGGGCGGATCGGCGCCTGCGTGGCGCTGACGGCGCCGGAGCGGGTGCGCACGCTCATCCTCGGCGGCATCGGCATCCACCTCGTCGAGGGGGCGGGACTGCCGATCAGCATCGCGGACGCGCTGCGTGCGCCCCATCTCGACGACGTGACCGACCCGATGGGCCGGATGTTCCGGGCCTTCGCCGAGCAGACCAAGAGCGACCGCGAGGCGCTCGCCGCCTGCATCGTCGGCTCGCGCCGCACGCTGAGCCGCGACGAGGTCGGGCGCATCGCCGTGCCGACGCTGATCGCCGTGGGCACGCGCGATCCGGTCGCCGGCTCGCCGCATCCGGTCGCGGCGCTTGTCCCGGGCGCGCGCGCTTTCGACATTCCCGACCGCGACCATATGCGTGCCGTGGGGGACAAGGCGTTCAAGGAGGCGGTGCTCGCCTTCCTCGCCGAGCCGCGCTGAGGCGGGCAGGGAAGGGGGCGGTGTCCCGATGTGGGGCGGGCGTGCTTGCATTTTGATTCAACAAAGCCGGAAAGCCGAGTCGGCTGAATCGCTTGCCGGGCTTTGCTGGCAAAGGGAATCAGGGGTGGCTCACATTCTGATTCAGCGGCGCGGCCGCCGGTGGCGGGGGTGGACGTTCCTGCATTCCTGCAATGGTGGCGGCGTAGGCCGGCGCCGGGGCCTGTGCTAGGCTGAAACAAACTCGGGATATCCAGCCGGCGCCCCCCGGGCGAACGGCGAGGGAAGGAAAATGGCGAAGAATTCTCTCCATCGCGTCGAGGCGCCGCGCGTCCTCGACAAGGTCGATCCGGTCTGGGCACGCATCCGCTCCGAGGCCGAGGACATCACCCAGCGCGAGCCGGCGCTTGCCAGCTTCGTCTTTTCCACGGTGCTCTACCACACCACGCTGGAGCGGGCGGTGGCGCATCGCATCGCCCAGCGCCTCGACCATGGCGACGTGCCGGCGGATATCATCCGCCACGCTTTCGAAGAGGCGGTGGCGGACGACCCGGAACTGGGTGTCGCCATCCGCGCCGACATCGTCGCGGTGCTGGACCGCGATCCGGCGACCGAGCGGGCGATCCAGCCGCTGCTCTATTACAAGGGCTTCCACGCCATCCAGACGCACCGTCTGGCGCACTGGCTGTGGAAGAACGGCCGCAAGGATTTCGCGTTCTACCTGCAGAGCCGTTCCTCGGCCGTGAACCAGGTCGACATCAATCCGGCGGCGCCGTTCGGCCGCGGCATCTTCTTCGATCATGCCACCGGCATCGTGGTGGGCGAGACGGCGGTGGTCGAGGACAATGTCTCGGTGCTGCAGGGCGTCACGCTCGGCGGTACCGGCAAGGAGCACGGCGATCGCCACCCGAAGATCCGGCGCGGCGTGCTGCTGGGCGCCGGCGCCAAGGTGCTCGGCAACATCGAGGTCGGCCATTGCGCCCGCGTGGCCGCCGGCTCCGTGGTGCTGAAGCCGGTGCCGGCGCGCACCACGGTGGCCGGCGTGCCGGCCAAGGTGGTCGGCGAGGCCGGCTGTGCCGAGCCTTCGCGCAGCATGGACCAGATGTTCGACAGCCTGTCGGACCTGCCCTCCTTCCTCGGCGAGGCGATCTGATCCGGCGTGTGCGGCCGTCGCCTTGCGACCCCACTCGCCGGTGTATCGCTCCGGCGAGCCACAGCTATGCGGCCGACGCCGGTTGCGCCGGTCGGCGCGGCGTGGCAAGCCTGCCGCCCAATTCAACCCATCGCGGGAGCACGGACTTTGGAAAAGAAGGATCTCGAACGCGTCCAGACCTATATGCGGCGCCTGTTCAGCAACACGCAGCTGCGCGTCGTGGCGCGTCCGAAGAAGAAGGATTCGGCCGAGGTCTATCTCGGCGACGAGTTCATCGGCGTCCTGTTCGAGGACAAGGAAGACGGCGACCTCTCCTATAACTTCCAGATGGCCATCCTCGACACCGACCTCGAGGACTGAGGGCGATGCCCGTCTATGCGCTCGACGGGGTGGCGCCGGACCTGCCGGCGCTCAGCCGCTGCTGGATCGCCCCCACCGCCGAGGTGATCGGCAATGTGCAACTCGGCGACGAGGCGAGCGTGTGGTTCGGCTCGGTCATCCGCGGCGACAATGAGCGCATCACGCTCGGCGCCCGGGTGAACATCCAGGAACTGTGCGTGCTGCACACCGATCCGGGCTTCCCGATGACCATCGGCGAGGACTGCACCATCGGCCACAAGGCGATGCTGCATGGCTGCACGATCGGCGCGAACAGCCTGATCGGCATGGGCGCGACCATCCTCAACGGGGCGAAGATCGGCCGCAACTGCCTCGTCGGCGCCGGAGCCCTCGTTACCGAGGGCAAGGAATATCCCGACAATTGCCTGATCGTCGGGGCGCCGGGCAAGGTGATCCGCACCCTCGACGCCGCGATGGAGCAGCGCATCCACGGCACCGCCGCGCATTATGTGCGCAACTGGCGGCGCTTCGCCGAGGGGCTGAAGAGGATCGACTGAGGGGCGCGCGCCGCGCCTCCTGTTTCGGCCAAAGTCTCAGGCCACGCTTCGCGCAGGGGGCATCCCCGATGACAACGGCCGGTGACCCCGAATGGACGCGATCAAGACCGAGCGGCTGATCCTGCGGAATTTCCGGCCCGCGGATGCGCCCGACCTTCTGGCGTATCTGCGGGTGCCCGGCGCGAGCTGTTATCTGTCCCTCAGGCTGGACGATCTCGCGGCGGCGCAGGCCGAAGCGCAGGCGCGCAGCACAAGCGACGAACATATCGCCGTTTGCCTGGCGTCGACCGACAGGTTGATCGGCGACGTTTTCTGCATGCCGGAGCCTCCGGATACCTATTCCGTCGGATGGAACTTCAACGCCGAATTCGGCGGCGCCGGCTTCGCCACCGAGGCGGCGCGGGCGATGTTCGACTACCTGTTCGCGGTGAAGCAGGCCCGTCGTCTTTATGCCTATGTCGAGGAAGACAACGCCGCCTCGCAGCGCCTGTGCGAAAGGCTGGGGATGCGCAGGGAAGGACTGTTCAAGGAGTTCATTTCCTTCCGCCACGATGATGACGGCGCGCCGGTTTTCGAGAACACGATGCAATACGCCATCCTGCGAAGGGAATGGGCGGCAATGGACGAGCGCGTCCAGCGAGCCTCGCTTCCTCCCGGGCCGCTGGCGCCGCGTCGCCCCGGCGCTGAAGGGTGACGACAAGGGCGAAATCTAGTTCCGGCCGACCGAGAGCGGCGCCAGCACGTCGCCGAGCGACACCCACGCATTGATGTCTTCCTGTGCCTGGCGCTTGACGAAGCGGTAGCCGGTCTCGTGCCAGAGCACGATGGCGGCTTCCTGATTGTCGAGCACGAGGTCGCCGCGATCGGTCACCACGGTGAGGACGGCGTGGCCGTCGCCCTTGCGGTCGCGTACCACGGTGACCAGCAGCGTGTCGGCCGGCCAGCCGAGCCCGACCAGCGCGCGGCGCTTGAGCAGCACATAGTCCTCGCAGTCACCATAGCCGTCGTCCGGATAGGTCCAGCGCTCCACCTCGCCGTAATGATCGATGTCGGTCATCGGCTGGATGCGCTCGTTGATCTCGTCGTTCACCTTGCGCAGCTGGGTGAAATTGGCCTCGGTGAGCGCGACCTTGCCGCCGTTTTCCGTGCTTCCGCCGCAGTCGGCGGGGCTTTCCGCGCAGAACCTGACATAGCCGATCGGCACGCCGGTATGCGCGCCGACCGCCATGTTGGCGGCGAAGTTCGACAGCATCGCCACCTCTTCCTTCGCCATTGCTGGCCCGGCATCCGCGAAAAGCGTCGCCACAACTGCCAGCCCTGCCGCGAGAAGGGCCCGTTCGAGCCTCTTTTTCATCGCGCACCTCATTCCTGTCACTGGATGAGAGCATAGAGGCGAGGTTTTTATTCTGGTCTAAGCGATGTCGATGATTCGTAACAACGCTGGACAGGGAATGTTAATATGTTTTTTTATTGTCATTAACCAAACCAATAGGCAAACTGTTCATCAAGCCGCTTAAGCCGATGGCAAGGTCGCGCTGCTGCCCGACCGCGCCGCTATGCCTTGCCGCCGCGAGCCCGGCAGCCTATGTGATGCCCGTGCTCGAACCGCCCCGCCTTGCCGCCCAGAGACGCGAACCGATCCTCAACGTGCCGCCGGTGATCACCGTGCTGGCGGCGGTGATGCTGCTCATTCAGCTGGTGCGCGACTGGGTCGACCCGGAAACCGGCGTCGAGATCCTGGCGCTGTTCGCCTTCATCCCTGCGCGCTTCGATCCTTCCGTGCTCGCCGAGGGCGTGCTGCCGGGCGGCGTGGCGGCGGATGTGTGGACCTTCGTCACCTATGCCTTCCTGCATGGCGGCTGGACCCATGTCGGCCTGAACCTCCTGTGGATGCTGGCCTTCGGCACGCCGGTGGCGCGGCGCTTCGGCGTGGTGCGCTTCCTGCTGTTCTTCGCCGTCACCGCGGCGGCGGGGGCGGGGCTGCATCTGCTCACCCATGAGGGCGAGCTGGTGCCGATGATCGGTGCCTCGGCGGCGGTGTCGGGATTCATGGCGGCGGCGCTGCGCTTCATGTTCGCGCATGAGGGCTACGGCGCCTGGCGGCCCGACATGCTGGAGAACGCGGTGCACTATCCGGCCCCGCCGCTGGCCCAGGTGATGCGCGACCGGCGGGTCATCGGCTTCGTCGCGGTGTGGTTCGTCATCAATCTCGCCTTCGGCATCGGCGCGCCGGCGGGCATTGTCGACGGCAGTGTCGCCTGGCAGGCGCATATTGGCGGCTTCATCGTCGGTCTGCTGCTGTTCCCGTTCTTCGATCCTGTCGGACGCACGCCGGACGACCGGATCTATTCGCGCCGCGCCGGCCGCTGAGCCCGCCGGAGACGGCTCCGCGCCGGAGCCTCTTGCCTGCCGTTGCGTTAAAGCGGATCATCCACCTTCAAGGCTCGCCCGCTCGCGGCGGGAAGAAGCCAGGAAGAGCGGGCGATGGGTGCGGAGCGCGTGCCGTCTGTCCCGCCCAAGCCGGGAAGGAGGCATGCATGACGGTTCGAACGATTTTGGATGAGAAGGGCTTCGACGTTCAGACGATCGGCCCGCAGGCCACGCTGCGCGAGGCGACGGAGCTGCTCGCGGAGAAGCGCATCGGTGCCATCGTGGTGACGGATGCCGAACGTCGTGTCGTCGGCATCCTGTCGGAGCGCGACGTGGTGCGCGTGGTCGGCATGGACGGGCCGACGCGGCTCGACGATCCGGTCTCTTCGGTCATGACGGCCAAAGTCGTCACCTGCGACGGCAACGAGACCGTGCACCAGATCATGGAACAGATGACGGCCGGGCGCTTCCGCCATTTGCCGGTGGTGCAGGACGGCAAGCTGGTCGGCATCATCTCGATCGGCGACGTGGTGAAGCATCGCCTCGCGGAAATGGAGCGCGAGAGCCACGCGATGCGCGAATACATCATGTCGGCGTGAGTCGGCGCACAGACAGGCCGATACCGGCTGGTCGTCCCGGACGGCCGCAGGTCGATCCGGGATCGTCGCGTGGAGAGCGCAGGGCGATCCCGGCGCTCCGGCTTCGCCTGCGGCCGGGATGACGGCGTCATAGAACCGCCGGCCGCCTTAGAAACGCGGCGTTTCGGTCTTCTTCGGCGTGCCGTACACCGTTTTCGGGTCGAACAGCCTGCCGGCGTCGTTGACGCTGAGCTTCAGTTCGGGCGAGGGCGCCGCGCCGAGCGGCACCGAGCGGAAGAAACAGGAGCGATGCCCGGTGTGGCAGGCCGCGCCGGGAACTCCCGGGCCAAGGCTCGGCATGCGCACGCGCAGCACCACGGCGTCCTGATCACAGTCGACGCGCAGCTCGACCAGCTTCTGGACGTGGCCGCTCTCCTCGCCCTTCTTCCACAGCCGGCGGCGCGAGCGGCTGAAATAGTGCGCCTCACCGGTTTCTATGGTGAGTGCCAGCGCCCGCGCATCCATGTGCGCGACCATGAGCACGGCACCGTCGTCGGCATCGACGGCCACCGCGGTGACGAGCCCGTCAGCGTCGAATTTCGGGGAAAGGCGGTCGCCCTCCTCGATCTCGGCATTGCTGCCGCGCGGGGAAAAGGGGAGGTCGGTCACGAGAAGCAGCGGCGGGCGATCACGGACGCATCCCGCGCAGCAGGCTCATGAAGCGAACCTGCTCCTGCGGGTCGTCGCGGAAGATGCCGGTGAACTGCGAGGTGACGGTCGAGGCGCCCTGCTTGCGCACGCCGCGCATGGCCATGCACATGTGCTCCGCCTCGATGAGCACGGCGACGCCGCGCGGCTTCAGCACTTCGTCCATCGCCGTGATGATCTGCGAGGTCAGGTGCTCCTGGGTCTGCAGCCGGCGGGCGAACAGATCGACGATGCGGGCGATCTTCGACAGGCCGACGACGCGCTCCACCGGAAAATAGGCGACGTGCGCCTTGCCGACGAAGGGCACCATGTGGTGCTCGCAGTGCGAGTGGAACTCGATGTCGCGCACCATCACCATGTCGTCGAAATTGCCGATTTCGCCGAAGGTGCGGTCGAGGATGTTGTCGGGATTGGCGCGGTAGCCGCTGTAGAATTCCTCATAGGCGCGCACGACCCGCTTGGGCGTGTCGAGCAGGCCCTCGCGTTCCGGGTCGTCACCGGCCCAGGCGATCAACGTGCGGACGGCCGCTTCGGCCTCCTCGCGGGAGGGGCGACGGGCGGCGGACGCCTCGATCTCGTTCTGGGCACTACGCATCAGCGACTTAAGCACGGCATCCATGACGAACTCCGTTCGACGGCGTATCTCATCCCGGACGCCGAAGCGTCGCCGGTCCAACTCGCCATACGTGCCATCACCCGGTACGGATCAGTGACGCGTTCCAAACATAACCGCCCTGCACGAGCGCCGGAAGAGCCATCCGGTTGTCGCTTTCGCAGGTCGACCACCGCACCTATATATGGAGGCATGGGCTGGCTGCAATGCGGGCAAAGGGCGTCTTTGCGAGGACGAACGGACGAGGCATGCTGAACGAAATCTACAATCGCCGCATACTTGAACTGGCGGCCGATATACCACGCCTCGGCCGCCTTGCCTCGCCCGACGCGTCGGCAACGGCGCATTCCAAACTTTGCGGCTCCACCGTCACCATCGACCTCGCCATGCGCGACGGGGTGGTGACGGACTTCGCCCACGAGGTGCGGGCCTGCGCGCTCGGGCAGGCCTCCTCCTCGGTGATGGGCAGCCTCGTCGTCGGCTCGACCGCGCGGGAACTGCGCGAGGTGCGCGAGGCCATGCGCAGCATGCTGAAGGAAAACGGCCCGCCGCCCGGCGGTCGCTGGGCAGAACTCGCGGTGCTGGAGCCGGTGCGCGATTACAAGGCGCGCCATGCCTCGACCCTGCTGACCTTCGACGCGGTAGTCGACGCGCTCGACCAGATCGAGGCGCGCCGAGACAGCCAGGCGGCCGAGTAGGGCGCGGATCGCGTCCCGGCCGTCGTCATCCCGGACGGCCACAGGCCGATCCGGGATCGCGGGCAGAACGGAGAGCGATCCCGGCCCTGCGGCTGCGCCTTCGGCCGGGATGACGCTATGAGGGAAGGCTCAACGTTCGGTGAAGAAGGTGAACAGCACTTCGCCCTTGGCGCCGGTAAGGCACAGGAAGCGGTTCGCGGTATCGGAGCGGTCGCGTTGGATATAGGCCTCGCCCATGATCACGCCCTTGACCGCCGTGTCGCCGAGCTTGGCGTCGGCTTGGGCGATGGTGAGCCCGTCGACGTCCATGTAGATGTCGTCGATCGAGGGGGAGCGCTGCTTGAGCTTCTTCAGTGCCTCGGCCTTGCAGGCGGCGACGCGCTGCATGTCGGGATCGACCTCGGGCGAACTGGCGGCGGATTCGTCGGGTTGCGTGCCGCCTTCCGGGCCGGGCGAGGTGTGCGTGCCGGCCGGCGGCTGCTGGGCGAAGGCCGGGCTGCTGGCCAGGGTCAGGCAGGCGGCCAGCACCACGGTACTCCAGTTCCACTCGGCCATCGGCGCGTTCTCCCCATGCGGGTCGGACATGACCCGCGTCTGGGCAACGCGCCGGACTCTCACAGGTTCCCGGTTAGGGGCGAGAGACGATGAGCGCGGGGCGTGTCATCGCGCGTCTGCCGCGCCTTGCGCTGCGCGTGCCGATCCTCGTCTATCGCTATACGTTCTCGGCCTTCATGGGCCGGCAGTGCCGCTATCTTCCGACCTGCTCGGAATTCGCCGAGGAGGCCATCGAGACCCATGGCGCCTGGGCCGGCGGCTGGATGGCGGCCGGGCGCGTGTGCCGCTGCCATCCGTGGGGCGGATCGGGCTATGAGGCCGTGCCGGTCGAATTGCCGCCAAAAGCCGTGTGGTATATGCCGTGGCGCTACGCGCGAACCCCGAAGACGGAGGGCGCGCGCGACGATTGACCAACAAGCCTACTGACAAATCGCCTACCTGCGTGGTTCGCAGGAGTGGGCAGGAGAAAAGCCAGATGTCCGATATCAACCTGACCTTTCCCGATGGCGCTGTCCGAGCCTATGCCTCCGGCACCACGGGCACCGAGGTCGCCGCCTCCATCGCCAAATCTCTGGCGAAAAAATCGCTCGCCATGAAGCTCGACGGCGAACTGAGCGACCTTTCCGATCCCATCACCCGCGACGCGAAGTTCGAGCTCGTCACCCGCGAGAGCCCCGAAGCGCTCGAACTCATCCGTCACGATGCCGCGCATGTGCTGGCGGAAGCCGTGCAGACCCTGTGGCCGGGCACCCAGGTGACCATCGGCCCGGTGATCGAGAACGGCTTCTATTACGACTTCTTCCGCAACGAGCCGTTCAATCAGGACGATTTCGTCGCCATCGAGAAGAAGATGCGCGAGATCATCGCCCGCGACGCGCCCTTCACCAAGGAAGTGTGGGACCGCGACGAGACCAAGCGCGTCTTCAAGGAGAAGGGCGAGGCGTTCAAGGTCGAGCTGGTGGACGCGATCCCCGCCGACCAGAAGATCAGGATCTACAAGCAGGGCGAGTGGTTCGACCTCTGCCGCGGCCCGCACATGCCGAGCGTCGGCAAGGTGGGTGACGCCTTCAAGTTGATGAAGGTAGCCGGCGCCTATTGGCGCGGCGACGCCAAGAACCCGATGCTGACCCGCATCTACGGCACCGCGTGGCGCACCCGTGAGGAACTCGACGCCTATCTCCACCAGCTGGAGGAAGCCGAGAAGCGCGACCACCGCCGGCTCGGCCGGGAGATGGACCTGTTCCACTTCCAGGAGGAGGGGCCGGGCGTCGTGTTCTGGCACCCCAAGGGCTGGAACCTGTTCCAGAACCTCGTCTCCTATATGCGCCGCCGTCTCGCCGCCGACTATGCCGAGGTCAATGCCCCGCAGGTGCTCGACAAGTCGCTGTGGGAGACCTCCGGCCACTGGGGCTGGTACAAGGACAACATGTTCAAGGTGCAGCCGGCCGGCGACACCGAGGACAATGACCGGGTCTATGCGCTCAAGCCGATGAATTGCCCCGGCCATGTGCAGATCTTCAAGCACGGGCTGAAGAGCTACCGCGACCTGCCGATGCGCCTCGCCGAGTTCGGCGCGGTGCACCGCTACGAGCCTTCCGGCGCGCTGCACGGGCTGATGCGCGTGCGCGGCTTCACCCAGGACGACGCGCACATCTTCTGCACCGAGGAGCAGATGGCAGCCGAGTGCCTGAAGATCAACGAGCTGATCCTCTCCACCTATGCCGATTTCGGCTTCGAGGAGATCGTGGTGAAGCTCTCCACCCGGCCCGACAAGCGCGTCGGCTCGGATGCGGTGTGGGACCATGCCGAGGACGTGATGGGGCGGGTGCTGACCCAGATCGAGGCCGAGTCCGGCGGCAAGATCAAGACCGGCATCCTGCCGGGCGAGGGTGCCTTCTACGGCCCGAAGTTCGAATACACGCTGCGCGACGCCATCGGCCGCGAGTGGCAGTGCGGCACCACGCAGGTCGACTTCAACCTGCCGGAACGCTTCGGCGCCTTCTATGTCGACGCCGACGGCCAGAAGAAGACCCCGGTGATGATCCACCGCGCCATCTGCGGCTCGATGGAGCGCTTCACCGGCATCCTGATCGAGCACCATGCCGGCCATTTCCCGCTCTGGCTGGCGCCGGTGCAGGCGGTGGTGGCGACCATCACCTCCGAGGGCGACGACTATGCCGAGGAGATCGTCGCGGCGGCGAAGAAGATGGGGCTGCGCGTCGAGCGCGACCTGCGCAACGAGAAGATCAACTACAAGGTGCGCGAGCACTCGCTGGCCAAGGTGCCGGCGCTGATCGTCGTCGGGCGCAAGGAAGCCGCCGAGCGCACCGTCTCGATCCGCCGGCTCGGCTCGCCCAACCAGACCACGCTGACGCTGGACGAGGCGCTGGCCTCGCTGGTGGCGGAAGCCAGCCCGCCGGACCTGCAGCGGGACTGAGGGCTTCAGCCTCTTACACCGCGAGGACCGGGCCCGGTCCGGTCCTCCACGCCTTAGCTGAGGTCAAAGTCGTGGATCCCCGGGCCGATCCCCGGGGATGACGGCGCTCGTGCGGATGAGGCCGCTGAAGAAGCGTCATCCCGAGGCGCCCGGCGCCTGTGCGCGTCGAGTCCGGCCGCCGGCTGGTACCTCGGCATGACGGGGCAAAGATGGCCCCGGTTGCCTTTCACTTCTCCGGCGTCTCGGCGGGCCGGACCGGGGCGGGCGCGGGCGGTGCCGGTGTCACCGTCGCCGGTGGCGGCGCGGTATAAGGCAGGGTGTTCCGCCTCTGGCTCGGATTGCTGGTGGCGCCCGGCACGTTGAGCCGGCGCTGCTGCGGCGTCCAGTAGGACGGGCCCTGCATCAGGTTCTGGCTGTTCGGCTGAACCGAATCGCGGCGTGGCGGCATGGACTGCACCGGCCTTGTCTGAATCTGCGCGAGGGCCGCGTTGCCCGTGATGTCCAGCATCAATAGCAGCGCGGCGGTTGGGATGATCTTCATCGGTGAACGTCACGCCTCCCTGATCCCCTATTTAGGCGCCCGTGGGCGGCACCGCCATGGCCGGCGCCAAATGGGCGCATCACGTTGCGGGAGGCGTCGCGCCGGGGGCGATCGGTGCAATATTTGTCGCGGCACCCCCGTCCGGCGGCGTTGCTATGGCGGGTCATTGTGTGGATAGTCCGCGCTTGCCCCGCATCGGCCTGCCTCGCATTGGCGTGCCCGGCGCCGGGCAGTGTCGGGGTCGGAGCACGGTGGAAGCGGGATCATGACGGACCAGAACGCTGCGATTCTGGTGGTCGACGATGTCGCGGAGAACCGGGACCTGCTGATACGCCGCCTGAGGCGGCTCGGATTCTCGCACATGGACGAGGCCGAGAACGGCCACCAGGCGCTCGCCGCGATCGACCGCAAGGCCTACGACCTCGTCCTGCTCGACATCATGATGCCGGAACTCGACGGTTTCGGCGTGCTCGATCAGCTCCGCGCGGACGGGCGCATCAATGATCTGCCGGTCATCGTTGTCTCGGCGCTGAACGAGATCGAGCCGGTGGTGCGCTGCATCGAGCTGGGCGCCGACGATTTCATCTTCAAGCCGTTCAACCCGACGCTGCTGCGCGCCCGCGTGCTCGCCACGCTGGAGAAGAAGGGCCTGCGCGACCGCACGCGCGACGAGCTCAAGCGCAAGCAGGCCGAGCTGGCCGAGGCGCGCACCCTGCAGCTGGCGCTGGTACCGCCGCCCTTCGCCGGCCCGTTCGGCGGGCGCAGGCTCGCCATCGACGTGCTGCTGGAGCCGGCCAAGGAAGTCGGCGGCGATCTCGTGGATTATTTCCCGGTCGGCGACACGCATATGGTGCTGGTCGTCGGCGACGTCTCCGACAAGGGGGCGGGCGCGGCGCTGATGATGGCGCGCACCCATTCGATGTTCCGCTCGCTCGGCACGCGCCCCGACGCGGCCGAACTCTTCGCCGATCCGGCACGCGCGGCGGGGTTGGTCAACGACGCGCTGGCGCGAGGCAACGCGTCCTGCATGTTCGTGACGCTGCTGCTGGCGGTGCTCGACGTGGCGAGCGGCACCCTGGCCTATGTGCGCGCGGGCCATGTGCCGCCCTATCTGCGTGCGGTCGACGGAACGGTGTCGCGGCTCACCGCCGCCGGCGGGCCGGCGCTCGGGGTGATGGAAGAGTTTGCCTTCGGCGCCGCCTCGATCACGCTGGCGCCTGGCGAGCGGCTGATGGTGGTGACCGACGGGCTGACCGAGGCGCACGATCATGCCGGTGACCTCTATGGCGAGGAGCGGGTCGGCATGTTTCTCGCCGCGCTCGGCGAGGAGAAGGAGCCGCTGCCGCGCCTCGCGGCGGGGGTGCGGGCGTTCGAGGCCGGGCTGCCGGCCTTCGACGACATGGCGGCGCTGCTGCTGACGCTGGATCCGCCCGGCGCGGCGTGAGGGGACGAGAGGAACGGATGACCGAGGACGAGTGGGTGAGCGAGGCGACCTTGCTGCGCGCGACGCTGGAGAACATGTCGCAGGGCGTCGCCATGTACGACGCCCGGCACCGGCTGGTGACGTGGAACCAGCTGTTTCGCGACTATCTCGACATGCCGGAGGAGTTCCTCGGCACCGAGCACACCTTCTCCGACTACATCCGCTATCTCGGCGCGCGCGGCGAATTCGGCGACGTCGACATCGAGACCGCGCTCGCCCAGCGCCTCGCCCAGCTGGAGACGCCGCACCGCTTCGAGCGCACGCGGCCGGACGGCACCATCCTCGAAGTGCGGCGCGATCCTGTGCCGGGCGGCGGTTTCATCGCCATCTACACCGACATCACCGAGCGCAAGCTCGCCGAGATGAAGCTGCGCGAGGACGAGGAGCAATTGCGCGCCATCGACGCGGCGGCGCCGGTCGGCCTCGTCATCATGGATTTCGCGCACAACGTCATCCGACATTCCAATGGCTGTTTCGGCCGCCTGATCGGCCGCGACGTCGCCACGCTGATCGGCCAGCCGGTCTCGGTGTTGCTCGGCGATGCGGAAAAAGGCCGGCAGCTCGTCGACGTCCTCACCAGCCCGTCCACCGAGCGGCAGGAGTTCAACCTGCCGCATGCGGACGGCTCGACGATCTCCACCATCGTCTCGCATGAGCGGCTCGACTTTCGCGGCACGCCGGCGGTGATCGCCACCTTCGTCGACATCAGCGACCGCGTGCGCATGGAGCATCAGCTGCGCGAGGCCAAGGAGGCGGCGGAATCGGCCAGCCAGGTGAAATCGGCCTTCCTCGCCAATATGAGCCACGAGCTGCGCACGCCGCTCAACGCCATCATCGGCTACAGCGAGATCCTCTCCGAGGACGCCGCCGACAATGGCGACACCGCCATGGTCGCCGACCTCGACAAGATCCAGGCGGCCGGCAAGCACCTTCTGGGGCTGATCAACGACATCCTCGACCTCTCGAAGATCGAGGCCGGGCGGATGGACGTCTATCTCGAACAGGTGTTCCTGAGCCGGATGGTCGACGAGGTGAAGACCATCGTCAGCCCGATGATGCAGAAGAACGCCAACCAGCTGGTGATCGACTGCCCGATCGACATCGGCACGCTGCGCACCGACCTCACCAAGCTGAAGCAGAGCCTCATCAACCTGCTGAGCAATGCCGCCAAGTTCACCAAGGACGGCACCGTGACGCTGCGCATCTCGCGCGACAGGATGATCGACGGCTGCAGCGCCATCCGCTTCGATGTCACCGACAGCGGCATCGGCATGAGCGAGGAGCAGATGGGCCGCCTGTTCCAGGCGTTCACCCAGGCGGATTCCTCGACCACCCGCAATTTCGGCGGTACCGGGCTCGGCCTCACCATCACCAAGCATTTCGCCGCCATGCTGGGCGGCACGATCTCGGTAAAGAGCGAGGCGGGCAAGGGGTCGACCTTCACCATCGAGCTGCCGGTCGAGACGCATGTCGCGCCCGCCGAGAGCGGTGCGGCGGACATCGTCGATCCGGGCGCTCCCTCCGAGCCGGGCGCGATCACCGTGCTGGTGGTCGACGACGACCCGGCGGTGCATGAAGTGCTCGCGGCGACGCTCGGCAAGGAGGGCTACCTCCTGCGCCACGCCCGCGACGGCATCGAGGCGCTCAACATCATGCGCAAGGAGCCGCCGGACATCGTCACGCTCGACGTGATGATGCCGAAGATCGACGGCTGGTCGGTGCTCGGCATCATGAAGTCCGAGCCCGAGCTGGAGCATATCCCGGTCATCATGCTCACTATCGTCGACGACCGGAACCTCGGCTATTCGCTCGGCGCGTCGGAATACATGACCAAGCCGGTCGACCGGCAGCGGCTGATCGCGCTGATCCACAAATTCGCCCCCGGCGCCGACGAGGGCGTGGTGCTGGTGGTGGACGACGACCCGCAGGTGCGCGCCATGGTGCGTACGACCATCGAGGGCGCCGGGCTCGCCGTGGCCGAGGCCGGCAACGGGCAGGAGGCGATCGGCTGGCTCGATGCTCACCATCCGCCGTCGCTGGTGCTGCTCGACCTGATGATGCCGGTGATGGACGGCTTCACCTTCCTCGAAAAGGTGCGGGCGGTACCGAAATATGCCGAGCTGCCCATCGTCGTGCTGACCGCCAAGGAACTGACGGATCACGAGCGCGATTTCCTGGCGCGCAACACGCTGCTGATCCTCAACAAGAGCGCGCAGCCGATCGGCACGCTCGGTTCGGCTCTGGCGCATATCGCCGGTCGCGGCCATTGAACGGAGCGGGAGCGATGGCGAAGATTCTTCTGGTCGAAGACAATGAGATGAACCGCGACATGCTCTCGCGGCGGCTCGCACGCAACGGCTTCGAGGTGGTGATCGCGGTGAACGGGCAGGAGGGCGTCGATCTCGCTCTGTCGGAGAAGCCGGCGCTGATCCTCATGGACATGAGCCTGCCGGTGCTCGACGGCTGGGAGGCGACGCGCCAGGTGAAGGCCCATCCCGAGACCGCCGGCATACCGGTGATCGCCCTCACGGCCCACGCCATGGCCAAGGACCGCGAGGACGCCATGGCCGCCGGCTGCGACGACTTCGACACCAAGCCGGTGGAACTGCCGCGCCTGCTCGGCAAGATCAAGGCGCAGCTCGGCATGGCCGAGTGAGCGGGCCGCAGCGGGCGTGCGTCTTGTCACCGTCCCGTCATATGACGACCCGATAACGGCGTACGTCTTGCCTATCCCGACTCGGCCGGCGTTTCGTCGGCCGGATTTTTTCAGGCGTGATTTCCCCAGGCGTGCTTGTCCATTGAAGGGCCGTCCCGTGTCCGTTCGAAGCAGAGAGTAGTCGGGCGTATGGCGACGATCGCGCTTCTGCTGAGCGGCCTGGGACTCTTCTTCATCGGCGTCCGGGGGCTTTCGAGCAACCTTGTGCCGCTGGTCGGGCGCCGCGCGCGCGCGGCCTTCGCCCACGCGCTGCGCGGGCCGTTCAGCGTCGCCGTCAACGGCACCATCGCCGGCATGGTGACGCAGAGCTCGACGGCGGTGTCGTGGATCGTCGTGTCCTTCGTGCGCGGCGGCGTGCTGACCGACGGACCGGCGCTGCTGGCACCGACCTGGGCGAATGTCGGCACCTCGCTGCTGCCGCTCATCGTCGCCATCGACACCTCGACCGTCGCGGGAATCGTGATCGGCGTGGTCGGCTTCGCCACCTATTTCCGGCTCGCCCGCGGCGACCGCATGCGCAACGTGCTGGAGGCGGCGCTTGGGGCGGCGCTGCTGCTGTTCGGCATGCATCTCGTCTCCGTCGCCGTCGGTCCTATGCGCGAGGCGCTGATGCACCATCCCTGGTGGGATTCGGCGGTGCAGAACCCATGGCTCCTGGCACTGCTCGGCGCCGGCTTCTCGGTCGCGGCGCAGTCCTCCTCGGTGGCGGCGGCGCTGGCCGTGGCGGCGGTCGGCGGCGGGCTGCTCGACCTCTGGTCGGCGTTGCCGCTGATCGCCGGGGCCAACGCCGCCGCCATGATCAACAACGCGGCGCTGATTCCGGGCGAGACCAGTCCTGGCCGCGTCGTCTTCAGCCTGCAGGTGGTGCAGAAGGCCGGCGGGTCGATATTGCTGGCGGCTCTCGCCCTCTTTGCCGCCTGGCGCCCGGACGCCATGGCGGCGCTGCTCGGGCCGGAAGGACACGATGTCGGCGCCGAGCTGGCGCTGGTCTTCCTCGCCGCGCAGATCGGCGGTGCGACCATCGCGGCCCTGATGCAGAAGACGACCCGCCGCATCGTGGCGCGCCTGCTGCCGATGGACGCGGCCGAGACGCTGTCGCAACCTGCCTTCCTGATGCGCGAGGCGCTGAACGACACGGCGGCCGCGCTCGACCTGTCGACCCGCGAGGTGGCGCGCCTGAGCGCGCGGCTGCCGCAGCTGCTCGAGCATGTGCGCGAGGAGGGCGACGTCTCCGTGCCGCCGGCGCCGGTGCTGCGCGCCGCCGGGTCGAGCCTGTCGGGTTCCATCAAGTCCTACCTCGCCTCGCTGCTCGACGCGCATCTCGCGCGGGACCAGGTGGCGGTCGCGCTGCTGCTCGACGACGCGGCGACCAATGCCGGGGCACTGCATGAGGCGGTGGCGGACTATGCTCTCGAGGCGGCGACGGCGCGCGACCTGCCGACGGCGCAGCGGCTGACCGAGGCGCTGCATCTGCTGCTCGGCGCGGTGGCCGAACATGCGGAGAGCCTCGGCGCGGAGGAGCCGGACCTGGTGCTGAGCCTTCTGGGCCATCGCGACCATCTGATGGAGGAACTGCGCCAGCGGCTGTCCTCGCAGCAGGAGATATCGACCCAGGTGCAGAACGCGCTGTTCCGCATGACGGTGCTGTTCGAGCGCATCGTCTGGCTGGCACGCCGGCTGGTGAACGACTTTACCCAGGTGCACCGCGCGCTGAACGCCTCCTGAGACCTCGTCAGGCGGCGAGGGAAAAGCCCAGCCGGAGGACGTTGCGTCCCCCCGCTCGCTCATAGGCGAAGCTGTCGCTGAGGGTCCGCACCAGATGCACCCCGAGCCCGCCGATGCGGCGGTCCTCGACCGTGCCGGTGACGTCGGGCGCGGGGGCGGCGAAGGGGTCGAACGGCTCGCCGTCGTCGCTGAAGACGAGTTCGAGCCGGTCGCCGACGCGCCGCACCCGCACCTCGATCTCGCCGTCACGGCCGTCGGGATAGCCGTAGTCGACCGCGTTGTTGAAGAACTCGTCGACCGCGAGCTGGAGCCGGTAGGCCGGCGTCGGCGCGATGCCCGCCTCCGCGACGAAGGCCTCGATCCGGTCGATCAGCCCATCGAGCTGGCCCAGATCGTTCCTGAGGCGGATGTCGAGCTCAAGGTCGGTCATGGCCCGTTCCGCCGGTCCGGCTGGCTGGGTTCGGTCAGACTAGCGTGGCGAGTGCCGCCTCGCGGTTCTGGTGGATCGGGATGAGGGTCGAGAAGCCGCTGACGTCAAACACCTCATGCACCTGCGGAACCAGGCCGCAGACGGCGAGCGTGGCGCCCGAGCTGCGCGCCAGCTTGGTGGCCTTGAGCACCACGCGCAGACCCGCGGAGCTGATGTAGGTGAGTTCGGCGAAGTCGAGCAGGACGACGCTGCCGTCGCCCGGCACCGTCGCGAGGAACTCGTCCAGCTTGGGAGACGAACTGCTGTCGAGCCGTCCCTTCACGGTTGTGACGAGGACATTGCCCTGGACGATGCGGTCGATATGTATCAAGGCCCGGCTCCAGAAATACCGTTACGGCAACGCGTAAACGACGGCCCGCGCCTCTCGGCGCGCCTGCCAGCCACTCGCGTGAGGATCGCCCCAGAGTTATCGGCAAAGCTGAAATGGCGCAAGCGGAGGGCCTGCCGTCGGACCCCGGCCCCGCCTGGACCCGGGCCCCACTTAGACCTGGTCAGTGCTCGAAGCGCATGGTCAGCATCTGACGCTCGCCATCCTTGGCGAGCACCAGCTTGTCGGCGCGTTTGCTCAGCATATAGCCGACGAAGCGGGCGACGGCCTGCGCGTCGCCGAGCAGGTCCTCCGGCGCCGGGCGATGGGTGGGAATCTCGATCGCCTCGCCCTTGTAGAGCAGGCTGACGTCGAAATTGTTCTCGTCGAAGTGGGCACGCATCTCCAGACTCTCGGCGACGCCGGTGTCGAGCAGCATCTCCACGCCCTCGGCGACGACCGGAATGGCGACAGCGACGACGTCGCGCCGCGCGCCCCACAAATCGCCCTGGCGTTCGAGGAATTCGGTCGTGACGGTGAACGGATTGTCGCCGACCGCGACCTGGCGCGAGGCTTCCTGGCGGATGCCGATACGGAAGAACAGGTTCAGCGCGATGGCGACGCCGGTGGAGACGGACAGCGGCGATTCGAGGATGGGCTGCATCCATTCCGGCGTGCTGTGCACGAGTTCGGGCAGGATCGCCACGGCGAGGCCGGTGAGCACGGCGAGGCCGACCGTGAAGATGCGCCGGTCGCTGAGGCGCCGGGAAAGGATGAGCTCCATGCCCGCCACGATGAGGAAGGCGGCGGCATAGATCAGGATCGCGCCGATGACCGGGGGCGGGATGATGGTCAGGGCGGCGATCAGGCGCGGCGAGAATGCCGCCAGGATTATCACCACGCCCGACACGGCGCCGACCCGCCATGCCGTCGTACCGGTCGCAAAGGCGATGCCGATGGCGGCGGAGGACGAGGCGCTGGCGAAGCCGCCGGTGACCGCCGTGCCCATATCGGCGATGGTGTTGGCGCGGATGGCGCGGCCGGCCTGCAGGAGATCGGCGCGGCGCCAGTCCGCATCGTCCATGCGCTGCATCGACACGACGGTGCCGAGCATGTCGACCGCAGAGATCACGCCGGTGAGGATGGCGGCGGGAACCAGCGCCCAGGAAATGAAGCTGATGCCGGGGAAACCGAGCTTCGGCAGGTCGACGAAGGGCAGGGAGGAGAAGTTCTGCGCCGGCACCGGGGCAACGCCGACATAGGCCGCGAGCGCCCAGCCGACCCCGGCGCCGATGGCCACCGCGAACAGCCGCAGGAGGCCGCGCGAGAACACGGCGAGCAGGATGATGATGACGAGCGCCACCAGGCTGACCATCGGGTAGCGCAGGTCGATCGCGTGGCCGCCTTCGGCGCTCAGGCCGAACACCCGGCGCAGCGCCGGTTCGGCCAGCGCCACACCGAGCATGGTGACGGCGACGCCGCAGATTTCCGGTGGGAAGACCGCGCGCAACGCGCCCATGAAGCGGGACAGCGTGAGCTGAGACACGGCCGCGATGAGGCTCATGCCGGCATAGAGCGCCGGGCCGCCGGCCGCCAGCGACTGCACGGCGAGCGGCAGATGCGCCATGTTGGGAATCTGCACCAGCAGCATGCCGGCGCCGGGCCGGGGCAGGCACTCCACCAGCGTCGCGAGCCCCATGAAGATGATGCAGCTGGTGATGAATATCTGCGTATCCTCGAAGGACAGGCCGGCCTCGACGGCGGCGACCAGCGGGTAGACGAGGAAGAGCAGAGCGAGGGTCGCGTGCTGCACGCCGAGAACGATGAGCGTGCCGACCGGCGGTTTCTCGTCGACCGAATAGAGAATGTTGGAAGGCTTGCGCGACATAAGAGGGAGCTGACCAAAGGAAGGAGGGGCGACGGACGCCGCCATCGCCGGTCCCGTCTCGAAGCGGCGGATTTCTCAGCGGGTCGGTACCGTTGCGTGGGGAATCCGATGAGTGACTATGGAACCTCGACCGGTGGCGGGCAAGAGTGGCGGTATCCGGCTTCGGGCGAAGGCGGAGCACTTCGGTCCGTTCAAGTGTCCGGCATCGACGCGGGACCGCCTCCGGACCGGCAGGACGCGCCGGGGAGGGCGGTGTCGGCCGTCTCGATCACGAAGCGGCCAGTATCCGGCCACGACGAAGCAGTGCCGAGCCCGACCGGAATGGCAGGGC
Source organism: Ancylobacter sp. TW_SC_1 (assembly GCF_056836805.1). Classification (NCBI taxonomy): domain Bacteria; kingdom Pseudomonadati; phylum Pseudomonadota; class Alphaproteobacteria; order Hyphomicrobiales; family Xanthobacteraceae; genus Ancylobacter; species Ancylobacter sp. TW_SC_1. The sequence goes on from NZ_CM166365.1 coordinate 2,701,609, forward strand.
TCCGGAGGGGGCCCCGGGGCGGCGGTGCTGCCGGCGCCATCGGCCGGGAGAATATCCTCATTCGCCGAAGAGACTGTCCGTCGCGGTGATGAGCCCGATCTGGGGATTGGCGGCACAGTAGCCGGCGAGCTTCTCGGCGTTCTGCACGAACGCATCCGTGTCGATGACCGGCGGGGCGTCCTCGTCCTTGTAGTAGCCGTCGAGCCACGACAGGATGACCGATATCGTGGTCTTGTCGCTGTTGATGAACTGCTCGCAGGTCATCGTCGACAGGTCCCATTTTTCAGCCGCGGCAGGGGTCAGGCTGGCCATCATCGCCACCACGGCGATCACATATTTCATGGGCTCGTTTCCACACGGTTGACTGCGGCAACTGTCCGAGGCGCCAGCATTGCGCGCCGATTTCATCCTGCGCCGGGCGTCGCGAAATTACCATGACGGAAATGGCCGGCAATCCGGCTTCGTCATCTGCGAGGGCTGCCGACCTTGCGCGCGAAGCGATGGGCAGGAATGGCGCCTGACGGGTGCGGATCGGACCTTCGGGAGCGCGCAAGCCGCGCGAGCGATCAGGCCGGCTTTCACGGCCCGACAGGATCGGCCGCCCCCTAAGAAGCGGTCCTCCGCGAGGCCGCGCTCGAGCCTGAAGGGATTGTCGTGAAGCTCCGGCAGGTGGACGTTCCGATGTCACGGGGTGAAGGCCCATGGGTGAGTTTCTTCTGTCTGCCCGCGAATCTGTAGGCCTGCTGCCAGACCCGGGCGCCGTTGGGCTTCACGAAAAGATAGAGGCCACCACCGTCGGAAAGTTTGTATTCGCCTGCCCGGCCTTTGGCCGTCCGGCACGCTGCATCTGACAAGGCCATGTTCGCCATCCCTGCTGATTGCTGGGATCAGCAAAACATGGGCTGCAGGCCAATAAATTCGCGGGATGGGGTGGCTCTGGCTGATCCTGGCTGGGAAAGCGAGCGGAGGCTGGAAATGAAACTATTCAGCAATTTCAATGGGGTAGGGGAATGATCTGGGAAGATCTGAGCCGCCCCGGAAACGGGGGAGTGGCTCCCTGAGCAAGCAAAAAATACTCACGACAGTGTATTCAAATATATGTGATAAGTATTTTGATCGAATAGGCGAGGCCAACAGATAGGCCAACAATTTCAATGTACTATCTGAAATGGGCTGATTTCCCATGGGACGCTACGTGATTCTGGCTGGGGTGCAATGGGCAATTCAAATTTCTGCTGCGAGGCGCGGCATGATTTGCAGGGGGCGCTGGGTTGACTGGCCGTGTCGGCCGTCAGTTAGGTGCTGGTGGCTGACGAAAGCGCACACCTATCCTGCCGTCAGACTCGGAAATAAATTCAATACCCGCACGCTCCAAAGCGCTTCGGAGTTTCGCGTTCGTTATTCGACGTCCGCCTAATGCGCCGTCTTCAGCTTCTAGACGAGCAAGCGTCGGCTCGGACACACCTGACGCCTGAGCCAGGTCGGCCTGTGACCAATCCAGCAGAGCACGTGCCGCTTTGACCTGTCTCGTTGTAATGAGCTCAGGGCTCGGCTCTTGATCCTGAGTTGACACGCGGCGAGTCCTAATTGATATTATTTCTATCGTTTAGACGGCCGAACTAAGTACGGTAACACTCAGTCCGGCCTGACCACAACCCAAGCTGTGTGGAGCTCGGATCATGGCTGATTCTGAGACTAGCACGAGTCTGTCCCGACCATCCCGGAGGGACGTTCTCTCTGCCGCCCTGGCGACGGTCGGCGGCTCTTCCTTTAAAAGTTCAGCTGCAGCCGCGTCGCACGATGGCGGCATGTCGGATGCCGCCATCACTGCATGGAAAGCGTGGCGCACCGCGCATCGGCGCACGCTCGCTCTGTGCCGAAAACAGCAGCGACTGGAATCCGAACTCGCGCGGACGGTTGGGTTTCCGCAGGTGGTTCTTGCCGCAGCCGAGTTAGCGTCGCCCGTGCGGATCAGCTCGCTGCGGCAGCTCGATGAGCTTGCAGCCGATCTGCCGTCGCTCTGCTCACAGCGCGAAGAAGTCGCTGCCGCGCTGCGCGCGCATCAGCAGCGTTGGGACGAGGCGGATCGCACTGTCGGCTACTCCGGCACCAGAGAGGAGGAGGGGGCGGCGTCCACTGATGAAGAGCGCCTGATCGCGAGGCTCTTTGCAGCGGAGGCCACCTCTCTCAGCGGCCTCTCCGCGAAACTCGACGTTCTGATCGCCGTCGGCGCTGATGGCGCGGAGGGGCGGCATTTCCCGTGGCCTGAACTGCGGCGCATCCGCTGGGATGTTGCGCGCTTGATTCAGCTGCAACGTCACGATGCAGTCGGAGACATTACTTGAAACAGAATTGTAAGGAGCCGGATCGCGCAGGACTAGAGGTTCGCTGCGACGACGACGAATGGCCGGTTTGGGGCCGGGAGCGGACTGGCCGGTTTTGGCTACCGCTCGGCAGATAGCTGCCGTTCTGCATCCAATAGTTTGGCCTGCGACGACAGCGGAAGGCGCTAACTAGCCTTCCGCCCGTAATTCGATGACGCTCTCACCGCTTGATCGGCGCGCGCCCCGAACAATCTCGGATCCGTGGTGTCGCTGACCCCGTGCTTGCGACACAGGTCCGAGACCGGCAGCAGCTCATGATGCCTATACTCAATACTGGAGCGTTCGTGGCGCGGCATCATGAATATCGGGTTGGTGAATAGTCCTTGTAATTAAGCTCGGGCTCTTTGCTGTTGATCAAGTCGGCAAGGAAACGGGCGGAGCCACAGGACATGGTCCATCCCAGCGTGCCGTGTCCTGTGTTCAGATAGAGGTTCGGATAGCGTGTCATTCCGATGATCGGGGTGCCGTCCGGTGTCATCGGGCGAAGCCCCGTCCAGAACGTCGCCTGCTTCTGGTCGCCCGCGCCGCCGAACAGATCCTCCACTGAATATTCCAGCGTTTCGCGGCGAGCAGGCGGAAGGTCGGTCGAGAAGCCGGCGATTTCCGCCATGCCGCCTACTCGGATTCTGTTGCCAAGCCGCGTGATGGCGATCTTGTAAGTCTCGTCCATGACGGTTGAGAGCGGTGCCCGCGCCTCGTCGACGATAGGCACAGTGATAGAGTAGCCCTTCACCGGATAGATTGGCAGCTTCAATCCCAGCGGCGCTAGGAGTTGCGGTGAGAAACTGCCAAGCGAGACGATGATGAGATCGGCGCTCACATCGCCGGTGCAGGTCTCGACCGCGGAGACCTTTCCGCCCGTGATCTTCAGGCTTCGAATGTCGACGCCATAGCGGAAGGTCACGCCCAGTCCTTGAGTGATGTTCGCGAGGGCATTGGTGAACTTGAAGCAGTCCCCGGTCTCGTCGCCCGGAAGACGCAGTCCCCCGACTATTTTTTCCGCCGCAGGCGACAGTCCCGGCTCCGCCGTGACGCAACCGGCGCGGTCCAGCAATTCGAAGGGCACGCCGCCCGCCTTGAGGACCTCGATATCCTTGCCGACGCCGTCGAGCTGCTTGGCGGTGCGGAATACCTGCAGCGTGCCCTGCACGCGCTGGTCATAGGCGATGCCGGTTTCAGCGCGGAGCTCCATCAGGCAGTCGCGGCTGTATTCGGCGAGGCGCACCATGCGCCCCTTGTTCACCGCGTAGCGTTCGGCCGTGCAGTTGGTGAGCAGCGACAGCATCCAGCGCCACGTGGCAAGGTCGGTCTGCAGCCGGATGATCAGTGGCGCGTGCTTCATGAGCAGCCATTTCAGCGCCTTCTGTGGAATGCCGGGTGCCGCCCAGGGCGCGGAATAGCCCGGCGACACCTGACCGGCATTCGCGAAGCTGGTTTCGAGCGCGGGACCGAGCTGGCGGTCGAGCACCGTGACCTCATGGCCAGCCTTTGCGAGATAATAGGCGGCGGTGACGCCGATGACGCCCGACCCGAGTATGACGATGTTCATGACGGCCTCTGGTTGTTCTCTCGCCCGCCCTTCAGCGATAGACGCGGTGGTAGCGGCTGCCGAGGGAGGTCAGGATCTCGTAGGAAATGGTGCCAGCGTCCTGCGCGAGGGCTTCCAGCGACTGGTGTGGACCCACGATCTCGACGAGGCTGCCGAGCTTCAGCGTCCCTGCCGGGAGGGCGGTAATGTCGAGCGTCAGACTGTCCATCGAGACCCGCCCAACCATGGGAAGCTTCACCTCGCCAAAGTAAGCCGCGCCACGATCGCCCAAAGCGCGCGGCAGCCCATCGGCATAGCCGGCGGCGATGGTCGCGAGACGGGTCTCTCCCGCAGTGACATACGCGCCGCCATAGCCGACGCGAGCGCCTTCCGGCACGGTGCGGGTCTGCACCACGCACACGTCGAGCCGCACGACCGGTGTCATAGGATTGGACACGCCCGCGCTCGGCGCGCCGCCATAAAGCGCGATGCCGGGCCGAACCAGCGCGCCGTGATAATCGGCCCCAAGGAAGATGCCACCTGAGTTGGCGAAACAGGGCTCGGTGCCGGGGAAGGCGGATGCGAAGCGGCGCATCGTGGCGAGTTGGCCGGTGTTCTGCGCGCTTTCCGGATCGTCCGCGCTGGTGAGATGGCTCATGGCATAGAGCACGCGTACACCGGAGAGCCGCGATGGCTGCGCCAACAGCGTCGCGAGGTCCTCAGGAGCAAGGCCGAGGCGCGACATGCCGGTGTCGAACTGGAGCAGGGCGGGGAGCGCGGTCTTCCGCGCATGCGCCGCGCGCGCCCAGTTGTCGATCTGCTCCATGCTGTTCAATACGGGGACTATGCCCGCCTCGGCGCAGGCCATTTCGGCCCCGGCTTGCAGCCCGTTGAGAACGTAGATCCACGCGTCCGGCCCGAGAATGGGACGGATCTCCCGCGCTTCGCTGAATTGGGCAGTGAAGAAGTCGCGGCAACCGGCGGAATAAAGCGCGGGAGCTACTCGCGAGGCTCCAAGCCCGTAGGCATTGGCTTTCACCACGCCCGCGACACGCGCGCTTCCCACCCGTTGCTGGAGCAGTCGATAATTTGTGGTCAGAGCTCGCAGGTCAATGGTGAGGATGCCCGGCGCGGTATCGGCCGCTACACGCTGTTCTGAAATGTCGCTGAACATCGCCAGTCCCCTCGCGAACCCAATCGATGGAGAAATCTAGCGCAGGATTGGTGGATATGGCGGTCGAATAGTGCACACTTATTGCGACGAATACTCGAATATGATTGAAACGCTCAGGTTTTGAACGGATCTGCCATGAGCGCCCTCGACGCCACCGACCAAAACATATTGCGGCTCCTTCGTCTGGATGCGCGGATGAGCACGGCGAAGATCGCTGGCGAGGTGGGGTTGTCGCCGTCCACTTGTCAGCGTCGCATCAAGATGATGGAGCGCAGCGGAGCCATCCGCGGCTACACGGCGCTGGTCGACCATGCCACGCGCGACGCGGCGATGGCGGTTATCATCTCCATCACTTTGGAGAGGCAGACCGAGGATTACCTGAAGCGCTTCGAAGCCGCCGTGCGCTGGCACCCAGAAATTCAGGAGTGCTATCTCATGACCGGCGGAGCGGATTATCTACTGCGTGTCGAGGTCGAGAATGCCGCCGAGTTCGAGCGCATCCATACCGAGATACTCTCGACCATGCCGGGCGTGCTGCGCATCCAGTCCAGCTTCTCGATCCGCAATGTCCTCGGAAGCCGGCGCATGAGGCGCTAGCGGGTGCTTCGTGCTCGGCCTTTCGGCGCCTGTCTCGCGCGCCTCAGGCCCGTTTCGCGGCGAGATCGATAGCCTCGTCGATCAACCCGTCCGCCCCGAGATGGTTGATGAGGATCAGCACCAGCCGGGCGTTCAACGCGGCGCTTTCCGCCTCGTCGAGCCCCTTATGGGCCGCCAGAAGGCGCGCATATACGTCGTCCGGCCGGCGCAGATTTGACGTGATGATCAGCATGGCGACCTCATGAGAGTGCAAGAGCGCGGGCGAGCGCAGCCGTGAGCGCGGCGTGATCGAAATCGACCCAGCGCGCGACGACATGCTGATCCGGGCGGATCAGATAGACCGCGCGATCCGCGTCTCCCAGCAGGCGGCTGCGCAGGATCTCATTACCCACCGCCGACAGCGAAAGACGATTTACACGGATGCCGTGGAGGAGAAGCGTCTCCGGCACGTCCGTATCGACGGCCAGCAGAGTGAAGCCCTGCGGCAGCCGCGACAGCAGCCACCCATCGGCAGTCGGCGCATCGGGCAGCGGCGCGCCGGGGCGGGTGCGGACGGGCAGGGTGTCGTGATCCCCGCCATTCAGGGATCCTCCATCATAGACGCAGGGCACGGAAAGGCGGCCCGAGTTGACCAGCACGCGCGCGAAAGGCAGGGTTTCGGCGAGGTCCAGTACCGCATCGCGGAACAGCCTCGTGATCGGCGTGTCCGGCGAGATGAAGTCGCTCGAGCGGGACGAATGGAGGATGTTCTCGTCGGCCCCGGTGATACGTTCCTCGCTGTAGCTCTCCAGCAGCCGTGTGTCGGCACGCCTGTCAATGACCAGCTTGAGCTTCCAGCACAGATTATCCGCGTCCTGTATGCCGGAATTAGCGCCGCGTGCGCCGAACGGGCTCACCTGATGGGCACTGTCCCCGGCAAACAGAACCCGGCGATACAGGAACGCGCTCATGCGCCGGCACTGGAAGCTGTAGATCGACGTCCACGTCACCTCGAACTCGACATCCGGGCCAAGCATGGCCGCGACGCGCGCGCGAACGCGCTCCGGCTCCAGCTCGCGTTCGCGGTCGATGTCGCGGCCAAGCTGGAAATCGACCCGCCAGATTCCATCGGGCTGGCGATGCAACAGCGCGCTGTCGCCGGACTTGAAATAGGGCTGGAACCAGAACCAGCGCTCCGTCGGGAAATCGGCGGCCATCCTGACGTCCGCGATCAGGAAATGGTCCTCGAAGGCGCGACCGGGGAAGTCCAGACCCAGCATTCCGCGCATCGGCGAGCGCGCGCCGTCGCAGGCGACGACCCAGTCCGCGTCGATGCGGTACGGGCCGTCCGGCGTTTCAACGGTCAGCCGCGTCCGATCGTCCAGCGTCTCGACGGCGCTGACCCGGCTGCCGCCGCGTATGTCGATGGGCGCTCCCGCCGCGCGAAGCTCGGCGATGCGGTCGTGCAGGAACTTCTCGAAGTAAGGCTGCTGAAGGTTCACGAAGGCCGGAAAGCGATGTCCTTCTTCGGCCAGCAGGTTGAACTCGTAGACCAGCCTGTCGTGCCGGAAGACCTTGCCGACATTCCAGACGACGCCCTTGTCGAGTATCGGGCCGCTGGCGCCAAGGCGCTGGCAGATTTCGAGCGTCCGCTTGGAGAAGCAGATCGCCCGGCTACCCGTGCTCGCGCCCTCCTGATCGTCCAGAAGCAGCACGGGGGTGCCTTGAAGCCCAAGATCGAGCGCCACCGCCAGGCCAACGGGGCCGGCCCCGATGACGACGACGCTCTTGCGCGTCGGCTCCGGCGTGTCCTGGTCGGCGGACCTCTCATAGGGATAGAGGCGGAACGCCAAGTCGTGGCGTCGCGCGGCAGCTTCCTTCATCGTTTCCCCCTCGGCTCAGGTTTCTCAGCCCTGAAGCTCGTTCCACATTTTCAGGTCGCGTTCGGCGGTCCAAATCCGTGGATGGTCGATCCCGCGCGCTTCGTCGAAGGCGCGGCTGACGTTGAACGGCAGGCAATGCTCGTAGATGGCGTAGTCACGGAACAGCGGGTCGCAGACGGCACGCACGGCGTCCCACGCCTGCTTCAGCGTGCCGTCGCGGGCAGCTATCCGGGCGGCCGGCTGGAAGGTCGCTTCCAGGAAGTGACGGGTCCGGTCGATGGCGCTGCCCACATTGGCGGGGCCGATCACCGCGTCGCCGCGGCCTGGCGCCAGTGCGTCGAGGTTGAAGGCGCGAATGCGCTCGAGCGTCGGCCCCCAGTTGCGGAAATGACCATCTCCGCAGTAGCAGGCCGCGTGCGCCTCCACGATGTCGCCGGTGAACATGACGTTCTGGTCCGGCACATGCACCACGATGTCGCCCGCCGTGTGGGCGCGGCCGAGATGGAGCAGATCGACACGTCGTCTTCCAAGGTAAACGGTCATGCGGTCGCGGAAGGTGGTGGTGGGCCAGGTGAGGCCGGGAATGTCCTCATGCCCCTGGAACAGGCGTGGAAAGCGCTGGAACTCGCTGGCCCAGTCCTCGCTCCCGCGCTCAGCGATCATCGCGCGCGCGACCTCGCCCATGAGGATCTGGCCGGCGGGAAAAGCGGACGCGCCGAGCACCCGCACCGCGTGATAATGCGTCAGCACCACATGGGTGATGGGTTTGTCAGTGACCCGGCGCACCTCCTCGATGACACGCGCCGCAAGGCGTGGCGTCGCCTGGGCTTCCACGATCATCACGCTGTCGTCGCCGATGATCACGCCCGAGTTGGGGTCGCCCTGTGCGGTGAACGCATAGATGCCCTCGCCGATCTCGGTGAAGCTGGTGGTCTTTTCCGTCAGGTCTGCCTGCGAGGCAAAGGCCTTGGCCATAATGGCTCCTGTCAGCGTGCGTAGGGATCGGGGAGGGCCGGCAGCAGCGTGCCCGAGCAGGAGCCGAAGCCAATGAGGTAGTCCGCGCCCGCTGCGTGTCCGCGCAAAACGATGGTGTCGCCATCTTCGATGTAGCGCCGGACGAGGCCTCCGGGGAGACGCAGCGGCTCGGTGCCGTTCCAGGAGATTTCCAGCAAACTGCCGCGGCTCTCGCGGGTCGGTCCGGATATCGTGCCCGATCCCAGAAGGTCACCACTGTTCATCGGGCAGCCGCAGGCGGTGTGATGGGCGAGTTGCTGCGCCGCGGAGTAGTAGAGTTCGCTGGAATTCGTGCGGCTGATCACCGTCTCCTCGCCATTGGCCGGAAGAAGCGCGACTTCCACGTTGATATCGTGGCGCATCGGCCACGGTTCCCGCAGATAATCGAGCAGGGGCTCTTCGCGCTCCGGTACCGGAATGCGGAAGGGTTCCAGCGCTGCCGCCATTACGATCCACGGGCTGATGGTGGTCGCCGTTGCTTTTGACTGGAAGGGACCAAGCGGCTGGTACTCGAAGGACTGGATGTCGCGTGCCGACCAGTCGTTCAGCAGCACGTAGCCGAAGATCATGGCCTCAGCTTCGGCGACGGTAACCGGGCGATCGTGCTCCGAGGGCATGCCGACCACGGCGCCAATTTCGAGTTCCAGATCGAAGCGCTCCGAAGGACGGAAGACGGGTACGGTCTCGTCGGCCCTCTTCACCTGTCCCCAAGGGCGCCTGACGGGACTGCCAGACAGGACAACCGAGGAGGCCCGGCCATTATAGCCGATGGGCATGTGCAGCCAGTTGGGCGGCAAGGCATTGGCCGCGCCTCGGAACATCGTCCCTACATTCTCGGCATGATGCCGGCCGGCGTAGAAATCCGTGTACTCCGCAACTTTGAACGGCAGATGGAGAAGCGCTTCCGACTGCGCGACTAGGAACGGCACCACGGTGTCCTGATGGGGCGAGCCTTCGGTCAGCAGTTCCACCAGTCGTGCGCGCAGTTGCCGCCACACCTTGGGGCCGGCCGCCATCAGCAGATTCCATTCGGGCTGCTGCAGCAGCGGTGATCCATCGAGGATCAGCAGGCCCGCGGCTTCGAGGGCGGCGACATCCAGAATCGCGTCGCCTATCGCGACGCCGCATCGAGCGCGCGTTCCCGGCTGCGAGAACATTCCACATGGCAAATTGTTCAGCGGAAACGGGCTACCCGGCGCGTTTGCGGAGCCGACCCATGAGCGAAGGAGGGACATGAAAAGGATCTCGCGAGTTCACTTGAGGCCGGGCGTGCCGTCGAACTTCCTGTCGAGGCTCGACCAGCAATCGATGTAGTCCTGCTGCAGCGGAGCCTGCTCGGCGGCGAAGGCCGTCAGGTGTTGCGGGAAGCGGGTCTCGAACATGAAGGACATGGTCTCGTCGAGCTTTTCGGGGCGAAGCTCGGCATTCGAGGCGCCTTCGAAGGCGGCGCGGTCGGGGCCATGCGGAAGCATGCAATTGTGCAGGGACATCCCGCCGGGAACGAAGCCTCGCGGCTTGGCGTCGTAGATGCCGTAGATGTTGCCCATCAGCTCCGACATGATGTTCTTGTGGTACCAGGGCGGCCGAAAGCTGTGCTCCGCCACCATCCAGCGTTCGCGGAACAGCACGAAGTCGATATTGGCCGTCCCCTCCTGGCCCGAGGGCGCGGTGAGAACGGTGAAAATCGACGGGTCCGGATGGTCGAACAGGATGGCGCCTACCGGCGAGTAGGTTCGCAGGTCGTATTTCCAGGGCGCGTAATTGCCGTGCCAGGCGACGACGTCGAGCGGGCTGTGGCCGATGCTCGTGTGATGGAACTCCCCGCACCATTTGACGATGACGGTGGAGGGGGTCTCGCGGTCTTCGAATGCGGCGACGGGGGTCTTGAAGTCTCGCGGGTTGGCGAGACAGTTGGCGCCGATCGGCCCACGGTTGGGTAGCTCGAATTTCTGCCCGTAATTCTCGCAGACAAAGCCGCGGCACGGCCCTTCGAGCACCTCCACCCGATAGACGAGCCCGCGCGGCAGGATGGCGATTTCCTTGGGCTGAAGATCGATGATGCCAAGTTCGGTGCAGAAGCGCAGGCGGCCTTCCTGCGGCACCACCAAGAGTTCGCTGTCGGCGGAGAAGAAATACTGATCCACCATGGAGTGCGTCACCAGATAGACATGGCTCGCCATGCCGATCTGGATATTGACGTCGCCCGCCGTGGTCATGGTCCGCATGCCGGTGACCCAGTCCAGCGGAGTATAGGAGCGGCAGATCGGATCCCAACGATACTGTCCGAGCGAGACGATGTCTGGCAGGACGTGCGGGGCGCTGCGCCAGTGCGGCACGTCGATCTTCTCGAAGCGCGTGACGTGTTTCACGCTGGGGCGAATGCGGTAGCACCAGGTGCGTTCGTTCTTGCCGCGCGGTGCCGTGAAGGCGGTGCCTGAAAGCTGCTCCGCGTAAAGGCCATAGGCGCATTTCTGCGGACTGTTCTGCCCCTGGGGCAAAGCGCCGGGCAGCGCTTCGGTCTCGAAATCATTGCCGAAGCCCGGCTGATACCCGTCGAGGATTCCGCTGGAGCTGGCCGCACGCATCATTCCAGCCGGCAGGACATTGGCATTCATCGGCGAGCCTCCCGAACTCGATATGTGTTGTTCCCGGAGATAATGGTTGCAATTGCAACTATGTCAAGTAGCTTCCGCCTCATCTTCCGAGCCGTGGAACAGGAGGGGCGGTCATGGCCGACACGAGGATTGTGCTTCACGACTACTGGCGTTCTTCCTCGTCCTACCGGGTGCGCATCGGGCTGAACCTTGCCGGGCTTGCCTATGAAAGGCGCCCGGTCGACCTGCTGGCGGGCGAACAGAGCGAAGCGGCCAATCTCGATCGCAACCCGCAGGGGCTGGTGCCGACGCTCGAGATTGACGGTCTGGTGCTGACGCAGTCGCTGGCCATTCTCGAATACCTCCACGAGGTCCATGGCGCGCACCTCCTGCCCATTCCGGCGAGTGAGCGGGCGAGGGTGCGTGCGCTGGCGATGGCGGTGGCCATGGAGATTCAGCCGGTCAGCAACCTCGCCGTGGTCCGCCATGCGACAGCCGCTTCAGGCGGCGCGATCTCTCGCGAGGGATGGATGGCCCATTTCATCGCCGCCGGCCTTGCGGGACTTGAGGCGATGCTCGGTTCCGGGCCGACGGAAAGCTACTGCCATGGCGAGCAGGTGACGCTTGCCGACATCTGTCTCGTCCCGCAGCTCTACAACGCGCGGCGCTGGGGCGTGGATCTCGTTGGATTTCCGCGAATTCTGGGTATATCCACGCAGCTGGAGGCGCTGCCGGCCTTCGCGGCGGCCCATCCCGATGTCGCGGCGCCGGATGCGTGACAGGGTTTAAGCGCTTTGGAGTTTCGCCCGCAGAGGTATCGGCCGACATGAGCAAGGACACGGGGCCCAAGGGCACTTTCGATCTCGACAGTTTCCTGCCCTATCTCCTCAATCAGGCCGCGGAAGCGACCAGCCGCTCGTTCCATGCGCTCTACAAGGCCGAGTACGGCATGACCCGTACGCAGTGGCGAGTGCTGGCAAATCTCGGGCGGTTCGGCGAAATGACAGCGCGCGACATCTGCCGGATCTCGCATGTCGAAAAGACCAAGGTGAGCCGTGCGGTGTCGGCGCTGGCGGGCCATGGCTGGCTCGCGCGGCGCCGGCGAGAGGATGACCGGCGCGCCGAGCTTCTCATCCTGACCCCTAGCGGACGTGACGTGTTCGCGCGGCTCGGCGAACTCGCGAGCAGCTATGACAGCTCGTTGCGTGAAGCGTTCGGCACGAGGGATGCCGACAAGCTCGAAGAAATGCTCAGGCGCCTGATCGCGGAGCCGAGCCTCGAGGCGGATATCGACTGAGGTCGGGACCGGATCGCCTAGGTTGAGGGGTAGGGCGCCACCTAGGCGGCGTCGGTGCGGCCCTCGGTGCAGATTCGGTGCGCGATGTCGCGCACGGTACGAGCCAGTAGCCGGCTATTGTCGGCACGCCAGTGCAGGGCATAGGCGAGATCGGGCACCCGCAACCGATCCTCGACTTCCAGCCGCACCAGTTCGCCGCTGCGGATGAAGCGCTCCACGAAGGGGCCCGCAAGAAGCGCGATGCCTAATCCCGCGATCGTCACGGCCGCTACCGCTTCAGGACTGTTCGACGCGACGATGCGGCGGAATTTCAGGCCGTGCTCGGCGCTGAAGTTCTGCAGGTTGATGGTGCTGCCCGCCTGCACCGACATCGAGATCACCGGATGCGTCTGCAGCGTTTCGGCGGTGAGAACGCCGCCCTCGATCGGAAGGCTGGGGGCGGCGACCCAATGGAGTTCGACACGACCGATCTGCTCCGACTGGATCTGCGGGTCGGGAGAGGTGCCGGCGCAGAGCGCGAAGTCGGTCTCGCCGCGCTCCACGTCCCGCAGGAGTTCGCGCGTCACGGCCACATGCGGTTCGATCACCACGTCGGGATAGCTCGCGCGCACTTCCGACACGATGCGCGTGAGCCACTGCATCGCCATAAGCTCGCTTATGCCGAAGCGGCACGTGCCCCTGACGCGCTGGGGCACATTGGCGGCAACGAGGATCTCGTCGCACATGGCCAGCATCTGCTCGGCCTTGGCGAACACCCGCTCGCCGACCTCGGTAATGCGCGCGCTGGCACCCGACCGATCGAACAAGGGTTCGCCGACCTCGGCCTCCAGCTCCTGAATGCGCTTCGACAACGCGGAGCGGGTCATGAAAAGCCGCTCGGCCGCCAGCGCGAAGCTGCCGAGAATGGCCGACCAATAGAGTGCCTCGAGCTGCTTGAGCGTCATTCCGTTACTCCCGGCTCAAGGCTAGGCAATATCGGATAATCGGCCAAGTCGGTCCGTAAAACGCCTCGCGAACTCACAGGCGCATGACGAAGGGCGGCGGCGCGGCGTCTCCAAGGTCGATCCAGATCGATTTGACCTGGAGGAACTGGCGAATGGCATCCGCACCGCCCTCGCGGCCGAGCCCCGACCGCTTGTAGCCACCGAACGGCGTCATGGGAGCGGAGGTGCGGTAGGTGTTGACCCACACCGAGCCCGCCTCCACCGCCCGCGCCATGCGGTGCGCGCGGTTCAGGTCGCGGGTCCAGATGCCGGCGGCGAGGCCGTACTCCGTGGCATTGGCGAGAGCGATGGCCTCGGCCTCGTCGTCGAAGGGCATCACCGCAAGCACCGGCCCGAACACTTCCTGCCGGGCAAGCCGTGAATCCGCATCGACGCCGGAGAAGATGGTGGGTTCGACGAACCATCCTTCCCGATTCGCGCGCCGCCCTCCCAGCACGCAGGTCGCGCCGTCCGCCTTGGCGCCGTCGATGTGGTTGAGGATATGGCGCAATTGCTGCTCGGTCGTCACCGGACCGACCTGCGTCTCGGGATCGGTCGGGTCCCCGATCCGCGCGGTCCGCGCCAGCCGGAGCACGCGCTCCACGAATTCCGCGGCGATGGAGGAATGGATGATCAGCCGCGAGCCGGCGACGCAGGTCTGGCCGGTCGCCGCGAAGATGCCGCCGACAACGCCGTTTACCGCGCGATCAAGGTCGGCATCGGCGAACACGATGTTCGCGCTCTTGCCGCCGAGTTCGAGCGTGACCGGGATCAGCTTGCGTGCCGCGCTCTCGGCGATCGCAATGCCAGCGGCCTCGCCGCCCGTGAAGGCAACGGCGCGCACGCGCGGATGGGCGACGAGCGCCGCTCCGACCTCGGGACCGGTGCCGGTGATGGCGTTCACCACGCCCGGCGGGAAGCCCGCCTCGCGCACCAGCTTCAGGAACGGCGTGATGGAGGTGGAGGTAAACTCCGACGGCTTGATCACCACGGTATTGCCGGCGGCAAGCGCCGGAGCCAGTTTCCACGCCGTGAGGAGAAGCGGCGAATTCCACGGCACGATCGCCGCGACCACGCCGAGCGGCTCGAGCTGCGTGAAGTTAACCATGTCCGGCTTGTCGGAAGGAAGCACGGCGCCTTCGACCTTGTCGGCCAATCCCGCGAAATAGCGATACCAGCGGGGCATGTAGGCCATCTGGCCGTGCATCTCGGCAAGCAGCTTGCCGTTGTCGCGCGTCTCCGCGAGCGCCAGATCATCGGCATGGGCCGCGATCAGATCCGCGAGCCTTCCCAGCAAGACCCCGCGATCAGACGCGCTCATGCGGGCCCAGTCTGGTCGGCGAAACGCCCTGTCCGCGGACATCACCGCGCGGTCGACGTCCTCGGCTGTTCCAGCGGCAACATCCGCCCAAGGGGTCGCGGTCGCGGGATTGTCGGTCGCAAACCAGTTGCGGGAGAGTGAATCGACGAAGCTGTTGTCGACGAACATCTGGAAACGGGGCGTAGCGGTCATGGGGCGGTTCGCCTCTGATGTCACGGGAGGACAGGTCGCTTCGACGGGGTGAGGCCCCGGCTGTTCGGTCGGAAGCTAGTCCATCTGGAGAACTGTCCGGTAACGAATTTTCTTCGCCCTGGCCCTGTCGGAATTCGCGCCATCGGGCCGTTTGCCACCAAACGGCCTCGACTTTCCCGACAGTGCCGAGTGTCGTTTTATTCGTTAGGAAAGGACCGTATCGGTCGATATGTTTCTACAGCGAACGGCGCTTCCTGTCGCCTTCTCCGCATTCAGATAGAACCGACAGCACTTGGACTCCGGGGCGATGCTCCGGCCGGACCGCGCTTGTCCAGCGCGAGGCCGTTCGACGAGAAGGAATGCAGTGCGTGCACAATCGCAGCAGCGCCAGCAAGGTCGATGCGGCACATCACCTCCACCCCTACAGCGATATGCGGCAGGTGGAGACGGATGGCCCTCTGGTGATCACCGGCGGCGAGGGCATCCGCGTCGTCGACGAGAACGGGCGTTCTTACATCGAAGCGATGGCGGGGCTGTGGTGCGCGAGCCTTGGCTTTTCCGAGCGCCGGCTCGCCGACGCCGCCTACCGGCAGATGCTGGAGATGCCGTATTATCACTCGTTTAACGGCCGGGTTCCCTCCGTCGTGACGGAACTGGTGAACGAGCTGATGGACTGGGCGCCGGTGCCGATGGGGCGCGTGCTCTTCGCCAATTCCGGTTCTGAATCGAACGATGCCGCCTACAAGATCGTGCACTATTACAACAACGTGCTCGGGCGGCCGGAGAAGAAGAAGTTCATTGCCCGCGAGCGCAGCTATCACGGTAGCACCGCGGTCGCCTCCGCCCTGTCCGGCCTGCCCGGTGCCCGGCAGATCTTCGATCTGCCGATCGGCGGCATCCTGCGCGTAAGTGCCCCGCACTATTACCGCAATGGCCTCCCCGGCGAGAGCCTGCCGCACTATACGGACCGGCTGGTCGACGAGATCGAGCAGCTTATCGCGCGCGAAGGGGCGGATACGATCGCCGCCTTCATTGCGGAGCCCGTCATCGGCGGCGGCGGCGTCATCATCCCGCCACCCGAGTATTATCCGCGCATTCAGGCTCTACTGAAGCAGCACGACATTCTCTTTATCGCCGACGAGGTGATCTCCGGCTTCGGCAGGCTCGGCGCGCCCTTCGGCACGCAGGTGTTCGACCTCAAGCCGGACATGATCACCGTCGCGAAGATGCTGTCGGCCGCCTATGCACCGATCTCCGCGCTGTATGTGAGCGACCCCATCTGCCAGGTGCTGCGCGAGGGCAGCGACAGTGTCGGCTATTTCGGCCACGGCTACACCTATGGCGGACATCCCGTCTCGGCGGCGGTCGCTCTGGAGACGCTCCGTCTCTACCGGCAGGACGGCATCATCGAGCACGCCCGGAAAGTCGGCGCGCATCTGCAGGCCGGCTTGAAGCGCCTCGCTTCCCATCCCCTTGTCGGCGAGGCGAGGGGGCTGGGCCTGATCGGGGCGCTCGAGCTTTCAGCTGATCCCCAGACTCGCAGGCCCTTCGAACCCGAGCGCGGTGTCGGTGGCTGGGTGCTGCGGCGGGCGATGGAACACGGCCTGATGATACGGGCGATCCCCGGCGACATCATTGCGCTGGCTCCGCCCCTGATTATCACCGAGCCGGAGGTTGACGAGATACTCGCCATCCTCGGAAGGGTTCTCGACGAAGCGCTGGACTGGGTTTCGGCCTCGGCATGACGGCGTGTTCCCAAGAGAGAAACAGCGACCATGAGCTTCATTGTTTTCGACCGCATTCATAAGGCGTACGGCGTCAATGGCGGCGTCGTTGCAGTCGAGAACCTCGACCTCATCATCGACCGGGGCGAGTTCATGACGTTCCTCGGGCCGTCCGGCTCGGGAAAGACCACGACGCTGATGATGCTGGCCGGGTTCGAGGCGCCGACCTCCGGTGCCATCCTGCTCGACGGGCAACATATCGAGGATCTGCCGCCCTATGAGCGCGAGATGGGGGTGGTGTTCCAGAGCTACTCGCTGTTCCCGCACATGACGGTTGCGCAGAACGTCGCCTTCCCGCTCGAAATGCGCAAGGTCGCGACGAGCGAGATCCGCCGGCGGGTGACCGACGCGCTTGGCAAGGTGAGGCTCGACCGCCATGCCGACCGGCGGCCCTCCCAGCTCTCGGGCGGCGAGCAGCAGCGTGTCGCACTCGCGCGGGCCCTGGTTTTCGACCCGCAGCTCGTGCTGATGGACGAGCCACTTTCCGCGCTGGACAAGAGCCTGCGCGAAGAGCTGCAACTCGAGATACGCCGGCTGCACCGCGAACTCGGCGTGACCATGGTGTTCGTGACCCATGACCAGGCCGAAGCCATGACGCTGTCGGACCGTATCGCGGTGTTCAATCGTGGGAGGATCGAGCAACTCGGCGCGCCCTCGCAGCTTTACGACGCGCCGCGCAATCGCTTCGTCGCCGGTTTCATCGGGGACAACAACACCGCCGACGGAGCGATCGTCGAGACGGGCGGGCCCGGTCTTCCCGCGCGAATCTGCTGCGGAGACAAGATCTTCAGCGGCCGCAGCCACCCCGGTGCGCTCAAGGTCGGCACCACGGCGAGCCTGTGCATCCGGCCGGAAACGTTGCTCTTCGGAGGCGGCGAGGATGGCGAGGGAACGCGTAATCGCGTGCCCGCAACAGTGACCGACATGATCCATCAGGGAGACCATTGGCGCCTGATCCTCAGGCCCGACCTGCCCGGCGCGCTTCTGCCCTGGATGGTGAAGTGTAGTCCGTCCCAGCTTCCGGGAGGACTGCGTATCGGCGAGAGCGTGCGTCTGAACTTCGGGTGGCAAGATGCCTGGATACTGTGATGTCGAAATAATCAGAAATCAGGGGAATACAGATGAAGCACCTTCTGGAACGGCATGGTCGAACCCTCGCGCTCGCGGCGGTCCTGACCGTGGGGCTGTCGTCGACGAACGCCTTTGCCCGCGATCTCACCGTTGTGTCGTGGGGCGGCAAATACCAGGAGGCCCAACGCGAGTTCATGTTCGGCCCGTTCTCCAAGGATACGGGACTGAAACTCGTCGATGAGTACTGGGATGGCGGCATCGGCACGCTGCGGACCAAGATCAAAGGCGGCAGCAATAGCTGGGACGTGGTTCAGGTCGAGGCCGAGGAACTGGCCATCGGTTGCGAGGAAGGCCTGTTCGAGAAGGTCGACCTCGGGCTGGTCGGCGGAAAGGACCGCTTCCTGCCGGGAACGACGCATGAATGCGGCGTCGGCGCCGTCATCTACAATGTGGTGCTGGCCTTTGACACGGCACGGCCCGGCGCGAAGCCGACGGGATGGGCGGACTTCTTCGACACCAAGAAATTCCCCGGCAAGCGCGCGGTGCGCAACGGGCCGAAATGGAATCTCGAGATCGCGCTGCTCGCCGACGGCGTGCCGGCCGATCAGATTTACAAGGTGCTCGCTACTCCCGCAGGCGTAAAGCGCGCCTTCGACAAGTTCAGCACCATCAAGAGCGACCTGCTGTTCTGGAAGTCGGGTTCGCAGCCCGCCCAGATGCTCGCGGCCGGCGATGTCGTGATGTCGACGACCTTCAATTCCCGCATCACGGCTTCCAACGAGAACGACGGCACCAAATTCGGCATCATCTGGAATCAGTCGATCTACACGATGGATAGCTGGATCATCATGAAAGGAACGCCCTTCCTGAAGCAGAGCTATGAACTCGTCGAGTTCTCCACCCGCGCCAAGCCCCAGGCCGAAATCGTGCCGCTCAACCGTTCAGGCCCGACCAACAAGGGCGCGATACCGTTGATCGCCGAAAAGTACATGGCGGATCTTCCGTCCAACCCCAAGAACTTCGCGGTAGCCATCCCCGATAGCCCGGAGTTCTGGATCGACAATTACGACGACCTCAATGAACGCTGGGCCGCTTGGGCCGGCACGAAGTGATCGTGACGCTATGACCAGGAACATGGGCATGACGAGGAAAAACCTTCTGCTTCTGCCACTCACCGGCTTTCTCGTGGTGTTCTTCATCGTGCCCATGGCCTGGTTTCTCTCGTTCAGCGTGAGGCAGAACGAAGTTGCGAACGCGATGCCGGAGACGCTCGCGGCACTCGCGAACTGGAGCAGCGACACTCCCGTTCCGCACCGGGCCTATCCGTCCCTCGCCGAAGATCTCGCCTCCACCACGCAGGCGGGCTCGATGGCGGATGCATCCCGCCGCATGAATTACGAGGTTCCGGGTCTGCGATCGGCGCTTTCGCGCGCAGGACGAGCCGTGCGCGGCGCGGCATCCGGGACGGCATTCGACGCCGCATTCTTCGAGGCGATCGACCCGGTGCTCACGACGCCGGCGTTCTTCACCGTGGTCAAGCGAAGCGGTATGCCGCTGACCGATCATTACCTTCTCGCCGCCGTCGACCTGCAGCGCACGCCGGAGGGCAGTCTGACGCGAGCGCCGGTCGAAAACCGGATCTACCTTGACGTGCTCAGCCGAACGCTGCTGATCGCCGGTACGGTCACGCTCATCTGCCTGTTTCTCGGCTTTCCGGTGGCTGTGCTGATGACGACGGCAAGCGAGCGCGTCGCCGATTGGGTTCTGGTCCTGGTGATGCTGCCTTTCTGGACCTCGCTGCTGGTGCGCACCACGGCCTGGATCGTGCTCCTGCAAAAGGAGGGGCTCATCAACAGCACGCTCCGCTTTCTCGGCGTCATCGACGAACCCCTCGCAATGATCTTCAACCGGACCGGCGTGATCATCGCGATGACCCATGTCCTGCTGCCCTTCATGATCCTGCCGCTGTACAGCATCCTGCGGGGTATACCGCCCGGTTACATGAGGGCAGCCGCAAGTCTGGGCGCGCACCCGCTGACCGCCTTCCGGCGCGTCTACCTGCCTCTCGCCATGCCCGGCATCGCCGCCGGCAGTCTGATGGTCTTCATCCTGTCGCTTGGCTACTACGTGACGCCGGCTCTCGTCGGCGGCCCTGCAGACCAGATGCTGTCGGCGTTCATCGCCACCTACACCACCACGACAGGCAATTGGGGGCTGGCCTCGGCGCTCGGCCTGCTGCTGCTGGTCGTTACCATCGCGCTCTACTTCGTCGCCCAGCGTTTGTCGGGCGGTCGCGCGATCTCGCTGGGGTAAGACGATGACACTGTTCCAGTTTGTCTTCCGGGTGTTCTGCGGGATGGTTCTGGTGTTCCTGCTGACACCCGTCCTGGCCGTTATCCCGCTGTCGTTCTCCTCCAACAGCATTCTGACCTATCCGCTGCCGGGCCTGTCGTTGCGCTGGTACGAGGCGGTGTTCAGTTCGCCGCGATGGTTCTCCGCCTTCCTCAACTCGCTGCTGATCGGAGCCGTGGCGACTGTGTTCGCCGTTATCGTGGGTACGCTGGCCTCGTTCGGTCTGGCCCATCGGAAAGGCTTTTGCGTCGACGCGATCAAGGTGCTCGTGCTCTCGCCGATGATCGTGCCGATCGTGCTGGTCGCCGTGGCGCTCTATCTGTTCCTGGCGCCGTTCGGCCTCACCAACACGATGGCGGGCATGGTGCTGGCGCACACGGTGATCGCCGTGCCTTTCGTCATCATACCCGTGATGACGTCCATCGAACTGCTCGATCGCAATCTGATGCGCGCGGCCGCCGCCTGCGGTGCGCGCCCGCTCACTTCATTCCGGCGGGTCACGCTGCCCTCGATCGCTCCCGCGATGGCCACGGGCGCCCTGTTCGCATTCGCGGCCTCGTTCGACGATGTCGTGATCGCTCTGTTCATCGCGGGACCAGACCAGCGAACGCTGCCGCGCGAGATGTATTCCGGTCTGCGCGAGACCATCACGCCCGAACTCACCGCCGTCGCGACCATCGTGATGGTGTTCTCCACCTGCATCTTCCTTTTGATGCAACATCTTCAGCGCCGCCGCCGACGTCTTCTCCAGGCATCCGTCCGCACTTAAGCTGGCATTATCATCATGATTTCGACCACTCTCCTTGAAGGAAAGCTAGCGCTCGTCACCGGGGCCGCGAATGGCAACGGTGCCGCGATCGCCCGAGGCTTGGCCGAGCATGGCGCGCGAGTGCTCCTCAGCGATATCGACGCCAATACCCTCGAGACCCGCGTGCGCGCCTTCCGTGCCGATGGCTATGACTGCGCTGGCCTTAAACTAGACGTTGCCTGCATCGCGGACTGCCAGCGCGCTGCGGCGTCGATGGAGGTCGATTTCGGCGACCTCGATATTCTCGTCAACAATGCAGGCATAAGACCTCGCCACAGCTTCGACAGCGACGATCGGGATCTGCACTGGGAACGGGCGATACACGTCAATCTCGATGGAATTCGAAATACCACTCTTGCCTGGCTTAACAGCCTGCGCCGGACCCGAGGCGCCGTGATCAACATCACATCGATCGCGGCCTACAACGCCTCTCCTGGCTCGATTGCCTACTCGACCTCCAAGGCCGCAGCGCAGATGCTGAGCAAGGCTCTTGCCTGCGAACTGGCTGACGACGGCATTCGCGTCAATTCGATCGCCCCCGGAGTGATCGAGACAGAAATGACCCGCCCCTCCCGCGAGGAGCCTGGCCGTCGGAGCAGACTTCTTGCCCGCATCCCGATGGCCCGGTTTGGCAGGCCGGAGGAGTTGGTAGGAGCTGTTGTCTTCCTCGCGTCCGATTTATCGACCTATGTCACTGGAAGTACCATAGCAGTAGACGGTGGTTATTTAGCGACCTAGTGGATTGACCGAAACAGAAGAGTGCGAGGAGGGATTCCGTTCGGTGGCCGCCTGTGCTTGTCTGGGGCATGCGCAACGGGATATCGATCACTCTGGGCGAGGCTGACCGGCGTCGGCTCGCCGCGCTGGTCGCGGATCGCAACACGCCACAGAAGCACGTCTGGCGCGCCCGGATCGTGCTGATGAGCGGCGACGGCGTTGGCACGAGCGCCATCATGGCCGAGACCGGCACGGCGAAGACGACCGTCTGGCGCTGGCAGGCGCGCTTCATGACGGAAGGCGTCGACGGGCTGCTGCGGGACAAGACGCGCCCGCCGGGCAAGCCGCCCGTGGCCGAGGACAAGACCTCGGCCGTGATCGCCATGACGCTGAAGCCGCCGCCCTTTGAGGCGACGCACTGGACGGCTCGCGCCATGGCCGAGGTCGCGGGGCTTGCGGTCTCCACGGTTCAGAAGATGTGGAAAGCTCATGGCCTGGCACCCCATCGCTGGCGGCGGTTCAAGCTCTCCAACGATCCCGCCTTTGCCGAGAAGCTCAACGACGTCGTCGGGCTCTACGTCAGCCCGCCGGCCCACGCCATGGTCCTGAGCATCGACGAGAAGTCGCAGATCCAGGCCCTCGATCGCACGCAGCCTGGGCTGCCGCTGAAGCGGGGCCGCGGTGCCACCATGACCCACGATTACAAGCGCAACGGCACCACCACGCTGTTCGCAGCCCTCGACGTCCTGACCGGCGAGGTGTTCGGGCGGAACATGCAGCGCCACCGGCATCAGGAGTTCATCCGCTTCCTCAATGCTCTCGAGCGCGACATCCCGGCCGGCAAGCTCGTCCACGTGATCCTCGACAACTACGCCGCCCACAAGCACGAGAACGTGCGCGCCTGGCTCGATCGCCATCCGCGTTGGACGTTCCACTTCACGCCGACGTCCAGCTCGTGGTTGAACGCCGTCGAGGGCTTCTTCGCCGTCCTGACGCGGCGTCGGCTGCAAAACGGCGTCTTCCGCTCCGTCGTCGATCTTCAAGCCGCCATCAACCGCTTCATCGGCGAGCACAACCAGACCCCCAGGCCCTTCGTCTGGCGCGCCGACCCCAACGCCATCATCGCCGCACGGAACCGAGGGTTCCAAGCGTTGGAGTCAATCCACTAGGCAATGCCTTAGTTGCGAGTTTAAGGCACTCCGGCGAAAGTGGTCGCAACAGAGACAACATATCCGGGAGCAAGCGGTGAAAGTTCGCGTCGCAGCCTTGGCGATGGTCGCCATGTTTGTGTTGATGGTGAACGCCGTACCGGCCTGCGCGCGGCCGCTGCGCATCGTCACCTCGTTTCCGCCTTCCATGATCGAGCAGTACCGCAAGGCCTTCCGTGAGGAGCGGCCCGACGTCGACGTCGAGTTCGTGCAGCGCAAGACCACCGCAGCGGTAGCGCTGATAACTGGTGGCAAGCGCCTGGACGCCGATCTATTCTGGGCATCGGCCCCCGACGCCTTCGAGCTGCTGAAGCTGGAAGGCCAATTGGCGCCTCTCGCCCCGCGCGATACCGGCGCCCCGCCGGTCGTGGCTGGGTATCCAATCAATGATCCTGACAGCATGTATCTCGGCTTCGCGCTGTCGGGCTACGGGGTGGTGTGGAACGAGGCCTATCTCGATCGCTATGGGATTGCGGTCCCGCAGCGCTGGCGCGATCTCACGGCGCCGATCTATCACGGCCATATCGGGATTTCCTCGCCGTCGCGCTCGGGCACGACACACCTCATGGTGGAAGCGCTGCTGCAATCGGAAGGCTGGCAACAGGGTTGGGCCGTGTGGCGGCAGGTCGGAGGCAACCTCGCCACTGTCACGGCGCGCAGCTTCGGCGTGGCAGCGGGCGTTTCACGCGGGCGCTTCGGCCTGGGCATCACCATCGACTTCCTCGCCCAGCCGACCGAGCTGGACGCCGCGCCGGTGAAGTTCAGCTTTCCCGAACAGAAGGTGTTCACTCCCGCCAGCATCGCCCTGTTGAAGGGTGCGAAGAATCTGGAGGCAGCGAATGCCTTCGTCGACTTCTTGCTTTCCGTGCCGGGCCAGCGCCTGCTGCTCGACGCCCGCGTCGGCCGGCAGCCGATCCGCCCAGAATTCTATGCGGATGGCATGACCGAAGGGCCCAATCCGTTCGCGCTGAGTGACGAGGCGGCTACCTGGAGCTTCGACGCCGGCCGTTCGGCGCAGCGCTATGAGCTCATCAACATCCTGTTCGATGAACTCATCACCTTCCGCTTGGCGGAAGCCGCCGACATCTGGCGTACGATCTACGAGATCGAGGCGAGCCTCTCGACCGCCCCGGATACCGATGCCGCCAAGGGGGTGACGCGGGCACGGGTGCAGCTCGGCGAAATGCCTTTCGGAGAGAGCGATGCCGCCGAACTTGCCAGCACCGTCAAGCTGGTGCGCGTACCGCGCGGCCTGCCGGCATCTGACGAGCAGACCCGGCTCACCACCCGCATCCGCGACTGGACCTCGCAGAATTTGAACGATGCGCATGAGGCGGCGGAAAAAGCGCGAAGGCGGCTGGTCGAACTCGGGCGTCTGCCCGCACTACGCGCCGGGAATGTTGCGCAATGACAGGGGAGAGGACCCGCTTCGGCATTGGGGGTCGCCTGCTCGTCGCTTTCATCGGAGTCGGTGCGCTGGCGGTCATCGCTTGCATCGTCGGCTGGCTTTCCTACGCCCGGCTGTCCTCGGAGCTGGAATCGACCGCCCGTGGCCATGTGCCGGCGCTGGCGTTTGCCGCCCAGCTCTCGCAGGCTGGCGGCCGCCTGACAGCCGCGGCCACGGAGCTTGCCACTGCCGAGCGACGCGATGCCCATGATGCCGCAATGGAGCGCGCGCGGAGCCGGCTCAGTGATCTCGGCCGCCTGCTGGATGCAGCGCCATCCGGCGATGCCTCCGCTCGTTTTGGCGCGCTTCGGCGTTTGGTCACAGCGCTCGGCACAAATCTGGACGCAGTGGATGGCGCGGCCCGCCGCCGCTTCGACATCGAGACCCGTACGAGGGCCATCGTCGATGAACTCCGTTGGCTGCAGGCTGACCTTGTCGACGAGGTCGAGCCGCTGGTGGAGGATGCGCGGTTCAACATTCATGCCGCGCTCGAGCAGGTTGGACAGGCCGGCGATGCGGCCTTGGCGGCGCAGCGTGTGCTGCGCGACGAGACGGCCAAGACCGAGGCGATCCTTGCTTTGAGTGCGCAGGCGCATCTGTCCATCGGGCTTCTTGGGCAGGTGGCGAGCGTGCGCACGGTGGAGGATCTGCGCCAGACCGGGCACTTTCTCGGCGAGTCCGTGGACGAGCTGGTGATCGAGAGCAAGCGGTTGCAAAGCTGGGCCGACAGCATCACCGTGCGCCAGATCGTCAGCCGTCTCGCGGCGCTCTCCAATGCCGAGAGCGGCCTGCCTGGCTTGCGCGTAGCGGAGATAGCGGCATCAGAAGAAGGACAGAAGCTGCTCGGCACCAGCCGCGATCTCGCCTCCGAACTGGGCAGCAATATTGGCGAGGTGGCCCGGCACATCGAGACCGATGCGCGGGCGGCGGCGGCACGGGCGGCGGAAGCCATCGTTATCGGCCGCAGCCTTCTTCTCGGCATTGCCTTGCTGTCGCTTGGCGTCGCTGTACTCGTCGGCTGGTTCTATGTCCGGCGCAGCCTGATCGCCCGGTTGGAGCGACTGACACTGGCGGCCGGCGCCATCGCCAATGGAGGCCCGGTGGATTTGCCGGCACCGAAGACCCACGGCTATTTCGGCGAGGACGAGCTGGACGAACTGTCCCATGCGCTCGCTATCTTTCGCCAGACCCGGGACGAACTGGTGCAGTCCGCCAAGCTCGCCGCGCTCGGCCACATGGCGGCCGGCATCGGCCACGAACTCAACCAACCGCTCGCCGCCATACGCTCCCACGCCCATAATGGCGCGGTGCTGCTGGCGCGCGGGCGAAGCGATGAGGCCGCGTCGAGCCTCAATCGCATCGAGGGACTCACCGTCCGCATGGCGCAGAGCATCGCCCATCTCAAGCGTTTCGCGCGGCGCCCCGAGCCCGAGATCGGCGCGGTCAGCCTGGACGCGGTCATCGAGGGGGCGCTGTCGCTGTTTGCCCAGCGCATTGCCGATGAGCACATCGAGGTGGTGCGTGTAGTGCCATTCGGGCTTCATGTGCTGGCGGAAGAGGTGCGGCTGGAGCAGGTGGTCGTCAATCTCATCGCCAATGCGATGGACGCCGTGCATGACGCCGCGCAGCGCCGGATTGTCGTTGAGGTTCGACGCAGCGAGGACCATGTGAGCATCGCGATCAGCGACACCGGCATGGGGATTGAGGACGGCATGCGCACGGATATCTTCGACCCGTTCTTCACCACCAAGCCACCGGGCTCGGGGCTTGGGCTCGGTCTGTCGCTGTCGTTTAACATCATTCGCGACTTTGGCGGGCGGCTGCTGCTGACCGAGAGTTCGCCGGCCGGCAGCACGTTCGCCATTGAACTTCGCGAGGCCGCATGACGAACCCGCTTGATGTGCTGCTGGTCGATGACGACGAGGAGGTCCGGTACGCCTATGGCCAGACGCTGGGACTCGATGGACTGGCGGTGATGCCGCTCGGCAGTTCAACTGCGGCGCTTAAGCAGCTCTCGCGGAGCTTTCAGGGCGTCGTCGTTACCGATGTGCGTATGCCGGGCATGGGCGGCTTCGCGTTCCTCCACGAGGTGCGCCGGCTCGATGCCGAAATCCCCGTAATTCTGGTGACTGGCCATGGCGACGTGCCGATGGCGCTGAAGGCGCTGCGGGCCGGAGCGTGGGACTTCATCGAAAAGCCGGCCGATCCGGTGCTGCTGGTCGAGACTGTCCGGCGCGCACTGGAGCAGCGCCGTCTGGTGCTGGAGAACAGGACGCTGCGCGAGCAGGCGGCCAGCGTTGAGGGCGCGGTGGAGGATGCCTGGGCCAAGCGGCTCATCGGCCGCTCCGAGCCGATGCAGCGCCTGCGCCGCACCCTCGCCGTGCTGGCCGATACCCGTACCGACGTACTGGTGTTTGGCGAGACCGGCACAGGCAAGGAGATGGCGACGCGCGCCTTGCACGATTTCGGTCGTCGCCGCGCTGGGCGCTTCGTTGCTGTGAATTGCGCGGCGATCCCGGAGAACATGATCGAGAGCGAACTGTTCGGGCACGAGGCCGGGGCTTTCACCGGCGCGCGCGAGCGGCGCATCGGCAAGATCGAGCACGCCCATAAGGGCACGCTGTTCCTCGACGAAATCGAATCCATGCCGTTGGCGGCACAGACCCGCCTGCTGCGGGCCCTGCAGGAGCGTAGCATCGAGCGGCTAGGGTCAAACGCGGAGATTCAGGTCGATATCCGCGTCCTGGCCGCAACGAAGGTCGACCTGCTGGCGCTTTCGAGCCAGGGACGCTTCCGCGAGGATTTGCTCTACCGGCTCAACACCGTGACGGTGCGGCTGCCGCCGCTGCGCGACCGGCGTGAGGATATCCCCGCACTGTTCCGGCACTTCGTCACCTTGCTGGCGGAGCGCGACGGAGTGCCGGCCGAGCCGCCGGATGCCGCAAGGCTGGCCGAACTGATGCAGCGACCGTGGCCCGGCAATGTGCGCGAGCTGCGAAATGCCGCCGAGCGCCATGTTCTCGGGCTGGAAGATGAGCAGGAGCCGGTGCTCGAGCCAGCAGGCGTGCAGTCGCTGGAGGCGATGGTGGATGTCGCCGAGCGGCAGGCCATCATGCAGGTTCTCGCGAGCCATGGCGGGCGGGTCGGGCAGAGCGCGGAAGCGCTCGGCATCTCGCGCAAGACGCTCTACCTCAAGATGCGCAAGCATGGGCTTGAGCGCGACGCGGTTGAGGACTGACGTTACCGAAATGACCCATCGCGCGGCTTGCGGTGTCACCTGGATTGCCCAACTGCGCGAAGGTGCCGGCGCGCCTTCCTTGGCCAAGCCGAGCGATATCAACGCTTAGCAGGCCCTCTCATACTTTGGCACGCTCGTTGCGGATAGGAAGCCGCAGCCTTCGGGCCGCCAAAGCAAAAGTATTGGGAGAAGACGCCATGATCCGCTCTGCCGCCCTCGCGGCCACCCTCGCGCTTGCCTCGTTCACCGCCATTCCGGTTGCCGTTGCGCAGTCCGGCAAGGTCACCGTCGTCACGTCCTTCTCCAAGGACGTCACCGACCCCATCAAGGCCGCGTTCGAGAAGGCAACCCCCGGCGTCGTGCTCGACGTCCAGAACCGCAACACCAATGCGGGCGTGAAATATCTCGACGAGACCCGCTCCAACCCTCAGGCCGACCTGTTCTGGGCCTCGGCGCCGGATGCGTTCGAGGTGCTGAAGTCCAAGCAGTTGCTGCAGAAGTTCGCGCCCACCGCCGAAGGCATTCCCGACAAGATCGGCGCTTACCCGATCAACGACCCGGACGGCTATTATTTCGGCTTCGCGGCGTCGGGCTACGGCATCATGTGGAACACCCGCTATGTCGGTGCCAATGAGCTGCCGGAGCCGAATGAGTGGGGCGATCTCGCTACGGCCCCCTATTACGACCATGTCGCGATCGCCTCGCCCTCGCGTTCCGGCACCACCCACCTGACCATCGAGACGATCCTGCAGGGTGAAGGCTGGGACAAGGGCTGGCAGACCATCAAGGACATGGCCGGCAACTTTCAGACCATCACCGACCGTTCGTTCGGCGTGCCGGAGGCGGTCAATTCCGGGCAAGTCGGCTACGGCATCGTCATCGACTTCTTCGCCTTTTCCGCGCAGGGCTCGGGCTTTCCGGTGAAGTTCGTCTACCCCACCGTGACTACCGTCGTGCCGGCCAATGTCGGAATCGTCGCCAATGCGCCGAACACCGAGAACGCCACGAAGTTCGTCAACTTCCTGCTCTCTCCCACTGGCCAGGAAGTGCTGCTTGAACCCAGCATCCGCCGCCTGCCGGTGAATCCCGCCGTGTACGCCAAGGCGCCCGAGGGCTACCCGAACCCCTTCACCGACCCGCGCTTCAAGGCGATGACGATGTTCGACGTCGACAAGTCCGGCAAGCGCACGGCGGTGGTCGATACGCTGTTCGACCAGCTGATCTCCTTCCAGCTGGATGACCTGAAGTCGGTCACCAAGGCGATCCACGAAGTGGATGCCAAGCTCGCGGCCAAGGACAATCCGCAGGCCCGCGCGCTCATCAAGGAAGCCCGCGCCATGATCGGTGCCGTGCCGGTGAGCGAGGAGCAGGCGTCGAGCAAGGAAGTGCTCGCGGCGTTCAGCGGTGGCAAGGAGAAGGGCGCCCGCCAGGCCGAGATCGAGCAGCAATGGGCCTCGTTCGCCAAGGACCACTACGCCAAGGCGAAGGCCAAGGTCGCGGAAGCCGCCAAGCTCGCAAACTGAGTCGCCAATGGGGCGCGGCTGGCTATCCGCCGCGCCCACCTCTCATCCACGCCATAGCTGGAGCGTGTTGCATGTCGCTCGCCCTCACCCAGACTCCGGCGCGCCGCTGGCGCATGTCTGGAACACCCGGCCAGATCGCCCTCGCTCTGGGCCTCGCCGCCTTCCTTCTGGCCTTCTTGCTGGTGCCCGTCGGGTCCGTGATCTACGTCGCCTTCACCGAGAAGGGCAGCGGCGACTTTACGCTGGTCAATTTCGCCGATTTCTTCCGCACAGACCTGTTCATGAGGTCGTTCTGGAACTCGTTTTACGTCTCGGCGATGACCGTGGTTCTGGCCTCGATCTTCGCGCTGCCGCTGGCCTACATCACCACGCGCTTCGAGTTTCGCGGCTCGCTGATCATCCAGACGCTCGGCTTCGTACCGCTGATCATGCCGCCTTTTGTGGGTGCGGTGGCGATGCAGCTGCTGTTCGGCCGCAATGGCACGGTCAACCTGCTGCTCAACCAGTATCTGGGGTTCCGCATTCCCTTCATGGAAGGGTTGAACGGCGTCATCTTCGTTCAGGCGATCCATTATTTTCCGTTCATCCTGATCAATCTCTCCACCGCGCTGCGCAACATCGACCGCTCGATGGAAGAAGCGGCGCAGAACCTCGGCTCGTCGGGCATGCGGATGTTTCGGCGCATCGTGCTGCCGCTCGCCATGCCGGGCTATGTCGCCGGCGCATCGTTGGTGTTCGTGAAGGTGTTCGATGATCTCGCCACCCCACTGCTGCTCAATGTGAAGGACATGCTGGCGCCGCAGGCCTATCTGCGCGTCACCTCCATCGGCATCACCGATCCCATGGGCTACGTCATCGCCGTGGTGCTCATCGTGGTGTCCGTGCTCGCCATGTGGGTGTCGGCACTGGCGCTGAAGGGGCGGGACTACGCCACCACCCAGCGCGGCGGCGGCGGGCTCGCCAAGCGCAAGATGAGGCCATGGGAACTCGTCATCGCCTATAGCGTGGTCGGCCTCATACTGATGCTGGTTCTGGCCCCGCATATCGGCCTGCTGCTGCTCTCATTCGCCACCATCTGGTCGTTCAGCCCGTTGCCGGACGGCTTTACGCTGGCCCATTACGGCCGGGTATTCGGCGAGAGCTCGACCTACATCAAGAACACACTGATCTACGCCTCGATCGCCGGTGGCATCGATGTCGTGGTCGGTACCGCCATCGCCTATCTCCTGCTGCGCACCAAGCTGATCGGTCGGCATTGGCTGGACTGGGCGGCCACGGCTGCCCTGGCGGTGCCGGGCGTGGTGCTCGGCATCGGCTATCTCCGCACCTTCTTCGACATCAAGCTCCCGGACGGTACGCCGCTCGCGACGATGTGGATCGTGCTGGTGATCGCGCTGGCGATCCGCCGCCTGCCTTATGCGCTGCGCGCCTGCTACGCCGCGCTCCAGCAGATCTCCGTTTCGCTGGAAGAGGCGGCCGAGAATCTGGGCGCCACCAAGCCTCGCACCGTGCGGCGCATCGTCGTGCCGCTGATGATGGGCGGCATCCTTGCCGGCTTCGTCACCAGCTTCGCCACCGCCGCCGTCGAGCTCTCCGCCACACTGATGCTGGTGCAATCCAACGCCGACGCCCCGCTGGCCTACGGCCTGTATGTCTTCATGCAGTCGGCCGCCGGCCGCGGACCCGGCGCTGCGCTCGGTGTCATCGCCGTGGTGCTGGTCGCGGCCTGCACCCTGCTTTCGCAATACATCATTGATCGCAATCAGAAGAACACGGGGGCCGCCCGATGACCGCTCATGCCACGATGGATGTTACTACCACCGACACGGCCGCGGCCGTTCTGCACACCACAGCGCTCGACCTACACATCGAGGGAGTGAACCTTTTCTATGGTAGCAACCATGTGCTGAAGAACGTCAATCTCGACATCAAGCCGGGCGAGTTCTTCGCCTTTCTCGGCCCGTCGGGTTGCGGCAAGACAACGCTGCTACGGCTGATCGCTGGCTTCAACATTGCCGACACCGGTCGCGTCGTCGTGGGCGGGCGCGACATCAGCGGCCTGCCGCCGTGGAAGCGCGATGTCGGGCTGGTTTTCCAGAGCTACGCGCTGTGGCCGCACATGACGGTGGCAAAAAATGTCGCCTTCGGCCTCGAGGAGCGTGGTGTGCCGCGTGCCGAGATCCAGCGGCGCGTGGCTGCGGCGCTCGAAATCGTCGGTCTCAGCCATCTCGCCGAGCGCCGGCCCTCGCAGCTTTCTGGCGGCCAGCAGCAACGCGTCGCGCTGGCGCGCACCGTGGTGATCGAACCGAAGGTGTTGCTCCTCGACGAGCCGCTCTCCAATCTGGATGCCAAGATGCGCGTGCAAGTGCGCCGCGAACTCCGTGATCTGCAGCAGCGCCTCGGCCTTACCACCATCTTCGTCACCCATGACCAGGAGGAGGCCAATACGGTTTGCGACCGCATTGCGGTGATGAATGACGGGGTGGTGCAGCAGGTTGGCACGCCGGTGGAGCTGTATGAGCGACCGGCCAACCTGTTCGTTGCGACCTTCCTTGGCACGGCCAATGTGCTGGAGGGCAAGGTGGTGACCTCGGGGGTGGAGCGCCATTTCGAGAGTTTGGGCGGCCTGCGCATCGCCATCGCGCCGGATGCCGTGCTGCCGGCCGAGGCGCGCCTGGTGTTTCGCCCGCAGGTGGCAAAGCTGTCTAAGGACAGGCCAGCCAGCGCAAGTGCGTTCGAAGGCGAAATCATGCGCCGGGAGTTCCTGGGCAGCATTATCCGGTTCGGGATTCTCGTCGCCGGTCAGGAGATCACCGTGGACGAGGTGTTCCACCCGGGCGCACGTGAGCCGCACGAGATCAGCGATCAGGTATGGGTGGAGATCCCAGCATCTTCGGCACTTTGGCTCGGACCGAGCATTAGCGTTTAACGGACGCGGCCCATCACCACGCCACATATGCTGGTTGGCCGGCCCACCCTCAACTGTCATCACAAAGGGCGATAAGCACGCCAGTCTCTGGAGACCATGATTAAGGCCAAGCAAAAAATAAAACGGGCAAAGGCAGGGCGCGTGCTCGAGCAGGTTGCAGCGCTACCGTATCGCTGGTCCAAGGCCGGGGCGCTGGAAATCCTAGTAATGAGTTCACGCCAGACCCACCGGGCGATCATTCCCAAGGGGTGGCCGATGAAAAACCGCAAGGATTGGAAATCCGCGCAGATAGAGGCGCAAGAGGAGGTCGGGGTGGTCGGCGAGGTCGGCCGAAAGCGTATCGGCCAATATCGATACTGGAAGCGCCTCGAAGCCCACTTCGTGCTGTGTAAGGTTTCGGTCTTTCCGCTTGCTGTGAAACGCCATCTCGACGACTGGCCAGAGCGGCATGAGCGAGCTCATAAATGGCTGACACCGGAAGACGCCGCCGTCTTAGTAGACGAAACCGACCTGGGAAAACTGATCCTTGAGTTTGCGAGAGCGCAGCAGGAACATCGGCGTGGGATGTCATCCGGCCCGGATAGGCACACCGAGGCAGGTCAGTCAGCTGAATGAACGGTAAGGCGCGGGTCCGCTTTTCATTAGCTCTGCCATGTGAGCTTTTGGCGCAAAGGTGCCGACGTGCCGCACCTCGCGAATGTCGGCTTTCGGGCCGCGGCCGTTACCAAATCAATGGCCGAGATGGGGGCGCAAAGCGGACGTCGCGGCTAGGGCAGTCGAAGGGCAGCTAATGGGTCAACTTCGACCAAGTCTATGGCAGTGAAAACTCGCTTTAGTGGTCCCGAACGCGGCGCCGCCGCGCTTCCATCGATGCTGAAGCGGGCCATCGCGCACAGCACAGCCTGCAAGACTAATCGATTTCACTTTGGGTGCCATGTGTTTCCCCGGGCCGGTGATGCTTCTCAAACGTGGTTCGTCCTTTCGCCGTCCAAAGGGCGCGCGCCCGTTCGCTCTCCCCGCTCCTGAGCTTGTCGGCCACCCAGAGCAGCGCACCATAGATGACGGCGCGATCGTCGCCGGCCAGTTCGACGACGCCTGACTTGACCACAAGCCCGCCGAGTTCGATCAGGTGCCGGGTGCGCCTGCGGCGCTCGACCTGCCACTCGCGCATGTCAGTCCGCGCCCGTGCCGCTTGATGGCGATTGCGTGCCGCCCGGTTGCGCCGGAGAGCTGACTGCGTCCCCGTAAGCTGCCGCTGCAGATCGGCGTGCCCGTCCTTGAAAGAACGCCGCGCCCCGTCGCGCCCACGCCTCCTTCCGTCCGGGGTCCTTGGTCTCGGCGAGCACGATCAGCGCTCCCGCCAATTCCTCCGCCGTGAGCGCGTCGGCGCCGGTGGCGATCACCAGTTCGCCGAGCTGCTGCACCTTGCGGGTTCTGAGCTCTCGCGCTTTATCTTCGAGTGCCTTCAGCTCCGCGTCGAAGTCCCTTGGCCTGCGCATGTTCCTCTCCATCAGCAATCGATGGAAGATGATAGTTGAGCGGGTGCCAGATGGCTGTAATGTTGCCGGGACAGACTGGGATGGGCTCGTCGCTCCCGAGATTTTTCGAGGGAGGGCGCGCTTATACGTCGTTCCGACGTGCGCTTCGCCGTGCTGATGTTCGGATCGCGATGGCGATCTATCATCTTCACGTCAAGGTCATCGGCCGCAAGGCCGGCTCCAGTGCGGTGGCGTCCGCAGCCTACCGCTCGGCCTCAAGGCTGCGCGATGCACGGATCGATCGCGTCCAGGACTTCTCCGCCAAGCGCGGCGTCGTCCATTCCGAGGTGCTGCTGCCGGACGGGGCACCCGAGGCGTGGGGCGACCGCGAGCGGCTGTGGAACGATGTTGAAGCCTTCGAGCTGCGCAAGGACGCGCAACTCGCCC
The DNA here is from genome assembly GCF_056836805.1 of Ancylobacter sp. TW_SC_1. Lineage (NCBI taxonomy): Bacteria > Pseudomonadati > Pseudomonadota > Alphaproteobacteria > Hyphomicrobiales > Xanthobacteraceae > Ancylobacter > Ancylobacter sp. TW_SC_1. The sequence continues at coordinate 2,735,557 of NZ_CM166365.1, forward strand.
GCGAGGTCGAGTTCGCCCTGCCGCGCGAGATGAGCCAGGCGCAGGGGATCGCGCTCGCCCGTGACTTCGTCCAATCCGAGTTCGTCGATCTCGGAATGGTCGCCGATCTCAATGTGCATTGGGATATGGGTGAGGACGGCATGGCCAAACCCCATGCCCATGTCATGCTCACCATGCGGTCGGTCGACGAGGACGGCTTCGGCCCAAAGGTGCGGGAGTGGAACGCGACCCAGATGGTGGAGCGCTGGCGCGAGCGTTGGGCGGAGCTCGCCAATGAGCGGCTTGCCGAGCTCGACATCGACGCGCGCATCGATCATCGCAGCCTGGAAGCCCAAGGCATCGCACTGGAGCCGCAGAGCCAGATCGGCGCGCCCGCGCAGCGCATTGAAGCGGAGGGGATCGAGGCGGCCGATCGGGCGGAGCTGCACCGGGAGATCGCGCGCGGCAATGGCGCGCGGATCATCGCCGATCCGTCACTGGCACTGGACGCCATCACCCATCAGCAATCGACCTTCACCCGGCGCGACATGGCGCGCTTCGCGCACCGCCACAGCGACGGGATCGAGCAGTTCAACGAGGTGATGGGCGCGATGGGCCGCGCCCCCGATCTCGTCGAGCTCGGCAAGGATGGACGCGGCGAAGATCGCTTCACCACCAAGGCAATGATTGAGGCCGAGCAGCGCCTGCACAAAGCTGCCGAGCTGATGGCCGAGCGCGAACGCCATTCCGTGAACGACAGGGACCGCGAAGCCGCCTTGGAGCGCGCCGAGCAGCGCGGCCTCGTTCTCTCCGCTGAGCAATCTGATGCGCTGTCGCACATCACCGGCACCCGCGATCTCGGCATCGTCGTCGGTTATGCCGGAACGGGGAAGAGCGCCATGCTGGGCGTCGCGCGCGAGGCCTGGGAGGCGGCCGGCCTGGAGGTTCGCGGCGTCGCCCTGTCCGGTATCGCGGCGGAGAATCTGGAGAGCGGATCGGGCATCACGTCCCGAACGATCGCCGGCCTGGAACATGGCTGGGGGCAAGGCCGGGATCTCCTTACATCACGCGATGTTCTGGTGATCGACGAGGCCGGCATGGTCGGCACGCGCCAGCTGGAGCGCGTGCTCTCCCATGCCGCTGACGTCGGCGCCAAGGTGGTGCTGGTTGGCGATCCGCAGCAGCTGCAATCGATCGAGGCCGGTGCCGCCTTCCGTTCGCTCGTCGAGCGCCATGGCGGCGCGGAGATCAGCGAAGTCCGCCGCCAGCGCGCGGACTGGCAGCGCGACGCCACGCGCGACCTCGCGACTGGCAAGATCGGCGATGCGATCCAGGCCTATGAGAGGAATGGCATGGTCCATTCCTCGCAAACGCGGGAGCAGGCGCGCGGCGAGCTGATCGACCGCTGGGATCGTGACCGTCAGGCCGCACCTGACCGCAGCCGCATCATCCTCACCCACACCAATGACGAGGTGCGTGCCCTCAACCAGGCCGCCCGCGAACGCATGCGGGAAGCCGGCGATCTCGGCGAGGAGGTGCGTGTCACCGTGGAGCGCGGGGAGCGCTCAGTCGCCCGCGGCGACCGTGTCATGTTCCTGCAGAACGAACGTGGGCTCGGGGTGAAGAACGGCACGCTCGGCACTGTCGAGCAGGTCAGCGCGCAGTCCATGTCGGTGCGCACCGATGAGGGCCGATCCGTCGCCTTCGACCTGAAGGATTACGATCGTATCGACCACGGCTATGCCGCCACCATCCACAAGGCGCAGGGCATGACGGTGGACCGCACCCATGTGCTGGCCACCCCCGGCCTGGATGCCCATTCCAGCTATGTCGCGCTGTCACGCCATCGCGACGGCATGGACCTGCATTACGGACGTGACGACTTCGCCGACGGGGAGCGCATGGTGCGTACCCTGTCGCGTGACCGGGCCAAGGACATGGCGTCGGACTATGCGCCCTCCGATCCCGCTCAGGCCTATGCCGAGCGGCGCGGCATCTCCTTCCGCCAGCGTGTCGTCGAGATCGCGCGCAAGGTTCCGGAAAAGCTGCGCGACCTTGTCGATGGGCTGCGCCTGTCGGTGGACACCGTACGGGAAACAAAGGGTGTGCGAGAGGAGGTGGGGCACAAATCGGAAGCGCCTGTGAAGGAGGCTCCCGAGGATCCAGAGGCGGCGCTGCGCAAGGCGAGGACCAACGCGCTCATCCGTCATGCCCGTGCATGGGATGGGATCCTGGCTAACCCGGATGCGGGCGGCCAGGGCACCCCCGAGCATCTGCGCGAACTCTCCGACGCACGCAAGGCGTTCGACAAGGTGCGCCCTCATGGTTGGCGCGATGCGGAAGCCGCCTATGTCAAAAATCCCGAACTCGTCCACGAGACGGCGAGCGGCCAGGTCAACCGCGCCGTCCGCGCGCTTCAGCTTGAAACCGAAATACGCACCGAGCCGAGCCGCCGGGCCGACCAATTCGTCGAGCGCTGGCACAAGCTCGGCCGGACCAGCCAGCATCAGTACGAGACCGGCGATATGGCCGGCTATAAGGCAACACGGGTTCAAATGGGCGACATGGCGAAAAGCCTGGAGCGCGATCCGCAGCTGGAATCCCTTCTCGCCAATCGCACGCAGCAACTCGGCATCTCGCCCGATTCTGGCCGCAGGCTCGGCGCTGAACTCGCCTTCAGCCACGGTATTGATCTCGGACGCGGCCGTGGTCTCGGTCTCTAAGCCGTCCGATATGCCGCCGCCTGTTCGCTACTCCACGTCGACGCCATTCGCCCTCTTGCCCCTCGGTGATGGCTTGCTCTGTCTGTTGCAGGCGCCACCAGGCGCATCCAGCAGGAGGCAGCACCACCATGCAGACACCGGAGCGTATCATCCGCCTGAAGACCGTCCTCGCCCGCACCGGCCTGTCCCGCTCCACCATCTATCGTAAGATCGCCGAAGGCACCTTCCCCGCCCAGTTCAAGATCAGCACCAACGGCGCCGGCTGGCGGGAATCAGACATCAATAGATGGATCGCGGATCCACCGCGGTGGCGGGCACGGGACGAGTCGGCATTCGATGAGTTTTGGTAGCAGGCATACCATTCGGCGAAACAGCGCCGATGTAATCGCTTGCCAAGCTGCCACCGATAGAGGTGGCACGTCTTCATTGATCGAAGTTGGATCATTGTTCGCGGCGGCGTCTACCCGGCCTCGTGATCAGATACAAATGCCGCCGCGTAGGCGACTTCGATCCGCTCAACCTCCTCGGACCTAAGCTCGCGAAATTCCTGCTCACGGGCACGCTTTGAGAGAGCTCCTCTGTTCTGACGCAGAAAGCGGAAGAGGAGATCTATGGTGCGATCCGGCATGTCTACGATCCGTCCGATCGCGACGCGGAACTCGTCATGTGCCCGCAGGAAGCGCGTTTCCGCCGGCAGGTCGATCTCGATCGTGCGCTCGACACATTCGTAGAGGAATTCCGCGTGAGGGGTCGCATCGAAATAGCGGTAGAAATCCGCCGTCTCATTCAGCACCAGGACGTTTCCGTTCTGCGTCGGTTCCCATTGGATAAAGGGGAGAAGGCGTGCGGACCAGCTTTCTAGCGTCCTACGGTAGTCGTCGATCCGGTCGAGGATCGCTGACGACACGGGGAAAACAACGCCCGGCGGATTGAAACCGCGTTCAGCAAGGACGTGGTGGATCAGGTAACGGTGCAGGCGCCCGTTTGCATCTTCGAACGGGTGGATGTAGACAAAGCCGAAAGCAAGCGCTGCCGCGGCGATCACGGGATCGAACTCGCGCATTGCTGCTGTGCGGTCGAAGATCACAAGTCCGGCGATGAGATCGTGCAGGTCCTCGTGCCTGGCACTGATATGATCGGGCAGAGGCATCCGGGTGTCGCGGTCATGCTCGCCGACGAACCCACCCTCCATGCGCAGTCCAAGATGGACGAAGCGCGCATCGCCGATGACGATGCGCTGAAGCCTCAAGAGCTCATCAAGGTCGATCGGGCGCCGGCCCGCCTCGCCGATGGCCCGGCCCCATCGCTGGATACGATCTTGCGACGGGTGCTCTCCTTCGATTGCGAAGCTGGAGCGGGAATCCTTCAGCAGCAGGAAAGCGGCGGTGCGGGCAAGCAGGTCGCGCGGCACGTCGGCAATCGCGGCGCGCGCCCGTTCGGCGAGATTCCTGCCGTGGAAAGCTTTCAGGGCTTGGGTCGCGAACACCATCGGGCAGAATGCCGGCGTGCCAGGCAAGTTGTCCCTGACCCGATGGCGGGGCGACGTGGTCCCGGACGCCGCCCATTGCAGGTCGGGATCGACAATAAGGGCATAGGCCCCCTTTTCGGCAGGGGAAAGATCGAGCGTCTCGCCAAGCAGCCATTCATACAGAAACCAGACACGCCTTGCGTAGGAGCCGGTCGGCGTCGCGCGCACCAGCGCTTCGATCGGCGCCGGGCCGGTGGCGCGAAAAAGATTCTTGAGGACGAGAAGATCAAGCCCCTCATACTTCAGAGCGAAGGTGAGGTGTCCTTCAAGATCAGCCGCCGGCGCGTGCCGGGGCGTGTAAATTCGCCAGCCATCACGTTCATAGAGGCGGTGGCGAGCTCCTATAGCGCAGAGTGTCCGTGGCAGGGGCACGGCAAGGCTGAACGCGCCGATGAGTGCGGCATAGCCGGCGGGTGTCGCTTCTTCAGGGAGTGGCTGGTCCTGAAAAACCGTAACCGGCCCTGAAAAATTATACGTCGTGCCGTCACTCATGGAAAAACCGTTCTGATGCGCCGGGTAGAAGCGTCAGAGACCAAGCTAACTTGAAAAAGCGTAACTATCTATGAAAACGAATAACTGAGATCAGGTATTTCTGAATTTTGCGTCTAGACGAGTGGCTGGCGGCTCTCAGCACCACTCAAATGCCGCAGCGCCGCGCGGAACTCGCGGCAGGATAGCCGCACTCCAGCGTCCCCTCACTAGTGAGCAGCAGCGTCCGACGGCCGTCACTGGCGAGCCGATTGGAACTTTGCAGGCCTGCGCTGTGGAGGCACTGGATTGCGAGCTTCCGCGATAGCCGTTTCTCGAAGCCGATCCAGCTCGTCAGCCCACCACTGCATCATCAACACGCGTTCGTCCCAATGCTCGCCGCGGGTATAGGCCCGGCGCACGTTATTGCCCTCAATGTGAGCGAGTTGCCGCTCTATCGCATCGGGATGCCAGCGTCGGCTCTCGTTAGCGAGCGTGGCAAACGCGGCGCGAAATCCGTGAGCGGTCATTTCCTCCGCCCCTATATCCAGGCGACGTAGAGCGAAGTTCAGGGTGTTCTCACTCATCGGCTTCCTCACCGATACGGTCGCCGGAAACACGAAGGTACTGATCCTGCTACGGGTGGTGTCCCGCAGTGCCTGCAAGGTGGCCACGGCCTGTAAGGGCAGGGGCGTGCGGTGTGGTCGGCGCATCTTGGTTCGGCTGGCTGGAACGGTCCAGACCCCCGCTTCAAGGTCAATCTCGTCCCATGTAGCGGCGCGAAGTTCGCCAGGACGGAGCGCAAGCAGAGACAGCAGCTTCAGGCCTGCCACCGTCGTCTCCTGACCCTTCGTCCAGCCGTATATGGCAGCCATAAGCTCACCCAGCCGCTTCGGGCGTGTGATGGCGGCACGATGCTTGGTCGTAGGTGCGATAAGCGCACCTCGCAGATCGGCCGTCACATCGCGTTCCGCGCGGCTGGTTGCGATCGCGTAACGGAAGACCTGACCGATGATGCTGCGGGAGCGGCGCGCGGTCTCGTAGTGACCCTTGACCTCCACTGCTCGCAGGACGGCAAGAATCTCTGGCGGTGTAATCTCGGCGATGGGGCGGTTGCGAAGGGGGAGTGCGATCTCCTCCAGCAGCCAATGCGCTTTCAGGAGGGTGGCTAGGGCTCGCCCTTCCTTGGTCATTTTGTCGATGAACTCCGTCGCAATGACCCCGAATGTGCTCGTTGCGGCCGCGACAGATGCCGCAACGGCCGCCTTGTTGGCTCGTTTGTTGGCTCCCGGGTCTACCCCCGAGGCCAACAACCTCTTGGCTTCGTCCCGAAGCCTCCGCGCGTCGGACAGCGAAATGAGCGGATAGGGCCCATGGGTGAGTTTCTTCTGTTTGCCCGCGAACCTATAGGCCTGCTGCCAGACTCGGGCGCCGTTGGGCTTCACGAAGAGATAGAGGCCACCACCGTCGGAAAGTTTGTACTCGCCTTCCCGGCCTTTGGCCGTCCGGCACGCCGCATCTGACAAGGCCATGTTCGCCATCCCTGCTGACTGATGGCATCAGCAAAACATGAGCTGCAGGCCAACAACAAGGCCAACAAATTCGCGGGATGGGGTGGCTCTGGCTGACGTCGGCTGGGACAGGGAGCAGGTGCTGAAAGTGAAATTATCCAGCAATTTCAATGAGTAGGGGAGTTGTTTGGAAAAGGCTGGGACGCCCCGAAAACGGGGAAGTGGCTCCCTGAGCAGGACTCGAACCTGCGACCATTCGATTAACAGTCGAACGCTCTACCAACTGAGCTATCAGGGACCGGGGACGCCGAGGCATCCCGGAGGCCGGCGATATAGCAACGTGGGACCGGTTTGTGAAGCCCGGAACCCACGGCCATGTGGATATCCTCAGGCGCTGAGCCGCTCCTGCTGCCCGGCGAACTGCAGCTGATGGAAGGTGAAGTAGCGCCCGCGCTTGCTCACGAGCTCGTCGTGACGGCCGCTTTCGACCACGCGGCCCTTCTCCACGACGCAGATCCGGTCGGCGTTGATGACCGTCTGCAGGCGATGGGCGATCACCAGCGTGGTGCGATTCATCTGCAGTTCCTGCAGTGCCTTCTGCACCTCGGCCTCGGATTCGCTGTCCAGCGCCGCCGTCGCTTCGTCGAGCAGCAGGATCGGCGCGTCCTTGAGGAAGGCGCGGGCGATGGCAATGCGCTGGCGCTGGCCGCCCGAGAGCTGCGTGCCGCGCTCGCCGACGCGGCTGTCATAGCCACCCTTGAACTCCATGATGAAGTCATGGGCGTGGGCGGCCTTGGCCGCGGCGATGATCTCCTCCTCGGTGGCCGAGGGACGGCCGGCGGCGATGTTGTCGCGTACCGTGCCGGAGAATAGGAACACGTCCTGACTGACGAAGCCGATCGCCTGCCGCAGCGACTTCCGGGTGATCTGGTTGATCTTCTGGCCGTCGATGGCGATGGTGCCGGACTCGATGTCGTAGAACCGCTCCAGAAGGCTCATCACCGTGCTCTTGCCGCCACCGGAAGGACCGACCAGGGCGGTGGTTTGCCCGGGCTCGGCGACGAAGCTGAGGCCACGCAGCACCGGTTCATTCTCGCGGTAGCCGAAGAACACGTCGTCGAACTCGATCTTGCCGCCCTTGATCGCCAGTTCCGGCGTGCCGGGCGGGTCCTGCTCCACGGCCGGGCGGTCGAGGATGGTGAACAGCATGCGCGCGCCGAGCAGATGCGTGGTGAGATCGATGTTGAGGCGGGCCAGCCGCTTGGCGGGCTCGTAGCTGAGCAGCAGCGCGGTGATGACCGAGAAGAACTCGCCGGGCGTGCGCCCGCCATGCAGCACGCCCCAGCCGGCATACATGACCACGAGGCCGATGGCGACGCCGCCCAGCGCCTCCATGAGCGGGCCGGACTGCGACTGCGCCCGCATCATGCGGTTGGAGGCCTTCTCCATCCGGTCGATGCGTTCGTAGATCTTGGTGCGCTGGTCGTCCTCCATGGTGAAGGACTTGATGGTGCGGATGCCCTGGAACGCCTCGATCGACTCCGTCATGATCTGGATGGCGGTGTGGAATTCGCGGCTGAAGATCTTCTGCACCTTGCGGATCAGCGAGCGTACGCCGCCGACCGCGACCGGCATGACGACCAGGCCGATGCACGCCATGAAGGGATCCTGCACGATCATCACGGCGGTGAGGCCGATGACCGAGAGCAGGTCGCGCCCGAGGCTGGTGATGATCAGGTTGAGCACGTTGCGCGCGGCCTGGGCGCCGGTGTTGAAGCGCAACATGATCTCGGCCGTGTGGCTGCCGGCGAAGAAGGCCACGTCCTGCGCCAGAAGCCGGTCGAGCACGCGCTTCTGGTTGTCGGCGACGATGCGGTTGCCGACCCGCGCCAGAGCCACAGCCTGTCCATAGGCCGCGAACCCCTTGGTGATGCTCAGGGCGACCACCGCGGCGGACAGGATCCAGATGGCCGCCGATTTCTGCTCGACGAAGATGCGATTGATGACATCGCCCATCAGAAAGGCCAGGCCAGAGGTCGTCGCGGCCATGATGCCCATGAAGAAGAACGAAATCGCGTAGCCCTTCCAGTGGCGGCGACCGTCCGTCAGGAAAAGCCTTCCGACCGTATCCCGGGTCTCGGGGCTGATCATGTTGCGAAGCGAGTTGACCATCTTGGCTGGCAACATCAGGTATTATCCTTTGCGCGGAAGCCCGGCCTGGTCGGGCGTCGTCCTCCCGACCTGCTCGTCGCAGCGGGGGAGGGTGGCAGGATCATCAACGACGATCCCGGGTCATTGTCAAACCTAGGGATGGGGCGCTCCAGGGCGGCGTCAGGCATGTCTCGTCTGGTGCGCTCAAGCCTCTGTCATGCCGTACGTCACGTGCCGCCGGCCCCTCGGGAGCCGGCGGCACGTGCGTGAACTGGAGGCCACGCCCGGAATCGAACCGGGGTGCACGGATTTGCAGTCCGCTGCGTAACCACTCCGCCACGTGGCCGAACCGAGTGTGCATGGCAGCACTCGATGGGCCGGGGCGCCTCATAACAGAGCTCTCGGCGTTGGGCAACGCGCGGCGGCGGACAGTACGGTGGGTAACGCGGCGGGCGCCGCGCCGTTCGGTCGCGGGATCCAGGAGCCGCAAAGGCTGGAAATCTTCGAGACAGTGCGCCGGGAAGCTTGCATTGGGCGCCCGCGTGCCGCAATTCTGCTCCCGGCTCCGCCGCGGTACCGCCGTGCGCGCGGGCTATCCGTTTCGTTTCGAGGTTGTCGCCGAATGATCGATTTCGCCGAGATGCGCCGCGCCATGGTCGATGCGCAGGTGCGCGCCAACGACGTCACCGACCTGCGTATCGTTGCCGCCATGCTGGAGACCCCGCGCGAGCGTTTCGTGCCGGCTGGCCTGCGCAACTTCGCCTATATCGACGACGACCTGCTGGTGAAGGAAGGCGCGCCCGCGCGGTACCTGATGGAGCCGATGGTGCTCGCCAAGCTGCTGCAGGCGGCGGAGATCGGCCCGGACGCGCTCGTGCTCGATGTCGGTGCGGCGAGCGGCTATTCGACCGCCGTTCTGGCCAAGCTGGCGGGGCAGGTGGTGGCGCTCGAGGAGGATGCCGAGCTGGCGGCCCAGGGTTCCGCGCTCCTCGTCGACCTGGGTCTGCTCAACGCGGCCTATGTCCAGGGACCGATGACCGCCGGTTGGCCGGCGGAGGCGCCTTACGACGTGATCCTGCTCAACGGCTCCATCGATGCGGCGCCCGAATCGCTGCTCGCCCAGCTCAAGCCCGGCGGGCGACTCGTCGCCGTGGTCGGGCGCGGGCGCGCGGGCCGCGCAACGGTGTTCACGCACACCACCGGCGGCATGGGTTCGCGGGTCGTGTTCGACGCGGCGGTGCCGACCCTGCCGGGGTTCGAAGCGCGTCCGGGCTTTGTATTCTAAGGCTTTCCCGGCGGCCCTGTGGCTGATCTGCCGCGCGTCCGATTAAATCGTCCACACGACCAGACCGACCGGTTCACAGCCCCCTTCCGAACACCTATTCTGCATTCGCGTCATTCAGACAATGAGAGAGTCGCCCGGGGGCAGGTGACTCCACCAGTGCAGCGTTCGCAGAGGTTTGGACCATGTGGCTGTCGGCTACCGGGGGGAAGGTCGTCGCATTCGCGACGGTCGTTTTTTTTGTAGGTGCTTCACTCCCGGCGGGGGCTCAGACACTCGAGCAGTCGCTCGTCGCCGCCTATCGAAACAATCCGACCTTGAACTCATCGCGCGCGGCGACGCGCGCCACCGATGAGTATGTGCCGATCGCCCTGTCGGGCTATCGGCCGCAGATTTTCGGCACTGCCTATGTCGGCGCGCAGTGGGCCGAAACCCGTGTCGATTCGGGCTATGCCGCGCTGCAGGGCGGTAGCTCGATCAGCAGCGCCAAGACCTATCCCTCGGGTTTCGGCGTCACGATCAGCCAGACCATCTATGACGGCCTGAAAACCGCGAACTCGGTGCGCAGCGCCGAATCGCAGGTACGGGGCCAGCGCGAACTGCTGCGCAACACCGAGCAGCTGGTGCTGCTCGATGCCGCCACCGCCTATATGAACGTGCTGCAGAACGCCGCTCTTGTGGACCTGCAGAAGCAGAACCTCGAAGCGCTGCGGGAAGAGCTGCGTGCGGCGCGCGACCGCTTCTCCGTCGGCGAGATCACCCGCACCGACGTCGCCCAGGCGGAAGCCAGCGTCGCCAATGCGCAGAGCGAACTCGCGCTCGCCGAATCGAACCTGAACACCGCCAATGCCGTGTTTTTCCAGGTGATCGGATTGCGCCCGACCAAGCTGAGCCCGGGCCGTCCGATTGACCGGCTGCTGCCGAAGACGCAGAAGCTCGCCGTCGAGTCGGGACTCACCCGGCACCCTGCCGTCAAGTCGGCGGAATTCGCCGTCGATGCCGGCATGTCCAATGTGAAGGTCGCCGAGGCGGCGCTGTCGCCGACGCTGACCCTGAACGGCTCGGCCTCGTCCGACTACAACAGCACCATGGATGTCGAGCGGCAGACCGCCGCCGCCGCCACGCTGAACCTCACTGTGCCGATCTATCAGGGCGGCGGCGAGTACGCGACGATCCGCCAGGCCAAGGAGACGCTGGGCCAGCTGCGCATCGAGGTCGACGTGAACCGCGAACAGGTGCGTTCGAACGTCGTGCAGTTCTGGGGCGCGCTGGAAGCGTCGAAGGCCGCCATCGAGTCGGCGCAGGCTTCCGTCGCGGCGAACGAGATCGCGTTGCGCGGCGTGCGCGAGGAATGGCGCGTCGGCCAGCGCACCACGCTGGACGTGCTGAACGCCCAGACCGCGCTCTTCGATGCCCGCGCCAGCCTCGTCATCGCCCAGCGTGACCGTGTCGTCGCCTCCTATGCGGTGCTTTCGGCCAGCGGCCAGCTGAGCGCCGCCACGCTGGCGCTGAAGGTTCCGGTCTACAATCCGCAGGTCCACTACAACCAGGTGCGCGATGCCTGGATCGGCGTGCGTACGCCCGGCGGTCAGTGACCGTCCGCCGGCGAGCGGCGGCCCGTTAACCTTACGGGCTGTCCTTTGCCGTCATGACGGTGTTACGGCTTGGCGGACAGCTTCCGGCGGTACACACTTTATAAAGTCTTAATGGGTGATTCGCGCGGCGCGGCGGCAGGGCTGGCGCCGTGGCGTCTGGGTGATCGGAAATCAGCGCATGTCGGTGAATGCGAGGGCCAGTGAGCCGTCCATGGAGGAAATTCTGGCCTCCATCCGGCGCATCATTTCCGATGAGGTGGCGGCCGAGCCGGTGCCGGCCCCTCCCATTCCCGCCCGCTACGAGCCATCGCGCCCGCCGGGTGCGCGCGAGCCGTCCTTCGGTCGCGAGACCGCGCCCAACCGCGAGTATTCGTCCAGCCGTGAGCCGTCGCCCGGGCGTGAGCCTGCTGGCCGGACATCATCGCCCACGAGCCGCGAGTCGCTAGGCGGCTCCAGCATCCCGCCGGCCCGGCCGGCGTCTCCTGCTTCGGCGCCGCTGCGCTCGCGGGAGCCGGCGCCGTCGACCTATGCCCCGCTGCGTCCAGCGGCTTCCGCTGGCCAGTACCCCTCGGCTTCCCAGGCAGAGGCGCCGATTTCCTATGCTCCGTCCGGGATGCCAGTCCGCGAGCCGTCCGGCGGCGCGGTGAACTATGTCCCGCCGGGCCGGGCGCCGGCAGTCGATCCCTTCGCGCCGCGTCCGCGCAGCCTTTCCGCCGCCGCGCCGCTCTTCTCCTCCGGTTCGGCCGCGCGGGCTGTGGCTACGGCGGCAGCCCCGGCCTATCCGCCGGTCGAGTCGCGCCCCATGGAATCGCGCCGCGCCGAGCCGAATGCGCGCGTGGAACCACGGCTGACGGTTCGACCCGCCCCGTCGGCAGAGAACGACCTCGACAAGCCGCTCGCCGCCGCCCTGCTCGATCTGGCGATGGTCGAACAGGCGGTGCAGGCCGAGCTGGCCAATGTCTCGGCGGAGGCCATCGCATCCAAGCCGGTTGCGACGGAGGCGATTGAGTCTGCGGCCGCAGCCGGTGGCGAGCTTGGTGACGCCGCGAGGAGCGGCGCGGAGAGCGCTGCCGATGAGGGGGCCCGGCGGGAGAGCATCCAGGCGGAGAGTGTGAAGGCGGAAAGCCTCGAAGTGGAGACCGGCACGGTCGACGCACCGATTGCCGCCGAAGAGGCGGAGGCTGTGGTCGCTGCGGTGTCCGCCGATGCGGCTCCCGTCGCAATGCCATCGCCTGTCATGTCCGCGCCGGCCCCGGCGGAGGAAGCCCCGTCCGCACCCGTGAAGGATGAGGCCGCTCCGGTCGCGCGTCCGGCGACGGCGGCCACGCGCAGCGAGGCGCGTCTTGCGGATGCGCGGCCTCTCGAAGCCCGTCTGGAGGCCCGCCTTGCCGAGTCGAGGCTCGCCGATAATCGACTGACCGATACCCGTCTCACGGAATCCCGCCTGGCGGAGTCGCGTCTCGTCCTGGGCAGCCGCCAGAGCGGCAATGCCGATCAGGCGGCGCTGGAGACGACACGCGAGCGGCTGGTGTCGGCCCCTGCGGGCAGCGCTGTTTCCGCCGCCTTCGGCTCGCTGCACCGGTCTGTCAATTCGAACTCGCGCACGGTCGACGATCTCGTCTCCGAGGCGCTGCGGCCCATGCTGAAGGCGTGGCTCGACGAGAATCTGCCGGCGCTTGTCGAGCGCCTGGTGCGTGCCGAAATCGAGCGCGTGGCGCGTCAGGGGCAGTAGGCGCGGCCGATTTCCGCGGCCGCGGCGGCGCGCTCGTCCTATGGCGTGTTGACTTGGGCCGTCGGCTCCGCTTTCTCTCGCACCCATTCAATTGAGGTGCCGGAGCCAAAATGCTCGACAACAGGTTCGATCCCGCCGCCGTCGAAGACCGCATCTACCAGAACTGGGTGGAGGCGGGTGCCTTCAAGGCCGGACGGCCCGAGCGGGCAGGGGCCGAGCCCTATTGCATCGTCATTCCGCCGCCGAACGTCACCGGCTCGCTCCATATGGGGCACGCGCTCAACAACACGCTGCAGGATATTCTCTGCCGCTTCGAGCGCATGCGTGGCAAGGACGTGCTCTGGCAGGTCGGCACCGACCATGCCGGCATCGCCACGCAGATGGTGGTCGAGCGCCAGCTCGCCGAGCGCCAACTTCCCGGTCGGCGCGACATGGGGCGCGAGGCCTTCGTCGAGCGCGTCTGGACGTGGAAGGAAGAGTCCGGCGGCACCATCATCAACCAGCTCAAGAAGCTCGGTGCCTCCTGCGACTGGTCGCGCGAGCGCTTCACCATGGATGAGGGGCTGTCGCGCGCCGTCCTCAAGGTGTTCGTGCGGCTCTACAAGGAAGGGCTGATCTACAAGGACAAGCGGCTGGTCAACTGGGACCCGAAGTTCCAGTCCGCCATCTCCGATCTCGAAGTGCTGCAGGTCGAGGTGAAGGGTCATCTCTGGCACTTCCGCTATCCGCTCGCCGACGGCATCACCTATCAGCACCCCATCGCCTTCGACGAGGACGGCCAGCCGTTCGAGTTCGAGACCCGCGACTACATCGTCGTTGCCACCACGCGCCCTGAGACCATGCTGGGCGACACGGCGGTCGCAGTGAATCCGGAGGATCCCCGCTATCAGGGGCTGGTCGCCGCCGGCGCAAAGGTCCGCCTGCCGCTGGTCGGGCGCCTGCTCCCGATCGTGCCGGACGACTATTCCGACCAGACCAAGGGCACCGGCGCGGTGAAGATCACCCCGGCGCACGACTTCAACGATTTCGAGGTCGGCCGCCGGCACGACCTGCCGATGATCAACGTGCTCGATGCCGAGGCGCGGCTGACGCTGGCCGGCAATGAGGATTTCCTCGCCGGCGCGCAGCCGGGCGCCGATCTCGACGCCGCGCTGGCGCTCGACGGGCTGTCGCGCGAGGCCGCGCGCAAGGCGGTCGTCGCGCTGCTGGAGGAACGCGGCCTGGTCGAGAAGATCGAGCCGCACACCCATGTGGTGCCGCATGGCGACCGCTCCAACGTCGTCATCGAGCCGTGGCTCACCGACCAGTGGTATGTCGACGCCCACACCCTCGCCCAGCCGGCGCTCGCCGCCGTGCGCGAGGGGCGCACGAACTTCGTGCCGAAGAACTGGGAGAAGACCTATTTCGAGTGGCTGGAGAACATCCAGCCCTGGTGCGTCTCGCGCCAGCTCTGGTGGGGCCACCAGATCCCGGCCTGGTACGGGCCGGACGGCACGATCTTCGTCGAGGAGACCGAGGAGGCGGCTGTTGCCGCCGCGCTCGCCCATTGCGTGCAGGCCGGCATCATCACCGACGCCGAGGCGCAGGAGCTCGCTCTCGACCCGGAAAAGCGCGCGGCGCTGATCACCCGCGACGAGGACGTGCTCGACACCTGGTTCTCCTCGGCGCTGTGGCCGTTCTCCACGCTCGGCTGGCCGGACGAGACGGCGGAGCTGAAGCGCTTCTACCCGACCTCGGTGCTGATCACCGGCTTCGACATCATCTTCTTCTGGGTCGCCCGGATGATGATGATGGGCCTGCACTTCATGCCCGACGTGCCGTTCGGCGACGTCTACATCCACGCCCTCGTCCGCGACGAGAAGGGCGCCAAGATGTCGAAGTCCAAGGGCAACGTCATCGACCCGCTCGACCTCGTCGACAAGTACGGCGCCGACGCGCTGCGCTTCACGCTGGCGGCGATGGCGGCGCAGGGGCGGGACATCAAGCTCGCCACCTCGCGCGTCGAGGGCTACCGCAACTTCGCGACCAAGCTCTGGAACGCCGCCCGCTTCGCCGAGATGAACGGTTGCGGCCGGGATCCGTCCTTCGATCCGCGCAACGCGGAATCGCGGCTCAACCGCTGGATCCTCAGCGAGACGCAGCGCGCCGGCGTGGAGATCACCGAGGCGCTGGAAGCCTACAAGTTCAACGAGGCGGCGGGCGCGGCCTATCGCTTCGTGTGGAACATCTTCTGCGACTGGTATCTGGAACTCGCCAAGCCGGTGTTCATGAGTCCCGGCGGCGGCTGGAAGGCCGAGACGCGGGCGACCACGGCCTTCGTGCTCGACGAGATTCTCAAGATGCTCCATCCCTTCATGCCCTTCCTCACGGAGGAGCTGTGGGCGCGAACCGCCGAGGCCGGCGCGCCGCGCGAGAGCCTGCTGGCGCTCGCGTCCTGGTCGAAGCTCGAGGGACTGGAGGCGCCGGACGCGGAAGGCGAGATCGGCTGGCTGGTCGACCTCGTGACGGAGATCCGCTCCATCCGCGCCGAGATGAACGTTCCAGCCGGCGCGCAGCTCCCGCTCGTGCTGGTGGGCGCGCGCGAAGAGGTGCACGACCGCGTGGTTGTGTGGCACGACGCGCTGACGCGGCTGGCGCGCCTCTCCGGCATCACGTTCGGGTTCGAGGCGCCCGCCGGCTCGGTGCAGATCGTCGTGCGCGGCGAGACCGCCGCCCTGCCGCTGGCGGGGATCATCGACATGGAGGCCGAGGCCGCGCGTCTGACCAAGGAACTGGCCAAGGCCGCCGACGACATCGCCAAGGTCGACGCCAAGCTCGGCAATGCCGACTTCATCCGGCGCGCGCCGGAGGAGGTGATCGACGAGCAGCGCGAGCGCCGCGACGGCGCCGAGGCCCGCGCCGCCAAGATCCGCGAGGCGCTCGTGCGCCTCGGCCGGATGGGCTGACCGGCAGCAAGCGACCGGCCGGGGGACCGCGATGGCCTTTATCCAGTCCTTCGAGGCGAGCGACTTCGCCTCGACCGTGATCAGCCTCCTCGTCGCCTTCGCGATGGGGACGCTGATCGGCGCGGAGCGGCAGTACCGTCAGCGCACCGCCGGTTTGCGCACCAATGTGCTGGTGGCGATCGGCGCCTGCCAGTTCGTCGACATGGCGATGCATCTGGCCGGACCCGACGGTGCGGTGCGGGTGGTGGCCTATGTGGTCTCCGGCATCGGCTTCCTTGGTGCCGGCGTGATCATGAAGGAGGGCACCAATATTCGCGGCCTCAACACGGCCGCGACGCTGTGGTGCTCGGCGGCGGTGGGGGCCTGCGCGGGTGCCGACCTCATCGCCCAATCGGTGCTGCTGACGCTGTTCGTGCTGGCCGGCAACACCATGCTGCGCCCGTTGGTGACGGCGCTGGAGCGCCTACCGCGCGACGACGAATCCACGGAGGCGACCTATGGGGTCAGCCTGATCACCAGCGCACAGGCGGCGGTCGAGCTGCGCGGCAAGGTCGCCGAGCTGCTCGAAGCCGCCAAGTTTCCGATCGAGGAGGTCGAGCTGCAGGACCGGCCGGACGGGACGGCGGAGTTGCGCGCCACGCTGGTGAACACGTCGGTGCGGGTCGCCGAACTCAACGCCGCCATCGCCCGGCTGCGCCATCTGCCGGGCGTGGCCTCGGCCAACTGGACGCGCTCGGCGGTCGACTGACCGGACATCCCGGCTTGCCGTCGCCGTCCTAGGCGGTGGGCGGCGACGAGGCGGAGGAAGGAACTGCCGCCCGCGCCTGCGTCAGCAGCGCGTCCAGACGGTCAAGTTCTGCCCGCAGGCGCTCGATGACGTCGGCGGCCTCCGACAACTCGTCTTCCACCTTGTCGCGACGAAACTGGTCCAGGTCGGCCGCCATGGCGCGAAGGCGTTCGACGATGTTGCCGCTCGACATTTGGTTCTCCCCGTTTGCCCTGTTCCGAGACCATGTTAGGCCCCGAATCCCTTTTATCGTCCCATTTCCGCGACTTTCCCGGACCCCTGGAACCGACCCGACGACCTAGCGCGGATTTGTGACTGGCCGGCAACAGTGTCACGCTTTCGCAACCATATCCGGAGGCGACGGCGCAGGCGCCGCGAAGCCGCCACAAACCGGCACGAAATCCGACTGATAGACGGAGGATGTTGGTGTCTGGGCGCGGTTGCCCATGGAACCTCCGCGTCGGGATGCGTGAAGTAGAAATGAACGCCAAGACGATCATCGACAAGCGGAACCTGCCGAGCCGCCATGTGACGGAAGGCCCGGCGCGGGCGCCGCATCGCTCCTATCTCTACGCGATGGGGCTGACCCGCGAGCAGATTCACCAGCCGCTGGTCGGGGTCGCCTCCTGCTGGAACGAGGCCGCGCCCTGTAACATTTCGCTGATGCGCCAGGCGCAGGCGGTGAAGAAGGGCGTCGCGGCGGCCAACGGCACGCCGCGCGAATTCTGCACCATCACCGTCACCGACGGCATCGCGATGGGCCATGAGGGCATGAAGGCCTCGCTGGCCTCGCGCGAAGTGATCGCCGACTCGGTCGAGCTGACCATTCGCGGCCATGCCTATGACGCGCTGGTCGGCCTCGCCGGCTGCGACAAGTCGCTTCCCGGCATGATGATGGCGATGCTGCGCCTCAACGTTCCGTCGATCTTCATCTATGGCGGGTCGATCCTGCCGGGCTCCTTCCGCGGCCAGCCGGTCACCGTGCAGGACATGTTCGAGGCGGTCGGCAAGCATTCGGTCGGGCTGATGTCCGACGACGATCTCGACGAGCTGGAGCAGGTCGCCTGTCCCTCCGCCGGGGCCTGCGGCGCGCAGTTCACCGCCAACACCATGGCCACCGTCTCCGAGGCTATCGGCCTCGCGCTGCCCTATTCGGCCGGCGCCCCCGCGCCCTACGAGATCCGCGACCGGTTCTGCATGACGGCCGGCGAGCAGGTCATGGAGCTGATCGCGCGCAATATCCGCCCGCGCGACATCGTGACCCTGAAGGCGCTGGAGAACGCCGCGACCGTGGTCGCCGCCTCGGGCGGCTCGACCAACGCGGCGCTGCATCTTCCGGCCATGGCGCATGAGGCCGGCATCAAGTTCGACCTGTTCGACGTCGCCGCGATCTTCAAGCGCACGCCCTATATCGCCGATCTCAAGCCGGGCGGCCGCTACGTCGCCAAGGACATGTTCGAGGCCGGCGGCATTCCGCTGCTGATGAAGACGCTGCTGGAGCATGGCTATCTGCACGGCGACTGCCTCACCGTGACCGGCCGCACCATCGCCGAGAACCTCGCTTCGGTGAAGTGGAACCCGCATCAGGACGTGGTGCGCCCGGCCAACGACCCGCTCACCGCCACCGGCGGCGTGGTCGGCCTGAAGGGCAACCTCGCCATGGACGGCGCCATCGTGAAGGTGGCCGGCCTGAAGAACCTGAAATTCTCCGGCCCGGCCCGCTGCTTCGACGGCGAGGAGGCCTGCTTCGAGGCGGTGACAAACCGCGCCTACAAGGACGGCGAGGTACTGGTCATCCGCTATGAGGGGCCGAAGGGCGGCCCCGGCATGCGGGAAATGCTGTCCACCACCGCCGCGCTCTACGGACAGGGCGCCGGCGACAAGGTGGCGCTGATCACGGACGGGCGCTTCTCGGGTGCGACGCGCGGCTTCTGCATCGGCCATGTCGGGCCGGAGGCGGCGGTCGGCGGCCCGATCGCGTTGATCCGCGACGGCGACATCATCACTATCGACGCAATCGAGGGCACGCTTGACGTGGCGCTTTCGGACGAGGAACTCGCCGCCCGCAGGGCGGAGTGGAAACCGCGTCCCTCGCCCGTCGGCTCGGGGGCCATCTGGAAGTTCGCGCAGGCCGTGGGTCCCGCCCGTGAGGGCGCGGTCACCCATCCCGGCGGCGCGGCCGAGACTGCGTGCTATGCGGATGTTTGATCGCCTGGCCTTGAGGCCGCTTCTCGCCCTTTTCGCGGTCGCGCTGGCGCCGTCGCTGGCGCTGGCCTTTGACGGCACGCCCGGCGGCGACGTTGCGCCGGGCGTCGCTGGAAAGCCCCGCACGGTCGAGGAGATCGTCCGTTTCGGCGCCCAGGCGCTGCGCTCCGGTGAGACCGAGAAGGGCATCGACTCGCTGCGCTACGCCGCCGATCAGGGCCATGCCGGCGCCCAGTGGAAGCTCGGCCGCATGTATGCGGAAGGCGAGGGCGTCGAGCGCAGCGACATCAAGGCGTTCGACTATTTCAGCCAGATCGCCAACATGCATGCCGACGACAACCCGGCGGCACCGGAAGCGCGCTTCGCCGCCGATGCCTTCGTCGCGCTCGGCGCCTATTATCTGGTCGGCATTCCCAACAGCAAGGTGCGGCGCGATCCGAGCCGGGCGCGCGACATGTTCGCCTATGCCGCCTCCTATTTCGGCGATCCGGGTGCGCAGTATCACCTCGCCCGGCTCTATATCGACGGCGACGGGGTCGACCGCGATCCGCGCTTCGCCGCGCGCTGGCTGGGGCTGGCCGCACAGAAGGGCCAGTATCAGGCGCAGGCCGCGCTGGGCGGGCTGCTGTTCAAGGGCGACGAGGGTGTTCCGCGCCAGGCCGCGCGCGGCCTCATGTGGCTGACGCTCGCCCGCGACGCCGCCGCCGGCCCGCAGGACAAATGGGTGGTCGAGCTCTACGAGGACGCCTTCTCCAATGCGAGCGCCGACGAGCGCGCCATGGCGCTGGTCTATCTCGAACAATATATGCGAACGGTGCGCTGAGGCGCTCGTACTGTTGTCATCCCGGCCGAAGACGAAGCCGTAGAGCCGGGATCGCTCTCCGTTCGCCATCGTTCCGGATCGGCCTCCGGCCGTCCGCGACGATGGCGCCAAGAGGATGACGGCGCCAAGAGACTGGCGCGCTCAGCTCCCGAAAGCCAGCTCCGCCCAGACCGGCACATGGTCGGAAGGCTTCTCCCAGCCGCGCACATCCTTGTCGATGCCGACGGCCTTGAGCCGGTCGGTGGCCTGCGGCGAGAGCAGCAGGTGGTCGATGCGGATGCCGTTGTTCCGCTGCCAGGCGCCGGCCTGATAATCCCAGAACGTATAGAGCCCCGGTGCGTCGGTGGTCGCGCGCAGCGCGTCGGTCATGCCGAGATTCAGGATCTCCCGGAAGGCGGCGCGGGTCTGCGGCAGGAACAGCGCGTCGTTCACCCAGGCTTCCGGGTGCGCCGCGTCCTCGGGCGCCGGGATGACGTTGAAGTCGCCGCAGAGGACGAGCGGTTCCTCATAGGCGAGGCGGCCGGCGATGTGCGCCTTGAGCCGCTTCATCCAGTTCAGCTTGTAGGGGTATTTCTCGCTGTCGACCGGGTTGCCGTTCGGCAGATAGATGCCGCACACCCGCAGTACGCCTTCCGGGGTCGACACCACCACCTCGATGAAGCGCGACTGCACGTCGCCATCGTCGCCCGGCAGGCCGGACGTCACCTCGTCGAAGGGCAGGCGGGAGAGCACCGCGACGCCGTTGAAGCCCTTCTGGCCGTGCACGGCGACATTGTAGCCGAGCGCCTCGAACGCCTCGCGCGGAAACGCCTCGTCGACGCATTTGAGTTCCTGCAGGCAAACGACGTCCGGCTTCGTCTCCTGCAGCCAGGCGACGGCGTGCTCCTGCCGCTGCTTGATCGAGTTGACGTTCCAGGTGGCGATGCGCATCGGGACCTCGTCGGGGCGGTGAATCAGGCCGCCACCTTACAGCACCGGAAGCAGCCGGCGCACGATGAGCGCGGAAGAGAGCGCCACCTCGTCCACGAACTGCCGGAAATCGAAATGGGATTCGCTGCCGGCGAGGTCGGAAAGCGCGCGCACCACCAGCCAGGGCACGCCGAAGGCGGCGCAGGCCTGCGCCATCGCGGCGCCCTCCATCTCCACCGCGGCGCCGCCGAGCTCACGGAACAGCCGCTCGCGCAGCGTTTCCGAGTTCACGAACTGATCGCCGGTGAGGATGCGCCCGAAATGCAGGCGCGGCGGGCGCTCGCCGCCATTGGCCGAGAGCGGCGCGAGCGAAAGCTCTTCAAGAGCCTTCCGAACGCGGGCGATGAGCTCGACGTCGGCGGCATGGCCGAGGTCGCTGTGCGGGCTGAAGAACGGCAGGTGCCCCGCTTGATAGACGACGAAACCTTCCTCGGAAGTGTAGCCGGCGTCGTGCTGCACCACATGCTCGGCAATGACCACATCGCCGATGGACAGCGCCGGGTCGAGCCCGCCGGCAATGCCGGAGAACAGCAGCAGGCGGCAATTGAACCGCTCGATCAGCAGTGTCGCGGCGATAGCAGCGTTCACCTTGCCCATGCCGGCGCGGGCGAGCACCACCGGATGGCCGTCCAGCCGCCCGGCATGAAAGACCATGCCTGCCCGTTCGGTGATCTCGGTTCCGGTGAGGTTGTCGGCGAGAAAGGCGAATTCCTGCGGAATTGCGCAGAGGACGCCGACCGGGCCCATCACAGGGCGAAGCTGGTGCCGCAGCCGCAGGACGCCGTGGCATGCGGATTCTGGATGCGGAACGACGAGCCGACGAGATCGTCGACGAAGTCGATGTTCGAGCCGGACATGTATTCCAGCGAGACGGGGTCGATCACCACGGTCGCCTCGCCCTCGGCGATGACGATGTCGTCAGTGTCGCGCTCGCGGGTGATGTCGAACTTGTACTGGAAGCCGGAGCATCCGCCGCCTTCCACACTGACGCGCAGCATGCTCTGCGGCGGCTCGACGCGCAGGATTTCCGCGATGCGCCGGGCGGCGCTGGCGGTGACGCCGACCAAATGGGGCGGCGGGGGCGAGCCGGCTTCCGGGGAAGCGGACTTCATTGAAGGGCTTGCGCTCATGTCGCGTTCTTCGGGTTGAATATGACCTGACCGAATAGTTAAGTGCTGCCGGTCCCGATTCAAAGGGGCTTTACGGGTTTGGCAGGGAGATCGTGCATGGCGGTGGCCGGGGCGGAGCCGCGCGCGCCATGGGCGTCGAGGGCCGAGGAGAGCCGCGGGCGGCTGTATTCCGAGCCCGGCAGCGACGCGCGCAGCGCCTTCCGGCGCGACGCCGACCGCATCATCCATTCCTCCGCCTTCCGGCGCCTGGCCTACAAGACGCAGGTTTTCTCCTATCACGAGGGCGACCATTACCGAACGCGCCTGACCCATACGCTGGAGGTCGTGCAGGTCGCCCGCTCCATCGCCCGCGCGCTCGGCCTCGACGAGGATTTGAGCGAGGCGCTGGCGCTGGCGCACGACCTCGGCCATCCGCCCTTCGCCCATGCCGGCGAGCGTGTGCTCGACGCCTGCATGGCCGCCTATGGCGGCTTCGATCACAACGCTCAGTCGCTGCGCGTCGTCACCCGGCTGGAGAATCGCTACCCGGACTTCGACGGGCTGAACCTCAGCTGGGAGGTTCACGAGGGCATCGTGAAGCATAACGGGCCGCAGCGGGCGCCACTGCCGCACGCCATCGAGGTGCATGCCGAGCGGCAGGATCTGTGGCTGTGGAGCTGGCCTTCGGCGGAAGCGCAGGTCGCCGCCATCGCCGACGACATCGCCTATGACGTGCACGACCTCGACGACGGGCTGCGCGCCGGGCTGTTCGAGATCGACGAGCTGACGGATCTGCCGCTGGTCGGGGCGATCATCGCCGAGATTCGTGCGCTCTGGCCTTCGCTCGACCGGCCGCGCTTCATCCATGAGCTGGGCCGGCGCATGATCACGGTGCTGATCGGCGATGTCGTGGCGGAGACCCGCCGGCGGATCGCCGATGCGGGCCCCCTCGACGCCGATGCCATCCGCCGGCTCGGCGGCCCGGTAGTGGGCTTCTCGGCGGCGACGGCGCAGGCGGAGAGGGCGATCAAGTCCTTCCTTTTCCCGCGCATGTACCGCCATCCGCGCGTCATGCAGGAGATGGAAGCGGCGGGCGAGGTCGTGCGCGCGCTGTTCGGGCGCTACATGGCCGATACCGGCGCCCTGCCGGAGGAGTGGCGCGCCAGCGTCGAGGGGCGCGGCGAGATCGCCCGGGCCCGACGCATCGCCGACTTCCTGGCCGGCCAGACCGACCGCTATGCGCTGGCCGAGCATGCGCGCCTCTTTGACAGGGCCGCGGAACTGCGGTAGCGGCAGCGGCCCCTGTTGGGCCTGCCGTGCCGGGAGCATTGCCGCCATGAACCTGTTCGCGATCTTCGCCGATCACGTCCGCGACGCCGTCGGTCAGCTTGTCGCCGAGGGAGTGGTGCCCTCCGGCATCGACACTGCGCGCGTGGTGGTCGAGCCGCCGCGCGACGCGAGCCACGGCGATCTCGCCACCAATGCCGCGATGGTGCTCGCCAAGGATGCCGGCCTGAAGCCGCGCGACCTGGCGGAGAAGCTGGTCGCGAAGCTGGCGGCGCTGCCGGGCGTGGCCAAGGTGGACGTGGCCGGTCCCGGCTTCATCAATATCACGCTCGACGGCTCGTACTGGCCACGTGTCATCGCCGCCGCGCTGACGGCGGGGCGGGATTTCGGGCGCTCGGAGGCGGGCGCCGGACAGCCGATGAACGTCGAGTACGTCTCGGCCAATCCGACCGGGCCGATGCATGTCGGCCATTGCCGCGGCGCGGTGTTCGGCGACGCGCTGGCCAATCTGCTGGCCTTCGCCGGCTGGAAGGTAACGCGCGAGTACTACATCAACGACGCCGGTGCGCAGGTCGACGTGCTCGCCCGCTCCGCCTATCTGCGCTACCGCGAGGTGCTGGGCGAGACGATCACGATCCCCGAGGGCCTCTATCCCGGCGACTACCTGGTCCCGGTCGGCAAGGCGCTGGTGACCAAGTACGGCAACACGCTGCTCGACAAGCCCGAGGCCGACTGGCTGCCGCTGGTACGCGAGGCGTCCATCGACGCGATGATGGCGATGATCCGCGATGACCTCGCCGCGCTGAGCATCCATCACGACGTATTCTTCTCCGAGCGCACGCTGCATGCGCGGGTGGACGGCGCGCCGAGCATCATCGACCGCGTGCTGGACAGTCTGCGCGCCCGCGACCTCGTCTATGAAGGGCGCCTGCAGCCGCCCAAGGGGCAGCCGGTGGAGGACTGGGAGGATCGCGAGCAGACGCTGTTCCGTGCCACCCAGTTCGGCGACGACGTCGACCGTCCGCTGATGAAGTCGGACGGCAGCTACACCTATTTCGCCGCCGACATCGCCTATCACAAGGACAAGTTCGACCGCGGCTTCGCGCGCATGATCGACGTGTGGGGCGCCGACCATGGCGGCTACGTCAAGCGCATGCAGGCGGCGGTCAAGGCGGCGAGCAACGGCGAGGCCAGCCTCGACGTCGAGCTGTGCCAGCTCGTGCGGCTGCTGCGCCATGGCGAGCCGGTGAAGATGTCCAAGCGTTCGGGGGACTTCGTCACCCTGCGCGATGTCGTCGACGAGGTCGGCCGCGACGCGGTGCGCTTCATGATGATCAACCGCAAGAACGACGCGGTGCTGGATTTCGACTTGGCCAAGGTGATCGAGCAGACTCGCGACAACCCGGTGTTCTATGTCCAGTACGCTCATGCGCGGGCGTGCTCGATCCTGCGCAACGCGAAGGAAGCCTTCCCCGACCTGCCGCAGCTCCCGGCCGCCTTCGCCGAGGCCGAACTCTCTCGTCTCGATGACGAAGGGGAAATCACTCTCGCCAAACTGATCGCCAGTTATCCGCGAATCGTCGAACAGGCAGCGCTCGCGCGCGAGCCCCACCGTCTGGCATTCTACCTCTACGATCTCGCCAGCGCCCTGCATGGACAGTGGAATCGCGGGAAGGACCTGCCTCATTTACGCTTCATTATCGAAGATGATCGAAAGTCCACCTATGCGCGGCTGGCTCTTGTGCACACGGTCGCGTTGATCATCACGTCAGGACTTTCGATTCTTGGAGTCGATGCTCCTGAAGAAATGCGGTGAGCGCGTCGCGCGTCGGATCGTTCGGGCTGCCGCTGCCGTAATGCCGCCCGACGGGCGGTGGTGTATAAGTCGCAGCGAACAGGTTCTGTAGAATGGGCAACGATACAATGCGCAATCGGCCGGAAGTCCCTGCCGAGGATCCGCTTGCCGAACTTGCCCGCCTGATGGGTCAGGAAGACGAGTTCGCCGACCTTCTGCGCCAGTCGCAGCCGGCGCCGCGCCCGGCTGCAGTGTCGCCGCCTCCGCGTGCGCCGCAGCCTGCGCGTCCCGTGACGCCGCGCGAACCGGCCGAGGCCGGGCGGCCGGCTCCCGGTTCCTTCGCCGCGCTGGCAGCGGAAGTCTATGGCGAAGGCGTGCAGCGCCCGCCCGCTCCCCATTCGCGCCCCACGCTCGAAGATGCCGCGCGGGAAGCCAATCGCGGCATAGTCCGCACCGAGCGATCGCCCGAATCCCGGACGGCGGAAGCGCCCGAATCGCGTTCCCCCGAACCACGCGCGCCCTATGTCCCGCCACGCCCGCAGCCCACCGAAGGGCCGCGCCGCCCGGCGGCGCCAGCGCCGCGTCCCATGCCCAACGAGCGTGGCGGCAGCGCCAGCGCGGAAGCCGTTTCCCGCGCGCTGGGCCAGTCGTTCGATCCCGAGGAAGCGGTAGCCCGTCCGGTCGCCCCGCGTCCCGAGGCGCCGCGTCCGGCTGCACCGCGTCCGGCCCAGCCTCGCCCCGCCGCTCCGCATGCCGAGGCTGCGCGCCCGGCCGCTCCCGCTGCCGCCGACGAGGCGTCCCCGGATGAAGCCCGCTTGCCGTCCTGGATGGCCCGCGCCAGCGCCTCGGCGCGTGCCGCCGCTGCGGGCGCTCCCGTCCCGTCCGCGCCGACGCCGGCCGGTCCGGCGCCGGCTGCCGCCCGGGCGCCGATGCCGAAGCCCGGCCAGCCGTTCGATCTGGACGACGACGCGTATGATTATGGCCGCTCCTCGGCCGAGTACGAGCCCGGTCCGGATGCCTATGAATCCTATGAAATCGAAGAGGATCAGCCGGAACGTCGTGGCCGGCGCCGTCTGCTTCTGATCGGTGGGGCGCTGGTCGTCGTCATCGCGGTCGTGGCCGGGAGCTACGCCTTCCTCGTCTCACCGAAGGGGTCGTCCGGCACCGCCGGCCAGCCGCCGGTGATCCGCGCCGAGCAGGGACCCAACAAGGTCGTGCCGAACCAGCCGGCCAAGGAGCAGGCGTCCGGCGACGGCCAGAAGCTCATCTATGACCGGGTCGGCGGCAGTGCGACGACGGGCAACGAGCAGGTGGTTTCCAGCGAGGAACAGCCGGTCGACGTCTCGCAGGCGGCGCAGCCGCAGCCCCGCGTGATCCAGACCGCACCGTCCTCGACGACCCCGACCAACGCGGCGCCGGCCTCTGCCGAGCCGAAGCGCGTGCGCACGCTCACCGTGCGGGCGGACGGCACCATCGTCGAGGACGACGCCACGCCCATGCCGGCCGCGACCGGTTCGGTTCAGTCCTCCGCGCAGCCGACCGTTTCGACGCCCATTCCGCTGAATGCGGGAACGGGCGAGCCGGTATCGACGAATCCGACGCCGCTCGCAGCGACGCCGTCGATCGTCAACAACGTGCCGAACCCGACCGCGCCGGCGCGCGTCGCGACGACAACGCCGCCACCCGCTCCCGCCGCAACGCCGGCGCCGGCAGCGCCTGCCACCCGCACGACGGCCGCACCGGCGGCGAGTGCGACGCCGGTGCCTTCGGGGGCCTATGTCGTCCAGATCGCCTCGGTCCGCTCGGAAGCGGAGGCACAGTCGACCTGGCGCGCGATGCAGTCGAAATATGCCGGCCTGCTGAGCGGCCAGCCCTTCAGCGTCAAGCGTGCCGATCTCGGCGACCGGGGCGTCTATTATCGCGCCCAGGTCGGTTCCTTCGGCTCGCGGGAAGATGCGGTCGGCCTGTGCGAGGCGCTGCGCTCGCAGGGTGGCGATTGCATGGTTCAGCGCAACTAGTCCGCACGACATGACCCGCATTGCGGCGCCGCGCGCCTTCATCACCGGCTGCGCCGGCACCTCGCTGACGCCCGAGGAGACCGCCTTCTTTCGCGAGGCGGCTCCTTGGGGGCTGATCCTCTTCCGGCGCAATATCGACACGCCAACGCAGGTGGCGGCGCTGGTTGCCGCCTTCCGTGCCGCGGTCGGCCGGGAGGACGCGCCGGTGCTGATCGACCAGGAGGGCGGGCGCGTGCAGCGCCTTGGGCCGCCGCACTGGCCAGCCTATCCGCCGGCGGAAGTCTTCGCCCGGCGCGCCGAGGCGGGCGATCCCGACGGTGCGGCCGGTGCGGTCCGGCTCGGCGCCCGGCTGATGGCGGCCGATCTCGCCGCGCTCGGCATCAATGTCGATTGCGTGCCCTGCGCCGATCTGCGCCTGCCCGAGGGGCACGGCATCATCGGCGACCGCGCCTACGGCTCCACGCCGGCGCAGGTCGCGCGGCTCGCCCGCGCGGCGGCGGAAGGGCTGATGAGCGGCGGCGTGCTGCCCGTGCTCAAGCACATTCCCGGTCATGGACGCGCCCGCGCCGACAGCCATGAGAGCTTGCCGGTGGTCGAGACGCCGCTGGCGGAACTGGAGGCAACCGATTTCGAGCCGTTCCGCCTCCTCGCCGACCTGCCGCTCGGCATGACGGCGCATGTCGTCTACACGGCGGTCGACCCCGAGCGGCCGGCGACGACGTCGAAGCGGGTCATTGACACGATCATTCGCGGTCATATCGGTTTTGACGGCGCGCTGATGAGCGACGATCTCTCCATGGGCGCGCTTGCCGGCGCGCTTGCGGAGCGGGCACAGGCGGCCTTCGCGGCTGGCTGCGACCTCGCACTGCACTGCAATGGACGCCTCGACGAGATGACCGAGGTCGCCGCCCATTCGCCGGTGCTGCAGGGCGAGGCGGCACGGCGCTGCGCGGCGGCGCTGCAGTGTCTCGCACCGGCGGAAGAAATCGCGCAGAACGAGGCGCGGGCGCGTTTTTCGGCTATGATCGAGGCGTCCTGAACGCCAGCCGCGGTCCGCCATGGTTCAAAGCCAGTTCACCTTCGAAGCCGACGTGCGCCAGGCGGGCGATCCCGCGCTGATGATCGATGTCGATGGCTTCGAGGGGCCGCTCGACCTGTTGCTGGCGCTGGCACGCACGCAGAAGGTGGATCTGTCGCGGATCTCCATCCTTGAACTGGCCGAGCAATATCTGCGCTTCGTGGAAGAGGCGCGGCGCATCCGGCTGGAGCTGGCTGCCGACTATCTCGTGATGGCGGCGTGGCTCGCCTATCTCAAGTCGCGGCTGCTGCTGCCCGATCCACCCAAGGAGGAGGGGCCGAGCGCCTCGGATCTCGCGGCTGACCTTGCCGAGCGTCTGCGCCGGCTGGAGCGCATCCGCGCCGCCGCCGCGCATCTGGCGACGCGCGACCGCATCGGTCACGAGGTCTTTCCGCGCGGCGCACCCGAACCGCTGGAGCGGACGGGGCCCATCGTCTACGAGGCGACGCTCTACGACCTGCTCGCCGCCTATGGTGCCCAGCGGCAGAAGATGATGCTGTCGCATGTACGTTTCGCACCGCGCAACGTGATTTCGCTCGCCGACGCGCGCGAACGGCTGGAGCGGCTGATCGGACGGCTGGCGCTGCAGGGCGAATGGGCGCGGCTCGACGGCTTTCTGCTCAACTGGATGGCCGATCCGAAGATGCGGGCCACTGCGCTCGCTTCCGGCTTCTCGGCGACGCTGGAAATGGTGCGCGAGGGCGTGATCGACGTGCAGCAGGAGGACACCTTCGCGCCGATCTGGATTCGCAGCCGCGATATCGGATCCGGGGAGGGGACATGAACGCGGAAGCCGCCCGCTCGACCCGCCCGGAGGAGCCGGAAGACGTCGCGCAGGATGGGCAGGGCACGGCCCGGCGGCCGGCGCGCAACCCGGCGCTGCGCCTCGTGGAGGCGATGTTGTTCGCCGCCGGCGAGCCGCTCGACGAGGCGACGATCGCGGTGCGGCTGCCGGAGGGATCGGACGCGCGCGCGCTGCTCGCGGAGCTGTCGGCCGACTACGCCGAGCGCGGCGTCAATCTCGTGCGGGTGGCCGGCAAGTGGATGCTGCGCACCGCTCCGGATCTCGGCTTCCTCCTCGCCCGCGACAAGCCGGAACCGCGTCGCCTGTCGCGCGCGGCGCTGGAGACGCTCGCCATCATTGCCTACCACCAGCCCGTTACCCGCGCCGAGATCGAGGAGATCCGCGGCGTCTCGACCAACAAGGGGACGCTCGACGTGCTGCTCGCCGCCGGCTGGGTGAGGCTGCGCGGGCGGCGGCGCAGTCCGGGGCGGCCGGTGACGTACGGGACGACGGAGACCTTCCTCGTCCATTACGGCCTCGACACCATCCGCGACCTGCCGGGCCTCGAGGAACTGCGCGGCACCGGACTCATTGACGCCCGGGTATCGGCCGGCCTAACCGTTCCCCTGCCGAGCGACGACCCGCAACTGAAGGACGACGAGGACCCGCTGGAGCCGGAGTTCGACCTGTCCTTCGCGCCGGAGCCGGAGCACGACGGCGACGACGACGCCTGACGTCAGTCTGCCGCCCCAGCGACAGGAGAGGTTCCGCATGCAGTCCATGCTCGCCCGCACGCCGGTCTCGCTCGCCAGCCGGCTGACGCTTGAGGACGTGCACCATGGCTATGGTGAGGTCGAGGCGGTGCGGGGCGTCACCCTGACCGTCGAGCCGGGCGAGATCATCTGTCTGCTGGGCCAGTCGGGCTGCGGAAAGACCACGCTGCTGCGGCTCATCGCCGGCATCGAGCGGCCGTCCAGCGGGCGCATCCTGCTCGATCGCCAGGTCGTGGCGGGACCGGGCATCTTCGTGCCGCCGGAAAAGCGCAATATCGGCCTGGTCTTCCAAGACTACGCGCTGTTTCCGCACCTCACCAATGTCGAGAACGTCGCCTTCGGCCTGCGCGCGCTCAATCCCGCCATGGCGCATGACGAGGCGATCCGGGCGCTCCAGAGGGTGCGGCTCGAAGGGCACGCGGGGAACTATCCACATGCTTTATCGGGCGGCGAGCAGCAGCGCGTCGCGCTGGCCCGCGCGCTCGTGCCGCGCCCCGGCATTCTCCTTATGGACGAACCGTTCTCCGGCCTCGACAGTCGGCTGCGGGGCAGTGTGCGTACCGAGACGCTGAAGGTGCTGCGCGACGCGCGCGCTACCTGCATCATCGTCACCCATGATCCGGAAGAAGCGATGCGGCTGGGCGATCGCATCGCGCTCATGCGCAAGGGGCGACTGATCCAGGTGGGTACGCCGGAGGACCTCTATCGCCGTCCGGCTGATCTCGACGTCGCGCGTTTCTTCTGCGAAATCAACGAGGTGGAAGGTGCCGTCCGGGGTGGGCGGATCGACACGCCGCTGGGGCGCTTCCCGGCTCCCGACATCGCCGATGGCACGGCGATCGCGGCCATCCGCCCGCAGGGGATCGAGCTCATGGCGCCGGGATCCGGCGTGCCGGGACGAATCGTCAATCACCGCTTTCTCGGCGAGCTGGACCTCTACGAGGTGGCGGTGGCGGGGCTGGATCATCCATTGGTCGCACGCCGCCGCACCAGGGCCGGCCTATTGCGTGGGCATGACGTCGGAGTGAACATCGAGCCGGCGGAGGTTCTTGTCTTCGCCACGGCCCGGCCCTAGTGTCCGGGTTCAATTGCGATGCGCGGCCGCGAGGGGCTGGCGGCGTTTCGGACAGGGAGTCTGAGTTATGGGTTCGTTGAGCATCTGGCATTGGATCATAGTGCTGGTGGTCGTGCTCCTCCTCTTCGGTCGCGGCAAGCTGTCCGAGCTGATGGGCGATGCCGCCAAGGGCATCAAGGCCTTCAAGAAGGGCATGGCGGACGACGATGAGACGTCGGCCAAGCCTGCCGAGCCGGCGCGTTCGATCGATCACCAGTCGAAGGTGGAAGCCGAGCAGACCAAGGTCAGCTGATTCCGGCCTCACGGCTTTTCGATCGGGGAGGGTCGTGCCAAAGCGACCCCGCTTAAGTCATGCTTGATATCGGCTGGACGGAGCTTCTCGTCATCGGCGTCGTCGCCCTTGTGGTGATCGGACCGAACGAGTTGCCGCGCGTGTTGCGTACGGTTGGGCAGAGCGTGCGCAAGCTGCGGCGCATGGCCGGGGAGTTTCAGGGCCAGTTCAACGAAGCGCTGCGGGAGGCGGAGCTGTCCGACCTCAAGGACAGCGTGAGCGGCCTCAAGAGCGACCTCTCGGGGCTCGCGAGCGATGCGCGCAATTCGATTTCGACTGCGCTGCCGACCAACCCGCTGCAGGACATCGAGAGCGACCTGAAGGCACCGACGGGCAGCGTCGAGCAGGGAGCGCTGCCGGCTGCCGCGACGGTGGAGGACCAGTTACCGCCGCCGGGCGATCTCGAGTCGCATCCGTTCGAGGCGATCGAGAACGAGGTGCGCAGCGCCACCGCGCAGCTCGATGCGGGCACGCCGGAAGCGAAGATCGACGCCAAGCCCACCGTCGCCGCTGCCGTCGCGTCGCCCGCCACGGCCGAGGCCAAGCCCAAGCGCGCACGCACCGCCGCCAGGCCGGCGGCCGAAGCGGCCTCGGGGACGGCATCCGAGCTGAAGCGGCCGGCCATCAAGCGGGCGCCGCGCAAGCCCGCCGGTACGGAGCCGGAAGTCGCCGAGGCGGTCGCCGCGCTCGACGCGCCCGCTCCTCCGGCACCCACTGCTCCCACAGCCGCAAGGCCGGCGGCGAAGCCGCGCGTCAAGGCGAAGCCGACCTCCGGCAATGAAGGGCCGGCCGCATGAGCCAGGATGAAATCGACGCTTCCAAGGCTCCGCTGATCGAGCACCTGGTCGAGCTGCGTTCGCGGCTGATCAAGTCGCTGATCGCGTTCTTCATCGCCTTCTTCGCCTGCTTCATGCTGGGCAAGTTCATCTACAACCTCCTGCTCTGGCCCTATGAGTTCGCGGCCGGCGGCACGGAGCACGTCAAGCTCATCTACACGGCGCCGCAGGAATTCCTGTTCACCCAGATCAAGCTCGGCATGTTCGGGGCGGCGTTCATCTCCTTCCCCATCGTGGCGACGCAGATCTACATGTTCGTGGCGCCGGGCCTCTATTCGCACGAGCGCAACGCCTTCCGGCCCTATCTCATCGCCACGCCGGTGTGCTTCCTCATCGGGGCGAGCTTCGTTTATTTCGTCGCCATGCCGCTGGCGATGACCTATTTCCTGTCGATGCAGCAGATGGCCGGGCCGGATTCGCCGGAGATCTCGATGCTGCCGCAGGTCAGCGAATATCTGTCGCTGATCATGACGCTGATCTTCGCCTTCGGCATCTGCTTCCAGCTTCCGGTGATCCTCACTTTGCTGGCGCAGATCGGCGTCGTCACCTCCGGCCAGCTCAAGAAGGCCCGCCGCTACGCCGTTGTCGGCGTGTTCATCGCGGCGGCGGTGCTGACCCCGCCGGACGTGGTCAGCCAGTTCGCTCTGGCCATCCCGACCTTGCTTCTCTACGAGGTCTCGGTCTACCTCGTGCGCGTCGTCGAGAAGAAGAAGCGCTCGACGGAAGAGGCGGCGGAGAATTCCGCCGCCTGACGGCGGATGGTTCTGAAGGACGGACTTCCATGCACGACATCAAATGGATCCGCGAGGAGCCGCGCGGACTCGTGGACGCGCTGGTGCGGCGCGGGACGGACGCGAACGAAGCACAGGCGCTGGTCGATGGGCTGATCGCGCTCGACGAGACGCGCCGCTCCGGCATCGGCAAGCTGGAGGAACTGCAGGCCCGCCGCAACGCCGCCTCGAAGGAGATCGGCGCCGCCAAGAAGGCCGGCCAGAACGACCTTGCCGAGGCGCTGATGGCCGAGGTCGGGGCGCTGAAGACCGACATTCCGGCGCTGGAAGAACAGGTGAAGGCCGCCGAGACCGAGCTTCACAACAGGCTCGCCGCCATTCCGAACGTGCCGCTCGCCGAGGTGCCGATGGGCGCCGATGAGCACGACAATGTCGAGATCGCGCTGGTCGGCCAGAAGATCGGCTTCCCCTTCGTGCCGAAGCAGCATTTCGAGCTCGGCGAAGCGCTCGGCCAGATGGATTTCGAGGCGGCGGCCAAGCTCTCCGGCGCCCGCTTCGTGGTGCTGAAGAACAGGCTGGCGCGTCTGGAGCGCGCCATCGGCCAGTTCTTCATCGACACCCACACCGAAGAACACGGCTACATGGAAGTTGCGCCGCCCATTCTGGTGAAGGATGAGGCAATGTTTGGCACGGCTCAATTGCCGAAGTTTCGTGATGACCAGTTTCTAGCCCAAGCTCTCCCCACCGATGAAGAGCGAGAGAGGGCGCTGGATCAGCTTTTCGCCGAATACGAAGAAGGGCGCGACAAGGGCGGAAATGCTGCGGGCTATTTCCAGGATACGGAGTGGGACGGGCATCTGGTTCCATTTATGACGCCGGCCGGTGTGGCTCGACATGAAGACATTTTGGCGAAAACTCGCCTCTGGCTCATTCCCACCGCCGAAGTGCCGCTGACCAACCTCGTCGCCCAGTCCATTCTCTCGGAGGAAGAGCTGCCGCTGCGCTTCACCGCGCTCACCCCGTGCTTCCGCGCCGAGGCCGGGTCAGCGGGGCGCGATACGCGCGGCATGATCCGCCAGCACCAGTTCAACAAGGTGGAGATGGTCTCCATCACCACGCCCGAACAGTCGGCCGACGAGCATGAGCGCATGCTCGCCTGCGCGCAGGCGGTGCTGAAGAAGCTCGGCCTGCATTTCCGCGTGGTCACGCTGTGCACCGGCGACATGGGCTTCGCCTCGGCCAAGACCTATGACATCGAGGTCTGGCTGCCGGGGCAGAACGCCTTCCGCGAGATTTCCTCCTGCTCGACCTGCACCGATTTCCAGGCGCGGCGGATGAATGCGCGCTACCGCCCGGCGGGTGCCAAGGCGCCGCGCTACCTGCACACGCTCAACGGCTCGGGCGTCGCGGTCGGGCGGGCGATGGTGGCGATCCTCGAGAATTACCAGAACGAGGACGGCTCGGTGAGCGTGCCGGACGTGCTGGTGCCCTATATGGGCGGGCTGACGCGGATCGAGAAGAACTGAGGCCGGTCGCCCGGTGGCGGCGTCCCGGACGCGCCGCCGGCGCGATCCGGGATCGCGTGAGGTCGGGGAACGGTCCCGGCCCTGCGGCTTCGCCTCCGGCCGGGATGACGTTGTGTGTGAAACCTGAGGGGCATGATGCGCATTCTGGTCACCAATGACGACGGCATCCACGCGCCCGGGCTCGAGGCCTGCGCGCGGATCGCGCGGGCGCTGTCGGACGATGTGTGGGTGGTGGCGCCCGAGACCGACCAATCGGGCGTGTCGCATTCGCTCTCGCTGTCCGATCCGCTGCGCCTGCGCCAGGTGGAGGAGCGCCGCTTCGCGGTGAAGGGCACGCCGACCGACTGCGTGATCATGGCGGTGCGGCACATCCTTGCCGACCACAAGCCCGACCTCGTGCTCTCCGGCGTCAATCGCGGCCAGAACGTCGCCGAGGATGTCGGCTATTCCGGCACCGTCGCCGGCGCCATGGAAGGCACGGTGCTCGGCATCCCCTCCGTCGCGCTGTCGCAGGCCTATGGCTTCGAGACCAAGAAGGCGCCGCCCTACACGGTCGCCGAGCATTTCGGACCGCAGGTGATCCGCACCCTGCTGGCGGAGGGCATTCCGCCCGGCATCGTCGTCAACGTCAATTTCCCCAACCGTCCGGTGGAGGAGGTGAGGGGCGTCGCGGTGACGGCGCAGGGACGGCGCAACCAAGACCTGCTGCGCATCGACCAGCGGGCCGATGGTCGGGGCAATCCCTATTACTGGATCGCCTTCGAGAAGCGTATTTTCGAGACGGTGAACGGGTCGG
The DNA here is from genome assembly GCF_056836805.1 of Ancylobacter sp. TW_SC_1. Taxonomy (NCBI): domain Bacteria; kingdom Pseudomonadati; phylum Pseudomonadota; class Alphaproteobacteria; order Hyphomicrobiales; family Xanthobacteraceae; genus Ancylobacter; species Ancylobacter sp. TW_SC_1. Next base: position 2,770,394 of record NZ_CM166365.1, read on the forward strand.
ACCTGCACGCGCTCGATCAGGGCTGCATCTCGGTCACGCCGCTGCGGCTCGATATGACCGACGAGCCGGTGATGACGCGGCTCGCGCAGGTGTTCGCGCGTTGACGCCTGTTCGCGCGCCGGGGCCGTGAGCGCGCCGATCCGATTGGGGGAGGGAGGTTGCCCTTGACCGGAGCCGAGAAGGACGAGGATCTGCAGCGTGCCGAGCTGCTGCTGGCGCTGCGCAAGCGCGGCATGCGCGACCGGCTGATGATGCGCGCCCTTGAGCAGGTGCCGCGCGAGCGCTTCGTCGAGCCGGTGTTCCGCCCGATGGCCTGGAACGACCAGGCGCTGCCCATCGATTGCGGCCAGACCATCAGCCAGCCCACCGTCATCGCGCTGATGACCGAGGCGCTGGAGCTCGGGCCCTCGCACAGCGTCCTCGAAGTGGGCACCGGCTCCGGCTATCACGCGGCCATTCTCGGCCACATCGCCGGCCATGTGGTGACGCTGGAACGCTTCCGCACGCTGGCCGACGCGGCGGCGCGCCGCCTCGCCACGCTCGGCCTCGACAATGTCGAGGTGTTCATCGCCGACGGCCGGCTCGGCTATCGCGAACGCGCGCCGTTCGACCGCATCGTGCTGGAAGCGGCGGTGGACGAAGTGCCGCCGGCCCTGTTCGAGCAGCTTGCGCCGGACGGCATCCTCGTCGCGCCCGTCGGCCCGCCCGAGGGCACGCAGGTGCTCATGCGCTACAGGCGTCGACCGGAGGGGATGGAGGCGCGCGAACTCGGCCTCGTGCGTTTTGTCCCAATGTTGCCCGGCATTGCCGCTGTGCTCTGAAAGAGCCGGGAATCCGCCACTTTTCCCGACATGTACCTTCGGATTTAAGCCGGTGTTTACCTGTACGCCGCATTAATCTCGATGAAGTTCAGCGTTCGGGTGTGGTGCGATGCGTAACATTTTGTCGGCGTCCGGTAGTGGCCCACTGGTGCGACTCTCCATCGTCGCGCTTGTCGCGAGCGGAGCGGCCGCCTGCAGCTCGGATACGAGCCGTTTTAACGATCCCAACGCTAGCCCCTTTGCCGGTTCGCCGTCCTATACCGGCTCGGTGGCTGCCGCGCCGAGCGGGGCGGTACAGAGCGCGCCGATCGGTGGCTCGCCCTACGGGAACGGCCAGCCCGTCGCCAGCGCCGCTCCTGCGCCCTATGGCAGCCCCGCGCCGTACGGCACGCCGGTCGCCGGCAACACGCCCTATGGCGCGCCGCGCCAGCTCGCCAGCGCCACGCCGACCTACACCCCGCCGGCGCAGCCCAATTATGGCGGCACGCAGCCGCTCTACGGTACGCAGCCCCAGCCGCTCTACGGCACGCAGCCGCCCGCCGCGCCGACGGCGGTCGCGCCGGCTCCGGCGCGTCAGGCCGTCGCCGCCGGTGGCTCGCATGTCGTCGCGCCGGGCGAGACGCTGAGCTCGATCGCCCGTTCGTACGGCCTGCCGCGTGGCACGCTGGCCACCGCCAACGGTCTCGACATCAACACGATGGTGCGGACAGGCCAGAAGCTGACCATTCCCGGAGCGGGTTCGGCCGTCGTGGCGGCGGCTCCCAAGCCGGCGGCGGCGCCTGTGGTCGCCACCGCGACCCCGAAGCCCGCGCCGGTCGTTGCCGCGGCTCCGGCGCCGCTCGCCGCGCCGGTGGCGCAGGCTCCCAAGCCGCAGACCATTGCTGCGGTCAAGCCTTCCGAGACTCCGGACGAAATGCGTACGGCGGCAGCCGGCCCGCAGTTCCGCTGGCCGGTTCGCGGCCGCGTCATCTCCGGCTTCGGGCCCAAGCCCGGCGGCCAGCAGAATGAGGGCATCAACATCTCGGTGCCGGAAGGCACGTCGGTGAAGGCCGCCGAGGACGGCGTCGTCGCCTATGCCGGCAGCGAGCTGAAGGGCTACGGCAATCTGGTGCTCATCAAGCACGCCGACGGCTGGGTCACCGCCTACGCGAACAACAGCGCGCTCGACGTGAAGAAGGGCGACACGGTCAAGCGCGGCCAGGTGATCGCCAAGGCCGGCCAGACCGGCAACGTCACCTCGCCGCAGCTGCACTTCGAGATCCGCAGGGGCTCGCAGCCGGTCGATCCTTCCCAGCATCTCGCCGGGCTCTGACCACCGTTCCGAAACGACGGCGGAGCGTTGCGCTCCGCCGCGACATTGCCGGCGCGACGCCTGGACCTTGGCGCCGGTCAGCGCGGGACGGCAGGCGGCTCGGACAAGGAAACGCCCAGCCGTCCCGCGACATCCTGCACATACTGCCAGGCCGTGCGGCCCGAGCGGGCGCCGCGCGTGGTCGACCATTCCAGCGCCTCGGCACGCAGCGTCTCAGCATCGATCGGCACGCCGAAATGGGCGATGTAGCCCTCGACCATAGCGAGATATTCGTCCTGGCTGCACTTGTGGAAGCCGAGCCACAGGCCGAAGCGGTCCGATAGCGAGACCTTCTCCTCCACCGCCTCGCCGGGATTGATCGCCGTCGAGCGCTCATTCTCCACCATTTCGCGCGCCAGCAGATGCCGGCGGTTGGAGGTGGCGTAGAAGATGACGTTCTCCGGCCGTCCCTCGATGCCGCCTTCCAGCACCGCCTTCAGCGACTTGTAGGAGGTATCGTCGGCATCGAAGGAAAGGTCGTCGCAGAAGACGACGAATCGGAACTCCGAGGTGCGCGTGAGGCTCATAAGAGCCGGCAGGGTCTCGATGTCCTCGCGGTGAATCTCGACCAGCTTGATCGGCAGCCTGCCCTCGCGCGCCATCTCACGGTTCACCGAGGCCTGCGACGCCTTGACCAGCGAGCTCTTGCCCATGCCGCGCGCGCCCCACAGCAGCGCGTTGTTGGCCGGCAGGCCGCGCGCGAAGCGCAGGGTGTTGTCCATCAGCATGTCGCGGGTGCGGTCGATGCCCTTGAGCAGGTCCATCTCCACGCGGTTGACGCGCGGCACCGGCTCGGGCCGACGCTCGTCGGCGTGCCAGACGAAGGCATCGGCCACGGCGAAGTCGATGGCGGCGGCGCGGGTGGGGGCGATGCGTTCGAGCGCCTCGGCGATGCGGGTGAGTACGGCGCCGAGATCGTCCGATGCGAGATCGGCCGGGGAATGGGTCATGATGAGGCTCCTCCGGGAGCGGGAATAGCCATTACCGCGCGGCGGGACAAGCGGAACCGTAACGCCTGGTACTCCCTGTCGCGCCTGTGACCCGGCGTCGTGCCGACGGCGTTTGCATTCGGCGGGCGCCTCAGTATAGTCCGCGCCGCTTCGCCGGGCCTTTCGCCCGCCTTTTATCGACGGACAAGGAACCGACATGTTCATCACGCCCGCATTTGCGCAGGCCGGCGGCGCCGGCGGTACCGACATGCTGATGTCGCTGCTCCCCTTCGTGCTGATCTTCGTGATCATGTATTTCCTCATCCTGCGTCCGCAGCAGAAGAAGGTGAAGGCGCATCAGGAACTGGTGAAGAACATCCGCCGCGGCGACACGGTCGTCACCTCGGGTGGTCTGATTGGCAAGGTTGCCCGGGTGATCGACGACAGCGAGATCGAGCTGCAGCTTGCGGAAGGCGTCAAGATTCGCCAGCTGCGCGGCATGGTCTCCGAGGTTCGCGCCAAGGGCGAGCCGGCCAAGGAAGAAAGCGACGCCTGAACGCTTCCCTCTTGCGGCCGCCCGCTGACGAGCGGCCGGAAGGAAAGACATGTTGTATTTCTCGAAATGGAAGGCGTTCGCGATCCTGGCGGTCTCCGCGATCATTTGTTTGATGGTCGTTCCGAGCCTCCTGTCGCAGTCCGCCTATGACAGCCTGCCGAGCGTCCTCCAGCGCAAGATCGTGCTTGGTCTCGATCTGCAGGGCGGCTCCTACATCGTTCTGCAGGTCGACGCCGCCGCGGTGCGCAAGGCGCGGCTCGAACAGCTGCGCGACGACGCCCGCCGTGTGCTGCGCGATGCCAAGATCGGCTATACCGGCCTTGCCATCCAAGGCGACGCCTTGCAGGTGCGCATCCGCGACGGCCAGGATGTCGACGCCGCGCTGACCCAGCTGCGTGGACTCGCGCAGCCGCTGGGCGGCCCCATGTCGACCAGCGGTCAGCTCGACACCGACGTCGCGCGCGACGGCAACCTCATCTCGTTGTCGCCAACCGCGGCCGGCGTCCAGTCGCGCACCATCCAGGCGGTGTCGCAGTCGATCGAGATCATCCGCAAGCGTATCGACCAGCTCGGCACCACCGAGCCGTCGATCCAGCGTCAGGGCACCGACCGCATCCAGGTGCAGGTGCCGGGACTGCAGGATCCGTCGCGCCTCAAGGCGCTGCTGGGGCAGACCGCGCAGCTGACCTTCCGGCTCGTCGACAACACGATGAGCCCGCAGCAGGCGCTGCAGGGCCGTCCGCCGGCCGGCACGGAGATCCTGTATTCGCAGGACAACCCGCCGGTGCCGTACCTGATCGAGCAGCGCGTGCTGGTCGCGGGCGAGGATCTCACCGACGCGCAGCCGAGCTTCGATTCCAACACGCGCGAGCCGGTCGTCACCTTCCGCTTCAACACCAATGGTGCGCGCCGCTTCGCCGAGGCGACGCAGGCCAATGTCGGGCGGCCCTTCGCGATCGTCCTCGACAACCATGTCATCTCCGCTCCGGTGATCCGCGAGCCGATCCTTGGCGGCTCGGGCCAGATCAGCGGCAACTTCACCGTCCAGCAGGCCAACGACCTCGCCATCCTGTTGCGCGCGGGCGCGCTGCCCGTTCCGCTCCAGGTGGTCGAGGAGCGTACCGTCGGTCCCGGTCTCGGCGCGGATTCGATCCGGGCCGGCCTCATTGCCTCGATCGTCGGCGCGGTTGCCGTCGCGCTGTTCATGATCGCCACCTACGGCCTGTTCGGCGTGGTGGCCGTGGTGGCCGTGGCGATCAATGTCGGCATGATCTTCGGCATCCTTGCCATGCTGGGCGCGACGCTGACGCTGCCCGGCATCGCCGGCGTGGTGCTGACGGTCGGCATCGCGGTCGATTCGAACGTGCTGATCTACGAGCGCATCCGCGAGGAGGCGAGGGCGGGGCGCTCGGCCATCTCCGCCATCGACGCGGGCTTCTCGCGGGCGCTGGCGACGATCCTCGATTCGAACATCACAACCTTCATCGCGGCGGCCGTGCTGTTCTATGTCGGCTCGGGTCCCGTGCGCGGCTTCGCCATCACCTTCGGCATCGGCATCATGACGACGGTCTTCACCGCCTTCACGCTGACCCGCCTCATGGTGGCCATCTGGGTGCGCTGGCGGCGTCCCCAGCATGTGCCGATCTGAGAAAAGCGAGCCCTCATGCGTCTGCTCCGCATCGTTCCGGACGACACCAAGTTCGACTTCATCCGCTTCCGGCGCATCAGCTTCCCGATCTCGGCGCTGCTGTCGATCGTGGCGCTGGTGGCGTTCTTCACGCTCGGCCTGAATTTCGGCATCGACTTCAAGGGCGGCACGCTGCTCGAGGTCCGCTATCCCGGCAACACTCTGAATATCGGGGATGTCCGGTCCAAGCTGGAGGCGCTTGATCTCGGCGAGGTGCAGATCCAGGAGATCGGCAGCGACGGCGAGGTGCTGATCCGTGTCGCCCAGCAGCCGGGCGGCGAGCAGGCCCAGCAGGTCGTCGTCGGCAGGGTGCGCGCAACGCTCGGCGAGGGCGTCGAGTACCGCCGCATCGAGGTGGTCGGACCGCGCGTGTCGCAGGAACTGCTCAGCTACGGCATTGTCGGCCTGATGCTCGCGGTTCTGTGCATCCTCATCTATCTCTGGTTCCGGTTCGAGTGGCAGTTCGCGCTTGGCGCTTCGATCGCCAACTTCCATGACATCGTGCTGACCATCGGGTTCATGGCGATCTTCCAGATCGACTTCGACCTGACCAGCGTCGCCGCGCTGCTGACCATTCTCGGCTACTCGCTGAACGACACCATCGTCATCTACGACCGCATCCGCGAGATGCTGCGCCGCTACAAGAAGATGCCGACGGACGAGCTGCTCAACGCCTCGATCAACTCGACTCTGTCGCGCTCGGTCATCACCCATGTCACCGTGACGCTGGCTCTGCTGGCCCTGGTGCTGTTCGGCGGACGGGCGATCCACAGCTTCTCCGTGACGATGATGTTCGGCGTGGTGCTGGTCGGCACCTACACCTCGATCTTCATCGCCTCGCCGCTGCTGATCTATCTCGGCGTGACCACCCGCACGCTGGCGGAGAAGGCCGAGACCAAGAGCCCGAACCCGAAGGCGGAGCGCGTCGCGCCCTGAGGGCGGGACGCGCCTGACGGCCGGCGCGACCGGCAGCCGAGCGCATGGCGAGGTGACCGCATGGCGACGCCCGACGCCCATCTACCGCATCAAGTGCCGATCGACGGTTACGGGCGCTTGTCGTTCCATTTCGCCGGCATGGCGTCGGCTGGCTCCGTCCTTGCCTTGCCGTCCGGCATCCATGCATGGGCGCCGCGCCTGCCGGCCGAGATCGACGCGGCCGCGCTGGCGCCGGTCTTCGCGCAGGCGGCCGGCATCGAGCTTCTGCTGATCGGAACCGGGCCGGATCCCTGGTTCATACCGGACGCGCTGCGCTGGCGGCTGGGTGATGTTGGCATTGCCGTCGACGCCATGCCGACGCGGGCCGCCGCCTCGACCTATAATGTGCTGCTGGCGGAAGGTCGCGCCGTGGCGGCCGCCCTGCTGGCGCTGCCCTGAGGGCGGCGGCGCGGGACGGGATCCCGCCGGAAACATGGCCCACCGGAAACGACACATGAGCCGGGCAACGCTGACCACGGATACGGATTACTGCGCGGCGCTCGTGCGTGATCTCGACCGCGACCGCTATATCGCCGATCTGTTCGCCCCCGCCGACAAGCGCGGCGCGCTGTTCGCCCTGCACGCCTTCAATGCCGAGGTCGCGCGTGTGCGCGAGGCGATCACCAACCCGATGGCGGGTGAGGTGAGGCTGCAATGGTGGAGCGAGGCGCTGATCGGCGGGGCGCGCGGCGACGTCCGGGCCAATCCGGTCGCCGCGATGCTGCTCGACGCCATCGAGGCCTATCGCCTGCCGCGCGAGACCTTCTTCGCGCTGCTCGATGCACGCGTCTTCGATCTCTATGACGACCCGATGCCGACGGTGAACGACCTCGAAGGCTATGCCGGCGAGACCTCCTCGGCGCTCATCCGGCTGGCGACGCTGATCCTGAGCGAGGGGGCCGGCCGCGCCTCGGCCGAGGCGGCGGGCCATGCCGGGGTGGCCTACGCCGTCACCGGCCTGCTGCGGGCATTCCCGATCCATGCGCGGCGCGGCCAGTGCTACCTGCCGCTCGACCTGCTGAAGGCGCGCGGGCTGACCCGCGAGGATGCGGTTTCGGGCAAGCCGAGCCCGGAGCTGCGGGCGGCGTTGGGGGACATGCGCGCGTTGGCGCGGCGCCATTACCAAGCGGCGCTCGCGGCGCTCGAAGGTGCCGATGTCGCCGAGCTGCCGGCCTTCCTGCCATTGGTACTGGTGCCGGGCGATCTGGCGCGCATGGAGCGTCCACACGACCCGTTCGCGGCGGTTCCGACCGCTTCGACGCTCAGCCGCCTCTGGCGGCTGTGGCGCGGTGCCGGCGCCCTGCGGCGCGCGGTGAAGACCGGCTAGGGGCCGTCTGCCTTCAGTTCGAACTTCCCTTGGAGACCCGGTCGAAGGCCTGAAGACGCGCGACCAGTTCCTCGAATTGGTTCAACGGCACCATGTTCGGCCCGTCGGACGGGGCCTTGTCCGGATCGGGGTGGGTCTCGATGAATACGCCGGCGACGCCGACCGCCACCGCGGCCCGTGCCAGCACCGGCACGAATTCGCGCTGGCCGCCGGACGAGGTACCCTGGCCGCCGGGCTGCTGCACCGAATGGGTGGCGTCGAAGATCACCGGCGCGCCGGTCGTCTCGGCCATGATCGGCAGCGCCCGCATGTCGGTGACGAGCGTGTTGTAGCCGAAGGAGACGCCGCGCTCCGTCACCAGCACGTTGGCGTTGCCGCTCTCGGTGAGCTTGGCGACGACGTTCTTCATGTCCCAGGGAGCGAGGAACTGCCCCTTCTTGACGTTCACCGTCCGCCCGGTGGCCGCCGCGGCGATCAGCAGGTCGGTCTGCCGGCACAGGAAGGCGGGAATCTGGAGGATGTCGACCACCTCGCCGACCGGCGCGCACTGGTCGTTCTCGTGCACGTCGGTCAGCACCGGCATGCCGTAGCGCTCGCGGATCTCGGCGAAGACGGGCAGGGCGTCCTTGAGGCCCATGCCGCGCGCGCCCTTGATCGAGGTGCGGTTCGCCTTGTCGAAGGACGTCTTGAACACGACGCCGATGCCGCGCCGGCCGGCGATCTCCTTGATCGCGGCGGCGCATTCGAGCGCGTGCTCGCGGCTCTCCATCTGGCAGGGGCCGGCGATCAGCGCCAGCGGCAGCTCGTTGCCGAAGCGCACATTGCCGACGGAGACCACGGAATTGGCGCGCTGGTCGCTCATGGGGGCTTTCCTTGAGGGAGGGCGCGGCGTCAGAGGACGCCGGCGCGCAGAAGATCGTGGACGTGGAGGATGCCGACCGGCGTGCCGTCGCTGACCACGAACAGTACGGTGATCTGGGTGCGGCTCATTTGGCCGAGGGCGGCGCTGGCGAGTTCGCCGGGGGCTACCACGAGCGGGGCGGCGGTCATCACCTCCTCAACCCGGCGGGGCAGCAGGTCGGCGCTCATATGGCGGCGCAGGTCGCCGTCGGTGACGATGCCGACCAGTTGCCCTTCCGGGCTTACGACGCCGCAGCAGCCGAAGCGCTTGCCGGTGATCTCAATCAGCGCTTCGCTCATCGGCGTGCCGAGCACCACCAGCGGCACGCTCTCGGCCGCGTGCATGAGTTCGGCGACCTTCAGCAGCCGCGCCCCGAGCTTGCCGCCGGGATGGAAGACGCGGAAATCGGAGGCCGAGAAACCCCGGCGCTCCAGCAGCGCCACCGCCAGCGCGTCGCCGATGGCAAGCTGCATGAGGGTGGAGGTGGTCGGTGCGAGGCCGTTCGGGCAGGCTTCCTCGACGCGCGGCAGCAGCAGCGCGACGTCGGCGGCGCGGCCGAGCGTGCTCTCGGGATTGGAGGTGATGGCGAGCAGCGGCACCGCAAAGCGCCGGGCGTAATGCACCACGTCGCCGAGTTCGGCGGTCTCGCCCGACCAGGAAATGGCGAGCAGCACGTCGTCCTGCGTCACCATGCCGAGATCGCCGTGGCTGGCCTCGGCGGCGTGCAGGAAGAGGGCGGGCGTGCCGGTGGAGGCGAGGGTGGCCGCGAGCTTGCGGCCGATATGGCCGCTCTTGCCCATGCCGGTGACGATGACGCGCCCGCGCGCGCCCTCGATGAGCTGGGTCGCCCGCTCGACGGCATCGCCGAGTTCACCCTCGATGGATGCGCTCAACGCGGCCAGGCCCTTGGCCTCGATGACGAGCGTTCGCCGCACGCTCTCGCGCAGCTTGTCGTCCCGAGGGGGCGTATCGGCGATGGAGGTGTTCTGCGACTGGGCCACGCCCAAGACCATACTCCCTTGCTTGCACGACGGCCGGCGCTTCTTGCGCCCGGCGCGTCCTTTAGCGCCACGCCCGCGCGTCAATAAGCGTCAAACGCTCGCGATGCAATGGAGGGCTCACATCACCACTACGCCGGAACCGTCCGCGTGGCGTGAACGTTGTGCATCACGGACGGCGGAGGCTGGGGCGAGACGAAGCGATGGACATGTGGCGCGGTGTGGCCGGCGCGACGGAAGGGACGCCGCGCAACATTCGGGACGAGCAGCGCCGTGAGCGGCTGTGGCGGCGCCTCACCCAGGTCGCGGTGATCGCGAGCGCGGTCGTGCTGCTGGCCACCGCGTTGGTCATCGCCCGTGCGGTGCTGATCCCGATCGTCGCCGCCATCATCATCGGCAGCGTGATCGGTCCCGCCATCGAGGGATGGTCGCGCCGCGGCGTGCCCACTTGGCTGGGGTCCACCCTCATGGTGCTGGCGATCTTCGGCCTGATGTACGGCGCGGCGATGGCGCTTGCGGGTCCTCTGGCCGACTGGACGGCGCGGGCGCCGGAGATCGGCGCCATCCTGCAGGAACGCTTCGCGCCGTTGAAGTCGAGCCTTGCGACCCTCGTGTCGGTCATCGAATCGATCCAGTCGATCGGGCGGGTTGCCGAGCCGCCGATCATGGTGGAGGTCGCCGATTCACAGATGCTGGAGAGCGTCGTTGTGCTGGTCACGCCGGTCATCGGCGAGTTTATCCTGTTCTTCGGCTCGCTGCTGTTCTTCCTGGCGGGGCGCGTGCAGATCAAGCGACGGGTGGTCCAGGTCATGACGCCGCGCTCGACGCGGCTCGCCACGCTCCGGGTGTTTCGCGAGATCGAGGAACGGCTCGGCGCTTATCTGGTGACGGCGACCTTCATCAATATCGGCCTCGGCATCGCCACCGGGCTGATGACATGGTCCCTCGGACTGCCCAATCCGTTGCTCTGGGCGGTGCTCGCCTGCGTGTTGAACTACGTTCCCTATGTCGGCCCGGCCGCCATGACGCTGATTCTCGCCGTCGCCGGCGTCGTGACGTTTTCCGTGATCGTGCAGGCTCTGCTGCCGGCTGCGGCCTTTCTCGTCATCACCAGCGTCGAGGGGCAGTTCCTGACGCCGCTGATCGTGGGACGGCGTGTCTCCCTCAATCCTTTCGCGGTTTTCCTCTCGATGGCGCTCTGGACCTGGCTGTGGGGACCAGCCGGCACCTTCCTGTCGGTGCCGCTGCTGATTGCCGCCATGGCCCTTGTGGATGGCATCCTCGCGAGCCGGCGTCCACAGCTTCCCGGCTGACTAATCACAGGAAGAGGCGGGACACGCTTGACACCCGGCGGGGGCTGCCTTAACACCCGCCCCACTCGACGCGGGGTCTGACTTCGGACCCGCCGTTGGGGGTGTAGCTCAGTTGGTTAGAGCGCCGGCCTGTCACGCCGGAGGTCGCGGGTTCGAGCCCCGTCACTCCCGCCATTCATTGCAATGGCTTGGCGTCGATCTTCCCGAATTCTTCATCTGATCCTGAACCGGCTTGACGACGTGTCTCGCGGGCTTTCGATTGCAATCCTCGCGCGGCTCCGACCTGTCTTCGGCCGGCCGCGCCGAGGGCGAATGTTCAGAGCCAGCCGCCCGGAAGAGACCCCGCATCCCGCCAGCGTGGCACGTGTCCGCCGTCTGCATGACGCGTGCCTGGAAAGGGCGTCAGCCCTTCACATCGGTCTTCGGGCGATCATTGCCACGCGCCGTCTCCTCGTGCCACGTGCCGGCCGCGTCCTCGAACTCGATCGGGCTCGTCTCGCCGGAAACGGTCTGTTCGCGCGCGGCGCGTTCTGCGGCTTTTCTCGCGGCGTCATGAGAGGGGAACGTTTCCGAGAAAACGCCGCCGACCCTGTATGCCCAGCCGCCGTCGTGCTCGACGATCTCGTAGGTGACGTGTGCCATGGCTCAAACCTCCGCTCGGTGTATCTTCCGTGGAGAAGACATGGGGTCCGGAGCGCACCATGACCAGTGCGCCGGAACACCGCGAGGCACGCGTGGACGGCGCGCGGCTCAAGCACGCTCGACGCGGTTCCGGCCCTCGGCCTTCGCGCGGTAGAGCGCCTGATCCGCCGCCGAGAACAGCGCGGCCGAGGTGGTGATTTCCGGGCGCAGCGACGCCACTCCAATGCTCAGCGTGCAGGCGGCCGACAAATCCGGCATCTGCGCCGTCCGTTGCTCGAAACTCCGTCGAATGCGGTTGGCGAGTTCGACGGCGCCTTCCACCGGCGTATCCGCGAGCAGTGTCAGGAACTCTTCGCCGCCAAAGCGCACGCAGAGATCGCCGGGCCTGCGCAGATGCTCCCGCAGAATCTGCGACAGCAGCTTCAGCACCATATCGCCGACGGCATGACCGTATTGATCGTTCACGCGCTTGAAATGATCGACGTCGATGAGAAGCAGGGGAAGCGGGAGGCCTGTTCGCCTGGCACGGCGGATCTCGCGCTCGACGGTCTCCTCGAACACCCGCCGGTTGGCCAGACCGGTGAGCGGATCGGTCCGCGCGAGTTCGGCAAGTTGGGCTTCGGCCGCCTCGCGGCGCGACAATTCCCGCCGAAGCCGCATGGCGACGATTATCGCGAGGCCGCACATTGCGGTCAAGATGGAAACGGTGACGTAGAGTCGTTGGTACCATTCAGCGAAGATTTTGCCTCGGGCCAGGCCGACACTGATATTGAAATCAGTGCCCGGCACGGTCGTGAAGACATAGAGGCGCTCGGTTCCGTCGGTCACGGCGACGGCGCTGAACGTGCCGCTCTGTTCGAGCTTCATGCGCCGGAAGTTAGGGCTCTGCGACAGATCGAGATCAACGTCGCGACGATCATCCAGTGAGGGTTGCCGCACCACCATTCTGCCAGCGGCATTGATGACGGCAATTATACCGCGTGCGCCAGGGTCGAGCGTGGCGAACATTTCGCGTATCGCAGACAACCTCACCACGATCAGCACGATTCCCTCGAACGACCCATTCGGGCCGGAAATGCGTTTGCTCATCGCGATGCTGGGATCCCCATCCCGCAGCCGGCTCCTGAAGGGTTGGCTGATATAGACGCCGATGTCGGCGCCCTGATGCACCAGGAAATAATCCCTGTCGGCGAAGTTGCCGCCTCTGGGGGTGGTGGACAGAGGATCGAAAACGATATCGCCCCGGGCATTGAGGACCAGCAGTGAGCCGATGGATCCGGCCGTGGCCGCGAGGTTTGCCAGCAGCTTGTCCTTCTGCGGCCGGCTCGATATGCCGAAGCGCTCATCCTCGACGACGTCGACTGCGAGCCTCAGCGTCAGATCCCACAGCGCCATCTGGCTCCGCAAATAGCTGACGCTCGCCCCGAGAAGGTTCTGAGCCTCGCGTTCGGCGCGCACTTCGACGTCATTGTAGGACGTCTTCAACGCGTCGATCGTCACGCCGATAATCGCCAGCGATGCAAGGCCGACAGTGACCAGGATCCAGGCACCCGCATGGCCCCGGCGCATGTGCCCGGAAGAATGGCCGTCTTTCTTCAACACGTCCAAGTCAGCGTCTCACTAGCCGATGAGGTCAGACCCACTGAACAGGGACCTTGTCTGGCGCTTTCATTTCCAGATGGAGCATGCACGGGCATGTCGTATGGGCAACTCGATTTGTGCCGACGATTCTTGCCGCCGGGGCGGGGGACAGCCCACAACCTAACCCGTCACAAGGCTGGCAGGGATGACACGTCTTTCGTCGATGTCCATTCGTTCACCCTGTTCTCATGGAAATTACCCCGCTTCGTGCGGGAGCGTCCATGGAAGGCGCCGCAGATCGCCGCGCATATCTGCTTGAAGGCGGCGTGATCGACATCGACAGTTTCGCCGCGCTCATCGCATCCGCCGACAGGGCGCTCTATCGCGCAAAGAGCTCCGGGAGAGACGGGCTGATGGTCGATAAATCGGCCGTTTCCGGTGACGCGCGAGTCTAGCCGGCGACGCGGACCTGCCCTGCGCGAGCCGCGTGCAGGAACGGAACACGATTTGCCTGTGCGTCACCCACGAGACCTGTCGCGGCACCGGCTTGCTGCGCTCTATCATCGGGTCCGTCATTTCGGCGTTGGGGACAGGGCATGGACGCGATCATCGACTTCCTGAACACGATCTTCTGGGGCTACGTGCTGATCTACGGTCTGCTCGCGGTGGGTGTCTATTTCACGGTGCGGCTGAAGTTCCTTCAGATTCTCCATTTCCCCGAAATGATCCGCTCCGTCATGGGCTCGCGCGAGGTCGACTTCGCGGGCATCACGCCGTTCCAGGCGCTCTGCACCAGCCTCGCCTCGCGCGTCGGCACCGGCAACATCGCCGGCGTCGCCGTGGCGCTCTATCTCGGCGGTCCCGGCGCCATCTTCTGGATGTGGGTCGTCGCCGGGCTCGGCATGGCGACCGCCTTCGCCGAGAGCACGCTCGCCCAGCTCTACAAGATCAAGGACGAGGAGGGGCACTATCGCGGCGGCCCCGCCTTCTACATGGCCAAGGGCCTGAAGGCCCCATGGGCCGGCGGGGTATTCTCCGTGTGCCTGATCATTTCCTTCGGTCTGGTCTTCAACGCCGTGCAGGCGAACTCGATCGCGGACGCGATGGAGGGCGCGTTCGGCATGCCAAAGCTCGTCAGCGGCGTGGCGCTCGCGGCGCTGACGGGTGTCATCATCTTCGGCGGTATCGCCACCATCGCCCGCGTGGCGGAGATTGTGGTGCCGTTCATGGCGGTAGGCTATCTCGGCGTGGCCCTGTTCGCGGTCGCGATGAACATCACCGAAGTGCCCGGCATATTCGGGCTGATCTTCGAGAGCGCCTTCGGCTTCGGGTCGGCGGCCGGCGGCGTCGCGGGATCGGTCGCGGCGGCGATGCTGAACGGTGTGAAGCGTGGCCTGTTCTCCAACGAGGCGGGCATGGGCTCGGCGCCCAACATCGCGGCCGTCGCCACGCCCGATCCGCATCATCCGGTCAGCCAGGGTTTCGTGCAGGCGCTCGGCGTGTTCATCGACACGATCCTGATCTGCACCGCGACCGCGCTGCTCATCCTGTTGTCGGGCGTGCTTGTGCCCGGCTCTGGCCTGACCGGCACCCAGCTCACCCAGGCGGCGATGAACGAGCATATCGGGGCGACGGGGCCGTACTTCGTGGCGGTGGCGATCTTCTTCTTCGCCTTCACCTCGATTATCGGCAACTACTCCTATGCCGAGAACGCGCTGGTGTTTCTGCGCGTCGGCGGTCCGACGGGCAGGGCGGTGCTGCGCATCGCGGTGCTCGCGATGGTGATCTGGGGTGCCTATGAGTCGGTCGCGACCGTGTTCAACGCGGCTGACGCCTCGATGGGGCTGATGGCAACCGTGAACCTCATCGCCATCGTGCTGCTGTCCGGCCTCGTGGCGCGGCTGACACGGGACTACCTCGACCAGCGGCGCGCCGGCCGCAAGCCGGTCTTCACCGCGAGCTCGATGCCGGAACTCGCCGATCAGATCGACACCGACATCTGGAGCCGGCGCTGAGGCATCGGCTGGACTGGCGCGCCTTTGCGGGCGCGACCGGTCCAGCCATCCATACGTTTCGAAGAATCGGTTCGTCGGAGGAGACTTGGACAAAATGTCTCTCCCTCCGGCGATGCGGCCCGCGTCCGGGTTTCGGGCGTCTTGAGACGCGCTGCGTGCGGGATGTGTGCGTGGGGCCCCCGTTCGACGCAGGGCTGGAATGCGTGCCTGATCCCAATACCGGCGTAAGGTCGGCGCGTATTTGTCGGCGCTTTTGTTTCAAGGTATGCGCGTCCGCAAATTGCGCGCGAAATTCCGTTGCCTGCCCAGATTTTACGCGTGCTGGCGGGGAGATGCCGCCGCGGATGCAATGCTCGCCCGCAACCTGTGAATTCTGTATACCAGACGCGCGCGAATGGCTGCAGATGCCCTTGCCTCGGCTAGGGTGGTGCGATAAGCCTGCCGCGTGCTTTGAATATTTCGCAACTGCGATAGCACCATTGATGACGTATGCTGGCCGGGGAGGATCCTATCCATGAGCAGCCTGCTGCAGGATTATCTGCCCGTCGTCATCTTTATCGGTGTCTCGGCGTTCATCGGCATCGCGCTGCTGGTCGCGCCCTTCCTGGTCGCCTTCAGCCGTCCTGATCCGGAGAAGATGTCGGCCTATGAATGTGGCTTCAATGCGTTCGACGATGCGCGCATGAAGTTCGATGTCCGGTTCTATCTGGTCTCCATCCTCTTCATCATCTTCGACCTCGAAGTCGCCTTCCTGTTCCCCTGGGCGATCACGTTCCGGGAACTGGGCGGCTTCGGCTTCTGGTCGATGATGGTGTTCCTCGGCGTGCTGACCGTCGGTTTCGTTTACGAGTGGAAGAAGGGAGCGCTCGAATGGGATTGAGCGCGAATAGCCCTCTCGTCGCCCCGGCGGCCAAGGGTATCATCGACCCCAATACCGGCAGGCCGATCGGTGCCACCGATCCGTTCTTCGTCGAGGTGAATGCCGAGCTGGCCGACAAGGGCTTTCTCGTCACCGCGACGGACGAACTCATCAACTGGGCGCGTACTGGCTCGCTGATGTGGATGACCTTCGGCCTCGCCTGCTGCGCGGTCGAGATGATGCAGACCTCGATGCCGCGCTACGACGTGGAGCGGTTCGGCTTCGCGCCGCGGGCGAGCCCGCGTCAGTCGGACGTGATGATCGTCGCCGGCACGCTGACCAACAAGATGGCTCCGGCCCTGCGCAAGGTCTACGACCAGATGCCGGAGCCGCGCTACGTCATCTCGATGGGCAGCTGCGCCAATGGCGGCGGCTACTATCACTACTCCTATTCGGTCGTGCGCGGCTGCGACCGCATCGTGCCGGTCGACATCTACATTCCCGGCTGCCCGCCCACGGCGGAAGCCCTGCTGTATGGCGTTCTGCTGCTGCAGAAGAAGATCCGCCGCACCGGAACGATCGAGCGCTGAGGTTCGAGGCGACATGGACGAGACGCTGAAAGAGCTGGGCGCGCATGTGAAGGAAGCCCTCCCCGACGCTGTCGAGGAGGTGATCCTGGCCTACGGCGAGCTGACGCTGGTGGCGTCCGCCGCCGATGTGATCAAGGTTCTGACCTTCCTGCGCGACGACCCGTCCTGCCGCTTCGTCAGCTTCATCGACGTCTGCGGCGTCGACTGGCCGAAGCGCGAGAAGCGTTTCGACGTGGTCTACCATCTGCTGTCGCCGACGCTGAACGCCCGCATCCGCGTGCGGGTCGAGACCGACGAGACGACGCCGGTGGCGTCCGCGACGGCCGTGTTCGCCGGCGCCTTCTGGTTCGAGCGCGAGGCGTTCGACATGTACGGCATCATGTTCTCGGGCCATCCCGAGCTGCGCCGGATCCTGACCGATTACGGCTTCGACGGCTATCCGCTGCGCAAGGACTTCCCGACCACGGGCTTCGTCGAGGTGCGCTACGACGACGAGCGCAAGCGTGTCGTCTACGAGCCGGTGAAACTCGCCCAGGAGTTCCGCAACTTTGACTTCCTGTCGCCGTGGGAGGGGCCTGAATACGTGCTCCCGGGCGACGAGAAGGCCACCGCCCCGAAGGCGGGCTGAGGTGAGGGCAGGCAGATGAACGCACCCGCCAAGGTCGACCCCAACGTCCGCAACTTCCAGATTAACTTCGGGCCGCAACATCCTGCTGCGCATGGTGTTCTGCGCCTCATCCTGGAGCTGGACGGCGAGATCGTCGAGCGTGTTGATCCGCATATCGGGCTGCTGCACCGCGGCACCGAGAAGCTGATCGAGACCAAGACCTATCTGCAGGCCGTGCCCTATTTCGATCGGCTCGACTACGTCGCGCCGATGAATCAGGAACATGCCTTCTGCCTCGGCATCGAACGCCTGCTCGGAATCGAGGTGCCCAGGCGCGGCCAGCTCATCCGCGTGCTCTATTCCGAGATCGGCCGCATCCTCTCCCACATGCTCAACGTGACGACGCAGGCGCTCGACGTCGGCGCGCTCACCCCGCCGCTGTGGGGCTTCGAGGAGCGCGAGAAGCTGATGGTGTTCTACGAGCGCGCCTCGGGCTCGCGCATGCACGCGGCCTATTTCCGGCCCGGCGGCGTCCATCAGGACTTGCCGCGCGCGCTGGTCGAGGACATCCTCGCCTGGACCCATACGTTCCCGGCCTTCATGGACGACCTCGACGGCCTGCTGACCGACAACCGCATCTTCAAGCAGCGCAATGTCGATATCGGCATTGTCAGTCTCGAGGACGCCTTCGCCTGGGGTTTCTCGGGCGTGATAGTGCGCGGCTCGGGTGCGGCGTGGGACCTGCGCAAGTCGCAGCCCTACGAGTGCTACGACGAGATGGAATTCGACATTCCGATCGGCAAGAACTGCGACAATTACGATCGGTACTGCATCCGCATGGAGGAGATGCGGCAGTCGGCGCAGATCATGCGCCAGTGCTGCGAGCGGCTCCTCAAGGAAGCCGGTCCGGTCTCGGCCGTCGACAACAAGGTCGTGCCGCCCAAGCGCGGCGAGATGAAGCGCTCGATGGAGTCGCTCATCCATCACTTCAAGCTCTACACGGAAGGCTTCCACGTTCCCGCCGGCGAGGTCTACGCCGCCGTGGAGGCCCCCAAGGGTGAGTTCGGCGTCTATCTCGTCGCCGACGGCACCAACAAGCCCTATCGCTGCAAGATTCGCGCGCCCGGTTTCGCGCATCTCCAGGCGATGGATTTCCTCTGCCGCGGCTACATGCTCGCGGACGTCTCGGCGATCCTCGGATCGCTGGACATCGTGTTCGGTGAAGTGGACCGCTGAGCCGAATGTCGGCCGGCGGTTCGATCGGAAGGGTACGGCATGTCAGTCCGTAGGCTTGCGCCCAAAGAGGTTCAGCCCGAGAGCTTTGTGTTCACGGACGCGAATCTCGCCTGGGCCGAGAGGACCATCGCGAAGTTTCCGCCCGGCCGGCAGGCCAGCGCGGTGATCCCGCTGCTCATGCGCGCGCAGGAGCAGGCGGGCGGCTGGGTCTCGGAGCCGGCGATGCGCTATGTCGGCGACATGCTCGGCATGGCACCGATCCGCGTCTACGAGGTCGCGACCTTCTACACCCAGTTCCAGCTGCAGCCGGTCGGCAGGAAGGCGCACATCCAGGTGTGCGGCACTACGCCCTGCATGCTGCGCGGCGCCGAGGACCTGATGAAGGTCTGCAAGCGGCGCATCAACGAGGAACCCTTCCACCTCTCCGAGAACGGCGACTTCTCGTGGGAAGAGGTCGAGTGCGCCGGCACCTGCGTGAACGCGCCGATGGTGCAGGTGTGGAAGGACGTCTACGAGGACCTGACGCCCGAGGATCTCGACAAGATCCTCGACGCGTTCGAGCGCGGCGAGAAGCCGGCGTCCGGCCCGCAGAACGGGCGGTTCACCTCCGCTCCGGCCGGCGGCCTGCGCGTGCTGACCTCGCCGGAACTCTTCGACGGTTCGATGGTCGGGCAGGGCGCCGGTCTTGCGCTCGCCCGCGAGGCGATCGCCGCCCGCGCCAATGGCGAGGCGGCCCCGTCCGCGCCGCCGCTGGCCGCGGCCGGCCCGCCCAAGAGCGATCCGGCCCCCGCCGCGCCGCCGCCCGCCAAGGCGGTCGAGGCGGCCGGAAATGCCGACAGCGAGAAGCCTGCAAAGCCGGTGGCCCCGCCGCCGGGCACGAAGGCGGACTGAGGAGCGAACCATGCTTGCCGACAAGGATCGCATCTTCACCAACATCTACGGCCACCATGACTGGGGGCTGCAGGGCGCGCTCAAGCGCGGCTCGTGGGATGGTACCAAGACCATCCTCGAAGCGGGCCGCGACTGGATCATCGAGCACATGAAGGCGTCGGGCCTGCGCGGGCGCGGCGGCGCCGGCTTCCCGACCGGCCTCAAATGGTCGTTCATGCCGAAGAACAATGACGGGCGCCCGCACTATCTCGTCGTCAATGCCGACGAATCCGAGCCGGGCACCTGCAAGGACCGCGAGATCCTGCGCCACGACCCGCACCATCTGGTGGAGGGCTGCCTGATCGCCGGCTTCGCCATGGGCGCGCACGCCGCCTACATCTATGTGCGCGGCGAGTTCATCCAGGAACGCGAGAACCTGCAGGCGGCGGTCGACCAGGCGTATGAGGCGCGGCTGATTGGCAAGAACAACGTGCATGGCTGGGACTTCGACGTCTATGTCCACCATGGCGCCGGCGCCTATATCTGCGGCGAGGAGACCGCGCTGCTGGAGAGCCTCGAGGGCAAGAAGGGCCAGCCGCGCCTGAAGCCGCCTTTCCCGGCCAATGTTGGCCTCTATGGCTGCCCGACGACGGTCAACAACGTCGAGTCGATCGCCGTGGCGCCGACCATCCTGCGGCGCGGCGCGGCGTGGTTCTCCTCCATCGGGCGGGCGAACAATGTCGGCACCAAGCTGTTCGGCATCTCGGGGCATGTGAACACGCCCTGCATCGTCGAAGAGGCGATGAGCATTCCGTTCAAGGAGTTGATCGAGAAGCATGGCGGCGGCGTGCGCGGCGGCTGGGACAACCTGCTCGCCATCATTCCCGGCGGCGCGTCCTGCCCCATCGTTCCGGCCGACCAGTGCGCGGACCTGATCATGGACTTCGACGGCTGCCGCGCCGTGAAGTCCAGCTTCGGCACCGCCGGCGTGCTGGTGATGGACAGGTCCACCGACGTGGTGAAGGCCATCGCCCGCATTTCCTACTTCTTCCGGCACGAGAGCTGCGGCCAGTGCACGCCCTGCCGCGAGGGCACGGGCTGGATGTGGCGCGTGCTCGACCGCATGGTCGAAGGACGTGCGCAGAAGCGCGAGATCGACCTGCTGCTGCAGGTCACGACGCAGGTCGAGGGCCACACCATCTGCGCGCTCGGCGACGCGGCGGCGTGGCCGGTGCAGGGCCTGATCCGGCACTTCCGCTCCGAGATCGAGCGACGGATCGACCAGTACGCGGCGAACCCGCATTCCGATCCCGTCCCGGTCCCGGTCGCGGCGGAGTGAGAGAGCATCATGGCTAAGATCATCGTCGACGACATCGAGCTTGATGTTCCGCCGGAGTTCACGCTCCTGCAGGCCTGCGAGGCGGCGGGCGCGGAAATCCCGCGCTTCTGCTTCCACGAGCGCCTGTCGATCGCCGGCAATTGCCGCATGTGTCTCGTCGAGGTGAAGGGCGGCCCACCCAAGCCGACGGCGAGCTGCGCCATGAACGTGCGCGACCTGCGCCCCGGCCCGAACGGCGAGCCGCCCGTCGTGCTCACCAAGAGCCCGATGGTGAAGAAGGCGCGCGAAGGGGTGATGGAGTTCCTGCTCATCAACCACCCGCTGGACTGCCCGATCTGCGACCAGGGCGGCGAGTGCGACCTGCAGGACCAGGCCATGGCCTATGGCGTGGACACCTCCCGCTATGCCGAGAACAAGCGCGCGGTCGAGGACAAGTATATCGGCCCGCTGATAAAGACCTCCATGACCCGGTGCATCCAGTGCACCCGCTGCGTGCGCTTCACCACCGAGGTGGCGGGCGTGGCCGAGCTCGGCGCCATCGGGCGCGGCGAGGACATGGAGATCACGACCTATCTGGAAGCGGCGCTGTCGTCCGAGCTGCAGGGCAACGTCGCCGATCTGTGCCCGGTCGGCGCGCTGACCCAGCGCCCCTACGCCTACCATGCCCGTCCGTGGGAGCTGGTGAAGACCGAATCCGTCGACGTGATGGACGCCGTCGGCTCCAACATCCGCGTCGACACGCGCGGCCGCGAGGTCATGCGCGTCCTGCCGCGCCTCAACGAGGACGTGAACGAGGAGTGGATCTCCGACAAGACCCGCTACATCTGGGACGGCCTGAAGACGCAGCGGCTCGACCGCCCCTATGTGCGCGTAGGCGGCAAGCTGAAGCAGGCGAGCTGGCCGGAGGCTTTCGCGGTCATCGCCGAGAAGATGAAGGGCGTGCCCGGTGCGCGCATCGGCGGCCTGGTCGGCGACCTTGCCTCGGTCGAGGAGACGTTCGCGCTGAAGTCGCTGCTAACCGCGCTCGGCTCGGCGAACATCGATTGTCGGCAGGACGGCACCAAGATCGATCCGTCGCTCGGCCGCGCCACCTATCTGTTCAACGCCAGCATCGCCGGAATCGAGCAGGCGGACGCGCTGCTGATCATCGGCTCGAACCCGCGCCTTGAGGCGAGCGTGATGAACGCCCGCATCCGCAAGCGCTGGCTGCAGGGCAATTTCCCGATCGGGCTGATCGGCGAGCATGTCGACCTGACCTACCCTTACGACTATCTCGGCGCCGGCTCGGACACGCTGCTCGACCTCGTCGGCAGCGGCACCTTCGCCGAGACGCTGAAAGGCGCGCAGCGCCCGCTCATCCTGATCGGGCAGGGCGCGCTGGCGCGGCCCGACGGCGCGGCGGTGCTGGCACTGGCGGCCCGGCTGGCGGTAGCCGTCGGCGCGGTGAAGGACGGCTGGAACGGCTTCTCGGTGCTGCACACGGCGGCCTCGCGCGTCGGCGCGCTCGACATCGGCGCAGTGCCGGGCGAGGGCGGTCTCGACGCAGTGGCGATGACCAATCCGGGCGGCGTCGACGTGCTGTTCGCGCTCGGCGCGGACGAGATCGACATCGCCCCCGGCGCCTTCGTGGTCTATCTCGGCACGCATGGCGACCGCGGCGCGCACCGCGCCGACGTCATCCTGCCCGGCGCGGCCTACACGGAGAAGTCCGGCACCTATCTGAACACGGAAGGCCGGGCGCAGATCGCCAACCGCGCTGCCTTCCCGCCGGGCGAGGCGCGCGAGGACTGGGCGGTGCTGCGGGCGCTGTCCGACGTCGTCGGCAAGCGGCTGCCCTTCGACAACCTCGTCCAGTTGCGCGCGGCGCTCTATACGGCGCATCCGCATCTGGCCCGCGTCGATCATGTCGAGCCGGCCGATGCGGCGGCGGTGATCGCGCTGGCGGGATCGGGGGGCACGCCTGCGAGCGCGCCGTTCAAGGCCGCCGTTACGGAGTTCTATCTCACCAATCCGATTGCACGCGCGTCCGCCGTGATGGCCGAATGCTCCGCGCTCGCCCATAGCCGCCTCGCGGCGGCGGCCGAGTGAGGGGAGGGAGAGCATGACCGAAACCAGCTGGTTCGATACCCTCATCCAGGTCGCCATCATCGTCGCCCAGAGCCTCGCGCTGCTGGTCGGGCTGCTGATCGTCGTCGCCTATGTGCTGCTGGCCGACCGCAAGATCTGGGCGGCGGTGCAGCTGCGCCGCGGCCCGAACGTGGTCGGGCCGTTCGGCCTGTTCCAGTCCTTCGCCGACCTGATCAAGTTCGTGCTGAAGGAGCCGGTGATTCCGGACGGCTCGAACAAGGGCGTGTTCCTGCTCGCCCCCTTCGTCACCTGCCTGCTGGCGCTGGCCGCCTGGGCGGTGGTGCCGATCGACGCCGGCTGGGTGGTGGCCGACATCAATGTCGGCGTGCTCTACATCTTCGCCATCTCGTCGCTCGGCGTGTATGGCACGATCATGGCCGGCTGGGCTTCGAATTCGAAGTATCCGTTCCTGTCGGCGCTGCGCGCGGTGGCGCAGATGGTGTCCTATGAGGTCTCCATCGGTTTCGTCATCGTCACCGTGCTGCTGTGCGCCGGTTCGCTGAACCTCTCGGCCATCGTCGAGGCGCAGAATACGTCTTACGGGCTGCTCGGCTGGTACTGGCTGCCGCTGTTCCCGATGTTCGTGATCTTCTTCATCTCGGCGCTGGCCGAGACGAACCGTCCGCCCTTCGATCTCGGCGAAGCCGAATCCGAGCTGGTGGCCGGCTTCATGGTGGAGTACGGCTCCACCCCGTACATGATGTTCATGCTCGGCGAGTATGTGGCGATCATGACCATGTGCGCGCTGACCACCATCCTGTTCATGGGCGGCTGGCTGCCGCCGGTGCCGGTGGCGCCGTTCACCTGGGTGCCGGGCGTCATCTGGTTCCTGCTCAAGGTTCTGCTCGTCTTCTTCATGTTCGCCATGGTGAAGGCGATGGTTCCTCGTTACCGCTACGACCAGCTCATGCGGCTCGGCTGGAAGGTGTTCCTGCCGATCTCGCTGGCGATGGTGGTGATCGTGGCGAGCGTTCTGCACTTCGGCGGCCTGGCGGGCGCGGGAGGTTGATATGGACGAGGGCACGCTCAATGCCCTGATGGAGGCCTCCGCGGTCGGTTGGATGGGGGCGCTGGCGGGTGCGGTGTTCGGCGCACTCGAATGGTTCATCCTGCCGGGGGTCCTGGAAACCTCGATCCGCGGCTCCAAGGAGGCCCGAAAGCTGAGCGCGGCTCAGCTTGAAGGCGTGATTTCGTGGTGGAAGACGGTCATCCGCGTCTTCGCCGTTTCGATGCCGCTGGTGGGCTTCGGCCTCGCCGCGGCCATGGCCGACTAAGGAGAGCGACATGAGATTGGATCTGGCCGCACGCCAGCTGCTGCTCACCGAGTTCGTCTCGGCGTTCTTCCTGTCTATGCGCTATTTCTTCAAGCCGAAGGCGACGCTGAACTATCCGTTCGAGAAGGGGCCGGTGAGCCCGCGCTTCCGTGGCGAGCACGCGCTGCGGCGCTACCCGAATGGCGAGGAGCGCTGCATCGCGTGCAAGCTGTGCGAGGCGATCTGCCCGGCGCAGGCCATCACCATCGAGGCCGGCCCGCGCCGCAATGACGGCACCCGCCGCACGACGCGTTACGACATCGACATGGTGAAGTGCATCTATTGCGGCTTCTGCCAGGAGGCCTGCCCGGTCGATGCCATCGTCGAGGGACCGAACTTCGAGTTCGCCACTGAGACGCGCGAGGAACTCTATTACGACAAGGCCAAGCTGCTCGCGAACGGCGACCGCTGGGAGCGCGAGATCGCGCGCAACATGGCGCTTGACGCGCCTTACCGTTGAGCGCGCGGGGGACTGGGGACGTGAAGACCGTAACGATACGAGCCGCAAAGGCTCTCCGCGCCGCGATCATCGCGACGACGTGCGCGGGGACGACTGGGGGGTGCCGGGCATGAGCCTCGCCGCGCTGTTCTTCTATCTCTTCGCCGGGGTCGCCGTGGCCTCGGCCTTCATGGTCATCGCGTCGCGGAACCCGGTTCACTCGGTGCTGTTCCTGATCCTGACCTTCGTGAACGCGTCGGGCCTGTTCATCCTGATCGGCGCCGAGTACATCGCGATGCTGCTCATCGTGGTCTATGTCGGCGCGGTCGCGGTGCTGTTCCTGTTCGTGGTGATGATGCTCGACGTCGATTTCGTCGAGCTGCGCCAGGGCTTCCTTCAGTACCTGCCGATCGGCGCGCTGGTCGGTCTCGTCTTTCTCGCCGAGCTGGTGCTGGTGGTCGGTACCTGGACCTTCGGCGAGGGTGTGACCGGGGCGGTCGCCTCCGCGGGTCCCGAAGTGTCGAACGCGGTGCAGATCGGCCGTGTGCTCTACACGGACTATGTCTACTTCTTCCAGGTGGCCGGCTTCATTCTGCTGGTCGCGATGATCGGTGCCATCGTGCTGACGCTTCGCCACAAGGAGAACGTCAAGCGCCAGAGCATCCCGGTCCAGAACGCGCGCACCAAGGCGATGGCGATCGACGTCGTCAAGGTGCCTTCCGGCAAGGGGCTCTGAGCCATGGCGATCGGCCTTTCGCACTATCTGACCGTTGCGGCCATCCTGTTCACGCTCGGCACGCTCGGCATCTTCCTCAACCGGAAGAACGTCATCGTCATCCTGATGTCGATCGAGCTCATCCTTCTCGCGGTGAACATCAACCTTGTTTCCTTCTCGGTCTTCCTCGGCAACATCGTCGGGCAGGTCTTCGCCCTGTTCGTGCTGACGGTCGCCGCCGCCGAGGCCGCCATCGGTCTCGCCATCCTCGTGGTGTTCTACCGCAATCGCGGGTCGATCGCCGTCGAGGACATCAACACCATGAAGGGCTGAGCGGGCATTCATGTACCAGGCGATTGTCTTCCTCCCCCTTGTCGGCTTCCTCATCGCCGGCCTGTTCGGCCGGCTGATCGGCGCGCGCGCGTCGGAACTGGTCACGACCGGGCTGCTCTTCATCTCCGCCTTCTTCGCGTGGATCGTCTTCTTCCAGACCGCCTTCGGCGGCCATGACGGGACGGTCGAGCTGTTCACCTGGATGGCGTCGGGCAAGCTCGACGTCAGCTGGGCGATCCGGGTCGACACGCTCACCGCGGTGATGCTGATCCTGGTCACCACCGTGTCGTCGCTCGTGCACCTCTATTCCATGGGGTACATGCACGAGGATCCGAGCCGGCCGCGCTTCTTCGCCTACCTGTCCCTGTTCACCTTCGCCATGCTGACGCTGGTGACGAGCGACAACCTCGTCCAGCTGTTCTTCGGCTGGGAAGGCGTGGGCCTCGCCTCCTACCTGCTGATCGGCTTCTGGTACGACAAGCCGTCGGCCTGCGCGGCGGCGATGAAGGCCTTCATCGTCAACCGCGTCGGCGATTTCGGCTTCGCGCTCGGCATCTTCGCCGTCTACATGATGACCGGCTCTGTCGCCTTCGAGCAGGTCTTCGCGGCGGCGCCCTCGCTGATGGACAAGAACATCCTGTTCCTCGGTCATGAGTGGCACGCGCCGACCATCATCTGCCTGCTGCTGTTCATCGGCGCCATGGGCAAGTCCGCCCAGCTCGGCCTGCACACCTGGCTGCCGGACGCGATGGAAGGCCCGACCCCGGTCTCGGCGCTCATCCATGCCGCCACCATGGTGACGGCCGGAGTGTTCATGGTGGCGCGGCTGTCGCCGCTGTTCGAGCTGTCGCAGACCGCGCTCAACGTCGTGTTGTTCGTCGGCGCCTCGACCGCCTTCTTCGCGGCGACGATCGGCTGCGTGCAGAACGACATCAAGCGCGTCATCGCCTATTCGACCTGCTCGCAGCTCGGCTACATGTTCGTCGGGCTCGGCACCGGCGCCTATTCGGTGGGCGTGTTCCACCTGCTGACGCACGGCTTCTTCAAGGCGCTGCTGTTCCTTGCCGCCGGTTCGGTCATCACCGCGATGCACCACGAGCAGGACATGCGCCACATGGGTGGCCTGTGGCGGAAGATTCCCTTCACCTACGCCACGATGATGATCGGCGGCCTGGCGCTGACGGGCTTCCCCTTCACCGCCGGCTATTTCTCCAAGGACGCGATCATCGAGACCGCCTTCGTCAGTCACAGCCCGTTCGCCACCTATGCCTGGGTGATGACGGTTGCGGCGGCGGCGCTCACCGCCTTCTACACCTGGCGGCAGATGTTCATGACCTTCCACGGCGAGACCCGTGCGGATCACCACACCTTCGACCACGCGCATGAATCGCCGCTGACCATGCTGATCCCGCTCGGCGTGCTCTCGCTCGGCGCGCTCTTCGCTGGCATGATCCTCTACCCCTACTTCGTCGGGCACGACGTGGATCACTTCTTCCGCGAGGCGATCTTCATGGGGCCGGAGAACAAGATCCTCGAGGAGATGCACCACATCCCCGGCTGGGCGAAGTGGGCTCCGACGGTGATGATGGCGCTCGGCTTCCTGTTCGCCTACTGGATGTACGTGGTCAACACGGCCGTGCCGAAGGCGCTCGCCAAGCAGAACGACGTGCTGTACCGCTTCCTGCTCAACAAGTGGTACTTCGACGAGATCTACGACTTCCTGTTCGTGCGTCCGACCATGTGGCTCGGCAACTTCCTGTGGAAGCAGGGTGACATCCGCGTCATCGACGGCTACGGGCCGAACGGCGTCTCCGCCCGCGTGATCGATGTCACCAACCGGGTGGTGCGGCTGCAGACCGGCTATCTCTACCACTATGCGTTCGTGATGCTGGTGGGCGTCGCGGCCCTCATCACCTGGTTCATGTTCGGGGGCGCGCACTGATGTACGACTGGCCCATCCTTTCCGTCGTCACCTTCCTGCCGCTCGTCGGCGCGCTGCTGATCGTCCTGATGATCCGCGGCGACGACGAGATCGCGCAGCGCAACGCCCGCTGGGTGGCGCTGTGGGCGACCCTCGTCACCTTCGTCATCTCGCTGCTGCTGCTGGTCGGCTTCGATCCGACAAGCCACGATTTCCAGTTCGTCGAGTACAAGGCCTGGCTCGGCGAGATCGCCGCCTATCGCATGGGCGTCGATGGCATTTCGCTGCCCTTCGTGCTGCTCACCACACTGCTGATGCCGATGTGCATCCTGGCGAGCTGGGAATCGGTCCATGTGCGCGTCAAGGAGTACATGATCTGCTTCCTGGTGCTCGAGACGCTGATGATCGGCACCTTCTCGGCGCTGGACCTGCTGCAGTTCTACTTCTTCTTCGAAGGCGGCCTGATCCCGATGTTCCTGATCATCGGCATCTGGGGCGGCAAGCGGCGCATCTACGCCACCTTCAAGTTCTTCCTCTACACGCTCGCCGGCTCGGTGCTGATGATGCTCGCCATCATGGCCATGTACTGGCAGGCCGGCACCACCGACATCACCGCGCTGCTGAGGTTCGATTTCCCCGAGGGCATGCAGCACTGGCTATGGCTGGCCTTCTTCGCCTCCTTCGCGGTGAAGATGCCGATGTGGCCGGTGCACACCTGGCTGCCGGACGCCCATGTCGAGGCGCCGACGGCCGGTTCGGTCATCCTGGCCGGCATCATGCTGAAGATGGGTGGCTATGGCCTGCTTCGCTTCAGCCTGCCCATGTTCCCGGACGCGTCGGCGTATTTCGCGCCCTTCGTCTTCACGCTCTCGGTGATCGCGATCATCTACACCTCGCTGGTCGCCCTGATGCAGGAGGACATGAAGAAGCTGATCGCCTACTCCTCGGTCGCCCACATGGGCTACGTGACGATGGGCATCTTCACCCTGACCCAGGAAGGCATCCAGGGCGCGGTGTTCCAGATGGTGAGCCACGGCTTCGTGTCGGGCGCGCTCTTCCTCTGCGTCGGCGTCGTCTATGACCGGATGCATACCCGCGAGATCGCGGCCTATGGCGGTATCGTCCAGCGCATGCCGATCTACGCCACGGTGTTCATGGTGTTCACCATGGCCAATGTCGGCCTGCCGGGCACGTCGGGCTTCATCGGCGAATTCCTGACCCTGCTCGCCACTTTCGGGCGAAACAGCTGGGTCGCCTTCTTCGCCACCACCGGCGTCATCCTCTCGGCGGCCTATGCGCTGTGGCTGTATCGCCGGGTGGTCTTCGGCGCTCTTGAGAAGGACAGTCTGAAGGGGCTGCTCGACCTCAACGGGCGCGAGATGGCCTCGCTCATTCCGCTGCTGTTCTTCACCATCCTTTTCGGTGTCTGGCCCCAGCCGATCCTCGATGCCTGCAATATCGCGGTGAGCACGATCGTCGCCCGCGCCGATGTCGCCGCCGGCGCCATCAAGGCCGCTGCGCTGGTGCTGCCTTGATCCGACACCTGACCATCGCGGAGCCCAATCGATGACCCTCACCCTCGCCGCGCTCGGCCCCGCGCTGCCCGAATTGCTGTTGGCCGCCGCCGCCATCGCGCTCCTCCTGTTCGGCGCGTTCGTCGGCCCGAAGTCGACCGATACCGTGAACGGCCTGGCGCTCGCCGCCCTGTTCGCGGCGCTGGTTCTGGTCATTCTCGGCCCGACCAATGCGACGTTGTTCAACGGCGCCTTCCAGATCGACGAGTATGGCCGCTTCCTGAAGGTGCTGGCGCTGCTGGGCGCCGGCTGCGCTCTCGCCATGTCGGTCGACTGGCTGAAGGTCGAGAAGCAGAGCCGCTTCGAATACGCCATCCTGGTGCTGCTTTCGACGCTCGGCATGATGATGCTGATCTCGGCCGGTGACCTGATCGCGCTCTATATGGGCCTCGAGCTCATGAGCCTCTCGCTCTACGTGATGGCGGCCAACAACCGCGACTCGGTGCGCTCCACGGAAGCCGGCCTGAAGTACTTCGTGCTCGGCGCGCTCTCCTCGGGCATGTTCCTGTACGGCGCGTCGCTGATCTACGGCTTCACCGGCTCGGTGAGCTTCGCGCAGATCGCGGCGGCGGCACGCGAGCCTTCGCTCGGGCTGATCTTCGGCATCGTGTTCACCTTCGCCGGCCTGTGCTTCAAGATCTCGGCCGTGCCGTTCCACATGTGGACGCCGGACGTCTATGAAGGTTCGCCGGCGCCGGTCACCGCCTTCTTCGCGGCGGCGCCGAAGGTCGCCGCGATGGCGGTCTTCGTGCGCTTCGCCATGGAGGCGCTGCCGAACGTCGTGCACCAGTGGCAGCAGATCATCGTCTTCGTATCGATCGCCTCCATGGCGCTCGGCTCGTTCGCGGCGATCGGCCAGCGCAACCTCAAGCGCCTCATGGCCTATTCCTCGATCGGTCATATGGGCTTCGCGCTGGTCGGCCTTGCCGCCGGCACCGAGCAGGGCGTGCAGGGCGTGCTGATCTACATGACCATCTACATGGCCATGACGCTCGGCACCTTCGCCTGCATCCTGTCGATGCGCCGCAAGGACGGCGTGGTGGAGAATTACGAGGACCTCGCCGGTCTCGCCCGCACCAGCCCGGTCAAGGCGTTCATGATGGCCGTGCTGATGTTCTCGCTGGCCGGCATTCCGCCGCTCGCCGGGTTCCTGGCAAAGTACTACGTCTTCCTCGCCGCCATCGAGGCCGGGCTCTATGCGCTCGCCGTGATCGGCGTGCTCACCAGCGTGGTCGGCGCGTATTACTACCTGCGCATCGTCAAGGTGATGTATTTCGACGAGCCGGCGCCGGCCTTCGAGCCGATGCCGTCCGAGCTGAGGGCGGTGCTGGCCGTCTCCGGCCTGTTCACCCTGCTGTTCTTCGTCTATCCGGCACCGCTGCTGGCGGCCGCGGGTGCGGCGGCGCGGGCGCTATTCTGAGAATGGCGCCTACGCCGGGCGCGACGCCGGTCGTTCGCTTCGATACGGTCGGCTCGACCAACGCCGAAGCTCTGTCCCAAGCCGGCGGAGCCGCGCCGCGCTGGTTCGTCGCCGATCGGCAGACGGGCGGGCGTGGCCGGCGTGGCCGGCCCTGGACGTCCGAGCCGGGCAATCTCTACGCCTCGCTGCTGCTGGTGGACGCCGGTCCGCCGGCGCGCCAGCCGCAGCTCTGCTTCGTTGCGGCGCTGGCGCTGCATGACGCCGTGCGGGCCGTTACCGGCATCGATCCCCTGCGCATCGATCTCAAATGGCCGAACGACGTCATGATTGATGGCGCCAAGCTGGCCGGCATCCTGCTGGAGGGGGCGGTCCTGCCGGGCGGGCGCATCGCCACGGTGATAGGCTTCGGCGTCAACTGCGCCCATCATCCGTCCGACACGCCCTACGCATCGACCGATCTCTCTGCCGCCGGCTATCCGACCGATCCGCCGGGAATGCTCGCCGCGCTCGACACGGCGATGCGCGAACGGCTTGCCGAGTGGGCCGGCGGGGAGGGGTTCGCGCGCAGCCGCGAGGCCTGGATCCTGCGCGCCAGGGGAATCGGCAAAGCCGTGACAGTTCGCCTCGGCGATCGGCAGGTCGATGGGATATTCGAGGCACTCGACTTTTCGGGTGCTATGATTCTGCGCCGCCCCGACGGCGTGCGCGAGACGATCAGCGCCGGCGACGTGTTTCCGTCGTCCGTAGCGCCAGTTTGAAAGGGATAACGTGAGCAAGTGGCCGGACGAGCTGGTCTTCGCCCCCCT
The DNA here is from genome assembly GCF_056836805.1 of Ancylobacter sp. TW_SC_1. Classification (NCBI taxonomy): domain Bacteria; kingdom Pseudomonadati; phylum Pseudomonadota; class Alphaproteobacteria; order Hyphomicrobiales; family Xanthobacteraceae; genus Ancylobacter; species Ancylobacter sp. TW_SC_1. The sequence goes on from NZ_CM166365.1 coordinate 2,801,639, forward strand.
CGGAGGGGTCGGCGAGATCGGCATGAATCTTGGGCTCTACGGTTTTGGCCCGCGCAACCGGCGCAAATGGCTCGCTGTCGATCTCGGCATTTCCTTCGCGCCGCCGGAAGTGCCCGGTATCGACATCATCATGCCGGACGTAGCCTTTCTCGAAGATGAGGCGGAGGCCGGCAATCTGGTCGGCCTGGCGATCACGCATGGCCATGAGGATCATATCGGCGCGCTGGTCGATCTCTGGCCGCGCCTGGGCTGCACGGTCTACACCACGCCCTTCACCCACGCGCTCGCCGAGGTGCGACGGCTGGGCGAGCCTGGCGCCCCGAAGATCCCGTTCCACGTCGTGCCGACGGGCGGCCGGACGAAGATCGGTCCGTTCGACGTCGAGTTCGTTCCCGTCGCCCATTCCATTCCCGACAGCCACGCGCTTGCCATCCGCACGCCGCTCGGCCTCGTCGTGCACACCGGCGACTGGAAGATCGACCCGACGCCGGTCGTCGGCAACGTCACCGATCCGGTGCGCTTCTCGGCGCTCGGCGACGAGGGCGTGCGCGCCGTGGTGTGCGATTCCACCAATGCGATCCGCGACGGCATCTCACCCTCCGAAGTCGATGTGCAGGGCGTGTTGACCGAGCTGATCGCGGCGGCGCCGCATCGCGTCGCGGTGACGACCTTCGCGTCCAATGTCGCCCGTGTCCGCTCCATCGCCGAGGCGGCGATGAAGACGGGCAGGGAAGTGGTTCTCGTCGGCCGCGCCATGGAGCGCGTGGTCTCGGTGGCACGCGAGCAGCACATGCTCGACGGGTTGCCGCCCTTCCGTCCCGCGGACGCCTACGGATTCCTGCCGCGCGACAAGGTGGTGGCGATCCTCACCGGCAGCCAGGGCGAGCCGCGCGCGGCGCTGGCGCGCATCGCCGACGACGATCATCCGGAGATCGCCCTGTCGCCCGGCGATCAGGTGATCTTCTCGTCCCGCACCATTCCCGGCAATGAGCGGCCGGTGAACCGCATCATCAACGCCCTCGTGCTGCAGGGCGTGAAGGTCATCACCGACCGGGACGGGCTGGTGCACGTCTCCGGGCACCCGCGCCGGGGCGAGCTGGAGCAGATGTATCGGTGGCTGCGCCCGCAGGTGGCGGTGCCCGTGCATGGCGAGCCGCTGCATCTGTCCGAGCATGCCGATCTCGCCCGCCGGATGGGTGCGCGCGAGGTGATCCGGCTGGTCGATGGCGACGTGGTCCGGCTCATCAGCGCCGATCCTTCGCTGGGCGCCGAGGTGATCGAAGAAATCCCCTCCGGCCGCCTCTACAAGGACGGTCACGTGCTGATCGGTTCGGACGATCCGGCGATTGCCGAGCGCCGGCGGCTGTCCTTCGCCGGCCTCGTGTCGATCGCCGTCGCCATGTCGGCCAAGGGTGAGGTGGTCGGCGATCCGATGATCGACCTGTCCGGTCTACCGCGCCACGGCAGTGGCGGCACGCCGCTCGACGAGGTGGTGGAGGAGGCGGTGCTCGGGTGCCTCGAGGGCCTGCCGAAGGCGCGCCGCCGGGATCCCGACGCGGTCGCCGAGTCGGTCACGCGCGCGGTGCGCGGGCAGGTGAACGCGGCCTGGGGCAAGAAGCCGCTCTGCCATGTGCTGGTGATCACGGTATGAAGTCCCGCACGGGAGCCGCCTTCCGCGAAAGTCGAATGCCTTTTGCGGAAAGAACGTGCTCCAAGTGGCGGTATCGGAACCCCGTCGGTGCGCCCGACGGGGCTGGTTCCCCGGGGAGCGTGCTTCGATGATCGGTCGTCTCAACCATGTCGCCATCGCCGTGCCGGATCTCGACGCGGCCGTCGCGACCTATCGCGACGTTCTCGGCGGCGAGCTTTCCGAGGTGGTGCCGCAGCCCGAGCATGGCGTGAACACCGTCTTCGTCGCGCTGCCCAACACCAAGGTCGAACTGCTCGGCGCGCTGGGCGAGAATTCGCCGATCGCCAAATTCCTCGACCGCAATCCGGACGGCGGCATCCACCATGTCTGCTACGAGGTGGACGACATTCGCGCCGCGCGCGACCATCTCCTCGCGGCCGGCGCGCGCGTGCTGGGCTCCGGCGAGCCGCGCATCGGTGCGCATGGCAAACCGGTGCTGTTCCTGCATCCGAAGGATTTTTTCGGTACTTTGATCGAACTCGAGCAGGCCTGACGCATCGCCATGGGCATCGGAACCTACATCGCCATCTATTTCATCGTCTGGTGGACGGTGATCTTCGCCATCCTGCCGTTCGGAGTGCGCTCGCAGCACGAGGACGGCGTCGTCGAGGATGGCACCGAGCCGGGTGCCCCGCGGCGCCCGCTGCTGCTGCGCAAGGCGCTGACGACCACTGTCATCGCCGCGGTCATCGTCGGATTGTTTGCCTGGTCGGTGGAGACTGGCCGTCTCACGCTCGACATGTTCCCGATGCCGATCAAATTGTACTGAGGTGCGACGTTGGAGTGCCGTGGCGCTTCTGCGCCGTGGCACGACGGCCGGCGCCGGATGGACCGGGAATTACGCCATGAAGACAAAAAAAGAGGCGGGACCCGAGGTCCCGCCTTCCTTGTTTGGCCGCCCGCACCTGATTCTGCGCCGTTTCGGCATCTGTCAGGGGGCTTTCTTAGCCGTTATTCCTCCCGAGACCTGGACCGATCATCACGCTTCAAAGAGCGATCAGCGGACCTCTTTCTAGAGGCCGGCACCATAGAGCAGAAAATGCGGCCTTGTCATCCTTGCGTCGCAATAGATCGATGGTGCAATGCAATAGAAATGAGCGCGTGCGGCCAGCATCGCCTGAACTTCAGGCAGTCGGACGCGGGTGCGGTGAGCAAGGGCTTGTCTTTTCCCGACCGATCCGGTTTCACTCCGCCATCATTGCCGCGCCGCCGCTCCGGCCGAATCGTGAGTTTCCGCATATGCGCCTATCCCGCTACTTCCTTCCCATCCTCCGCGAAGTCCCGAAGGAAGCGGAAATCGTCTCGCACCGGCTGATGCTGCGGGCCGGCATGATCCGGCAGGAGGGCGCGGGCATCTATGCCTGGCTGCCGCTCGGCAAGCGCGTTCTGGACAAGATCTGCAACGTCATCCGCGAGGAGCAGAACCGCTCCGGCGCCATCGAGATCATGATGCCGACCATCCAGTCGGCCGACCTCTGGCGCGAGAGCGGGCGCTATGACGACTACGGCAAGGAAATGCTGCGCATCAAGGATCGGCACGAGCGCGAGATGCTGTTCGGGCCGACCAATGAGGAGATGCTGACCGAGATCGTCCGCGCCTATGTGAAGTCCTACAAGGACCTGCCGCTGAACCTCTACCATATCCAGTGGAAGTTCCGCGACGAGGTGCGCCCGCGCTTCGGCGTCATGCGCTCGCGCGAATTCCTGATGAAGGACGCCTATTCGATCGACCTCGACTTCGAGAATGCGGTGATCGCCTATAACCGGATGTTCGTCGCTTATCTCAGGACCTTCGCCCGGCTGGGGCTGAAGGCGATCCCGATGGTGGCGGATACGGGCCCGATCGGCGGCAATCACAGCCACGAGTTCATCATCCTCGCCTCCACCGGCGAGAGCCAGGTGTTCTGCCATTCCGACTATCTCGAGATGGAAACGCCCGGCAGCGACGTCGACTTCCAGGATCCGGCCGCGCTGCAAGACATCGTGAACCGCTGGACCAGCCTTTATGCGGCCACGGAAGAGAAGCATGAAGAGACGGCGTTCGCGGCGATTCCGGATGACCAGCGTCTGTCCGCGCGCGGCATCGAGGTCGGTCACATCTTCTATTTCGGCATCAAATATTCCGAGCCGATGAACGCCAAGGTCGCCGGGCCCGACGGTGTCGAGCGTCCCGTGCACATGGGCTCCTACGGCATCGGCCCGTCGCGTCTCGTCGCCGCCATCATCGAGGCGTCGCATGACGAGAACGGCATCATCTGGCCCGAAGAGATCGCGCCGTTCAATGTCGGCCTGCTGAACCTGAAGCCGGGCGACGCGGCGACGGATGCGGCGTGCGACACGATCTACGCGGAACTGGTGTCGCGCAAGATCGACGTGCTGTACGACGACACGGACGAGCGGCCCGGCTCGAAGTTCGCCACGGCCGATCTGATCGGCCTGCCGTGGCAGATCATCGTCGGACCGAAGGGGCTGGCGAACGGCATGGTCGAGCTGAAGCGGCGGGCGGACGGCTCTCGCGAGACGCTGCCGATCGCGGCGGCGTTGGCACGGGTCATCGGTTGAATTTCAAGACGGCGGGGCGCACGGCGGAGCGGGAATGGCGGCACGGAGCGAAGCGCGTCGGATGAAGGCAGCGCAGGCGCATCCGGTCGAGGAGCCGACCGGCTCCCGGCCGTTCAGCGCCTTCGAGTGGATGCTCTCGCTGCGCTATCTGCGCGCCCGTCGCAAGGAAGGCTTCATCTCGGTTATCGCCGGGTTCTCCTTCCTCGGCATCATGCTCGGCGTGGCCACGCTGATCATCGTCATGGCGGTGATGAACGGCTTCCGCACGGAGCTCCTGTCGAAGATCCTCGGCCTCAACGGCCACATGCTGGTGCAGCCGATAGACGGGCCGCTGACCGACTATGACGCGGTGGCCAAGCGGATCGCCGGCGTGCCGGGCGTGAAGCTTGCCGTTCCGCTGGTGGAAGGGCAGGCGCTGGCGTCCTCGGCCTTCAATGCCGGCGGCGTGCTGGTGCGGGGTCTCTCGGAAGCAAGCCTGCGCGCGCTGCCCGCCATCGGTTCCAATATCCGCCAGGGAACGCTCGACGGTTTCGACGAGGGCTCCGGCGTCGCCATCGGCAAGCGCCTCGCCGAGCAGCTCTCGCTGCAGGCCGGCGACAACCTCACCCTCGTCGCCCCGCGCGGCGCCGTCACGCCGATGGGAACGACACCGCGCATCAAGGTCTACAAGATCGCCGCGGTGTTCGAGATCGGCATGTCGGAATATGACAGCGCCTTCGTCTTCATGCCGCTGGCGGAATCCCAAGCCTATTTCAACAAGGATGGCGACGTTACCGCTATCGAGGTCTATGTCGATCATCCGGACGATGTGGAGAGGTATCGCTCCGCCGTGCAGGCGGCAGCCGAGCGGCCGATCTACATCGTCGACTGGCGGCAGCGAAACGCGACCTTCTTCAACGCGCTGCAGGTCGAGCGGAACGTTATGTTCCTGATCCTCACGCTGATCGTGGTGGTCGCCGCCTTCAACATCGTCTCCGGACTCAACATGCTGGTGAAGGACAAGGGGCGCGACATCGGCATACTGCGCACCATGGGGGCGACACGCGGGGCGATCATGCGCGTCTTCCTCGTCACCGGCGCCGCCATCGGCGTGGTCGGCACGCTTGCGGGCTTCCTGCTCGGCCTGCTGGTCTGCCTCAATGTCGAGGAAATCCGCCAGTTCATCTCCTGGCTGACCGCGACCGAGCTGTTCTCGCCGGAGCTCTACTATCTCAGCCGCCTGCCGGCGGAGATGAACGCCGGCGAGACCGCGACGGTCGTGCTCATGGCCCTCGTCCTGTCCCTTCTCGCTCCGCTCTACCCCTCGTGGCGTGCCGCGCGCCTCGATCCGGTGGAAGCGCTGCGCTACGAATAGGAGACCGGCCGTGTCCCTTGCTTCGCCGCAGGCCGTGCTCAGGCTGGAGGCCATCGAACGCCGCTACGTGCAGGGCGAGGGCACGCTCGACATCCTGAGCGGGGCGAACTTCGTCGTCATGGAAGGGCAATCGGTGGCGCTGGTGGCGCCGTCCGGCACCGGTAAGTCGACCCTGCTGCACATTGCTGGCCTGCTCGAGCATCAGGACGCCGGCGAGGTCTATATCGGCGGCAAGGCGACCGCCGGCCTGCCGGATGCGGAACGCACCCGCATCCGCCGCGTCGACGTCGGCTTCGTCTACCAGTTCCATCACCTGCTGCCGGAATTCTCCGCGCAGGAAAATGTCATGCTGCCGCAGATGATCCGCGGCCTGTCACGCCGCGAGGCGGCTGCGCGGGCGAAGGAGCTGCTCGGCTATCTCGGCCTCGGCAAGCGGTTGGAGCATCGTCCCGGCGAACTCTCCGGCGGCGAGCAGCAGCGCGTGGCGATCGCCCGCGCCGTAGCAAATGCGCCGCGTGTTCTGCTGGCCGACGAGCCGACCGGCAATCTCGATCCGCATACGGCCGACCATGTCTTCCATGCGCTCTCCCAACTCGTGGAGGCGACCGGACTGGCGGCGGTGATCGCCACCCACAATCTCCAGCTTGCCGATCGGATGCACCGGCGCGTCACCCTTCGCGAAGGCCAGGTCGTCGAACTCGACTGAGGCCGGAATCGTCCGTCGCGCGGGGATGGTGGAATCGCCCGTGCCCGGCTGGCTGGATGACGCCAGGTTCGGCTGGGCGGGCCGCCCGTTGGCTCACCAGCGACGGTGGCGCCGTGCTATTGTGCCGAACCGCTCCTGCGGACTTCCGAGACACCGCGATGCTGGATCACATCCTTGAACTCGACCACCTGACGCTCATCGCGGGCGCTGTCGCGGTGGCGGCCGCGCTGATCATCCTGCTGCGCTGGACGGGACAGCGTGTGGTGATGCCCCAGGCGCGTCTGGCGCTGGCTGGTGACGGATCGTTCGAATACGAGGTGGCCGGGACCGAGGCGCATCAGCCGGCGTTGACCCGCATCGCCGGACGCTCGCCGTCCGAGCTCGGCGAGGAGTGCGTCGCCGAACTCGTGTCGGTCATCACGAGTGGCGGCGAACTCACGGCGATCGAGGTCCATCTGGAAGGAGCGCATGTCGGCGAGGTCGCGGCGCGCGACACGGCGCGTTTTCATGCGGCGATGAGAGGGGCCCGCGTGCGTTGCGACGCGATGGTGATCGGCGGTGGCCGATCGGATGGGCTCCACGTCAAGCTCGACATCGTCTGGCCGCCACACCTGACCTAGCAATCGCGCCGCGCGGCCCTCCCGACGCCACCTGCCGCCGAACCTCGGCTCGGGAGGTCGTTCGGCGAGGCAGGCCGTTTTCGATTCGTCAACCATGAAGTGGAACGAAAGAAGAACATGGGTTGATTGTGGGGATAACGAGGGTAATGTTCTTCATATGTTCCATGGAGGTCGACATGATCCGCATCCTCATTCAGGAAGTTGCCGCCCTGGCGTCCATCGGGTTGTTCGTTGCCATGATCGGCATCTGGGCCAGCGTCATCACCGGCGTCTGAGGACAGCGGGGAGGACGTCCGTCTCCGGCTGGACGCATGTGTGCCGGGCGCCCACCATGAACTCTTCTGAGTCGCGGGAGGTGAGAGATGGCGCACGCTGACGTCGGGTTCGTACATCTGCATGTCCATTCCTCCTTCTCGCTGCTCGAAGGGGCGCTGAGCATCGGCAAGCTTGCCGATCTCGCCAAGAAGGACCGCCAGCCCGCCATCGCCCTGACCGATACGGGCAATCTGTTCGGCGCGCTGGAATTCTCCGAGAAGATGGCGGGCTCCGGCATCCAGCCGATTCTCGGCTGTTCCATAGCCGTCGACTTTCCCGGGCCGGCCCCGCGAGGACCGGCCAGTGCGGAGCGCCCGCGCATCGCCCTGCTCGCCGCCAACGAGGAGGGCTGGCAGAACCTGATGGAGCTGGTGTCGCGCTCCTATCTCGACACGGCTTCCGATGGCGCGCCACACATAAAGGTCGACTGGCTGGAGGGCTTCACCGGTGGATTGATCGCGCTCACCGGCGGCCCCGGTGGACCGATCGACCGCGCGCTGGTGGCCGGCAGCAACGACCATGCCGAGCAGCGGCTCATGACGCTGCACGCCCTGTTCGGCGACCGGCTCTATGTCGAGATCCAGCGTCATGGCGTCGCCGAGGAGCGGCGCATCGAGCCGGCGCTAATCGAGCTCGCCTACCGGCTCGAACTGCCGTTGGTGGCGACGAACGAGCCCTTCTTCGCCACGCAGGAGGACTATGAGGCGCATGACGCGCTGATCTGCATCGCCGAGGGCCGCTTGGTAGCGGATGGCGAACGCCGCCAGCTTACCCCGGAGCACCGTTTCCGCACCCGGGCAGAGATGGCGGCGCTGTTCGCCGATCTGCCGGAGGCGCTCGCCAACACGGTCGAGATCGCCCGGCGCTGTGCCTATCGACCTCGCACCGTCAAGCCGATCCTGCCGCGCTTCACGCTCGACCGAGACGAGGCGGAGGAACTGCGGCTGCAGGCAGAGGAGGGGCTGCGCGGGCGGCTCGCCATCCATGGCCCAGCCGCCGAGCTGACCGTGAAGGACTACGAGGATCGCCTCGCCTTCGAACTTTCCATCATCGAGAAGATGAAGTTTCCCGGCTACTTCCTCATCGTGTCGGACTTTATCAAATGGGCGAAGGCTCAAGGAATTCCCGTCGGACCTGGGCGCGGCTCGGGCGCAGGCTCGCTGGTCGCCTATTCGCTGACCATCACGGACCTCGATCCGCTGCGTTTCGGCCTGCTGTTCGAGCGCTTCCTCAATCCCGAGCGCGTGTCGATGCCGGACTTCGACATCGATTTCTGCCAGGAACGCCGGGACGAGGTGATCCGCTACGTGCAGCAGCGCTACGGGCGCGATCAGGTGGCGCAGATCATCACCTTCGGTACGCTGCAGGCGCGCGGCGTGCTGCGCGATGTCGGTCGCGTGCTGGAGATGCCCTACGGCCAGGTCGACAAGCTGTGCAAGCTGGTGCCGCAGAACCCTGCCAATCCGGTGACGCTCAAGCAGGCGATCAGCGACGAACCGCGCCTTCAGGGTGAGAGCGACGCAAATCCGGTGGTGAAGCGCGCCTTCGATATCGCCACCAAGCTCGAAGGGCTCAACCGCCACGCGTCCACCCACGCCGCCGGCATCGTGATCGGTGACCGGCCGCTGGCCAAGCTCGTACCGCTCTACCGCGATCCGCGCTCGGACATGCCCGTCACCCAGTACAACATGAAGTGGGTCGAGCAGGCCGGGCTGGTGAAGTTCGACTTCCTCGGCCTCAAGACGCTGACCGTGCTGCAGACGGCCGTCCGGCTGGTGGCTCAGCTCGGCATCACGCTCGATCTGTCGACCATTCCGCTCGATGACGCGAAATCCTACGCCATGCTGACGCGCGGCGAGACGGTCGGCGTGTTCCAGGTGGAAAGCGCGGGCATGCGCCGCGCCCTCGTCGACATGAAGCCGGACCGGTTGGAGGACATCATCGCGCTGGTCGCGCTCTACCGGCCGGGCCCGATGGCCAACATCCCGGTCTATTGCGCCGTCAAGAACGGGCAGGAACAAGCCGCCTACGCCCATCCCGCGCTGGAGGGCAGCCTGAAGGAAACCTACGGCGTCATCATCTACCAAGAACAGGTGATGCAGATCGCGCAGACGCTCTCGGGCTATTCGCTCGGCGAAGCCGACCTGCTGCGCCGCGCCATGGGCAAGAAGATCCGTGCCGAGATGGACAAGCAGCGCGAGCGCTTTGTCGACGGCGCCGTGGAGCGCGGCGTGCCGAAGGCGAAGGCCTCGGAAATCTTCGACCTGCTGGCCAAGTTCGCCGACTACGGCTTCAACAAGAGCCATGCGGCGGCCTACGCGCTCGTCGCCTACCAGACCGCCTATATGAAGGCGAACTTCGCCACCGAGTTCATCGCGGCCTCGATGACGCTCGACATGGGCAACACCGACAAGCTGGCGGAATTCCGCCAAGAGGCGCAGCGGCTGGGCATCGAGGTCATGGCGCCCTCGGTCAACTATTCCGGTCGTGAATTCGCGGTGAAGGACGGGCGAATTCTCTACGCGCTCGCGGCCATCAAGGGCGTGGGCGTCCATGCGGTGGACGCCGTCGTCGAGGCGCGCGGCGACCGGCCCTTCGCCAGCCTTTCCGACTTCGCCTCGCGCATCAACGCCAAGGCGCTGAACAAGCGGACGATGGAAAGCCTGGTCAATGCCGGTGCGTTCGATGCGCTGGAGCCGAACCGTGCGCGTGCGGCGGCAGCCATCGATTCCATTCTCGCCCATGCGGCCTCCGTCGGGGCGGAGGCGGCCTCGGGGCAGGGCAACATGTTCGGCGGCCCGGCGCAGGCAACGACGTTGCCGATTCCCAACGCGGCGCCGTGGCTGGCGGCGGAAAAGCTGCAGCGCGAATACGACGCCATCGGCTTCTTCCTTACCGGCCATCCGCTCGACGATTACGGCAAGGCTCTGGATCGGCTGAGGGTTCAGCGCTGGACCGACTTCACCCGCTCGGTGCGCGCCGGCTCCATCGCCGGGCGCCTTGCCGCCACCGTCGTGAGCCGTCAGGAGCGCCGCACCAAGACCGGCAACAAGATGGGCATCGTCGGTCTGTCCGATCCATCCGGCCAGTTCGAGGCGGTGCTGTTCTCGGAGGCGCTGGCGCAGTTTCGCGAACTGCTGGAGCCCGGCACGGCGCTGCTGCTGCAGGTCTCCGCCGAACTGCAGGGCGAGGATGTGCGCGCGCGCATCCAGTCGGCCGAGCCGCTGGACCAGGCGGCCTCCAAGATGCAGAAGGGCATGCGCGTCTTCCTGCGCTCGCCCGAGCCGCTGGACAGCGTGGCGACACGACTTGGTTCGCTCGGTGGCGGGCGAGGGGACGGCGAAGTATCGCTCGTCCTGCTGCTCGGCCAACGGGGTGACACCGAGGTGGAGGTGAAGCTACCCGGCCGCTACAGCCTCTCGCCGCAGATCGCCGGCGCACTCAAGGCCGTGCCAGGCGTCGAGATGGTCGAGATGGCGTAGGCGGTCGGGCGTTTTCATGCGATCGGATGTCGGCTTGGGGAGGTTCGATCCGCGCCCTTGCATTTCCGGGGAAACTAAGTGAATTGGCGCTCGACAAATGAAGCTGGCGGAGTGTCGGGCGAATGGCGAGCGATGATTGTCCGAAGGACAAGGGGCGGCGTGCCATTCTCGTGCTCGGCATGCACCGGAGCGGCACATCGGCCCTGACCCGGACGATCAACTTGCTCGGTGCCGAGACGCCGCAGACCCTGCTGGGCGCCAGCGCCGGAAACCAGCGCGGCCATTGGGAATCCGAACCGATCGTCCGCCTCAACGACGAGATACTCCAGGCCTGCGGGCATGTGTGGTTCTCGCGCGGGCGGATGAAGATGTCGCCTTTGCAGGTGGTGCGGGAGCAGGGCTTGTGGCCGCGCCTGCGCGAGACCATCGAGAGCGAGTTCGGCGGTGCCTCGACGGTGGTTCTGAAGGATCCACGGATCAGCCGGCTGGTCCCGCTTTACCGGGACGCGCTCACGGAGGCGGGTTACGGCGTCGTCGCGGTGCTGACGGTGCGCAATCCGCTGGAGGTCGCGCAGTCGCTCGCGGCGCGCGACAAGCTGGAGCTGAACAGGGCGCTCGGCATCTGGCTGCGCTATACGCTGGATGCGGAGCGCGACACGCGCGGCATGGTGCGCTCGCTGGTCTCCTATGAGGATCTTCTGGGCGACTGGCGAGGAACGACCGCACGGATGAAGCGCCAGCTCGGTGGTCGCTGGTTCGAGGTCACGCCGGGCATCGAGGCGGAGATCGACGATTTCCTGTCGCCAACGCTGCGCCATCATGCACTCAAGCTTCCCTCGATCGGCTTCGGGCGCGCGGCGGCCGCCGGGCGGCTCTATCGCGATCTGGTGCGGCGGCTCTCGCACAGGCCGACGGCGGCGCCAGGCCTCGTGGCGACCGGGCTCGCCGAGCTGAGCCTCTCGATGAAATAGGATTCTCCGGGCGGCGGCGTTCGCGTCCGCCTGCGGTTCCCGGTTCCACCTGAGGGCCGGGCTTGCCTCGAAGGGCGCGCTCCCGTATAAGCCGCGCCATTCCGCACGCGGACTCGCGATCGGGCGCCTGTTGTCGTGACTTCGCGGCGGGTGACCCACAATCGCTCCGGTGCCGTACGCCGAATTCCTCGGCACGGCCATGTCCGCGGAGGCCCAACCGGACGAGAGACGACAATGGCGCTCCCTGACTACACCATGCGCCAGCTCCTGGAAGCTGGCGTGCACTTCGGGCATCAGTCCCACCGCTGGAACCCGAAGATGGCCCCGTTCATCTTCGGCACCCGCAACAACATCCACATCCTCGACCTGGCCCAGACCGTGCCGGCGCTGCACCGCGCGCTTCAGGCCGTGTCCGACACCGTGGCCCGTGGCGGCCGCGTGCTGTTCGTCGGCACCAAGCGTCAGGCGGCGGATGCCGTGGCCGATGCGGCCAAGCGTTCGGCCCAGTACTACGTCAACTCCCGCTGGCTCGGCGGCATGCTGACCAACTGGAAGACCATTTCCCACTCCATCGCCCGTCTGAAGAAGCTCGAAGAGCTGCTCAACGCCGGCGAGGGCGTCGGCTACACCAAGAAGGAGCGCCTGACGCTCCAGCGCGAGAAGGAAAAGCTCGATCGCGCCCTGGGTGGCATTCGTGACATGGGCGGCATCCCGGACCTCCTGTTCGTGATCGACACGAACAAGGAAGACCTCGCCGTCGCCGAGGCGCGCCGTCTCGGCATTCCGGTCGCGGCCATCCTCGATACCAATTGCGACCCGGACGGCATTGCCTTCCCGGTTCCCGGCAATGACGACGCCGGCCGCGCCATCAACCTCTATTGCGACCTCGTGGCCCGCGCCGCGATCGACGGCATCGGCCGCGCCCAGGGCGACCTCGGCATCGACATCGGCGCCGCCGATGCGCCGCTGGTCGAGGAACTGCCGGCGGAGACCGTCTGGACCAGCCTCGAGCCGCTCTCGGGCCCGCGCGGCATCGCCGACGATCTGAAGAAGCTGACCGGCGTTTCGCCCGCCATCGAGAAGAAGCTGACCGACCTCGGCATCTTCCATTTCGCGCAGATCGCCGGCTTGAATGCCGACGACGCGCACCGCCTCGGCGAGGAAGTGGGCCTGCCGGGCCGCGTCGACGGCTGGGTCGCTCAGGCCAAGGAGCTGACCGCCGAGGTCGAGTGACCGCGGCGCCAGCTTCGCGACGGCGTCACACGCGGACGCCAAGCATTGTATCGCACGGCCGGCCCGGATTCGCTCCGGCCGGCCGTGTCGTCGATTGACATAGAGATCGTTGAGGAACCGAACATGGCCAACATCACCGCGGGCATGGTGAAGGAGCTGCGCGACAAGACCGGCGCGGGCATGATGGACTGCAAGGCGGCGCTGAACGAAGTCGACGGCGACATCGAGGCCGCCATCGACTGGCTGCGCAAGAAGGGTCTTGCCAAGGCTGCCAAGAAGGCCGGCCGCGTCGCCGCCGAGGGACTGATCGGCCTCGCCGTCGAAAACGGCAAGGGCGTCGTCGTCGAGGTGAACTCCGAGACCGACTTCGTCGCGCGCAACGAGCAGTTCCAGCAACTGGTGCGCGGCATCGCGACCGTTGCGCTGACCGCCGGCGCCGACGTCGAGGCGATCAAGGCTTCCGATTTCCCGGCTGGCGGCAAGGTCGAGGAGGCCATCTCCACGGCGATCGCCACCATCGGCGAGAACATGACGCTGCGCCGTGCGGCTTCGCTCGAGGTCTTTCCGGGCGTTGTCGGCTCCTACATCCACGGCTCGGTCGGCGAGGGTCTCGGCAAGATCGGTGTTCTGGTGGCGCTCGAATCCGCCGGCAAGCAGGATGAGCTCGCAGCCCTCGGCCGCCAGATCGCCATGCATGTCGCCGCCGCCAACCCGCAGGCGCTCGACGCCGCCGGCATCGATTCGGACACCATTGCCCGCGAGCGCGGCGTGCTGGTCGAGAAGGCCAAGGCCTCCGGCAAGCCGGACAATGTCGTCGAGAAGATCGTCGAGAGCGGCCTGAAGACCTTCTACAAGGAGGTCACGCTCATTGAGCAGGCGTTCATCCACGATCCGTCCAAGACCGTTGCCCAGGCGGTCAAGGAGAGCGAGGGCAAGGTCGGCGCGCCGATCAAGATCGTAGCTTTCGTCCGCTTTGGACTCGGCGAGGGCGTCGAGAAGCAGGAAAGCGACTTCGCCGCCGAAGTCGCCGCAGCGGCGGGCGTCTGACCCCGTTCTTGCGTTGATAAGTCACGCCGGGCCGCCCAAGGGTTGCCCGGCGTGTTTTACTGGTGCGCCTTTCGCGAATCGCGCCAAGCCAGAGGTGCCTCATGTCGAACCCGCCGGACCGGAACGAAGTCGCTTACGGGCGCGTGCTGGTGAAGGTTTCCGGCGAGGCGCTCATGGGTAATGAGGCCTTTGGCCTGCACTGGCCGACCATCGAGCGCATCGCGCAGGATCTCGTGGAGGCCAAGTCGACCGGCGCCGAGATCGCTGTTGTTGTGGGCGGCGGCAACATCCTGCGCGGGGCGAGCGTCGCCGGGCAGGGGCTCGACCGGGCGACCGCCGACCATATGGGCATGCTCGCCACCGTGATGAACGCGCTGGCGCTGGAAAAGGCGGTCGAGCAGGCCGGCGTGCCCGCTCGCACGCTCTCCGCCATCCCGATGCCGACCATCTGCGAGCCTTATGCGCGCCAGACCGCCTCGCGCCACTTGTCGCGCGGGCGCGTGGTGCTGCTGGCGGGCGGCACCGGAAACCCCTACTTCACCACCGATACGGGCGCCGTCCTGCGCGCCGCCGAGCTGGATTGCGACGCGGTGATGAAGGCGACCAATGTCGACGGCGTCTATACCGCCGATCCCAAGCTCGATCCGTCGGCGCGGCGCTATGATCGCCTCACGCATGACGAGGCGCTGGCGAAGGATCTGAAGGTAATGGACGCCGCCGCCTTTGCCCTCGCACGCGAGGCGAAGCTGCCGATCATCGTCTTTTCCATCCGCGAGCCCGGCGCCATCGCGGCCGCCATTCGCGGCGAGGGACGCGCGACGACGGTGGCTCCGTAGCGCCTTCTACGGTGTTCGGTATCGTGTAACGCTTGCCACCTGCGCCGTTAGGTTGGATATAGCCGCCAACCCGCCGCTGTCGGCCTCGCGCCGGACTCCTGTTGAATGAGGTTCGTGATGAGCACTGGTCCGATTGAAATCAATGATCTGAAGCGCCGCATGCAGGGCGCCATTTCCGTCCTCAAGACGGAGCTTTCGGGCCTGCGCACCGGACGGGCCTCGGCGAGCCTGCTCGAGCCGATTCAGGTGGATGCCTATGGCAGCCACATGCCGCTCAACCAGGTCGCGTCGGTGAACGTCCCCGAGCCGCGCCTGCTCTCCGTGCAGGTGTGGGACCGGGGCATGGTCGCGGCGGTCGAGAAGGCGATCCGCGACTCCAATCTTGGCCTCAACCCGCAGACCGAAGGGCAGGTGCTGCGCGTGCGCATCCCCGAACTGACGCAGGATCGCCGCCAGGAGCTGGTCAAGGTCGCCCATAAATATGCTGAGGCGGCTCGGGTTTCCGTGCGCCATGTGCGCCGTGATGGACTCGATTCGCTCAAAAAGGCGGAGAAGGATGGGGAGATGAGTTCCGACGATCTGGATCGCCTCGCCGATCAGGTGCAGAAGGCCACCGACCAGTCCATCACGGAAATCGATCAGGTGCTGTCCACCAAGGAAAAGGAAATCCTGGCGGTCTAGCTGACGGGTGCCGAAAGGGGGGCTCCGTGAATATTGCGAGGCGCGGCATGGCGTCAGGTGCCGCTATCGAGACGAAAGCGCGGGAGGCGACGCTGTCCCTTCCGGCGCCGCGGCACGTCGCGATCATCATGGACGGCAATGGTCGCTGGGCGAAGAGCCACGGCCTGCCTCGCTTCGAAGGGCACCGGCGCGGCGCTGAGGCGGTTCGGCGGATCGTCGCCGACGCGCAGGAACTCGGGATCGAGGCGCTGACGCTCTACAGCTTCTCCAGCGAGAACTGGTCGCGCCCCGAGCAGGAGATCGGCGAGCTGATGGGGCTGCTCAAGCGCTTCATCCGCTCCGACCTGAAGGAACTCCACGCCAAGAATGTACGCCTGAAGATCATCGGCGAGGGTCATCCGACCGACGCCGAGGTGCAGTCGCTGCTCGACGAGGCCGAGACGCTCACCCGCGCCAATACCGGCGTCCGGCTCACCGTGGCGTTCAACTACGGCGCCCGCAACGAGATTGCACGGGCCGCGCAGCAGCTGGCGCGGCAGGTTGCCGCCGGACTTCTGCGGCCCGAGGACATCACGCCGGAACGATTCTCCGAGGCGCTCGACACGGCCGAGCTGCCGCCGCTCGATCTGCTGATCCGCACCAGCGGCGAACAGAGGCTGTCCAACTTCCTGCTCTGGCAGGCGGCTTATGCCGAACTGGTCTTCCTGCCCGTCTTCTGGCCGGATTTCGACCGGACGTGGCTGGAGCGCGCGCTCGCCGAATATGGGAGGCGGGAGCGCCGTTTCGGCGGCGTCGACGCGAGCGGAAGCTGAGCCGTTGCGGATTGGGGCGGATTTCCTGCCGCGGCTGCGGTCGGCGCTGATCCTGGCGCCGATCGTGCTGCTGGCTGCACGGTTCGGCGGCTGGCCTTTCGGCGTGCTCGTCGCGGCCGCCGCACTGACCATCGTGTGGGAATGGCTCCGCATGGTCGAGGCGAAGCCGCAATCGGCGCTGCTGATCGTCGGTGCTGCGGCGCTCCTCGGCGCGATGTCGATGCTTTCCATCCGTCCTCCCCCGGTCGCCATGGCCATCGTGGTTCTGGGTGCCATCGCCTCGGCGCTCGTCGCCCGCTCGAACCCCGTGCGGCGCAGCTGGGCGCCGTTCGGCGTTGTCTATGCGGGCGCTTTGGCGATCCCGACACTGGTCCTGCGCGAAGACGCCACGCTTGGACTCGTCAGCCTGATTTGGCTTCTCGCCGTCGTCTGGACCACCGACATCGCCGCCTATTTCTGCGGCCGGCTTATCGGTGGACCCAAGCTCTGGCCTCGTATCAGCCCCAACAAGACCTGGTCCGGAGCGCTCGGCGGCACTTTGTTCGGTATGCTCGCAGGCATGGCGACGCTGTACATCGCGGGCGTTCATTCCACGCTGCTGGCGGCGCCGGTCGCGCTGCTGGCCAGCGTCGCGAGCCAGGGCGGCGACCTGTTCGAATCGGCGATGAAGCGGCGCTTCGGCGTGAAGGATTCGAGCCGTCTCATCCCCGGGCATGGCGGGGTGATGGACCGGCTCGACGGCTTCATCGCGGCTGCCGCACTGGCGCTGCTGATCGGCCTTCTGCGCGATCCGGGCGCACCCGCTCAGGGCCTCCTGCTGTGGTGAGACCGGAAGTGCCCGTCGCCGCGCTGCGACCGAATCGCCCGCCGTCGTCGATCTTGCGCATTGGCCGAGCTTTTGCCCAAGTTCGCCTTAAAGCCCACCTATGGAACATGGGTCGCGTCATCCGGCGCGTCCCTCTGGGAATTCGCTGATGGAACTTCTTGCCTCGATGGGCGGCAATGCGAGCTGGCTTCTCAGCTATGTCGTGCCGTTCCTCTTCGTGCTGACGATTGTGGTGTTCTTCCACGAGCTCGGCCACTTCTGGGTGGCGCGGCGCGTCGGGGTGAAGGTGGTGGCTTTCTCCATCGGCTTCGGCCCCGAGATCGTCGGCTTCAACGATCGGCACGGCACGCGCTGGCGGCTTTCGGCGATTCCGCTGGGCGGCTACGTCAAGTTTCTCGGCGACGAGAACGCCGCGAGCGCGCCGGACCGGCAGGCGCTGGACCATATGAGCGAGACGGACCGGCGCGAGAGCTTCTTCCACAAGTCGGTAGGCGCGCGTGCCGCCATCGTCGCCGCCGGGCCCATCGCCAACTTCATTCTCGCCATCGTCATCTTCGCGACGCTGTTCATGACCGTCGGCCGTCAGGTCACGACTCCGCAGGTCGATGCCATACAGGCGGGCAGCGCCGCCGAGCGGGCGGGCTTCCAGCCGAACGACGTGATTCTGACGATCGACGGAACGCCGATCGATTCGTTCGGCGACATGCAGCGCATCGTCAGCACCAGCGCCGACCAGAAGCTGAACGTCGAGGTCGAGCGCGACGGTCGGCGGCTGATTCTGGAGCCGACGCCGGATCTGCGCGAGGTTACCGACAGCTTCGGCAACGTCCATCGCATCGGCGTGCTGGGCATCACCCGCAACACCGCCGGCGGACAGGTGAAGACCGAGCGATTCGGTCCGATCGAGGCCGTCGGCATGGCCACGAAGGAAGTCTGGTTCATTGTCGACCGCACCTTCAGCTATCTCGGCGGCGTGGTGACGGGGCGCGAATCCGCCGACCAGCTCGGTGGGCCGATCCGCATCGCGCAGGTTTCCGGGCAGGTCGCGACCTTCGGTGTGGCCGCCCTGCTGCAGCTCGCCGCGGTTCTGTCGGTGTCGATCGGACTTCTTAACCTCTTTCCGGTACCTCTTCTCGACGGTGGACACCTGCTTTTTTATGCCATCGAGGCGCTGCGCGGACGTCCGCTCAGCGAGCGTGCGCAGGAGGTAGGATTCCGTATCGGTCTGGCGTTGGTTCTGATGCTGATGTTGTTTGCGACGTGGAACGATATTCTCAATATATCAAAATCTTGACGCCTATTCGGGGCGGCGTTGCCGGCGCGCCACGCTGGCTGGAAAAGGCGTTGATTGAGGCTCCTCCGGTTTGCAGGCTCTGGAAAAGTCTGTATCAAACGGAGTGCAGGGTGAGGACAGTTCCCGGCTGTGTGCCTTTTGGTGCGCCGTCGGGGCGATCCCAGAACAACGGTAAGGTTGCGCACCAAATGGCTGGTTCCCGGTTCGTGAGTAGATTGGCCTCGGTTTTCGGTATTGCCTTGCTGGTGGCCGTCGGGAGCGTTGCGGGATCCGTTGCCGTGTCCGGAAGTGCCGTGGCTCAGTCGGCGAGTTCGATCGTCGTCGAAGGCAACCGGCGCGTGGACGCCGATACCATCCGCTCCTATTTCCGCACCGGGCCTGGCGAATCACTGACCCCGGCCAAGATCGACGAGGCGCTGAAGTCGCTCTATGCGACCGGTCTGTTCTCGGATGTCACCATCAGCCATCGCGGCGGACGGCTGGTCGTGTCGGTCGCCGAGAACGAGGTGATCAACCGCGTTGCCTTCGAGGGCAACAAGAAGGTCAAGGACGACCAGCTTTCGCTCGAGGTTCAGTCGAAGGCGCGCAGCCCGCTGTCCAAGACGACCGTCCAGGCCGACACCCAGCGCATCATCGACGTCTATCACCGTGCCGGCCGTTATGACGTCCGCGTCGTGCCGAAGACCATCGAGCGCGGCCAGGGCCGCGTCGATCTCGTCTTCGAGATCACCGAGGGCGACAAGCTCGGCGTCGCGGAAATCCGTTTCGTCGGCAACAAGGCGTTTTCGGCCTACAAGCTGAAGGACGAGGTGACGACCACGGAGACCAACTGGCTCTCCTGGCTCAAGAGCACCGACATTTACGACGTCGACCGGATCAACACCGATCAGGAGCTGCTGCGCCGCTTCTATCTCAAGAACGGCTATGCCGACTTCCGGATCGTTTCCGTGACGGCCGACCTCGACCGTGAGCGCGACGGCTTCATCCTCACCTTCGTCGTCGACGAGGGTCCGCAGTACCGCATCGGCACGGTGGACGTCGTCTCGGGCATCAAGGATGTGGATATCGCCGACATCCGCTCCGCGCTCCGCGTCGCTCCCGGCCAGGTCTACAATGCCGAGCTGGTCGAGAAATCGGTCGAGAACGCGACCATCGAAGTCTCCAAGGCGGGCTATGCCTTCGCGCAGGTTCGTCCGCGCGGCGACCGCAATGTCGAGAGCCGCACCATCTCGCTGGTCTTCGCCGTCGAGGAAGGTCCGCGCGTCTATGTCGAGCGCATCGAGATCCGCGGCAACACCCGTACGCGCGATTGGGTCGTCCGCCGTGAGTTCGATTTCGCGGAAGGTGACGCCTATAACCGCGTGCTGGTGGATCGCGCCGAGCGGCGGCTGCGCAACCTCGGCTACTTCAAGGACGTGAAGATCAGCAACGAGCCGGGTACCGCGCCCGATCGCATCATTCTGGTCGTCACCGTCGAGGATCAGCCGACCGGCGAGTTCTCGGTGTCGGGTGGCTACTCGACGACGGACGGCTTCATCGGTGAAGTGGCGATTTCCGAGAAGAACTTCCTCGGGCGCGGCCAGTATGTGCGCCTTGCCGGCCAGCTCGGCGAGAGCGTCCAGGGCGTGGACTTCAACTTCACCGAGCCGTATTTCCTCGATTATCGCGTCGCTGCCGGCTTCGACCTGTTCTGGAAGGAAACGAGCGCGACCAGCTACAGCCAGTACGACACGTCGACGGCCGGCGGTACGCTGCGCGTCGCCCTGCCGCTGACGGACGAGCTGACTCTCGGGCTGCGCTACACGCTGTCGCAGAAGGAAATCACCGTCACGGTGGAGGACGAGCTCTACAACGACGTTTCCTGGGCGATTCTCGAGATCAACGGCGAGTCGATCATCACCTCGGCTGTCGGCTACACGCTGTCCTACAACATGCTCGACAATAACCGTGACCCGTCAAACGGTTACCTCATCGAGTTGAAGCAGGACTTCGCCGGCCTGGGCGGCGACGTGAACTTCGTCCGCTCGACCTTCGATGCGCGCTGGTACATGCCGATCGCCGGCGACTTCGTGATGCTGCTGCGCGGTCAGGCGGGCAACGTGGCGTCGTGGGGTGGCGGTGAGGACCTGCGCATCACCGACAACTTCTTCAAGGGTCCCGACCTCGTTCGCGGCTTCGCCCCGAACGGCATCGGCCCGCGCGATCTGGCGTCCGGCTATCTCGGCGAGGACATGGATGCGCTCGGCGGCACGCTCTACTGGGGCACGACGGCGGAAATCCAGTTCCCGCTCTCCTTCCTGCCGAAGGATATCGGCCTGAAGGCCGCGGTCTTCGCGGATGCCGGCTCGCTGTGGGATTATCAGGGCGACACGATCTTCCCGAACATTCCGGGTTGGGAGAATAACCTCGTGAACTGCAGCGCGCTGCAGGGTTCCTCGACCAAGGGCATGAACAATGTCTGCGTGGCCGACAGCGATCTGGTCCGCTCCTCGGTCGGCGTGAGCCTGATCTGGCAGTCGCCCTTCGGTCCGCTGCGCTTCGATTACGCCTGGGCGCTGACCAAGGAATGGTACGACGAGGTGCAGGAGTTCCGCTTCAGCGGCGGCACGCGCTTCTGATAAGCTGCATCGCATCAGCCTGCACGGCGGTCCGGTCACCCGGACCGCTTGTGCGTTTGGGAAACAGGTCGGCGGTCGATACGCGGCTATGAACGATCCCTTCTTCCATCCGGCGCCGACGCCGCTCACCATCGGCGAGATCTGCACCCTTGCCGGTGCGGTGCTCGTCGGCGGAGGTGATGCGAAACGCGCGATCGCCAACATCGCATCGCTGGAAGAAGCCGGGCCGGCCGATCTCGCCTTCATGGACGGCGCGCGGCATGTTCCCGAGCTGCGAGGCACCCGCGCCGGCGCCTGCTTTGTCACCGAACGTTATGCGACGCACGTGCCGGACGGCACGGCGGCGCTGTGCGTCGCCAAGCCTCATGCCGCCTTCGTCGCGATTGCCCGGCGGTTCCATGAGGCAAGCCTGCGTCCCGGCTCGGTGTTCGGCCAGGCAGGCGTGGCCGCCGGCGCCATGGTGCATCCGCAGGCGCGGCTCGAGACGGAGGTGACGGTCGATCCGGGCGCGGTCGTCGGCCCGGGTGCCGAGATCGGTTCGGGCACGGTCATCGGGGCGGGAGCCGTGGTCGGCCCCGGCGTGCGCATCGGGCGGAACTGCTCCATCGGCGCCGGAGCGACGCTGCAGCATGTGCTGGTGGGGGATCGGGTGATCGTCCATCCCGGCGCGCGCATCGGGCAGGACGGTTTCGGCTATCTCGGCGGCGCGAAGGGCCATGCCAAGGTTCCGCAGATCGCGCGCGTCGTCCTGCAGGACGATGTCGAGATCGGCGCCGGCACCGCCATCGACCGCGGCGGGCTGCGCGACACGGTGATCGGCGAGGGGACCAAGATCGACAATCTGGTGCAGATCGCCCACAACGTCGTGGTGGGACGCCACTGCATCATCGTTTCGCAGACCGGCATTGCCGGCAGCGCCACGCTGGGCGATTTCGTGATGCTGGGCGGGCAGGTCGGGGTGATCGGTCATGTCCGCATCGGCGATGGCGCGCGCATCGCCGCGACGAGCAATGTGAAGGACGACGTTCCGCCGGGCGTGGAATGGGGCGGTTCGCCGGCCAAGCCCATGCGCGAGTGGTTCCGCGAGGTGATGGCCGTCCAGCGCCTGGCGCGCGGAGAGCGCGCGGCGGCGGGCGGCGGGCAGGAGAGGCAATAGCGAATGGACGTGCAGGCCAAAGTCGAGGCCGCGGCGCTCGGGGCCGCCGATATCAAGCGCATTCTGGCGACGCTGCCGCACCGCTTCCCCTTCCTCATGGTCGACAAGATCATCGGCATCGAGGGAGACAGGAAGGCGATCGGCATCAAGAACGTGTCGGCCAACGAGCCGCATTTCCAGGGGCACTTCCCGGACAATCCGGTGATGCCCGGCGTTCTCATCCTCGAGGGCATGGCGCAGACCGCTGGCACGATCTGCTTGCTGGGACGTCCGGAGGAGGGCGCGCCTTCGCTCGTTTACTTCATGACCATCGACAAGGCGAAGTTCCGCAAGCCGGTGCTTCCGGGCGACGTGCTGGAATATCACATGACGCAGATGAAGAAGCGCCGGAACATGTGGTGGTTCCGCGGCGAGGCCAAGGTGGACGGACAGATCGTGGCCGAGGCGGAAGTCGGCGCGATGATCGCCCGCGAGGGCGCGAAATGAGCGACGCTTCCGTACGGATCGACCCGCTGTCGCGCGTCGAGGACGGCGCAACGCTGGGCGCGGGCGTCGAGATCGGGCCGTTCTGCACGGTCGGGGCGGATGTGGTGCTCGGCGCCGGCGTGAAGCTTGTCTCGCACGTTTCGATCGCCGGCCGCACGACGATCGGCGAGGGCTCAACCGTCTATCCCTTCGCCTCGCTCGGCTTCGCGCCGCAGTCGCTCGGCTACAAGGGCGAGCCCGCGCGCCTGGTGATCGGGCGCAACTGCACGATCCGCGAACATGTGACGATGAATGTCGGCACCGCCGGCGGCCACATGGAGACGGTGGTTGGAGACAACGGCTTCTTCATGGTGAACAGCCACGTCGCGCATGATTGCATCGTCGGCGACAACGCGATCTTCGCCAACAATGCGACGTTGGCCGGCCATGTGACGGTGGGAAACAACGTGTTCCTTGGCGGCATGGCGGCGATCCACCAATTCGTGCGCATCGGCGACAATGCCATCGTCGGTGGCCTGTGCGGGCTGCAGCATGACCTCATCCCCTTCGGCGCCATGATCTATGGCCGGAGCGGGCTCGGCGGGCTGAACATCATCGGCATGAAGCGGCGCGGCTTCAGCCGGCCGCAGATTCATGCGTTGCGTGCCGCCTATCGCGAGCTGTTCTATTCGGGCGGGGCGCTGAGCGAGCGGGCCGATCGGGTGGCGGAGCGCTTCGCCGACGATGCCAATGTCCTGCACATCGTCGGCTTCGTGCGCTCCTGCGGCAAGCGTCGCCTGACGGTGCCCGACGACGCGGCCGACCATGTCGCCGAACCAGAAGCCGCCTGAGCGGAAGGTGGTGGAAAAGGATGAAACGCTCGCCATCATCTGCGGCGGCGGCGCGTTTCCCCTGGCGGTTGCGGATGCGGCGCGCCGGGCCGGTCGGTCGGTCGTGCTCTTCCCGGTGCGCGGCTTCGCCGATCCGGCCGTCGAGGCGTGGCCGCATGTATGGATCCACATCGGCCGCTTCGGCCAGCTGAAGCGTGAGTTGCGTCGCCATGGCTGCCGCGATGTGGTGTTCATCGGCAATGTGTTGCGCCCCCGCATCCGCGACATCCGCTTCGACTGGACGACGCTGACCTTCCTGCCGCGCGTGTTCGCCATGCTTCGTGGCGGTGACGATCATCTGTTGAGCAGCATCGGACAGATCTTCGAGGAGTCCGGCTTCCGCCTCGTCGGCGCGCACGAGATCGCGCCGGAGATACTCATCCCCGCCGGACAGCTGGGCTCGCTGGCAACGAGCGCCGAGCAGATGGACGACATCGCCCTCGGCCGCCAGGCGCTCGCCGTCATCGGGCCGCTGGACATCGGGCAGGGGCTGGTGGTGATGAACCGCCATGTCGTCGCTATGGAGGCGGCGGAGGGCACGGACCTCATGCTCGCCCGCGTGGCCGAACTGCGGGCCAATGGCCGCATCAAGGCCCCGACGCCGTGCGGCGTGCTGGTGAAGCGGCCGAAGGCCGGGCAGGATCGCCGTCTCGACATGCCCTCGCTCGGTGCACGCACGGTGGAGGGCGCCGCCAGGGCCGGGCTTGCCGGCATCGCTGTCGAGGCCGGCGGGGTCATCGTCGCCGACGTCGAGGCGCTGGTGCGGGCGGCCGATCGGGCAGGCCTGTTCATCCATGCGTTCGAACGCGACGGGGGTGAGCCGTCGTGACCGAGGCCGGAGCGCTCGACGTGTTCATCATCGCCGGCGAGGAATCCGGCGATGCGCTCGGTGCGGGCCTCATGGCCGAGCTGAAGGCGCTTCATCCAGGAGCGATTCTCTTTCGGGGCGTCGGCGGGGCGCGCATGCAGGCTCAGGGGCTCGCTGCACTGTTCCCGATGGAAGACATCACCGCCATGGGCTTCGCGCAGGTGATCGGCGGCCTGCCGCGCATCCTGCGGCGCATGCGCGAGGCGGCCGACGCGATCGTCGCGACACCGCCGGACATACTGGTGATGGTGGACGCGCCGGACTTCACCCACCGCGTCGCGCACAAGGTGCGGGCGCGGCTGCCCCAGCTTCCGATCGTGAAATATGTCGCGCCGACGGTCTGGGTCTGGCGGCCCGGCCGGGCGCGGGCAATGGCGCCGGACTTCGATCGGGTGCTGGCGCTGCTTCCCTTCGAGCCGGAGGCGATGCACGAACTCGGCGGTCCGCCGACAACCTATGTCGGCCATCCGCTGCTGGGCGAACTGGACCGGCTGCGGCCGAACGCCGAGGAAACGAGGCGGCGCGAGGCTAGGCCGCCGGTGCTGCTGGTGCTGCCGGGAAGCCGGAGCGCCGAGCTCGCCCGGCTGGGAGGCGCCTTTGGCGCGGTGCTGGGGCTGCTGCAACATCAAGCTGCAGAAATCGACATCGTGCTGCCGACCCTGCCGCGCCGGCTCGCGCAGATCGAGCAGATCGTAGCGCAATGGCCGGTGAAACCGCGCATCATCGTCGACGAGGCGGAGAAGCGGGCGGCGTTCCGCGTCGCGAGGGCGGCGCTCGCGGCCTCCGGCACGGTGACGCTGGAACTGGCGCTCGCCGGCATCCCGACGGTGGCTGCCTATCGCGTGCCGTGGCTGGAGGGGCGCATCGCCCCCTTCTTCCTGCGGGTGAAGACGGCGATCCTGCCCAACCTGATCCTGGGCGAGCCGGCGATGCCGGAATATCTGCAATGGCATATCGACCCGCCCGCCATGGCGGCGCAGCTCGCCCGGCTGATCGAGGGCGGCGCGGAGCGCGAGGCGCAGCTTGCCGCCTTCGCGCGGCTCGATGCGATCATGGGCGAGGAAGGTGATCCGCCGAGCCGGCGTGCGGCGGCGGCCGTGCTGGAGACGTTCAGGGCGTCGCGCGGCACCCCGCAGGGCTGAGGCCCCCCGCACCTTCCCGACCGCGTCGCAAATGAAAATCCCCGCCCTCCGGACCGGAGAGCGGGGATTTGATGGCGAGATCGACGACCTGAGCCGGGGCGACCTGAACCGGGGCGTGCGCCCCGGCCATGCGCTGGATCGTTCCGCGGGCCGTCTACTTGCGGCGGGCGATCGGGGTGTAGTCGCGCTGCTCGGCGCCGGTGTAGAGCTGGCGCGGACGGCCGATGCGCTGGCCCGGATCCTCGATCATCTCCTTCCACTGGCCGATCCAGCCCACGGTGCGGGCGACGGCGAAGAGGACGGTGAACATGGAGGTCGGGAAGCCGAGGGCGCGCAGCGTGATGCCCGAATAGAAGTCGATGTTCGGGTAGAGCTTGCGTTCGACGAAATACTCATCCTGCAGCGCGATGCGCTCCAGCTCGACCGCGATGTCGAGCAGCGGATCGTCCTTGATGCCGAGCTCGCCGAGCACCTCATGGCAGGTCTTCTGCATGATCTTGGCGCGCGGATCGTAGTTCTTGTAGACGCGATGGCCGAAGCCCATCAGGCGGAACGGATCGTTCTTGTCCTTGGCGCGGGCGATGAATTCGGGAATGCGGTCCACCGAGCCGATTTCGCCGAGCATCTTGAGCGCCGCCTCGTTGGCGCCGCCATGAGCGGGGCCCCACAGGCAGGCGATGCCGGCGGCGATACAGGCGAAGGGACTGGCGCCGGAGGAACCGGCGAGGCGCACCGTCGAGGTCGAGGCGTTCTGCTCGTGATCCGCGTGCAGGACGAAGATCCGGTCGATGGCGCGGGAAAGGACGGGATTGGCCTTGTATTCCTCGCACGGCACCGAGAAGCACATGCGCAGGAAATTCGAGGCGTAGTCGAGGTCGTTCTTCGGATAAACGAAGGGCTGGCCGATCGAATATTTGTAGGCCATGGCCGCCAGCGTCGGGATCTTCGCGATCATGCGGATCGAGGCGATCATCCGCTGCTGCGGGTCCGAGATGTCGGTCGAGTCGTGATAGAAGGCCGAGAGCGCGCCGACCGAGGCGACCATCACCGACATGGGGTGCGCGTCGCGACGGAAGCCGTGGAAGAAGCGGCTCATCTGCTCGTGCACCATGGTGTGGCGCGTGACGCGATAATCGAAATCCGCCTTCTGGGCGGCGGTCGGAAGCTCCCCGTAGAGAAGCAGGTAGCAGGTTTCCAGGAAGTCGCCGTTCTCGGCCAGCTGCTCGATGGGATAGCCGCGATAGAGCAGGACGCCTTCGTCGCCGTCGATATAGGTGATCTGGCTTTCGCAGGAGGCGGTGGAGGTGAAGCCCGGATCGTAGGTGAACTTGCCGGTCTGGGCGTAGAGCTTGGCGATGTCGATGACGTCTGGCCCGATGGTGCCGTTCAGTATCGGAAGCTCCCAGCTCTCATCGCCGATCGTAAGAGTGGCGGATTTTGGCGAGTTGCTTTGGATGGCGTCCATGCGGGGTCTCCCTGAACCTATGGAACCGGATGAAACGGATCGCGTCTTGCGGGTGCCGCGCCTGCCTTGCGGCAAAATGCGCCGGAGACGGGGGCTTGTCTCGCTGCGGCCCGATGGGGAAGTCGTAGCGGTTTCGATCCGCCCTCGCAAGCGCAGCGAAATAGGTACCGCAATGCGGTCGGCGGCGATCGATGAAAGCGTTTCATCTTCGCAGCCGCATCATGCTACATCGGCCCTTCACGCCTGCGTGGCGGGGCCCGTCTGATCGGCGATCCGGGCCAGCGACTCGTCCCGGCCCAGCACTTCCAACACATCGAAAATGCCGGGCGAGGTGGTTTTGCCGGTCATGGCGGCGCGCAGCGGCTGGGCGATCGCGCCGAGCTTCACGCCCCGATCCTCGGCGACGGACCGCACCGCGGCTTCCGTCTCCGCCGCATTCCAGTTCGCTACTGCAGCAAGATTCGCCGCCGCCGCCGCCAGCAGGGCGCGGGCGTCAACGGTCAGCAGGGCCTGGGCCTTCTCCTCGATCGGGAGCGGGCGCGCCTTCCAGATATAGGCTGAACTATCAATGAGTTCGAGCAGGGTCTTGGCACGCTCCTTCAGCCCCGGCATGGCCGCCAGCAACTGCGCGCGCCGCGCGGGCGTGAGGGCCGCGGCGACGTCCGCGCCATTGGGAATATGCGGCAGCAGCGCGTCGATGGCGTCCATCAGCTCGGCATCGGGGGTCGAGCGGATATAGACGCCGTTGATGCTCTCGAGCTTGGCGAAATCGAACCGTGCCGCCGAGCGGCCGACGCGGTCGAGGTCGAACAGCTGGCTCATCTCCTCGGTCGAGAAGATCTCCTGGTCGCCATGGCTCCAGCCGAGGCGCACGAGGTAGTTGCGCAGCGCCGCCGGCAGGTAGCCCATGGCGCGGTAGGCATCGACGCCGAGGGCGCCGTGCCGCTTGGACAATTTGGCGCCGTCCGGCCCGTGGATGAGCGGGATGTGGGCCATCTTCGGCACCCCCCATCCCAGCGCATGGTAGATCTGCGTCTGGCGCGCGGCATTGGTGAGGTGGTCGTCGCCGCGGATGATGTGGGTGACGTTCATGTCGTGGTCGTCCACCACCACGGACAGCATGTAGGTCGGCGTTCCGTCCGAGCGCAGCAGCACGAGATCGTCGAGATCCTTGTTGGGGATGACGACGCGGCCCTGCACGAGGTCGTCGATGACGGTCTCGCCTTCGGTCGGCGCACGCAGGCGGATGGCGGGCTTGCGGTCGGCCGGCGCCTCCGAGGGGTCGCGGTCGCGCCAGCGCCCGTCATAGCGCGGCGGGCGGCCCTCCCTGCGGGCGGTCTCGCGCATCTCCTCCAGCTCGGCGGGCGAGGCATAGCAGCGATAGGCGCGGCCCTCGGCGAGCATCTGCTCGACCGCCTCGCGGTGCCGCTCGGCGCGGGCGAACTGGTAGACGACGTCGCCCGACCAGTCGATGCCGAGCCATGTCAGCCCGTCGATGATGGCGTCGATGGCTTCCGGCGTGGAGCGCTGGCGGTCGGTGTCCTCGATGCGCAGCAGCATCGTGCCGCCCTTGGCGCGGGCGTAGAGCCAGTTGAACAGCGCGGTGCGCGCCCCGCCGATGTGCAGGAAGCCGGTGGGCGAGGGGGCGAAGCGGGTAATGACGGTCTCGGACATGTCTCTTCCGTCTTGCGCCGCATGAGGGGCGGCGTCGAAGCATGGCGGGCGCGGACGGTGCGTGTACCATAGCTGTACGACGCGGGAAATGTGCGGCTTGGCCCGCCGCCCGTGCGACACGCGCCGCGCGGGCGGCGGGGGCAGGGGCGTTGACGGCATGCAGACGCCGCAGCAGCACCGACCGGGCGAAGGCGCGTCCGCGCGAGGGCGGACGCGTGCGACGTCGCGCGCGGCGGCGCGTGCGGCCGTGCTCGCGGCCGGAGGGCCGGCGCTGCGCGCCGCCTCCCATGGCTGGCCGCGCGTGCCGGCCGCCGCGCTGGGCGGGTGGCTGGCCGGTGCCCTGACGCGGGAGCTCGACGACCGGCGCGGATTTCTCTTCCTGCCCATCGGCTTCGCCGCCGGGGCGGCGCTGTATTTCGGCGCGCCGCACGAACCCCTGCTCTATGCCGGGCTCGTGCCGGCGGCAGCCTTCGCCGGGCTCGCCGTGCTGGCGCGTGAAAAGCCTTTCGGCTTCCATCTTTTCGCGCTGCTGGCGGTGATGGCCGCCGGCTTCGCAATAGCCGGCCTGCAGGTGCAGCGCATGGCGCACCCGCTGCTCGGCGAGGCGGTCAACGCGGTCGAGGTGAGCGGCTTCGTCGAGGCGGCCGAGCAGCGCCCGCGCGGCAGCCGCATCACCCTCGCCGTGACCGGTTTCGGGCGTCCGCTCACCGAGCCGCCGACCCGCGTGCGGGTGACGCTGCCCGGGCGCGATCCCCCCGCCGTCGGCGCCCATGTGCGCGTGCGTGCGACGCTCGGGCCGCCGCCCGGCCCGGCCTATCCCGGCGGCTATGATTTCGGCCGGGCGATCTGGCTGGAGGGCATCGGCGCGACCGGCTACGCGCTCGGCAAGGCGCAAGCCAGCCCGCCGCCCTATCCGCCGTCCTGGGGGCTGGCGATCGCCACCTGGCTCGACGGGACGCGCCGGGCGATCGCGACGCGGATCCGCGCGGCCTTGCCGGGCGAGAATGGCGGCGTGGCCGTGGCGCTCGTCACCGGGCTGCGCGACACGGTGGCGGAGCCGATCGAGGAGAGTATGCGCATCTCCGGGCTCTCGCACGTCCTGTCCATCTCCGGCCTGCACATGGCGCTGGTGGCGAGCACGGTCTTCTTCCTGGCGCGGGCGCTGCTCGCGCTGGTGCCGGAGCTGGCGCTGCGCCATCCGATCAAGGCTTGGGCGGCGCTGCCCGCCCTGCTGTCGGCGACCTTCTACCTCATGCTGTCCGGCGCGGCGGTGCCGACCCAGCGCGCCTATGTGATGACGCTGCTGGTGCTGGCGGGTGTGGTGATGGGGCGGCCGGCGCTCACCCTGCGGACGCTGGCGGTCGCGGGCCTCGTCCTGATGATCCTGGCGCCGTGGGCGGTGCTCGATCCCGGCGCGCAGATGTCCTTCGCCGCGACGCTCGGCCTGGTGGCGGCCTATGAGCGCTTCGGCCATCTCATCGGCGCGCCGCCGGGCGGCGGGAGCCTCGCGCGCTGGCTCGGCGTCCCGGCGCGCTACCTCGCGGCGCTCGTTCTCGCCTCGCTCGCGGCGGGACTGGCGACCGCGCCCTTCGCGGCGTTCCATTTCCAGCGGCTGGCACCGTTGAGCCTCGTCGCCAATCTCGCCGCGATGCCGGCGGTGTCCTTCGTCGTGATGCCGGCCGGACTGGCCGGCGCGATCCTGATGCCGTTCGGCTGGGATGACGTCGCCTGGCGGGGC
This sequence comes from Ancylobacter sp. TW_SC_1, assembly GCF_056836805.1. NCBI lineage: Bacteria > Pseudomonadati > Pseudomonadota > Alphaproteobacteria > Hyphomicrobiales > Xanthobacteraceae > Ancylobacter > Ancylobacter sp. TW_SC_1. Next base: position 2,832,084 of record NZ_CM166365.1, read on the forward strand.
ATGGGCTGGGGGCTCGACGTGATGGTGCGCGTCTCCGACGTCGTCGCGGGCCTGCCCGGCGCCGATCGCGGCCTGCCGGCGATGCCGATGGCGAGCCTCGTCCTGTTCAGCCTCGCGCTTGTGGTGCTCTGCCTCGCCCGCACCCGGCTGGTCCTGCTGGCGCCGGCTTGCGCGGCCGCGGGCATCTGGGCGGCGGCGACCGAGCCGCGGCCCGATCTGCTGGTGGATACGCAGGCCCGGACGGTGGCGGTGCGCGGGCGGGACGGGCGCCTGATGGTGATGGGCGACGGCGACAAAGGTGTCGCCAGCCGCTTCGCCGTGGAGCAATGGCTGAACGCCGATGGCGACCGCGCCCGCGTCGGCAGCGCCGATCTCACGCGGGGGGGCGCCTGCGATCCGCTCGGCTGCACCCTGCCGCTGCCGGGCGGCGGGCTCGTGGCGCTGTCGCGCCAGCGCGATTCACTGGAGGATGATTGCCGCCTCGCGGCCGTGCTGGTGACGCCCTTCGCCCCGCCCGACGCCTGCGCCGCCACGGTGATCCATCGCGACGACCGCCGCGCGATCGGCGGACTGGCCGGCTATCTCACCGCGGAGGGCGAATGGCGCATCGTGCCGGCGCGACCGCCCGCGGGCACACGACCCTGGGAGCCGAAACCGCCGGAACCTCGCATCCCTGTCCATGCACGGGAGGTCATGCCGCGAGCCGGAGCGGCTTCCAGCGCCGGGCCGGACGCCGACCGTGTTCGAAAAGAATCCGCGCACCGGCGCGATGCGGAAGATGCGGATGCCGGCGTGAGCGCAGCGGATGCGGAAGGCGATGAAACACCGCCCCGCGCGGATGTCGGTATATCCGGCGCCGCTGCCACCGGGCCCGCCGAGCGCTCACCGGCCGCCGAAGAGCAGGCTCAGTAGCGGCGGAACAGCCCGACCAGCCGGCCCTGGATGCGCACGCGGTCCGGGCCGAAGATGCGCGTTTCATAGGCCGGGTTGGCGGCTTCGAGCGCCACCGAGGCGCCCTTGCGGCGCAGGCGCTTCAGCGTCGCTTCCTCGTCGTCGATCAGCGCCACGACGATCTCGCCGGTATTGGCCGAATCGCATTTGCGGATCAGCGCCAGATCGCCGTCCAGAATACCGGCCTCGACCATCGAATCGCCGCGCACCTCTAGTGCGAAGTGCTCCCCGCCCGACAGCATCTCCGGCGGCATGCTGATCGTGTGGTCGCGCGACTGGATGGCCGAGATGGGGGTGCCGGCGGCGATGCGGCCCATGACCGGGACCGACACGACGCGCCGGTCGTCCTCGTCCTCGACCGGCGGGCGTCCCCGGCCGAGATTGCCCTCGATGACGTTCGGCGCGAAGGGGCGGGCGGGCCTGGGCGGCTGCGCGTCCTCCGGCAGGCGGACGACTTCGAGCGCCCGCGCCCGGTTGGGCAGGCGGCGAATGAAGCCGCGCTCCTCCAGCGCCGTGATCAGCCGGTGGATGCCGGACTTCGACCGCAGGTCGAGCGCTTCCTTCATTTCCTCGAAGGAAGGCGGCACGCCGTCCTGCTGGAGGCGTCCATTGATGAACAGGAGCAGCTCATGCTGTTTGCGGGTGAGCATACGGAGAACCCCGTCTGCCGGCCGTTGCCGGAATGAAACAAATCACGAACAAAAGACTATCCGTTCTTATTGTGTTCCACAATGGGTAAAGGGATCGCTAAATGTCCGGCGCGACGTGAAAAGCCGGCGGCGCGCGGCCGGATTTCGCCGGCCGGGCGGCACCAGAGGCGCCAATGGCGGGTCGCGCGGGCGAATCAGACGGTCTGGGCGTACTGCTCGTAGGCGTCGTGGACGATGGCGATGTGGCTGCGCATGGCGCTCGCCGCGCCGTCGCGGTCGCCGCGCAGAATCGCGGTCGTCACCCGGTCATGCTCGATATGCGACAGGGCGAGGCGCCCGAGCGCGCGGAACTGCGCGCGGCGGAAGGGCGAGAGGCGCCGGCGCGTGCCGACGGTGATCTCGATCAGATAGTCGTTGTGGCTGCCGGCATAGATCGAGGTGTGGAACTGCTCGTTCGCCTCGCGATAGGTGGTGAAGTCGCCCTGCCGCATCAGCTCGCCCATGTCGGCATGCAACTGCTCAAGCTGCCGGCGCTCCTGCGGCGTCATGTTGAGCGCGCTGAGGCCGGCGCACAGCGCCTCCAGCTCGGCCATCACCTCGAACATGTTCTGCAGCCGCTCGACGCTCGGGCGCGCCACGACGGCGCCGCGATGCGGGCGGGCGTCGACGAGGCCGGAGGCGGTCAGCTCGCGCAGCGCCTCGCGCACCGGCGTGCGCGACACGCCGAAGCGTCCGGCGAGCGCGGTCTCGTCGAGCGCCGTTCCGGGGGGAAGCAGGCCGCGCGTGATCTCGTCGGCGAGCTGCATGCGCAGCTCCTCGGCGCGCGTCACGCGCCCGCGCCGTCCGACTGCGGCGGGCGGTTCGAGCGGGAAACGGATGGGCAGCACCGACATGAGCGACACGAAACCAGAACGAACAGAGCCAGGACCATCTCCGCCTCATGCATCATTAGCGGCCCCGCCGGGCTTCACCAAGCCCCGCCCTTCACGGTCCGTCGCAGGTAGGCGCGGGGATGGGTCACGGGGCGGCCGGATCGTCGATGATGCTGACATGGGCGGCGACGACCTTCCAGCCTTCCGGCGTACGCATCCAGGTCTGCATCTGGCGGCCGAGCCGGCCGGGCGCGCTCGCACGGCGGAACAGGGTGGAGGCGACGGCCATGTCGCGTCCATAGGTGGTGATCACGGTTCCCTCGAGCGTGCGCTCCAGCCCGACCGGGGAGCGCGCGGCGCGGAAGGCGCGTATCGCCTCGATGCCGTAGAGAATCTCGCCCCCGCCATAGCGGATGGTGCTGGGATGATCCCAGAACAGATCATCCAGCCCGGCCACGTCGTTGCCGACCAGCGCCCGCTCGTAGCGGTCGAACACGGCGCGGACCTCGTCCAGCACCTCGGGATCGTTGATGTCCATCCGCCGCCCTTTGCCCCTGCCGGTCATTGCATTGAGCACACAGGCAGGCGCGGCCGCGGTCAATCCTCGAACGGCAGAATTTCGCAGGGGTCGCCGGCGCGCCCGGCCGGCGCGTGCGGGCGGCGCACCAGCAGCACGTCGGCGCGGGCGAGGTTGCGCAGCATGGAGCTGTCCTGCACGGGGAGCGGGCGCACCACCGGCAGCCCGTCCTCGTGACCCACGATCTCGGCGCGCTGGAAGTCCATGCGCTGCTCGTTGGCCCTCACCTCGGCGCCGAGCCGGGCCGGCTTCAGCTGCGGCCGCGCGGGCACCGTCAGGCCCTGCAACGTCTTGATCAGCGGCGCGAGGAACAGCAGCGCGCAGACATGGGCGGAGACCGGATTGCCCGGCAGGCCGAGCACCAGCGTGCGCGGGCCGGCGGCGCGTCCGAACATCAGCGGCTTGCCGGGGCGCAGCGCGATCTTGTGGACCGCCAGCGCGACGCCCTGCGCGGTGAGGGCGGGGGCGATGAGGTCGTGGTCGCCGACCGAGGCGCCGCCGGTCGTCACCAGCACGTCGAAACCGCCGTCGAGCGCCGCGCGCACGCCCTGCTGCGTCGCCGCCATGTCGTCCGGCAAGATGCCGAGATCGGTCACCTCGGCGCCGGCGGAACGCGCCAGCGCGGCGACCGAATAGATGTTGGAGACGATGACCTGATGCGCCTCGGCGCCGGTGCCCGGCCGCACCAGCTCGTCGCCGGTGGAGAGCAGGCCGACGCGCGGGCGGCGGGCGACGTCCACCATCGCGACGTCGGCGGCGGCGATGAGCGCGAGATCGCGCGCGTGCAGGCGGTGGCCGGCTTCCAGCAGCGTCTCGCCGCTCGCGAAATCGCCGCCGGCGCGGCGGATGTGGCGGCCCGGCGCTGTCACCTCGGTCATGGTGACGACAGCGCCGTTCCGGGCGGTGTCTTCCTGGATGACGACGGCGTCGGCGCCTTCGGGAACGACGGCGCCGGTGAAGATGCGCACCGTGGTGCCCGGCGCGACATGGCCGCGAAAGGGGCGGCCGGCGGCGGATTCGCCGATCAGGGTGAGGTCGGCGGGCACGCGCGCGGCATCCTCGGCGCGCACCGCGTAGCCGTCCATGGCGGAGACGTCGGCGCCCGGCGTGGTGCGGCGGGCGATGACGGGGGCGGCGAGCACGCGGCCCGCGGCCTGTTCCAGCGGCACCGGCTCGCCGTCGAGCGGGCGGGCGGCGGAGAGAAGGAGCGCCAGCGCCTCCTCGACCGGCATCAGGGCCATGTGCGCCTCCGCTATTCGCCCTGCCAGTGGCCCGAGCGGCCGCCGGACTTTTCAAGCAGCCGCACCGCCTCGATGCGCATGCCGCGATCCACCGCCTTGGCCATGTCGTAGACGGTGAGGCAGGCGACGGAGACGGCGGTCAGGGCTTCCATCTCCACCCCGGTCCGGCCGGTGGTGCGGACGGTGGCGCGCACGGTCAGGCCGGGCAGGGCGGTGTCGGGCTCGATCTCGACCGCCACCTTGGACAGCAGCAGCGCGTGGCAGAGCGGGATCAGCTCATGCGTGCGCTTGGCCGCCATGATGCCGGCGAGCCGCGCCGTGCCGATCACGTCGCCCTTCTTGGCGTTGCCGGAGAGGATCAGGTCGAGCGTGGCCGCTTCCATCCGCACCTGGCCCTCGGCGATCGCGACGCGGTCGGTCGCGGCCTTGTCGGCGACATCGACCATGTTGGCGGCGCCGGTGGCGTCGAGATGGGTGAGGCGGGGCTCGTCGGTCATCGCTCAGCCGGCCGCGCGGGCGAGGGCGGAGGGCGCCAGCAGCGCGCTTGTCGCCGCCGCCACGTCGGGCTGCCGCATCAGGCTCTCGCCGACGAGGATGCTGTTGATGTTCACCCGGGCGAGGCGGGCGATGTCGTCGGGGGTGAAGATGCCGCTTTCGCCGACGATGACGCGGTCCGCCGGGATGCGCGGGGCGAGGCGCTCGGAGGTTTCCAGCGTCACCTCGAAATTGCGCAGATTGCGGTTGTTGATGCCCACCAGCCGGGCCGGGAGCTTCAGCGCGCGGTCGAGTTCGGCGTCGTCATGCACTTCCACCAGCGCGTCCATGCCGAGCCCGTGCGCGGTCTCGACGAGGTCGAGCGCCAGCGCGTCGTCGGCCGAGGCCATGATGACGAGGATGCAGTCCGCGCCCCAGGCCCGCGCCTCGAACACCTGATAGGTGTCGTAGAGGAAATCCTTGCGCAGGGCGGGCAGGGCGCAGGCGGCGCGCGCGGCGACGAGAAATTCCGGCGCGCCCTGGAAAGACGGCTTGTCGGTCAGCACCGACAGGCACGCCGCGCCGCCGGCCTCATAGGCCCGGGCCAGCGCCGGCGGGTCGAAATCGGCACGGATCAGTCCCCTGGACGGGCTCGCCTTCTTGATCTCGGCGATGAGCGCGGTCCGGTGATCCGCGATCTTCGCCTCGATGGCGCGGAGAAAGCCGCGCGTGGCGGGCTGGGCCTCGGCGCTCGCGCGCACCTCGGCGAGCGGACGCTCGCGCTTGGCGACCGCGATCTCCTCGCGCTTGTAGGCGCCGATCCGTTCGAGAATGTCGGCCATGGCGCGCTCCTACTCCGCCGCCGCGAGGGCGGAGACCGCGATCAGGCGGTCGAGGGCAGCTTCCGCATGGCCGCCCGACAGGCTGGCGCGGGCGATGTCGAGGCCTGCGCCGAGCTCGTCCACCTTGCCGGCGACGACCAGCGCCGCCGCCGCGTTGAGCAGGGCGACATCGGCATAGGCGCTCGGCTCACCGGCGAGAACCGAACGCAGCGCCAGGGCGTTGGCCGTGCCGTCGCCGCCCTTCAGCGCCTCGGGCACCGCGCGGGTGATGCCGAAGGCTTCCGGCGTGATCTCGAACGACCGGATGGCGCCGTCCTTCAGTTCCGCGACATAGGTCGCGCCGGTGGTCGTGATCTCGTCGAGCCCGTCGGAGCCGTGCACGACCCAGGCCCGTGTCGAGCCGAGCGTGCGCAGCACCTCGGCGATCGGTTCCACCCAGGCGCGGGCGAACACGCCGACCATCTGCCGGGTCACGCCGGCCGGGTTCGACAGCGGGCCGATCAGGTTGAAGATGGTGCGCGTGCCCATCTCCACGCGGGTCGGCCCGACATGCTTCATCGCCGGATGATGCGACGGCGCGAACATGAAGCCGATCCCCGCCTCGCGGATGCAGCGGGCGATCTGCTCCGGCGACAGGTCGATCTTGACGCCCAGCGCCATCAGCACGTCGGCCGCGCCGGACTTCGAGGACAGCGCGCGGTTGCCGTGCTTGGCGACCGGCACGCCGGCGCCGGCGACGATGAAGGAGGCGCAGGTGGAGATGTTGTAGGAGCCGGAGGCGTCGCCGCCGGTGCCGACCACGTCGACCGACTCGGCGGGCGCCTCGACCCGCAGCATCTTGGCGCGCATCGTGCTCACCGCGCCGGCGATCTCCTCGATCTCCTCGCCGCGCACGCGCAGCGCCATCAGGATGGCGCCGATCTGCGAGGGCGTCGCTTCGCCCGACATCATCACGTCGAAGGCCGCCGCCGCCTCGGCGCGCGTGAGCGTGGTGCCGGTGGCCAGCTTGCCGATGATGGGCTTGAGGTTGTCCATGTCGCCGCGCGTCCCCGCCTGTTGTTATCTCGTCCTCACGCCGCCCGCTTCCGGCCGGGGCCGGCGTTCCAGGCGCGTGCCAGATCGAGGAAGTTCTTGAGGATGGTCTGGCCGTGCTCGGAGGCGATGCTCTCGGGGTGGAACTGCACCCCGTGAACCGGCAGTTCCTTGTGCGACAGGCCCATGATCAGCCCGTCATCCGTCTCGGCGGTGATGGCCAGCGTCTCCGGCAAGGTCTCGCGCTTCACCACCAGCGAGTGGTAGCGCGTCGCCTTGAGCGGGCCGTTGATGCCGCGGAAGACGCCGTCGTTCCGATGGCTGATGGCCGACAGCTTGCCGTGGATCGGCTGCGGCGCGCGGATGACGTCGCCGCCGAACACCTGGCCGATCGCCTGATGGCCGAGGCAGACGCCGAACACCGGCACGCCGTCGCGCGCCGCGCGGGCGATGAGGTCGCAGCTGATGCCGGCCTCGTTCGGGGTCGCCGGGCCCGGCGAGATGACGATGGCCTCGGGCTTGAGCGCCATGGCCTCGTCGACGGTGAGCGTGTCGTTGCGGCGCACCTCGACCTCGGCACCCAGTCCGCCGATGTAGTGGACGAGGTTCCAGGTGAAGCTGTCGTAATTGTCGATGAGCAGGATCATCGTGCGTCCATCCGCCGGCCGCATGCCGGCTGTTGAAAAGCTCTAGGGGGTGTTCCGGCGCGGGGTCAAGCCGCGCCGGCCGGCGACGTCTTCCGTCACCAGCCCCGCCATCGCTCGTGTCGCCCCGGCCTGCCCATCGCGCTCACTGCCCCCTGACCGACCGGGCGGCGAAGCGCACGGCTTCCTCGCCGGCGCGAAACAGCGCCTTGGCCTTGTTGACGCATTCCTGCAGCTCGCTCTCCGGCACCGAGTCGTAGACGATGCCGGCGCCGGCCTGGACATACATGCGCCCGTCCTTGACCACGGCGGTGCGCAGCACGATGCAGGTGTCCATCTCGCCGTCGGCGCCGAAATAGCCGATGGCGCCGGCATAGATGCCGCGCTTGTCGCGCTCCAGCTCGTCGATGATCTCCATCGCCCGCACCTTCGGCGCGCCCGAGACCGTGCCGGCCGGGAAGCCGGCGGTCAGCGCGTCGAGCGCGTCGCGGCGCGGATCGAGCTCGCCCTCGACATTCGAGACGATGTGCATCACCTGACTATAGCGCTCGACGAAGAAGCTGTCGGTGACGTGCACCGACCCGATCTTCGCGACGCGGCCGACATCGTTGCGGCCGAGGTCGAGCAGCATCAGGTGCTCGGCGCGCTCCTTCGGGTCGGCCAGCAGTTCGTCTTCCAGCGCCTTGTCCTCGTGCGGCGTGGCGCCGCGACGGCGGGTGCCGGCGATGGGGCGGATGGTGACGGTGTCGTCGCGCAGCCGGACGAGGATTTCCGGGCTGGAGCAGACCAGCGAGAAGCCGCCGAAATTGAAGTAGACGAGGAACGGCGCCGGATTGATCCGCCGCAGCGCCCGGTAGAGCGAGAAGGGCGGCAGGGCGAAGGGCGCCTCGAAACGCTGCGACAGCACCACCTGGAAGATGTCGCCGGCGCGGATGTATTCCTTGGCCCGGTCCACCATGTCGCGATAGACCGCCGGATCGGTGTTGGACTGCGGCTCCACGGCCTCGTGGAAGGCGTCTTCCGAGGGCAGGTTGGGCAGCGCGCTGTCGAGCGCGGCGATGATGCGCTCCAGCCTTTCGCGCGCCTTCTCATAGGCGACGGCGGCCGTCACACCGGCCTGCGGGCGCACCGGCGTGACGACGGTGATCTCGTCGCGCACCGCGTCGAACACCACCATCACGGTCGGACGGATGAAGATCGAATCCGGCACGTCGATGATGTCGGGCTTGACCTCCGGCAGGCGCTCCATCTGGCGCACCATGTCGTAGCCGAGATAGCCGAACACGCCCGCCGCCATGGGCGGGGCGCCCTCCGGCAGGTGGATGCGCGACTCCTCGACCAGCTTGCGCAGCGAGACGAGCGGCTTGTCCGGGCAGGGCTCGAAGGCGTCGGCATCGGTCGCCGCGCGGCGGTTGATCGCGGCGCTGTCGCCGTGGCAGCGCCAGATCACGTCCGGCTCGATGCCGATCATCGAGTAGCGGCCGCGCGTGGCGCCGCCCTCGACGGATTCGAGCAGGAAGCTGTTCGGCCGCTCGCCGGCGATCTTGAGGAAGGCCGAGACCGGCGTTTCGAGATCGGCGATCAGCGTGGTCGTGACGACCTGTGCCTCGCCGCGCGCATAGACCGCGGCAAAGGCCTCGGCATCGGGTATCAGGCTCATGACGCGGTTCCCGGATCAGTTGACCGCGTCGGTGCCGACGATCTGCTCGAGCGCGGCGCGATTGATGCGGGCGCCGAGGCGGCTCTGCAGCTCGACGAGATATTCCGTCATCAGATCGTTCTCCATGCTCTGGCGCACGTCGGCGATGACCTTGTCGTTCTGCGTGCCGGCATCGGGCACGCTCACCCGCAGCACCTGGAACAGCAGGCGGCTGTCGCCACCCTCGGCGAGCGAGCTGCCGACGCTGCCTTCCGGCGTCTCGAACACGGCGTTGAGAATGTCCTCCGGCACGCCGTCGGCGGCGCGCCCGCGGCGCAGGCCGTTGGCGGCGCGCAGCTCGAGGCCGGCATCGGTGATCGCCTTGTCGAAGGCTTCGCCACCGGCGACCTTGGCCTTGATCTCCTCGACGCGCTTGTCGAGCGCCGCGGCCGCCTGGTCCTGCTTCCAGCGGTCGAGCACCTGCGCACGGGCTTCCTCGAAGGTGCGGTCGCGCGGCGCGGTGACCGCCTCCACCTCGTACCAGACATAGCCGCCGTTCTGCGGCAGGGCGACGGGGTCGTTCTCGGCGTCGACCTCGGTCGCGAAGGCACCGCGCAGCACGTCCGCGCGTCCGGGAATGTCGGGGATCGAGGCGCCGTCGGGGGTCCGGCCCTGGATGTCGGTGTCGAAGCTCTGGAGCTGGAGGCCGGCCTTGCCGGCGATCTCGCCGAGCTGGGCGCCGCTGGCGCGGTCATCCTCGACCTGGTCGTATTTCGTCAGCATGGCCCGGCGGGCGGCGTTGACCTGCAGCGCGGCGCGGATGGCGGGGGCGACCTCGGCGAGCGGCTGGGTGGTGCCGGGGGTGATGGCGCCGACATGCACGATGACCGGCCCGAAGCGGCCGGCGATCATGCCGCTGGTGCCGTCGGCCGGCAGCGCGAAGGCGGCGTCCGCCACGGTCTTGTCGATGATGTCGGCGCGGGAGACGTCGCCGAGATCGACATCGCCGGGGGTCAGCTTGCGCTCGGTGACGATGTCGGCGAAGGGCGTGCCGGCCTTGATGCGCTCGGCGGCTGCGTTGGCCTCCTCCTCGGAGGGGAAGACGATCTGCTGGACGACGCGCTTCTCCGGCGTGCCATAGGTCGCGAGATTGGCGTTGTAGGCCGCCTCCACCTCGGCGTCGGTCACGCTCTCGCTCGACGCCAGCACTTCGGGCGTCAGCACCACCACGCCGATCTTGCGGAATTCCGGCGCGCGGAACGCCACCTTGCGCGCGTCGAAGAACGTGCGCAGCTCGTCATCCGACGGATCCGCCGCGGCGGGAATGGAAGCCGCCGTGAGCATCGCGTAGTTGACCGAGCGTTCCTCGTTCTCGAAGCGGGCGACGGCGCCCTTCAGCACCTGCGGCACCTCGATGCCACCGCCGAGCGACTGGATGAGCTGCTGGCGCAGCGCCAGCCCGCGCTCGGCCTCGACGAAGCGCGCCTCGGTGAAGCCGTTCGAGCGCAGGAGCTGGTTGAAATAGGCCGGGTCGAAGCTGCCGCCGGGGCCGAAGAAGGCCGGGTTGCTCTGCACCCGCCGGGCGATCTCGGCGTCGGAGAGCGCGAGGCCGAACGACTTCGCCTGATCGTTGAGCGCGGCCTCCGCGAGCTGCTCGTTGAGCAGCTGGTCGGGGATGCCGAAGGCGCGGGCCTGATCGGGCGTGATGCCGCGCTTGAGCTGCTGGCTGATCTGCTGCAGCCGCTCCTGATAGATCTGGCGGAACTCCGGAACGGTGATCTCGGTGTCGCCGATGGTCGCCAGCGTCTGGCTGCCGAAGCCGCGGAACACGTCCGCGATGCCCCACACGGCGAAGCTGAGGATGAGCAGGCCCATCAGGATCTTGGCGACAATTCCGGAAGCGCTCTTGCGCAGCGTCTCAAGCATTTATGTTCTCGTCTGGCGTCGTGCGGACAAAAGGCCCGGGTGCGCGAAAGGCGCGCATAATAGGGAGCCGACCCGCCCGCCGCAACGGCACTCATGCGCCATTTACCCACGGCAAAAGCCGCTGCTAACGCCGCGTCAGTCTGTTAAGAGGGGATTTCGCGGCGTTTGAGGTGCAGGAGTTGAGAACGGTATGACGGTGCGTCGCCCCCTGGTTGCCGGCAATTGGAAGATGAATGGACTCACGGCGTCGATCGCCGAGTTCGGCCGTATCGTCGAGGGCTATGATGACGGGTTGAGGTCGAGGTCCGATCTCCTCGTCTGCCCGCCGACGACGCTGCTGGCGGGCTTCGCGGCGAGTGCGACGGGCACCGGCGTCGGCCTTGGCGGACAGGATTGCCATGCGGACGCCTGCGGCGCCCATACCGGCGACATTTCCGCCGAGATGCTGGCCGATGCGGGCGCGAGCGCGGTCATCGTCGGCCATTCCGAGCGCCGGCAGGATCACAAGGAGACGGACGCGCAGGTCCGCGCCAAGGCCGAGGCGGCGCGGCGCGCCGGCATCCTGGCGATCGTCTGCGTCGGCGAGACGCGGGCCGAGCGCGAGGCGGGCAAGGCTCTCGCCATCGTGCGCGGCCAGCTCGAAGGCTCGATCCCCGAGGGCGCGACCGGCGCCGACCTCGTCGTGGCGTATGAGCCGGTCTGGGCCATCGGCACCGGGCTGACGCCGACGCTCGCGGACATCGCCGAGATGCACGGCGCCATGCGCGAGGCGCTCACGGCGCGCTTCGGCGGGGAGGGCGAGTCGATCCGCCTGCTCTATGGCGGTTCGGTGAAACCGGACAACGCCACCGAAATCCTCGCCGTCGCCGATGTGGACGGCGCGCTGGTCGGGGGAGCGAGTTTGAAGGCCGAGTCTTTTCTCGCCATCGCCCGCGCCTATCTATAGGCGGTCATTACGGCGCGCGGCCGGCTGGAAACGCCGGACGCAATCGTGTAGGAACGCGCCCAAAGAGTGCGGCGGGCCGGGTTCGGCATAGGACTCGCCTGCCGCTGCACGAGCATTTTGAAGGCATCAGATGCAAACCGTTATCATCGTCATCCATCTCATGGTCGTGCTGGCCCTGATCGGCGTCGTGCTGATCCAGCGTTCGGAAGGGGGCGGTCTGGGCATCGGTGGTGGTGGCGGTGGCGGCGGTGGCTTCTTCAGCGCGCGCGGTACGGCCAATGTGCTGACCCGCGCGACGGCCATCCTGGCGGGCCTGTTCTTCGTCACCAGCCTGTCGCTGACCATCCTCGCCGGCTGGGGCCGTGGCCCCACCACGATCTTCACCCCCGCGAGCACCGTTCCCGGCGCGCCCGCCGCGCCTGGTCCTGGCGGCTCCGTGCTGGATCAGCTCAAGGGCGCCCAGCCCGCGCCGCCCGCCGCTCCCGCGGTACCGCAGGCTCCGCAGTCGCAGTGATCCCGGCGCGGCGCTGAATCGGCGCCGCGTTTCGTTTACCCACAGGCGAGTGCCCGTTCGGCAAAACGGGCACTCGTCGAATCGCGTTTTTGCCGGTAGAAACCGAATTCCATGGCGCGCTACATTTTCATCACCGGCGGCGTCGTGTCCTCGCTTGGCAAGGGCCTCGCCTCCGCCGCACTCGGTGCATTGCTGCAGGCCCGTGGTTACAAGACACGGCTGCGCAAGCTCGACCCCTACCTCAACGTCGATCCGGGCACGATGAGCCCGTATCAGCACGGCGAAGTCTTCGTCACCGACGACGGCGCCGAGACCGACCTCGACCTCGGTCACTACGAGCGATTCACCGGCCGTCCGGCGACCAAGCAGGACAACATCACGACCGGGCGGATCTATCAGGACATCCTCGCCAAGGAGCGGCGCGGCGACTATCTCGGCGCCACCATCCAGGTGATTCCGCACGTCACCAACGCGATCAAGGAATTCATCCTTACCGGCAACGAAGGCTATGACTTCGTGCTGGTGGAGATTGGCGGCACGGTCGGCGACATCGAGGCGATGCCGTTCCTGGAGGCGATCCGCCAGGTCGGCAACGAGCTGCCGCGCAAGCACTGCATCTACATCCACCTCACGCTGCTGCCCTTCATCCCCTCGGCCGGCGAGCTGAAGACCAAGCCGACCCAGCACTCGGTGAAGGAGCTGCGCTCCATCGGCATCGCGCCGGACATCCTGCTCTGCCGCACCGACCGCGAAATTCCGCGCGAGGAGCGCCGCAAGCTCGGCCTGTTCTGCAATGTCCGCGAGAGCGCGGTGATCGAGGCGCGCGACGCCGACAGCATCTATGCCGTGCCGTCCGCCTATCACGAGGCGGGGCTCGACACGGAAGTGCTCGCCGCCTTCGGCATCGAGCCGGTACCCGAGCCGGATCTCACGCGCTGGAAGAAGGTCGAGGCCGGCATCCGCAACCCGGAAGGCTCGGTGACCATCGCCATCGTCGGCAAGTACACCGGCATGAAGGACGCCTATAAGTCGCTCATCGAGGCGCTGACCCATGGCGGCCTCGCCAACAATGTCCGCGTCAATCTCGACTGGATCGAGAGCGAGATCTTCGAGCGCGAGGACCCCGCGCCGTTCCTCGAGCACGTGCACGGCATCCTCGTGCCCGGCGGCTTCGGCCAGCGCGGCGCCGAGGGCAAGATCCGCGCGGCGCAGTTCGCCCGCGAGCGGCGCGTGCCCTATCTCGGCATCTGCTTCGGCATGCAGATGGCGGTGATCGAGGCCACCCGGAACCTGGCCGGGGTCGACAAGGCCAATTCGACCGAGTTCGGCCCCACCGACGAGCCGGTGGTCGGCCTGCTCACCGAATGGCTGCGCGGCAACGAGCTGGAGCGGCGCGGCATCAGCAGCGATCTCGGCGGCACCATGCGGCTCGGCGCCTATCCGGCCGCGCTGGCCGAGGGCAGCCGGGTGGCGGACATCTATGCGAGCACGACGATCTCGGAACGCCACCGCCACCGCTACGAGGTCAACATGGCCTATCGCGACCGGCTGGAGGCCTGCGGCATGCGCTTCTCCGGCCTGTCGCCGGACGGGCTGCTGCCGGAGATCATCGAATATCCCGACCATCCCTGGTTCGTCGGCGTGCAGTTCCACCCCGAGCTGAAGTCACGCCCCTTCGAGCCGCACCCGCTCTTCGCGTCCTTCGTCGGCGCGGCGGCGGTGCAGAGCCGGCTGTTCTAGCCGGCTCGAACGGGCCACGCCGGCGTGGCCCGCCTGCCGCTCCGATGACCGCGGGGCACATACCGACGTCAATCGCCCCATGCTGGCAATCGAGGCTGGATTCACCCATCCGGCCCGTGCTCTGATTGCCACCTGTTCAATCCAGGCCGGACGCGCGACGCGCGCCGCCGGCCGAATGGAAAGGTAGGCGCCGTTGTCTCGCGGTCTTGATCACGTCGTCCATGTCGTCCGCGATCTCGAAGCTGCGGGAGAGCTCTACGACATGCTCGGCTTCACCGTCGGCACCCGCAATCGCCACCCCTGGGGCACGGACAACCGGCTCATCCAGACGCCGGGTTTCTTCGTCGAACTGCTCGAGATCGCCGAGCCGGACAATATCCGGCCTCCTGGCGAGACAACCTTCTCCTTCGGCGCCTTCAACCGCGACTTCCTCGCCGAGCACGGCTCCGGCCTGTCCATGCTGGTGCTGGAGGGCCGCGATCCGGCCGCCGACAAGCTGGAGTTCGACGCGGCCGGCTTTGGCGGCCTCGACGTGTTCGACTTCGCACGCGAGGGCAAGCGGCTGGACGGGTCGGCCGTCGAGGTGTCGTTCTCGCTCGCCTTCGCGCGCGAGGCCGCCTCGCCGCATGCCGGCTTCTTCACTTGCCTGCAGCATCACCCGGAGAATTTCTGGTCGCCGGATCTCCAGCGGCACATGAACGGAACGGAAGGCGTCGCCGGCGTGGTGCTGACGGCGCCGGACCCGGCCGAGCATCTGGCGTTTCTGGGCGTCTTCGCCGGCACGGAACTGCGCCGCGCGGTGGAGGGCTGGTACATCGCCAGGACGCCGCGGGGCGACATCGACCTGATGAGCGAGGCGCTGTTTACCGAACGATTCGGGGTCGCCGCGCCGGGAGGGCCGGGCCTGCGCCTCGCCGCGATCCGCTTCAAGGTGGCCGATTTCGACCGGCTGCGGAAGCGCGTCTCGTCTTCGCGCATGGCGGCCGAGGAGATCGAGGGGCTGATGGTCATCGGGCCGAAGGCCGCGCTCGGCGCGACGCTGACATTCGAGCCGGCCGCCTGATCGCGAAATCCCCGACTTCGGAAAACGAAAGGCCCGGAATCGCTTCCGGGCCTTTTTTCATGTGCGTCGCGAACCGCGCGCTCAGCTGCTGATCTTCTCAGGCATCGCTTCCGGCTGTGCGGTGCGGCCGGGCAGCAGCGCCAGGGCGCGGGCGCGCAGCGCGCTCCAGGTGACGAAGGAGTTCAGCGTCGAGCCCTCCAGCCAGCCAATGCCGGCGGCGGCCAGGAAAGGCAGGCTCTGGATGGCGAGGGCCAGGGCGAACAGGTCGACCTCCACCACCGCGTGCCAGTTCGTCATGCGCAGGGCGATCGCCGAGAGCATCAGGCCCGATCCGATCACCGCCTCCGGCAGGGCCGGGAAGGCGCGGGCGGCGTCCGCCAGCCAGCTTCCCTTGGCGGTGCGGGCAAAGGCGAGGTCCTTGTAGCGGAAGCTGTCATAGACCGCCTTCGCCACCGTGAACTGCACCGCCATCGCCGCGAAGGACGCGCCGATCATGCGCACCGGCGTCGTCGCCACGCGCAGCCGGTAGAGCGCGATGAAGTGCAGCACATAGATGCCGAAGCAGAACAGGATCGGGATGGTGAGGATGCGCTGCGGCACGGCGATGCCGATGCCGAGCACGAAGGGCACCCACAGCAGCGACAGGATCGCCACCGCGGCGCCGACGCTCTCCGAGCCGAGCCAGCTCACCCAGCCGATGGTGAACTCGCGGCGCTGGGCCGGGGTGAGGCGCGTGCCGGCATTCGGCAGCATGCGGTGCCAGTGCTTGCGGATGATCTGCATGCCGCCATAGGCCCAGCGGTGGCGCTGCTTCTTGAACGAGGCGAAGTCGTCCGGCAGCAGGCCCCAGCCATAGCGGGTGTTGGTGTAGTGGCTCTTCCAGCCGCGCTCGACGATGGCGAGCCCGAGATCGGTGTCCTCGCAGATCGTGTCGCTCGACCAGTCGCCGGCCTCGACCATGGCGGCGCGGCGCATCAGGCACATGGTGCCGTGCACGACGATGGCGTCATGCTCGTTGCGCTGGACCATGCCGATGTCGAAGAAGCCGGCATATTCGGTGTTCATCGCCTCGTGCAGCAGGCTGCGGTCGGCGTCGCGGTGGTCCTGCGGCGCCTGCACGATGCCGACGGTGGGATCCTCGAAGGTGGGGACGAGGTCCATGAGCCAGTTCGGCGCGACGGTGTAGTCGGCGTCGATGATGCCGATGATCTCGGCGTCCGGCGCGGTCTCCAGCATGGCGGCGCGCAGCGCGCCGGCCTTGAAGCCCGCGACCTTCGGCAGGTTGATGAACTTGAAGCGGTCACCCAGCTCGCGGCAATAGGCCTCGATCGGCTCCCAGAAGGCCGGGTCCGGCGTGTTGTTGATGATGACCAGGCACTCGAAGTTCGGCCAGTTGAGCCGCGCGACGCTGTCCAGCGTCTGCTTCAGCATCTCCGGCGGTTCCTTGTAGGCCGGGATGTGGATCGAGACCTTGGGCGTGCGCGACGGAGGAGTCCCGGTCGCGGCGCGCAGCAGGCGCCGCGGCGTGCGGCCGAAAGCGATCGTGGCGAGTTCCTCGACCCGATAGAGCATGACGACGACCAGCGGCACGAGCAGGACCAGGCTGACGACGAACGTCACCTTGTTGCCGCCCACCACATAATGCGTGAGCCAGTGGTCGGTCACCGTGGCGATCCAGGCGCCGACGAGGTTCGCCGCGCCGACCATCACCAGCGCCTGCGTCAATGTCAGCTGGGCGAAGCGGAAGACCGGGATCGAGAAGGCGATGCCGAGCAGCAGCGCGATGGCGGCGGTCGCCGTATAGGTCGACGGGGTGATCGGGCCGGAGAGCGGGAATTTGAGCTCGCGGTCGGCGTCGAGAAGGCCCCAGTACTGGCCGACGCTGCCCTCGAAGCTCTTCCACGGCGCGTCGAACGCCTCGATGAGGTTGTATTCGATGCCGAGCGCGTCGGCGCGTGCGGCGAAGGTGCGGATGATCTGCGCCTGCTCGATCTCGCCGGGGACCGCGCTGTCGCGGTTATAGCCCTGGCTCGGCCAACCGAACTCGGCGATGACGATGCGCTTGCCGGGATAGGTGGCGCGCAGCCGGTCATAGATGGCGATCGTGTGGTCGACCACCTGCTCGGGCGTCACGCCTTCCCAGTAGGGCAGCATGTGGGCGGCGATGTAGTCGACCGCGGAGACCAGCTCGGGATGATCGAGCCAGACGTCCCACGTCTCGCCCGTCGTCACCGGCACGCTGGTCTCGCGCTTCACGCGGCGAATGGTCTCGATGAGCTGCTCGGGCGTGCGCTCGGCGCGCAGGATCGACTCGTTGCCGACCACGATGCCGACGACGTTGGAGTTCTTCTTCGCGGCGTCGATCGCGTTGGCGATCTCGCGCTCGTTGCGGTCCTCGTCCTCGTCCAGCCAGGCGCCGACCGTGGTCTTCAGCCCCTTCTCGCCGGCGATCTTCGCGACGAGATCGAGATTGCCGGTCGAGGCATAGGTGCGCACCGCGCGGGTATAGGGAGCGACCGCGGCGACGTCCGCGCGGATCTGCGCCTCATTGGTCGGCTGCCCCTTGTCGGGGTTCGCGTCACGCCCATAGGGCGCGAAGGACATGCTCTGGAAGCGGTCGGTGACGGCGGGTGCCGTTACCTCCTCGCGCAGGGCGAACCAGACAAGAGCATTTACGCACGTGGCGACCGCAACCGCAGCGGCAGCGACACGAACAGCGGGGCGCATGAGACAAACCCACGAAGGAGGTAAGGGTGACGGGCGGAATATAGTACAGTTTTAACGCAGTTGCAGCACGATCTTCGCCGCATCGCGTCACACGCGATGCGTCTTTCGAAAATGCCGTTTCGCTTCTGCAAACGCGGCGAAATGGATATTGGTTCCGCACTGTGGCAAGCCCATGTCACGCGGGTGTCGTGGCATGGGCCGCGTAGCGGAATTATTGCGCAGGCGGCGTGGGTTGCGCGGGCGCCGAGGCCGGCGGAGGGGCGTCGGGATTGACCCAGCAGGCGTGCACCCGCTCGGACAGGCGCTCCTGAGCCTTGCTGTCGATGTTGCCCTGACGGACGAGGCAGCGGAACGCGATCTTCAGGTGTTCGGTCGGGCAGCCGAAGCGCTCGTAGAGTTCGAGGTGGCGGCGGGCGGTGTCGATGTCGTCGCGCCACAGCAGCATGGCGATGCGCCGGCCGCTCCACACGCATTCCGGCAGGCCGGCATTGCCCGGCAGCTTCGCCGCCTCGGCGTATTCCTCCACGGAGCGGCGCAGCGCCTCCTCCTTCGCCTGCTCCTCCGGCGACTTCTGCTCGGCAGGCTTTTGCTCCTGCGAGGTGCTCTGGGCGAACGCGCCGCCGGGAATGGCGGCTGTCAGGATGAAGCCGCCGAGCAGCGCAGCGGCGAGGGGACGTACGGAGCACAACATGGGGGAAACGTCACACGCAAAAGAGGAAACACCGGTCCGGCGAAGACAGTAGGAGAACCTACCGAATTTGTCAGCATGACGGCACATGTCCACGGTGTGTGGGCAGCGCAAAATTCCGCCGCTTTGCATGCGCCTCTTGCCGCAGCGCCAAAGCACCTTTACCCGGCAGGGTGAACGCGCCGAACGAGCTCAATCGCGGAGACCCCTCGCATGCGACTGCCCCTCGCCCTTGCCGTCATTGTCGGCATGGCCATCGTCGCCGTCTGGGCGTGGCTCGGGCAGCCTGTGCCGGCGCCTGTCTCGCCGCTGATAGCGGGCGAGAAGCTGCCCTGCGTCTCCTATGCGCCATTTCGTCCCGGTCAGACCCCGTTCAGCGAAGATGTCGCCTTTTCTCCGGCGCAGATCGACGACGACCTCGCCCGGCTCTCGAAGATCACCCAGTGCGTGCGCACCTATTCCTCGATCCAGGCCGGCCTCTCGGCCGTACCGGAACTGGCGCGCAAGCACGGCCTGACCGTGCTGCAGGGCATCTGGATCGCGGCCGATCCGCTGCGCAACCGGGCGGAGATTGACGGGGGGATCAAGCTGGCGCGGGAGAACCCCGATGTCGTCAAGGCCGTCATCGTCGGCAATGAGGTGCTGCTGCGCGGCGAGCAGTCCGCCAACGACATCGCCGGCTTCCTCAAGGAGGTGAAGGCGAAGGTCCCGCCCGGCGTCGACGTCACCTATGCCGATGTCTGGGAATTCTGGGAGCGCAACCGCGCGCTGGCCGACTCGGTCGATTTCGTCACCGTCCACATCCTGCCCTTCTGGGAGGACATGCCGGTTCCCGCCGAGGATTCGGTCGCCCATCTCGGCGAGATCCGCGAGCATGTGGGCGAGGTCTTCGCCGGCAAGGACATCCTCATCGGCGAGACCGGCTGGCCCAGCGAGGGGCGCATGCGCGAGGGCGCGCTGCCGTCGCCCTCGAACCAGGCGAACGTGATCCAGGAGCTGCTCGCGCTGGCCAAGGCCAAGCATTACCGCCTCAACGTCATCGAGGCGTTCGACCAGCCGTGGAAGCGGGTGCTGGAAGGCACGGTCGGCGGGCACTGGGGCTTCCTCGACGCCTATACGCGCGAGTTCAAGTTCACCTGGGGCGAGCCGGTGTCGGACCACCCGGCCTGGCCGCTCCAGGCGCTGGTCGGCGTGCTGTTCGCCGCCGCCGTGTTCGCTGTGGCGGGACATGCCGGCCGGCGCGCCGGCGGCCGGCCGCTCGGCATGCGCGAATGGTCGGCGGTGACGGGTGTCGCCTTCTTCGCCGGGCTGATGATCGGCCGGTTGCTCGCCTCAGTGCCGGCGGAGAGCCTCGGCGTCGGCGGCTGGATACGCGGTGGGGCGCTGGTCGTACTGGCGGTGACGGTGCCGCTGGCCTGCGCGGCGGCGATCGGCCGGCGCGCGCGCCGCGTGACCCTGACGCTGGCGCTCAACACCGAAGCGACACCGGACGCGCCCTTCGTCGACCGTGTTCTCGCGCTTCTTCTGGCCGCCTCCATCGTGCTGGCGGCGCAGATCGCCTTCGGTCTGGTGTTCGACCCGCGCTACAAGGATTTCCAGTTCGCCGGGCTGACCCCGATCATCACCGCCTTCGCCTTCTACGCGCTCGTGGCCGGTGCGCGGCGCGGCGGGGAGGGGCGGCAGGCGGAAACCATCGCCGCCGCCATTTTCCTCTTCAGCGGGCTCTATGTCGCGCTGAACGAAACGCTGGCGAACTGGCAGGCGCTGTGGACCGGCAGCCTGCTCGTGGTGCTGGCCTTCACCCTCTGGCGCCTCGCCACGGCCGGGCGAAGGATATGAGCAGCAGCCCGCCGGCGAGCCCGGCGAGGCCGTTATTGTAGATCACCAGTCCGACGCAGCTGGCCATCAGCGCGATGGTGAACATCACCAGCGAGGGGCGGATGAGCTGGATCGTCGCGGCGACCAGGGCGGTGATGCCGAAGACCGAATGGCTGAACGCGGCGATCACCAGCGCGCGCGTCTCGCAGGTCATGGTCTCCGCGCCGCGGCAGGCGAGGCCGACGGCCGACTGCTCGACCAGCGCGTAGCGCATGTAGATCGCCCAGCCGAGCGCGAAGGCGCCGAGGGCGATGATGACATTACTGGCGCGGGCGCCGGGCAGGAAGCTGCGATGAGCCACGGTCAGGGTCCTTCTCCGATGCTCTGCTGCATCGCACACGCCGACGTCCCGATCAATGTGCCGGCGGGCGCCGCCGGGTCGCCAGGATCACCCCGCCGAGGATCAGCACGAAGCCGACGGCGTGGTAGAGATGCAGTTCCTCGCCGAGCAGCAGGACGGCCAGCAGCACGCCATAGACCGGCATGAGGTAGAGGAATGTCGCGGTCATCGGCGCGCCGGCCGTGCGCACGCAGAACAGGAACAGGGTGAAGGCGAGCACCGAGGGGAAGATCGCCAGGAACACGATGGCGCCCCACGCTTCCAGACTGTCCGGCTGCGGCGCGCCGCTCAACGCTTCCCACAGCGCGAACGGCGCCAGCAGCACGGCGCCGGCGATGGCATTGGCGGTGAAGGTCGTCAGCCCGCCCAGCCGCGTCAGCGGGCTGTCGCGCAGCATCAGCGAATAGATCGCCCAGGCGATCGAGGCGACCAGGATGCCGAAATCGCCCATGTTGAAATGCAGGCCGAGCAGCCGGCCCGGTTCGCCGTGCACGGTGATCAGCGCGATGCCGGCGAAGCCCGCCAGCGTTCCGGCGAGCTGAACCGCCGGCAGCGCCTGGCGCCGCAGCGCCGAGTCGAGCACCACGATCATGAGGGTGGAGGTGGTGTAGATCAGCGTCGCGTTGGTCGCCGTGGTGTGCTCCAGCGCGACATAGACGTTGCCGCCGCACAGCACCATGCCGAGCAGGCCGAGCACGAGCAGGCGCCGCCACTGCGCGCGCAGCACATGGCGATGGCGGATCAGGGCGCCGCCGGCGATCGGCAGGAGGATCGCCGCCGCGATGGACCAGCGCCAGAAGGCGAGCGACCAGGGCGGCACCACACCGACCACCGCCCGGCCGACGATCAGGTTGGTCGAGAAGAAGAGCGGCATCGCCAGCAATGCGAACAGCGCCCGGGGATCGTGGGACACGCTGTGCGGGGCATCGAGGGTGGCCTGGGGAGGATGATCCATGATGCGTCCTGATACACGCTTCGCCCCCTGTCGTCGCCGGGCCTTTCGGGGCTCCCTTTCGCCGATGCGCGAGGCAGGCTAGATACCGCGCACACGTCAGGGCGGGTCCGCCGCCTTCGCCTTCCGCCGATCTCCGGAGTTCGCGATGCGCCAGCTTCTCGTCATTGTTCTCGCAGCCGGGGAGGGCACCCGCATGCTGTCCTCCCTGCCGAAGGTGCTGCACGCGGTGGCGGGCCGGCCGATGGTCTCGCATGTGCTGGATGCCGCGCTCGCCGCCGGCGCCGCGCAGCTCGCCGTCGTGATCGGCCCCGACCACGACCGGGTCGCCGCCGAGGTGCGCCGCATGGCGCCCGAGGCGGAGGTTTTCGTGCAGGCCGAACGGCGCGGTACCGCGCATGCGGTGCTGGCCGCGCGGGCGGCGCTGGAGCGCGGCTATGACGACGTCGTGGTCATGTATGGCGATACCCCGCTGGTCCGGCCCGAGACCATCGGCGCGCTGCGCGGCCCGCTCGCCGATGGTGCGGCGGTGTCCGTGCTGGGGTTCCGCCCGGAAGATCCGTTCGGCTATGGCCGGCTGGTGACCGAGGACGGCGCGCTCGTTGCCATCCGCGAGGAGAAGGACGCCAGCGCGGCCGAGCGGGCCATCGGCCTGTGCAATGCCGGCCTGATGGCGCTGGACGGCCGCGCCGCGCTCGCCATTCTCGACAGCATCGGCGATGCCAACGCCAAGCGCGAATTCTATCTGCCGGACGCGGTCGAGGCCGCCCGCGCGCTGGGCCGCGCGGCGGCGGTCTGCGAGGCGGCGGCGGACGAGGTGGTCGGCGTCAACAGCCGCGCCCAGCTCGCCGAGGCCGAGGCGATCCTGCAGCAGCGCCTGCGCCGGCGGGCGCTGGAGGGCGGCGCGACGCTGGTCGCGCCGGACACCGTGTTCTTCTCCGCCGATACGCGCCTGGGCCGCGACGTGGTCATCGAGCCGAACGTCTTCTTCGGTCCGGGCGTTCATGTCGAGGACGGCGCCACCATCCGCGCCTTCAGTCATGTCGAGGGCGCGCATGTCGGCCCCGGCGCCATCGTCGGGCCGTTTGCCCGCCTGCGCCCCGGCGCGGAGCTGGGGCAGGGGGTGCATATCGGCAATTTCGTGGAGATCAAGGCGTCCGACCTCGCGCCGGGCGTCAAGGTCAACCACCTTTCCTATGTCGGCGATACCAGCGTCGGGGCGAACACCAACATCGGCGCCGGCACCATTACCTGCAATTATGACGGCTTCCGCAAGCACCGCACCACCATCGGCGCCAACGCCTTCGTCGGCACCAACAGCCTGCTGGTGGCGCCGGTGAGCGTGGGCGATGGCGCCTATCTCGGTACCGGCTCGGTGATCACCGAGGACGTGCCGGCGGACGCGCTGGCGATCGGTCGCGCCCGGCAGGTCAACAAGCCGGGCCTGGCGGCGCGGCTGCGCGCCCGTCTCTCGGCCGGCCTCGCGCCGAAGAAATGACACGATGCGGGCGATACGAAGGGACATTCGAATTGATTTCTGCACTGCGGTGACGGGCGGTTAAACCCTGCGTCCTAGCCTCGCGGATCGTCGCTTCAGGGAAGGGCCCGGATCATGTGTGGAATCATCGGCATCGTCGGCACCGCGCCGGTCGCCGACCGGCTGGTCGAATCGCTGAAGCGGCTGGAGTATCGCGGCTACGATTCCGCCGGCATCGCCACGCTGGACAAGGGGCACATCGCCCGCCGCCGCGCCGAGGGCAAGCTGCGCAATCTGGAGGCCGTTCTGCGCGAGGCGCCGCTCGAAGGGCGCATCGGCATCGGCCACACGCGCTGGGCGACGCATGGCCGGCCGAGCGTCGCCAATGCCCATCCGCACGCCACCACCGAGGTTGCGGTGGTCCATAACGGCATCATCGAGAATTTCCGCGAGCTGCGGGACGAACTGCTCGGGTCGGGCGCGAATTTCGAGAGCGAGACCGACACCGAGGTGGTCGCCCATCTGGTGACGCGCGAAATGCGCGGCGGGCTGGGTCCGGTCGACGCGGTGGCGGCGGCCCTGCCGCGCCTGCAGGGCGCTTTCGCGCTCGCCTTCCTCTTCGATGGCGAGGACGGCCTGATGATCGGCGCCCGCAGGGGCAGCCCGCTCGCCATCGGCTATGGCAATGGCGAAATGTATCTCGGCTCGGACGCCATCGCGCTGGCGCCCTTCACCGACACCATCTCCTATCTCGACGATGGCGACTGGGCGGTGCTGCGCCGGCAGGGCATCGAGATCCGCGATTCCTCCAACCGGCGCGTCGAGCGCGCGGTGCAGAAGACCACCGCCACCGCCTTCCTGGTCGAGAAGGGCAATTTCCGCCACTTCATGGCGAAGGAAATGCACGAGCAGCCCGAGGTGGTGGCGCACACGCTGGCGCACTATCTCGACATGGCCAACGAGACCGTGCAACTGCCGGACCTGCCGTTCGACTTCACGACGCTCGAACGGGTCTCCATCGCCGCCTGCGGCACGGCCTATTATGCGGGGCTCATCGCCAAATACTGGTTCGAGCGCTACGCCCGCCTGCCGGTCGAGATCGACGTCGCTTCCGAGTTCCGCTACCGCGAGGCGCCGCTGCCGGCGAACGGCCTGTCCATCGTCATCTCGCAGTCGGGCGAGACCGCCGACACGCTGGCCTCGCTGCGCTATGCCCGGCAGGAGAAGCAGCACCTGCTCGCCGTGGTGAACGTGCCGACCTCGACGATCGCCCGCGAGGCGGACGCCGTGCTTCCCACGCTCGCCGGGCCGGAGATCGGCGTCGCCTCCACCAAGGCCTTCACCTGCCAGCTCGCCACGCTGGCCGCCCTCGCGGTGGCGGCCGGCCGCGCACGCGGCGTCCTCTCGCTGGAGGAGGAGCGCGGTCTGGTCCATGCGCTGGTCGAGGTGCCGCGCCTGATGAACCGGGCGCTCGATCTGGGTCCCGACATCGAGCATCTCGCCCGCACCTTCGCCAAGACCAAGGACGTGCTCTATCTCGGCCGCGGCACCTCCTATCCGCTGGCGATGGAGGGCGCGCTGAAGCTGAAGGAAATCTCCTACATCCACGCCGAGGGCTACGCCGCCGGCGAGCTCAAGCACGGGCCGATTGCGCTGATCGACGAAAACATGCCGGTGGTGGTGATCGCCCCGCACGACGCGGTGTTCGAGAAGACCATGTCGAACATGCAGGAAGTGGCGGCGCGCGGCGGGCGCATCATCCTCATCACCGACGAGACCGGCGCGAAGCACGCGTCGCTGGAGACCGAGGCGACGCTGGTGCTGCCGGACATGAATCCGCTGGTGACGCCGCTGGTCTATGCCATCCCGATCCAGCTTCTCGCCTATCATACGGCGGTGGTGATGGGCACGGATGTCGACCAGCCGCGCAACCTCGCCAAGTCGGTGACGGTGGAGTAGCGGCGCGTCCTGTTACGCCGTCATCCCGGCCGCAGCGAAGCGGAGAGCCGGGATCGCAGGCCGCTTTCCCCTCCAGCGATCCCGGATCGGCCTGCGGCCGTCCGGGATGACGAGGGTAATGACACACGGGCCCCGCCCCTTTCTCCCCCCTCGCGCCGTCATCCTGATGAGCGAGCGCAGCGAGCCTCGAAGGCTGCCCGCCCTCGGCGCACCAGGATGAGCGTCCTTCGAAGCCCGGCCGCTGGCCGGGCACCTCAGGATGACGTTCATCAGGGGGCGGCGCTTCCTAGCCCCGTCCGCGATAGGGCGGAACGCCCTGGTCCGGCAGCCATACGCCCTCGGGCGGGGTGCCGCTCTGCCAGAACACATCGATCGGAATGCCGCCGCGCGGGTACCAGTAGCCGCCGATGCGCAGCCAGTGCGGCGCGAGGAGATCGCGCAGGCGCAGGCCGATGGCGACCGTGCAGTCCTCGTGGAAGGCGCCATGGTTGCGGAAGCTGGCGAGATAGAGCTTCAGCGATTTCGATTCGACCAGCCAGCCTTGCGGCACGTAGTCGATCACCAGCTGCGCGAAGTCGGGCTGTCCGGTGACGGGGCAGAGCGAGGTGAATTCCGGGGCGGTGAAGCGCGCCACGTATCGCGTGTCCGGGTGCGGATTGGGGACGCGGTCGAGCACGGCCTCCTCGGGCGAGGCGGGCAGGGCGCTGGCGCGGCCAAGCTGCATCGGGCCGTCGGTGGTGTCGTTCATGGGTGGCTCCTGCGGGTCGGGGAGTCGGGGCTATATGTCGCTGGCACCTCTTTCGCATGTCACATCGCCGGAGTAGAAGCGCGTCGACCATCCTGGCCGAGTTGAGAAGTGGGGAAACGCATGACCGCCATCGTCGATATCGTTGGGCGTGAAATTCTGGACAGCCGCGGCAATCCGACCGTCGAGGTGGATGTGGTGCTGGAAGACGGCTCCACGGGCCGCGCCGCCGTTCCCTCCGGCGCCTCGACCGGCGCGCATGAGGCCGTCGAGCTGCGCGACGGCGACAAGGGGCGCTATCTCGGCAAGGGCGTGACCAAGGCGGTCGACGCGGTGAACGGCGAGATCTTCGACGCCATCGGCGGCATGGACGCCGAAGACCAGCCGGCCATCGACCAGATCCTGATCGAGCTCGACGGCACGCCGAACAAGGCGCGCCTGGGCGCCAATGCCATCCTCGGCGTGTCGCTGGCGCTGGCCAAGGCGGCCGCCGCTGCCCGCGACCTGCCGCTCTACCGCTATGTCGGCGGCGTCAATGCCCGCGTGCTGCCGGTGCCGATGATGAACATCGTCAATGGCGGCGCCCATGCCGACAACCCGATCGACTTCCAGGAATTCATGATCCTGCCGGTCGGCGCGCCGACCTTCGCGGAAGGCCTGCGCACCGGCGCGGAGATCTTCCACACGCTGAAGAAGGCCCTCAAGGACGCCGGCCACAACACCAATGTCGGCGACGAGGGCGGCTTCGCGCCGAACTTGCCTTCCGCCGACGCGGCCCTTGCCTTCGTGATGAAGGCGATCGAGACCGCCGGCTACAAGCCGGGCGAGGACGTGTTCATCGGCCTCGACTGCGCCTCGACCGAGTTCTTCAAGAACGGCAAGTACGACTATGAGGGCGAGGGCGTCGTTCGCGATATCGAGACGCAGGTGAAGTACCTCGCCGATCTCGTCGCCCGCTACCCGATCTGCACCGTCGAGGACGGCATGGCCGAGGATGACTGGGAGGGCTGGAAGCTCCTCACCGACACCATCGGCTCGAAGTGCCAGCTGGTCGGCGACGACCTGTTCGTCACCAACGTCACGCGGCTCGAAGCCGGCATCAAGCAGGGTGTCGCCAATTCGATCCTGGTGAAGGTCAACCAGATTGGCTCGCTGACCGAGACGCTCAACGCCGTCGAGATGGCGCACAAGGCCGGCTACACGGCGGTGATGTCGCATCGTTCGGGCGAGACCGAGGATTCGACCATCGCCGACCTCGCGGTGGCCACCAATTGCGGGCAGATCAAGACCGGCTCGCTGGCGCGCTCCGACCGTACCGCCAAGTACAACCAGCTGCTGCGCATCGAGCAGGAGCTCGGCCCGCAGGCGATCTATGCCGGCCGCGCCGCGCTGAAGGCGCTCGCCTGATCGGCTGATTTATCCCGGAAGCGCGCTTCCGGCCGACACGGTTAACGGAGCCTCAACCGACGCCGGTTAGGCTCCGTTTCCATGATCATACGTACCCGCTGGCGCTCCATTTTCCAGACCGTCACCCTGCATCTCGGGGCCGCGGCTCTGGTCGGCTATTTCGCCTTCCAGGGCTATAACGGCCAATACGGCCTGCTGGCCCGCCGCTCCTTCGAAAAGCAGCACGCCGACCTCACCGAGGAGCGCGACCGGCTGCATGCCCAGCGCGTGGCGCTCGAGGCGAAGGTGCGGCTGCTCTCTCCCGATCTGGTCGATGCCGACATGCTGGACGAGCAGGCGCGCGCGCTGCTCAACCTCATCAACCCCAGGGATCTGGTGCTGTTGCGCGCCCCTGCGGCGCCGCAAGCGCGATAAACCAAATATTCGTCGGACAGGGCATGCACTGGCATGCCAGGAACATCTTCATGGGAAACGTCGGAATTCCAGAAGCTTAACTTGAATTGAGTTAAACAGGTATTTTAACTTAAATTCGGTTCAGAGACGGAAACCATTGCGCTGACAACATGTTGTGCGCCGCAGCATTGCGTTGTGCGCGTAGCGCGGGCGGTAAAGGTGCGTTATGAAGCTCGTCGACCAATCCCGAGCTGAGGATGCGCCATGGTAGTCGCCGCCAAGAAATCGGCCGTCGGAAAAACCGCCAGCCCGAAAGCCCCTGCCAAGGCCGCCGCGAAAAGCCCGGCCCGCCGGTCGGAGAAGACGGCGTCGGTTCCCGAGTTCACGAAGGCCGAGGAACTCGAAGCCTATCGCCGGATGCTTGAGATCCGCCGTTTCGAGGAGAAGGCGGGCCAGCTCTACGGCATGGGCCTCATCGGCGGCTTCTGCCATCTCTATATCGGCCAGGAGGCCGTCGTCGTCGGCATGCAGTCGGCCCTCAGGGAGGGCGACCAGGTCATCACCGGCTATCGCGACCACGGCCACATGCTCGCCTGCGGCATGGATCCGAAGGGCGTCATGGCCGAGCTGACCGGCCGGCGCGGCGGCTATTCCAAGGGCAAGGGCGGCTCGATGCACATGTTCAGCACCGAGAAGGGCTTCTTCGGCGGCCACGGCATCGTCGGCGCGCAGGTGTCCCTCGGCACCGGCCTCGCCTTCGCCAACCACTACCGCGACAACGGCAATGTCACCCTGGCCTATTTCGGCGACGGCGCCGCCAATCAGGGCCAGGTCTATGAGAGCTTCAACATGGCGGAGCTCTGGAAGCTGCCGGTCGTCTACATCATCGAGAACAACCACTACGCCATGGGCACCGCGGTGAACCGCGCTTCCGCCCAGACCGATTTCTCCAGGCGCGGCACCTCCTTCAACATTCCCGGCGAGCAGGTCGACGGCATGGATGTGCGCGCGGTGAAGGCCGCCGGCGAGCGCGCGGTCGAGTTCGCCCGCTCCGGCAAGGGGCCCTACATCCTCGAAATGCTGACCTACCGCTATCGCGGCCACTCCATGTCCGATCCGGCCAAGTATCGGTCGAAGGAGGAGGTGCAGAAGATGCGCACCGAGCACGATCCGATCGAGCAGGTGCGCAACCGCCTTCTGGAAAAGAAGTGGGCCACCGAGGAGGAGCTCAAGGCGATCGACGCCGAGCTGCGCGACCAGATGAACGCGGCGGCGGATTTCGCCAGCGCCGACCCGGAGCCGGACCCGTCCGAGCTCTACACCGATATCCTGCGCTGAGCGCGGGCCGATGCTGGTCGAGTTCTTCTGGGTCTGCGTCGTCGCCGGCGTCTCGGCGGCCGCGGTGCTCTGGGTCCTGGCGGCCCGGCTCGCCTTCGGCGTGCTCCGGGCGAACCGCGCCGGCGTGGTCGGTTTCGCGCAGGCTGCGCTGTGGCCCTTCGGGGCGCGGCAGGCAGCCGGCACCTCGACCGCGACGGCGACCACGCTCAACAAGATGATGGTCGCCTTCTTCATTGCCATTCTCATCGCCATCGCCTCGATGGCCGTCTACAGCAACCTGACGTTCGTGCTTCCGGCACCGACGCAGTGACGCGCGATTTCTGACGCACGTTTCTTTGGGGAACGCCGCCATGCCGACCGAAGTTCTCATGCCTGCCCTGTCTCCCACCATGGAGAAGGGCAATCTCGCCAAGTGGCTCAAGAAAGAGGGCGACACGGTCAAGTCCGGCGACGTGATCGCCGAGATCGAGACCGACAAGGCGACCATGGAAGTCGAGGCCATCGACGAGGGCACGCTCGGCAAGATCCTGGTGCCGGAAGGCACGCAGGATGTCGCCGTGAACACGCCCATCGCGGTGATCCTCGCTGATGGCGAAGATGCAGGCGCGATGAGCGCGCCGAGCCCGAAGGCCGCCGAATCGGCGCCGCCGGTCGCAGCCGCCCCGCTCGAGCCCTCGCCCGTCGCCAGCTCGGCGCCCGCCGCCCCGGCGGTCGTCACCTCGGCGGTGGCCGCTCCGCCGCAGCCGGAAGCGCTGCCGGAGCCGGACGTTCCCGAAGGCACCGAATTCGTCAACCAGACCATGCGCGAGGCGCTGCGCGACGCCATGGCCGAGGAGATGCGCCGCGACGGCGACGTCTTCGTCATGGGCGAGGAGGTCGCCGAGTATCAGGGCGCCTACAAGATCACCCAGGGGCTGCTGCAGGAATTCGGCGCAAGGCGCGTCATCGACACGCCGATCACCGAGCATGGCTTTGCCGGCGTGGGCGTCGGCGCGGCGATGGCGGGGCTCAAGCCCATCGTCGAGTTCATGACCTTCAACTTCGCCATGCAGGCGATCGACCAGATCATCAATTCGGCCGCCAAGACGCTCTACATGTCGGGCGGGCAGGTGCACTGCTCCATCGTGTTCCGCGGCCCGAACGGCGCCGCCGCGCGCGTCGCCGCCCAGCACAGCCAGGACTACACCTCCTGGTACAGCCACATTCCCGGCCTGCGGGTCATCGCGCCCTATACGGCGGCCGACGCCAAGGGCCTGCTCAAGGCGGCGATCCGCGATCCGAACCCGGTGATCTTCCTCGAGAACGAGATTCTCTACGGTCACTCCTCGCTGGTGCCCAAGCTCGACGACTATGTCGTCCCGATCGGCAAGGCGAAGATCGCCCGCCCCGGCAAGGACGTGACGCTGGTGGCCTGGTCCATCGGCATGAACTATGCCCTGAAGGCGGCCGAGGAACTGTCCAAGCTCGGCATCGAGGCCGAGGTGATCGACCTGCGCACCATCCGTCCGATGGACGTCGAGACCATCATCGCCTCCGTGCAGAAGACCGGGCGCTGCGTCACCGTCGAGGAGGGCTGGAGCCAGTCCGGCGTCGGCGCGGAGATCGTCGCCCAGCTCATGGCCAAGGCGTTCGACTATCTCGACGCCCCCGTGCTGCGCGTCACCGGCAAGGACGTGCCGATGCCCTACGCCGCCAATCTCGAAAAGCTCGCTTTGCCGTCGGTGCAGGATGTCGTCGACGCCGCCCGGGCCGTGACCTATCGCTGAGGCCGGAGATCGCCATGTCCATCGAGATCCTGATGCCGGCCCTGTCTCCCACCATGGAGAAGGGCAATCTGGCCAAATGGCTGAAGAAGGAGGGCGACAAGGTCGCCCCCGGCGATGTCATCGCCGAGATCGAGACCGACAAGGCCACGATGGAAGTCGAGGCCATTGACGAGGGCACGCTGGCCAGGATCGTCGTGCCGGAAGGCACCGCCGACGTGCCGGTGAACCAGCTCATCGCGGTGCTCGCCACCGACGGCGAGGATGTGAAGGCGGTTGCCGCCGGCGCCGGCGCGGCGCCGGCGAAGGCCGAACCGCCGAAGGCCGAGCCCGCGAAGGTTGAAGCGCCCAAGGTCGAAGCGCCCAAGGCGCCCGAGCCCGCTCCGACCCCGGTTGTCGCGGCGGCTCCGGCCGCGGCGGCACACGCCTCGGGCGAGCGGGTCTTTTCCTCGCCGCTGGCACGCCGTCTCGCCAAGGAGAAGGGCGTCGACCTTGCCGGGGTGAAGGGGTCCGGCCCGCATGGCCGCATCGTCGCCGCCGATGTCGAGGCCGCGCCGGTCGGCGGTGCCGCCAAGGCGGCTCCGGTCGCCGCTGCGCCGGCCTCCGTACCGGCCGCCGCCGCGCCGGTGTCGAACAGTGCGCTGCTGGAGCAGGTGAAGGCGTTCTACGAGCCCGGCACCTACGAGGAAGTGCCGCTCGACGCCATGCGCCGCGTCATCGCCCAGCGCATGGCCGAGGCCCGGCAGACGGTGCCGACCTTCTACCTCACCGTCGACTGCGATATGGACGCGCTGCTGAAGCTGCGCGAGGAGCTGAACAAGGCGGCTCCCGAGAAGGACGGCAAGCCGGCCTACAAGCTCTCGGTCAACGACTTCGTCATCAAGGCCTATGCGCTCGCCTTCCAGCAGGTGCCGGATGCCAACCAGGTGTGGGGCGGCGACCGCTACCTCAAGCTGAAGCACTCCGACATCGGCGTCGCGGTGGCGATCGACGGCGGCAAGGGCCTGCTGACCCCGATCATCCGCAAGGCCGAGACCAAGACGCTCTCGACCATCTCGAACGAGACCCGCGACTTCGCGGCGCGCGCCCGCAACAAGAAGCTGATGCCGCACGAATATCAGGGCGGCTCGTCGGCGATTTCGAACCTCGGCATGTTTGGAATCAAGGACTTCACGGCAATCATTAATCCGCCGCATGCGACGATCCTCGCGGTCGGCGCCAGCGAGCAGCGCGCCGTTGTGAAAAAGGGCGAGCTTGCCGTGGCGACGGTGATGACCGTCACCATATCCTGCGACCACCGCGTGATGGACGGCGCCATGGGCGCGCAGCTCATCGGCGCGTTCAAGCAGATCATCGAAAAGCCGATGTCGATGCTGGTCTGAGGAACGATCATGGCGAACAATTACGACGTCCTCTTCATCGGCTCCGGCCCCGGCGGCTATGTCGGGGCCATCCGCGCCGCCCAGCTCGGCCTCAAGGTCGGCGTGGTGGAGCGCTCCTATGTCGGCGGCATCTGCCCGAACTGGGGCTGCATCCCGGCCAAGGCGCTGCTGCGCTCGGCCGAGATCTTCCACTACATCGAGCACGCCAAGGACTACGGCCTCATCGCCGAGAAGGCGGGCGTCGACATCGCCGGCGTGGTGAAGCGCTCGCGCGGCATCGCGGCGCAGATGAGCAATGGCGTCGGCTTCCTGTTGAAGAAGAACAAGGTCGACGTGATCTGGGGGCAGGCGACCATCACCGCCCCCGGCAAGGTCTCCGTCGCCGCCGGCGAGGGGGCTCCCAAGGGGGCGCTGCCGGCCGGCGAGTACACCGCCAAGAACATCGTCATCGCCACCGGCGCCCGCCCGCGCGCATTGCCCGGCATCGAGCCGGACAAGAAGCTGGTCTGGACCTATTTCGAGGCGCTGGCGCCGGCCAGCGTGCCGAAGTCGCTGCTGATCATGGGCTCGGGCGCCATCGGCGTCGAGTTCGCGTCGTTCTACCACGCGATGGGTTCGCAGGTGACGATCGTCGAGCTGCTGCCGCAGATCCTTCCCGTCGAGGACGAGGAGATCGCCGAGCACGCCCGCAAGCGCTTCGAGAAGCAGGGCATCAAGATCCTCTCCGGCGCCAAGGTCTCCAAGGTGGTGAAGGGAGCCGACAGCGTCACCGCCACGGTCGAGACGGCGGACGGCAAGAGCCAGTCCATCACCGCCGACCGGCTGATCTCCGCCGTCGGCGTGGTCGGCAACATCGAGAATCTCGGCCTCGAGAAGCTCGGCGTGAAGACCGATCGCGGCTGCGTGGTGATCGACGGGCTGTGCCGCACCAACGTGCCCGGCATCTGGGCGATCGGCGACGTCGCCGGCCCGCCCATGCTGGCCCACAAGGCCGAGCATGAGGGCGTGATCGCCGCCGAGGCCATCGCCGGCAAGCACGCTCACCCGATGGACAAGCTGATGATTCCCGGCTGCACCTACTGCATGCCGCAGGTCGCCTCCGTCGGCCTGACGGAAAAGAAGGCGAAGGAAGCCGGTTTCGAGATCAAGGTCGGCCGCTTCCCGTTCATCGGCAACGGCAAGGCGGTGGCGCTCGGCGAGCCGGAGGGGCTGGTGAAGACCATCTTCGACGCCAAGACCGGCCGGCTGCTCGGCGCGCATCTCGTCGGCGCGGAAGTCACCGAACTCATCCAGGGCTTCGTGCTGGCGATGAATCTGGAGACCACCGAGGAAGAGCTGATCAACGCGGTCTTCCCGCACCCGACGGTTTCTGAGACGATGCATGAGAGCGTGCTCAACGCGTATGGGCGCGCCATCCATATCTAGTGCGGACCGCATGGTCCGTGGGGCGGGAGCCAGCGATGGAAATTGAGACCTATTCGGCCCTGAACGAGCCGGGCGTCGGCTGGTTCACCATGATCGTCATCGGCCTGCTGGCGGGCTGGATCGCCGAGCGGGTGACGGAGAGCGATCACGGCCTTTTCGCCAACCTCATCTTCGGTCTGGTCGGCGCCTTCCTCGGCAAGTACCTCGCCGAGATGGCGGCGATTCCGGTCTTCGGTTTCTTCCGCACCCTGATCGCCGCCACGGTGGGCGCCATCATCGTGCTGTTCCTGTGGCGCAAGGTCCGCGGCCGGTGATTTCCGGCGGGCGGGGCCTCGGCTAGGTCCCGCCGTCATGCGTCCCGCAGGGGGCGGATG
The DNA here is from genome assembly GCF_056836805.1 of Ancylobacter sp. TW_SC_1. NCBI lineage: Bacteria > Pseudomonadati > Pseudomonadota > Alphaproteobacteria > Hyphomicrobiales > Xanthobacteraceae > Ancylobacter > Ancylobacter sp. TW_SC_1. Next base: position 2,866,043 of record NZ_CM166365.1, read on the forward strand.
CGTCGGCGGCGCTCTTTCGCCGGGGCCGGGCAAGGCTTAACTGTGGGGCACCCGGCCAGCCTGCCGGGCGTCGCGTGCAGCGAGCGGAAAACGAATGGTCGTCGTTCTCAACACCCTCAATCGCGCTCTCGAAAAGCCCCGTCACCCGGAAAAGGTGAAGCGGGCCGAGACGCCGGTGCTCAAGAAGCCGGACTGGATTCGTGTGCGCGCGCCCGGCACGCCGGGCTGGCAGGAGACGGCGGACATCGTCCGCGCCAACGGCCTCGTCACCGTGTGCGAGGAGGCGAGCTGCCCGAATATCGGCGAGTGCTGGCAGAAGAAGCACGCCACCTTCATGATCATGGGCGACACCTGCACGCGCGCCTGTGCCTTCTGCAATGTGCGCACCGGCATGCCCGGCCCGCTGGACCGGGACGAGCCGCAGAAGGTGGCCGACGCCGTCGCCCGTCTCGGGCTCGAGCACGTCGTCGTCACCTCGGTCGACCGCGACGATCTCGCCGATGGCGGCGCCGAACACTTCGCCCGCACCATCCGCGCCATCCGCGCCACCAGCCCGAAAACCACGATCGAGATCCTGACGCCGGACTTCCTGCGCAAGGACGGCGCGCTCGAAGTGGTGGTCGAGGCGCGGCCGGACGTGTTCAACCACAATCTCGAATGCGTGCCCTCGCTGTATCTCAAGGTGCGGCCCGGCGCGCGCTACTTCCATTCGCTGCGCCTGCTGCAGCGGGTGAAGGAGCTGGACCCGTCCATCTTCACCAAGTCCGGTATCATGGTCGGCCTCGGCGAGGTGCGCAACGAGGTGCTGCAGCTCATGGACGACCTGCGTTCGGCGGATATCGACTTCATGACCATCGGCCAGTACCTGCAGCCGACCCGCAAGCACCATCCGGTGATGGCCTTCGTAACGCCGGAGGAGTTCAAGTCCTACGAGACCGTCGCTTACGCCAAGGGCTTCCTGATGGTGTCGTCGAGCCCGCTGACGCGCTCGTCGCACCATGCCGGCGAGGATTTCGCCCGGCTGCGCGCGGCGCGCGCGGGCAAGCTGGGCGCGGCGGCTTTCGCCAACGCCTGAGCCATGCCGTCCTTCCGCAGCAGGCGGCACGTCCGCCACTCCGCCGCCGAGATGTTCGCATTGGTGGCGGACGTCGAGCGCTATCCCGAATTCGTGCCGCTGTGCGAGAGCCTCCATGTGCGCCGGCGCGTGGCCAGCGGGGAGGGCGTCGACATCCTCGTCGCCGACATGAGCGTAGCCTACAAGATGTTCCGCGAGAGCTTCACCAGCCGCGTCACGCTCGACCGGCCACGGCTGTCCATCGTGGTGGAATATCTCGACGGCCCGTTCAGCCGGCTGGAGAATCGCTGGACCTTCAGGCCGCAGGACGAGCGGAGCTGCGACGTCGAGTTCTTCATCTCCTACGAGTTCCGCTCGCGCACGCTCGGCCTGCTCATGGGCGCGATGTTCGACGCCGCCTTCCGGCGTTTCGCGGAGGCTTTCGAGGCCCGGGCCGACGAGGTGTATGGGCGCGGCGAGCGCCCGCTCGCGCCGGCGGGGTAGGGCAGGCCGCCTACGCCGTCATCCTGCACGGACGCAGGCCGATCCGGGATCGTCGTCGGAATGGAAAGGCTACCGCGCCGCGAGTTCCGCCAGCATGGCGAGCGCGGTGAGAACGGAGAGCCGGCGCACGCCGGCGCGGTCCTGCCCGGCGAAAATTTCGCGACGGACGATGACATCGCCCTGGCGGTTACCGGCGGCGAAATGGACGAGGCCGACCGGCTTGTCCGCCGAGCCGCCGCCGGGGCCGGCAATGCCGGTGATGGAAACGCCGAGCGAGGTCTTGGCGACGCGCAGCAGCCCGGCGACCATCTCGCGGGCGGTTTCCTCGCTCACCGCGCCATGCGCTTCGAGGGTCGCGGGAGACACGCCGAGCATCTCCTGCTTGGCGGCGTTGGAATAGGTGACGAAGCCCCGGTCGACGACATCGGACGAACCGGCAATGTCGGTGAGAGCGCCGGCGACGAGCCCGCCGGTGCAGGATTCGGCGGTCGCGACGGTGAGGCCGCGGGCGCGGCACAGATCCAGCACCCGGATGGCCTCCAGGTCTATGGCGTCACGGGTCTCGTCCATGGCCGGCTCCTCTTGCTCAGTCCACCCAGGGCAGGCGGACGGTGGCCGCCGCCAGTGCGGCGATGCCTTCGCGCCGGCCGGTGAAGCCAAGCTGCTCGCTGGTAGTGGCCTTCACGCTGACCCGCGCGACGGCGATGTCGGCGATGGCGGCGATCCGCTCGCGCATCGCCTCGCGATGCGGGCCGATCTTCGGCGCCTCGCAGATCACCGTCGCATCGAGATGGGCGATGCGCCCGCCGGCGGCGCGCACGAGGCCGGCGGCGTGGGCGAGGAACTGGTCGGAGGCGGCCCCTTTCCACTGCGGATCGGAGGGCGGGAAGTGGTGGCCGATATCGCCGTGGCCGATGGTGCCGAGCAGGGCGTCGGTCAATGCGTGCAGCACGACATCCGCATCGGAATGGCCGGCGAGCCCCATCGTGTGCGGAATGCGCAGGCCGCCGAGCACGACATGGTCGCCCGGACCGAAGGCGTGGACGTCGAAGCCGGTGGCGGTGCGCACATCGGCGAGTTCGGCGAGGGCGTTGCGTTCGGCGGTCACGAAATCCTCGGGCGTGGTGAGCTTGATGTTGGCGGGATCGCCGGGGAAGGTCGCGACCCGGTGTCCGGCGGCCTCCGCCACCGCGGCGTCGTCGGTCAGGTCGTCCTGGCCGGCCTGGGCACGGTGCGCGGCGAGGATGAGATCGTAGCGGAAGGATTGCGGGGTCTGCACGCCGCGGATGAGGTTGCGGTCCGGCCCGGTGGCGACGAAGCCGGCTCCCGCGACGGCCTTGAGCGTGTCGACCACCGCCAGCACCGGCACCGCCGCGCCATGGATGGCCGCCGTCGCGATCGCATCGGTGACGAGGCGGGCGGAGACGAAAGGACGCGCCGCATCATGGATCAGCACGACATCGGGTGGATCGTGCGCCAGGGCCTCCAGTCCCGCGCGGACCGAGGCCTGCCGCGTGGCGCCGCCGGGCACCGGCGGCAGCACGCCATCGAGGCCGGCGATGACGCCGGCGCAACGCGCGGCATGATCGGTGGAGATCACCGGCTGCACGAAGCGTATGCCGGGCTGGTCGGCAAAACGGGCAAGGGTGCGGCGCAGGACCGGCTGGCCGGCCAGGATGCGGTATTGCTTGGGCAGACCCTCGCCCGCTCTTTGGCCGCTTCCTGCTGCCACCACGATCACGTCCGTGCGCATCTCAGTATGCATCCACCCTTCCGCTGGCTGCCGCTTCATCAGCGCAGGCTTGCCCTGCGGCCTCGTTTAGCGCAAAAGCGGCCCTCAATTGCAAAAGATTTGGCATAAGGCATTTGCAAGGGTTGATGACACGCGCGGCGTGGCTATTATATAGGCACCGCTGGTCGGGCTTATTAAATGTGCATCGAGTGATCGCCGCTTGCCCCCTTCTTCTGCTGCAGCCACCCCTCTCCAAATCGGCCCGGTGACGGTGCCGACGGCGGTCGTGCTCGCACCCATGGCCGGGATCACCGACGCCCCGATGCGGCGCATGGCGTTGCGCTACGGCGCCGGTCTCGCCGTTTCCGAAATGGTCGCGTCCGGTGCTCTCGAATCGGGCCATGAAGAGACCATGCTGCGGGCGGAAGGCGCCGGCGTGGCGCTGCACGCGGTGCAGCTTGCCGGCAACGAGCCGGAATCGATGGCCCGCGCGGCCCGTATGGCGGAAGCGGCGGGGGCGGCGATCATCGACATCAACATGGGGTGCCCGGCCAAGCGGGTGACCACCGGGCTGGCCGGCTCGGCGCTGCTGCGCGACCTCGACCTCGCCACGCGCATCATCGAGCAGGTCGTCGGCGCGGTGGGCGTGCCGGTGACGCTGAAGACCCGCCTCGGCTGGGACGACAGCGCGCTGGTGGCGCCCGAACTCGCCCGCCGCGCCGAGGCGATCGGCGTGCGCCTGATCACCATTCACGGCCGCACGCGCTGCCAGTTCTACACCGGCCGCGCCGACTGGGCGGCGATCCGGCGGATCAAGGAGGCGGTCAACATCCCCGTCCTCGCCAATGGCGACCTCGTCGATGCGTCGGACGCACCGGCCATGCTGGCCGCCTCGGGCGCCGACGGGCTGATGATCGGACGCGGCGCGCAGGGCCGGCCCTGGTTCCCCGGGCAGGTCGCCGAGCGCCTGCGCACCGGCCGCACGCCGGCCGATCCGGCGCCTGACGAGCAGCGCGACGTGCTGCTGGAACTCTATGAGGGCTGGCTGTCGCATTACGGCCGCGAGCTCGGCATGCGCTGCGCCCGCAAGCATATCGGCTGGTCGCTGGCCGCCGTGGCGGCAACGGCCGGTCGGGAGCCGGACGCCGCCAAGGGCTGGCGCCAGCGACTTCTCACCCTTGAGGACCCCGGACGCGTCGTTGCCGGGATCCGCGACGCTTATGACGACATTGGATGGAGAGTCGCGGCATGAACTCGGGTTCCCCGCAAACGACCGGCCTGCGCGCCAGCAGCGCGACCGCGGAAGCTGTGGTGAATGCCCTGCCGCATCCGGTCATCACGGTCGCGGAAGACAATCGCATGGTCGACGCCAATGTCGCCGCCGAGGCCTTTTTCGAGGCCTCGCTGGCGGTGCTGACGCGGCATCGACTGCAGGAGTTCGTGCCCTTCGGCAGCCCGATCCTGTCGCTGGTCGATCAGGTGCGGACACGCGGCGCGGCGGTGAACGAGTATCGCGTCGATCTCGGCACGCCGCGCAATGGCGGCGAGCGCATCGTCGACATCCATGTCGCGCCGTTGGCGGAAGTGCCCGGCTATGTGGTGATCATGCTCCAGGAACGCACCATCGCCGACAAGATGGACCGCCAGCTGACCCATCGCGGCGCCGCCCGTTCGGTGACGGCGCTGGCCTCCATGCTCGCCCATGAGATCAAGAACCCGCTCTCCGGCATTCGCGGCGCGGCGCAGCTGCTCGAACTGTCCGCCAGTGACGACGACCGTTCGCTGACGCGGCTGATCACCGACGAGGCCGACCGGATCGTGAAGCTGGTCGACCGCATGGAGGTGTTTTCCGACGAGCGGCCGATCGAGCGCGAGCCGGTGAACATCCACGCCGTGCTGGAGCATGTGCGTGCACTGGCGAGTAGCGGATTCGCCCGCAACATCCGCTTCGTCGAGGAGTACGACCCCTCGCTGCCGCCGGTGCTGGCCAACCGCGATCAGCTCGTCCAGGTGTTCCTCAATCTGGTGAAGAATGCCGCCGAGGCGATCGGCGACTCGTCGGACGGCGAGATCCAGCTCACCACCGCCTTCCGCCCCGGCGTGCGCCTCATGGTGCCCGGCGCGCCGGCGCGGGTGAGCCTGCCGCTCGAATTCTGCGTGAAGGACAACGGCCCGGGCGTGCCCGAGGACCTCATGCCTCACCTGTTCGATCCTTTCGTCACCACAAAGCCGACCGGCACCGGGCTTGGCCTCGCGCTGGTCGCCAAGATCGTGGGTGACCACGGCGGCATCATCGAATGCGACAGCCAGCCGCGCCGCACCACGTTCCGTGTCCTCATGCCCATGTATCGCGGTACCCGCGGTAGCGAGAAGAGTTGAGATTCGCCATGCCGACGGGAAGTATCCTGGTTGCCGATGACGACGCCGCCATCCGCACCGTGCTCAATCAGGCGCTGTCGCGAGCGGGCTATGAGGTGCGCTCCTGCGGCAATGCCGCGACGCTGTGGCGCTGGGTCAGCCAGGGCGACGGCGACCTCGTGATCACCGACGTGGTGATGCCGGACGAGAACGCCTTCGACCTGCTGCCGCGCATCAAGAAGGTGCGGCCGGACCTGCCGGTCATCGTCATGAGCGCGCAGAACACCTTCATGACCGCGATCCGCGCCTCGGAAAAGGGCGCCTACGAATATCTGCCCAAGCCCTTCGACCTGAAGGAGCTGATCTCCATCGTCGGCCGTGCGCTGTCGGAGCCGAAGAAGCCGGAGAACGCGCTCAAGAGCCTGGGCGAGGACGCTGACAACATCCCGCTCGTCGGCCGCTCGCCGGCGATGCAGGACATCTATCGCGTGCTGGCGCGGCTGATGCAGACCGACCTCACCGTGATGATCGCCGGCGAGAGCGGCACCGGCAAGGAACTGGTGGCGCGCGCGCTGCACGACTATGGCAAGCGCCGCAACGGACCCTTCGTCGCCATCAACATGGCGGCGATCCCGCGCGACCTCATCGAATCCGAGCTGTTCGGCCACGAGAAGGGCGCCTTCACCGGCGCCAATGCGCGCTCGGCCGGCCGCTTCGAACAGGCCGAGAGCGGCACGCTGTTCCTCGACGAGATCGGCGACATGCCGATGGAGGCGCAGACGCGGCTGCTGCGCGTGCTGCAGCAGGGCGAGTACACGACGGTGGGCGGACGCACGCCGATCAAGACCGACGTCCGCATCGTCGCGGCGACCAACAAGGATCTGCGCATCCTCATCCAGCAGGGCCTGTTCCGCGAGGACCTGTTCTTCCGCCTCAATGTGGTGCCCTTGCGGCTGCCGCCGCTGCGCGAGCGTGCCGAGGACGTGCCGGATCTCGCCCGCCACTTCTTCCTGCAGGCGGAGCGCGAGGGACTGCCGCGCAAGCAGATCGACGCCGCCGCGCTCGACCGGCTGAAGCGCTATCGCTGGCCGGGCAATGTGCGCGAGCTGGAGAACCTGATCCGCCGCCTCGCCGCGCTCTATCCGCAGGAAGTGATCACCGCCTCGATCATCGAGGCCGAGCTGTCGACGCCGATCTCGATGCCGACTCCGGAGGAGAACGGGCAGGACGAGACGCTGTCCTCCTCGGTCGAGCGACACCTCAATACCTACTTTGGTGGCTTCGGCGAGAACCTGCCGCCACCCGGCCTCTATCACCGCATTCTGAAGGATGTGGAGTATCCGCTGCTCTCCGCCGCGCTGGCGGCGACCCGCGGCAACCAGATCAAGGCGGCCGAGCTGCTCGGGCTCAACCGCAACACGCTGCGCAAGAAGATCCGCGATCTCGACATCCAGATAATCCGCACGAGTCGGTGATCGGCGGGCGGCCCCTGCGAATAAAGGCGGGGGCTGCTCGCCAATGTCACATTTTTGCACCAGTGTCATATCACTGCATCACTGAGGCATGCTGATTCCCGGCAGCCGGCATGGTGACGGATGACTGACGCTTCGACACGCGGAACGGACAGGGACGACGCGCTGGATCTCGGCGCGATGGGATTCCGTTTCTCGCTCTGGGGGCTGGCGCCGCTGGCGGTGCTGCTGGCGCTCCTCATGGCGCTGGCGAGCTTCATCATCCTGATCGGCATCACCCCGCTGGTGCCCTCGCAGGAAGTCGTCATCGTCGTCCTGTGCCTCAACGGCCTGATGTCGCTGGTGCTGATCAGCATCATCGGTCGCGAGGTGTGGCGCATCGTCAAGGCGCGCAAGCGGGGCAGGGCGGCGGCGCGGCTGCATGTGCGCATCGTCGGCCTGTTCGGCGTCGTCGCGGTGGTGCCGGCGCTCCTTGTGGCGGTGCTGGCCAGCATCACGCTCGACAAGGGCCTGGACCGCTGGTTCTCGGTGCGCACGCGCTCGATCGTCGACAATGCCGTCTCGGTCGCCCAGACCTATGTCCGCGAGCACGCCTATTCGATCCGCGGCGACATTCTCGGCATGGCGCGCGACCTCCAGCGCATCCGGCCGCTGTGGGACCAGGACCGCAGCCGCTTCCGGCAGGCGCTGACGGCGCAATCGGTGGTGCGTGGCCTGCCCGCGGCGATGATCATCGACAAGGATCTGCAGATCGTCGACCGCGCCACCATCCGCGTCGGGCGCGAATTCGTCGTGCCGGCCAACCTCGCGCTGAAGGACGCGACCGAGGAGCAGCCGCTGATCTACCTGCCCAACGACGCCGATTATGTCGGCGCGGTCATCCCGCTCAAGGATTTCGGCGACCTGTATCTTTACGTCGCCCGCTCGGTCGACCCGCGGGTCATCGAGTATCTCAAGGAGACGCAGGCGGCGGTCGTCGACTACCGCAATCTGGAGCAGCAGCGGGTCGGCGTGCAGGTGGCCTTCGCGGTGCTCTACGCCGTGATCTCGCTGACCGTGCTGCTCTGCGCCGTGTGGCTCGGCATCCATTTCGCCAACCGGCTGGTCGCGCCGATCCGCCGCCTCATCGGCGCCGCCGATCTGGTCGCCGCCGGCAATCTCTATGTCGAGGTGCCGGTGCGCCGGGCCGAGGGCGATCTGTCGAGCCTGGCCGAGACGTTCAACAAGATGACGCAAGAGCTGCGCACGCAGCGCGACGACCTAGTGCAGGCGCGCGACCAGATAGATACCCGCCGCCGCTTCACCGAGGCGGTTCTGTCGGGCGTCGGCGCCGGCGTCATAGGCCTCGATTCGCTGGGTCGCATCTCCATCATCAACCGGCCGGCCGAGAGGCTGCTCGGCGTCGCCGAGGCCGAAGTGCTGGGCAGCGAGCTCGGCGCCATCATCCCGGAAGTCTCCTCGCTGCTGGCGCAGGCGATGGAGGCCGGCGAGCGCAGCGTGCAGGGCAACACCACGCTGACCCGCAACGGTCGCGACCGGGTGATCGCGGTGCGCGTCACCACGGAGCAGTCGCGCGAGGCCGAGCATGGCTGGGTGGTGACGCTCGACGACATCACCGAGCTGGTGGTCGCCCAGCGCACCTCCGCCTGGGCCGACGTCGCCCGGCGCATCGCGCATGAGATCAAGAATCCGCTGACCCCGATCCAGCTCTCGGCGGAGAGGCTGCGACGGCGCTACGGCAAGGTGATCGAGGCGGATCGCGAGGTCTTCGACCAGTGCACCGAGACGATCATCCGCCAGGTCGGCGACATCGGCCGCATGGTGGACGAGTTCTCCTCCTTCGCGCGCATGCCGAAACCTGTCGCCGAGGCGCAGGATGTCGGCGAGACGGCCCGGCAGGTGGTGTTCCTGATGCGCGTCGGCAATCCCGACGTCGCCATCGATTTCGACGTGCCCGAGCGCCCCGTGATCGCGCGCTTCGACCGCCGCCTCATCTCGCAGGCGCTGACCAACATCATCAAGAACGCCACCGAGGCGCTCGCGGCGGTTCCACCCGAGGAACGTACCGAGCCGCCGCGCATCCAGGTCGCACTGCACGCCGACGAGCGGATGGTGACGATCGACGTTATCGACAATGGCAAGGGCCTGCCGACCGAGAACCGGGCGCGGCTGCTGGAGCCCTATGTGACAACGCGCGAGAAGGGCACGGGTCTCGGTCTCGCGATCGTGGGGAAGATCATGGAAGAGCATGGCGGCGGCATCGAACTGGACGACGCGCCCGGTGGACGTGGTGCGTGGATCCGCATGCGTTTCGCACGGGACGGCGGACCCACCGCCCACAATGACGGTAACGGCAATGGCAATGGCGTCGACGCCTCTGCCCGGCTGGTCGGCTGAAGGAGGACGGACCCATGGCGACTGACATTCTGATCGTCGACGACGAGGCCGACATCCGCGGGCTGGTGGCGGGCATATTGGAAGACGAGGGCTATGGCGCCCGCACCGCCAAGGACAGCGACGAGGCCCTTGCGGCGGTCGAGGCGCGCCGCCCGCATCTCGTGTTCCTCGACATCTGGCTGGAGCGCTCCAAGCTCGACGGGCTGCAACTGCTGGAGCTCATCAAGAAGAACCACCCGGAAGTGCCGGTGGTGATGATCTCGGGCCATGGCACCATCGAGACGGCGGTCGCCGCCATCAAGCAGGGCGCCTATGACTTCATCGAGAAGCCGTTCAACTCCGACCGGCTGATCCTCGTCGCCGAGCGCGCGCTGGAGACGCTGCGGCTCAAGCGCGAGGTGCGCGACCTCAAGCAGCGTACCGCGGGGGCGCAGCTGCTTGTCGGCCATTCCTCGGTGATGAACCAGCTCCGGCAGGGCATCGAACGCGTCGCGCCGACCAACAGCCGGATCATGATCGTCGGCCCCTCAGGCTCCGGCAAGGAATTGACGGCGCGCATGATCCATGCGGCCTCGGGACGGGCCAACGGCCCCTTCGTCGTAATCAACGCCGCCGCCATCACGCCGGAGCGGATGGAGGTCGAGCTGTTCGGCGTCGAGGCCAGCGAAGGGCAGGGGCGCCAGGTCGGCGCTCTTGAGGAGGCGCATGGCGGCACGCTGTTCATCGACGAGATCGCCGATATGCCGCGCGAGACGCAGAACCGCATTCTGCGCGTGCTGGTCGATCAGAACTTCCTGCGGGTCGGCGGCGCGACGCGGGTGTCGGTGGACGTGCGCATCATCTCCTCCACCGCGCGCAATCTCGAAAAGGAGATCGCGGAAGGCCGTTTTCGCGAGGACCTCTATCACCGGCTCGGCGTGGTGCCGATCCGCGTGCCGCCGCTCGCCGAGCGGCGCGACGACGTGCCGGAGCTTGTCGAGTTCTTCCTCGACCAGATCTCGCAGGCAACCGGACTGCCGCGCCGGCGCGTCGCCGATGACGCCCTCGCGGTGCTGCAGTCGCATGACTGGCCGGGCAATGTCCGCCAGCTGCGCAACAACATCGAGCGGCTGCTGATCCTCGCCACCGGCGACACGGAGGTGCCGGTGACAGCCGACATGCTGCCGCCCGATGTCGGCTCGCTGGTGCCGAGCCTGCCGAGCGGCAGTGGCGGAGAGCATCTCATGGGCCTGCCGCTGCGCGACGCGCGCGAGGTGTTCGAGCGCGAATATCTCGTCGCCCAGATCAGCCGTTTCGGCGGCAACATCTCGCGCACCGCCGAGTTCGTCGGCATGGAGCGCTCGGCGCTGCACCGCAAGCTCAAGGCGCTCGGCATCGGCTGAGCGCCGGAAGCCTCATGAAGATGTGCGGACCCGGCCCGGCCAGTCTCCGGAGAGCCGCGAACCTGCTATAGAGTGACTCGGTCAGAGGTAAGCCGGGGGTGTCGCTAGCGAAGCGCCCGGCGCCGGTCGGGTTCGAACGGGGTCTTCATGAAGGTCGTCATTTGCGGCGCGGGGCAGGTGGGGTTCGGCATCGCCGAGCGGCTCGCCGCCGAGCAGAACGACGTCTCCATCATCGACACGTCGCCGCGTCTTATCCAGGCCGTGACGGACACGCTCGACGTCCGCGGCTTCGTCGGCCACGGCTCGCATCCCGACGTGCTGGCCCGCGCGGGGCTGGAGGCGGCGGACATGCTGATCGCCGTCACGCTGCACGACGAAGTCAACATGATCGCCTGCCAGGTCGGCCACGCGCTGTTCGACGTGCCGACGAAGATCGCCCGCGTGCGCGCGCAGAGCTACCTGCAGGGGCATTGGCGCGACCTGTTCTCACGCGACCACCTGCCGATCGACGTGGTCATCTCGCCGGAGCTCGAAGTCGGCGAGATGGTGCTGCGGCGCCTCTCCCTGCCGGGCGCGGTCGACACGGTCAGCTTCAACGACAGCAATGTCGTGGTGGTCGGCGTGCGCTGCCAGGAGGACTGCCCGGTCCTCGACACGCCGCTGCGCCAGCTCACCGACCTGTTTCCCGATCTGCGCGCCGTCGTCGTCGCGGTGAACCGCAACGGCAAGACCTTCGTGCCGCGCTCGACGGATTCGCTGCTCGCCGGCGACCTCGTCTATTTCGTCGCCCAGAGCGACCAGGTGAGCCGCACGCTTTCCATCTTCGGCCATGACGAGCCGCCGGCGCAGCGCATCGTCATTGGCGGTGGCGGCAATATCGGGCTCTACGTCGCGCGCGAGCTGGAGCAGCGCAATCCGAAGGCGCGGGTCAAGATCATAGAGGAGAACCTCCAGCGGGCGGAAGCCATCGCGCAGGAATTGTCGCGCACCGTGGTGCTGCGCGGCAGCGCGCTGGACCGCACGATCCTGGAGGAGGCGGCCGTCGGCGACGCGGACACGGTGATCGCCGTCACCAATGACGACCGGGTCAACATCCTGTCCTGCCTTTTGTCGCGCGAGCTTGGCGCGCGGCGCATGCTGTCGCTGCTGAACGATCCGGCCTATCCCGCCTTCGCGCGCGGGCTCGGCATCGACGCCTATGTGAACCCGCGCCAGATCACCGTTTCCAAGATCCTGCAATATGTCCGCAAGGGCCGCATCCGCGGGGTCCACTCGCTGCTGAACGGCGCGGGCGAGGTGATCGAGGCCGAGGCGCTGGAGACCTCGCCGCTGGTCGGCAAGCCGTTGAAGCAGCTCGACCTCTTCGACGGCATGCGGATCGGTGCGGTGATCCGTGCCGGTCGCGTGCTGTTGCCGCGCGGCGATACCGTCATCCAGGCGCGTGACCGGGTGGTGATGTTCGCGCTCGCCGACAAGGTGAAGCGGGTCGAGCAGCTCTTCCGGGTGAGCCTGGAATTCTTTTGAGAGGCCGGGCCAGATGATCGCGGTCGCCCGCCACAGCGCGCTCACTGCCGGGGTGATGGCGGGCTTCCTGCTGATCGCGGCGCTGGTCTCGCTGTTCCGCAACGAACCCGGTGCCGACATCTTCCTGATGACGGCGCTGCTCACCGTGTTCGGGGCCGGAGCCGTTTATCTCGCGGTGCGCAATCGTGGCGGACGGCTCGACCGGCTCGCGTCCTACAGCCTGCTCATCGTGCTGTGGATCGGCGTGCCGGTGGTTGCCGCCGTGCCGATCGCCGCGACCACGTCGCTCGGCCCGATGGACGCGTGGCTGGAGGCCGTATCGGCCTTCACCACCACCGGCGCCGTGCAGATCCATGACATCGACGACGTGCCGCGCGCGACGCTGGGCTGGCTGCTGACGCTGCAATGGGCCGGCGGCCTGCTGACGCTGCTCGGCTTCGTCGCCGTGCTGGGGCCTGCGGGCATCGGCGGTCTGCCGGACCGGAGCGTGCGCTCGACCCTGCTCGGCGTCACCGAGCAGTCCTCGCTCGACGACGCGCTGCGGCTGGTGCTGCCCGTCTATCTGGGCGCGACCATCCTGTGCACGTTCCTGCTCTTCCTCTTCGGCGTGAGGATGTTCGACGCGCTCGGGCTCGCCGGATCGGCGCTTTCCACGGGCGGCCTGCTGCCAGATGTCGACGGTGTCGCCGCCTACGGCCATTTCGCGGTGAAGCTGGTGCTGATGCTCTTCATGCTGGTGGGCGGGACGAGCGTCCTGTGGCACCGCATGCTGCTGTCGTGGCGCTTCCGGCTCGCATTCGGACAGTACGAGAACATCGCCCTGTTCGTGCTGTGCCTGGCGGTCGGCATCATCGCCGGGGCCGCCGGCTTCCGCATGCCCAATGGCGCATTGTCGCTGCCGATCGCGCTGGAGGACGGCATGTTCACCGCCGTCTCGCTGATCACGACGACCGGCATCGAGCCGCATGGCGGCGCCTTCGCCAGCCTGCCGCTGACGCTCGTCGTCGCCATCGTCTTCGTGGGTGGGGCCAGCTTCTCCACCGCAGGCGGCATCAAGATCTACCGTGCAGGTATTATGTTGCTTCAGAGCCATCTGGAGCTCGAGCGGCTGGTTCAGCCGAACGCCGTGCATCCGCGCCGTCTCGGCCAGCAGAACGTGACGCTGCAGATGATGAAGGCGATCTGGATCATGTTCGGCGTCGCCTGCACGGTGATCGCGGCGCTCTCGGTAGCCATCGCACCGGCGATGCCGAGCTTCGAGGCTGCCTTTGTCTCGATCCTTACGGCGCTGAGCAATGTCGGTCCGGTCTATACCGCCGGCTGGCAGCCGGATGTCGGCTGGCCGGAGTGGGGGACGCTGCCCGCCTATGCGCAGATTATACTGGCAATAGCCATGATTCTCGGCCGACTGGAGATTCTCGTCGTGCTGGGTCTGGCCAATTTCGCGCTATGGCGGCGGTAGGCCGCCGGAACGGATCGCAGATGTCGCGCATCGCCTATGTAAACGGACTTTACGTGCCGCACGCGGATGCGGCGGTACATGTCGAGGATCGCGGCTACCAGTTCGCCGACGGCGTCTATGAGGTGTGCGAGGTGCGCGGCGGCCGGATGGTCGACGAGCGCCGGCATATGGAGCGGCTGGTGCGTTCACTCGGCGAGATCCATATACGCCTGCCGATGCCGCTCGCCGCGCTGGGCGTGGTGCTGCGCGAGACGATCCGGCGCAACCGCGTGCGCACCGGCTTCGTCTACCTGCAGGTGACGCGCGGCGTCGCACGGCGCGACCACTATTTCCCCGATCCCTCGACGCCGCCTTCGCTCGTCGTGACGGCGCGTTCCGTCGATCCCGCCAAGGGCGAGGCGCAGGCGTTGCAGGGCATGGCGGTCATCACCGTGCCCGACAATCGCTGGGAGCGGGTCGACATCAAGACCATCGGCCTGCTGCCCAATGTGCTGGCCAAGGAGGCGGCACGGCAGGCCGGCGCGCGCGAGGCATGGTTCGTCGATGCCGCCGGCCATGTCACCGAGGGCGGCTCGACCAATGCGTGGATCGTGACCGGGGAGGGCAGGCTGGTCACCCGTCCGGCCGAGAGCGGCATCCTGCGCGGCATCACCCGAACGGTGATGATGGAGGTGGCCGAAAAGCTGCAGCTGCGCGTCGAGGAGCGGCCCTTCACCGTCGCCGAAGCACTGGCCGCGCGCGAGGCCTTCGTGACATCCGCGACCAATTTCGCCACGCCCGTGGTGCGAATCGATGGTCAGGTGATTGGCGACGGCCGGCCGGGGCCGGTGGCCCGGGCGCTGCGCGAGAACTTCCACAAAGTGGCCGAGATCGCCCGCTGACAGCGAGGATTGTGCCGTTCCCAAGCCATTCTCACCGATGAATGGCCTTGCCAAGCGCAGGCAACTTGGCGAAAGCATCTTGCGCGATAGGCATGGTGTGCCATGTTTGCGATGCACGTCTTCATAAATGTCCGCTCCCGGACGGGGCGCACTGGTGAAGGCGACCGCGCCGACCTACGAGCAACAACAAACAAACGGATCAAAAAATCATGGCCGCGGAACGTTCCCAGAACCTCCAGGACACCTTTCTCAATCACGTCCGCAAGAACAAGACGCCGCTCACCATCTTCCTGGTCAACGGCGTGAAGCTCCAGGGCGTCGTCACCTGGTTCGACAATTTCTGTGTGCTGCTGCGTCGCGACGGTCATTCGCAGCTGGTCTACAAGCACGCCATTTCGACCATCATGCCCGGCCATCCGGTTCAGCTGTTCGAGCCGGACGAGACCGGCGAGAAGGGCTGAAATTGGAGCTGAAAGCTTCCCGGCGGCCGGCGGCCGGCCGCGGTGCCGGTCTGCCCACGGAAAACGAGACGTCCGGCGATGCGATGCGGGTCGTGGTCGTCGTGCCGCATCTCACGCGCCGCGGGGCAGGGGAGGACGACCCTCGCCGCTCCCCGGAGGCCCGGCTGGAGGAAGCGGTCGGACTCGCCCTCGCCATTGATCTGAAGGTTGCCGCCAGCCTGCTGGTCGGCCTTTCCCAGGTGCGTCCGGCGACCTATCTCGGCACCGGCAAGGTCGACGAGATCGCCGGCATCGTGACGGCGGAGGAGGCGGGGCTTGTCTTCGTCGACGCGCCGCTCAGCCCGGTGCAGCAGCGCAACCTCGAAAAGGCCTGGTCGGCGAAGGTCATCGACCGGACCGCGCTGATCCTTGAGATCTTCGGCCAGCGCGCCCGCACCAAGGAGGGCGTGCTGCAGGTTGAACTCGCCCACCTCAACTATCAGCGCAGCCGGCTCGTGCGGTCCTGGACCCATCTGGAGCGCCAGCGCGGCGGCTTCGGCTTTCTCGGCGGTCCCGGCGAGACGCAGATCGAGGCCGACCGGCGGCTCATCGGCGAGCGGATCATCAAGATCGAGCGCGAGCTCGAACAGGTGAAGCGCACCCGTGCATTGCATCGGGCGAGCCGCAAGAAGGTGCCCTATCCGGTCGTCGCGCTGGTCGGCTACACCAATGCCGGCAAGTCGACGCTGTTCAATCGGCTGACCCGTGCCGACGTGATGGCGCAGGACCTGCTCTTCGCCACGCTCGACCCGACGCTGCGCTCGGTTCAGCTGCCGACCGGCGAGCATGTGATCCTATCCGATACGGTGGGGTTCATCTCCGATCTTCCGACCCAGCTCGTCGCGGCCTTCCGGGCGACGCTGGAGGAGGTCATCGAGGCCGACCTGATCCTGCATGTGCGCGACATGTCGCATGAGGATGCCGACGCGCAGGCGCACGACGTGAAGGCCGTGCTCGCCGATCTCGACATCGATCCGGAGGACGACCACCGCGTCATCGAAGTCTGGAACAAGATCGACCGGCTCGACGAGGAGGGCAGGGCGCGCCTGATCAACGCCGTCTCCCGGCGCGAGGGCGATGCGCGCCCGATTCCGGTGTCGGCGCTCAACGGCGACGGCATGGACGTGCTGCTTTCGTCGATCTCGCGGCGCCTGTCGCGCGAGCGTGTGAGCCTGCGGGTCAATCTCGACGCCACCGACGGCAGCGGCCTGAGCTGGCTCTACCGGCACAGCGAGGTGCTGGAACGCCGCGAGGATGTCGACGGGCGCCTGCACCTGGTGGTGCGGGTGCTGCCGGATCGCGCCGAGCATATCGAGCGCCGCTTCGGCGCGCGGCGGTTGCCTTCCGCCTGATGCCCGCCCGCTGCCCGGGTGTAGTATGATACAGTTCAGCGTATCGGGCGCCGGGGGGGATCATGTCACGATTGCGGGCCTACCTATCATGGGGGCGAAGTACCATCAGGGAAGCCACAGCGCCAAGACCGCCACACCAGCGGCGTCTGGCTGACCTTTCGGCAGAGCTTGCCCTGCGCCTGGAAGAAATGGAGGCGCTGCGACAGCGGACGGCGCTTCTCCGGGACGAGTTCGCGACGTTGCGCACGGCGGCCGAGGAACTGCCCGTCGCCCGCAACAACAAGCAGGCACTCGCCGTGGGCAGGCAGTCCTTGCTCGACTACCGCGTTCAGGCGGCCTTATCCGGAGATGTGGACGAAGGTGACACCGGCGATTCCGGGCGCGTGCGCGGGCTTTATCTCGACCTGCTGGAAGCCGCGCTCACCGGTTGCCTCACAGAAGATCCGGCACAGAGCCGCTCCGCCGAGGTTGGCTACGACAGCAAGCTGCGTATGATCGGATGGGACTGGCCGAAGACCGCACAAACCATGATCGGCGTCGTTCGGATGCGCAATCTGCGCCATCTGCTGGAGCGCGCGATCGCCGACGGCGTTCCCGGCGACGTGATCGAGACCGGGGTCTGGCGCGGTGGTGCCTGCATCTACATGCGCGGCATTTTCGCGGCACACGGCATCGGCGACCGGACGGTCTGGGTGGCGGATTCCTTCCGCGGCCTGCCTCCGCCTGACGAAGCCGCGTTTCCTCAGGATCGTGGCGATACCCACCACACCCGCGCGGAGCTGGCGATTCCCCTTGAGGAGGTTCGGCGCAATTTCGAGCGCTACGGTCTCCTGGATTCGCAGGTCCGCTTCCTGGAGGGGTGGTTCAAGGACACGCTACCCACGGCTCCGGTCGAGCGGCTCGCGATCCTGCGGCTGGATGGCGACATGTACGAGTCCACCATCGAGGCGCTGGACGCGCTTTACCACAAGGTGTCGCCGGGCGGGTTCGTGATCATCGACGACTACATCCTCCAGCGCTGCCGGCAGGCGGTGCATGATTTTCGTGCGCGCC
Organism: Ancylobacter sp. TW_SC_1; assembly: GCF_056836805.1. Lineage (NCBI taxonomy): Bacteria > Pseudomonadati > Pseudomonadota > Alphaproteobacteria > Hyphomicrobiales > Xanthobacteraceae > Ancylobacter > Ancylobacter sp. TW_SC_1. Next base: position 2,883,714 of record NZ_CM166365.1, read on the forward strand.
ACAACATAACGGCGGAGCTCGAAGCGGTGGACGGGGTTTCTGTATTCTGGCGGGTGCCGCCTGCGGGCGACGGCGCGGCTCCCGCCTGAGGGGCGGGGACTCTGCGTTGGGGGCGGCTTGCCGCCGAGAGCAGGGGGGCGATTACTCGCGCTTCGCGGCCTGCCAGAGCGCTTCCATCTCGTCGAGGCTCGCCTCGCCCGGCGAGTGCCCCGCCTCCGCCAGTCGATCCTCGATATAGGCGAAGCGCCGGACGAACTTCTGGTTCGTGCCGCGTAGCGCCGCCTCGGGATCAACGTCGAGATGGCGGGCCAGATTGGCGAGCGCGAACAGGAGATCGCCGACTTCGCCGGCGGCAGCCTCGCGGTCGCCCGCGACGATCTCGGCCTCGACCTCGTCGATCTCCTCGCGGATCTTGTCGAGCACCGGCCGCACGCTCGGCCAGTCGAAGCCGACCTTGGCCGCCTTGTTCTGAAGCTTGACGGCGCGGGTGAGGGCGGGGGCGCCACTCGGCACGCCGTCCAGCGCGCGGCCCTGCTCCGGTTCCGGCGGCAGGCCGCGCCGCATCCGACGCTCGACCCGCTCGGCCTTCTCCTGCGCCTTGATGGCATCCCAGGCGGCATTTACCGCCGCGACGTCACGACCGCGCGCGTCGCCGAACACATGCGGGTGGCGGCGGATCATCTTTCGCGTGATCGCCTCGACGACGTCGCCGAAATCGAAGGCGCCGCGCTCCTGCGCCATGCGGGCGTGAAACGCGACCTGAAGCAGCAGGTCGCCGAGTTCGTCGCACAGATCGTCGAGGTCGTCGCGCGCGATGGCGTCCGCCACCTCGTAGGCTTCCTCGATGGTGTAGGGCGCGATGGAGGCGAAGTCCTGTTCGAGGTCCCACGGGCAGCCGGTCACCGGCGTGCGCAGCGCGGCCATGATGTCGAGCAGGCGATCGATGTCGCGGGAAGGCTTCATTCTCGCATCCCTAAGAGTCGCAGAAGACATATTATGGAAAACATCGAGATAATCAGGCCGTGAGGCGATGATTTAGAAACGCCGCACATCCCATTGTCAGAGCGTGAATTTAAGGCCGTCAAAGGCGGCCGTGACACCGTCGGGCAATTCGCGCATCAGCGTGCCGTAATCGAGATCGGTGTGCAGGTTGGTCAGCACCGCGCGGCGCGGCTTCAGGCGCTCGATCCAAGCCAGCGCCTCGCTCAGCGAGAAATGCGTCGGATGCGGCGTGATGCGCAGCGCGTCGACGATCCAGACGTCGAGGCCTTCGAGATAAGGCAGGCTCTCGTCCGGCAGATCGTGCAGGTCGCTGGAGTAAGCCAGCCCGCCGATGCGGAAGCCGTGCGAGATGATGTTGCCGTGATACTGCCGGAACGCCTGCGCCTCGATCGGTCCGGCCGGCCCCTGGACGCGGATCGTGTCGCCGGCGTGATAGCGATGCTCGGCCAGGATCGGCGGATAGTCGCTGCCCGGCGGCGTCTCGAAGCAGTAGCCAAAGCGCTGGTGCAGCAGCGCCGAGGTGTCCGGGTCGACATACACGTCGATGCGTCGGCGGTGCATGATGGTCAGTGGGCGCAGATCGTCGATGCCGTGCGTGTGGTCGGCATGTTCATGAGTGAACAGCACGCCGTCGAGACGGTCGACCTCCGCACCGATGAGCTGCTCGCGCAGGTCCGGCGAGGTGTCGATCAGCACCCGGGTCGGCTGCTCGATCCCCGGCTCGAAACGCTCAACCAGCATGGAGCAGCGACGGCGCCGGTTGCGCGGCTCCTTCGGGTCGCAGGCGCCCCATCCCTGCCCGACCCGCGGCACCCCGCCGGAGGAACCGCAGCCGAGAATGGTGAAGGTGAGCGCCATGGCGGAATTGGATGCCTCAGGATGCCCGGGAGAACAGGCGGAAGAAATTTTCGGTGGTCAGCGCTGCGATGTCCTCGAACGGGACGCCACGCGCCTCGGCGAGTATACGGGCGGTTTCCACCACATAGGAAGGCTCGTTGCGTTTTCCGCGCCGGCTGTTGGGCGCGAGGTAGGGCGCGTCGGTCTCCACCAGCACGCGGTCGGCCGGCAGGCTCGCGGCAATCTCGCGCAGCGGCGCACCCGACTTGAAGGTGAGGATGCCCGAGAACGACACATAGCCGCCCAGCGCCACGGCGCGGCGGGCCAGCTCCGGGCCGGCGGTGAAGCAATGGAGCACGAAGCCGAAGGCGCCCTTCCCGCTTTCCTCTTCGAGGATCGCGGCGACGTCCTCGTCGGCGTCGCGGGCGTGGATGACCAGTGGCAGGCCGGTGCGCCGGGCCGCCTCGATATGCAGGCGGAAACCGGCCGCCTGCGCCGCGCGCGGGGCGGTGTCGTAATGGTAGTCGAGCCCCGCCTCGCCAATGGCGACGACCTTGGGGTGGTCGGCCTCGGCCAGCAATTCGTCGAGCGTGACGTCGGCTTCCTCGCCGGCATTGTGCGGGTGGGTGCCGACCGAGCAGAACACGTCATCGAAGCGTTCGGCGATCGCCCTCACCTCACCCGACCGGCGCACCCGGGTGCCAATCGTGACCATGCGGCCGACGCCCGCCGCTCGTGCCCGCGCGACCACGTCGTCGAGCTCCGCGGCAAAATCCGGGAAGTCGAGATGGCAGTGGCTATCGACGATCATGGAGCGGCCTACGCCTCCGGCTCGACATAGCGCGGGAACACCCCGACCGGCGCCGGGAGCGCCGTTCCGCCCATCAGCCGGCCAGCGTCGCCAAGGCTGGCGAAGCTGCGGGCCTCAGCCGGAATGTTAAGCAGGTCCAGCAGCTTGCCGGCGCTTGTTGGGATGAAGGGTTGCGCCAGAAGCGCCACCTGGCGGACCACTTCCGCCGTCGTCCACAGCACCGTGCCGAAGCGCTCCGGATCGGTCTTGCGCAGTTCCCACGGCGCGGCGCCGGCGAAATAGCGGTTGGCGTCGGCCACCACCGACCAGATGGCGGCGAGCGCCTGATGGATCTGCTGAACGTCCATCGCCTCGCGCACCTTGGCGCCCATGGCGTCGGCGCTCGCGAGGATCGCCGCGTCGTCCTCGGCGAGCGGGCCGGGCGCGGGCAGCGTGCCGCCGAGATTCTTGGCGATCATCGACAGCGAGCGCTGGGCCAGATTGCCGAGGTCGTTGGCGAGGTCGGCATTGGTGCGGGCGACGATGGCCTCATGGCTGTAGGAGCCGTCCTGGCCGAACGGAATCTCGCGCAGCAGGAAATAGCGCAGCGCGTCGACGCCATAGGCATTGGCGAGGTCGAACGGGTCGATGACGTTGCCGACCGACTTCGACATCTTCTCCCCGCGATTGTGGATGAAGCCGTGGGCGAAGACGGTCTTGGGCGGCTCGACGCCGGCCGACATCAGGAAGGCGGGCCAGTACACGGCGTGGAAACGGATGATGTCCTTGCCGATGATGTGCAGGTCCGCCGGCCAGTAGCGCCTGAAGCTCTCGCTCGCCGTGTCGGGATAGCCGACGCCGGTGATGTAGTTGGTGAGCGCGTCGACCCACACATACATCACGTGGTCCGGATCGCCCGGCACCGGGATGCCCCAGGAGAAGGTGGTGCGGCTGATCGAGAGGTCCTGCAGGCCGCCCCTCACGAAGCTCGTCACCTCGTTGCGCCGCACGTCCGGGCGGATGAAGTCGGGATGGGCGTCGTAATAGTCGAGCAGCTTCTGCTGATAGGCTGAGAGGCGGAAGAAGTAGCTCTTCTCCTCGGTCCACTCGACCGGCGTGCCCTGCGGGCCGAGGCGCACGCCGTCAGCGTTCACCGTGGTTTCATCCTCGGCGTAATAGGCCTCGTCGCGCACCGAATACCAGCCGGAATAGGCGCCGGGATAGATGTCGCCGGCCTCGACCATGCGCTGCCAGATCGCCTGTGTGGAGACGATGTGGTCCTCGTCGGTGGTGCGGACGAAGCGGTCGTAGTCGACGCCGAGCAGCGCATCCATCTCCTTGAAGCGGGTGGCGTTCCTGGTCGCCCATTCGAGCGGCGTCAGGCCCTGCTTCTCCGCCGTCTGCGCCATCTTCAGCCCGTGCTCGTCGGTGCCGGTCAGGAAGAAGACGTCGTAGCCGTCGAGCTTCTTGAAGCGGGCGAGCGCGTCCGAGGCGATCTTCTCGTAGGCGTGGCCGATATGCGGCGCGCCATTGGGATAGTCGATCGCCGTGGTGATGTAGAAGGCGGGTTTCAAGATCGTTTCCTGCGGCACGCCCGGCTCCCGTGCGGTCAGGGGCGCAGGGCCTCGTTGAGCGACGCGAAAATCCGGAAGACGAGGGTTTTGCGGTCGAGATTGTAGACGTCGGCGTCGACCGCGGCGCGGCGAACCTTCTCCCACACCTCCGGCAGGCGTGCAAGGCGCACGCAGGCCGTCTGGCGCCGTCCCGTGGCGTGGTCGCTGATCCATTCCTCGACGGTGCCGACGAAGCTCTCCAGTGCCCCTCCCCGGTCGCCCTGAAGCCGCTCGCCAAGGGCGTGCAGCGCTTTCGGATCGACCCTCGGTAGCGTGTCGAGCAGGACCGTCGTGGCATTGCGGACCGCCAGCCCGTCGCCGGCCATCAGGGACAGGGCCTCGCGCACGCTGCCGCCCGCTGCCTCCGCTGCCTCGGCGAAGCGGCTGCGATCGAGGTCCGGCATCGTCTCGGCCAGCGACTCCAGCGCGGTGACCACCTGATCGTCGGCCAGCCGGCGCAGCGCCACCATGCGGCAGCGCGAGCGGATGGTCGGCAGAAGCCGGCCCGGCGCGTGGCTCACCAGCAGGAAGAGCGAGCGGGCCGGCGGCTCCTCGAGTGTCTTCAGCAGGGCGTTGGCGCCCTGCGCGTTCATCTCGTCCAGCGTGTCGACGATGCAGACCCGCCAGCCGCCGAGTGCCGCTGTCGAGCCGAAGAAGCTGCGCACCCGGCGCACCGTCTCGGCCGGAATGGTCGCCGGCAGCTTGCCGCTGTCATTGGGCGTGCGCCTCAGCACCAGAAGGTCCGGATGCGACAGTGCCGCGACCTGCCGCGACGCGGGATTGTCGGGCGCGACGGCGAGCGAATGGGCGGGCGCGGCCCCGCCGGACAGTACGAAACGGGCGATCGCGTAGGCCAGCGTCGCCTTGCCGATTCCTTCCGCCCCGCCGAGCAGCAGCGCGTGCGGCAGCCGGCCGGCGTCCCAGGCGGTGCGGACCATCGCCTGTGCCTCGTCATGGCCGATCAGGCGCGAGGTCTCGCGCGGCGAGGGTGCGGTGCCGAAGCGGTCGGCTTCCAGCTGGGCGGTCTCCTTCACTGGCGGGCTCCCCGGCGCGGGACCTTGGGCTGGAGGCGCGTCGACACGGCGTTCCAGACGGCCTCGGCGACCGTGTCCGGGTCGGCGCTGGCGTCGATCAGCACGCAGCGCCCGGGCTCGCGCGCGGCGAGATCGCGGAAGGCGTCGCGCAGGCCACGATGGAAGTTGAGGTCTTCGCTTTCAAAACGGTCGGCATCGCGGCCCGAGCGGGTGGCGGCGCGGGTCAGGCCTTCCTCCGCCGGAATGTCGAGGATGATCGTCAGGTCCGGCTTCGTCTCGCCCACCGTCACCACTTCGAGCGCCGCGATGAGGCGCAGATCGACATTGCCGACGGCGCCCTGATAGACGCGCGTCGAATCGGCGAAGCGGTCGCATATGACCCAGGCGCCGCGCGCCAGCGACGGCCGGATCATGGCGTCGAGGTGATCGGCGCGGGCGGCGGCGAAGAGCGCGGCCTCGGCGAGCGGCCCCAGCGGCTTGGCGGCGCCGGAGAGGATCAGGTGGCGGACGATCTCCGCGCCGGTCGAGCCGCCCGGCTCGCGTGTCGCCACGGCGTCGATCCCCATGGCGGCGAGGCGCTGCTGCAGCCGCCGCACCTGCGTGGACTTGCCGGCACCCTCCCCGCCTTCGAAGGTTATGAAATGGCCCGGACGGGCGGAACGGCGGCGTGGCAGGCCGACGGGCTTCAGATCCGCGGATTTCGCGCCTCGGGGCTTGCGGGCCGCCATGCTCAGCCCGTCAGCTTGGCGTAGCCCTGGCGCAGCAGGCTCACGACCAGTTCATAGGCACCGTCCATCGCGCGCCGCCACAGCGGGCCTTCCGGCACCGGTTCGGCGGCGATCAGCGGCACGTCGAGGGCGAGCTGTTCGCCGCGATAGACCATCAGCCGGGCCAGCGTCGCGCCCTTCTCGACCGGCGCGGGAATGGGCCCCTCGTAGCGGATGCGGGCGACGAGCTTCTCGTCGCCGTTGCGCGGCACCAGCACGCGGATCGTCTCGTTGCTGGTCAGCAGCGCGCCGCCACGCGCACCGCCGTAGAGCGTCGCTTCGCCGACGATCTGCCCGGATTCGAAAAGGAGCCGCGACTCGAAGGAACGGAAGCCCCATTCGAGCAGCTTGCGGGCGTCTTCCGCCCGCTCCTTCTCGCTTTTCGAGCCCATGATGACGACGATGAGGCGCTGGCCGTTCTGCACCGCCGAGCCGACGAGGTTGAAGCCGGCATCCTTCTGGTAGCCGGTCATGAAGCCATCGGCCCCCAGGCTCATGCCGAGCAGCGGGTTGCGGTTGCTCTGCCGGATCTTGTTCCAGAGGAAGTCCGGCTCGCTGTAGATTTTGTAGAGTTCGGGGTAGTCGCGGATGATGTGCGCGGCGATCTTCGCCATGTCGCGCGGCGTCGTCTTCTGGTCGGGATCGGCCAGGCCGCTGGAATTGACGAAGACCGAGCCGGTCAGCCCGAGGCGCTTGGCCTCCTCGTTCATCTTGACCGTGAACGCCAGCTCATTGCCGGAAATGCCCTCGGCCAGCACGATGGCCCCGTCATTGCCGGAGGGGATGATGGCGCCGCGAAGCAGGTCGCTCACCTTGATGGAGCTGTTCACCGCGGCGAACATGGTGGAGCCGCCCGAAGGTGCGCCACCGCGTCGCCAGGCATACTCGCTCACCTTGAATTCGGTGTCGGGCGAAAGGCGGCCCGAGGAGACTTCCTCGAACACCACCGCCATGGTCATCAGCTTGGCGATGCTGGCGGGGGCATTGGCCGTGTCGGCGGCGCGCTCGAAGAGCACCGATCCGCTGTCGAAATCGAGAAGCAGGGCCTGCGGCGACGCGATATCCGGCTGCGACTGTGCCCGCGCGGGGAAGATGCCGGCCATCAGGCCGATCGCGGCGAGCAGAGTTCCGCACGCGAGTCGCGCGCCGACAGAGCGGCCGGCCATCGTCTTCGGGCGCGGGACAACGAGGTGCATCAAGCTCACAACAACCCTCCCCTGCCTTCAAGGCAGAGTTAGCAGCCGGTGACGGCCATCGCAATGCAACCCGCACCGCGCTTTGCCAGAAGGCATGGAAGGATGTTCGGAAGCCCGCGGGGCGGTCAGTAGAGGCCGCGGCCGGAATCGATGGTCGTGTCGGTCGTAGCGTCGGCGTAGCCCATTGCGGGCTGCGGTCCCACGACCCAGCCGCTCGGCATGCCGTTCGAGGCGGAAGCCGGAGGCGGCGCCTTGGGCGCGCGGACCGGCGGCTGCAAGCTGGCCACCTGCACCGCGCGGGTCGGCGCCGTGCCGCTGGGCGCGCGGTTGGCGGCGACCTGCGGCGCCGGACGCGGCGCGCTCGCCACGGCAGCCGGACGAGGCTTGCTGGCAACGCGGACCGGCGCGACCGGTGCGGGATCGAAGACCGGCTCGGACGCGTCGGCCACCTGCTCGTCGCCGGGTTCGCCGAGGTCGAACGGACGGCTCGGCGGCAGCGGCACGGCGGCGGCCATGCCGCGCAGCGGGCCGGCGGACGCGACCATGACGGTGGGCATCTCGGCCGGCCTGCCGTTCTGGCGCAGCGTCGCGGCGAGCTGGATGTCGTCCGACCCCTCGAGCGGAGCGCGGCCGACATATTCGACCCGCACGCGGGCGGTGCCGTGACGCTTGAAGCCGAGCAGATCGGCCGCACGCTGGGAGACATCGACCACGCGGTTGCCGTGATAGGGCCCGCGATCGTTCACGCGGACCACCATGGACCGGCCATTCTGCAGGTTGGTGACGCGGATATAGGAAGGCATCGGCAGCGTCGGATGCGCCGCGGCGATGGAGTGCATGTCGAACACTTCGCCGTTGGCCGTCAGGCGGCCATGAAAATCGTCGCCATACCAGGAGGCGAGGCCTTCGGTGCGATAGTTCTTCGGCTCGGTCGGCACATAGGTCTTGCCGGCGACCACATAAGGCTTGCCGACGCGGTAGGTGCCGCCGCCCTTCGGTACGGGCTGGCCCATCGCGACGACGCGCGGGCTGGCGGACACGCCGTATTTCGGATCAATCTTGCTCGTCAGCTTGGAGCCGCCAGTGCAATTGGCGACCAGAAGGCCGATGCTGCAGAGCGCCACGAGCCGGCCGATCCGGACGGCGGTGGTGTCCGTCGCAATGTGGCCGGCAGCACGAGCAAGAACTGGAATCGTTGCCATTCACCCCGACCGCATCCGGGCACCCGGTCCGCGGCAACGTCGATACGTCGCCAGGATCGAGCCCCATTTCACCAAGATCGTCGGAAAGATACCGGCGATCCCACTCCGTGTCTCTCAAGAGGCTGTCCGAGTGAGGCGAAAATGCGGCACATCGCGCGGCATGGTGAACGAAGTGTAAGTGACGATGGGGAAAAGGGTATTCGAGCCCGACCGATACGTCCTCGCCGCGCGGCGGCCGCGAAACCGCCGTGAGCGTGGCTCGATCTGCTTGCTGGAGTTGATCAGATGTCGCCGAGAATGGCATCGGCGAGGCGGGCTACGGTGGCGACATGCGCACGGCTCGCCTCAAGGGCCGCCTCCCCGTCCCTGCGACGAATCGCGTCGTGCAGCGCGCGCATCTCGCCGATCGCGGCCGCGTGGCGTCCATCGGCGGCGATGGTCATGCCGCGCAGGTGATTGATGCGGGCATTCAATGAGCGCACCACGTCCCAGGCGACGAGCTTGCCGGCGGCAATGAACAGCTTCTCGTAGAATTCGGTCGTCGCCTTCAGCACCAGTCGCGGGGTGCCCTCGCGAAACGCAGTGTCGATCCTGTCGATGGCGTGACCGAGTTCGGTGATCGACGCCTCATCGGCATGCAGGGCGCAGGCGCGTGCCGCCTCGCCCTCGAGCAGGCCGCGGATCTCGTAGATCTGCGCCGCCTGGGCCGGATCGGGCTTCGCCACCGCCGGGCCCTGGTGTGGAATGGTCTCGACCAATCCTTCGGCTTCGAGATGGCGCAGCACTTCGCGCACGACACTGCGGCTCACGCCCAGCCGCTCGCACAGCGTGCGCTCGACAAGCCGCTCGCCGGGCCGGAAGCGGAAATCGAGGATCGCATCCCGCATCTTTTCGAGTGTCAGGCTGCGCAGCGTCGCGACGTTGCGCTCCACCTTCATCTCCGCCGCCGCGTCGTTCGAATCCGTCATCGCGACCATCGTCGTCTCCATCCCCGCTTCTTGTCGCCTGTGCCGCGCGGCATGGCAATTGACTCGATTGTCCGATGGTATACCATCATACGAGACAGAATGACCACTGCGCCGAACAAGGCGCCGCCAAGCCGGAAACGCATGATGCCCTTGCAGCTCAGGAAGCTCGTCACCTTCTCCGAAACCACGCTGATCGAGGGCGGGCGCACCGCGCCGACTCCGCTGCGGCTGCATGCCGCCGCCGCGGTGCTGACCAATCCGTGGGCCGGGCGCGGCTTCGTCGAGAACCTCAAGCCGGAAATCCACGACATCGCGCCGCAGCTCGGCGCGCTGCTGACGGAGGAGATCCTCAGGCTGGCCGGCTCGGGCGAGGCGGTGGAAGGCTATGGCAAGGCCGCCATCGTCGGCACTTCGGGCGAGGTGGAACACGCCTCGGCGCTCATCCACACGCTGCGCTTCGGCAACCACTACCGCAAGGCGGTCGGCGCCAAGAGCTATCTCGCCTTCACCAATACGCGCGGCGGCCCGAACACTCCCGTGGTGATTCCGCTGATGGACAAGCTCGACGAAGGGCGCCGCTCGCACTACCTCACCATCCAGTTTTCCATCCTCGACGCGCCCGCGCCGGACGAGATCGTGGTGGCGCTCGGCGCGTCCATCGGCGGACGGCCGCATCACCGCATCGGCGACCGCTACCAGGACCTCAAGGACCTCGGCGACACGCAGGAGCTCGGCGCCCATGTCTGAGGCGCGCGTCGTCGGCTATAGCGGCCGCGACGGGCGGCCGGCCCGCATCCGGTACCGGCGGGACGGGGTTGCCGGGAGCATCCCCGTCGTGCTGGTGCATGGCGTCGGCATGGCGCTGGATGCGTGGGAGCCGCAGATCGAGGCGCTTCGCGCCCGCTACGACGTGATCGCCCTCGACATGCCCGGCCATGGCGGTTCCAGCCTGCCGCCGGCCGACGCGCGGCTCGCCGACTACAGCGACCATGTGGTCGCCCTGCTCGATGCGCTGGCGCTGCCGGCGGCGGTCGTCATCGGCCACTCTATGGGTGCGCTGGTGGCGCTGGATGTGGCCTTGTCGCATCCTGCGCGGGTGCTCGGCGTTGCCGCGCTCAACGCCGTGTTCTGCCGCACGCCCGCGCAGCGCGCCGCCGTGCTCGCCCGCGCCGCGTCGCTTGCCGAGGAAGGCAGCGCCGCGTCGCACGAGGCGGCGGTGCGGCGCTGGTTCGGCGAGCCGGTGCCACCGGACCTCGAGGCGACGGCGCAGCGCGTGGCGGATCTGCTCACCACCTGCGATCCCGTCGGGTATGCGCGCACCTACGCGCTGTTCGCCTCTTCCGACGAGGCCCATCGCGACAGGCTGCGTGATCTTACGGTCCCTGCCCTTTTCATGACTGCGGATGGCGACGCGAATTCCACCCAGGCGATGTCCGAGGCGATGGCGCGGCTCGTCCCTCAGGGGCGCTGCGAGGTGCTGGCCGGCGAACGCCACATGATGAACCTGACGGCGCCGGAGGCCGTGAACCAGCGCCTCCTCGCCTTCCTGCAGCAGGTCGCTCCCGCCGCCTTCGATGCGAAGGCGTTCCGCCAGGCGCTGGGCGCCTTCGTCACCGGCGTGACGGTCGTCACCACGCGTGACGGTGCGGGCACGATGCGCGGTTTCACCGCCAACTCGTTCTCCTCGGTGTCGCTGGACCCGCCGCTCATCCTCGTCTGCATCGCCAGGACGGCGTCGAGCTTCCCCGTGTTCAGCGCCGCCGGGAACTTCGCGGTGTCGGTTCTGGCCGCCGGGCAGAAGGACGTCTCGGCGCTCTTCGCCTCCAAATCCGCCGACAAATTCGCTGACAGCCGCTGGCACATCGGTCCGGCGGGCAGCCCTGTCATCGAGGACGCGGCGGCGTGGTTCGACTGCCGCCGGCATGATGTCGTCGAGGCGGGCGACCATGTGATCCTGATCGGCGAGGTCGCCGGCTTCGGTGCCACCGCTGCCCCACCGCTCGGCTATTGCCGGGGCGCCTATGTCGATTTCGCGCTGGGTCAGCAGGCGCTGGCGCGACGCGACGAGCCCGCCCGCGTCGGCGCCATACTGGAGCGCGACGGCGCGGTGCTGCTGATCGAGGACGGCAAGGGCGGCGTCGATCTTCCTGCCGGTACCCGCTTGGAGCCGGCCGGCAATCCGCGCAGCCTCAGAGGCGCGCTGGCACGGCTCGGCGTCGAGGGCCGGCTCGGCTTCCTGTTCGCGGTGTTCGAGACGCCGGGCGACGGCGAAGGGACGGTCTCGATCTACTATCGCGGCACGTTCGACGGTACGCCGCGCATGGAAAGCGGGGCCCGTCTGGTGCCGTTCGACGCCATTCCGTGGACGCGCCTGCCGGACGAGCCCACGCGGAGCATGCTCCAGCGTTTCGTGCGCGAGCGCTGCGAAGACGCATTCGGCATCTATGTGGGCGATTCCGAGCGCGGCACCGTCCATCCGCTCGCCGCCCACGCCTGAGACAGAACCGGGGATCCGACGGCCATGAAATTCTCTCTCTTCGTCCACATGGAACGTTCCGATCCGTCGATCCCGCATCGCCGGCTGTTCGACGAGCTGGAGGAACTGGCGCTGACCGCCGAGGCCACCGGCTTCGAGACGGTTTGGATCGGCGAGCACCATGCGATGGAGTTCACCATCGCACCGAACCCCTTCATCCAGCTCGCGCATCTGGCCGCCCGCACCTCCACGGTGCGCCTCGGTACCGGCAATGTGGTCGCCCCGTTCTGGAACCCGATCCGCCTCGCCGGGGAAGCGGCGATGATGGACGTCGCCTGCGAGGGGCGGCTCGATCTCGGCATCGCGCGCGGCGCCTACAGCTTCGAGTATGAGCGCATGCTCCCCGGCCTCGACGCCATGGGCGCGGGCCTGCGCATGCGCGAGATGGTGCCGGCGCTCCGCAAGCTGTGGCAGGGCGACTACGCCCATGAAGGCCAGTTCTGGTCCTTCCCCACCACCACCGCATCGCCCAAGCCCGTGCAGCCCGGCGGCCCGCCGGTCTGGATCGCGGCGCGCGATCCCAACAGTCACGACTTCGCGGTGGCGAACGGCTGCAACGTGCAGGTCACTCCCCTCGCCTCCGGCGATGGCGAGGTGGCCAGCCTGATGGAGCGCTTCGACACGGCGGTCGGCAGCCATCCGGAAGTGCCGCGCCCGAAGATCATGCTGCTGCAGCATACGTTCGTCGCCGATTCCGAGGCCGAGACGCAGGCACTCGCCGACGATCTCTCCGCCTTCTACTGCCTGTTCGGTGCCTGGTTCGCCAACAAGCGGCCGATCCGGCAGGCGATCATGGCCCCGCTCTCCGCCGAGGAGCGCGCGGCATTCCCGCAATACGCCCCCGAACTGGTGCGCCGGAATCTCGTCATCGGCCAGCCCGACGAGGTGATCGCCCGGCTCAAGGGCTACGAGGCGCTCGGCTTCGACCAGTTCTCCATCTGGATCGACAGCGGTCTCAGTCACGCCCGCAAGAAGAAGTCGCTCGACCTCTTCATCCGCCACGTCATGCCGGCTTTCGTGTGAGGGGACGAAGATGAGCGCACAGGATCTTCGCGACGACTTCCGCCTCTATATCGATGGCGCGTTCGTCGGGGGCGGCGCGAGCTTCGAGAGCCTCGATCCGGCAACCGGGACGGCCTGGGCGCTCATGCCGGCGGCCACGGCCGCCGACGTCGACCGCGCGGTGCGCGCCGCCCATCGCGCCTTCGACGACCCCGCCTGGGCCGACCTCACCGCCACCCAGCGCGGCAAGCTGCTGATGAAGCTCGGCGACCTCGTTGCCGCCCATGCCCCGGAACTGGCCGAGCTGGAGACCCGCGACACCGGCAAGATCATCCGCGAGACCCGTGCGCAGATCGGCTATGTCGCCGACTATTACCGCTATTTCGGCGGCCTCGCCGACAAGGTCGAGGGCGCCCACCTCCCCGTCGACAAGCCCGACATGGAGGCCTATCTGCGCCGCGAGCCGATCGGCGTCGTCGCCGCCATCGTGCCGTGGAATTCGCAGCTCTTCCTCTCGGCGGTGAAGCTCGGCCCGGCGCTCGCCGCCGGCTGCACCGTGGTGCTCAAGGCGTCGGAAGAAGGTCCCGCGCCGCTGCTCGCCTTTGCGCGTCTTGTCCATGAGGCCGGTTTCCCCAAGGGCGTGGTCAACATCCTCACCGGCTTCGGCGAGGAATGCGGGCGCACGCTGACCGCCCATCCGCTGGTCTCGCGCGTCGCCTTCACCGGCGGGCCGTCGACGGCGCGGCATGTGGTGCGCAACACGGCCGAGAACCTCGCCTACACGACGCTGGAACTGGGTGGAAAATCGCCGGTTCTGGTCTTCGAGGACGCCAATCTGGAGAGTGCCGCCAACGCGGTCGTCGCCGGCATCTTCGCCGCCTCCGGCCAGAGCTGCGTCGCCGGCTCGCGGCTTTTCGTCCAGGAATCGGTGCGCGAGAAGCTGCTTGCCATGCTCGTCGAGAAGGCGAGCTGCATCCGCATCGGCGACCCGCGGGACCCGGCGACGGAGATGGGCCCGCTCGCCACGGCGCGCCAGCTCGCCCATATCGAGGCGACGGTGGCGGCGAGCCTCGACGCCGGCGCCGTCCTCGTCTCCGGTGGCCGGCGGCCGGCGGGCTTCGCGGCCGGCAATTATTACGAGCCGACCATCCTCGCCTGCGCGGGCAACGAGGTGCCTTGCGCGGCGGAGGAACTGTTCGGGCCGGTGCTCAGCGTCATCGCCTTCGACGACGAGACGGACGCCATCGCCAAGGCCAATGACAGCCCCTTCGGGCTGGCCGCGGGCGTCTTCACCTCCAGCCTCACCCGCGCGCACCGGCTCATCCGCCGCCTGCGCGCCGGCATCGTCTGGGTGAACACCTACCGCGCCGTCTCGCCCATCGTGCCGTTCGGCGGCTACGGCCAGTCCGGCCTCGGCCGCGAGGGCGGCGCGGAATCCATCCGCGATTACACCCGCACCAAGTCGGTCTGGATCCGCACCTCGGACGAGCCGATCGCCGATCCCTTCGTGATGCGCTGAGGAGGCCCGCCATGCTTTACGAAATGCGTACCTACCGGCTCAGGACGGGCACCGTGCCGGCCTATGTGAAGCTGGTCGCCGAGGAGGGCATCGCCATCCAGAAGGGCCATCTGGGCCAGCTAGTCGGCTACTTCACCAGCGACATCGGCCCGCTGAACGAGATCGTCCACATCTGGGCCTATGCGAGCCTCGACGACCGTGCCGCCCGCCGCGCGGCGCTGGCCGCCGATCCGGTCTGGCAGAGTTTCCTGCCCAAAATCCAGGCGCTGATCGAGGTGATGGAGAACAAGATTCTCCTGCCGACCTCGTTCTCGCCGCTGAGCTGACCCGAGGCGTTTCCACGCGGGAGAGCGGCTCTCTCGCGCAAGGACGATGCGTCAGAACGAAAGATCAAGGCGCGAAAAAGCGCCGCGTGCCGACCATAACCAGAGAACCACAGGGGAATAGCATGTCTCGCAAGTTCAAGATCGGCTGGGTCGGAGGGCTGGCCCTCGGTGCGCTCGTCGCTGGCGCGGGCCTCGGCGTCGCCAAGTCGGGCTCCATCGTCTTCACCAGCTGGGGCGGCACCACTCAGGACGCGCAGAAGAAGGACTGGGCCGAGCCCTTCACCAAGAAGACCGGCATCGCCGTGAAGCAGGACGGACCGACCGATTACGGCAAGCTGAAAGCCATGGTCGAGAGCGGCAACGTCACCTGGGATGTCGTGGACGTCGAGGCGGACTTCGCCGCCGCCGCCGCCAAGGACGGGCTGATCGAACCGATCGACTTCAGCATCGTCAAGCGCGCCGATCTCGATCCGCGCTTCGTCACCGACCACGCGGTC
Organism: Ancylobacter sp. TW_SC_1; assembly: GCF_056836805.1. NCBI lineage: Bacteria > Pseudomonadati > Pseudomonadota > Alphaproteobacteria > Hyphomicrobiales > Xanthobacteraceae > Ancylobacter > Ancylobacter sp. TW_SC_1. Next base: position 2,899,003 of record NZ_CM166365.1, read on the forward strand.
GGCAGCTTCTATTACTCCTTCGTGCTCGGCTTCAACCCGGCCAGCCTTGCCGGCAAGACGCCGAAGAGCTGGGCGGACGTGTTCGACACCAAGGCCTTCCCCGGCAAGCGCACCTTCTACAAATGGTCGGCGCCGGGCGTGCTGGAGATCGCGCTGCTCGCCGACGGCGTGCCGGCGGACAAGCTCTACCCGCTCGACCTCGACCGCGCCTTCAAGAAGCTCGACACGATCAAGGGCGACATCGTGTGGTGGGGCACCGGCGCGCAGTCGCAGCAGCTTCTCGCCTCGGGCGAGGCGCCGATCGGCCAGTTCTGGAACGGCCGCCTCTTCGCGCTGGAGCAGAGCGGCGAGAAGGTCGGCATCTCCTGGGAGCAGAACCTGACCGCCGCCGACATGCTCGTCGTGCCGAAGGGCTCGAAGAACAAGGAAGCGGCGATGAAGTTCCTCGCCGAGGCGACCAGCCCCGAGGGGCAGGCGAGCTTCGCCACCGACAGCGGCTACGCGCCGGTCAACGTCAAGTCGGCGGCGCTGATGCCGAAGGATGTGGCGGCGAACCTGCCGGACAAGCACACCACCTCGCAGATCAATCTCGACATGGGCTACTGGGCCGCCCATCGCGACGAGATCGGCAAGCGCTGGTACGCTTGGCAGGCGCAGTGACGCCTGTCCTCCCCGACGACGCCGCGACGTCCGCGCCGGCACGCGCGGACGTCCTCTCAGCTTCCCCCGTTCCGGTCCTTCAGGCCGGAACGGGCCGAGCGACCTTCGACGAGCGCCCATGACCGTGATCGACGCCGCGACACGCCCCGCCCCGCATGCGCCTCCGGCCATGCCGCGCCGCACCTCCCGCGGCTTCGCGTCGGTCGTGCCGGCGCTGCTGCTTGTCGGCTGCATCTTCGTGCTGCCGGTTCTCGCCCTGCTGCTGCGAAGCGTGCTCGAGCCGCAGCCCGGGCTGCAGAACTACGCCGCCTTCTTCGCCTCGACGACCTATCTCAAGGTCCTCGGCAACACCTTCCTGGTCGCCGGCACGGTGACGGTGGCGACCGTGCTGCTCGGCTTCCCGGTGGCGTGGTTCCTCGCCATCGCGCCGGGGTTCTGGTCGCGGCTGCTGTTCGCCATCGTGATCCTGTCGATGTGGACCAACCTGCTGGCGCGCACCTATGCCTGGATGGTGCTGCTGCAGCGCACCGGCATCATCAACCGGACGCTGATGAATCTCGGGATCATTTCCGAGCCGCTGCCGCTCATCAACAATCTGGCCGGCGTCACCATCGGCATGACCTACATCATGCTGCCCTTCATGATCCTGCCGCTGCACGCGACCATCCGCTCCATCGATCCGTCCGTCTTCCAGGCGGCGGCGCTGTGCGGGGCGAGCCGCTGGCAGGCCTTCACGCGGGTGATGCTGCCGCTCACCGCCTCCGGCGTCGCGGCCGGCGCGCTGATGGTGTTCGTGATGTCGCTCGGCTACTTCATCACCCCGGCGCTGCTCGGCGGCACGTCGAACATGATGCTTGCCGAACTGATCGCCCAGCTCGTCCAGTCGTTGCTGGATTGGGGGCTGGCGGGTGCGGCGGCGCTGATCCTTTTGACCATCACGCTGGCCATCTATCTCGTGCAGCTCCGCTTCTTCGGCTTCGGACAGGCGAGGAGCTGAACCATGCTGCTCGACTTCTCCCGCCTCGGCGCCTGGCGCGTCGCCCTCATTCTCATCGCGCTGCTGGTCGGCGCCTATCTGCTGCTGCCGATCCTGCTGATCGTCGCGCTGTCCTTCGGCTCCTCGCAATGGCTGCAGTTTCCGCCGCCGGGCTGGACGCTGCGCTGGTATGAGGAACTGTTCGACGATCCCGAATGGATCGCCTCCTTCCTCACCAGCTTCCAGATCGCCGCCGTCGTCACCGTGCTGTCGGTCGGCATCGGGCTGATGGCCTCCTTCGGCCTGACGCGCGGCACCTTCCGGGGGCGGGAGGCTCTGCGCGCGCTGTTCCTCACGCCGATGATCCTGCCGGTGGTGGTGCTGGCGGTGGCGCTCTACGCCTTCTTCCTGCGCCTGCATCTGAACGGTACCTTCGTCGGCTTCGTGCTGGCGCATCTCGTCATCGCGCTGCCCTTCTCGATCATCGCCATCTGCAATGCGCTGGAGCGCTTCGACCGCGACATCGAGACCGCCGCCATCGTGTGCGGCGCCAGCCCGCTGGAAGCCAAGATCCGTGTCACCCTGCCGGGCATCCGGCTCGGCCTCGTCAGCGCGGCGATCTTCTCGTTTCTCGCCTCCTGGGACGAGGTGGTCATCGCCATCTTCATGGCCAGCCCCGACCTCCAGACGCTGCCGGTGCGCATCTTCGGCACGCTGAGGCAGGACCTCTCGCCGGTCATCGCCGCCGTCTCGACGGTGCTGATCGGATTGACCGCTGCCCTCATGGCCCTGGCCGCTCTCCGCAAGGACACCCGCCCATGACAACGCCCTTCCTCGAGATACGCGGCATCACCAAGACCTTCGGCAAGGTCGCCGCCGTTTCCGACGTGTCGCTCGACATTGCGCGCGGCGAGTTCATGACGTTCCTCGGCCCCTCCGGCTCCGGCAAGAGCACCACGCTCTACATGATCGCCGGGTTCTTCGAGCCGAGCGCCGGCGACATCCGCCTGGAGGGGCGCAGCATCCTCGCCGAGCCGTCGAACAAGCGGAACATCGGCATGGTGTTCCAGCGCTACACGCTGTTCCCCCATCTCAGCGTCGCGGAGAACGTCGCCTTTCCGCTGCGCGTCCGCCGCCGCCCGCGTGCCGAGATTGGCCGCAAGGTCGAGGAGATGCTGGCGCTGGTGCGGCTGGAGCGCTTCGCCGACCGCATGCCGGCGCAGCTTTCGGGCGGCCAGCAGCAGCGCGTCGCGCTTGCCCGTGCCCTCGCCTACGATCCCCCGCTGCTGCTGATGGACGAGCCGCTCTCGGCGCTCGACAAGAAGCTGCGCGAGGAAATCCAGACCGAGATTCGCCGCATCCATCGCGAGACCGGCGTCACCATCCTCTATGTCACGCACGACCAGGAGGAGGCGCTGCGCCTGTCCGACCGTGTCGCCTTGTTCAACCATGGCCGCATCGAGCAGGTGGGCAAGGGCCGCGAGCTCTACGACGCGCCGCGCACCCGCTTCGTCGCCGACTTCGTCGGCCATTCGAACTTCCTCGACTGCAGCATTGCCGGAAGGCGCGGCGAGCGGGCGGAGATCGTCTTTCCCGACGGCAGCCGGCTCTCCGACGTGCCGTTCCACGATCCCGCGCACATGCGCGATACCGCGCCGTCCGCCGCGCAGAGCAGTCTGATGGTGCGGCCGGACCGGGTGCGCATCGACGTCTCCGGCAAACCCTCAAGCGTGCCTGGGATCGATGCCGTGCTGACCGATGCGACCTTCATCGGCGAGACCTTCCACTTCGCGGTCATGACGGCCTGGGGTGCCCCGGTGGACGTCCGCGTCGCCGCCGGAACGCCCATGCCAACCGATTATGCGGTCGGCGACCGGGTCCGGCTGAGCTGGGAAGCCGATCACGCCTGCCTGTTCGCGAAATGAACGGACGGGGACGCCGCCGCGATGGCGTCGTTCCCGTCCGCCCCTGCCCGTTCGTCTGGCCCCCCGGCGTCAGAACGGGCTGTTCGGGAAGTAGAAGTGCGCCGCGTTTTCCGGCGTGATCAGCGTCGAGCCGATGATGAAGCGGCCATAGACCGGCGTGTCGGAGACGAAGCGCAGCGCGGTGATCTCCAGCGCGGTGGAAATCTGCGCCGGCGGATAGGACACGTCGACCGGGATCTGCGGGTCCTTGTCCATCACCCGCTTGATGATCTCCTTCATGCCGGCGCCGCCGACGATCCACATCTCCTTCTGGCGGCCGGACTGCGAGATCGCTTCCAGCACGCCGATGGCCATGTCGTCGTCGGCCGCCCAGACCGCGTCGATCTGCTTGTGCTTGGACAGGTAGTCCTGCATCACGGAGAACGCCTTGTCGCGGTTCCAGTTGCCGTGCTGCATGTCGAGGATCTCGATCCCGGACCCGTCGATGGCGGCCTTGAAGGCGTCGACGCGCTCATTGTCGAGCGTGGTGGGAATGCCGCGCAGCACGACGATCTTGGCGCCGGGCTTGAGGTTGGCCTTGAAATACTCGCCCGAGACCCGGCCGAAGGCGGTGTTGTCGCCGGCGACATAGAGGTCCTCGATGCCGGGCTGCGACAGGCCGCGGTCGACCACCGTCACCCATTTGCCGGCGTCCTTCACCGCCTTGACGGGGCTTGTCAGCGGCTCGGATTCGAAGGGCAGCACGACCAGCGCGTCGATGTTGCGCGTCGCCACCATGTCCTCGATGTCGTTCACCTGCTTGCCGACCGCGCCGGCGGTGGCGAGCACGAACTCCAGGTTGGGATAGGTCGCCTTCAGCCGCTTGATGGTCTCCTGCGCGTGCCAGTTCAGTCCGCCCATGAAGCCGTGGGTGGCGGAGGGGATCGAGACGCCGATCACCGCCTTCTTCGCCTGCGCCGCCGCGGGAAGGGAAAAGCCGGTGGCGGCAGTGGCCGCGCCGACGGCGGCGGTAGTGAGGAATGTCCTGCGTTCCATTGTCGTTTCCTCCCGTTGCCTCCGCTCTCAGGCGGATGATGATTTGCCGCGCTGGAGAACCACCGCGAGCACGATGATGACGCCCTGGATCGTCCCGTTGAGATAGGGGGAGACGAGGTCCGCCAGGATGAGGATGTTGTCGATCAGGCTGAGGATCAGCACGCCCACCACCGTGCCCCAGACGCGGCCAAAGCCGCCCTTGAGGGCGGTGCCGCCGATGATCACGGCGGCGATGGCTTCCAGCTCCCACAGCATGCCGGTGGAACCGGAGGCCGAGCCGAGCCGCGGCACGTACATGATGGTGGCGAGCCCGACGAGCAGGCCCAGCAGCACATAGGTCATCATCCGCACGCGGTCGACGTTCACCGCCGAATAGCGGGCGACCTTGTCGCTGGAACCGATCGCCTCGCAGTAGCGGCCGAAGCGCGTGTGCCGCATCGCGATCTGCCCGGCGATGGCGACGAGGGCGAAGACGAGGATCGGCCAGGCAATGCCGAACAGGCCGGAATAATAGACCGGCCGGTAGAACTGCCGCACGCCGAAGTCGAGGCTGATGGTGCCGCCATCGGCGAGCCACGTCACCAGGGAGCGGAAAATGCCCATGGTGCCGAGGGTGACGATGAAGGGTTCGATGCGCGCCTTGGTGACGAGAAGCCCGTTGCCGAGTCCGGCGAGCAGTCCCACCCCGAGCGCGATCGCCATGCCGGCGAGCACCAGCGGCACGCCGACGCCCATGGAAGGCAGCAGCGCGTTCATGGCGAGGATCATGACCCCGGCGATGAACGCGGCCATCGAGCCGACCGACAGGTCGAGCCCGCCGGAGGTGATGACGAAGGTCATGCCGACCGCGATCATGCCGATGAAGGCCGAGCGGGCCAGCACGTTTGTGATGTTGCCGGCGGAGAGGAAATTGTCGTTCAGGAACGCGCCGAGCGCGACGAGCAGGATCAGCGCCAGCAGCGGGCCAAGAGCGGAGAGGCCAGGCAGGCGCGAGGTGCGGGCCGGCGGGGACATGGCGGTATCAGTCATTGGGACGCACCTCGCCGGTGCCAGCCTCGCTGGTGCCCATCACCAGCCGCACCACGTTGGTCTCGCTGATGCGATCGCCTGTCAGTTCGCCGGCGATGGTGCCGTGGCGCATGACGAGGACGCGGTCGGAGAGGCCGAGGATCTCGGGCATGTCGGAGGAAATCACGATGACGCTGCGTCCTTCGGAGGCGAGGTGGTCGATGAAGGCGTAGATCTGGCTCTTGGTGCCGACGTCGATGCCCCGCGTGGGTTCATCGATGATGACGATCTCGGGCTCCGCCAGCAGCGTCTTGGCGAGCAGCAGCTTCTGCTGGTTGCCGCCCGACAGATTGCCCGCGACCATGTCGCGGCGCGGCGCGCGGATGTCGAACTCCTCGATCGCCCGGCTCAGCGCCTCCTCTTCCCGCGCCTTCGAGAGGAAGGGACTGCCGAAGCGCGGAAGGGTGGAGAGGGTCAGGTTCTCGCGCAGGGTCTTGTCGAGCAGCAGGCCGCGCTCCTTCCGGTCCTCGGTGAGGTAGGCGATGCCGTATGTTGCCGCCTCCTGAACCGAACGGATGCGAACGGGGGCGCCGTTGCGCCGTATCTCCCCGCTCGCCGCGCGCAGCCCCACCAGCCCCTCGGCGAGTTCGGTGCGGCCGGAGCCGACGAGCCCGGAGATGCCGAGCACCTCGCCCCGGCGCAGGCGGAAGGACACGTCGTGGACCAGCGGCGGCACGGCGAAGTCCCGCACCTCGATCGCGACCTCCCCGGCCGCGTGGCGGTGGCCCGGATAGATGTCCGCGAGGTCGCGCCCGACCATGGCGGTCGCCATGCCGTCCTCGGTCAGCTCGCCGCGCATCGCCCGGCGCACCACCGCGCCGTCGCGCAGCACGGTGACGCGGTCGGCGATCCGCGAGACCTCCTCCAGCCGGTGCGAGGTATAGAGCAGCGCCACGCCCTGCGCGCGCAGGCGGTCGATCTGGCGGAAAAGCACCTCCACCTCGCGATGGGTCAGCACGGCGGAGGGCTCGTCCATGATGAGGACGCGCGCCTTGCGCGACAGCGCCTTGGCGATCTCGACCATCTGCCGGTCGGAAACGGTGAGGTCGCGAATGCGGGCGTCGGGGGCGATGCGGCTGTCGAGCTGGTCGAGCAGTTCCTGCGTGCCGCGACGCATGGCGCGATGGTCGAGGAGGACGCGGCCGATCTCGCGCCCGAGCCAGATGTTCTCGGTGACGGTGAGGTCCGGCGCGAGGTTGAACTCCTGGTGGATCACCACGACGCCGGCCGCTTCCGCCTCGGCGCCGCTGGCATAGGGCGCGGGCCGGCCGTCGAGCAGCACCTGTCCCGACGAGGCCGGCAGGAAGCCGCCGAGGATTCTCATGATGGTCGACTTGCCGGCGCCGTTCTCGCCGATCAGCGCGTGGACCTCGCCGGGATGCAGAGCGAAGTCGACGCCGTGCAGAACCTCGATCGGTCCAAAGCTCTTGCGGACGTCGCGGAGCTCGAGCACCGGCGCCGCGCCCGCCTTCATAACGTCACCCAGGCGGCGTTGCGCCTCGACGACTGGACGCAGGCCTCGACGAAGCGCATGCCCGCGAGCCCGTCCGCCAGCGTCGGGTAGACCACACCGGCCGGCGGCGGCTCGCCGGCCCGATGGGCGCGGATCGCCCGCGCCGCCTCGGCATAGATGTTGGCGAAGCCTTCGAGGTAGCCCTCGGGGTGGCCCGGCGGGATGCGCGAGACACGCGTCGCTTCCGGCAGCGCGCCGGCCCCGTTGCGGGTGAACAGCCGCTTGGGCTGGCCGAACGGGGTGAACCACAGGCGGTTCGGGTCCTCCTGCGCCCATTCGAGGCCGCCCTTCTCGCCGAAGATGCGCAGGCGCAGCCCGTTCTCGTTGCCCGGCGCGACCTGGCTGGCCCAGAGCATGCCCCTCGCGCCGCCGTCGAAACGCAAGAGTACATGGGCGTTGTCGTCGAGCGCGCGGCCCGGCACGAAGATGGAGAGGTCCGCCGCCAGCGCCTCCGGCGTCAGGCCGGAGACGAAGCAGGCGAGGTTGTAGGCGTGGGTACCGATGTCACCGGTGGCGCCGCCGGCGCCGGAACGCTCCGGGTCGGTGCGCCACTCGGCCTGCTTGGAACCATGCCTTTCGGCCGCCTCGGTCAGCCACTCCTGCACATATTCCACCTGAACCAGGCGGATCTTGCCCAGTTCGCCGGCCGCGACCAGGGCACGCGCCTGACGTACCATCGGGTAGCCGGTGTAGTTGTGGGTGAGGATGAACAGCGCCTTCGACTGTTCGGCCACCTTGGCGAGCTTCCGCGCTTCCGCCATCGTCGCGGTCAGCGGCTTGTCGCAGATGACATGGATGCCGCGCTTGAGGAACTCGATCGCCGGACCGGCATGCATGTGGTTCGGGGTGACGATCGCCACGGCCTCGATGCCATCCTTGCGGCGGGCCTCGCCCTTCGCCATGGCGACGAAATCGTCATAGCTGCGCGTGATCCCCAGAGCCTGCGCCGAAGCGCGGGCCTTCTCCGGGGTGGAGGAGAGCGCGCCGGCTACGAGCGTGAACTCGCCGTCGAGCCGCGCGGCGATGCGGTGGACGGCGCCGATGAAGGCGCCGGAGCCGCCGCCCACCATGCCGAGGCGGATCGGGGCGTTCATCGGTCGAGGCCCAGCAGGCGGCGATTGGCGGCGCGATCCGTGCCGGCCGCCGCGAAATCGTCGAAGGCGCGCTCGGTGACACGGATGATGTGGTTCTTCACGAAGGCCGCGCCCTCGCGCGCGCCGTCCTCGGGATGCTTCAGGCAGCACTCCCACTCGACCACGGCCCAGCCGTCGAAATCCATGGCGGCGAGCTTGGAGAAGATGGAGCCGAAATCGACCTGCCCGTCGCCCAGGCTGCGGAAGCGCCCGGCACGGTTGAGCCAGGGCTGGTAGCCGCCATAGACGCCCTTGCGTCCGGTCGGATTGAACTCGGCGTCCTTGACGTGGAACATGCCGATGCGCTCGGCATAGATGTCGAGGTGATCGAGATAGTCGAGCTGCTGCAGCACGTAGTGCGAGGGATCGTAGAGCATCTTGGCGCGCGGATGCTGGTCCACGCGGTCGAGGAACATCTCGAAGGTGTCGCCGTCGTGCAAATCCTCGCCGGGGTGGATCTCGAAGCAGATGTCGACGCCGCAACTATCCGCGTGGTCGAGGAGCGGGCGCCAGCGGCGGGCCAGCTCGTCGAAGGCTTCCTCGATCAGCCCCGCCGGCCGCTGTGGCCACGGGTAGACATAGGGCCAAGCGAGCGCGCCGGAAAAGCTCACCATGGCGGTGAGCCCGAGGTTCTTCGAGGCCGTGAGCGCCTTCTTCACCTGGTCGACCGCCCATTCCTGCCGCGCCGAGGGATTGCCGTGCACGCTCGCGGGGGCGAAGGCGTCGAACATCGCGTCATAGGCGGGGTGGACCGCCACAAGCTGGCCCTGCAGATGGGTGGACAATTCGGTGACGACGACCCCGTTCTGCGCGCCCTGCCCGGCCCATTCCGAACACCAGTCGCGCGAGGCGGCGGCACGGTCGAGATCGAGGATGCGCGGATCGTTGGTGGGCACCTGCACGCCGGCATAGCCGCACTCGTCGGCCCACCGCGTGATGTCGTTCCAGCTGTCGAAGGGCGCATCAGTGCCGATGAACTGGGCCAGAAACAGGCCCGGTCCCTTGATGGTCCGCATGTCTTCCTCCCGACCGGACGTTGCCGGCCAACCGCTTGTGTTTTTGTAATCGGTTGCAATCAGCGTAACGGAGTCATGTAATCGATTGCAAGAGGGGGTCGGCACCGTCTTCCGTTACGGCAGTGTGAGCGGATTGCCAATCGGGCACCGGCGCGTCTATGGAGTGGCCATGCAGCACCAGAGACCGAAGATCGTGGACGTGGCGCGGCTTGCCGGCGTTTCCACCGCCACGGTCAGCCGTGTCCTCTCCAACCCGGATGTCGTGAGCGCCGAGACAAGGCGGAGCGTCGAGGAGGCGATCCGGCAGACCGGCTACCGGCTCAACCACGCCGCGCGCAATCTGCGCCACCGGCGTACCGGCGGCGTCGTGGCGCTGGTGCCGAATCTGTCCAACCCCTTTTTCTCGCAGATCCTCGCCGGCATGGCGGCGGTGCTGGCGGCGGCCGGCTATAATCTGCTGGTCGCCGACACCTGCGCCATGGGCGGGGAAACCCTGCTCAGCTATGCCGAGCCCAGCCGGGCCGACGGGCTGATCGTGCTCGACGGGTCGCTGCCTGCCGACGGACTGGCGCGCCGGGTGCCGGTGGTGCTCGCCTGCGAGTGGATTCCCGGCTTTGCCGCGCCGCGCGTGAAGATCGACAACCGGGCGGCGGCGCGTATGGCCGTCGACCACCTCGCCGATCTCGGCCACCAGCGGATCGGCCATGTCGCGGGTCCGCCCGGCAATGTGCTGACGGAAGCGAGACTGGCGGGCACCGAAGAGGCGCTGAAGGCCCGGGGGCTGCCGTCACCGACGGTCTTCCCGGGCGACTTCAGCCTCGATTCCGGCCGCCGCGCGGGCGAGGCGTGGCTGACCCTGCCGGCGGACGAGCGCCCGACAGCGGTTTTCCTCGCCAGCGATGCGATGGCCTGCGGCTTCATCGGCGAGCTTCAGCACCGCGGCGTGGCGGTGCCGCGTGATGTCTCCGTGATGGGCTTCGACGACATCGAGCTCGTGGCGCACATGACCCCGGCGCTCTCCACCATCCGCCAGCCGCGCGAGTCGATCGGCCGCCACGCGGCGCAACGCCTGCTCGATCGGATCGGCGGCGATGAATGCCCCGACGACACGGTGCTGCCGGTGGAGCTGGTGCTGCGGGGAAGCACCGCCCCTCCCCCCTCCCCGCCGAACGCGCGGGCCTGAATTTCGCCGCTGCCGCGACTGCCGAACGCCCGGCAGGCCGGCCACGTCCGCTGCTAGAGTCCGGCGGCCTTGCGCAGCGCGGCGTTCATCCGGTCCTGCCAGCCCGCGCCGCCCTCCTGAAAGTGCTCCAGCACTTCGCGATCGAGGCGGATGGACACGAGTTCCTTGGCATTCGGGAGCACCGGGGCGGCGGCGGCCGGCGCACTGGCCGGCGGCGGTGCCGTGACGGTCTTGAACGCCGCCTCGGCGGCATCGCGGGCTGAACCGCCGAAGCGGCGGGTGGTCGGACTGCGCATATGGTAGGTTCCTAGCGTCGCGGACGGCTTATTCTACAGAGCAACCCGTGCTCGCTTATCAGCAGCCCTGAGGCTTCCATCCTACCGGCACCGCCCGCGAGCGCACAACATGCGCGTCGGGCCGGGCCCGCACCGCGCGCCCATTCTTCCACAGCGCCGTCGCATGCCCGCTTCGACCGGGCCGTCGGGCATGGAGCCTGGTCATTGGCCATCCTCCCCGCCGCGCGCAGCGCACCCCTGGCATTTCGGGGCATGAAACGTCGCCTGATGCCGGCGCGCCGCGCCTGCGGCGGCAAGCCGGTCGACGGCTCGGTTTGCCGCCCACGGTTTCAGGCGTGGCGGCGGTCCAGAACCTCGCGGATCCCGAGTTCGGGATAGAATTCCGCCACGTGCCGCACGTCCTCGTTGAGCCGAGCGACGATCCAGTCGCGCAGTTCGGCCACGATGGGGCGCAGCGGCTTGTCGCGGGAGCGCACGAACTGGCAGTGACGCCCGGTGGTCCTGATACGCGAACTCGCCGGCACCAGCGCCTGCGTGCGCAGCCAGTGGCAGGTGACGTTCAGCCAGCCAAGCGCCACGCCCTGGCCGAGCATGGCCGCCTGCACGACGATCGCGTAATCGGAGAAGATCATCGAATTGGTCGCCGCGCCGGGGTCGCCGGGAAAGAACACATGCGACCAGTCGGGCTGCACATCGTCGAGATTGATCAGGGTCTCGACCGGGGTGGCTGCCTCCCTCACCGATCCACCCTGCGTGTCGCGGTAGCCGGGGCTGCAGATCGGCACGAGGATCTCCGGCATGATGTAGCTCGCCTCGTGCCGTTCGTCCGGCCGATCGAGGAAGCGCATGCCGAGATCGACATCGGTGACCGGTCCCGACAGCGCCGACATGATCAGCTGGAAGCGCAGTTCGAGCGAAGGAAAGGCCCGCTTGATCTCCGCCATGTGCGGCATGATCCAGTGGGTCGTGAAACCGGTCGAGACCGATAGCGTGACGGTCTCCACGCCGGTCTTGCGATCCTCGATCTCGCGCAGCGCATGTTCGATGCCCGAGAAGCCGCGCGAGATCGCTTCATAAAGGATGCGCCCGGCTTCCGTCAGCGTCACCCCGCCGAGCGTGCGGTCGAACAGGGTGATGCCGAGATGGTCCTCGAGCCGCCCGATCATGCGGCTCACGGCCGCCGGCGTCACATTGAGTTCCCCGGCGGCACGCGCGAAACTACCGCAGCGAGCCGCCGCTTCGAAGGTGAAGAAGCCGTTCATGGACGGCAGGGCGAGACGAAGCCGGCGCATTACATAATGTAATGTCGGCCGGATTTTTTTTCAATTGAATATGGCTTCGAACGTTGGTCTGTTGCGTTCAACAAATGCAGAACGCACAGCCGAAGACGCGCATTGCGGGGGCGGTCCGGCACCCAGGGGAACCACGGGTGTGACGCCGCCGACCGCGCATATGCGATGTAATGTCTTCGTTCGCTTTCCAGATCGGAACGACATGAGCAGACTGATTTCACGGGATACGGTGGGGGTTACCATTCGAGCGGCTTCCAAATTCTATGGGAGCTTCTGCGCGCTCGACGACATCAACCTTGAGGTCCAGCCCGGCGAATTCGTCTCGATCCTCGGTCCCTCCGGCTCCGGCAAGACGACACTACTCGGCATTCTCGGTGGATTCGTGCCGCCGACCTCCGGCTCGATCCATCTCGGCAGCCGCGACATCACCACCGAGCCGCCGCACCGGCGCGACATCGGGATCGTGTTCCAGAACTACGCGCTGTTCCCGCACATGAACGTCGCGGAGAACGTCACCTTCCCGCTGCGCGCGCGCCGCATGCCGAAATCGGAATGGCCGGAGCGCCTCAAGGCGGCGCTCGACATGGTCGAGCTCGGCGGCTTCGGCGAGCGCCGGATCCACGAACTGTCCGGCGGCCAGCGCCAGCGCGTCGCCCTCGCCCGCGCCATGATCTTCGAGCCGCGGCTGATCCTGATGGACGAGCCGCTCTCGGCGCTCGACAAGCAACTGCGCGAGACCATGCAGATCGAGCTCAAGCACCTGCACCGCAAGCTCGCCGCGACGATGATCTATGTGACGCACGACCAGCGCGAGGCGCTGACCATGAGCGATCGCATCGCCATCATGAACAAGGGGCGCATCGTCCAGGTCGACACGCCCGAAAGGCTGCACGACAACCCGGCCGATTCCTTCGTCGCCGGCTTCATCGGCGAGTCTGCCCTGCTGCCGGTACGCCGCATCGACGACTATACCGTCGAGCTTGACGGCGCGCGCCTCGTCGCGTCCCGGCCGGTTCCGAACCGATCGGACCTGCTCCTGGTCGTCCATTCGGAAAATCTCACCATCGCGCCGGACCATGCGGTCGATGTGACGAACCGGCTCGTCGGCACCGTCAGCGAGACGCTCTACCAGGGCGAGAGCATCCGCATTCTCCTGGACCTCGACAGCGGCGCGCGGCTCAGCCTGCGCGTGCCCAGCAACCATCACGGCCGATCGCTCCTGCGGGCTCCCGGCGAACGCATCGCCGTCGCCATTCACCCGGACGACACCATCGTGGTGCCGCCGGCGGCCTGATCCCTGTTTTCGATCTCTCCTAAAAGGAATGCAGACATGAAGTTCACCGATTTCAAGGTCATGACGTTCGACATCGTCGGAACGCTGATCGACTTCGAAACCGGCGTCCTGACCGCCGTGCGCACGCTGGGCGGGCCGAAGGCCGCCGCGGCGAGCGACGAGGCGATCTTCGAGCCCTACAAGCGCGGGCGCGATCAGTTCTACGGGCGCTCGTCCTTCGCCATGAAGGACGTCTATCTCGCGCTCGCCAACGAATGCGGGTTCAACAATGACGAGGCGACCGCCGAGGCCTTCCAGCTCTCGGTGCTGCGCTGGCCGGCCTTCTCCGATTCCGTCGAGGCGCTGCGCCGGCTGAGAAAGAACTTCCGCCTCGTCGCGATGACCAATGCCGACCGCACCGCCTTCTCGGCCTATTCGGCGACGCTCGGCAATCCCTTCCACGACAGCGTGACCTGCGACGAGGCCGGCTGCGCCAAGCCGGACCCCCGCTTCTTCGCCTTCAACAAGGGGCGTCAGTCGGCGCTCGGCTTCCAGCAGTGCGAGATCTTCCACGTCGCGCAGAGTCAGCATCACGACATCGGCGTCGCCAAGGCCGAGGGCTACACGACGTGCTGGATCGAGCGTCGGCAGGGCCTCAAGGGTTTCGGTGGCACGCCCGACCCCAAGGTGCTGACGCGCCCCGACGTTCACTTCTCATCGCTGAAGCAGCTTGCCGACGCGGTCGACGCCGAACTCGCCGACAGCCGCGTGGCGGCCTGACCGGCAGGAGAGGCGCCGCCATGACCACACGGTCTCCTCCGGTCGACGTCGCCTCGCTCTGGCAGGCGACGTCCGTCGCACGGCCGGCATTCGAAAGCCTGACGGGCGACCAGGCCTTCGACATCGCCATCATCGGCGGGGGCTATACCGGCCTTTCCACCGCGCGCTATCTCGCCAAAGCCGGACTGTCGCCGGTGGTGCTGGAAGCCAATCGCGTCGGCTGGGGCGCGAGCGGGCGCAATGGCGGCGTGGTGTCGGGCAAGTTCCGCGTCGGCTTCAAGGACATTGCCGCGCGCCATGGCATCGATACGGCCCGCCGCATGCACGATGTCGGCCTGGAGGCGATCGAGCATGTCGGCCAGCTGGTCGAAGAACTCGACATCAAAGGCGCGGACTATCGCCCCTCGGGGTCGCTACGCTGCGCCCACAATGCCCTTAGCCTCGAGGCGCTCAAGAGCGAGGTAACCTGGCTGCGCGAGGCGCTGGGCGACACCGAGGCGTCGATCCTGAGCGCGTCGGAGGTCGCGGCAGAGACCGGCTCCAACGGCTTTACCGGCGGCATGCTGAACACGCATGGCGGCGTCATCCATCCGCTCAACTTCGTTTTCGGGCTGGCGGCCGGGCTCAAGGCCGCGGGCATCACCATCTACGAGAACACCCCGGTCACCCGCTTCGGGCGCGACGGAACCGGCGTGGTCGTAGAGACTCCAAACGGGCGGATTACCGCCCGCCAGATCGTCATCGCCACCAATTCCTACTCCGACCTGACGCCGGCGACCGAGGCGGTGCGCAGATCGGTTGTCCCGTTCCGCTCGGCGATGATCGCCACCGAGCCGCTGGCGGGAACGGCCGGTGCGCACCTGCTTTCCAGCGGGCGCAGCTACACCGAGACGCGGCGCATGATGCGCTGGTTCCGCAAGTCGGGCGACCGCCTGCTCTATGGCGGGCGCGGCGCCTTCGGCAAGACCGACACCGAGGCGGCCTTCGCCGCCCTCGAAAAGGCAATGCTTCGTCAGTTTCCCGAACTCGCGGGCGTGAAGGTGACGCACCGCTGGTCAGGACTGGTGGCGATGACGCTGGACAGCCTGCCGCATCTCGGACGCCTCGACGACCGCGTCGTCTACTCGGTCGGCTACAACGGCACCGGCGTGGCGCTGGCCTCCGCGATGGGCCGCCATGTCGCTGCCCTGATCACCGGGGGCAAACCGGATCTCGGCCTGCTCACGCGGCTGCCGCTCCATCCCATCCCTTTCTATGGACTGCGCGAGCCGGCGGTTCGGCTGGTTGCGGGCTGGTACCAGTTTCTCGACGCCATCGGGCGATGACGCGCCGCGATCATCACCTCGCTCTAGCAAGCGGCCGACAAGAATGACCAGAGGAGAACGAAAATGCGCGTGACACTCTCGATCTCGGCGATGACGGCAGCGCTGCTGCTGTCGGCCGCCGCCGCCTCAGCCGAGCAGATCACCTTCGTGTCGCAGGGCGGCGCCTATCAGGAGGCCCAGACCAAGGCCATCCTCGATCCGGTGGCCGAACAGCTCGGCATCACCGTCAATCAGGACAGCTCGCCCGACGCCTGGCCGGTGCTGAAGACACAGACGGCGACCGGCAAGCCTGTGTGGGATGTCATCGACACGCCCACCAAGGACTGCATTCGCGGCGGCGAGCAGGGCATGATCGAGAAGCTCGACTTTTCCAAGGTGCCCAACGCGGCGGGCATCCCGGCCGAATACAAGACGGCCTATTCGGTGCCCTACGAGTTCTATTCGTCCGTGCTCGCCTACAACAAGAAGGCTTACGGCGCCAACCCGCCGAAGACCTGGGCCGACTTCTGGGACGTGAAGAAGTTTCCCGGCACACGGGCGCTGCGCAGCCATCCGATGGCCACGCTGGAGGCCGCCCTGCTGGCCGACGGCGTTCCGGCCGACAAGCTCTATCCGCTCGACGTCGACCGCGCCTTCAAGAAGCTGGAGGAGCTGAAGCCGCACGTCACCGTCTGGTGGACCTCCGGCGCCCAGTCGGCGCAGTTGCTCGCCGATGGCGAGATCGACATGGAGATGGCGTGGAACGGCCGCGTCACCGCGGTGATCAAGGAAGGCGCGCCGATCGACTACACCTTCAACCAGGGCTTCCTGCAGGAAACCTCGCTCTGCATCCTCAAGGGCGCCCCCAATCTCGAAACCGCCTACAAATTCCTGAACGCCGCCATCGCGCCCGATATCCAGGCGAACTTCCCGGCCTATATCGACTACGGCCCGGGCAACCCGGCGGCGTACAAGACCGGCAAGATTTCGCCGGAGCGGGCCGCGCAGATGCCAAGCTCGCCGGAAAACGCCGCCAAGCAGGTGCTAATCTCGGTGACGTGGTGGAGCTCCCCGGCGGGCGAGGAAGCCCAGAAGCGCTGGGCGTCCTTCATCCAGAAATAGCGCCGACAATCGCGAACCCCGACGGATGCCGCAAGGCGCCGCCGGGGTTGCGCACCCCCTCGTTCATAAGAGGCATGCCTCTCTCGTCCGGGCGCCCGCGCGCGGATGAGGGAAACCGGTCGGGAGCCCATCATGTCGACGCCAGCGGTCAATCCGTCGGACACCTATCGGCGGCAGGAACGTCGTCTGGTCCTGCTGCTGCTCGCTCCGGCCCTCGCGGTGGTGGGCGGTCTTCTCATCGTGCCGCTGTGCTGGCTCGCCTGGCAGTCGGTGCGGCAGGATGGCGGATTCACCCTTGCCCACTATGCGCGTTTCCTCACGGACGACGTCTACTGGATGACGTTCCTGCAGACCTTCCGCATGGCCTTCATCGTCACGGCGGCGACCCTGCTGCTGGGCTATCCCGTCGCCTATGTCGCGGCGAACGCCTCGCGGCGCTGGAGCATGGTGATCCTGGCGATGGTGGTGCTGCCATTCTGGACCAGCGTGCTGGTGCGCGCCTATGCGTGGTTGATCCTGCTGCAGCGGCGGGGACTCGTGAACTCCGCTTTGACCGATCTCGGCGTCATCGATCAGCCCCTCGCGCTCGTGAACAACGAGCTCGGAACGATCATCGCCACCATCCACATCCTGATGCCCTTCATGGTGCTGCCGCTCTACGCCACCATGCAGAAGATTCCGGCCGAGCTGACCATGGCCGGGGCGAGCCTCGGCGGCACCCCGCTGCATGTCTTCCTGCGCGTGTTCCTGCCGCTGTCGCTGCCCGGCGTGGTGGCGGGAATGGTGCTCGTCTTCGTGCTGACGCTCGGCTTCTACATCACGCCCGAACTGCTCGGCGGGGGGCGGACCTACATGGTTTCCATGCTGGTCTCGCGCAATATCGAGATCTACAACGAATGGGGCGCCGCCTCCTCGATCAGCATCGTCCTGCTGGCCTGCGTCTTCCTCATCTTCCGGCTCGCCAGCCTTTTCATCCCGTTCGAGCGCATCATGGGGGCCCGCTGATCATGGCGTTGCCGAAGATCCTGCTGCGTCTCTTCGTCGGGCTCGTTCTGCTCTGGCTGATGATACCCATCGTCATCATCGTGCCGATGTCGTTCTCCGGCGCGCGGTTCCTCGCCTTCCCGCCGCCGTCCTGGTCGCTGCGCTGGTACGAGGCCTATCTCGCCAGCGCCGCCTGGATGCAGGCGACCCGTGTCAGCCTCATCGTCGCGGCGTCGAGCGCGGTCATCGCCACCGTGTTGGGAACCGCCGCCGCCTACGCGCTCAATCTCAGCGGGTCGCGGCTGATACGCAGCCTGCAGGTCGTGCTGATGCTGCCGCTGGTGGTGCCCATCGTCATCACCGCGGTCGGCGTGTTCCTCGTCTATGCCAATATCGGCCTGCTCGCGACCATGGCCGGCCTGATCCTCGCCAATGTCATGCTCGGCCTGCCCTATGTCATCACCTCGGTCCTTGTGGGCTTGAGGAAATTTGATCCGGCGCAGGAGATGGTCTCGCGCAGCCTCGGCATGAACCGGCTGCGCACCTTCTTCATCGTCACCCTGCCCCAGATACGGCCGAGCGTGATCACCGGCCTGCTGTTCGCCTTCATCTCGGCGCTCGACGAGACGGTGGTGGCGCTGTTCATTTCCGGCGGGCAGTATCAGACGCTGACCAAGCGCATGTTCACCGCGCTGCGCGACGAGATCGACCCCACCATCGCGGCGATCAGCACGCTGCTCACCGCGCTCTCCTTCCTGGTGGTCATGCTCGTGGCGCTCAATGCGCGCAGCGCCGAGCGATCCAAGGCCTCATCATGAACACCGATGTTCTCGTCCTCGGCGGCGGGTCGGCCGGCTGCGTGCTGGCCGCGCGCCTCTCCGAGGATCCCCGGCGCGACGTCATACTGGTGGAAGCCGGCCGAAACGTCGCGGTGGGCGACATCCCGGCCGAGGTGCGCGCGCGCTATCCCGGCCGCGCCTATCTCGATACGTCGAACATCTGGAGCGGGCTTTCCGCGCTGATGGGCGGGGTCGGGCGCAACGCCCCCCGTTCCGCGCGCCGCTACGAACAGGCCCGTATCCTTGGCGGCGGCTCGGCCATCAACGCGCTGATGGCCAATCGCGGCGCGCCCGGCGACTATGACGAATGGGAGGCGCTTGGCGCCGAAGGCTGGAACTGGGAGGCCTGCCTGCCCTGGTTCCGCGCCATCGAAGCCGATCGCGATTTCGATGGCCCGCTGCATGGCGCGAACGGGCCGCTAGTGCTGCGGCGCATCGGCGACGAGCGGATCTCGCCCTTTGTCGATCGCGTGATGAAGACGCTGGACCGGCGCGGCCACCCGATCCGCGCCGACCAGAACGGCCCGTGGGAGGACGGCACCTTTCGCGGCGTGGCGGCGATCGACGATCGTGGCGAACGCCAGCCGACCTCGCTCGTCTATCTGACGCCGCAGGTTCGCCGGCGCCCCAATCTGAGGATCCTCACCGGTCATCTCGCGACCCGCCTCGTCTTCGAGGGCCGGCATGTCTGCGGCGCCGAGATCGAGGCGCCCGGGGGCGCTCCGATCTCCATCGCGGCGCGGCAGGTCGTGGTGGCGGCGGGGGCAATCCATTCCCCGGCGCTGCTGCTGCGCTCCGGCATCGGGCCCGCGGATGAACTGAGCCAGCTCGGCATTGCGGCCGTCGCCGACCGGCGCGGGGTCGGTCGCAACCTGATGGAGCACCCCTCGATCGCGGTCGCGACCTGGCTACCGCCCCGGACACGCGAGCGCGATCCCGGAGAACACCACGAGCAGGCGATCTGGCGCTACTCCTCCGGCCTCGACGGGGCACCGGCGGGCGACATGCATGCGGCTATCCTGTCGCGCGCGGGCTGGCATTCGGTCGGCCGGCGCACCGGCAGCCTGTTCTTCTGGGTGAACAAGTCCCATTCGCGCGGCTTCCTGCGGCTCGCCTCGCGCGATCCGACGGTGGAGCCCGAGGTCGATTTCCGCATGCTCAGCGACGAGCGCGATCTGGTCCGCCTTGCATCGGCGCTGCGCATGGGCGCGCAGGCGCTGCTTGATACGAGCATGGAGGGCTTTCGCGACGTGGTGTTTCCCGCCAGCTACACGCCGCGCGTGGCGCAGATCGCGGTACCGGGCGCGTGGAACGCGCTGCAACGCGGCGCGCTTTCCGCGTTGCTGGACATGGCGGGGCCGCTGCGCGCGGCGCTCATCCACGCGGTGGTGACGCAGGGAACCACGATGCGCGGCCTGCTGGCGGACAACGCGGCCCTCACGGACTTCGTGCGGGCGAATGTCGGCGGCACCTGGCATCCCTCTGGAACCTGCCGCATGGGGCGCGCGGACGACCCGGATGCCGTGACCTCGCCGGTCGGGGCCGTCCATGGCATCGAGGGACTGCGCGTCGCCGATGCCTCGCTGATGCCGTCGATCCCGCGCGCCAACACCAACATGCCGACCATCATGATCGCCGAACGCATCGCCGCCTTTATCCGTCGAGAAGGCTGACCCGGTCGAGCGCCACAGCGCCTGCCCGGCTCGACAATCTGCGCCCGAACGCGCAGGAGAGCCTCCGACCGGTCGCGTCGACCGGACCCGTTGCCAGCGAAGGAAACCGCACCCGATGACCATGGTCACGCCAACCACCCGGACGGGTCTTCTCCTCGACGATCCGGAGCTTTTCGTCGAAGCGGCCCTGATCGGCGGCCGCTGGTGCGGCGCCGATGACGGCTCGACCCTGCCGGTCGAGGATCCGGCCACCGGGCGCGTCATCGGCACCGTGCCGGCATGCGGCGGCAGCGAGACACGGCGCGCGATCGAGGCGGCGGAGATTGCCTTCGCAAGCTGGCGCCGCGTGCCGGCGGCGGAGCGGGCACACCTGCTCGAGCGCTGGCACGACCTCATCCTCGCCCATGCCGCCGATCTCGCGCGCATCATGACCGCCGAACAGGGCAAGCCGCTGGCGGAGGCCGAAGGCGAGGTGCGCTACGGCGCATCCTTCGTGAAGTGGTTCGCCGAGGAGGCACGGCGCATTTACGGCCGCACCATTCCCGCCCCCGGCGCGGACCGGCGCATCCTGATGCTGGAGGAGCCGGTCGGCGTCTGCGCCGCGATCACGCCGTGGAACTTTCCCATCGCCATGATTACCCGCAAATGCGCGCCGGCGCTGGCGGCGGGCTGTACCATGGTGATCAAGCCATCGGAGCTCACGCCCTTTTCCGCGCTGGCGCTCGCGCGGCTCGCCCAAAGGGCCGGCATCCCGGACGGCGTTCTGTCCGTGATCACCGGACTGCCCGCCGGCATCGGTGACGAGATCACCGCCAATCCCGTGGTGCGCAAGATCTCCTTCACCGGCTCGACGCGCGTGGGCTCGCATCTGATGCGCGCCTCGGCGGGCACGCTGAAGAAGCTCAGCCTCGAGCTGGGCGGCAATGCGCCGTTCATCGTCTTCGATGACGCCGATCTCGACCTCGCCGTGGAGGGAGCTATGGCGTCCAAGTTCCGCAATGCCGGGCAGACCTGCGTCTGCGCCAACCGCATCCTCGTGCAGGCCGGCATCCACGACGCCTTCCTCGCCCGCCTCGGCGAGCGCATCGCCGGGCTGACGGTCGGCCCCGGCACGCAGGCCGACGTCGCCATCGGCCCGCTCATCAATGCGGCGGCGACCGCCAAGGTCCGTGCGCATGTCGCCGACGCTCTGGCCAAGGGCGCGCGCGTGGCGGCGCAGGCCCGGGGTGGTCTCGATGAGGAGCGCTTCGCCGCACCGCTGCTGCTTGCCGGCGCCACCACCGACATGCTGATCGCCAATGAGGAAACCTTCGGTCCCGTCGCGCCGATTTTCCGTTTCGAGACCGAAGCGGAGGCGATAGCCATCGCCAATGGCACGCCGTTCGGCCTCGCCGCCTATTTCTACACCGATGACCTGCATCGCGCCTGGCGGGTCGGCGAGGCACTCGAATTCGGCATGGTCGGCCTCAACACCGGTTCCGTTTCGATGGAGGTGGCGCCGTTCGGCGGGGTGAAGCAGTCCGGCATCGGGCGCGAGGGCGGCTATCTCGGCATCGCCGAATATCTGCAACCCAAGGCCTTTCACATGGGCGGGCTGAAGCTCGCGCCGACGGCCTGACAAGGGCCGCGCATCCGCATCACAGGAGGAGACAGACCATGGCCGACAGACGCTACGAGATTGCCGTCATCCCCGGCGACGGCATCGGCAAGGAAGTGATGCCGGAAGGCGTCCGCGTGCTGGAGAAGGCCGCGTCGCTCTACGGCTTCACCCTCGCACTGAACTGGCACGACTTCGCCTGTTGCGACTGGTACGCCCGCCATGGCGAGATGATGCCCGAGGACTGGAAGGAGCGGATCGGCGCGTCCGACGCCATCCTGTTCGGAGCGGTCGGCTGGCCCGACACCGTGCCCGACCACGTCTCGCTCTGGGGGTCGCTGCTGCAGTTCCGCCGCGAGTTCGACCAGTACGTCAACCTGCGGCCGGTGCGGCTGATGCCGGGCGTGCCCTCGCCGCTCGTCGGCCGCAAGGCGGGCGACATCGATTTCTGGGTGGTGCGCGAGAACACCGAGGGCGAATACACCTCGATCGGCGGACGCATGTATCCCGGCACGCCGCGCGAGATCGTCATGCAGGAAACCGTCATGTCGCGCCACGGCGTCGACCGGGTGCTGAAATATGCCTTCGAGCTGGCGATGCGGCGCCCCGACAAGCACCTGACCTCGGCCACCAAGTCGAACGGCGTGGCGATCACCATGCCGTACTGGGACGAGCGGGTGGAGGCCATGAAGGCGTCCTATCCCGAGGTGCGGACCGACAAGTACCATATCGACATCCTGACCGCGCAGTTCGTACTGCATCCGGATCGCTTCGGGGTGGTGGTCGCCTCCAACCTGTTCGGCGACATCCTGTCCGATCTCGGGCCGGCCTGCACCGGCACGATCGGCATCGCGCCCTCGGGCAACATAAACCCCGACGGCATCTTTCCGTCGCTGTTCGAGCCGGTCCACGGCTCCGCGCCGGACATCGCCGGCAAGGGCATCGCCAATCCGATGGGACAGATCTGGTCCGCAGCCATGATGCTGGAGCATCTCGGCGAGGCGGAGGCGGCCGCGGCGATCGTGCGCGCCATGGAGCGCGTGCTGGTGGAGCCCTCCGCCCGCACCGGCGACATCGGCGGCAGCGCCGATACCGTCACCAGCGGCAAGGCGGTCGCCGACGCGCTCGAATGACGCCGGCGCCGATCGTCGTCCCGGCCCTCGTGGACGTGGCCGGACATGGCGTTCCGGCCACGTCCATTCCCCGAGGATCACCGGGCCGGGCTGAGCCGGACCGCCCCGGTGATCAGCATGGCCTTGACGCGCCTCATTCGCTCGGCAGCTCGTGCGCGCCTACCGGCGGGCCGAGAAATTCCACGCCCCATTTCACCCCGAAGGCGTTGAGCGCATCCGTGTCGGGCAGCCCATCGCGCATGGTTTCCGCAAGCTCGGTGAAGAAGGCCGCCGCGTCGAGGGCGGGGGCCATGAGGATGTACTGGCGGGCGGGTTTGTCGGTGACATTGACGAAGCCGTGCTCGACCCCGCCGGGAATGCTCACCACGTCGCCCGCCTCGGCGTAGAAGCGCCGCCCGTCGGCTTCGTAGAGATAGCGCCCCTCGATGACGCGGAAGATCTCCGCCTCGTGGTGGCGATGCCGCGGCGGACCCTTGCCCGGCGCGTTGATGGTCTCGATGAAACAGAACGCGCCGGCGCTCGCGGCAGGCGGCATGCGCACGAAAAGATCGAGCCCGATGGCGGGAATCTTGATCGGAGGCTCGGTCCCGCGGGAATGAAGGAAGGAGATGTTCATCGGATAAACCAGTCGAGAGGCGCCCTGCGCCGGAGAGGCGCATCTGGAGGCTGATAATCGCTGAAACCGGGCCATATGCCACGACAATCGCGTTGCCGGCGTTTCGGCCGGGTTTGACGCGCCGGAGGTGGTGGGGTGCCGGCGGCGAGGTCAGGGCTGGCGGATCCCGTCCAGCGCCGGTTCGAGATCGGCGATGCTCGACAAGCAGATATCCGCCACCGTGGAAAGAACGGCGCGGCTCCCCGTGCCGGTGAGGACGCCGATCTTCAGGCCGGCGCCACCGGCGCGGGCCATCTCCATGTCATGGAGGTTGTCCCCGACCACGGCGATCTGCGCCGGCGCGATTCCCATCTCCGCGGCGAAGCCGTGCAGCATGCCGGGACCGGGCTTGGTCCCGAAGCCGCTGTCATAGCCGATGACGGAGCGGACATGCCGTTCGAGGCCGAAGGAGTGGAGCGTTGCGCGGATGGCGGCCTCGCTGTCGCTGCTGGCGATGCCCAGCACCAGCCCCCGCGCCGTGAGCCGGCCCAGAAGGGCGTCGAGGTCGGTGACCGGGACGGCATGCGCCGCCGAACGGGTGAACAGCTCGTCGAGCGCGTGTGTCAGCGCGGGGATGTCGTAGGGGCTGCCGGCGTCGACCCAGGCTTCGGCGATCTCGCGGGTGTTGCCCGCCGCCAGGACGCTTCCCGCCTGGGTGCGGCCGGAAGCGGGATCCACGCCGCCGATGGCGAGCAGGCGGGCGGCCAGAGCCTCGTCGCCGCGCGCCGCCAGCCGCGCCGCCGCGCGGTTGATGCCGCCCCAGGTCTTCTCATAGTCGAGCAGCGTGCCGTCCTTGTCGAACAGGATGGCGCGGATGGGTCCGTCTTCGCTCATCGGATCAGCGTCACGTTCTTGGCGCCCGCGACGAAGAGGATCAGGCGGACGAGGATAAGGCAGGCGACGACGGTCGCCATGATGCAGACGGAGAAGGCCGCCGCCTGGTTGATCGCTCCCCGGTCGGACAGCTGGAGCACCGATACCGCCGCGACCTGCGTCGAGGGGGTGATCAGGAAGATGACCGCCGAGAGCGAAACCATGGCGCGCATGAAGTAGAATACGCCGATTCCCAGCAGCGTTGGCCAAATCATCGGCAGCGTCACCTTGAACAGGGTACGCAGCACGCCGGCACCGAGCATGGTGGAGGCCTCGTCGAAGCTTCCGCCGATCTGCGACAGGCTGGTCGAACTGATCAGGAAGGCCTGACTGTGGTTGTAGTAGACATTCAGGATGATGATCAGGAAGAAGCCGCCATAGAGGAAATTGAGCGGGTTGGAGAGGTCGTTGAAGCTCAGCACATAGCCGAGGCCGAGCACCATTCCCGGCACGGCGGAGGGCAGCACCGCCAGGAGCGACAGCGTGCCGGTGAGCGGGTTGCGGAACTTGTTCACGACGATGGCCGCCGCCCCCGCCAGCAGCACGCCGAGAATGGCCGTCGCCCCGGCGACGGCGATGCTGTTCCACAGCGGCGTGATGCCGTTCTGCACGTCGAACTGGTAGTGCTTGAGCGTGAACTGCATGTTGTAGGGCCACAGCCGGACGAAGCTCGCCAGGACGACCACGCCCACCACCGACAGCATCAGCGCGGCGATCGTGTAGAGATACAGCGCGAAGCCGAGGTCCCGGCGCCGGTCGGGCTTGATCACCAGCGGCTGCGACTGCGAGGTGACGAGGGCGTGCTGCCGGCGGGTGATGCGCTTCTCGAGAGCCTTCGCGATGATGGCCGGCACGAGCAGCACCACGCCAATGACGGCGCCGAGGCCGAACTGCGCCTGGCCGATGACCTGATTGTAGATTTCGGTCGCAAGCACGTTGAAGTCGCCGCCGATCACCATCGGGTTGCCGAAATCGGTCATGACCAGCGTGAAGACGACGAAGCAGGCCGCGGCGATGCCGAAGCGCGTCGCCGGCAGCGTCACCGTGCGGAAGATGCGCACGGGCCCCGCCCCCATGACCGTCGCGCTCTCATAGAGCCGGCCGTCGGCAATCGCCAGCGCGGCTGAAAGAATGAGGAAGGCATAGGGGAAGGCGTAGAGCGTGTTGGCGATCGCCGTACCCCAGAAACCATATATCTCGATGCCGGCGTCGAGGAACCGGTTCAGCGCGCCGTTGCGGCCGAGCAGCAGGATCAGGCCCTGGGCCTGCACCAGCGAGGGCGCGAAGAGCGGCATGAGCGCCACGATGCGCAACACGCTCCTGCCCGGCACCTGGGTGCGCTGCAGCCCGTAGGCATAGCCATAGGCCAGCGAGACGGCGAGGACGGTCGACAGGGCGGACATGCCCGCGCTGTTGCGCACCAGCTCCCAGAAGCGGGGGCTCGGCAGGGTCGCGGCGAAGTTGGCGAGCCCGTAGCCGGACGGCGTGTCGACGCTGCGCACCAGGATCGACAGCAGCGGCAGCAGGAAGAAGATCGCCATGGGAAGGGCGACGGCGAAGGTCAGCAACCCGGCGACCTTCCGGTCGCTGAAGAAGCGGCGCCCCTGCCCGGCGGCGGCAAAAGCGGAGGGAACCGCCGTCATGCGAGCACCCGCAACGCGTCGGCGGGAAGGTGCAGCGAGACGGCCTCGTCCACCGCCGGAATGCGGCTGCGGCCATGGATTTCCGCGACGATGGGCGCGCCGCCCGAGGCCGCCGCCACCGAGACGCGGGTGAGGTTGCCGAGGAAGGCGACATCGAGAACGCGGCCCTGAACGGTGTTCTCGCCGGATTCATCGGAGGCGCCGATCACCACATGCTCAGGACGCACGCCGAGGCTGCGCGGCGCGCCGGCTGTCGTGCCGGTGTTCACACGCAGCGGCGTGCCGGCGAGAACGGGACGGCCGTCCGCGCCGGGCGTGACGTCGATCAGGTTCATCCCGCCGATGAAACTGGCGACGAAAGGCGTCGCCGGGTTGTCGTAGAGCTCGCGCGGCGTGCCCACCTGCTCGATGACGCCGCGGCTCATCACCACCACGAGGTCGCTCATGGCGAGGGCCTCGTCCTGATCGTGCGTCACCATGATGGTGGTGATGCCGAGGCGGCGCTGCACCGCGCGGATCTCGACCCGAAGCTCCTCGCGGACCTTGGCGTCGAGCGCCGACAGCGGCTCGTCGAGCAGCAGCAGCGCCGGGTTCGGCGCCATGGCGCGGGCGAGCGCGACGCGCTGCTGCTGGCCGCCGGAAAGCTGCGCCGGAAGCTTCTGCGCGTGCTCGTCGAGATGCACCAGCCTCAGCATCGCCTCGACCCGCTCCTCGATGGCCGGCCGCGCCCAGCGCCGGCATTCCAGCCCGTAGGCGACGTTGCGCGCCGCCGTCATGTTCGGGAAGAGCGAATAGGACTGGAAGACGATGCCGAAGTTCCGGTCCCGCGCCGGGGTGTGCGACAGGTCCTGCCCGTTCAGCACGATCCCGCCGCTGTCGGCCTCCTCCAGCCCGGCGATCACGCGCAGAAGCGTGGTCTTGCCGCAGCCGGAGGGGCCGAGGAAGCAGACGAAGGTCCCGTTGGGAACGTCCAGCGAGACGCGGTCGAGCGCGGAAATGCCCGCGAACCGTTTGGTGACGTCCCGGATCGCGAGACTCATGGCCGTGATCTCCCGCCCCCGCCCGCGATCAGCGTTCGAACTTCTTCTGCCAGGTCTCGATGATGCGGGCCCGCTCATTGGCGGCCGCCGCGAAATCGACCGGGAACAGCACCGTGGAGACGTCCGCCGGCAGGCCCGCCTTGATGAAGCGCTCGGGCATGGCGCCGCCGGGCACGGTCACGATGGCCTTCCACTTGTAGTAGGAATCGGCCGCTTCCTTGCTGACCGTCCAGTCGAGGAAGCGCTTGGCCGCGTCCTTATGCTTGGAAGCCGCCACCAGCGCATTGGCTTCGAGCTCGTTTCCCGCGCCCTCGGAGGCGATGACCATGGCGATGGGATAGCCTTCCTCGATGTTCTTGATCGCGCGCAGTTCGAACGAGGCGCCGACCGCGTACTCGCCCGCCGAGGCGGCGTTGCAGGGCTTGGAGCCCGACTTGATGTACTGGGCGACGTTCTTGTCGAGTTTTTCCAGGAACGCCCAGCCCTTCTCCTCGCCCATCATCTGCAGGAGCGAGTCGACCTGGATGTAGCCGGTGCCCGAGCTGGCGGGGTTGGGCATCACCACCTCGCCCTTGAACTTCGGATCCGTCAGGTCCGCCCAGGAGGTCGGCATGGGCAGCCCCTTGGCGGCGAGCCGCTCCTTGTTCACGCAGAAGGCCGCCATGTAGCCGGTGACGGCGAACCACTTGCCGTCCTTGTCGCGGAAGCGCTCCGCGATCGCCTCGACGCCCTTGGGCTGGTAGGCCTCGAGGGTGGAGCTGATGCGCGGGTCCACCATGGAGGTGACGGCGAAGCCCCAGAGCACGTCGTGCTGCGGATTGCCGGACTCGGCGATGATACGGGCGGCGAGGTCGCCGGTCGACAGCCGCAGCATCTTCACGTCGATGTCGGGCAGGGCCTTCTTGGCTTCCGCCAGAAAGGCGGCGGCCTCGTCCTCCTCATAGGCGGTGTACACCGTGATCGTCTCGGCGGAGGCGACGCCTCCCAGCATCAGGAGAGCGGCTGCCGTCAGCAGCGCACGTCCGGCCTTCATCGTCAGCATGGTCCCACTCCGGTTCTTGTGTGGCTGTTATCCGCCGAAAAGGTTCCATTTCGATCATAGGACGATCAAAATGTAATTTTTCCAACATTCACAAGCTAGGTAGGAAACGGCCGGGTGTAAAGATCAACTTCGAAGCGGCGGCCGCTTACGCGATGTGCAGTTTCACGCCCGCGGAATCGAGCAGGGATTTCAGTTCCTGGCCGGGCGCGGCATCGGTCACGAGGTCCGATACGTCGACCACATTGCTGAGTTCGACGAGCGCCGTCCGGTCGAACTTGCTGCTGTCGGCGGCCAGGATGATCGAGCGCGAGAGTTTCATCGCCGTCCGCACGATCGAGACCTCGTTGTGGTCGTCATCGGCCATCCGGCCGTCGGCCTCGATGCCGCTGACGGCGATGATCGCGACGTCGAAACGGAAGCGGCGGATGAAGTCGGAGGTGCCCTCGCCGAAGACGCTGCCGTCCACATTGCGCACGAAGCCCGCCGGCACCGCGATGGTGAAGTCGGTCCGGTCGGCGAGAAGCGTGGCAGCGCGCAGGCTGTAGGTCACGACCTTGAGTTCCGTCCGCGCGGTAAGCGCCTCCGCCACCGCTTCGCAGGTGGTGCCGGTGTCGAGGAACACCGAGGCGCCGTCATGCACCAGCTCGGCGACGCGCGCGGCGATCCGCCGCTTGGCCTCCACCCGTTCCACCCGGCGCTGGCGGTAGATCATCGGATCGAGTGCGGCCGCGGAGATCGCCGCCCCGCCGTGATAGCGCCGCACCTTACCCAGTGCGGAGAGTTCCACGATGTCGCGGCGCACGGTCTGGGTGGTGATGGCGAAATGCTCGGAAAGCTGTTCCACCGAGGCATAGCCGACGCGCTCCAGCAGAAGGACAAGCTCATGCTGCCGCCGGCTCTTCTTGTCCGCCGGTACATTCTCGGCGGAAGCGGCGTGCAGGGAGACTGCCTTGGGAACGCTCATCGGGAAGGTGCTGTGGAGTTCAGGGAAATCAGAGCATGGACTGCCCTTATGAGCCGGCCAACTGCCGCTTTCAAGGCAGTGCGTGGAGCCAGCGCTGCCGCAACCGGCCCGGCGCGCACGCATCCCCCGCCGGAACGTCGCGTCAGAAACGCCAGCTCAGGCCGACGTTGAGACCATTGTCGGAAATGCCGTCGCCGAACGTTCCGGAATAGGACGCAGCCAGATGCGCGGTCGAGGAGAGCGGCAGGGAAAGACCGCCTTCGAGCACCAGCGTGTCTTCCGCCAGCGGCACGCCGGCAATCGAAAACGGGATGCTGCCGGCGAAGCCGAGCGTCGCTTCCGGATCGGTGTCGCCAAAGGCATGGCGCCAGCCGGCCATACCCGTGAGGCGGCCGTTCAGGGCCCCCAGGGAGATGTCGACGGATGTCCGCAGGCCCAGAGTGGTGAATGTTACCCCAGCATCGCCCGCCCCACCCGAAAGCGCCGCCAGGCCCCCGGTTTCAGCGAAATCGCCGCTGGAAACATTGACATAGGCCAGCCCCGCAAAGGGCTCCAGCGCCATCGGTCCGAGCGCCATGCGCCAGCCCGCATCGGCGAAAACCTGCGCCGTGTGGCCGTCATAGCCGCCACTCAGGCGTTCGGAGAAGCCGGGGAAGGAGACCTGGCGGGTCGTGTCGACGTCCTGGTGGGTATAGGCGGCACCCAGCCGCACCCCAAGCGGGCCGAACTGGCCGCCGCCATAGACGCCCGCATGCAGGTCGTCGCTGTCGGCTGAGGCGCCGCCAGTGGCAAAATGGTAGCTGCTCTGCCCGTAGCCGGCGAAGCCGCCGAAGCGGAACGCCTCGCCGAGCGGGCGATCGACGCCGACCACGAAGCCGCCGATGGTGCGGTCGAAACCGGCGGCGTTCGCGGTGCCGTCGAACGTCCCCCACGACCCGTAGGCCTGGCCCCACAAGGCCGCGCCCGGCTCGATGTCGCCGCCGGGCGCGGCCACGTCGCCGAAGGCCCGTCGCAGACGCCCCAGGACGGCATCGCGCACGAAGCGGCTATCGTCGAGCGCCGCGTTCCGCAGGCTGGGATAGAGATCACCCGACAACTGGTTGAAGGCAAGCCGCGCGGCGGAATCGGTCAGCTGCGAGCCGACCGCGTCGTGCAGAAAGCTCCCGGCGGGCAGGCTGTCGAGCGCCGCCGCGGTGGTCCGCTGGTTCGGCGTAATGGCGGCAGACGCGAAGGCCCGGTCCTGCAGCACGTCGAGATACACGCCCGATGTATCGGCGAAGGTCTCCACCGCATAGAAGGCGGAGATGGAATTATCGCCCACCAGCGTGTAGCTCCCGGTGACACCGCCGGCGGCCGTGAGAACGGTGAAGCGCGAGCCCAGGGACGTGACGCCGCCGAGGCCGCTGACGCTGATCAGCGCGCCCTCGGTCAGAGTGGCGGTGCCGCCGACGGCGATCAGGTCGGCGGAGCCGCCGGCCACTTCCACGGCGTAGAGAGCGCCAGCCGCCTGATTGAAATCGCCCGCAACCGTCACCGTGCCGACGGAATTGCCCGGCGCGACCGTGGCCCCGGAGGCGAGAGCCAGCGCGCCGACGCGACCATTGCCGGCCAGCACGGCGCCATCCGTCACCATGACCGGCCCGCCCAGCGATCCCGCCAGCGAGAGCGTGCCCGCATCGACGTTCGTGGTGCCGGTGAAGGCGGTTCCGTCGCCCGCATAGATCAGCGTGCCGGTGCCGGTCTTGACCAGCGCCCCACTGCCGCTCAGCGCGTTGGCGAGCGTGCCGGTGTCCGACTGGTCGATCACGAGCACACCCTGATCGAGGATCGACCCGCTGCCGAAACTCGTGGCCGATCCGATCAGCGTTCCGCCATGGATGGTGGTGGCGCCGGAATAGGTGTTGAGGCCGGAAAGCCGGGTCGTGCCGGCATAGGCATCGACGGTCAGCGCGCCGGAAAGATCCGTGGCGAGGAGGTAGTCGCCCGCCGTGTGGTTCAGCACCAGTTGCGCGCTCGCGCCCGCCTGCACGGCAAGCGCGTCGGCTTGCAGCGTTCCCGCCGCCGTCGCCGCATCGCCAGAGGCGCCGCCGATGACGATCTCGGCGGAGATGCCGGCATTGCCCTCATCATCGGCGACCCCGACCGAGACCAGGTCGGCGGCAAGGGTTCCGCCGTCGGAGAGGGTCAATCGACTGGGGGTGACGCCGCCCAGCAGAAGCGCGCTGCCCGCATCGAGGCGCGAGCCGGCGCCGGTCACGGTGATGTTGGAGGTGCCGCCGAGCGCGTCGACGAAGGTGGCCGCGACGTGCCCGCCATTCTCCACCCGCAACGTGCCCTGCCCGCCTTCGCCGGCAACCGACAATTCGCCGTTGACGGTCCAGCTTGAA
This sequence comes from Ancylobacter sp. TW_SC_1, assembly GCF_056836805.1. Classification (NCBI taxonomy): domain Bacteria; kingdom Pseudomonadati; phylum Pseudomonadota; class Alphaproteobacteria; order Hyphomicrobiales; family Xanthobacteraceae; genus Ancylobacter; species Ancylobacter sp. TW_SC_1. Next base: position 2,930,409 of record NZ_CM166365.1, read on the forward strand.
CCCGCGCCCGAGACGCTGACGAAACCCCGCGAGCCCGGCCCGGCGCCGAGCGCCGCGGCGCCGGTGACGAGCGACCCGCCGGTCTCGACCTCCACCGCGCCGCTGCCGCCGAAGCCGACATAGAACTCGTCGGCCACCACCAGCGAGGCGCCGGAGCCGATCTGGATTTCGCCGTGGCCTCCCGCCTGATAGCCCAACACCGCGAAATTGGTGCTGACCGAGGCGCCATCGCCAATGCCCAGCCCGCCGTCGCCGCCATCCCCCACATAGAGCACGCCGTCATTGCTCCAGCTGGAGCCCGCGCCGGACACGTCCACCACGCCGATGGTGCCGAAGACCGAGCCGATCACCCCATCCCCGGAACGCAGCGTGCCGCCATCGGCAATATGCAGCGAGCCGTAGCCGTCATAGCCCACCGCCACGGCCTCGGAGGCGGTCCAGCTCGATCCGGCTCCCGCGATCTCGAGCCGGGCGGGAACGGTGAGGTCGAAACCGACGAGAAGCTCCGAACTGGTCGCCGTTGCGCCATCGAACACCGAAACGGTTCCGCCGGTCTGCACCCGGACGGTTCCGGCACTGTCCCAGCGCGCACCCGCGCCGCCCACCTCCACCAGCGCGGGCGAGTTCTCGGCGCCCACCACCGCATTGACGTTGGACACGACCGCGCCATCGGCGATGACGAGCGTGCCGCTCCCGCTGCCGGTTGCCACCGTCAGGTCGCCGGCGATCAGCCACTGCGAACCGGAGCCGAGCACGGCCGCCTGTCCGGTGCTGTTGGCATTGCCGATCAGCGCGCTCGCGGAGGTCACGACGCCGCCATCGGAGACGACCATGGATCCGGCCCCCAGCGCCCCCACGGTGATCGCGCCCGAAGCGTCCCAGCGCGAGCCGGAGCCATCGACGGTGACGTTGCCGGTGGCCGCGCTCACGCCGTCGCCGATATTGGCGTGCCCCGACATCATCACCGCCCCGTCGAGCACCGAGACGGTCCCGTTGGTGCCGACCGCGAGCGTCCCGTCCACCTGAAAAGCCGAGCCGGCGCCGCTGACGATGACCGCGCCACTGGGCGACAACAGACCCGCCACCACCGTGTCGCCGGTGGTGACGACGCCGCCGTCCGAAACCGTCAACCGGCCGGAGCCGAAGCCTCCGACCGTCATGCTGCCGGCATTGACCCATTTCGAGCCGGCGCCGGTGACCGCGACCGAGCCGACGGCGCTGGAGCCGGCCACGCCGAAGCTGGCGTTGCCGGAGGCGAGAAGCCCGCCCTGCTCCACCGAAAGGCTGCCATTGGCATCGAAGCCCACCGTGAGGCTGCCGGAGGTGCGCCAGGCCGATCCCGTGCCGGAAATCGTCGCCGTGCCCGCCGCCGCCTGCCCCACCGTGCCGCTGGCGCCGGATACGGAGGCTCCGTCGAGGACGTCCAGGGTGCCGGTACCGCTGGCGCCGACCACGACGGCGGCATCGTTCGAAAGGGAGGTCCCCGGGCCGGTCATGGTAAGTGTCCCGGCAATGCCACCCAGGCCGATGAAGGTGTTGTCATAGGAGGGGGTGGCGCCGTGGTCGATCTGCACGCCGCCGGTCACCGACAGGTCCTGCGCACCGGCGGAGCCGACATCGAGGCCGAGGCACAGAGCGGCCAGGGAAACGGATGCAGCAAGGATGAAGCGGTCGCCACACGGGGATGCCTGTCCGCGGCATGCCATCTCATTCCTGCGCATCAGCCCCTGTCCCCAAAGCGTGGTCACGCCACCCGATTCCGGGTTTCCGCCCTAACAGCTCGCGGGGATGGGTGTTTGATCGTCCTTGCTATCCGCCGCCGGCGAGCCCGCGCCGATGCGCGGCGACAACAGGGCGATCAAGGGGTGCACGGCACCAGCAGGCTGGCGCGGAAACTGCCATTCGCGAGCCAAGGCGGGGTGCGGTACATCTCATAGGCGGGGACCTCGCCGAGCGCTCGCCGGTTGCGCGGCAGCCACACGGCACACACGCCGAACACGGCCTCCGGGATGAGATGATAGGGCCCGTCGACATCCAGCCGCACGAAAGCGCTTTCGCGCAGGGACAGGCGGCGCAACGGCGCGCGGAGGGCGGGAAACGTCGAATAGGTGTCCACCACCGTGCAGTCGTAGCGGATCTGCTCGGGCGCGGTGAAACCCGGATCGTCATAGAGGATGCCCACGGCGGTCACCTGCGCCAGCGGCAGGCCCGCCGCCTGTAGGGCGGCGGCGAAGTGCTGCCAATGGCTGGGAACGTGCGATAGCGGCCCGTGAAAACGCATGCCGATGAGCGGCAGGGCGCCCTGTCGCACCGGCGCGGCCTGGTCAACCAGGTCGACGTGCAGCCGCTGCGGTCGTGGAGCCTGCGCCTGCGCGATGGCTCGCAGACGGTTGGGCGCCATGGCGAACTGCCGCGCGAAGGCGCGCGTGAAGGCCGCCTGGCTGCCGTAGCCGCTCCGCAGGGAGGCCTCGATGATCGACGTCGACGACCGGCAGATCAGCGCCGCGGCATGGGCAAGGCGGGTGCGTCGCACATAGGCGCCGAAGGTCTCGCCCATGAGTTCGGCGAACCGACGATGAAAGTGGAACGGGCTCATGCCCACCCGCCCGGCGGCCGCCTCCAGCGTGCGCGGAGCGGAGGTGTCGCTCTCGATCCAGTCGAGCGTGGAAAGGAGGAAGCCGGCGCCCACCAGCGTCGGCGGCGCGGCCGGCAGCGCGGTCGGCAGCGACTCGGCCCAGAGTTCGGTGAGGTCCAATCCCTGGCTGGCGAGAGGCGATGCGTGGTCGAGCATGGATCAGATGCCTCGGGCGGAGGGTGCAATTGCCATGGTCGCCGTCCGCCGGAGCGCAGGGCCGGGCTCGAACGGACGCCGGTGGCGACGGCCGGTCACCTTCGCCGCCGTCGCGAGCCCGCCCGCGCCCGCCAGAAAGATCCCGAGGTCGGAGCCGGCGAGCGTCGTTTCATCCATGGACGGGGTTCTCCGTTCTCGGCAACGGCTGCGATCATCGCATCTTTGCGGGCGAGCCAGAATGGGACTGCGAAGAGGACGACATCAATACCGCAATTGGCGCCGCGCGTCGGCAGGGGCTGCTGGGTCAGCGGTGGCCCTTCCGCTCCGGCGGCATCGCGGCCGGATATTCCGCAGCCGGCGATGGAGCCGGGCCTCGCTCGCCCAGGAGGCCTCAAGCTGTGGAGAATGCGGGGCGATGGACCACGGCCCCCTGCCCGCCTCGGCGATCGGCGAGAACGATGCCATCCTGCACGCGTCGTCACGGCGACAAAGTCCACCACCAGCCGCGCCCGCGCGACACTTCAGCCGAACCCTCATCGAGACCGTCAAGAATGACCTCGTCGCCTCGCTTTCTCGGTCTTCCCGATCGCCTCGCCGACGGGAGCGCGCCCCGTGCGGTGATCTTCGGAGCGGGTCACGGCAGCACCTATCCCGGCAAGGACAGCCGCGGGTATGCCCTGGCCGCCGACGCGATCCGCGCGGCGAGCCAGGAGGATGCCGCGCTCGTCGAACACTGGGACTTCGATCTCGGCGGCCCGCTGTTCGACGGCGGGCCAGTCTGCTGCATTGATGCCGGCGATGTCCCGACCAGCTTGCAGAACAATGACGGCAACCGGGCCCGGATAGAGGCGAAGACGCGCGAGATCCTGGCATTGCCGGCCGTGCCGATCCTGCTCGGCGGCGACGATTCCGTGCCCATTCCGTTTCTCGCCGGCTTTGCCGATCAGGGACCGGTCTGGATCCTGCAGATCGACGCTCACATCGACTGGCGCGACGAGGTTGACGGTGAACGCTACGGCTATTCGAGCCCGATGCGCCGGGCGAGCGAGATGGCGCATGTCGCCGGCATGGTGCAGGTCGGCCTGCGCAGCGTCGGCAGCGCGCGCCTGCCGGAGCTCGAAGCGGCGCGGCGCTATGGCAGCCGCCTCATAACCGCCCGCGAGATTCACGCCCTGGGGGTAGATGCCGCGCTCCGGCACATTCCCGAGGGCGCCCGGGTCGTCGTCACCCTCGACTGCGACGGCCTCGATCCCGGCATCATGCCGGGCGTGGCGGCGCGCACCCCCGGAGGCCTCAGCTACACGCAGGTGATCGACCTGATCGCGGGCGTCGGCAAGCGGGCACGGATCGCCGGGTTCGACCTCGTCGAACTCTATCCTCCCACCGACATTGACGGTCTGTCGGCCCTGACCGCCGCGCGCCTTCTCGTCAACGTCCTAGGCGCCATCGTCCGGCAGGTTTGAGACCTGCCCGCTGAAGCCGGCCGGTCCCTGCGAGCGAATGAGCGACGCCGTCCCGGAGGCGCCGGGCACGGTCGCCGGACACGATGGTCACCTCCCCGGGCGGGAATAACGCGGCAGTTGCTGCGCGGGTCGTGATTCACGTTCAATGTATACGTCACATGGCGCCAAGTGGCCGTGTCGCATAAAGTAACGTTTCGTGCCGCCGGCGAGTGACGCGTTATCCGACAACAAGAAAAGCGTCCGTCAAACTGCGTGATGCTGGGGTGCATTCTGCCGGATCAGTTTCTTGAGCTCCGGCACGCAGGAGCCGCAATTGGTTCCCGCGCCCAGCTTCTGCCCCAGCCGCTGGACATCGGCACCGGGGTCAGCGGCAAGCGCCGCCTCGATCTGCGACGCCGAGACGGCAAAGCACGCGCAGACCAGCGGCCCGCGCGATGGCACGCCCTCGTCGCCTCGCCCGGAGAGCAGGTTGCGGCGCCCGGTGGAGCTGGGCGTCCGCGCGGCGAGCAGGGCTTTCATTCCGTCCCACGAGGCAGGGGCATCGCTGGGTGACAGGAAAACCGCGCCGGTGAGCGCGCCCGTTTCATCGAAGGCGGCGGCGCGATAGGTGCCGCCGTCGGCATCGACATATTCGGTATAGTCGGTGGTTCTGAGAAGTCCCGCCGTATGGCGCTGCCAATCCTCCGGGCCTTGATCGGAGGCCATAAGATACCCCTCGCCTCCTTCCATCGCGACTTTCGCCCACCAGGTGGCAGGCAGGTCGGTCACCGCCTCACGGCTGAGGACGAAGCCGCGATACGGCATGGACAGCGCCGAGGCGTGCACCGGTGTCGCCTTCGATTCCGGCTGGCCCGACACCGGGTCCGTGATGCCGGCGACCAGCGCGTTGATGCGTGCGTTCGACGAGGTGGCATTGGACCAGTGGATCGGCGCGAAAAGCGAGCCGCGTATCTGGCCGGGGCTCAGGTGTGCTTCGAGCACGGCGTGACCGTGAGGAGACCGCAGCGCGACCAGGCCACCCTCCTTCAGGCCGAGTTTCTCCGCGTCCACGGGATGGATTTCGACGAACGGCATCGGCAGGTGTGCGCCAAGCCGCGGGCTGAGCCCGGTCCGCGTCATGGTGTGCCACTGGTCGCGTATGCGCCCGGTGTTGAGGATGAACGGAAAGGCTGGGCTGGTTTCGGTCGCGAGTTGCGCGGCGATTGGCGCGACGAAGCGCGCCTTGCGATCCGGCGTGAAGAAGTGGCCGTCGGCAAAGAAGCGCTTGTCGGCGCGATCGTCCGCCGACCGCACGGGCCATTGCACCGGCGCCAGCATGTCGAAGGCGACGTCATCGAGGGTGCTCAGGCCGCCGAGATCGAAGTCACGGCTGCCCTGGTTCTCGAAGCCCGACAGAGCGGCATGCTCGCGAAACACGTCGGCGACGTTCCGCCAGGCGAACGCATCCTCGAAGCCGAGCCGGCGGCCCACCTGCGCCATCGCCCACCAGTCCGGCCGCGCCTCGCCGGGCGGCGGCAGAAAGGCGCGCTGACGCGAAATACGGCGCTCGGAATTGGTGACGGTGCCGTCCTTCTCGCCCCAGGCGAGCGCGGGAAGCACGAGATGCGGGCGGCAGGAAAGCGTGTCGTTGGACGCGACATTCTCCGACACGACCAGGAAGTCCAGCGATTTCAGCGCGTGGTCCACGGCTCCCGCGCGTGGCAGGCTGACCGCCGGGTTGGTGCCCAGGATCCACAGTGCCTTGATCTTGCCCGCCGCGATGGCCTCGAACATCGCGACGGCCTTCAGGCCCTCCCGCCCGGCCATGCGCGAGGCGCCCCAGAACCGGCCTACCCTGTCGATCTCGACCGGCGTGAAGTTCATGTGCGCCGCCAGCTGGTTGGCGAGACCGCCGACCTCCCGCCCGCCCATCGCATTGGGCTGGCCGGTGAGCGAGAATGGGCCCATGCCCGGACGCCCGATGCGGCCGGTGGCGAGATGCACGTTGATGATGGCGTTGACCTTGTCGGTGCCGTGGGCCGACTGGTTCACGCCCTGCGAATAGCAGGTGACGGCGCGCTCTGTCCGTCGTCAGAACATTTGGCGCAACTCGCGGGGTAAATTAGCGGAGTGCGGGCCTCGTCTGGGGGTTGATGTTAGGCGGCGAGCTTGCGGTGCTGCAAGCGCCGATGTTCGATGGTCTGTCGCTTGATCCTTTCACGCTGTTGGATGACCGCCGGAGCCCTTCCGAAGTAGGTGTCGGCGGGCGTCACATTGTTCAGGCTCTCGTGGTAACGCTGGTGATTGTAGTGTTCGACGAAGGCCTCGATCTGGGCCTCGAGATCGCCGGGCAGGAAGTAGTTTTCCAATAGGATGCGGTTCTTCAGGGTCTGATGCCAGCGTTCGATCTTGCCCTGGGTCTGGGGATGCATCGGGGCGCCGCGCACATGGCTCATTTTCCGGGCCTCAATGTATTCCGCAAGTTCGCCGGCGATGTAGCTGGGACCATTATCGCTGAGCAGCCTGGGCTTGTGCAGCACCGTGGCGCTGTCGCAGCCGGAAGCCGCCAGAGCCAGGTCCAGCGTGTCGGTCACGTCCTCGGCCCGCATGTTGGTGCACAGCTTCCAGGCGATGATGTAGCGCGAGAAGTCATCGAGGACGGTCGACAGGTACATCCAGCCCCACCCAATGATCTTGAAGTAGGTAAAATCAGTCTGCCACATCTCGTTCGGCCGGGTGGTCTTGGTGTGGAACTGATCGGCGGCCTTGATCACGACATAGGCCGGGCTGGTGATCAGATCCTGGGCCTTCAACAGGCGGTAAACCGCGGATTCTGACACGAAGTAGCGTTTCTCGTCGGTGAAGCGCACCGCCAGTTCGCGGGGGCTGAGGTCGGTCGCCTCCAGCGCCATCTCCACGATCTGATCCTGGATGTCGCGGCCGATCCGGTTCCACACCCGGCTCGGCGCCGATGGCCGATCCTCCAGCGCCTCCGGCCCGCCCTCAAGATAACGGTCATACCAGCGGTAGAACGTCCGACGGGCGACGCCCAACTGGTCGAGCGTGCGTTTGGCGGGCAGGTGCGACTGTTCCACGATCCGGATGATCTCGAGCTTTTCGGATGCGGGATACCTCATTCGTCGTCGCCCCCATCCGCAATCATGCTTTTTTTGAGCAACCGGTTTTCCAGCGTCAGGTCCGCCACGCATTCCTTCAAAGCACGGGTTTCGCGGCGCAGATCCTGGACCTCACCGGTGGTCGCCGCGCGGGCAGTATCGCCGGCCAGGCGGCGCTTCCCCGCTTCCATGAACTCCTTCGACCAAGTGTAGTACAGGCTCTGGGCGATGCCTTCCTTGCGGCACAGCTCCGCAATGCTGTCCTCGCCGCGCAGCCCATCGAGCACGATGCGGATTTTGTCCTCGGCCGAGAAATGGCGACGCGTCTGCCGCCGAATATCCTTCACAACACGCTCAGCAGGGGCCTTTGTCGGCGATTTTTTCAAGGAGGGTTGGGCCTTCATCTTCGTTCCTTCGTCACTACGACGAAGCCCCAACCCTCCTTAAATCACAACCTCAAATCTGTGCCATTGGTGCTGACGGCGGACAGGTGCGTGATCGAGGAAGCCGACAAGCCCGCGATGGTGGAGGCCGGCCGCTGGCGCGCGACGGCGCCGGAGGTGCATGGGCACGCGGGGTTCCGTCTCAATGCACTCGTGTCGCTGTTGCCGAATGCGTCCTGGCCGAAGCTCGCTGCCGAATTCCTCGCTGCGAAGGATGATCCCGAAAGCCTTCAGGTTTTCGTAAACACCATCCTCGCCGAGGGCTGGAAGGACGGCGGCGACGAGGTGGATGAGGCCGCGCTTCAAGCGCGCGCCGAGCCGTTCGGGCTGGAAGCCATTCCGCCGGAGGTGCTGGCGATCACGGCCGGCTGCGACGTGCAAGATGACCGGATCGAGGTGACGCTGTGCGGTTGGAGCCGCATCGATCTTTTCGTGCTCGGTCACATCATCATTTGGGGTTCCCCCGACGATGATACGACGTGGCTTGAACTCGACGCCATTCTCAAGAGCCGGTGGAAGCACCCGGCCGGCGGGTCCTTGAGGATCGACGCCGCTGTCGTGGATGCAGGCGATGGCGATTGGACCGAACGGGTCTATGCCTTCTGCTTTCCGCGTGCGGTTCGTCGCATAATGGCCGGAAAGGGCGTCTCTGGCGCCCGCCCTGCCATCCAAGCGAGCAAGACCAAGGTGCGCGGCGGGCGGCTATGGATTGTCGGCGTGGATGGGATCAAGACGACGTTGGCGAACCGCCTCTCGCGAGGGCGCTCGATCCGATTTTCTGCCGAGCTTGAGCCGTCGTGGTTCGAGCAACTGACCAGTGAACGCCGTACGGTGCGGTACTTCAAAGGGCAACCGATCCGGCGTTTCGAGCGCATCCCCGGCCGGCGGGCTGAGGCGCTGGATTGCGTCGTCTACGCCTTCGCTGCGCGCCATGCTCTTACGCTGAACTGGAATATGCGCGAGGAAGAACTGAAAGGCGCGCCGCCCGCTAAGGCGGCGCCGAGGGTGATCAAGTCGGCGTGGATGGAGCGTTAGGCGCGAAAGATCATGCGCGCCTTATATCGCCCGAAAAAGCGCGATCACTGCTGCTGGAATGCAAGCCACAGCCATGAAGCCGAAAAACAGAGATGCTCGGTAGGTTCTTCCGATAGCCTCACCATGGTTGTCTTCCTTAACGAGGTGGGCTGCCGAAATGAGCAAACGCGGGTCTGCCCATTCGTCATAGAGGGCCGCCGCTCGCGACCAATTTAGCCATGCGAACAATCCAGAGAGAAAAGTGCATACAAGTCCAGCAGTGAGCCAAATAATCGAATATTTTTTCTGATCAATTGTAAATTGATCGGCCTGCGCCAGAATATATATTCCACCAAAGTTAGACAGAGCAATCGTTGAGGTCAGCCATTTTCCATAATCAGCCTGAACCTGTCCGCAATATTTCGCATAGTCAACGTATTTTTCGAAGTATGCGGTTGATAATATCCGATAATCTTCGCTAGACATCTCACGCCCCTGCTTTTTTCGCATTATTCGTTATTCTGGATGGATCGCGGAAGTAAATCCATCATTGCATTGAAATTGAATTCGCTGGCCCCATATAGGTTCATATTGAACCCGGTGGCGTGGCGATGGAAACCAGCAATCTTCTTTACACCGTTTCGCAGATCGCCGCCGCTGCTGGCGTCGCGCTGAACCGACTGAAAACTCTGCGCTTTAGGGGTCATGTTCCCTTTTGGGATGCAGAGGCGGACGCGGAGGAACGGTCTTGGCGTCGCTACTCATTGGTTGATGCCGCGCTGCTGAGCGCTCAGGTCGCGCTCATGAGTGATGGTCTTTCCGCTGAGGCTGCCTGCGAACTCGTCCGCGACGCCCGCATCTTCCTCCGCTCGGAAGGCTCTGCGGACATCTGGGCCGGGATCGTCCGTTTCGAGGATGGCGAGCGCCACGTCGGCGGATCGTTTGGCGACGTGCTCGCCGCGACCGCCGAACCGTCCGCTGACAGCGGCTCGCGGGCCGCCTTTCTGGTGAACCTCACCTTTCATATGCGCCGCGTCCGCGCGGCGTTGGAGGCGAAGTAATGGATAGCGAACAGCTTTTCGCCCTCTCCGTCGATGACGCGCTGAAGCTGCCGGGTTTCCCCGCCGAGGCGCGCCGCCTTGTCGAACTACTCGAAACGAAAGGGACCGACGCGACGCTCGGCGACATCGCCGATGCCCTCGGCGTGGATCGCGGCGGCTACCTCGCGCGCTTCGCCGAAGAGACGATCATGACCGGCGTGCAGGCCATGGCGGCGCCGAAGAAGGGCGAGCGCAATGGACTTAATTGAGATCGCGAAGGCGGCGCGCGAAGCGCCTGACTATGAAGAGCGCCTTGAAGAACTGCGGATTGCGATTGCCGATGGCGAACTCACGCTCGCGGACGAGGCCAAATTTCTCGGGATTTTGCCGGAAGAGCTGGCGGAAATCCTGAAACCGCCGCAGGTGCAGTGATGGGTATCCTCGACCTATTCCGCGCTCCCGCGAAGGCCATGGCGCGTTCCTACGACGGGGCGCAGGGTGGTCGCCGCTGGCGCGGCGCGGGAGAAATGCCGGCGCCCGTGAGCGCCGGTTTGACCGCTCGCGGGCCGCTCTCCCGGCGGGCGAGGTACTTGACCGCAAACAACCCGTTGGCCGCCTCCGGGGCCGAGGCGTGGATGTCCGCCCTCGTGGGGACCGGCATCCGGCCGCAGTCGACGCATCCCGATCCGGCTATCCGTGCCGCCCTCGGTGCGGCTTTCGAGGCGTGGACTGATCGCGCCGACCTCGACGGCGGCGGCGACCTCTACGGCGTTCAGTCCCTCGTGGCCCGCCGCATGGTGATCGACGGCGAAAGCCTCGTCGCCTTGTCCTACTCTCCGGCTGGCGAACTCCGGGTGCGTGTGCTCGATGCCGAGCAACTTGACCCGAGTATGTCTCGCGATCTGGACGGCGGACGCCGGATCATTGCCGGGGTGGAACTCGATCAGGACGGGACCCGGCTCGCCTATCACCTTCTCCCCGATCCGCCGTCGCTCCCATTTGTGCGGGCTCTCGACGCGGTGCGGGTTCCGGCTGAAAGCGTCTGCCACATCTTCAAACCGGACATGCCGGGGGCGGTGCGCGGCGTTAGCTGGTATGCGCCCTGTCTCCTGCGGCTGAACGATCACGACGGCGCAATGGACGCGCAGCTCGTGCGCCAGAAGGTGGCCGCGCTCCTCACGGGCTTCGTTACCTCGCTGGACGGCGCTGTACCCTTCGACGGCGAGCAGTCGGGCGGCAACCTCGATGGCGGACTTGAGCCTGGAACCCTGAAGGTGCTCGCCCCCGGACAGGATGTCCGGTTCTCCGATCCTGCCAAGGTTGGTGCCGAGGTGATCGACTTCCTGCGCATCACGGCGCGGGAGATCGCGGCCGGGCTCGGCGTGCCCTATGAGGCGCTTACGGGCGACCTGTCGAGCGTCAATTACTCCTCGATCCGCGCCGGTCTTGTCGACTTCCGGCGCCGCGCTGAGGCGATCCAGCACAATGTGCTGGTGTTCCGCCTGCTGCGGCCGCTCTGGCGGGCTTTCGTCACGGCGGAAATCCTCTCCGGCCGCATCGCCGCACCGGGGTTTGAGAGCGATCCCGAGAGCTATCTCGGCGCGCGCTGGATCACGCCGCGTCAGGAGTGGGTGGACCCTGCGAAGGACGTGGACGCGGAGATCGCCGCCATCAGTGCGGGTCTCATGTCGCGCCGGCAGGCGGTGGAGGCTCGCGGCATCAGCGTCGAAGAACTCGACGCCGAGCGGGCGGCCGATGCCACGCGCGAAGCGGCCCTTGGTATCTCCGAACAAAAGGTGAACTCCAATGGGGAATGAACTGATCACCCGCCGCGCTCCGCTCGCCGCATCATCGTGGAAGCCTGAAGAGCGCACCCTTGAAGTGGTGTTCTCGACGGGTGCCCCGGTGGAGCGCGCCGACGCGCGCGGCGCCTATGAGGAGCGGCTGGACCTTCAACAGGATTGGAGCGCCTTCATCGGCGCCCCGGTTCTCAACTCTCACCGTCGCGGCGACGTGTCCGACGTGCTCGGTCACGTCACCAAGGCGTGGACGGTGAGCCCTTCCGAAGCACGGGCGGTCATAAAGCTCTCGCGCCGCCCCGATGTGGAGGCCGTCGTTCAGGATGTGCTCGACGGGCATCTCCGGGGAGTGAGCGTCGGCTACGCCGTCGCGGAGTGGAAGGAAAGCGCCGAGGGCGGGCGGCGCATCAAGACCGCTCAGAAGTGGACGCCGCTGGAACTCAGCATCGTCCCTATCGCCGCCGATGGCGGCGCCACCATTCGAGGAACCGACATGACGACGCAGACCGAAACCCAGACCCGCACCGATCCGGCCCCGGCTGTGGTGGAGCGAGCAACGATCAACTCCGAAATCCGCAGCATCGCCCGCGTGGCCGGGCTGGGGCAGGATTGGATTGACGGACAGGTGGATGCCGGCGCGAGCGCCGATCAGGCCCGCGCCGCCGCGTTCGCGGCGATGCAGGAGCGCAGCGCTCCCGCCGGCACGATCCGCACCGCGACGGTCGGGACCGGCTTCGACGATCCCCATGTCCGCGCTCAGGCGATGGGCGAAGCGATCTTCACCCGCGTGACGCCCGGCCATGAGCCGAGCGCAGCGGCTCGTCAGTTTTGCGGCCTCACCCTGCCGGAGATGGCCCGTGAGAGCCTTCGCCGCTCCGGGGTGGGTGTGACCGGCCTCGGCTCTGCCGAGGTCGTGACCCGCGCTCTCGGCGGCCTGCACAGCACCTCGGACTTCGCCATTGCCCTCGGCGACAGCGTGGGACGCGTGGTGCGCCAGAGCTACACCGCTGCTCCTTCCGGCCTCAAGCCGCTGGCGCGGCAGATGACGCTCCCCGACTTCAAGACCCGGATTATCGTTGGGCTCTCCGGTCTCGGCACGCTGGAAAAGGTGAACGAACACGGCGAGTTCAAGCGCGGGACGCTGGACGAGAACGGCGAGACGATCCGCCTCGACACCTTCGGCCGCGTCTTCGGCATCACCCGCAAGGCGATCATCAACGATGACATTGGGGCGCTTCAGGATATTCCGCGCCGGCTCGGCGTCGCTGCCGCTCAGTTCGAAGCGAACCAGCTTGCGGCGCTTCTGATCGCCAATCCGGTGATGGGCGACAACGTGGCGCTCTTCCACGCCACGCACAAAAACCTCGGCACTCCGGCCACGCTCTCGATTGACAGCCTCTCTGCCGCGCGCGTCGCGATGCGCGGCCAGACCGACCCGGCCGGCCAGTTGATCGCCGTTGTGCCCCGCTTCCTCGTGGTGGGGCCGGCGCTGGAAAGCAAAGCCGAACAGCTTATGGCGACGATCACGGCGCCGACGACGGACGATGTGCAGCCGATCAAGCTCACGGTGGTTGTCGAGCCCCGGCTGACCGGAAACGGCTGGTACGTGGTGAGCGATCCGGCCGCGACGGACGGTCTCGCCTACGCCCATCTCGCCGGTGAGCCCGGCCCGGTGATCGAGAGCCGCGCCGGCTTCGATGTGGATGGCGTCGAGACGAAAATCCGGCTGGATTTCGGGTGCGCGTTCCTCGATCACCGTTCGTGGTTCAAGAATGCCGGGGCGTGACGATGGCCCGCGCGATTGAGGATATCAGGGCCGATCTTGACGCCCTCCGCTCGGCGCGCGCTTCCGGCGCGCGCCGCATCGTCACCCACACGGGTGGGGTGCGGAAGGAAGTCGAGTTCAAGACGGACGCGGAGATGCGGGACGCCATTCTCGGCTTGGAGCGCGAGCTTGCCGCGTTCTCCGGGCGCCCAATCCACACTGTGCGCCTCGCGTCAAGCAAAGGTTTTTCGGGATAGGACGGCAGGTCCGCTGCGTCGGCTGTTCCGGCCGTTAGGTTCGCTCGCCTCTGCCGTCCTTCTCCTCAAGGCGGGCGAACCGGGAACGTCCGCCCCACGCACGGGGCATCTTCATCAGAGCGACTTGGCCCGCCGTGGAAACGCGGCGGGCTTTTTTCGTTGGAGAAAGTCACCGGCTCCTGTCATGCCCGAGGCCGGGGTGCTCTAAGTGTCAGTCGCCCCTACCAAGTGAAGACGGCTCGTATGCTCGTGAGGTCACGATGCGGAGATGAGGGGTGAATCGTTATGAATTGGGAGGTCCGGTGCAATGGAACGTATTTTTGCGATGTTTGTTGAGTACGCCGGCCCAGTTTCAATTATTTTTTCGGGAATCGCGGCAATTTCTGCTTCTATCGCCTTGATATATTCAGCTAGGCAATCGTCCATCATGTCGAAGCAATTGATTTCGGATCAACGGGCGTGGATATGCTTTGATATGAATGTCGTGAGTGATTTTCGAGCTTATGAGACGGGGTCTGAATTTGATATTGAGATTAACGTGTCAAATGTTGGAAAGACGCCAGCATTGGATGTTTGCACGTCGGTCGACGTAATCACTGATGGAGCGAATGTTCCCCAAGATCTTAAAAAGTTCGCGAACGAAAATCTCAAATCAGAACCCCAGGCAAGTCGGTTGGTGTTTCCGGGGGAGTCATACAAGCGCCCATGGGGGTGCACCGTCAGTGTTGATGACCTCAATGGTCGTGCAAGTGTAAGTATAATAGTTGTTCTTATTTGCATAACGTATAAAATTCCTCATGATAATGTCTTTCATCAAAGCGCCGTACCTTATTGTGTAGGAATTGGGAGTGGATTAATGCCTATTGATGCTGACCTAGTTGAGGTTAGTCGTATCAGGTCGACAGTGTGGCCGGGCGGCTTTGCCAATTAATCTCTCTCGGTCCGCTACCCGCAATTCGTGAGAAATTCAAGAAGAGTGCATGCCTTTGATAAATTGCGCCCATGCGTTCATCATTTTCCTGCGCTTCTCAAGCGCATCGCCGCGCCGATAAGCCGCTTCGACTTCGTTCCCTACCGCATGCGCAAGCGCCGCTTCCGCGACCTCGCGCGGGAAGCTGGTGCGATCCCCTGCCCAATCGCGGAACGCCGAGCGGAAGCCGTGAACGGTGGGCTCACCTTCCGCGTTCCGGCGAAGCAGCATGGTTAGCGCCATATCCGAGAGCGGGCGGCTTCGCTTTGCGCCGGGGAAGACCAGGGCCTCTTCTCCGTTCTCTGCCGGCCGGAGCGCTGCGACGGTCCGCAGCAAATCCACGGCTCGGTCGGGGAGCGGTACGCGATGTTCCCGCCCTCCCTTCATGCGGGTGGCTGGAACCGTCCATAGCTTGTTCTTCAGGTCGATCTCGTTCCACCGCGCCGCACGGACCTCACCCGACCTTGCCGCCGTCAGAATGAGGAATTCGAGCGCCCAAGCGCTGACACCGCGCACAAGGTGTAGCTTGGCGACAAAGGCAGGGACATTCTGAAATGGCATGGCGGCGTGGTGGCCGCGATCTGCCTTCCTTCGCCTCGGCAAGAGATGATCGAGATGCCCGCGCAACCGCGCGGGGTTCTCGCCAGACCGAAGCCCTTTCACCCGCGCGAAATCCAGCACCGCTTCAATGCGGCCCCGTACTCGCGCCGCTGTCTCTGGCAATTCTGTCCAGATGGGCGTGAGCACGCCTAGGACGGCTTCCGTGTCGATCTGATCGACAGGCTTGCCTCTGATCGAGACGCAGTATCCAGCCTCAGTGAGGTTGCCGTCACCGTCCCGCACGCGGCTCAGGGTCATGACCCACTGCGCCACATGCTTGGAGTTTCGCCAGCCGGGAGCGTTCGCCTTGATGTAGTCGTCCGCGACCTCTCCGAACGTCTTCACCTTATCCACGGGCTTCGCAGCGGCCCGCCGATCCTCGATAGGGTCTACTCCGTCCGCAATCAGCCGCCGGGCGGCATCCGCCCTGCGGCGGGCCTCCGCTAGGTTCACATCGGAAACGGGCCCCAGCCCCATTTCCCGCTGTTTGCCGCCCATGCCGAAGAGAAAGACCCATCGCCGTCTCAGGCCATCCGGCGAAATGGCGAGATAGAGCCCGCCACCATCGGCGTGACGGCCCGGCGTGGAGCACGTTTTGACGAAGAGTGCCGAAAGGCGATTAAGGGCCCGCGCCATCGTGATTTCCCCGCTGAAACTGGGGCCCGGATTTGGTCCCCAGTCAGGCCCCAGTTTGGGCCCCAGTCCGATACGGCGGATTGTAGCGGTCGTTCGCGAACACAGGAATACGTCCGCGCTTGGAGAAGCCTTACAGATCAAGGGTTCTCCGCGCAGTGGCGAACATAAAAATACATGGAAAATCAATGGGATGGCGGAAGAGGTGGGATTCGAACCCACGGTGGAGTTGCCCCCACGGCGGTTTTCAAGACCGCTGCCTTAAACCACTCGGCCACCCTTCCCCGCTGTCGCGGCGCCTCGGCGCCACGCCCTTGTTTCGAAACTCGGCGCGTTTGGCAAGCATGCGTCTCGGCCGGGCGGCGCGTCTAGGGCGTGGTGCCCGGCATCGACCAGTTCGGGACGCTCCAGCCGGGAACCGTCCACATCTGCGGCCGGCTCGTGGGAGGCGGCGCGGGGCGCGCCGGCTGCGGTGCGGTCGCCTGCGGCGGCCTGTCGGTCTTCGCCGTCTGCTGCATCGCCGCCTGCCGGGCGGCGAGCCAGTTGGCCGTTTCCTGCAGGATGAGCTTCTGGACGGCCGGGTGCATCGGCAGCTGCGCATGGTTGGTGAAGCGCGCTCCCGCCGCCCAGGCACTGATGTTCTGGGCGCCGCGCACCTTTATGAAGCCGGGACCGGCAATGTTCACGCAGCGCGGCACGGTGCAGGCCGGCGGGGCCGGCGCGGCGTCGACCGTAATCACCAGCGGCGCGGGATAGCCGGCGCGAGCGAGCTGGCCCGCATAGCGCAGCGCTGTCTCACCGCCCATCGAATGACCGATGATGATGTCCGGCACGATGCCCTTGGTCTTCACCATCAGATGGGAATCGGTGCGGGTGCGAAAGCCCTGCTGCGCCAGCGGCCGCGCCAGCGCGGAAACTCCGATATAATCGTTCTCGACATAGACGCCGAGCCCGTCGAGCAGCAGCACGAGCGGCGGTGGAGGCGCTTCGCCTGCAGGCGCTCCCGGCACCTGTCCGGCTCCCGTGACGGGGGATGATTCGGCCAGCGCCGGCAGAATGCCGGCAAGCAGAAAGGCCAACGCGAGATGAACAAACTTCAATGCGGTCGCTCGTATCGAGGTTTCCCCCGCCCCCGACGACACGCTTAGCGCAACGCCGACGGGTTCGCCATCGGCATTATGCCAAAGGGGCGCGCGGCGTGCGGAGAGAGGCTGGCGTCCCTCCGCAGGGCCGAAGCGTGAGCGCGGGCTTACGCGGCCCGGCTCCAGTGGCGGTCGTCATTGCGCAGGTGGCAGGCGTCCGTCCAGGTGGTGAAGGCGGTCCAGGCCTCGTTCTGCTGGTGGGGAAGGCGCGCGGCCTCCATCTGGGTCAGCAGCATCTCCGCGAAACGGCCGAGCCGGTCGTGCCGCAGCGAGCGGATGAACCCGATCGCACCGTCCAGCGACTCGATGGCGATATCCTCCTGCCCGATCAGGACGTGGATCGGCTGGGGTCGAAAGGTGGTGCCGTCAATCACGTTCGTCATCTTGGAACCTCCCGTTTCCGGCTTTGCTTGGAACCCGGCGGGGCTGAGCCGTGGCATCCGCGGGCAGGCTGATACTGGCAGGCTAATTTGGCACCGAAATGACGCAGTCAAGAAGTATCCGGGAACGCTCGGCGCGAGTCATTGCGAATCCAGCCTTGCCCACCAACACATTCCTGTGATGACTGATGTTCGCCATGAAGAATATGGCGCATCGTACATGGAATGTGGTATTCCACACCGTCCCCATGTTTACTTTTAACCCATGGCGACGACTTGAATGTTTAAAATGACATTTTAGTTGTATTGATTACCCTGCGTCATAACGAACGACATTGATCGGGTCTCGGCCGCGCCTTGCCGTCGGCGAAGGCGCGTGAATATGTTTCGTCAGGCGCGAATACATCATTGCGACAACACTGGCAGTGCCGAATATTTCGCGACTGCGAAGGTCGTGAATTATTTATGGTGCCTTGCAGCGTGAAATACCTCTTGCGGACCCATTGTTACATCATGTTACGGTGGGTACGGACGGCACAAAGATCGTCCGTGAGGAGGAAACACCAATGAACATCCGCAACAGCTTTGTCGCGTTCGCCGCGGCGGTGAGCATTCTCGGCGTCGCGCCGGCCTTCGCGCAGGAGGAAGCTGCGCATGTGAAGCCGGCGACGGCTTATGTGCAGAAGAACATTCAGCCCTGGCTCAGCGATCCGGTGGTCATCGCCGCCGTGATCGAGTCGAACAAGAAGCACAAGAAGCTGATGCAGGAAGAGATCATCGTTCTGGACAAGGCGTGGATCGCCAAGGACCAGGCGCTGATCGACAGCATCCGCAAGAACAAGCTGTCGGAGTTCCTGATCCAGAAGAAGGATGCTTCCGGCGGCGTCATCACCGAAGCCTTCGTGATGGACAATCGCGGCCTCAATGTCGGCCAGACCGATGGCACCTCCGACCTGTGGCAGGCAGATGAGGCCAAGTGGCAGAAGACCTATGCCGTGGGTCCCGGCACCATCTTCGTCGACAAGGTCGAGGAGGACGGCGGCAAGAAGATCGCGCAGGTCAGCGTCACCATTTCCGACAAGGACGTGGCGATCGGCGCCGTGACCTTCGGCATCGATGTCGACAAGCTGAAGTAAGCCCTGTCCCGGACGTGTCTCTCCAGGATATCGGCGGGCGGCGCGAGCCGCCCCTTTTTTTGCCGCCGTCCGTGTTCCAGACGTCGGGTTCGCGAGCCGCACGCCGCGGCGCCGCATCGACCTCGCCGGCGGCTTGGGCTAAGTCTCCTGCTGCCGGGCAGACGTAAGGAGAATCCCATGTTTCTTGCAATGAACCGCTTCAAGGTGAAGCTGGGGTCGGAAGCCGATTTCGAGACGGTCTGGCGCGAGCGCGACAGCCATCTGAAGACCGTTCCCGGCTTCAAGTCCTTCAATCTCCTGCGCGGCCCCACCAAGGACGACCACACGCTCTACGCCTCCCACTCGATCTGGGCCTCGCGCGCGGATTTCGAGGCGTGGACGCGTTCCGAGGCCTTCCGCAAGGCGCATGGCAGCGCCGGGGGCAACAAGCCGCTCTATGTCGGCCATCCCGAGGTCGAGCTGTTCGAGAGCGTCATCGCCCTGTCGGTCGACGACGCGGCCGCCTGAGCGCCCGCTCACATGCCGGAGAGGTGCGGCGGTCCCGGGGCCGGTGCAGTTGACGCGGGCGGCTGCGTGCCGTAACCGCTCGCGATCCAGAAAATCCGGGTGCCGCACCGATCATGGCCGATATCGCGTCGTCCGACGCCTTTCCTTCCGCACGCGGTGACGCACCGCGCATTTCCTTTGTCTCGCTGGGCTGCCCGAAGGCGCTGGTGGACAGCGAACGCATCATCACCAGCCTGCGTTCGGAAGGCTACGAGCTGTCGCGCCATCACGAAGGCGCCGACCTCGTCATCGTCAACACCTGCGGCTTCCTCGACAGCGCCAAGGCCGAGAGCCTGGCGGCCATCGGCGACGCGCTGAAGGAGAATGGCCGGGTCATCGTCACCGGCTGCATGGGCGCCGAGCCCGAGCAGATCCGCGACGTGCATCCCGGCGTGCTCGCGGTGACCGGGCCGCAGCAATATGAGAGCGTGCTGGCGGCGGTGCATCAGGCGGTGCCGCCGCAGCACGATCCGTTCGTCGATCTGGTGCCGCCGCAAGGCATCAAGCTCACCCCGCGCCACTATGCCTATCTAAAGATTTCAGAGGGTTGCAGCAATCGTTGCACCTTCTGCATCATCCCCAAGCTGCGTGGCGATCTGGTCAGCCGTCCGGCCGGCGACGTGCTGCGCGAGGCCGAGCGGCTGGTCGCAGCCGGCGTGAAGGAACTGCTCGTCATCTCGCAGGACACCTCCGCCTACGGCGTCGACCTGAAATATGCCGCCAGCACGTGGAAGGACCGGGAAGTCCGCGCCCGCTTCCTCGATCTGGCGCGCGAACTCGGGTCGCTCGGGGCGTGGGTGCGCATGCACTATGTCTACCCCTACCCCCATGTCGACGAGGTCATCGCGCTGATGGCCGACGGCGTGATCCTTCCCTATCTCGACATCCCCTTCCAGCATGCCTCGCCGAGCGTGCTCAGGCGGATGAAGCGCCCGGCCGCGCAGGAGAAGACCCTGGCGCGCGTGCAGGCATGGCGCGCCGCTTGCCCGGACCTCACCTTACGCTCGACCTTCATCGTCGGCTTCCCCGGCGAGACCGAGGCCGAATTCGAGGAGTTGCTGGCCTTCCTCGAGGAGGCGGAACTCGACCGTGTCGGCTGCTTCAAATATGAGCCTGTCGCCGGCGCCCCGGCCAACGCGCTCGGCGCGGCGATTGCCGACGAGGTGAAGGACGAGCGCTGGAAGCGCTTCATGGAGGTGCAGCAGCGCGTCAGCGCCCGGCGCCTGAAGCGCAAGGTCGGCACCCGCCAGCAGGTCATCATCGACAGCGTCGGGCCGAGCGTCGCCATCGGCCGCTCCAAGGCGGATGCGCCGGAGATCGACGGTGCCGTGCACGTCGCTGCCCGCCGCCCGCTCCGGGTCGGCGAGATCGTCACGGTGAAGATCGAGCGGGCCGACGCCTACGACCTGCACGGCACGGCGGTGGGCTACTGAGCCCCCGCCTCTACTCCAGGACCCGCCGCAGTTCCTCGGAAGGAACGATGCTCTCGTCGACGGTCGGCCAGGACAGGGCGACCGTGTAGGCGAGCGTCGTCGAAAAGGCGATGGCGAAGGTCGTCAGCCCGATGATGAGCTGATAGCGCTTGCCGACATGCAGCGCCGCGAGGCCGATCAGCGACAGCAGGCCCAGCACCATCACCACGATCCAGCGATGGGGCGCCAGATCGGCATGCAGGATGAAATAGCGATCCGTCCTGAGGCGCCGCAGATCGAGTTGCGCGGCGAGCATCACGCTTCGGATGTGGGTCGGAACCTCGGCGTCGGCGTCGGCCTTTGAGACGGCCCGCACCAGCCCGTCGAAGGCGGTCGAGACCTCCGGGTGCGGGCGGACCCAGCCTTCATCCCATTCGTGGAGGGAGAGCGCGCGCGCATAGGCTCCCACGGCATCGTCGATCGGCGCGCAGGTCGGCCCGCACACGCGGGCGATGTCGAGCATGGCGTCGAGCCGCTGGACTTCCTTCAGCACGGTCTGCGCGTAGTGGTTCTCGCGGTTCCAGATGTCGCTCACCATGAAGGCGAGGAACAGCGCGAAAGGCAGCGTCAGCGCGCCGAGATAGGAGGTCTGGAGATCCCTCGGGTTGAACACCGCGATCAGCCGCGGGCGCATCGCCACCCAGTAGCAGGCCCATCCCGCCAGCAAGGGCATGGTCGCCACCAGGAAGACGTAGAGCGGGAAATAGTGACTGACGAACAGCCGGCTCCAGGTCACGCGGGCACTCCCGGCCTCAAGGCGTGAGCAGATCGCGGAGCGTGGCCTCGATCACCTGCGTCGCCGCCTTGAGGTCGCTGATGCGCACATGCTCGTCCGCCGCATGGGCGTTGGCTTCGAGAATGGAGCGCGGGCCGGCGCCGTAGAGCACGGTCGGTATGCCGGCGGCGGTGTAGTGGCGGGCATCGGTATAGAGCGGCACCGCGGTCGCCGGGGGCGTCTCGCCCAGCACGTCGGTGGCGTGCTTCTGGATGATCTCGACCAGCTTCTCGGTTCCCGGCAGCGTGCGCAGCGGCTCGGCGAGGATGATGCGGCGGCATTCGATCTCGATGCCAGGACGGCCCGCCACCGCGCGCTCGACCAGCGCGTTGAGTTCGGCCTCGACGCTGATCCCGTCCTCCTCCGGCGTCAGGCGGCGGTCGACCCGCATGACGATGCGGTCCGGCACCACATTGGTGTTGATGCCGCCCGAGATGAGGCCGACGGTGATCTTCGGCGAGCCGATGCCGGGCGTGGCGCTGGTGATGCCGTAGAGCCGGCGCCGCTCGGCATAGATGGCGTCGAGGATGGCGGTGGCGGCCTCCAGCGCGTCGGCGCCGGTTTCCGGCAGGGCGGCATGGGCCTGCTTGCCGCGCACCACGATCTCGAGGTGCAGGCAGCCATTATGGGCGATGACGACGGCATAGGAGAAGCCGGCGGAAATGGCGTAGTCCGGCTTGGTGATCTCGTGCTGCAGCAGCCATTGCGGCCCGACGAAGCCACCCGCCTCCTCGTCATAGGTGAAGTGCAGCTCGACCGTCCCGTCGAGCCCCTCCGGCCGTTCCTTCAGTGCCAGCAGGGCGAAGGCATAGGTGGCGAAGTCGGATTTCGACACCGCCGCGCCGCGCCCGTAGATCGCCCCGCCCTTCTCTTCCGCGCCATAGGGATCGTAGGTCCAGCCCTCGCCGGGCGGCACCACGTCGCCATGGGCGTTGAGCGCGATGACCGGCCCCTTGCCGCTGCCGAAGCGTTCGCGCACGACGAGGTTGATCACCGACTTCATGCCATGCGCCAGCACGAAGGGCTCGGGCACCACATGGCGCTCGACCGCGAAGCCGAGCTCTTCCAGGAGCTGGCCGGCGACTTCCGCGTGCGGGGCGCAGTCGCCGGGCGGATTGTCGCTCGGCACGCGCACCAGCGCCTTCAGGAAGTCGACCTCGCGGGCCAGCTTCTGCATGTCGTCGCCTGAACTGCTCACGTCTGTGCTCCGCTTGTGCCGCCGTCGAGATGCGGGAGTTGGAAGCGCTCGATGAAACCGATGAGCGCCGCCGTCGCCAGGCCCATGTCCTGGGGCGAGGTGTATTCGGCCGGATTGTGGCTGATGCCGCCCCTGCAGCGCACGAACAGCATGCCGACCGGGCAGAGCTTCGACATTGCCTGCCCGTCATGGCCGGCTCCGGAGGGCAGCGACAGCGCACGGTGGCCGAGCCCGGCGACCGCGTCGCGCAGCCGGTGCTGCAGGTCGCGATAGCAGGGCACCGTCGCCACGTCGTGGAAAGCCGAGATGACCACGCCGAGACGGCGATTGTCGGCGATGCGATGGGCCTCGCGCTCGAAGCGGGTCAGCGCCTCGCGGCGGGAGCTGTCCGAACCGGAGCGCAGATCGACGGTGAAGACGACGCGCGCGGGAATGACGTTCACCGAGCCGGGCTCGACATGCATCCGCCCGACCGTCGCCACCATGCCATGGGCGTCGGCCCTGGCGATGCGTTCGACCGCGAGGACCATTTCGGCGGCGCCGGCCAGCGCGTCGCGGCGCATGCGCATCGGCACCGTGCCGGCATGGCCCGCCTCGCCCGTCACGGTGACGGACAGGCGCGAGGCGCCGGCGATCGCGGTGACGACTCCCAGCGGCTCGCCTTCCGCCTCCAGCACCGGTCCCTGCTCGATATGGGCCTCGACATAGGCGATCACCCGCGAGGGGTCATAGGCCGCCGATGCGATGTCGTCGGGATTCTTGCCATAGGCGAGGAGCGCCTCGCGCAGGGTGACGCCGTCGGCGTCCGCTCCGGCGAGGCTGGCGGGGGGAAACACGCCGGCAACCGCGGCCGAAGACGACAGCGTGGTGGGAAAGCGGCTCCCCTCCTCGTCACCGAAGGCGAGGACGTCGATGCCGTAAGGGGGCGCGAGCCCGGCCCTGGCGACCGCCTCGACCGCGAGGATGCCGAGGACGACGCCGAGCGCGCCGTCATACTTGCCGGCATTGGCGACCGTATCGATGTGGGAGCCGACGAGCAGGCGCGGCGCGTCCGCGCCGGCGGGATGCCAATGGCCGCGCACCGTGCCGAGCGCGTCCTCGCTGACGGCGAGGCCCGCCTCGCGCATCCAGCGGGCGACGAGATCGGCGGCGCGCCGGTGCTCTTGCGTCAGGAAAAGCCGGGTCAGGTCGTCCGGACGGGCGGAAATCGCGCCGAGTTCTTCGATCATCGCCGCCGCGCGGGCACCCAGTGCGGCGATGTCCACCGGAATTGTCATGTGCTCGACGCTGCGCCTCTGGCTCTGCGACCGGCAAGTTCGGAACCGTCGCCGCTTGCCATGCGCAATCGCATATGGAGCGGTCTTTGGCAACGATGGCGGCGCAGCCGGGCCGCGCCGCCATGCCCGCGCGCGCCTACTGCCCGGGCACCGTGTCGTCGATGCCCTTCACGTACCAGTTCATCGAGAGGATGTCCTTGTCGGGGAGCACCTCGCCTTCCTTCACCGCCAGGGTGCCGTCCTGCTTGTAGATCGGCCCCTTGAAGGGATGCAGAGCTCCGGAGGTGATCGCCGCCTGGGTCTCCTCGGCCATCTTCTTCACGTCGTCGGGCATGTTGGTGTAGGGGGCCATGACGACCTCGCCGTCCTTCATCCCGCCCCAGGTGTCGGTCGAGGTCCAGGTGCCGTCGAGCGCGGCCTTGGTGCGCTCGATATAATAGGGCGCCCAGTTGTCGATGATCGAGGTGAGCTGCGCGTTCGGGCCGAACTTGATCATGTCGGATGCCTGGCCGAAGGCCTTGGTGCCGCGCGACTCGGCGGCCTGCATCGCGGCCGGGCTGTCGGTATGCTGCGAGATCACGTCGGCGCCCTGGTCGATCAGCGCCTTGGCCGCGTCGGCCTCCTTGGCCGGATCGAACCAGGAGTTCACCCAGACGATCTTGATCTTCATGTCCGGGTTGACCGACTGCGCGCCGAGCATCAGCGAATTGATGCCGGAGACGACCTCGGGGATCGGGAAGGACGCGATGTAGCCGATCGTGCCGGTCTTCGACATCTTGGCGGCGAGCTGCCCGAGGACGTAGCGGCCCTCATGGAACTTGGCGTTGTAGGTCGAGACGTTCTTGGCGCGCTTGAAGCCGGTGGCGTGCTCGAAATGCACCTTCGGGTAGCGCTTGGCGACCTTCAGCGTCGGCTCCATGAAGCCGAAGGAGGTGGTGAAGATCAGCGTGTTGCCGGCGCGGGCGAGCTGCTCGATCACGCGCTCTGCGTCCGGGCCCTCGGGCACGTTCTCGACGAAGGTGGTCTCGACCTTGTCGCCGAGCGCCTGCTCGACCGCCTTGCGGCCCTGGTCGTGCTGGTAGGACCAGCCGAAATCGCCGATCGGCCCGACATAGACCCAGGCGGCCTTCAGCTTCTCCGCCGCCCGCGCCTCCGGCAGCCCGCCGCCGGCGAGGGCGAGGCCCGAAGCGATGGCGACCGCCATGGAGAGAATCTTGCGCATGAACGTCTCCGCTCCATCAATCGCGGCCGGAATTGTCACCGGCGGCACGCGGCCGCGTCGCGCGCCGGGAGGTCGCCATGCGACCCGTTTGGTCCGCCCGGATCAGCGGTCGGGCACGAAGGGCACGCCGAGCGAGGCCGGCGCACCCTGCCCGTGCTTGAGGGCGGAGATGACGACAAGGGCGATGATCGTCGCCAGATAGGGCAGCGACGAGAGGAACTGCGACGGGATGCCGAGGCCGAAACCCTGGACGTGCAGCTGCAAGATCGATACCGCGCCGAACAGATAGGCGCCGGCCAGCAGCCAGAGCGGCCGCCAGGCCGAGAACACCACCAGCGCCAGCGCGATCCAGCCGCGGCCCGCGGTCATGTCGCTGGCCCAGAACGGCGTATAGGCGAGCGACAGGTGCGCGCCGGCAAGCCCGGCGCAGGCGCCGCCGAACATCACCGCCAGCGTGCGGATCCAGCGCACCGGATGGCCGAGCGCATGCGCGGCGGCGTGGTTCTCGCCGACGGCGCGCAGCACGAGGCCGATCCGGGTACGGGCGAGGCCGTAGGCGACGACGATCAGCAGCAGGACGGAGGCATAGACGAAGGCATCCTGTCCGAAAGCCGCCCGTCCGATCACGGGCAGGTCCGTAAGCACGGGGATGTGCAGCGCCGGCGCCGCGTCGATCCGCGTACCGACGAAATTCGACCCGATCAGCCCAGCGATCCCGAGGCCGAGAATGGTGGTGGCGAGCCCGGACGCCACCTGGTTGGTGGCGAGCCAGACGGCCAGCCCGGCGAAGACGAGCGACAGCGCCACCCCGGCGAGCACGGCGGCGAGCGTGCCGAGCAGCAGGCTGCCCGAGCTGTAGGCGGTGGCGTAGCCGACCGCCGCGCCGACGATCATCATGCCCTCGACGCCGAGATTGAGCGTGCCGCCGCGCTCGGCGACGAGCTCGCCCAGCGAGGCGAGCAGCAGCGTCGTCGCCGCTGCCACGATGCTGGCGAGGACGGCCCCGAAGATCGCCGCGTCAAGCATGGCTCGTCCCCTCCACCCGGCGGATGCGGTAGCGCACCAGCACGTCGGCCGCCAGAATGGCGAGCAGCAGCGTGCCCTGGAACACGCGGGTGACGTCGAAGGGCAGGCGCATGCTGATCTGCGCCGCCTCGCCGCCGATATAGGTGAGCGCCAGCACGAGGCTCGCCACCAGAATGCCGATCGGGTGCAGCCGGCCGAGCATCGCCGCGATGATGGCGGTGAAGCCGTAGCCGGGCGAAATGGACGGCTGCAACTGGCCGACCGGGCCGGCCACCTCGATCATGCCGGCAAGGCCGGCCAGCGCGCCGGAGACGGCGAAGACGCCATAGGTGACACGGCGCTCGTGGAAGCCGGCGAAGGCCGCCGCGCGCGGCGCGGAACCGCCGAGCTCGATGGAGAAGCCGACCAGCGTCCGGCCGAGAACGAAGGTGGCGACGGCGACGGCGACGAGGGCGATGAGGATGCCGCCATGCATGCGGCCCTCCTCCATCAGCAGCGGCATCAGGGCGACGTCGTCGAAGGTCACGCTCTGCGGAAAGTTGAAGCCCTGCGGGTCGCGCCAGGGGCCGCGCACCAGATAGTCGAGGCCGAGCTGGGCGACATAGACCAGCATCAGGCTGGTCAGGATCTCGCTGCAGCCGAAGCGCACCCGCAGGAAGGCGGGAATCAGCCCCCACAGCGCCCCGCCGATGGCGCCGAGCACCAGCATGGCCGGCAGCACCCAGGGCCCCGCATCGGTGCCGTGCGTCGCCAGCGCCAGCCAGGAGCCGAGCACCGCGCCGGCGACATACTGGCCCTCGGCGCCGATGTTCCAGCGATTGGCGCGGTAGCAGAAGGCGAGCCCGACGCCGATCAGCAGCAGCGGGCAGGCCTTGACCACCAGTTCCTGCAGCGTCCACGGGTCGAGGAGCGGCTCGACGAAATAGATCGTGAAGGCGCGGATCGGATCGTGGCCGAGCATGACGAACATCGCCGCGCCGACGACGAGCGTCACCAGCAGCGCGACGACCGGCGCCGCCGCGTGCCGAAGGCCGGACACGTTCTCCTGCCGTTCGAGCTTAAGCGGCATGGCTGCCCTCCTCCGCCGCCGCGTCGTGCGCGCCGCCCATGGCAAGACCGATCGCCTCGCGCGAGGTCTCGGCGACGGGCACGGGTACGGTCAGGTACCCCTCGCTCATCACGGCGATGCGGTCGGTGAATTCGAGCAGTTCATCGAGATCCTGGCTGATCACCAGCACCGCGCAGCCCTCCGCCGCCTTCTCGCGCAAGGTGGTGCGGATGAAGGCGGCGGCCGCCGCATCCACGCCCCAGGTTGGCTGGTCGACGACGATCAGCACCGGATCGCGCAGCACCTCGCGGCCGATGACGAATTTCTGCAGGTTGCCGCCCGACAGGCGCCGCGCCTTCGGATCCTTGCCGCCGAAACGCACGTCGAAGCGCGTCACGATCTGCTGGAAGCGGGCGTACAGGGTCGAGCGTCGGATGACACCGAACCGCACGATCTGGCCGTCGCCATGCGTCGTCAGCAGCACGTTGTCGGAGAGCCGCATGTCGGGCGCGGCGGCGTGGCCGAGCCGCTCCTCGGGCACGAAGCCGGCACGCAGCGCCCTCCGCTCGGTGGGGCCGAGGCCGCCGGCGGGCACCTTGTCGATGACGATGCTCTCTTGATCCTCCACCGGCTTTTCGCCGGAAAGCACGTCGAACAGCGTGGTCTGGCCGTTGCCGGCCACGCCGGCGATGCCGACGATCTCGCCGGCGCGGATCTCGAGGTCGATGTCGTGCAGCGCGGAGCCGCGCGAGCCGTCGCCCGCGACATTGAGGCGTCGGATCAGCAGGCGGGGCTCGCCGAGTTCATGGGTGGTGATGCGCGGCGTGCGCGGAACCTCGGCGCCCACCATCAATCGGGCGAGGCTGGAGGAGGATTCCTGCTTCGGGTCGACCTCGGCGATGAACCTGCCGCCGCGCAGCACCGTCGCCCGGTGACAGAGCCGGCGCACCTCGTCCAGCTTGTGGCTGATGAACAGGACCGCCCTGCCCTCGCCGGTCAGCAGGTCGACGGTACGGAACAGGTTCTCGGATTCGTCCGGCGTCAACACGGAGGTCGGCTCGTCGAGGATGAGCACGCGCGGATTGCCGAGCAGGCAGCGGACGATCTCCACGCGCTGGCGCTCGCCGACGGAAAGCTCGCCGACGCGGCGATAGGGCTCGACGGACAGGCCGTAACGGCGGACGCAGTCGTCGATCCGCGCCGCCAGCGCCGACATCGGCTCGTTGCCCGGCAGCCCGAGCGCGACGTTCTCCACAACCGTCATCGCGTCGAACAGCGCGAAGTGCTGGAACACCACGCCGACGCCCTTGGCGCGCGAGCTCGCCGGATCAGGGAAGACGATCGGCGTGCCCTCATAGAGCAGTTCGCCCGAATCGGCCTGAAGCAGGCCGCACATCATCTTCACCAGCGTCGACTTGCCGGCGCCGTTCTCGCCAAGCAGCGCGTGCGTCTCGCCGGCACGGATGGCGAGGCTGACATGATCATTGGCGACCAGCGCGCCGAAGCACTTGGTCAGTTCCACCGCTTCCAGCAGTGACGTCGGCCGAGCCTGTGTGTCCCCGGTGCCCTCCGCCATGACGTTATCGGTGCCCCTGCCGGCATGCATCGGCGGGGGCATGCACGTCACGGGGTGCGTCGGGTTCGCGGTGCGGCACTCGGTTCATGCTGGCTTCGTTTTGGGGGAAGCGTTACTGCCAGCATGGCATGCTCGATCGAGGGAGCAAGCCTAAAGTCTGGTCCATCCGGTCCGGATTCTGATGCGTTTTGCGCCAGATTCCGGAGGTTCGGCAGGCCTAGGGCAGCAGTACGGTAGAACCGGTGGTGCGGCGCGCTTCCAGTTCGCGATGCGCCTCGGCCGCGTCCGCCAGCCGGAAGCGCTGGTTTTCGGGAATGCGCACCGCACCGGAGCTGACGACCTCGAAGAGGTCGGCGGCGTTGGCGAGCAGGTCGTCCCGCGTGGAGATGTGGGTCACGAGCGTCGGCCGCGTCGCATAGAGCGAGCCCTTCTGCGACAGCGCCAGCAGGCTGAAATTCTGGATCGGGCCGGAGGCATTGCCGAAGCTGACGAAAAGTCCGCGCGGCTTGATGCAGTCGAGCGAGGCTGGATAGGTCGCCTGGCCGACGCCGTCATAGACGACGTCGCAGAGCGCGCCCTCGGTGATCTCCTTCACCCGCTCGACGAAATTCTCCTCATTGTAGTTGATGACGTAGGCGGCGCCGTTCGTCCTGGCGATCTCGGCCTTCTCGGCCGAACCGACGGTAGCGATGACGGTGGCGCCGAGATGGGTCGCCCACTGGCACATGATCTGCCCGACGCCGCCGGCGGCGGCGTGGACCAGCAGCGTGTCGCCGGTCTTCACCTTGTAGGTCTGGCGCAGCAGGTAGCGGGCGGTCATGCCCTTGAGCATCATTGCCGCCGCCGTCTCGTCGCGGATGGCGTCGGGCAGCTTGACCAGCGGCGCGGCCGACATGATGCGTTCGCTGCAATAGGCGCCGAGCGCCGAGCCATAGGCGACGCGGTCGCCCGGCCTGAACCCCGTCACGCCCTCGCCGACCTGAAGCACCACGCCGGCCGCCTCATTGCCGGGAATGAACGGCAGGCCCTGCGGCGGCGGGTAGAGGCCGGAGCGGAAATAGGTGTCGATGAAGTTGAGCCCGATCGCGGTGTGGCGCAGCTTGACCTCGCCCGGACCGGGCGCGCCGACTGCGATTTCCTCGTATTTCAGAACGTCCGGACCGCCGAATTCATGAACGCGAATCGCCATGGCCATCGTGCGTGCTCTCCTGCCGGGAGGAATTGTGAGGACCTGCCGCCTGGAGGCGTCAGCCGGGCTGCCGGCCCGAGGGCCGGCGCGCGGGAATGACGCCGAACAGGGTGAAATAGAGCGCGCAGGCGCACAGTCCCAGCGTGACCCACAGGTCCGGCCGCATGCCCTGCAGCACGGCTATGATCGCCAACACCGCCCACACCGCCAGAAGCACGAGAGTAAGCAGCCGAAGCCGGACCACGCGGAAGGGGTGCACGAACTTGATCGGCAGGAAGGTGCCGATGGACAGCAGGGTGATGATGCCGGCGATCACCCAGGGGTTGAGCGGGACGAGGAAGAAGTAGAACGCCACCACGTTCCACACCGCCGGGAAGCCCTGGAAATACAGGTCCTCGGTCTTCATGGAGGTATCGGCGAAATACAGCGCGCTGGTCAGCAGGATGGCCGCGCTGGCGGGTACCGCCATCCAGAACGGCATGAGACCGCTGCTCGCCACCGCGAAGGCCGGCACGAGGCAATAGGTCAGGTAGTCGACGACGAGATCGAGCGTCTCGCCGGACCAGCGCGGCAGCAACTCGCCGACCCGGGCGCGACGCGCCATGGTGCCGTCGATGCCGTCCACGAACAGCGCGGCGCCGAGCCAGGCGAACATGATCGCCCAATGACCCTCGACCGCGGCCATCAGCGCCATGAGCCCGCACACCGCGCCGGAAGCGGTGAAGATATGGACGGCGAAGGCAATCGTGCGTCGGCCGGCCGGGCGCTCGCTCAGCGACTTGGATGTGATCGCCACCGGATCTCCTCCCCCGACTGCCGGCTCCGAACCGTCGCCGCCTGCTTCTTCTATGTTACGCATATAGCATGTGCCCGCATTGATCCGCATTGCCAGACCACGCTCGCCTGCTTATCCCACACTCGCGGGCCGGCTTATAGTCCCGGCGACGCGGATGGAGGCGCACATGTCATCTTACCCGCGAACGGAGCAGAAGGTGGCTGTCGTCGGCGGCGGCGCGAGCGGCCTTGTGGCGGCGCTGGCGCTGGCCTCCGGTGGCCTCTCGGTCAAGCTCGTCGCGCCGCCCCGCGCGCCCGATCCGCGCACCACCGCCCTGATGGACGGATCGGTGCGCGCGCTCGGGACGCTCGGTCTCTGGGAGGCTTTGCGCCCTCATGCCGCGCCATTGCGCGTGATGCGGCTGGTCGACGACACGGGGCGGCTCATCCGCGCGCCGGAAGTGGAGTTCCGGGCCAGCGAGCTGGGGCTGGAAGGCTTCGCCTGGAATCTGGAGAACGAGCCCCTCCTCGCCGTGCTGGACGAAGCCGTGGCCGGCACGCCGGGCATCGAGCGGATCGCGGGCAGCGTGGCGCGGGTGGTCGACGGGCCGGAACATGCCATTGTCGAACTGGAAGACCGCTCGTCGTTCGCGGTGGCGCTCGTCGCCGCGGCGGATGGGCGCAATTCGCCGTGCCGCCGCGCCGCCGGCATTGAAATGAAGGTGCGGGAATATCCGCAGGTCGCCGTCACGGCGACGCTCGCGCACAGCCGCCCGCACCGCGACATCTCGACCGAATTCCACACCAAGACCGGCCCGTTCACGCTGGTGCCGCTGCCGGGCGGCCGCTCCAGCGTGGTCTGCGTCGTCTCGGCGCAGGAGGCGCGCGAACTCACGGCGCTCGATCCGCAGGCCTTTGCCCGGATCATGGAGCGCAAGGCCCATTCCCTGCTCGGGCAGATGAGCCTCGTCTCGCCGCGCGGCAGCTTCCCGCTGAGCCAGCGCACGGCGACGCATTTCGCCCGGGGCCGCGTCGCGCTGGTCGGCGAGGCCGCGCACATCATTCCGCCGATCGGCGCGCAGGGTCTCAATCTCGGCATTCGCGACGCCGCGACGCTCGCCGAGCTGGCCTGCGACGCCCTGCGGGCCGGCCGCGACATCGGCGGCTCGGACGTCACGGAGGCTTATGAGAGCCGCCGCCGGGCGGACGTCGCCAGCCGCGGCTTTGTGGTCGACCTGTTCAACCGCTCGCTGCTGTCGGACCTGCTGCCGGTGGCCGGCCTGCGCGGGCTCGGCATCTGGGTGCTCGGGCAGTCGTCGGGCCTGCGGCGCATGGTGATGCGCGAGGGGGTTGGACCGACGCGGGACGTGCCGCGCCTGCTGGCGGGAACGCCGCTCTAGGATCTAGTGCAGCAGGCCGTGCGGCAGCATGTCGTGCTGCACGGCATAGAGCATGGCCGTCACCGTGGCGACCGAGACGACCGTGCCGATGAGCACGCCGCCCGAGGCGCCGGCGACATAGGTGTCGTACTGCTTGGCCATGATGAAGGCGTTGAGCGCCGGCGGCAGGCTCGCCATCAGCACGGCAGTGGCGATCCACACCGGCTCGAAGCCGCCGACCGTGGTCAGCACCAGCCAGATCAGGGCGGGATGCACGACGAGCTTGATCGCCAGCAGCCACGGCACCTCGCCCTGCATGCGTTCCATCGGCCGCAGCGCCACCGAGACGCCGAGGGTGAACAGCGCGCAGGGGGCCGCCGCGTTGCGCAGGAATTCCAGCGTCTTGTCGATCGCCGCCGGCGGCTGGAACTCGAAATAGGCCGAGACGACACCGAGGAAGGTCGCGACGTTGAACGGGTGCGTCACCACGCGACGCACCACGAGCAGCAGCGTGGCGCCGAGGCTGTGCCGGTCACGCCCGCCGATCGCCATCATGACGGGCACGATGGTGAAGAAGAACAGGCTGTCGAAGACGAAGATCAGCGCCGTCGGCACCGACGCGGCCGCGCCGAGCGCCCCCAGCGTCAGGCCCGGCCCCATATAACCGACATTCGAATAGGAGCCGACGATGGCGGCGATGGTCGCCTCGGGCAGATTGCCCCGCCGCAGCCACAGGCCGACGATGAGCGAGAGCGTGAAGCAGATCGCCGTGGTCGCCGTGGTCGCGGCGATGAAGGAGCCGTTGGTCAGCTCATGGAAGGGCGTGCGCGCCACCAGCGAGAAGAACAGCGCCGGCAGCGCCACATAGATGATGAAGAAGCTGAGCCAGGCGAGGCCGCTTTCGGGGATGCGCGCCAGCCGGCCGCATCCCAGCCCCAGGAAGATCACACCGAAGAAGGGAAGCGCCAGCGCCAGGACCTCGCCCATGACGGCTGGCTATCGACTTGCCGCGTGTCGGTCAATCGGTCTTTCGCGCTACCCGGGTAGGACCGGGCATGCGCATTGCATCGTCCACGGTTGACAGTTTCCGGCGTCTCCCGTTACGGGTCGCCACAAGGAAAGGCGGACAGGTTCATGATGAAAGAACGGAACGCCAAATACCGCATCGGGCAGATCGTCCGGCACCGGCACTACCCGTTTCGCGGCGTGGTGTTCGACGTCGATCCGGAATTCGCCAACTCCGACGAATGGTGGGAGTCGATCCCCGAGCACATCCGGCCCACCAAGGACCAGCCTTTCTATCACCTGCTCGCCGAGAACGCGGAGACGGAATACGTCGCCTATGTCTCGGAGCAGAATCTCGAACTCGACACGTCCGGCGATCCGGTGCGCCACCCGCAGGTCGAGGAGATGCTGGCGGCGGACGGCGACGGCGGATGGCGGGTACGCAGCGAACGCCTGCAGTGATCGCCGGGCTCTGACGCCATCGCGGCAGCCGAAACGAAAAACGCCCGGCCGTGAGCCGGGCGTTCGCATGTCGGAGGGACTATCGCCTCACTGCGCGGGCTGCGCGTTCTTCAGCTTCTCGGCGCCGAGCTTTTCGAGGCCGGCCTTGGTCTGCTGCTCGCGCTGCGCGGCGTCGGCCTTCAGCTGCTCCTGGCGCGCCTTGACCTGATCCTGGATCTTGGTGACCTGCTGCTCGAAGACCTTGGGGTCGGTCTGCGGGCCATCATAGACCTTGGCGAAGTCGCCAAGCCCGATCGGGTAGGAGATCAGCCGGCCGACGGCGTTGGCAACCTGCAGCGTCAGGCCCGGAGCCTTCTTCATGCGGTCGACGAAGCCCTGGTCGACCTGAAGGTCGCCGCGGCATACGCGCTCGTCGCACATGACGAAGGTGCCGAGGATCGGCTGTTCGTTGGCGAGCGCCACGCGGAAGCCGTTGCGCAGCAGCAGGCCGGTCGGGAAGGCGACGGTGAACGCCTTCTTCGGATCGTCCTTCACCTCGAAGATGCCGAAGCGGACGAGGAACTGCCCGGTGTCGGTGATGATGGTCTGCTCCATTTCGCAGACCTCCTTGTTGATCGACGGCTCCGTCCGGCAGCGCTTGACCCACGGAATCGGGATCGCCGGGATCTGCTGCGGAGCACCGGCCTGCTGGCCGCCGGCGGGCGCCTGCTGGGCATTGGCCGCGGGCTTCGCGGCGGGCTTGGCCGGCTGCTGGGCGACGGCGGCGCCGCCGGCAACCGTGAGCGCCAGAGCCGCACCGGCAAGGCTGCGCGCGAAAGTGGAGCGTATGATCATATCGAGTTCCTGTCGTGCGAACCGCAACGTAAGCGAAGGCAGCAGACGCCTCGGCGCCATACCGGGATCGAGGGCTGTCTCCTGTCCAATTGAGGCGACAGAGTGACCCTCAGGGAAATCGGTGTCCTGTTCATGCTAGAACTCTGCAATGAGTACGAGCCGAATCTGTGACCAGGGAGTCGAGGCGTGACCGATATCACCCGGCGCGCCTTCGGGCGCAACGTGTTAATCGCCGGTTGCACCACGGCATTTGGGTACCCGCTCCTAGCATCCGCGCGCGCGCAGGACAACGCCGTCGCGCCGGCGGGCCCGCAGCACGGCATCGCCATGCACGGCGCGCCGCTGCATCCCGACGGTTTCGCTCACTATCGCAGCGTCAATCCGGATGCGCCGAAGGGCGGACGCTTGGCGCAGGGCGCGGTCGGCACCTTCGACAGTCTCAATCCGTTCATCGTGCGCGGAACCGCCCCGCCCTTCGTGCGCTGGAACATCGTCGAAAGCCTGATGGCGCGCAGCCCCGACGAGGCCTTCACCTGCTACGGGCTGCTGGCGCGCAGCGTCGAGACGGACGACGCGCGCTCTTACGTCGCCTTCGAGATAGATCCCCGCGCGCGCTTCTCCGACGGAACCCCGGTCACGGCGGAGGACGTGCTGTTCTCCTTCGACCTGCTGCGCACGAAGGGGCGTCCGAATCACCGCAGCTATTACGGCAAGGTCGCCAAGGCCGAGGTGACGGGCCCCCTGTCCATCCGCTTCACCTTCGGCGTCATCGACCGCGAGCTGCCGCTCATCCTGGCGCTGATGCCGGTGCTGGCGCGCCACGCGGTCGACCCGGACCGCTTCGACCAGACCAGCTTCACGCCGCCGCTCGGCAGCGGCCCCTACAAGGCGGTGGAGGTGAAGCCGGGCGAGACGGTGATCCTGGTGCGCAACGCCGGCTATTGGGGCGCCGACCTGCCGGTCAATCGCGGCAACTACAATTACGACAGCCTGCGCTACGACTTCTATCGCGACGTGAACTCGCAGTTCGAGGCCTTCAAGCGCGGCCTCTACGACATCCGCTTCGAGACCGATCCGGGACGCTGGAAGACCGGCTACGACATCCCCGCCGTGCGCGACGGGCGCATCCTGTGCGAGCAGATCGAGACCGGCATGCCCAAGCCCTACTCCGCGCTGATCTTCAACATGCGGCGCGACATCTTCGCCGATGTGCGGGTGCGGCAGGCGATGGTCGAGCTGTTCGACTTCGAATGGGCAAACGAGAACCTCTATTTCGGCCTCTACCGGCGCAATGGCAGCTTCTATGACGGCTCCGAGCTCTCCTCGCTCGGCCGGCCGGCGACGGCGCGCGAGCGCGAATTGCTGGCCCCTTTCCCCGACGCGGTGCTGCCCGAGGTGATGGACGGCACCTGGCACGCGCCGCGCTCGGACGGTTCGGGACGCGACCGCGAGAGCCTGCGCCGCGCGCTGGATCTGTTCGCGTCGGCGGGATGGGAGCTGAAGGGCGGCGCGCTGGTCTCGCGCGCCACCGGCAAGCCCTTCGCGCCCGAACTGATCGTCGGCACCAAGGATCAGGAGCGCCTCGCCCTCGCCTATCAGAACATGCTGCGGCGCGTCGGCGTGAAGCTGAACATCCGCCTCGTCGACAATGTGCAGTTCGAGGCCCGCAAGCAGACCTACGACTATGACATGGTGCCCTATATCTGGGACCAGTCGCTGTCCCCGGGCAACGAGCAGGCGTTCTATTTCGGCTCGGCGTCCGCCGACACGCCCGGCACGCGCAATTTCATGGGGCTGAAGAGCCCGGCGGCGGACGCGATGATCGAGGCACTGCTCGCCGCGCGCGAGCGGACGGACTTCGTCTCGGCCGTGCGCGCGCTCGACCGCGTGCTGATCTCGGCGCGGTTCTCGGTGCCGCTGTTCTACACGCCGGGCCAGTGGGTGGCACGCTGGCGCAAGGTCGAGCGTCCCTCGCAGCTCGCCTTGTCGGGCACGCTCGCCGAGAGCTGGTGGCAGGCGGCGGGCTGATTTGCGCGCCACATGCCGACATGGCGGCGCATCGAAATTCGCTCCGGACCGCATGAAGCGCTGGACAGATTTCCCGGAAAGCGGTCCTTAGGGAACATTATCGTCGCTTTGCATCCCGGTGTCCGGGGCCTGCGGCGCCTACAGTCGATGTCCTGGAGCAGGATTATGCGTTACGCCGTCATTTCCGCCGCCGCTCTCTTCCTCGCGGGCGTGCTTCCCGCCGGAGCCCAGCAGCAGCCGATCACGGTGCATCCGAAGTCGCAGACCGGCAATGGCGGGCTGGAGATCACCATTCCGCCGATCAACAACCCGAACTATCTCGATTACGGCCCGCTGCCGGACAAGCCCGGTTCGGGCCACAGCAACGACTATATGGAACAGGCCGGCGGCGACTACATGGACCTCAGCGGTCCCGGTTCGGACAACGATGCCGACGTGATGCCCGACAGCGACGGCGCCTACGCCAGCCCGCTGGAATAGGGATGGTTCAGGCGGGGCGGCCGATCAGGCCGCCTTCGCCCCCTGTTCGGCGATCTTCGCCAGCTCCTTCAATATGCCGGCGCTGCCCTTGAGGCGCGCATTGGCGTTCGGCCAGTCCTCCGAGAACACCACCTTGCCGTCGGGGCGCATCTTCGCCACCACATGCGGCCTGCCGACATAGCTTATGAAGCCGGCCGGGTTGGGGAAGCGCCCGTCGCGGAAGGTCAGCACCATGCCGCGCGGGCCGGCATCCACCTTCTCCACATTGGCGCGGCGGCACAGCGCCTTGATGGCGACGAGCTTGAGCAGCTGTTCGACCTCCTCGGGCAGCGACCCGAAGCGGTCGACCAGTTCGGCGCCGATGGCCTCGATCTCGGCATCGGTCTCGAGGTCGGCCAGGCGCCGGTAGAGATTGAGGCGGACATGCAGGTCCGCCACATAATCCTCCGGTATCAGCACGGGCGTGCCGATGGAGATCTGCGGCGACCATTTGTCGGCGACCGGCGCGGTGATGCCGGCCTTGAGGTGGGCGATCGCCTCCTCCAGCATCTCCTGGTAGAGCTCGTAGCCGACCTCCTTGATGTGGCCGGACTGCTCGTCGCCGAGCAGGTTGCCGGCGCCGCGAATGTCGAGGTCGTGGCTGGCGAGCTGGAAGCCCGCCCCCAGCGTGTCCAGCGACTGCAGCACCTTGAGACGGCGGTCGGCCTGCGCCGTCACCTGTCTCTCTGCCGGCAGGGTGAAGATCGCGTAGGCGCGCGTCTTCGAGCGCCCGACGCGTCCGCGCAGCTGATAGAGCTGGGCGAGGCCGAACATGTCGGCGCGGTGCACGATCAGCGTGTTGGCGGTCGGAATATCGAGGCCGGATTCCACGATGGTGGTGGAGAGCAGCACGTCGAACTGTCCGTCGTAGAAGGCGGACATGATCTCCTCGAGCTGCGTCGCCGCCATCTGGCCATGCGCCACCGCGACCTTCACTTCCGGCACCTGCTTGTCGAGGAAGTCCTTCACCTCGGCGAGGTCCTCGATGCGCGGGCAGACATAGAAGCTCTGGCCGCCGCGATAGCGCTCGCGCAGCAGCGCCTCGCGCACGATCAGCGGGTCGAACGGCGTGACGAAGCTGCGCACCGCCAGGCGGTCGACGGGCGGCGAGGCGATGAGGGAAAGCTCGCGCACGCCGGTCATGGCGAGCTGGAGCGTACGCGGTATCGGCGTCGCGGTGAGGGTCAGCACATGCACCTCGGCGCGCATCTGCTTCAGCCGCTCCTTGTGGCCGACGCCGAAATGCTGCTCCTCGTCGACGATGACGAGGCCGAGATCCTTGAAGGAGATGGTCTTGCCGAGCAGCGCGTGGGTTCCCACCACGATGTCCACCGTGCCGTCGGCGAGGCCCTTCTTGGTCTCGGAAAGCTCCTTGCCGGTCACCAGCCGCGAGGCCTGCCGCACGACGACCGGCAGTCCCTTGAAGCGCTCCGAGAAGGTCTTGAAGTGCTGGCGCGCCAGCAGCGTGGTCGGCACCACCACCGCGACCTGCTTGCCGTTCAGCGCCACCGCGAAGGCGGCGCGCAGCGCCACCTCGGTCTTGCCGAAGCCGACATCGCCGCACACCAGCCGGTCCATCGGGTGGCCGGAGCCGAGATCGTCGAACACCGCCTCGATGGCGGCTTCCTGGTCCTCGGTCTCCTCATAGGGGAAGCGGGCGCGGAATTCGTCATAGATGCCGGCCGCCGGCACCAGGCGCGGCGCCTCCTGCGTCTGGCGCTGCGCGGCGACCTTGATGAGTTCCGCCGCCATCTCGCGGATCCGGCTCTTCATGCGCGCCTTGCGCGCCTGCCATCCGCCGCCGCCGAGGCGGTCGAGCTGCGCCTCGGTGTCTTCCGAGCCGTAGCGCGAGAGCAGTTCGAGATTCTCCACCGGCAGGAAGAGCTTGGAGCCTTCGGCGTAGTGGATTTCGAGGCAGTCGTGCGGCGCGCCCATCGCCTCGATGGTCTTCAGCCCGATGAACCGGCCGATGCCATGGTCGACATGGACGACAAGATCGCCGGCGGTCAGCGAGGTCAGTTCGGCGATGACGTCCTGCGGGCGGCGCGCCTTGCGCTTGGGCCGCACCAGGCGGTCGCCGAGGATGTCCTGCTCGCCGATCACCGCGAGCGTGTCGGTCTCGAAGCCGCTCTCGATGCCGAGCACGGCGAGGCCGATCGTGCCCTTGGGCAGCGCGTCGGCGGCGTCGCGCGAACCGATGGTCTGCGTGCCTTTCAGCCCATGGTCGGCGAGCACGGTGGAGAGGCGGTCGCGCGAGCCGTCCGACCAGGCGGCGAGAATGGTGCGCTTCTTTTTGGCGAGATCGCGCAGATAACCGGCGGCAATGTCGAAGAGCGAGGCGTCGGCGTCCGCCCGCTCGGGCGCGAAGGAGCGCGCCGGGCGAGCGTCGAGGTCGATGACGTCCTTCGATTCCGGCAGCGCGAAGCCGGAAATGGCAATGTTGCGCGCGTCGCGCCGCCGGCTCTCCCATTCCTCGGCGGTCAGGTACAGCGCGTCCGGCGGCAGCGGCTTGTAGGGCGCCGTGTTGCCGCCATGCTCCATGCCGTGCCTGCGGGCGTCGTAATAGTCGGCGATCTGGTCGAGCCGCGAGGCGGCGGCCTCGTCGCCCTGCGCTTCCATGACGACGGGCGCGTCGGGGGCGTAGTCGAACAGCGTGTCGAGCCCCTCATGGAACAGCGGCAGCCAGTGCTCCATGCCGGGATAGCGCCGGCCCTCGCTCACCGCCTCATAGAGCAGGTCGCCGCGCTGGGCCGCGCCGAAGGTGGCGACATAGGCCATGCGGAAGCGCTTCATCGTTTCGCTGGTGAGCTGCAACTCGCTCATCGGCACGAGGTCGAGCGAGCGCATCTGCATCGCCGTGCGCTGCGTCTCGGGATCGAAGGAGCGGATCGATTCCAGCGTGTCGCCGAAGAAGTCGAGCCGCACCGGCGCCGGCAGGCCCGGCGGGTAGAGATCGACGATGCCGCCGCGCACGGCATATTCGCCAGTGTCGCGCACGGTGGAAGTACGCTGGAAGCCGTTGATCTCCGCCCAGCCGACGACCTCGTCGAGCGAGAGCGCGTTGCCCGGCGCCGCCGAGAAGGACTGCGTCGCCACCAGCGCGCGCCGGGGCACGCGCTGCAGCGCCGCGTTCACCGTGGTGAGCACGATGGTGCCGGCCTCGCGCCCCTTCACCCGCGCCAGCCGGGCGAGCGTCGTCATGCGCCGGGCGATGATCGCGTTGTTGGGCGAGGCGCGGTCATAGGGCAGGCAGTCCCAGGCCGGGAACGGCAGCACCTCGACGCCGGGCGCGAAGAAGCCGAGCGCGCGCTCCAGCTCGGCCATGCGCTCGGTATCGCGGCAGATCACCATCAGCGTCGGCCATGGTGCGTCCTCCTGCGCCGCCAAAGCGCGGGCGAGATCGGCGACGACCAGCCCCTCCATGCCGGTCGGCACGTTGGCGAGGGTCAGCGTGCGGCCGGGGGACAGGCGCGCGGTGAGCGTGGCAAGGGGCGTCTTCATGTCGTCGCGGTCTTCATATTTCAGGGACGCCCTCACCCGACAGATGGAACTGCCGGAAGCGGTGGAAAACGGGTGTATCGAATTGCGGCGGCGGCTCGCCGCCGCCGAGCCAGCCGAACAGGTCGGGATCCTCGACCTCGATCAGCAATTCGAAGTCGGCGACCTCGTCCTCGCTGAGATCGCCGATATGGGCATCGGCGAAACGGCCCATGAGCAGGTCCATCTCGCGCGTGCCGCGGTGCCAGGCGCGGTAGAGAATACGGCGGCGGCGGGCATCGAGACCCGCGCTCGAACGCGTGGTTCCGGTCATGTGTCGGCCTCGGTTTCGCGGCGCCGCGCAAAAGACGGCTCGGGAAAGGCGGAGTGTTTAGCGCGCCGCGCGGGCGCTGTCAGGTAGGCATTGGGCGGGGATGTGCCACGCTTTGCCGGGTAGAAGCCGAAAAGGAAAACGCCGAAGCGTCTTCGCCGGGTCCCGGATCGGCGCTCCGCCTCCGGCGTCGCCTGTCCGGGACACGCCATTTCCCGTTTCCCGGACAAGCTGCACGACGTGCAGCGCCGATCCGGGACCCAGCAAAGACTCGCCATCCGACTCCATCCCCCTGACGAGTGCCGCCCACCGCATTGCGCCCCGGCGCTCCTTCGTCCACCTTCCCGGCATCATGCGGCCCGACATTCTCAATCCCTATTTCGCCTCGATCACCGGCCTGCCCGGCATCGGCCCGAAGCTCGCCCGGCCGTTCAACCGCCTGCTGGGGCGGGAGGACGGCGCGCGGGTGCTCGACCTGCTGCTGCACCTGCCCTCCTCCACCATCGACCGCCGGGCGCGGCCGACGCTGGCCGATGTCGTGCCCGACACAGTGGTGACGGTGGAGATTCATGTCGACCGCCATGTCGCGCCCCCGCGCGGTTCCCGCGCGCCCTATCGCGTCTACGGCCATGACGCCACCGGCGACCTCGGGCTCGCCTTCTTCAAGGCCGAACGCAGCTGGATGGAGCGGCTGCTCCCCGTCGGCGAGACGCGCTGGGTCTCGGGCACCGTGACGCTCTACGACGGCATGGCGCAGATGGTTCACCCCGATCGCGTGGTCGACGCCGCCGGCCTCGCCAGGCTGCCGCCGATCGAGCCGGTCTATCCGCTGGTGGAAGGTCTCAGCCAGGGCCATGTGCGGCGCGCCGTCGAGGCGGCGCTGGCGCAGACCGCCGAACTGCCCGAATGGCAGGCGGACACGCCCGATATCGGTTTCCACGCCGCGCTGCGCAAGGTTCACCAGCCCTACGACACGCTCGATGCCAGCCTCGCCGGCCCGGCCTGGCAGCGGCTCGCCTACGACGAATTGCTGGCGGGCCAGCTCGCCCTCGCGCTGCTGCGGGAGCGGACGGTGAAGCAGGCGGGACGGCCGAGCGTCGGCGACGGCTCGGTCTCCGGCCGGATCCTCACGGCCCTGCCCTTCGCGCTGACCGGCTCGCAGGTGGAGGCGCTGAAAGCCATCCGCGCCGATCTCGCCTCGCCGGACCGCATGCTGCGGCTGCTGCAGGGCGATGTCGGCTCCGGCAAGACGGTGGTGGCGCTGCTGGCGGCGGCGAGCGTGATCGAGGCCGGCCGGCAGGCGGCGCTGATGGCCCCTACCGAAATCCTCGCCCGCCAGCACATGAAGACCATCGCGCCGCTGGCGGAGAAGGCAGGTCTGTCGGTTGCCCTGCTCACCGGCCGCGAGAAGGGCCGCACGCGCACGGAGCTGCTGGCGCGGCTGGCGGCGGGCGAGATCGACCTCGTCATCGGCACCCACGCGCTGTTCCAGGAAGGCGTCGTCTTTCGCGAGCTGGCGCTGGCCATCGTCGATGAGCAGCACCGTTTCGGCGTGCACCAGCGCCTCGCCCTCGCCTCCAAGGGCGAGGCGGTCGACGTGCTGGTGATGACGGCGACGCCGATCCCGCGCACGCTGGTGCTGACCTATTTCGGCGACATGGAATCGAGTGAACTGCGCGAGAAGCCGGCCGGGCGCAAACCCATCGACACGCGCGCCGTCCCGTCCGACCGCATCGGCGAAATCGTCGAGCGCCTCGGCCAGGCCTTGGCGGAAGGGCGGCGGGCCTACTGGATCTGCCCGCTGGTCGAGGAATCGGAGAGTTCCGACCTCGCCGCCGCCGAGGCGCGTTTCGCCGATCTGCAGGCGCATTTCGGCGCGCGCGTCGGGCTCGTTCACGGCAAGATGAAGGGCGCGGAGAAGGACGCCGCCATGGCGGCCTTCGCGGCGGGCGAGACGCAGCTCCTCGTGGCGACGACCGTGGTCGAGGTGGGTGTCGACGTGCCGGAGGCGAGCATCATCGTCATCGAGCATGCCGAGCGCTTCGGCCTCGCCCAGCTGCATCAGCTGCGCGGGCGGGTCGGGCGCGGCGACATCGCCTCCATCTGCCTGCTGCTCTACCGCCGTCCGCTCGGCGAGATCGCCCGCCAGCGGCTGGAGGCGCTGCGCTCCTCCGAGGACGGATTCTTCCTGGCGGAACAGGATCTGAAGCTGCGCGGCGAGGGCGATGTGCTCGGCACCCGGCAGAGCGGCTTTCCCGGCTTCAGGCTCGCACGGCTCGAGGTGCATGGCGACCTGCTCACCCGGGCGCGCGCCGAAGCCATAGCAACAGTTAAGAACGATTCCGATCTAACGGGGCCACGCGGTGCGGCATTGCGGCTGCTGCTGCATCTTTTCGAGCGTGACGTGGCCGTGAAACTCCTAAGTGCGGGATGAATATTATATGAGTATGGTCGAACGACTTGATGGTGCGACCATGCGAACCCCGATGACGGAGCGTCGGCCGAAGTTCTCTTCCCTTGCGGCACCCGGCCGCTGGGCGATGTTTGCGCTTGCGTGGGTGTGCGTCGGGCTGGGCGTGATCGGCATCCTCCTGCCGGTCATGCCGGGAACGGTGTTCCTGATCCTCGCCGCCTGGCTGTTCGCGCGCTCCTCGCCGCGTTTCGAGGCGTGGCTGCTGACGCATCCCAGGCTCGGCCCGGCGGTTCTCGCCTGGCGCGAAAGCGGCGTGGTGCCGCGCTGGGCGCAGCTGGTGGCGACCGGCAGCATGGTCGGCAGCTTCGGGCTGCTGATCCTCATCGGCCTGCCGGTTCCGCTGCTGGCGGTGATCGGCTCGATCTTTCTCGGCGTCTGCGCCTATCTGCTCACCCGGCCGACCGCCTGATGGAGGGAACGGTCAAACCCGCCGGACTGATCCCTGCCGGACTGATCCCCGCCGGACTGATCCTCGCCGGGGGCCTGTCGCGTCGCATGGGCGGCGGCGACAAGGGGCTGCTCCCGCTGGGCGGCGAGACGATCCTCGCGCGGATCGCGCGGCGCCTGCGGCCGCAGGTGTCGCGGCTGATGCTCAACGCGAATGGGGCGGCGGAACGCTTCGGGCTGGGACTGGCGGTCGTGCCGGACAACCTGCCCGACACGCCCGGCCCGCTGGCCGGCATTCTCGCCGGCCTCGACCATCTGGCGGAGCACGATCGGGGGGCGCGCTTCCTGCTGACCGTCGCGGCCGACTGCCCGTTCCTGCCGATGGATCTCGCCGCGCGCCTCGTGGCGGCCGCCGAGACCGCCGGCGCGGCCTATGCGGCTTCCGGCGGGCGGGCGCATCCGGTGATCGGGCTGTGGGACGTCGCCTCGCGCGCGCAGCTGCGCCGGCTGCTGGTCGAGGAGGGCGAGCGCCGCATGGCGCGCTGGACGCAGCGTATCGGCGCCGTTGCGGTGGAATGGCCGGTCGCGCCGGTCGATCCCTTCTTCAACGTCAACACGCCCGAGGAACTCGCCGAGGCGGAGCGCCTGATTGCCGCCTATCCCGCGTTCTGATCGGGGCGCCAGGCGATGCCGTCGATCGGTGCGGCGTGCTGGTCGACGAAGTCGGCGATCGCCTCGACATTGTCGAGGTCGAGCACCGGCAGCGGCGCGTCCGGCAGCTCCGTGTCGGAGGCGATGGCGATGATGTGCGGATCCTCCGGATGGAGCAGCGGCTTGCCGACCTCGGCACGGTGGATCTCGATCTTGGGGTGATGGTCGCGCTTGAAGCCTTCGACCAGCACCAGATCGACCGGCGCCAGATGGCCGACCAGTTCCGGCAGGTCCGGCTCGGGCGCGCCGCGCAGCTCGTGCATCAGCGCCCAGCGATTGGCCGAGGAGATGAGCACCTCGCAGGCGCCGACC
This sequence comes from Ancylobacter sp. TW_SC_1, assembly GCF_056836805.1. Lineage (NCBI taxonomy): Bacteria > Pseudomonadati > Pseudomonadota > Alphaproteobacteria > Hyphomicrobiales > Xanthobacteraceae > Ancylobacter > Ancylobacter sp. TW_SC_1. The sequence goes on from NZ_CM166365.1 coordinate 2,974,958, forward strand.
GTCCGGTGCGTGTGCGAATCCTTGCCCGGCTTGTCGACGTCGAAATTGTGATGGGCGTGCTTGATCGTCGACACGCGGTGGCCGCGCCCGACGAGCACCGGGATCAGCCGCGCCAGCAGCGTCGTCTTGCCCGCCCCGCTCCATCCCGCGAAACCGATCAGCCGCATCCTCGCCTCCCTCAATGACGTATCCGCACTTCGGGTTCGGAAGGTGCTCGCGTCAAGCCGGCGCGCACCATCGCCCGATCACGCTTTCCACTTGCGGCGCTTTCCGCTTGCCGGCTGCGCACCGACGTCCTACTCGGGCGCTGGAGCTTGCCGATGGATCCTGAACCCGCCACCCTGAGGCTCGACCTGAAGGGCCTCAAATGCCCGCTGCCGGCGCTGCACACCCGCCGGGCGCTGGAACGCGCCGCGCCGGGCACGCTGATCCTCGTCGAATGCACCGATCCCATGGCGGTGATCGACATTCCCCACCTCGTGCAGCGGGACGGCCATGCGCTCGAAGCGCAGGCGCGAGCTGGCGGGACGCTCACCTTCCGCATCCGCAAGGCCGGCTAGCGGCCCGCCCTACGCCGCGTCGCGCCAGTCGAACGGCAAAGGCGCCTCGCGAAACGCGAAACGGTCGAGATGGCGGGCCACCACGCCCTTCATCCGCTCCAGCAGTTCGGCGTCGGCCGCCTCGATCCGCACGTCGAGCGCCTCCGGGCCGGCGTCCATCGTGGCGATCGCGCCGTCCGGCAGCTTCACCTCGCCATGCGCGGGCGTGAAGGTGACGTCGAGCTTATGCGCCCAGTGCTTGCAGAGCTGCTGCAGGTAGCGGCTGGCATTGGCTGTCGGGACGCGTGCGACGGTCGCGGGCATGGGAAACTCCCTGGTGGATCGGGCGCCGGGCCATGGACAAAGCACCTGCGGGCCAAGCAAACTTGGCGCGCTTGGTACGCTCCGGGGGACGAAAATGAAACTGCCGCGCATCCTCATCGCCGTGTCGCTGCTCCTGATCCCGGCGGTGTTCGCCTCGGTGATGTTTGCTCCCGCCGTGGCGGCGACGAAGCCGCCGCACGCGACGGCCGCCACGGCTCCCCTGCCCGCGCGTGCGCAGACGCATGTCTATCTGCTGCGCGGCCTGTTCGGCGTGTTCTCGCAGGGGCTGGACGCGCTGGCGCAGGAGCTTGTCGCGCAGGGCTACCACTCGGAAATCTATGGCTGGGACGAGGCGCAGAAGGTCATCGACCTCATCACGCAGCGCTATCAGGAAGGCCATGCCGGGCCGGTCATCCTGATCGGCCATTCGCTCGGCGCCAATGCGGTGGTGTCGGTGGCGACCAGCATCGGGGCGCAGGACATTCCGGTCGATCTCGGAGTCACCTTCGATGCCACCGATCCCGCCCCGGTGCCGGACAACGTGGCGGTGCTCATCAATTTCTGGGCGCAGGACGGCTTCGGCGTGCCGATGACGGCCGTCGCCGGCTATCCCGGCGATCTGGAGAACATCGACCTTTCCGGCCAGCCGGGCATCGACCATACGAGCATCGACTCGCTCGACCAGTTCCACCAGACCGTGATCGCGCGGCTGGAGAGCATGACGGGCAACTAGCTGCCAGAGGGAGGGACGATTGACCCGGTGCCGGCCCGCGCGGCTTCGTTGCTGCGGGCGAGCGCCTCGTCGAGAGTCATCGGCCGCCCGGTCAGATAGCCCTGCACGAAATCGCATCCGACCTGTTCGACCGCGCGCATGGTTTCCGTCGTCTCGACGCCTTCGGCCACGACCGACATGCCGAGCGCATGGGCCAGTTCCACCATGACCGCCACGATCTTGCGCGCACGGGGCTCGTGCGGGAGGTCCTGCATGAAGGAACGGTCGATCTTGAGCACGTCGGCCGGCAGATGCTGCAGATAGCTGAAGCTGGAATAGCCGGTGCCGAAATCGTCGATGGCGACGGAACAGCCGAGAGTCTTGAGCTGCTGTATCCGCGCTGCCGCCATGGCCGGCTGCGCGACGAGCGTGCTCTCGGTCAGTTCGAGGCACAGGGCACCGCCCGCGACGCCGTGACGGGAGAGGATGTCGTCGAGCCGCTGGATGAGATCGGGTGCGGCGAGCTGCGGCGCGGAGAGGTTGACCGAGACGTAGAGAGGGCCGCTGTCCTTCGCCTCCGCATTCCAGCAGGCGCACGCCTCGACCGCGCGTTCGAGGATCAGGTCGCCGAGCGGGTCGATCAATCCCGCCGCCTCGGCCAGCGCGATGAACTCCGATGGCGGCAGCGGCCCGAGGCTGGGATGGGTCCATCGCGCGAGCGCCTCGAACCCGGCCACGGCGCCGGTACGGCAGTCGACGATCGGCTGGAAGACCGGGTGGATTTCATTGCTCCGCGCCATCACCGCTTCGCGCAGGGCGGCTTCCAGTTCCAGACTATGCTGGTGCTCGGCGCGCAGCGACTCGTCGAACAGGCTCCAGCCCAGGGCGGATCGGCAGGATTGGGAGGCCAGCTCCGCATCACGCAGCAACTGCTCCAGCTCGCCGGGGCCCGTGGCGATGCCGATGCCGGTGTGCAGATAGAATCGCCTTCCCCCGATCACGAGCGGCGTGTGGAGCAACGCGTCCATCTGCGCGCCCAGCATGTCGGGCTCGGCGGCTTTCATCAGGACGATGGCGAACTCGCTCTCGCCGGTGCGCGCGAGGTGGGATGCCTCCGGCAGGTGCGCCTTCAGGCGGTCGGCCATCGCCGCGACGAGGGGCTGGATGAATTCCTCGCCGAAGCTGGCGGAGAGCGTCGCCAGATCCGGCAGGCGCATCACCAGCACGCCGTGAGGACCGTGCCCCTGCGTTCGGATCAGCCGGGTGACGCCGGCGCGGTTGGCGAGGCCGGTGACGGCGTCGGTATAGGCAAGGCGCTCCAGTTCCTCCTTGGCGCGGATGCGCTCCGAGATATCCCTGAGATAGGCGATGAACAGGCGCCGCTGGTCGGTCCGTATTTCCGTTACCGTCAGCTCGATGGGAAACACCCGGCCGTCCGATGCCCGCGCTTCGATCTCGATCCGCTGGCCGAGAATGTGCGGCTCGCCTCCCGACATGTAGCGGATCATGCCGAACTCGTGGGCGTTGCGGTAGCGCGCGGGCATGATGGTCTCGTTCAGATTCCGGCCGATCACCGCCTCGCGTCGAAACCCGAACATGGCTTCCGCCGCCGGATTGAAATCGACGATCTGGCCGGCTTCGTCGATGGTCACGATGGCATCGAGTGCCGCGGCGAGCATGGCCTGGCGGCTGGCCTCGCTGAGCGCGCCCCCGGCGCGGGAGGGCTCGACCGCCAGTGCTATCAGCTCCGCGAGCGCACCGAACGCCGCGCGCTCATCGGCGCTCCAGACCCGCTCCGGATCATCCGAACTGACGCAGAAATGGCCCCACCAGCCACCGTTCACCATCACTGGGACGGTGTAGAAGCTGGCGATGGCGGCGGCGCGGAAATACGCGCCGAGATAGCCGGCGAGGTCCTCGGTGCGGCCCGCGATGACCTCACCCCGCGTGCGCCGTTCCGCCCATTCGCGCTGGAGCGTGTCCGCCTCATTGGGGCGCACGGGCGGGTGGGTGTTGTCGGAGAGCGACTGAAGACCGGCCCGCGCCCAGTCGATTGAGCAGGTGACGCCGAGCCCCGCTTGCGCCGACATGTGGACCTCGTACAGCGCGACGCGGCTCAGATCGAGCTCGGCGCCGAGCTGGGGCATCAGTTCGGCCAGTTCGAGACGCCAGTCGTGGCGCGCGGTCATTCCGGCGATGAAATGCCCGATCGCCGACAGCAGCCTGCTCGCGCCTCTCACGCTCTCGACCACGACATGCACCTTTCGCACGTCAGCCTTCGTGTACCCGGAACGGCCGAAGCGCATGGCAAACCATGCCCATCTCCGCTGCCCCGAAGCCCTTCATGCGGCTGCGGAACGGTGAAGAGATCGACGCTTCAACCCTTTCCCTCCAAATGAATAGGGGCTTTCGCGTTCCACCGGAAGCGGGATTCACTACTGGGATGCCGTAAAGTCAGTCGGCTCATGGCGAAGGATTGGGCAGCCCCCGGAGCCGCTGGTTTTAACGCCCCGATTATCAGGGTCGGCGCGCCGGCCTGCCGGCGGATCGCCCCGCGGGCGCCGCGATGTCCGGATGGAAGCCCGGACAGCAGAATCTGGAGGGCCCGGGAGCGGAAGCCGCACATGCGACCGCACGCCCCGCATGTTTCCGTCCCGCACTCGTCTTCAGAAGCGGCGCCGGGGCCGAGAACGCGTCAGGTGCGATGTTCTGGTACGTGGTGAGCCCGTTGGGATTCGAACCCAAGACCCCATGATTAAAAGTCACGTGCTCTACCGGCTGAGCTACGGGCTCCCACGGGGTGGGGCTTAAGGGTTTCGTCCGGCGAAGGCAAGCCGCTCGGGTTCATTCCCGCGCGGGGTTTCCAGAGGTTGCGCCGGCGGCGCCGGCCAAGCGCTTTGCATTGCGCCGATGCAAGAGCGTTCCGTCGATCATGCCGCTTCCGATGCATGCGGCGCGGGACTAGCTTCGCCGCACGAAATCCGGCGGGGCCCGAAGCGAGGCCCGGCGACAGATGCAGGGAGTTGCAGTCATGGCGAAGGTTCTGGTTCTCTATTATTCGACCTATGGCCACATCGAGACCATGGCGGAAGCGGTGGCCGAAGGCGCGCGCGAGGCGGGTGCCGAGGTGGTGGTGAAGCGCGTGCCGGAGACGGTGCCGGAGGACGTCGCCAGGGCCGGCCACTTCAAGCTCGACCAGAAGGCGCCGGTCGCCACCGTCGACGAGCTGAAGGACTATGACGCGATCATCTTCGGTGCGCCCACCCGCTTCGGCACGGTGGCCTCGCAGATGCGCAGCTTCATCGACCAGACCGGCGGCCTGTGGTTCACCGGCGCGCTGGTCGGCAAGGTCGGCTCGGTGTTCACCTCGTCCGCCACCCAGCATGGCGGCCAGGAATCGACCATCCTCGGCTTCCTGCCGACGCTGCTGCATCACGGCATGGTGGCGGTCGGCCTGCCCTATGCCTTCCAGGGCCAGATGGGCGTGGACGCGATCAAGGGCGGCTCGCCCTATGGCGCCTCGACCATCGCCGATGGCGACGGCTCGCGTCAGCCTTCCCAGGTCGAGCTGGCCGGCGCCCGCTTCCAGGGCAAGCATGTGGCGACCATCGCCACCAAGCTGCACGGCTGAGCCTGAGACGACGTCATGCCCGGCCTCGTGCCGGGCATGACTTTTTCGGGCGTTATCCCGGCAGGAGAAACAGGATCAGCGCGCCGCGATATCCCCGCGCGCCCAGCCTTCCTTGACCTCGGCCTTGAACGCCTCGAAGCGTCCCTGCGCGATGGCGGCGCGGATGCCGGCCATCAGGCTCTGGTAATAGGCGAGGTTCACCCAGGTCAGCAGCATCGAGCCGAGCATCTCGTCGCAGCGCACGAGGTGGTGCAGATAGGCGCGGGAATAGTCGCGCGCCGCCGGGCAGTCGCTTTCCTCGTCGAGCGGGCGCGGGTCCTCGGCGTGGCGGGCGTTCTTCAGGTTGATCCTGCCGAAGCGGGTGAAGGCCTGCGCGTGGCGGCCGGCGCGCGTCGGCATCACGCAGTCGAACATGTCGACACCGCGCGCCACGCTCTCGATGATGTCGTCCGGCGTGCCCACCCCCATCAGGTAGCGCGGCTTGCCCATGGGCAGGATCGGCGCCACCACTTCCAGCATCGCCAGCATCACCGCCTGCGGCTCGCCGACCGCGAGCCCGCCGATGGAGTAGCCGGGGAAGTCGATAGCGACGAGCCCGCGCGCGGATTCCTCGCGCAGCACCGCGTCGTCGCCGCCCTGCACGATGCCGAACAGCGCCCTGCCCTTCGGCTGCGCCTCGAACGCCTTCTTGGAGCGCTCGGCCCAGCGCAGCGACAGGCGCAGCGCGCGGGCGATCTCCTCCTTGCTGGCGGGCAGCCGCACGCATTCGTCGAGCTGCATCTGGATGTCGGAGCCGAGCAGGCCCTGGATCTCGATGGAGCGTTCGGGCGTCAGCTCGTGATAGGCGCCGTCGATATGCGAGCGGAAGGTGACGCCCTTCTCGCTCATCTTGCGCAGCGCCGCCAGCGACATGACCTGGAAGCCGCCGGAATCGGTGAGGATCGGGTGAGGCCAGCGCATCAGCGCGTGCAGCCCGCCGAGCGCCGCCACCCGCTCGGCGCCGGGACGCAGCATCAGGTGATAGGTGTTGCCGAGCAGGATGTCGGCGCCGAGCTCGCGCACCTGCTCGGGGTACATGCCCTTCACCGTGCCGGCGGTGCCGACCGGCATGAAGGCCGGCGTGCGCACGACGCCGCGCGGCGTGACGACCTCGCCGAGGCGGGCCGCGCCGTCGGTGGCGTGCAGGCGGTAGTGGAAATCGGTCTGTTCGCGAGTGTCGGGATTATTCATGGCCGGGCTTGTGGCAGCAAAAGGCAGGCGTCGCCATAGGAATAGAAGCGGTAGCCGGCGTGAATCGCGTGCGCATAGGCGCGCTTCTGGCTCTCGTGGCCGATGAAGGCGGCCACCAGCATCACCAGTGTCGAGCGCGGCAGGTGGAAATTGGTCAGCATGCCGTCGATGAAGCGGAAGCGGCTGCCGGGGGTGATGAAGATGTCGGTCTCGCCGCGCCACGCGCCGAGCCTGCCGTCATCGGCGGCCGCGCTCTCGATGAGCCGCGTCGCCGTGGTGCCGACGGTGACCACCCGGCCGCCGCGCGCCTTCACGGCGTTGAGCGCGGCGGCGGTCTCAAGGGACACCTCGCCCCATTCGGCATGCATGCGGTGATCGCTGGTGTCGTCGGCCTTCACCGGCAGGAAGGTGCCGGCGCCGACATGCAGGGTCACGCGATGGGTGCTGACGCCGCGCGCTTCCAGCCGCGCGATCAGCTCGGGCGTGAAATGCAGGCCGGCGGTGGGCGCGGCGACGGAGCCCTCATGGCTCGCGAACATGGTCTGGTAGTCGGCGCGGTCCAGCGCATCGTCCGGCCGCTTGGCGGCGATATAGGGCGGCAGCGGGATATGGCCGATGGCGGCGATGGCGGCGTCGAGCGCGGGACCCGAGGCCGCGAAGCGCAGCGTCACCTCGCCGCCCTCGCCTTTCGCCGCGATGGCGGCGGCGAGCGTTCCCGAGCCGTCGGCGGAGGCGAATTCGATCGTATCGCCGACCGCCAGCCGCTTGCCGGGGCGCGCCAGCGCCAGCCAGGTGTCGGGGGCGAGCCGCTTGTGCAGCATCGCTTCCACCTTCACCCCCTCGCCCTGCGAGGAGGCGCGGCGGCGGATGCCGTCGAGCCGGGCGGGGAAGACACGGGTGTCGTTCACCACCAGCGCGTCGCCCGGCGCCAGAAGGTCGGGCAGGTCGCGCACCTGCGCGTCGGCGAGTTCCGGCGTGGCGCCGGGACGCACGACCAGCATGCGCGCCGCGTCGCGCGGCGAGGCGGGACGCAGCGCGATGCATTCGGGCGGAAGATGAAAATCGAACAGGTCGACGCGCATGATGTCGTGCCGTCCTCCCGGACGCCGCGCAGGCGCGCGCCGGGACCGGGCACCCTTTCATAAGACGATCCCGGCGCGCGCGGATGCGCGGCCGGGATGACGCCGTGTCGGGACGAACGCGATCAGGCGGAAACGGTCGCCTTGACGATCTTGTCCGGGTTCTGCACCGGCTCGCCGCGCTTGATCTTGTCGACGTTCTCCATGCCCTCGGTCACCTCGCCCCAGACGGTGTACTGGCCGTCGAGGAAGCCGGCGTCGCCGAAGCAGATGAAGAACTGGCTGTCGCCGGAATCGGGATGCTGGGCGCGGGCCATGGAGACCGTGCCGCGCACGTGGCGGCCCTTGTTGAACTCTGCCTTCAGGTTCTTGCCCGAGCCGCCGCGGCCGGTGCCGGTCGGATCGCCGGTCTGCGCCATGAAGCCCTCGATCACGCGGTGGAACACCACGCCGTCATAGAAGCCCTGCTTGGCCAGCTCGGCGATGCGCGCGACATGGCCGGGCGCCAGATCGGGGCGGAAGCGGATCTTGACCGGACCCTGCGTGGTTTCGAGCAGCAGCGTGGTTTCGGCGGTATCGGTCATTTTACTCTCCTTGCGAATGATATACGCGGGCCGGCGTCATTTCACGCCCGCGCGGCGTCACTTGACGTCCACGCGGCGTCACTTGACGTCCGCTGCCACCTTCATCGAGATGATCTTGTCCGGGTTCTGCACCGGCTCGCCGCGCTTGATCTTGTCGACGTTCTCCATGCCGGAGACGACCTGGCCGATGACGGTGTACTGGCCGTTCAGGAACGAGGCGTCGCCGAAGGTGATGAAGAACTGCGAATTGGCGCTGTTCGGGGCGGAAGCGCGGGCCATGCCCACCGTGCCGCGCTTGAAGGGCACGTTGGAGAACTCGGCCGGCAGGTTGGGATAGCGCGAGCCGCCCGTGCCGTTGCCGTACTGGCCGTCGCCGGTCTGGGCCATGAAGCCCTCGATGACGCGGTGGAACGGCACGTTGTCATAATAGCCCTCGCGCGCCAGCGTCTTGATGCGCTCGGCGTGCTGGGGGGCGAGGTCGGCGCGCAGCACGAAGATCACCGGACCCTTGGTGGTCTGCATGATGATGGCGTTCTGCGGATCGACATTCGGCGGCAGCTTGGGGGCCTGCGCCGCGGCCGGCGCGATGGCCGCGACGGCCAGCGCACAGACGAGGGCGAAGGCGGCGGTGAGGCTTCGGATCATTTATATGAACTCCGTTGAGCAATGGCGGACCGGCGTCCGCCGCTAGCCGGCGCGGTCGAACCGGGCCCTGAGGCGGATTTGTACGGCGGGCGGCACGAAGGCGGACACGTCGCCGCCCATGGCAGCGATCTGCCGGACCAGAGTGGCGGTGATGGGGCGGGCGATCGGCGAGGCCGGAAGAAAGACCGTCTGCACGCGCGGTTTCAGCACCGCGTTCATGCCGGCCATCTGCATTTCGTAGTCGAGATCGGTGCCGTCGCGCAGGCCGCGGATCAGCAGGCTGGCGCCCTGCGCCTCGGCGGCGTCGACGACGAGATTGTCGAAGGTGACACAGTCGAACGCGGCTCCCTCCTCGCGGGCGATCGGCTCGAACACCTCGCGCAGCATCTCCAGCCGCTCCGCCGGCGTGAACAGCGGCGCCTTGCCGGGATGGACGCCGACGCCGACGACCAGCCGGTCGGCCAGCCGCGCGGCGGCGCGCGCCACCTCGGCATGGCCGTTGGTCGGCGGATCGAACGAGCCGGGATAGAAGGCGGTGCGCATCGCGCTCATAGGGTGCCCCTCGGTGCGCGGCAAGGGTTAGCGGCCTCCCGCGACGGACGCAAGCACAACGGGCACCGGCCGGGCGTCGCTGTTGCCGATCTCAGCGTTCCTCGCGCCCGATCCATTTGGTGACGGCCGGCGCCCGATAGGCGCGCAGCCGGGCCAGCAGATCGTCCGGCCGGTCGGCGACGAGCAGCATGTCGCGATGGGCGGCGCGCAGGAACCCCTCCTCCACCATGTGGTCGACGAAGCCGAGAAGACGCGTGTAATAGCCCGCCACGTCGAGCACGGCGCAGGGCTTGTCGTGGCTGCCGAGCTGCGCCCAGGTCCACACCTCGAACAGCTCCTCCAGCGTGCCGATGCCGCCCGGCAGGGCGACGAAGCCGTCGGCAAGCTCGGCCATCAGCGCCTTGCGCTCGTGCATGGAGGCGACGACGCGCAGGTCGCCGAGGCCGGAATGGGCGATCTCCTTCTCGACGAGATGGCGCGGGATGACCCCGATGACCTCGCCGCCCGCCGCCAGCGCGGCATCGGCCACGCGCCCCATCAGCCCAACCGCGGCGCCGCCATAGACGAGGCCGATGCCCTCGCGGGCGAGCGCGGTGCCGAGCGCCGTCGCCGCCTCGGCATAGGCCGGGCGATGGCCGGCATTGGAGCCGAGAAAGACACAGACGCGACGCATGTCATGGCCCTCAAACGGCAGCGGCGCCGTGGCCGGCGCCGCTCCACTGTCCGATCGATTTGCCTGCGGGTGGAGCCGGCGGATCAGTCCGCCGCCTCCTCGCCGAGGCTTTCCTCGCCGTCTTCCTCGGTCACGCGCTCGACCGAGACGACCTTTTCGTCCTCGGCGGTATCGAACACGATCACGCCCTGGCTGCCGCGTCCGACGATGCGGATGCCGTTGACCGGGCAGCGGATGAGCTGGCCGCCATCGGTGACCAGCATGATCTGGTCGCCCTCCTCCACCGGGAAGGAGGCGATCAGCGGCCCGTTGCGCTCGTTGACCGCCATGGCGACGATACCCTTGCCGCCGCGCCGCGTGGTCCGGTATTCATAGGACGAGGTGCGCTTGCCGTAGCCATTCTCCGACAGGGTGAGGATGAACTGCTCGGCCGCGCTCATCGTGATGTAGCGGGCCTGATCGAAGGACGCGGCGTCGCCGCCGGTCTCGACCTCCTCCAGAGCGTCCTCGACCTCCATGTCGGTGACGTCCTCGACCTCGGTGCCGCTCTGCGCGCGGCGGACCGCATTGGCGCGCTTGATGTACTCGGCGCGCTCCTCGGCCGAGGCGTCGACATGGTGGATGATCGCCATCGAGATGAGGCGGTCGCCGGCCTCGAGCTGCACGCCGCGCACGCCCATGGAATCGCGGCCCTTGAACACGCGCACCTCGGTGGCGGGGAAGCGGATGCACTGGCCGTTGGCGCTGGTGAGCAGCACGTCGTCGGCCTCGGTGCAGAGCTGCACGTCGGCGATCGACTCGCCCTCCTCCAGCTTCATCGCGATCTTGCCGTTCCGGTTCACATTGGTGAAATCGGAAAGCTCGTTGCGCCGCACCGTGCCGGAGGTGGTGGCGAACATGATCTGTAGCCGGCTCCACGCCTCCTCATCCGGCAGCGCCATGATCGAGGTGATGCGCTCGCCCTCGGTGAGCGGCAGGATGTTGACCAGCGCCTTGCCGCGCGCCTGCGGCGCGGCGATGGGCAGGCGCCACACCTTGAGCTTGTAGACCTGCCCCTTGGAGGAGAAGAACAGCACGGGCGCGTGGGTCGAGGCGACGAAGAGACGGGTGACGAAATCCTCGTCGCGCGTCTGCATGGCCGAACGGCCCTTGCCGCCACGCCGCTGCGCCCGATAGGTCGACAGCGGGACGCGCTTTACATAGCCGGCATGGGAAACGGTGACGACCATGTCCTCGCGGGCGATGAGGTCCTCGTCCTCGAAGTCGCCTTCCGCCTCGGTGATCTCGGTCTTTCGCGGCGTGCCGAATTCCGCTTTCACCGCAAGGAGTTCGTCCTTGACAATGGTGCGGATGCGCTCGCGGCTGGCGAGGATGTCGAGATAGTCGCGGATCTCGACGGCGATCTTGTCGAGCTCGTCGGCGACCTCGTCGCGGCCCAGCGCGGTGAGGCGCTGCAGGCGCAGCTCCAGGATGGCGCGGGCCTGTTCTTCCGAGAGGCGATAGGTGTTGTCATCGGCCAGTCGATGGCGCGGGTCGTCGATCAGCGCGATCAGCGGCGCCACGTCCATGGCGGGCCAGTGCCGCGTCATCAGCGCCTCGCGGGCGGATGCCGGATCGGGCGAGGTGCGGATGGTGTGGATGATCTCGTCAATGTTCGCGACGGCGATGGCGAGGCCCACCAGCACATGGGCGCGGTCGCGCGCCTTGCGCAGCAGGAATTTTGTGCGCCGGCTAACAACATCTTCCCGGAAGATCACGAAGGCCGACAGCAGGTCGTGCAGCGTCATCAGTGCCGGCTTGCCGCCGTTGAGCGCCACCATGTTGGCGCCGAACGAGGTCTGCAGCGCGGTCATGCGGTAGAGATTGTTCAGCACGACGTCGGCCTGGGCGTCGCGCTTGATCTCGAACACGATCCGCATGCCCTCGCGCGAGGATTCGTCGCGAATCTCGGCGATGCCTTCGAGCCGCTTGTCGCGCACCAGTTCGGCGATGCGCTCGATCATCGTCGCCTTGTTCACCTGATAGGGAATCTCGGTGACGATGATGGCGTCGCGGTCCTTGCGCAGCTCCTCGATGGTGGCGCGGGCGCGCATGACGATGGAGCCGCGACCGGTAAGGTAGGCCTGCCGGATGCCGCTGCGCCCGAGGATGAGCGCGCTGGTGGGGAAATCCGGGCCGTGGATGTAGTCCAGCAGCCGCTCGATCTCGAGCGCCGGGTCGTCGATGAGTGCGATGCAGGCGTCCACCACCTCGCCGAGATTATGCGGCGGGATGTTGGTCGCCATGCCGACGGCGATGCCGCCGGCGCCGTTGACCAGCAGGTTCGGGACGCGTGCCGGCAGCACGACCGGCTCCTGCTCGCGGCCGTCATAATTGTCCTGGAAGTCGACCGTGTCCTTGTCGAGGTCGTCCAGCAGCGTCATCGCCGGCTTGGCGAGGCGCACCTCGGTGTAGCGTTCGGCCGCCGGCGGGTCGCCGTCGACGGAGCCGAAATTGCCCTGCCCGTCGATCAGCGGCAGGCGCATGGAGAAATCCTGCGCCAAGCGCACCAGCGCGTCGTAGATCGCCTGGTTGCCGTGCGGATGGTACTTGCCCATCGTGTCGCCGGTGACGCGGGCGGATTTGTTGTAGGGCCGGTCGGGCGTGTAATTGTTCTCGCGCATCGAGAACAGGATGCGGCGGTGCACCGGCTTCAGGCCGTCTCGCACATCCGGCAGGGCGCGCGAGACGATGACGCTCATCGCGTAATCGAGATAGCTGCGCGACAGTTCTTCGGTGATCGAGACGGGCCGGATATCCGAAGGGCCGCCGCCCTCCGGCTTGATCGTATCGGAATCGGACAAGGAATCGTCTTTCCGTGGTTGCGGAACAGGTGGCCCTGTGTAGCCGATTCCGCTCTTCGACGCCAGCTAAACGACAATTTAGCGGGCCCGAAAAAACGTTATAATACAAAGCCTTACAATGACGTTTCCGCAGTGCCGGCGGAACGTGGCGGAAGCGTGGCGGCGGGAGCTGCCGACCGTCGCCAAAAGCGCCCTTGGCATGCCAGGCGGAGCGCGGTCTTATGAAGGCACGGCGGGGTCCGTCGGCCAGGACGCCGGTGCGGATCAGGCGGGGAAGAGGTAGGATCGTGCTGGATTATGTCTTCTCCGCCGTGGTCACGATGCTGGTCGTGATCGACCCGATCGGGCTGGCGCCGCTCTTCCTCGCCGTGACCAACGACCTGACGGGCTCCGAGCGGCGCCTGGTGGCCTGGCGCTCGTCCATCATCGCGCTGGCCGTCATGACCGTGTTCGGCCTTGTCGGCGCGCCGCTGCTGGCGGCGCTCGGCATCACCCTGCCGGCCTTCCGCATCGCCGGCGGGCTGCTGCTGTTCACCATTTCCTTCGAGATGGTGTTCGGCCGGCGTACCGAGCGCAAGTTTGACGCCACCGAGGTCGCCCTGCGCGAGAAGCTGCTGCGCACCCTCGCCGTCTTCCCGTTGGCCATTCCGCTGATGGCCGGCCCCGGCGCCATCACCGCCATGCTGCTGCTGGCCGGCGAGGCGAAGGGCGATCCGATGCGGCTGGCGGCGCTGTTCGCCATCACCGCCCTGGTGATCGGCAGCTGCCTCGCGGTCTTCCTCGCCGCCGAACGCATGGACAGGCTGCTCGGCGTCACCGGCAACGTCATCCTGTCGCGCCTGCTCGGCATCGTGCTGGCGGCACTGGCGGTGCAGTTCGTGATCGACGGGATACGGGCGTCGTTCCTGAACTGACGGCCTACTGGCCGCAGCCCTTTCGCGGAGCTGCGCGAACCGGGCCGGCGGCATCCCTCATGCGTTGCACCAGCGCTGGATCGGCGCCCCACGCGCAATAGGCCGCGATGTCGGCGTAGAGCGCCTGAAACTGCTCCGCCGATGGCGACGCCGGCAGCGCGACAAGCAGGCGCCGGATCTCGTCGATGTTCCACAGCGTGGGGTGGCGGGCATAGAGTTCATCGAGCGTTGCCCGGGCGGCGGCGACATCGCCGTCCAGCAACTGCAGGAATGCCCGGTCATATCCGGTTCGCGAGGCGCCTCCGGTCTTTTCGGAGATGATGGTGGCCTCGATGAAACGTTCGTAGCGGTAGAGAAGCTGTTCGAGCGCCGTGATCTTCTGCGCGTCGTTCCAATCCGGCGTGACCTTGATCACCGCGAGAAGGGCGTTGAGGACCTCGCGCGAATCGTCCGTCAGCTGAACCGAGACTTCGAGCTTGTCGTATTTGATGCTCGCCGTGTTCTGCAGCAGGGCGCCTATCGGCTGGCTGAACAAATAGACGAAGCCGACCAGGGCGCCGAGGATCAGGCACCTGAAGACGAAGGAGAAGAGAGTGGCCCGCCCCTCGCGCGAGGCGGGTGGCGGATTTTCGGAAACGGCCGGGTCGCTCATGACACTCCTCCACGTTCCGTTGGCGGAGAAGAGTACCATGTTAACGGCGCGCTACAATCGTTGGTTGCCGTGTATGCAATTATAGATTGCGTTCAGAATCCGTCCTCGTTGCGGTCCCGCCGGTTCGGCGCGCCCTTCTCACGAGCCGAACAGCACCTGATGCATGATGCGGCCAGGCCAGAAGGTGAACAGGCCGGCCAGAACCAGTCCCCAACAGAACAGGCCGGCCATCCCCGCGGCGTGGCGGGCAACCTCGCCCCGATGGGCCCGGATGAGCGCCATGGGAAGCGCCCACACGACGAACAGCGAGAGCAGATGGATCGGCCCGAACGGCCCGAACCAGCGCATCTGGTGGATCCAGAACGAGGACAGCGCCACCGTCGCCATCAGCCCGGACCAGAGCCAGCCGAACGCGCGATGCGGCAGCGTGCCCTTCGGCGCGGCAAGCTGCACGGCCCCCAGCCCCAGCGCGGCGAGGGCGCTGAAGGCGTGGAGGCGGATCGCCGGCGAAGCGTCAAGCAATGGTGCGAGGTTCATGCGGCAACCCACCCGACGGTTCGCTCGCCCGCAGCAGTACTCACCCGCAGGCGCGCGCCTGCCAGCGGCGCGGGCCCATGCCCTCGCGGAAGGAAGCCCCCCTCGATCGGCTCCCCCGGAAGCGATCCGGCGGGAGCCGGTCACTCCGGTTCAGAACGGAATTTCGTCGTCGAGATCGCCGCCGCCACTGGAACCGCCGCCGAACGTGCCGCCGCCGCTCCCGCTGCTGGCCGCCGCCGGTCTGCGCTCGCCGCCGAAGGAACGCCCGCTGCTCGATCCGCCGCCGCCGGATCCCGCGCCAAAGCCGCTGCCGGCGCTATAGTCGTCGCCGCTCTCGGAGCCGCCGCCGCTGCGGCTGTCGAGAATGGTGAGCTCGCCGCGGAAGGGCCGCAGCACCACCTCGGTGAAATAGCGCTCGCCGCCGTTCTGGTCGGTCGCCTTGCGGGTCTCGATCTGGCCTTCGATATAGACCTTGGAGCCCTTGCGCAGATACTGCTCGGCGACCCGCAGCAGGTTCTCGTTGAAGATCACCACGCTGTGCCACTCGGTGCGCTCCTTGCGCTCGCCCGACGCCTTGTCGCGCCAGGTTTCCGAGGTGGCGATGCGCAAATTGCACACCCGCCCGCCATTCTGGAACGTGCGCACTTCCGGATCGCGGCCGAGATTGCCGATCAGGATCACCTTGTTGACGCTGCCCGCCATCTTGTCCTCCGAAACAGTCGGACGCCCGCCGTGGCGCGCGCTCTAAAAAGGGAACGCATCCTAGACCAGCCGGCATCGCCCGGCACGGTGGTCGGACGCTTGTCCACATATTGCGCCGCCAAAGCGGGGCGCGTCAAATACGTTCTTGTTATGTTCCTAGCATTGCGTCTAGTCTGGTGCAAGAGCGCCGAGTCGCTCATTGCGAAGTGCCGGAGCGAGACTATGTTTACTTCGCGTTCTCAAGGGAGCTTCGTCCCATCATGACCCATATGCGCAACCGCCCGCGCGCCCGCGCCATCGCCATCCGCGCCGAGGAAGCCCGTCAGGTGCTGATCCGCCGCGCCTTTCTCGCCGTAGCCGGTGGATTGGTCGTGGCGGCCGGCCTCGCCGCCGTACTGAACGGCGTCGGGGGCTGATCCCCGCGCCGGGCGGTCCTTTTCTCGGGAGTGCGCCGCCCCGGAAGCGATGTATCTGGCGTAGCTGCCCGTAGAGAAACCGGCGAGAAGAGTTCGGAATGAAGGACCGCGTGGATATCCCGCGCCGCGATGCCCGTACGATTGCGATCCGCGGCGCGCGCGAGCACAACCTCAAGAATGTCGATCTCGAGATCCCGCGCGACAGCCTCGTGGTGTTCACCGGGCTGTCGGGCTCGGGCAAGTCGTCGCTCGCCTTCGACACCATCTATGCCGAGGGCCAGCGGCGCTATGTCGAGAGCCTGTCGGCCTATGCCCGCCAGTTCCTGGAGATGATGCAGAAGCCGGACGTCGACCAGATCGACGGCCTGTCGCCGGCCATTTCCATCGAGCAGAAGACCACCTCGAAGAATCCGCGCTCGACGGTCGGCACCGTCACCGAGATCTACGACTATATGCGCCTGCTCTGGGCGCGGGTCGGCGTGCCCTATTCGCCGGCCACCGGCCTGCCGATCGAGAGCCAGACGGTCAGCCAGATGGTCGACCGCGTACTCGCTTTGCCGGAGAAGGCGCGCCTCTATCTGCTGGCGCCGGTGGTGCGCGGGCGCAAGGGCGAGTACCGCAAGGAACTCGCCGAGTTCCAGAAGAAGGGCTTCCAGCGGGTCAAGGTCGACGGCGAGTTCCACGAGATCGCCGAGGCGCCGGCGCTGGACAAGAAGTTCAAGCACGACATCGACGTGGTGGTGGACCGCCTCGTCGTGCGCCCGGACATCGCCAGCCGCCTCGCCGATTCCTTCGAGACGGCGCTCGGCCTTGCCGACGGCATCGCGGTGATCGAGTTCGCCGACGAGAAGGAAGAGAACGGCGAGCCGCGCCGCATCGTCTTCTCCGAGAAGTTCGCCTGCCCGGTCTCCGGCTTCACCATTTCCGAGATCGAGCCGCGGCTGTTCTCCTTCAACAATCCGTTCGGCGCCTGCCCGACCTGCGACGGGCTCGGCCATGAGAGCAAGATCGACCCGGACCTCATCGTGCCGGACAAGTCGCGCTCGCTGAAGCAGGGCGCCATCGCGCCGTGGGCGAAGTCGACCTCGCCCTATTACGGCCAGACGCTCGACGCCATCGCCCGCCATTACGGGGTGAAGCTGACCGTGCCGTGGGCGGACCTGCCGGAGAAGGTGCAGAAGGTGATCCTGCACGGCTCCGGGCCGGACGTGATCCGCTTCGTCTATGACGACGGCATGCGAGCCTACGAGACCTCCAAGACCTTCGAGGGCATCGTCACCAATCTGGAGCGGCGCTGGCGCGAGACCGAGAGCGACTGGGCGCGCGAGGAGATCGGCAAGTATTTCTCCGCCGTGCCTTGCGCCGCCTGCGATGGCTACCGCCTGAAGCCCGAGGCGCGGGCGGTGAAGATCGCCGGCCGGCACATCGGCCAGGCGGCCGAGCTTTCGGTGCGCACCGCGCTCGACTGGTTCGCCGCCCTGCCCGGCCAGCTCACCGACAAGCAGAACGAGATCGCCGCGCGCATCCTCAAGGAAATCCGCGAGCGCCTCGCCTTCCTGCTCGATGTCGGGCTGGACTATCTCACCCTGGCCCGCGCCTCCGGCACGCTGTCGGGCGGCGAGAGCCAGCGCATCCGCCTCGCCTCGCAGATCGGCTCGGGGCTGACCGGGGTGCTCTATGTGCTGGACGAACCCTCCATCGGCCTGCACCAGCGCGACAATGAGCGGCTGCTCGGCACGCTGCGCCGGCTGCGCGACCTCGGCAACACGGTGATCGTGGTCGAGCATGACGAGGACGCGATCCTCGCCGCCGATTATGTCGTCGATGTCGGCCCCGGCGCCGGCGTGCATGGCGGGCGCATCGTCGCCCAGGGCACGCCGCAGGAAATCCTCGCCAACCCGAACTCGCTCACCGGCAAATACCTGACCGGCGAGTTGACGGTGCCGGTGCCAAGGCGCCGCAAGCCGGACCGCAAGCGCCTGCTGCGCGTGGTCAATGCGCGCGCCAACAACCTGAAGAACGTCACCGCGGAGATTCCGCTCGGCCTGTTCACCGCCGTCACCGGCGTGTCCGGCGGCGGCAAGTCGACGCTGCTGGTCGACACGCTCTACCGCGCCGTGGCACGCCGGCTCAACGGCGCCTCCGAGCCGCCCCTCGCCCATGACGGGCTGGAGGGGCTGGAGCACCTCGACAAGGTGATCGACATCGACCAGTCGCCGATCGGCCGCACGCCGCGCTCGAACCCGGCGACCTATACCGGCGCCTTCACGCCGATCCGCGAATGGTTCTCCGGCCTGCCGGAGGCGAAGGCGCGCGGCTACGGGCCCGGGCGCTTCTCCTTCAACGTCAAGGGCGGGCGCTGCGAGGCGTGCCAGGGCGACGGCGTCATCAAGATCGAGATGCACTTCCTGCCCGACGTCTACGTCACCTGCGACGTCTGCAAGGGCAAGCGCTACAACCGCGAGACGCTGGAAGTCACCTTCAAGAACAAGTCGATCGCCGACGTGCTCGACATGACGGTCGACGAGGGGGCCGAGTTCTTCAAGGCGGTGCCGGCGGTGCGCGACAAGCTGGAGACGCTGGCCCGCGTCGGGCTCGGCTACATCCATGTCGGCCAGCAGGCCAACACGCTGTCGGGCGGCGAGGCGCAGCGGGTGAAGCTCTCCAAGGAGCTCTCCAAGCGCGCCACCGGCCGCACGCTCTACATTCTCGACGAGCCGACCACCGGCCTGCATTTCCACGACGTCGCCAAGCTTCTTGAAGTGCTGCACGAGCTGGTCGAGCAGGGCAATACGGTGGTGGTGATCGAGCACAATCTCGAAGTCATCAAGACCGCCGACTGGGTCATCGACCTCGGGCCGGAAGGCGGCGACGGTGGCGGCGAGATCGTCGCGGCGGGGCCGCCGGAGGTGATCGCCAAGGCTGAGCGCAGCCATACCGGCCGCTTCCTCGCCGAGGTTCTGGCGCGGCGGCCGCTGAAGCCGCGCAGCGCGGCGGAATAGGCGCGGCCCGCCGGCCGTCGCTGGCGCGCAACGTCATCCCGGACGGTTCGCAGGACCGATCCGGGATCGTTCCCCCTGCAGAAGGTCATCCCGGACGGTCGGCAGGACCGATCCGGGATCGTCCTCCAGCCTCTCCGCAGCCGGATGAAGAAGCAGCCGGACGGCGGCGGAATTGCAGCTTGAGGTGGCAGCAGCGATTGCAGCGCCCTCGGCAGCCTGCGCCGCAGCGTGGCGCGCTTACGCGCCTTGCCTGAGCCGCACCAGATGTACCGTCACCGCGATCAGCACCAGCGTCGCGCCGAACTGGTGCGCCAGGGCGATGTCGATCGGCACCTGGTGGATCAGCGTCAGCACGCCGAGGGTGGCCTGGGCGAGCACCAGCAGGAGGATCAGCCCGGCGCGCCGGGCCACGGCTCCGCGCACCCGCCGCGCGCCGATCCAGTGCCCCAGCGCCAGTGCGACGAGCACATAGGCGACGGTGCGGTGGTTGAACTGCACGGTGAGGACGTTCTCGAAGAAATTGCGCCAAACGGGTTGCTGGACAAGAAGATTCTCGATCGGCGGCATGATCTTGCCGTCGATCAGCGGCCAGGTCGTGTAGGTCAGGCCGGCATCCAGGCCGGCGACCAGCCCGCCGAGGAAGATCTGCACCAGCACGACGATCAGCAGCAGCCGCGCCATGCCGCGGACGGTGTCCGGCACGCCCGGCGCCGGCCGCGCCGGCTTCAGCGTGGTCGCCACCGCGACCGTGGCGGCGAGGATGATGCAGGCGAGCGTCAGATGCGTCGCGAGCCGGTACTGGCTCACATCGACCCGATGCACGAGGCCGGAGGCCACCATCCACCAGCCGACCGCCCCCTGCAGCCCGCCGAGCACGAACAATCCGCCGAGTTTCCAGCGTAATGGACGGTCGATCAGCCCGCGCCAGAGAAAAAATAGGAAGGGAACAAGAAAAACAAAGCCGATGAGCCGGCCGAGAAGCCTATGTCCCCATTCCCACCAGAAGATGTACTTGAACTCGGCGAGGCTCATGCCCCGGTTGATCTGCTGGTACTGCGGAATCTGCCGATATTTGTCGAACTCGGCCTGCCACGCGCTGTCGCTCAGCGGCGGCAGGGTGCCGGTCACCGGCTTCCATTCGGTGATGGAGAGGCCGGATTCGGTGAGCCGCGTGGCGCCGCCGACCACCACCATCAGCACGATCAGCGCCGCTACGGCGTAGAGCCACAGGCGCACCGGCCGCAGCCGGTCCTTCCCAGCCTTCTCGATGTCCCCACCGGCCGAGATGGCGGCGTGCGTTGCGACATGGTCGTGAGCCATGGGCCTGCGCTCCCTGCAATGGCGTCCGCCCGCCCCTCGGCCGCCGCGCGCCGGGCGGCTTCCTCCCGGGCGCCGCGAGCGATATAGAGGCGGGCGCCCACATGCAACGGGACTCTTTGTCCCGCGCGCCGCCCTCGTCCTGCCGGAGCCCGCTCATGACCGCCCCCCGCACTGGCATGTCCGCCCGCCTGCGCAAGTTCATCGGCACGGTTCTGATGGTCGTGCTGGTGCTGGCCTGGGCGCTCGGCGCCATGGCGCTGGCGCAGGGACGCGTCACCACCCTGCCCGCCTTCTGGCAGTTCGTCGCCTATGTGATCCTGGGGGCCGGCTGGATCGTGCCGGCCGGCTGGCTCATACGCTGGATGCAGAAATACGCCCGTCGCCCCGACACTCTGTGATGGCGCTGTCCCGTCTCACGCGGCGCGCGACAGGGCATTCTCCGCGCCTTCCGGCGTGAAGCTGATCATGGCGATCTCGCCAAACCCCTGAGCCGCCAGCGCATCGAAGGCCTGAACCGCATCGGTCGCCATGCCGCCGGGCTGCGTCACCAGAATCGTCGTCGGTCCCAGCGCGGCGATGCGGTCGGCGCCCTCCACGCCGCCGAGCGGCGGCGCCGCTACCACGACGTGGTCATAGGTGTGCTTCAGAGCCGTGAGGATGAGCGGCAGCCGGTCGGAGGCGACGAGGCCGCCGGATTCGCGGGCGCCGCGCCCCGGCGGAATGACGTGGCAGCGCGAGGCGTTCTCGCGATGGATGGCCTCGGAGAAGCTGGCGACGCCGAACAGCAGGTCGGTCAGGCCCGGTGCGCGCGGGTCGCCGGTGAGCTGTTCGAGGGTGTCGACCGCCATGTCGAGGCAGACGAGGACCACCCGCCGCTCGGCGGCGACCGCCAGCGACCGGCCGAGTGCCACGGCGCAGCGGGCAATCGATTCGTCGGCGCGGGTTCCCGTCACGATCACCAGCCGGGCGGCCGGGCCGCGCAATTCGATCAGCCGGGAGAGATCGGCCAGCTCACGCTCGCGCGACAGCAGCCGCAGCGACGTCGACATCTCGGCATTGCCGGGATAGCCCCCATCCGAAGCGCCGATCCAGGGCAGGTGCTGGTGCGAGGGCGGCGCGGTCTCCGGCATGGGCACGGCGCCCACCTCCTGCCCGGCCCAGGCATTGCGGCGGCGGGTCCAGGCCTGGAAGCCGAAGACCAGCAGGAAGGTGCCGATGCCGGCGGCAAGGCTGGAGATCAGCGGTGTCGGCCAGCGCGGCGCGGAGGCGGGCACCGCCGAGGCGACGATTCGACCCGGTGTGATCGCCGGCCCGTTCGGATCCATGTTGAACGGTCCGCGGCTCTCGCGCAGTTCGACATAGGTCGCGGCGAAGGCATTGGCGACGTCGGCCGAAAGCCGGGCATCGGGCGAAACGAAGTCGATGGAAATCTGTCCGCCGCCGATCTCGCGCGTGGTCAGGCCACGCTCAACGGTGCGCAGCGCCAGCGTCTCGCGTGAGCTGGGGGCGGCTTCCGGCAGCATGGCGAAGCCGGCCAGCCGCAGCGCGGCGCCGGAGAGCGCGCCGGTGGCGGCGTCGACCGGCGCGGCGAGGCGCCTGGCGAGCCGGTGGCTTTCGATCACCTGGCGGGCGAAGTCGCGCGAGGAAAGCACCTGAACGCCGTCGCTGCCGGCGACCGCGTTGCGGCTGTCGATCCACAGGCGGGCTTCTGCCTGATAGCGCGGGGTGGAGACCTGGCTCGTCACGCCGCCGACGAGGAGGCCGGCCAGAGCGGGGGCGAGCATATGGCGGAGCAGGCGTCCCGCACGGGCCCGCCGAATCGGTTCGGCCGGCGTCGCTGCCTCATCGGCCGTCGCCGTCTCCGGGGAGATTTCGCTCTGATCCATCATGGTGCCCATTAGGCACCGTCATGGTTTCCACCGTGTTAAAGCGGATTGATGCGTCGCGGGCTGTGTATCCGGCCCATGATCGGGCGCGGAATGGTCGGAGCGAGAGGATTTGAACCTCCGACCCCTAGTCCCCCAGACTAGTGCGCTAACCGGGCTGCGCTACGCTCCGACGCCGCGAGGCGCCGTCTGTCTAGCCATTTGCCGGTCGCGATGCAAGCCGGCCGTCGCCTCCGGTCGATTCCTCCCCATCTTGCTTGGTGTCCGGCTCGGGGCCGACCTGCTTTTCGGTCGCCGCGCTGAGGCGCTGGAAGACGCCGAGGGAGACCAGCGTGACGCAGCCCGCCAGCACCAGAAGCGCGGCGTACTTCACGTCGGGCACCTCCTCGCGCGCGGTCTCGAAGACCAGCACAAGCGCCTCGAGGAAAATGGCGATGATGATGGTCGAGACGAACTTGGTCAGCCCGCGCCGGGCGTCGGCGGCGGTGCGCTTTTCCCGCCCGGCCGGCACTTCCTCCTCGAAGAAGTACTTGGCGACGTCGAACAGCGCGATGGCGACGATGAGATAGCCCACGGCGCCGAGCAGCGACTGGTGCAGCCGGGCCTCGCCAGCCAGACTCTCGCGGAGCACGACATAGGGCGCGTAGACCAGAAGCGTAGCGGCGACCGCCATCAGGGCGCAGGCGGCGACGGCGAAGACCAGGCGGATGACGAGGCTCATGCGGGGCTCCACGCCACGGTGCGGCGGTAACTAGGGCGAGGCCTCGCGCCGGCAAGCGGGGATCACGATGCGCGGGGGTGCCATGCGGCACCGCGTGGGCCATATGATGGAGCACCACCGGACCCGGAAACGCGCCATGAACCATCACAGCCACGGCCAGCCCCTGCCCGCCGACGACGGCGCGCCGCCGCTGGAGACCACACTCTCGCAGGAGATGCTGGCACGGCTCGAATCGCGGCGCTCCGCCCCGCTGCGCGGCCTCGTCGAGCCCGGCCCGACGCCGCAGGAGCTCGAGCGCCTGCTGCAGCTCGCCGTCCGCGTACCGGATCACGGCCGTCTCGCGCCGTGGCGGCTCATTGTGATCGAAGGCGAGGCGAGGCGCGCCCTCGGCGTCCGGCTCGATCAGCTCTATGCCCGACAGAATCCCTACCTGCCGGCCGCCAAGGCGGACATGTGGACGCTGTATCTGCTGCGCGCGCCGGTGACGGTCGTGCTGGTCAGCCGGCCGGACCGCTCGTCCAAGGTGCCGGAGTGGAATCAGGCCCTGTCGGCAGGTGCGGCCGGAATGGCGCTGACCGTCGCCGCCTCCGCGATGGGATTCGCCACGCAATGGCTGCTCAAATGGCCGGGCCGCGATCCGGAGGCCGCGGCGCTCGTCGGCGTGGCGCCGGGGGAAAAGGTCGCCGGCTTCATCCATATCGGTCGACCGGTGCGCACGAACGAGGACCGGCCGCGGCCGGTCCTCGACGAGGTGGTGCGCTTCTGGACGCCCGATCAGTCGATGTCGAACGACACGCCCTGAGCCAGCGGCAGCGAGCGCGAATAGTTGATGGTGTTGGTGGCACGCCGCATATAGGCCTTCCACGCATCCGAGCCGGACTCGCGCCCGCCGCCGGTTTCCTTCTCGCCGCCGAAGGCGCCGCCGATCTCGGCGCCCGAGGGGCCGATATTGACGTTGGCGATGCCGCAATCCGAGCCTTCGGCCGAGAGGAAGGTCTCCGCCTCGCGCAGGTCATTGGTGAAGATGGACGAGGACAGCCCCTGCGGCACGCCGTTGTGCAGCTTGATCGCCTCCGGCAGACCGGTGCAGCGCAGGACATAGAGGATCGGCGCGAAGGTCTCGTGCTTCACGACGTCGATCTGCTCGTCGATCTCGACCAGCGCCGGCCGGACGTAATAGGCGTCCGGCCATTGCGCCGCGTTCACGCGCTCGCCGCCGTGGATGCGGGCCCCGGCGGCGCGGGCGGCCTCCAGCGCCTTCTGCATGCCCTCATAGGCGGCGGCGTCGATCAGCGGGCCGATCAGCGTGCCGGCCTCGCGCGGGTCGCCGATGCCGACCGAGCCATAGGCCTTTGCCAGACGCGGCACGAGGGTGTCGTAGACGCTCTCATTGACGATGAGGCGGCGCAGCGTGGTGCAGCGCTGGCCGGCGGTGCCCATGGCGGCGAAGGCGATGCCGCGCAGGGCGAGGTCGAGATCGGCCGAGGGGCAGACGATGGCGGCGTTGTTGCCGCCGAGTTCGAGAATGGAGCGGCCGAAACGGCGCGCCACGCGCTCGCCGACGATGCGGCCCATGCGCGTCGAGCCGGTCGCCGAGACGAGCGGCACGCGGGGATCGTCGGTCAGCGCCGCGCCGACCTCGGCGCCACCGACGAGAAGCTGCGAGAGCCCCTCCGGCGCGCCGCCGAAGGCCACCGCCGCGCGCTCGAACAGCGCCTGCACGGCCAGCGCGGTGAGCGGCGTCTTCTCGGAGGGCTTCCACAGCACGCTGTTGCCGCACACCAGCGCCAGCGCCGTGTTCCACGACCACACCGCGACGGGAAAGTTGAAGGCGGTGATGATGCCGACCGGGCCGATCGGATGCCAGGTCTCCATCATCCGGTGGCCGGGACGCTCGGAGGCGATGGTGAGACCGTAGAGTTGGCGCGACAGGCCGACGGCGAAGTCGCAGATGTCGATCATCTCCTGCACCTCGCCGAGGCCTTCGGAGACGATCTTGCCGGCTTCCAGTGTCACCAGCCGGCCGAGCTCGGCCTTGTGGGCGCGCAGTTCCTCGCCAAGCAGACGGACCAGTTCGCCGCGCCGGGGTGCCGGCACGGTCCGCCACGCCTCGAAGGCGGCCACGGAGCGATCGACCGCATGGGCGACATCGTCGGCGCCGGCCTCGGCGACATGGGCGACCACCTCGCCGGTGATCGGCGAGCGGACGGGCCGGGTGCCATTGCGCCAGCTGGAATCGGGCACGCCGAGGGTTCGCAACAGGTGCGCGACCTCGTTGGCAACCGGCTCCTGGACCTTGTGCGTCTCGTTCGTCGCCATCGTCACGCTCCTCATGGAATGGGCTCTTGCCTTGGCGCGCTCAATAGCACCGGCGGGCCCGTGAAATCCATCATGGCTTTGGACGAAGATCCATGTCGCCAATATCCGAGAGCATTATCCCGGACCTCTCCCAAAGGTTCTCGAAGCGTACAAAATCAACGGGTTAACGTCTCGGCTACAGCCGTTGCGCGCCGACCGGACGGAGGTCATCATCTTGGGGAGAAGCACAAGACTAGCGTGACTATGCGTTCCGTATTTCTTATCATGCATGCCACGATAGTTCGGCTGCTCCAACTTATAGCCACATTGTCGTGATGCCCTGGCCATAATTCCTTTCCATGCACGTCCTGGATGCAATTGGAGAAGGATGAAGGTATTGACGGCTTGGGGAATAGGACGGGTTGCCGGCGCGGCGTGCGCGGCGGGGATCATCTTTATCGCCGGCGGTAATGCTGCCCTTGCTGACAAGAAGAATGAAGGCCCGACGACCGGCATGGCGTCGTATTACGGCTATGGCGGGCGTACCGCCAATGGCGAGCGGCACAGCGCTCAGGCGAGGACCGCCGCGCATCGCAGCCTGCCCTTCAACACCAGGGTTCGCGTCACCAACCGGGCCAATGGCCGCTCGGTCGTGGTGCGGATCAACGATCGCGGCCCCTTCGTGAAGGGACGGATCATCGACGTGTCGACGGCCGTCGCCGAAGAACTGGGTTTCCGCAAGCGCGGCGTCGCCAAGGTCGAGATCGCCGTCGTCGACTGAACGGCGACCGACCCATGTCCGGGAGACGCGTTCAGTCGTCCCGGTCACGCACGGCGTCGAGCAGACGCCGGCAATCCTGCAACTCATAGAGTGCCGCCTGCAGCCGCTGGACATCGTCGCGGCTCAGTTTCGTCCGGGCGGGGGGCTCGTCATCATGTACCCCGCCCGCGCGCAGCGGCGCCTGCCCCATTGGCGGCGCGGTAACGGGACGCGCCGGGGCGGCGTGCGCCGGCCGGGCCCGCTCGGGCACGTAGCTCACATCCTCGCGAAAATCGTCACCATCCCGGAAGACGCCGGGCGCAGGCTCCGGCGAGACCGTCCGGAACGGAAACACCGGACGCGCCCCAGGCGGCGGCGCTTCCGGCAGGGGCGCGGTTTCGCGCGGCTCCTGCGTGTGGCGCGGCTGAACGTCCTGACGCGGCTGGGGTTCCACGAAAGGCGGCATGTGCCGCAGCACAGGCTCGGCGCGCGGTGGCTTCACCTGCGGTTCCAGATCCGGCAGAAGCGGCAGTTCCAGAAGATCGGGTTCGTTCTCCGGCCGCCGGCGCGCGCGGCGTTGGGCCGGCTCCTCGGGCGTCTCGCGCTGGCGGGTGGGCAGCAGATTAAGGATGCCGCTAAGCGGACCGCTGCGTGGCGCCTGATCCTCGCGCGGCCGTCCGGGATGTCCGGAATCGGGCGGGGCAGTGTCGCGCGGGCCGGCGTGGCGCACGGCACGTTCCTCGCGCTCTTCCAGCGCGGTGACGGCCAGATCATCCGCCTCGACATCGCGCCAGATCGCCTGGACGTAGCGCGGCCCCTCTTCCTTGAGGATGCGCTGGACGCCGCGGATGGTGTAGCCCTCCCCGTACAGAAGGTGACGGATGCCGCGCAGCAGCTCGACATCGTCGGGGCGGTAATAGCGCCGGCCGCCGCCGCGCTTGAGCGGGCGGATCTGCGGAAACCGGGTTTCCCAGAAGCGCAGGACGTGCTGCGGCAGATCGAGATCGTCGGCGACCTCGCTGATCGTGCGAAAGGCGTCGGGCCCTTTCTCCACGCTCTGCTGCTCCTGTCGCGGGCTCACGACTCGGGCGAGTCCCCGTTGATCTGCTGCTTGAGGATGTTGGAGGGCTTGAACACCATGACCCGGCGCGGCGCGATGGGCACCTCCTCGCCGGTCTTCGGATTGCGGCCGACGCGCTCGCCTTTCTGGCGCACGACGAAGGAGCCGAAGGAGGATAGCTTCACCGTCTCCCCCCGGGCCACGCAGTCCGCGATCTCGGTAAGAACCGTCTCGACCAATGCCGCCGACTCGGTCCGCGACAGCCCAACCCGCTGATACACCGCCTCACACAGATCGGCGCGCGTGATGGTACGACCCGCCATTGCCGTCTTCCCTATCCCGTCGGTTCTGATGTTGTCGAACAACCAAACTAGGCGCCGTCGCCATGGCCGGTCAACGGCGCATCGCGCGAGATCCGTACATTACCAGCGAAGGAGCGCCGATCCCCAGGTAAAGCCGCCTCCCATCGCCTCCAGAAGCACCAGATCGCCCCGCTTGATGCGGCCATCGGCATGGGCCGCCGCCAGCGCGAGGGGAATGGAGGCCGCCGAGGTATTGCCGTGCTGGTCGACCGTGATCACCACCTTCTCCGGCGCGATGGCGAGTTTCACCGCGCTGGCATCGATGATGCGCCGGTTGGCCTGGTGCGGCACGAACCAGTCGATGGTGTCGGCGGATTCGCCGGTCGCCTCGAAGGCATCGACGACCACGTCGGTGATCATGCCGACCGCGTGGCGGAACACCTCGCGCCCCTCCATGCGCAGATAGCCCACGCTGCGGGTGGAGGAGACGCCGCCGTCGACATAGAGCTTGTTCTTGTGGCGCCCGTCCGAGCGCAGATGCGTGGTCAGCACGCCGCGCCCTTCCGTCTCGTCCCTCACCGCCTCCAGCACCATCGCGCCGGCGCCATCGCCGAACAGGACGCAGGTGGTGCGGTCGGACCAGTCGAGGATGCGCGAGAAAGTCTCCGCGCCGATGACGAGACAGCGCCGGTAGGCACCCGACTTGAGGAAGTTGTCGGCGGTCGCCAATGCGAAGACGAAGCCGGAGCACACCGCCTGAAGATCGAACGCCGCGCCGTGGGTGATGCCGAGGCCGGCCTGCACGCTCACCGCCGTCGCCGGGAAGGTGTTGTCCGGGGTGGAGGTGGCAAGGATGATCAGATCGATGTCGCCCGGTTCCAGCCCCGCATCGGCCAGGGCGGCGCGCGCGGCGTGCAACGCGAGATCGGACGTCACCTCGCCCTCGGCGGCAATGTGGCGCGTGCGGATGCCGGTGCGCTGGACGATCCATTCGTCGGAAGTGTCGACCATCTGGGCAAGGTCGGCATTGGTCAGGCAACGGGCGGGCAGATACGAGCCCACGCCTCGCACCACGGAACGGATTGCACTCACGATGAAACCTGTAACTCAGAGGCGGTGGCATCCACAGCGGCGGTCGCGCCGACCTGCGGACGATCGTTCATTCCCGCCGCGATGCGGGAGAGAAGCTGGTAGCGGACCATGTCGTAGCCGATATCGACCGCCGAAGCGAAACCTTCGGCGTCGGTGCCGCCATGGCTCTTGATGACGACGCCGTTGAGGCCGAGAAACACCCCGCCATTTGACTTGCGCGGGTCGAGTTTCTCGCGCAAGGCGCGGAACGCGCCGCGTGCCAGCACGTAGCCGATCTTCGCGATGAAGCTGCGGTTGATGGCGCCGCGCAGGAACTCCGCCACCTGCTTGGCGGTGCCCTCGGCGGTCTTCAGCGCGATATTGCCGGAAAAGCCTTCGGTGACGACCACGTCGACGACGCCTTGGCCGATGTCGTCGCCCTCGACGAAACCGTGATAGGCAAGGCCGGGATGGTCCGCCTCGCGCAGCGCCGCGGCGGCGTGCTTGACCTCCTCGACGCCCTTGATCTCCTCGACGCCGATATTGAGCAGACCGACGGTCGGCCGCTCGATGTCGAACACGATGCGGGCCATGGCGGCGCCCATGACCGCCATGTCGACCAGGTGCTGCGCCGTCGCGCCGATCGAGGCGCCGACATCCAGCACAACGCTTTCGCCGCGCATGGTCGGCCACAGGCAGGCGATGGCGGGGCGGGAAATACCGGCCATCATCTTGAGGTTGACCTTGGCCATCGCCATCAGCGCGCCGGTGTTGCCGGCCGAGACGGCGCAATCGGCCTCGTGCAGCCGCACCGCGTCGATGGCGCGCCACATCGAGGAGACCCGCCGGCCTTGCCGCAGCGCTTGGCTCGGCTTGTCGTCCATGCGCACGACGACGTCGGTATGGATCACCTTGCTGGCGGCGGCGAGGCGCGGGTGACGCTTCAGGATCTCGTTGATCCGGGCGGCGTCGCCGTAAAGGAGATAGCTGATGTCGGGATGACGGGTCAGGGCGATGTCCGCCCCGGGAAGAACCACGTCGGGACCATGATCTCCGCCCATGACGTCGAGCGCTATTCGGACGGTCGAAGACATCTAGCGGCGCGGTCTCATTGGTCGTGGGGGCGGCGGTGCGACGCCGTGGCCGCGCAGACGGCATGCCTCACTTGAGGCGCCATGACAATAGCGACGTTTAAATTCCCCGGCCCGACGCGGCTCATTCGGAGCCTTCGCCGTCCTTGTCGCGCAGCTTGGCGAGGGCGCCGAAGGGCGAGGTCTGCTCGGGCGTGGGCGCGGCCGGACCCTTGAACTTCGCCCCTGGCTTGCGCGGATAGGGGTCGAGGCCGAGCGCGAGAAACTCTGCCACGACGGCGCCGACATCGACGGTGCCGTCGACCAGCGGATCGGGAATGTCGACCTCGCTGACGTCGATCTCCGCACCGGGCCGGATCTCGGGGAGCCGCTCCTCCGGCGCGAAGTGCATGTCGATGTCCTCCGACACCGGGGTGTCGAAATCCTCCAGCGTGACCACGCAGGTCTGCGTGACCACCGCGTCGACATGACCGGTCACATGCACGCCGCCCGCCCGTTCCGGCGTCAGGATGACGCGCGCGGTGAGCGCGGGAATGCCGGGAATGCCGAAATCCTTCGCCAGATCGGCGCGGATCCGGGCGTCGGGTGCGAGCGTGAACGTCAGCCCCTCGTCGGGAAGGCTGGCCACGATTACGGGTTTGGAAAGCGGCAAGGCGTCCGTCATGACGACGCAGTCTCCGTGGAACTCAATGCAGCCGGCGCGGCCAACGGGAACTCTCCGGCGGCGAATGTCTCGGAGGGGGCCGCCTTCAGTTCGTCGGCCGCCCCGATCATATAGGCCGCGAGGGCCGTTGCCTGAAGCGTGCGATCGGCATTCGATCCGAAAACATTGCGCAGCACCGCCTCGGCGAGCACATCGGCCTCGCCGGCGTCGAGAGGCGCGTCATAGGCGCCCACCCGGCCATAGAAGGCTTCCGCGACCTTCTTCATCTTCTTCGGAACGGTGAGGTCGCCGACACCCATCTCGCGCAGGTTGGCGTCCATATCGGTGCAGAAGGCGTCGAACACGCGTTGGCCGAGCGCGCGGCGCCCCTCATCCTCGTTCTTCAGCCGGTGAAGCAGGAGGAAAGTATGGACGAGGATCATCTCGAAGCGCCCTTCAATCGTGTCAGGCACGCCAAAATCGGTATAGAGCGCCGGATCTCGCGATCGTGCCACGATCGCGCCATAGAGCCGCTGAATCGTCTCGCTTCCGTCATTCCGGCGGAAGAAACGCAGAATCATGGACGGCTCCCGCCTCGTTGCCGCTGCCTCGCCACCTTGCGCGGATACGGCATGGAAGGCGGGTTAGCGCGGGCGGATGGCGCTGGCAACCCCGAATGGTTGCCTCGGCACGACGGGACCAGTCAGGTTGCGTTATGCCCCCGCCCTGTGCTTTCTGCCATGGACGCGGTCGGCGGGCTTGCCTTGCCGGACGGCGAAGCTTTGGAGTTGAGTGGATGGCATCGACGCGCGTGACGCAGCAGAAGGCGCCCGGCGCCCGGATCACTGCACTGACCGCAGTCGCGGCGGCCGGGATCGCGGCAGTCGGACTCTCCGCCTGCTCGGGTGGTGCGCCGATGGCCACGGCGAGCATGGGTCTGCCGCGCAGCCCGACGAGCTTCGTCTCGGAACAGCAGCGCGGCTATGTGATCAGCCAAGGCGCGCTCGACCAGATCCCGATCGGGTCGAGCCAGGAGCAGGTGCTGCTGGTGCTTGGCTCGCCCTCCACCATCGCGACCGTCGACGGCGAGGTCTTCTACTACATCTCGCAGAAGGCCAAGAAGGTGATGTTCCTGCGGCCGGAAATCACCGAACAGCGCGTGATTGCCGTCTATTTCGATCCGAAGGACAAGCGCGTCACCCGCGTCGCAGACTACGGGCTGAAGGACGGCAAGGTGTTCGACTTCGTCAGCCGCAGCACCCCGACCGGCGGGCAGGAAGTCTCGCTGCTCGGCCAGATCTTCAACGCGACGACGTTCCGGCCGGGCATGTAGTCCCCGGCCGCCGCCGGACGGCGGCTTGCAGCGTCAGCGAAAGCGCTCGGCGGAGAACGGCGCGGGATCGGCGCAGAGTTCTTCGCCGGTCATCATTTCCGCCAGCAGGCGGCCGGTGATCGGCCCCAGCGTGAAGCCCAGATGCTGGTGGCCGATGGCGAGCCACATGCCCTTCTGGCCCGGCGCCGGGCCGATCGCCGGGAGCATGTCCGGGAAAGCCGGCCGGGAACCCATCCAGGGCTCGGGCTCCGCCCGCGGCCCGAGCGGGAACAGTTCACGCGCCAGCAGCTCCGTCTTATCCAGCTGGACCGGTGTCTTCGGCGCGTCGCGCCGGGCGAACTCGACGCCTGTGGTCAGGCGGACGCCCCCGACCATCGGGGTGATGACGTAACCACCCTCCTCATCCAGTACCGGGCGCGACAAGGCCGCATTGCCCTCGGCATGGTAGTGCATGTGGTAGCCGCGCTTGACCTGCAGCGGCAGGCGCAGGCCGAACGGGCGGACCACGTCCATCGCCCACGGGCCGAGCGCCACCACCACGTCGGGGGCCTCGACGCTGCCTTGGTCCGTCGTGACCGCCCAGCCTGAGCCAAGACGCGCCAGGGTGCGCGCATCTCCCTGTCGCACATGGCCGCCAATATCGGCGAAATGCGCGGCGTAGGCCTGCGTCACCCCGCCGGGGCTCGACACCGAATGCGGATCGGACCAGATCACCGCACCGCTGAACACCTGGCGCAGGAACGGCTCCATCGCCAAGGCCTCGTCGACGCCGATCTCGCGGGCGCTGAGGCCATAGCTGCGGGCCAGAGGGAATTCGCTGCGCTCATTGGCGAGCCCGGCCTCGGTGCGGTACAGCTTCAGCCATCCGCCCTCGCGGAAGAAATGCTCGGCGCCGCTGGCGCGGGCAAGCCGCTCATGCTCCGCGAGGCTATGCGTCAGCAGCGTCTCGATGTGGCGGGCGTAATCGAGGATGCGGGCCGGCGCCGAGGCGCGCCAGTAGGCATACATCCACGGCACAAGGCCCGGCAGCGCGTTCCAGTGGTAGTTCGCCGCCGGGTTGCGGCCGCGGGCCACGTCCATCAGCATCGCCAGCTTGCGCGGGAAGGCGACCGGATAGATCGAGGCGCGCTCGACCAGGCCGGCATTGCCGTAGGAGGTTTCCTCGCCCGGTCCCCTCCGGTCGACGAGGACGACCGACCGGCCGCGCATCGCGAGGTTGAGGGCGACGCTGGTGCCGACGATGCCGGCACCGAGTACGATCGTGTCGGTCTTCATGGGCGAGATACTTCCGCGGAAGAAAATGGCGGCGGACAGGGTGCCCGCCGCCCGGAGAGGGTCAGTTGATCGGGAACGGGAAGTACTTGGCGTTGATCTTCGCGTAGGTCCCGTCCGCCTCGATCTCCTTGATCGCCTTGTTGATCATCTCGCGCAGCTCGTTGTCCTCCTTGCGGACGGCGATGCCCGTGCCCTGCGGGTTCATGTCCTTCAGGTCCGGACCGAGGAACTTGCAGCACTTGCCGTCGGCCGACTTCTCCAGCCATTCGTAGAGCACGAACTTGTCGGCGAGGATCGCGTCCAGCCGGCCGGCGGCGAGGTCCGCATTGGCCTCGTCCTGGGTCGGGTAGAGCTTGATCTCGGAGCCCTTGTACTTGTCCTCGAGATAGGTCGCGCCGGTGGTGGCCGACTGGGCGCCGATCACCTTGTCCTTCAGCGCCGCCGGCGTGATGTCGGTGAGCTTGGTGTCCTTCGGCGCGATGAAGCTGCCCGGCGTCAGGTAATAGGGGATGGTGAAGGCCACCTTCTCCTTGCGCTCGTCGGTGATCGACATGGAGGCGACGATGGCGTCGTACTTCTTGGCGAGGAGCGCCGGAATGATGCCGTCCCAATCCTGCGCCACGAAGGTGCACTCCACCTTCATCTTCGCGCACAGGGCGTTGGCGATATCGATGTCGAAACCGACCAGCTTGCCGGCCGAGTCGACCGAGTTGAAGGGCGGATAGGCGCCTTCGGTGCCGATGCGGACCTTCTTGATCTCGGCCTGCGCGGCTCCCGCGCCAATGGCGAGCGCGGCGGCCGCGAGCAGAATCTTGGCGATTTTCATTTGGCTGTTCCCGATGTCCGACACCGGGTGCTCCGGCGCCTCGCCAGAGGCTAGGTCGCCGCAAGGTGACAGGCAATCGCGGAATCGCCCGACCTTTGGCGGGGCTTGTCAGAAGTGACTGAAGCTGCCTTGAGCGAAATTCACCGGCGCACCGTTGGCCGCGCGCATGACGAGCCCCTCGCCCGCATGCGTGCGCCCGATCACCGCCACGCCGATGCCCGCCGCGGTCGCGAAGGTGTTGAAGGCATCGAGTTCGTGGTCCGGCAGCACGGCGAGGATCTCGTAGTCGTCACCGCCGGTGAGCGCCGTTTCCAGCAGTGCCGGCTCCGCCGCCACCGCCGCCCGCGCCGCCGCGCTCAGTGGCACGCGGTCAATGTCGATCTCGCCACCAACGCCGGAGGCCGCCAGCATCTTGGTCAGGTCGCCGACGAGACCGTCGGAGACGTCCATCGCGGCGCTGGCACGGCCGCGCAGGGCGCGGGCGATCGCCAGGCGGGGGCGCGGCAGGAGATAGCGATCCTTCAGGAAGGCGATCGCATCCGCGCCGAGGTCCGCGAAGCCCGGGCGCTTCGGATCGAGACGGAGACAAAGTCCGAGCGCGGCGTCGCCGATGGTGCCGCTCACCACGATGGCCTGATCGGGCCTTGCCGTGGCACGGCGAACCATCTGCCCGGACGGCACGACGCCAAGGGCGGTGATCGAGACGGTGAAGGGACCGGGCGTGCGAACCGTATCGCCGCCGAGCAGCGGCGCGCCATACAGCGCTGCGTCGGCGCCGATGCCGCGCGCGAACGCCTCGAGCGCTGCCGGTTCCATGTCGGGGGGAATAGCGAAGGCGAGCAGCACGCCGAGCGGGTCGGCGCCCTTGGCGGCGAGGTCCGACAGGTTCACCCGCATCGCCTTGCGGGCGATCGATTCGGGAGGGTCGTCGGCGAAGAAATGCACGCCGGCGACGAGCGCGTCCTTGGTCAGCACCAGTTCATGGCCGGGCGGAACCGCCAGCAGGGCTGCGTCGTCCTGCAGGCCAAGCGCGCCGGGATGGGTCGCGATCGGCGCGAACAGCCGGGCGATCAACCTGTCCTCGCCGGAGCCGCCCGCCGTCATGCTGCCTCCTAACCGGCGAATTCAGCCGACCTCTTCTCGCGCGCGATGCCATCCAGCACGGCATTGACCATGCCGGTTTCCTCGCGGTCGAGAAAGGCGGCGGCGACATTCACATATTCCGCGATCACCACGCGGGCGGGGACATCCGGGCGGGCCGAAAGCTCATAGGTGCCCGCGCGCAACACGGCACGCAGCACCGCCTCGATCCGCTTGAGCGGCCAGCCCTGCACCAGCGCCGCCTCGAGCTCGGGGTCGATGGAACGCTGATCGCGCACCACGCCGCCGACGATGTCGCGGAAGAGATTGAGGTCGGCCGAGGCGATCTCCTCGCCCTCGATCTCCTGCCCGATCCAGTGGCTCTCGAACTGGGCGAGGATTTCCGTCAGCGGAGTCGCCGCGAGGTCCATCTGGTAGAGCGCCTGCACGGCGTTGAGCCGCGCGGCGCTCTTGCGCAGAGGTTTATGGTTGATCGGCTTTGCGGTGGTCATGATGCCTCACCCCACCCGGCGCTTGAGACGCAGCAGGGCCAGCGCGGCCTCGGTCGCGCCGCCGCCCTTGTTGCCGTCGGACACGCGGGCGCGGACCCAGGCCTGCTCGTCATTCTCGACTGTCAGGATGCCGTTGCCGAGCGGCACCTTGCGGGCGACGGCGAGGTCCATCAGGGCGCGCGAGGATTGCTCGGCGACGATCTCGAAATGATAGGTCTCGCCGCGCACCACGCAACCGAGCGCCACGACGGCGTCATATGGTGTTCCGGCCGCGGCTGCCGCGTCGAGTGCGATGGCGATGGCGGTCGGAATTTCGAGAGCGCCGGGCATCGAGATCACCTCGGCGCTCGCGCCGGCGGCGGCGACCGCCTGCGTGGCACCGGCCAGCAGTTCGTCGGCGATGTCGTCGTAGAAGCGCGCCTCGACGACGAGGACGCGGGCTCCGGTCAGTGGAAGGGCGGCGGCATCGGATGCGCGCGGCGGGCGGGGGCTCGCCATGGAACTACCTCATGAAACTGGTCGGCCGACGACGTACAGGCGTCAACGGAACTCCGCAAGCCGCGCAGCATAGCGGGCCATCATGTCGACTTCGATATTGACACGGCTTTCCGCCCGCACATCGCCCCATGTCGTGTGGGCAAGGGTGTGCGGAATGAGCAGGCAGGAGAAGCGAGGGCCATCGACCTCGTTGACCGTCAGCGAGGTACCGTCGAGCGCCACCGAGCCCTTCGTGGCGATGAAGGGCGCCAGTGCAGCAGGCGCCTCGAAGGTGAAGCGCGTCGTCTCGCCGAGATCGTCGCGCGCCAGAACCCTGGCCACGCCGTCGACGTGCCCCTGAACAATATGGCCGCCCAGCTCGTCGCCGATCTTGAGCGCGCGTTCGAGATTCAGGCGGCGGCCGGCGGTCCAGCCGCCCACGGTCGTCACCGCGAGTGTCTCAGGCGCCGCCTCAACCTCGAAGGCGTCGGGCTGCGTCGCGACGACGGTGAGGCACACGCCCGAACAGGCGATGGACGCGCCCAGCTCGATCGTCGCCGTGTCGTAGCGCGTGGCGATGGTCAGGCGCCGGACCTCGTTGCGCGGTGCCACCGCGCGCAGGGTTCCGATGTCGGTGATGATACCGGTGAACATTAGCGACGCCTCATGATGCGCAGGCGATCCTCGCCGTGCCATTCGATTTCCGCGTCGCTCAGATAGTCATCGAGGGCCGAAAGCGGCAGTCCCTCAAGCGCATCGAGCGCGTCTTCGCTCAGACGCACGGGCGCCTCGAAGAGGTTCGCCTCGTCGACGAGTTGCGCGCGCAGGAAGGACGCGGCGACGCGTGGCCCCGCCTCGACCATCACGCGGGTGAGACCCCGCAGCGCCAGCAGCTTCAGCATCTCATTGAGATCAAGACTGCCATCCGGGCGCCGGCGGACACGCATGACCTCGACGCCCATGGCGCCCAGCATCTCTTCGGGGGCATTCGGCGCATCCTCGGCCGCGACGATCCACAACGGCGCGACATTGAGGCTGCGCGCCAGCGCGCTGGTCGGCGGCAGGCGCAGGTCGGCATCGAGCACGATGCGCAGGGGCGAACGGTCCTGCATGCCCGGCAGCCGGCAGGTCAGCAGCGGATCGTCGGCGAGCACCGTGCCGATGCCGGTGATCACCACGTCATGCGTGGCGCGCAACATGTGCACGCGCCCGCGCGCCACCTCGCCGGTGATCGCCGCCGGCCGCCTGCCTGCGAGGCCGACCTTGCCATCGGCCGAAACCGCCAGCTTGAGCATCACATGCGGACGCCCCTCGGTAACGCGGCGGATATGGCCGGCATGGCTGATCCGCGCCTCTGCGGCGCCGATGCCGACGTCGACCTCGATACCCGCCTCGCGCAGGATGGCAAAGCCGCGGCCGGCGACGCGGAAATCCGGGTCCTCTATGGCGGCCACCACGCGCGCGATGCCGGCGGCGCGCACGGCATCCACGCAGGGCGGCGTGCCGCCATGATGTGAGCAGGGCTCCAGCGTGACGTAGAGCGTCGCCCCGCGGGCCGCCTCCCCCGCCTGCTCGAGCGCCCGTGGCTCGGCATGGGGACGTCCCCCCTTGCTGGTCCAGCCGCGGCCGAGCACCACCGGCCCTTTCGCCGTCTCACGGACGACGAGCGCGCCCACGGCGGGGTTCGGCCAGGTGTGGCCGAGTTCGCGGCGCCCGACATTGAGCGCCGTCGCCATCAGGGCATCGTCATGTGCAGTTCTGGTCATGGCTCAAATGCGCCGCCGTACGGATGGACGGCATCAATCGTCAGACGCCACGCCGCCCGGGCTGCGCGCGGTGACAGGTTCAGTCTCGTCGGCAGCACCTTCCGCAGGCTTGGTCTCGAGCTCGCCCAACAGGGTCTCGAAATCCTTTGCCTCGCGGAAATTGCGATAGACGGAGGCGAAGCGGACATAGGCGACGTCGTCGAGCTGCTTCAGGCTTTCCATCACCCGCTCGCCGATCATCTCGGAGGAAATCTCGCTCTCGCCCATGCTCTCCAGCCGGCGCACGAGGCCGGAGACGAGGCGCTCCACCCGCTCCGGATCGACCGGACGCTTCCTGAGCGCCACCTCGATGGAGCGGGCGAGCTTGTCGCGGTCGAAGGGGACGCGGCGGCCCGAGCGCTTGAGCACGGTCAGCTCGCGCAACTGCACGCGTTCAAACGTCGTGAAGCGGCCGCCGCAATCGGGACAGATGCGGCGGCGGCGTATGGCGGCGCTGTCCTCGGTGGGACGGGAGTCCTTGACCTGGGTGTCGAGGCTTCCGCAGTAGGGACAGCGCATCGTGTGGCCTCAGCTGTAGATGGGGAAGCGGGCGAGCAGGTCGGCGACCTTGCCGCGCACCGCGCCTTCCACGAGGCTATCCTCCTCCGTGCCCTTCTGCGAGAGCACGTCGAGCACTTCGGCGATCATGTCGCCGACCTGCTGGAACTCCGCGACGCCGAAGCCGCGCGTGGTGCCGGCCGGCGTGCCGAGACGCACGCCCGACGTCACCATCGGCTTCTCGGGGTCGAAGGGGATGCCGTTCTTGTTGCAGGTGATGTGGGCGCGGCCGAGCGCGATCTCCGAGACCTTGCCGGTGAGCTTCTTCGGACGCAGATCGACCAGCAGCAGATGCGTGTCGGTGCCGCCGGAGACGATCTCGAAGCCGTGGCCCTTGAGGTTTTCCGCAAGCGCCTTCGCGTTCTCCACCACGTTCTTCGCGTAGACCTTGAACTCCGGCTGCAGCGCTTCGCCGAAGGCCACCGCCTTCGCCGCGATCACATGCATCAGCGGTCCGCCCTGGGTGCCGGGGAAGATGGCGGAGTTGAACTTCTTCGCCAGATCCTCGTCATTGGTCAGGATCATGCCACCGCGCGGGCCGCGCAGCGTCTTGTGAGTCGTCGTTGTCGTGACATGCGCATGCGGCACCGGGTTGGGGTGCACGCCGCCCGCCACGAGGCCGGCGAAATGGGCCATGTCGACCATCAGATAGGCTCCGACCGAATCGGCGATGGCGCGCATCTTCGCGAAGTCGATATGCCGCGGATAGGCCGAGCCACCGGCGATGATCACCTTCGGCTTGTGCTCGTCGGCGAGCTTGGCGACCTCTTCGTAGTCGATGCGCTGGTCGTCGCGGCGCACATTGTAGGGCACCGGCTTGAACCACTTGCCGGACAGGCTCACCGGCGCGCCATGCGTCAGGTGTCCGCCGGCGGCGAGGTTGAGGCCGAGGAAGGTATCGCCCGGCTGCATCAGCGCGAAGAATACGGCGGTGTTGGCCTGCGCGCCCGAATGGGGCTGCACATTGGCGAAGCCGGCGCCGAAGAGCTTCTTGGCACGGTCGATGGCGAGCTGCTCGGCCACGTCAACGAACTGGCAGCCACCATAGTAGCGACGGCCCGGATAGCCCTCGGCGTACTTGTTGGTGAGTACCGAACCCTGCGCCTCGAGTACGGCGCGCGAGACGATGTTCTCCGACGCGATCAGCTCGATCTCGTCGCGCTGGCGGCCGAGTTCGGCGGTGATGGCGCCGGCGAGCTCCGGGTCGGTCTCGGCCAGCGGCGCCGAGAAGAAACGATTGATGAAATTGGAAGAAGCGTGCGCTTCGGACGACATAGACCGGCCTCCCTGGGCGGTGGCGATGCCTCCCGGCCGGCGGCGTGCCGACCGCGAAATCGAGGCGGGTCGCTTAGCACAGCACCCGGTGCTTTCAAAGCACGCTGCCCGCAGGGATGCCTTGCATCCACGCGGCAGCTCGTGCGGAGCTGCGCGACACCGCCGCTGGACGGATGACATTTCCAACCCCGCCCGCCTATCGTGACCGCCCCTCCTCCCGCGAATCTGGAAGGGCGCCATGAAGATCATCCACTCACCGCGCCATCTCGGCCATTCCGGCCATGTCGAGCTCATGAACGGCCAGGTCGTGCCGGCCTTCGAGAAGCCCGAACGCGTCGCGATGATCCTCAATGCCATCGGCGAGCGTGGTCTCGGACCGCTGGTCGCCCCGGACGCGCATGGCCTCGAGCCCGTGCTCAAGGTGCATGACGCGGCCTATGTCCGCTTCCTCTCGACTGCCTGGGAGATGTGGACCGCCGACGGCCGCGACTTTCCGGCGCTGCCGAGCTTCTGGCGCGCGCCGGGCATGCGCTACATCGAGCCGGAGAACATCGACGGCAAGCTCGGTCATTTCTCGTTCGATGCCGGCTGCTGCATGGTGGCCGGCACCTGGGACGCGGTGCAGGCGGGTGCCGACATCGCGCTGACCGGAGTGGATCTGATCGCGCAGGGCGAGAAGACGGCCTTCGCCCTCTGCCGTCCGCCCGGCCATCATGCCCATCAGGCGACCATGGGTGGCTACTGCTTCGTCAACAACGCCGCCGTCGCGGCTCAGAGCTTTCGCGATCGTGGCGCCGCGCGTGTCGGCATCCTCGACGTCGACTATCACCATGGCAACGGCACGCAGGCGATCTTCTACGAGCGCGCCGACGTGCTCGTGTGCAACATCCACGCCGATCCGCTGCAGGAGTTTCCCTATTTCCTCGGCTATGCCGACGAGACCGGCGCCGGAGCGGGCGACGGCTTCAACGCCAATTTCCCGCTGCGCTGGGGCGCCGACTTTGCCGTCTGGGGTGCGGCGCTGGAGGCGGCCTGCCGGCGCCTCGAAGCCTACGCGCCGGACGTGGTGATCGTCTCGCTCGGCGTCGACACCTACAAGGAGGATCCGATCTCGCAGTTCCGGCTCGACAGCCCGGACTATCTGAAGATCGGCGCGCGCATCGCGAAACTCGGCCTGCCGGCCCTGTTCGTCATGGAAGGCGGCTACGCCGTGGAGGCCATCGGCACCAACGTCGCCAACACGCTGGAGGGGTTCGAGCAGGGGTGAGCGGCGCTCACCCTTCGACCCGGTTCCGTCCGCCGCGCTTGGCGCGATAAAGCATCTCGTCGGCGCGGTGCATCACCTCGTCCAGCGACTCGTCGGAGCCGGCCTCCGCGACGCCGAAGCTCGCCGTGATCGTCGTGATCGTCGTGCCGCCGAGCGCTTCGACATGTGTTTCCGCGATACACGCGCGCAGCCGTTCGGCGAGGATGCGAGCCTCGTGCAGGCGATGGTGCGGAAGCAGGACGACGAACTCCTCGCCGCCGATGCGCCCCGCGACATCGTCGTGCCGGAGCGCTTCGGCGATGACCCGCCCGATGGTGCGGATCACCTCGTCACCGGTTGCATGGCCATGACCGTCATTGATCGCCTTGAAACGGTCGATGTCGCAGAAGATCACACTGGCCGGCGCGCCGTGCAGGCGGACCAGCCGCCGGTCGGCCTCCTCCTCGAAGCCACGTCGATTCAGCAGGGGCGTCAGGCTGTCCCGGTTCCGCTCCCGCTGCAGGTCATCGAAAACGTCCAGTGCGATGGCGAGCAGGAAGGTGAGGCAGAGCAGCAGCGCCAGGATGACGAGCGCGAAGCTCAGCGCCGAATAGAACAGCGAGCGCCCGAAATTCTCCGGCGTGATCATGCCGGCCGGCACGTCGACGAGCATCGTCATCACGGTACGCGGCAGGAAATGCAGCCCGGTCAGCAGCACGACCGAGAACAGCACCCGGTCGATCGGCTTCCATGCCGGAGCCGCGAGAAGGCGGAACGCGGCGAAGAGCAGCATCGCCCCCGCACCGAAATTCTGCACGTAGATGCGGGTGCTCAGGCTATCGTCGACGTAGAAGAAATAGGCCATCAGCGTCAGGATCACCGCCGAGATCGCGACGAGCCATCGGCGGTTGCCGCCGACGCCGACGCGCGTCAGCAAGGCCTCGACGAACAGGCTGAGGGCGAGCTGGTAGAGCACCGCCGATATCATCGTGTTCAGGCCGATCCTCGGCATGGCCGGGATCGTGATCTGCGCCGTGACGGCAAGCGCAAAAGCCGCCGTGGCGCCGGCCATCAGCAGGATGTAGGGGCGATTGCGCTGGTTGAGCCACAGCACAAGGAACACCGTCGCGAAGACGATGCCTATGGCTGGGTTCAGCAGGATGAACAGGCGAAACGGAGTCACGGTCGCGGCTCTGATCGACAGCGGAGGCGGCGCCCGCGCCTTTGTCCCGCTGTATCAGATCGCTGCGCCGGAGGCGAAAGCCGCGCCGCGCCGGACGTCGTGTCCCGCTAGAGCCGATAAAGGATCTGGTCGGTCCAGAAGCGTTCCAGCCGATTGAGAGCCTTGTTGATCTGCTGGAACTCCAGCGGCCCGATGCCGCCGATCTGCTCGATCGTGGTGATGTGCTTGGCGTGCAGCGCCTCGACGACGGAACGAACCTCCTCGCCCTTTTCGGTGAGCTTGATGCGCACTGACCGCCGGTCGATGCGCGAGCGACGGTGGTCGAGATAGCCGGTCTCGACCAGCTTCTTGAGATTGTAGGAGACGTTCGCGCCGAGATAGTAACCGCGCGTGCGTAGCTCGCTGGCCGTCAGTTCGGAATCGCCGATATTGAACAGCAGCAGCGCCTGCACGGCATTGACGTCATCGCGCCCGCGCCGGTCGAATTCGTCCTTCACGACGTCGAGAAGGCGCCGGTGCAGCCGCTCCACCAGGGTGACGGCCTCGCGGTACAATGGGCGCAACTCGTCGCGCCGGGTTTCCTCGACTTCGCTCAACCGAACGACGTTCGTCGCCTGTCCTGCTCGCATGGATCACATCCCGGTCTCGAAAGTGGGGATTGGCTCCCTCTCGTGAGGACCGGAGTGTGGATCGGCGCCGCTAAGATCGGTTTAAGCGACAGGCTGAATCTTTCGTCACCGCAATGCGTTAACGAAAGCTGAAGATACCTACCCCTCGCTTTCGCGTGCCGCCTTGTAGGTCAGGAAGGCATAGATCGCGACCAGCAAGGTCTCAATGGCGGCGACAATCATCAGCCGGCCGACACCCTCCGGCGCGGAGGCGTTGATCAGGATCTGCACCATCGCCGTCACCAGCCACAGCACCACGCCCCACGAGGCGCCGAGCCAGAGCCCGACCGCTGCCACGGGGTTCATGATCGCCGCCCAGATGACCGCGGACTGGGCTGCGAGCGAGAGCATCTCGAAGCGGCTGGTGTCGCCGTCCCACACGCCGCAGATCAGCGTCCAGCTATAGACGGTCTTCAGCATGAGGAAGCCGGCCAGTCCACGCAGATAGACCAGCACGCGCCATTGCCAGGGCGGCATCCGCGCGCCGGCGGGCCCGAGCGTGGCGTCGATGGGATCGTAGGGCGAACTCATGCCGCTTCCATACTCCAAAACGCACTCAGGCAAGCAGCAATTCGTCGGGAAGCGGCGCGTCGAACATCGCGGCGATGGCGGCAGGGTCGACATCCTCCAGCCGCGAGGGGCGCCAGACCGGCTTCTGGTCCTTGTCGACCAGCAGCGCGCGCACGCCCTCATAGAAGTCGTGCTGGTCGAGCAGATGCGTGACCAGCCGGAACTCCAGCTTCAGGCAGCCGGCGAGATCGGCGCCGAGGCCGCGCTGCATTTGTTGAAACGCGATGTGCACGCTGGTCGGCGAGGCGCGCCGGATCGTGTCGCGCTGCACGCGGGCGAAGGCGGCGACCGGCCCCTCGCCCTCGCCCACCTTGTCGAGCGCGATCAGGATCGCCTCGGCCGAGCCGCCGGCGAAGATGCGGTCGATGTGCGGAAAGAGCGCTCCGAGCGCCGGTGGCGGCGGGACGATGGCGAAGCGGGCGAGCGTGGCCTCCATCGCCTCGCCCGCCGCGAGGGCGTCGATGAGTTCCGGCCAGCGGGCGGTCGGGATGTGATGGGTGTAGAGCCCGAGCGCCATGGCATCCGCCATGCCGATGCGCGCGCCGGTCATGGCGAGCCAGGTGCCGCTCCAGCCGGGCAGCCGCGGCAGGACGAAGGTGCCGCCGACATCCGGGAACAGGCCGATGGCGACCTCCGGCATGGCGAAGCCGAGATTCTCTCCCGCCACCCGGTAGCGCCCATGGCCGGACATGCCGAAGCCGCCGCCGAAGCACATGCCGTCCACCAGCGAGACGAAGGGCTTGGGATAGCGCGAGATGAGGTAGTCGAGCGCGTATTCGTCCCGCCAGTAGTCGCGTGCCTCCTCCTTGCGGCCGGTGCGTCCCAATTCGGCCATGGCCCGCACATCGCCGCCGACGCAGAAGGCGCGTTCATGCGCCGAACGCAGCACCACATGGGCGATACGCCCGTCCTCGATCCATGTGCCGAGCTGGGCGTGCAGCGCCCTGACCATGGGATGGTCGAGCGCGTTGAGCGCGCGCGGACGGTCGAGCGTCACGATGCCTGCGGCGCCGCGCCGCTCGAACCTGATGCCGATGTCTGTGGTCACGTCTGCCGGCCTCGCTTCGGTTGTCGCACCGCCACTTAAGCGGTTCCGCGCGCCGGGAAAAGCCGGCCGTCCGGCTAAGGCGCGTCAACATGCCCTGCGGCGTGTTGGCGGGCCTATACGCAATCGCCCGGCTGAACGGGTCGCGCTCCACCGCGTATGAAGCTATAAGCATTCGAAACTGCCGCAGTCCTAGACGATCGCATCCTGGGTCGTCCGCGACCGAACCCGTCTTCCGCGAGCATGCCCATGACCGTTCCCTTCGCCCGTCCGCGTCCCGTCTATCCCGAGCCCGCCAATCGGTCGGACGTGTCGTCGAAGCTCGACCTGGTGCAGCGCCCCCGGCGCAACCGCAAGTCCGAATGGGCGCGCCAGCTCATGCGTGAGAACACGCTGACGGTGGCGGACCTGATCTGGCCGATCTTCGTCATGGATGGCCATGGCGAGCGCGCGCCGGTCGGTTCCATGCCGGGCGTGGAGCGACTCACCGTCGACGAGTCGGTGCGCGAGGCGGAGCGGGCGGCGAAGCTCGGCATTCCGGCCCTGGCGCTGTTCCCCTACACCGATCCGGCGTTGCGCACCGTCGACGGGCGCGAGGCGCTCAACCGCGACAACCTCGTCTGCCGCGCGCTTCGCGCCATCAAGGACGCCGTGCCGCAGATCGGCCTCATCACCGACGTCGCGCTCGACCCCTACACCAGCCACGGCCATGATGGTCTGCTCGATTGCGACGGGCGCATCCTCAACGACGAGAGCGTGGCCGTGCTGGTCGAGCAGGCGCTGGTGCAGGCCGATGCCGGCGCCGATGTCATCGCGCCGTCCGACATGATGGACGGCCGCGTCGGCGCCATCCGCCGCGCGCTCGACGCGAGCGGCCATCTCGACGCGCAGATCCTTGCCTACAGTGCC
Organism: Ancylobacter sp. TW_SC_1; assembly: GCF_056836805.1. NCBI lineage: Bacteria > Pseudomonadati > Pseudomonadota > Alphaproteobacteria > Hyphomicrobiales > Xanthobacteraceae > Ancylobacter > Ancylobacter sp. TW_SC_1. Next base: position 3,019,907 of record NZ_CM166365.1, read on the forward strand.
AAATACGCCTCGGCCTTCTACGGCCCGTTCCGCGATGCGGTGGGCTCGTCGGGCTGCCTGAAGGGCGACAAGCGCACCTATCAGATGGACCCGGCCAACGGCGTCGAGGCGCTGCGCGAGGCCGCGCTCGACATCGAGGAAGGCGCGGACATGCTGATGGTGAAGCCTGGCCTGCCCTATCTCGACATCGTCTACCGGCTGAAGGAAGCCTTCGGCCTGCCGACCTTCGCCTATCAGGTGTCGGGCGAATACGCGATGATCGAGGCCGCCGCCCGCAATGGCTGGCTCGACGGCGAGCGCGCCATGATGGAGAGCCTGATGGCGTTCAAGCGCGCCGGGGCCGACGGCGTGCTGACCTATTTCGCTCCGCGCGTCGCCGAAAAGCTCGTCCGCGAAGCCTGAGCGGCGGCGCGGGCATCCCATGCCGGACTGCACGCGCTGCTGCCATCTCCTGCTGCATCTTGCCCTGATCTGCATCGGTTTGCAGCTGGCCGGCTGCGGATCGGTGATCGACGCCGATCAGGCGCGCATCTGCCGTGCGGTCGCTCCGGCGCTGCACGGCGAGGATACCGAGATCATCGAATCCTCGCTCAATCCCGTTCCCGGCGACGCGACGGCGCTGCGCTACGGCTACCGCGCGCGTGGGCCACTCGGCAGCGCGCCGCATTGGCTGATCTGTCACTTCGCCGCACAAACCGGTGCCGGGCGCTTCGACCTCGTGGCGGTGAATACCGATCGCGGGCCGCTGAGCGACGTCAAGCTCTACATCCTCAAGCGCTGGTGGCTCGAGGGAAGCGCGGGACAGGTGGCGCGCCCTCCCCTGTTTGCCCTTTCCGCCCGTAGCGCCTACTGGCTGCAGCAGGCGCTGGGCGGGATCGTGATGGCGGGGGTGTACGGTCTCATCGCCACCGGCTTCGCGCTGGTGCACGGCCTGTATGGCCGCATCAACCTGGCCTTCGGCGAGATCGCGGTCGCCGGCGGCATCTACATGCTGATCACGGTCGGCGTCGTCAGCCTCGGCGGACGCATCGGTCCGGGCGGGTTGGCGCTGGCGCTCGTCGCCGGCGTGGCGGCGGCGGCGCTGCTGAGCGGGGTGATCGGGCGGGTCGTGTTCGCACCGGTCGCCGAACGGTCGCGATCGCCGCAGCCGGTGTTGATCGCCACCGTCGCGGTCGCCATCGTGCTGGCGGAAGCCTTCCGCCTCACATCAGGAGGTCGGGAGAACTGGCTGCCCGCCCTGCTCAATCGTCCGATCTACATCGCCGGGCAACACGGCTTCGTCGCCACGGCGACGCCCGCGCAGTTTCTGGCCGCCGGTCTCACCCTCTCCGGCATCTCCGCCCTTCTCGGGCTGATCTCCTTCACCGGCTTCGGCCGGGCGTGGCGGGCCTATGCCGACGATCCGCTGATGGCGGCGCTGATCGGGGTGCGGGTGCCGGCGTTGATCGGCGCCACCTTCGCCCTCGCCGGCGCCTGCGCCGGGCTGGCGGGCGTCGCCATCGTGATCGCCTATGGCAGCATCTCGCCCGGCGACGGGCTTTCGATTACGCTCAAAGCCTTGATTTCGGCAATTATTGGCGGCATTGGCTCCGTACCGGGGGCGTTCCTCGGCGCCGCCCTCGTCGCCGGCGTCGAAATCGTGTGGTCCTCGACCTTCGACATCGCGTATCGCGACGTGGTGATCTATTCCCTCCTGGCGGCATTCCTGGTCCTGCGACCGGGCGGCCTCCTCAATCGTGCGGCGCCGTCGCCGCGAGAATTCTGAGTGGTTCTATGACCCTGCCCGTTTCCCCCGCCGACGTCGCCGCCGCCCGCAAGGTGCTGGACGGCGCGGTGCTGCGCACGCCCACACTGCCGGCGCCGCGCCTTTCGGCGATTACGGGCGCGCATGTCTACGTGAAATACGAGAACCTTCAGGTGACGGCGAGCTTCAAGGAGCGCGGCGCGCTGGTGAAGCTCTCCAGCCTGTCGCCGCAGGAACGCGCCGCCGGCGTCGTCGCCATGTCGGCCGGCAACCACGCGCAGGCCGTCGCCTATCACGCCGCCCGGCTCGGCATCCGCGCCACCATCGTCATGCCCAAGCATACGCCGATGGTGAAGGTCGCCGCCACCGAGGCGCATGGCGCGCGCGTCGTGCTGCACGGCGAGTCGGTGGGAGACGCCAGCGAGGAGGCGGATCGCATCGCCCGGCAGGAGAGCCTCGTCTGGGTCCATCCCTATGACGACGCCCATGTCATCGCCGGCCAGGGCTCGATCGCCGTCGAGATGCTGGAGGACGCGCCCGACCTCGACGCGCTGCTGGTGCCGATCGGCGGCGGCGGACTGATCTCGGGCATGGCGGTCGCCGCGCGCGACATGCGCCCCGACATCGAAATCGTCGGCGTCGAGACCCGGCTCTACCCTTCCATGTGGAACGCGCTCCACCAGCAGTCCCTGCCCTGCGAGGGCGCGACGCTGGCCGAGGGCATCGCGGTCAAGCAGGCCGGCACGCTGACGCGCGAACTGGTTTCCGCCCTCGTGTCCGATGTCGTGCTGGTCAGCGAGCCGACCATCGAACGGGCGGTCAATCTCTTCCTGACCCAGCAGAAGACGCTGGCCGAGGGCGCCGGCGCGGCCGGCCTCGCCGCGCTTCTGGCCGAGCCCGACCGCTATCGCGGCCGCAAGGTCGGTCTTGTCGTGTCCGGCGGCAATATCGACCCGCGCATCGTCGCCTCGATCATGATGCGCGAGCTGGAGCGCGAGGAACGCATCGTGTCGTTCCGCTTCTCCATGCTCGACCGTCCGGGCGAGCTCGGCATCATCGCCTCGCTGCTCGGAAATCTGGGCGCCAACATTCTCGAAGTCGAGCACAAGCGCCACTTCCTCGACGTCCACGCCAAGGGCGCGCGGCTCGACGTGACGGTGGAAACGCGCGACCGCGCCCACGCCGACGAGGTGCAGCGGGCGTTGATCGAGAACGGCATGGATGTCGAGCGCATCGACTGGCGCACCGGCGGCTGAGCGGGCGCGCGACAGGGCACGCCGGCTCTTGTCGTCGCGGCGCGCCGCCACCACCTGATGACGCGGGAGGAGACCGGCATGTCCGACGCGCAGTATTACGGTGAGCCCAAGCCTTACGCCTTCGATCCGGTGGCGGAGCCGGAATATTTCCAGGGCGTGCTGTTCCGCCGTTTCATCGCGTTCCTGATCGACGCGGTGATCATCTGCGTGCCGATCGGCATGGCGGCGCTGCTGATCTTCGTCTTCGGGTTCATCACCCTCGGGCTCGGCTGGCTCCTGTTCAGCCTGCTCAGCCCGGCGCTGGTGATCTGGGCGCTGGTCTATACCGGCCTCACCCTCGGGGGACCGCATTCGGCGACCATCGGCATGCGTGCCATGGGGATCGAGATGCGGCTGTGGTACGGCGCGCCGATGTATCCGCTGCTCGCCGTGGTGAGCCTCGTGCTGTTCTGGGTCGCGGCGAGTGTGCTGACGCCGCTGGTCGCCATTGTCGGCCTGTTCAACGGCCGCAAGCGGCTGCTGCACGATCTCGTCATCGGCACCGTCGTGACCAACAACGAGGAGCGGGCGGCCTTGCTGCGCCGCTATCGCTGACGCCGATAGGGGGATGCAAATTGGGGCTTTGACGCGGGGGCCGCGTCGCGCAATCCTTGGTGCATTCTCATCGTGAAGAGCCCGTGACCGAACACTCGCGCGATACACCGCAATTCTATCTTACCGCTCCCTCGCCCTGCCCCTATCTGGCGGGACGCTCGGAGCGGAAGGTCTTCACGCATCTCGTCGGTGAGCGGGCGACGCAGCTCAACGACGTGCTGACCCATGGCGGATTCCGCCGCAGCCAGTCCATCGCCTACCGCCCGGCCTGCGAGCAGTGCCGCGCCTGCGTGTCGGTGCGGGTATGCGTCGACGATTTCCGCGAGACGCGCAGCTTCCGGCGGGTACGGCAGGCCAATATCGACCTGCTCGGCGACATCCGCGCCGCCGTGCCGACCGCCGAGCAGTATTCCCTGTTCCGCGGCTATCTCGACAGCCGCCACAGCGATGGCGGCATGGCCGACATGACCGTGCTCGACTACGCGATGATGGTGGAGGACAGCCATGTCCGCACCCGGCTCATCGAATACCGCCGGCGCGGGCCGGGCACGGCGGTCAACGGCCGCGGCCAGGGCTCGCTCTACGCGGTCGCGCTGACCGACGTGCTCGCCGACGGGCTGTCCATGGTCTACTCGTTCTACGACCCGGACGAGGTGGGCCGTTCGCTCGGCACCTTCATGATCCTCGACCATGTGACCAAGGCGAAGGCCATGGGCCTGCCCTATGTCTATCTCGGCTACTGGGTCGAGGGCTCGGAGAAGATGGCCTACAAGTGCCGTTTCCTGCCGCAGGAGCGGCTCGCCCCGGCCGGCTGGACGCGCGTCGACGAATAGGTCGCGTGTCATGGGACTGTGATCCGGCGGGCATAGCAGACTGGAACGTCTCCAATCCGGAGCGGATCAATCTTGCCGGAGCCCCCCATGACCGACGATTCCATTGATCACGCGTCCCCCTTCCGCACCAGCCTGCTCGAGGAAGCCGATGGTGCGGGCAGCAATCCCACCGTCAACCCGACCATGGGCGAGCTGATCTCGATTCGCTTCTCCCGTCGCGGCCTGCTGAAAGGCTCGCTCGCCGTTTCCGCCATCGCCGCGACCGTCGGCCCGGCGGCGCTGCTCTCCGCCGATAGGGCGCAGGCCGCGAGCGACGCTCCCGCCGGCAACGGCTCGGCCTTCAGCTTCAACGAGGTCGAGGCCGGCGTCGACCAGACCCACCATGTCGCCGAGGGCTACGACGCCGAAGTGCTGCTGCGCTGGGGCGACCCGCTCTTTCCCGATTCGCCGGCCTTCGACCCGAAGAACCAGAGCGCCGAGGCCCAGCGCCGGCAGTTCGGCTACAACAATGATTATGTCGGCTTCATCCCGCTCGACGGTTCGTCCGAGCACGGGCTGCTGGTGGTGAACCACGAATACACCAACGAGCACCTGATGTTCCCCGGCATCGTCAATGTCGCGGAGGGCAAGCTGAAGGTGGCGCCGGCCGACAAGGCGCGCGTCGATATCGAGATGGCGGCGCATGGCGGCACCATCGTCGAGATTCGCAAGGTCGGCGGCAAATGGCAGGTGGTGCGCGAGGGCACGCTCAACCGCCGCATCACCTCGACGACGCCCATGCAGGTGACGGGCCCGGCCGCCGGCGACGACCGCCTGAAGACCTCGGAAGACCCGACCGGCACCAAGGTGTCCGGTACGCTGAACAACTGCGCCGGCGGCGTCACGCCCTGGGGCACCTATGTGATGGCCGAGGAGAATTTCCACGGCTATTTCCTCGGCACGCTGCCCGAGGGCCACAGGGAGGCCGCCAACTACAAGCGCTACGGCGTGCCGGAAGGCGCCTATGAGTGGGGCAACATCTACGACCGCTTCGACCTCGCCAAGGAGCCGAACGAGCCGAACCGCTTCGGCTGGATCGTCGAAGTGGACGTGAACGATCCCAATTCGGTGCCGAAGAAGCGCACCGCGCTCGGCCGCTTCAAGCATGAGGGCGCCGAGTCGATCGTCGCCAAGGACGGGCGCGTCGTGTTCTATCTCGGCGACGATGAGCGCTTCGACTACGTCTACAAGTTCGTCACGTCAGGCACGTTCAACCCGAACGACCGCGCCGCCAACATGGACCTGCTCGACACCGGCACGCTCCATGTCGCCAAGTTCGACGCCGACGGCGCGCTGGAATGGATGCCGCTGGTGTTCGGCCAGGGGCCGCTGACGGCGGCCAACGGCTTCAACAGCCAGGCCGACGTGCTGATCGAGACCCGCCGCGCCGCCGACCTGCTCGGCGCCACCAAGATGGACCGTCCCGAGGACATCCAGCCGAACGGCGTCAACGGCAAGGTCTACGTGATGCTGACCAACAATACGAAGCGCAAGGACGACCAGGTCGACGCCGCCAATCCGCGGGCCAAGAACGCCTTCGGCCACATCATCGAGATCACCGAGGCGGGGGGCGACTTCGCCGCGACGAAGGGCACATGGGAAGTGCTGCTGAAGTGCGGCGACCCGTCGGTGGCGGCGGTCGGCGCCTCCTTCTCCACCGACACCACCCGCAATGGCTGGTTCGGCATGCCGGACAATTGCGCGGTCGATTCGGCCGGCCGGCTCTGGGTGGCGACGGACGGCAACGGCCCGAAGGAGACCGGCCGCACGGACGGGCTCTGGGCGGTGGACACCGAGGGCGGCGCGCGGGCGACCTCCAAGCTGTTCTTCCGCGTGCCGGTGGGCGCCGAACTGTGCGGCCCGCTGATCGCGCCGGACGACCGCACCGCCTTCGTCGCCGTCCAGCATCCCGGCGACGGCGGCACCGACTGGGCGCCGTTCGGCCGGCCGTCCTATTACGAGGATCTGTCCACTCGCTGGCCGGACTTCCGCGACGACATGCCGGTGCGCCCGGCCGTGGTCGTCATCACCAAGCAGGATGGCGGCAAGATCGGCTCCTGAGGCATACGGGCGGGCAGTGCGAGGCCCCTCACCCCAGCCCTCTCCCCGACGGGGAGAGGGCTTTGGCCTTCCCCATACGCAGCCTTCGCACCTCTCCCTCATCCCCGGGCTCGACCCGGGGACCCAGCCTTGCCGCATGCGGCCGGTCACAGGCCTGGGTGGCCGGGGTCAAATCCGGCCATCAGGGGGAATGCCCTGAAGGGAGAGAAGCGGCGATGTCGGGCCGATTTTAAGGCAGAGCACGCCCCTCTGAGAGGGAGTTCGCGAAGCCGCGCGGCGGCGCTCAGCCGAACTTGTTGTTGCGCGGAAAGCCCTTGGGCGGCAGACGCCCGGCACCGGCGCGCTCGCCGCGCCACTCGGTGAGGTCCGCCACCGTCCAGGTGCGGCCCGACGTGTCGGTCCAGGTCAGGCCGTCGGCGGCACCGAACACCTTCACATCCGACATCGCGCCGTCCTTGTAACGCTGCAGCCGCACGCCGCGCCCGCGCACCATCTCCGGAATCTGCGAGAGCGGAAAGACCAGCAGCTTGCGGTTCTCGCCGATCACCGCGACGGTGTCGCCCGCAGCCGGGACGACCTTCACCGCATCCTGCCCGTCGACGCCGAGCACCTGCTTGCCCTTGCGGGTATTGGCGAGGCAATCATCCTCGGCGACGACGAAGCCGCGGCCTTCCTTCGCCGCCACCAGCAGCTTGCCGCCGCTCTGATAGGGCCGCACGTCGACGATGTCGGCCTCCTGCTCGAGCTCGATCGACAGGCGCAGCGGCTCGCCATGGCCTCGCCCGCCCGGCAGCTTGGAGGCGTCGAGCGTGTAGAAGCGGCCATTGGTGGCGAATACCAGCAGCTTCGCGGTGGTCTCGGTCAGGAAGCTGATCTTCAGCTTGTCGTCGCCCTTGAAGGTGAGCGTCGAGAGGTCGGCGACGTGGCCCTTGAGGGCGCGGATCCAGCCCTTGTCCGACACCACGACGGTGATCGGCTCGCGCTCCACCAGCGCCTCGATCACCGCATCCGCCTTGTGCGCCGAGGCCTCGCCGAAGGTGGTGCGGCGGCGGCCGAGCGCCGTCTCGGGCGCGAACATCTTGCGCGTCTCGCCGAGCTGCCAGGCGACCGTCTTCCACTGCTTGGCCTCTGAGGCGAGCAGTTGCTCGATGCCGTCCTTCTCCTTGGACAAGGCATCGTGCTCCTTGCGGATCTCGAATTCCTCGAGCTTGCGCAGCGAGCGCAGCCGCATGTTGAGGATCGCTTCCGCCTGCACGTCGGTCAGCTCGAAGCGGGCCATCAGCACGGGCTTGGGCGCGTCCTCCTCGCGGATGATGGCGATCACCTCGTCGAGATTGAGATAGGCGACGAGGTAGCCGCCCAGCACTTCGAGCCGATGCTCGATCTCATTGAGGCGGAAGCGCGAGCGGCGCAGCAGCACCTCGCGGCGATGGTCGACCCATTCGCGCAGCGCATCGACCAGGCCGACCACCTTCGGCACCTGGCCGCCGACCAGCACGTTCATGTTCAGCGGGAAGCGGGTTTCCAGCTCGGTCAGCCGGAACAGGCTCTCCATCAGCAGCTCGGCGTCGACATTTCGCGCGCGCGGTTCGAGAACCAGCCGCACATCCTCGGCGCTCTCGTCGCGCACATCGGCGAGCAGCGGCAGCTTCTTCTCGTTGAGCAGGTCGGCGATCTTCTCCACCAGACGCGATTTGGGCACGCCATAGGGAATCCCGGTGACGACGATCACATAGGTGCCGCGCCCGGTCTCTTCCTTCTCCCAGCGCGCCCGCAGGCGGAAGCCGCCGCGTCCGGTCGCATAGGCATCAGCGATCGAGGACGGGGATTCGATGATGACGCCGCCGGTGGGGAAATCCGGACCCTTCACGAACCTCAGAAGGTCGTCGGTGGTGGCCTGCGGGTTCTCGATGAGATGCAGGCTGGCGTCGATCAGCTCGGCCGCATTGTGCGGCGGGATGGAGGTCGCCATGCCGACGGCGATGCCGGTCGAGCCGTTGGCGAGCAGGTTCGGGAAGGCGCCGGGCATGACGACCGGCTCTTCGGTCGTGCCGTCATAGTTCGGGCGGAAATCGACCGCGTCCTCGTCGATGCCGTCGAGGATCAGCCGGGCGACCTCGGTCAGGCGCGCCTCGGTGTAGCGTTCGGCGGCGGCGTTGTCGCCGTCGATATTGCCGAAGTTCCCCTGCCCGTCGACCAGCGGATAACGCTGCGAGAAATCCTGCGCCAGGCGGACCATGGCGTCGTAGATCGCCATGTTGCCGTGCGGATGGAACGAGCCCATCACGTCGCCGACGATCTTGGCGCTCTTGCGGAAGCCGCCGCCGGGATCGAGCCGCAGCAGCCGCATGCCATAGAGGATGCGCCGGTGCACCGGCTTCAGCCCGTCGCGGGCGTCCGGCAGGGCGCGATGCATGATGGTCGAGAGCGCATAGGCGAGGTAGCGCTCCTCGAGCGCCGCCTTCAGGCCGATCGGTTCGATCGTGCCGTCATCGGTCGGAATCGGTGGCTCTCCCATGTCCTCTGGCTACATCGAAGCGCCGCCGGGAACAAGACGCGAACGCAGCATGAGTCGCACTACGCACAACCGGAAGATGACGACGTGATTCGGACATGGGCGCCGCGCTGCCGTTGACGGGCGTTGAAGAAACGAAAGCTCCGGCATTTCGACTGAATGCACTCGAAAGGGATTTCGCGCCGGCGACGCCGTCTCGCGTTTCGCTTCCCTTTCGCCTGGGTATCGTTTCGGTTTCTCTTCCAATGAAACGAAACTGATATGAAAGTCGAACTAAATTAGGTGCGTTTTGTCTGGTGTTGGGGTAAGTTAGTTAAGGCGACTTTTCGGGGGAACAGTCGATGAGACTCACGCTAGCCGGCCTGCTGCTTGCAGCGGGTGCGGGGATTTATGCCGATCAGGCGGCCGCGCAGCCGCCGACATATCTTTATCTCGGCCCGCCACGGACGGAGCTGCCGCGTGCCGGCGCGAACGGCACGCAGGATACGGGCGGGCAGGATATAGGCGGGACGGGCACCACCGGATGGATGAACATCTGCCGCGAGCGCGTCGCCGTCCGCTCTGACATACGCGGCCATGCGGTCCGCGTGGTGGTTCCCAGCTGCAACATGGTCTGGGTCGGCCGCCGCTATTTCTACAACGGCAACTACTACGCCGATCCAACCTTCACCACGCCGATCAACTAGACGGCGCGGCGCAGCGCCGACAGAAGCGCCGCGCGCGAGTCCGGCAGCGGCAGGCCGCGCGGCTCGAACACTCGCCGGGCGAGGAAGTGCCCGGTGAGTTCGAAGGCGGCCTGGACGTCGCTCGGCTGCGGCGGCTCGGCGACTTCGCTGATCAGGAAATACGGCAGGTTGAGCAATTGCGCCCGCCAGGGCTCGCCGGCGTCGCGGCTGACCGCGCGGCCGGATTTCGGCGAGACGTAGAGCAGATCGTTGCGCCCACCGGTGGCGGCGCAGCTTTCGAGGTCGAGGCCGAAGCCGAGCTCCGCCAGCATCGTCAGCTCGAGCCGCGCGATCATCATCCCGGTGAGCCGCACCTCGTCGAGATGCTCGACCATGGTCACCAGCAGCTCGTGCAGCGCCGGATGCGGATCGCGCTCGGGCAGCAGGCGCACGAGGCTGCCGATGTGGCTGAGCGCGAAGGCGGAATGCGCCTGCGCCATCAGCCGGCCGGCGCGCGGTGCGGTGACCTCCAGCGCGAAGGCGCCGAGATGTTCGTCGAGGCGCGCGCGCCACACCACCCGCACGCCATTGCCGGGCTGCAGCGAGGCCGCCTGACGACGCGAGCCGCCGCCCCGGACGAGACCGAGATGCCGCCCGTGCCGGGCCGTCATCAGCTCGACGATGGCATTGGCCTCGCCATGGCGGCGCAGGCCGAGGATGATGCCATCGTCGGACCATTCCACGGCAGGCCCCTAGTCGGACTGCGGAAAATCGAGCCCCATCTCGCGGTAGCGTTCGGGGTCGTCGGCCCAGTTCTCGCGCACCTTCACGAACAGGAACAGGTGCACCGGCGCCTCGACGATCCCGGTCAGCTCCTTGCGGGCCGCCATGGAGATCGCCTTGATGGTCTCGCCGCCCTTGCCGAGCACGATCTTCCGCTGGCTTTCGCGCTCGACGAAGATGGTCTGCTCGATCCGCACCGAGCCGTCCTTGCGCTCCTGCCAGGAATCCGTCTCCACGGTGGAGCGGTAGGGAAGTTCCTCGTGCAGCCGGTGGAACAGCTTCTCGCGGGTGATCTCGGCCGCCAGCATGCGCATGGGGGCGTCGGAGATCTGGTCCTCGGGATAGAGCCACGGGCCGAGCGGCAGGGTCTGCGCCAGCCATTGGCGAAGCTCGGTCAGGCCGTCGCCGCCGAGGGCGGAGACCATGAACAGCCGGTCGAAGCTGATCAGCTCGGCGACCTTGGCGGCGAGCTCCAGAAGGTTCTCGCGCTTCACCAGATCGATCTTGTTGAGCAGGATCGCCCGCGGGCGGCGCACGTCGGCGAGGCCCCGGATGATCGCCTCGACATCCTCGGTGAGGCCGGCGCGGGCGTCGATCAGCAGCACCACGGCGTCGGCATCGCCCGCGCCGTTCCAGGCGGAGCGCACCATCGCCTTTTCCAATCGGCGCTTCGGCGCGAAGATGCCGGGCGTGTCGACGAGGATGATCTGCGTGACGCCTTCGAGCGCGATGCCGCGCACCAGCGAGCGCGTGGTCTGCACCTTGTGCGAGACGATCGACACCTTGGTGCCGACCAGCGCATTGGTGAGCGTCGACTTGCCCGCATTCGGCGCCCCGATCAGGGCAACGAAGCCGCAGCGCGTCTCTTCGGTGGTTTCGTTCATGAATTGACCCGTTGGAGAAACGCCGCCGCGGCGGTTTTCTGCGCGTTCTGCTTGGAGGAGCCGGTAGCCTCGACCGGATCGAAGCCGGGCACCTCGACGGCGATCCGGAACTCGGGATTATGGTCCGGTCCCGAGCGATCCACCAGCCGGTAGTGCGGCGGCGCAAGTCCCCGCCCCTGCGCCCATTCCTGCAGCGCCGTCTTGGGATCACGGGCCGAGCTGCCGGGGGTGGCGAGGCGTGGCCGCCAGAACCGCTCGACAAGCGCCTCGGCGGCGGGATAGCCGGCGTCGAGATAGACCGCCGCCAGCACGGCCTCGGCGACATCGGCGAGGATCGCCGGGCGGTCGCGGCCGCCGGTGCGGTCCTCGCCCGCTCCGAGGCGCAGATGGGGACCAAGGCCCATCGTCCGGGCGACATCGGCGCAGGCGTCCTCGCAGACGAGATCGGCCAGACGGCGCGACAGCTCGCCCTCCTCCGCGTTCGGATAGGCGCGGTAGAGCATGTCCGAGACGACCAGCCCCAGCACATGGTCGCCGAGGAATTCGAGGCGCTGATAGGAGCGCACGCGGATCTTCGAGCCCTGCCCGCCGCTGACCGAGCTGATATGCGTCAGCGCCAGCCGCAGATGCGCGCGGTCGGAGAAGCTGTGGCCGAGCGCCGCCTCGAGCGCGTCGAGGTCGGCATCGTCGTCGGCGCGGGTCTTGCCGCGCGTCATCGCACGAAGGAGAAGATGCGATCCCAGCGCACCGTCCAAGGCCATTTCCAGAACTGCCAGGCGGCGTCGCCTTCCTTCACCGAGAAGAAGATCACCTGCGCGCGGCCGATGAGGTTCTCATAGGGAACGTAGCCGACCTGGCTGAGGACGCGGCTGTCGGTGGAGTTGTCGCGGTTGTCGCCCATCATGAAATAGTGGTCGGGCGGCACCTTGTAGACCGGGGTGTTGTCGTAGAAGCCGTTGTCGACGAGGTCGAGCGTGTAATAGCTGACGCCGTTGGGCAGGGTCTCGGTCCAGCGCTTCACGCGCTCGACACGCCCGCCACCCTCGTCATCCATCCAGTAGCCGGCATCCTCGCGTTTTACCGGCACGCCGCTGATGTGCAGCAGGCCGCCGATCATCTGGATCTCGTCGCCCGGCAGGCCGATGACCCGCTTGATGTAGTCGGTGCTCTGGTCGCGCGGCAGCTTGAACACCACGACGTCGCCACGGTTCGGCGGCGAGCCGAGCAGGCGGCCGTCGAACAGGTCCGGCGAGAAGGGCAGCGAGAAGCGGCTGTAGCCGTAGCTGAACTTCGACACGAACAGGTAGTCGCCGACGAGCAGCGTCTCCTTCATCGAGCCGGAGGGAATGTTGAAGGGCTGGAAAAGGAAGGTACGGATCAGAATGGCGATGAGAAACGCCTGAAGGATGACCTTGACGGTCTCGCCGAGCCCGCCTTCCTTCTTCTTCGGTTGGGTCGTCGAAGTCATGTCGCCTTCCGGTGCGCTCGCGGCGCGGCATGCGCCGCACGAGGCGGCCGTGCGGCTCCTATAGCCGCTCGGCGAGGCGGCGGCAACGCGCGCCGCTCACGATCGCACGAGGTGACGGCAGGTCAGCCGCCATTGGCTTTCGGGACAGCACTGATAATGACGAAGGCCTGCGCGAGCGGGCCGTCATCGGTGATGGTCAGGTCGATGCGCGCCTCGCAGCCTGGCGGCGTGATCGCGTCGAGCCGTTCCCGGGCGCCGCCGGTCAGCTCCATGGTGGGGCGGCCGGACGGCAGGTTGACGACGCCCATGTCGCGCCAGAACACGCCCTGCGCCAGTCCGGTTCCGAGCGCCTTGGCGCAGGCCTCCTTGGCGGCGAAACGCTTGGCATAGCTCTCCACCCGGCGCGCCCGGCGATCGGACTTGGCGCGCTCGACCGGCGTGAAGACGCGGTCGAGGAAACGCTCGCCATGACGCTCCAGCACCTCGGCGACGCGCCGCGCGTCGGTGATGTCGGAGCCGATGCCGATGATCATGCCAGCCTCACGCGGCCTGCGGCGCGCCGATGCCCGCCCGCCCGCGCGCCATGGCCGCCCGCATGTGGCGAATCGTGCCCTCCAGGCCGCCGAAGATCGCCTCGCCGATGAGGAAGTGGCCGATGTTCAGCTCGCGCACGGCTTCGATGCCGGCCATCGTCTCGGCCGTCGCGTAATCGAGGCCGTGGCCGGCATGGATCTCCAGCCCGAGTGAGGCGCCCTGCCCCGCGGCACGCAGCAGCCGCGCATATTCCGCCTCGGCCTTGTCGGTCTCGCCGGCAGCGATGAAATCGCACCACGCACCGGTGTGCAGCTCGATCACCGCCGCGCCGATGTCGGCGGCGCGGGCAATCTGGTCCTCGTCCGGAGCGACGAAAAGCGAGACGCGGATGCCGGCATGGGCCAGCGTCTCGACCTTGCGGGCGAGGTCGATGCCGCCGCCGATCACGTCGAGCCCGCCCTCGGTGGTGCGTTCCTCGCGCCGCTCGGGCACGAGGCAGCAGGCATGCGGCCGGTGCTCGAGGGCGATGGCGACCATTTCGTCGGTCGCCGCCATCTCGAAGTTCAGCGGCACGGTCAGCTGCTCGCGCAGGCGCCGCATGTCGCTGTCGCGGATATGGCGGCGGTCCTCGCGCAGATGCGCGGTGATGCCGTCGGCCCCCGCCGCGCAGGCGAGCTGGGCCGCGCGCACCGGATCCGGCAGGTCGCCGCCGCGGGCGTTGCGGATGGTGGCGACGTGGTCGACGTTCACGCCGAGACGGATGGGCGGGATGATGGGGGTCATGGCGGTCACGCCTTCGCGCCCTGGATGCCGCGCGAGCCGGGCTTGACCGGCGACAGGGCGGCCAGCTCCGGCGGCAGCGCGTCGGCCGGATAGGCCGGGATGTCGAGACGGGCGAGCGCCACCAGCTTCACGCCGAGATCGGCCTTGCCGTTCGAGCGGTCGATGAGGCAAGCCGCGCCGACGACGTTCCCGGTGTGCTCGGCGATCGAGGCGAGGCATTCACGCGACGACAGGCCCGTGGTGACGATGTCCTCCACCATCAGCACTTTTGCCTCGGGGGGAATGGTGAAGCCGCGACGCAGCTGGAACTTACCCTCCTCGCGCTCCACGAACACCGCCTTGGCGCCGAGATGGCGCGCGGTCTCGTAGCCCGGCACGATGCCGCCGACGGCGGGGGAGACGACATAGTCGATCTTGCCGAAGGCCGCCTCGGCCTTTTCCGCGAGAGCCTTGCACAACCGGGCGGTGCGCACCGGATCCTGGAAGATGAACATCTTCTGCAGGAAGACCGGGCTGCGCAGGCCCGACGACAGAATGAAATGGCCCTCAAGCAGCGCGCCGGCCGCACGGAACTCGGCCACGACCTCGTCTTGTGTCATCTGAATGCCCGAAGGAAGTTACTGAATGGCTGCGGTGATAGCCCATCCGCCGGTCCGCGTCACCCGCTCAGGCACCGGTCGACGGCAGCCTGCGCCCAACCGTCCGGCTGCGCGCCCGCACACAGGCGAGCGACACCTCGCCGGCCAGCTGCTCGACCCGGCCGCTGGCCGCGAGCATGGCGTCGCCGGCGATGCGTCCCCAGAATTCCTTGGCGGCGCCCGAGACGATGCGGAGATTGGCCTGAAGCTGCTCGGTGGGCATGGATGTCTCCTCTGATCGTCCCGCGGGACTGCCGAGGAAACGCGAAGCAGGGTTAACGATTCCCTATCAACCGTTGACGCGCTCGACGCTGGAGACGACCGGCCGCGCCCGCAGATCGGTGATGATGCCGTTGAGGTGGCGCAGGTCGTAGACGCCTATGTCGATGACCATGCGGGTGAAATCGGCCGAGCGCGAGGACATGCGCAGATTTTCGATATTGCCGTCGCGCTCGCCGATCACCTGCGCGACCTGCGCGAGCGAGCCGGGCTCGTTCGTCGCCACCACGACGATCTGCACCGGGAAACGCTGCGGGTCGTCCTCGTCGACGTCCCAGCGCACGTCGAGCCAGCGTTCCGGCTCCTCCTCGAAGTCCTGCAGGGCCGGCGACTGGATCGGGTAGATGGTGATTCCCTCGCCGGGAGACAGGATGCCGACGATGCGGTCGCCCGGAACGGCGCCGCCATTCGGCGCGAAGCGCACCGGCAGCTCCCGGTTGATGCCGCGAATGGGAATGGCGGTCTTCGGGTCCGGATCGCTCTCGATGCCGGGGATCTTGAACTTGAGGCTCTGGCCCTGCTCCAGCTCGAACCAGCCCTCGCCCTTCGGCGCGGCGCGCTCTTCCGGGCGTGGGCCGGTCCATTCGGGATGGACCGCCTTCACCACGTCGTCGGAGCGCATCTCGCCGCGCCCGACCGCCGCATAAACGTCCTCCAGCGACTGGCGCGCCAGCCGGCCGACGGAGCCGGCAAGCTTCTCCTCCGAGAACACCTTGCCGGCGCGCACCACGGCCCGCTCGACGATCTTCTTGCCGAGACCGGCATATTGCGCCCGCACCGCGGCGCGGGTGGCGCGCCGGATGGCGGCGCGCGCCTTGCCGGTGACGACGATCGATTCCCACGCGGCCGGCGGCGTCTGGCCGGCGGCGGTGATGACCTCCACCTCGTCGCCGTTCTGCAGCTCGGAGACCAGCGGCGAGATCTTGCCGTTGATCTTCGCTCCGACGGCGCGGTCGCCCACCCCGGTATGGACGGCATAGGCGAAATCGATCGGCGTCGCCCGGCGCGGCAGGATGATCAACCGTCCCTTCGGCGTGAAGCAGAACACCTGGTCGTGGAACAGTTCGAGCTTGGTGTGCTCGAGGAATTCCTCCGGGCTCGATCCCTCCGCCAGCAGCTCGATGGTCCGCCTCAGCCAGGCATAGGCGCTGGAGTCGCGCGTCAGCACGTCGGAGCCGTTGCTGTCCTTGTAGAGCGCGTGCGCGGCGATGCCGTATTCGGCGATCTCGTGCATCAGCCGGGTGCGGATCTGCAGCTCGACGCGCTGGCGGCCGGGCCCGACGACCGTGGTGTGGAGCGAGCGGTAATCGTTCTGCTTGGGCGTCGAGACGTAGTCCTTGAAGCGGCCCGGCACCAGCGGCCACTTGGTATGGACGACGCCGAGCGCGGCGTAGCAATCCTCGACGCTCTCCACGAGGATGCGGAAGGCGTAGATGTCGGAGAGCTGCTCGAAGGCGACGGACTTCTGCTCCATCTTCCGCCAGATCGAATAGGGGCGCTTCTCGCGCCCCTTCACGACGGCGGAAATGCCTTTCTGCGCAATGGCGTCGGACAGTTCCTTCTCAATCGAGGCGACGAGCTCGCCATTGTTCTCCTTCAGCGCCTGGAGGCGGCTGCGGATCGATTCATAGGCTTCCGCGGAAAGCTGCCGGAAGGAAAGGTCCTCCAGCTCCTCGCGCATGTCGTGCATGCCCATGCGCCCGGCGAGCGGGGCGTAGATGTCGAGCGTTTCCTGCGCGACGCGCGAACGCTTCTCCTCCGGCACCCATTTCAGGGTGCGCATGTTGTGCAGGCGGTCGGCGAGCTTGACCAGCAGGACCCGCACATCGTCGGCGATGGCGAGCAGCAGCTTGCGCAGGTTCTCGGCCTGCTTGGCCTGCTTGGAGACGAGATCGAGCTTCTTGATCTTGGTGAGGCCCTCGACCAGCGCGCCGATCTGCGGGCCGAAGATCTTGTCAATCTCGTCGCGCGTCGCGTCGGTGTCCTCGATCGTGTCGTGCAGCAGGGCCGCGACGATGGTGGCATCGTCGAGCTTGAGGTCGGTCAGGATGGCGGCGACTTCGAGCGGATGCGAGAAGTAGGGATCGCCGGAGGCGCGCTTCTGCGTGCCGTGAGCACGCATCGCATAGACGTAAGCGCGGTCAAGCAGCGCCTCGTCGGTATTGGGATTGTACCGGCGTACGCGCTCGACGAGCTCGTACTGCCGCATCATGACAGGGACTCGCGAGAATGGTCGGCCGACAGGGCCGATCGGCTAGATATTGTCCGCGGCGCAAGCCGGCGCAAGCTGCATGTCGCGGAAAAGCCAAGCAAAATGCAAACGGCCCGGCACTAGGCCGGGCCGCGTGACACAATCGCCTCAGGCGATCAGCCTTCGTCGTCGTCGCTCGGCTCCGGCGGCACGAGGCCCTGGAGACCGGCCAGCAGTTCTTCCTCGGTCATGCGGTCGAGCATGACGTCGGAATCGTCCGAGCTGGCCGAGGCGATCATCGGAACGGTTTCGGGCTCCGGCTCGTCCACCTCGGTGAACTTCTGGAGCGAGTGAATCAGTTCTTCGCGCAAGTCTTCCGGCGAAATCGTCTCGTCGGCGATCTCGCGCAACGCGACGACGGGGTTCTTGTCGTTGTCGCGATCGACCGTGATCGGCGAGCCGGACGCGATCATCCGGGCGCGATGGCCGGCAAGAAGAACGAGCTCGAAGCGATTGTCGACCTTGTCGATGCAGTCCTCGACGGTGACGCGAGCCATGCTTCGGCACTCCTGACGGTGTAAAGGAAGCGGCCTCAATAGACCAACGGGGCCGGCGGGGCAAGCGTTCCACGCAGGGGGCGGGCATTCCCGCGCAGCGGATTCTTAAAATGGCGGACAACCGCCGCCGCCGTCTCGCGGGTGCCACAAATGCGTTATGTCTATGGGCGGGGGCCGGCACATCGTTTCGCGATGCGCCGCAACGCGTTTCAACCCCTCTGATTCAGGGTCATTGCCCAGTATGGTTCACGGTATGGAAAAGATCGCCCTTTTTATTGATGGGGCCAATCTCTATTCGGCCACCAAGTCACTTGGATTTGATATCGACTACAAGCGCCTGCTGAAGGATTTTCAGGGGCGCGGCTACGTCCTGCGGGCATTCTACTACACCACGCTGGTGGAAGATTCGGAATATTCCTCGATCCGCCCGCTACTCGACTGGCTGGACTACAACGGCTACTCCGTCGTCACCAAGCCGGCGCGCGAGTTCACCGACAGCCAGGGCCGCCGCCGCGTGCGCGGCAACATGGATATCGAGCTGGCAGTGAACGCCATGGAGCTCGCCGGCCATGTCGACCACATCGTGATCTTCTCCGGCGATGGCGACTTCCGCTCGCTGGTCGAGGCGATCCAGCGCAAGGGCGTGCGCGTCACCGTGGTTTCCAGCATCCACACCCAGCCGCCGATGATCGCCGACGAACTGCGCCGGCAGGCGGACGTGTTCCTCGACCTCGTCGACCTGCAGGCGCGCGTCGGCCGCGACCCCGCCGACCGTTCCGGCCGCATGCAGGAAACGCCGCGCTTCCTGGAGCGGCGGACCGCGCCCCCGTCGGGCGACGGCGACGACGAAATGCCGGACTCCTGAGGACGATGGACGCAACCACCTTCAGGACGCCGGCGCCGGCCGACGCCGAACCCGGCCGCGACTGTCCGCTCTGCCCGCGGCTCGTCGCCTTTCGCGAACATTGGCGCGGACAGGAGACCGGCTGGCACAACGCGCCGGTCCCCTCCTTCGGACCGATCGACGGGCGGCTGCTCATCGTCGGCCTCGCCCCGGGTCTGCGCGGCGCCAACCGCACCGGGCGGCCGTTCACCGGCGACTATGCCGGCGAGCTGCTCTATTCGACGCTGATCCGCTTCGGCTTCGCCACCGGCCGCTTCGAGGCGCGGGCGGACGATTCGCTGCGGCTGCGCGATTCACGGCTCACCAATGCGGTGCGCTGCGTGCCGCCGGAGAACAAGCCGACGACCGAGGAAATGCGCGCCTGCCGCCCCTTCCTCGCCGCCACGATCGGCCTGCTGCCGAGCCTCAGCGCCATCGTCGCGCTCGGCAAGATCGCCCATGACCAGGTGCTGGCCGCGCATGGCGAGAAGCTCTCGCACCACAAATTCGCCCATGGCGCGGTGCATCGCCTCGGCGAAGTGGTGCTTTTCGACAGCTATCACTGCTCGCGCTACAACACGAACACCGGCGTGCTGACGACCGAGATGTTCCACGCCGTCTTCGCCAAGGTGCGCGCGCATATCGACGCGCTGGGCTGACTCCGGTCAGGGCGCTACCGGCGCCCACAGCACATCCTCGATCCGCCGCGCGCCGGCCGCCAGCATCACCAGCCGATCAAAGCCCAGCGCGATGCCGGAGGCTTCCGGCATCGTCGCCAGCGCCGCGAGGAAGTCCTCGTCGATCGGGACGCGCGTGCCGTAGAGGCGCTCCTTCTCGTCCATCCACTGGTTGAAGCGGCGACGCTGCTCGGCCGCGTCGGTCAACTCTCCGAAAGCGTTGGCCAGCTCGACGGCGCAGACATAGAGCTCGAAACGCTCGGCGACGCGCGGATCCTCGGGCTTCGGCCGCGCCAGTGCCGCTTCCGATACCGGGTATTCGCACAGGATGGTCGGGCGACCGATACCCAGATGCGGCTCGATCTTCTCGACCATCACCCGGGTGAAGACGTCCGCCCAACCGTCGTCATCCGCAACCCGGATTCCGGCCGCACGCGCCGCGTGCCAGAGGCTGTCGCGGTCGTTGGCCTCGATGCCGACGCTCGCCATAAGGTCGATGCCGGCAAACCGCGCGAAGGCTTCCGTCACGGTCAGGCGCTCCGGTGCCACGCCGATGTCGCAGGCATGCCCGCCAAAATGGAACACCCGTACGCCGACCGTCTCTGCGGTGACGGCCAGCAGCGCCGTGCAGTCGCGCATCAGGGAGCCGTAGCCTTCATGCGCCCGATACCATTCCAGCATGGTGAACTCGGGATGGTGGAGCGCGGTGCGCTCGCCGTTGCGGAACACGCGGGCGAAGGTGAACAGGCGCTCCTCGCCGGCCGCCAGCAGCTTCTTGGCGGTGAATTCCGGCGAGGTGTGCAGGTAGCGCGGCACGCGCGTGCCGTCCGGCCGCTCCAGTTCCGTGGCGAAGGCCTTGAGATGCGTCTCGTTGCCCGGCGAGACCTGGAGGATCGGCGTTTCCACCTCGATGAAGTCGCGCGCGGCGAAGAAGGCGCGCAGCGCCGCCTGGATGCGCTGGCGCGCCAGCAGGAAGGGGCGCCGGTCGGCGTGGCGTTCGGGCGACCACCAGGGTGAAATCGAAACGGACATAGGACGGTCCTCCGGCGCGCGCACGGGCGGGTTGCGGGCGGGGTTGGCGGAAAGCGGGCGCGCTTGTATAGGAGGCGCCAACGGAATCCCAGCGGTGCCCCGCGTGATGCGACGCACCCAACAGCCAGAGGACCGCAATGGTCAAGGTCATCGCCAGCACGCTGCGCAAGGGCAACGTGGTCGACATGGACGGCAAGCTCTACGTCGTGCTCACCGCCGAGAACATCCACCCCGGCAAGGGCACCCCGGTGACCCAGCTCGACATGCGCCGCATCTCCGACGGCACCAAGGTCTCCGAGCGCTACCGCACCACCGAGCAGGTCGAGCGCGCCCTCGTCGAGGACCGCCCCTACACCTTCCTCTATTCGGACGGTGAGGGCTACCACTTCATGAACCCGGAAAACTACGACCAGATCGCGGTGTCGCCGGACGTGATCGGCGACCAGGCCGCCTATCTGAGCGACGGCATGCAGGTCCATCTGTCGGTGCACGAGGGCATTGCCATCGCCATCGAGCTGCCGCAGCGCATGGTGCTCGAAGTGGTCGAGACCGAGCCGGCGATGAAGGGGCAGACCGCCTCCTCCTCCTACAAGCCGGCCATTCTCTCCAACGGCGTGCGTTCGGCCGTGCCGCCGCACATCGCGGTCGGCACCCGCATCGTGGTGATGACCGCCGACGGCTCCTATGTCGAGCGCGCCAAGGACTGAGCGGCGCTGACAGGCCGAATCAAAAAGCCCGGCCAAGTACCGGGCTTTTCTTTTGAATCGGGCTTGGCGGCGGCGTGGGGCCTGGCCCGGCGACGCTGTCGTCGTTCCGGACGACCGGAGGTCGATCCGGGCTCTACGGCTCCCCCTTCGGGCGGGATGACAAGACGCCGTTACCCGCGGTCGCGCATCAGCCGCTGCTTGTCGCGGGCCCAGTCCTTGGCCTTCAGCGCCTCGCGCTTGTCGTGCGCCTTGCGGCCGCGGGCGATGGCGATCTCAACCTTGGCCCGCCCCTGCTCGTTGAAGAAGATGCGCAGCGGCACCACGGTCATGCCTTCGCGCTCGACCGCCTGCCAGAGCTTGGCGATCTCGCGCTTGTGCAGCAGCAGTTTTCGCGGGCGGCGCGGCTCGTGGTTGAAGCGATTGGCCTGAAGATATTCAGGAATGAAGGAATTGTAGAGGATCGCCTCGCCCGTCTTGGCGGAAACATAGCTCTCGGCCACGGTCGCGCGACCGCCGCGCAGGCTTTTGACCTCCGTGCCCGAGAGCGAGATTCCGGCCTCGAAGACCTCGCCGATCTCATAGTCGAACCGCGCCCGCCGGTTATCGGCGACGACCTTGCGCGGCAGCGTCTTCTTTTCGGCCATTACACTTGCCCCTCATCGGGGCGCCGGCCCCGATGGAACGTCAGTTGAGCAGCCCGGCGTGGCGCATGGCCTCGCGGACGGTCTCCTTGGTCTTCTCGGTCACCGGCACCATCGGCAGGCGCGCCTCGTCGGCAATCTTGCCGAGGAGGCTCAGCGCATATTTGGTGGGGCTCGGATTGGTTTCAACGAACAGCGCCTGGAACAGCGGGAACAGACGGTCCTGAATTTCCAGCGCCTTGGCGTAGTTGCCGGCGATGCAGGCGTCGATCAGCTGCGCGCAGAGCTTGGGCGCCACGTTGGAGGCGACCGAGATGCAGCCGTCGCCGCCATGCGCCATGAAGGCCAGCGCCGTGGCGTCCTCGCCGGAGAGCTGGTTGAAGCCCGCCCCCATGGCCTGGCGCTGCTGGCTGACGCGCGCGAGATTCGCGGTCGCGTCCTTCACGCCGGCGATGTTGGGCAGTTCGTACAGCCGGGCCATCGTCTCCACCGACATGTCGACGACCGACCGGCCGGGGATGTTGTAGATGAAGATCGGAAGGCCGACCGCATCGTTGATGGCCTTGTAGTGCTGGTACAGGCCCTCCTGCCCCGGCTTGTTGTAGTAGGGCGTGACGACGAGCACCGCGTCGGCGCCCGCCTGCTCGGCATGGCGCGCGAGGTCGATGGCCTCGATCGTGTTGTTCGAGCCGGCCCCGGCGATCACCGGCACGCGGCCGGCCGACTGGGCGACGGTCCATTCCACCACGCGCTTGTGCTCGTCATGCGAGACGGTCGGGCTTTCGCCCGTCGTGCCCACCGGCACGAGGCCGTGGATGCCTTCCTCGATCTGCCAGTCGACGAGCCCGCGAAACGCTTTCTCGTCCAGCGCGCCGTCGCGGAACGGCGTCACGAGCGCCGTAAAGGATCCACGGAAGGGCAGCGAGTGGGACATGGAGCGCTCCTGAAGCTTTCATTCGTCCTTGTCGCGCGCCATGCCCGGCATGGCGCTGCAAAGGGGCCATCAGATATCGCGTCGGCGCGGCCGAAGGAAGGGCGTTGTTGCGGAAGCCTTGGCAAAGCGCGTCAGGTGCGGCACCCTGCCCCTGTTTCGCCGGGTTGGACGCTTACAGCGGAAGGCGATGAAGGGCGATTGAACCCTCCGGCGGCGAAGACGCGGGGTAGTGGTTAGCAATTCGTCAATAAGATCGCGGGACAACAGACGACATCGGGTCCTTCAGGGACCGCCGCATGATCCGGCTTCGTCGGTTTGTCAGGAGTGCGAGAGCCCATGAGCGAGTACGTGAACGAATTCGCGATCCTGCGTCCTGACGTCCGTTGCGGACGGAGGGCGCGTGCCGGCATGATTCTGCCGGTCGCCGCCGCGCTGCTGCTTGGCTCCGCCGGCTTCGTCCTGCCGCTCGCCACCACATCCGTGCAGGCGGCGACGCCCGTGCCGACGCCGGCGCCGAAGCCCAAATCCGCCGCCAAGCCCCCGGCCAAGCCCTCGACGGTGAAGTCCGCCAAGGCGAAGACCAAGCCGGCGAAGACCGCCGCCAAGCCAACGGTCACCCCCTCGTCCAAGGTCACGGCGGCGTCGGCTGCGGCAGGCACCGCCCTCGCCGCGCCTGCCCTGGCCCGTGCGCCGGGCGACCTTCAGCAGGCCGTGAGCCTGATCGACAAGGGACAGTCGGCCCAGGCGCTCGCCATCGCCGACCAGATGCGCGATCCCGGCGCGCAGGCGCTGGTGCGCTGGCTGGCGCTGCGCGTCACGGCCCGCGACGTCGGCTATGACCGCGCCGTCGCTATCCTGCGGGCCCATCCGACCCTCCCCACCCCGATCGTGCTGCGCCGGCGGCTCGAATATCTGCTCTATGCCGAGAACAAGGATCCGCAGACGATCCTGACCTTCTTCGCCGAGCAGGCGCCCTTCTCCGGCGAAGGCAAGATCGCCCTCGCCCGGGCGCTGTTCGCCGCCGGCGACCAGAAGGCCGGCGCGGCCTGGCTGCGCAATGCCTGGCAGGAGGACGCGCTGTCCTCCGAGGCCGAATCCACCGTCATGGTCGAGTTCGGCGGGCTGCTGACGCGCACCGATCACAAGTACCGCGCCGACAAGCTGCTCTATGCCGAGGATTCCGAGCGCGGCCTGCGGGCGGCACAGCGGGCAGGCGACGATGTCACCGCCCTCGCCCGCGCCCGCATCGCCCTGTCCTCCGGCAAGGGAGACGCGGCGAAGCTGCTGGCGTCGGTGCCGGGCTCGCTGCGCTCGGATCCCGCCTATCTGTACACGCTCGCCAAGATCCAGCGCCGCAAGGACGACCACGTCGCCGCCGCCCGCACGCTCGCCAGCGCGCCGCGGGATTCCGCCGTGCTGATCGACCCCGACGAGTGGTGGATCGAGCGTCGGCTCGTGGCACGCGGCCTGCTCGACAAGGGCGACGCCCGCACCGCCTACAAGGTGGCGCGCGACGCCGCGGTGCCGGAAGACGAGCATATGCGCGCCGAACACCAGTTCACCGCCGGCTGGATCGCGCTGCGCTTCCTCAACGATCCCAAGACCGCGCTACAGCATTTCAGCAAGGTGCCGGAGAATCAGACCCACCCGGCCACCGTCTCGCGCGGCCATTACTGGCAGGGGCGGGCCTGGGAGGCGCTGGGCTCGACCGCCAATGCGCGCGCGCAGTACGAGGCCGCCGCCGATTACGGCAGCGCCTATTACGGACAGCTCGCCAATGCCCGGCTGGGCGTTTCCCGTGTCAAGATCAAGGCCGCTCCGGCCGCCAATGCCGCTCAGCGCGCCGCCTTCGCGCGCGACGAGGGCGTGATGATCTTCAGGCTGCTGGAACGGCTCGACAAGTCGAACCTGTCGCTGGCGCTGGCCTATGACCTCGCCGAGCGCCTGCCCGATGCCGCCCAGCTCGGCCTGCTGGCCGAACTCGCCAAACAGCAGGGCGACGCCCGCACCATGACGACGATCGGCAAGGTCGCGCTCAATCGCGGCATTCCGCTGGAGGCCGAGGCCTATCCCACGATCGGCATTCCGAACTACCGGCCGATCGCCGAGGACGTCGACCGCTCGCTGGTCTTCGCCATCGCCCGCCAGGAGAGCATGTTCAACCCCTCCGCCCTGTCGCGGGCCGGCGCCACGGGCCTCATGCAGGTGATGCCGGCGACCGGCCGCACCATCGCCAGGCGCACGGGTGCGTCGCTCAATCCGGCGCAGCTCAGTAATCCGACGGTCAATGTCCAGTTCGGCTCGGCCGAGCTGCGCAGCCTGCTCGACAACTACCAGAACAACTATGTGCTGACCTTCGCCGGCTACAACGCCGGTCGCGGCAATGTCGCGAAGTGGATCGCCCAGTATGGCGATCCGCGCGATCCGTCCGTCGATCCCATCGACTGGGTCGAGCGCATTCCGTTCTCGGAGACGCGCAACTATGTGCAGCGCGTGATGGAGAATGCGCAGGTCTACAAGTCGCGCTTCGGCTCGCGCGACACGCTGCAGATCGAGGCGGACCTGCGCGGCTCGCGGCTATGACGCCCGCCGCCGCGCGATAAAACGTCCCGGACGGGCTCAGCCCGCCCGGCGATCGCCGAAGATGCGCCTGAGCCAGCAGCCACCGACGCAGCCCGCCACATAGGCCGCAACGAGCAGAAGCGTGACGTCGGCCGCGAATGGGGTCACGGCGTCACCTCCTCGGTTTCCGCCACGCGGGCGGCCGGCCGCGGGCGAGAGCCGCCGCTCAGCCAGCCGGTCGCCAGGCCGATCGCGAGCGCGCCGAGCAGATAGGGCCACAATTCGAGCGCCAGGAACCACATCGCCTCACCTCACGATCAGCTGAATGTCACCGGACCCGACCGTCCTGCCGGGGGCCTGAACGGCGAGCGCGGGATGCTCGCCGGTCACCAGCCGGTCCGGCGCGATGCCGGCGGCGGCGAGATACTGCGTCAGCGCCTGCGCCCGCGCGGTGACGAGGGCGGCGCGTGCGTCCGGCTGTAGCATGGTGATCTCGATCAGCGCATCCGGGCAGTTGGCGGCCGCGGCGGCGATATGATCGAGCAGGCCGAAACTGGCCGGCTCGATCCGCGCCCCGTCGGTCTCGAAGGTGATCGCCCCCTTGTCGAGCAGATCGGTGATCGTCTTCCTGCACGCCGCCTGGTCGACCAGCGCGCGTGGCGGCGCGATGTCGAGCGTGACGTCGGCCGTGAGCCCCGCCGGCAGCGCCGCCGCGAGGCTTGCCCGGATGGATGTCACCGCGGCGGGATAGAACGCCGTTCCCGTCACCTTCAACTTTCCGTCGTCGAAGCGGGCCTCCCCCGCTTGAAGGCGGGAGAGCTGGCGCATCGCCGCCATGGCGGCGGCGGTGAAGCCCTGCGGCGCCCCCTGCGCGACCGCCGACACGTCGTTCACCGGCGCCCCAAGGAACTGCACCTTCGCGGCGGCGATGAGCCGTTCATGCTCGGTGGGCGACGGGAAGAAGCCGGAAACGGTGAGGCCGTCCCCATCCTTGCGCAGGCTGAAGACATAGGGCGACACCACCGGCGGACGTACATCCGTGCGCCAGGTGAAGCCGCGCGGCGACGATTGCGCCAGTGTCGCCTGCACCGTGTTGAACGCCGCCGAATCCTGCGCCTCGCCGGAGAGCGACAGGATCGTGCCATTGCCGCGCACGGCGCCGAGCCGCAGCTTGGAGAGCTGGTCGACGCCGAAGGTCGTGGCGGTGACCCAGGCTTCCGCCGACGGACCGCCGGAGGCGATGCGCATCTCGTCGCTTACCGGCACGCCGGGAAAATCGCCGCGCACCGCATCGAGGATCAGGCGCTTGGCGTCTTCGGAAGGGGCGTAGCCGGTCAGGCGCAGCCCGTTTGCCGTGCGCTGCACCCCCCACACGAAGGGACTGGCGGTCGGCGGCTCGACGGCAAAACGCGTCAGCGTGTAGCCTTCCGGCACGCTGCGACGTCCCCCGGCCAACGCGTCATAGGCGGCGAAGTCCGGCGCCGAGCCCTCGATGGCGATGGTCGTGCCGGAGAGCGAGACCTTGCCATTGGGCAGCCGGCCAAGCTGGCTGAGCGCGAAGGACACGGCCTTCAGCCAGCCCTCGGTCGGCGGCGCGCCGTCGGCGAGCCGCAGGCGGTCGGAGATCGCCGCGCCCGGCACTGCCGCCCGCACCATGTCGAGCAGCGCGCGGCGTGCGTCGCCGAGCGGGATGTAGCCCGACAGCGTCACGCCGTCCGGCTCGCGCGTCGCCGACCAGACGAAGGGCGACACCGCCGGCGGCAGCACGGCGAAGCGAGCCAGCTTGAAATCGCCGGGAAGCTCGCTGCGTACCGTCACTTCCAGCGCATCATAGGTGGCGAAGTCGGGTGCCCGCCCCTCGATCGAGAACGAATCGTCGGAGATGGTGATGCGCCCCGCCGGCATCTTGGCGAGCTGCTCGATGCCGAAGGTGACGACGCCGATGAAATCGCCGGCCGGCACGCCGCGCGCGCGCACCAGTTCCTTCTCGCCCGTCACCGCCACCCCCGCCGCCATGGCGTTCGCGGCCTCGGCTATGCGTCGTCGCGCATAGGCGGAGGGTACATAGCCTTCCAGATGCAGCTTGGTGCCGTCGCGAATGGCGGCGAAGGTGAAGGGGCGGCGCTCGGGAAGCAGCGTCGTGCGGTCCTCGACCACACGCACGCCGGACAGGCGCGTCAGCTCGCTGCGGACCTTGATCCGCGCATCCTCCGACAGCGCCTCGCCTTCCAGCAAGGCGTTGCGGCCCTCAAAGCGCGCCCGCGCCCAGGATTCGCCGATGTCGGACAGCAGCACCTCGGCACGGGACGCCAGATCCTGCTCGACCGGCGCCCGACCATAGGTGATGGCGACAGCGGCCAGCACGGCAAGAACCGGCAACCCCTTCCACCAGGCACGCCAACGACACATCCATCTTGTCTCCCGTCTGGAGACCGGATTCGACCGGTCTCGAGGCGGCGCGACTTCACCATAGTTCGACGGCATCAGGAAGCCGTCCTATCCCCAGGCAGGGCCATCAGGCCCATTCGCCCTTGCGCATCACCGGCTCGGCCTCGCCTGCGGCCGTGATGCCGTCGACGTCCACCTCGCCGGAGCCGATCATCCAGTCGATGTGGATGAGGCTTGAATTCGCGCCGCGCGCGGCAAGTTCCTCGGGCGTCAGCGACGCGCCGTTGATGAAACACTTGCTGTAGGACTGGCCGAGCGCGATGTGGCTCGCGGCGTTCTCGTCGAAGAGGGTGTTGTAGAACAGAAGCCCGCTCTTCGAGATCGGCGAGGAATGCGGCACCAGCGCCACCTCGCCGAGCCGGCGCGCGCCCTCGTCGGTATCGAGCACCTTGTTCAGCACGTCGGCGCCGGTCCGCGCGTTCGCCTCGACGATGCGGCCGTTCTCGAACCGTACCGCGATGTCCTGGATCAGCGTGCCCTGATAGGAAAGCGGCTTGGTGCTGGCCACGTAGCCGTCCACCCGCCCCTTGTGAGGCGTGGTGAACACCTCCTCGGTGGGGATGTTGGCGTTGCAGACGATGCCGTTCTTGGCGGTGGAAGCGCCGCCGGCCCATTCATGCTCGTCGGCAAGGCCGACCGTGAGATCCGTGCCCGGTCCGCGGAAGCGCAGGGCGGAATAGCGCTTGGCATTGAGCCGCGCCGTGCGCGCGTTCAGTTCCGCGTTGTGCGCCGCCCAGGCCGCGACCGGGTCGGGCGTGTCGACGCGCGAGGCGGCGAAGATGGCATGCCAGAGCTTGGCGACCGCGATGTCCTCCGGATCCTCCGGAAACATCGCCTTGGCCCAGGCCGGCGAGGCGCAGGACACGATGGTCCAGTTGATGTCGAAGCCGGCAATGTGCGTGAGCGCCGGCATATAGGCCTTCGAACGCGCCCGGTTGGCGCGGGAGACCTTGTCCGGGTCCTCATGGGCGAGCAGCGAGGGGTTCT
The DNA here is from genome assembly GCF_056836805.1 of Ancylobacter sp. TW_SC_1. NCBI lineage: Bacteria > Pseudomonadati > Pseudomonadota > Alphaproteobacteria > Hyphomicrobiales > Xanthobacteraceae > Ancylobacter > Ancylobacter sp. TW_SC_1. The sequence goes on from NZ_CM166365.1 coordinate 3,048,602, forward strand.
CGCCGGAGATGGCCAGCCGCGCCGCACCCGACTTGAAGGCGTTTGCCATGCCGTCATAGAGCCACGCGCTGGCCGTGTCGAAGCTGGCGTCGGGGGCGTGGTGGAAGCGCATGAGCGTCGCCTCCTCGTCGCTGAACAGCGTGGTGACGAGGCTCGCGCCGGCCTTGTAGGCATGTTCGGTGATTCGGCGCACCAGCGGCAGCGCCTCGATCGAGGCGGTCATCACCAGTTCCTGCCCCGGGCGCAGGCCGAGGCCGACATGCACGGCCACCTGACCAAGCCTGTCCAGCCTTTCCTCGTGCGAGAGCAACTCGGGGGGTACGCTGGCGTGCTTGGTCATGTCGGTCTCCGAACAGATGGCGACGCGCGTCGCCTTGCGACCATTCAAGAGAGGCCGAGGGCCGCACGTCAAGCCGACGACCTATACAATGAAACGGACGGGCCAATGGCCCGTCCGTCGGTGTCCGGATCACAGTCGCGGGATCAGCGGCTGCTGCGCGCGTTGGCGCGCTCCTGATTGATGATCGCCTGATCGCCGGGCATGTACCACGGGTCGGCATAGGTCGGCTCGTAGCCATAGGCCGGGCCGAGCGGCACCGTGCGGTAGACGCGGCGACCATAGACCGGGGCTCCGTAATAGGTCTCGCCCATATAGACGTTCCGGCCTTCATAGACCGGGCCGCGATAGGGCGGCGGGTCGGCAAACGCCGCGCCGATGCCACCGGCGGTGAGAATGCCCAGAGTAGCGGATGCAAGTACCAGCTTACGCATGATGTCGTCTCCGTCTTCTGCAAGCTTTTCGCTTTTCGCCCGGTCGTTTTCACCGGGTCCTTCGAACAGATAACGGCAGGGTGCGAGAGTTTGTTCCGTTCACGTCTTCGCGCGCGGCTTTCCCGTCGCTCGAAGACGTCGCGAAACGGCCGGCTACCAGCCGACGAGCCAGTCCGCCAGCGTGCCCGCCAGGGCGGCCGAGGCCAGGCTGATGATCACCGCGGCGATCACCGCGCGCCGCGTCCGCCGCTGCAGGTCGCGGTTCTTCACGGTGAAGCCCAGCGCGGCGACGGCGTCGGCCACGGCTTCCTGCGGCGTCGCCCAGACCTGGCGGCCGTCCGGCACGATCATCAGATTCTCGGGCTTGCCCCAGTCCTCGACCAGGTGCCCCTCGCCGTCGCGCCCCGGCGTCGCCTCCGGCACGCGTTCGGTCAGCATCCGCAGCTCGTTCGACCACAGAAAAACCGGCTTGCCGCGCGCCTCGGCATAGCCGATCTCGAAGGCGGTGCCGGGGTCCATGTGGACACCGCGAAACGGCGAGATATTGGCGATCAGCGCATCGGCCGCGTCGATCATGTCGATGCAGGCGCGGCGTATGTCCACGCCCTCGGCGTGGAGCGGAAACAGCCCCTCGGCGCCGGCCTGCGCGCACAGCGCCTGCAGCCGCGCGCCTTCGGCGGCGGCATCGGGCCGAAACACTTCCGGTCCGGCGAGGTAGAGGCGAAGCAGCGGCGGCATGGGGCGACTCGCGCGGGCACTGTCCCCGGCAGGCTTAGCCGCCCCGCCCCGCCGGGCGCAACCGGGTCAGTCCGGCAGCATGGTTCCGCGCTGGCGCAGCGCCGCATGCCAGCCGAGCGCCTCCTCGATGATGTGCGGCGTATGCCCGCCGCGCGCGACGGCACGGGCGTAATAGTCCGACAGCGCGTCGCGATAGCTCGGATGGACGCATTTCGCGATGATCAGCGGCGCCCGCTCGCGCGGGGCGAGGCCGCGCAGGTCGGCGAGCCCCTGCTCCGTCACCACGATGTCGACGTCGTGCTCGGTATGGTCGACATGGCTGACCATCGGCACGACGCTGGAAATGGCGCCGTTCTTCGCCGTCGACTTGGTGACGAAGATCGAGAGATAGGCGTTGCGGGCGAAATCGCCCGAGCCGCCGATGCCGTTCATCATGTGGGTGCCGCCCACATGGGTGGAGTTGATGTTGCCGTAGATGTCGAACTCCAGCGCCGTGTTGACGGCGATGACGCCGAGCCGGCGGATCACTTCCGGATGGTTGCTGATCTCCTGCGGGCGCAGCACCAGCCGCGGCTTGTAGCGGGCGAGGTCGGGCAGCACGGCCTGGTACTTCGCCTGCGAGAGCGTGATCGACGAGCCCGAGGCGAAATCAAGCTTTCCGGCATCGAACAGATCGAACGTCGAATCCTGCAGCACCTCGGAATACATGGTGAGGTTGTGGAAGGGGCTGTCGATGAGCCCGTGCATCACCGCATTGGCGATGGTGCCGATGCCGGCCTGCAGCGGCTGCAGCGTGTTGGTCAGGCGGCCGACCGCCACCTCGTGCTTGAGCAGTTCCGTCAGGTGCTCGGCGATCGCCCGCGTCTCGGCGTCCGGCGGCAGCACGGTGGAGGACGAATCCAGCTTCGAGGTGACGACGATGGCGGCGATCTTCGCCGGGTCGACCGGAATGAAGGGCAGGCCGACGCGGTTTTCCGGCGCGACGATCGGGATCGGATGGCGCACCGGGCGACGTGTCGGGATGTAGATGTCGTGCAGCCCTTCGAGCAGGTCCGGCTGCGACAGGTTGATCTCGACGATGACCTTCTCGGCCAGAATGGCGAAGCTCGCCGAATTGCCGACCGAGGTGGTGGGGATGATGCCGCCCTGCTCGGTGATCGCGACCGCCTCGATCACCGCCACGTCGATGGGGCCGAGCTGGTGCGTGCGCAGCAGTTCGACCGTCTCCGACAGATGCTGGTCGACGAACATCACCTCGCCGGCATTGATCGCCCGGCGCAGCGCCGGATCGGACTGGAAGGGGATGCGGCGGGACAGCACATGGGCTTCGGCCAGCTGCTTGTCGAGGTCGTTGCCGAGCGAGGCACCGGTGATGAGGGTGATCTTAAGCGGCTCGGTCTTCGCGCGCTGCGCCAGCGCCATCGGCACCGCCTTGGCCTCGCCGGCGCGGGTGAAGCCGCTCATGCCGACGGTCATGCCGTCGCGTATATGAGACGCCGCCTCCTCCGCACTGACGATCTTGGAGAGGAGCGACGGCTGGCGGATACGCTCGCGATGCATGGCAGGACCTGACGTTTGGTGACAGTGAGGCTCCGATAGCGCGCGGCTACCGGTATCGCGATTCGACTTTGGTGCCGTCCGGGCGACGCTATGCGCACAGTGCAGGGCTCCACTCGCGACGCGAGAGCCGCGCGCGCTCTACCAGCGCAGGCGCCCCTCGGCGTCCAGGCGATCGCCGAGCGCGGCCCGGATACGCTTCACCGTGTCGATGGGAAGACGCTCGGCCGCGCCGCGCGAGACCAGCGAAGAGACATGCCGACGATGATAGAAGGTCGCCTTGTCGTACTGGCTGAAGCCGATGTCGACGATGTCGCCGCCGGCTTTCTCGAGCCGATCCACCATCGCCTTCACGGCCGCCTTCGAATGGCGGCGCGCGATCCGGAAAACCTCGAACGGAGAAGCCGAGGGGGCAAGGTGGCGAGCGATGCGCCATGCCGCGGTCCGATGCCGCCGGTCGATGACATCGTAATCGACAACGAGCGAATTCGCACGGATCCGGTCGAACATGCGCAGCCACGCCTTCATCTCGCCGATCGAGTCGGCGAGATCGAATCCGAAGACCTCCATCCATGAGGCGATGGCGTCCTCCGGCTTGCGAATGGTGCAGACCGATGTGACGGCGCCGAGTTCGACGAGGCGTACCGAGGCGTTGCTCAGCCTGTGGGACTTCAGCAGGACATTCTCCGCGCCGCCGCTTGCATCCACCGCTTCGAGAATGTCGTTCCCGGTTTCCTGATGCAGCGTCCCCCGCCGCGCCAGCACTTCGCGGGCAACGTTGAAGCTGAAGGTCGACCCACTGCGTTGCATGCCGCCGATGATGACGATCACAAGCGTTTCCCGTTCATGGCCGGCGGCTCATTTGAAACCGGAAGCTCACCGTCCGGCCCGCCTTCCGATGCGGCCCCGCGCTAGGGAAAGCCGAAACAGCTCGGAACGTCAATGAAATGGCTGGCGACCGCGGCTGGGCTCGAACCAGCGACCTGCCGCTTAGAAGGCTATAGGACGGATTAGATAATCGCCTGTCGCCATAGTAACTTACCATCTTCCCTCCGGCACAACTCGGGAAAAACTCGGCCTTCGCGGTGAGCTTTACGTTACACGCTCGATGTCAGTCGCTCTCGTAGAGACCGTCGAACACTGTGTGACAGAGCCTATCCTAGACACCGGCCCTACTCCAGCGGACGGAGCGGCGGGAGTGGCCGGTCGGCAGGTGACCCGAAGCAGCCATCTCGGCACGCCCGTGCGAACGGCATCTTTGCGCCACAACCTATCATGGGGCGATTGCGCAGAAACGGACATGCCTCTTTGGGGCTCGTTCCGAGACCAAAAGCCCAAGTTGTACCGTGGCCGCAACTCATCCGCCGGCGATCAAGGCTAAATCTCGAAGGTGTCCATCCGCCCTAGGATATTTTCCAGTGGGACCCCTGCTTCCAGCCATCAGGTCCAACAGAGATCTTCCACATGCATTGGATCAGCAGGACGCGCTTCGCGTCCAACCGCACTTGCTGCTCTGACAAGCAGGGTGCTCACTATTACCAGCATGAGTCGGCGGGGGAACGCATGGACGACTACATTAATGTGACGCGCCAAGATGCGATCGCCGTAGCCGGCCGCGTCGAAGGCGATTTCTTCGACCGCAAGGCCGCGAAAATCGACGGGCGAGGCGTACAGAAGATCGCCGTCGCTTTCGCCAACGCGGACGGCGGCGAAATTGTCATCGGCATTGCGGACGACAAGGACGAATCGGACGTCACGAAACGTTGGCAGGGCCTGCCAAATCCGGAGGACTTCAACGGTCACATCCAGGCGCTCTTCAACCTCAGCCCGGCGATCGACTTCCGCCACGAGTTCCTGAAGGCAGAATCCTACCCGAACGTCGTCCTGCGCGTGTTCGTTGCCAAAAGCGTGAATGTATCTACCACCGCCGACGGCAAGGTCTATCAGCGCAGAGGCGCACAATCCCTCCCCGTAACCGATCCGGCAAAGGTGACGGCGCTCGCCTTCGCCAAGGGCGCGGCAAGCTACGAGGATACCCTGCTTCCCAATCTGATCGCGGAGGACATCGTCGACTCCAAAGTCCTCGCCGAGTTCTGCGCGGAGATCACCCCTCCGCAGGAACCTCTGGCGTTTTGCGTAAACGAGGGTCTCATCGATCGGAAGAATTACGTGCCCAACTCCGCGGGCGTCCTTCTCTTCAACGAAAATCCGCAAGCCGTCTTCCCCCGTCGGTGCGGGATCAAGATCGTGTTCTATGACACCCGTCAGATCGTCCCCGAGCGCGAGCATCTCAAGAAGAACATCACGATCTCCGGACCTCTCTATGACCTGATCCACGACGCCGTTGCCGAGATCCAGTCGATTGTCCGTCGTCAGAACATTTGGCGCAACTCGCGGGGTAAATTAGCGGAGTGCGGGCCTCGTCTGGGGGTTGATGTTAGGCGGCGAGCTTGCGGTGCTGCAAGCGCCGATGTTCGATGGTCTGTCGCTTGATCCTTTCACGCTGTTGGATGACCGCCGGAGCCCTTCCGAAGTAGGTGTCGGCGGGCGTCACATTGTTCAGGCTCTCGTGGTAACGCTGGTGATTGTAGTGTTCGACGAAGGCCTCGATCTGGGCCTCGAGATCGCCGGGCAGGAAGTAGTTTTCCAATAGGATGCGGTTCTTCAGGGTCTGATGCCAGCGTTCGATCTTGCCCTGGGTCTGGGGATGCATCGGGGCGCCGCGCACATGGCTCATTTTCCGGGCCTCAATGTATTCCGCAAGTTCGCCGGCGATGTAGCTGGGACCATTATCGCTGAGCAGCCTGGGCTTGTGCAGCACCGTGGCGCTGTCGCAGCCGGAAGCCGCCAGAGCCAGGTCCAGCGTGTCGGTCACGTCCTCGGCCCGCATGTTGGTGCACAGCTTCCAGGCGATGATGTAGCGCGAGAAGTCATCGAGGACGGTCGACAGGTACATCCAGCCCCACCCAATGATCTTGAAGTAGGTAAAATCAGTCTGCCACATCTCGTTCGGCCGGGTGGTCTTGGTGTGGAACTGATCGGCGGCCTTGATCACGACATAGGCCGGGCTGGTGATCAGATCCTGGGCCTTCAACAGGCGGTAAACCGCGGATTCTGACACGAAGTAGCGTTTCTCGTCGGTGAAGCGCACCGCCAGTTCGCGGGGGCTGAGGTCGGTCGCCTCCAGCGCCATCTCCACGATCTGATCCTGGATGTCGCGGCCGATCCGGTTCCACACCCGGCTCGGCGCCGATGGCCGATCCTCCAGCGCCTCCGGCCCGCCCTCAAGATAACGGTCATACCAGCGGTAGAACGTCCGACGGGCGACGCCCAACTGGTCGAGCGTGCGTTTGGCGGGCAGGTGCGACTGTTCCACGATCCGGATGATCTCGAGCTTTTCGGATGCGGGATACCTCATTCGTCGTCGCCCCCATCCGCAATCATGCTTTTTTTGAGCAACCGGTTTTCCAGCGTCAGGTCCGCCACGCATTCCTTCAAAGCACGGGTTTCGCGGCGCAGATCCTGGACCTCACCGGTGGTCGCCGCGCGGGCAGTATCGCCGGCCAGGCGGCGCTTCCCCGCTTCCATGAACTCCTTCGACCAAGTGTAGTACAGGCTCTGGGCGATGCCTTCCTTGCGGCACAGCTCCGCAATGCTGTCCTCGCCGCGCAGCCCATCGAGCACGATGCGGATTTTGTCCTCGGCCGAGAAATGGCGACGCGTCTGCCGCCGAATATCCTTCACAACACGCTCAGCAGGGGCCTTTGTCGGCGATTTTTTCAAGGAGGGTTGGGCCTTCATCTTCGTTCCTTCGTCACTACGACGAAGCCCCAACCCTCCTTAAATCACAACCTCAAATCTGTGCCATTGGTGCTGACGGCGGACAAATGGGGCCGGTCTTCGCCGTGGCGTTCAGCACATCGGCGACGTAACGGCCGTTGAAGCCGATCTGCAGTTCCTCGGCGGCATAGGCACACTCGACCTCCTCATAGGCCGAGCCGGCATCCGGATTGGTCACCTCCAGCACCAGGCCGGCGCGGGAGAAGCCGCACTTGACCGCACGGCCGCGCTCGCTCGCCACCGTGCCGACGCGCTCGACGGCGGCGAGCAGCTCTTCCGCCTGCAGGGTGGCGACATGAGGATTGCCCGCGGGGATGACGCGGCCATAATCCGGGAAAGTGCCGTCGATCAGCTTGGTGGTGAAGCGGGCAGAGCCGAGCGCGGCGGCCAGCTTGACCGGCGACAGCTCGATGGCGAGGGCGGCCTTGTCCGCCGCCTCGGCCATGCGCCTGAGTTCGCTCACCGCCTTGCGCGGCACGATGACGCCCGGGAATTCCGGTAGGTCGTCGACGGCGAGCGAGGCCAGCGACAGGCGGTGACCGTCCGTCGCCACCAGGCGCAACTTGCCGGAGCCGCCGGGGTCGCGGTGCAGATAGATGCCGTTGAGGTAATACCGCGTCTCCTCGGTGGAGATGGCGAACTCAACCCGGGCGATGGCGTCGGCGAGCCAGTGGCCGGGCAGCGCGAAGGCGGCGGCGCTCTCGACGGCGGCGAGATCGGGAAACTCGCTGCTGGGCAGCGTCTGCAACGAGAAGCGCGAGCGGCCGGCGCGCAGGATCGCGGTGCCCGCGTCCCCCACGAGCTCGATCTGCACCTGCGCGCCCTCCGGCAGCTTGCGGACGATCTCAAGCAGGGTCTGCGCCGGCAGGGTGGTGCCCTCGCCCTCGTGCGCGCCTTCCGCCTTGATGGTCTCGCGCACCTCGATGTCGAGATCGGTGGCGATGAGGGTGAGCCCGCCATCGGTGGGGCGCAGCAGGATGTTCGACAGGATCGGGATGGTGTTGCGGCGCTCGACGGCGCGGTGCGCGCGCTGGAGCGCGGCGAGGAAGGGCGCGCGTTCGAGGGTGAGTTTCATGGTGGGATCCTGTCGGGTGGCCATGCCAGGGGCGGAGAAGGCGCCGGGCGGCGGCTTTTTCTTCCGCCACCTCGCCACGCAGCAGGCGCAGCGTCAGCTTCTTGAGCCGGCTTGCGACATCGGCGCGGGGCGCGTGCTTGCGCCGTGCCTTGGCGTATTCCTCCGCCAGCTGGCGGCGGCGCAGGCGATCATAGGCGAGGCTCATGCGGACCTCCGTGCGGCTCAGCGTGCCGTGCCGTCGCGCAGCGCGGGCAGCAGGTTGCGGAAGGCGCGGGAAAGCTGTGCCGCCACCTCGGCCGGCGGCATCCATGGTTCCCGGCGGTGCAGCGGCGGGAACGCCTTCGCGTCGACCGTCCATTGCCGTTCGCAGGGGGCGAGGAAATCGCGGCGCTCAGTGTTGAGCGCCACGAGATCGCATTCGGTGATGATGGCGCGCTGTTCGGCCGTCGGCATGGGCAGGCCGGCGGCGGCATGGATGGCGCGGTCGTGGCGGTGCTTGAGCTCCTCGAGCGCGCCGGCGTGGATATGGCGCGCCGTCGGGCCGTACACCTCCTCGGCGACGGCGCCGATGGCCTGCGAGGCCGGCGTGGTCCAGTCGCCGAGCACCCATTCGTGCCCGTCATGCAGCAGCGCCATCGCCTGCAGGGTCGAGCTCGCCCGGCGCTGGCGCGCGGCCTTCAGCACGATCAGGCTGTGATGGCCGATCGACACCGTCTGGACCGAATTACCGGCATAGCGAACGGCTTGCGCCAGCACGTCGGCCATCTCGCGGAAGTCGATCTGGTCGGGGCGCGGGTGCAGAAGGTCGATCGCGTTGCCGCGCAGCGATTGCGCCCAGGGCTGCCGGCAGGAAATGGATGCGGGGGCGCCGTTCATGAGGCCACCCACGCGCCGATGACGAAGCCCAGCCGGACGATGCCGATGCCGAGCGCCGCGGCGAGCAGTGGGATGGCGACGCCGATGAGCGCGGCCTCGCCCAGGGTGCGGGCCATGCTGCGGCGGGAGGCGAGACGGGTCATGTCACACGCCTCCGGTCAGGATGCCGGCCCACACGCCGATGGCGGCGACGAACAGGCCGATGGCGGCGAGCGAGGCCGTCTCGTGAAGCAGGGTGCGGATCAAAGCCCCCTCCCCGTGTCGAAGGAGCGGCCGGCGATGCGAAACGCCCGCTGCAGCTTGCGGATGGAGGAAGAGCGGCCCGGCGCCAGATCCTTTTGCGCGAAGTATCGCGCGGCCTCGGATATGCCGGCCCCGCGCGGCCACACCGCCCGCGAGCGCGGCAGGGCCCCCGCCGGAGCCGGCGCAGCAGCGTGCGAAGCGCGGCCGGGCGTCTTGGCCCCGAGAAAAAGAGACGGGACGGAGCCGAGCAGCATGCCGGCGAGACGTGCGAGGGGGCGATGGAACATCACGCCGCTTCCCCCGTGAGCAGCGGCTGCGCCGCCTTGGTGCGCGCCGCGTCCCAGGCGCCGAGCGCGGCCTTGATCGCCTCGGCCAGCGCGGCGGCCTCGCCGCCATTTTCAACGATGAGGTGCGGCGGCACACCCTCGCGGGCGAGCGCATGGGCATCGACCGTGATGCCGGCACCGGCCAGACGGCGCATCAGGAAGGCCATGCGGTCCACGCCGGCGCCATTGTGGTCGGCGCGCCCAGCCATCACGTCCTCGATGGCACGGGCGACAAGGCCGGCGACGCCGAGGCCATAATTCCATTCGGCCTCGGCGAAGCGCGCGGCGCCGATCTCCATCGAGCGATCGGTGTGCAGGCGCGAGGCATAATCGGCGGCGATCAGCTGGCCGGCCAGGTGCAGCACGAGGCCGTGGCGGGCCAGAGCCGGCAGGCCGGCGCCGAAGGTGGTCTCGGGAGGCAAAGCGAGTTCGTGGCGGCGGAAGAAGGCCTTCAACGCCGTTTCATGGCCGGAGGAATGCATGGGGTCGCTCCCAATCGCGTCGGATTGGGAGGAACGCTATAGCGGGTTTTTACCCGCGTCAACAGTGTGAGCGGGTTTTTTCCCGCCTTCACCCGAGCAGCACGCCCGGGTGATCCTTCGCTCTCACGGGAGGGAAAGGCATGTGGGTAGGTCTTATCCTTTTGGTGGCGGCCGCGTTTGGCCTCTTCCTGCTGCTACGCTCCCGCCAATCCGCCCGCCGCTCGGCGTGGCCTGCTCCTCGCGAGGTTCGCAGCGAGGCTGCTTCTTGGGAAAGTCAGGACCGGGACACACTTCTGCGGCAGGCGCGCCAGCAGAAATTCGGGGGCAGCACTGTTTTCGATAGTCTCCAGCCGTCCACGGGCGAGGGGCTGGACTCTCCATACGCGCGTCATCGGGTCCTTTGGAGTGCCAGCCGGTCGCCGGAGATGTTTCGGCTCGAATATGTCGACTCCGACGGCGTTGTTACCGACCGGACGATCGTGCTCGAAGTGATCGAGGAGTACGGGGGGCGCCCATATCTGAATGGTCATTGCCTGCTGCGAGACGAGCGCCGCAGTTTTCGGGTCGACCGCATCTCGCGGGCGTGGCACGCCGACACCGATGAGCGCATCGGCGATGCGCCCGCGTATTTTACTCACGATCTGCCGGAAGCAAAGCGGACGAACCCGGCGCACGATTCCGTAATGGCGAGAGTGCGCTCAAGCCTTGGCGTTCTGGTCTGGATAGCTATGGCGGACAGGGATCTGACCGAGGCGGAAAACGAGGTTCTCCTGGCCTTCATCGGTGCCCGCAGTGATATCGGCGGCAAGAAACTCGCCGGACAGTCATGGAGTGCGAAGCGGGCCGCGTTCGAGATCTCACGCATGCGCGTGCGGCTCGCGGACGCGACCGCCGCGACTGCACGAATGGCGCCTCGCGGGCGTGAAGCCGCTCTGGTGAGAGAGTACGCCGCGCGGCTTGTCGTTCTCGGCGGCGAAGGGGCGCAGCGGCGCGCCGAAAAGGCGTTGTCGCCCCTCGGTTTCTCGCCTGCCGGCACATCACCGGGCTAGACGCCGAATAGATCGTTCATCGACATGACCCGATGCATCTGGAGAATGAACCTCTCCGGTATTTCGATCATTGCCTCGGGGTTCAGCTGCTTGAGGACAACAGCGCCGCGCACACGCCGCGAAAGGATCTTGATATAGGCTTGGCCGGGATCGTCGTCATGCGTGCGGGTGACGACGATGACGCTGTCGCCAATCTGGGGCCTGGTGCGGGGGTCGACAAAGCGCAGGTCGCCGTGCGTGTGCATCGGCTCCATCGAAAGTCCGCTGATGTAGAGGGCGTAAACGTCCGGGCGGTTGGCAAGGGCTGGCGGGCGGCGGACATAATCGACGATTTCCCGCTCCAAGGCGAACCCCTCCACCCGCCGGATGATCGAGCCGGCCGCCGTGCCCATCACCGGCACGTCGCGGGGAAAGGAGCGCAGCAGCGGGACGCCGACGTCCGCCGGCTCCACGGTACTCGCTTCACCCGGCCGGAACTCGACGTTCGGAACGGGTGCGGGCTCGCTGTCGGGATCGACGAGCGGCGTCTCCCGCGCGATCCCGGTATCCTCCACCCCCTCCCCCGTGAGCAGCCACTCAGGCGTGGTGTGCAGCACCGGGGCAAGCCGATTGAGGGTGCGCGACGATACCCCGATCTGGGTACCTTTGGCCAGACCGGTGCGGACGGAGCGCACGAGGTCGGTGCCGACCGCCTGCTTGATGGCGTATTCGGAGAGACCGAGCTTCTGCATTCGGCCTTGAATACGCTTGTAGATTTCCTCGCCCTGGATCATGTCGCGGGACAATACCCGCGCTTCGGTTTCGGCCATAGCGTCCAAAAACCCGCTTTTGGCGGTTGACGTAGCGGGTTTTTCCCCGCACATTCCCGACGTCATGTCATTCATCTCGCAACTCGTCATGGTCGCCGATGCCTTCTGCGCAGCCTGCAAGCTGTCGCGGGCCCGTGTGTCGACGCTGATCTTCAACGATGGCAAGGCACTGGCGCGTGTCGCCGGTGGCGGCGATCTCTACACGGCCAATTTCGAGCGGGCGATGAGGTGGTTTTCCGATCATTGGCCGGACGGTGCTTCCTGGCCGGCGGACGTGCCGCGCCCCGCCCCTTCGCCACCCGCCGCGTCCGGGGAGGCGGCCTGACCATGCGCGCCCCTCGCCTTCTCCATCCGCAGCATCCGCTCCAGCGCACGGCGCAGCGTCTCGCGGCGATCGGCCAGCAGGCTGGGCGAGCCGGCATCGTCACCCTGTTTTTCGAGGTCCTTTTCACACTGCATGCCCGCCCTCCGCCGTGAGCCCGGTCCCGTGATCTGACGGGTTTGACCGTCGCACCGAGACGCCGTTTTCCCAACGAAAAAGCATGAGGGCTTTTTTCGTGACCGATACCGCTTTGCCCGATGGGCTGATCCCCCTGATCAAGAACACCACCCGCGTCGCCGTCGTGGCCTGCGCGGTGTCCGGCTCCACGGGCCCGCAGCGCGTCGAGCAGCTGACGGGCTTTTCCGCCGGCGCCATCAGCCGCTGGCAGGGCGACGCGCACAAGGACCTGATGCCGATCGAGGTCGCCTTCCTCGTCGAGTTCCTGACGCAGAAGCCGGTGTTCGCCCGCGCCTTCGCCGCGCTGACCGGGCACCGGCTGGTGCCGATCGCCGATGACGACCCGCGCGAGGATCTCGACATGGGCGACCTGATCGAGGTGACGGCTTCGTCCGCGCGCTTCCAGGCGCGGCTTGCCGAAGCCCTGCAGGACGGCCGGGTGACGCCCGCCGAGCGTCGCGACCTGTTTCGCGAGAAGGCCGCGCATCTCGACGTGATGGCCGGCATCGCCCGCAAGCTGGCCGACCTCCCCGATGACGGGGGCAAATAGACATGGCGGGTCCGTGGACGACGACAGAAGACGAGAGGCCACGCGCGCTGCACGGGCACGGCCTCTCCTTGGCGCAGATCGCGCTGAAGCTGGCCGAGGAAGGCTTCGCCGCGCGCTCGCGCAATGCCGTGGCGGGGCGCGCGCACCGGCTCGGCCTTCAGCACGGCGCGACCGTCGTCGCCACGCCGGCCGTCCGGCCAGCCGAGGCGCGCCCGAAGCCGGCGCCGGCCGAGACCGCGCGGCCCGCTGCGCCCGCCCCGGCGGCGCCCGTGCTCCGCGCTTCCCCGGCGCCGAGAAACCGCACGTCTGCCTTTGCGGCGGCGACCGCCGGCCCGGACACGGGCCGCGTTGCCTTCCTCATGGCGAAGGAAACGCAGTGCCGCTTCCCCCTGTGGCCCGACAATGCACGGCCGAAGGCGGGCGCGGCGTTCGTGTGCGGCGCTCCCGTCCAGCCGGGCCAGAGCTATTGCCCGCATCATTACCGTCACACCCGCGTGCCCGCCGTCGGGCGGCCGCTCGCCCGCTACGCCGGCAGCTTCGCCCGACATGACGGGGTGAGCCGGCCGGGCCCGAAGCCGGACAGCGAGCGCGAGGGGCGCGCCGGGAACGAGCCGGACCTGTGCGAACTGCTGGCAGGTGGGGCATGAGCACAAAATCCCCGCGCCGGGGGCCCGGCCCGCATCGAAAGGCCGCGTCCCGGGGGTGGACCCCGGAAATGGACGCCTGTCTGCGACGGCTGCACGCCGCCGGGCTCGGCTATGCCCGCATCGCCGGGATCATGGAGGCCGAAGGGTTCGGCCGGCGCTCGCCCGACGCCGTGAAGCAGCGCGCCTTTCTCATCGGCCTTGGCGCGCCCTCCTCCGACGAGGAAGGGCCGCTGGACTGCCGCGTGAAGGGCGGGACCGACCCGCTGATCGCCGCGCTGACGGCCGTGCATTCCGTGGCGGGGAAACCTGCGCCGCCGGCCGATCTCGTACCCGGCCCCTGTGACAGCCGGCGGCTCAACTGGCACCGCCTCGCCCCCGCCGCCGGCGCTGCCGGCTCCCCCGCCGCGATGTGCGCCGATCTCGGCGCCCGAACCAAGTGGTGACGTGATGGCCGCGATTGCCGACGAAGGAAGCTGGCTCGACCTCGAGCCGGAGGTGAAGGCGGCCCCGACAAAGGAGCCGGTGCGCTTCGGCCTGATGAAGGTGCGCGGCAGCCGGGCGCGCGGCGTGGTGCTGCTGCGCAAGGATGTGGTGGAGCTCCTGCGGATGGAGACGCACCGCGTCGACATCCGTCTCGGACAGGGGGCGAACACCCACCAGCTTGCCATCGTGCCGAACCCGGGCGGGCGCTTCGAACTGCTGGAAGTGGTGACGGCCAAGGGCCGGGGCACCTGGCGCGTGCGGCTGCCGCATGTCGAGCGCTGGCCAGACATCACCTACGCCAATATCGGCGTGAAATACGAGATCCGCGAGCTGGGCCGGAAGGCGACGCTCGTCCTCAGCCTGCCACCGGTGTTCTGGGATAGCGGCTCGCGGGCGGCCTTCCTGAAGCGCGCGGCTTCTGCGGCGAAGGGCTGATGCATGCTCGCGCGCACGCCCTGCCCCGCCTGCATCTTCAGCCATCGCCGCCGCTGGCAGCGGGTGGTGCCAGTTGTCCGGCACCTCAACGCGCTCGGCCGGCCGCACTGGGACATCGCCGCGCGCCTGCGCATCAGCCGGGCCTATGTGGCCCGCGCACTGAAGGACGGCGCCGGCATCTGGTCACCGGAGGAATGGGCGCGGATGACCCGCGCGGCACGGGAGGCGGGACGGTGACACCTTTCGCGCGCGAGATCGCCGGCGATCTGTTGAAGCCGGTCGCCAATAGGAACGCGGCGGATCAACTGGCGCTGTGTAAGCTGTTGCCAGGGGCGCAGTTCTTCGACGTCGTTGCCGCTCAAGATCTGATCGCCGTTTTGGCCGGACGCATCGAGGGCGACAATGAGACTGTCGGAATGCTGGGTTTTCTCCCGGCATCAAAGACGTGGATCGAATTCGAACACCATCGGGGAGAGCGGTGCGGGTTCCTGCTCATTCAGGGCGATGATGGGACATATGCCCGCGTCATTGCCGCTTCCCACACGTCGAAGAAGAGGTGGGCTACCTGCGAACTTGAGCGGCTTACTCTTGCAACATCTAGAGGCGCCGTTCCGAAGGGCAGCCATAGGCAGGGCGGCGACCTTGCGGACATCTTGTGCCGTGCCTTCATTTACGCAGCCCTTGCGATCATCAATTCGCCAAAGGTTGTCAATCGCCGGCAGCATCAGCCTGATCGTAGCTTCGAGCGGGCGCTGAATGCCCGCCGTGGGCTGACGGGCTCGTTTCCCCTCCATGCGTGGACGGAGATTCTGCTCTCCGTGAACACGCATGATGCGGCGGGCAGTGCTCCTGCATCGGCACACCTCACGGGCGCGCGGGCGCTGCACTTCTGCCGTTCCTTCGTTCGCGTTCGGCTCGGTCAGATTGAGATTGTCCGCTCGCATTGGCGGGGCGACGCCTCTATCGGCATCAAGCGCTCGCGCTACATCGTGGGGGCGCGGCCGTGAACGCTCCCCTCGCCTATCGCGACTTCCTTGAGGCGAAGCGCCCGGTAGCGGAGGTGTCCGGGGTGGATGTGCCCCTGGACGCCATCAATCCGGCGCTCAAGCCTCACACCCGGGCCATCGTGCAATGGGCCGCAATGGGCGGGCGGCGGGCGGTATTCGCCAGCTTCGGCTTGCACAAGACATCGACGCAGATCGAGCTCTGCCGCGTGCTGAAGGCCCGGATCGGCGGCGAGGCGCTGATCGTGCTGCCGCTCGGCGTGCGGCAGGAGTTCTTCCGCGACGCGCGCGAGCGCTTCCACGGTGATTTCGCGGTCTCACTCAAGTTCATCCGCAGCGCGGCCGAGATCGGTGGTGGCGACCACATCTACGTCACCAATTACGAGACGGTGCGGGACGGGAAGCTCGACCCGAACCTGTTCACCATCGCCAGCCTCGACGAGGCGAGCTGCCTTCGCGGATTCGGCGGCAGCAAGACCTTCCGCGAGTTCATGCGGCTGTTCGACAAGGTGCCCTACCGCTTCGTGGCGACCGCCACACCCTCGCCGAACGAGTTCATCGAGCTGCTGGCCTATGCCGCCTTCCTCGGCGTGATGGATGTCGGACAGGCCAAGACGCGGTTTTTCAAGCGCAACTCGGAGAAGGCCGACGAGCTGACCCTTCACCCGCACAAGGAGCGGGAGTTCTGGCTGTGGGTCGCCTCCTGGGCGCTGTTCGTCTCCAAACCCTCCGATCTCGGTTTCTCGGATGAGGGCTACGACCTGCCGCCGCTCGACGTGCGCTGGCACGAGATCGTCTCCGACCACGCCGCGGCCGGGACCGAGAATGACGGCCAGACGAAGATGTTCCGCGACGTCGCCATAGGGGTCGTCGGCGCAGCGCGGGAGAAGCGCGACAGCCTGCCGGCCCGTGTGGCGAAGCTGATGGAGATCCGCGAAGAGGAGCCGGCGGCGCATCGCCTGCTCTGGCACGATCTCGAGGCGGAGCGCCGGGCGATCGAGGCGGCTATCCCGTCCGCCCGCGCAGTCTACGGCACGCAGGATCTCGATGTGCGCGAGGGGCTCATCCTGAGCTTCTCGGATGGCGAGTTCGCCGAGCTCGCCGCCAAGCCCGTCATCGCCGGCTCGGGCTGCAATTTCCAGCGGCATTGCTGCTGGGCGGTCTTCCTCGGCATCGGCTTCAAATTCAACGATTTCATCCAGGCGATTCATCGCATCCAGCGCTTCGGCCAGAGGCGCACCGTCCGCATCGACCTCATCTACACCGAGGCCGAGCGGGCGGTGCGTGAGGAGCTGGAGGCGAAGTGGCGCCGGCACGAGGAGCAGGTCGCCATCATGACCGCCATCATCCGTGAATACGGCCTGTCGCGGGCCGCCATGGCCGAAGAGATGACGCGCGCCATGGGTGTGGAGCGCGTCGAGGCGCGCGGCGAGGGCTACACAATCGTCAACAATGACTGCGTCGAGGAAATGCGCCGGCTGCCCGCCGACAGCGTCGACCTGATCGTCACCTCGATCCCGTTCTCGACGCAGTACGAGTATTCGCCGAACTACGCCGACTTCGGCCACACAGACGACAATGCACATTTCTGGCGGCAGATGGACTTCCTGACGCCAGAGCTGCTGCGCGTGCTGAAACCCGGCCGCAATGCCTGCCTGCATGTGAAGGACCGGATCATTCCCGGTGGCATGACCGGGCTCGGCTTCCAGACGGTCTACCCCTTCTCCGACGCCACGGTGGCGCATCTGGTGCGGCACGGCTTCGCCTTCATCGGGCGGAAGACGCTCGTCACCGACGTGGTGCGGGAGAATGCACAGACCTATCGGCTCGGCTGGTCGGAACAGTGCAAGGACGGCACCCGCATGGGCTGCGGCATGCCGGAATACATGCTGTACTTTCGCAAGCCTCCGACCGACCGCAGCGACGGCTATGCCGACGAGAAGGTGCGGAAGGACAAGAAGGAGGCCGTCGGCCGCGCGGTCAGCGATGTCGTCGACGGCGGCATCGAGATCCGGCAGGGGCCGGGTTCCGGTTGGAAGAACGCCGGCGGCTACAGCCGCGCCCGCTGGCAGCTCGATGCCGCGCCGTTCACGCGCTCGTCCGGCGACCGCACGCTGATGCCGCACGAGCTGGTCGGGCTGAAGGCCGATGTAGCCTATCGGCTGTGGAAGGATTTCAACCTCGCCAGCGTCTACGACTTCGAGCACCACGTCGCCATCGCCGAGGCGCGCGAGCTTGTCGGCCAGCTGCCGCCGGACTTCGCGCTGCTGCCGGTGCACTCCTGGCACGGCGAGGTGGTGACAGGCGGGGCGCAGATGCTCTCGCTGAACACGATGCAGGCGCAGAAGGGAGCGGAAAAGCACCTCTGCCCGCTGCCCTTCGACATCGTCGACCGCGAGATCGTGCAGCGCTCCCAGCCGGGCGAATTGGTGCTCGACCCGTTCGGCGGGCTGATGACGGTGCCCTATCGCGCCCTGCTGAAGGGGCGGCGCGGCTACGGTGTCGAGCTCTCGCCGACCTATTTCCGCGACGGCATGAAGTACTGCGAGGCGGCGGCGCAGAAAGCCGCGATGCCGAGCCTGTTCGACCTGCTGACCGTGGAAGCTGACGAAGGTCAGCGGGAGGCAGCGGAGTGATGGTGCGCACGGCTCGCGGCCGTAAGGGAGACACCATCTGCGAGATCGACGGCATCCTTTGCCTGTTCCCGCGCAAGATGGCCCAGCCGGAACCCGGCATCGATCTCGCGGCGATGATCACCCATCATCCGAGCCCCATCTGGCCTGACCTGCCATGGGACGCGCCGGAGGAAGTGAGGCGTGCCAACCCGCCGACGATCGGCTTTCTGTTCGTTGCGCCGGTCACCGACGATCATGTGCTCGTCTCGCACAAGGGCTTCGAATGTTCGGGCTCCATGTGCTGCACCACGGCAAGGGTGGATGTTGTTGGTGACGCTGCCGTCGAGGCGCGCTCCGGCCGGACGGTGGGATGGCTGACACCCGGTCGCTCACCCGTGGTCGAGGTCGACAACGTCAATGTCGGCTGGCGCTACACCGATCCGAAGACGGGTGAGTTGCGGCGTCAGGAGCATCGCGAGCCTATCGCCGGTCTCGCCTATGTGAGCCTTGCCGATCTGCGCGAGGGCAAGAACCGCGTATGTGGCCTGCCGGATCTTTCGCAGGTCGATCCTCGCATCCTGGCGATGCTGAAGCGGCGGAGCGCGGCATGACCGACATCGAAATCCGCCACTTCCACATCTGCTGCGGCCTCGGCGGGGGCGCTAAGGGCTTCAACAAGGGCCAGGCGCGCGTCGGCTCGATGCGGGCGAAGTTCCGCTGCATCGGCGGCATCGACAGCGACGCGGCGGCGATCCGGGATTTCACCCGCGCCGCCGGCGTCGCCGGCACCGTGATCGACCTCTTCGACCGCGGGCAGTATGTCGCCTACCACGGCAAGGAGCCGCCGGCGGACTGGCGCGAGGCCACCACGGCCGACTATCACCGCGCGGCAGGTGGCGAGCGCCCACACATCGTCTTCGCTTCTTTCCCGTGCAAGGGCTTCTCCGGCCTGCTGTCGGAGACCAAGAGCCTGACCACGAAGTACACGGCGCTCAACAGCCTCAGCTTCCGGGGCCTGTGGCTGGCGCTGGAAGCATGGAAAGACGATCCACCGGAGTTCTTCATCTTCGAGAACGTGCCGCGCATCGCCACTCGCGGCCGTCACTTCGTCGACCAGCTCGTCGCGCTGCTGCGCAGCTATGGCTATATCGTTGCCGAGACGACGCACGACTGCGGCGTCATCGGCGGGTTGGGCCAGAGCCGCAAGCGCTTCCTGATGGTGGCGCGCCACGCCAAGAAGGTGCCGCCGTTCCTGTACGAGCCGCCCAAGCGCCGGCTGCGCGGTGTTGGCGAGATCCTCGACAAGCTCCCGCTCCCGGGCGACGAGGGGCGCGGCGGCCCGATGCACCGCGTTCCCTCGCTGCAGTGGAAGACGTGGGTCCGACTTGCCTTCGTCGAGGCCGGCTCGGACTGGCGCTCGCTGAACCGGCTGAATGTCGCCGACGGGATGCTCACGGATTTTGCCATCGCGCCCGAGGGTGACCGGCACCGTGGAATGCTGGGCGTGAACCGATGGTCGGACACCGGTTCCACGGTGACCAGTCGCGGCCTCCCGACGAACGGCACCTTCGCAGTGGCGGACCCGCGCGCTCCCAACGGCGCGCTGCAGTACGGCAACTTCGGCGTCCGCGATTGGAGCGATACCACCGGCGCCGTGATCAACGTGAAGTCGCCCGGCCAAGGCGGGTTCGCGGTGTCGGATCCTCGTATGGAGGGCCCCCCGCGGTTCAACAACGTGTTCCGCATCGTGCCATGGAACGGGACGTCGCCAGCCATCGCCGGCCCGGGCGGACCGGCCGGGGGCCTTGCTGTCGCCGACCCGCGTCCCGCCGAGCGCGACGACTACAAGCAGACGAAGTACCGGGTCACCCGCATGGACGAGGCGTCAGGCGTCGTCATCAGCGCGTCGACCACCGGCAACGGCGCGTTCGCCGTCGCGGATCCTCGGACCGGATACCCCGATGGCACGCACCAGAACAAAATGGCCGTGCAGGATTGGGAAAATCCGTCCAAGGCCGTCATAGGCTCGGATCGGGTGGGCTCCGGTGCGCTCTGCGTCGCGGATCCTCGGCCGGCGGCGCTGAGCCGAGACGACCGGAAGGACTATCTCACCGGTGGCCATTACGGCGTCACGGGCTGGGAAGAGAGCAGCGGTGCGGTCCCGGCCTTCGCGAAGAACAACAACGGTCATTGGTCGGTTGCCGATCCGCGCACGCCCGAGGCGGTCGTCGCCGAGATCGCGACGCTGCCCGAGGCGGCAACGAACCTCGTTGCGGTCATCCGTGCGCTCGACGGCACCTGGCACCGGCCTTTCACGACGCTCGAACTCGCCGCTCTGCAGAGCCTGATCGATCCGGAAGCGCTTTTCACGCTTGAAGGCCGCTCCGATTCCGCGTGGCGCGAGCGCATCGGCAACGCCGTTCCGCCAGATGCCGCCGCCGCGATCGCCTCCGTCATGGGGCGCACCCTGCTGCTCGCCTGGGCAGGCGAGAGCTTCATGCTCTCGGCCGATCCGATCTGGGTGCAGCCGCTGACCGTGGCGCTGTCGGTCGACTTTCCCGAATGGGTGGGAGCGGAATGATGAGCCTACCGTCCCATGCGTTCCTTCGCGGCTGCGGCGAGATAGGCAGAGCGGCTCTCGCCGGCGGCTTTTGCCGCTGCGTCGATGCGCGAGAGCAGGTACTCGTCCAGCGTGATATTCACGCGCACCGAGCGTGCAGGAATCTGCGCCGGCACCAGCACTGCCACGCCGCCGACAAGCGCCTGAGGGTCGGTGTCAAACAGATCGGCGTAGCCTCGGAGGCGGGGGAATTCCACGCCGTCCTCTTCCATACCCTCGATGTGCAGGGCGAGCGCCTGCTCGCCCTTGCGCACGGCCTCGTCCTGCGTGGTGCCGGTGGAGATGACGCCCGGAAAATCGGGGAAGGAGATGCCGAACGCGCCGTCTTCCTCGTGGATGATGCCGATTGCGTAGTCCATGTGACCCTCCATGGTCGTTTGGCCGTCAGCGAGGCCGGGAGTTCACCACTCCCAGCCCGCCTGCGTGTAGATGGATTTCAGCGTGCCCGTCGGGATGTCGCTGGGGCCGGTGTCGACCGTGACGCGGCCGGGCTTGGTGGGGTGCTTGTACTGCACATGATCGCCCGGCCCGGTGCGAACGATCTGCCAACCCTCGGCGCGGAGCCTCTTTTCGACTTCGCGGCGCTTGTTGGTGTGCTGACTGCGGCCCATCTGCCCTCTCCGTTGATGTGTGTATTGATACACACGCGCTTCGCTATTGTCAATCAAGAATGTGTATCGATACACACGCTTGTCCTTTTCGTTCTTCATTTGGATTGCCTCGCTTCTGGAATGCGCGGGTCAATCCCCGTCGTTTCATTCCATAAACGGAGGTTCGTGCCCTTCGATCTGCACCCGGCAATCGAGGTGCGCGGATCATGATCTCGCTATCCGCACTCGCAGATCTGCGCGCCCGCAACCCGGTGACCACGATCGCCGGCAAATGGGTGGCGCTGCGGCGTGCAGCCTCAAAGAAATGGCAGATGGTTGGCCCCTGCCCGATCCACTCCAAGGACCGGATGGCGAAGGATTCGACCTCGTTCGAATGCAACGCCGAGCGCTGGATTTGCGCCGCCTGCGGCAAGAGCGGCGACGTGATCAAGCTGGTGATGGAGGCCGAGCACAAGGATTTCCTCGCCGCCGTGGAATGGCTCGGCGGTACGCAGCAGGTCGACCCCGCCGAGGAGGCCCGCCGCGCCCGCGAAGCCGCCGAGAAGCTGCGGCAGCAGGAGGCCGCGAGCGCGGCCTTTCGCGAGCGGGAGCGCGAGCGGCTGTTCCGCTGGTGGCGCGGCGCCGGCACCATCACCGGCACGCCTGTCGAGGCCTATCTCGCTCTGCGCGCCGTGGTGGCGCCGCCGACGGCGCGGCTGCGCTACATGCCCAACATGTCCTACCTCATCCCCGACGGGCAGGACGCGCGCGGGCGCAACAACTGGCGTGAGATCCATCGGGGCCCCGCCATGCTGGCCGCCATCACCGCGCCGGACGGGCATTTCACCGGCCTGCACATTACCTGGATCGACCTGACCCAGCCGAAGGGCAAGGCGCTGATCGTCCACCCCGAAACCGGCGAGGTGCTGAAGGCGAAGAAGATGCGCGGCACCAAGCAGGGCGGGCAGATCGAGCTGCTGCGCTGCGCCTCGCCCTGGTGCCTGGTCATCGGCGAGGGGATCGAGACCGTGCTCACGATCTATGCCGCCATGCGTCGGCTGGGCCGATCGCTGGACGGCATCGCCTTCTGGTCCGCAGGCGACCTCGGCAATCTCGCCGGCGCGCCCCTGGCCGGCTGCACCGAGCGCCACCCCACCCTGAAGGACGCCGCCGGCCGGACGCGTCGCGTGCCCGGCGCCGTGCCGAACCTCGACAGCAAGGCGGTGACCATTCCCGACAGCGTGACGGACCTTCGCTTGCTGGCCGACGGCGACAGCGACCCGTTCTCGACCCGCCTCGCCATGCAGCGCGCCGAGGCGCGTCACGCCCGCGCAGGCCGGCACATCACGACCGCCTGGCCGGAGCCGGACCACGACTTCAACGACATGCGCATGCCGCTCGCCGAGCAGGTGGACTGATGGACGATCACCCGAAAATCGACCCGGACACCGCCATCGTCGCCGCCGTGTTCCCGGAGGAGGCGGACACGCCCCCGGCTACCCCCGGCACGCCCGATCCGCGGCTGGGGAGCGAAGCGGGCGAGGCCGACGGTGCCTGGGACGAACAGCCCGAGCGGCTCCCCGCCGACGACAGCCCTTATGACGATGGCGGCGCGGGTGATGGCGGCGAGCCGCCCTTCGACGGCGATGAAGGTCCGCCGCCCGGCTTCGCGCCGGATGACCCGACACTGATTTCCTGTGCCGGCGAGCCACAGAACGACATCGGCAACGGGCGGCGCCTGCGGCATCGCCACGGGGCGGACCTCGCCTATGTGCCGAATCTCGGCTGGCATCGTTGGGACGCTCGGCGCTGGTTTCGCGCCGAGGATGACGAGGACGATGTGCGAGCGCTCGCGCACAAGACATCCGAGGCCATCATGCTCGAGGCCTTCGTGATGGCGCCGACCCCGCGCGAGGCGGAAGCCATGGCGCTCGCAGCCGAGGCGGCGCTGCGCCTCCACGAGATTCCGCATGAGGTGAACGAGCTCGACGACCTCGACATCTCGAAGAAGGAAAAGGCCAAGCGCAAATTCGCGCTGAGGCGCGAGGCGGATGCGGCGAAGGTGATCGTCGCGCGCGGCGGGGTGGCGGAGAAGGCGTGGACCAGCCGCAAGGCGCAGCGTCGCCGCTTCGCCACGGCTTCCGGAAATGCCGGAAAGCTCGACGGCATGCTCGGCGAGGCGCGGCCCTATCTGGTGCGCGGCCTGCAGGATCTCGATGCCGACCCGCTGGCGCTCAACGTGCTCAATGGCACGATCCTGTTCCGCCAGATCGAGGAGGCGGACCCGGAATGCCCCGACCCCGACGCGGTGCGCACCCGCAAGGTATGGCGCTTCTCCATCCTGCCGCATGAGCGCCAGCGGCTCATCACCAAGCTCGCCCCGGTTTTCCATTGCCCGGAGGCCTCGGCGCCGGTCTTCCATGCCATGCTGGAGCGTATCCTGCCGGATGGCGAGGTGCGGGCCTATATCCAGCGCTTCTTCGGCTATTGCCTGACCGCGCTCACCACCGAGCAGATGTTCTGCATCTTCTTCGGCGAGGGCTCGAACGGCAAATCCACCCTGGTCGACATCGTCGCTCACCTCATGGGCGATTACGCCACCAGCGTGCCGGTGATGAGCCTGGTGAATGAGAACAACCGCAAGGGATCGGAGGCGACACCGGACCTCATCCGCCTGCCGGCGGCGCGCTTCGTGCGCTCGGCCGAGCCGAAGGAGGGGCTACCGCTCGACGAGAGCCTGATCAAGGACCTGACGGGCGGCGAGCCGATCAATGTGCGGCGGCTGAACCACGAATTCATCGAGGTCTATCCGCGCTTCAAGCTGGCCATTTCCTGCAACCGCAAGCCGGTGATCCGGGGGGATGATGACGGCATCTGGCGCCGCGTCTCGCTGGTGCCGTTCGAGGTGCAGATTCCGAAGGAGGAGCGCGACAAGCGCCTGCCGGACAAGCTGAAACGCGAACTGCCCGGCATCCTCAACTGGATGATCGAGGGCGCGCTCGACTATCTCAACTGCGGCGGGCTGGAGCCACCCGAGGCCGTGATGGCGGCGACGAAGGAATATCGCGAGGAGAGTGACCCGCTCGGCGCCTTCGTGCGATCGGCCGTCGACATCACGCGGCAGCCGCACGATGTGGTCGAGCAGGGCACGCTCTACGAGGCCTTCGGCATCTGGTGCAAGAAGGAGGGCAAGACGCCGCTGGCGGCTACCACCTTCGCCCGGCGCATGCCGAAGACCGCGCACGATTTCGGCTTCGAGAAGGGCAAGAGCTCGCTCTCGATCTATGTCGGCATCCGCCTCCGCCCCGATTACGAACCGCGCGACCCCTCTCGCACCCCTTACGGCTAGCCGCGCGTGGGGAGGATGGCGGTTGCCTGCCGGTATGTCGGGAGGCTGGGGAGGCAAGGGAGGGTAGCGGTTCACAGGGCGCCGCTGCACTCGGGGTAGCAGGGGCAACGGTTTGCGGCGCGTCTTGGGAGACTGGGGAGCCTAGGGAGGGTATGGCGCGGGTACGCGTGAGAGAGAAGAGAGCGCGAGAGGTGTCCTCTTGCGCTTCAGAAAACACTCTCATGTAGCGGGCGTTTTTTCCTCCCTATCCTCCCTACACTCCCATTGTTTCCGAATAGTTGAGTGAAGTCATACAGTTAAGAGCGGCCGAGACTTGGGTGTTATGGGAAACTCTATCCTCCCTACGCTCCCTAGGCTCCCTAATGAGGAAGAAGCGGGTGAAACAGGCAATCGACATCGAAGACCTGCTGGGCTGGACCTATCGCGACATGGAGGCCGACAGGGTCGCCGCTGCCAGGGCGGATGATCGGCCGGTGCTCGGCACGAGCTGGGCCGCCGTCGATCGGGTCGGCGTGCTCGGCGCCGTGGTACGCACCTCGCATGTCGAGCTGCTGCCGGGCGATTGCGATGATGCGGCTCTGGTCCACGCGGCGGTGCTGGCCCTCGACGATGCCTATTACGCACCGTCCGCCGAGGGGAGCGAGGTTTCGGTGCTCGACCGTGCCTTGATCGCCGCACAGGGCGGCGAGCTGGAGAAGGTGGCCGGCGATCGCGCCGTGCTCACCCTGCCGGACGGATCGCGGGTCGACATGCGCACCATCACCGTCTCGGTCTATCTCGTGCTGCACGCGCGGGGCGGCACCCGGCCGGACTGCTATGCCGACATTGCCCGGCGTCGCGGCCGGCCGCGTGCCGATGGCGAGATCGCGCCGGGGATCAGCTTCGAGGAGGTGATGTATGGCCGGGCGGTCTATGCCGTCTGGCACGCCGCGCTCGGCATTCTGGCGGCAGAGCTCTCGGATCGGCTGGCGCGCTGGCGGGTGACGGGGCCGAAAGCGGACGATGCACCCTGGCTGAAACGAAGCGGCCGCCTTCTGGAGGCCATTCCGCGCGAATATTCGATGCCGGATAAGTCATTGAAACGGAAGAAGAAAACACCGAATTGACGACGCACGCCTCTTGACGGATATTGGGTGTGTCGGAAATGCGCCCGGTTGGACACCCCAGCCGGGCGCTTTCTTTTTGGCGATTGGGGCGGCGATGTGAGCACGCAACTCGTCTTCGACGCGACCGACTTTCTTCGTGTCGCCCGCCTGTTCGACCGTCTCCCCGCCGATATCCAGCGCGTCGCCTTTCGGCGCGCGGCCGCGCGGACCCGGTCGGTGGTGGAGCGCAACTATGCGCGCTTCGCCGCCAGCCACATCAAGGTTCAGCAGAAGCTGATCACGGCGCGGATGCGCTCCGCGTTCGAGGATGGCGGCGTCACCCTGACGGTGCGGTCCCGGAACATCCCGCTCAATGAGATCGGCGCGTCGCAGCGTGCCTACGGTGTGCATGTGCGCGGCCGTGGTCGATATGAGGGCGCGTTCATACCGCGGGGCACCGCCGCGCGGGCCGCCGGCCTCGTGCTCAAGCGGACCGGGGCCGCGCGCCTGCCGACCGAGATGCTGTTCGGCCCGAACCCAGCGAACGCAGTAGGACGGACGCCGCAGGTCTACGAGGCTCTCCTCGCCGAGATCGCCCGTGGCGAATTCACCACGGTCATCCTCCGGCAGATCACCTTCCTCCTCTCGCGGGGCTGATCGGCGTGGCCCCGGCGCAGCAGTCGTTGCGGCGGGGCAACGCCCCCTCCCCCCCCGGTTTAGGGACCGTACCCCCTTTCCGACGCCCCACGGTCCCGGCGGAGCGCGGGATTTCGCCAGTGAGACAGGCAGTTAGCTTGAGTTGACAGGGTTGACAGATGGCGCAGCCGGTTGACAGCGGCGGGCCGCGCGTCATGTGGGCGATCTCCCAGATCGCCGAGCGCGACGGGATCTCGAAACAGGCGGTGTCCAAGGTCGTGCAGTCGCTGATCGCCGGCCATGGCATCCCGGTGGAGCGGGACAGCCGCGGGCGGGTCGCCAAGGTCTCGCTCGCTCATTACGACCATCACCGGGGACAGTTCACGAACCCGGCCAAAGTGCCGGCGCCGCGCCTGGCACCCCCCTCGCCCGGGCTCGATGCTCGTGGAGACTCGTTCGACGAGGCGCGGCGGCAGAATGAGTGGCTGAAGGTTGAGCGCGAGAAGCTGGCGCAAGCGCAGGAACGCAAGCAGCTGGTGCGTGCCGACCTCCTGACCATGGCGCTCGACATCGCCGGCCGCGAAATCCAGAGCATCGTCGCGCGGCTGCCGAATAAGGCCGACGATCTTGCCCTGGCCGGAGCCAAGGAAGGCGTGCATGGCGTGCGCATCGGCCTGCGCGACGCCGCCTTCGACATCAACAAGAGCATCGCGGACGCGCTGGCGAAGATTGCCGAGACCGCCGCGGTAGCCGACCCCGCTCCAGCGGAGGAGCCGACATGACGATCCATGCCGGCGCGCTGCATCTGGTGGCGAGCCGGCTGGCGGCGTCGATCCGTCCGCAACCGCCGGTGCCTTTCGCCCTGTGGCTGCCTCGGAACATTATCCTTGTGGACGGGCAGAAGAAGGGCGAGTTCTGGGCGGCGGCTGATGCCCCCTATCTGGTCGAGCCGGCGCAGTGTCTGTCGATCGAGCACCCGTGCAACCTGGTGACGATCCGCAAGGGCCAACAGACCGGCGCCTCCATTCTCGCGCTGGCGTGGTGCCTCTATCTCGCGGATGTGGCTCCGGACAACATCATCTACGGCGTGCCCGGGATCGACGCGCTGCAGGACATCAACGGCCAGAAGCTGCAGCCGTTGATCGACGCGTGGCAGAAGGAGACGGGAAAGCGGATCATCTTCCCCGCGGTCGCGCGCTCGGGAGCCGGATCGACGGTCTACGAGAAGCGGTTCGCCGGCGGCTATATCAGCCTCGCAAATGCGAATGTTGCGATGGCGCTGTCCATGCGGACGTGCCGCTACGGGGTAAAGGACGAGCTTTCGAAGTGGAGCGAGACGGCGAACGGCGACGACCCGGAAAGCCTGTTCTTCGGCCGCTTCACGGCCTTCCGCCGGCAGAAATCCTACAAGATCCTCGAAATATCCACGCCGGAAATCGACAGCGGCGACGATCTCGGCGAAGCGCCCGGCCATTGCCGGATCGACCGTTCGTTCCGCCGCTCCGACCAGCGGTATTGGAACATCCGGTGTCCCGAGTGCCCGCCGGAAGATAACTTCGAGTTCGCGCAGCATGACGGCGGCTTCCACGTCGACCGGAAGCATCCGCACAAAAGCTATTATGTCTGCCCGAACTGCGGACACACAATCAGCGAGATGGAGCGCGTCGCCGCGGTGCGTGCCGGACGCTACATCGCCACGCGGGAAGGGCCGGACCTGCATCCGGGCTTCCACATCGACGCCTTCATCTCGTTGATGATGAGCTATGAGGCGATCGCGAACGACAGACTGGAGGCCGAGAAGAAGGGCGAGCCGGGCATAAAGGGTTACACCAACCTGACCCTCGCCCTGCCCTTTGCGATGCGCGGCAACGCGCCGGACCATCAGCGGCTGATGGAGCGGCGCGAGGCTTATCCGCGCGGCGTCATCCCGGCCGAGGGGCTGATCTTCGTGGCCGGTGTCGACGTGCAGGGCGACGGCCTATGGCACGATGTCGTCGCCTTCGCCGAAGACCGACAAAGCTGGACGGTGGAAGCCGGGTTTCTGGCGGGGTCGACCGACGATCCGAATGACGGCGCCTGGCTGCTGCTCGAGGAGTTGCATCAGCGTCTGTGGAAGGACGCGCATGGCAATGATCGCCGGATCGAGGCGATGGCGGTCGACGCCGGCGACGGTAACCGGACGACGCAGGTGATCGAGTGGTGCCGGCGGCACGCGAACTGCCATGCGATCAAGGGGCAACCGGGTCGGGGCGTGCCGGCGATCGGTCAGCCTTCCAACAAATCCGTCAAAAAGGACGGCAAATTGAGGAAGTTCCGCGGCGGCAAGGTCTGGCCCGTCGGCACCTGGGCTCTGAAGGGCGAGTTCTACGGCAATCTGCACCGCGTGGGACTGGCCGCCGGCGCCGAGGCGGACCCGCCGGGCTACTGCCATTTCCACGCCGATCTGGGCGAGGAGTATTTCAAGCAGATCACGGCGGAGTATTTCGAGCAGAAGATGGTCAATGGCCGCTTCCACGAAGAATGGAAGAAGCTGCGCAAGGACAACCATCTGCTCGATGCCCGCATCTACGCCATGGCGATGGCCGAGCTTCTCGGCCTGTCGCGCCTGACGCGGGATCAATGGGCGGCCCTGCGCTCGCGTTACGTCATTTCAGCGCCCTCCGACCTGTTTTCCGGCGAGGCAGCCAAGGTCGCCGCCGAGCCTGCCCAGGCGCCAGAGGCATTGCCCGCTGCAGTGCCGGCGCCGAGCCCGCCACGCCGTCGCGGGAGGTGGGGCGCTTACTCCTAGGATGCTGCCATGGTCGAGACGAAACCGCGGGTTCGCGTTGCGGCGCTGACGCGGGAGGTGCAGCCTCCCGGGTCAGCCGTGACGGCGCCAGCGATCCGGCCACAGGCGCGTTATCTGCGCGACAGCAGCACCGGCATCCTGTCGATGCGGCGGGCGGTGACGCGCGACGGCGCTGTCGACGTGCGGCAGGCGGCCGAGCGCGCCTCTGCGCTCGCGCTCGACTTCATGCACAACAGCGGGTGGATCGCCGGCGCCGCCGACCAGGTGATCGTCGACACGATCGGCACCGAGCTCAAGCTCAACCTGCGGCCGGACCTTTCGAAGCTTGGCTATAGCGAGAAGGAGCGGTCCGACTGGTGCCGCCTCGTCGAGGCGGAATGGCGCCGCTGGGCATGGACGCCGGCGGAGTGCGACCTCGCAGGCAAGGCCACGATTGCCGAGATGCTCGACGGCGTGATGCGCTACTACCTCGCCTATGGCGAGGCCTTCGCCGTGATGTCGTTCCTGCCGCAGGCCGATCGCCAGCGGTATGGAATCTCCTCCGGCACCAAGGCGTCTCTGATCGCTCCGCACCGCCTGCCGCACCGGACCAGCGAGATGGAGGGGCTGCAGGGCGGCATTTTCCACGACGCCAACGGCCGGCCAACGCATTACAGGTTCCGGCGCCGCGAGGACGGGATCGAGCGCGACGTCGACATCGCCGCTCGCGACGGCGTGGGGCTGGCGCAGGTGGTCCACGTCATGGATCGCGGCGAGAACCCGGACAGCCCGCGCGGCATCTCGCCGATGGCGCCGATCTTCAAGGTGATCGCGCAGTACGACCAATTGGCTGATGCGACCATCGCGACGGCGCTGCTGCAGACGGTCTTCGCGGCGACCATCAAAAGTCCCGAGCCGACCGAACAGGCCATGCAGGCGATCCAGACGCTGTCCGATACCGAAATGCCCGCGGGATGGGGCGGCACCGCGGCTGAGTGGACCAGCCATGTCGGGGCGATCCAGGCAGATCTGATCGACGTGTGGGGGCAGCGGATCGACGCGCTTAAGAAGGGTGGCATAAACCTCTCGGAATCTGCACGCATCGGCCATCTCGGTCCGGGCGAGGAATTGGAATTCCATAGTTCGGAGACGCCGGGCCGCGAGTATCTGCCGTTTGCACGCAGCCTGCAGCACGAGGCGGCGCGACGTATCGGGGTGACGGCGACCAGCGTGACGATGGATTTCAGCCAGGCGACCTATTCGTCGGTGCGGATGGAGACGGCGACCGTCTGGCCGCTGGCCATGCGACGTCGCGAACGCCTCCCCGCTCCAGTCGCCCAAGGGATTTTCGAGCCGTGGCTCGACGAGGGCATCGCCTCGGGCCGGATCCCATTCAAGGGCGGCTATCGCGCCTTCCACGCCAACCGGGACAAGGTGTTCGGGGCGGAGTGGCAGGGCCCGGCAGCACCGACGGCCGACGACTACAAGGCGGCGCTGGCGGCCGGCGAGCGGCTGGAGAAGGGTCTTTCCTCCCTTTCCGACGAGTGCGCCCTCTACGGCCGCGACTGGGAGGAGACGGCCCGGCAGCGTGCACGCGAGCGGGCCGTCATCGTGGACGAGCTCGGCTTGCCCGACCCATTCGCGCCGATGACCGGCGGTGCCGGGCCACTCGGAGCGGCGACAGAAGGCAGGCGCGAGACCCGCGCGCAAACGGTGCGGGAGATGGCGAAGTGAGTATGGTCACCATTGGCGGCGTGAGCGTCGACACGGACGACCCGTGCGCGCTGTGGCAGGCGCTCTATGCCTACAAGCTGAAAGTTCTCGCCGGCGAGCAGGTCGAGGAATTCGAGATCCGCTCCCCGGTGACGAACCGGCGCACGCGCTACACGCCGGCCAGCCTTGCGGCGCTCGACGATGAACTGTCCCGCCTGCAGCGGGCCTGCGACGCGAAGAACGGCAAGCGCACACGCTTTGCCACCAGCGGCGGATATCGCCCTTACTGAGGTTCACCCATGGCTGCGATTGTCGATGGCGGGAAGCTGCGGCTTTCCGGCTATGTGGGCGACTATTACTTCGAGGACGGCTTCACCTCGGCCGACGTGGTGCTGGCGCTCGCCGAATTCGATCCGGACGAGGTGCTGGACGTGCACCTCAACTCGGCCGGCGGTGTCGCCAC
Organism: Ancylobacter sp. TW_SC_1; assembly: GCF_056836805.1. NCBI lineage: Bacteria > Pseudomonadati > Pseudomonadota > Alphaproteobacteria > Hyphomicrobiales > Xanthobacteraceae > Ancylobacter > Ancylobacter sp. TW_SC_1. The sequence continues at coordinate 3,079,824 of NZ_CM166365.1, forward strand.
GGAGGGGGCGGCGATCCACGCCCTGCTGGCCGCGCGGCCCGGCACCACGAACATCATCGTGGAGGGCATCGCGGCCTCTGCGGCGTCGCTGATCGCGATGGCGGGCGAGACTGTCTCCATGTCCGCCGGCTCGATCATGATGATCCACGACCCCAGCGGCATGACGTGGGGCACCTCGGCGGAACACCAGAAGACGGTCGAGCAGCTGGAAGCGCTCGCGAACGCCTATGCCCGGGTCTACGCCGACAAGTCCGGCAAGACCGAGGCCGAGTGCCGCGAGGTGATGAAGCGCGAAACCTGGCTGACGCCCGACCAGGCGGTGAGCGAGGGCTTCGCCGACGCGACCACGGCCCAGTCCGCGGCGCCAGTCGCGGCCTTCGATTACCGGACTTTCACGCACGCCCCGGCGCGCTTGGTCGCGCTGGCGAAGCGGAAGAACTGGGCCTTCGAGGCCCGTGACAAGGCGGCGCCGCCCGCCCCTCCCCGTCAGACACAGGAGACTACCATGACGGCACCGAACGGCGGCGACGATGCCGCCGAACTCAAGCGTCTGCGCGAGGAAAACGCGCAGATGAAGACGGAGAAGACCGATCGCGATCGGCGCGACGCCATCATGGCGCTGCCGGAGGCCAAGGACCGCGAGGCGCAGGCCCGCGAGCTCTGCGAGGCCGGCGTGACGGCCGAGGCCGCCAAGAAGATCCTTGCCGCCGGGCCGACGGTGCCGGCCGCCGAGGAGGTCGACGAGGACGACCTGCCGGATCCGAGGGCCTATGAGCGCAGTCGGGCCACGGCTGCGGGGCTGACCGGCGGCAAGCCGCCGAAGGGCAAGGGTGATCGCAGCGTGCTCGCTGCCGCCGTCACCAACTTCAACAAGCGCCGCTGACGGAGGGTCTGATGGCTGTTCTTACCGAAGATCTGGCCCGCCCGGGCCATTACATCGTCTCCGAAGCGAGCGGCCATCGTTCGCGGGACGAGGCCACCGTCGCCAGCGGCGCCGGGGTGCTGAAGGCGGGCCGCGTGCTCGGCAAGGTCACCGACAGCAGCAAGTATGTGGACTACACGCCGGGCGCGAGCGACGGCAGCCAGAACGCGGCGGCTATCCTCTACGAGGGTTGCGATGCCACGTCCGCCGACGTTCGCCGGACGATCACCGCGCGCGACAGCGAGGTGCACGCCGCCGTCCTCAACTGGGGCCCGGCCGTCACCACCGACACCCACAAGAACACCGCCCTGGCCGCCCTCGCGGCGTTCGGCATCATCAGCCGCTGAGGAGCGCGACCATGGCCCTTGTCGTTGACGTCTTCAACCAGAACGCCTTCGGCGCGATCGAATTCCAGGAAGAGATCGTCGAGAAGATCGAGTACAAGCCGCAGCTTCTCGGCTCGCTCAACCTGTTCGAGCCGATCTATTCCCGCTCGCGGACCATCGCCATCGCGGCCAAGGATCGGACGCTGACGCTGATCCCGACCTCCGCCGACGGCTCGGCGCCGGAAGAACTGATCCCGAAGGGGGCCAATGTTCGCCCCTTCAACACCGTGCGCCTCGCCAAGGGCTCGACGATCTTCGCCTCTGAGCTGGCGGGCGTGCTCGCCCTGCCCTTCGACCAGCAGACGAAGGAGGTCACGGAGGAGGTGACCGACCGCACCGGCCAGATCCTCGACGATCTCGACCTCACCTGGGAGCACATGCGCCTCGGCGCCGTGCAGGGCAAGGTGATGGATGCCGATGGCACCACGGTGCTGATCAACTGGTTCACCGAGTGGGGTGAAGCCGAGCCCGCCGAGATCGACTTCGAGCTCGACGATCCTGCGACCGACGTGCGGAAGAAGTGCCGCGACGTGAAGCGCACCATGATGGTGGCGGCGAAGGGCGTCTGGACGCCCTCGACCAGCGTCGTCGCGCTCTGCGGCGACAGCTTCTTCGACAAGCTGGTGAACCATCCGCAGATCAAGGAAACCAAGCTCGGCACCGAGCGCGCGGCGGCGCTGGAGAATATCGAAGGGTATTCCTCGATCGAGATCGAGGGCATCACCTTCATCAACTATCGCGGCACCGACGATGGCTCGAAGCTGGCCATCGGCACGGACAAGGCCCGCTTCTTCCCGCGCAATGCCCGGGGCGCCTTCAAGGTGGGTTATGGTCCGGCGAACGAGTTCAAGCCGTATCTCAACCGCCGCGGCCAGCCCTATTACGGGCTGATCCTCGCCGACACCTCCGGCCGCGAGGCGTGGGACCGGGTGGAGATGTACAGCTACCCGATCTTCATTTGCACGCGGCCGCTGATGCTGCTGCGGGCCAAGATGCAGTGAGGCCGGCATGGCGATCATCACCACGTCCGGGTTTTATGGCGGCCGTTATGTTCGCGCGGGTGCCGAGGTAGCCGACGATCTGATCGCGGCCGCCACGCCGCCGACCGCCACGCCGGATGCTGTCCTCGCCGACATGACCAAGGCCGAGCTGCTGGCCGAGGCGGAACGCCGTGATGTCACTGTGAGGGAAAGCGACACCAAGGCCGAGATCATCGCGGCGCTCGGGGGGTGACCCATGACCTGGGATGACGCGCTGGCGCGCACGGACGAAGCCTGTGCGCGCCATTTCGACACCGTCGCCTGCTCCACCATTGCCATGTGCAAGCCTGCGCGCGCGGTGAATGCGACTGACGGGCCGGACCCGACGCGGCCCGGCTTCGGTTTTTCGGGCTCGCTGGACTTCGCGCCGGAGCTCAACCCGATGTCGGGAACGCGATCGGCCGGCGCGGCGGAGCGCAACATCCGGCAGATCACGCGCGTCTGCCTGACCGCCCTCACGACCGGCTGGCCCTGGATGCTGCGCCAGGGCGATCGGGTGCAGACCGCCGACGCGCTCTACCAGGTCGCGGCCAATCCCGACCAGGACGGCACGGCTCGCGTCGCTCTCTGGCTCAATCGCATTTCGGGGTGATCCCATGCTGGCGGCAACCGCCCTGCGCCTCGCCGTAATCGAAGCCCTGTGCCCGACCGCTGCCGTGCAGTCGGGCACGGGGTTTGCGACCCTAGCGCGGCATCGCGTCTTCGACAGCCGGCAGATCCTCGTCGACGAACTGGATACCGACCAGCCCTACACGCCCTCAGTGGCGGTCTATACCGAGGATGTGCGGGCGGTGCGCCGGGGCGACATCGCCACGTCGGCGCGCGGCAATGCAAGCGCCGACCTGATGATCGTGGTCGAGCTTTCGGAGATGGCGCGCGATCCCGACGGCAAGCCGATCCGGATCGACGGGTCGACGGTCACCGACGCGACAATCGAGGGCGACGCGCGCGCCCAGATCATTCTCGATGCGCTGGCCGCGCAGGTGCGCATGGTGCTGCTGCGATCCCCCTCCGGATATGGCGTGCGGCGAGTGCTGAAGGCCGTGCCGTCCATCACGATCAGCCCGTTCGCATTGCCGGAGCACAGCCTGCGCTGGATGCGTCGGCTCGTGTCGGTATCGTGCGAGATCGCCGACGACACCTTCAGCGACACCGGCGGACTGCCAGAGCCGCTGGCGAGGGTCATGGCGGATCTACCTGACGGCTCCTACGCCAAGGCGAAGCTCGCCGAACTCGCCGCCGCCTTTCTTGCGACGGATCGCGATCCGATCGCCGGCTTCAATATTCACCCGACCGCGGGTGACGGGCTCCCTGCCATCACCCCACCCTCCACCTCACCCTGACAATCGAGGCTGTCCATGTCGCGCTACCGCGCCAAGCCGGGGCTGCGCATCCCCATGCCCGGATGCCCGGGCCAGTTCGTTCCGGAAGCCGGCGACGGCATCCGGATCGACGAGCAGAGCTCGTATTTCGTCCGTCTCATCGCCGATGGCGACGTGGTGGCGGTGACCGAGGAACCGCCGGCCAAGCCCGGCAAGGCTGAAGGAAAGAACTGATGGCCATCGGGTTCAACTCCATTCCCGGCAACATCCGCGCGCCGATCATCACCTTCGAGATCAATTCCGGCGGACAGTTCGAGAACGTCTCGCGGCTGCTGCTGATCGGCCACAAGAACACCGGCGCGTCGGTGGCCGATGGCATCCCGATCCGCTGTAACTCCCCCACGGAAGCGATCGCGCTCTGCGGCAAGGGCTCCATGTTGGCGGAGATGGTGATTGCGGCCCGCCGCAACGCCCTCGCCCAGGACATATGGATCCTGCCGGTCCCCGCCACCGGCACCGCCGAAGTACGTACGCTCACCGTCGGCGTCGTACCGGCCGCCGGCGGATATGGCGCCATCGAGATCGCCGGGCAGCGCATCGCCCTGACCATCGGCGCCGGCGACACCGCCGCGGCGGTCGCGACGGCGCTGACGGCCGCGATCAACGGCTTCCAGGACGCGCTCACCAAGTCGGCGCTGCCCTTCACCGCGGCCGCGGCGACGAATGTGGTGACGCTCACGGCGCGGCATCCGGGCGATATCTTCAACACCGCCGACATCTACGTGCCGTTGATCGCCTCCGGGAATGTGTTCGGAACCCTGCTGACGCTGGCAACGGCGACCGCCGGCAGCGGATCGCCGACCCTCGCGACGGGCCTTTCCGCGCTGGCGGACGATCCTTTCGACTGGATCGTGTCCCCCTTCGCCGATTCGGCCAGCATGGATCGCTACCAGACGCTGCTGTCCGACACGTCGGGCCGGTGGGCGTGGAGCCGCCAGAGCTACGGGCATGTGTTCGTGCCGAAGACGGACACCACGGCCAATCTCACCACCTTCGGCCTTAGCTATGACACGCGTCACATCACCACCCTGCCGCGCCTGTCCAGCGGTGGAGACGCCACGCCGCCGTGGGTGTGGGTGGCTGCGATGGTAGCGAGGATCGTGCCGTGGCTTTCCGACGGCGTGACCGGAAACGTCTCGCGCAACCAGACCGGACTTGTGGTCGAGGGCGTCGCCGCGCCCCGTGACCGCACGCGGTGGATGAACGACTACGCGACGCGCGACGCTTTCCTCGGGTCGGGCCTGTCGACCTTCGGCGTGCGTACCGACGGCGCCGTCACCATCGACAAGATCGTGACGATGCAGCGCACCGATGGCGCCGGCAATGTCGACACGACCTTCCGGGACATCCAGAAGATCGGCCAGTTGGTCTACGCGCTGCGCCGGTTCCGCGCGCGCCTGCAGGCCGAGCATGGCCAGAAGGCGATCGCGGACGACAACCCGGCCAATCTCTCGGCACTCACCACGCCGCAGGACATCCGGGCCACGATGGCCGCGGTTTATCGCGAGATGCCCGGGGTGCTGGAGAATGCCGAGACCTTCTCGGCCAATCTCGACGTGCAGCGCAATGTCGACAACCCCAACCGCGTCGACGTCTACGCGCCGCTCGACATGGTCAACCCGCTCGACGTCCTCGCGTCGAATGCGCGGATCTACAGCCAGTATCCCGCCTCGATGGCGGCCTAACCGGGAGGACTTGACATGGCCGACCACGATTTCGGCGGGCATATGCGCATGCGCCTCGCCGACGGCACCAATCTGACCATGCGCGGTACCTTCAACGTCGGCACCTCGCGTTACGCCATCGAGGCGGGAGCAAATGACGATGGATCGATCTTCCGGCAGGCCACCCCGCGCCCGCGCACGGCGGAGGTGACGCTCGAGGATACCGGGGTCGACCCGGATCAGCTGCTCCGTGCTCCCCGGCAGGACATCTACATCACTGAGGAGTTCACCGGGGTAAGCCACGTCTATGTCGCGGCGTTCTTCTCGGGTGAGCCCTCGGTCGACCGCAAGACCGGCGAGCTGACGGGCATGACCATCAACGGCAGTAACTACCAGCGGCTGGGCTGAGGGCGATGAAGGATCTGCCTCTCTCGAAAATGTACACGGCGGGGAGCGAGACTTTCGCCGCCATCACGTTCCGCGATCCGCTCTACCTGGACTATCGCCAGATCGGGCCGGTCTACGATGTGCAGCGCGGCATCGTGCTGCGCGACCGCGATGCTCTCTTCGCCTATGTCGATCGGCTCGTCACCAGCCCGTCGGTCGGTGCGCTGGCGACCCTCGACCTGGCCGACTCCATGGCGCTGGAGGACCATGTGCTGCATTTTTTTATCGCGGCGCGGAAATCGCTCGCCTCGTCGACGAATTCGTCTTCCGGCTCCGGTGGGACCCCGCCTATCTCGACCGGCTAACCTTCGACGAGATCCGCGACTGGTTCGCCCGCGCCGTCGATTGGCACGGGGCCGAGGGCCGCCGGCGCGCAAGCTGTCGTCCGCCTACATGAGCGATCAGGGTGCCGTAGCGGGGCGATGATCTTCGGCTGGGCGCATGGCGTTCGCTTTTTTCAGCTCGGCCTTGATGCCGGCAAGGTGCCAGATCGCGACACCCAGCCCGTAGAGCAGCAAGCCGACACTTATGACGGCCGCGCCAACGGCCATTCCGATGGGGGATTTCTCCCCGGTCAGAATGACGATGCCGAGTATCACCTGCAGCAATCCGACAAGCCCGACCGCAATACTCATGACACCCCCCACCGTTCCGAAACGGTAGCAGGTCGGGTTTCCGCCGCCAATTGGTAGAGCCATGTCCACCGAAATCGAAGCCAAGCTCAAGATATCGGCACAGGACCGGACCGCCAAAGCCTTCGCGACGATAGAGGGCCGGCTGAAGAAAGCCGAGCGAATGACGGCGCTGGAAAGCCGCCAGCAAAGGCAGATGGCGGCGTTCGAGCGGTCTGCCGCTCGCGTCGATCGTACATTGTGGATGGGCGGCGCGGCGATCGCCGGCGGGCTTGCGGCAGCTGGCGGCATTCGCGGTGGGCTGACGACTCTTGTCTCCTACGAGGACGCTCTCATCGAGATCGCCAAGAAGGGAGGTCTTACCGCCGAGCAGATGAGAGAGATCGGCCGCGAGGCGAAGCAGTTGGCGACCAGCGGAGAACTGGCCGTGCCGCTCGACGAGATATTGTCGTCGTATGAGCGGGCGGCCGCCGCTGGTCTGCCAATCGAGGAGTGGCGCCAGTTCGCCGCGCTTTCCGCGAAAGCCGCCGATGCGTTCGGCATGACCGCCGAGGAGGTCGGCAATGCCGCGGCCGGCTTCAAGGTCGGCCTTGGCATCCCCATGACGGAGATGGAGCGCTATTTCGACCTGATCAATTCGCTGGCGGACAGCGGCATCAGCGACGAAAGCGATATCATCAAGTTCCTCGACAATGCCGGCGCCGGGCTCAAGAATTTCGGCCTCAGCGCAAGGGAGGCGGCAGCCTATGGCGCCGCGCTGCTGAATCTCAAGCTCAATCCCGAGACCGGGGCGCGCATGATGAATGCGCTGACCTCGAAGCTGATCGCCCCGGAGAATCTCGGGAAGAAGGGGTATTCGGCCCTCGGCGAAGTGGTCGGCGACGTGAAGGCCTTCAAGGAGGAGCTGGGCAAGGATCCTCAAAGCGCGCTGCGCAAGTTCCTCGGCCAGCTCGGCAAGCTCGACAAGTTCAAGCGCGCGCGGCTCACCGGCGCCATCTTCGGCATGGAGTGGTCGGATGAGATCATGCGCCTGGTGGACGGGCTGCAGGAGGTGGACCGCAATATCGAGATGGCGAGCGGCAAGGACTGGTTCGGCTCCCTGAGTAAGTCCTACCAGATGAAGCTCGACGCGCTTTCGTCGCGCTGGCAGCTCTTCAAGAACCAGGTCAGCGAGGTCACGATTGACCTTGGCGAGTTGAGCATGCCGGCGCTGGAGGCTGGGCTGGAGCGTGCCCGCGCGCTCCTGCGTGAGATCAGCGACGAGTTGGGGACGTTTGACGACAAGCTCGACGCGCAGGCGCTCAGCGAGGCGCAGCGGGCATTGTCGGAGCTGGGAGAGGCTCTTTCGACGCTGGTCGGCATCGATCCCAGCACGTCCATGGTTGCCGATTTCTTCCGTGATCTGGCGATGGCGGTAAACGAGATCTCCGCGGGCATCGGCCATGTGCGGGACTTCTTCGAGTGGATGGGCTCGCCGGGTGATCGTGTCGAGACGTTGCCCCCCGAAGAAGTCGCGCGCCGCAAGGCCGAGTACGACGCCAAGGTGCGGGACGAGGGAGAGTCCTGGTACGAGAAGGCGCGGCGTTGGACCGGAGCCTCCTGGCTTGGCAGCGCGCCCTGGGACCCAGGTTCGCCGGTGCCGCCTTCGCCTGCTGCTCCCCAAGAACCGCCCCCCGCTCCTGCTCCTGCTCCTGCCCCTGTGCCTGGGCAATTGTGGGACGCGGCGACCGAGATCCATGACTGGATGAACTGGTGGCATGCCGAGTTGCGGGCGGCGGCGGAAGGGGCTGCTCCGCCGGCCATTCCGGGATCCACGGACCAACCTTCCGGCACACCGTCGTCCTTTCCACCGGATGATCCTCAAGGACAGGACGAGATATCCCTCGATCCGCCGCGGCCACCCGGTCCGCCGGCCACATTGCCACCTCCGGACGAGGCGGCCCGGCCGGACGACAGGTGGATTCCGGCTCCGCCGCAGTCCCTGCCGTCGGCGTCCGACCTGCCGCCGCTGACGCTGCAGATTGACGGCGCGAACGAGACGGCGGACGTCCTGCGGCAGGCGATGGAACAGGGCGGCGGTGACATGCGCCTTGCCGGGTCGGAATCGGCGGCGGCAATCCGGGAGGCGGCGCGCGAGCTGCTCTCGGCCGCGGAGAGCATCGGGGAGAACGGCCGGCAGGCCGCCGCGGCGATTTCCTCGGCGCGCATCACCGTCCCGCCGATCCCCGGTCCACGGGCGGCGCCGAACGCCAATCTCGGGCAATCCATGCCGAATGCCGGCCTGCCCGGCGGAGGGTGACACATGCGGAACTGGCGCCTTGCCTTCCGCCGCGCCTCCTTCCGGGGAGCACGGTTCTGGGTTGAGGAGGACGGGCCCGAGGTGGGCCGGCGCGTCGCCGTGCACAACATCTCCGGGGGAGAGGCCCCGCTCACCGAGGACCTTGGCCGCCGCGCGACCGAGTTCCAGGTGCAGGCCTATGTCGCCAGCGATCTGGCCGATGTCGAAGGCTGGGCGCTGGAGGCGGCGTGCGCGGCGCCCGGCCTGGGCCGGCTGACCCTGCCCCTTGATCCGTCCCAGTCGGCACATTGCCTGGGGTGTCGGCGCAACCGGCGGCGCGACCAGGCCGGCTACATTGCCTACGACCTCGTCTTCGTCGAGGCATCGTCCGGCTTCGGCGGGGGCGTCACCGGACTGTCGGCCCTGCGGACCAGCTTCAGCAGCGGTCTCGCGGCCGCCGCCATGGACCTTTCCACCGGAATGTGAGCGCTCGCCATGGACTGGCTGACGGACCTTTTCGACAGGTTCCTGCCTGATGTCGACGACCGCGCGCGGGCCACGCGGCTGGCCGGCACGATCGCTCTTGGCGGCGACGTCGGCGCGACCGCCTATCTCGAGGCGTGCCGGCTTCTGGGCGAGGCCTCCGAGGACGGCGCAGGCCTGATCGGCGCGCTGGACGAGATCGTCGATCCGGCGACGCTCGACCATGTGGGGTTCCTCGTGATCGCCTGCTTCGTGACGGTGCGGGCGGAGTATCCCGCGCGTCCCGATGCCCAGCGGGCGCGTGCGGCTCTCGCGGCTCGCGCCGACCCGGTCGTTGAGGCCGCCGGCGCGGCCTTCGGCCATGTGCTGCACGGATGGCTTCTCGGCCTTGTCGGCGAAGCCCTCCGGCAGGTGTCGCAGATCGCGGCGAACCGCGCGCCGCTGGTGCGGGTCGAAACAGGCGTCTCGCTCCCATCGACGCTGCTGGCCTGGGATCTCTATGGGGACCCCGCGCGGGATGCCGAACTGGTCGAACGCAACCAGATCGGTACGGCGATGGTGATGCCTGTCATTCTCGAAGCCGTGGCGCCGTGAGATGCTGGAAACGATCGTGCTGACCGTCGCCGGACGGCCGCTCGCCCATGTCAGTTGCACGCTTGCAGGCGAGCGCGGAGAAGGCCGTTCGCACGGGGTCCTTCGACGTCGCCTGGAACCTGCCCGGCCTGCCGTGCGACGAGGACGAGGAGTGCACGGTGACGATCGGCGGCGAGCTCTGGCTGACGGGCTATGTGCGCGACGTGAACTGGTCACATGACGATGGATCGCGCATCAACACGGTCTCGGTGGTGTCGCGCACCGTCGACGCCACCGAATGCTCGATCGACCACCCCACCGGCTACATCGAGAACTGCACCCTCAGGGATGTCGCCGGCGCCTTCGACACGGCCGGAATCGGCGTGGAAGTGGACGTCGAGACCGAGAAGAAGGCGCTGCATCAGATCGTGCCCGGCGAACCGCTGTTCGACACGCTCGAGCGCGACGCGCGCGCCATTGGTGCGCTGATCTACGACACGCCGAAGGGAAAACTGAAGATCACGTCGGGTCCGGAGGGCCGGCATTCCGGGGGTCTCGTCCTCGGCGAGAACATCAAGCGGGCGAGCGGCACCCTTTCGGGCCGGTTCAACTATTCCGAGGTCCGGGTCCGTGGCCAGTCGTCCTTCGGCGTCACCGGCGCCGCGCTGCGGCCGGAAGCCGAGGCGCGCGGCACGGCCGAGCGCAAGCGACCGCTCATCATCTATCACGAGGGGGAGATGACCTCGGAGCGCGCGAAGAAGCGCGCCGGCTGGGAGGCGCGCCGCTCGGCCGGCCGGGCGAAGGCTGCGTCGATCACGGTCCCCGGGTTGCGCGACGCGGGCGGAATGCTGTGGTCGCCCAACTTCCTCGTCCCGGTCGACGACAATTGGGGCGGGTTGAAACAGGACATGGTCATCGCCTCGGCGACCTTCGCGCAGGAAAGCGAAGGCAGCGGGACGGAGGCCACCCTGACCCTCAAGGATCCTCGCGCCCTCGGCGGTGACAACCCGCGTGGGGAAAGCGCCAAGGGCTGGGGGGCGCCGGCGGGCGAGCCGACGTTCCGCCAGGATTGAGATGCCGGCAAGACTGACAGGCACAGATGGCAGCGAGGAAGCATGAGCTGGGACGTCAATGTCACGCGGATGCACCTCGATGGGGGTGTCGAGCACCGTTCGGGCCAGCAATTCCTGTCCGGCCGCGGCTATGCCGGCGAGGGCTTTCCCCGCGCACACCGTGTCGAGCCGCATGGCTTCACCTCCCATCCCGTCAAGGGCGGCATCGCCACCGTTGTCGGCAGCCGGGGCAGCCGCGATAGCCTGTACGCCCTCGGCGGGGCGAACCCAGAGCTGGTCCCGCAGCTGCCGGCCGGTGGGATGGCGATCTACGATCACCTCGGCAATATCGTCTCGATCGTCGAGGCCAATCTGCGGATCGTCCATGCCGGCACGATCCACCTCATCGCCCCGACCATCATCCTCGAGGGCGATGTGAAGCTCGGCGGGCCAGACGCGAGCCGGCCAGCATCGGCCGAGGGTACCGTGGACAGCGGCGGCGACGTCGAGATGTCCAACCTCGCGAGCAAGGTGTGGGTGAAGTGATGCGGGTCGTCCCTCTTCCCGCAGCGGCCGAGCCCCTGCTTTTCCCGGATCTTGTCTGGGATGTGGCGCGGCAGATCGGCGACCTGGCGATCGACGTGGCCATGGCGGACCTGCGCTCGGGCGCGGCGATCGAGACGGCGGTGCTGATCTGCCTCCAGACCGACCGGAGGGTCGAGCCTCACGAGTTGCCGGAGGGCGAGAGCAATCGCGGCTGGCCCGGGGACGGCTTCGACCTGCAGCCGGGCGACGCACCGCTCGGCTCGCGGTTCTGGCTGCTGCGGCGGCGCGCGCTCACGGAAGACATCGACCTCGAGGCGGAGGACCATGCCCGCGAGGCATTGCAGACGCTGATCACGCAAGGCGTGGCGGTGCGGGCCGATGTGGCTGCCCTGCGCTCGCCCGAGCGCAACCGGCTCGACCTTGATGTCAGCCTCTTCGGCCGCGATGGCGCGAAGATATTCCAGAAACGCTTCGCCGTGCTTTGGGACCAGATCGATGGCGCTTGACCTTCACACGCTCGACGAGCTCGGCGCACGCGCGCGGGGTTTCTTCCGGCAGTATCTGCCGGGCACCGACGCCTGGATCCAGCAGAACTTCGTCGCTGTCACCGCCAAGGTCGTGGCCCTGTTCGCGCGCAATTACGAGCTGCGCGAGCAATGGATCTTCAAACAGCTGTTCGTGCGGACCTGCACCTATCTTCCCATCCTGCGCCTGCATGGCGCGGATGTGAGGATCTACCTGAAGGGTGCCTCCGCCGCCTCCGGCGAGGTTGCCGGCGCAGGCCAGCCGGGCCTGACCTACCCCGCCGGCGTGCGCTGGCTCTCGGCCGGGCAAAGCTACGTGTCGACGCAGCCGTTCACGGCGCTCGGCGACGGCACCTTCGCCGCGAGCGTGCGCGCGGAAGCGACCGGCGCGGCGACCAATCGCGACGGCGGCGCCACGCTGACGCTCGCCGACCCCTCGCTCTACCCGACGCTGTCGGACGCGGCAGAAGTGGGGGCGGCGGGACTCGGCGGCGGCGCCGACATCGAGGGCATCGAGGCGTATCGCGGGCGCATCCTGGAGCGGAAGGGAAAGCCGCCTCAGGGGGGCGCCCTGCCCGATTATGAGCGCTTCGCCGGCGAGATTCCGGGGGTGGTGAAGGCCTGGGCCTTTTCCTTCACCAACGGGGTCGGCTCGATTGTCGTTTTCTTCCTCTTCGCCGGCCGCCCCAATCTCATCCCGACCGCGGGGGATGCCGCCGTCGTGCAGGCGCATATCGACGCCAAGCGGCTGATCCGCGTGGATGACACCGTCGCCGCCGTGCCGACGGTGGCTCCGGTCGACGTCACGATTGCCGACCTCGCCGTCGACACGCCGGAGGTGCGTGCGGCGATCGAGACGAACCTCGCGGCGACCTTCCTCGCCCGCTGCCGCCCCGGCGTGGCCGCCGACCCGTTCACGCTGTCGCGCTCGTGGATCGCCGAGGCTGTCTCCGCCGCGGCGGGCGAAGACAGCCATGTGCTGGTCGCGCCTGCCGGCGACCTGACCTTTGCCGCCGCCTATCCGGTGCTGGGGACCGTGAGCTATGCGTGATCCCGGCGCGAACAGCTGGACCTATTACGAACCGGAGACACCGGGCGGGGATATTCCGCCGCCCATGCCGGGCGATGCGCTTTCCGACCCCAGTGTCGAGGATCTCCTGCCCTCCGGATTGGCCTGCTGGCCGCGCGGCGCGGCCTGGGGCACGCCCGACGGCATCGCTGCGTCAACCGACAGCGTGCTCGCCAATTTCACGCGCGTGCTGCTCGGCCTGTTCGCGGAGGGATACCGGCGGCTCTGGCGGTTGGTGCTGGAAAGCTCCGCCACCACCATGTCGGACAGCCTCCCCGAGTGGGAGGCGGATTTCGGCCTGCCGGACGCCTGCACCGCGAACGACCAGACGACGGCGGGGCGCAAGCAGGCGGTGCTCGCGCGGGTGCGCGGCAACGCGATGATCCATCCGCTGGATTTCGTCCGGCTCGCCTACGACCGCGGCTTCCGGATCGCGATCGAGGAGTCTGCCGTCTTCGAGTGTGGTTTTTCCGAATGCGGCGGCGGCCACACGGTCGGCGACAGGCTGCAGGAAGTCTACTGGGTCGTGCACATCTTCAATCTCGCCGTCGACTATTTTATCTGCGGCGAAAGCGAATGCGGCCATGACCCTCTGTTCCGCATCGCGGAAATCGAGCGGCTGCAGTGCCTCTTCCGCAACCTTTATCCTGGCTGGACGCAGCCGGTCTACGTCGTCCACGACGACGTAGAAATCTGGTGGGGCGACCGCCCGGTCTGGCTCGATACCTCCAGATATCTCGCGTTGTCGCCGGGCTCCTGACCGCCCGCCGCCCCGTTCGTTGCCAGCCCTTGGCAACGCCTCTCCCCACACATCGCTTGCCCTGAGGCTGCCATGAAGTACCAGCCCCCGTACGGGTCGTCCGACCCGGACGCCCCCTATGTCGACCGTAACACGCCCGGTGTCGTCACCGGATCGAGGGTCCCCGCGCGGGCCATCGAGCACGTCCAGCGCGAACTCGATGCCTTCATCGGCAAGAATGGTCTCGTGCCGGATGTGGCTGATCTGCTCCAGGTGGTGAAGGCGGCGCGGCAGCAGAGCTTGAACTACGTCGTCGCAGGCGGCACCGCGAATGCCCTGACCGTCGCGCTCGACCCCATGCTGACCGCTCACGTCGCTGGCATGCCGCTGAGGGTCAAGGTCGCGGCCACGAACACCGGAGCCGCAACGCTGGATGCCGGGCCCGGCGCACTGCCGATCCGGACGATGCGGGGCGCGGACCTGGCCCGTGGTGATCTGCCCATCGACGCCGTCGTCACCGTGATCTGCACGGGCACAGCTTGGGCGCTGGCCGGGCTGGCCTATTCCGAGTCGCTGATCCCGGAAGTGTCTCCGGTGCTGTATGTGCGGACGGACGGCGACGACGCCAACGACGGTCAGGCGAACACCAGCGCGCGAGCCCTCGCGACCATTGCCGAAGCGATCACACGCCTGCGGCGGTATATGCTCTTCAACGTTCCGGGGCAGATCGTCCTCGGGATCGCCGGCACCTACGCCGCCCCTGATGTCGTCGCGGTCAATGGCAATGTCGAGATTATAGGCAATATAGCCAACCAAGACGCCTACATCATCGCGTGCCAATCCGGTCAATCGAGTGTCTTTACGGTCAATGGCGGGACCGTCACCACATTCGGGTGTTTTCTACAATCCCCGATAGCCGGAACATCTATCGCATCCGCGACGGATGGAGCTCGGCTTAAGCTGAACAATACATCGCTCAAGTTCACAACTGGGTCCGGGGCGTATTTGGTGTCGACTGCTTACTCCGGCCTGATCCAGGTCGGCGCGGGCTGCCAATTGCGCGGGTCCGCCCAAAGCGCTCTGCGAGCCGGAACCGGGTCTCAAATCCAGATCGCGGGCGCGATCGCCTACACGGATTCTGCGGCGTTTTCTGTCGCCAACGCCTACGCGTCGACGGGTTCGGTTATCTCGCTGGGCAGTGGGGGCTCTATTTCCGGCAGCGCAACGGGCGCGCGTTACAACGCCGTGACGAACGGGGTGATTTCAACCTCTGGCGGTGGCGCGAATTTCTTCCCTGGCTCGATCGCCGGCAGCACCGCGACAGGAGGCCAATATGTATGATCCCCGCAATTGGTACTGGTGCGCGGATGATGGCTCCCGCATCTATTCCTCGGCCGCCGGCGCGCTGATCGAGGATACCGATCCTGCCTATCTCGCATGGCAGGCGGGCGGACATGCCGCCACGCGGTGGCCTCGTGATGATGCCGGCGAGCAGACGGACGCCGCTCTGCAGGCCGTTCTTGCGCCCTACCGGATCGGCGTCTCGCTCGCCACGCGCAAGGCGCTGCTGATGGCCGATGTGGATGCCGCCGCCGAGGTCGAGCGGGCACGCCACATCACGCCCGGCGCCGGGCAGGCGATGACCTATCAGGCCAAGGCCGAGGAGGCGCGCCGCTATGCGGCCGAGAGTGATCCCGATCCGGTCGACTACCCGCTGCTGTCGGCCGAGGTCGGCATCACCGCGCCGACGCTGGCGGAGGTGGCTGGCGTCGTGAGCGCCGCTCACCAGCACTGGCAGCTGATCGGCGCGGCGATCGAGGCCGCCCGGCTCGGCGCGAAGAAGGCCATTGCGGCGGCGGAAACGGCCGCGGCGTCCGAGGCGGCGGCCGCCGTCGCGTGGCCGTCGGGTGAGATCGAGGAGGCGTGAGATGGCTGATCCGATCTATCTGGTCGAGGATGTCGATCCAGCCCTCGCCGCCGCCCTGCAGCGGTATCTCGGCCCGCTGCGCATCATCGATGTCACCGGGCCGCTGGCCTATGATCCGGCGCTGCATCTGTGCAGCCTGTTCCGGCTGGCCGACAGTCTCGGCGAGGTGGCGATCACCGTGCCCGAGACGGCGCCGGCCGGGCACAGCTTCGCGATCTCGTCGCCGGCCGGGTCCTGGCCTCATATTGTCATCGCCGGCGGCGGCGCGCCCGAGCACCCCTTCGACCACACGAGGGGGCTGCCGAAAGGCGTCGTGTCGCTGTTCGTCACCGGCAATCCGGGCGGCGCGGCCGCTGCTGTCCAGCTTTTGGGAGCGACACAGCCGTGAGTTTTGCCAGTGTCGCCCTATCGCCCGCCATTTCCCCCCTTGCCGGCGCGACCGTGCATCCGCTGGAGGCGGCACTGGTCGACACGCTGCGCGGGCATGACGGCGTCGTGCTGGACTTTGCGCGCGGCCACGCCTTGCGGCGTCTGCCCGCCGGCGCGTTTTTCCGGCCGATCGGCGACGTGACCAGCTTCGCCCGCGCGTCCGCCGCCGGGCGCTGGCCGGCCGCCGGGCCCTACGAGATGGTCGGCAGCGGCGTGCTCCGCCACGACCACGACCCGGTCACCCGGACGCCGCTGGGCGCACGGATCGAGAGTTCTCTTTCATCGATTACCACGAGCACCGTGGCGTTCACGCTGGGTGACACAGACTGGGTAAGTGGTTTCTTCGCAGAAAACGTCGTGCCTGTTACAAGCGCCTTCACAGGCGGCGCAGCGAAGCACATTTGCCACGTCGGGGGCTCTCAGGCTCGATATCAGACCGTGACCATGACCGCCGGGCAAAGCTATCGCTTGGATGTCATCTTGGAGAGGCTGCCCGACCAGGCCCCGTATTCTACGTTTGGCTTGCTGGCCGGATCGTGGCTGGGGCTGCTCTTCTATAACTGGTCAACCGGGGCGGTGACCGTCCCTCAGGGCGCCGCTACCGACATCGTTGTCGAGCATCTTGGCTCCGGCCCCAACGGCGGCCAGATGGTCCGGCTATCTGCTGTGATCAACGCGGGCGCGAACGCTTCTGCGCTCGTCTACGTGTATCCCAACGGGTCGTCGGGCGCTGTCACTGGTCAGGAGTGCATCCTTCACTACGCCTGTGCCTCTACCGGCACGTTGTACAGCTCGCCGCTTGTCGTACCGGTAGGCAGCCTGCAAGCGCGTGCGTCCGACAATTTGAGCATGGTCTCCCCGGTCGCCCTCGCGGACGGTTTCACTTTCGCCGTCGCCGCTCGCAGGCCGGTCTTTCAGAATGTGGGCGACGAAAACGCTCTGATCAATTGGACGCCACCAAGCGGCTTCGCGGATCGTTTCACACTCGGGCGGTCGAGCAATCAACTCACTGTCTACAATTACGTTTCGAACGCGTATCGCGGTAGCCTCTCGCTCAGCGGGGCCTCAGCACTGGTAGCCGACCAGCCATTTTGGCTTGCCGTATCGTGGTCGGAGGCACAGGGCCTGCGCGGGACCCTACTCGGCGGGGCGGTCGGCCACGCTACGCTCGCATCTCCTCCGGCGGCCACGCTCACGCGGCTCGGGATCGGCAGTCGTCAGGGTGCTGCGGCTTGGAACAGCACCGTCGAGCGACTGGCTGTGTGGCCGCACGACAATTTCACCGACGACCAGCTACGGGAACTGATGGCGACATGATCGACCACCTCTTGCGCTATGCGGACCAGGCGTCCGCCATGGACGCGCTGCCGGCCTATGCCATCGAGGGCATCGAGCCGGGCGAACGGCATTGGGATGCGTCCTGCGTCATCTCTGCGGTCGGCGTCTATCGTGTGACCGGTACCGAGACCGTCGATGTGCCCGACGTCGGTCCCATCGCGCAGGAGATCCGCGCCTACCTGCCCGGCTGGTTCACCATCATCGCCCGGCCGGCGCGCGACCCGGCGCTCGAGGGCGAAGCCTGCGTGCTGATCGCCGACCGCGAGACTGGCCAAATCCTGCACACGATCACGACCGAGGAAGATCTAGCCACCCTGCGCGTGGAGCCCACGTTCGCCGGCAGTTCCTACCCGTTCGGGGCGCCCGTGCTCGCCGGCTGATAGCCGTGCCCTAGTCCATATAGCAGGCCGCCTCCGGGCGGCCTTTTCATTTTCGGAGCCACCCATGGAACTGCGTGACCTGCAGTCCGCGCTCAACGCGCGCGGCTGGACGCCCCCGCTTGCCGTAGACGGCGACTGGGGCACCAAGACCGAGACGGCGATCAATGCCCTCCTGACCGAGGTCGGCGCCAAGGCGTTCTCCGCCTGGCCGCCGGCGCGCAAGGCGCTGGCAGCCGCGCAGGCGATGATGACGCTGCAGGGCATCCAGGCCGGCAAGATCGACGGCCTGGAGGGGCCGCAGACGCGCTATGCCCTCGACGTCTGGGAGGCGCGGCGCCGCGGTGACGCCAACGTCGAGACGTGGCGCGATTCCGAGCCGATCGCTCTGAGCGCGCCGGGCGGCGTGTGGCCTCGTCAGTCCGGCGTGCCGTCCTTCTATGGCGCGGTCGGCACGCACCAGGTCACGATCCCGCTGCCCTATCCGATGGTCCTCGCATGGGACAAGTCGCAGACGATAACCCGAATTTCGCTGCACCAGAAGGTGGCGCCAAGCGCTGCGCGGGCGCTCGACCGGGTGTTGGCGCATTACGGCATCGCGAAGATCCACGACCTCGGTCTCGACCTCTTCGGCGGCAGCCTGAACGTCCGCAAGATGCGCGGCGGCTCCGGCTATTCCATGCACGCCTGGGGCATCGCGATCGACTTCGATCCGGAGCGCAACCAGCTCAAATGGGGCCGGGATCGCGCGCGCCTCGCGCGGCCCGACGCCGAGGAGTTCTGGAGAATCTGGGAAGCGGAGGGCTGGGTCTCGCTCGGTCGCGCCAAAAACTACGACTGGATGCATGTGCAGGCGGCGAGGCTGTGATGGAAAAGCAGTGGTCCGCACCATGGGGCGTCCGCCGCCGGCTGGTCATCGCGATCCTCGTCTTCTGTGCGGCCGAAGTCGTCTACCTCACCGTCTGGGGTCGGGACACGGAACTGCATCGCGTCATCGCCACCAGCCTGATCCTGTTGGCAGGCTCCACCATCGGCACCTATGTCTTTGGCGCGACGTGGGACAACAAGAACGAACGCGACGCCGAAGTGCGGTCCCGCGACGGGCTGCACTTCCCGCCCCGCCGCCCGTCGCCGGTCGACGAGCCGCCGGAGGGCTTCGGGCAATGAGCCTGATCTCTCGCAAGCTCCGCTCCGTCGATCTGTCGGATTGGGAGGATAGATGATGCTCGGCTTCCTCGACGCCTTGAAGATGGGCGCCGGCGCGGCGGCCGGGGCGTTCCTCACCTGGTCGACGATGATGGCCTACGACAACCTCATCGACGACCCAGCCATCGCGAAGGCCGCGCGCGAGGGCTACGTCCAGCTCGCGGAGCGAACCGCCCTCCAAGCGCAAGTCAACGAGCTACTTCGCCAGCGCGCCGCCTCTGACGACGCGCTGCGCGCCGCTCTCGATCGTGCCGAACTCGCCAAACAGGAGGCCGCCCGTGCTCAGGCTGAATACGAACGACTGGTCGCGGAAGACAGCGGTGTCGATGGCGCTCGTGTCGATGGCTCTGATCTTCGCTGGCTGCACGACCACTGAGAAGCGGTTGACCTCAGCCGCCGCGGCGACGGGCACGGTGGCGGCGGGCGTCGATCTTCCCGACCTGCCGGCGGAGTGCCGCGAGAAGATGCCGCGTGTCGTCCCGAAGGAGGGCGAGAAGTGGCGGTGGGTCCAGAAGCGATGGGAAATCGTCGCTGATGGTGAGGACGACCGAGTGGCGCGCTGCGCTGCTTTCTACGACCAGGTGGGCGCCGGCTTCGGAGGCGGGAACTGATGTCCGAGCCGATCCTGCACGAGATCATGGAGAAGCTCGGCGAGCTTCGGGCCGACGTTCGAAACTTGAAGGATGACCAAGAGCTGGAACGTCAGACCGGCGCCGACTTCCGGCGGGAGGTCCGCGCCGAGATCGCGACGGTGAAGGATGGCGTGACCGATGTCAGGCACGCGATCGGACCGGTGGTCGACGCGGTCGATCAGCACAAGGCGATGCTGAAGGACCATGCCGAAGAGCTGGAGACGAACAAGCTATTCAGAGACCGGATCGGCGCCGTCGTCGCGGTCGGCGCCACGGGCGTCTCCACCGTCTTCGGCGGGGTCTCCTATCTCGTGTGGACCTATTCCGCCGAGATCTGGGACTTCATCCGCCGGCTCTTCACCCGGTCCTGAGCATGGGGTCCCGACCAGAGGTCGCCCCCCAGGAGCGCATCGTCTTCGACCGACATCTCGGCATCCTGTTCGTGCGGCACAGGCACAGCTCGGTACACGGCACGCCCGAGCAGATCGAGGCTCTGGCGGCTGTGCTGATCCGCGCCGCCTATGAGGCGCGCAAGGGGATGCACGAGGCTCCGCCGCTGCCGGTGTCGACGTGGCGGTCGGAGGCATGAGCGGCTCGTCGCGCCCCCGGGAGGCGCGAAGGCTATCCCCAAATCCGCCGGCCGCGTGCCGGAGGTGACGTGCCGTGCCTAGCCCTTCTTGAGCGTTTACTCCCAAACCTCGCCCCGCTCTCCCCAGGGAGGGCGGGGCTTTTTGTCGTTTGAGGCCAGAAGCGCGCGGGGCGGCTGTGCTGGCGGACTAGCGGCGCTGTTGAAGGCCACCACGGATTGCCGCTGCGCAAACCGCCATGACCGCTCGTGGAAAATCCCGTCCATCTTCTGTGGTGTCGGGAAGGGAATCTGCACCCTGCTGGCTCGCAAGATAGGCCAGCACCTCGGCCGCGCCGGCGGCGGTGTGCGGGCGCTTCTCTGTCAGGAGCTTCAGCGCTTCCTGTTGGAGCTCCTCAGAGGCCTCATCCAGGGCGTCCATGGCCGCTGCTATCTCTGCAGGTACGCGGGCCTGTTCGGCAGCGCTCGCGCGCCTCACCGCCGCCAGATGACGGCTGGAGGCTCGCCGCACCTTCTCGATCTGCTCGATTGCCGGATCCATCGCTTCACCCTGCATCTAGGGAGCCCGATGCAGTTTCGGATAGGGCGGCGCCGATCGGCAAGTTACATTCTGGAATGTATTCGGTGGTTATTTTTTGAGCTCTTTCAGCAGCTTCACGAGGTCGCTGTAGCCTGCGTGCACCCATCCGCCGCCTTCTGCTGGTAGCACTTCGGCCGAGAAGCTGATGCGCACGGCGGCGACGTGCTTTCGGAGTTCGGCCGGGTCGCCGGGAACGAAGGCGCACCGACCGGTCCATATGCGCGTGTCGGCGGGCCGATCATCCGGCGCGATGATCCATTCATCGCCGGCCTTGGTGAGCTTCTTCAGGACGATCTTGTAGGGTTCCATGCTGGCGGCTTGTGCGCGATTCTGGCGCTCGGTGTCCAGCTGGCTTGTTCTCATTTCGTTCTCGTGGAATCCATAGGCCAGCCTATAGAGAGAACGGTGCCTGATATCCCGACATGCTTGGCACACTACCCCTATGTGGTGGTGCGGTTTGCGTGCTGGTCATGCACGCGGCGCGGTCAAGCCCGCCTAGCCACGCTCGCGGAGAAACATGGCGCACGCTGTGGTCTTGAGGAACTGCTCGATCGCATCGCCTTCACCTGCCCGTATCCGCGGCAGCCGTCACCTGGCAGGGGCAAGTTCCGGAAGTACCAGCCGCATTGCGGCATCTATCTTCCTGACATCGCGACAACGCCCCAGCCTCCGCCGGACATACCGCCTGCCGGGCTGCGGCTGGTGAAAACCGACGCAGCAGAATAAGAGGCTCAGAGCAGCAGAGGCTCCGGCGGAGGGTCTTCCTTGCCCCGCGAGCTCAGACCGTCAGAAGCCGCCACAGTCTCCGCCGATCAGTTGGTCGGCGAGGCCCTTCTGTTCGTCGGTCAGCACTGCATAGAGCCCTTCGGTTGCCGGCCGCATCGCCTTCAGGGACTCCAGCATGGCTTCCATGCCCGAAATCCGCGCATCCATGCGTTCGATCGCGGTACCCTTCCGCATCGTTTCGGCCATGCCCTCGCGCATTCCCTGCATGAGTTTGATCCGGCCGGAAACAGCAGACGCGTATGCGTCCCATGCCGGCATCTGCGCGGCGGTGATGTTCAGCTCGCCCTTCAGATAGGCCAGACGACCCTCGGCCATGGCGCCCATCTTCGGTTGGCGGCCCATCATGCCGCCAAACCAGCCACCCGAGCCGCCCTGGCCCATGCGACCGTGCCCCATCATGCCGAAGGTCGGACACCCGCCGCCCATCATTCCCATCATCCCTTGCTGGGGTTGGGCAAGGGATGGTGAAATGAATGCTGCTCCAAGCGCAATCACGGCGGCGGTATAAATCGAGAGCTTTGACATGTGACATCCTCTCACGCCTCACTCGCAGGTGCTCCAAGCACGCAGGAGTTCGAAGCTAGATTGAGCGCTTTGCAGAGTCAGGTCGCTGATCTGCGTCAAGGGTCGGAAGCGCCGCGGCTCCCGGTTAGTCGGAGCTTCCGGCCGCCGTCAGGCCTCACGTTTCATATGACGTCGGCGCGCCCCGCTCTCCTCCGGGGGGAAGGGGGATAGCTTAGCCCCCGAGGCGTTCAGCGTCGTCGAGGGCCCGTCGGCATGCGGTTGCATCACCGGCCATGTCGGCCTTTTTGGCACGAGCCAGGGCGTCGCTGATTTGTTGCGTCGACGACGAGCCACCCTGTGCGGCTGTGGGCTGACCCGAGGTTTGCGCTCGGACGTCTCCGGGTGACGTAGCCCGGTCGCCGACGGCGGCGTTCATGCCGGCGGTTCCGCCGGTGCCCGGCGCTTCCCCGGCTTTGGGGGCGCCTGCATCGGAATGGGACATGGCTGCCGGAGCTTCTCCGGTCGGACCCGATCCGGCGTCCGTGATGGCGAGTTTCTTATCGAGTTCCGCAATGCGGTCCGAGCACGGTCCTGCATGGGCAATGCCGCTTGCGAGGGAAAGGACAGCGCAAAGTGCGATGGTGGTCTTCATGGTGTTCCTCCTGGCCAAGTGACTTGGCAAAGAGAGAACGGTTGCGCATCGTCGACGTTCCCTAAGGGCACTCATTACCTAAAAACCCGGCCGCGCCGCGCTGCCCGCCGCTCCGTCGTCCTGAGAAGCCGCCGGCCGCGTGCCGGAGGTGACGTGCCGTGCCTAGCCCTTCTTGGGCGTTTCCTCCCAAACCTCGCCCCGCTCTCCTCCGGGAGGGCGGGGCCTTTTCTGCGTTCCGGGCTATGCTCTCGCTATGGCTTCCGTGAACAGCACCCTCGGCGAATGCATCGCGAATCGGTACGGCATCCGGGCGACCTGTACCGAATGCTGGCATACCCGTGTGCTCGATCTGGAGGCACTCGCTTCCACGCTGGGACACGATCACGGCGCGCTGCATGCGGACCTGGCGCCGAAACTGCGGTGCATCGAGTGTGGGGGCAGGAGCATCACGCTCACGGTGCTGCCACCCGGGGGGCCTACAATCGAACGGCGGTGAGGATCAAACGAGACCACCCCGCCCAAACTAGCGGGTCTCTCGCAACGCCCTGACGATCTTCTCGAGATCGCTGTATCCCGCGCAAACCCACGTGCCGCCCTCGGCCGGCATGACATCGGCATCGAAAGATATCCGGACCGCCTCGACTTGCTTCTTCACGCTGGCGGGGTCGCGGGGGATGAGCGCCACGAAGCCGGTCCATGTGCGCATATCCGCCGGCCGATCCGCTGGCGCCGGCCGCAGGCCGTCCGGGGTTTTGATGAGCTTGCGATGGACGATCTCGAAGGGCTGCATTGCGTTCCTTCGCCGATTCCCGCCACCATCGTCCAGCACCTCGCTAGAGGGCTGGCCCATCCTGTTTCGGACCGCGCGCGACGATGGTCAGCGCACCGTCCGGAAGCGGCCGCTGCAGCGCCTTTGCCTCTTCCCACGGCGCGCGCATCCACACCTCGCGCTCCTCGGCCGAGGTCAGGATCACCGGCATTGCCTTCGGATGGATAGGCCTCACATCCGCATTCGACTCGGTGGTGAGGAAGCCGGAGATGTCGGCCGTCACCTCGCCCTCCTTCACCTTCCGGACGCTGGTCCAATTCGTCCACAGGCCGGCGAAGAAGGCGAGCGGGCGGCCTTCATCGAGGGCGAACCATGTCACCTCGTGGGTGACGGGGGCATTCTCGGAAAAGCTGGTGAAGGGCACGAGGCAGCGGTGCGCTGGGCCCAGCCATCGACGCCAGTGCGGCGACGCGACGTTGCGGATGTTGGTGACGCCCGGATCCCGATTCTTGCCCTTCAGCACGAAGACCGGGGACGGCATTCCCCAGCGCGCCATGGCCAGCTCGCGCTCACCGTCTTCGGCCGTGCGCACGATCGGCGCGGAATAGTCGGGGAAAATTCCCGGCTGCGGCGCCATGTTGCCGGCGCTGTTGCGCAGCGTCCCCACCAGGTCGGTGATCGCCCGGACGTTCGAGTGATGGCTGTAGAGGTTGCACATGGTGCCCCATCCCGCTCGGGAATATCTCGGGACTATGTGTCACGAGCGGCAGAAAATTGGAACCAATGTGCCTATTTCGTTCTGTCGGCCGGCACCTCGTGCCCCGCCAAAACGACCGTTTTATCAACAAGATAGTTGGCGACCGCGGCTGGGCTCGAACCAGCGACCTGCCGCTTAGAAGGCGGCTGCTCTATCCAGCTGAGCTACGCGGCCACGCACGCCGCCGGCGCGGCAGGCGCGGTCAGTGGGTCCACTGGCCGATGCGGCGGAAACTGAAATTGTCGGCATAGGCGATACGGCGCCGGGTGGGCTCCTGCGGCTCCTGCACCTGATAGGCGATGCCGTGCCGCTCGCAATAGGCGATCGCCTCTTCCTTGCTGTCGAAGCGCAGGCGGAGCTGGCTCTTCATGTCGGCGGAGCTGGTGTAGCCCATCAGCGGCTCGACCTGGCGCGGCTGCTCGGGCTCGTAGTCGAGCACCCAGAGCTTGGTCTTGGCCGTGCCGGACTGCATGGCGTTCCGCGTCGGCTTGTAGATACGTGCCACCATTTCCTTAGCTCCCCTCGCTCGCACCGCTCAGCTTCGCACGTCCGATTGGTCGGGGCAGCAGGATTCGAACCTGCGACCTGAAGTACCCAAAACTTCCGCGCTACCGGGCTGCGCTATGCCCCGACGATCGATGGTGCGGCCGAGCCTGCTCGGCGAGCCGGCATCGCATGCCCCTGCGCGTCGCGTCAAGCACGACACGTTCATCTAGCCGCCGGCGAACAGCCGGTGCTCGATGCGGTCGCCGACCGTGATCCCGAGCGTCCGCGCGGTCCCGCCCGGTAATTCGAGCACCGCCTTGACCGGCACGCCGGAGGAAATCGTCGCCGTGGACAGCGGGACGGTCTCCGTCGCGATGCTCGCCACGCGCCCGTCCGAGCGGATGAACAACATGTCGAGCGGGATGTAGGTGTTCTTCATCCACATATAGACCGGCTGCTCGGCGCCGAAGTCGAACAGCATGCCGGCGTTCGGGGCCAGCTCGGTGCGGTACATCAGCCCCTTGGAACGTTCCGTCGGGGTGATGGCGAGTTCGATGTGGAAGTCGACCGGACCGGCCCTGGTGACGACCGTCAGCTTCTCGAAATTGGCCGCCTGCACCGCCATGCCGGCATAGAGAAGCGCCAGCATGGCGAGCGCCAGTACGAACCAATGATGCGCGCGCAGACGCGACGACGCTGGGGAACAGGCGAAATTCATACTCAAACGGCGCTACCGGCGCCTTCCCTAGTGAGACGATGGGGTAGCCGCACCATCGGGCCGCACTTCGGCGGCCATAAGGCCTTTCGGGCCGGGCCCGAACCGCACCAGCACGATCTGCCCCGGACGCAGTTCGCTCAGGCCGTGGCGGCGGAGCGTCTCCATATGGACGAAGATGTCCTCGGTGCCCTCGCCGCGCGACAGGAAGCCGAAGCCGCGCAGGCGGTTGAACCACTTCACCCAGGCCCGCTCGAAGCCACCGACCGGCTGCACCGTCACATGGGTGCGCGCCTGCGGCAGCTGCGAATGGTGGAGCGCCGTCGATTCGTCCATGGAGATGACGCGCAGCGCCTGGAAACCGCGTTCGCGCGCGACGACCTCGCACACGACCCGGGCGCCTTCCTGCGCCGTGGTGAATCCGCCGCGCCGCAGACAGGTGACATGCAGCAGCACATCGCCGCCGCCGCTGTCGGGCACCACGAAGCCGTAGCCCTTGGAGACGTCGAACCATTTGATGGTTCCGGCGATCTGGACGAGAGCCCCGTCCGCGCGCTCGGCCGCATCGGTGTCCTGGTCCAGCCCGTCATTCAAGACCAACCCCGGCCGTGGCAGAGAACCGTCCGATACCATCGGCTGCCTACCTCCAGGAACGCTGTTCCGCCCGGATCGGCGGAGATCCATGATTCTGATTTCGAAGCATATCACCCGATGCCGCCACGAAAACACCCAAATTGATTCGTGTGTGCGATTGACCGCATCCGTCACGCGGCCGCGACGGCATCGAACACGTCGCCGATGTCAGCATGGATGACGAGATCGGCGAGTTGATCGAGCTCCGTCGGTTCGCGGTTGATGATGACGAGCCGGGCCCCTTCGCGCTTGGCCTGCACGGGAAATCCGGCCGCCGGCCGCACCACCAGCGATGAGCCGATGGCGAGGAAGACGTCACACCCGGCGGTCAGTGCCGCGGCCCGCGCCATCGCCTCGGTCGGCATGGGCTGGCCGAAGGAGATGGTGGCGGTCTTGACCGGCCCGCCGCAATCGAGGCAGTCCGGCGCCGCCTCCCGCGCCGCCTCGAACCGCGCCCGCACCCAGTCGAGTTCGTAGCGCGTGCCGCAGTCGAGGCAGGTGGCGTAGGTGCTGTTGCCGTGCAGTTCGACAAGCCGTTCCGCCGGCACGCCGGAGGCCTGGTGCAGCCCGTCGATGTTCTGCGTCACGATGGCGCCCAGCCGCCCATCCTCCAGAAGGCGGGCGAGTGCGCGGTGGCCGCGGCCGGGCCGCGCACCGGCGAAGGTCGCCTCCATCGCGAAGCGCCGCCGCCACGCCTCGCTGCGCATCGCCCGGCTGGACAGGAACGTCTCGAAGTCGATCGGCCGGTTCTGCGTCCACAGGCCGCCCGGCGAGCGAAAATCGGGAATGCCGCATTCGGTAGAGAGGCCGGCGCCGGTGAAGGCGACGCCCCGGCGCATCCGCTTCAGGAGTTCCGCGAGATCGGCGCAGGCCGCCTTGATGTCATCGTCCACGATCATATGTTGCGCTCATTCGAACCGCCGGCCGGACGGCCGGCGAAGCCCGCGAGAGGATTCCATGAAGTACCTTCACACCATGGTGCGCGTCACCGACATCGAGGCCTCGCTCGACTTCTACTGCAACAAGCTGGGCCTGGTGGAAGTTCGCCGCAAGGAGGTGCCGCAGGGGCGCTTCACGCTGATCTTTCTCGCCGCTCCGGGCCAGGAAGGCGTCGCCGAAATCGAGCTGACGCACAATTGGGACCCCGAAACCTATGGCGAAGGGCGCAATTTCGGCCATCTCGCCTTCGAGGTCGACGACATCTACGCCGCCTGCCGGAAACTGCAGGACGGCGGCGTGACCATCAACCGCCCGCCGCGCGACGGCCGCATGGCCTTCGTCCGCTCGCCCGACGACATCTCGATCGAGCTGCTCCAGAACGGCGCCGCGCTGGCGCCGCAGGAGCCGTGGCTGTCGATGCCGAACACCGGCAAGTGGTGAGCATGGCGGCGATGCGGGCCGGCGCCGCGAGATAGCACGGCGGTGCACCGGCGTGCCGCCCGTCGTGAGGCCCCGTCGTGACGCTCCGCCCGAGGTGGCGGCTCGGCCGCGGGGCCGGACGGGCGGATGCCCCGCGCCCGCCGCAGCACGCCCTGCGGCCGCCCCTCGCCGCTTTCCGCCGCCGCCTCGCCCGGCCCCCGCGAGGCTGTGGATGGCGTGCAAGAGGACGTCTTGTGCGCCGACGCGCGCGCCCCTATAAGGGCCCCGCCTGCGCGCCCTTCGTCTATCGGTTAGGACGCCACCCTTTCACGGTGGAGAGAGGGGTTCGACTCCCCTAGGGCGCGCCACTTCCGTACAAAACCGCGAACACCCGGCTGGGTGGCGCGGTCGGCAAACACGGCTCTTTCAAGCACCGTCCTTGATCCGTGGATCCGCACGACGTGCTGGTCGACCTCGACAGCGTCGATCAGCGAGCGAAGATAGGCTTTGCGGAACGGCACCTCGCCTTCGGTGATGTTTGAGCGCATGAACTGCCCGAAGCGGGCAAGCTTGTCCGGATCAAGCCGGCTTGCGGCGGCACCCTGATTCTCGATCCGCTCCAGCGCTGAATGCGCCCGATCCCGATCTGCCTTGAGCTTGGCAATCTGCTCCTTGAGCATCTCGTCGGGCTCAGTGATGCCGTCAGCGACAAGCTGGTAGAGCCGCCGCAGCTTGTCTTCCGCCGTCGTTCTTTCGCGAGAGAGTTCATCGATCCGCGCCTGGACCTCAGCATCAGCTTTCACCCGCCGGTCCACAACGGACTGCAGTAGCGCCTCCAGTCGCTCCGGCATCAGGACGCGCTCGGTCACATGGCGTGTGACCAGATGGTCGAGCTTCTCCATCGGCACCGTTCGCCCCTTGCAGGCCGACTTGCCGACCCGGCCGGAGGTCGAGCAGCTGTAATAGCGATAGACCCTGCCGCTCTTCGATGTACCGGTGCGCAGCGTCATGGCGCTGCCGCAACAGGCGCAATAGGCAAGCCCCGTCAGCAGGATCGGACCTGAGATGACCCGTGGCGGGCTGTTGTGCGGGCTCTTCGCCCTGAGCGCCTTCTGCACCTTGTCGAAAGTGCGGCGCTCGAGGATGGCCGGCACCGAGATCGGGATGACCTCGTGCTGAGGCTTCACTTGGCCGGTCTTGGAGCTGCGCTTGTTGAAGCTCCATTCCCCGACATAGACGGGATTGGTCAGGATGCCGTGGATGGTGCCGACGCCGTAGCGTGCTCCGAGGCGGGTGCGGTAGCCCTTGGCGTTGAGGTGCTTGGTGATCTCCTTGATGCCCATGGGACCCGATGTGCCGTCTCCCTGCAGGTAGAGATCGAACATCAGCCGCACCAGCTCGGCCTCCACGGGGTCGACGACGATCCGCTTTTTGATGCGATGGCCGCGCTTCTCGACCTCTTCGAGGGTGAACCCGAGCGGCAGGCGAGCGCCGTTATAGAAACCCTGCCGGGCATTCTCCTTCATGGCCCGCAGCACGTGCTTGGCGTTCTCGCGGGACTGGTATTCGTCAAACAGGGCGATGACCTGCCGCATCATGACCTGTGCCGGATCATCTCCGAGCTCCTGGGTGATGGAGACGAGCCGCACGCCGTGCTTCGCGAGACGGCGGATGTACATCTCCAGCCCGAAGGCATCGCGGAAGAACCGGCTGAAGCTATGGACGACGATGACATCGAATGGGCGATCGTCATCGGATGCCCGTTCAATCATCCGCTGGAACTCGTGCCGGCTGTCGTCCATCGCCGACGCACCCGGCTCCACATACTCTGCCACAACGGACCAGCCCTGCCGCTCGCAATAGGCGGCGGTCTGGAGGCGCTGATCTGGGATGGACAGGTCAACGTCGGCCTGCCGCGTGGTGGAAACGCGGAGATAGAGGGCGGCCCGGCTGGTGATCGGCAAGGCTACGTTCATGGCCCAATCGCCTCCCTCAGGTCCCTTCGGCAGCACCGTCACCTCAGGAGCGCGTCGATCTCCCGCTTGAAGAAGGCCTCGATCAAATCGACTTCTTCAGGTGTGATAGGAACGCTCGACGGCCAGTCGTCGGTGACATGCACGACCTTGGAATCATGCTCGACAGAGTCAGCGGACGCAAGGTTTTGCTCAGCATCTCGAATGACGCGCGCATCACGGTGCGGGATCTTTGAGAGTGGTGCGCCAGACGAGCTCGCAGCTGGCGATGGAGCATCACTGCCCACACTGTGTATTCTCTTCGGACGAAACGGACGCGAGTGACGCATGCGCGGAGGATCAAGGGCATCCCCCCACTGGCCAACATGCCAATTCTACGCCGCAGAACAACCGCGTGCAGCAGCGCAAAAATACTTGTCAGATGCGGCGCGGGAGTCTTTCCCGGGATACGCTTGGTGGAGCGCTATGGCGGCAATGAACCATAATTGGCGTTCGACTGTCCTTGCAGCGACGTCTACTTTGCGCCCGCGAAGCGGACTTTAAGGAGCGTCTGAGAAGATCTCGCGGCGCACATACATCTGTAGTGCGTGACAAACTAGTAAATCGCGCACAGAATGATGTGCGTATCTATTGGGGGATATGCGCAATGCCGGTTGCGGACGCCGATTCGGACAAGCAACAGCTAAAGGATGCTGTTCGCTCAATCATTCTTGTGCAAGGTAATGAATTTATCAAAGAGCTGTTGCGTAAGCACAAGTTAGAGATCGGCACGAACAAGTCCGACTTCTTCAAGAATATCCTCGCGGCCATCGACGCTGGTACATTGACGAGGCAGATGATCGAGGACTGGCTCTCCGAGGTGGAGGGTTGGGGCAACCAACACATCTATCTGTTCAAGCCACCTTCGGTGTCGAAGGCGGAAATACGGGGCAAGATCGAGAGCTCTGCTTTCGCCAAGCTGATCGATACGGCCATCAGCTATGAGTTCCCAGAGGACTTCGAGCTCAGCGCGGTCTCGCTAACAGCCGACCACCTTTTCATTTCTTGGCACAAGGGTGCGGGCGGGTGGGAACGAACGCCGTCGAAGGACTTCGAACGGATTGAGGATGAGGAGCGCTACAAGTACCAAGCCTATCGAGAGCGGTTCGACCGTTCCGTGGTTCGCTTCGCCTGGCGCTTCACGGACCCGTTCTGCGCGGTGATGATCCAGCTGGCCGTCGAGGGTGACGCCCATACACCCATACATCTACACGTACGAGACGACCTCAAGCACATCGGGCTCTTCGATACGTACCCGGAGCGCATCCCGCTGAGTCAAGCCTTCAAGAACATGACCCTACAAAACGATACGCGCGTCCAATCAACCCGAATGATGACGGACGGCGGCCACGTCGACGTCGTTTCCACATTGAGCGAGGGTGGTATCGGCGATGTGGAAGCACTCCTTGAGGCCCGGCGAGGCGTCAACGATAACAGCTTCGCGGGCGCCGACGGGCAGTTCCATTTCCTCCAGACCAAGCACGCCAAGCTCAGCCGCAACGTAAAGGTACAGGGTTACGGGGTTGAGAGCCGCGTGCGGGTTTGGGTTCAGTGCAAGCGGGAGGACGTCTACACCGTTCTCGGTGTGATCTGGGCTCACCAATGAGCGAGTCAGACCTACGGAGACAGTTCGGCAACCAGGCCGTGGATGCCCTACTGGCGCGGATATCGAGCGGATCGTCGCCGGAGATTGACCCGAAGCTGTCGGCTCAGCACTTCGGTCTTCAACCAGAAGCAGCGGTGGAGTTCCTGGATGCCGCGTCGATGGCCGGCTTGGTCGAGCGCCGCGAGGGGCAAGCCTGTCCGGCTTGCAAAGAAGACCTAGGTGCGCTGGATCCGGACGCGGTGCTATGCCCGCTTTGTCAGGAGGCTTTCTCGGACCACGGGGGTATCGCAACGAAGGTTACTTACCGGGTGGGCGGACATCCTCCTCGCGCAATTCCGTGGGTGATCGTGATTCATGGATTCAATACACATGGCGAGTGGCAGCAGGAACTCAGTTGGCGCCTAGGGAACAAGCTCAAGTACAGCGCTCCTGTTCTAATCTACAAGTACGGCCTCATTCGCTTCAGCGTCCTCGTGCGCTGGCGTCATCGCCAACTGGCAAGGCAGCTAGGGGAAGCCATCCGCGCTGCAGTTGCCCACGCGAAGGCCAATCGAATACCCGAACCACCGGACGTAATTCTCCACAGTTTCGGAAGCCAGTTGTTTGTCCAGCTGCTCGCAATGCCGGAGTTCGACGACCTATCGTTTGGACGCGTAATAGCGGCCGGAACTGTGATCCAGCCCAACTACAATTGGTCGGAGCGAATCTCTCAAGGTCGGCTCGAGGGAGTGCTCTGTCACTGCGGCGGCAAGGACTGGGCAGTTCCGTTCGCACAATACTTCATACCAGGAGCTGGGCCGGGTGCACGCTGGGGGTTCAGTAACGTCGCTGCAATCAATGTGATGGATCCCGGCTACGAACATGGCGGTTGCTTTGAACTCACAGAGCTGGACGCCAACCTTGGGCCCGGAGGTTTGTGGGATCGTTTCCTGCGGCGTCACTCCCGTGCACTAGCCGGCGATCCCAAACTATTCCAACCGAAAGTGTGGCGTCCCATGTGGGCGCCCGTTCGGGGCCTTGTCCGCGTGACCAGCGTGCTCTTGATGGCCGGACTCGCGGCGATAGCATTGACGTTGGCTTCCTGGGCGTGGCTCGCCGTTGTCGAGAGGTTCGTATGATTTCGATGCGCTACCGCTGTCTTTCATGGCCTTGGAGATTTCACGAGTACGTCGCCGAGCATTTTGGCGGGAGCGAGTACTACGTGTTTGTGGAGGAGGTTGGACCGGCAAATCCGGAAGGTATGATGGGCCCCGACGAAAAGCCGCTCGATAAGAATATCATGGCCGAAGAACTCAGCGATCGGTCTTGGCGCATTCGCGCAAGCGGCATCGACGCAGCCCAATTCCGTAAGAGCGCGGACACGTTC
This sequence comes from Ancylobacter sp. TW_SC_1, assembly GCF_056836805.1. Taxonomy (NCBI): domain Bacteria; kingdom Pseudomonadati; phylum Pseudomonadota; class Alphaproteobacteria; order Hyphomicrobiales; family Xanthobacteraceae; genus Ancylobacter; species Ancylobacter sp. TW_SC_1. Next base: position 3,112,281 of record NZ_CM166365.1, read on the forward strand.
GAAGAGCTGGACCACGATAACGTCACAGACGGTGAGCGCAGTCGAAGAAAAGATCAGCTGAACGAGGTATTCGGTGAGCAACCGCTCCCCATTTTCGACCTCTATTTGGGGCCGAATGATGCGGACTATCAATATGTCAGAGATATCCTCGTCCCGGGAGCGTGGTATTGGATGGTGGTGAGGAAGCGGTCTCCTGGGGAGGATGCGCTGCCCATCTTTGTTGGCGCTCCAGAGCTGCCGGGCGGCCCGTATATGCCGGGCGCCCTCGAATACGTGGATGCCGTGCCGCTCCCGATCGAATACCAGCTTAGGGACATATTCTCCCTGGTTCATATCTCTGACGCCGAGTTTGGAGAAGAGACTGGCGGCGAAGGGGAGCCGCTCCCCCCTGAACCCGATGTTGGGCCCGAACTAGGCCGTTGGGAGCAGCCCGGTCGGCGGCTCTACCTGCCTCCGCAAGCACTCAAGAGTGCAGGAAACTGAAATGGCTGTCCGCACCAGAAAAGCGATTGCTAGTCCGGACCTGACCAGTGTTTCGGGAATTACGCCATTGTCGGCTGCATCGGGGATCCTCGGTGTCCGCGTTTTCGATGTCGGACAAGGAGACGCGATAGCTATCCTGGCGAAGGTTGGCGACACCGAGCAGGTGGCGCTTCAACTTGACTATGGTGGTCGTGAGCGCAACCCGTTCACAACCAATGCAGACGTTGATACCCGCATGCCGGTGTCACAGAACAGGCTGCTGATGCTGACGCACTGGGATGAGGATCACTGGTCGTCGGCGCCGAAAGGAAGCCAGGCAAAGGCCGCGAGATGGGTGGTCCCGCGCCAAGTGACCTCGCCGCGGGCGGTGCGGTTCTCCGCGTCACTCAATGACATCCATTGCATCCCCGAAAAGCATGTCGGTCAAACAATCCGGTTCACCGCCGGAAACGGCGACTACATCCTTGCGGAGAAGATTGGTTCGTTCCCCGGAGCATTTGCTAAGAATGAGGATTGCAATAAGAGCGGCGTCGCGCTCGCCATCGTTCACTGTACGAGCAATGGCGACGAAGCCATCCTACTTCCTGGTGACGCTCCCTTCGACAAGGTCGCTCCCTTTGTCAGCTTGGAAAAGCAAGGCGTAAAGCTCAGGGCCATTATTGCCTTTCATCATGGCGCTGGCACGCACTGGACCGCGTCTACCGACAAACTGCTGCAGAGCTGGTCCAGGGCGCCGATCTTGGACGTGCTCTTCTCCTGCTCGCGGCCCAATAGCTACAGCCATCCCGACGATGGCCGATACAAAGCCCTCTTGCCCGGAGCAAACTTCCACATGACTGCCGATCTGCGGACAAACGCGGCGGTGTTCAAGGACATCCTGTTCTGATGCGCAGGCAACACTCGTGCGACCCTGGAGGCTCAACTCCCCTCTATCATCGAGGAACTCGAAGGCTGGATCGGCTACCGGCGCGATGAACGCCTCAAAGGCGAGCGCAACGCACGCCTCCGTCGCCGCGCGGAAGAGAACCGGCAGCGGACCGAGGCGCGCACCAAGCGTGAGGAGGAACGCGACGAACTGCTCGACGAGATCGTCAAGATGGGCCGCAAGGTCGAACAACTGCGCTCTTGGATCGACTGGGCGGAAGGTATCGAGGACAACGAAACGCAGCGCATGCGGGATTGGCCGCGTCATCGCCTTAGTGAACTGGAGCGTGCGCTCGATCCCGCCTCGTTTGGCGATTGGCTGCCCGAGCGCACGCTGTTTCCGGAGATCGATCCCTTGGCGCCACTGCCGGCCGATCCCGATCTGGAGACGCCGCCACTGCCGGACAGCTCGACCTAAAGCCCCAGCCCCCGGCTTCGGCCGAGGCTCCACTCGACGCCGCCATCGCGAGATACACCGGAGATGTGCCGGCCGATCTGCTTTGCCAGCACGGGTTGCCATGGCACGAGCTGGAAGCCGAGACCATCGTCGATCATGGCAAAGCGTCCGCTGACGAGATTGACCGAGCCGGCGAGCCGGCCGGACACATACTCGCCCGGTTGGCTCGGGGTGTAGGCAAGGCCGCGCTCTGCCGCCAGGACACGGCCGACGCGATCCACCTCGACCGCTTCGAGTCGGGCGAGGATGTCGCGCGGCGCCCGGACATTGCCGTTCTCCAATCGAACAGCATGGCCCTGGTCGACGAGGCTCTGGCGGCGGCGCTCCAGGGCGTCGTTCACCTCGCGGCCGAAGCCCGAGTCGGAAAGCTCGGTGCGTTGGCGGGAGGCCAGTTCCCGGTCGAGCCACGTTGCGCCATCGCTAGCCACCTGCTGGTCGAGATCGACGGCAGAGAGCGTGCGGACCGCGAAGTCCTTCCTCGCGGTGTGTGCGTCATGGGCGATGCCGCGCTCGGATAGATCGTCCGGGATCTTCCAATGGTCGGCGTCGATGCGCTCGACATGGCCGGCACGACGCAGCGCTTCAAGCCGGCGCACATGGGCGCGGATGAAGGCATCCGGATCGCCGCGCTGCTGCTCGATCGTCGGGCGCGCCGCTTCTAGGTGCTCGCTGGGCCGGTAGATGCCGCCGTTCGCCTCGGCCATGGTCGCGATGTTGAGGTCCGCCGGACGTGGGTCGGACCGTGTCGGCAGCGGGTCGAGCGCGACGATGTGGCCGCGCTTGATGTCGTCTAACCGGGAGGCGTCGCTGGTCTCGACATGGTGGGTGCGTCCGTCCACCCCATCGATGACGAGATAGAACCGCTCGCCCATCTCATCCCCGGCCAGTCCTTTGTCGAGCACGCGACCGACAAGGGCGTGGGAGATGCGGTTGCCATGGGTGACGTACTGCGCGGCGCCGCGTTCGTCAGCGAGTCCGTGATCGGCCAGCGCGCTGTGCATGGTGCGCAGGATGTCCTCGCGCTCGCCCATCGCCCGGAGGGTGCTCTCGGCTCGTTCGGCGAGGCTCCAGCGTCCGGGCTCGATCTCCTCGGCGATGCCGAAGTTTTCCAGCCGCTTCACCCGGTCGATTAGAACATGCCGGTTGGTCCGCACGAGGTAGCTCTCGCCAGCGTCCGGCCGCAGATCGAGGATGCCGTGCTCACGCTGCTCGGCGATCATCATCCGGTCGAGCCGAGTGAGGCGATCGCCGTCCACCTCATGGCGCAGCTTGTTCTGCAACTCGACCTCGGTCTGCGGGCCAAGTTCCAGCGTCATCAGCTCACTCGCCCGACGGCGGATGCCATGGGCGATGTAATCACCGGCGATGTTGAGGATACGGCCATCATCCAGCACGCCTCGAACGAGGATATGGCTGTGCGGGTGCCCGGTGTTGTGATGATCGACGGCGATCCAGTCGAGCCTGGTGCCGAGGTCACTCTCCATCTGCCGCATCAGGTCACGGGTGAATCGCTTCAGGTCGCCGAGCTCAGTGGCATCCTCCGGCGCGACGATGAAGCGGAACTGATGGCGATCCTCGCCACTCCGCTCGACGAAGGCCTTGGCGTCGACTTCATCGCCAAGAGCAGAATAGGCACGCCCTTTCTCGCCGTCGCGAGTGACCCCGTCACGTTCGAGGTAACGCAGATGCGCCCCGACGGCTCCGACGGACACCACGCCGCGCATCTTCGGGCCGCGTTCGCCCTTCCCCTTCCCGGCAAGCTTCACCACCCGCGCCTTCACCACGACGCGCCGAGAGCGGAACCGGCCTGAGGATCCCGACTGCCAGCCGCCACTGTCTCGCGGCAGCGACGCCATTACCTTGGCGCCACGACCGCGCGCATTGAACCGGCCGCTGCTGCCTTCTCGGGCAGCCCAACCACCCGGCCGCGCGCCGCCACCAGCATCACGCGCGGCGATCAGAGCCTGCCGGACGAAGGGCAGCTCGTGTGTCTTGAGCCGCGTCCGCCGGCTTCGCGGCCGGCCCGGTTTGATGCGGAAATCATCTTCATTGCGGCGTGTCATAACCGCAGATTTGGCCACGCAATTGCCTCCCGCAAGTCGAAATTCAATCGATCAAAGTATAGCGTGGAAACGTCGTGTCTGGCGCAGGCCTGGCGGAGCGCACATTGCGCGTGCGCACGAAAGCTATAAGCCTATCAATCGCTTGAATGGTCACCGCGAAAAACCGCACCTTCCAAAACGCCACCTAGACCCGTTTTCCGGAACGGAAAGCAACGTGCAGACAACATCTTAAGGGCAACGCCCGCGCGGATTTAAAATCCGCTTTATCTTGCCATCAAGCTGTCCTGCTTCGTCGGGTCCGAACGAGATCACGTCACATCGCTGCGATACTATGACGGAGCTGCAGAAAACGCTCCATAGGCGCCTAGAGCTGCCGACTTTACCTCAAGCTCTCCGAAGATACGACGCCTGACTGTTGCATAGGCCGCCGCGTGGGCAGCGACGTTGCCATTCATCGCCATGCCTCGCGCGAAGCGGTTGTCGGTGACGCGCAGCCAAACCGCTTAAGATCGTCGGTCGCGGTGCACTGAAGCTGCAAAGGAACTGCGGCCGAACCGCAGTCGGGCTGCGCAGAGGTCGCTGTTTCTTGCGCACCTGCCGCGGCGGATGTGGGACTATCCGGACGTCAATGGCTTCCGAAGACGCACACCAGCACCGCCACCGTTCTCGGGGGTAAACTCTATGCCGGCTTGCTCAAGCGCTGCGACGATTGAAGCCAGATTACCCGCGTGCGGAACGCGAACGCCACGCTCAAAGTCGACAATGGTCGGACGAGACACCTGTGCCGCTTCCGCAAGCTCAGCCTGACTCCAACCGAGCATCCCTCGCGCTCCACGGCATTGGGCGGGCGAAATTTCCGTCACGTTCAAGGTACCGTCAAAGTTTGACTTTTTGAAAAACAACTGCATTCTGAGATAGCCGCCAACGGCGGCTAAGCGGTCGGAAAAGGTGTTTGCACCACCTCTCCCGACCTGACCACAATCAAGCTGCTTGGAGCTCGGATCATGGCTGATTCTGAGATTAGCACGAGTCTGTCCCGGCCATCCCGGAGGGACGCTCTCTCCGCCGCCCTGATGATGATCGGCGGCACTTCCTTCAACAGTTCGGCTGCGGCCGAACCGCAGGAACATGGCGCAACGGACGCGGCTGTCCTTGCATGGAAAGCGTGGCGCGCTGCGCATCGGCGCACACTCGCCCTTTGCCGGAAGCAGCAGCGTCTTGAGTCGGAGCTGGCGCGGACGATCGGCTTTCCGCAGGCGGTCCTTGCAGCAGACGAATTGCCGTCTCCGGTCAGCATAGGTTCTCTGCGACAGTTCGATGGTCTTGCGGCCGATCTGCCGTCGCTTTGCACGCGGCGTGCCGAAGTCGTTGCCGCGTTGCGCGCACATCAGCAGCGCTGGGACGACGCGGATAGCGCCATCGGCTATTCTGTCACTCGGCAGGAAGAGGCGGCGGCTTCTGCCGAAGAAGAGCGCCTGATTGTGCGGCTCTTTGCAGTGGACGCCACGTCTCTGCCCGGTCTCTCCGCGAAGCTCGACGTGCTGATCGCTCTCGGCGCTGATGGCGCCGAGGGGCGTCACTTTCCTTGGCCGGAACTGCGGCGCATCCGCAAAGATGTTGCGCGCATGATTCAGCTGCAGCGTCACGATGCAGTCGGCTTCACTGCTTGAAGCAATGCTCGCGATGCCGACGCAGGAAGTGGGGATGCGGACGCTCCTTGCGGCGCAATGGCGCGTCCGCTCCGGTTGATGAAGGCACGAAACGGCATTATCGCCCGGCCCGACACCATCCTCGCTATCCACGGTAGAATACAGTCCATCTTTTGGGCAGGATACGCTATATATTGTATCTTGACGATTGACTCATACGGGATGTGCGGCCAAATGATTCGAATGTTTCGATTTTACAATGAATCTAGCGTCGCGTTCGCCGTGCATGTCCCGATTTGTCTCACAAGGATGAACGATGGCCCGCCCCGGCAAAGACTGCATCTAAAGAACCAGCAGAACCTCCGCCGCACCGCATCTTTAAGCAGGAGCCGCTTGCCAGTTACAATGAAGGTTTCCTCGCTCACGTAAAGGAATGCGGGCAGCCCGAGACTTACCCCGGCCTTTACCACGGCAAGATTTCCCGCGACGAGGAGTTCAAGCGGCTCAAGCCGTTCACAATCAACCGCTTCAAGCGGCCAGAGGCAGATCAGGCGCCATGCCCGCGCTGCGGCCAGAAAGACAAGTATTTATCCGGTGACCTCGATATCCACGTCAAGAAGCCCAAGGGCAAGCCGATGCCCGACCGCACCGCCCGCGCCAATGCCCGTAAATCCGCCATCCGCGCCAAGGTCGAGCATCCGTTTGCCATGCTGAAGGGACCGATGCGGCTCTTCATCCGCACCATCGGCATCAAACGCGCCGAGGCGGCGATCACGCTGGCCGCCATGGCCTACGATATGAAGCGATGGGTCTGGCTCAATGGGAGAACCGAGCCCGCATGACGCCAAATACGCCCGAAAGGGCGGCTTTGGCAGGCCGCAACACGCCGAAAAGCCGCTGTGGCGCTTCCTTGCAGCCCAAATTCCGCGCCGGTAACGGCATCACGCAGGGTTCCCGGAGGTGTCCATATGGCTGACCTTGCCGGCCTCGCGCAGGGAACGCCTCGTTGGCTTGCGAGCGATAGGTCGTGTCGGCCCACACAACCCGACGCCGTATTGTCCGGATCGATCAATCCCTCGCGCAGGCGCGCCCCATCATGGGCGGCGGCATCGCTGACCAGCCGGCGCCTTATCACCCCATGCCGCCGGTCGATGGCGATATGCGCCTTGTAGCTGAAGATCGGGATGGCGATGTCGGGCGGCTGTGGCACTCCCTCGGCCGCCGGCTTGGCCTTGGTGAATTTCACCGTCCAGCGCGCATCCACATCCTTCTGCGCCGCCTTGGCCGGCTGGTCGGGCCAGATCTCATTGGCTGACTTGCCCTGCTTGATCGCCGCCTTCTCCGCCTCCTTGTTGCGCTGGCGCGGGGCCGCCACCAGGGTGGCATCCACGATCTGGCCCGACATCGGCAGGTAACCCGCAGCAATGATCGCCTGGTCCAGCCGCGTGAACAGCGCGTCCAGCGCCCGGGCGGCAATCAATACCTCGCGGAAATCCCACAGCGTGTTCGCATCCGGCGCGCCGTCCCCCGGACCCAGCCCGCAGAACCGCATCCAGCTCAGCCGGTCGCGCACCAGATACGAGGTCTGTTGCAGCGACAGACCGTGCAGCGCCTGCAACACCAGCATCTTGAATTTCAGGACCGCGTCGAACGGCGGACGGCCACCCTTGCGCGGGTCGCCGCGCCGCAGCGCCTTGGCCAGAACCGGCCGGAACTGCTCAAAATCAACCGTCGCCGACAGCCGCTCCAGCGGATCACCTTCCGCCGATAGCTCACGTAGACGATCCTCAAAATCCCGGAAACCACCCTGTCCCACCATGACCCAACCCCACTACAGGCTGTATGCCATATCATAGCAGAAATTGGCGGTTTCCGGAGGCGTCCACATTGTCTTGAAGCGTTGAGAAGCGTCTCCTAACGTGGCTCGCGGAATGAGTTGGGAAGGGGGAAGCATGCAGCAGAAGGCGCACTTGATCGGCCGTTCGCGGTCGGCACTGCCGGAATGGACCCTGCCGGCACTTGTGCTGACATCCTTCCTTGCTGTCTCTCCTGCGCCTGCACAGACCCATGGCTGCGGCAGCGTTAGTGACTGCAACGAGGACCTGCTCGGTAATTTTGCGACGCTCTCGGCAACGTCGGCAGGTCAGGCCTTGCTGGAGGCGAACGAAGCCACCGAAATCAGCATCTATTCGTCATCCACCGGCGCGCGAAAACAGGTTGCCGCGATCGACAGCCAGCTTCAGGGCTGGTCGATCTATTACAATATCTGGAACCATGCCGTTCCGGAGCTGAGCCATCTCTTCAATGCAGGGTCGCTGCTCAATCCCGGCAACAATGCGCCGAGCGGAGCCTATCTCCTCAACACGGCCCCCATGCTCGATGCGCTCGGGGAAGTGGCCGGAGATATGAAGGATTACTTCTCCAGCCTCGCCTCGCCAACCTACAATGCCGCTTATACGGTTCTGCCTCAGTACGCCGCGCAGGATCCGCTTGATCCGCGCCCCTTCGTGGTTTTCGAGGCGATCAACAGCAATCCTTGGACGACCGAGCAGACATCGCAGCTTGCGGTATCGATCCAGCAATCTTCCAACGTGCCGAGCGGCTATCAGGTGCAGGACTGGGGGAGCTACATCACCAGTCCCGGCTTTCCCAGCGGGCATTCCACCGCGGGCAACACGCTCGCCATCCTCACCGGCATCATGGCGCCGGAGTACTACAAGGACTTCCTGATGGCGGGCATCGAGTTCGCCCTCAGCCGGAACGTCTTCGGCGTCCATCACCCGATCGATACGATCGGCGGACGGCTCATCGCCACCTACAACATCGCCGAATGGCTGAACGGCCGTCATTATGAGGGCGTTGAGGCCGCCGATATCGCCACCGCCAGCGCCGAACTCCAGGCTCTGATCGGCTCCGGCGGCGGCTCGCCCTATGCGGATGCCTGCGCGGGCAATGTGGTCGCCTGCATCCGTGCCGGCGCCATCCCCACAGCGGCGGAATTCGCCGCTCCGCGCGACTATTACACCTATTATCTCACCTATGGGCTGCCCAATGTCGGCACCACCGGGCTTGCGCCGGTCGTGCCCGATGGCGCCGAAGTGCTCATCGCCTCGCGCTTCCCCTATCTGTCGGCCGACCAACGGCGCGAGGTGCTGGCGACCACGGAAATCGATTCCGGCAGCCTGTTCGACAACGGCTCGGGTTGGGCGCGGCTGAACCTGTACGCCGCCGCGGACGGCTTCGGCGCGCTCAATTGTGGCGGTGAAGGCGCGACGGGCTGCATTCAGACCGTGACCATGAGCAGCGCCGCCGGCGGCTACAATGCGTTCGATGTCTGGGCCAACGACATCAGCGGGGATGGCGGCCTTGAACTCGCCGGCGATGGCACGCTCGTGCTGGTCGGCAACGCGACCTATACCGGTGGCACGACCGTGAGCGGTGGCATGCTTGCGCTCACCGGTTCGCTCGTGGGCTCCCTCGACATCGCCTCTGGCGCCAGCTTCTTCAATGCCGGATCGGTGACCGCGCTGGGCGGCAGCGTTATCGTCAATGACGGCACGCTGCTCAATGACGGCACGCTGGCGAGCAGCGTCGTCTCGACCGGCAGCTTCGGCAATAATGGACAGGTGGCGGGTTCGGTGGCGAGTTCCGGCCTGCTGTTCGGCACCGGCACGATCAATGGCGATCTGGATGTACGCGCAGGTACCATCGCCCCCGGCAATTCCATCGGTACCGTCACCGTCGGCGGCAATCTCGTGCTGGCATCCGGCACCGTCTATGAGGCGGAGATCGGCTCAAACGGCACGAGCGACCTGATCACGGCGGCCGGCACAGCGACGATAACGGGGGCCATTCTTGACGTGGTCGTGCAGCCCGGCGCCGTGGTCGGCCTGTCGAGCTTCGAGATATTGACCGCCGCCAGCGGCATCAATGGCACCTTCGCCTCGGTCAACGACCCGCTCGGCGCCGCCTATCCCTTTCTCGACACGGCACTGTCCTACAGCGGCGGCAGCGTGACGCTCGAAACGGTACGCAGCGACGTGCCGTTGGCGGCCGCCGCGCGCACGCGCAACCAGATCGCCATCGCCAACGCGCTCGAAACCATTCCCAGCGATACCACGCTTGCGGACGCGGTTTTCTCGCTGAATTTCGACAGCGCACCGGCTGCCCTGGCCGCCTTTGCCGGCGAGGTCGGCGCGTCTGCCGCGAGCGTGATGATCACCGACAGCCGGGTCCTGCGCGACGTGACGGATGCACGCCTGCGCGCCGCCGCAGGAGCCGGCGCGCCATCCGGCATGGCAACGGCGCCTTTGTTCTATGCGCCGCCACCGGCCTCTCCCGCCGCTTTCCCGATGAAAGCGCAGACCATGCTGCAGCCGGCCAGCACAGCCTGGGCACAGGGCTTTGGCAGTTGGTCCAGCTTCGAGAGCGACGGGAATGCCGCCGGGCTGTCCAGCAATACGGGCGGCCTTCTGATGGGCGCGGATGCCCTGCTGGCCGACTGGCGCCTTGGCCTGTTCGGCGGCTACAGCGCCTCAAGCATCAATCTCGACGGAGGGGCTTCGTCGGCCGATACGGACAATTGGCATATCGGCCTTTATGCCGGCCGCGAGTGGGATGCGCTGGCCGTGCGCCTCGGCCTTGCCAATAGCTGGAGCGAGATCGAGAGTACGCGCGCCGTAGCGTTCAACGGCTTTGGCGAGTCGCTCGCCGGCGATTATGATGCCACCACGTTTCAAATGTTTGGCGAATTGGGCTACCAGCTGGAACTGGCCACGCTGCGGGCCGAACCCTTCGCCAATGTGGCTTATGTCCGGTACGCAGCTGACAGCTACAGCGAAACCGGCGGCGAGGCGGCGCTCGCGGTCGACGATTCCACCACCTCCACCACCTTTTCCACCCTCGGCCTGCGCCTGGCCCAGCCGCTGGCGCTCGGCTCGGCAACCGGCACGCTGTCCGGCATGATCGGCTGGCAGCATGCCTTCGGCGACACGCTGCCAACCCAGACCCAGTCCTTCGCGATCGGCGGATCGCCGTTCACGGTGAGCGGTGTGCCGATCGCGCAGGACGCGGCCCTGGTCGAGGCCGGCATCGCCGTCGCGGTCGGCTTGTCCGGCCAGCTCTCCCTGGCCTATGGTGGCCAGTTCGGCGACGGCACGACGCAGAACAGCGTCAACGCGGCGCTGCGGATCCGCTTCTAGGAGCGGACGGGCCCGCTCAATCCGCGCCGGGATCGCCGGCAAGTCCGGCTGCCGCGATGCCGGCCAGCGCCGCCGTTTCGTCATTCTCGGAGGTGTCGCCGGAAATGCCGACGGCGCCGACCAGCGCCCCCTGCGCATCGCGGATCAGCACGCCACCGGGCACCGGCACCAGCGCGCCGCCGACGACATGGCTGACCGCGCCGACAAAGAAAGCCTGCTCTTTGGCGCGCTTGAAGATCGAGCGCGAGCCCATGCCGAGCGAGAGCGCGCCATAGGCCTTGCCATGGGCGATCTCGAAACGCTTGAGGCTCGTGCCATCCTCGGAAGCGGCGGCCTTCACCGCGCCGCGCGCGTCGAGCACGACCACGGCCATCGGCTTGAAATTGCCGACGCGGCACTGGTCCAGCGCCGTGGACAGGATGGTCTGGGCGGCGGCGCGCTGGTGTTGCAGGCGCTGCACGGTCTGTCGCTGCAACAGACCTCGTATCTGGTGCGCGACCGGCTGAGCTGGATGCGGTTCTGCGGGCTGGGTCCGGGGGACGGCGCGCCGGATGCGAACACGCTGTGGGATTTCCGCGAGGTATTGATTGCCGCCCGGGCGCTGGACGCGCTGTTCACGCGGCTGGACCAGGCGATCATTGCTGCGGGTTACCTGCCGATGTCGGGCCAGATCGTGGATGCCACCCTGGTGGCGGCCCCGCGCCAGCGCAACAAGGAGGCGGAGAAGGCGGCGATCAAGCAGGGCAAGTCAGCCAATGAGATCTGGCCCGACCAGCCGGCCAAGGCGGCGCAGAAGGATGTGGATGCGCGCTGGACGGTGAAATTCACCAAGGCCAAGCCGGCGGCCGAGGGAGTGCCACAGCCGCCCGACATCGCCATCCCGATCTTCAGCTACAAGGTGCATATCGCCATCGACCGGCGGCATGGGGTGATAAGGCGCCGGCTGGTCAGCGATGCCGCCGCCCATGATGGGGCGCGCCTGCGCGAGGGATTGATCGATCCGGACAATACGGCGTCGGGTTGTGTGGGCCGACACGACCTATCGCTCGCAAGCCAACGAGGCGTTCCCTGCGCGAGGCCGGCAAGGTCAGCCATATCCACGTCAAGAAGCCCAAGGGCAAGCCGATGCCCGACCGCACCGCCCGCGCCAATGCCCGTAAATCCGCCATCCGCGTCAAGGTCGAGCATCCGTTTGCCATGCTGAAGGGACCGATGCGGCTCTTCATCCGCACCATCGGCATCAAACGCGCCGAGGCGGCGATCACGCTGGCCGCCATGGCCTACAATATGAAGCGATAGGTCTGGCTCAATGGGAGAACCGAGCCCGCATGACGCCAAATACGCCCGAAAGGGCGGCTTTGGCAGGCCGCAACACGCCGAAAAGCCGCTGTGGCGCTTCCTTGCAGCCCAAATTCCGCGCCGGTAACGGCATCACGCAGGGTTCCCGGAGGTGTCCACTTTCTAAATCAACGCAATATCAATGACATAGGTGTTCGTAGTTTCACCCTGGTCGGCGCGCCAAATACGCCGATTGCCCTCCGCAGTACCCGATAACCGCCGAACGTAAGCCTGTGCGCCGCATAAGGACAGGCTGTACATGAAAGAGAGTAGCAACGACGGCATTCGGCGGTGAAAAAGTTCGAATCGTTAACGGGTGATGTCTCGATTTTCCTGCGTTGAAGTCGAGAGTGGCCTTTGAACGGGCGACTATCCGCGTCAAGTGCTGCTCGGGCATCGCAAGCTCGACACCACGGCGGTCTACACCCGCGTCGCCCTGAAGACCCTGCGCGAGGTGGAGAGCCGCTCTCCTTGCTGACACCGCCGCCTCTGTAGGCCGTGCCGGTCCATGGCGCGGCCGGTATGTGCGCGGAAATTCAGCGCCTTACCAAGAGAACGATGCTGACAAGCACCGTGGCGAGCCCGAGCAGGGAGACCGGCGCTAGCTCCTCACCGAGGACTATCCGACCCAGAAGCACGCCGATGACCGGATTCACGTAGGCGAAGGTCGAGGCGACGACTGGGCTGAAAGCGTGAAGGACATGGATATAGGAAGTCAGCCCGATCACCGAGGCGAATACGATCAGGAACCCGAAGGCGAGCGCCTGCTGCGTGTCCGGCACGCCCGGCAGTGGCGCGGCCTCGTCCACCGCCAATATGGTGAGCACCAGCGCGGCGGCCAGCATCTGCAGGCTGGCCGCCCATTCCGGCGGCAGGCGCCGCATCAATGGGCGCTGCACGATGGTGCCGAGTGACCAGCTCACGCCCGCGCTGATCAGCACGACCGAGGTGAGCCCGGCATAGCCCGGCTCGATGATCGCGGACGGAGCGCCGAATAATGTCGGCGCAACGACGAGGAAGAGACCGAACAGGCCGAGCACCAGGCCGAACATCACTCCCCGCGACGGCACGCTTCGGGTGATGGCGAGGTCGAGCAGGCAACTCCACAACGGGATGGCGCCGAGCGCCATGACGATGAAGCTCGACGTGGCGTGACGCGAGGCGAAAGTCGCCAGCCCGTTGCCGGCGACCCACATCAGCAGGCCGCTCAGCGCGCAAGTGCCGAGATCGCGCGCCGACGGGCGTGGAATCCGGCCGGTCCGCACCAGGGCCACCGAGCCCAGCAGCAGCGCGGCACACCACATCCGGACCGACTGCAACTGCAGAACGGTGATGGCGGCGGACCCGGAAATACAGATCTTTACCGCGAGATAGGCCGCGCCCCAAACGAGATAGATCGTGAGGAGATGGCCATAGGCGGACAAAGGAGGCTTGCGAGCTGGGGAGCGGCCGACCGCGGTAGAACTCATAACGACGGGGCGCTTTCGATGCTGGAGAGTCCCATCTGCAGCCGGATGTGGCAAACGATCAGATCGCCGCCACCACGGCGATCTCGACGGTGAATTGCGGCGCGGCGAGCTTCGATTCCACCGTAGCACGAGCCGGCGCGGCGCCGGGGGCGACCCAGGCATCCCATACCGCGTTCATCTCGGCGAAACCCGAGATGTCGGCGAGCCAGATCGAGGCGGTGAGCAGCTTCTCCTTGCTGGTGCCGGCGGCCGCCAGCAGCGCGTCGATGCGCGCGAGGATGGCCTGCGTCTGCTCGGTCACGCTGGCGCCGGGCGCATCGAGCGCGACCTGGCCGGCGAGATAGGCGAGGCCGCCATGAACGACCGCCTGGCTCATGCGTGAACCCGGCTCGATACGGACGATATCGGTCATCTTCTTCTCCTGGGGATATGAAAAGGCGGGGCCCGCTCAGGCGATGCCACGCGAGAACAGCCGGCCGGCGGCCGGCTGGACGTCGTCGATGCCGGCGAGGCGAAGCGCGTGCCAGGCCATGGCATGGTTGGACGAGGTGACCGGCAGGCCGGTGGAGGCCTCGATGCGCGTGACGGCTTCCGCCACCCGCAGGCTGGTGCAAGAGACGAAGATCGCCTCGATGCCGGGCACCTGCTCGGCGAGCCGCTCGGCACCGGCCACGATGGACTCGACCGAGATGCATGCCGCCTCGCGGTCGTCGCGGCGGTCGAAAGTGGCGTAGGCGTCCACACCGACCCCGCACGAGAGGAAATACTGCGCCATCCCCGCGGTGATCTCCGGCGAATAGGGGGTCAGCATGCCGATCCGGTCGGCATCGAGCGCTTCCAGCGCCGCCCGGACGGCAGTGACCGGCGTGGTGCAGGCGACGTCCGGGCGCGCCTTGCGGATTTCGCCGAACACATAGTCCTCGCCGAGCAGCATGGTCGCCGAGGTGCAGCCGAAGGCCACCACGTCGAGCGACAGGCCGGGGAGGATGAGGTCGGTGGAAGGGGCGATGCGCGGGCCGATGGCGCGCAAAGTCTCGGGGGTGATGTCGAAATCGCTGTGCAGCCGCGTTTCGTAGAGCGCGACGCCGGGCGGGGTGAGCAGGTTGCGGAACTCGTACTCGATGGTCTGGTCGGTGCCGAGCACGACCAGTCCGATATTGGCCCTCTCGCCGATGCGTGGGGCGATGTCCGAGGGCAGGACACCGAGGTCGGCCGGCACGGCCGCAGCCGTCGGCAGGGTCGATGGAAGCGTCATGGTTCTCACCTTGGGTTTCGCCACGCCGGCAGCGCCGGCCCGGCCTGTCAGGCTACGAGGCCGTCCATGGGAATGGCCGGTTTGCGGCCGGCGATCAGATCGGCCGTGATGCGCGCCGAACCGTGCGACATGGTCCAGCCGATGTGACCATGGCCGGTGTTGAGATAGAGGTTGCCGAGATGCCGGCGCCCGAAGAACGGCAGGTTGGTCGGCGTCATCGGGCGCAGGCCCGCCCACATCTCGGCGCGCGCGTAGTCCGCGCCCTCGGGGTAGAGTTCCTGCGTCACCTTCTTCATGAAGGCGAAGTCAGAAGGCTTGTGGCTTTTGTCATAGCCGGCGAACTCGGCCGTGGCCGTGACGCGGATGCGGTCCCCGAACCGGGAGATGGCGACGAGGTTGTGCTCGTCCACGCTGCCGAGGGTCGGTGGGCTGGGCTGGCTGCCGATCGGAATGGTGAGCGAATAGCCCTTGATGGGATAGATCGGCAGCCCGATGCCCACCTTGCGCGCGAGGCCCGCACTCGCCGTGCCCATGGCGAGCACATAGGCGTCGCCTTTCACCATCCCGGCGGTGGTGGTCACCCCCGTCACCGTTCCGCCGGAGGTCTCCAGCCCGGTTATGGCCGTGCCGGTGCGGATCTCGCCGCCGCGCCGGGCGACGATGGCGGCCAGGGCGCGGGTGAACTTGGCGGGATCGCCGGTCTCGTCGGTGGGGCACCAGATGGCGCCGGCGATCTTGTCGCGCGCATGGCCGAGCGCGGGTTCGAGCGCGACCACCTCGTCGCGGCCGAGCACCTTGATGACCTGCCCGTCGGATTCCAGCAGCCTCATATTGGCAATGCCGATATCGAGCGCCTGCTGGCTGCGGTGGAAATAGAGCGCCCCGCGGTCGTTGCGGTCGTAGGCGATATCCTCCGCGCCGATCACCTCGTGCAGCACGGCCTGCGAATACGCGGCGAGGCGGTGCTTCAGCAGCGTGTTTCGCTTCGCCTTGTCCGCCGTGCATTCCATCAGGAACCGCCACGACCACGCATAAAGCCGCGGGTCGGCGGAGAGCCGGAAGCGCAGCGCCTGATCCCTGAGGAACAGCGACTTCAGCAGGATCATCGGCGCCTTGGGCGAGGACCAGACGAAGGAATGGCCCGGCGCGATCATGCCGGCATTGCCCCAGCTCGTCTCCTCGGCAACCTGCGGGTGCTTTTCCAGCAGGACCACCTCGTGGCCGTCCTTCTGGAGCTGATAGGCGGTGGTGACGCCGACGCCGCCGCCGCCGAGCACAATGATCCTCATGTCGTCCTCGATCTGCCCTTGCTCAATGCGCGCCGAGATACAGCCCGGCGAGTTCGGGATTGTTCAGCAGTTCCGACGCCCGCTGCTCGATGGCGACCCGGCCGAGGGCCAGCACATAGGCGCGGTCGGAGACGGCGAGCGCCTGCACGGCATTCTGCTCGACCATCAGTATGGTCATGCCGGTGCGGTCGCGGATGCCCACAATCTCGTCGAACACCTCGTCCATCATCAGCGGCGACAGGCCGGCGGAGGGCTCGTCCAGCAGCAGCACTGCGGGATCGGCGATCAGCGCGCGGGCGATGGACAGCAATTGCCGCTCGCCGCCGGACAGCGCGGAGGCGCGCCGGTCCTTCTTCGCCGCGAGAGAGGGATAATTCTCCATGATCTGCGCGAAGCGCTCGCGGCGTTGGCTCGCCACCAGAAAGCGGGTGCCGAGCAGGATGTTCTCGGCGACGCTCAGCGTGGCGAACACATTGTCGGTCTGCGGCACGAAGCCGACATGATGCTCGCGCACGCGCTGATGGGCGGGCACGGCGGTGGCATCGCGCGCGTCGATCAGCACCCGGCCCGCGCGCGGGCGCACGAAGCCGCCGATGGTCTTGAGCAACGTCGACTTCCCGCAGCCGTTCGGGCCGAGGATGGTGACGATCTCGCTCGAGGCCACCGCGAGGTCGATGCCGTGCAGGATGTCCGGCCCGTCGCCATAGCCGGCGCGCAGGCCCTCCGTGACGATCATGCCTTCCAGCGGACGCGGCGCCGGGTCGGCCAGGGCGAGCGGCGCGTTCATGCCGGCACCTCGGCCACGGGTCGGGCCGCCTTGCGGCCGAGATAGGCTTCGACCACGCGCGGGTGGCCGGCCAGCTCGCGCGGCGCGCAGTCGGCGATCAGCTTGCCGCGGTCGAGCACGATGCAGCGCGGGCAGAGGCTGCGCACGAAGCCCATGTCGTGCTCGACGACGACCAGCGTCACGCCTTCGCGGTTGGCGTCCTTCAGCATGGCGACGATGTGCTCGCGCAGGCTGGGATGCACGCCCGCGGTGGGCTCGTCGAGGCACAGCACCGCCGGTCGGCCGGCCAGCGCGGCGGCGATGGAGAGCAGCTTCTTCTGTCCGCCGGAAATCGCGCTCGCCGGCTGGTCGGCGACATGGTCGAGCCTCAGCTCCTGCAGCAACTCGTCGGTGCGGGCCGCGCCGGCACGCCGGCCGACGAGCGCGTCGAACAGGCCGGAGCGCGAGCGATCCGCCGAGAGCAGCACCTCGCGCACGCTCATCCGGCTCGGCATGCGCGGCAACTGGAAGGTCCGCGCCAGCCCCAGGCGCGCGATGGACGAGGGAGCCAGCGCGCCGATCGGCCGCCCGCGAAACGTGACCTGCCCGCCATCGGCGGCGAGGAAGCCGGTGAGCACGTTGAGCAGCGTGCTCTTGCCGGAGCCGTTCGGCCCCAGCAGGCCGACGACGCTGCCGGCCTCGACGGCAAGGTCGATATCGTCCAGCACCGTGTGAGCGCCGAAGGATTTGCGCAAGGAGCGCGCGTCGAGGACGATTTCAGCCACGCACGCCTCCGATCCTTTCCGCGATCAGCCCCTGCGGACGCAGCAGCAAAAAGGCGATCAGACCGCCGCCGGTCAGCGCCAGGCGCGTCGCGGCGACGAATTCGGAGGGAAGGCCGAAGGCGTCCTTGGCGAACGGCACCAGCGCGAACAGGCACTGGACGACGACCGCGCCGACCACGGCGCCGCTGTGGCTGCCAAGGCCGCCGACCACGATCATGGTCCAGATGACGAAGCTCTCGCTGGCATGGAGCTGGTCCGGGCCGACGAAGGTCAGGTAGTGGGCGAAGAGGAAGCCGGAGAGCGCCGCCGGGACCGCCGCGGCGATCATGATGCGACGGCGCAGGCCGTCGAGATCGTAGCCGAAGGCCGCGGCGAGCTGCGGTTCCTCGCGCAGCAGTCGCAGCGCCAGGCCGAACTTGCTCTGGGTGAGGCGGCGGAAGACGATCCACGTCGCCGCCAGCGCGCCGAGCACCACGGCGAACAGGACGAGGCGGCCGGAAAGCCGCGAGCCCGCATCGAACAACGGCGGAATGCCGCCGATGCCCTGGGCGCCGCCGGTGAGTGCGATCTCGTTGGTGGCGATGGTACGCAGGATCTCGCCGATCGACAGCGTGGCGATGCCCCAGTAGTCGGTGCCGAGATCACGGCCGAGACGGGCGAAGAACAGCGCCACCCCGGCCACCAGCACGAAGCCGAGCAGCAGGCCGGCGGCGGGGCCGAGCGCGTGGGAGAAGGCGAGCGCCGCGCCATAGGTGCCGCAGCCGAACAGGGCGATCTGGCCGAAATTGACCAGCCCGGCAAAGCCGGCCTGAAGGTTCAGGCTGAGCGCCAGCATCGCATAGAGCGCGGCGATGGTGGCGACATGGAGAGCGAACTCAGACACGCTTCACCTCGTTCACGAACAGGCCATGGGGGCGGAACAGCAAAGCGAGCACGAGGATCAGGAAGGAGGCGGCGGTGATGTAGTTCGTCGGAATGAAGAGGAAGGCCTGGCCCAGCAGCGGTCCGAAGTTGAGCGAGGCGGCGAGGGTTTCCGCCGTCGCGATCAGCAGGGCGCCGAAGATGGCGCCCATCGGGTTGCCGAGGCCGCCGAGAATGGCGGCGGCGAACACCGGCAGCAGCAGGTCCTGCCCGAGCAGGATGTTCAGCTCGCCCTTGACGGCGATTCCGATGCCTCCCAGCGCGGCGAGGATGCCCGAGAGGAAGATGATGAAGCGGACGACGAGGCGCGCGTCGATGCCGGTGGCCCGCGCCAGATCCGGATTGGCGGCCGTGGCGCGCATGCAGCGGCCGATATCGGTGAGGAACAGCAGCGCCGCCAGCAGGAGGAAGGCGACCAGCGAGATGAGGACGGCGACGATCTGCGTCGGCGTCACCGGGCTGCCGAATATGTCGAGCGGCGCCAGCACTGGAAAGTCGAAATGGCGCGAATCCGGCCCCGTCGTCACCAGCAGCCCGGCATTGAACAGCATGCCGACCGCAAGCGAGCCGATCATGGCGATGGCCGAGCCTGATTTCAGCAGGCGGTCGAACACCGCGATGTTGAGCAGCACGGCGACGACGCCGACCAGCAGGCAGGCCGCCAGGACGGCGGCGGCGAGGGGCGCGCCCCAGGCGGCGAAGAGATAGGCCAGGAACGGCCCGACCGTCGCGTACTGGACCAGCGCGATGTTGGGGAACTTCACCAGCGAGTAGCCGGCGCTCAGCGCGACCGCGACCAAAGCGATGTCGCCGGTGCGCAGCACGATGTCGATGAGGAGCTGGACGAGCATGGGGTTTCTTGCGATCCGGCCGGCGGGGGCGCCCCGCGACGCCGGAGCCGCGCGGGGCGATGCGAAAGACGGAAGTGCGGTCAGGTCAGCGCACTTCCATGCCGGCTTCGGTCTTCTTCAGCCGCAGATAGGGCTGCTCGGCACGCTGGCGCTCGGCATCGAAGGTGATGGTGCCGGTGGCGCCGGGATAGTCCTTGCCGATCTCGATCAGCGCCGCCTTCACCGCCTCCGGCTCGGCGCTGCCCGCCTTGTTGGCGGCGGCGGCGAAGACCTTCACCGCGTCATAACCATAGCCCGAGAACGAGGTCCTGAAGTCCATGCCGTACTTCTTCCGGTAGGCGTCCTCGTAGGACTTGCCGTCCGGGCCGATGAAGTTCAGGTCCATGCCGTACTGGCCGACCACATATTCGGGCTTGCTGTCGCCGGTGCACATGGAGAAGTAGATCGCGTACCAGGGGGTCTTTCTGACGCCCAGCTCGAAGGCTTCCCGGTTGATGAGCGCGGCGTCCTTGCCATAGGCCGAGTAGATGAAGGCGTCCGGCTTGTACTGGGCCGCCTGCTGCAGCTCCCGGCGATAGCTGGTCTGGCCCTCGGTATAGAGCAGCGTCGAGACGACCTTGCCGCCGAGCTTCTCGAACTCCTCCTTGAAGCCCTCGGCCATGCCGTGGCCATAGGCATTGTTGGGGCCGACGATGACCACGTTCTTCCAGCCCTGGGCGGCGGCGTCCTCGGCGGAGAATTTGGACGAGACGGATTCGAGGCCGATCACGCTGAACGAGGTCGGCCCGATCAGGCGGATCTTGTTGCTGGAGCTGCCGATGTTGAAATGCAGCTTGCCTTCCTGCACCAGATACTGGCCGACCGGCAGGGTGTTGCCGGAGGAGTACTCGCCGAGCACCACCGGCACCTTGTCCACGGCGACCAGCTTCTTGGCGGCGTCGAGCGCGGAAGGCGGCCGTCCGCCGGAATCCTCCACGATCACCTTGAGCGGCTGGCCAAGCACGCCGCCGGCGGCGTTGACTTCCTCCACCGCCAGCTCGATGCCGCGGCGCTGGTCCTCGCCCTGCGTCGCGCTGGCGCCGGAGAGCGGTACCACCGCGCCGATCGTGACATCCGCTTGCGCCGGAGAGGCGATCGCGGCGGCCACCATACCCACTTTCAACAAGGCTGAAATACGCATGATCGTTGGCTCCCCTGGCTCCGTCTCTGCAGAATTCAAAAGTGAGTACACATTATAATTCAGATGTGGATGCACAATCTCAAATTTTGGGCATACTGCGCCCATTCGATGGGCACCGGGGCCGCGCAAGGCAGCGGAAGAGGCGGGATGCGGGCCGTGCGGCCTGTTTCCGATCCCGACCGGAGCCCCTATAAGCGGGAGAGGAGGCGCGACTCGGATGGCACGCAGGAAATCGGATCGCGAGACGAACGAAACCACCGAACCGGACGCGGGCGAGCGCCGTGGCCGCGCGGCTGACAGCGTCGAGCGCGTCTATGCGATCATCAAGGAACTGGCGATCGAGTATCAGTTCCGCCCCGGCCAGAAGATCAACGAAGCCGAGCTCGCCGCCCAGCTCGCCGTCAGCCGCACCCCCGTACGCGCGGCGCTGAACCGGCTGGAGCGCGACGGTTTCGTGGTGACGGTGCCCAACAAGGGTTTCTACGCCCGCGACATCAACCCGGATTCGGTGCGCGAGCTCTACGAACTGCGGGCGGCCGTGGAGCGCGCGGCTTTCGTGCTGGCCTGCCAGCGTGCCTCGGACGACGATCTGGAGGCCACCATCGCCGCCTGGGAGCGGCACAATGACCTCGACGAAGAGGGCTCATGGGCCAAGATCGCTCTGGCCGACGAGGCGTTCCATATGGCGCTGACGTGGTTGTCCAAGAACACCCAGATGACGCTGGCGCTCGAATCCATCTCCTCGCGCATCCGGTTCTTCCGCCGCATCGCTCTCGAGACCCTGCCGCAGCGCTCGAAGAGTTACCAGGAACATGCCGGCATCATCGAGGCGCTGCGCCGGCGCGACGCCGAGGGTGGCGCCAGGCTCATCGAGCAGCATATCACCTTGAGTTCCGCGCATGCCGTGGAGGTGGCCACACGCGGCCTCGCACGCATCTTTTTCGGCAATGCAGCGTAATAGAATATAGGAACTGGGCGGACAAGCACGCCTTCGTGCATAGGTTTTGTGCGCTTCAGGTCGCCCAGCTCGACGGCATCCTCGGGCGCCACGATGAAGCGGAACTGTGGCGATCCGGCTCATACCATCAAGAAACGTGGGCATTATCCGAGCATAGCGAGCAGCGGCCTACGGCCGCTGCTCCAGTGTGGGGCTTGGCGTGGGGCAAGAAAACTTCATGGTGAGTCATCTCTCTAGGTTGGCCCCGCTATCACCTCAAGCGGTCAATCTCCTGTCTCTGCAGCGAACGGGGTCATGCGGTCAGGCTTCCGTCATGATCTTGATCTTGGTGCGCGGATCTCTAGCCAGCTCACTCATCATCGCGGCGACCTCGTCGAGCGCCGCGCCCTGCAGATCGCGTAGCGGCGCGCGAACCCTGCCGCCGTCGAAGCCGCGCAGGTTCATTGCCGCCTTCACCATCTGCGGCTGGCCGTGCTTGCGGGCGAGCGCGCGGAACGGGTACCAGAGCCGGTGCAACTCGCGGGCGGTCCTCGCGTCGCCCGCCTCCAGCGCCCGGTAAGTGGCGAGGATCAGTTCCGGCAGCGCGCAGGAATTGGTCGAGGAGATGCCGTCGAAGCCGGCCATCATTGGGCCGAGGAAGGCGAGGTCCGAGGCGCAGAAGAGCTTGATCCGCCCGCCCAGCCGATTGGCGATCCTGTCGATCGGCGCCACCGACAGGTCGCCCTGCTTGATGCCTACCACGCCCGCGATATCGGCGAGCTGCTCGATCACGTCCGGCTGCAGCGTGATGCCGATGCCGGGCGCGTTGTAGACGAGGATGCCGGTCTTCGACAGCGGCGTCATGTCCTTGAAGAAGGCCACGATCTGGCCGTCGGTGACTTCCGAGACATAGGGCGGCGTGACCATCGGCAGGCCGCCGAGGTCGCCGGCGAGCCGGGTGAGCTCGCGCACGGTGCGCGCATCCGAGCCGGCCGAGCACAGCATCACCGGCACGCGATCGCCGACCACGTCCATCACCGTGCGGAACAGCCCGGCGCGCTCCTCAGTGGTCATGACGGGGAACTCGCCATAGGTGCCGCCGATGAGGATGCCGTCATAGCCGAGCCCGATCACCCGCTCCATGGAGCGGGCGAGGCCGGCGGTGTCGATGGAGCCGTCCGCCGCGAAGGGCGTGACGGTGATGTTGAAGATGCCGGCGAGACGCGCGCGGCTCTCAGTGATGTCTTTCATGGAAAAGCCTTTCAGGCATGCGGCGGCAAGCTGCGCCGACAGAGCTTCGGCGTCGGCGCTCAGGCCGCGACCAGGAGAAGCGCGCGGTCGACCGAGCCGAGCACACGGCAGCCGGTCTCCGTCACGACGATGGTTTCGCTGACGCCCACGGTGAAGCGGCCATAGATGCGCAGCGCCGGCGGCAGGTGGAACGCCATGCCGGGCACGAGTTCGGTCTTCACCCCGGCATTGAGGCTGAGAATGCCGCCCTCGCCCCAGTCCGGGGCGAAGGAGATGCCGACGCTGTAGCCCAGCCGCTTGCGGAAGGCGTCGGTGTAGCCGGCGGCGTCGATCACCTTCTGGCAGGCGATATGCGGCACCTCGCAGGCCTCGCCCGGCTTCACCGCGTCGAGCGCCACAGTCAGCGCTTCCTGGCAGACGTTCATCATCTCCACCGCCTCGGCCGGCGGGGTGCCGATCCAGGCCGAGCGCATCAGCGCGGCGTGGTAGCGGTCGTGGCAGCCCGCCATCTCCAGAAAGGCCGGATCGCCGGCCTGCATCACCCGGCGCTTCCAGGTGCCGTGCGGCACGCCCGAGCGCGGGCCGGAGGAGACCAGCGGCTCCATGCCCATATATTCCGAGCCGGCGGCGATCGCCGCGCCCATCATGGCGGCGACGAGGTCGTTCTCGGTGTTGCCGGGCTTTACAGCGGCAAGGCCGGCCTTCATTCCCGCATCGACATAGGTCGCGGCGCGGGCGAGCTTGTCCACCTCCAGCGGCGACTTCACCATGCGCAGCTTCTCCACCACGCCGACGGCGTCGTGCATCGTGCCGAGGGCGGCGGCGAGCGCCTCATAGGTGGCGATGGGCAGGAACCAGCCGCGCTTGTCGATGCCGACGCGCTTGCCCTTCAGCCCCATCGCCTCGATGAGAGCGACGAGGAAGCGCACCGGCTTGTCGGTGTCCTGATAGATCGCCGCATCGGCGATGAAGGTGTTGGCGATGAAGTTGAAGTATTCGAGCTGGCGGATGACGAAGACCGGATCGCCCTCCACCGGCAGCACCAGCGCCTGGAAGGTGTAGTAGCCGGGCGTCTGCTGGCCGGTGAGATAGAAGATGTTCTCCGGCCCGGTGACGACCATGGCGTCGAGGCCGGCGGCGACGAGCCCCTGCCGCGCGCGGGCGACACGGGCGTCATATTCGGCCTTGGGGAAGGCGGATTCCTGTCCCTGAACCACACTGGCAGTGGCGGTCATGTCACGAGAACTCCTTGATGAGATGCGTGGCGTTCGCATCGAAATTCAGGCCGAGGCCGGGTGCGTCCGGGGCGGCGACGCGGCCATTGGCATAGGAAAGGCCGGGGGCCGGATCGTTGGTAAGGCCGTCGGCGCCATAGAGCTCGGCGAAGCGCGGCCCGGTCGCCAGCGCCACATGCAGCGCGGCGGCGGTGGCGAGGCCGCCCTCGTTCATCTGGCCGATCATGAACCGCACGCCGGCGGCGGCGAGGCGGCGCGCCGCCTCCATCGCCGGGGCGATGCCGCCGAACTTGACCAGCTTGAGATGCGCCATCAGCCCGTTGCCAGCCTCGGCGATGCGGGCGACGTCGTCGAGACCCTTCACGCTCTCATCGAGCATCAGCGCAATGGGACTCACCCGCGCGAGGCGGTCGAGCGCGGCCCAGTCGCCGGGGGGAACCGGCTGCTCGACATAGGCAAGGCCATAGGGCGCGAGCGCATCGAGGCTGGCGCGCGCCGCCTCCTCGCTCCAGGCGCCATTGGCATCGGCGGCGATCTTCACCGCCGCGCCGAAGCGTTCGCGCAGCAGCGCCACGCGCCCCAAATCCTCGGCGATGTCACCGGCACCGATGCGCACCTTGAGATCGCGGAAACCGCGCGCCACATAAGCCTCGGCCTGGGCGAGGAACACCTTGTCGGTGGAGACGAACAGCGTCTGGTTGGTGGCATGGGCGAGACCGGCCGCCGCCGGCGCGCCAAGATAACTGGCCAGCGGCAGGCCCACCCGCTTGGCCGCGCGATCGTGCAGGGCGCCGTCGATCAGCATGCGCACCGGCGCGGAGGCGGCGCGGAACGCCGCCGGCGGCTCGGCGAGGAACGCGGCGGCATCCGCGCTGAAATCCAGCACCCCGACCAGCGCCGCCGCCTCGGCCAGAACCTCGTCGGCGGCGAGGCCGTTGAGATAGGCGATGTTGAGGCGCACCTCGCCCACCGCGATCGTCTCGCCGTCGTCGAGGCGCAGATAGAGCGTGTCGAGCCCGGCGACACGGCCCGACGCGGCGGTGTGGAGCACCAGCCCCCCGCCATAGGCCAGCAGCGCGCGATGGAGCGAGATCCGCATGGCTCAGGCGCTCAGCATGGCTTTGGCGACATCGCGATAGATCAGCGCCGACAGCTCGAACTCGTCCACCGGCACGAACTCGTCCGCCTTGTGGGCGACGGAAAGCGAACCGGGGCCGATCACCACGCCTTCCGCCCCGGTGGAGCGGAAATGCACGAGATCGCACGCGCCCTGGAAACCGAAGGGACCGGCATCCGTGATGCCATGGGCACGGCAGGCGGCAAGGCTCGCCTGCACGATCGGCCGGTCGGGCGCGGTCTCGGTGGCGCCACCGGTGGTCGGCTTCCAGTCGAGTATCTCGGCGCGCAGGCCGAAGCGCTCATGGGCGCGGGCGAGCAGAGCGGCGATATCCGCCTTCACCGCCGCCTCGTCCTCGCCGGGCACCAGCCGGCGGTCGAGCAGCAGGTCACAGGCGCCGGGTAGCACATTGTCGGCATGGCCGCCCTGGATGCGCGTCACCGTGAGGCTCGCCCCGCCGACCAGCGGATGGGTGCGGTGGCGCACATCGGTCTCATGCGTCTCGGCGACCAGCGCCAGCAGTTCGCCGGCGCGATAGACCGCGTTCTCGCCCAGATGCGGCGAGCCGGAATGCGCCGGCACGCCATGTACCCGCACCAGCGGCCGCAGGCTGCCCTTATGGGCGGAATAGACCGTGTTGGAGGTTGGCTCGCCGACGACGGCGAAATCGATCTTCGGCTTGCGCGAGGCGTAGAGCCTGGCGCCCTCGCTGGCTATCTCCTCATCCGCGACGAAGACGGCGAGCAGCATGCCGGACCAACTGGCGCGGTCCGCCGCCAGAAGGCGCACCGCCTCCAGCATGGCGGCGAGCGGACCCTTGCAGTCGCAGGCGCCGCGGCCGAACAGCCGGCCATCGGCCTCGCGCAGCACGAAGGGATCGGAGGTCCACCCCTCCCCCGCCGGCACCACATCCATATGGGTGTTGAAGGCGAATACCGGGCCGGGGCCGTTGGCCAGCTTGGCCTCCACATTCACCCGGCCGGGCTTGTACTCGTCGAGCGCGATCTCGAAGCCGAGCGGGGCAAGGCACGCGCGGATGTACTGCGCGACCTCGATCTCGCGGCCCGGCGGGTTCTCGCTGCGGATGGCGACGAGATCGGCGAGTTCGCGCCTCATGCGGGCGGCGTCGGGGGCAACGGCAAGGGACATGCTGGGCACTCGTCAATGGAGTATCTGATCGAGGAAGTGGCGCGCGCGCTCATTGACCGCGCCGCCGAAGAACGCCTCGCTCGACGCGGTCTCGACGACCTGTCCGTTCTCCATGAACACGATCTTGTCGGCGGCCCGGCGGGCGAAACCCATCTCATGGGTCACCACCAGGCTGGTCATGCCCTCTGCCGACAAATCGGCCATGACGTCCAGCACTTCGCGGATCATCTCCGGGTCGAGCGCCGAGGTCGGCTCGTCATAGAGCATCAGCTTCGGCTTCATCGCGAGGGCGCGGGCGATGGCGACGCGCTGCTGCTGACCACCGGACAGCTCGTCGGGGAAGGCGTCGGCCTTGTCGGGGATGCGAACCTTGCCGAGCAGCTCGAGCGCGAGGTCGTGCGCGTCCGCGCGGGACAGGCCGCGCACCTTCATCGGCGCGAGCATGATGTTCTCGGCGGCGGAGAGGTGCTGGAACAGCTCGAAATTCTGGAACACCATGCCGATGTCGCGGCGGATGCGGGCGGCGCTCTTCAGGTCGCGGGAGATGTTCGCGCCCTCGAAGAAGATGTCGCCGCCATCGGCCGGTTCCAGCAGGTTCACGCAGCGCAGCAGCGTCGACTTGCCCGAGCCGGAGGGGCCGATCAGCACCACCGTCTCGCCGCGGGCGACGTCCAGCGAGCAGCCTTTCAGCGCATGGAAGCTGCCGAAATATTTGTCGACGCCGATGATCTCGAGCAGCGGCGGGGTACGTGGCAAGGGGGCCTCAGCGGACATCGGCGCTCTCCGTGGCCAGCAGCAGACGGTCGACCAGCGGGCGCTTCTCGCGGCGACGGTGCTTCTTAGGGTCGAGGCTGCGCTCCATCATCGCCTGCAGCACCATGAAGATCGTCGTGAGCGCGAGGTAATAGATGCCCGCCGCCGTCAGCGCCTCGAGATAGCGGAAGGAGGCGCTGGCGGTCTGGTTGGCGACGAGCAGCAGTTCCTCCACCGCGATCACCGAGACCAACGCGCTGGTCTTCAGCATGCCGATCATCTGGTTTCCCATCGGTGGGAGCACGATGCGCGCGGCCTGCGGCACCACGATCCAGCGCATCACCTGGCCGGTGGTCAGGCCGAGCGCGAGGCCGGCCGTGCGCTGGCCCTTCTTCACCGCATCGAGGCCCGAACGCAGGATCTCCGCCATATAGGCGCCCTCGTTCAGCGCCAGCGCGATCACCGCGCTGAGGAAGGCCGAGAGACGGATGCCGAAGGTCGGCAGCACGTTGTAGATGAAGATGATCTGGAACAGCACCGGCGTGCCGCGGAACAGCCAGACGTAGATCAGCGTGAAGATCTGCAGGGGGCGCATCCGCGTCTCCTGCAGCAGGGCGATGACAAGGCCGGCGAGGACGCCGAAGAACAGCGCGGTGACGGTGATGATCAGCGTCAGTACCGCGCCGTTGAAGAAGGCGGGCGAAAAGATGTAGTCGAGGACGATATCGAACGACATCATGCGCGTCTTCTCCTAGTTCCAGCGTTTCGGTTAGCGCTCCCGGCGGCGGGCACGAGGATTAGTTGAAGATCGACACCGAAGCCGGCAGGCTCCACTTTTTGATCAGCGCGGCATAGGTGCCATCCGCGACGATCTCCTTCAGCGCCGCCTTCAGGGCCTCCTGCATGGCGGTGTCGCCCTTGCGGGTCGCCATGCCGATCGAGGTGTTGGACTCGAACTCGACGCCGGCCGTCTCAAAGGCTCCCGGCAGCTTCTGCAGGATTTCGGCCGCGCCGGGGGTGGAGGTGTAGTAGGCGTCGGCGCGGGCCTGGCCGAGAGCCAGCGCGGAATCCTGGCCGGTCGGGAACGTGAGCACCTTCACCGCCGCCAGACCCTTGTCCGCGCAGTTCTTGGCATCGGCGCGGGCCTGGACCTCCTCGATGGCACCGAGGGTGACGGCGATGCTCTTGCCGCACAGGCTGTCATCGCGGCCGGTGATCTTGGCGGGATTGCCCGCCTGTACCATCACCATGTTGCCGATCTTGAGGTAGGGCACGAAGTCGACCTGCTCGGCACGGGCCGGGTTCATGTACATCGCCGAGTTGATGATATCGATCCGGGTGCCCAGCAGCGCCGGGATCAAGCCGTTAAATTCCATGTTCATCGGCTTGGGGGTGGCACCCAGCTTCTTGGCGAGCGCGTCGATCATGTCGATGTCGAAGCCGGTGAGCTTGCCGTCCTTCTGGAACTCGAACGGCGCGAAGGTCGCGGCGACGCCATAGGTAAGCGCGCCGGCCTCGACGAGGCCGGTCTTGGGCAGCTCGGCGGCCGAGGCGGCGTGCATCAGGCCGAGCGGGATGACGAGGGCGGCAATCACTTTGCGGAACATGCGGATCCCCTGTGTGTGATCTGGAAGAGTTTGGTTTTGGTTGGCACTGGATTGCACAATATGATGCGATTTATACAAAAATGAAGAGCCAACTCTGTCAAGCGTTGGGCATGATTCAGTCTGCACAAAATATGAGCTTTTCTGCCTAAAATACATATTTCACTAGGTTTCGCGGTTCGCCGCTATGCGTGGGCGCGGCCAATTTTATGGAAATGTACCGTCCTCACTCTCACGCCCGGCCTTGTCGAAACGTCCAATCATATTGTATGAGACGATGTACTTCATACAAATGCGGTGCTCGATGGCGCGCAGTTCAAGTCCGAACCGGGTTCGCTTGGCGAACCAGATTCTCGAAACCATCCGGGACGGTCGTTTCGAGACCGGCCACCATCTGCGCGAACAGCAGCTCGGCGACCTGCTGCAGGTCTCGCGCACGCCGGTGCGTGCCGCGCTGGCACTGCTCGCCGAGCATGGTGTCGTGGAAGCGCGCAGCAACAAGGGCTTCTTCCTGAAGGCAACGCCGGAGGAGTTGCACCGCTTTAGCCTTGAGGTGCCCTCGACGGCCGATCAGGACCTCTACACCGACATCGTCAATGACCGCCTCGCCGACCGGCTGCCGGCATCCTTCACCCAGGCCGAGATCGCCCGGCGCTACGATGTCGACCGCATCCTGCTCCAGCGCACCCTCTCGCGCCTCGTCGATGACGGGCTGCTGGAGCGCAATGCCGGGCGGGGCTGGACCTTCCTGCCCACGCTCGACACCGGCCTCGCCCTGCAGAACAGCTATGATTTCCGCCGCATACTGGAGCCGCAAGGCCTGCTGCTGCCCACCTTCCGGCCTGACCCAACCGCGGTGGAGCGCCTGCGCATCCAGCACCATTATCTGGAATCGCATCCCCGCATCGCCTCGGTGGATGCGAGTCTGCTGTTCGACACCGACGCGTATTTTCATGAAACCGTCGCCGGCTTCAGCGGCAACGTCTTCCTGCTCCAGGCGATCCAGCAGCAGAACCGGCTGCGGCGCCTGCTGGAATTCGGCGGCTATGTGAACCGTCGCCGCGTGCGCGACTGGTGCCGCGAGCATTGCGCCATCCTCGATGCTATCGCCGCCGGCGACGCCGCCACTGCGGCTGAGGCGATGCGCACCCATCTCGGCAACGCCTTCCAGGCGGTGCCCTCTTTTGCCGGCAAGGCCGCGCGAGACTGAGCCGATGACCCTGATACTCATTGTACATGCGACCCCGCTGCCGGCGCTCGACGGACTCATCGCCGGCGTTTACGCCGCCGCGCGCGGCGCGGAGCTGGTGACGCTGACAACCGGCGGCGCCGGTCATGGCCGCTTTGATTGCGTGCTGCATGTGCTCGCCCATGGCGAGTTGGCGCCGAACGGCCTCCTCTGGGCCGAACGCGCCGCCGACCACCCCTTATCCGCCCCGGTTGACCGCGGCGCGGTGGTGCGGTTGCCCGGCACCGTCGTGGTGCCGATCAACCCGATGCTGCCCGCCCAGCAGGAGGCCCACGCGCGTCTCCTCGTCACCGCCGAGCGCGCCGGCCGGCCGGTCGAGATTTTCGAGGTTGCGGAGGACGGCGACGAACTCGTGCTGCGCCCGGCGCAGGGCGGCGAACCCGTCGGGCGCTGGCGTCGCGACGCCTATGGCCGGCCACAGCCGGCGCAGGCGCCCGCCGCCCCCACGCTAGAGCTCACGCTGCGCGTCCTATTGGTGGGCAGCGAGGCGGACCAGCGCGAGGTCTATCCCGCGACGATCGCCGCCCTTGGTGATGCCGCCGAGGCGCTGGGCGTCGGGCTCGCGCTATCCTTCGCCGATCCGCGCGAGGAACAGACCTGGGAGCGCCGGCTCGACGAGGTCGACGGGCTGGTGCTGCCCGGCGGCTCCGACATGGAGCAGGTGCGCGGCCAGATCGACGCCGCGCGCGTCGCCATCCGCCGCGATGTGCCCACCGTCGGCCTGTGCCTCGGTCTTCAGACTATGGCGACGGCGGTGGCGCAGGAAATCTGCGGGCTGAACGACATCAACCTTGCCGAGGCCGACCCGGACGCGCAGACCAAGTCCTTCGTGCGCCTGCACGACGCCCATGGCCGCCCCATGCACCGGCTCGGCGTGCTGCCCTGCCGCCTGCTGCCGGGTAGCCGCCTCGCCGTGCTGGCGGGAGCGGAGTGCATCGATGTGCCCTACAACCACCGTTTCGTGCTCGATCCCGCGCTGGAACCGCGCCTTGCGGAGGCCGGCCTCGTCGTCTCCGGGCGGCAGGCGGAGAACGAGCATGCCGACGCCATCGAGATGCCGGCGCTGCGCTTCTTCCTCGCCATGCAGGGCCACCCGGAGCTTGCGAGCCGGCCCGGCCAGCCGCCCCCCCTGCTCGCCGGCTTCCTTAAAGCCCTGGCGCGATGACACTCACGACGCAAAGGATAAGCTGACGATGGATCTCGGATTGAACGGCCGCACGGCACTGGTGCTTGGCTCCAGCCGGGGGCTTGGCGAGGCCATCGCCCGCACACTGGCGGCGGAGGGTGCGCGGGTCATCATCAGCGGCCGTGACGCGGCACGGGTGGACAGCGTGGCGGAGGCGGTCCGCGATGCCGGCGGGCAAGCCGAAACGCTGACCATCGACCTCGCCGATCGGGCCAGCGTCGAGGCCGCGCTGGGCCAACTCACCGCACCGGACGCCTGGCCGATCGACGTGCTCGTCAACAATTCCGGCGGCCCGCCGCCCGGTCCGGTGGCGCAAGCCAATGCCGCGCAGTGGAGCAGCAGCTTCGAGGCCATGGCGGGAGCGCTTTTCACCCTTACTGCCGCGCTGCTGCCGGGCATGCGAGCGCGGGGCTTCGGGCGGGTGATCAACCTCGTCTCCTCCGGCGTTGTGCAGCCCATTCCGAATCTCGGCCTGTCGAATGCGCTGCGCGCGGCCGTCGTCGGCTGGGCGAAGACCATCGCCGGCGAGGTCGCCAAGGATGGAGTGACGGTCAACTGCGTGCTCCCGGGCCGCATCCACACCTCGCGGGTGGACGAACTCGACGCCACCGCCGCCAAGCGCTCGGGGTCAACGCCTGAAGAGGTAGCTCACGCTTCGCGGGCAACCATCCCGATGGGCCGCTATGGCGACCCGCAGGAATTCGCCGACGTGGTGGCGTTCCTGGCCAGTGTCCGCGCCAGCTATGTCACCGGCGCGCAAATCCGCGTCGATGGTGGCTTCATCCGCAGTGTTTGAACGGGCCGCCGTTATCCCGTGAGGCGATGACGCGGGACGTGCGGTGATTTGGTGCTTACCGACAGGGGGGACAAAGTACCGGCCCCTCGACGAGGCGTTCCTTGGTCATTCGCTTCTGGTTCCTCACGACAGGATCACGAATGCGGGCGATATCGTAACGGTCGTGGCAATCAGATTCTCTGACGTCCAAGGTGTCTCGCCGACCAGCGCTCAACTCTGCGCAGTGAGGCCCCGGGATTTGAGACCGCTTTCCAACGCCACCTAAACGGCAGCGATTTCAATGATATACGTGTTCGCAGTTTCACCTTGATCGGCGCGCCAGGCTTTTATCGTATTCATATGTAATTGATTTTGTTCAACAATCATTGACACGAAAATGAACTTGTATCTCAGCCGAACCCCATCGATGCGCCCACAAGTGTCATGTGAGTCTGCGGCAGAGCGACTCATCAGGCGCAAGCTCATGAACGGCTCTCCGACATCCCCGCCGGCGTGAGCCCTAACTCCGGAATTTTCCAGCCCCCGCTGGACCAGATTCGGAGAGCATCTCAGGAAGAGTGCAGCGACGGTTCCAGCTTTTCGATCCGCGCTCTCTCCACCGCCCGTGCCTTGAGCGCCTCCTCCAGTGTTACCGCTGAGAAGCGTACGGCTTGGTGCGGCTGCAATTGCCCGATCAGATCCATGTCGGCCGAGATCACCGTGCCGATCATGAAATAACCACCGCCCGACACCGCGTCGCGGTGGAGCACGATCGGCTCGGTACCGCCGGGAACCTGGATCGAGCCATAGGGATAGCAGCTGTCGACAATGTTGGAGGGGTCGGACCCGGCGCCGAAGGGCTGTTCGCGCGGTACGAAGTCCAGCTTTTTGCCGCAGCGGAAGCGATAGCCGATGCGGTCCGCTTCCGGTGCCACCTTCCAGGTGTCCTCGAAGAAACCGGCCTGTGCATCTTCGGCTATGCGATGCCAATAGAGGCCCGGCACCACCCGGATCTCCATCCCGCCTACCTGAACCGGCCGGCGTGAGGAGGCCGGAAACGTTGCGCCCTCGCGCCCGCGCCCGGCCGGCATGCCGAGTGGCACCACGTCGCCAGCCTTCAAAGCCCGGCCCTCGAAGCCGCCCAACGCCCCCAGCGCATAGGTCGAGCGCGAGCCGAGGACCTCAGGCACGTCAATGCCGCCATTGATGGCGATATAGGCCCGCGCGCCGGCCCTCAGAAAGGCGAAGGACAACACCTGCCCGGCCTTCACGGCGAAAGCGCTCCACAGCGGCTGCTCGATGCCGTCAAGCCTGGGCGGCAATTCGGCACCGGTCACCGCGATGAGTGCGTCGGCGTTGAAGCGCAGCTCAGGTCCAAGGAATACCGCTTCCAGTCCGGCCGCGCCGTCGGGATTGCCGACGAGCCGGTTGGCGGCGATCAGCGCGAAGCGGTCCATGGCGCCGGAGAGCGGTAGGCCGAGATGATAATAGCCCGGCCGCCCGAGGTCCTGCACGGTGGTGGCGAGGCCGGGCTTGACGACCTCGAAGGAGCGCTCAGCCATTGAGGGCCTCCAGCAGCTTGGCGTTGGTGCCGTCGGGATCGGCGGTGAAGGCGTCCAGCGAGAAGGTCACCGGCGCGATCTTCGGCTCGAAGGTTCCCGCGTCGATCGCCGCGACGGTGGCGTCATATTCAGCGCGGTCGATGGCGCGGAATTTGATGATGTCGCCGGGACGGAAGATCATCAGTTCCTGGAGATAGCTGATCTGTCCGCTGGGATCGTAGATCGGCATCGGCGTGACGCCGAACATCTGGTAGCCGCCGGCGCCGCGCACCGAATAGATGCAGCCGAAGCAGCCGCCATGGCCGATGGTGAGGCGCGGCGTGTCGGTGCGCGGGCGCAGATATTTCGGCACCTCGATCTGTCGGGCCCGCTCCACCAACTGGTAGGTGAAGGGCAGGCCGGCGACGAAGCCGACCATGGAGACGAACCAGGGCGCCGCGGCATGGGCTTCGATGAAGCTCGCGACGTCGGCATAGTTGTTCACCCGCGCCGCATATTGCAGGTCGGTCGAATCCGGATCCTGATGGCGTTCGCGGAAACGCATCAGCGTCTCGTTGGTCCACGGATCGTCATAGAGCACCGGGATCTCGATGATGCGCGTCTCGATGGTCTTCTCGGCGCTCTCGGCCGCCGCCTCGAAGCTTTTCAGCGCGGCCATGAGGTCCTGCGGGGCGATGATATCCGGGTCGAACTTGATCTGAAACGAGGCGTTGGCCGGACAGATCTCGGTGACGCCGGCGATGCGGCTCTCGCGCACCGCATTGGTCATGGAAAGGCTTTTGAAGAAGGCCTCGAGCGACATCTCCTCGTCGACCTCGACGAAGATGTGCTCGTCGCCACCGAATGAATAGCGCATCTGCATCCCGGTCGGTCCCTCAGGCTGGCGTGGCAATGATGGGTGAGGCCGGCACGGCCAATGGCGCATCGGCGAGCCATTCCTCCAGCCAACGCGTGTGAAACATGCCGGTCCGCACCGCCGGATCGGCAGCGAGGGCGCGGTGCAGCGGCGCGGTGGTCGGCAGCCCCTCGATCGTCAACTCACTGAGCGCCCGGTCGAGCCGGCCGATCGCCGCCATACGGCTCTCGTCATGGGCGATGAGCTTGCCGAGCAGTGAATCGTAGAAGGGCGGCACGGTATAGCCGGCATAGAGCAGCGTATCGAAGCGCACACCGAAGCCGCCCGGCACGGCAAGCGCTCCCACCGTTCCGGGAGAGGGGCGGAAATCCGCGACCGGATCCTCGGCGCAGATTCGCGCCTCGACCGCGTGGCCCTTCAGCGTGATGTCCTCCTGACGGTACATCAGCTTCTCGCCCATCGCGATCCGGATCATCGCCCGCACAAGGTCGATGCCCGTCACCATTTCGGTGACCGGATGCTCCACCTGGATGCGGGTGTTCATCTCGATGAAGAAGAACTCGCCGGTGGCGTCGTCGAACAGATATTCGAGCGTGCCAGCGCCCCGATAGCCGACGCGCGCGGCCAGCCGCACCGCCGAGGCGCACAGTGCGGCGCGCTGCTCGGGGCTCAGGCAGGCGGCGGGTGCCTCCTCCCACACCTTCTGGCGGCGGCGCTGCAGCGAGCATTCGCGCTCGAACAGGTGGACGGCGTTCTCGCCGTCGCCCAGCACCTGCACCTCGATGTGCCGGGCGCGGCCGATGAAGCGCTCGAGATAGAGCCCACCATCGCCGAAGGCGGCTCGTGCCTCGCCGCTCGCCTGCGGGAACAGCGTGATCAACTCCGCCTCGTCGCAGGCGACGCGGATACCGCGCCCGCCACCGCCGGCCGCAGCCTTGATCATGACGGGATAGCCAATGCGCACAGCCGCCGATTTCGCCGTGTCGAGATCGGCGACCACACCTTCAGTGCCCGGCACGGTCGGTACGCCGGCCGCCTGCGCCTCCTGCCGGGCGCGCGCCTTGTCGCCCATCTGGCGGATGGTGTCGGGCCGTGGGCCGATGAAAACGAGACCGGCCTCCTCCACCTGCTGGGCGAAATCGGCGTTCTCGGAGAGAAAGCCATAGCCCGGATGCACCGCATCGCAGCCGCTCTCCAGCGCCGCGTGCACCACCGCTTCCTTGTTGAGATAGGATTTGCTGGCGTGGGCGGGGCCGACCGGCGCAACGGCATCGGCGAGCCTGGCGGCCAGCATGTCGCCGTCGGCGGCGCTCACCGCCTGCACCGTACGCAGCCCCAGTTCGCGGGCCGCGCGGATGATGCGCACCGCGATCTCGCCGCGGTTGGCGATGAAGATCGTCGAGACGCCCATGGTCAGGCGTCGAGATCGTAGAGGGGCTGGCCGGCCATCACCGCGTCCTCGTTTTCCACATGGAACGCGGTCAGCCTGCCCGCCTCCTCGGCGACGACCGGCGTGAAGGACTTCATCACCTCGATCAAACCGATCGTATCGCCCACCGCAACCGCATCGCCTTCCAACTTGAAAGGCGGCTCACCGGGCGAGGCAGCCCGGTAGAAGGTTCCGGGAAGCGGTGCCTGTATCGTCTTCGCCATCGCGTTACGTCCATCGAAGCTGCGGTTCATCGCTGCGGGAAGAGTTGCAAAAGACGCTACGATCGAGAAATAGCATTAAGGAATTTGGGACATCGGAAAATCAGATAGCATAGTCGAGCTTGGCTCTGCAGGCCGGCGCTGAGGGCACCGATGTCGATTTCGCTGAAGCAGATCCGCTACTTCGTCGCCGCCGCCGAGACCGGGCGGATCAGCCAGGCCGCCGTCGAACTCAATGTCTCGCAGTCGGCAGTCACCGCCGCCATCCAGCAGTTGGAGGCGATGCTCGGCGCACGGCTGCTCGACCGCACCCCCACCGGCGTGAGCGTGACGCTGGAGGGCAGCCGCTTCCTCTCCCAGGGACGGCAGATCCTGACCGCGGTGGCCGAGGCGGTGCGCGACGCCCGCCATTCGACCGACCCGATCTCCGGCACGGTACGTGTCGGTGTCACCTATACCGTTTCCGGCTATTTCCTGCCGCGCCACCAGATGCGCTTCCAGTCAAGCTTTCCCGGCATCACCATCGAATTGTTCGAGGCGCCGCGCTCGGTGGTGGAGCAGGCTCTGGTCGACGGCGCTCTGGATGTAGCGGTACTGCTCGTTTCCAACCTGAAAAACTGCGAAAATCTCGCCAGTCAGCTGCTGCTGCGCTCGGCGCGCCGGCTGTGGCTGGCGCCATCGCACCCGCTAACCCGGCCGGAGCGGGTGAGCCTCGCCGATGTGGCGCGCTACCCCTATGTCATGCTCACCGTCGACGAGGCCAAGCACACCGCCCTGCGCTACTGGAGCGCGCAGGGGCTGGAACCCAGCACCATCTTCCGCACATCCTCGGTGGAAGCCGTGCGCTCCATGGTCGGCGGGGGTATGGGCATCACCATACTGTCCGACCTCATCTACCGACCGTGGTCGCTGGAAGGTCAGCGCATCGAACTGCGCGATCTGTCCGACGAGGTGCCGAGCATGGATGTGGGCCTCGCCTGGCGGCGCGACGGCAGCTTCACCCCGGCGACCCGGGCGTTCTGCAATTTCCTGCGCTTCGCCGTGGCCGGCGACAGTGCCGGCCGCGCGGCGCCGTCGGAGGAACTGCGCAGCCGGATGAAGGACATCGAAAATTAAGATATCGACTTCCGCTTAATACGATTTGACGCTTGCCGCCTCGCTTCGTCACGCTTCGCACCGTCATCAGGCAAGTGGAGAGCGGGGCATGGGTGTCGTCATCAATTGCGACATGGGCGAAGGGTTCGGCCTGTATCGTTGCGGCGACGACGCCGGCATCATGCCGCATATCGATATCGGCAACGTCGCCTGCGGCTTCCATGCCGCCGACCCGATGGTGATGCGTGAGACGGTGCGCCTCGCCGTCGAACACGGCGTGGCGGTGGGGGCTCACCCCTCCTTTCCGGACCTGCAGGGCTTCGGTCGTCGTGACATGGCCATGACGCGCACGGAACTCGCCGCCTGCATCCTCTACCAGATCGGTGCGCTGAAGGCATTTCTCGACGACGCCGGCCTGAAGCTCAACCATGTGAAGCCGCATGGCGCTCTCTACGGTGCCGCCATGCGCCGGGAGGATGTGGCCCACGCCGTGGCCGACGCCGCCTTGGTCTATGGCGTACCGGTGATCGGCATGGCCGGCACCCTGCACGAAGAGATCTACCTTAGCCGAGGTCTCACCCTCATCTCGGAATACTACGCCGATCTCGACTACGATCACGCGGGCGCGCTGGTGATCACTCGCGAGCATCCGGCACGCGATCCCATGGAGGCGGCGCGCCGGGCGGTGCGGATGCTTGCCGAAGGCAAGGCGACAACCATCGACGGTCGGGACTTCGACATGAAGGCCGACACGATTTGCATCCACTCCGATACGCCGAACGCGGTAGAATTGGCGCGCATCCTGAAGGAGGCGGTGCAGCCTTGGCTTGCCTGATCGCGGGCCGTCGGCGCTAAAGCCTGGCAGACCGACCGGTTCCTGTGGGCGTGCCGCGAGGGAGCGTCGGCCTCAAACGTGCCTTTTGAACCCGCGCCGGCGCATTGTGGAAATGCGACGGTGGTGGCCCCCGGGGTGTCGCGAGGACGTCCCGCATTTGGATCGGAGGAGCGTGACATGCGTGCCAGCTACTCGACAGATCAGGCGGCGCCGATGCAGAGGCGCCAGTTCTGGAAGGACGCCGTCTCCAGCACCTATTTCCCCCTCGACCTGCGCTTCGGCTCCGGCGACAGCTTTTCCGGCAACCTCGGCGCCTGGTCGCTGGGGCCGGTCTCGGTCTCGCGCAATGTCTCGGATGGCCTGCTCTACCGTCGCCACGAGCGCCATTTGGTCGCCGAGCGCGAGGAGAGCTATCTCATCACCATCCCCGAGCTGGCCGAGATCCGCTTCGAGCAGGATGGACGGCAGGTGCAGTGCCGCCCGGGCGCGTTCCTGATCGAGCGCAGCCACCTGCCCTACGAGTTCAGTCATCGCGATCCGGCGGCGTTGTGGGTGTTGAAGGTGCCGAGCGCCGTGCTGCGCGCCCGCATCGCCCGCCCGGAACGGCTTGCAACGCTGCAGTTCGACGCAACCCGTGCGGTCGGCGCCATGTTCGTCGACATGCTGCGCCTGACCGGAGCCCGCATCGACGAGATGGACGAGCCGGCCCGCGCGCTGCTCGGCAAGCAGCTCACCGATCTGCTCGCCATGGCGATCGAGGCGGACGAGCGGGTGCTCACTGGAAATTCGTCCACGGTGCGTAACGCGCATCTGCACCGCTGCGAGCATTTCGTCCGCGCCCGGCTCGGCGACATGCGCCTTTCGCCGCAGATGGTGGCCGAAGGCTGCGGCATCTCGGTGCGCTACCTGCACCAGATCTTCGAGGCCGAGGGCATCACCGTCGGCGCCTATATCCGCAACCAGCGCCTGCTCGCCAGCGAGGCGATGCTGCGCGACCCGCACTGCCGCAAGTCGATCTCCGAAATCGCCTATGAATGGGGCTTCGGCGACCAGGCTCAGTTCAGTCGCAATTATCGCGCCCGCTTCGGTTGCACGCCAAGCGAGACGCGTGCCGCTTCCCGTACCTCCGCGAACTGATCGCGAGGGCTTTCCACCCCGCCCCAAGGTTCCGAGCATGCTCACAAATTCGCTGCACAGTCTGGACATCGCCCACCACATCCATCCCGTCACCAATCTGCGCCGGCATGAGCGGCAGGGGCCCATCGTCATCGACCGCGGCGCGGGCATCTATGTCTATGACGACGAAGGGCGGGAATATATCGAGGCGATGGCGGGGCTGTGGAGCGTCGGCGTCGGCTTCGGTGAGCCGCGCCTTGTGGCGGCGGCAACGAAGCAGCTGGAAAAGCTGCCCTATTACCATGTGTTCTCGCAGAAGGCGCACGCCCCCTCGGCGCTGCTCGCCACCAAGCTGGCCGAACTCGCGCCCGCCGGCCTGAGCCGCGTCTTCTTCACCAATTCGGGCGGTGAGGCCAATGACACCGTCATCAAGTTCGTCTGGTACTACAACAACGCCCTCGGCCGGCCGGAGAAGAAGAAGTTCATCTCTCGCGAGGGTGCCTATCACGGCATCACCATTGCCGCCGCCAGCCTTACGGGCCTGGCCGGCAACCAGAAGGGCTTCGATCTGCCGCTGCCTTTCGCCCGGCACGTCTCGCGCCCGCACTATTACCGCAACGCCCTGCCGGGCGAGAGCGAGCAAGCCTTCGTGGAGCGGCTCGGACAGGAACTCGAGGACATGATCCTCGCCGAGGGACCGGAGACGGTCGCCGCCTTCATCGGCGAGCCGCTGATGGGCGCGGGCGGCGTCATCGTGCCGCCCGAGGGCTACTGGCAGAAGGTGCAGGAGATCTGCCGAAAATACGACGTTCTCATCGTCGCCGACGAGGTGATCAACGGCTTCGGCCGGCTCGGCACCATGTTCGGCAGCGAGGCGCTCGGCATCGCGCCGGACATTCTCGTCTGCTCCAAGCAGATCACCTCCTCCTATCAGCCGCTTGCGGCCATCCTGATGAAGGATTCCATCTACCAGCCGATCGCCGCCTACTCCGAGGAACTCGGCGTGTTCGGCCATGGCTACACCACGGGCGCCCACCCGGTGGCGACCGCCGTGGCGCTGGAGAACCTCGCCATAATCGAGGAGCGCGGCCTCGTCGCCCGCGCCGCCGCGATGGGTGAATACATGCGCGCCGGCCTCGCCCGCTTCGCCGACCATCCGCTGGTGGGCGAGGTGCGCGGCATGGGCCTCATCGCCGCGGTCGAGCTGGTGGCGGACAAGGCGACCAAGGCGCGCTTCGATCCGGTCGGCAAGGTCGGGCTCCGGCTGTTCGACCGCGCGCACGACCACGGCCTGATCATCCGCGCCATCGGCGACTCGATCGCCTTTTGTCCGCCGATGATCATCACCGAGGCTGAAATCGACGAGATGCTGCGCCGGTTCAAGCTCACGCTCGATGATGTCACCGCCTGGGTCGAGGCGGGCATGCCGGACGCCTGACCCCTCACGGGATTTGCCTGCCCGGAACCGTCCGACAGCGTCCGCTGCAGACGCCCTCGCCTGCCGCCCATCCGGGCGGCGGGGCCTTGCGTTCGCCCCCCTTTCACTTGCCGCCGGCATGTCGACATGCGCCCTGCTCCGCACAACAGTGCCCAATCGCGAGGCAAATCCGGCCATCGCCTGGAAAATGGCCTGCATTCGCTCTCTGGCGCAAATCTTTCTGCGCTCAGCGCCAAGAGTGGTCGGCGCAAAGGACGTTTAATTCCTTCGATCGCTCTGACATTCCGCCGCCGACCGACTGGGGACGAGGGCCTGGATCACCGATCCGGCCGGCCGTTCGCCGGGGCATTGCGCGCGGAATGGGGAGCCCGTGCGAAAGGAAGCGCTGCCGTGCAGAATCTCCGCGTGGCCGTCGATGTGGGCGGCACCTTCACTGACATCTGCATCATGGACGAGGCGACTGGCCTCATCCGCATCGAGAAGACCTCGTCCACCAGCGATCCCATCGACGGGATCATGAGCGGGGTCGAGAAGGCCGGCATCGACCTCTCGCAAGTGGCGCTGTTCTCGCACGGCACCACGGTGGCGACCAATGCGTTGATCACCCGCCGCCTGCCGCGCGCCGCCGTCGTCTCGACCAAGGGTTTTCGCGACGTCATCGAGATCCGCCGCGCCAACAAGGAAGACCTCTGGGACGTCTATAAGGACGTGGTGCCGCCGTATGTGCCGCGCCGTGATCGGCTCACCGTGCCCGAGCGCATCGACGCAGCCGGCCGGATCGTCGAGGCACTCGACGAGGATGCCGCGCGCGAGGTCGCCCGCATCCTCAAGCGGCGCGGCGTCGCCACCATCGCGGTGTGCTTCATGAACGCCTATCTCAACGGCGCCAATGAGCAGCGCATGCGCGAGATCCTCAAGGAGGCGATGCCGGATATCCCGATCTCCATTTCCTCGCAGGTGTTGCCGGAGATCTTCGAGCATGAGCGCTTCTCCACCACGGTGGCCAATGCCGTGGTGAGCCCCGTCGTGGTCGACTACACCACGCGGCTCGGCGAGAGGCTCGCCGACGGCGGCTACACCCGCGATCTCCTGCTCCTGCACACGGGCGGTGGCGTGATGACGCCGGCCAGCGTGAAGGACTTCGCCGCCCGCCTCGCCGGATCGGGCATCGCGGCGGGCGCCATCGCCAGCCGCACCATCGCCTCGCTGTGCGGCTTTCCCAATTCCATCGGCCTCGACATGGGCGGCACCTCGACCGACGTGTCCCTCGCCTATGACGGCCAGTCGCGCGTCACCAAGGATTGGTACATCGAATTCGGCTACCCGATCCGCTTTGCCTCCATCGAGGTGATGACCATCGGTGCCGGCGGTGGCTCCCTCGCCTGGACAGATCCGGCCGGCGGACTGCGCAACGGCCCGCAATCGGCAGGCGCCTATCCCGGCCCGGCCTGCTACGGCAACGGCAACGCGCAGCCCACCAATACCGACGCCAACGTCACCCTCGGTCGCCTCGGCACCTCGCTGGCCGGTGGCAAGGTACAGCTCGACCCGGAGCTCGCCCGCTGCGCGGTGGAAGAAGGTGTCGCCAAGCCCTTCGGCCTCGGCCTGCACGAGGCGGCGGATGCCATCGTCAAGGTGGCCAATGCCAACATGTCGGATGCGGTGCGGCTCATCTCCATCTCGCGCGGCTATGACCCACGCGACTTCGCTCTGGTCGCCTTCGGCGGCGCTGGGGCGCTGCACGGGGTGGACGTCGCCCGCGAGCTGGCGATTCCCGTGGTGATCGTGCCGCCCAATCCGGGCGTCACTTCGGCGCTGGGATGCCTGCTCGTCGACATGCAGCACGACTTCTCGCAGAGCTGCATGGTCGCTGCCGACGAGGCCGACCCGATCGCCATCGAGGCGCAATTCGCCGAGTTGGAGAGGGAGGCAATGGCGCGACTGACGCATGAGGGCGTCGCCGAGACCGACATCGTGCTGCAGCGTTCCATCGACATGATGTACCGCGGCCAGTGGCGTTCGCTGGCGGTCAACGCGCCGCGCCCGATCGGCGCGATCGCCGACCTGGTGGCGAGCTTCCATGCCGAGCACCAGCGCGAATACAATTTCCGCCGCGACGACGCACCGGTGAGCTTCTTCCGCCTCAACCTCAAGGCGATCGGCGTGGTGCCGAAGGCCGAGCTCGCCGTGCATGCCCCCACCGGTGCCACGCCCGCACCGGTCTCGCACCGCCGCGTCTGGTTCGACGGAGAAGGGCTCGACACCCCCATCTACAACCGTGACGACCTGCCATGCGGCTTCGTTTTCACGGGGCCAGCCATCGTCGAGCAGCTCGATTCCACCACCGTCGTTCCGCCCGGCGCCCGCGCCGAGGTCGACAAGTTCCTCAACATCATCATCCGCGTGAAGGGCTGAGACGATGGCCGAGCTCGACCCCGTGACCTTCGAGGTCCTCAAGAACTCCTTCATCACCAGCGTCGACCAGATGGGCGAGCAGATCCTGCGGACCTGCTACTCCTTCGTGATCTACAATCATGACTTCTCCAGCGCCCTGCACGACGCGAACGGCGAGTGCGCCGCCCAGGGCAATGCCGATATCGCGGTGCATGTCGGCACGCTCCACTTCACCTGCAAGGAAGTGATGCGCCACTTCGACGGCGACATGCACGAGGGCGACGTCTACGCCATCAACGACCCCTATGCCGGCGGCACGCATTTCTCCGACGTGCGCCTCATCCGGCCGATCTTCGCCGACGGAAAGATCATCGCCTTCTCGCAGTCCAACGGCCACTGGTCCGATGTCGGCGGCTCGGTGCCGGGCTCCTTCGACGTCTCCGCCAAAGAGATGTTCAAGGAGGGCCTGCGCATCACCCCGGTGCGGCTGTTCGACAAGGGCCGCTTCGTGAAGGACGTCGCCCACCTCATCGCCTCCAACACGCGCGACCCGGCCTCGATCATCGGCGACATCCAAGCGCAGGCACAGGCGACCGCCGTCTGCGAGCGCGAGATGCTGCGGCTCGTCGGCAAATATGGCCGCGACACGGTCGAGACCGGCCTCGCCGCCGTGCAGGACTATGTCGAACGCTCGGCCCGCGCGCGCATCGCGGCGCTTCCGGACGGCGAATGGGAAACGGTCGACTTCATCGACCGCGATCCGGCCGGCGGGGAAGGCATGATCCCGATCCGCATCAAGCTCACCATCAAGGGTGACAAGGCGATCTACGACTTCACCGGCAGCCATCCGGTGATCGGCTCGATCTACAATTCCGCCTTCGGCACCACCTTCTCGGCGGTGGCCGCCGGGATGAAGACCTTCTTCCCAGATCTGCCACTCAATTCCGGCTTCTACCGCTGTTTCGAGATCATCGTTCCCGAAGGCTCGATCGTCGATGCGCAGTGGCCGGTCGCGGTGACGGGCTTCCTGATGCCATTCGAGAAGATCATGAACTCGATCTACGAGATGTGGTCGAAGCTGATGCCCGAGCGGGCGCTCGCCTGCGCGTTCAACCTCGAATACCTGCTCACCGGCGGACGCGACGCGCGCACGCCCGACAAGCCGATCTTCATGTTCTACGACTGGCTGCCCGGCGGCTGGGGCGGCCGCAACGGCAAGGACGGCGCCAATGTCACCACGGCCTGCTTCGGCACGGGCATGATGGCCCAGCCGGTGGAGGGCCAGGAACGC
This sequence comes from Ancylobacter sp. TW_SC_1, assembly GCF_056836805.1. NCBI lineage: Bacteria > Pseudomonadati > Pseudomonadota > Alphaproteobacteria > Hyphomicrobiales > Xanthobacteraceae > Ancylobacter > Ancylobacter sp. TW_SC_1. Next base: position 3,156,405 of record NZ_CM166365.1, read on the forward strand.
GCCAACCCGATCCTGACCACCGAATGCGAGATCCTGACGGACTCGCCCGGCCCCGGCAAATGGCGCGGCGGCGCCGGCGTGGTGAAGACCTCATTGATGCTGGCGGCGGAGAAGACCGTCATTTCCTACATCTGCGACCGCGAGCGCGCGGTGGTCTGGGGCATCGAGGGCGGCTTGCCCTCCATGCCGCACGGGCTCACGCTGAAGCGCGCGGGAGCGGACAAGGAGGAGCGGCTCGGCTCGATCTTCTCCGACGTACCGATCGGAGAGGGCGACGTGTTCTCCCGACCCACGGCGGGCGGCGGCGGCTTCGGCGATCCGCTCGACCGCGACCCGGCACTGGTGCTCGAGGATGTGAAGGACGACTACGTCTCGGTCGATCGGGCCGCGAAGGATTATGGCGTTGTCATCCGCACCATCGACGCCGAGCTCTGCGACCATGAGGTGGATACGCCGGCGACCAAAACGCTGCGCGCCGCGCTGCGCGGCGGGCGGGTCGACGAGGCCCGCCTCGATCCGGAAGTGGTGGCCGCGCGCTACCGGGCCGGGGAGATCGACGCATTTGACGCCATTCGCCACCATGCCGTGATCCTCGACTGGGGCACCGGCGCGTTGCTGCCCGAGTCCACCCGCCAGTTCCGCGAGGTCTTCGAGCGCCGTTCCCTCGCCAACTGGAGAAGCTGATCCTCAACGCCGCCCCGCGCGGCGGACCGTGCTTTCGGAAGGGGCGCGCAGGTTCGTTCGTCCCCTTCTGCCAAAACCAACCAGAGGAAAAAGAACCATGTCCACCATCGCCACCCGCAGTCCGGCCGTTTCCCGCCTGAGGCACCGCGCTCTAGCCGGCGCCGCCCTCCTCGCTTTCGCCGCCGCCGTCTCCCCTGCAGCGGCGGAGACGAAGTGGTTCCCGATGAAGATCTACGATGCCTCCTCGGGCACGCCTGTGGCGGCGGAATACACGCCGCTCGCCAAGGCCGAGAAGCCCTACAACATCTGCGTCCTGTTCCCGCACATGAAGGACAGCTTCTGGGTGGCGGTCGCCTACGGCATCGTCACGCAGGCCGAAGCCTCGAACGTGAACATGAATCTCTACGAGGCCGGCGGCTACGAGAACCTGCCCAAGCAGCTCTCGCAGTTCGACGACTGCATGGCCGCGAAGGCCGACGCCATCATCGTCGGCGCCATCTCCGGCGCCGGTCTGATGAAGAAGTTCGAGGAGGCCAAGGCCAAGGGCATTCCGGTGGTCGGCGTCACCAACCCGCTGCCGCCCAATGCGCTGCCGGCCGCCAACTATGTCGACTTCGTCGCCATGGGCGAGGTCACCGGTGAAGGCCTGCTCGCCCAGGCCAAGCCCGACGAGGAACTGAACATCGTCACCTTCCCCGGCCCGGCCGGGTCGGGCTGGGCGGAATCGTTCAACGAGGGCTTCAAAAAGGCAGTGGCCAAGAACCCCAAGGCCAAGATCCTCGGCGAGAAATTCGGCGATTCCGGTGTGGCCGTGCAGCTTCAGTTGATCCAGGACGCGCTTCAGGCCTATCCGAGCATGAACGTGATCTGGGGTACCGCCCCGACCGCCGAAGCCGCCATCGGCGCCGTCGCCGAGGCTGGCCGCACCGACATCAAGATCGTTTCTTCCTATGAGAACCAGGCGATGCTCGACGCGCTGAACCGCGGCGACATCCTCGCCTTCGCCACCCAGTACCCGGTCGGCGAAGGCGCCATCGCCATCGACCAGGCGGTGCGGTTGATCGAGAAAAAGCCGGTGATGTCGCTGGTGCAGCCGGTCGCGGCCGTGATCGACAAGACGACAGTGCCGAACGTGCAGATGGATCTCGTGCTCGCACCGGCGAGTTGGAGCCCGGTCTACTCCGTGAAGGCGAAGTAGCCTCCGGCAGGCATCAGCGCCGCGTCGAGGAGCTGTGCGCGCCCCCGCGCACAGCTCCTCGTGGCCCCGGAACTGCATCGGTCTCGCCATATCGGGACCGCGGGAGAGCACATGGACATCAGCGCAGACGCCGTGAGCGCAGAGCGCTCGTCGGCAGCACCCGCCGGCGCGCCCCTGTTGGAGCTGAAGGGCATCTCGAAACGCTTCACCGGCGTGCGGGCGCTCGACCGGGTCGACCTCGACGTGCGGGCGGGTGAACTGCACGTGCTGTTCGGCGAGAACGGCGCCGGCAAGTCAACACTGATCAACGTCATCGCGGGCACATTCCCACCGGACGAGGGCAGCTTCCACTTCGACGGCGCGGAGATCCGCCACCTCACGCCGCAGCGGGCGCGCGCCATCGGCATCAGCCCGGTGTTCCAGGAGTTCTCGCTGGTGCCGAGCCTCACCGTCGAGGAAAATCTGTTCCTCGGCCGCGAGGCCTCGACCGGCGGCATCCTGCGTGCCGGCGCGATGCGCAGGAAGGCCCGCGCGCTGATCGAGGAGCTCGGCTTCGACCTCGATCCGGGCCGGCGGGTGGATGACCTGTCCCGTGCGCACCAGCAGATGGCGGAAATCGCCAAGGCGCTGCTTGGCAAGGTCCGCGTGCTCATCCTTGACGAGCCGACCGCCTCGCTCACCGACCGTGAGACCGGCCGTCTGTTCGAACTGATCGCCCGGCTGAAGGCCCAAGGTGTCGGCCTCATCTATGTCTCGCACCGCATGCGCGAGATAAGGACGCTGGCCGACCGGGTGACGGTGCTGCGCGATGGGCGGCACATACGCACCCTCGATGCGGCCCGCGTGACCGATGGCGAACTCGTCGAGCTGATGACCGGCCGACGGATCGACGTGCTGTTCCCCGCCATCCCGCATGCCCCGGCGGAGGTGAAGGTGGATGTCGAGGAACTGACCCTCGCCGACGGTTCGGTACAGGAGGTGAATTTCTACGCCCGCGCCGGTGAGATCACCGGAATTGCCGGTCTTGTCGGCTGTGGCAAGTCCGAGCTGGTGCGGGCGATCTACGGCCTGGAGCCGCTCGTCGCCGGCATCGTGCGCATCGACGGCACGCCCTACGACGCCCCCACGCCGCGCGAGAGTCTCCGGCGCGGCGTCGCCTATTTCCCGGCCAACCGGGTGGCCGAGGGTCTCGCGCTGTCCCGACCCATCCGGGAAAACACTTCGATGACGGCGCTCGACCTCCCCCGGCTTGCCCGGTTCGGCATTCTGCGCAGGGACGCCGAACGCGGCCTCGTGGCGGCTGCCATGGAGCGGCTGAAGCTGCGCCCGCCCAACATCGAACGACCGGCGGGCGCGCTCTCCGGCGGCAATCGCCAGAAGGTCATGCTGGGGCGTGCGCTGACCCGCGACCTGTCGGTCTTCCTGTTCGACGAACCGAGCGTCGGCATCGATGTCGGCGCCAAGCTCGAGGTTTATGAATTCATGAAGCAACTGGTGGAGGCGGGAGCGGCCGTCATCGTGGTGTCATCGGAACTGCCGGAGGTGCTGGCGCTGTCCAACCGCCTTTATGTCATGCATCACGGCCGTATCGCCGCCGAACTGACGGGCATGGAGAAGACCGAACAGAACGTGCTGGCCTCCTTCTTCAGGGAACATCTGTCGACGGAGGCGGCATGAGCGTGCAAGCCACCTCCTCCCACGCCTCCAGCCTCGTCGCCCGGCCCGGCGTCGCCCTCCCCTATGGCCGCAGCCTGCTCGGCCGCATCGGCTTCCTGCCGGCCCTGCTCGTGCTGGTGGTGGCCGGCATGTCGGTGGTCGACGCCCAGTTTTACGGGCCGATCAACATCCTCAACATCCTGCGCAATGCCGCCTTCCTCACCATACTGGCGTGCGGGCAGGCCATGGTGATCATCGCCGGCGGCTTCGACCTGTCGGTCGGCGCGGTGGTGGCGCTGGCGAGCGTCGTTACCGCCAAGGCGATGGCGCTTGCCGCCGTCGCCTTCCCCGGCAATGAAGCACTGATCATCGCCTGCGGCGTCGTCGCCGGTCTCGGAAGCGGAGCGATCGTCGGGCTGATCAACGGCCTGTGCGTCGCCCGGCTGAAGGTGTCCGGCTTCGTGGTCACGCTCGGCACCATGTCGGCCACGGCCGGCGTCGCGCTGATGATCACCTCTGGCATCCCGGTTTACGGTATGCCGCAGAGCTTCGTGAAGGAGTTCGGCCGCGCCCAGTTCTTCGGTCTGCCGACGGCGATCTATCTCGCGCTGGCCGTGCTGCTGCTCATGGTGTTCGTGCAGCGCCGCACGCTGTTCGGCCGCTATGTCTATGCCATCGGCGGCAATGCCGATGCGGCGGTGGTGTCGGGCGTCGGCATCAAGCGGCACCTCGTCGGCGCCTATGTGCTGTCGGGCGTGCTGGCGGCGCTGACCGGCCTCCTGCTCACCGCGCAGGTCGGCTCCGGCCAGGCGAGCTTCGGCGGCGATCGCATGATGCTGCAATCCATCGCCGCCGCCGTCATCGGCGGCGTCAGCCTGCGCGGGGGGATCGGCCGGGTGGAGATCGTCGCGGTCAGTGCGCTGTTCCTCACCATCCTCGGCAATGCCCTCAACCTGCTCCACATCGACTCCCGGCTGCAGCCGGTGTTCCTCGGCGTCATCATGGTCGCGGCAGTGGCGCTGGACGAGCTCGGCCGGCGGAGGAAAGCTCGTGTCTGATCTCGATCTCTCGACGTCGCCTACCGCCATGCCCGCCGGCGCGCGACGCCTCGCACTGCAAGCCCTGTTGTGGCAGGCGGCGCTGCCCATCGCCCTCATAGTGCTGCTGCTCGGTTTCGCGGCGGTCGATTCCGCGGTTCTGACCCCGGGCAATCTGCTGAATATCGTGCAACAGGCGAGCTATCTCGCCTTGTTCGCCATGGCGCAGACGGTGGTGATCCTCACCCGCGGCTTCGACCTCGCGCTCGGACCTACCGTCTCGATGGTCAGCGTCGGCGCCGCGCTTGCGATGGCTGGTGCCGTGTCCGGCGGCTACGACCCCTTGGCGGTGCTGCTAATCGGGCTGGCTGCCGGCTTCGCGCTGGGCGCCGCTTGCGGCCTCTTCAACGGCCTCGTCATCGCTTATCTCAGGGTCAGCCCCTTCGTGGCGACGCTGGGCAGCTACAACATCGCCATCGGCATCGCCACCACGCTCTCAGCCGGCCGGCCAGTGCAGGGCGTGCCGGACCTGTTCTCGCATCTACTCTATGGCGGCAGCTTGTTCGGTGTACCGGCGGCCGTTCTCATCACGACGCTGATTGGCATCGTCCTTCACCTCATGCTGACCCGCACCGTCTATGGCCGCGAGATCTACATCGTCGGCACCAATCCGCGCGCAGCAACGGTGGCCGGCCTGCCGGTGAAGCGCCTGCTGGTGGCCACCTATGTGCTGTGCTCGACCCTGGCGGCACTGGGCGCGCTGATGATGACGGCGCGCACCGGATCGGGTGAACCCAATCTCGGCGGCTCCCTGTCGCTACAGGCCATCGCCGCGGCGGTGGTTGGCGGCACCAGCCTCGCCGGCGGGCGCGGCGGCGTCGGTACGGCCGTGGTCGGCGCGCTGTTCATCACCATCCTGTCGAACGGCATGAACCTGACCCGGATCGACGGCTATGTGCAGATGGTGGTGCTGGGCGCCATCATCATCGCGGGCGTCGTTCTCGACCGGCTGCGACGGGAGCGGGGCTGATGAGGAAAAGCAGCCGAAACGAGCAAAGCCTCGAAGCCGTACAGTCCGCCAGTCCGGCCGCTCCCGCCCCGCAACCGACCGCAGAGATGTCCTGATGGCGTCGTCGGCCCATCCCTCGCTCTATGTCGCTCCATCTCTGGAGGCTGCTCTCGCCGCCCTCGCCGAGAGGCGCGAGGATGGGGCGCCCTTCGCCGGCGGCACCTGGATCATGCGTGCGCCGATGCGCCACGAGCGACCGACGCCTGCCTATGTCGGCCTCGGTCGCATCGCGGAGTTGGGCCGCATCGAGATGCGGGACGATCATGTCGTCCTCGGTGCCGGCGTCACCCATGCCCGCCTCGCTGAGGCCCTGGGCGACCTGCCTGATCTGCGGGCGCTCGCAGAGGCTGCCGGCCGCTCGGCGAACCCTGCCGTGCGCCGGGCGGCCACGCTGGGCGGCAATCTGTGCACCGCCGATTTTGCGGCGGCCGATCTCGTTCCGGCACTGCTCTGCCTTGAGGCGGAAGTCGACATTGCCGGCCTTGAAGGCACAGAGCGCCTGACGCTGGAGAGGTTTCTCGCTCTTCGCACATCGCTCGGACAGGGCCGCCTGCTGACGCAGGTTCGGGTGCCGCGCCGGCTGGCCCGCAGCGCGCATGTCCGTCTCCCACTGCGCAAGGCGGGAGACTATCCAACAGCCATTGTCAGCATGTCGGTGACGCGTGACGGGGACGGGCGTGTCGTGCAGGCGCGCGTCGCGGTCGGCTCGGTTGAGCCGTTCGCCCGCCGCTGGCCACGCTTCGAAGCCGCGCTCGTCGGCGCCCGGCTCGATGCCGCCTCAGCCTACCACGCAGCGACGGAACTCGCCGGAGAGTTCGACGGGCGCGAGGGCATCGATGCGCCGGGCTGGTACCGCGTCAGCGTGCTGCCGACGCTGGTCCGGCGCGCCGTGGCGGCGCTTCACTGATCACGACTGGAGGCCTTGATGCCGATCGACATGACGGTGAACGGCGAGGCAAGACATTCCGCCTGCGACCCGCTGACTCCGCTCATCGACGTGCTGCGGGACGAGTTCCACCTCACCGGCGCCAAGCCGGTGTGTCGCGAGGGGTTCTGCGGCGCCTGCCTCGTGCTGGTGGATGGCGCGCCGCGGGCATCCTGCCTGATACCCGTCGCGCTGGCGGGGGGGGGCGATATCGTCACCATCGAGGGTGTCTCCGCCGTCGACCACCTCAATGGCGTCCAGTCACGGCTCGATCAGCATGATGCCGTCCAGTGCGGCATGTGCTTCCCCGGCATGGTGCTGACGCTGACCCATTTCCTCGCGCACACGCCGCAGCCGAGCCGGGAGGATGTCCGGATGGCGCTCATCGGCAATATCTGCCGCTGCACCGGCTATGAGCGCATCGTCGAGGCGACGCTGGCCGTCGCCGTCGCCCGCGCGGAGGTCCGTCCATGACTGTCGATTCTGTGATGGAGTTTCGCCGCCGCGATGCCCGCGACAAGCTGACGGGCCGCACCCGCTACACCATCGACCGCGCCGGCCCCGGGATGCTCCACGCCGCCGTGCTGCGCGCGCCGTTGGCGTCGGGGCGCCTCGTCGCGCTCGATACGTCGAAGGCAGCCGCTCTGCCGGGCGTGCGCGCCATAGCCACGGCCGCCGATGCGCCGGGCCGGATCGGTATCGGCGTCGCCGATCACGCGCTCTTCGCCGAGGACCTCGTGCGTTACGTCGGCGAACCGCTAGCCGCCGTTGCTGCCGACACAATGGAGCAGGCGCAGGCGGCGCTGGCGGCAATCGAGGTCGAGATCGAGCCGTTGCCGAGCGTCGTCTCCATGGAAGAAGCTCTGGCGCCCGGCGCGCCGCTCGTACACCCGATGTGGCAGGAGTACGAGGTGCTGCTGGAAGGCGGTGCCCGTGCCGGCAATGTCGCCTGGGAGGCGACTGTCGTGCGCGGCGATGTCGACGCCGCCTTTGCCCGGCCGGACGTGACTGTCGTCGAGAGTTCCTTCCGCGTCGGACGGCAGAACCACATGGCGTTCGAGCCGCGGGCGGCGGTGGCGCGCTATGAGGAAGGCCGCTTCCACATCGAGACCTCCACGCAGGTGCCCTGGACGGTGCGCAACGCCACGGCCCGCTTCCTCGGCGTGCCCGCCTCGCAGGTGCGGGTGACGGTGCCGCCGGTGGGCGGGGCGTTCGGCCTCAAGTTCGACATCGCCATCGAGCCCTTTGCCGCCCTGCTGGCGAAGAAAAGCGGCCGGCCGGTGCGGCTGGTCAACTCGCGCGAGGAGGAGATGCTCACCTGCCTGTTCCGCGAGAATGCCGAGATCCGTATCCGCTCGGCGGTGACCCCGGAGGGCGAGATTGCCGGGCGCGAGGCGGTTGTGCTGATGGATTGCGGCGCCCATGGCGGCGAGCAGATATTCCTCACCACCATGACCGCCCACACGCTGGGCGGCAACTACCGGCACGGCGCGACGCGTCTGGTATCGCGCGCCATCTACACCAACACCCCGCCCAACGGCGCCTTCCGGGCCTGCAACGGCGTCTACAACACCTTCGCGCTGGAGCGACACACCGACGAGATCGCCGCTGCCGTTGCGATGGACCCGCTCGACTTCCGCCGTCGCAATGTGCTCGGCGACGGCGACCTCGGCGCCACCGGCCAGGTATTCGAAGGAGAGGTGCTGCGCCCGATGCTGGCGCGCATGGAGGCGTTGCGCACCAACGCGACGCCGCGCACGACCGATGACGGGCGCCTCCATGGCCGCGCGACGACGGTCGGCACCTGGTTCGTCTTTACCGGCCCCTCGGCGGCGACGGTGAACATGAATACCGACGGCAGCGCCACCCTCGTCACCTCCGGCGTCGAGATCGGCTCGGGCTCGATGATGCAGAGCCTGCCGCAGATCGTCGCCGGAGCGCTCGGTATCCGCCCCGAGGACGTGATGGTGCGACAGGCCGACACTGATGCCGCGGGCTACGATGTCGGCGTCGGCGGCGGGCGACAGACTGTCTCGCTCGGTGCCGCCAGCCTCGCGGCGGCGCGGGAAGTGCGCGGCAAGCTCCTGGCGGTCGCTGCGCAGATGCTTGAGGCCACACCCGACGACTTGGTGATGCAGAATGGGCGGATCGAGATCACCGGGCCCAACGGCGCCGGCTTCAGCATTGCCGAGGTGACGGCGCGGGCCCAGGCCCTCTTGGGACCGGTCGGCGGCACCGGCGCCTCGACCCGCAAGGGCGTCCCCGCCATGCCGGGCTGCGTTGCCGGTCACTTCATCGACGCTCTCGATATTCCGGTCTTCGCCGTCCATGACTGTGAAGTCACGGTCGATCGCGACACCGGCCATGTCGAGGTACTGAGCTATCGCGTCGTGCAGGATGTCGGGCGGGCGCTCAACCGCAGCGCCATTGGCGGCCAGATCCAGGGTGGCGTCGTGCAGGGCCTTGGCTATGCGCTGCACGAAGAGGTGTCGATCGACGCTCAGGGTCGCATCCGCCAGAATGGCTTCGAGACCTACCGCGTGCCACTCGCCGGCGATGTGGTGCCGGTCGAGATCGATCTGTTCGAGGGCGCGCCCTCGCTCGGACCGCTCGGCGTCAAGGGCGCGGGCGAGGTACCGATCCTCAATGTCGGGGCGACGGTGGCCTGTGCGGTCGCAAATGCCACCGGTCGGCGCGTGCAGGAGCTACCGCTGACCCCGCCTCACGTCCTCGCCCTGCTGCTCGGCCGCAAGCAGGAACTCGCCTTCCCTCATATCCTGCCGGCATGGGACGACAATATGGTGTGTCCGCACGGTGCGGGGACATGATCTCCGGGTGCTCCAGGATGGCGTTGCCATCTGCGCGGTGCGATCGCAACCATTCCTCCCTGACCCCGGACGCACATCGCCCCGCCGACGACGCGTCGTGAGAACAGGTCGACCACGGCAGCAACGTAGAGCCAGCCCTCCGCGGTCCAGATGTAGGTGAAGTCCGCCACCCATGTCTGGTTTGGGGCCGAGGCCTCGAAGGCGCGGTCGAGCAGATTGTCCGACGCGGCGGCCCGCAGGCCGACATCCTTCGGCAGCCCACGACGGCGTGGCCGGGCTCGCAACCCATGCTCCCGCATGATCCGTTCGACCCGATGCAGCCCGCAGGAGAGCCCTTCCGCCAGCACATCGTGCCAGACGCGTCGTGCGCCATAGGTCCGATCGCTGCTCTCAAGGCTCCGGTCGATCGCCGTCGCGAGCACGTCATCGCGCCGGGCATGGGCACTGGGGCTGCGGCTGAGCCAGGCATGAAAGCCCAACCGGGAGACGTCCAGAGCGTCGCATAGCCATGCCCGATCCTTGCACAAGACTCCGCCAGATGTTCCGGTGCTGCGCGATGAAGGCGAACCTCATGTCGCTTCCCTCGCGAAGAAGGCTGCGGCCCTTCTTAGTATGTCGCGCTCCGCCTTCAGCTTGGTCACTTCCCCGCGCAGCCGGTCAATCTCGAGCTGCTCGGGCCTCAACTGCCCATGGCCGGGAAACGCATGCTGCGCATCCGCCTTCGCCTCGCGCACCCATTTGCGCAGCACGTTCTCGTGGACATCCGTCACGCGAAATTCTGCTCCGCCGAGAGAGGGCGCAATCAGCGCAACAGCCGCGCGTTAGGCGTGGGAGAGTTCGACAACAATGACGCATGGCAACGTCACAGAAACGTCGCAGTGGGACCTTAGATATCTGTCGATCCGTCCCGACGGATTGATTTTGTGAGGGTGACCCGATGCGCCGTCCTTTGTTTGCCCTGATTGCTGCTGCTCTGCTGGTCCTGACCGCGAGCGCGCGCGCCGACGAATTGAGCGGCGCGGGCTCCACCTTCGCCTACCCGATCATCTGGAAGTGGGCGGAGGCCTATCGTGAGGCCACCGGCACACTGGTGGGCTACCAGTCGGTCGGCTCCTCGGCCGGCGTGAACCGGATCCGCGACAAGGCTGTCGACTTCGGGGCTTCCGATAAGCCGCTGAAGCCCGATGAACTCGAGCGCCTGGGGCTCGGCCAGTTCCCCATCGTGTTCGGCGGCGTGGTGCCGGTGGTGAACATTGCCGGCGTCGCGCCCGGCACCATGCGGTTCACCGGCAGCGTGCTGGCGGACATCTATATGGGCAAGATCACCAAATGGTCGGATCCCGCGCTGAAGGCCCTCAACCCGGACCTCGCGTTGCCCAATAGCCTGATCGCCGTGATCCATCGCTCGGACGGCTCGGGAACGACCTTCAACTGGGTGTCGTATCTCGCCAAGACGAGCGCGGAATGGAAGCGGACATTGGGCGAGGGCAATGCCGTCGCCTGGCCGGTCGGCAGTGGCGCGCGCGGCAATGAAGGGGTCGCCCTCGCCGTGCAGCGGACCCCGAACGCGATCGGCTATGTCGAGTTCACCTATGTGACGCAGGCGAAGCTCACCTATGGCCTTGTGCAGAATCGCGCGGGCCGGTTCATTACGCCAAGCGCAGCGTCGTTCCAGGCGGCCGCGCTCGGTGTGGACTGGAGCCAGGCGCGCGATTTCTACGCCACCATCAATGATTCCACTGTTCCGGAAGCCTATCCGATCGCCGCCACCACCTTCGTCTTGATGTACAAGGCGCCGATGAATGCCGCGCGCAACCGGACGGCCCTCTCCTTCTTCGGCTATGCGCTTGGCGAGGGCAGCGAATATGCATCGCAGCTCGGCTATGTTCCGCTGCCTGAGCCGCTGGTGCAGCAGGTGAAGAACTACTGGGCGGCAACGTTCAAGAGCGGAAGCTGACGTGCGGGACAAGGACGGATAGATGCAAAGCCAGTCGAAGGATGTGAAGCGGCTCCTGTCGGATGATGCGGTCGAGATGTTCGACGCGCTGGCCCAGCCGACCCGCCTCGATGCTTTCCGCCTGCTGCTGCGCTATGCGCCCTTCGGGCAGAATGCCGGCGATGTGGCCCGCCTGCTGGCCGTGCCGCACAACACCATGTCGACGCATCTCGCCCAATTGGAGCGGGCGGGACTGGTTGCGTCGCGCCGCGAGGGGCGCTCGATCATCTACTCCGCACGGACCGGACGGGCGGCGTCGGTTCTCGAACTGCTGCTCGGTGAATTGCCGACCCAGGCCGATGCGGGCGCCGGGTTTCCGCGCCTGCGTCCGGGCGAGCCGGTAGAGCGCTGCTACAATGTGCTGCTCGTCTGCTCGCACAATTCGGCGCGCTCGATCATGGCGGAAGCGGTACTGAACCGCGAGGGGCGCGGGCGTTTCCGCGCCTTCTCCGCCGGCAGCGTCCCGCGCGGCACACCGCATCCCCTGGCGCTCGATCTGTTGCGTTCGCTCGGCTACACGACCGACGACCTGCGCTCCAAGAGCTGGGACGAGTTCGCCGGCCGGGCCGTCGAGCCGATGGATTTTGTGATCACCGTCTGCGACGCCGCTGCGGGCGAGAGCTGTCCGCATTTTCCCGGTCATCCCCTGACGGTGCATTGGGGTCTGCCCGACCCTGCCGCCGCCGGCGGAACGGAAGCGGAGCTTCGGGCGGCCTTCGTGCGCACCTACCGGCAGATCGCCGCGCGCATGTCCGCCTTCGTCAACCTGCCGCTCGAGACCCTCGACCTTGCCAGCCTGAAGGCGCGGCTCGGCGACATCGCTGTCATGGAAGGCGCGACCGAGATGACGCTTGCCGCGCGCGCGGCGTGATAACGGTCATCTATGTCCGCCGAGTCGTTTCACCGCTCGCGCCAGTTCCCCCCGCGATCCAGTGAGAAGACCGGCCGCTTCGATCTCTCGGGCGGCGACTTATTCGACGAGTATCGAAATAAGACTTGACCGCCCGCTGCGGCGGCTTCTAGATTATTTCCATGAATATCGAACAAGCGGCGCGCCAGCTCGAAGCGCTGGGCAACCCGACCCGTCTGCAGATCTATCGGACGCTGGTCCGTGCGGGCCATGCCGGCCTGGCGGTCGGTGGCCTGCAGGAGCGGATCGGCATTGCCGCCTCGACGCTCTCGCACCATCTGCGGCGCCTCATCGAGACCGGGCTGGTGACGCAGGAGCGGCAGGCGACGACGCTGATCTGCCGCGCGCATTATCCGAGCATGGATGCGCTGATCGGCTATCTCGCGGACGAATGCTGCGCCGATGCCGGATGTAGCGCTGTCGAGGCCGCTGCGAGCTGAATTTCTTGACCTCTATTTCCAAGATGCCGGAAGGATGGAAAATGGATCCCGCATCGAAGCCCGACCTCCCGATTGCCATCATCGGCGCCGGCCCCGTGGGACTGGCCGCCGCCGTCCATGCGGTGCGGCGTGGGCTGACGCCGCTGATCTTCGAGCGCGGCCCCACCATCGCCACCGCGCTACGCAGCTGGTCGCACGTCCATGTCTTCACGCCCTGGCAGTACAATGTGGACGGCGCCGCCCGCTCCCTGCTGCTCGAGCAGGGCTGGCGGGAGCCGGATGCCGACGCCTTGCCCACCGGTGGGGAGATCGTTCGCACCTATCTCGAACCGCTGGCGCGTCATCCCGCCCTCGCGCCGCATCTGCGCTACGATGCCGAAGTACGCGCGATTGCCCGCGCCGGCCTCGACAAGCTCACCACCGCCGGCCGGGCCAACGCACCGTTCCAGATCCTCTGGCGCGCTGCGGACGGCACCGAGCACCGCAGCGAAGCCCGCGCTGTGCTCGACGCCTCCGGGACCTGGGGCCAGCCGAACCCGCTGGGCGTGGATGGGCTCCCTGTTCCCGGAGAACACGAGGCACAGGACCGCATCGCCTATGGCATTCCCGACATTCTCGGGCTTGGTCGCCCGGACTATGCCGGCCGACGCGTGCTGGTCGCCGGCAGCGGGCATTCCGCGATCAATGCGGTGCTGGATCTGCTTCGCTTGCAGGAAGACGCGCCGGCGACGCGTGTTGTCTGGGCGTTGCGTCGCAACGGACTGGACAAGCTCCTCGGCGGCGGCCTCGACGACAAATTGGCGGAGCGCGGGGCGCTCGGGCTCGCGGCGCGGCGTGCGATAGATAGTGGCCGCCTTGAGGTGCTCGCCCCGTTCGCCACGGAGCGGCTGGAGCGGACGGGCGTGGCGCTCTCCCTCACGGCGCGCGTGGCGGGCAGCACGCAGACGCTCAATGTCGACCGGATCATCGTCGCAACAGGTTCCCGGCCCGACCTCTCGCTGTTGCGCGAAATGCGGGCCGCGCTCGATCCGGTCGTCGAGGCGCCGCTGGCGCTGGCGCCGCTGATCGATCCCAATCTGCATTCCTGCGGGACCGTGCCGCCACATGGGGCGGCCGAGCTGGCGCATCCGGAACCCGGCTTCTACATCGTCGGCTCGAAAGCCTACGGACGCGCGCCGACCTTCCTGATGATGACCGGCTATGAGCAGGTCCGCTCGGTCATCGCCGAGATCGCCGGCGATCATGAAGCGGCGCGCGACGTGCGATTGGTGCTCCCCGAGACAGGCGTGTGCAGCACCGCCCCGCGTGAAACCGGGACCGCCTGTTGCGCGCCTCCCACGCAGCCCGCCGCCTCCACGGCTTGCTGTGGAGCGCGTGCGTGAGCGAGAATGTTCTGGTCGCCGGCGCCGGGGAACATCGGCCGCCCGGCGCGCGGAGCCTCTTTGTAACCTGCCTCGGCATCGGGCAGGTCTGCTCCTGGGGCTCGCTCTATTACAGCTTCCCGCTGATCGCCGAGGCGATGGGCCATGAGCTCGGCTGGTCGAAGAGCGCGCTCTACGGCGCGGCGACGCTCGGCCTCGCCCTCGCCGGCCTCGCCGCCTATCCGATCGGCGCCGCCATCGACCGCGGCCATGGCCGCGCGATCATGACCGGCGGTTCGATCCTCGCCGGGCTGCTGCTGGTGCTGTGGTCGCAGATCGAGAGCCTGGCGCTGTTCTATGTCGCGGTGGCCGGAATCGGGGCGTTGCAGGCGGCGACGCTCTACGACCCCGCCTTCGCCGTCATCGCCCGACGCTCGGGTCCGTCGCATGCGCGGGCCGGCATCACGGCGCTGACCCTGTGGGGCGGCTTCGCCTCGACCGTGTTCATCCCGCTGGTGCAGTTCCTGCTCGATACGGTGGGCTGGCGCGACGCGCTGCTGGTGCTCGCCATCATCAACATCCTCGTCTGCGCCGGCTGCTACTGGTCGGTGATCGACCCTGACGCCGATGCGCCGCTGCACCGTGGATCGAGCGGCCTGCCACCGCTGAGCGGAAGGGCGGCGGTGGCCTGGGCGGCACGCCAGCCGGTATTCTGGGCGCTGGCGGTGGCCTTCACCGCCTATTCGGCGGCGTTCTCGGCCTTCACCTTCCACCTCTACCCCATGCTGGTGGAGAAGGGATTCGAGACCGCCTCGGTGGTTGCCGCCATGACGCTGGTCGGGCCGGCGCAGGTGGCGGGACGCATCGCAATCTGGGTGTTCGCGCCGCGCGCACCGGTGCGGGCGATCGGCTCGGTCACCGTCGCGGTTTTCCCGCTGGCTCTGGTCGCGCTCGATGTGCTGCCGCCGAGCTTCCTGCTCATCGCGCTCGTCGCGCTGCTTTATGGCGCGGCCAACGGCATCACCACCATCGTGCGCGGCCTGTCCGTGCCGGAAATGCTGACGCGCGAGGCCTATGGCGCGGTGAACGGGGCGATGTCGGCGCCGAGCACGGTGTCGCGCGCGCTGGCCCCGCTGGGCGCCGCGCTCATCTGGTCGATGTCGGGCACCTATGATGGCGTGCTCCTCGCCATCATAGGCTTGACGCTGCTGCTCGCCGCCGGCTTCTGGCTCGCCGCCTTCCTGTCGCGCCGGGCCGGCTGACTCAGCCTCCGGTGACGCTCATGTGGCGGCGCAGTGCCGGGGGCTGGCCGGGGCGGTCGATGACGAAGTCGTGGCCCTTGGGCTTGCGGAAGATGGCCTCATCCAGCGCGGCGTGCAGCCTGTCGTCGCTCTCGGAAGCGCGCAGCGGCGCGCGCAGGTCCGCCGCGTCCTCCTGGCCCAGGCACATATAGAGCGTGCCGGTGCAGGTGACGCGCACGCGGTTGCAGCCTTCGCAGAAATTATGCGTCAGCGGGGTGATGAAGCCGAGCTTGCCGCCGGTCTCGCGGATGCTGACATAGCGCGCCGGGCCACCGGTGCGGAATGGTATGTCCTCCAGCGTCCAGTGGCGGGCGAGGCGCGTGCGCACGGTGGAGAGCGGCAGGTACTGGTCGATGCGCTCCGCCCCGGTTTCGCCCAGCGGCATGACCTCGATCAGCGAGACGTCCATGCCGCGGCCATGCGCCCATTCGATCAGGCCGGGAATCTCGTGCTCGTTCTCGCCGGCGAGCGCCACTGCGTTGAGCTTCACATGGATGCCGGCGTCCTGCGCCGCGTCGATACCGGCGAGCACCTTGGCGAGGTCGCCCCAGCGGGTCAGCGCGCGAAAGCGCTGCGGATCGAGCGTGTCGAGCGAGACGTTGATGCGCCTGACGCCGCAATCGGCCAGCTCCCTGGCGAAGCGGGCGAGCTGCGAGCCGTTGGTGGTGAGCGTCAGCTCCTCCAGCGCGCCTGACTCCAGGTGGCGCGAGAGCGAGCGGAACAGGGTCATCACGTCGCGCCGCACCAGCGGCTCGCCGCCGGTGAGGCGCAGCTTCCTCACGCCGCGCGCCACGAAGGCGGAGCACAGGCGGTCGAGTTCCTCCAGCGTCAGCAATTCGGGCTTGGGCAGGAACGTCATGTGTTCCGCCATGCAGTACACGCAGCGGAAATCGCAGCGATCCGTCACCGAAACGCGCAGATAGGTCACCGCACGGCCGAAAGTGTCGACCAGCGGGGAGCGCGCGACAAGGCGCTCCGCGCCATCGGCGGGGAGAAGTCGGATATTCATCGGGTGCCTCCAGGAAAGCCGCAGCGGCACGAAGCCGGAAGAAGGGCCGCCGCCTGTGCGGCGACGGCCCATCGCCGTCAGGAGATGTATTCTTTCGACTTGAAGGTCAGGTGCTGGACCGATTTCGGCGCGTCGGCGATCTTGCGGATGCTGCCCCAGGTCTGCTTGTAGTTGGGAATGACGAACTCGTTCACGCCCGCCGACACGACGTTGCCCTGCACGCCGGTGGGATAGCCGAACAGCATGAAGGCCTGCTTCGGCTTGGCCGTCGGCGTCGGATAGGCCATGGCCTGGGTCGAGCCGTTGTCGTTATAGACTTCGACGAGGTCGCCGTTTTTGAGGCCGAGGTCGGCCATGTCCTTCGGGTTCATTTCGATGAACGGGTAGGGCCAGCGATCCATGACGAACTCGTTCTCGGTGTCGAGATAGGCGCTCTGCCACACCAGATTGGCCCGGCCATTGTTGATCAGGAACGGGAACTTGTCCTTCTCGGCCTGCTTGCCGGGCGCTTCCAGGCCCCGCCACTGCGTCGCGGCGAACACCGCCCTGCCGTCCGGCTTGTTGAACTTTCCGTCCGCGAACAGCCGCTTGGTGCCGACGATCCTGCCGTCCTCGATGCCGGTCGCCGGTTCCTGGAAGCCGTTGGTTCCCATGGTCCTGAGCAGGTCATAGGTGACGAACTTGCCGCCTTTCTCATGGCCGTGATAGCCGTCCATGAAGGCGTCTTCCTCGGTCTTCCAGTCGAAGCCGGAGAATTTCGCCGCCATGTCGGCCTTGCCCATCTCGCCGAGCACGCGCTGCATGTGGTTGGCGATACGGGCCGCGATCAGGCAATCCGGCATGGCGACGCCGGGCGGGTCCATGTAGCGCTCGGTGAGCCGCATCCGCCGTTCGCCGTTCATCGAGGTGAGGTTCATCTCGCCCGAGGTTGCCGCCGGCAGCATGACGTGCGCCGCTTCGCCGACCTTGGTCGGGACGATGTCCACGTCAACCGAGAACAACCCTCCCTTGCGGATCGCGTCCATGATCGCCGCGACCATGGCGGGCCGATCGCCATAGGGAACGGCGTTCATGGCATCCTTCACCATGTCGGTGCGCTTCTTGTAGACGCGCTTGAACTCCATGGCGTTCAGCGTCGTCTTGTAGTGGTCGCAGCCCCAGATGTGGTGGACGCCGCCCTTGCCCTCGATCAAGAGCTTGTCGACATAGGCGGCGGGACGTCCGACATGGGCGTCGGAGGGGCGGGAATAGCCTTCCTGATGACCGCCCATGCGCACGCAGCCGCCGCCGGGACGGCCGATATTGCCGGTCGCCAGCGCGAGGTTCACCAGCGACTGATTGGTGCGGTAATTGTCGTTGCCCCAGATGAGACCCTTCTCATAGGCGAACATGGTCCGGCGGCGCGCTCCGCCGGCCTTGGGCGCGGCGATCCAAGTGATCGCCTTGACGATGTCGGCCTCGGAAAGGCCGGTGATCGTCGCCGCCTCCGCGACCGACATCTTGTTCGCCGCGAGCGCCTTCTCGAACTCGTTTGTCGAGGCACCGATGAAGGCCTTGTCGATCCAGCCCTTTTCCGCCGCATAGGTGAACCACGCGTTGAACAGCGCGAGGTCGGTGCCGGAATTGAGCGCGAGATGAAGCACGTTGTCCCTGCCAGCCTCCACTTCGCAGGCATTGACCGTCACCGTGCGGCGCGGATCGACGATGACGACCCGGCCCCGGGCCACCGGCTCGCTGCCGAACTCGGCCTTCTTCTTGTCGAGCGATGTGCCGCGCAGGTTCGGCACCCAATGGTTCAGGAAGTAGTTGGTCTGGGTTTCCAGCGCGTTGGTGCCGACGGCCACGATGGTGTCGGCGAGCTGGGCGTCCTCGTAGCAATTGTTCAGTTCGCCGACGCCCATGTCGCGTGAGCCGTGGACCTCGGAATTGTAGGCCGGGCGGTTGTGGATGCGGATGTTCTTGACCTTCATCGCCCCGAAATAGAGCTTGCCGGTGCCCCAGGTGTTCTCATAGCCGCCGCCGGCGCCGCCATGGTCGAAGGCGGAGACGAACAGCCCCTCCTCGCCCTGTTCGGCGATGACGGCGGTTGTCACCCGGGCGACGAGGTCGAGCGCGTCCTCCCAGCTGGTCGGCTGCAGCTGGCCGTAGCGCCAGACCAGCGGATCGGTGAGGCGCTGGAGCTGGGTGTTGCGCTGGCGCGAATAGCTCATCTCGGCGATGCGGGCGCCGCGCACCGAGCCGAGCCCGGAGTTCACCGAGCATTCGCGGTCGGGCTTGATGACGATGTGCACGTCTTTGCCGTCCTGGCGGACGATGTTGTACATGGACGGGGCGTACCAGGCCGGGGTGTCCGCGCCCTGCTGCTGGGAGAGATCGACGCCGAACTTGTTGTCGGTCGGGGCCGTGCCGCCCTCATAGCGGGCGTCCCAGCTATAGGCCTTGTAGCCGCAGCCGACGATGCAGTAGTGACAGACGACGTTGTGGACCTTGGCGTTGGCCGGGACGATGGGCAGCCGGCCGATCTGGCGCTTGTAAGCCATTGTTTCCTCCCTCAGAGCACGTTCGACAGGCGGCCATACAGGAGCTCGTCCACGCCTTCGGCGTAGATGTCGCCCTTGTCGTCGATCCGCAGCGCGTATTGGGGGAGGTTCTGCGTCGCCTGACCCCAGACCTGCTGTCCGCCTTTCTCGCAGTCGAAACGCGAGTAATGGCCGGGGCAGTTCAGCGTCTTGTCACCGGCGGAATAGGCCAGCGGATATCCCTTGTGCGGGCATACGGTCGAGAACCCGACGATGTCGCCATCGGGACCGGCACCACCCGGCACCGGCGTGCCGAGTTTCAACAGGACGCCCGGCGCGTCCTCATCGGGATAGGCGACATGGATCGGCTCGTTCGCCTTGAGATCCTTCAGATTGGCAAGGCGGTTCACCGGGTATTTCACCAGCGCCGCCGTGGGTTCAGCGGCTCGGGCTTCTGCCGGCAGCACGGTGGCCGCAGCCGCCCCGGCTGTCATCACACCTGCGCCGGTCAGAAACTGGCGGCGTCCGGCATCTATGAGGCTGTTGCACCTCTTCATTTTAGCTCCCTCCCATCATGCAGTGTCCGCTCGCGGACAACATCGCTTTGCACGAGCCGAGCCAATTGAAGATCGATAATGATATCAGTCTCTTGGTATTATTCAGGCAGCGCATGTCCAGCCGCGATGTTCGACAATCCGAACATGCTGCGGCGCCGTTGGTTCGAACTTTCGAACATGGGCCCTTGCGCTAAAGCTCGGTGCCAAGACCAAGGCGGCGCATCTTCTCCCATAGGGTTGTGCGCCCGATGCCGAGCAGCCGCGCCGCCGCGCTTATCTCGCCCTGCGTACTGGCGAGCGCACGCAGGATGTGCCTCTTCTCCGCGTCGAGGCGTGCCTCCTCCAGCGAACCGAATTGACCGGAGCGCTCATGACGCTCCAGGGTCTCTTCGGGAAACAGGTCGCCCGGCATGATCCAGGGGCCCATGCCGAGAGCGATCGCCCGCTCCATGCGATTGCGCAGCTCGCGGACATTGCCCGGCCAGGAATGGGCGAGAGCGGCCTCTTCGGCGAGGGCGCTGATGCCGTTGGCCTGGGTCGCCAATCGGCCGGAGAGTTCGGCGAAGACACGCTCCATCAGCCAGGGAATGTCCTCGCGCCGCTCCCGCAGCGGCGGCATGCGTACCGTGACGACGTTGATCCGGTAGTACAGATCCTCGCGGAAACTGCCCGCCGCAACGCGGCGAGGAAGATCGGCATTGGTGGCGGTGACGAGCCGGCCATTGAATCTCAGCGGCCGCTCGCCACCGACGCGGGTGAAGCTCCGGTCTTCGATGAGACGCAGCAGCTTGACCTGCAGTTCGGGGCGCAGTTCGCCGATCTCGTCGAGAAACAGCACGCCGCCCCCGGCCCGCTCGGCATAGCCCAGATGACGCTGTGCGGCGCCGGTGAAGGCGCCCTTCTCATGACCGAAAAGCTCGCTCTCCAGCAGATCTGCGGGGATGGCTGCACAATTGACGGCCATGAAGGGCTCGGTGGCGGCCTCGGACATGGCATGGAGGAAATGAGCCGCAACCTCCTTGCCGGTCCCTGTCTCGCCCGTGATCAGGACGCTCGAATTGACCCGGGCAACACGCCGCAGCAGCCGCTCCGTTTCCCGAATGGCCGGCGAAATGCCCAGGGCGGCTTCGTCGCCCACTTCAGGCGGGCGCATCAGATCGCCCAGGCGCGCGAGAAAGTCGTTCATCTCGAACGGCTTGGTGACATAGTCGGCGGCACCGGCGCGCATGAGGCGGACGGCTTGGTCGATGTCGCCATGAGCCGTGATGAACAGGAAGGGGGGCGCGTTGGCGCCGCACGCGGCGGCCCGGAACACGGCCTCCCCCGCCACGTCGGGAAGCCGGATGTCGCAGATGATCGCCTCGAAGCGGCGCGCGGCGATCTCGCCCAGCGCGTCCTGCCCGGCCTGCCACCATTTGACCGTCATGCCTTCGAGGGTGAGCCGCTGGACAAGGCTTTCCCCCATGATCGGATCGTCCTCGACCAGGCCGATCAGAACCGGATCAGGCGACATTGGCCAACTCCTCGTCGCGGGCGAAGGGGACCGACACGCGCACGCAGGTGCCGGCATCCTCGGGGTAATCGACACAGATAGTGGCGCCGAGGTCGCCGAGCAGCCGGTGCGTCATCCACAGACCAAGGCCCGCTCCATCGCGCAGGGGGCGGGCGGTGGCGCCGCCGGTCAGCAGCGCCGCCGCCTCGCGCGGCAGGCCCGGACCGCAGTCCCGCACCTCCACCAGCAGTTGCTGACCAGTTGCCGCTGCCGAGAGGATGACAGTCGAGCCTTCGGGCGATGCCGCGACGGCATTGAGCAGCAGATTCAGCACGGCCTGCCGCATCGGCGTGCTGGGCAGGGCTATGCTGTTCTCCAGCGTGTTGAAGATGGTGACGCTGATCCCCCGTCGGCGGGCTTCGGGGGCGACGAGCAGGCCGAGATCGTCGATGTCCGCCGCCATCAGGTCGCGCCGGCTGCCGTCGGTCCGGTAGAGCGCGAGCGTCGTGCGCACCACGTCGCGTATGCCGACTAGGCCGCGTTCGAGCAGGCCCACCGATCCGACGCGGACGCCCTCGATGTGGCCGTGGCTCTTGACGGTCGCGAGCGCGTTGAACAGCCCGCCGAGCGGATTGTTGATCTCATGGGCCAGCGCCGACGCCAGTCGCCCGAGGCTGCCGAGACGTTCTTCCTCGGCGAGGCGCTTGGACAGCTCCTGCCGCTCCGCCGTCGAATGCACGAGCTCATTGTAAGCCTGAAAGAGACGGCCAAACTCGCCATGGCTGGCGGCAACGATGTCCGGCGCAATGGCCGCGACATGACTCTCGCGCGCACTGCCGAGATGGTCGGACAGAATGCGGATCGGCCGCATCATGCGTGCCACCAGCCACCAGCCGGCCGCCGCCAGCAGCAAGGTCAGAACTCCGTTGGTCAGCACCAGCGCCGTCAGCACATCCCGCCGCTCGATCGCCAGATGGCGGGTATCGAAGCTCGCATAGATCGTTCCCACCTTTCGCCCGGGATAGGCGAGCTCGCGCTGGGCATGGGCGCGATCCGCTCCGGAATCGAAGCGGAACGTCTCCCGGTCCGTGGCGGCGACGATCGAAGACGGCACGCTCGTGCCGACCGGATGGGCTCGCGGATCGGAGGCGGCGATCACATGATTGTCGGCACTGGCGACGATCGCCTCCACCGGGCGCAGGCTCTTGTTCAGTTGCTGCGCCCGCTCGATCGCGTCGAAGACTTCCCAGACATCGTCGCGCAGGATCGACGGCGCCACCGCCGAGGACAGCCCGTCGAGATAGCTCTGGGTGAGTTCGCGAAGATGGCGCCCTTGTGTGTCGTCGAGGCGTGACAGCACGCGTTCGGAGAGGACGACACCGACAAGAACCATGAGCGCGGCGACGGCCAGCGGCACCTTCAGGGCCACCGGCCAGCTACGGGGATCGAGAGACGGAGGCATCGGTTAGCCCTCGAGCGCGACGATGGCCGCCTTCGCGGCGATCGTGTCGAAGAGGTCGGCGTCCTCGCGCGCGAAGCCGTCGAGCCGCAGCATGGCGAGGATGGCGCGTCCATCCGTGTCCTCGGACATGTTCAGCAGCGCGGCGGACAGTCGCGCGAGGTGCTCCTTGTCCACGGCGATCCGTGGGGCGGCGATCGGCGGGAAGCCCAGCCATTCGGAACGCCGGAGGATACGGGTGCGAGCGGTAAGTTCCGGCTCCAGCTCGGCGACCACCTCATAGACATAGCCGTCCACCGATCCGGATGCCGCCAGCCCCGAGGCGACGGCACGAATGACGTTCCGATGGCCATAGGTGAAGAATGTCCGCTCGAAGAAGGTCTCGGGCCGGGCATGAGCCTCGGCCAGAGCCGCGCGCGTGACCAGGAAGCCGGAATTGGAATCGGGATCCGAGAAGGCGTGCACATCGCCCTTGAGGTCGGCGAGGCCTTCGGCCCGGCGATCGGCATCGACGATCAGATAGGACTGATAGAGCGGCCTGCCGCGCCATCGCGGCACGGCGACCAGCTGAAGCTCGGTCTCGTGCATGACATAGGGGTAGCCGCAGATCCATGCCGCGTCGATCTGTCTCGAAATAAGGAGAGCAACGATCTCCTGATAGGTGCGGCGGGTGACCAGATTGACCGGAACACCTGTCGTCCGCTCAAGGTATGCTTGGAGACGACCAAGCAATTCCAGATCGGACGTAAGAAAGACGGGCGTTAAACCGAAGCGTATTTCTGATGATTTCGCCTGAGGCAGGCGAGGAAATACCGCAAGAGAGGCGAAGAAAGACGCCAACCCCGTCAAGAATACGCGCCGATCCGATCCGAAGACGGATTTCCGAGACATGGCGTTTCCTGTTTGTAGTTCTTCTTGTTCCAGTCAGGCTACCTTGTTTTGGCGTCTGCGGAAATAGATGACGCGATCACAAGCGCCGACATGGGCCGACCCACGGCATATGGGTGTCACCGAACTGTCATTCCCGGCTGGTACGGCGCAGCGGGTCTGCGAAACGCACGCACTGATGTGAGCGCCGGACACGTCAATCATCCGAGGGGATCTGGGTATGAGGGTCGGCATCAACGGCATGGGGCGGATCGGGCGGCTGGCGCTGCGGGCGGCGATGGGGGCTGCCGAGCGGCAGACCAGCGATCCGCGCGCCGGCAACCGGCTTGATGTCGTTCATTTCAACGAGATCAAGGGCGGCGCCGCGGCGACCGCGCATCTCATCGAATTCGACAGCGTGCAGGGACGCTGGCGGACGCAGATCGAGACGCCCAGCGAGGAAGCCGTCACTATCGCCGGCAAGCGCATTTCCTTCTCCGCCCACGCCGCCCCAGCCGATATCCCGTGGGGCGACCTTGGCGTCGATGTCGTGCTGGAATGCACCGGCAGGTTCCTTACCCCGTCCGTCCTGCAGGGCCATCTTGAGCGCGGCGCCAAGCGGGTGATCGTCGCCGCGCCGGTGAAGGATCCCTCGGTGCTCAACGTCGTGGTCGGCGTCAACGAGCATCTCTACGATCCGGCCGCGCACCCCATCGTCACGGCGGCGTCCTGCACCACCAACTGCCTCGCCCCGGTGGTGAAGGTGGTGCATGAGGCTATCGGCATCCGGCACGGCCAGATCACCACCATCCACAACCCGACCAACACCAATGTCGTGGTCGATGCTCCGCATAAGGACTTGCGCCGCGCCCGTTCCGCCATGCTCTCGCTCCAGCCCACCACCACGGGCAGCGCCACCGCCATCGCGCTGATCTATCCCGAGCTGAAGGGCAAGCTGAACGGCCATGCGGTGCGCGCGCCGGTACTCAACGCCTCGCTCACCGATGCGGTGTTCGAGATGCAGCGCCCGACCAGCGTCGAGGAGGTGAACGAGCTGTTCCGCGCGGCTGCCGAAGGTCCGCTCGCCGGGATTCTCGGTTATGAGCCGCGCGCGCTGGTCTCGGCCGACTATGCCCGCGACACCCGTTCCTCCATCGTCGACGGCCTCTCCACCCTCGTCACCGACGAGACGCTGCTGAAGGTTTACGCCTGGTACGATAACGAGATGGGCTACGCCTGCCGCATGGTCGATCTCGCCTGCCACATGCACAAGGTCGGGATCTGAACATGACGGGAGCATCGGCGAGCGGGCTGCGCAACTACGCGATCGTGACGGCGGCCTATTGGGGCTTCACGCTCACCGACGGCGCCCTGCGCATGCTGGTGCTGTTCACCTTCTTCCAGCTCGGCTACTCGCCCTTCACGCTGGCCTTCCTGTTCCTGCTCTACGAGGCGGCGGGCATCGGCGCCAATTTCATCGGCGGGTGGCTGGCGGCGCGCTACGGCATCACGCGCATGCTAACCGTGGGGCTGGTCACGCAGATCGCGGGCTTCCTCCTGCTGTCCGCCGCCTCTCCCGAATGGGGCAGCACGCTGCTGGTCACCTGGGTGCTGCTCGCGCAGGGCGTGTGCGGCGTCGCCAAGGACCTGACCAAGACCGCGTCCAAATCGGCGATCAAGATCACGGAATCGCAGGCCGGCGGGGAGGCCGAGGGCCGGCTGTTCAAATGGGTCGCCTGGTTCACCGGCTCGAAGAACGCGATGAAGGGCGTCGGCTTCTTCCTCGGTGGTCTGCTGCTGCAGTTGGTCGGCTTCCGCTATGGGCTGTGGCTGATGGCGGGGGCGCTGTTCCTGGTCATGCTGGGCGTGGTGTTCTCGCTGCCCGCCATGATGGGCAAGGCCAAGGCCAGCGCCAGCGCCCGCGAACTGTTCGCCAAGTCGAAGGGCATCAATCTGCTGGCGGCGGCGCGCGTCGCCCTGTTCGGCGCGCGTGACGTGTGGTTCGTCGTCGGCGTGCCGGTGTTCCTCTATGCCAGCGGCTGGACCTTCACCATGGTCGGCGCCTTCCTGGCGCTGTGGACCATCGGCTACGGACTGGTGCAGGCGGCGGCGCCCTCGCTGGTGGCGCGCAGCCCAGATGGGCTGTCGCGCGAGGTGCCGGCGGCGCGCTGGTGGTCGCTGGCGCTGGCCATCGTGCCGGTGCTGATCGCCGGGGCTCTGGCGTTCACTCCGCCCGATCCGACACTCGTGCTTGTGGTGGGGCTCGCCGTGTTCGGCGTCGCCTTCGCGGTGAACTCCTCCGTGCATTCCTATCTGGTGCTCGCCTATGCCGGCTCGGAAAAGGCGGCGGAGGATGTCGGCTTCTACTATGCCGCCAACGCGGCGGGGCGCTTCATCGGCATTCTCGCTTCCGGCTTCCTCTACCAGTTCGGCGGCATCTACGCCTGCCTCCTCGGCTCCGCCGCGATGCTGTTCGTGTGCTGGGTCGTGACGCTGGCGCTGCCGACGCGCTCGGGATCCGCGGCGGCGGTCGCCTGACGGAGCGAATTCCGGCGTTCAGGCGCGAAGAATCTGCTCGGCCCAGACCACCTGCCTGAGCAGGTGATCGTCGGCTCCCGACACCGCGCAGAACTGGGTCGAGAGCGGCAGCCCCTCCGTCGTCCATCCGCTCGGCAGCGCTACGCTCGGCATATCCAGGAAGCTTGCGATCATCGTCAGCGCCAGGGTCGCGACATTGACCTCAGCGAAACGCGCGGGATCCGCTTCCAGCGGAGCCAGCAGCGGCGGGACATGCTTGACGGTCGGCAGGATCAGCGTTGCGCCATCGAGCTCCACGCGCAGGCGCTGCATCTCCCGCGCGCGGATCGACACGAGCTCGGCCGCCGCGTCGGTGGATATGCCGGCGGCACCGTCGAGCCGGCTCACCACGCGCGGATCGACGAGGACCCGTTTTGGCCCGGCCAGAGTGTCGAGATGAAGCGCCCTCGCCTCATAGGCGCCAAGCCAGCCCAGCGTCGCGATGGCCTCGCGTGCGCGGTGCCACGCCTCGACACGCTGGCGCCGGATCGTCGCGTGTCGCGAAAGTTGTGCCAAAACCTCGTCGAAGTGAGCCCGAACAGGCGCCGTGACCGTCGGATCGTCCAGTATGGCGTCGTCGACGATAAATTGCGCAGGAGTGGGCTGTAGCGGGCGCGGAACAAGGCCGCGCATCGCCGCGTCCATCGTGGCGCAGTCGGCGACGCAACCGGCGAGCGGGCCGAGGCTGTCGAGGCTCCGTGCGAGAGGAAACACGCCGGCCATGTCGTAGCGCGCCTGCGACGCCTTGTAGCCGACGCAGCCGGTGAAGGCGGCGGGCACCCGCACCGAGCCGGCGGTGTCGGTGCCGATCGCCGTCGGCACGATCCTGCGCTGGACGGCAACCGCCGAGCCGCAGGAGGAGCCACCAGGTACGCGCACCCCGATCCCCGGCAGGTCCGCGGTCGGCGTGCCGAAATGCGGGTTGGCACCAATGCCGGAGAATGCGAACTCGCTGAGATTGGTCTTGCCTATCGGAATGAAGCCGAGGCGCCGGGTCGCCGCGACCACCGGCGCATCCGCCCCTGCCCGCTCCGCCCCGTCGCGGGTCCGCGAGCCGGCGCTGGTCCGTGTGCCGGCAATGTCGAACAGGTCCTTCCACGCGATCGGAATGCCGTCATAGCGACTGAGCGGCCTCCCCTCCGTCCATCGCCGGCGGCTGGCGTGGGCTCCCGCAAGGGCCGATTCCGACATGAGGGTAATGAACACGGCATCGGACGCCAGCGCCCGTGCGAGCGCGCCCTCGACCAGACGGACCGGATCGGTTCGACCAGCGGCGAGGTCGGCGGCGAGATCGTCGAGGCTCTCGGACATGACCGGCTCCGGCGTGCTGGGAGGCTCTTGGCCGGCAAGCGGGCGCGCCGGCCAAGAACGCTCTCCTGTGTGTCAGACGTGACCGTACTTGGCCAGCGCGTCGGCGAGCGAGAGGCCGTTGGCCAGTTCGGCGCGGATGGCGACCTCGGTGCGGGTGAGGCGCTCGGCCTCGACGAGCACGGTCTCGACCACGCCGGCGGGGATGACGATCACCCCATCCTCGTCGCCGAGCAGGAAGTCGCCCGGCGAAACCTCTACGATGCGGCTGGTGGCGCCGCGCATGACCACCGGCACCTGCCAGGCATTGACCTTCCAGCGGCCGATCGACTGGGTCGGCGTGCGGTAGCGCGCGAAGACCGGAAAGCCGTGCTCGCCGATCCAGCGTATGTCGCGGATGCCGCCGTCGATCACCGCGCCGACGCAGCCGCGCTCCTTCATGCCCAGCGCGATCAGCTCGCCGAAATAGCACACGCCCTCGCCGTCACCGCTCCATACGGTGATCTCGTCCGGGCCGACGCCGTGACAGGCCTTCATCTTCTCGGCGTCGCCGCCGAGCGGATAGGGCGTCTTCTGGCCGCGGATCGTGTAGGCCCAGCCGGCGATGCGGTTGTTGTGCGCGGGATAGGGCGCGAAGTCGGCGGCGAGGCTCTGGTCCATGAAGCCGAGCGTGTCGAGCACGTCGGCGACGTTCGACGTGTCAACGGCGAGATAGCGCCGGCGTATGTCGGCCTTCTGCTCCGGGGAGAAGGCTGGCGCGCTGTCCGTGGTGTTCATCGGGGGTGTCTCCCTGGATCAGATGTTGGGCAGATAGCCGCCGTCCACGCGGATCACCGAGCCGGTGATGTAGGCGGCGCGGGCGCTGGCGAGAAAGGCGACGGTGTCGGCATATTCCTCAGGCGTGCCATAGCGTCCCATTGGGATGGAGCCCGTGCTTTCGGCGACGATGGCCTCGACGGCCCGCCCCTCGCGCTTCGCCTTCTGCTCGTCGAGGAAACGGATGCGAGCGGTGGCGATGCGTCCAGGCAGGATGATGTTGGCGGTGATGCCGTCCGCCGCCACTTCCCGCGCCAGCGTCTTCGACCAGCCGACAAGGGCGGAACGCAGCGCGTTCGAGACGCCGAGATTGGGGATCGGCGCCACCACGCCGGAGGAGGTGGAGGTGACGATGCGGCCCCATTTGCGCGCCCGCATGTTCGGCAGCACGCGATCGGTAAGGTGGATTACCGACAGCACCATGGCGCGGAACTGCGCTTCCCAGCTCGCCGGCGCCACGCCATGGGCGGGACTCGGCGGCGGTCCACCCGTGTTGTTGACGAGGATGTCGACCGGCCCCAGCGCCGCCTCGATCGCCGCGACATGGCCGTCGCAGGCGTCGATGTCGGCGAGGTTCCACGCGAGCGGCAGCGTTGCCGCTCCCAACGCCTCGAGTTCGGCTTGCGTGACCTTCAGCGCCTCGGCGTCGATGTCGGCGAGGGCGACCCTCGCCCCTTCCGCCGCCAGCGTCCGGGCGATGGCGCGACCGAGCCCACCTCCGGCGCCGAGCACCAGCGCCGTGCGTCCATTCAGTTCCAGATCCATGGGAGTGACTTTCTACGATCCGACCCGCAGCGGCGCGTTCAGCTTGCGCAGGTAGGAAATGACCGAGAGAGCGGTGATGCGTCCGGTCTTGGGGTTGTCGGTGGGAATGTTGGCGATCGACATGGTGAAGCTCGCCGAATCCGCGTCGACCTCGATGGTGTGGGTGTTGCGGGTGAGCGCGGGATCGGCCCAGATCTCCAGCCGGGTGCGATCCGGCCCGATGCCGGCCAGCGCCAGTGCCACCGCGACGTTCAGATTGGCGGGAAAGCCGATCGCCGCCTCGCGCGGGGTGCCGTCGAAGACGCGCAGCGGCTCGGTGATGTCGTCGATGGTGATGTCGTGCTCGACCAGATAGGGCGCCCCCGCAAGCCCCTTGACCGGCTTGCGGGTGATCATGCGCACCGAGCGGATGTCGCCCTCCGCGGCCGCCGTCACGGCATCGAGCCCCAGCAGAGCGCCTGTCGGCACCACGATCTGCCCGCCATGGGTGCGGGCGAGCTCAACGAGGTCCTGATGCGAGAGGATCGCTCCGGAGGAGAGGACGATTACGGTCTTGCCGGCCCGGAGGAAAGGTCCGGCGATGACGGGCAACAGCGCCGCGGGCGCGCATTCGACGACGATGTCGGCAAGGGCTTCCAACTCCTCGACCGTCACCACCGGCACCGGGCGCCGCAGATGCGCGAGCCGCTCGGCCGCGCGGACGCGGTCATTGGCGGAAACCGCGACGAGTTCGCAACCGGGCAGACCGTCGTCGAGGGCGCGCGCCACGCGCAGGCCGACGGCGCCGAGGCCGGCGATGGCGACGCGAAGCACGCCCCTGCTGTGATCGGGCGTGGCCGGCGCGGGTGCCGGCTCGGTGTAGGGAGAACTCATGACTGCGTGCCTTGCGTGGAAAGATCGTCCGGTGCGGGGAACAGCGAAGCGTAATGCTGCGCGCAGGCGCCCGCGGTGGTGAACCAGATGCGGTCGCGATGGCGGGCAAGCGCCTCCATCACCCGGCGGAACTGCCGGAGGCGGAAGGGCTGGCCGACGATGAAGGTGTGGATGGTGATGCCGAAGACGAGAGGCTGGCGCTCGGACTGCGCAAGCATTTCCTCGAGGTTGTCGATCGCCATGTCGGCGAAGGCGGTTGCGGTGCCGTCGTGCAGCACCACCATCGGCACGTCGTTGACCTCGTGCGGATAGGGCATCGCGAGCAGCGGGCCGCCCTTTGTCTTCATCCACACCGGCTGGTCGTCGATAGGCCAGTCCAGCGTGTAGCCGTAGCCAGCCTGCGCCAGCAGATCCTCGGTGCGCGCGCTTGGGTGCGCACCGGGGCTCATCCAGCCGGCAGGGGGCGTGCCCTCCTCCTTGCGGATGCGGGCCGTCACTTCGGCGATGAGCGCGCGCTCGGTCGCCTCGTCCATGCCGTTCGGGTGCTCGGAATTGGTGCGGCCATGGGCGACAATCTCGTCGCCGCGCCGGCGATGGGCGGTAACAAGTTCCGGGCAATGATCGTAGCAGGCGCTGTTGAGCAGCACGGTCAACGGCAGGCCGTACTCCTCGAACAGCTCGATCAGCCGCCACCCGCCGACCCGGTTGCCATACTCGCGCCAGCCCCAATTGTAGGAATTGGGGTGGCTGAGCCCCGGCGAATAGGCGAGCCCGAGCCCGGAGCCATAGGAGAAGTGCTCGACGCACAGCGCGACATAGACGGCGAGGCGCTTGCCTCCCGGCCAGGAGAAGTCCGGCCGGGCGGTGATGGGCGAGTAGGTGAAGCGGTCGTGGGACGGCAGCATGGAACGCTCCTCGGCGATCAGGGCCGATAGTCTACGGGGGCAACGACAAGGCTGAGGTCGACGCTGCCGACATTCTCCGGCGTAACGAGCACGGCAGGCGTCACCACCTTCGCTTCGACCTTGCCCTTGGTGGCGGCGGCCAGCGCCTGAACAAGCGCCGCCTTGCCCTGTGCGACGATCTGCTGGATCGAGGTACAGGCGAGGTCGCCATCGCTAAGCATCTGCTGGGCGGTGGGGGAGAGGTTGGAGGCCGACACCTTCACGGAACCCTTGCCGGCGCTCTTCAGCGCAGAGACCACGCCCGCCGCCATGTCGTCAGTGGCGCTGTAGACTCCGGAGAGGTCCGGGAAGCGCTGGATCCAGTCGTCGGCGGTGGTCAGCGCGGCGTTGCGGTTGTCGGCGAGGCGCGACTCCGCGACGATCTTCACGTCGGGGGCCACCTTGGCGAGCGTGTCCCTGAAGCCCTGCGCGCGCAGGTCCGACCATGCCTGGCCGCTCGGGCCGGCCATCATCGCCACCTCGCCTTTGCCGTTGATCGCCGCCGCCAAGCACTCGGCCTGCAGTTTGCCCATGTCGTAATGGTCGGCGCTGACCACGGCCGCGAGCTTCCCGGTGTTGGGCGGCGAGGAAATGCCGACCACCGGAATGCCGGCGGCCACCGCCCGCTCGACAATCGCCTTCACCGCGTCGCCATTAGTGGCGCCGACGATGATGGCGTCGACCTTACGCTGGATCAGGTCCTGGATCTGCGAGATCTGCTGGCTCGAATTCGCGTCGCCGCCAGCGCTGAGCGTGACAAGTTTCGCCTTGTCGGCCCTGGCGGCGGTGTCGACACCGTACAGCACGGAAATCCAGAAGGACGAACCGAGATTGGGGACGGAGACCCCGATCACCGGTTCAGCGGCCGCGGCCGGCGCGACGGCAGCGGACAGGAGGAGAGCAGCGAGGGAAGCGGCACGGAACAGGTTCATCGGAACGTCCCTTTCGGTTGGAAGGTCTTCGCAAGCCGGGAAAGAAGGAAACGCAGGCCCGTATCCATCAGCCCCGAGGTGATGATCACGGCGCCGACGGCGATCTGGGCGAAGAAGGGCGAGACGCCGGAAAGGTTGAGTCCCGTGAGGACCACCTGCACGAATGCCGCACCGGCGAGCACCGCCCACACATTGGCGCGCCCGCCCGCCAGCGCGGTACCGCCGATCACCGCCGCGGCGATCGACTGCAGCTCCATGCCGGCGCCCTCGGTCGGCAATCCGGCGCCGGCGCGGGCCGCCATCAGCGCGCCGGCAAGCCCGGCAAACGTGCCGCACATCTGGTATGCGCTCAGCTCGATACGCCACGGCGTCCCGCCGACCAGCGCCACCGCTTCCGGGTTCGAGCCGAGCATTAGGATGCGTCGGCCTATGACGAGATGGCGCAGAACGACATGGGCGAGGGCTATGCAGGCCAGTGCCGCCCAGCCGAGCGGTGGCAGGCCGAGAACCGCGTCGAAAGCGAGCCCGGCGGTGTCTCCCGTTTCCAGCGGCACCGCCTGGCCGTCGCCGGTGACCAGAAGCGCCAGACCTTTCACCGCCAACAGCGTGCCGAGCGTGGCGACGATCGGCTGGAAGCGGGCGTAGCCCACCAGCCAGCCATTCAATGTTCCGCAGGCGAGGCCGACCGGCACGGCGAGGAGCAGCGCCGGCAGGCCGAAGGCGTTCGCCGCCATTGCTCCCAGCGTGCCGGAAAACGCGGCGACCGCGCCGACCGAGATGTCGAAGCCGCGTACGGTGATGGCGAACATCTGCCCGACCGCCAGCAAGGCAAGGATCCAGATCTGGCTGGCGATGCTGAGCCCGTTGTCGAGCGTCAGGAAGCCGGGCGTAGCGAGGCCGAAAAGCGCCGTCGCGGCCAGGATCGAGACCGGCGCGACGAGAAAGCGGGCTCCGCTGTCGCTGAGGGGCCTCATCGAGCGCCCCTCCCGACGAGGCGCTTCAGCGCCGCCCAATCCTTCTGCAGGCCGACGGCGGCGAGCACCGCGAGGCCGAGCAGCACCAATTGCCAGGCCACCGGCAGGTTGATCAGCACCACCGCATTGTTGAGCATGGCGACGGTGAGCACGCCGAACACGACCTGCAGGACATGTCCCCGCCCTCCCGACAGCGGCAAGCCGCCAATCGCGCAGGCCGCGATGGTTTCGAAAGGCAGGTTTGGAGCGAGGGCCGGCTGGCCGGAAGCGACGCGGCTCGTCAGGATGACCGCCCCGACCGCACAGAAGGCGCCAGCCGCCGCATAACCAAGAAGGGTAATGCGGGCGACATCAAGACCCGCGAGCCGCGCGGCCAGCGGATTGGCGCCGACATGATACCAGAGCCGGCCTACCCGCCCATGCGCCAGCAGCACATGCAGCACGACGCAGGCGAGCATGGCGGCGAGGATCGGCACGGGAATGCCGAGGACGCGCCCGCGCGCCGGCCAGGAGAAGGCGGCGGAGGGCGGCGCATCGAGTGGCAGGCCTCCGACCAGCCAGGAGGCTGTGCCGGAGGCTATCATCAGCGTGCCGAGCGTCACGATGACCGGCGGCAGTCCCATGCGCCCGACCAGCCAGCCATTCGCCACCCCGATGGCGATGACGGTCGCGCCCCCCGCCGCGAGGCCGGCGATGGGCCCCGCTCCGGGCAGCACCATCACGGTCACGACGCTGGCCAGTGCCACGGAGGCACCGAACGAGAACTCGATGCCACCGAGAATGATGACGATCGCCTGTCCGCAGGCGACGACGCAGAGAATGGCGGCGACGCGCAGCACGTTCTCCAGATTGCCGAACGTAGCGAAGCGCGGCACGAACAGGCAGCACAGCAGAAACAGGCCGAGGCAGACCAGCGCCACCGCCGGCGGGCGGGGCAGCCTCTGATATGGGGGGTGGCCCGACAGACGTTTGCTCATCATGCCGCGATGCTCCCCGACAGCGCCGATAGCAGCGCCGCGCGTGCGGCGTCTCGCGGCAGCTCGGCGACGAGAGTGTTGTCGCGTAGGACGAGATAGCGGTGGGCGAGAGCCATGAGTTCGTCGAGATCGCTGGTGGCGACCAGAACCGCGACGCCCGACGCAGCGGCTTCGCGGATGGCATCATGAATAATGCCGCGGGCGGCGACATCGACGCCGCGTGTCGGCTCCAGAAGGACCATCGCCTTCAATCCCGGTAGGGCCAGGCATCGACCGATGAGCAGCTTCTGCTGGTTGCCACCGCTGAAGGTCGACGCTTCCGCTTCGGGGCGCGACGGATGCAGCTTCAGGCGGCGTAGCAGCGGATCGATCCGCTCCACCTCCTCGGACGCGCGCAGCCAGCCGAGACGCGTCAGCCTGCCAAGGGCCGCGACCGAGACGTTGCGCCGTGCCGCGAGCGGGGCGAACAGGCCCTCGACATGACGATCGGCCGGAACATAGGCGATGCCGAGTGCCGCCGCGCGCACGCGATCGCCGGGCGTGACGGCATGTCCCGCCACCGAAAGCTCTCCCGCGCCAGCCTGCGCGCCGGCCAGCCACGCGGCGAGGCCGAGCGCGCCGGAGCCGATGAGACCAGCCAGCCCGACGATCTCTCCGGCATGGATGGTGACGTTCGTGTCGCGGCGTGCGTCGCGGCGGACAGCGAAGCCGCGTCCGACCAGCACCGGCTCGGCCCGCGCGCACGGGTGCTCCGGGGCGACCTCGACACCCGCGCCGAGCATGGCATGAGTTAGCTCTTCGCGGCTGTGCCGGCCGATGGGTGCGGCGTCGATCACCGTGCGGCCGTCGCGCAGCACGGTGACATCGTCGGCGAGCGCCTCGATCTCGTCGAAGCGGTGGGAGATGAACAGGGCCGCCGTGCCCGTGGCGCAGAGCCGGCGGACCACCGCGAACAGACGGTCGGCCTCGCCGGTGTTGAGGGCCGCAGTCGGCTCGTCGAGCACCAGCACGCGGCAATCGAGACTGAGCGCGCGGGCCACTTCGACCAATTGGCGTTCGCCGAGCGACAGTGTCCCGAGCGACGCGGCGAGATCTACATCGAGCCCGACCTCGGCGAGCCATCCCCGCGCGCGCAAGGGATCGACGAGACGTCGCCCTGCCCACATTCCGACACCACCGGCAAGAGCGAAGGCCGACAGATTTTCGTGCACGCTCAATTCCGGAAACAGGCTGAGGTGCTGGTGGATCGGCACGATGCCGGAGCGGATGGCCTGCGCCACTGCACCGAAGGTGACGGGCACGCCACCCACCTCGACACGGCCGGCATCGGGCATGACCGCGCCGACGAGGATCTTCACCAGCGTCGACTTGCCCGCACCGTTCTCGCCGAGCAGCGCATGCACGCGCCCACGCCGCAGGGCCAACCTTGCATCGCGCAGCGCGCAGGTCGCGCCATAGGTCTTGGCGATGCCGGTGGCGAGGAGCGCTTCATCGGATGCGGGCATGGGATTCCTCGCCCGGACGCTGGCAGTCCGGGGTGAGCGGGGCGACGTGGTGAGCGGTGGAATTCGCGTGCAGCTACGATGCCGGGCGGGGAAGACTGTCACAAACGATTTGTTCGACGCTCATGCATGAGCTAGGTTCATGCATGACGGAGGTGGTGGATGAGAAAGAGGCGACTGCCACCTTTGAATGCGCTGAAGGGATTTGAGGCCGCGGCACGCCATCTCTCCTTCACCCGCGCAGCCGACGAGCTTCATCTCACTCAGGGAGCGGTCAGCCGGCAGGTGAAGGAACTCGAGGTCGAGCTGGGCCAGAACCTGTTCGTGCGCCACACGCGACGCATCGAGCTCACCGCGGAGGGCGAGCAGTTCTACCGCGTGGTCGAAGGGATCTTCGACGAACTGGAGCGCGCCGCATTGCGCCTGACGCGCCGGCGCAGCGATCCGGCCATCACCATCAGCGCGCTGCCGACCATCGCCACCGTCTGGCTGATGCCCCGGCTGCATCTTCTCGTCACCCGCCATCCGGAGATCGAGGCGCGTATCGTCTCCTCGATAGAGGCGGCGGACCTTCTCGCCCACGACGCCGACATCGCCATCCGGGTCGGCCGGTTGCCGGGCCGGCGCTACGAGCGCACCCAGCCGCGCATCGAACTGCCGATGGTCACCCGCTGGGAAGGCGTGCACGCCGATGAACTGTTCCCCGACCGGCTTGTTCCGGTCTGCACGCCCGCGCTGTTGAACGAGGACGTGCGCGAGGCGGCCGATCTTCTCGCCTATCCGCTGATCCACACCACGACGAGGCGTTATGCCTGGCCCGACTGGCTGCGGGCCAATGGCGTGCGATACGAGGCGGAGAGCGACCCGCACCTGCAGTTCGGGCATTTCTTCATGGCGCTCGACGCGGCGCGGCAGGGCCGTGGCATAGCGCTGGTGCCGGATATCCTGCTGGCGCAGGACGAGGGCGCACGGGGCCTCTGCATCCCCTATGCAAGCGAGATTGCGAGCGCGGGCGAATACTACCTTCTCATCCATGATTCCCGGATGGACGATCCGCGGGTTCAGGTATTCCGATCATGGCTTCTCGACGAGGCGGTAGCCCTCCGCACACGCAGCTTCATCCCGCCGACCGAATGAGGCCGTCGGCCATCTCGCTTTGGCCCGACGCCACCACGATACCGATCGGCCGGCTCGACCTCGACGAGGACAACCTGTCGAGCCTCCGCAGCTAGGCCCCGCAGGGCGCGCGCAGCAATCCCTTGAGCACCAGATCGAGATGCGCCTCGATAAAGGCCGCCTCGTCGAGCGGGCGACGCTCGGCGAACAGCAGGCGCCAGACACTCATGTGCATGAGCGAACTCACCACCACATCGGACATCCGCGTCACCGCGCTGTCGCGGAATTCGCCGGCTGCCACGCCCTCCACCACCACGCCGTGCACCGCATCGACGAGGGGGGCGATGAACTCGTCATGGTGCCGATCGACGATGTGGGGAAAGCGGGCGCCCTCGGCGAGCGACAGGCGCAGCAGCTCGCGCGCCCGGCGGTCCCCGGCGATCTTCTCGTAGCCCAGCCGCAACGTGCCGCGCAGCCGCTCGGTGTAGCTGCCCTCCAGCCGGTCGATGGCGATCTTGAGGTCGGCGAACAGGGAGGAGACATGGCGGACCACCTCCTCGAACAGCACCTCCTTGTTGGCGAAGTAGAGATAGATGGTGCCTTTCGTCACATCGAGGCGCGCGGCGACGTCCTCGATGCGCGTGGCCGTATAGCCCTTTTCGACGAACTCCTCGAACGCCGCGTCCAGGATTTCCAACGGCCGGCGCGCCTTCGTCTCGGCACGCGTCAACTTGCCCACTGCCTTGGTGCTCAACCCTGCCTCCTCTTCCTCGCGCCTCTTATACCAGTTTTGGCAATCATATAATTGACTGACTCGTTAGTCAGTGATATTCGGCATGTCATCGACGTCACGTCATGGCAGGCCGCATGCAGCCGTTCCCCTTTCTTGCCTTGTGCATCTCCTGCGCCGTCCTGGCGGGCTGCGGCGAGCCCGACGTCGCGCGGCAGGCCGAACTGCTGCGCGTGCGCACCGCTTACGCCAGAGCGCTCAATTATCAGCCCACCGTCGAGATCACCGGCGAGATCAAGGCGCGCGTGCAGTCGGAGCTGTCGTTCCGCACCGGCGGTCAGGTGACGGAACGCCGGGTGGATGTCGGCGCACAGGTGCACAAGGGCGATGTGCTCGCCCGCATCGAGGACACCGAGCAGCAGGCGGATGTCGAGATCGCTCGGGCCAAGCTCCAGTCCGCGAAGGCCACGCTCCTGCAGAAGAAACTTTCCTATGACCGCTACGCCGCCCTGCTGGAAACGCGAGCGATCGCGCAGGCCACCTTCGATCAGGCGAAGGAAGAACTCACCACCGCGCAGGGTTCCGTGGACACGGCACAGGCCAATCTCTCCACCGCGGAGGATGCACTGTCCTTCACCGAACTGAAGGCCGATGCCGACGGGCTGATCACCGCCCGCGACATCGAGGTCGGCCAGGTCATCTCCGCCGCCCAGGCGGCGTTCACCCTCGCCCATGACGGCCCGCGCGACGCCGCATTCGACGTGTTCGAGGCGTTCTTCCTCAAGGGCGCGCCCGCAGCCGACATGACGGTGGCTCAGATCGGCAGCCTTGAGACGGCCCGGGCCACCATCCGCGAGATTTCGCCGGTGATCGACACCAGCGCCGGCACCATCCGGGTCAAGGCGACGCTGCCGGAGAATGCCCAATGGTCGCTCGGAACAGCGGTGGTCGGGACATTCCGCGCGGCCCCGCAGCACGGCGTGGTGGTGCCGTGGAGCGCCATGGCCTCCCTGGACGGCACCCCCGCCGTCTGGGTGGTCGAGCCGCCCGGTAACACGGTTTCACTCCACAAAGTCACGGTGGAGACCTACCGGACCAATGATTTCCTCGTCGCATCCGGCCTGACCCCGCAGGACAGGATCGTCATCGAAGGCGGGCAATTTCTCGTCGAAGGCCGGGCCGTGGCGTGGGGAGAAGACTGATATGGCACATCCTCATCCCGCCCGCCCGCTCATCCTGATGGCGAGCCTGATCGTGCTCACCGGCTGCGACCAGAGTTCGCCCGCCGGCGCCACCCCGCCGCGGCCGGTGAAATCCGTCATCGCCCATCCGATCGCGACCGCCAACGCCACCTTCGCCGGCGTCGTGCAGCCGCGCATCGAGACGACGCT
Organism: Ancylobacter sp. TW_SC_1; assembly: GCF_056836805.1. Classification (NCBI taxonomy): domain Bacteria; kingdom Pseudomonadati; phylum Pseudomonadota; class Alphaproteobacteria; order Hyphomicrobiales; family Xanthobacteraceae; genus Ancylobacter; species Ancylobacter sp. TW_SC_1. The sequence continues at coordinate 3,194,618 of NZ_CM166365.1, forward strand.
GGGCTTCCGCACGCTGGGCCGCATCATCGCACGCCGGGTGGAGGTGGGCGACGTGATCGGCAAGGGAACGCTGGTGGCCGAGATCGATCCGCTCGCCTTGCGTCTGGCAGTGACGGCGGCGGAGGCCGATCTGCGCAATGCCGAGGCACAGCTCGAGAATGCCAGCCTGACCGACAGGCGCAAGCGCAGTCTCGCCGCCACCAATGCCGGCAGCGTCGCCGATCTCGACGCCGCCGTGCAGGGGCTGAGGTCGGCGCAGGCCAATGTGGTGCAGGCGCAGGCGAGCCTCGCCAAGGCGCGCGAGCAGCTCAGCTACACCGAGTTGCGCGCCGAATTCGACGGCGTGGTGACCGCGACCTCGGCCGAGGTAGGCCAGGTGGTCGCCTCCGGACAGGGCGTGCTCACCATGGCCCGGCTGGAGGAGCGCGACGCCGTGGTCGACATTCCCGAGCCCCAGCTCGCCCCCCTCCGGCTCGGCGCGCCCTTCGACATCTCCCTGCAACTCGACGGCGACGTGACGACGACGGGCGTGCTGCGCGAGATCGGCCCGCAGGCCGACGGCGACACCCGGATGCGCCGGGTGAAGATCGCCCTGCAGCAGGCGCCGGAGGTCTTCCGGCTCGGCTCGGTGATCCATGCGCGGGCCCGGCGCGAGGGCGCCGACGCCCCGTTCATCCCGCTGCCGGCCTCGGCGATCCTGCACCGGGACGGAGCCGACTATGTGTGGACCGTGTCGCCCGCGGATCGAAAGCTCACCCTGCGACGGGTGGAGCTCGCCGCCGCGCCGGACGACGCGGCGCATGTCCGGGTAAGGGCTGGCCTCGAGGAAGGCGACGAGGTCGCCGTCGCCGGCGTGAAGGATCTGGCCGAAGGCCAGACGGTCGGGTTCAGCCAGGGAAGCAAGCCGTGAAGAAGTTCAACCTGTCGGACTGGGCGCTCGGCCACCGCGCGCTGGTCTGGTACTTCATGCTGGTTTTCTCGGTCGCGGGAATCTTCGCCTATCTGAGCCTCGGCCGCCAAGAAGACCCGGACTTCACCATCAAGACCATGGTCATCCAGGCTCAATGGCCCGGCGCGTCAGCGGAGGAAGTGGCGCAGCAGGTGACCGACCGGATCGAGAAGAAGCTCCAGGAGCTGGAATCGCTCGATCACACCCGCAGCCTCACCACCGCCGGCCAGACCATCGTCTTCGTCGACCTGAAGTCGACCACCAAGGCCAAGGACGTGCCGTCGATCTGGTTGCGCGTGCGCAACATGATCGCCGACATCGGCTCCACCTTTCCCTCGGGGGTGGTCGGGCCGTTCTTCAACGACCGCTTCGGCGACGTCTACGGCAACATCTACGCCTTTACCAGCGACGGCCTCACCCAGCGCGAGCTGCGCGATCTGGTCGAGAGCGCCCGCACCAAGATCCTCACCGTGCCCGATGTCGGCAAGGTCGACATCGTCGGCGCGCAGGACGAGGCCATCTATCTCGAATTCTCCACCCGCAAGATCGCGGCGCTCGGCATCGACGAATCCGCCATCCTCGCCACGCTGCAGCAGCAGAACGCCGTCACCCAGTCGGGCTTCGTCCAGGCGGGGCCGGAGCGCATCGCCCTGCGCGTCGGCGGGAGGTTCATTTCCGAAGACACGCTCCGCACCATCAATCTGCGGGTGAACGATCGCTTTTTCCCGCTGACCGACGTCGCCACCATCACCCGCGGCTATGTCGATCCGCCGACCTCGATGTTCCGCTTCAACGGGCAGCCGGCGATCGGCCTCGCCATCGGCATGAAGACCGGCGGCAACCTGCTCGATTTCGGCGCGGGGCTCGACACGATGATGAGCCGCATCGTCGCCGAGCTGCCGCTTGGCGTGACGGTGGAGCGCGTTTCCGACCAACCGGCCGTGGTGGAGGAAGCCGTATCCGGCTTCACCAGGGCGCTGTTCGAGGCCATCCTGATCGTGCTGGCCATCAGCTTCATCAGCCTCGGCATGCGGGCCGGGCTGGTGGTGGCGGTCTCCATTCCGCTCGTCCTCGCCATCACCTTCGTGGCGATGCAGTATGCCGGCATCTCGCTGCAGCGCATTTCGCTCGGCGCCCTGATCATCGCGCTCGGGCTGCTCGTCGATGACGCGATGATCGCGGTCGAGATGATGGTGGCGCGCCTGGAGGTTGGCGACAGCCTGCGCAAGGCGGCCACCCATGTCTACACCTCCACCGCCTTCCCCATGCTCACTGGCACGCTGGTGACGGTGGCGAGCTTCATTCCGGTGGGGCTCAACAACAGCAACGCCGGCGAATTCACCTACACGCTGTTCGTGGTGATCGCGGTCTCTCTCATCACCTCATGGGTGGTGGCGGTGCTGTTCACCCCGCTGCTCGGCGTGGCGATCCTGCCGGAGACGATGAAGAAACATGCCGCGCACAAGGGCTGGTTCGCGGCCGGCTTCTCGCGCCTGCTGCGCCTGTGCCTGCGCTGGCGCTGGCTGACCATCCTCGCCACCCTCGCCGCCTTCGTGCTCTCGCTGGGCGGCATGTCGCTGGTCCAGCAGCAGTTCTTCCCGAATTCCGACCGGACCGAGCTGATCATCGACTGGACGCTGCCGCAGAACGCGTCGATCACCGAGACCAGCCGGCAGATGGCGCAATTCGAGCAGGAAAAGCTGCAGGGCAATCCCGACATCGGCCACTGGTCGACCTATGTCGGGCGCGGGGCTCCGCGCTTCCTTCTCTCGTTCGACGTGCAGCCCGACGACATCACCTTCGGTCAGATGGTGATCGTCACCAAGGGTCTGGAGGAACGCGACCGGTTGCGCCCGCAGCTGCAGGACTATCTGCACCGTGCCTTCTCCGGCACCGACGCCTATGTGAAGCTGCTCGACATCGGCCCTCCGGTCGGCAAGCCGGTGCAGTACCGCGTAGCCGGGCCGGACATCCAGACCGTCCGCGCCCTGGCGGGCAAGGTGGCGACCATTGTCGGCACCCACCCCTCGCTGCAGAACGTCACGTTCGACTGGAACGAACCCATCCGCGTCGTGAAGGTGGACGTGCTGCAGGACAAGGCCCGTCAGCTCGGTGTCTCCTCGCAGGACATCGCCTCCGCACTGAACGGGGTGGTGGAAGGCGAGACATCGACGCAGGTGCGCGACGACATCTATCTCGTCGACGTCATCGGCCGTGCCCAGGCCAGCGAACGGGGGTCGATCGACACGCTGCTCAACCTGCAGCTGCCGGGCAGCAACGGACAGTCCGTCCCCCTCTCCTCGGTGGCGACCTTCCGCTATGAGATCGAGCAGCCGACCATCTGGCGCCGCGACCGCGCGCCCACCATCACCATCAAGGCGGCGGTGCGCGACTCCACCCAGCCCGCCACCATCGTGGAGGCGCTGTCGGGACCGATGGCGGCGTTCGAGAAGACCCTGCCGGCCGGCTATTCCGTGCAGGTCGGCGGCGCGGTGGAGGAGAGCGCGAAATCGCAAGGTCCCATCGTCGCGGTGGCGCCGCTGATGCTCTTCATCATGGCGACGCTGCTGATGATCCAGCTGCAGAACTTCCACAGGCTGTTCCTGGTCTTCTCGGTCGCGCCGCTCGCGATCATCGGCGTCGTCGTCGCCCTGCTGGCGAGCAACGCGCCGCTGGGCTTCGTCGCCATCCTCGGCGTGCTGGCGCTGATCGGCATCCTCATCCGCAACTCGGTGATCCTGGTGGTGCAGATCGAGGAGCTGCGCCAGACCGGCACCCCCGCCTGGCAGGCGGTGATCGAGGCCACCGAGCACAGGATGCGTCCGATCATGCTGACCGCGGCGGCGGCGACGCTGTCGCTCATCCCCATCTCGCGCGAGATCTTCTGGGGCCCGATGGCCTACGCGATGATGGGCGGAATCATCGTCGGCACCATCCTGACGCTGCTCTTCCTGCCGGCGCTCTATGTGGTCTGGTTCCGGATTGCCCGCGATGAACCGGCGCACTGACCGGGCGCCCCTCTCCGCAGGCCGAGCCGTGCGACCGCATCTCGCGGATGCACGCCGGCAAGGCGCTCGTCAGCGACTCGCCCGCCACCATTATCGCGAACAAGTCCGCCGCCACGCTGGAAGAGGCGTTCATCGCCTATCTCGAAGAGGCGATCGGCGGACAGAAGACGCCTGCACCTGCCCCGGTGCAGCGTGAGGTGACGGCGGATGGAGCCGCACCGCCCCCCGTGGCTCCATCCGTCCGTCGCTTTCTCCATCCGCGCCGCATGTTCGCCTACGCAGCGCGAGGCGCTGGAACCGCAACCGGCATTCCGCGCCCCGCTGCAGCGTCGAGAATCTCGCCGGCCGCGACAGGCGGGATCCTCGACCCGTCGTATCAGCGGCGCTCGTACCAGTCCTGCAGCCGGTACCAGGCGGCGACGATCGGCACGAACCAGGGATTGCCGGAATAGAGCGGCACGGCAGCGAAGCGCTCGCGGTCGAAGGCGGTCGGGCGGTTCTGACGACCGAGGATCTTCTGTGCCGTCTGGTAGCCGAGATAGGACATCAGCGCGACGCCGTTGCCGTTGCAACCGGCCGCGAACTCGGAATTGTCCCGGCGGCCCATGTGGGCGACCTTGTCGACCGTCATGGCGACGAAACCGCTCCATGCGTGAGTGATCTTGTAGGCTTTCAGCTCCGGCCAGATCTCCGTCATCCGCTCGTAGATCGCCGGCGCCGCGTCGCGGTCCTCGCGCTCGAAGAAACCCGGGCGCGAGCCGAAGAGAATGCGGCTGCCGTCCGGGGAAGGTCGCGAGTAGATCACGTCGCGCCGCGTGTCGGAGATCATGCGGCCGCCCGGAATCAGCGTTTCGATGAGCTCGCGCGGCAGCGGCTCGGTGGCAATCTGATAGCTCTTCACCGGCACGATGCGCCGCGCGAGGTCGGGATGGCCGTCCTTGCGCGTATAGCCGTTGGTGGCGCTGACTACGTGTTCGGCGATGATGTCGCCTCGCTCGGTCGGGACGAGCTTCCGGCCGCCACCGGTGTCGCGCACCGGGCCGGCCTTGGCATGGGAGCGCAGTTTCACGCCGGCCGCCCGGGCACGTCGGCGCAGCGCCTGATGGTATTTCCCAGGATGCAGTCCACCATATTCGTCGACCACCATGCCGCCGTAAAAATAGTCCGAGCCGATCACCTGCCGCTGGTTGCCGCGATCGTAGAGATGCACTGTCACGCCAGTCTTCTCGGCAAGGATGCGGCCGTTGCGGTGGGTCGGCTCGACCATGGACCGCGCATGGGCGCCGAAGAAACGGCCCGTAATCTCCAGATCGGCGTCCAGCCCTTCTCCATTGATGAGCGTCTGCAGATAGTCGAAGGAGGAGATGCTGTCGCCGATCATGCGACTGAACAGCTCCGGGTCGATGCCCTTGATGGCGCCGCCCACCACCAGTTTCTGGCCGCTCGACACCATGCCGCCCGAGCGGGTCGAGCCACCTTCGCCGATCCGCCCGCCATCGATGACCACGACATCGAGCCCGGCGCGGGCGAGTTCGGTGGCCGCGTTGAGTCCGGCATATCCCGAGCCGATGACCACGGCATCCGCGCGGGAGGGAAGTGGGTCGAGGTCGGTCTCCGGCGCGGCAGCCTCCCACCAATAGGGTTCGGCCTTGAAGCCTTCCGCGAAAATGTCTGCTGCCGACATGGCATTGCCTTTGCTGACTGGACGAGATCGGGCGCCTAGAGCACCTGCCCGAGGAATTCGCGCGTGCGCGGGTCCTGCGGCGCGTCGAAAATCTGTGCCGGGGAGCCGCTCTCGACGATGCGGCCGTGATCGGTGAAGCAGACCCGCTCGGCCACCTCGCGCGCGAACTTCATCTCGTGCGTGACCAGGATGCAGGTCAGCCCCTCGTCGACCAACTCCCGGATGGCGGCAAGGACTTCCTTCACCGTCTCGGGATCGAGCGCCGCCGTCACCTCGTCGAACAAAATGACCTGCGGCTCCATGGCGAGCGCACGGGCGATGGCGACGCGCTGCTGCTGGCCGCCGGAAAGCTGCCCGGGATAGGCATCCGCCTTGTTGGAAAGCCGCACCTTGGCGAGCAGCCGATGGGCGCGCTCTTCGACCTCTTTCCGGTCGTGGCCGAGCACCTGCACCGGCGCCATCATGATATTCTGCAGGGCCGTGCGGTGCGGGAAAAGGTTGTATTGCTGGAACACCATCGCCACGCGGTGGCGCAGCGGGCGCATCTCCTTCTCGCTTCGCATTTTATGGACGTCGAGCTCGCCGACGCGGATGCTGCCGCTGTCGATCGGGATCAGCCCGTTGATGCAGCGCAGGATGGTCGACTTGCCCGAGCCGGAGGGGCCGATGATGCACACCGCCTCGCCGTCCTTCACGGCGAGTGAGATCCCATTCAGCACTTGGAACGAGCCGAAGCTTTTCGTCACCGCGTCGAGTTCGATCAGCGCATTGGTGCGGTTCATAGGATTTCTCCCTTGACCGACTGCTCCATCCGCCGCGCAAACAGTGCGATCGGGTAGCAATAGGCAAAAAACAGGAACAAAGTGGTGATGTAAAAATAGACGATGACCCGCTCGTTCTCCATGGCGAGAAGCGTGTTTAGCGTCGTTATGACATCCTGAATACCTGTGACCGTCGCGAGAGAAGTGGCGATCATCAGCAGGGCGTAGAGATTCATCCAGCCGGGGATCATGCGACGCAGCGCCTGCGGCAGGATGATGCGTCCATAGATGGCCATTGGCCTGTAGCCGAGCGAGCGCGCCGCCTCCCACTGGCCGGAATGGATCGACTGCACCGCGCCGCGGATGATCTCGGCGAAGTTCGCCGCGGTCGGCAGGGCGAGGCCGATCACCGCCTTCGCGAAGGCGGGCACGGCGATGCTCACGCCGAACAGCCGCACGTTGAACGGGATGATGTAGAGCATCGCGAACAGCAGGACGAGCCAGGGCGAGTTGCGCAGGAAATTCATGACGAAGAAGCAGGGCAGACGGATGAGCCGGCTCTTCGCCATCATGCCGAAGGCCAGCAGCGTGCCCATCACCGCGGCCAGCGCCATGGAGCCGAGGCCGAGGAAGATGTTGAGCGCGAACCCGCCGGTGAGCGGCCAGCCGGAGCCGCTGCCGGTGAGCAGCAGCGGCAGGCGCAGCCACACACGCTGCCAGTTCGCCGCGCCGCCCGAGAGCGCATCGGCGGCAAGCCAGCCGATGAGCGCCAGCACGATGGCAAGCTGAACCGCACGCTTCTTCTCGTGATAGGTCAGAGGCCACTGCATCTCAGTGCCCCTTGCCGTAACCGGGAAAGGCGAGCGCGTGCTCGATGCGCGACATGCCCCAGGACAGGACGCTCACCAGCGACACGTAGATCAACAGCACCAGAAGCATCACCTCGGCGGTGCGGAACGTGTCGTTGTAGATCTGGCCCGCGTAATACATCAGTTCCGGCACGGTAATGACCGAGGCTTGCGACGTGGTCTTGAACAGGTTGGTGAGAATGTTGGTCAGCGCCGGGAGGCAGATGCGGCTGGCGATCGGCGCCTCGATGCGCCGGAAGCGGCCCCAGCGGCTGTAGCCGAGCGAGCGTGCCGCCTCGGTGACCGAGCGCGGCAGACTCTCAAGGCCCGAACGAAAGGCCTCGATGCACAGCGCGCCGCCGAAGAGGCTCAACGACACCAGCGCGCAGTCGAAGGCCGAGAGCAGCGGCACGCTCAATCCCGTGGCCGGATCGGTCACGCGCAGCCCGATGGTGCTGAGCGTGAAATAGAAGAACAGCATCTGCAACAGCGGCGGGGTGTTGCGGAACAGTTCGACGAACAGCTCGATCAGCGCATCGAGCCAGGCGATCCGCAGGCTGAGGGCCAGCGCCCCGAAGGCACCGATGAGGATGGCGAACGCCGAGGAGGCGAGCGCCAGTCCGATGGTGGTAAGCGTCCCGCGGAGCAGCCAGCCCTGGTAGACCGGGTCGCTCAGCCAGGAATAATCGAGACCAAACAAAGCGATGGCTCCGCGGAACCTGGGATCACGGCTTCTGTTTCGCGGCGGCCGCCTTGGCACGCTCGGCGATGTACTTCGAGTGCGGCATGGCGTAGGTGGTTTCCCACTCGATCAGCTTGCCCTCAGCCTCGGCCTTGGTGATCGCCTTGTTCACCGCATCGCGGAGCGCCTCGTCGTCCTTGCGGATGCCGGCGGCCTGCGGGATGTACTCGTAGGGGTCGACGGCGATCTTGTAGTCCGTCCATTCGGCATCTTCGGTCTTCTTGCGCAGCGTCATGTCGTCGAAGACGAAGCCGGCGCAACGGTTGTCCTTCAGCGCCCTGTAGGCTTCCGGCTGCGTCTTGAACGCGGTCAGCTGGATGCCGAGATCCTCGGTCAGGTGCTTGTTGTAGTAAGACCCCTGAATGCCGCACAGGGTGAGGCCCTTAAGGTCCTCCCACTTGGCGAAGGTCGCTGCCTTGGGGGCGATGACCGACGGGCCGGGGGCGGAGACGTAGTATTCGGAGAAGTCGATCACCTTACCGCGCTCGGCAGTGACGCCGAGGGTCGCCAGGATGATGTCGATCCGGCCGGAGTTCAGGAACTCGATGCGGTTGGCGGCGACCACGGGGACCAGCTCGACCTTGCCCTCGGGACCGAGCAGTTCCTTGGCGACATACTTGCCGAGGTCGACCTCGAAGCCGACGATCTCGCCCTTGTCGTTCAGGAAGCCGTAAGGCGGATAATCGTTCTTCACGCCGATGGTGAGCGTGCCCTTGGCCTTGACGTCGGCAAGGGTATCGGCGCCAGCCGCGGTGATTCCCAATGCCACGACGAGCGAGGTGGCGATGGTCAGGATGGAAGTTCTCACGTTACGTCCCTCTGGTTCTGGTTGAGCCTTACGTCGCGTGGTGCAGAGGATCGCAGCGGGCGGAGAGCCCGCCGCACCTGCTGGCCTGACTAAAAATCCGACCGAACCCTCGTCTGCTTGTTTTTTGAACATTGATTATCAGAACTTCTCACACTACAAGCTCCGTATTGAGTTTTTATCATTATATGGAATTACTGAATGGCGACTTCCACGGCAGGAGGGGCTCAGCTTCTGGACCGCGCGGCGCTTCTTCTCGAGCTGATCGCCGATGGCACCCCGGAAGGAGCCACTCTCAAGGAACTGGTGGAGCGCTCGGGTCTCAACACGGCGACTTGCCACCGCATCCTCAACACACTGGTCGGGCATCGGCTGCTGGCCCGCGACGACAAGCGCAAACGCTACCGGCTGGGGGCCAAGATGTTCATCTATGGCGCCCGCGCCGCGCGTGGACCCGGGCTCATCAGCCGCTGCGAGATGAGCCTGTCGCGGCTGCGCAAGAAGACCGGCGAGACCACCCATCTGATGGCGCGCCACAACCACGATTCCCTCTGCCTCGATCGCCGCGACGGGGAATGCGTAGTGCAGACGCTCACCGGCTCGATCGGCGGCTCGGTGCCGCTCGGTGCCGGACCGGGCGGCGTTGCCATGCTGGCCTTTCTCGACCGCGAGGAGCAGGAATTCATCCTGCGCGCCAACGAACCACGCTTCGCCGGCTTCCGCGATCTCACCACCGACAAGGTGTGGCGGCTGATCGAGGAGACGCGAGAGCGCGGTTACGCCGTCGACATCGGCGAGCTCATTCCCGGCATTGCCGGCGTCGCCATGGCGATCCTCGACGAGGCCGGCGTGCCCGTCGCCTCGCTCGGCTTCACCTTCCTGTGCGCCAAGATCGTGCCCGGCTTCGTGGAGACCTACGCAGCGCTGCTGCGCGCCGAGATCGACCTGATCGAGAACCGCAACTGAACGCCGGGATCAGAACGACTCCTCCAGCGTCCAGTTGACCGCGAATTCGGCGACGCTCGACGTGTTCGGCAGGTCGATCAGGAAGCGGATGGCGCGGCCGATGTCGGCCGGGTCGGTCAGCTCCTCGGGCGCGCGCGTGGTGAGTGGCAGCCCCATGTCGGTGGCGACGAAGCCGGGGCACACCGCCGTCGCGCGGATGCCGAGTTCGAAGCCGGTGTGGCGGATCGCATGGGCGAGGCCCGTGGCGGCGAATTTCGACACCGAGTAAAGGCTGGACACCGCCGATTTCACCCGCTTGCCGGAGAGCGAGGAGACGATGATCACCCGTCCGCGCCCGCTGGCCGCGAGGTCGTCCCAGGCCGCCTTGGCGAGCCGTCGTGGCGCGGCGACATGCACCTCCATCAGCCGGGCGAGTTCCTCGTCCTCGGCGGCGATCACGTCCTTGCGGATCATGATGCCGGCATTGGCCACCACCGCGTCGATGCGTCCGAAGCGCGCCCGGACCTCGTCTGTCCAACGTTCGGCCGCGGCGGGATCGGTCGCCTCATAGGCGCAGGCCTGCACCTGCCCGGGGCCCTCCGCCGCCCAGTCGGGCAGAGCGGGTGCACGCATGCCGAGCGAGACGTTCCATCCGGCCTGCATCATCACGCGACCGGTGGCCGCACCGATGCCGCGTCCGCCACCGGAAATGAGAACGGTACGTGTGGTCATGACGATCCTCTCAGGCGTGTGGCGGCAGTTCGGCGCCCTCGCGCCGCGCTGCGCGCGTGTCGGCATAGCGGAAATAGCGCAGCCGCAGCTTCGGCGCGTAGTTCATGTAGAAGGGGGCGGCCTTCAGCGGCTCGATACGCAGAGACAGGTCCTTCTCCGGCACACCCATCGCCCATTCGGACAGGATGCCGCCAAGCATGGAGCCGGTCGGCACGCCACGGCCGGACAGGCCGGTCAGTGCCACCACGCCCGGCGCGAGGCCGTAGAGGCGCGGCACGGTGCGCACCTGCATGTCGAGCTCGCCGTACCAGAAGTACTCCCAGCGGATCGGCTCCTTGATCTGCGGGTGCAGCCATTTCAACCGGTCGGCCATCACCTGGTGGGTGTAGGCCATGTCGGCGCCACGCGCGCCCATCGGGAACATGGAGGCGACGATGCGACCCTCGGCATTGTGCTTGTAGACATAGATGTCGCCGCGCCCGTCATGCATCGTCGTGTTCTGCGGCAGCACGCTCCTGCGCAGCTCTGGGTCGAGCGGCTGGGTGGCGCAGACGAAGACCTTAAGGATCTTGAAGCTGCGGTCGAGCTTGGGCCACGCCTTCACCGTATAGGCGCCGGTGGCGAAAACGACCTTGTCGGCGACCACTTCGCCGCGCGGCGTCTTCACCTTCCAGCGCAGACCCTCGGGCTCGACGTCCTCGGCCGGCGAACCGGTGTAGAGCGCGCCGCCCTCCTGCATGACCGCGCGGGCAAGGCCGCGTGCATAGCCGAGCGGATTCATGTGGCCGGCCTCCTCGTGAAGCCAGCCGCCATAGAAGCGCGGGCTGCCGGTGAGCGCCTCGACCTCGTCGCGGCCGAGCAGCCGGGTGCGGGCGCCGACGGCGTTGTACTGGTCGACCTTGCCTTTCAGCACCTCGACCGCGCCGGGGCGCAGGGCCCCCATGACATAGCCGTTCTGCTGCCATTCGCAGTCGATCCGGTAGTCGCGGATCATTGCCGCCACGCGGTCGTTCGCCCGCGTCTGGCGATGAATCAGCCGCTCGGCCCAGGGCTCGCCGAGGATCTTCCGCAGCGCCGGCAGGCTGTAATAGCTGAAGGTCGGCGTGCAATGGCCGGCATTGCGGCCGGAACCGCCAAAGCCGGCCTCCTCGGCCTCCAGCAGCACGACTTTCACCCCCTGCCGGGCGAGTTCGAGCGCCGTCGTCAGGCCACTGAACCCAGCCCCAACGACGCAGACATCGGCGCTGACGCGGCCCTCCAGAGGCAGCGTCCGAGGCGCTGGCGCGGCCGTGGCGTACCAGAGCGTGGTGGCGAAGGGGGAGAATTTGCTCATCGTCTTCCCTGCTGGGGCAGGCTCCGAAATCCGCGGGATAACGGCAGCCGACCACGCCGCCGGCAGAGACGTCAATATTCTTTCACAATGAGAATTCCATATACTGATATTCTCACATATTGATAATTTTTGAATTGGCGTGCTGTCCTGGAGCGCGGCGGAGAGAAGCCGACAGGAGCGCACCAGATCAGGCCGGCGATAGGCGCCACGCTCGCTCACGCCCACCGCGCGCTCAAACCGAAATGATCGGCCCGACCGTCAACTGGTGATATGGTAAGACCAATCCGGCTACTTAGCCGGGAACAGGTAAATGCCATGGCTGACACGCGACTGAGCTTGTCGGATTCATTGTCCGCTTGTCGGCGGAAGCCTTCGCGGCGTCGCGCCGGAGCGGCGCGTGTGTGGCCGCCCGTCGACCTGACATCGAGCGGCTGGCCCAAGCGGCAATCGGTGCGGCGCCTGGTTCCACCTCGGACAACCGCGCCAAGATCTTCGAGGTCAGGGTGAATGAAAGCCTGGTCATTCGCGGAGGACGAGCGAACACCTTCCGTAAACAGGAGTTCATCCGGCATGCGGCGATGACGACGGCCGTCGTTTCAGTGGTCGACGACCGGGTGCAGGCAATGTGAGACGCCACCTCATCATCCGTGCGGGGGCGAATTGACGGGGCAACCACCATGACCCCGTGTCAAGGGAGAGCGCTATGTACAGCCACATCCTCATTCCCACCGACGGTTCGGCGCTATCGACCGTCGCTCTGGACAAGAGCCTGGCCTTCGCCCGGGATGCCGGCGCCAAGGTGACGGTTCTGACCGTGGTGGAACCGTTTCACGTCTTCACCGCGTCGCCGGACCAGCTGGAGACCACGCGCGGCGACTATGAGCGCGAAGCACGGGAGCAGGCAGCGGGCTATCTCACCCACGCCGAACTCCAGGCCAAGACGTTTGGCGTGCCCTGCGACGTCATTCAGCTCGACAGCGACAATCCCTATCAGGCCATCATCGACACGGCCGCGCGGAAGGGATGCGATCTGATCGCCATGGCCTCGCATGGTCGGCGCGGCATCACCGCGCTCGTCCTGGGCAGCGAAACCGTCAAGGTGCTCACTCATTCGAGTTTACCGGTGCTGGTCTATAGATGATGAGATGCCAGCCTCGCCCGTTCCCGGGGGGCCGATGATCGTCCCTTCCGTCGGCGCACTGCCGCTCGTCCATCCGGCCAATGGCGGGCACGTGCGCCTGTTCGCCCTGGCTGGAACCGATGCGCTCGGCAGATCCATCGCCCAACGGCTCGCCATCCCGCTCAATGCCCATGAGGAGCGCGATTTCGAGGACGGTGAGCATAAGGCACGCCCGCTCGATCCGGTTGCTGGCGCGGACGTCTATGTCGTGCACAGCCTTCACGGAGGGCCGGACAAGAGTGCCAACGACAAATTATGCCGCCTCCTCTTCTTCATTGGTGCGCTGAAGGATGCCGGAGCGGCGCGCGTGACGGCGGTCGTGCCTTATCTGTGCTATGCGAGGAAGGACCGGCGAACCAAGCCGAACGATCCCGTCACGACGCGATACGTCGCGGCGCTGTTCGAAGCGATGGGCGCCGATGCGGTGGTCACCCTCGAGGTCCACAATGAGACCGCCTTCGAAAATGCGTTCCGCTGCCGGGCGGTCGCCCTGAGCGCGGCGCCAATGCTGATCGGACGGATCGTCGAGGTGGTCGCCGACGAGCCTCTCTGCGTCGTCTCGCCGGATCTCGGCGGCGGCAAGCGGGCGGAACTGCTGCGGGAAGCCCTCGAAGCAGCCATCGGGCGTCCCGTGGGCAAGGCGTTCGCCGAAAAGCACCGGAGCGCCGGGGTCGTCTCCGGGGACCTGTTCGTGGGAGACGTCGAGGGCGCCACCTGCCTCGTCGTCGACGACCTCATCAGCACCGGCGGAACATTGGTGCGGGCGGCCCGTGCCGCGCGCAAGGGTGGCGCCCGCCGGGTAATCGCCTGCGTCGCCCATGGCCTGTTCATGCCGGGCGCCGAGACGGCCCTCGCCGACCCGGTCATCGAGCGCATTCTCTGCACCGACACGGTGCCGCCGTTTCGCCTCCCCGAAGGACCGGTGCGCGACAAGCTCGACATCATTCCCGCTGCCCCACTTCTTGCCGAGGCGATCCGGCGCCTCCACGGCAACGAGCCGCTCACCGACCTCCTGGTTTATTGAGAATGCGCTCAAGCCGTTTGGCGTCGGTGGCGGCAAGGTGCAGATAGGCCCGCGCCTGGCGCGGCCACTTCTCCGGCGTTCGCGGCTTCGCGTCGAGCAGATGGGCGATGGACAGGCGCGCGCGCAGCATGGCGCGCTGGATGCGATAGAAGAGAAACAGGCCGCTCGCCCGCTCGTCGCCGAGCATCGCCGCGAGACGCCGCCTGATCCGTTCTCCCACCCATCCCGCTCCCAGGCGCTCGCATTCCAGATGCAGGAAGGCCACTTCGTCCAGTGCATCGAGCGTTCTCAGCTTCGGATCGAATTCGAGACAGTCGATGATGGTCACGCGATCGCCCAGCCAGACATGCTCCGGTCGAAGATCGCCGTGAGCGTCGAGGATGCGGTTCTCGCGCACACGCTTGAGAAGCAGTTCGGAGCGTTCGGCGAAAAATCTGCGTTGAACCGCCGCGATGCGCCCGATGCAGCCTTGCGCGAGCCCGAAGCGGGCGTTCGACAGCATGCGCCGATCGTACTCTACCGACCGGACCCAATCCGTCAGATGGCGCGCGGGCGGAACATGGATGCGGCGGGCGTGGCGGTAGAATGCCTTCAGCGTCGCGGCCAGCCTGTCGACCTGAACGGTGCTGAGCCGATGCGCGAGCAATGACGCCTCGAGATTGGCATCCGCGTCGAGCCTGCGCATGACCACCAGCCAGTCCACCACCGCGCCGTCGCCGCCGATGGCGAGACCGGACGGCGAACGGGTAAGGGGAGCGAGGCCGAGATACACGTCGGGAGCGAGCCGGCGGTTCAGCACATATTCCGCGCGGCACGCCGCCGCCCGGCGTTCCAACGTGGAGAAATCGAGATACGGAAAACGGACCGGCTTCTTGAGCTTGTAAACCCGGTCGTCGGTCATAAACACCCAGGACATATGGGTTTCCCGGGTCTCCACGGGCTGGACGACACAGGAATAGGCCGCAGGACTGCTGAGAAAACGGACTTTCTCCGCGAGGCCGATCGGATGTCGAGGAGCAAAGACCGTGTGGGCGACGTCCGTCTGCTTTGACATTCGCGCAGCCTATGCGGGCGAGGAGAATGACAATTGATGCCGGTCAACGAATTGGGGGTGAATTCGTCGAATATACCCTATCTCCAAGGGGCGGGAACAATACGTGGTGCGGCCGCTGGCCGGGCATTCCCGGCACCTCGGCCGTGAGAGGGAACAGCGCGATGGGCTTCTCGGACCGGACGGACGCTGGCCGCAGGCTCGCCGCGGCCCTGTCCGCTTACCAGGGACAGCATCTGGTGGTCCTCGCTCTGCCACGCGGCGGGGTCCCGGTCGGAGCAGAAGTCGCCCGGGCGCTGGATGGCACGCTCGACCTCGCCTTCGTCCGCAAGATCGGCGTGCCTGCGCAGCCCGAACTGGCCATGGGTGCGGTGGCCGAGGGCGACGAGCCGGTCGTCGTGCGCAATGAGAGCGTCATTCAACGCGCCGGCGTGACGGACGCCGCGTTCGAGGCGATCTGCGCCGGAGAACTTGCCGAAATCGACCGCCGACGGCAGCGCTATATGGGCGCGCGCACTCGCGCCGACATCGCCGGGAAAGTGGTCATCGTCGTCGATGACGGCATCGCCACCGGGGCCACCATGAAGGCCGCCCTGCGGGCGATACGCCGGCGCGGGCCGAAAGAACTTATACTCGCCGTCCCCGTCGCGCCGGCGGACGCGATCGACGAGCTGCGCGGAGAGGTCGACGCCCTGATATCCCTGGACTCGCCGGCCGTGCTCGATGCCATCGGCTGCTTCTATGATGATTTCCATCAGGTGAGCGATGAGGAGGTCGTCGCCATGCTCGCCCGTTTTCCGGCCGGATCGCGCAACCCGGCGGACTGATACGGCCGCCATCTGCGCCTCTCACATGGCGCGCATCTTCTCCCACACGGTCTTCTCGACATGGGAGGCTTGCCCGGCGAGCCGGACGGCCGTCACGTCGAGTTCGCAGCGCGGCAGGCTGCCCGACAGATCCACCAGATCGCCCGCCTCGATCCGCCCACGCGCCAGCGAGGTCGGCACCCACGCCACGCCGATGCCGCTGGCGGCCAGTTCGAGCGCCGCCAATGTCAGCGCGGTCTCCACCATGGGGATCATCCGCGCCGCACCGTGGATCTCCGGCATCACGATGCGATCGAGCACCTCGCCGAGGAAGACGTCCGGCGGGTAGGCGATGAAAGGCAGCTCGCCATGCGCGAAACGCTCGTTCAGCCGGCCGGCCTGCGAATGTGCGAAGACCGGGATGAGCTGGTCGCTGCCGATGCTGATCGTCTCGATATAGGTGGCGGCGATGGGGTGCTCCTCGCCGACGACCCGATACACCACCGCTATGTCCGCCTGCCGCGACAGCAGAAAAGCGAAGCACTCGTCGAGATTGGCCGATCTCAGCTTGAGAAAGATCTCCCTGTTCTCGGCCTGGATCACGTCGATGAAACGCGGCGCCCATGACGCCGTCAGCGCGTGCTGGCTGGCGAGCACCAGCCGGTTTCCCGCCGTCCGGTCGCCTCGGCGCAGATCGTCGGTGAGCTGGCGCAGCGTGCGGGCGAGGCGGGCGATCTGGTCGCGCTGCTCGGCCGTGGTCGGGCGCAGTTGGACCGGCTTGCGCGAGCGATCGAACAGCGCCACCCCGACATGGTCCTCGATGTGCTGCACGCGCCGCGAAAACGCCGATTGCGTGAGGCGCCGGCGCTCGGCCGCTTCGCTGAACGAGCCGGTCTCGGCTACCGCGAGAATATCCTCCAGCCACTCAAGCCTCATCGCCCTCTCCAATATGCAGAAATTGCATCTTAAGTGAATAATTTCGAATTTGAACTGGCATTCCCGATTTGCAAACATCGAAATACGCAAGTTGAGGATTGTCCCATGCATCTCGCCCGTTTCCCCCGCATCCGTCTCGCGCACCTCCCGACACCGCTGGAGCGGCTGGATCGGCTGAGCCAGGAACTCGGGGGACCGGAGATCTGGATCAAGCGCGACGACTGCACCGGGCTCTCGACCGGCGGCAACAAGACCCGCAAGCTGGAATTCCTGATGGCCGAGGCGCTCGCCCAGGGCGCCGACACGGTGATGACGCAGGGCGCCACCCAGTCGAACCACGCCCGCCAGACCGCCGCCTTCGCCGCCAAGCTCGGCCTCGCCTGCCACCTGCTGCTCGAGGACCGCACCGGCTCCAACGACCCCAACTACAAGACCAACGGCAATGTGCTGCTCGACCATCTGCATGGCGCCACCACCGAGACGCGCGCCGGCGGCCTCGACATGAATGCCGAGATGGAGAAGGTCGCCGAGCGGATGCGCGGAGAAGGCCGCACGGTCTATACGATCCCCGGCGGCGGCTCCAACCCGACCGGCGCGCTCGGCTACGCCAATTGCGCGCTGGAGTTGATCGGCCAGGCCAACGATATCGGCCTCGCCATCGACCACATCGTCACCGCCACCGGCAGCGCCGGCACGCAGGCGGGGCTCATCGTCGGCCTCAAGGCCATCAATGCCGGCGTGCCGCTGCTCGGCATCGGGGTGCGCGCGCCCAAGCAAAAGCAGGAGGAGAGCGTCTTCGCCCTCGCCGAGCGCACGGCGGAGAAGCTCGGCTGCCCCGGCGTCGTCCGGCGTGAAGACGTGGTGGCGGACAGCAGCTATGTCGGGCGCGGCTATGGCATTCCCGGACCCGACACGCTGGAGGCCATCCGCATGTTCGCCGAGCTGGAAGGCATCCTTCTCGACCCGGTCTATTCGGGCAAGGGTGCGGCCGGTCTCATCGACCATGTGCGCAAGGGCGTCTTCAAGCAGGGCGAGCGCATCGTCTTCATCCACACCGGCGGCTCGGCGGCGCTGTTCGGCTACGACGCCTATTTCGCCGAAGACCAATCCGCGCACGCGACGGCCTGAACCATGCGACCGCCTCGCTTCACCGGCAGTTTCACGCAGCAACCTCCCCTTCCGGAGGATGCCATCGCTGCCGCCCTGGCGGTGATGCGCTCCGGCCGGCTGCACCGCTACAACGTCGCCCCTGGCGAAGTGTCGGAAGCCGCCCGGTTGGAGGAGGAATTCGCCCGCTGGCAGGGCGCGCGCTATTGCCTCGCCCTCGCCTCCGGCGGGCAGGCGATGCAGATCGCCCTGCGCGCCGCGTGCGTGCAACCCGGCGAGCCGGTGCTCACCAATGCCTTCACGCTGGCGCCGGTGCCGGGGGCGATCGCCGCCATCGGAGCGACGCCGGTCCTTGTCGAGACCACGGACGACCTCGTGATCGACCTCGACGATCTCGCGGCCAAGGCGCGCCGCTCGGGCGCGCGCGTGCTTCTACTGTCGCACATGCGCGGGCATCTGTGCGACATGGATCGTCTTTCGGCGCTGGCGCGCGACATGGGCCTGCGCGTCATCGAGGACTGCGCCCACACCATGGGCGCGACATGGAACGGCCGAAAATCCGGTTCGCACGGCCTCGCCGCCTGCTTCAGCACCCAGACCTACAAGCACCTCAATTCCGGCGAGGGCGGGCTGCTGACCTCCGACGACGCCGAACTGATGGCCCGCGCCGTGCTGCTTTCCGGCTCCTACATGCTCTATGAGCGCCACGGCGCGGCGCCTTCTCCCGACATCTTCGCCCGGGTACGGCTCGCCGTCCCCAACATGTCGGCCCGCATGGACAATGCGCGCGCCGCCATGCTGCGGCCGCAGCTCGCCCGCCTCGACGCCAGTATCGAGGCATGGAACCAGCGCTACGACCGCATCGCCGCCGCGCTCGGCGCGCACCCGGCGATCCGTCTGCCGGCGCGGCCGCCGCAGGAAAGCTATGTCGGCTCCTCGATCCAGTTCCGGGTGCCGGAGCTTCGCGCCGGCGCCGCGGCGGATTTCCTGCACGCGACGATGGAGCGGGGCGTCGAGCTGAAATGGTTCGGCGCGGCCGAGCCCATCGGCTTCACCTCGGCGCACGCCTGCTGGCGCTACATCGCCGCGCAGGACCTGCCGCAGACCGACCAGGTGCTGGCCACGCTGTTCGACATGCGCATCCCGCTCACCTTCTCTCTCGACGATTGCGAGCTCATCGCCACGCATATTCTCGGCGCCCTGTCCGAGACCATGTCATGCGCGACCGCGACGGGGGCCAAACCATGATGCCGCGCCGGGTCGGAATACTGGGCGGCATGGGCCCTCAGGCGACGGTCCTGCTGATGAGCAAGGTCATCGCGGCGGTACCCGCGACCGATGACCGCGACCATGTCCCGCTGATCGTCGACCAGAACCCTCAGGTGCCCTCCCGCATCGCCCGGCTGATCGAGGGGATCGGGGAAGATCCCGCGCCAGTGCTGGTCGCGATGGCGCAGCGACTGGAGGCGGCGGGGGCGCAGGCGCTCGCCATGCCCTGCAACACCGCGCACCATTTCGCCGCGACCATCGCCGCCGCGGTGGACATTCCCTTCATCGACATGGTGGCGCTGTCGGTCGCCCGCGCCCGCCGGCTGGCCGGCGCCTCGGGTCGCATCGGCATTCTGGCCTCTCCGGCCATCCGCCGCATCGGCCTGTTCGACGCGCCCCTCGCGCAGGCGGGCCTGACTGCGGCCTATCCGGCCGACGCGGACGCACTGCTCGACGCCATTCGTCGCATCAAGGCGACGGGCGTCGACGCCCAGTCGCGCGAGGCCTTCCATCGCGCCTCGGCGGCGCTGCTGGCCGACGGCGCGACGGTCCAGATGATCGCCTGCACCGAGTTCTCGCTCGTCGCCGACAGCCACGCCGCCGGCGTCGAGGCTTTCGACACGCTCGACGTGCTGGTGGACGCCATCCTCGACTTCTCGCTCACGCGGGAACCTTGAGAAACCAGGGGCCCAAAGAAAGCCCGCCGACCAACAACAGACCTGACAGAGGAGTACCGTGACATGAACAGGACGATGCGAAGCCTCGTCGCCGGCGCCATGGCGCTCGCCCTCTCCGCCGGCGGCGCGCTGGCGGACAAGATCGTGATCGGCCATTTCGGCAATCCGACCCCGATGCAGGTGGCGCGGGCCGAGGGTCTGTTCGAGAAGGCGACCGGCTGGGAGATCGAATGGCGCAAATTCGCCTCCGGCGCCGAGATCATCGCCGCCATGGCCTCCGGCGACGTGAAGGTCTCCGAGCTCGGCTCGTCGCCGATGACGATCGCCATGAGCCACGGCGTGGACATCCAGATGTTCATGCTCGCCATCGTCATCGGCAAGGCCGAGAGCCTCATCGCCCGCGACGGCACCGGCATCGCCAGCGTTGCCGACCTGAGGGGCAAGCGCGTCGCCGTCCCGATCGGCTCGACCGCGCATTTCTCGCTGATGGGCGCGCTCCAGCATGAGAAGGTTCCGGTCGGCGAGGTGAAGATCATGGGCATGACGCCCGACCAGATCGCCGCCGCCTGGGAACAGGGCGCGATCGACGCGGCCTTCGTCTGGGAGCCGGCACAGAGCCGGATCATGAAGACCGGCAAGCGCGTTCTCGGCGCCGACACCACCGCCGAATGGGGTTTCCCGACCTTCGACGGCTGGGTCGTCGACAAGGAGTTCGCCGCCAAGAACGCCAAGGGCATGGCCGCCTTCGCCAAGGTCGCCGACGAGGCGAATGCCGCCTACCTCGCCAACCCCGCCGCATGGACGGCCGACAGCTCGCAGGTGCAGACCATCGCCAAGATGACCGGCGCCTCGGCTGCGGAAGTCCCCGAGACGATGAAGGGCTACACCTTCGTGCCGCTTGCCGAGCAGCTAAGCGACAAATGGCTGGGCAGCGCGCCGGCGACGCTAAAGGCGACCGCCGAGTTCCTCAAGGCGGCCGGCCGTATCGAAAAGGTCGCCGACAGCTATGCTCCCTTCGTGAACACCTCGATCGCCAAGGCCGCCACGGCCAAGTGAGGATCGGCGAGAACGTGGCGGGCGTGCCGGTCGGCGTCGCCCGCCCCTGCCGCGCGGGAGCATGACCATGGCGCTTATCATCGACGACGTGTCCGTCGTCTATCCGGCCGCGAACGGCCACCCGCCCGTAGAGGCTCTGCGCAGGATCGACCTGACGGTCGCGAACAACGACTTTGTCGTCGCGCTCGGCGCCTCGGGGTGCGGCAAGTCTACCCTGCTGAATCTGCTCGCCGGCTTTCTGTCGCCGAGCTCGGGCTCGATCCGCCTCGACGGGGCGGACGTCAACGGGCCGGGAGCCGACCGCTCGGTGGTGTTCCAGAAGCATGCGCTGATGCCCTGGCTCAACGTCCTCGACAATGTCGCCTTCGGGCTGCAGATGCAGGGCGTGCCCCGCGCGGAACGCTACGCCACGGCGGAGAAGTTCATCGCCCTGCTCGGGCTCGATGGTTTCCAGACATCGCCGGTCTACCAGCTCTCCGGCGGCATGCAGCAGCGCGTCGGCATCGCCCGCGCGCTGACCTGCGACCCGCGTGTGCTGCTGATGGACGAGCCGCTCGGCGCGCTCGATGCGCTGACCCGCGAGAAGGCGCAGGAACTGATCCTGCGGGTGTGGAGCAGCACCCACCAATCGGTGTTCTTCATCACCCACGACGTGGAGGAGGCCCTCTTCATGGGCACGCGTCTCATCGTGATGTCGCCACGCCCGGGCCGCATCGCCCATCGCTTCGATCTGCCGTTCTCGCGGCGCTTCCTCGACGGCGCAGCCGCACGCGAGGTCAAGGCCTCGCCCGATTTCATCGCGCTGCGCGAACAGGTGCTGCGCATCATCTTCGCCGACGAGGAAGCTGCGGCATGAGCACGTCCCCCGACACCAAGCGCCCCCCTCGCGCGGCCGGACGGTTCGCCGCGCTGCGCAGGGGCCGCTCCGCGAAGCCCGGCGAAGCCTATGGCGTGCCGGGACAGGGCGAGACGCTGTGGCTCTCGGCGCTTTCGATCGGACTTCTCATCTTCGTCTGGTGGCTTGTCACCGAGATGGGCTGGATCAAGCCGCTGTTCCTGCCCTCACCGGGCGCGGTGGTGCAGAAATTCCTCGACGTCGCGCGCGACGGCTTCACCAACACGCCGTTCTGGCAGCACATCGTGATTTCCGCCGGACGGGTCTTCGGCGCGTTCCTGCTTGCCTGCCTGGTCGGCATTCCGCTCGGGCTGGCCATGGGCATGAGCCCGGCGATCCGCGGCATTCTCGACCCGCCGATCGAGTTCTACCGGCCGATCCCGCCCCTCGCCTATCTGCCGCTGATGATCATCTGGTTCGGCATCGGCGAGCTGTCGAAGATCCTGCTGATCTTCCTCAGCGTCTTCGCGCCGGTGGCGCTCGGCGCGCGGGCGGGGGTGAAATCGGCGGCGATCGAGCAGATCCACGCCGCCTACTCGTTCGGCGCCTCGCGCTGGAAGGTGCTGCGCTATGTGATCCTGCCCGCCTCGCTGCCGGAAATCCTTACCGCCATGCGCATCGGCATCGGCTTCGGCTGGACCACGCTGGTCGCCGCCGAGATGATCGCCGCCACCGAGGGGCTCGGCTACATGGTGCTCTCCGCCAGCCAGTTCCTGCAGACCTCCACCGTCATCATGGGCATCGTGGTGATCGCCGCTATCGCCTACCTCTTCGACATGCTGATGCGCCTGATCGAGCGCAGGATTGTGCCCTGGAAGGGCAAGATGTGAGCATTGCCATGACCGTGACCTATATCAAGAAGGCCGTCCGTACCGCCCATTCCGACGAGGGCGACGTGCGGGATGCCGTCGCCGCCATGCTCGCCGCCATCGACGCCGAAGGCGAAGAGGCGGTACGCCGCTTCTCGCGCGAATTCGACAGATGGGAGGGCGAGATCGTCCTCTCGGACGATGCGCGGCAGGCGGCTATCGCGGCCGTGCCGGAAAAGACCAAGGACGACATCCGCTTCGCCCACGCCAATATCGCCCGCTTCGCGCAGGCGCAAAAGGCGACGGTGCTCGATTGCAGCGTCGAGGTGATTCCCGGCCTCATGGCCGGGCAGAAGCAGATCCCGGTCGAGGCCGCCGGCTGCTACGTGCCCGGCGGGCGCTACGCGCACATCGCCAGCGCCATCATGACCATCACCACGGCGCGCGTGGCGGGCGTCAGCCACGTCGTGGCCTGCTCGCCGCCCCGGCCGGGCCTCGGCATTCCCCCGGAGATCGTCTTCGCCATGGATCTGTGCGGCGCTGATGTGATCCTCAATCTCGGCGGCGTGCAGGGCGTCGCGGCGATGGCCAACGGCCTGTTCGGCCTGCCCAAGGCGGACGTGCTCGCCGGGCCCGGCAACCAGTACGTGGCGGAAGCCAAGCGCATCCTTTACGGCCGGGTCGGCATCGACATGTTCGCCGGACCGACCGACAGCATGATCCTCGCCGACGAAACGGGAGACGCTGAGTTCATCGCCAACGACCTGATCGGTCAGGCCGAGCACGGCTACAATTCGCCGGTGTGGCTGGTCACGACGTCGCGCGCTCTCGCCGACGAGGTGATGGCGCGCGTGCCGGCGCTGATCGGGGCGCTGCCGGAGCCGAACCGCTCCAGTGCCCATGCCGCCTGGGCCGACTATGCCGAAGTGATTTTGTGCGACAGCGCCGAGGAGATGGCGCAGGTGGCGGACAGCTACGCCCCCGAGCACCTGCACGTGCAGGCTGCCGATCTCGATTGGTGGCTCGGACGCCTGCGGGCCTATGGCTCGCTGTTCCTCGGCGAGGAGACGACGGTCGCCTTCGGCGACAAGACCTCCGGCCCGAACCACGTGCTGCCGACCTCCGGCGCGGCGCGCTACACCGGCGGGCTGTCGGTGCACAAATTCATGAAGACGGTGACGTGGCAGCGCGCAACCCGGGAGGCGGCGCGCGATCTCGCCCTTGTCACCGCCCGCATTTCACGCAGGGAGGGCATGGAAGGCCACGCGCGCACGGCCGATGTGCGCCTCGCCCGCTTCTTTCCCGGCGAAACGTTCGATCTTGTTCCGGCGAAGGAGTGACCCGCCCCCCGATCAGGAAGGGGCGGAACCGGCGCCGGCGGCCAGAAGCGCACGTGCCGTCTGGATCACGCTGCGCAGCGCGATCCAGCCGATGATCAGATTGCCGGCGATGAACAGCGGCACCGCGATCTGCTCGACCGGCTCTCCGGCACCCTGCTCGACGAGCTTGAGGGCGGCAAGCGGCAGGGCCGAGACGCCGAAGGTGTAGCCCCAGGCGCCCGGGCCGAAAGGCTGCTGCCGTAGCCACGGAACCAGCCGCAGCATGACCAGAGCCAGGAAGCAGCCATAGCCGAACAGGAGCAGCGCGAAGCGGTCCGCCGGCCCGGGGGACAGCGAGAGATAGGCGACGCAGGCCACGGCGGCCGGCGCGAGCTGCATCCCCAGCGTCGAGCGCTGCTCGGCCGGCAGGCGATGCTGGAACAGCCGCGTCAGGAACACCGATTCCATCGATATCCACGACAGCAGGCCCATGCCGAAGAACATCCAGCCAAGCGTCGGCTGGCCGAAGGTGGCGGAGGCGATGCCCGCGACCAGGCCGCCGCCCACCGTCGGCAGGTACAGCACCGGCGTCACGTTGAGCGGGTCGCGGCCGCCCTGCCACAGACCGCCGATGCTCCATGCGGCATAGGCGGCGACGCCTGCCGCCCCGGCGATGAACAGGCTCCATCCCAGAATCGGCACGTGCGGACCGATGGCGATGCTGGCGATCAGCGTCGCGACGGGAACCAGCGCGGCGACAAGGCCCTGCACCGGATGATCGAGTTCCTTGCGGGCCTCCTGCGGATGCAGCAGCCATTTGCCGGCATAGAGCGCGATCCACAGCAGCCAGAAGCCGAAGGCCGCCACGGCCAGCGTCTCGCCGATGAGTGCGGGAACGCCCCAGAGCCGGTTGACGGCGCGCCAGCCATTGGCGAGGCCGCCAAGGCCGAGGACGGTGCCGAAGAAGATCGGCCGCATGCGGAGGAAAAACGTCGTCACGGAGGCACCTGCTGCTGGAGAGCGGCGATAACTACCCCAAGCCGACGCGCGGATGAATGCCTCCTTCGGACCCATCCCCGGACGGCTGTCCACGAGGCACACCACGGCGGGAACCACAGATCCGGCTGGCCGGCGCGCGGCTTTCATGGGTAATTTGGTGGAGACCCCCATGGTCACCAGGGAGGGATCCATGCTCGCTCGTCTTCTCTTGACCGCCCTGTTGGCCCTCGGCGCGTCGCCGGCCTTTGCGCAGGCCGATGTCAGGCTGAAGCAGTCCTCGGAAACGCCCGAGCTGATGGAGGAGTACACCGCCTATATCGGTCGCGACGACCTCTACAACTCCTCCGGCGCCCGGCTCGGCAGTCCCTGGCAGGTGCTGCGGCAGGACCGGGCGAACTTTCACCAGTTCAAGATCCGCCAGCCCGGCGACCAGGGTGACGGGTTCTTCTCCAGCAAGGCCAACCGAGCCAGCTTCGAGCGCATGCTGCGGCAGGGAAAGATTTCTCCGGCTGCCGGCCGGATGATCATGAAGGGTGACGTGCTGGTCCACGTGCAGATCTGGGGCGAGGGCGACACCGGCACTTATGTCCAGGTCGAGGTGGAATAGGCGTCCTCCGACCACGACAGCCGCCGCGACGGCGAGGAGCGCGGCGCATCCGGCCGAATGCGCCGACCCAGCCCGTCGCCTGACATCCGCGACAGCCGAACGCGCCGCCCCGTCCTGGAAGGGGGCGGCGAACGGCATCGGCCGTCATGTCTGCGTTGCGTCCGGCGTGTCGTCCTCGTCCGCGTCTTCGCTGCTCATCGGGCCTTGCCGACCAGGAGGCAACCATGTTCGGACGCGCTGCGGCAGGCTACGTGTTCCCGCGAGCAGCGCAGGGGGTTATGGGTCGCCTTGGGGCAGCTTCCCACCATCCGCACCAGTTCGACGGGCGATTGCACCCCCATCTTGTGCAGAAGATTGACGCGATGCCCCTCCACCGCCTTGACGCTGAGGTTCAGGACATGCGCCGCGACCTTGTTGGGCTGGCCACGCAGCATGCATTGCAGCACGGACTGCTCGCGCTCCGTCAGGGTCGCCAGCTTGGTACGGATGTCGTCGCAGATCAGCTCGCAGGAATAGTCTTGCGAATCCCACCGGATCCAATGCTGAACGAGTTGCAGGAGGACGGTGTCGTTGACCGGCTTTTCAAGGAATTCGCGCGCGCCCGCATGAAGGGCCCGCACGGCCATCACCACATCCGCATGGCCGCTGATCATGACCACCGGCATGGTCCACCCGATCCGACCCACCTGCTCCAGAACCTCGATCCCGTTGATTCCCGGCAGGCGGACGTCGAGCAGCAGGCAGGACGGGCGGCTGATGTGGGTGAGTTCGAGAAAGGGCTGAGGATGCTGGAACATTTCGGTTTTCAGGCCAACCGAGCGGAACAGTGCCGCCAGAGATGCGTTAAGCCCGGGATCGTCATCGACGATATAGACGGCGGGCTCACGCATCCGCCGTCTCCTCTTCCCCGCGACAGGGAAGCCGAATGGTGAAACGGCTCCCCTCGCCCGGTTCCGCGGCCGCCTCGATGGTGCCCCCCAGCCGCTGGGCGAGCGTACGCGCGATGGACAGGCCCAGCCCGGAGCCGTTGGCCTTGGTGGTGATGAAGGGTTCGAAGATTCGCTCGCCGAGTTCCATGGGCAGGCCGATGCCGGTGTCGCGCACATCGACGCGCACCCTGGACGTGCCTTCGCGCGTGGTCTGGATGTCGAGATGGCGCTGGCCCGAGGGCTGCGGCCCCATGGCCTGGATCGCATTGGTGACGAGGTTGAGGATGATCTGTTGAAGGATGATCTGGTCGCCCTGCACCGCCGGCAATTCGGGAGCCAGTTGCAGCCTGAAATCGATCGACTGCTCCCGCATGGCGGGACCGGCAAAGCCGAGCACCACCTTCACCGCCGCGTTCACGCACGCATCCGCAGAGGATTGCGGCGAGCCCTTCAGGAACGATCTGAGGCTCTTGATCACATCGCCGGCCCGCGCCGCCTCGGCGCCGATATTGATGAGCACCTCCTCGAGTTCACCCACGCGAACGGCCCGTCCCATCAGGGACCTTCGGGCGGCGCCGGCGAAATTGACGATTGCCCCCAGGGGCTGGTTGATCTCATGGGCCAGCGCCATGGCCATCTCGCCGAGAGCCGCCTGCCGGTCGGCGCGAAGCAGCTCCTCCACCAGCACCTCAGTGGACCGCTGGGACGCCCGCCACGAGGTCTCGTCGACAAAAGCCAGGGCCTGCAGGGCGCCCGCCCCGGTCCCTTCGATGGGAAACCGCCGCGCCCGCAGATCCTGTGACGGCAAACCGACTGAGGTGCGGACCAGATCGATGTCCCCGCCCTGACCGGGCGGGGCGGAAAGCAAGGTGGCGATGTCGCCGGGAGTGAATGACAGACAGGTGAGAACGGTGAGCAGCGGCCGGCCGACCACTTGCGCGTGGGAGACACCAAAAAGCCGGGAGAAGGCGAGGTTCACCGACTGCACCGCTCCTCGCCGGAAGCTGATCACCCCTTCCGGGAAGTTTTCCAGAACAGCCCGGACATACTCACCCGATGATGCTCTTCTGGTCCGTGATACTGGAGAACGCATTGTCGACCCGGGCTTGACGCCGAAATTAATGGATGATTTCATTTCGAAATTCCCAATAAATTCTCGCCCCCGAGACAGTTTCTTGCTAACTACTCATATTGCTCTTACTCAGACCTTGCCGCTCCTACACAGCGGACAGCTGAATTGTCCAGATAATTATTTCAATCGGAAGACACGGCATCCACCCCGCGCCTTTTGCGCGACCTTGGGCGGCGTTGATAAGGCGACGTCGATCACGCATGTCGGGCGGTACTGCGGTCTCGTCGCCGGCCTCAGAATACGCGTAAAGGTTGAGAATACTACCGCAACCTTTCCCAGCCGGGATTATTTGTCGAAGTCGCGACAGGCGGGTCTTGAGCCGTCGGCCTGGCGGTCTTCCACCCCGGATCAGGGTTTCCCCCAGACCGATCAGGGCCCCCCCTCCCCGGTACCATGACCCCACCCGCGAAAGGCGGGTTTCCATCCCACGAGGGAGGAATCATGTGCCTTTCGCTCCGGGGCGCGTCCATCGCACAGTTGCGTCGCTCGAAGGCTCCGTCGGAGGCTCTGTCGGAGCTCGTTCGGTGACATTCGGGAATCATCCAGCTTTCATTCTGAGGAGGTTCAAATGGCCGTAGAGAAGATCAACGCCTCGAGCAGCCTCGCCGAAGTCGTGGATCGTATCCTCGACAAGGGCGTGGTGGTCGATGCCTGGGTTCGTGTTTCGCTCGTCGGTATCGAGCTGCTGGCCGTCGAGGCCCGCGTCGTCGTCGCCGGCGTCGACACCTACCTGAAGTATGCCGAAGCCGTCGGCCTCACGGCGAGTGCCCAGACCGCGTGACAGGAGCTCGATCGGATCTCCTGATCCGATCGGACGGGCCTATTCGGCTCGTGCTCTCTGGATCGGTTCTGCCGCAAGAACCGTGGTTCGTGCAGGCAGGGTTCGATGTCGGAGCCGATCAGCTTGCCCAGCAAGCTGATCGGTGACGTCGGCTATCGGATCGTCGGGCTAGATGGTCCGTGTGTCCTTCGAGCATCCAGCGATGAATGCAAGAACGAATTCAATCTTGGGCAAGGAGCACCGGAGCATGTCATTGGTCGGCCAGATTTCTCACACCGTCACGACACTCGCCTCCACGCGCCAGACGCGTCACGCGGAGCTTGGTCGCATCCGCAAGGATACCGCCCGTCATCTGGGCGATGCACATGCCGCCCGGCGCCGGATGGCCTCCGAGCAGCAGCACCGCCTCAGCGAGGCGCTGCGCACCATCAAGCTCGGCACCGCCATTCTCCTTGGCGAGGCGGATGAGCGGATCGATCGCTACCACAAGGCCCGCGTCAAGCAGGCCGCCCGCATCGATCGCGCTTTGGCCGAGGGGCTCAAATCGTTGCGCGGCAGCACGCGCAAATGGATCAGCACGCAGTCGGCGATGCGTCGCAAGGCAAGCGCGCAGGATCTTCGTCAGCGTCAGCAGGACCGAAAGGCCCTCGGCGCCGCCGTGCACGACCTGACGACCAGGAACCTTGCCTTTCTCGCCACACTGACGGCGGACCGACAGGAAGCGTCGAGCGTCTGGCGGGGGCGTGCCAAATCGGCCTCGGCGGCTGCGGCGGCCCGTCCCGGCGCCGCGCACGTCAAGACCGAGACGGCAAGCGTCGAGGCCATCAAGCCCGACGTCATCAAGACCGAGACGATGGACGTCCCGGTGAAGGCGGAACCGGTCGCCGCCGAAGCCGTCAAGGTCGAGCCCGCGAAGGCGGAGCCCGCAAAGGTCGAGCCTGCGAAGGTCGAGGCCGCCGCGTCGCCGATCGAGCCTGCCAAGGTTGCGGCCCCGGCCGCTTTGGACGGCAAGGCCGCCGCGGCCAGGGCGGCGGGCGAGAAGTCCGCGTCTGGAAAGTCGGCGTCTGGAAAGCTGGCGTGAACTCAAGCGGGCGCGCCCCAGAAGGCCTCGGGCGCCGGCGTTCGCAAGACGCCGGTGCCCAGAGGGCGGCCACCGTGAACTCGGCAACCCGACTAGGAGTCTCGGCATGACCATTGAGGCCGTATCCAAGGACCCGCATTTGACGCCGTCCCAGTTTGGCGCCGCGCCGCCGGCCCTCGCGCGGAATGAAGGCGTGCGTTCCGCGCCGACCGCGCTGACGCCCCGTCCTCGCACCGGATTCGTCGAAACCGAGCAGGTCCGCGACCTGACGCGGCGAGGGCTTGGCTTTCTCAAAGCCGGCTATCCGCTGCATTTCCGCGGCCCGGCGGGAACCGGGAAGACCACGCTCGCCCTGCACGTCGCGGCGCAGCTCGGAAGGCCGGTCATCATCATCACCGGCGACAACGAACTGGGCACGGCCGACCTCGTCGGCTCGCAGCGCGGCTACCACTACAGGAAGGTGGTGGACCAGTTCATCCACAACGTCACCAAGCTGGAAGAAACCGCCAACCAGCACTGGACCGACCATCGGCTGACCACCGCCTGTCGCGAGGGCTTCACCCTCGTCTATGACGAATTCACCCGCTCGCGGCCGGAAACGCACAACGTGCTGCTCGGCGTGTTCGAGGAGAGGATGCTGTTCCTGCCGGCGCAGGCGCGCGAGGAATGCTACATCAAGGTCCATCCGGAATTCCGGGCGATCTTCACCAGCAACCCGCAGGAATATGCCGGCGTCCATGCCAGCCAGGACGCCCTCGCCGATCGGCTCGCCACCATCGACGTCGACTATCCCGACCGGGCGATGGAACTGGCGGTGACGTCCGCCCGCACGGGCCTCGCCAGCACCAACGCCGCCCGGATCATCGACCTCGTGCGCGCCTTCCGCGCCTCCGGCGACTACCAGCAGACGCCGACCTTGCGCGCCAGCCTGATGATCGCCCGCGTGACGGTGCAAGAGGGGTTCGATGTCTCGATCGACGATCCCCGCTTCGTGCAGCTGTGCTCGGACGCGCTGGAATCGCGGATCTTTTCGGGGCAGCGCGCGGAGGAAGCCAACCGTGAGCAGCGGCGTGGTGCTCTCCTCGCCCTCATCGCGGAACACTGCCCCTCGACGATCACGCCGCGCATCCGGCGCGCGGGGGCCCGTTCGCGCGTCGTCGAGGAAGGCCATCAGCCATGAGCACCGACCATAAGGCGGCGCGGACGCGGGGGCTGCGGGACGTCTCCACGGTCCAGACCCGGCTCACCCGCTCCAAACCCTCCAATCGCACCCAGGCTGTGAGCCGTTTCGCGCGGCTGGAGAACGAGCGCAGCCGGATCCTGCGCGAGCTGGAAACCTGGAGCGCCCGCCATACCGAGGCGGAGCGGATGCTGGCCAAGGTCGACGAGGAACTCGCGGCGATGCGGATCCTCCTGCTCGACACACCACCCTCCCCGTCTCCGGCGCAATCCTCGCCGCGGCGCCGGCGAGGGCGCCAGGATGCGACGCCCGAGCCGGCGGCGGCACATTCACACGCACTCATCGAATACTAGGCATCTCAGGTCTGTGAAGGGGAGTGGCACCATGACCCGCAAGGACAAGAACAAGCACCAGGACGAGAGCCCGCGCAAGGAAGCAGGCGCCAGGCCGGATGCCGACCCCAAGGCCGAAGCTCTGGCCGATCTCGGGGCGGCGTTCCGTGGCCTCGGCGGCCTCGTGGAGATGCTGGGCTCGCTGGTGGAGAAAGCCGAGGACGTGCAGCGCGAGGGCGAGTTCAAGGTGAAGGGACTCGGCGATCAGGCCAGGGGCGTCTACGGCTTCAGCCTTCGCACCGGCATTGGCGGCGTTCCCCAGGTCCGGCGTTTCGGCAACCTCAACCCCACGGCCAAGGGCCCGACGGTGGAGGACGTGCGCGAGCCGCTGGTGGATGTGTTCGACGAGGCCGATGAGATCATCGTCACCGCCGAGATCCCCGGCGTGGCGGAGAACGAGATTTCGCTCGCGCTGGACGGCAACCGCCTCTCGCTCTCCACCACGGGACGCCACCTCTACGCCAAGACGATCACCCTGCCCGGCAAGGTCGACCCCGCTTCACTGGAGCGGAGCCACCGCAACGGCATCCTTCAGGCCAAGCTGCGAAAGGTCTGAAGCCATGACCGGGATGGCGGACGGGATCGGCGCATTCACCGTCGGCGCGGCCCGGGTCCGGGTCGTCACCGACTGCGCCGCCGACATCTCCGCCATCGTGCAGGCGGAAGAGCGCGTGGTGCGCCGGCTGGTGGACCTGGGACTATGGCGGCACGAGACGGTGACGCTGTTCGTGCTCGAGGATCTGGCACCACTGGTAGGCCAGCTCGCCCGGACCCACCGGCTGGTGGCCGACGATCTGGTGCGCCTGCCGCAGCGCCCCATGGTCAATCTCTACGACCCGCGCCACGCCGCCGAGTGCTTCGTCTTCGTCAACCGTCACATCATGACGGCGGAAGGCTATTGGGGCGACAGCCTCGCCGCCGAGGGCCTGCTCGCCCATGAGCACGCCCATCCCCTGTCCGAGGCACCCGCGACCGCCGCCGCCCGCGCCATGAACGTCGAGGCGGACGGGCCGGCGGCTCTTGCCCCGCTCGCCGCGCAACTGGGGCGGACACTGTCCACCGGCGCGGTGACCGAACTGCTCGCCAATGGCTTCTGCCTTGCCCATGGCTTTGCCGACGCGCTGAAGCATCTCGACCGCCTCACCCTGCACCGCGCGGTGAACAACCTGCCGCAGCGTGTCGAACTGGAGCGCCGGGCGAGCGCCGCGGTCGCCGCCGGCACGTTGCCGCCCGAGCAACTGCACCAGTTGCTGCGGCTCGCCGACGGCCAGATCAGCCTGCCCTTCGCCCTGGAACTGGTGCCCTTCGTCCAGTCCGGGCTCACCGCCGACGGCGCCGAGCTGGAGGCCCTGCTGATCGACGGCCTCATGTCCCGCATGGCCTCCGAAGTGGTGGGCCTCTACCGCGACCTGCGCGCGTGTTTTCTCCGCCTGCGGCCGGAATGGAGCGGCGAGGCGATCGCGACCTGGTGCGCGGACATCCTCATGCGCCTGTCCGCCTTTCTCTCCGCCGGCGGCGCGCCCCTCAATGTGCGCCTCGCCGCCGTGGCGCCCAACGCTGGAAGCCCGTCATGAGCGCCACATTGGCCGATCCCCTGAACCGAGCCGACGCCGCCACCGAGGCGTCGGAACTGGCCGACGGCAAATATCTCTACGGCATCATCGACGCCCCGGCGCCGGCGAGCTTCTCCGTGCCGGCCATCGGCGGGCGCGGCGACGAGGTGCACACAATCGCGCTGGGCCGCCTCGCGGCGGTGGTGAGCAATTCGCCGCGCATCGAGTACGACAACAGCCGCCGCAACATGCTTGCCCATACCCGCGTGCTCGAAGAGGTGATGGCCCAGCATACGCTGCTGCCGGTGTGCTTCGGCACGGTGGGGTCCGACGCCACGGTGATCGCCGACAAGATCCTGCGCGACCGTCGCGACGAACTCTCCGGGCTGCTGGAGCAGATGCGCGGACGGATGGAGCTCGGGCTGAAAGCGTCGTGGCGGGAAGAGGTGGTGTTCGAGGAGGTGCTGGCCGAGAATCCAGGCATCCGCAGGTTGCGCGATTCACTGGTCGGCCGCTCGCCGGACAAGAGCCATTACGAACGCATCCAGCTCGGCGAGCTGATCGGCCAGGCACTTGAACGCAAGCGCCGGGATGACGAGCAGCGCATCCTCGATCGGGTGCGGGCATTCGTGCACAAGACGCGGCTGAACAAGGTCATCGGCGACCGCATGGTGATGAACGGCGCTTTCCTGGTCGACGCGGCCCGTGAAGCCGAGCTCGACGCGAGCATCCGCGCCATGGATGAGGAATGGGGCTCGCGCCTCACCTTCAAATATGTCGGGCCGGTTCCGCCCTACAACTTCGTCACCATCACCATCCACTGGTAGGCGAGGCCATGGGCATTCTCACCGATGTGGTCTTCGCCCCGGCCGTCGGCCCGCTGAAAGGGCTGCTGTGGCTCGCCCGCATCATCGCCGAGCAGGCGGAACGCACCCTCTATGACGAGGACGTCATCCGCGCCGCCCTGCTCGACCTGGAGCAACAGCTCGAGGCCGGCGAGATCGGCGAGGACGAGTACGAAAAGCAGGAGGAGATCCTGCTCGAGCGCCTGAAGATCGCCCGCGAACGGATGCGCGGCGGCCCCTAGGCAAGGGAGACCGCCGAACGAAGCCTCGGCTTCCGCCCGTCCACACGAACGATCCCAGGCCAAAAGGCAAGGCCCGCGGCCAGCCCGCGCAGAGCCAGGAGGTTACGCATGGCGACGACACTGGAACTGATCCGCAAGGTGAAGACGCAGGTGCAGGAACTGACCAGTTTCTCCGCCGACAGCGTCTCGGACTTCACCCCCACCGAAACCGGCTGGGAGATGACGGTAAACGTGCTTGAGCTGAGTCGCATCCCGCCATCGACCGACCTGCTGGCCGCCTACCGCATCACCCTCGACACGGGCGGCAACGTCACCGGCTATCACCGTACCCGGCGCTATCTGCGCAGCCAGGCGATGGAAGAAGCCCCGTGACCAACAAAATGGGAGCGGCGCGCATCGTCTGCCCGGCAGGCATCTTCGCGGCGCAGGAGGACGAGATCCGCCACCTGACCGAGGAACTCAACCACGCGACGGCGCTGTCGGCACGGGTGGCGTTCGCGACCCGCCTGCAGGCGGCGGCCGAGAGCCTCCTCGTCTGCAAGCATCGACAGACGGACAACGTCAATTGCCGCCTGTGCGAGGACTTTTCGCGCCTGCGCGCCAACACCGCCGAACTGATCCTGCGGGCGGCGCGGCTGGCGTGCTGAAGAATGCCACGCGCCGCTCCGGCGCGCGGACACGGAGTGGACCGAGATGAGCGAACAGCGGATGGAGCATTCCCTTCAGGCAGCGGGGCTGGCGGACATCCTTGAGCGTGTGCTCGACAAGGGCATCGTGATCGCCGGCGACATCACCATTTCGCTGGTGGAGGTGGAACTTCTGAACATCCGCCTGCGGCTTGTGGTGGCGTCGGTCGACCGCGCCATGTCGATGGGCATCAACTGGTGGCAGAGCGACCCCAATCTCAATTCCCAGGCGAGGGAAATGATGGAGGAAAACCGCCTGCTGCGCGAGCGGCTGGACCGGCTGGAGGCCGCCGTCACCCCGGAGGCCCTCGCCGCGGCGGCCGTCATGGACACGGCCGTGGTCGACGCGCCCGGTGCGAACGCAGAGGTGCACCATGGACGATGAGACCGTCCCCTTCACCTTCCGGGTCTGCGAAGCCCCCACGAGGGACGTCGGCCGCGGCCTGATCCGCCTCGATCCGGAGGACATGGCGCGGCTCGGCGTCGAAGTGGGCGACGTGGTGTCGATCATCGGCCGCAGGGCCACGGTGGCACGGGTGATGCCGGCCCATGCCGGGATGCGCCGGCAGAGCCTGGTGCAGATGGACGGTCTTGCCCGCGTCAATGCCGGCGCCAGCCTCGACGAGCAGGTGACGCTGCGCCCGGCCGCAGTGGCGCGGGCGCGTGCCGTCACTCTGACCCAGGTGGGGGCGCGAGCCCGCGCACCTGAATCGCGTACCCTGGCGCGCCTGCTGGACGGCATACCCATGTTGGCCGGCGACCGGGTGCGCACCACGCTGATGGGTGCCCAGACCCGCGAATTCATGGTCGAGAGCTCAGATCCGCCGGGACCGGTGCTGATCGGCGCGGACACCCAGTTGCGCTGCCTCGACAACACGGTCGAGGGCAACGCGATCACCTATGAGGATGTGGGTGGTCTCGCCAACGAGGTGCGACGCATCCGCGAGATGATCGAGCTGCCGCTCAAGCACCCGGAGGTGTTCCAGCATCTGGGCATCGACTCGCCGAAGGGCGTCCTGCTGTGCGGCCCGCCGGGCACCGGCAAGACCCTGATCGCCCGCGCCGTGGCGCGCGAGGCCAATGTGCACTTCATCCACGTCAACGGCCCCGAGATCATCGACAAGATGTACGGGGCGAGCGAGGCGCAGCTGCGCCGCATGTTCGACGAGGCGGAAAAGAACGCGCCCTCCATCGTCTTCATCGACGAACTCGACGCCATCGCCCCCAAGCGCGAGGAGATGAGCGGCGACCGGCAGGTGGAACGCCGGGTGGTGGCGCAGCTGCTGGGGCTGATGGACGGGCTGCAGTCGCGCGGGCAGGTCATCGTCATCGCCGCCACCAACATCCCCAACGCCATCGACCCCGCCCTGCGGCGGCCGGGCCGGTTCGACCGCGAGATCCTGGTCGGCGTGCCGGATGAGAACGGGCGCCGGGAGATACTGGAGATCCACACCCGAGGCATGCCGCTCGCCGCCGACGTCGACCTCTCCCGTCTGGCCTTCCGTACACCCGGTTTCGTCGGCGCGGATCTTGCCGCCCTGTGCCGCGAGGCGGCGATGAGTGCCCTGCGGCGGCTGATCCCCGACATCAATTTCGAGGATGGCCGGGTCTCCGAGGAGAAGCTCGCGGCTCTCGTCGTCACCGCCGACGATTTCACCGCTGCCCAGGCCGGCACCCAGCCGAGCGCACTGCGCGAGATCGTCACTCAGGCCTCCCACAAGAGGTGGTCGGACGTCGGCGGGCTCGACGACATCAAGCAGCTGCTGGTGGAGACGGTCGAATGGCCCACCCGCTACGCCGCGCTCTACGCCGCCGCCGCGATCCAGCCCCCCAAGGGCATCCTGTTCTATGGCGCGCCGGGTACCGGCAAGACGCTGCTGGCCAAGGCTCTCGCCGGCGAAAGCGGAGCCAATTTCATCGCCGTCAAGGGGCCTCAGCTGCTGTCCATGTGGGCGGGCGAATCCGAGCGCGGCGTGCGCGAGGTGTTTCGCAAGGCCCGCCAGACCGCGCCCTGCATTGTCTTCTTCGACGAGGTCGACACCCTCACCCCCAATCGCGGCGGGACGGGCGGCGCCCTCACCGACCGGGTGGTGGCCCAGTTGCTGACCGAGATCGACGGCATCGAGGATCTGCGCGGCGTCACCGTGGTGGCCGCCACCAACCGGCTCGACCAGATCGACGCGGCCTTGCTCCGGCCCGGCCGCTTCGACTTCCTGGTCGAGTTCCACGCGCCGGATCTTCAGGGTCGGCTCGCCATCCTCACCGTTCATGCCGGCAGAATGCCGCTGGCCCCGGAGGTCGACCTCGCCGCCCTGGCCGAGGCCACCGACGGCATGGTCGGTGCCGACCTCGAGGCGCTGTGCCGGCACGCCGGCGTAGCCGCCATCCGCGACGTGGTGGAGAGCGGCGCCGACGCGGACGCCGGAGCCTCGCTCCGGGTGGTGCCGCGGCATTTCGAGGAGGCTCTGGTCGCCATGAAGAGGGAGCGTGCCGCATGACCGAATTACTCGTCTTCGCCGTGGTACCGGCCGACAGGTTCGATCCCGCCATCCTCGCCGAAGGCGAAGGTTTGCCTCCCGGCCTGCGCTCCATCTCCGCCGGCTCGCTTGCCGCGATCGTCGGCGCCGCGCCGGAAGGCGGCCTCAAGGGTCGGGAACGCGGCGCGTTGCTGCCCTGGCTCCTGGCGAGCCAGAGGGTGATGGAGCGGTTGCTCGCCTGCACTCCGGTCCTGCCGGTGGCGCTGGGCACCGTGGTGGAAGACGAAAGTCGCGTCCATCACCTGCTGGATGGCGGTGCCGGGGTGCTTCAAGACGCATTCGATTCCGTCGGGGACCGGGTCGAGATGAACCTGTCCGTTGATTGGCACCTTGACGGCGTGGTGGCGCGGCTGCTCGCCGACATCGCCGCGGAACTGCGCATGGCTGCCGCAGGCGGCGATGAGGCCGCGCGACAGGCCCTCGGCCTCCAGCTGGCCGGTTCCGTGGCGGCCGAACGCCGGAAGGTGCGGGGCCGGGTGGTCGAGCGCCTGCAGGCTGCCGCATGTGATTTCGTCATGACCGAACCGACCGAACCCGGTGGCGTCGTGAGCCTCGCCCTGCTGGTGGACCGGGGGGCGGACGAGGCCGTGCTCGAGGTGCTGGAATCGCTGGACATGGAGTTTGACGGTGCCCTGACCTTCCGGCTCGTGGGTCCCCTGCCCCCCTACAGCTTCGCGTCGGTGCAGGTTCATCTGGCCTCCTCGAAGGTGGTCCGCGATGCCCGCGCCGAGCTGGGGGTGGCGCAGGACGCCAGCCAGGAGGCGGTCAAGGCGGCCTATCGCCAGGCGGCACGACAGGTCCACCCCGACCTCGTGCATCCTGGCGCGATGGCCGAAACCGCCGAACCGGGTCGGAGCGCGACGAGCGAGGCGGTGCGCTTCCGGGCGCTTTCCGACGCCTATCGGGTGCTCGAAGGCGAGCATGCGCCGGTTTCTCTACGCCAGAAGGAAGCGACGCCGCAGGATTAGCCGTATGGCCGGCCCGCGCTCGGCAATGCGCACCGCCGTCGGTGTCGGCAGTTTCAGGAGAAGCCGCAGGAAGCGGCCCTGGCGGGCGGACGGGTGGAGCAGCCCGGGAACATGCCTTCGCCGCCGGCGGAGGCGGGAGGTGAGCATGCTGTATGTCTACGCCATCACGGCGGACCACGCCGCCGAAGGAGAGAACCTTCTGCCGGAGCAAGGCATCCTTCCCGATGTTCCGGTACGGCGCCTCTGCTGGGGGGCGCTCGCCGCTGTGGCGAGCCCGGTGCCAGAGGCCGTCTTCGGCGCCGAGGCGCTGCCCGCACGCCTGGAGGACCCTCAATGGACGCGCGCCTGCGTGCTGGCCCATCAGCGGATAGTGTCCGCCCTCCTGCCAGCCGCGACCGTATTGCCGTTGAAATTCTGCACCCTGTTCTCGGGAGAGGCGGCCCTGTCGGCGGCGATTGCCGACCATCGGGAGGTTCTGGAGCAGACTGTCGACCGCCTGCGCGGCGCGAGGGAATGGGGCGTCAAGCTGTTCTTCGAAGCACCGGCTCCCGCCGCTGTGCCGCTTTTCGAGACTGCCGGCGCAGGCGCGGGCGCCGCCTTCTTCCAGCGCAAGCGGGAGGAGCAGCGCGCCCGGGCCGCAGCCGACGCCGCACTCGACCGCTGTGTGGCTGCGAGCCATCATCACCTCGCCGCCCATTCGCGCGCGGCGGTCGCCAACCCTGTGCAATCACCGGAACTGCACGGACGAACGGGCGTGATGGCGCTCAACGGCGCTTATCTGGTCGCGACGGAAGACGAGCCTGCCTGGCGGGCGTGCCTGTCGGATCTGGAGCGGACCTACGCGGCCGAAGGGATGCGCTACGTGCTCACCGGCCCCTGGGGGGCGTACAACTTCGCAGGAGGCGGCCTTGTCTGAACTTCCCCCCATCCCATCGCGTACCTCCGGCGAGATCGCCGTGGCCGATCTCCTGGACCGCGCGCTCCACAAGGGGCTTGTCCTCTGGGGCGAGGCGACCATCTCGGTGGCCGGCGTCGATCTCGTCTATCTGGGCCTCAAGGTCCTTCTGACCTCCACGGATACCGTCAACCGGATGCGCGAGGCTGCTGCAGCCCCGCCGGACGGGCGGAACCTCCACGCCGGCTAGGTCGACGCCATGCTTTATCTCTATGCAATCCTGGAATCGCCGCCACCGACGAAGCCGCTCCCTCCCGGCATAGGGGGAGCGGCTACGCAGTTCGTGGAGTCGCGCGGCCTCGTCTGTGCAACCTGCGAGACGGCGGACGCGACCATTGCGCCCGAGCCGTCGCAGATCTGGCGCCATCAGGAGGTGGTGGCCGCCCTCATGGAGGCACGGCCCGTGCTTCCCCTGCGCTTTGGAACCCTGGTGGAGGACGCCGGCGCCTGCCTGCGCATGCTGACACGCCACCACGATATCCTATGCACCCAGCTCGATCGGGTACGCCATTGCGTGGAATTCGCCCTGCGGGTCGCGGGCCTGCCGGAGATTTCGGACCCGGCGCTCGATCCGGCTTCCGACCCAGCCGGGCTCGGGCCCGGCGCGGCGCATCTGCGGACCCTCGTTCGGCGGGAGCGGGGATGGCCGGCCTCCACCGCCGAGTTTCCCCATGAAGGCCTGACCGCGCACGCGGCGGATCGGCTCCTGTGGGCGAGGTCCCCCTCGCAGCCGGATCTGCGGGCCTCGTTCCTCGTCCAGCGGAACCGTGCGTCATCCTTCCTGGAGGATGTCTCTGTCCTTCAGCGCCTGCGGCCGGATCTCGGCATCACCGTGACCGGCCCATGGCCGCCCTATTCCTTCTCCGATCCCGACCTTTCTGGAGGCGGCGAATGACCACAGAGTGCACGCCCGAAACGCTCGAAGCGGCACTCCGGGGCCGCATCGACATTGACCCCGACCGGGTCGAGCAGGGCCTCGTCAAGCTGGTTCTGATGCTGGTGGAAACCGTGCGCCAGGTGGTGGAGCGCCAGGCCATCCGCCGGGTGGAGGGCGGCACGCTCAGCGACGAGGAGATCGAGCGCCTCGGCCTTGCCCTGCTGCGGCTCGAGCAGAAGATGGCCGAGCTGCGCCTGCATTTCGGCCTGGAAGAGACCGATCTCAATCTCAAGCTGAACATCCCGATCGAAGGGCTGTGACCGCTCCGGCCCCTTTGCCGAGCGCTCGTCAGAGCGATCCACGAAAGCAGAGGAACACCCCGCCGGACGGCCTGTGATCCTCCGCTCCCCGCTCGGCGGCGACGCAGCAGCACGCGAGGTGTCATTGCGGTGGCAACGAATATAGGGTACCCTCCTATCCTATGTCGCATCTCACGAAACCCAATCCTGCACTGCTCGCCCGTGTCCAGCGCATTGCCGGCCAAGTGGCGGCGATCGAGCGGGGGCTCGGCAGCGGTACGGATTGCACGACGCTGCTCCACCTCGTCGCCGCCACCAAGGGGGCCATCAGCGGCCTGATGGAGCAGATCGTCGAGGAGCACCTTCAGGCCCACGTCGCCCATCCCGACCTCTCCCATGACGAACGGGCCGAAGGCGCGCGCGAGCTCATGGACGCCATACGCCGCTACGCGAAATAGGTGCCGCTCATGTCAAAGCCGCCGGATATGCACGCCTTCACGCATCAGCACGTGTTTCTCAGCTCCGCGCATGACGAGAATTCCCGACGCACGCGCCTCGTCGTGGTCTTGACCGCCGTGATGATGGTGGCCGAGATCGCCGCCGGCTTCTACACCGGCTCCATGGCGCTTCTGGCCGACGGCTTCCACATGGCGTCCCATGCTGGCGCCCTCGGCATCGCTGCCCTCGCCTATGCCTATGCCAGGAAGCACGCGTTCGATACCCGGTTCAGCTTCGGAACCGGCAAGGTGGGCGACCTCGCCGGCTTCGCCTCCGCCGCGATCCTCGGCATCGTCGCCGTGGCGATGGCATTCGAGTCGGTCCTGCGCCTGCACGATCCCATCGACGTCGCCTTCGGGGAAGCGACGCTGATCGCGGTAATCGGCCTTCTGGTTAACCTCGTCAGCGCCCTCCTCCTCGGCGGCATGCCTCACGTCCACGGGCATTCACATGGGCATGAACCTCACGCGGATGACGGTCACGGCGCCGCCCACAGCCACGACAACAATCTGCGCGGCGCCTACCTCCACGTGCTGGCGGATGCGCTGACCTCCGTTCTCGCCATCGTGGCCCTGCTTGCGGGCGGCGCATTCGGCTGGGTGTGGCTCGATCCTGCCATGGGCCTCATAGGCGGCATCGTCATCGGGCGCTGGGCGTGGAGCCTGATGCGGGACACTTCATCCGTCCTGCTCGACCAGACCGACACGCACATCGCCGACGAAGTGGTGGACGTCGTGGAGCGCCCGGGCGACGTGAAGATCGCCGACCTCCACGTCTGGCGCGTGGGTCCCGACGCGCATGCCGCGATCGTCAGCGTCGTGGCGCCGCCGAGCCTGACCTCGGACATCATCCGGCAGCGGCTGGCGCCTGTGCACGAACTGAAGCACGTGACCGTCGAGTGCCGGCACGCACCGTAGGCTGCCGAGAACCCTTCCCGGTCAGGCGGAATCACCTGAGCGACAGGAAAGCGCTCTCGATTCAATAATTGGGAGCATCTTCCAGGCGCGAAGGCCGGCCAACTTTCGCGACAGATGTGCCAGGCGCTTCCGGCCCGGTAGTCGGCGAACCCATGAGCGGCGGCGCCGGGTCGCCGGAGCCGCCGCGCTAACGGTCTGGAAACCATGATGGCGCTAATCAGGGACATTGACGGCCCGACGTCGGACGTTGTCTCGGGCTGCCGTCGATCCGCCGTTTTGCGAGGCTAGGCGAGCCGACATGAACCTGTTGCGTACCGCCCTTCTGCTGGCTCTGGCCGCCTTCCTCGCCGGTTGCGCCGGCGGCGACTACGACGATCGCGGCTCGCTGCCGATCCCGCAGAAGCTGCTGCAGGAGATGGCGGCCAAGGGCATGAGCCCGGACGATCCGATCATGGTGCGGATCTACAAGCAGGAGAGCGAGCTGGAGGTGTGGAAGCGCACGACTTCCGGCCGTTATGCCCTGCTCAAGACCTACCCGCTGTGCCGCTGGTCCGGCAAGCTCGGCCCGAAGACCCGCGAGGGCGACCGGCAGGCACCGGAGGGCTACTACACCATCACGCGCGGCCAGCTCAATCCACGCTCGCAGTACTATCTCTCCTTCAATCTCGGTTATCCGAACCAACTCGAACGCGCCCTCGGCTACAGTGGAAGCGCGCTGATGGTGCATGGCGCCTGCACCTCCGCCGGCTGCTACGCCATGACCAATGACGGCGTCGGCGAAGTCTATGCGCTGGCGCGCGAGGCGCTGGCCGCCGGGCAGCCGGGCTTCCAGGTGCAATCCCTGCCCTTCCGCATGACGCCGGCCAATTTCGCCGAGCACCGTTACGATGCGAACATGCCCTATTGGCGCAACCTGAAGGAAGGCACCGACCTGTTCGCCGTCACGCGCGTGCCGCCCAACGTCTCGGCCTGCGGTGGCCGTTATCGCTTCACGCCCGGCACGCAGCCGCCGGTGTCGGCGAGCGACCCGCTCGCCCCCTGCCCGATCGCCGTCCCCGACCCGGCAATCGACGCCGTCGCCAGCAAGCAGGCGCATGACGAGCAGACCATCGCCCTGCTCTCTGCCTCGCGCCCGGCCGCGAACGCCTCCTATGTCGATGGCGGCATGCACCAGAGCTTCCGCGAAATCCTGCGGCGCTCCGGCCCGCAGAAGCTCGCCGCCATGGCCTCGGACCGCAAGATCCCGGTCAGCGAGCCGACCGCCGCGCTCGCCG
Source organism: Ancylobacter sp. TW_SC_1 (assembly GCF_056836805.1). Taxonomy (NCBI): domain Bacteria; kingdom Pseudomonadati; phylum Pseudomonadota; class Alphaproteobacteria; order Hyphomicrobiales; family Xanthobacteraceae; genus Ancylobacter; species Ancylobacter sp. TW_SC_1. The sequence continues at coordinate 3,237,306 of NZ_CM166365.1, forward strand.
ACCCCTACAAGGGCGAGGAAGAGGGCGACAGCGACGCCGAATAGGATCGCGCCGCGGCCATCCGTCCGGTCGCCTGCCCAGGGGCTTCCCCCAGCGCTGCGTTTGCGGCAGATAGGCGGCTTCCCGGATCGCGCGAGGCACGATGGCTACAAGGATATCCCCGAGGGAGATGCTGGCGACCGCCCGCGATCTCAAGCGCCTGCCCTTCACCGAGGCCGACCTCGCCGTCATCCGGCAGGCGACGCCCGCGGTCGCGCCCAAGCTCTCCGCGAAATACGAACCGTCGGAGGGGCTGTACTACCTCGCCGCGCCCTCCCTCCACATGGAGTTTGTGGTGGTCAAGTCGGTGCGGTTGAACCTGCCCTTTGGCCTGACGCTGCCGCGCTACACCATCTTCATGGGCTTCGAGCACGGCGAGATCTGGGAGCGGGGACCGGTGGTGAATCGGCTTCGGGCCGTGGCCTTCATCTTCCAGCGCATGGCGCTCGCCGACAACTGGCTCGACGGCGAGTACGGGCGCAAGCACTAGGCAATTGCGCCAGACGACGGCGCCAGCCGCTCACGCCGCCTGCAGCTTCAGCCCGACAATGCCGACGAGGATCGCCAGGACCGAGGCGATCTTCGCCGCGTTGATCGGCTCGCCGAACAGCGCCGCGCCCAGCACAACGGTCCCGAGCGTGCCGAAGGCGCCCCAGGCCGGATAGGCGACGCTGACCGGCAGCGTCCGCATGGCGAAGGTGAGGAAGACGAGGCTGACCCCGCCGGCCGCGATGGCGAGGACGCTGGGACCGGGCCGGGTGAAGCCGTCGGCCGCCTTCAGCGCCACCGCGAAGGCCACCTCGAACAGCGAAGCAAGCGCGAGAAGGCCCCATGCCATGATCGTAATTCCTCCATTGGACGCCGACCCGCGCGATGAGAGCAACTCACTCTTTGCTGGCCTCGTGTCTGAGGAACGGCTTATAGGACCTTGGAATCATGTGTGACAAACGCGAACATCTCATCTTACGCGTGAGTTGAACTCATCTATGATGCCGCATGCGCACCCTTCCCCCGCTCGGTTCCCTGCGCGCCTTCGAGGCCGCCGCCCGGCTTGAGAGCTTCAAGCGCGCCGCCGCCGAACTCGCAGTGACGCCGACCGCGATCAGCCACCAGATCCGCCAGCTCGAAGCCGAACTCGGTTTCGCGCTGTTTCGCCGCGCGCCGCGCAAGGTGATGCTGACCGAGGAAGGTCGCGCCCTGTTCGCCCCGCTGCGCACCGCCTTCGACGGCATGGAGGAGGCGGTCGCCGCGCTGCGCCGGCGCCCCGCGCGGCAGGTGGCGACGCTGTCGGCCACGGCGGCCTTCACCGCCCGGCTGCTGGTGCCGCGCGTCGCCCGCTTTCGCGCGCGCTTTCCCGGCTGGGATCTGCGGCTTCTCGCGGCGGACGGCCCGGTGGACCTCGATGCCGGTGCCGCCGACGCCGCCATCCGCTATGGGGCCGGCCCCTATCCCGGCCTCGACACCGTGGACCTGATGCCGGAGTGCTTCGCCCCGGTCTGCGCGCCGCATCTGGGCATCGCCGGCCCGGCCGACCTCGCCGCGACGACGCTGATCCATGTCGAGAACCCGGTCTACACCGCCGTCGCCGCCATGCCGGGCTGGGCGGAGTTCGCGCGGGCGGCCGGGCTCCACGACCTCGACACGTCGCGCGGGGTCTCGCTGAACGACGAGGGCGGCGCCATCCAGGCCGCCATCGCCGGACAGGGCATCGCCCTGCTGAGCCTGCCGCTGCTGGCGGCGGAACTCGCCTCGGGCGTGCTGGTGCAGCCTTTCGGGCCGGTGCTGGAAGGCCAGCGCTACCGCTTCGTCGCCCCCGCGCGCCGCGCCGGCCACCCCGCCGTCGCCGTGCTGCGCGAATGGGTGACGGAGGAATTCGGCGCCGGACGGTAGAAGAAGCGGGCCGCTTTATGGCGGCTTTACGCCTCGCGGCACACTTCCCCATCGCGATCTTACGGCAAGCGAGTCACATCTCACGGCGAGGCCGGTGCTCCGGCCATGGAGGAGACAATGGTCCTGAACATGTTCCTGCGCGGCGTCCTCGCCGCGTTTCACCGCATCGACGATCAGCTGACCGAGGCGACCTACCGTCACGGCCGCTATTGCATCGCCGACGGCAAGCTGCGCGCTAGCCAATCCGGGCGGCCGGAGGCTGACCGTTGACGAGCAGCAGGTCGCTCTCATCCTTCAGCGCGACACCGGTCAGGCGCCGCGCCAGCGCTTCCTTCAGCAGCCAGGCGAGCTTGAATGCGGCGTGGGCATGCGACAGCCCTTCGCCGCGCACATTGGAGATGCAGTTGCGTTCCGCATCGGAGCGGCCGAGGCGCGGGGCGAAGGTGAGGTAGAGGCCGAGGCTGTCCGGCGAGGACAGGCCCGGCCGCTCGCCGATCAGCACGACGACGGCCTGCGCCTTCATCAGCTCGCCGACCTCGTCGCCGAGCGCCACACGCGCCTGGCTGGCGATGGCGACGGGCCCGACGCTCCATCCGCCCTCGGCGAGGCGGGCCTTGAACGCGGTGAGGAACGGCACGGCCTGCGCGTGGATGGCGGTGGAGGACAGCCCGTCGGCGACGACGATGGCCACATCCACCGGCGATTGCGTCCAAGCACCTAACATTGCACGGCTTTCTTCCGAAAGCCGGCGCCCGAGATCAGGCCGGCGCAGATAGGCGTCACGCGCCGGGGCGGCGGATTTCACTTCAACCGTCTCGAAACCAAGGGCGGCGATGGCCTCTGCCATATGGGCAGATTCGAAAGGGAGATGCACGGCATCACGCGCCTGCGCATGCGCCAGCGCAAACCTCAGCACCTCTTGTGTTGGCAGCCCGGTACCGGCGCGCCCGAGGGCGATGCGGGCGGGGGTGATTCCGGCGAGCCGGCGCCAGCTGTCCTGGATCACCGCCTCCTCGATCAACGCCTCCTCAATTACCGCGTTGTCGATCACAGTGTCGACCGGGAGGTCGCCGTCCGCCGCCGTTTCGCTCATGCCGCCAGCTCCGGCGCGGCGGCGAGGAGGGGATGAATCCCCTGCTGCTTCCTCAAGCTGCCGTTCGGCTCAGTGATGCCCATGCGCTGCAGCCACGCCTCGAACTCCGGCGCCCGCTGCAGGCCGAGCACCTGACGCAGGTAGAGCTGGTCATGGAACGAGGTCGACTGGTAGTTCAGCATCACGTCGTCGGAGCCGGGAATGCCCATGATGTAGGTGACGCCCGCCGCCCCGAGCAGGGTCATCAGCGTGTCCATGTCGTCCTGGTCGGCCTCGGCGTGGTTGGTGTAGCAGACGTCGCAGCCGAGCGGCACGCCCATCAGCTTGCCGCAGAAATGGTCCTCCAGGCCGGCGCGGATGATCTGCTTGCCGTCATAGAGATATTCCGGCCCGATGAAGCCGACCACGGTGTTCACCAGCAGCGGCTTGAACGGCCGGCACACCGCATAGGCGCGCGCTTCCAGCGTCTGCTGGTCGACGCCGTGATGGGCGCCCGCCGACAGTGCCGAGCCCTGCCCAGTCTCGAAATACATCACGTTGTCGCCGAGCGTGCCGCGGTTCAGCGACAGCGCCGCCTCGCGTCCCTCCTTCAGCGTGGCGAGGCTGATGCCGAAGGAAGCGTTGGCGCCCTGCGTGCCCGCCACCGACTGGAACACGAGGTCGACCGGCACGCCGCGATTGATCACCTCGGTCGAGGTGGTGACATGGGTGAGCACGCAGGCCTGCGTCGGGATGTCGAAGCGCTGGATGATGCCGTCGATCAGCTTCAGCAGCTCGCTGAGCACCGGCACGCTGTCGGAGGCCGGGTTGATGCCGATCACCGCGTCGCCGCAGCCATAGAGCAGACCGTCGAGGATGGAGGCGGTGACGCCCGCCGGGTCGTCGGTCGGGTGGTTCGGCTGCAGCCGCACCGCCATCGTGCCCGGCAGGCCGATGGTGTTGCGGAACTTCGTCACCACGCGGCACTTTCTGGCGACCGCGATCAGGTCCTGATTGCGCATCAGCTTCGACACCGCCGCCGCCATTTCCGGCGTCACGCCGGGCGCGATGGCGGCCAGCACCTCGCTGGTGGTGAGGCCAGACAGCAGGAAGTCACGGAAATCGCCGACCGTCATGTGCGAGATCGGGCGGAAGGCTGCCGTGTCGTGCGTGTCGATGATGAGGCGCGTGACCTCGTCCTCTTCATAGGGAACCAGCGCCTCGTTGAGGAAGGCGGCCAGCGGCACGTCGGCGAGGCACATGCGCGCCGCCACGTTCTCTTCCGCCGAGGCGGCGGCGATGCCGGCCAGCATGTCGCCGGAACGCAGCGGCGTCGCCTTCGCCATCAATTCCCTGAGGTCGGCGAACGCATAGGCATGCGGCCCGGCGACATAACGATACGGCATGGTTCCAGACCTCGCGGGACGCCGCCCTGCTCAATTCGACATCATGGGCAAAATGTATCCCGGCCCAGGGCGCCGGGGAAGCGCAACTTGTGTCGGCGCACCCGTCCGAGGCGGCGCCTGGCATGCCAGGCTGGACGCCGTGCGCGCCGCCCGCTACCACGCACGCCGGAACGAAGAGGAGACGCGCCATGGCAACCTTCATTCTCATTCACGGCTCCTGGCACTGGGGCGGCTGCTTCCAGAAGGTGGCGAATCTCCTCGGCGCCGCCGGCCACGCGGTGATCGCGCCCGATCTCGCCAGCCATGGCTTCGACCCAACCCCGACCGCCGCCGTGACCGACATCGCGATCTACGCCGCGCCGGTGCGCGCCGCGCTGGAGGACATCGAGGGCAAGGCGATCCTGGTCGGGCATTCGGTCGGCGGGGCGACCTGCACCTGGCTCGGCGAGGAGATGGCCGAGCGAATCGAGGCGCTGGTCTACCTCACCGGATTCATGGCGCCGAACGGCAAGACGGCACGCGATTTCGTCATGACGCCGACCTATCTCAAGGACCCCGCCATCGTCGAGACGCAGGGCATGCTGCGGCTCGGCAAGGAGGGGCTGGGCCTCGACCTCGCGCGGCGCGACCTCATCGCCGGCTCGCTCTATTCCGACTGCACCGAGCACGACATCGAGCGCGCGCTGGCCAACCTCGTGCGCGTCACCCCGCACGCCCCCTTCGCCGCCGTCTCGGCGATCACGCCGCATCGCTACGGCCGGCTGCGCCGGCATTACGTCGAGTGCCTGAAGGACCGCGGCCTGCCGCTCGGCGTGCAGCGCGAGATGCAGGCGGCGGTGCCGGGCGCGCAGGTGCACCAGCTCGACACCGGCCACTCTCCCTTCCTCAGCGCGCCGGAGGCGGTGGCGGCGATCCTTCTGGAGATCGCCGGCTGACAAGGGCTGCGCCCGTTCGGCCACACCTCGGCTTATCCGACGAAGGACGGTGCTCGCCCCCCTTCCCCGCCCTCGCCGCGTGCCGCTAGGCTGGCTGGAATTCCAGCGGCGTGAGGCAAAGATGTCGGACACTGAAAAGCTCGAGCGGCTCCGGGCGAAATATGGCTCCATCGCGGGCGGGGTGATCTTCGACCCCACCTTCAAGCGGGTCGCCGAGCTTCAGTTCAAGGGCGGCGACCGCCGCGTGTGGCCGTGGGCCAATGCGGCCACGCTGCTCGACGCGCCCTACCGCCCCGACGCGCCGGACCTCGACGATTTCGCCGGCCTCGACGTCGCGCTGATCGGCGTGCCGATGGACCTCGGCGTGACCAACCGCGCCGGCGCCCGCCTCGGCCCGCGCGCGGTGCGCGCCATCGAGCGGATCGGCCCCTACGAGCATGTGCTCGGCATGGTGCCGGCGGCGGACGCCAGGGTCGCCGATGTCGGCGACGTCACCTTCACCAGCCGCTTCAGCCTGGAGAGCTGCCACGCCGATATCGAGGCCTATTTCAAGAAGGTGGTGGCGGCGGGCGTGATTCCGCTCGCGGTCGGCGGCGATCATTCGATCACCGGCTCGATCCTCAAGGCGGTCGGCGAGACGCGTCCCGTCGGCATGCTGCACATCGACGCCCATTGCGACACCAGCGGCGTCTATGAGGGCTCGAAGTTCCACCATGGCGGGCCGTTCCGCAAAGCCGTGCTGGACGGCACGCTCGACCCCGGCCGCACCATCCAGATCGGCATTCGCGGCGGCGCGGAATTCCTGTGGGAGTTCTCCTACGACAGCGGCATGACGGTGATTCACGCCGAGGAGGTCACCGGCATGGGCGTGCCCGCCATCATCGAGAAGGCCAGGCAGGTGCTCGGCACCGGCCCGGTCTATGTCTCCTTCGACGTCGACAGCCTCGACCCCGCCTTCGCGCCCGGCACCGGCACACCGGAGATCGGCGGACTCACCTCGCGCGAGGTGCTGGAGATCCTGCGCGGGCTCAACGGGCTCGACGTGGTCGGCGGCGACGTGGTCGAAGTGGCGCCGCAATATGATTCGACGTCCAACACCGCCCATGCCGCGGCGCAGGTGCTGTTCGAGATCTTCTGCATGTCGGTGACGGCGCTCAAGGCGCGGAAGGGCTCCTGATGCGCCTCGCTTTGCTGCAGACCGCCGGCGACCCCGCCAACCAGCCCGCCGCGAATCTCGACCGGCTCGCCGCGGCGGCCGCCGCCGCGGCGGCGCGCGGCGCCGACCTGCTGCTGGCGCCGGAGATGTTCCTCACCGGCTACAATATCGGCCGCGAGGCGGCCCTCGCCATGGCCGAGCCGCAGGACGGGCCGAGCGCGCGCCGGGCCGGCGACATCGCCCGCGCCCACAATATCGGCCTGTGCTACGGCTATCCCGAGCGTGGCGAGGGCGGCGAGATCTACAATTCCTGCCTGCTGATCGGCCGGGATGGCGCGCCGCTGCTCAACTTCCGCAAGATGCACCTGTTCGGCGACCTCGACCGCGCCATGTTCGCGCCCGGCGAAGGCTCGGCCGAGCTCGCCTCCTTCGGGGGATACCGGCTCGGCATGCTGATCTGCTACGACGTCGAATTCCCCGAGGCGGTGCGCGCGCTGGCGCTGGCGGGCGCCGACCTCGTGCTGGTGCCGACGGCCAACATGAAGCCCTATGACGCGGTCTCGCATGTCGTGGTGCCCTCGCGCGCCTTCGAGAACGAGCTTTATGTCGCCTATGCCAACCGCTGCGGCGCCGAGGGCGAGCTCGACTATATGGGGCTGAGCTGCGTCGGCGACCCCAATGGCGGCAATCTCGTCATCGCCGGCGACGGCGAGGAACTGCTGGTCGCCGATCTCGACCCCGCGCGGCTCAAGGCAGCCCGCGCGATCAACACCCATGTCCCGGACCGGCGGCCGGAGATCTATGCGCGGCTGATCCCCTGATCCCACCGACAAGCGTCGTCCCGGCGAGGCGAAGCCGCCGCGCCGGGATCGCTCGCCGCCGAAAAGACCGGTCCCGGATCGGCCTGTCGACCGTCCGGGACCACGTTTGTTCCATGCACAGGCGTCAGTGGGCGTGCGACTGCCGGCCGACCGGCACCGAGGCGCTCTCCGCCTCCACCGCGCTGCGGGCGATGAAGCGGGCGCGCAGCGGCTTCAGCACCAGCAGGGCGAGGAGGGCCGCGGTGGCGTTGAGGCCCACCGCGATGGCGAACACCGCGTACCAGCCATAGACCGCCGCCACGACGCTGGCGAGCGGCACCAGCAGCGCCGCCGTGCCCTTGGCGGTGTAGAGCATGCCGGCATTGGTGGCGGCGAATTTTGAACCGAACGTGTCGCCGCAGGTCGCCGGGAACAGCGAGTAGATCTCGCCGAACACGCCGAAGAAACCGGCCGTGGCCAGCACGAACACCAGCGGGTTCGAGCCGTGGAAGACCATCACCAGCAGCATCACCGCCGCCGTGCCGAAGGCGATGAACATGGTGTTCTCGCGCCCGATCCGGTCCGAGACGTAGCCGAAGATCGGCCGGCCGAAACCGTCGAAGATGCGGTCGAGCGAGATGGCGAGCGTCAGTGCCGCGGCGGAGATGCCGAGGATGCTCACCGGCGTGTCGGCGACGCCGAGGTCGTGGGCGATCGGACCGATCTGTGCCGCCGCCATCAGGCCACCCGACGCCACCATGACGAACATCAGATAGAGCAGCCAGAACACCGGCTTGGTCAGCGTCTGCGAGGGCTGGTAATCGACCCGGCTCTGCGGAATGCTCAGCGCCTTCCTAGGCGCGGCGATCTTGAATGTCGGCGGGTAGAGGAACTGCGCGGCGAGCAGGACGACGAGACCCTGGCCGATGCCGAACCAGAAGAACGCCGTCTGGTAGCCATGCGCGGCGATGGTGTTGGCGATCGGCACCACGGTCAGCGCCGCGCCGGCGCCGAAGCCGGCGGCGGTGGCACCCGCCGCGAGGCCGCGACGATAGGGGAACCACTTCAGCGCGTTGCCGACGCAGGTGCCATAGACCGAACCGGCGCCGATACCGCCGAACACCGCGCCGGCATAGAGCATGGTGAGCGAGCCGGCATAGGAATTGATGACCCAGGACAGCGCGATCATCACCGCGCCGAAACTGAGAACCAGGCGCGGGCCATAGCGGTCGACGAACCACGCCTCGACCGGGACGAGCCAGGTCTCGGTCAGCACGAAGATGGTGAAGGCAGTCTGGATCGCCGCGCGGCCCCAGCCATGCGCCTGGTCGATCGGGTCGACGAACAGGGTCCAGCCATATTGAAGATTGGCGATCATCGCCATGCAGAGAATGCCGCAGCCGAGCTGGAACCAGGGCTCCCAGGCGCGCGCCGCCGTCTTGTTGGTGTCCATTGACGTATCCTCGACCTGATGAATCCCACGCAGCTCTTGCCGGCTGCTTCGAGCGTCGCAAACCGCGTCGTTGACGCGGCGGCCGTCACGCGATGACGCAAGCAACGACCGAACACGATTATGTTTTTCGGACCGCATACGCCTTACCAAACGTCACTATTTTACGCTTGGTAAGATCTGTACTTTTTGCGCCATGCCTATTTCGGCCTGTTTTTGATAAATATCAGCTAATGAAATGGATTCAACATGAAATATACCAAGGTATGCTGACGTAAAGCCAATGAACACTCGGTCGGAATAAAGTGAAATGCACGCAGACAACGTGTGGGACGCGGCTGTCTACGCGCTCGTATCTCGCGTCTCTTTCCGGGATGAACGTTCTCATCGGCGCGATCAGCGACGCGACATGCCGTAGCGGTCAGCCCTCGCCTGTTCTGCGCCGCCGAGCATGCAGGCAAGGGTCTGCTCGTTGCGGCGACCGGCGGAACACCGCCAGCGCTGCGGCATCCGCAACGGAATCCGCAGGGGAAGCCGGTGCCATGCCGGCCGCCGCGCCGTCTGAAAGGGAACCGATACCCCCTCTGCCGCGTTCTGTTACCGCTCCGCGCCGTCGTTAAGCGACGGGGTCGGATCGGAATGAACACGGGGAAGAACCATGAATCGAACCGTCCTGACCGTCGCCCTGGTGGTGCTGGTGGCCGTCATTGCCGTCTTCGCCTACCGCACCTATGAGCGCGACCAGAACTCGCTGCAGATCGAGGTCGGGCCGCAGGGCGTGAAGGTCGATCCGCCGGGCTGATCGCCCGCCTGACGGCGGCGGGGCGGCATCCGGCCAAAAGTATGAGGCCACCCCGCTGCATTTGCCGGCATCGTGTTCTAAAAGGGCTCCCGACATTTTGCCGGCTTGCGCCTCGCGCGCCCGGCCGGCCGCCGTGCCCGGAGCCCCCGAATGACTTTCCCGCTTGCCGCCACGCCCACCGGCGCCGTCGCCAATCCGCGCTCCCGCGTCATCCTCGCGAGCCTGATCGGCACGACCATCGAGTTCTACGACTTCTACGTCTACGCCACCGCCGCCGTGCTGGTGTTCCCGCATCTGTTCTTTCCGGCCGGCAACGACACGGCGGCGCTGCTCGCCTCCTTCGCCATCTTCGGCGCCGCCATGGTCGCGCGCCCGCTCGGGGCGATCTTCTTCGGCCATCTCGGCGACAAGCGCGGGCGCAAGGTGACGCTGGTCGGCGCCCTGCTCACCATGGGCGTCGCCACCTTCCTGATCGGCCTGCTGCCGACCTTCCACCAGGCCGGCTGGCTGGCGCCGTTCCTGCTGGTGGTCATGCGCCTCGCCCAGGGATTCGCGCTCGGCGGCGAATGGAGCGGCGCGGCGCTGGTGGCGACGGAGAACGCCCCGCCCGGCAAGCGGGCGGTGTTCGGCACCTTTCCGCAGCTCGGCGCGCCGCTCGGCTTCATCATCGCCAATGGCCTGTTCCTGATCATCGCCGCGACGATGCCCTCGGACGATCCCTCGCGCCCCTCCGACGCCTTCCTTGCCTGGGGCTGGCGCATCCCCTTCCTGTTCTCGATCGTGATGGTGGCCATCGGCCTGTGGGTGCGCCTCAACCTCGTCGAGAGCACAGCCTTCGCCAAGACCGTGGAGGCCGGCAAGGTGCACAGGCTGCCGCTCGCCGAGGTGTTCCGCACGCATGGCAAGGCGCTGGTCCTCGGCACCTTCTACATGCTGGCGACCTATGTGCTGTTCTACCTCATGACGACCTTCTCGCTGAGCTATGGCCGCGCCGGCACCGGCGCCGCGCTGCCGGGCCTCGGCTACGACTACACCACCTTCGTGCTGATGATGATCATCGGCGTGGTGTTCTTCGGCGTCTTCACCATGCTGTCCGGCCCGTGGGCCGACCGCTGGGGCCGCCGCTACACGCTGATCGGCGTCACGCTCGCCATCATGGCGTTCGGCCTCGTCTGGGTGCCGATGCTCGCCGCCGGTCCGGTCGGCGTCATGGCCTGGCTCATCCTCGGCTTCAGCCTGATGGGCATGACCTTCGGCCCGATGGGCGCGCTGCTGCCCGAGCTGTTCCCGGCCAATGTGCGCTACACCGGCTCGGGTATCGCCTACAACGTCTCGTCGATCCTCGGCGCCGCGGTGGCGCCGTTCATCGCGGTCGCGCTATGGGCCTGGGGCGGCGGCAGTCCGTTCTGGGTCGGCGTCTACCTGTCGTCCATGGCGCTGCTGACCCTGATCGCGCTGCTGCTGGGCGAGGAAACCCGCGACGTCGACATCGAGGCGTGACGGAGGGACCGGGCGCGGCTAGCCGCCGGCGCGGTAGCCGATGCCCGGCTCGGTCACGACCAGCACCGGATTGGCCGGGTCGGCCTCCAGCTTAGTGCGGAGCTGGCCGACATAGACGCGCAGATATTGCGTGTCGTGCTCATGCGCCGGGCCCCACACCTCGCGCAGGATCTGGCGGTGGGTCAGCACCTTGCCGGCATGGCGCGCCAGGAAGGCGACAAGCTCGAACTCCTTCGGCGTCAGCTTGATCTCCACGCCTTCGCGCATGACGCGGTGGCGGGGAATGTCGATCTCGATGCCGCCAAGGCGGAGCACCGGCGTCTCGCCCTTCTCCTGCATGCGATGGCGCAGCGCCGCCCGCAGCCGCGCCATCAGCTCGCCGACGCCGAACGGCTTGTTGACGAAATCATCCGCCCCGAGATCGAGTGCCTCGATCTTCTCGACCTCGCGGTCGCGGGCGGAGAGCACCACGATGGGAATGTCCGACCATTCGCGCAGGCGGCGGATCACCTCCTTGCCGTCCATGTCCGGCAGGCCGAGGTCGAGCACGATGACGTCCGGGCGCCGGTTCACCGCGAGGGCGAGCGCCTGCGCGCCCGTGTCGGCGCGCAGCGCCTCATAGCCATTGGCGGCGAGCGCGGGCGCCATGAAGCGGTGAATGGCCGGCTCGTCGTCGACGACGAGTACGGTGATCGCGCTCATGCCTCCTCCCCACGCGCCGGCGCCTCGACCGGCAGTGGCAGGCGCATGGCGACCCGCGTGCCGTGCCGCTGCCCCGGGGCCGGGCTGCGGGCGGAAACGCTGCCGCCATGGGCCTCGACGATGCCCTTCGTGATGGCGAGGCCGAGGCCCGAGCCATCGCCGCCGTCGCCGCTACCGCGCGTGGCGCGCACGAACTTCTCGAACACATGCGGCAGCGTCTCGGCCGGAATGCCCGGCCCGTCATCGGTGACCGCGATGACGAGCTGGCGGTCGATGACCGTCGCCGACAGACCGATGCGCGCATCGCGGCCGGCATAGCGCACGGCGTTCGCGACGACATTGCCGAGCGCCTGATCCATCAGGCTCTGGTCGGCCTGAACCAGCGGCAGATCGTGCGCGGCCGTCACCACGAAGCGCTGTGTCGCCCCGCGCCGGCGGACGGCGGCGACGGCGCGGTTCATCAGCTCGACGGCGTCGACCCAGTCCTTGTTGATCTCGAGCGCGCCGGCCTCCAGGCGGGTCATGGAGAGCAGGTTGCGCACCATCTGGTCAAGGTTCTCCGCCTCCTCGCGCATCTGCAGCAGCAGGTCGCGGCGGGTTTCCGCCGGAATGTCCGGCCCGTAGTCGATGAGGCTGGTCGCCGCGCCGAGAATGGAGGCGAGCGGGGTGCGGAAGTCATGGCTGATCGAGGCCAGCAGGATGTTGCGCACCCGCTCGGTTTCCGCCGCGGTGCGTGCGCGCGTCACCTCGGCCGACAGCATGGTGCGCACCAGCGCCGCCGCCGTCTGCTCGCACAGCGAGCCGAGGATGCGCTGGCTTTCCACGTCGAGCAACGGCATCTCGGGGTCGCGCTCGATACCGACGACGCCGATCCGCGCATCGCTCTCGCCACCACCGAGCGGCTGGAACAGCCAGGGAGCGCTCGGCAGCGTGCCGGTCCCCGCCCCCGCCGCCTCGCCATGCTCGAAGGCCCAGCCGGCGGCGGTCATCGAGCCGGTGTCGAGCCGGTCCTCCGGCGGCCAGGCGGCGGCGATGGCGAGTTCGCCCTTCTCCGACAGAAGAATGACGCTGGAGCGTCCGAGCACCGCGTGCAGCTCGACCGCGGCGGCCTCCGCGACCGAGGCGCGGTCGGGCAGCGCGGAGAGCTTGCGGGTGAACTCGTAGAGCCGGCGCGTCGCCCGCATGCGCTGCGCGGCGACACGCGTCTGCTCGCGCGCCCGGCCGGCGAGCGTCGAGATCAGCACCGCCACGATGAGGAACACCAGCAGCGCCAGCAATTCGTGAGGACGCGCGACGGTGAAGGTCTCGACCGGGTCGATGAAGAAGAAATTATAGGCGAGGAAGGAGAGGCCGGAGGCGGTGATCGCCGGCCAGACGCCGTAGAGCAACGCCGGCAGAAGCACGGCGAGCAGATACAGCATCGAGACGTTGGGCAGGGCGACGAAGCGGGACAGGAACAGGCCGATGCCGGTCGCCAGGGTGACGCCGAGCGAGGCGGCGAGGTATCCGACGACCGGGCCGACCGGCGGCAGGTTCGGCCGCCACGCCGCTTTGGCCTCTCCCGCCTCGGCGGTGACGACATGGATGGCGACGCCGTCGGCCTGCTTCACCAGCGCGTCGGCCAGCGTGCCGCGCAGCGGATTGGCCAGCCAGCGCCGGCGCGCCTTGCCGATGATGATCTGGGTGACATTCTCGAAACGGGCGAAGCGCAGCAGTTCCGCCGCGACATCGCCGGCGACCAGCGAGCGAGTCTCGGCGCCCAGCGACTCGGCGAGCCGCATGCCGGTCTCCAGCCGCCGCCGCGCGCCGCTCGCCATGACATGGCCGGGGCGCTCGACGGTCACGGCGAACCATTTGGCGCTCATCAGGTCGGCAAGGCGCTTGGCCTCCCGCACCACGCGCTCGGCGGCGATGTCCGGACCGACGCAGACCAGCAGCCTCTCGCCGGCCGCCCACGGCCCCTCGATCGCCGCCCCCTGCATGCGCTCGACGAGATCGCTGTCGACCCGCGCCGCCACGCGGCGCAGCGCCAGCTCGCGCAGCGCGGTGAGGTTGCTCGGCTTGAAGAAGCTCTGCACCGCCCGCGTCGCGGTGTCCTCGACATAGACCTTGCCGTCGGCCAGCCGCTTGATCAGCTCGTCGGACGGCAGATCGACGAGGATGATCTCGTCCGCCTTCTGCAGCGCGGTGTCGGGCACGGTCTCGCGCACCCGCACGCCGGTGATGCGCTGGACGACGTCGTTGAGGCTCTCGACATGCTGGATGTTGAGCGTCGTCCATACGTCGATGCCGGCGGCGAGCAGGTCGAGCACGTCCTGCCAGCGCTTGGGATGGCGGCTGCCGTCGACGTTGGAATGAGCGTATTCGTCGACCAGCAGCAGCCCGGGCCGACGCGCCAGCGCGGCCTCGAGGTCGAATTCCGGCACCAGCCGGCCGCGATAGGGCACGGCCTTGCGCGGCAGGAGCTCCAGCCCCTCGATGAGGGCCTCCGTCTCGGCCCGGCCATGCGTCTCGACGATGCCGATCACGACGTCGCCGCCCGCGGCCTTGGCGGCGCGGGCGGCGGAGAGCATCGTGTAGGTCTTGCCGACACCGGGCGCGGCGCCGAGATAGATGCGCAGCTTGCCGCGCGTCTCCCGCTCGGCGGCGGCGAGCAGGGCTTCCGGGTCGGCGCGCGGTGGATCGTGTGCGCTCATGAGGCGTTTCCGTCAGGAGCCCGGCGCCGCGCCCGCCGCCGGAGCGGCCGCGTCGAGAGCGAGATTGAGAGCGAGCACGTTCACGCGCGGATCGCCGAACACGCCGAGCCGCGGCTGCTCTATGTGCGCCGTGACGAGGTCGCGGACAAGGGCCTCGTCCACCGCCCGGGCGCGGGCGACGCGGGCAACCTGCGCCAGAGCGTTCGCCGGCGAAACATCGGGATCAAGGCCGCTGCCCGAGGTGGTGAGGGCGTCGACCGGGATCGGCCCGGCGAGGCCAGCGGCCCGCAGCGCCGCCGCGTCGGTCTTCAGGCGCTCGGCGAGCATGGCGCTCGTCGGCCCCAGATTGCTGCCCGACGAGGCGGCCGCGTCGTAGCCGCTGCCGGCCACCGACGGGCGCGGATGGAAATAGCGCTCGGCGGTGAAGTTCTGGCCGATCAGCCGCGAGCCGACGACGGTGCCGTCGCGCTCGACGAGCGAACCGCGCGCCTGGACCGGGAACAGGACCTGCGCCAGCTCGGTCATCGCCAGGGGATAGGCGATGCCGGTGAGGAGGGTGAAGGCGATGAGCAGCGTCACCGCCGGGCGAAGAAAGGTCATCATGGAAGTCTTCTCCGAGGCCGGCTTCAGGCAAGGCCCATCGCCGTGATGGCGATGTCGATGAGCTTGATGCCGACGAAGGGCAGGACGATGCCGCCGCCGCCATAGATCAGCAGGTTGCGGGCGAGCACCGAGCCGGCCTCGCCCGCCCGGTACTTCACCCCGCGCAGGGCGAGCGGGATCAGCGCGATGATGATCAGCGCGTTGAAGATCACCGCCGACAGGATGGCGCTCTGCGGCGTCGCCAGACCCATGACGTTCAGCAGACCGAGCTCGGGAATGGCGGCGATGAACAGCGCCGGGATGATGGCGAAGTACTTCGCCACGTCGTTGGCGATGGAGAAGGTGGTGAGCGCGCCACGCGTCATCAGCAGTTGCTTGCCGATGCCGACGATCTCGATGAGCTTGGTCGGGTCGCTGTCGAGGTCGACCATGTTGCCGGCCTCGCGCGCCGCCTGGGTGCCGGACTGCATGGCGACGCCGACGTCGGCCTGGGCGAGCGCGGGCGCGTCATTGGTGCCGTCGCCGCACATGGCGACCAGCCGACCGTGGCGCTGCTCGGTGCGGATATAGGCGAGCTTGTCCTGCGGCGTGGCCTCGGCGATGAAATCATCGACGCCAGCCTCGGAGGCGATGGCGGCGGCGGTGATGGGATTGTCGCCCGTCACCATGACGGTGCGGATGCCCATGCGGCGCAGCTCGGCGAAACGCTCCTTGATGTCCGGCTTCACCACGTCCTTGAGGTGGATGACGCCGAGCAGCCTTCCGTTCTCGGCGAGGCCGAGCGGCGTGCCGCCCGAGCGCGCGATGCGCTCCACCGCGGCGTCGAAGGCGGCGATGCCGGTCGTGGCGTGCGGGTCGACCGAGTGCACGAAGCGCTTGATCGCGTCCACCGCGCCCTTGCGGATGCGCCGGCCTTCCACGTCGACGCCCGACAGGCGGGTCGCGGCGGAGAAGGGCACGAAGCTGGCGTCCTCGAGCGCCGCGCGCTCGGCGGAAACGCCGAACTTTTCACGGGCGAGCGCAAGGATGGAACGGCCCTCGGCGGTCTCGTCGGCGAGGCTCGCCTGCACGGCGATGAGCGCCGCCTCATGCTCGGTGATGCCGGGCACCGGGATGATCTCGGCCGCCATGCGGTTGCCGAAGGTGATGGTGCCGGTCTTGTCGAGCAGAAGCGTGTCGACGTCGCCCGCCGCCTCCACCGCGCGGCCGGACATGGCGAGCACGTTGTGGCGGATCAGCCGGTCCATGCCGGCGATGCCGATGGCCGAGAGCAGGCCGCCGATGGTGGTCGGGATCAGCGTGACCAGCAGGGCGACGAGGATCGGCACCCGCACGTCGGCGGCGGAATAGCGGCCAAGGCCGGCGAGCGAGACCACCGCGATGAGGAAGATCAGCGTCATGCCGACCAGCAGCACCGAAAGCGCCATCTCGTTCGGCGTCTTCTGCCGCTCGGCGCCTTCCACCAGCGCGATCATGCGGTCGAGGAAGGAGGAGCCGGGGGCGGCGGTGATGCGCACCACCAGCCAGTCGGAGATGACGGTGGTGCCGCCGGTGACGGCCGAGCGGTCGCCGCCCGACTCGCGGATGACCGGCGCGGATTCGCCGGTGACGGCCGCCTCGTTGACCGAGGCGATGCCGAGGGTGATCTCACCGTCGCCGGGGATCAGGTCGCCCGCCTCGACCAGCACATGGTCGCCGACCTTGAGGTCGAGCGCCGAGACGCGGTCAAAGGCCGTACGTGCCGAAGGGTCGCGCAGGCGCTTGGCCACCGTGTCGGTGCGCGCCTTGCGCAAGGAATCCGCCTGCGCCCTGCCCCGCCCTTCGGCGATCGCCTCGGCGAAATTGGCGAACAGCACGGTAAACCACAGCCAGGCCATGATCTGGCCGCTGAAGGCCAGCGGATTGCCGACCAGGAAGTCACGGACGAACAGCACGGTGACGAGCGCCGCCACGACCTCGGTGACGAAGATCACCGGGTTGCGCATCAGCGCAACCGGGTTGAGCTTGAGGAAGGCGTCGCGCACCGCCCGGCCGAGAAGATCGGGCGAGGCGAAGGCGGAGCCGGATTTGGCGTGGGTCTGGGTGGACATCGAGTGTCTCCGAACGCGCGGTCAGAAGGTCTTGCCGGCCAGCATCTGCACCTGCTCGGCAATCGGGCCGAGGGCGAGCGCCGGGAAGAACTGCAGACCGCCGAGGATGAGGATGACGCCGACGAGCAGGCCGACGAACAGCAGGCCATGGGTCGGGAAGGTGCCGGACGAGGAGGTGAGCCGCGTCTTGGCGCTGAGCGAGCCGGCAATCGCCATCATCGGCACGATGTAGGCGAAGCGCCCGAGCAGCATGGCGAGGCCGAGCGTGGTGTTCCACCATGGGCTGTTCGCCGACAGGCCGGCAAAGGCCGAGCCGTTGTTGCCCGCCGCCGAGGAGTAGGCGTAGAGGATTTCCGACAGGCCATGCGGACCGGCATTGGCGAGGCCGGCCAGCCCCTGCGGCAGCACCGCCGACAGCGCCGAGAAGCCGAGAATCGCGGTCGGCAGGATCAGCACGGCGAGGATCGCCATCTTCACCTCCTGCGCCTCGATCTTCTTGCCGAGATATTCCGGCGTGCGCCCGACCATCAGGCCGGCGACGAAGACGGCGATGATCGCCATCACCAGCAGGCCATAGAGGCCCGAGCCGACGCCGCCCGGCAGGATCTCGCCGAGCTGGATGAGGAACATCGGCACCATACCGCCCAGCGGCGTGAAGGAATCGTGCATCGCGTTGACGCCGCCATCCGACAGGCCGGTGGTGACGGCGGCGAACAGTGAGGAGGCGGCGAGCCCGAAGCGGACCTCCTTGCCCTCCATGTTGCCGCCCGCCGGATCGATCCCGGCGGCGACCAGCGAGGGCGTGCCTGCCGATTCGGCCCAATAGGCGACCGCGATGCCGGCGACGAGGATGACGGCGATCGTCGCGATCAGCGCGCGCGCCTGCCGGCGATCGCCGATGAGGCGGCCGAAGGCGAAGACCAGGGCGGTGGAGATGACCAGCATCTGCCAGATCTCCAGCGCGTTGGAGAGCGCGGTGGGGTTCTCGAACGGGTGCGCGGCGTTGACGTTGAAGAAGCCGCCACCATTGGTGCCGAGCTGCTTGATCGCGATCTGCGAGGCCACCGGGCCCATGGCGAGGGTCTGCTGCGCGCCTTCCAGCGTGGTCGCCGCGGTGGTGGCGTCCATGGTCTGCGGCACGCCCATCCACACCTGCGCCAGCGCCGTCACGATGGCGAGCGGCAGCAGCACGTAGAGCACCGAGCGCGTCATATCGACAAAGAAATTGCCCACCGTCGACGCGTTGGAGCGGGCGAAGGCCCGCACCAGCGCCACCGCGAGTGCGAGGCCGGTGGCGGCGGACAGGAAGTTCTGCACGGCCAGCCCGGCCATCTGGCTGAACAGGCTCATGGTGGTCTCGCCACCATAGGACTGCCAGTTGGTGTTCGAGACGAAGCTCACCGCCGTGTTGAAGGCGAGGTCCGGGCTCACGCCGGCAAAGCCCAGCGGATTGAACGGCAGCAGGCCCTGCAGCCGCAGTATGGCGTAAAGCAGAGCGAAGCCGGCGGCGTTGAAGGCGAGCATGCCGAGCGTGTAGCCGAGCGCGCCCTGCTCGACCTTCGGGTCGACGCCGGCCAGGCGATAGAACGCGCGCTCGAGCGGGCCGAGCACGGACGAGAGCAGGGTGCGCTCGCCGGCATAGATGCGCGCCATGTAGCCGCCGAGCGGAACGGCCGCGGCGACGACGAGCGCGAGGATGATGGCTATCTGGAGCCAGCCGGAAGCGGTCATGGCGTTTGGCTTTCGAATGGGGGGTGAACGGCGCGCGTCAGAACTTCTCGGGCCGCAGCAACGCGGTCACGAGATAGACGGTGAGCGCCAGCGCGACGGCGCTGCCGAGAACGAGGTCGAACATCGCCTCACCCTTTCGACACGGCGCGCGCATAGGCGGCCATCAGCACGAAGAAGCCGATGGCGACGGCGAGATAGACGAAATCGAGCATGATCCAGCTCCTGTTGATGAGCTGGCGAGGATGTAGGCCGGTGCCGATAAGGGATCGATCCGGAATGCCGCACGCCGGCATAAAGACGGCATAAAGACGGCACACCCGCGCGGCGACGCTTGCGCCGTCAGCCCCGCCGGTCGCGGCGCCAGGCGGCCGGGGTGGCGCCGAGATGCTGGCGGAACATGCGCGTGAAGTGCGCCTGGTCGTAGAAGCCGGTCGCCGTGGCGACCGTGGTGAGCGACATGTCGGTGGTGAGCAGCAGATGCTGCGCCCGCTTGAGCCGCGCATCGGTCTGCCACTGGTGCGGCGGCACGCCGGTGGCGGCCTTGAAGGCGTGGCTGAAATAGCTCGGCGACAGGCCCACCAGCTCCGCCAGTTCCTCCAGCCGGATGGCGCCGAGGCAGTTGGCCTCGATGTAGTCGGTCACGCGGCGCAGCTGCCAGGAGGCGAGCGCGGTGCGCTTGCGCCCGGACCGATGGCCGGAGCGCAGGAAATCGATGAACAGCGCCGTGGTCAGGCTGTCGCCGTACAATTCGTGGAAGGCGAGCGGGTTCTGGCACTCGGCGGCGATCAGATCGGCGAAGGTCATGAGCCGCTCGTCGCTGAACATCAGCCGGGGCGTCTCGAAGGCGGTGCGATCGAAATCCTCGGCGAGGCGACGGTGCAGCGTCTCCATGTCGAAATGCAGGTCGAGATGGCGCACATAGGTGGTGCTGGAGACGCGCGACCAGAGCGGCACGCCGGCCGGGATGAAGCTGATCTGGCGCGGAACATGGCGCTTCGGCAATGCCCGCCGGTCGGGCGAGAGCAGCATCTCGAACTCGCCGCCGGCCTGATCCAGCAGGACGAACAGACGCGGGTGCTCGGAGACGTATTCGGCGCGGGCGCCGACGGTCCCCTCCGCCTCCCAAAGTTCCACCAGCACGCCGTCCCATGAACGGCGATGGCCCTTCCCCAGCACCGAAATGCCTTCGAGCTTCGCGGTCATCTTCGGGACGAAGGGCGGCGCCATGCCTCTTCCTCGCACGTCTCTCTTCTCCGTGACCCGGCACGTCTAGATGCGCCGGAGTTCGCGCTTAGGCAAATGAAGCGCCGGTGATCGCACGGCAGGAACCAATCGACCAAGAACGTACAAGATTTGACAAAAGCGAACAATCATCCAAAGGAGATGATTGATACCAGACGTTTCATGTCCGGCCTGGAGATAATCAGAATCTGCACTTTTGAATATTTCCGAATTGGATGCGCATGGGATTGAACGTTTCTGGAACGATTGCAATGTATGGAAAGACCTTCAAGCTCGCGCTTCTGAGCGGCGTCATGCTGGCGGCCCTGCCCCTGCCGAACCCCGCTCTCGCCCAGCAGGCTCAATCCTCCGAGGGCGAGACGGTGGAGCTCGACACGATTTCGGTCGACGGCGAGCGGCAGAACGGCACCGGGCCGGTCAACGGCTATGTCGCGACCCAGACGACCACCGGCATGAAGACGGATGTTCCCATCGTCCAGATTCCGCAGTCGGTCTCGGTGATCGGGCGCGACGAGATCGACGACCGCAAGGCGCTGAAGGTCGACGAGGCGCTGCGCTACACGGCGGGCGTGCACGCCTCGCCCTATGGCGGGCCGGACCCCGACACGGACTGGTTCTACATTCGCGGCTTCAACGCCACCCAGACCGGCATCTTCCTCGATAACCTGTCGCTCTACAGCTACGGCTTCGGCGGCTTCCAGATCGACCCGTTCACGCTCGAGCGCATCGAGGTGCTGAAGGGGCCGGCTTCGGTGCTCTATGGTGGGTCGAGCCCGGGCGGCCTGGTGAACCTCGTCAGCAAGCGGCCGCGCAATGAGCGATTCGGCTATGCCGAGGCCGGCATCAACAATTTCGGCAACGCGTATTTCGCCTTCGACATCAACGACGTCTTCGGCACTACCGACCCGCTGAACAAGGACGCCGGACCGACCAAGGCACCAGCCTCGGGCGACCCGATCTGGCTGTACCGGCTCACCGGCCGCATCGCCGGCGGCGACCAGCATACCGACTACAGCAACGACCTGCGCGGCGTGTTCATGCCGCAGCTCACCTACCGGCCCTCGCAGCAGACCGAGGTGACGGTCTACGCGCAGATCGCCGCGCTCGACCAGCTCAATGTCGGCGGCGGCTTCCTGCCCTATTACGGCACGGTGCAGAACGCGTCCTTCGGCAAGATCAGCCGCGACGCCTATTTTGGCGAGCCGGGGCTCGACAGCAGCCGCTACACGCAGTTCATGACCGGCTACGAGCTGAAGCACGAGTTCGAGAACGACTGGATCTTCCATTCCAGCGCCCGTTACGGCTACCTCAACAAGCGCGAGATCGGGCCGTATCCCTACGGTTACCTCGACCCCTCGACCGGCTGGGGCGGCAACCCGCTGCCGCTGACGCCGAGCAACCTGCTCTACCGGATCGGCTTCGAGGGCAATAGCGAGGTCAACAGCTTCGCCACCGACAACCATTTCCGCCGCGAATTCGTCACCGGCGGGATCGCGCACGACGTGCTGATCGGTATCGACTACACGCTGTACCGTCTGGACAACGTCCAGGCCTCGGGCGGGGCGACGCCGATCAGCGCCACCGACCCGATCTACGGCGTGCCGCAGGGGCCGACCTCGGTCTATATGGACCAGTTGCTCACCCAGCAGCAGCTCGGCGGCTATGTGCAAGACCAGATGAAGTTCGGCGACGGCTGGATCGCCACGCTGAACGGCCGCTACGACTATGTGAACACGGAGTCGGAAAGCCCCGCGACGCTGATGTTCTCGCCGAACTACAAGACGCATGATGGCGCCTTCACCGGCCGCGCCGGCCTCGCCTACGAGTTCGCCAACGGCGTCACGCCCTATGTGGCGGCCTCCAGCTTCTTCAATCCGGTGGTCGGCGTCGACGCCGACAATACCGGCTTCAAGCCGGAGGAAGGCTACCAGTACGAGGCCGGCATCAAGTACCAGCCGACCTTCATGGACGCGCTGATCACCGCCTCGGTGTTCCAGATCACCCGGCAGAACGTCACCGTGCCGGACGTCGACAACATCTTCTTCGACACCCAGCTCGGCGAGGTGCGCTCCACCGGCTTCGAGCTGGAGGCCAAGGCCAACGTCACCCGGAACTTCCGCCTCATCGGCACGCTGACGGTGATGGACATGGAGATCACCAACGACACCGACCCGCTGATCATCGGCAACGAGCCGATGCTGGTGCCGAACGTGATGGCCTCGGCCTGGGCCGACTACAAATTCGACAATGGCCCGCTGAAGGGCGTCAGCGTCGGCGGCGGCGTGCGCTATGTCGGCTCGTCCTGGATCGACGACCAGAACACGCTCAAGGTGCCGTCCTCCACCCTGTTCGACGCCGCCATACGCTACGACCAGGAGACGTGGGGCGTCGCGCTCAACGTCAACAACATCCTCGACGAGGTCTATGTGTCGGGCTGCCAGGGCATTTCCGGCTGCGGCTATGGCGACAGCCGCACCATCACCCTGTCGGCGCATTACAAATGGTGAGAGCGCCGTCCTGATGTCCGTCGCTGCCGCCTGCCCTGCCCTGTTCGAGATCGTCGACGCCCGCTTTGGCGTCGCCGGCCGGGTCCTTCTCGGCCCGGTGTCGCTGCGCCTCGAATCCGGGCGCATCTACGGTCTGGTGGGACCCAACGGCTCGGGCAAGAGCACGCTGATGCGGCTTCTCGCCCGCGACCTCGCCCCGACGGCGGGCGAGGTGCGGTTCGGCGGGCGGCCCGTGGCCGCGTGGTCCGACCGCGCCTTCGCGCGCAAGGTGGCCTTCATGCCGCAGTTCACCCCGCCGGCGGACGGGTTGAGCGTGCGCGAGCTGGTGGCGCTCGGCCGCTATCCCTGGCACGGCATGCTCGGGCGCTTCACCGCCGCCGACGCCGCCAAGGTGGAAGACGCGATCCGCCGCACCGAACTCGGCGACCTCGCCGCGCGCGCGGTCGACACGCTCTCCGGCGGCGAACGCCAGCGCGCCTGGCTCGCCCTGATGCTGGCGCAGGACCCGGCCTGCCTGCTGCTCGACGAGCCGACCTCCGCGCTCGACATCGCCCATCAGGAGGAGATGCTGCGCCTCGTGCGCGCGCTCAGCCGCGAGAGCGGGATGGCGGTGGTCGTGGTGCTGCACGACATCAATCTGGCCGCGCGCAGCTGCGACGAGATCGTCGCGCTCCGTGCCGGCCGCGTCCTCGCCCATGCGGACGCGGCGGACATCATGCGGCCGGAGCTGCTCTCAACCATTTACGGCCTGCCGATGAACGTCTTCGCCCATCCCGTCAACGGCATGCCGATCGGCTACGTCACGTGAGCCTCCCCCGCCCCATAAGCCGGCGGGCGTTGCTTGCCGCCCTCTCGCTCGCGGCCGCGCCCCCGCTGCGCGCCGCCGCTCCGCTGCGGGCGGCGACGCTGGACTGGGCGCTGCTGGAGACGCTGCTGGCGCTCGGCCACCCGCCCGTCGCCGCGACCGAGCTGGTGCAGTTCCGCGCGCTTGCCGTCGAGCCCCCGGTGCCGGAGAGCGTGGCCGATCTCGGCCTGCGCGGGCTGCCCAATCTGGAGACGCTGCTGCTCACGCGCCCGGACATCATCTTCAACTCCAACTTCTATGCCGCTATGGAGCCGCGCCTCGCACGCATCGCTCCGGTCGAGAGCTTCTCGCTCTACGTGCCGGGGCGCGCGCCCTATGCGCCGATGCTGGCCATGACCCGCACCGTCGCCGCCCGGCTCGCCATCACCGACGCGGGAGAGCGGCTGGTCGCCGACACCGACGCGGCCTTCGCCGCGCTGCGCGCCCGGCTCGGCCGGCAGGAGCGGCCGGTTCTGCCGATCAATCTCGGCGATGCCCGCCATTTCCGCACCTTCGGCTTCGACAGCATGATCGGCGAGGCGCTGCCCCGGCTCGGCCTCGCCAATGCCTGGAGCGCACCCACCAGCTATTCCGCCGCCGCGCCGGTCGGGATCGAGGTGCTGGCGCAGCATGACGAGGCGTGGATCGCGGTGATCGGCCCGGTGCCGCCGGACGCCGCCCCCGTGCTGGCACGCAGCGCCTTCTGGCAGGCGCTGCCGGCGGTGCGGGCCGGCCGTGTGCTGTGGCTCGCGCCGGTCGACCCGTTCGGGGCGCTGCCCTCGGCGCTGCGCTTCGCGCGGCTGCTGACCGAGGCGATCGCCGCTTCCGGAAGCGCCTCCCGTGGCTGAGGCGGCGATCCATCGTCTCTGGCCGGCCGCCGTGCTGCTGGCGGCCTGCGCCGCCAGCGCGGCCATCGCCACGCGGCCGCACCTGCCCGACCTCGACGGCGTGCTGTTCTGGCAGATCGAGCTTCCGCGTGCCGCCATCGCCCTGCTGGCGGGCGCCGCCCTCGGCCTGTCCGGCGCGCTGCTGCAGCGCGTGCTGCGCAACCCGATCGCCGATCCCTCCACGCTCGGCATCGCCTCCGGCGCCCAGCTCGCCCTCACCCTGGCGCTCGGCTTCGCGCCGGGGCTGGTCGAGGCGAGCCGCGAGGGCGTCGCGCTGGCCGGCGGGGTCGGCGCCGCGGCGCTGGTGATCGGCCTCGGCTGGCGCCGTGGGCTCGACCCGGTCACGCTGGTGATCTCCGGCATGATGATCGCGCTGGTGGCCGGCGCGCTGAGCGCCACGCTCATCCTCGCCAAAGGCGACTATGTGCTGTCGCTGTTCATCTGGGGCGCCGGGGCGCTGAACCAGCAGGGCTGGGACGGCACTCTCGCGGTCGGCTCGCGGCTGCTGCTCGGCCTTGCCGCGACGGCCCTGCTCGTCCGGCCGCTGGCGTTGCTGGGGCTGGATGATACCGGCGCCCGCTCGCTCGGGCTCCGGCTCGCCGGCGCCAAGCTGATGGCGTTGGCGGTCGCCGTCTGGCTCGCCGCCACGGTGACGGCGGAGGTCGGCATCATCGGCTTCGTCGGGCTGGCCGCGCCGGCCTTCGCGCGCCTCGCCGGCGCCCGCACCGCGCGCCAGACGATGCTCGCCGCGCCGCTCGCCGGAGCGCTGGTGCTGTCGCTCGCCGACAGCTTCGTGCAGCTCGCCGGCAGCGGGGGCCGCGACCTCGCCCCGACGGGGGCGGCCACGGCGCTGATCGGCGGCCCGCTGCTGCTGTATCTGCTGCCGAAGGTCCATGCGGCGGACCGTCTGCGCCATCTCGCCGCTGCGCATCCGGCACGCCGGCTGCGCCGCCCGGCCGGCGCGCTCGTCGCGATGGCGGCGCTGGTGCTGCTGCTTGCCGCCGCCGCGCTCGCCATCGGGCGTACGGCGGAGGGCTGGCACGTCGCGACCGGCGGACTGTTCCTGGAGCTTCTGCCGTTGCGCGGCCCGCGCCTGGCGGCGGCGGCCTGCGCCGGCATGATGCTGGCGGCCGCCGGGCTGGTGATGCAGCGCATGACCGGCAACCCCATGGCGAGCCCGGAGGTGCTGGGCGTCAGCGCCGGCGGCGGGGTGGGACTGGCGGTCGCGCTGCTGGCGGGAGGCATCGGCGGCGCGGTGCTGCTCGGCGCCATGGCGGCCGGCGCGCTGGCGGTACTGTCCGTGATGCTCGCCGTCGCCGCCCGGTCGGGCTTCGGGCCGGAGCGGCTGCTGCTGGCCGGGCTCGCCTGCGGCGCCCTGTGCATGGCGGTGATCTCCACCGTGCTCGCGAGCGGCGGCATGACGGCCTACACGCTGCTGGTCTGGATGTCGGGCTCCACCAACCGGGCCGGCCCGTTCGAGGCCTGGACGGCGTTCGGCGCCGCCCTCTTGCTCGTCACACCGCTGTTCGGGCTCACCCGCTGGATGAGCGTGCTGCCGCTCGGCGGAACGGCGAGCCGCGGCCTCGGCGTGCCGGTGAGCCGCGCGCGGCTGACGCTCGCGGTGCTGGCGGCGCTGCTGACCGCCGCGGCGTCCTTCGTGGTCGGCCCGCTGAGCCTGATCGGGCTGATGGCGCCGCATCTCGCCCGGCTCGCCGGCTTCGTCCGGCCCGCCGGGCAGCTCGCGGCGGCGCTCCTCATCGGCGCCGCGCTGCTGATCCTCGCCGACTGGCTGGCGCGCCTCGTGGTGTTCCCCTATCAGGTGCCGACCGGGCTGTTCGCCGCGCTGGTCGGCGCCCCCTATCTCATCTGGCTGCTTCACCGCGGAGGCCCGCAGCATGACTGACAAGCGGCTGCGCGCCGAGGCCCGCGTGCCCCTTGCCGACCCGCTCGGCATGGCCGAGACACTCTGCGCGCATTTCGTCGAACATGGCGCGATCACGCGCACCGCCACCGGCGGCACCATCGAGACCAGCTTCGGCCGGGCGGAACTGCGGGCGGAGGCCGGCCATCTGCATCTCACCGCATGGGGTGTCGATTCGACCGCGCTCTATGTCGTCAAGAACGCCCTCGCCGAGCATCTCGCCGACCTCGCCGGCGCGGCGGCGCCCGCCTTCGAGTGGTCGGGCGATGCCGCCGCGCCCCGCGTCATCCCCTTCTTCCACGAGATGCGCGTGCTGGCGGCCCGGCAGCTGACGCGGCGCATGCGCCGCGTCACGCTCGCCGGCGCGGATGTCGCGTCCTTCGAGGGCGGCGCCGGGCTGCATGTGCGCCTGCTCATCCCTCCGGCCGGGCGCGAACCGGTCTGGCCGAGGCCGGCGCCGGACGGGCGCACGCTCTGGCCGACGGGCGTGGACGCGCTGGTGCGCCGCGTCTACACCGTGCGGCGGGTGAACCGGCTCGCCGGAACCCTCGATATCGACATGGTGGTGCACGCGGACCACCATGCCCCCGGCTCGCACTGGGCACTGACGGCGCAGCTGGGCGACCGGGTCGGGCTGATGGGGCCGGGAGGCGGACCGCCACCCGATGCCGACTGGCTGGTGCTGGCCGGCGACGAGACGGCGCTGCCCGTCATCGCCCGTATCGCCGAGGGCCAGCCGGCCGGACGCCGGGTCGTGGCGCTGATCGAGGTCGCCGATGCGGCGGAGGAGCAGCCCATCGCCTCGGCGGCGGAGCTGCAACTGTCGTGGCTGCATCGCGACGGCGCGCCGGCGGGATCGGGCGACCGGCTGGAGCGCGCGATGCGCGCCCTCGACTGGAAGGGGGAAGGCTCGGGCCTTCCATGCGGCCAGCTGCGCGGGCAGGTGCTGGTCGGCTGCGAGCACCGCGCCGCGCAAACGATCCGCCGCTGGCTCCTCGACGCGAGCGGGCTGGCACGGAAGGATGTGAATGTTTCCGCCTATTGGCGGCGAGGAAGCGGCGCCGACAGCGCGGGGAACGAGACGGGAGACACAACGGCGTGACGGCTTTCACGACACGCGCGGGCACGCGCGGCGCAAAGGACATGCTCCAGGCCTTTTTCGCCTATTACCGCCCGCACCGCTTTCTGTTCCTGGTGGACTTCGGCTGCGCGGTGCTGTCCGGCCTGCTGGAGCTTGGCTTTCCCATGGCGATGAAGGCCTTCGTCGACCAGCTCCTGCCACAGGGCGACGTTCCGCTCATCGTGCTGGCCGCGCTCGGCCTGCTCGCCATCTATGCGCTCAACAGCGGACTGATGGCGGTCGTCACCTATTGGGGCCACGTTCTCGGCATCAACATCGAGACCGAGATGCGCGAGCGCGCCTTCTCGCACCTGCAGAAGCTCTCCTTCCGCTTCTACGACAGCTACAAGACCGGCCATCTCGTCGCCCGCGTCACCAAGGATCTGGAGGAGATCGGCGAGATCGCCCATCACGGGCCGGAAGATGTGTTCATCGCGGTGATGACCTTCGTCGGCGCCTTCGTGCTGATGATGTGGGTGCACCCGCCGCTGGCACTGCTCACCGCGCTGATCGTGCCGCTGACCGCCCTCGTGGTTACCCGCTATGGCGGCGGCATGACGCGCAACTGGCAGGCCCAGTTCGGCCGCATCGGCGCCTTCAACGTCCGGCTGGAGGAGAATATCGGCGGCATTCGCGTCGTGCAGGCCTTCGGCAACGAGGCGCATGAGCGCGAGCTGTTCGCCGGCGACAACCGGCTCTATCGCGCCACCAAGCTCGACGCCTACCGCATCATGGCGGCGAGCCAGGCGCTCAACTACCTCGCCATGCGCCTGGTCCAGCTCTCCGTCATGCTGGCGGGAAGCTGGTTCGTCGTGCAGGGCACGCTGTCGATCGGCGGCTTCGTCGGCTTCCTGCTGCTGGTGTCGGTGTTCTACCGCCCGCTCGACAAGATCGCCGCGGTGATCGAGACCTATCCCAAGGGTATTGCCGGCTTCCGCCGCTATCAGGAACTGCTGGACACCGCGCCCGACATCGCCGACCGCCCCGGCGCGCGCGCCGTCGCGCATCTGCGCGGCGACATACGCTTCGAGGGCGTGCGCTTCGGCTATGCGCCGGACCGGCCGATCCTCGCCGACATCGACCTTGCCATCCGCGCCGGCGAGACCGTCGCCTTCGTCGGCCCCTCGGGCGCCGGCAAGACCACGCTGCTGTCGCTGCTGCCGCGCTTCTACGAGGCCGATGCCGGCCGCATCACGATCGACGGCATAGACATACGCGACATGACGCTCGCCTCGCTGCGCCGGCAAATCGGCATCGTGCAGCAGGACGTGTTCCTGTTCGGCGGCACCATCCGCGAGAACATCGCCTATGGCCGGCTCGATGCCTCGGAGGACGAAATCCGCGCCGCCGCCCGCCGCGCCCGGCTCGATGCGCTGATCGCCGAACTGCCCGACGGGCTCGACACCCTCGTCGGCGAGCGCGGCGTCAAGCTCTCCGGCGGCCAGAAGCAGCGCCTCGCCATCTCGCGCATCTTCCTCAAGGACCCGCCCATCCTCGTCCTCGACGAGGCGACCTCGGCGCTCGACACCCATACCGAGCGTGAGATCCAGCGCTCGCTCGACGAACTGGCGCGCGGGCGCACCACGCTGGTCATCGCCCACCGCCTCGCCACCATCCGCGACGCCGACCGCATCGTCGTGGTCACCGCCGACGGCATCGCCGAAGAAGGCACGCACGAGGCTCTCCTCGCCCGCCGCGGCCTCTACCACCGCCTCCACAACGCCCAGTTCCGGCACGACGCAGACACCGTAGAGTAGTGCTGAGCGCGCAATGCGCCGCTCCACGCGCCGAAGGCAACCGCCGGACCGAAGCGGCGGCGGGCGGAGCGGAACGGAGGGCCACATCGGCCGGAACAAACGCCCCCCCGCCGACGTTTTGCCCAATGCCGTTCCGGCCCGCCGTGCCACAGGCCGGCTCCCCGGACGAGCGGGAGGAAACCAATATGCAAACGGTTCGTGAGCTGCTCCTCGAAGTCGACATGGAGCTCGAGGATTATACCGGCGTGATCTCGCGGGCGCGCGATCCCGCGCTGACGCCGGAGGATCGCCTGACGCTGGTCGAGGCGAGCGAGGTGGTCTGGAAGCGGCTCGAGGCGGCGCACAAGCAATTGGAGCGATGCACCTGCGTCGCCGCCAACGACGCCGTCGGGACGCGCACCGAGCCTGCCCTGTCCGCGCCGTCCATGCGCGTGAACGGCTGACGCCGCCCGACGACCGGCACGGCCCCCGCAAGGCGCCGCTTCTCCATCCGCATAGCGAGCCGCGTGCCCCGAGGCGCGCGCAGAGCGGCCATCACCGAACGGCGCGGGTCGAACGTCACATCATGTGATGAAATCAGGCGCTTATGGCGGGCGCGAGCCACCAAGAAGAGAACTATGTGTTCGCTGTAGCGCTATGATGCATGCTGACCGCGTCTAAGCTCGCATAATTGTTCTTCGTTACCTCCGACATCTTCGCCTCATGCCCGACGCCAGATGGCCGGTTGCCGCTACTACGGCTTGCTCGACAGAAAAGCCTTATGGTCGCCGTCGATGACGAGCGCGGTGAGGCGACCCGTCCGATAGGCGCCGGTATCGATGCCGATGCGGTTGATCCGCTCCTCAGGCTTCGCGCTGATGGTGTGTCCGTGGACCACCACTTTTTCCAGGGGCATCAGAGAGTCCAGGAAGGGGGCGCGCATCCACAGGAGATCATCGGGGTCCTGGCGCTCCAGGGACGTTCCCGGCCGGACGCCGGCGTGGCAGAAGAAGTAGTCGCCAAACGAAACCGCGTGCTGCAGCCCTTTCAGGAACTGAACGTGCGAGGAAGGTACCGTCTCCACCAGCTTCCGATGCACCTGTTCGAGATCGGCCTCTGTCTTCAGCTTCGAGCGATTGAGCTTCACGCCATAGGAGCGCGACGTGGCGTTGCCGCCGCCATTGACGAAAACGCCATCGATGCTGGGTTGATCGAGAAAGGCGAGGAATTCCACGTCGTGGTTACCCGCGAGCATGATGTAGCGGGGATCATCTGCCTGAAGCGTGATCAGACGGTCGATAACGCCCTTGGAGTCCGAGCCTCGATCCACATAGTCGCCAAGAAAAATGATCCGCCAGTCACCCGGCTTTGACCGTGCGTTATCCTCCTCGATCTTCTGAAGAAGCTTGTCGAGAAGAGACCGGCACCCGTGGATGTCGCCAATGGCGTAAATCCGGATTCCCTCAGGGCCGCGAGCCTCAGAAAGGGTGACGGGTGGTGTTTTCCAAAGTCCAAAAATTCTCTGCCGACTCCAAACCGGAGCGTCAGAATGATCCAACGTGCCGTGGAACACAATATCCCGGCAGTGGACCGGAGCGGCGATTCGCCCAGAGATCCGCGAGCCGAGCGGGCATCGTCCCGAGGACCCGGGTCGGCGAATGCTACTTTTATGTGACAGTGCGAGCCGCTATCGGTGGCCCTTCAAGCTGACGGGAGGTGGCCTCTTCGTGGCGGCAAAACCGGCTTATGCCCGGACGAGCGGAGAGACGACATGTCGGAGCAAACGCCAGAGGTTCAGCCGCAGTGCCACGTGGAAGCGCCGGAGTCGGCCGGTGCCGGACGCGAGGTCGAGCTCAAGCTGTTCACGGATCCGGCCACCCTCCAGCACCTCCTCACCGCCGCCGTGATTACCCGCAACACCGCATCAAAGGGCGTCGTCCGGCGCCTGGAGGCGACCTATTACGACACGCCCGACGCGGTCCTCGCCCGGCAGGGCGCGTCGTTGCGCGTCCGGCGCAGCGGCAAGCAGTTTGTCCAGACGCTGAAGCTGGCGTCAGAGGGGAGCCCACTCCAGCGGCGCGAGATGGAAGCGCGGGTCCCGGACAGCGCCCTTCAGCTCGATGCGCTGCCCCTGGCCGATCTGGGCGCGCCCTTCGCAACGCTGCCGGGCATGGAACTCGCGCCGGTGTTCACCACCAAGATCCGCCGCCATATAAAGGTCGTGGAGTTTGGCGGCGCCGTCATCGAGGTCGCGTTCGACGAGGGAACGCTGAGCGCCGGCGAAAAGGCGGAAGCCGTCTGCGAGATCGAGCTGGAACTGAAAGCAGGCGGGGCGGGTGCGCTCCACGAGCTGGCCCTGTCCCTGCTTGAGCAGGGGCCGGTTCGCGTCGGGTTCCAGAGCAAGGCCGAGCGCGGCTATGCGCTCGCCTTTGGCACCTCGCCCACGGCCGAAAAGGCGTTTGCGACAGGCATCGGGCCGGCTGATACCACGGACGATGTGATCGCCAAGGTTTTGAATGCCTGCCAGTGCCATGTGATGGCGAATCTGATGGCGGCGCATCATGGCCAGGACCCGGAGGGCGTTCATCAGCTGCGGGTCGCACTGCGGCGTCTGCGCACCGCTATATCCCTGTTCAAGAAAGAAGTCCCCGCCTCGGCGCTCGAGGCCCTCGGCCTTGATGCGAAGCGGTTGGCGGGCGCCCTCGGGCCCGCCCGAAATTGGGACGTGTTCGCCACGACGACCATCGCCGAGATCGAGCGCGCCAATCTGCCCGGCGTCGACTTCACCGAGCTCAAATCCGCCTCCGTCTCGCCTCGGGCTCTCAGCTATCAGGCCGTGCGCGTCGATCTGATCGATCTTGAATGCACCCGCTTCCTGCTGTCGCTCGGCCGGGTGATCGAGCGCCGAAGCTGGCGGAACGATATCGGTGTCGACGCTCTCGCCGTGCTCACCCAGCCGGCGCGCGAATTCGCCGGGCGCGGGCTGACGCGCCTGCACCGCAAGGCGCTGAAACAGGGCCACAATTTCCGCAAGCTGCGGCCGGCGGCCCGTCATGAGCTGCGCCTGACACTGAAGAAGCTGCGTTATGGGGCGGAGTTCCTGCTGCCGCTTTACGACCGCGACGGCGCCGCCAGGAAATACCTGAAGCGGATGTCGCGGCTCCAGGACATTCTCGGCATCGACAACGATATCACCACCACGCAGTCGCTGCTGCGCGAGGTGGAGGAGAGCACGTCGCTCCCGCAGGTCCATAAGGCCATCGGCGCGATCACCGGCTGGCAGGGACGCGACCGCATCGAGACCGCCGAGGCGCTGCGGCGCAGCTGGCGGAAATTCATCGACGCCGAGCCATTCTGGCTCGGCTAGCCAGGCTGCGTGCTTCGCTCTCCCTCTAGGCTCGTCACCGCATTGTCGTGCGCTCGTCATGAGGCACGTCGAAACGTCGCGTCGAAGCCGAACAGGAGCGGATGCCCGGATGGACTATTTCAAACGCTTCAATTTCCTTTTCGCGACCCCCGCCTTCGATGCGGACGATCTGGAAGGCGCCCGCTATCACCAGATCGTCGCGGAGATAGAGAGTTCCGGCTTCGAGGTGGTGCGCGCGCGCACCATCGAGGACGCCGAGATCGCGGTTCAGACCGACGCCGCCATCGGCTGCATGATGGTGGACTGGGGCAAGAAGGGCATGGAGGGCAAGACCGCCTCCCTCATCAACCTGATGCGCCGGCGCGGCCTCGACTTCCCCATCATCCTGCTGATCCGCCGGAAGCGGTTCGAAGACGTGCCGGTGGAGGTGCTGGACTTCATCGACGGCTATGTCTTCCTCTCCGAGGAAACCCCCGCCTTCATCGCCAAGAACCTCATCAGCCGGCTCAAGCAATATGCCGAAACCCTGAAGACGCCGTTCTTCGGCGCGCTGGTGGATTATGCCGAAGAGGGCAACCAGCTCTGGACCTGTCCCGGGCACAATGGCGGCGTGTTCTACTCGCGCAGCCCGATCGGCCGGGTGTTCATGGAGCATCTGGGCGAGGCGGTGTTCCGCGACGACCTTGACAACTCCGTGCTCGATCTCGGCGACCTTCTGACCCATGAGGGCCCGGCCCTTGCGGCGCAAAAGGAAGCGGCCAGGATTTTCGGCGCCGAGAAGACCTATTTCGTGCTCAACGGAACGTCGACCTCCAACAAGGTCGCGCTCTCTGCCCTCGTTACCGATGGCGATTTGGTACTGTTCGACCGCAACAACCACAAGGCCGCCCATCATGGCGCCCTTATGATCTCCGGCGGCATTCCGGTCTATGTGCCGACCGTGCGCAATGCCTGGGGGCTGATCGGCCCGATGGATTTCGCGGCGCTGGACGAAGAAGCGCTGCGCGAGCGCATCCGCACCCATCCGTTGGTGACGGATCCCCTCGCATGGCAGAAGCCGCGCCCGTTCCGCGTCGCCGTGGTCGAGCAATGCACCTATGACGGCACGATCCATAATGCCGAGATGATCCTCAAGAAGATCGGTCATCTGTGCGACTACATCATGTTCGACGAGGCCTGGGCAGGTTTCATGAAGTTCCATCCGCTCTATGCCGGGCGCTTCGCCATGGGGCTGAAGGATCTGGGACCGGACGCGCCGGGCATCATCGCCACCCAGTCGACCCACAAGCAGCTCGCGAGCTTCTCGCAGGCGTCGCAGATCCACATGAAGGATCGGCATATCAAAGGGCAGAAGCGGCGAGTGGAGCACCGGCGCTTCAATGAGAGCTTCATGCAGCACGCCTCGACCTCGCCCTTCTATCCGCTGTTCGCCTCGCTGGATGTGGGCGCGCAGATGATGAAGGGACGTTCCGGGGAAGTGCTATGGGACGATACGATCCGCCTCGGCATTGAGCTGCGCAAGAAGATCCGCGCGGTGCGCCGGGAGTTCGAGGAGAAGGAACAGCGCCCCGAGCGCCGCTGGTTCTTCGAGCCCTTCGTGCCGGACCGAGTGGCGATTCCCGATGCATCAAGCCCCGGCGCGGTCCATGACGTGCCGTGGGAGAGCGTCTCCACCGACCAACTCGCCACCAACCCGGCCTTCTGGCATCTCACGCCGGGCGCGGCGTGGCATGGCTATGCCGACATGACGGCGGGTTTCGCCATGACCGATCCCAACAAGCTGACGCTGCTGACGCCCGGCTTCGATCGCTCCACGGGCGCCTATGTCGAGCACGGAATCCCGGCCCCTGTGGTCGCGCAGTATCTGCGCGAGAATCGGATCGTCGCGGAGAAGAACGACCTCAATTCGCTGCTGTTCCTGCTGACGCCGGGTGTTGAATCGAGCAAGGCCGGGACGCTGATCAGCGGTCTGGTCGCCTTCAAGAAGCTGCACGACGACAACGCTTTGCTGGAAGACGCCATCCCCGAGTTCTACAAGCGCCGACCCGCGCGCTATGCCGGAGTGCGCCTGCGCGACCTGTGCGGCGAGATGCACCGCTTTTTCCGCAATGCCAATGTCAGCGCACTGCAGGCAATGCAGTTCTCGGCCGAGCACTTGCCCGATATCGCCCTGTCTCCCCACGATGCGGCGCGCTGCCTCGTGCGCAACGATGTGGATTACCTGCCCATCGACGCCATTGCCGGGCGTATCGCCACCACGCCGTTCGTGGTCTACCCGCCGGGCATTGCAACGATCGTCCCCGGCGAAAGGCTCACGGAGCGCGCGCAGCCGATGATCGATTATCTCAGGATGTTTGAAGCCTGCTTCGACGCATTTCCGGGCTTTGACGTCGAGATCCAGGGCGTCTATCGCGAAGCCGATGCTGCCGGTCGCATCCGGCTGTATACGTATGTGGTTGCGGAATAATCAGGAATCCGAGTTCGTTCATGGAGCAGGAGAAGGCGGTCATTGTCCGCCCGACGCGGGATTCCGACGTTGATGCCATGCTGGCGATCTACCGCCATCACATCCGCCGGGGCGTCGAGGAGGGGGTGGACGACAACGACACGCCGCAGCCCGACGATCTGCGGGAGCGACGCAAGAACCTGAAAAACCGCCGGTTTCCCCATATCGTCGCGGTCCGGGGCGGTGAGGTGGTGGGATATGCCTATGTCGTGCTGTTCCGCAAGCGCCCGGCCTACCGCTACACCGTCAAACATTCCATCTACGTCCACCCCCAGCACATCGGCCACGGCATCGGCAGCCGGCTCATGCGCAGCCTGATCGATGCCTGCGCGGCGGCCGGCTTCCGTCAGATGATCGGTTATATCGATGGCGACAACACCGCGTCGCTCGCCATCCATGAGCGGTTCGGCTTTGTCAGGGTGGGATTCCTCCCGTCGGTCGCCTACCGTTACGGCCGCTGGGCCGACAGCGTGATGGTGCAGCGCTCTCTGGGGCCCGGTGCGACCGCTCCGCCCACGCCCCTGCCCCTCTCCACCTATTGAGGAACAGACAGTTCTCCATCGTGGCGAGCCGCCGCCCCAGCCCCCTCGATGCGGGTTCGGCCATCATCAACTCAGGGCCGATGTTCTGGCCATACACCAACGGGATCGGCCAGCGGGAGGGGCGGGCTCGGCGAACCAAATCGCATCGCGCTTTGTCACATCATGCGGCCTGCGCCAGCGGGGCGCCCCATGCGCAGCGCTGATCCGGCGGCCCCGACAAGCAGGGCGATACCAGCCCAGGACAGCCCGCCTGCTCCTGCGGTTTCGAGAATGACACCGCCCACGACGGCTCCGCCGAAAATGGCGATGTTCCATGCCGTCACGATCATCGCCTGGGCGACATCGGCCGCCGGGCCTGCGGCACGCGCCGACGCGGTCTGAAAGAGCGTCGCCGCCCCGCCAAATCCGAGCCCCCAGATCAGCACGGCGCCATAGACCGCAAGCGGCGCGCCGTCTGACACCGCCAGTATGAACGCCGCAGCAAGGAACAGGCCGATGCCGGCAAAGGTCAATGGTCGCAGCCATTTATCGATCAACACGCCCGTCAGGCCGATACTGACAAGAGCCGAACACCCAAAAACCAACAGGATACTGTCGACCTGGTCGGCCATTCGGTGACCGGTCAGCAGTGGCGCGATGTAGGTGTAGAGGAGGTTGTGGGCCAGCACGAAGCAGAGCGTCACCGCCAGCACCGGCCGCACGCCCGGCACCGCGAAGATCTGGGTCAATGACGGGCGTTCCGTTTCAGCCTCCCCGGCGAAGTCAGGCACCTTGGCGACGATCCAGCCGACCAGCAGCAGCGCAATGACGCTGAGCAAGCCGAAGGTCAGCCGCCAACCGGCGAGTACGCCCAGAAACGTGCCGGCCGGGATGCCGATGGAAAGTGCCAACGGCGTCCCCGCCATCGCGATGGCCATGGCCCGGCCAGAGAGACCGGGCGGCGCCATGCGAACCGCATAACCGGCCAGAAGCGCCCATAGCAGGCCGGCCGATACGCCGCCGACGAAACGCGCCGCCATCGCGACGATGAAACTCGTCGTCAGAGCCGTCACCAGATTGGCGATGGCAAAGCCGGTGATGGCGCCAAGCAGGAGCGATCGCCTGCGCCAGCTTCGCGTCGCCGCCGTCAGCGGGATCGCCGCGAGCAGCGACCCCAGCGCATAGATGCTGATCCATTGTCCGGCCAAGGCCTCGCTCACATCAAGTGATGCCCCGATCTGAGGAAGCAGGCCGGCGGGCAAGGCTTCCGTCAGGATCGTGACGAAGCCGGCAACCGCCAGTGCGCAGAGCCCCGCCACCGGCAGCCGATCGACTTGCGCCGTCACGCCGAGGCCTTCGGCAGCACCAAGTCGCCAACGGTATAGGTGTGAAACTCGCTCGAGGAGACGGTGTCGAGCTTGTGGAATTTCTCGAGGAAGACCGGATCGGAAAAGAAGATCTCGACATCGCCGGGATCGGAGATCGCCTCGATATTCACGACCGTCAGCCCATCGGTGCTCTTGGCGAGGTTGCTCCACAAAAAGCCCGGCTTCCGCTCGGCGACATAATGGACGACATCCTGGATCAGCCGGAAAGCCTCGTCCTGCTTGCCGGGGTGAACGTGAATCACGTTGACGATGAAGGTCGTTGGGGCGGGCTGGATGGTGAAGGCGGGGGGCATGCGTGTCTCCCTGGATTGCGGAGACCCGGAGATAGCGACCCGCTTTGATCGGAAAAATGAGCCTCTATGCCGATGACTACGGAATAAAATTCCGCTATTTGCCAAGAATGGACAAACTCGCGGCACTTGATGCCTTCGTGCAATCGGCTGAAACCGGCAGCTTCGTCGCCGCCGGGCGCAAGCTTGGCCTTTCCGCCTCGGCCGTTGGCAAGGCGGTGGTTCGGCTCGAACAACGGCTGGACGCCCGCCTGTTCCATCGCAACACGCGCAATATGACGCTTACCGAAGAAGGGCGGCTGTTCCTCGAACGCTGCCGCCGCATCTTCGAGGAGATCGAGGCGGCCGAAGCCGAGCTTGCTCGGTCCAACCGAACGCCGAGAGGCCGGCTGCGGGTCAGCCTGCCGCTGGTCGGCATGTTGCTGACACCGGTGATGGCGGACTTCATGCGCGCCTGGCCCGAGGTGCAACTCGACCTGGATTTCAGCGATCGGCTGGTGGACGTGGTGGAGGAAGGGTTCGATGCGGTCATTCGCACCGGGCAGCCATCGGACAGCTGGCTGATGAGCCGCAATGTCGGGCGGTTCCATCTGAAAATCGTCGCCTCGCCCGACTATCTGGCGCGATGCGGAGTGCCACTGACCCCCGAGGATCTGAGCCGGCACCAGTGTCTTCACCAACGGTCGCCGAGCACGGGCAAGCTGCGACCCTGGCCGTTTGCTCGCGGGGATCGGCAGGGACAGATCGTCCTGCCCGAGCGGATGAGCGCGACGGCGGTCGATCCTCTGATCGCGTTGGCGATCGAGGGAATGGGCATTGCCTGCCTGCCTCCCTTTGCGATCCGTGGCGAGATCGCTGACGGCCGTCTCGTGTCCATCCTGGACGAGTGGGTCACCGAGACCGATCAGTTCAATGTCCTCTGGCCGGCCAGCCGCCAGATCACGCCCAAACTGAGGGCGTTCGTCGATTTCATGGCCGAGCATCTGCAGCCGCAATAGAGAACAGGTGTCGCGCCATTTCGGCCCGTTTCCGCTGTCATGGGCGGGCGCAGCCGCGGCGGCTTGACGCGCGGTGCTGAAATCAGCGGCGTTTGCGTAGCTCTGGCGCAGAGTATCGCGCCATGACGTGGAATCGTCGGGTCTGGCGGGCCGTACCCGACGATAATGAGCACCACATCTACGCTAGTGCTCTCCAACACCGTACGGTATAGATTCCGGACCTAATTGACTCAATATATCAATGTTCTTTGGCGTTATTCGAACGGGCAGGCTTGGTGATTTGCGGCCCGTCCGCTCATGGCGAGCGAGGACAATTCTCGGACATTGCCTCAAGCTGCTTTTCAATCGTGGAAACGGCATCATGAGCGCTGAGAAGAGCGGTATCCACTATGAGGCGAGGCTCGGTCCACGGGACGTAATCGTGTGATGCCACCGACGACCACGTGGGAAGCGTGAAGCCATCTATGTCTGGCACACGCCCCTCCACCCGACGCCTATGTTCGTTTTCGTCGCTGCAGATCACCTCGACCTCAAGGAGACGTGCCCCGTCAACGGCTCGCACGACATCGCGCCAGCCTTGCCGACTTTCGGGGACGGGATTGACGCTGTCTGTCCGTCGTCAGAACATTTGGCGCAACTCGCGGGGTAAATTAGCGGAGTGCGGGCCTCGTCTGGGGGTTGATGTTAGGCGGCGAGCTTGCGGTGCTGCAAGCGCCGATGTTCGATGGTCTGTCGCTTGATCCTTTCACGCTGTTGGATGACCGCCGGAGCCCTTCCGAAGTAGGTGTCGGCGGGCGTCACATTGTTCAGGC
This sequence comes from Ancylobacter sp. TW_SC_1, assembly GCF_056836805.1. Lineage (NCBI taxonomy): Bacteria > Pseudomonadati > Pseudomonadota > Alphaproteobacteria > Hyphomicrobiales > Xanthobacteraceae > Ancylobacter > Ancylobacter sp. TW_SC_1. The sequence continues at coordinate 3,276,317 of NZ_CM166365.1, forward strand.
TCTCGTGGTAACGCTGGTGATTGTAGTGTTCGACGAAGGCCTCGATCTGGGCCTCGAGATCGCCGGGCAGGAAGTAGTTTTCCAATAGGATGCGGTTCTTCAGGGTCTGATGCCAGCGTTCGATCTTGCCCTGGGTCTGGGGATGCATCGGGGCGCCGCGCACATGGCTCATTTTCCGGGCCTCAATGTATTCCGCAAGTTCGCCGGCGATGTAGCTGGGACCATTATCGCTGAGCAGCCTGGGCTTGTGCAGCACCGTGGCGCTGTCGCAGCCGGAAGCCGCCAGAGCCAGGTCCAGCGTGTCGGTCACGTCCTCGGCCCGCATGTTGGTGCACAGCTTCCAGGCGATGATGTAGCGCGAGAAGTCATCGAGGACGGTCGACAGGTACATCCAGCCCCACCCAATGATCTTGAAGTAGGTAAAATCAGTCTGCCACATCTCGTTCGGCCGGGTGGTCTTGGTGTGGAACTGATCGGCGGCCTTGATCACGACATAGGCCGGGCTGGTGATCAGATCCTGGGCCTTCAACAGGCGGTAAACCGCGGATTCTGACACGAAGTAGCGTTTCTCGTCGGTGAAGCGCACCGCCAGTTCGCGGGGGCTGAGGTCGGTCGCCTCCAGCGCCATCTCCACGATCTGATCCTGGATGTCGCGGCCGATCCGGTTCCACACCCGGCTCGGCGCCGATGGCCGATCCTCCAGCGCCTCCGGCCCGCCCTCAAGATAACGGTCATACCAGCGGTAGAACGTCCGACGGGCGACGCCCAACTGGTCGAGCGTGCGTTTGGCGGGCAGGTGCGACTGTTCCACGATCCGGATGATCTCGAGCTTTTCGGATGCGGGATACCTCATTCGTCGTCGCCCCCATCCGCAATCATGCTTTTTTTGAGCAACCGGTTTTCCAGCGTCAGGTCCGCCACGCATTCCTTCAAAGCACGGGTTTCGCGGCGCAGATCCTGGACCTCACCGGTGGTCGCCGCGCGGGCAGTATCGCCGGCCAGGCGGCGCTTCCCCGCTTCCATGAACTCCTTCGACCAAGTGTAGTACAGGCTCTGGGCGATGCCTTCCTTGCGGCACAGCTCCGCAATGCTGTCCTCGCCGCGCAGCCCATCGAGCACGATGCGGATTTTGTCCTCGGCCGAGAAATGGCGACGCGTCTGCCGCCGAATATCCTTCACAACACGCTCAGCAGGGGCCTTTGTCGGCGATTTTTTCAAGGAGGGTTGGGCCTTCATCTTCGTTCCTTCGTCACTACGACGAAGCCCCAACCCTCCTTAAATCACAACCTCAAATCTGTGCCATTGGTGCTGACGGCGGACAGACGCTGTCGGCGACAACTACGCTGCCGAGCTTGAGGTTCGAGGACGCTATGGCAAAGGCCACGACGTAGCCGGCGGGGCCGATCTCTTGGTCAAATCCAAAATGTTGCTTGAGCGCGTGCTCGATCTCGTCAACACGAACATAGGCAGCCGATCGTTTGGCGGCCAACGCCTTCCCGATCGTTGTCTTGCCGGTGCCGGGTAATCCGCTGAGGGCGATGAGCATAGGACCTCCGATTTCCTCGCTACGATCGCTAACGGGAATCCTCAGCGAGGTCGAGAACGTCCAACTTGGGTCGATTGCCGCCCCGCACTGGCAGGCCGGCGTCGCATTCGATACCCACGCTGGACGCCATCCGGCAACCGACGGCAATCGAGTAGCGATCTCGCAGAATTTCGCGCCGTGGCGTGCAATTGGCGGGCAGCGCCCGACGAAGATGAGCACTACGAGATCGTCATAACTCTTTGATTCCGAATAACATTATCGAACGTATGCGGGAAACGGCGGGTTTCGATGACAATTCTGCAGGCAATGGCGGTCAAAGCGGGCGTTTGGCGGGAGTGCGATAGCCAAAGCCAGCCCAGATTGCGACGAGCATCATTCCGCCAGCCAGCAGGAAGGTCAGTTGCATCCCTGTGGCGATAGCCGAGACGGTTGCAGTGGTGAACTCATCGGTCCCGACACCGAAGGCGAAGACGGTGCCCATGAGCGATGCGCCTGCGATCAGGCCGAGATTGCGCGACAGGTTGAGCAGTCCCGAAACCGTACCCTGGCGATCCCTGGGGATGTCTGACAATGCGGCCGTGTTGTTGGCAGCCTGGAAGAGTTGGTAGCCGGGCGTCAGGACGATGATGGATAGCACATAGCCGACGGCCCCCAACATATTCGGCACGAGCGCGAGAAGGAAGGCTCCTGCCGTCAGCAGGATAAGCCCGATGGCGAGCATGCGCCTAGTTCCCAAGGAATCGACGAGCCGACCGGAAGGAGCGCCGCTGAAGATGGAAATTACAGGACCGATCGCCATGATGAAGCCGACATGGCTTGCCTCGAGGCCGAGACCAAGGCTGAGATAGAAGGGCCCAACCACCAGCGTCGTCATCATGACGGCGGCGACCAATATGTTGACGAGAAGATTGGGCGCCAGGCTCCGATTCATCACCGACCAGAGGCTTACAGACGGCGCCATTCCCTTTCCCGGCTCGCTCGGCAGTGTTGTGACAGCGAGGATCAGTGCAAGAACCGTCAGTGGGGTTTGCACCCAGAAGATTCCGCGCCACCCTATCAGCGGGATCAGCAGGCCGCCGAGTGACGGACCGAGCGCAGTTCCCAGCGCCGATATTGTGCCGAGCAGACCCATGGCCCGCCCGATGCGCGCCTCATTCGCCGTCTGACGCATCAGCGCCATGGCGAGTGTCATGAGAAAAGCAGCGCCGATGCCCTGTAGCGTTCGCGCGCCGATCAGAAACCACAGGTTCGGTGCAACCGCGCACAGCAGCGACGCAGTGGCGAACGCGCACAGACCCGCGATGAGTGTTGGTTTCAACCCGTAATCATCGCCGAGCCTGCCGGCGACGACGACCGAGATCGTGAGAGCCGCAAGATAGGCGACGACGACCGCCTGCACCTGCGCGAACGGTGCTGAGAATGCCTCGGCCAGCGTTGGCAGCGCGATATTCGCAATGCTGGTGCCGAGCGAGGCCAGCAGCATCGCCAAGGCCAGTGTGATCGTGATTCCCGCTTGTGCCTTCGTCGATGCCCTCGATTCCGCCTGCTCCATCGTCTTACCCTCTTGCCTGAACTTTGGTTCGAGAGCAGGCTGCCACTTCAAGACGACTTGAGGTCAAACATGAAATTTCTGGATATTGGAGAGGTCGCGACACAAAGCGGGTTCAAACCCTCAGCGCTGCGCCATTACGAGGAGGTCGGGTTGATTTCCTCGGTTTCCCGGCATGGTTTGCGCAGGCAGTTCCCGCCCGAGGTGCTTTTGCAGCTCAAGTTGGTTTCCATGGGCAAACTGGCGGGGTTTTCGTTGGAAGAGATCGCCAGCATGTTTGGCCAAAACGGAATGCCGGACCTGCCACGTGACGTGCTCCATCAGAAAGCCGACGAGATCGACCGGCAAATCCGCGAGTTGACTGCATTGCGCGACACGCTCCGCCACGTCGCCAATTGCCCCGCGCCGTCGCATATGGAATGCCCGACGTTTCGGCGCCTGGTGGATGCGGCGGGTAACCGCGGCGGGAGGCGCAAGAACGCGGCAAAGCTAAAATGAGGGCCCGTGCCGGTCGCAGGGCTCATCCGGTCTCGGGGGCTCCGCATCGAGCAGCCGACATCGTAGCCCTTGAGCTACTTTAGAAATCGGGGGCCCGGGGGGCAGTGATAGCATTCGGCGGCATGCCGTTCGTAATACGGGCCATTTTAGCCAAGGTGGCGGAGACGGAGTCCTACACTCCGCCGTTTTTACTGACATTTATGCCCGTTAGTCACTGAAAACGCTGAAAAAAGCATTATCGTCAAAATCGTCGTTATGATAAGCGTCGAAGAAATTCGGTGCCCGCCGATGCTCCGCCACACCTCTGGGACGCTTTGATATGGCCCGCCACAAGCTCGCAGAAGCCAAGATCAAGACCCTTATCCAGCCCGGCATCTACGGCGACGGCGACGGCCTCTGGCTGCGCGTCCACAAAGGCGGCAGCCGCAATTGGGTGTTCATCTGGCGCCGAGGATCGGAGCGCCGGGAAATTGGCCTTGGAGGTCATGGCGCTGGCACTGCGCCCGTCGGTCTGAAACTTGCCCGCGAGAAGGCCGGCGCCATCCGCGAAGCGTTAGCCCGCGGCGAAGACCCTCGCCCTCGCCAGCCGAAGAGGGAACTCACGTTCGCTGAAGCCATGGAGGCGGTGCTGGAACTGAAGGCGCTCGAGTCCAAGAACGCGAAACATCGCCAGCAGTGGGCGATGACCCTCCGAGAGTACGCGAAGCCGCTGCATGACCTGCCGGTGGGCAAGATCAGCGTTGACGATGTGGTCTCATGCCTGACCCTTCATTGGACCGAGCGTCCCGAGACAGCCGACCGCCTTCGCAGTCGGATCGGGATAGTTCTCGACTATGCGAAGGCACGCGGCCTGCGCACCGGCGACAATCCCGCAGCCTGGAAGGGCAACCTCGACAAACTACTGCCGCGGCAGAAGAAGCTCGCCCGCGGACATCATGCGGCTCTCGATTATCACGACGTGCCTGCTGTCCTTGCCGAGTTGCGCAAGAGCGGCAGCACGTCGGCACGGGCGATCGAGTTTATGGTCCTCACGGCCGGGCGCTCCGGTGAGGTCCGTAGCGCGGCATGGGATGAGATCGATATTGATAAAGCCCTGTGGGTGATCCCCGCCAGCCGGATGAAGGCAGGCGTCGAGCACCGAGTGCCCCTCCCCGCCCGCACCGTCGAAATCCTGCGAGAGCGTGCCGCCGTCCGGTCCAGCGACCTCGTGTTCGAAGGCGAGCGCGAAGGCCGGCCGATCAGCGACACCGCCATGGTCAAGGTGCTGGCCAAGGCCGCACCGGAGAAGACGGTGACCCTCCACGGCTTCCGTAGCAGCTTCAGAGATTGGGCGGGAGACACGACGACGTTCCCGCGCGAAGTGTGCGAGGCGGCTCTGGCGCACACCATTCAAGGCGTTGAAGCGGCATACAGACGGAAGGACGCGATCGATAAGCGCCGGGCGCTGATGGCGGATTGGGCAGCGTACTGCGGCGGGTCGAAAATAAATCCTGACGCACGGTAGCGCCACGGCACTTACAAAGCCAATTGTCAATGCTGTCGCCAATGACAGCGTGGCCAACTAGGAGACGCTGCATGCCCGCCTCGAACGACAACATCCCGCCCATCATCAGCATCAAGACCGCCGCCATGATGACCAGCCTGTCACGCCCGGCCATCAACGCGTTGCGCGCAGCAGAGCAGTTCCCGCGCGCCGTGCAACTCGGCGAGCGCCGCATTGGCTTCGTCCGCGCTGAAGTCACGGCGTGGATTGACCAGCGCATTGCCGCCCGTGATCTGAAGAGGGCGGCTTAGTCCATATCTGATAAAGATTATCAGATGGAGCGCCCTCGTCTCGTCGAGCGTATCCGTGCCGAGATATCACCTATGCAAAGCATAAGTGAGCCGCGAACCTACACCAACAAGCACGCCCCCCCCACCCCGGCCACCACATAGGCCGGCGCTAGCAACCAGCCCGCATAGGGCATCCGCAACCTCCTGATGGAGGCGCTCATGCGCATCCTTTCCATCCGCCCGACGTCGTCGGGTGGCACGGGTCTGCTCGCCGTTTTCGACGTCGAGCTCACCCCGGACGTGCGCGTGCTCGACGTTGTGCTGCACAGGAATCGCGCTGGGCAGCGGCGCGTCTGGCCGCCGAAAAACGGCGACCGGCGAGTAATTTCTTTCTCGCCCGAACTATCCGACTCCATCGCCGCCGCCGCCGAAGCTGAACTGAAGAGGGCCGATGCCAATGCTCGCCACGCAGCCTGAGCTAAAGTCGAGCGCGATCAGTGACCACGTCGAAATGCTGCACCGCCTTGCGCAGGGCGTCGACGGGGTTCTTGTCGTGTCGGTATTCAACGCGAGCCTGTCGCACGACAAGGGCACCATAACCCACCACCGCGTCGGCGATGTGGCGGGCATGGTAGCGGCAATAGAGGCCCACCAGGGCACCGTCGGCGCTAATGTCTATGTCGGATTGCAGGTAATGCGCAGCGGCCTCAAGCGTGGCCTTCGCGGCACAGAGGCCGACATTGTCGCCGTCCTCGGACTTGTCGCAGACATGGATGGCGATACCGGCAAGGCCAGTGGCGACTACCCAATCCCCCCGAATCTGGCGATCGAAACATCGCCAGGAAATCTGCAACCGTTTTGGTTGTTCGATCGACCTGCGAAGCCTGATATTGCGAAGGCTATCGGGCGCGGGCTGAAGACGGCTACAGGCTCCGATCACGGAACGGCCGATATCACTCATGTCTGGCGAGTGCCGGGCACGCTGAACTGGCCGACCGCGACCAAGTTGGCGCGGGGCCGCAACCCCGAGCCCGTGCCTGTGACCGTAGCGGAGCCGTGGGACGGCACCCTGACCGACCCGGCGGCTCTGGCGATTGCAGTCGGGGGGCATGACACCCGCGGCGATGCGGCTCCCATAACACTGGGCGACCTGCCGGAAGTGGATGGGGTTGAGGTGTCGAGCGAGGCCGCGCGGCTGCTTGCGGCTTGTGACGTGGGAGATAGATCGGCCCATGCCGCGCGGGTCGTGGAGAAGTTGGCCTTTGACGGCCATCCTGCGGACGTTGCCGCAGCGCTATTCCTATCTGCGTCCGGAGACTGGATCCACCGCTATGCAACTGAGGAGCGCGCGAGGACGGACTTTTCGAGGATGTGGGGCAGGTTTGGACAGCCGCATGTCGACGCCCCTGCGCTGTCGAGGGCGTTTCTTGGCAAGGCGGCCAACGACAACACCTCCCAGCCTACGAAGACGCCGCTTCTGATCGCCTCAGGTGACTTCGTGCGGGGCTTCGTCCCGCCGGACTATTTGATCGACGGCATCATGCAGTCCGGCTTTTTGTACTCCCTCACGGGCCAGACCGGCGCCGGCAAGACGGCGGTTGCACTGCTGCTCGCCGCGAACACGGCACAGGGCTCCCCGTTCGCCGGACGCGAGGTGAAACAGGGGCGGGTGTTCTATTTCGCCGGTGAGAATCCGGACGACGTCACGATGCGCTGGATCGGTCTTTGCCACACACTTGGCCTCGACGCCGAATGCCTCGATGTGCACTTCATCAAGGGCGTCTTCAGCATCGATGCCTTCCTTGGCCATATCCGCGACGAGGCCGACCGTCTTGGCGGCGTCGGGCTGATCGTGGTCGACACGACGGCAGCGTATTTTCTCGGCACAGACGAAAACAGCAACGTCGAAATGGGCGCTTATGCCCGGCTGCTGCGCGAACTCGCCCAATTGCCTTGGCGCCCCGCCGTCCTCGCCGCATCGCATCCTGTGAAGAACGCCGCTGCGGACAATCTGCTGCCTCGAGGCGGCGGAGCCTTTCTCAATGAACTGGACGGCAACCTGACGCTGTCGAAGCGCGGCGAGAGCAGCGCCCTTCACTGGCAGGGCAAGCATCGCGGACCCGACTTCGCGCCGCTGCTATTCGATATGCGACAAGTTACGGCGCCCGGACTGGTGGACAGCCGCGGCCGGGATATCCCCACCGTTCTCGCGGTGCCGGTAGGCGAGGAGGAAGTCGCTCAGCGCGCCGCGTCAACGAACCAAGATGACGGGCGTATGTTGCTCGCCATCCGCGCGGACGGGAACCGCAGCTTGCGCGATTTGGCCGAATTTCTTGGCTGGATGAAAGACGATGAACCCGACAGGCGGCGGGCACAGGCGAGCACCGACCGGCTGAAGAGGGTGCAGGCCGTCACATACGAACTCGGGACATGGCGCCTGACCAGCAAGGGCGACAAGGCGGCGGCAGAAGCTGCACAACGCCATCACCAGCGCGAAACCGAGGCCGGGCAGCTGATCGGATTCGTGCAGCACAATCGCGGAAAGCGCGGTCGCAGCCGCACCAGCTCGCGTACACCTGCCGCGGAGTCGGTACAGAAAGGCTAAAATATATTATTTTACAATGTCTTATATCTGTACCGGGCTTTGAACGAACCAAATAAATGCCCATTTCAACGCGGCGGAAGGGGGGACCTTGTCCCTCCCCCGCCGTGAGGGTGAAAATCAAACTGTACTGTACGGCTCTTTTTCTAGGGGGGCACGTTTTCGGTACAGCAACCATTATCACTTACGAATCAATGGTTTGTGCCTGTACCGCCTTTACGGGCGCCGTTCCTTCGACCACTTAGCCGCATCGGCCTCCATCTTGTTGGCCCAGGTATTGACGCTCTTCAGGACATGCTTGGGCTTCCAGCCGCGATACCGGATAGCGAATTCGGCTTGTCGGCAGAAGGCCTTTGTACACCTGAGAGGCTTGCCATGGTCGTCGCGGAAGTCGATTCCGAGCCGGAGAAGAATAGCAACCCTATCCTCATCGTACTTGGCCTTAGATAGTTCAAACTTCCGTTCATGGTCTTGGCGACCTTGCTCGAACGAGGCATGCAAGTCAGCTGGGCAGTCCTCTCGGAGCTCTGCACCTTCGTAGTACAGTGTGTCCTCGTAAGTAACGCCGAACGTGTTGATGGAAAGCGGGTCACTCACCTCATGCCACGGCCACCGAGGATCGCGAGCAAGAATGCGGTCTTCGAACTCTCGAAATCCTGGCAGATCCAGCAGTCGCACTGAAGTGGGTTGCGCAGGCCCGCCGCCTCCGCCGAAAGCACTGGCCCAGGCCATGGTATTTCTGGCACGCGCATTGGTCATTCACGTCCTCCGTGATCCGATGAGCTACCTTCCCCACAGAAGTCACTACCATGTCGGCGGGTCGGAACAAACAAGAAACATCGTGAATAGACTAATGTCCACAAGTCCTTGGCGACTACCTCCCCCGCGCCCGCACAACCGGGGCGGCTTATGCCCTTCCGGCCTCGCCCCATCCAACGTTCACAACGGTTCTGTGCGGGAACCAGAATTGAATATTCGCGGGCTCACGCGTGACAGGAGGGCGCCGTTCCCCACGTGGAACGGTGGCGAGGAAGTGGAAGACCCCGTCACGGCCGGGGGGGGCTATTTGTTGCCCGGCCACCGCACCGCGCAAGCGCGCGAGGGCAGCAAATAAATCCCAGACCCAGTAGCGCCGAGCCACTTACAAAGCCAATTCCATTGCGAGCCCGCGAAGACGGGCGCCTTCACCCTGGAGATCTTCATGCATTTCGACGGGCGGACGTGCCGCAGCACCGTGCTTCATCGCGCGATCATCGATCATTGGCGCCTTCGCGCGCCAGCGAATGATTCTGAAATCCTCCCCCGAGATCGGCCCGGCAAGGGCCGTCACCCCGACCTCGCCGACGTCGTTCCGGCGCTCCGGACGTGGCGGGACCTCGGCTCGCCAGCGGAACCCTTAACGACGAACTGGCTTGCGTCTGCCGCCAATGACAATGCCGCGGACGAGCCCTTCGATTGCTATGAGCACGAGTGGCGGGAAGCCCCGCCTCCGCCTTCGATCGACAGCGAGATCGAGACCCGCCCGCGGCCCGACGAGATCATGCGCGCCATTGGCGACGTCGAGATCGCCCATAGCGAATATGGCGGCCCAGCGGTGCCTGTCGGCGGCGACATGGAGATGCATCCACATCCGGAGCCCAACACGCCGAAGGGCGTTCCGGTGGCCCCGCTGGCGCGCTTGGGTGTGCTGCGGTTCGGCAGTGGCGAGACCGTCGAGCGTGTGCTCGTCCGTCGCGAGGATGGCGCAATCAAGAAGGGCGAGCGGCGCGTCCCCCGCGGTGCGCTGACACATTGCGGTTCGTTCCCAGTGCGGGATCGGCATACGGCTTGGCATGGATCGGTTGACGGCAAGATAGACCCGCATTCCGCGTCACCGTCCGTCAGCATCGAGGACCGGATTGACGCGGAGCGGCTGGCAGGCCGGATACGGCAGCGATTAAGCGCTGATGATGTCGCGGTGCTCGACGCCGCGCTGGAGGCGAAGAATTTCGCTGACATCGGCAAGTTGGCCGGGCTCACCGGTAAGCACGCCCAGCGCAAGGGGAAGGCGATGCTGCGCGGTGCGGCAGAGCGTCTGCAGGAATTGCTGCAGGCGGCTTAGTCCCTTTCTGCCGTCTCGCCCGGAATAATAATGGAAGGTGCTTGTCAAACCTTCCATCTCCATGGACTTGGCCCCGGCTTCGGCCGGGGTTTTCTTTTGCTTTAAACTTCTCGACGGATAAAAAGATGGCAACGAAATCGCAGGTCGTGGCGATGATGTCACGTGCGCTGCGCGTGCCGTTCTATCGCCTACTTGTTGCAACTGATCGCCTTCGGCTGGCCGGCCAGCTGCCCAGCGCGCAGGGTGCGGTCGTCGATCTTGAGCCGAACCAGATCACCCTCATCATCATTGCTGCATTGCTCGGCGAGGCGGCGTCGGACCCGCGCAATGTCGTCACGTTCGCCGAGTTGCGCGACGCGGTCGGCACGTTCCGCGAGGCCCTGGCCGGGCTGCTGACCAATCCGGACACCCTCGTGCGGCTCCACATCGACGGCGCCGGCAGCGCGATGATCGTCACCGACGAAGGTGCGCATCATTTCGGCCAGCCTGACGCCGACGCCGTGTCGCGGGTCGCTGTGGTCGACGGCGCCGTGTGGCGCCAGCTCTCCACCGACATCATGAACGCCCCCCGGTTAAAAGCCGGCCGGCCCCCAAAGGACTAAAATGGAACTTAGAATTTCCGCCGCCATGACCGCGGCTAAGATCGACATCACTCGAGCCCGCGTCGCACGCGATGAAGCCCGCGACATCGAGCTCCGCGTCGTTGCCTCATATCAGGCCGGCCATGTTGCCATCGACTCGGTGCACGCCGCCGAGGCCGACGTAGCGACTGCAGAAGCTCGCCTTGACGATGCCCGCTGGCGATACGCCGAGGCCCGTGAAAAGTATGAGCCACGATTCCTGTCCGCTCTCGCGCCGGCCGCCGATGCCCTGCGGGGCGACCTTACGGCCATCGCGGCAGGGCTCGACGACATCAGCAAGCCGGCTCGTGAGGCGGATGGTTTCGCCGTCGCGCACGGGCTGCCAATGCCTCGCATCGTGGCCAGCGCGAAGCGCGTTGCGGCGCTGGCAGCCGAACTGCGGACGCTCGCCCGTGGCTAGCAGCACCCCGAAATTGGACCGCGCGAAACGACTCCTTCGCGCTGCCGCCAAGCCTGCAGCCAAGGCCAAGCCCTCCGCTTCGAACGTCGCATTTATCGCCGTCCGAATTGAGGGCGACGTAGACGACGCGATGGCGGACCGCGTCGAGCGGCAGCTCGCCGCCAGTCCGAAAGCCTCGACGGTCTTCGTGCATGTGAACTCGCGTGGCGGTCTGGTCCATGCTGGTCGCCGGATCTATGACGCCATCAGCAAGCACGCCGCGCGCCGGAAGATTGCCCATGGCCGCGGTACGGTCGCCTCGGCTGCTGCGTTGATCTACGCCGCGGGCGATGTCCGACGGCTGGAACCGGGAACCAATGTCCTTTTGCACGCCGCCGAAGCTGGAACGCCAGTAGAATCGCAGCGGCTGACCGCAAGGCGCTGCGCATCGATCGCCAAGTCGCTTGCGAGCGTTGACGCTGAGATCGCCGAGATTTTGGCCGAGCGGTGCGATGCGCCTCTCGCCGTCATCAAGGCAGAGATGCGAACCGAAAAAATGATGCCGTTGCCGAAGGCGCTGTCGATCGGGTTCGCGCATGAAGTGGTTGGGGAGACGTCGCCCCTATCGGCCGCATGGCCAGCCCAGGCGCGGGCTGTAATGTCCAGAGTGAAGCGGTTCACGGTCGGTGCGGATGCACACCGCTTCTCCGAAGGGTACCTCCGCGCGTGCCGGGTGGCCGGACGATGATAGAGATCGAGAAGCGCATAGCCGCGCTTGAGCGCGCCGTGGTCGAAATGCAGCAGCGCGCCAAGCAAGATGATAGGGCTGCCCTCCGCGCTCGCGAACAGATGCACGCCATCGCAACAGACGCCGCCGTCGATGAGTCGTGCCGCCTGGCTGGCCTCGATCCGGTCGGTCGGTTGCCCGCCGCATGACCTCCCGGCCCTATAGATCGTGGCTTCACTTGTACAAAACGGCACGGTGGCGCCGCCTGCGTGAGGTCAAGCTCAGTGCTGAGCCCCTTTGCGAGCGATGCCTGCTCATGGACCGCGTCGAGATCGCGACTGTCGTTCACCATCGCAAGGCCCACAAAGGCGACGAGGCGCTGTTCTGGGATCCGAACAATCTGGAGTCGCTGTGCAAGCCGCATCACGATCGCGAGGGCCAGCGCGAAGACTTGGGCCAGACGCTCGTGACGTATGGGCCAGATGGCTGGCCCCTGTGAGCGGGGCCCCCGAAATTCCCCCTCGCCCTTCCGCCTGCGGGAACGGCGCTCACCCTTCGCGCATAGCCCTGCAATTCCAAGCATGGGGGTAACCATTGGCTCGGCCTCGCAAAAGCCTTGAAGCCGCTAGGATTTCAGGCGCGCTTGCAGTCAATCCTGGCCGCTACCGAAACCGGACCGAGCCAACAGTCACCGAGCCGATCGGCGACCCGCCGCATTGGCTGAAACCCGGTGCCGCCGAAGCATGGCGGGAATTGGTGCCGACCTTGCCGTGGCTCAACGCGAGCCACCGCGGGATACTCGCCATCACTGCCGTGCTGGCCGCACAACTCGCCTCCGGCACGGCTGGCATCCCCGCGCTTCATCTCCTCCGCCAATGCCTCAATTCGCTCGGCGCGAACCCAGTTTCGGCAAGCAAGATCACCATACCCACCGAGCCGACTGATGAGCCGGGCGCTGAGTTCTTTCGATAGGAAACCAATGGAAACGACCGACGCCGCGCACGCCGCGGCACAAGACGCAGTGGCCGCATTCGCGTTCGCGGCAGAAGCGGCAGGCCATGACCTGGCCGCGCTGGGCGAGGCGATGCTGCATGGTGGAATGATCGTGCTTCGCGCCGCGGTCGGCGCCGAGCAGGCCGTCGCCACCGCGCTGATTGTCGCCAATGCCGCCGTGGAGCGAGAACTCCATGGCAGCTGACCTAGAGAAGCTGGTCGTTCAGCTATCGGCCGACGTGAAGCAGTATGAGCGCGCGATGCAGCGCGCCGTCGGCATCACGAACCGGCAGGCGCGCGTGGTTGAAAGTCGCCTTTCGAAGATGGGCAAGTCGACCGCTACGCAGTTCGCGTTGCTCGGTCGCACCGCTGCGGCGGGACTTGCCGGCGCCCTCGGCGCGCGCGAGATCGCACAAGCTGCCTCGCAGTACACTAATATGACGAATGTGTTGCGCGTCAGCGGCCTCGAAGGCAAGGCTCTGACTGACACGTTCCAGCAGCTTTTCGAGATCGCACAGCGCAACGGGACGGCGATCGACCCGCTGGTGACGTTGTATAGCCGCTTGTCGCAGTCGCAGAAGGAGCTCGGCGCGTCGAGCGAGGATCTGCTGAAGTTTACGGACGGCATCAGCGTCGCGCTGCGTGTCGGTGGCACGACCGCGGAACAGGCATCCGGCGCGCTGCTTCAGCTCTCGCAGAGTCTTGGCGGCGCCGTAGTACGCGCCGAAGAATTTAACTCGATCAATGAGGGTGCCCGGCCGATCTTGCAGGCCGTGGCCAATGGCCTTGAAGAGGCCGGCGGCAGCGTGTCGAAGCTGCGTAGCCTGGTAATCGACGGAAAGCTGTCTAGCGAGGCATTTTTCCGGGCCTTTCTCGCGGGCATGGGCGGGCTGCAGGCTCAGGCCGCGAAGGCGGCGGGCACTACCGACCAGGCGATCACCCGGCTAGGCAACAGTTTTGTCGCCCTCGTCGGCCACCTAGACCAGACGACTGGCGCGTCGGCGAACGCAGCGAGCAGCATTAACTCTGTAGCAGCGTCTATCGAAGGCCTGCCACGATTCATCGACAGCGCGCTCGCCGGGCTCGGAAAGCTGCGCTCGTATCTCGCCGACTTCGGCAACCTGCCGATATGGCGCCGGCTCGGCGAGGCCATGGGAGTGGATTACTCCCCGGAGGAGTTGGCGAAGCTGACAGGCTACGACCCGAACGCGGGCGGCAAACAGGCCGGCTCTAGCCGCAGGGGCGGCGCCACCATGGCCCGCACCGGAATAGAGACGGTGTCGATCAACGACGCACCCGTTGTCGGAACCGGCGACAAGGCCGCGCGGGTTCGGCTCGACTCCTACGAGCGCCTTACGCAGGCCATCGCGGAGCGCACCGGCGCCCTCGGGGCGGAAACCGCTGCCCAGGCCGGCCTCAACCCGCTGGTGAATGATTACGGGTTCGCGGTTGAGAAAGCGCGCGCCGAGTACGACCTGCTGCAGGCCGCGCACGAGGCTGGACTGACCATCACGCCGGAGCTGGAGGCGCAGATTTCCGGCCTAGCCTCGTCCTATGCGGATGCGTCGGTGAGTGCCGCTCGCCTGGCTGAAGCGCAAGGCCGCATCGCCGACGCGGCAGCCGACATGAACGACCTTGGCCGTGACGTGCTCGGCGGGTTCATCAGCGATATGCGCGAGGGCGTGTCGGCTGCGCAATCGCTCGAAAACGCACTCGGCAAGGTCGCCGATAAGCTGCTCGATGTCGCACTCAATTCTGTCTTCTCGCCAGCTGGCAGTGGTGCCGGGGGGCTCGCCGGTGTCGTTTCTCAAGCCCTTGGCATGTCCACCGGTGGCGCGGTATCCGGCAGTGGCGGCATAGGCCACGCAGCCACCGGTGGTCGCATTCGCGGTCCTGGCACCGGCACTAGCGACAGCGTGCCGATGATGCTGTCAGACGGCGAGTACGTCGTGCGCGCCAAGCAGGCACAGCGCTACGGATCGCTGCTCGAGGCCATCAACAACGGCACGGTCGGCAAGATGGCGGCGGGCGGCTTTGTCGCTCCAACGCTGCCGCGCATTTCGTCCGCCCGTAGTGGTGCGGCTGGTGGCGTGGCTGTGAGTGGCCCGGCTACGCCGATGAATGTCGTGATCAACAACAATGCCGGCGCGAGTGTATCGACGCAGCAGACGCCCAGCGGCGGCCTGCAGATCGACATTGACCGCATGGTCGAGGGCGCGATGATCAAGCAGTTCCAGAACCGTGGGCGTGGCGCTCAGGCCCTTGAGCGTTCGTACGGCGTAAGGCGGAAAACGGCCTAGCGGCCCCGCCCTAAACCTCCTTCCAAAATTCTCAATCCAACCAGAGCGCGCTTGCCGCGCCACGGGGAGCCTATGGCTGAATTTTACACTACCGGCACCGTTTCGGTGACGTCCGGCGGCACGGCCGTGACCGGCGTCGGAACGTTCTGGTCACCCTACATCCTCGCGGCGGACACGCTGGAACTTGCCGGTCAGCGCGTCACCATTGCCTCGGTGGGCGGCAATACCGCGCTGACCTTGTCGGCGCCGTGGACAGGCGCGGATCAAAGCGGCGCGTCCTACACTATCCGCTTCGACGCGCCGTCTCGCTTCACCTCTGCCTATCTGGCGACGCAGGTCCGGGCCTTGCGCGACAAGGCCGCCATCATCGAAGCGGCGCGCCCGAACTACGGGGTGCAATCGCTGGGAAGCGACACCCCTCCCGGCTCGCCCGTGACCGGCGACACGTACGTCGTCGGCACGACGCCGACCGGGGCGTGGACGGGGCAGGCGAACAACCTGGCGCAATGGACGGGGTCGGAATGGCTGTTCACCGCGCCGGAGGCTGGCGCGTCGGTCGTAAGCGACGCCACTGGTGTCCTCTCGATCTGGAACGGCACGACCTGGCTGCCTTATGTGGCGCCGTCCGCTTTCATGCACACGCTGCTCGACGACACCGACGCCGCTGCGGCCAGGGCAACGCTCGGCGGGACGGCATTCCGCGCCCTTGGCACGCTCACGGCGGCGGCCGGCTCATTCGCGCGCTACAGCGGAACCGGCGCGTCTGACGCTGCAATGCAGGCCATGGTCGGCCCTGTCTCGCAGGCGGCGGGCGTGCCGACGGGCGCGATCGTCGAGCGCGGCAGCAACGGCAATGGCGACTGGGTCAAATATGCCGATGGCACGCAAATGTGCTGGCGGACCACCGCCGCGACGTTGCTGGCGACTACCAGCGCTGCCAGCGGGCTCTATAGAACTGACCTATATCCGGTGTCTTTTCCGGCTGCTTTTGCCGCCGTGCCTGTCGGGTTCATGAACGTTGGCGCGGGCAACGGCTGGATGGGCAGCATCGGCGGCATGTCTACGACGGCGTGGTCGTACCAGCTTCTGTCACTGGTCGATCATCCCACCCCGGTCGCGACAACCGGCATGTATTTTTTCGCGGTGGGTAGATGGTTCTGATCCGTAGGGCGGCGGCGCGCGACGCCCGCCTCCGCCGTCTCCCGCTCAGACCGTCAGAAGCCGCCGCAGTCTCCGCCGATCAGTTGGTCGGCGAGGCCCTTCTGTTCGTCGGTCAGCACTGCATAGAGCCCTTCCGTTGCCGGCCGCATCGCCTTCAGGGATTCCAGCATGGCTTCCATGCCCGAAATCCGCGCATCCATGCGCTCGATCGCGGTACCCTTCCGCATCGTTTCGGCCATGCTCTCATGCAGACCCTGCATGAGCTTGATCCGGCCGGAAACAGCAGACGCATATGCGTCCCATGCCGGCATCTGCGCGGTGGTGATGTTCAGCTCGCCCTTCAGATAGGCGAGACGACCCTCGGCCATGGCGCCCATCTTCGGTTGGCGGCCCATCATCATGCCGCCAAACCAGCCACCCGAGCCGCCCTGGCCCATGCGACCGTGCCCCATCATGCCGAAGGTCGGACACCCGCCGCCCATCATTCCCATCATCCCTTGCTGGGGTTGGGCAAGGGACGGTGAAACGAATGCTGCTCCAAGCGCAATCACGGCGGCGGTATAAATCGAGAGCTTTGACATGTTACGTCCTCTCACGCCTCACTCGCAGGTGCTCCAAGCACGCAGGAGTTCGAAGCCAGATTGAACGCTTTGCAGAGTCAGGTCGCTGATCTGCGTCAAGGGTTGGAAGCACCGCGGCTCGGCGTCCTAGCCGTTCCGCTCTTCGTTTATCATCGCCTCAATGGCCGCGAGCGTGACCTCCATGTCGGCAATCTTGCGCAGGGCATTGTCCGGCGGAGGGGCGCCGCATTGGCGGTGACTACAAATCCACCAGCTACGCTGTTTGCCTCTGCCGCGGAGTTGGCATAATACCAGCACGTGTTGCGGGGGCAGTCAGTGAAGCGGACGAAGAAGCGAGAGCCGGGGAAGGGCTTTAAGGCCAAATACTTGGCTTCCGCGATATCGCAAGAAAGGTTAAACGCGACAGCGAACTTGGCCTCATATCAGCACAGCAACTACCACTGTCGCATTAACGGCGTGTACTCCTCACGGGTTAAGCCCGCCAGTCGGTGCCCTGACGGCTGGACCGTTAAGCATGCAAGCGACGTCGTCCGCGCCGCAATTCGTGAGGGGCACGTTTCCAAGAGGTGGGTCGACGAGGAGCGGTTCCCGCTCCACATATGGTACAATGCCAATGGCGTGTGGTATGAGGGAAAGACCGATGAGCGCTCTCAACCGGGAGTTTATCATGGATACCCGGTCGAGGAGTTAGAATTGCCGATCGGATTGATGCCATGACGGTTTTTCAGATTGATCATGAATGGCTATCTGGCAAGCGTGGGGCGGATGAAGCCACCCTTGCGCGACTTGCAATCACGGTCGCCGACCTATTGATCACCAAGTTTGATAGCGTTCACGGCGAACGTGGTGATGCAGTTGAAATTCCTATTTATCACCTCGCCGAATGGCTGGCAGGCAATTGGTGGAGCCTGCTTTGGGAGCCGAGGAAGAGCGAGGAAGAAGCGGATTCTCGGCCGTATTCATCTCGTCACAGCCTTCTGGCGGCCCAGCATGGATTTGCGCTTCCGGCGCTCCAGTTTGTTCCCGCAGGAAACGCATTCTATCTTGAGGCGAGGGCGCGGCGATCGGAGTTGGCGGACGTTTCATTTTCGACGTCCGTGAGGGCCTGCGTTCCGAGGGGTACAGTTGAGCAGCAGCTCCAAGCCTTTGTGGAGGCGGTGGTGGGCCGACTTGCCGAGCGCGGCCTAGAAACTGACCTTCAAGAAGAATGGGCGCTGATATCTGCTACCTGCCCCGAAGAGTATCTGTATAGCAGGTGCGTTGGTTCGCTAGGGTTGTCCCCGTACGACGAGCACCCCGAGATAGATAACATCTTAGATGACGCGGCTAATTTTTTGGACAGCGACATCATATTCGATCTGTGCCAGACGTCGTCGCCGCTCAGTCTGAGCGAGGCCTTGAAGAAGGCAAAGCTCGCTCGTGCCATCATGGATAAAGTCGATCCATCTGATCTTTCTGCCTTGGATTTTGATCCGCCTACGGATGATCTATCTCGACAAGCTTGGCAGATGGGATTAAACGCAGCCCGTCTGGTCCGTGACCGACTTGGCCTAGATGATCTAGATCCCGCTAGCAGCCAAGAGTTTCTGGCGAAGTTGGATGTAGATACGAAACGCACCCATCTTGCCTCCAATATCGAAGTAGAGACGGCGCCAGTGCTTGGCTCTATTGCGAAGGACGATGCCTCCGCGAAAATCGCTCTTCTTCAACGCTTTGAACCTCAAAGGCGCTTCTCTGCTGCACGCGCAGTTTATCTAGGTTGGTCGGACGGCAGGAGGAAATCTCAGCATCTCCTAACCTCGGCCGTTACCCGCCAGCAACAGGCTAGCCGCGCGTTCGCCGCTGAAATTACAGCGCCTGTCGCGTTCTTGAAGAAAGAGCTTCGCTTTAACCGGCGCCCCTCGAATAGCGAAATTATGGACATCGCAGCTAAGCTTGGGGCAAGCGAAGGCGTTGTTTGGAAACAAGCAACAAACAACGGGCTCATAGCAGCCTAACGCATGCGCACATACGATCAAACCAGGCGCCAGGAGCCACACCGCAGCCCCTGGCGCCTGACGTCGTAGGCTGCTAGGCAGCGTGCCAGATTGTGTTGATTTCATTGATGGGCGGGCGGTCCCATGTGCTCACCACGCCGGCAGAAGCGTCGATAACAGCAAGGCGAGTATCGCAGAAAAGTGTCACTTCTTCTTCGGTGCGGGCTTCGCCGGCTTCCCGTCGGCGTGAGCCAGCACCGCCCCGGCAAGCCTCTTCATATCCTTGCCAGCCTTCGGATCCTGGAGCTTCTTCGCAGCCAGTTTTTCAATGCTATCGGCGTGATCCTTGCCGCCCTTGACGTTCGCCATGGCTACCCCCTACGCATTCAATATGCCGAAGATACCACGAGATCGACTGATGCCGAGCGATCTCTACAGGCACCTTCTTGTATTCTCGCCGTCCCCCCTGTTGCCTTGGTGAACCGGTCTGGCAGGTCTGAGCCTTCGCCATTATGGCGAACCCTCGTGTGCTGGTTCGCCCCATTAATCGTCTCCGGATGAAGCAACACGTACAGTTCCTTCCGGCGAGCGGTGGCGTAGGTGCGATACGAGGGCGACCGTGTGGTGTCCGGCCGCCCTCGCGGTGATCAGGCCGCTTCCCTCACCATTACGCCTACCCATTCGCCGTCTGATACGAAACGAACGCCGGCTTCCTCGTAGGCACGGCGGATGTCATCCACGGTGCGATCACGCAGCTCGTCGCCGCTCTCCAATCGAAAAATTGTGCTGGTGGAAACCTTCGCTTTGGCGGCGACGTCTCTGACGCCGATGCCTAGGGCCGCTCGGGCTAGTCGACTTTGAATTGGGTGCATGTGTGGCGTGTCCGCATGGTGTGTGGTGGCGCGGTGATCTTATAACGAGTCTATGACTCGTTATAATATTGACGACTCGTTTTAGACTCGCTATCGATCCCTTGTATCGAATTTGTGCCGTTCATCCAAGGGGAACGCCCATGAACATCCGCACCGCCACCGACATAAATGCGGCCGTCCGTGCCGCGGAAGACCTGCACGACCTTCGCACTGGCCAGACCGGCACAGCGCCTGCACGGCGCGCCATCAATCCCGACCGGCCGGCGGACCAACCGCCCGTGGAATTCGAGGCCCCGGAAGACGACAGACACATCGGCAGCCGCATGGCCGCGTTCCGGGCAATGGTGGCGGGCGAGGACTTCGCCGCAGCCGATGCGGCGGGTCTCGCCATTCTCGCCCTGCCGGCCGGCTCCCGGATGGATCTGGAAGCCAAGCTCGAGGTCATGTTGTACGCCTTCATCGATGAGTTGCCGTACGAGTATCAGCCCCTGTTCCGGCAGTTCGGCGCGGAACTGCGGAACGTGCGCACTGCAGCCCCTGACCTTACCGTTCCGGCGGGCCGCGTTCGGTCGGCTATCCGCCTGACCAAGCTGGCGCTGGACGACGAGTGGGGCGGCGGGCGCGTGCAGGGTGAGGCCTGGAACCTACTCGATGACGCGCTCGCCATTGCGCTTGGCGAGGCTGAGGCGCTGGAGGAGGCAGCGGAAGGGTAGTGCCTGTTTCCGGCTAGGCCTTGATGGACGCGCAACCCGGAGCGGCTCCGCCCGGCCGGCACCCCGTCGCCCTAACCGGCGGCGGGGTTTTGATTCTGTGTGGCTAATTTTCGGGTTATGATAATCGTGTGGCTAAGGCCCAAAAACACGAAAAAGATCAATGAAATCAATGATAATGGCGGAGACGGAGGGATTCGAACCCTCGAGACCCTTGTAGGGGTCTGCTCATTTAGCAAACGAGTGCCTTCAGCCTCTCGGCCACGTCTCCGACTGGCTTCGCTCCACCTCGCGGCGGCGCGGTATCAAGCCGGGGACCTGTCTAGGTTTCCGCCGCTCGCCGGTCAAGGCCGAATGCGCAGATGGTCCACCGCGCTCGATGCTCAGGAGTGCGAGCGCTGGCCGAACAGCACGCCTTGCGCCTGCCTGTCGGTGGCGAAGTCGATCTTCGTACGGTCCTCGGCGTTCACCGCCAGGCCGCGCTTGACCGCCGGACGCGCGAGCATGCGCTCGAGCCAGGCGGCGAAATGCGGGAATTCCTTTATGTCCTGCCCCTGCCGCTCCCACAGCTTCGCCCAGCCGATGCAGGCGATGTCGGCGATCGAATAGTCGCCGGCGAGGAAGGGTCGGTCGGCGAGCCGCCGGTCCATCACGCCGTAGAGGCGGTGCACCTCGTTGGTGTAGCGGTCGATGGCGTAGGCGATCTTCTCCGGCGCGTAGATGCGGAAATGATGCGCCTGCCCTGCCATCGGACCGAGGCCCGACATCTGCCAGAACAGCCACTGGTCGACCTCGACGCGGCCGCGCTCGTCGGCGGGGTAGAACAAGCCGGTCTTGCGGCCGAGATATTGCAGGATCGCGCCCGATTCGAAGATCGAGATCGGCTGGCCGTCCGGCCCCTCGGGATCGAGGATGGCCGGCATCTTGTTGTTGGGCGACAGGGCGAGGAAGTCCGGCTTGAACTGGTCGCCTCGACCGATGTTTACCGGAATCACCTCATAGGGAAGGCCGCACTCCTCCAGCATGATGGAGATCTTCCAGCCATTCGGCGTGGGCCAGTAATAAAGCTGGATCGGGCGGGTCTGAAGCTGGGCCATGGAGCGCGTGCCTTCGCATTGCCCATCGGGGCGGTTCGCCACCAGAACTAGAGCCGCTCCGGTGTGCTGGCAAGATCGACGCGGCCGGCTCGCCTCACCCGACCGAACGGGTTAGATTCCCCTGTCCGGCGCTCCGGCGCGAGAATCAACAGAACGAGACCGCGACCTTGAAACGGATCGACGCCCTTCTCCTCCTGTGCGCGGCCATGCTCCTCGCGGCCGGCACCGCTTCAGCACAGACGGGCGCGTCGCCCTCCCCGGCGAAAATCTGCGCCGACCGCTGGAACGAGATGAAGACGAAGAACCAGACCGGCGACCTGACCTATCGCGACTTCGCCCAGAAATGCCTCGCCGGGACGGATACGAAAGCCTCAGACGCCGGAGCGCCGGCCGCTCCCTCCAGCGAGACGCCTGCCAGGCGATCCACCACGCCGACAGGCCCTTCCGCCGCCGCCGCGCAGCCCTCCATCAAGCAGTGCGCCGACCAGTGGAACGAGATGAAGGCGAAGAACCAGACCGGCAAGCAGACCTATCGCGAATTCGCCCAGCAGTGCCTGGCCGGCACGGGCTTCAGCAGCGAGGACAAGGCGCCGGCCGCGGGGAAGCCGCCGGGCAAGGACGCGACGCAGAAGCCGCGCACCTCCGTGCCCTCGATCCCGCCGCGGCCGGCGCCGGTGCCCGCGAAGGACAATGCGGAGAGCGACCGGGACGCGCTGAACCGCTGCAATACCGAATGGCAGGACTACAAGGCCCGGCACAATCTCACCGGCGCCAAGGCGTGGCACGTCTTCATGGCGCGCTGCCTGCCGTGAGGTCGCGGGGCTAGACGGCCAGATCGATCTTGAAGCCGTCGAGCCGCTTCTCGAAACCGGCGCGCTCGTAGAAACGGTGCGCGTCGAGGCGCTGCTTGTTGGAGGCGAGCTGCAGCGATCCGGCGCCCCGGCGCCGCGCCTCGGCGATGGCGAAGGCCATCATGGCGCTGCCGACGCCCCTGCCGCGCGCCTCCGGGTGAACCTGCACCGCCTCGGCGATGGCCAGCAGCGCGCCGTGGCGGGTCATCGCCCGCATCGTGAGGAGCTGGAAGGTGCCGAGCACGCGGCCCTCGACACGGGCGACATAGAGCGTCGTGCGCGGGTCGGCGGCGATGTCGTCGAAGGCGCGCTCATAGTCGGGAAAATCGGCGGGATCGGCGCTGTCGCGAATGCCGAACTTGGTTTCGAGCGCGAGGATGCCGACGATGGCCGGCAGGTCCTCCTGCCGCGCCTCCTCGACAATCACCGCGCCCGCTTGCGGCGCGACGGCCGGCCGGTCGCTCATATGCCGAGCTTGCCCTTCAGCAGGTCGTTCACCGCCTGCGGGTTGGCCTTGCCGCCGGTCTGCTTCATCACCTGGCCGACGAACCAGCCGAGCATGGTCGGCTTGGCCTTCACCTGCTCCACCTTGTCCGGGTTGGCGGCGATGATGGCGTCGACCGCCGCCTCGATGGCGCCGGTGTCCGTCACCTGGCGCAGGCCGCGCGTCTCGACGATCGCGCGCGGATCGCCACCCTCGGTGAAGACGATCTCGAACAGGTCCTTGGCGATCTTGCCGGAGATGGTGCCGTCGGCGATCAGGTCGACGATGGCACCGATCTGGCCGGCGGAGACCGGCGAGGAGGCGATGTCCTTGCCTTCCTTGTTCAGCCGGCCGAACAGCTCGTTGATGATGAAGTTCGCCGCCGCCTTGGCGTCGCGCCCCTTCGCGCATTCCTCGTAATAGGCGGCCGTCTCCTTCTCGGCGACGAGCACGTCGGCGTCATAGGCGGAGAGGCCATAGGCGGCGACGAAGCGGGCCTTCTTCTCGTCCGGCAGCTCGGGAAGATGCGCCTTCATCTCGGCGACGAAGGCGTCGTCGAATTCAAGCGGCAGCAGGTCCGGGTCGGGGAAGTAGCGGTAGTCATGCGCCTCTTCCTTCGAGCGCATGGAGCGCGTCTCGCCCCTGTTGGGATCGAACAGGCGGGTCTCCTGGTCGATCGTGCCGCCATCCTCGATGATGCCGATCTGCCGGCGCGCCTCGACCTCGATGGCCTGGCCGATGAAGCGGATGGAGTTGACGTTCTTGATCTCGCAGCGCGTGCCGAAATCGGCGCCCGGCTTGCGCACCGAGACGTTCACGTCGGCGCGCAGGCTGCCCTTCTCCATGTCGCCGTCGCAGGTGCCGAGATAGCGCAATATGGTGCGCAGCTTGGTCACATAGGCCTTGGCTTCCTCGGAGGAACGCAGGTCCGGCTTGGAGACGATCTCCATCAGCGCCACGCCCGAGCGGTTGAGGTCGACCAGCGACAGCGTCGGATGCTGGTCGTGGATCGACTTGCCGGCGTCCTGCTCCAGATGCAGGCGCTCGATACCGATCTCGATCTGCCCGTCCGGCGTGTCGACCAGCACCACGCCCTCGCCGACGATCGGGTCCTTGAACTGGCTGATCTGATAGCCCTGCGGCAGATCGGGATAGAAGTAGTTCTTGCGGTCGAAAACCGAGCGGTTGTTGATCCGCGCCTTCAGGCCGAGGCCGGTACGCACCGCCTGCTTGACGCATTCGGCGTTGATCACCGGCAGCATGCCCGGCATCGCCGCGTCGACCAGCGAAACATGGTCGTTGGGCTCGCCGCCGAATTCGGTCGAGGCGCCGGAAAACAGCTTCGAATTGGAGGTGACCTGCGCATGGATCTCCATGCCGATCACGACCTCCCAGTCGCCGGTGGCACCCTTGATGAGCTTCTTCGGGTCGGCGGGGCGGGCGTGCATGTTCATCGTGGAGCCTGCTCGTTCGGTCTGTGTTGGCCTGTTCCCTACTCCGCGCGGAAGGCTTCGACAACCGCGCGGCGCGGCTTGATTCATATCAACGCTGCGCCGGCTCCCCCTCGCCATCATCGCCGCGACAGGGAGATGGCGCGATGCGCGTGGACACTATCGACGAACGGCTGCAGCTCTTCCGCACCATGATGGAGCATGCCGGCCTCACGCCCGACAGCGCCGTGGTGACGGAAGACGGCCTACGGGCCGCCGCCCAGCGCTGCCTCGGCTGCCGGGTCGCCGAGGAGTGCCGCTCCTGGCTGCACGATGTGCCCGAGGATAATCCCCCGCCCGGCTTCTGCCGCAACGTCCAGCAGTTCGGACAGTGGGTCGAGCAGGAAATCGCGCACGATCTCGGAGCCCTCGGCGAACGCATCGAGATGGCCGCCCTCCAGGCGAAGGGCGCCCAAGGCTGAGCCCGGCTAGCCGAGCCGCTCGTTCTCGTAGGCGACCACCCATTCGATGAGCTGACGCCAGAGCTTTTCCACCAGTTCCGGCGGCAGCCCCTTGGTTTCGGCCCGCGCGCTGACCTTCTCGACCACGTCCTCGACGCGCTCCGGCAGGAAGGCGGCGAGCCCCTCCACCTTCTTCACCGCGATGACGTGCTTCACCACCTCGAAGCGGCGGGCCAGGAGCTCGACGATCTGGGCGTCGATGGCGTCGATCTCCGCCCGGAAGGGCGCGAGGGAGCGCTCATTCGCGGGCAGTTCGGGCATCGCCTCACTCCCACCAGCGGTCGGTGACCTCGAAGCGGCCTGCGGCCTCCTCGATCACCTGGGCCAGCGAGAACAGTCCCTCCTCGCCGAAGGGGCGACCGATCAGCTGCAGGCCGAGCGGCAGCCCTTCCGAGGACAGCCCCGCCGGCACGGCGATACCCGGCAGGCCCGCCATGTTCAGCGTCACGGTGAACACGTCCTGCAGGTACATCTCGACCGGATCGCCGCTCGACTTCTCGCCGATGCCGAAGGCGGGCGACGGCGTGGCCGGGGCCAGCACCGCGTCGATGCCCTCCGCGAAGACGTTCTCGAAGTCACGCTTGATCAGCGTGCGCACCTTCTGCGCCTTCAGGTAATAGGCGTCGTAATAACCCGCCGAGAGCACATAGGTGCCGATCATGATGCGCCGGCGCACCTCGTCGCCGAAGCCGGCGGCGCGGGTCTTCTCGTACATCTCCACGATGTCGCGACCCGGTACGCGCTCGCCGTAGCGCACGCCATCATAGCGGGCGAGGTTCGACGAAGCCTCCGCCAGCGCCACGATGTAGTAGGCCGGAAGCGCATATTTCGTGTGCGGCAGGCTGATCTCGACGATCTCCGCCCCCGCGTCGCGCAGCATCTGCGCGCCCTTCTCCCAGAGCGCCGCGATCTCCGGCGACATCCCGTCGACGCGGTATTCGCGGGGGATGCCGATACGCTTGCCCTTCACCGAGGCGCCGACGGCCTGCTGATAGTCGGGCACCGGCAGGTCGACACTGGTGGAATCCTTCGGGTCGTGGCCGGCCATCGCGCGCAGCAGCAGCGCCGCGTCGTTCACCGAACGGGCGATCGGCCCCGCCTGGTCGAGCGAGGAGGCATAGGCGATGATGCCCCAGCGCGAGCAGCGGCCATAGGTAGGCTTGATGCCGACCGTGCCGGTGAAGGCCGCCGGCTGGCGGATCGAGCCGCCCGTGTCGGTACCCGCCGCACCCGCGCAGATATGCGCCGCCACCGCCGCCGCCGAACCGCCGGACGAGCCGCCCGGCACCAGGGGCTGGGCCGAACCATTGCGCCGCCAGGGGTTCACCGCCGCACCGAAGGCGCTCGATTCGGTGGACGAGCCCATGGCGAACTCGTCCTGATTCAGCTTGCCGAGCAGGACCGCGCCGGCGCGCCAGAGCTTCGACGTGACGGTCGACTCATAGGGCGGCACGAAGTTCTTGATGATGTTTGAGCAGGCCGTGGTGCGCACGCCCTCGGTGGCAAACATGTCCTTGATGCCGAGCGGAATGCCTTCAAGGTTGCCAGCCTCGCCCTTTGCAAGACGCTCGTCGCTGGCCCGCGCCATCTCCAGCGCCTTCTCCGGCGTGGACAGCACATAGACATTGAGGTCGCCGGCCGCCTCGATTGCGTCGAGATAGGCCTGCGTCAGCTCGGTGGCGGTGAAATGGCCCTGCGACAGCCCTTCGTGGGCGGCGGTGATGGTGAGGTTGGTGAGTTCGCTCATGTCGCTCACTCCACCACCTTGGGGACGGCAAAGAAACCGTCCTCGGTCGCCGGCGCATTGGCGAGCACGCGGGAGGCATAACCGCCGTCGCTCACCACGTCGTCGCGCAGGGGCAGCTTCATCGGGATGACGCTGGTCATCGGCTCGATGCCGTTGGTATCCACCTCGCCGAGCTGCTCCACAAAGGCGAGGATGGCGTTGAGCTCGCCCTGGAGATGGACCACTTCGTCCTCGGTCACGGCGATGCGCGAGAGATGCGCGACTCGCCGGACCGTCGCCTGATCGACCGACATCCGAAATCCCACTCAACTGAAACCGATGCGCGCCCTATAGCAGGCGGGCACCGCGCCCCGCAACGCGCGGCGCCCTGCATCGGTGGTTTCGGATGCCGGTCTCCAGGGTTCTCAGGAGCGCGCCTGCTCCAGGCACTGGCCAGCCGCCTGCGCGTTGGAGCGCGCATTGCCGCGGTCGATCTGGCCGGACATGGCCAGCGACTTGGTGGTTTCGGTAACGATGGTGCGCAGGTCGCCGCTGTCGCCGGCGGCCATGACTGCCGAATAGATCGCCTTGCCGTCCGCGCTAAGGGAAGCGGCGCAGGCGCTGCCCGCCGCCTGATCGGCATGGGCGGGAACGAAGCTCATGGCGGCAGCCACGCAGGCGGCCGCGAGCGCGCCGCCGAACGGGGCAACGTGACGATGGATCATGTTAGTCTCCATGGTGATGATTGATTCAGCGCAGTCCCGGCCGGTTGACCGGCCCACCGGCGTTCACACCCGGACCGGGCCGGGCGACAGCCCGCGCCGCCGGCGCGGCGCCGACGCCGCCGACACCTCCGACGCAGCCGACCGGATAACCCGGCCGCGTGCAGTACACCGCCGCCCGCGCGGCGGGAGCGGCATAGGGAGTGGGACGGACGACGCAGCCCACCGGCACGCCGGGGCCCGTGCAGTAGATGACCGCCGCGTCGGCCCGTTCGGCTGCGAAGGCACCGAGCCCCGCGAGCAGAAGCGCACCAACCGCCGCCGGCATGAAGCGGCCGGCGCGGGAGCGAAGATGAGAACGGGTGCCCGTCATGTTCTTTCCCTGTATTGACTTCCCCAAAGGGAAACGTTGCCCATGATGATCCTTCTGCCGGGGCTGGCAATGTCGATTATTGATCGCAACCACGAGGCGTGAGGCGTGCCCCCGTTTGCAAGAAGCGCCGCGCCGGCAACGTCGGCCACCCTGGAGACGAGCCGGTTCGAGGCGCTGATGCCCGGCGAGGCGCAGGCACGTGCGCGCCTGCGCGCGCGTCCCGATTTTCCCTGGATTGCCCGGCAGGCGGCGATCAAGCTCGGCACCGCCTATCGCGGCAACGTGCTGCTGACTCGAATCCTGAATGACCGGGGGCGAATCATCCTCGCCCTGCTGATGCTCGACATGCATTTCGAATCGGCCGCCGCACCAGGCCTCACGGCGGGACGGCTGAAGGCCGAGGCCGCCGCGCTGAACCTGTGCAGCACGGGACGCGTCACGGCGATACTCGCCGCCTTCCGCCTGCTCGGGCTGGTGGCTCCGGTGCCCGACACCGACCGCCGCCGGCGGCGTCTGGTCGTGACGGAACGGCTGCTCGCGGTGCACAAGAGCCGCTGGGAGATCATACTGAGCACGGTGAAGCTGGTCCTGCCGGAAGGCGAGCTGGGCCTGCGGCATCTCGACGACGAGGCGTTCCTCGCCGCCTATATCCATGCGCTGCTCGAACCGCTGCGCGGCGGCTGGCGCCCGGTCTTCGACATTCCCGAGCTGGGGCTCTTCGCCGACCGCGACGGCGGGCTGATGATCGCCTTCGCCCTGTTCGGGATAGGGCCGTCCGGCCTGCCGCTGTCGGTCTCCCAGCTCGCCCGTACCTACCGGGTCTCACGCTCCCATGTCGTCGATATCGTGCAGAAGGCGGCCGAAGCGGGGCTGGTGCGGCGGATCGAGGCCCGCGAGCAGGGCGGTCCCGGCATTCTGCCCGAACCGCCACTGATGGACGCGATGGAAGCTTTCATCGCCACCGCGCTGGTGCGGCAGGCGAGCGCCGTGCGCCAGGCTCTCGCGGCCATCGGCGACGGCTGAGGAGCCTCAGGCCCGGCCGAGCTCGACCGGCACGCCCTTCTCGGGAACGACCACCGTCGCCTCTTCGCCGACCAGCGCGACGAAGCGGTCGGCATTCGGCTCGAGCAGGCCGAAGGATGCGTAGTGCGCGGGAATGACGGTGAGGCCGCCGAGATAGCGCGACACGGCGAGCGCCGCCACTTCCGGCCCCATGGTGAAACGATCGCCGATCGGCACGATCACGATGTCCGGCTTGTGGATCTCCGCGATCAGCGCCATGTCCGAGAAGATGTCGGTGTCGCCCATGTGCCAGACCGTCGGCTCGCCCGGCGCCTTCACCACGAGGCCGTTCGGATTGCCGAGATAGACCGAGCCGCCGTCGGTGATCATGCCCGAGGAATGGTCGGCCCGGACCATGCTCACGGAGAAACCGTCGAGATGGATGGTGCCGCCGGTATTCATCGGCTCGATCCTGGCCACGCCCAGCGTGCCGAGCCAGTCGGCGAGATCGGCGTTGGCCACCACCGTCGCCCCGTTGGCCTCGGCAATCGCCACGGTGTCGCCGACATGGTCGCCATGGCCATGGGTGAGCAGTACATGGCCGGCGCCGTCCGTCACGGCGGCGGCATCGCCGTCAAAGGCGGGATTCCCGTTCAGGAAGGGGTCAATCAGCAGCGACCTGTCCGCGAAGTCGAGCCGAAATGCCGCGTGGCCGAACCAGGTGATCTTCATCGCCGTTCCTCATTCAGTGCAGGGGAGCGCCGGGGAACATAGGGCGCCCGGCCAGCGACACAAGCGCGCCGAACCGGCGGCCATGGCGTCGGCCCGGCGGTCATGCTAGGCGAGCGTGCATCATGGCCGCCGCGATCCTCACCGTCACCGACGCCGCCCCGCTCCTGCCGTCCCGCGGCGGGCTGATCGGGCTCGACCTCGGCACCAAGACCATCGGCGTGGCGAGTTCCGACCCCGACCGCCGGATCGCCGCCGGCGTGGAGACCATCGCCCGCAAGCAGTTCACGCCGGATGCCGGGCGCATCCTCGCCCTTGCCGGCGCGCGCGGCGCAGTCGGCTTCGTGCTGGGCCTGCCGGTGAACATGGACGCCAGCGAAGGGCCACGCGCCCAGGCCACGCGGGCCTTCGCCCGCAATCTCGCCCGGCTGACCGAACTGCCGATCATCCTGTGGGACGAGCGCCTCTCCACCGCCGCCGTCGAGCGCGAGATGATCGCCACCGACATGAGCCGGGCGCGGCGCGCCGAGGTGGTGGACCAGCAGGCCGCCGCCTTCATCCTGCAGGGCGCGCTCGACCGGCTGCGCTTCATCGCCGAGCGCGGCTGAGATGGAGCGCGGCTGACCATGGCGGCGGTGCTCGGCTCCCTGGTGCCGGTCTTCCTCATCATTGCCCTCGGCGCTGTGCTCAAGCGCGGCCTGCTGCCGGAGGCCTCGCACTGGATCGCCTTGGAGCGGCTGACCTATTTCGTGCTGTTTCCCGCTCTGCTGGTGGTCAGCATCGCGCGTGCCGAGCTCGGCGAGGTCGCGGTGGTCGAGGTGTCGTCCGCCCTCCTCGGCTCGATCGCCATTGTCGGCATCCTGCTGAGCCTCGCCCGCCGGCCGATCTGCCGTCTCTTCAGCCTTCCCGGCCCCAGCTACACCTCGGTCTTCCAGGGTGCGCTGCGCTGGAACACCTATATCGCCCTCGCCGTCTCCGGCTCGCTGGCCGGGCCGCGCGGGCTCGCCGTGGCGGCGGTCGGGCTGGCGGTGATGATTCCCGTGCTCAATACGCTCAGCGTGATCGTGCTGGCGCGGCACGGCGAGAACGGCGCGGCGGACAACCGCCTGCTGCTGCTCCAGCTCGTGCGCAACCCGTTCATCTGGTCCTGCGCCGCCGGCGCCGCGATCAATGCCGTCGACCTGCCGATACCGCCGGTGCTCATGACCTTCGGCGACGTGCTCGGCCGCGCCTCGCTGGCACTCGGCCTATTGGTGGTCGGTGCCGGGCTTCGGCTCGGCGACCTGCGCCGGCCGCGCGCGGCGACCTGGTTCACCTGCCTCGTCAAGCTGGCGCTCCTGCCGGCCTTCGCGGTCGGCCTCGGCCTGCTGCTCGGGCTGCGCGAGGTCGATTTGCTGATCGTCGCCGTCGGCGCTTCCGTGCCCTCCGCGCCGAACGGTTACGTGCTGGCCCGGCAGATGGGCGGCGACGCGCCGCTGCTGGCCGAGATCCTCACCGTGCAGACCATCCTTGCCGCGCTGACCATGCCGCTCATCATCGCCGCCGTCGCCCATCTGTGAGCGAATGTCGGGACAGCGCGCTTAAGTGCTTGCGGTGAGCCCTCGCTGCGTCTATCCAGCCGACTTCGATATGACATCGAACCCGACTGCCAGCTTCACCCTCCAGCGTCGGCACCTGCTTGGCATCGAGGGCCTGTCGCCCGACGAGATCGTCGGCCTGCTCGACCTCGCCGAAGAGTTCGTCGTTCTCAACCGGCAGGTCGAGAAGAAACGGGCGACGCTGCGCGGCCGCACCCAGATCAACCTGTTCTTCGAGGCCTCGACGCGGACCCAGTCCTCGTTCGAGATCGCCGGCAAGCGGCTCGGCGCCGACGTGATGAACATGTCGGTCAGCACCTCCTCGGTGAAGAAGGGCGAGACGCTCATCGACACCGCGGCGACGCTCAACGCGATGCATCCGGACGTGCTGATCGTGCGCCACAGCGCCTCGGGCGCCGCCGAACTGCTCGCCCGCAAGGTCGACTGCTCGGTGGTCAATGCCGGCGACGGCGCGCATGAGCACCCCACGCAGGCGCTGCTGGACGCACTCACCATCCGCCGCAACAAGGGTCGCATCCAGGGGCTGACCGTCGCCATCTGCGGCGACATCACCCATTCGCGCGTCGCCCGCTCCAACATCCTGCTGCTGCAGGCGCTCGGCGCGCAGGTGCGCGTCATCGCCCCGCCGACGCTGCTGC
This sequence comes from Ancylobacter sp. TW_SC_1, assembly GCF_056836805.1. Taxonomy (NCBI): domain Bacteria; kingdom Pseudomonadati; phylum Pseudomonadota; class Alphaproteobacteria; order Hyphomicrobiales; family Xanthobacteraceae; genus Ancylobacter; species Ancylobacter sp. TW_SC_1. The sequence goes on from NZ_CM166365.1 coordinate 3,307,897, forward strand.
CGAAGGGCATAGAACGCTTCGGCGTCAAGGTGTTCGGCGACATGCGGCGCGGGCTGGAGGACGTCGACATCGTCATGATGCTGCGCCTGCAGCGCGAGCGCATGAACGGCTCCTACGTCCCCTCGGTGAAGGAATATTTCCATTTCTGGGGCCTCGACGAGGCCAAGCTGCGCTACGCCAAGCCGGATGCGCTGGTGATGCACCCGGGCCCGATGAATCGCGGCGTCGAGATCGACTCGGCGGTCGCCGACGGCGCCCAGTCGCTCATCCGCGAGCAGGTCGAGATGGGTGTCGCCGTCCGCATGGCCGTGCTGGACGCGCTGTCGCGGACCCTGCCGGGGAACCTGTCCAATGCATGAGCCCCGCCCAACCCTGCTCGCCAAGGCGCGCATCATCGACCCCTCGCGCGACCTCGACACGCAGGGCGACATCCTCGTCGCCGACGGCGTGATCAAGGACATCGCGCCTGACCTCACCCATGCCGGCCTGCCGCCGGACACCGAGATCGTCGACTGCCGCGGTCTCATCGCCGTGCCCGGCCTCGTCGACATGCGCGCCTTCATCGGCGAGCCGGGCGCCGAGCACCGCGAGACGCTGGCCTCGGCGAGCCAGGCGGCGGCGGCGGGCGGCGTCACCACCATCATCTGCCAGCCCGACACCGACCCGGTGATCGACGATCCGGCCATCGTCGACTTCATCCTGCGCCGCGCCCGCGACACCGCCATCGTCCATGTCCATCCCATGGCCGCCCTGACCAAGGGGATGGAGGGACGGGAGATGACCGAGATCGGCCTGCTGGGCGCGGCCGGCGCGGTCGCCTTCACCGACGGCACGCGCTCGATCGATTCGGCGCAGGTGCTGCGCCGCGCGCTGACCTATGGCCGCGATTTCGGCGCGCTGATCGTCCACCACACGCAAGATGCCAGCCTCGCCGGCGAGGGCGTGATGAACGAGGGCGAGCTCGCCTCGCGGCTCGGCCTCGCCGGCCTGTCCAAGGCGGCCGAGACCATCATCTTCGAGCGCGACGTGCGCCTCGCCTCGATCACCGGCGGACGCTACCACGCGGCCTCGCTCACCTGCGCGGAATCGCTCGAGGTGCTGCGCCGCGCCAAGGATGCCGGCATCAATGTCACCGCCTCCGCCTCCATCAACCACCTCACGCTCAACGAGCGCGACGTGGTCGGCTACCGCACCTTCTTCAAGCTGACCCCACCGCTGCGGGCCGAGGAGGACCGGGTGGCGCTGGTCGAGGCCGTGGCGGAGGGGCTGATCGACGTCATCGTCTCCGATCACAATCCGCAGGACGTCGACGTGAAGCGCCTGCCCTTCTCGGAGGCCGCGTTCGGCGCGGTCGGGCTGGAGACCATGCTCGCGGCCGGATTGCGGCTGGTGAAGGACGGCCATCTCGACCTCATGACGCTGATCCGCGCCATGTCGACCCGCCCGGCCGAGCTGCTCGGCCTTTCCGGCGGCACGCTGCGCCCCGGCCGGAAGGCCGACATCGCCCTCATCGCGCCCGACGACGCCTGGCTGCTCGATCCCTCGACGCTCAAGTCGCGCTGCCGCAACACGCCCTTCGACGAGGCCCGCTTCGAGGGCCGCGTCGTGCGCACGCTGGTTGCCGGCCGCACGGTATATGAGTACGTGTGACGGAACCGGCGGCATTGCCGTCGCCACCTGTGCATTCCGCAGAAAGCCTATAAGGTCGCAGGCATGAGCTGGTCCCTGCCCCCTCTGTCGAGCTATGTCGCGTTGCTGCTTGGCTACGCGCTCGGCTCGATTCCGTTCGGCCTGATCCTGACCCGCCTCGCCGGGACGCAGGACATACGCAGCATCGGCTCCGGCAATATCGGCGCCACCAATGTGCTGCGCACCGGCCGCAAGGGCCTGGCCGCCGCGACGCTGCTGGGCGACGCGCTGAAGGGCACCGTCGCCGTGCTGCTCGCCGGCTGGCTGATCGGCGAGAACGGCGTCTTGCCCGCCGCGCTCGGCGCCTTTCTCGGCCACCTTTTCCCGGTCTGGCTCGGCTTCAAGGGCGGCAAGGGCGTGGCGACCTTCCTCGGCGTGACGCTCGCCCTCGTCTGGCAGGCGGCGCTGGTGTTCGCCGCCGCCTGGCTCACCGTCGCCTTCGTCACGCGCTATTCCTCGCTCGCCGCGCTGGTGGCGAGCCTGCTCACCGCGCTCGCCGCCTTCCTGCTCGCCCCGCCGCAGACCGGGCTATTGCTGGCTATCCTCACCGCCCTTTTGTGGATCATGCACCGCGCCAACATCCGCCGGCTCCTCGCCGGCACGGAAGGCCGGATCGGCAAGAAGGGGTAGGGCTTGAGCGGACGCGGCGTTCATCTCGATCCGGGACAGCGCCGCGACTGGCTCCGCCTGATCCGCTCGGAGAATGTCGGCCCGCGCGCCTTCCGTAGCCTGATCAACCGTTTCGGCGGCGCGGCGGCGGCACTTGAGGCGCTGCCCGACCTCGCGCGGCGCGGCGGCGGGCTGCTGGCGCCGCGCATTCCCTCGATCGCGCAGGCCGAGGCGGAGATCGAGGCGCTGGCGCGGCTCGGCGGACGCTTCGTCGCGCTGGGCGAGCCGGAATACCCCGCCCTGCTCCGGCAGATCGACGATGCCCCGCCCCTGCTGGCGGTGCGCGGACGGGCCGAGGTGCTGGCCCTGCCGACGGTCGCCATCGTCGGCTCGCGCAATGCATCCGGCGCTGGACGGACGATGACGGTGCGCATCGCCCGCGGGCTCGGCGCGGCCGGCTGGGCGGTCGCCTCCGGCCTCGCCCGCGGCATCGATGCCGCAGCCCACGAGGCGAGCCTGCAGACCGGAACCATCGCCGTCATCGCCGGCGGGCACGACCGGCCCTACCCGCGCGAGAACGAGACGCTGATGCAGCGCATCGCGCAGGACGGCGCGGTCCTCTCGGAAATGCCGATGGGCTGGGAGCCGCGGGCGCGCGACTTCCCGCGCCGCAACCGGCTGGTGTCCGGCCTGTCGCTCGGCGTCGTGGTGGTGGAAGCGGCGGAGCGTTCCGGCTCGCTGATCACGGCGCGCATGGCCGCCGAGCAGGGACGCGAAGTGCTCGCCGTCCCCGGTTCGCCGCTCGATCCCCGCGCCGGCGGCACCAACGGTCTGATCAAGCAGGGCGCGGCGCTCGTGACCGGAGCGGAGGACGTGCTGGAGATCCTCGCCGCCATGCGGGACCGGCCACCGCCGCTCATCATGGAGGAAGAGACGGGCGACGCGATGGACATGCCCGAGCCGAGCGACGACATGCGCGCAAGGGTGCTCACCCTGCTCGGCCCGACGCCGCTGCCGGTCGACGATCTGGTGGTGATGGCGGGCGCATCGGTCAGCGAGGTCCAGATCCTGCTGCTGGAGCTGGAACTGGCAGGACGGCTGGAGCGCCATTCCAACGGGGCGGTCTCGCTGGCCAGCTAGGAACCTTCGCCGATGTTTCTCTCCGCGACGGAGATTGCCCGCGCCTCGTCACGCGCCATTTCCAGCAGGTAGCGCAGAACATCCATGTCGCTCCCGGCCGCCATCGTCGCCAGCTCATGAGCCATGGTGGCGATATAGTCCGCGGCTTCGCGCGGACGGACGGGATCGCGATCGGTCTCGGTCACAGGATGCTACCCGTTGCTGTTGGCTTGAGACAAAAAGGTAACACAGGAGCCTGACACAGCGCGACCTTGACGTGTATTTATGAACGATGCGCGACCATAGCGTGTATTTCGAATATGAACGGCATCCGCACGCGCTGCGAGCCTCCCGCGCAAGCCCCGCAACGACATGCAAACGGCCCTCCCGCCGCCCCTGCGACGGCACGCGTCCTGCTTGCCATTTGACAGGCCGGGACGGCTACCCCATTTTCCCGGCCTCTTCGGGCTGGAATAACAAACGGACGCGTCGGGCTCATGCAGGTCGTCATCGTCGAATCGCCTGCGAAGGCCAAGACGATCAACAAATATCTCGGACCGGGCTACGAGGTCTTCGCCTCGTACGGACACGTGCGCGACCTCCCTGCCAAGGACGGTTCGGTTGATCCCGAGCACGATTTCCACATGCTCTGGGACATCGATCCCAAGGCGCAGAAGCGCCTGTCCGACATCGCCAAGGCGGTGAAGGCGGCCGATGGCCTGATTCTCGCCACCGATCCGGATCGCGAGGGCGAGGCGATTTCCTGGCACGTGCTTGAGGTGCTGAAGGAAAAGCGCGCGCTCAAGGACCAGCCGGTCTCGCGCGTGGTGTTCAACGCCATCACCAAGCAGTCGGTGCTGGATGCGATGAAGCATCCGCGCATCATCGACGCGGCGCTGGTCGACGCCTATCTCGCCCGCCGGGCGCTCGACTACCTCGTCGGCTTCACCCTCTCGCCGGTGCTGTGGCGCAAGCTGCCGGGCGCCCGCTCGGCCGGCCGCGTGCAGTCGGTGGCGCTGCGCCTCGTCTGCGACCGCGAACGCGAGATCGAGACCTTCGTCCGGCGCGAGTACTGGTCGATCGCCGCCCAGCTGGCGACGCCGCGCGACGACAGCTTCGAGGCCCGTCTGGTCGGGGCCGACGGCAACAAGATCACCCGCCTCGACGTCGGCACGGCCGAGGAAGCGGCGGCCTTCCGCACGGCGCTGGAAAGTGCCGCCTACAAGGTGCGCTCGGTCGAGGCCAAGCCCGGCCGCCGGCACCCCTACCCGCCCTTCACCACCTCGACGCTGCAGCAGGAAGCCAGCCGCAAGCTCGGCTTCGCGCCCGCCATCACCATGCGCATCGCGCAGCGCCTCTATGAAGGCATCGACGTCGGCGGCGAGACGGTCGGCCTCATCACCTATATGCGTACCGACGGCGTCGACATGGCGCCCGAGGCGGTTGCGAGCGCCCGCTCGGTGATCGGCCAGGACTATGGCGACCGCTATGTCCCCTCGGCGCCGCGCAAATACACCGCCAAGGCGAAGAACGCCCAGGAAGCGCATGAGGCGATCCGCCCGACCGACCTGACGCGCCGCCCGAAGGACGTCCTGCGCCAGCTCGAACCCGACCAGGCCAAGCTCTATGAGCTGATCTGGCTGCGCACCGTCGCCAGCCAGATGGAATCGGCCGAACTGGAACGCACCACGGTCGACATCGACGCGACCGCTGCCGGCCGCGCGCTGGAGCTACGCGCCACCGGCACCGTCATCAAGTTCGACGGCTTCCTCACCCTCTATCGCGAGGGCAGCGACGACGGCGACGAGGACGAGGAGAACCGCCGCCTGCCGGCCATGTCGGCCGGCGAAAGCCTCGCCAACAAGGGCATCAAGGCCGACCAGCACTTCACCGAGCCGCCGCCGCGCTATTCGGAAGCCTCGCTTGTCAAGCGCATGGAAGAACTCGGCATCGGCCGTCCCTCGACCTACGCCTCGGTGCTCGCCGTGCTGCGCGAGCGCGAATATGTGCGGCTGGAAAAGCGCCGCCTTCTGCCGGAGGACAAGGGCCGGCTCGTCACCGCTTTCCTCGAGAGCTTCTTCGACCGCTATGTCGAATATGACTTCACCGCCGACCTTGAGGAGAAGCTCGACCTCATCTCGAGCGGCGAGCTGAAGTGGAAGGATGTGCTGCGGGACTTCTGGCGTGACTTCACCGCCGCCGTTGGCGAGACCAAGGACCTGCGCGTTTCCGAGGTCATCTCCGCCCTCGACGAGATGCTGACCGCCCACGTCTTCCCTCCGAAAGAGGACGGGTCGGATCCGCGCATCTGCCCCACCTGCGGAACCGGCCGGCTGTCGCTGAAGGTCGGCAAGTTCGGTGCCTTCATCGGCTGCTCGAACTATCCCGAGTGCAAGTTCACCCGCCCGCTGGCGGCGCAGAGCGGTGATTCCGACAATCCGGCGGAAGCCAACGGCACGCGCGTTCTCGGCACCGATCCCGCGACCGGGCTCGAGGTCACCGTGCGCGACGGCCGCTTCGGCACCTATCTGCAGCTCGGCGAGGGCAAGGACGGCGAAAAGCCCAAGCGCTCCAGCCTGCCCAAGGGCCTGTCGCCCGCCGATGTCGATCTGGAGACGGCGCTCGCGCTGCTCTCGCTGCCGCGCGAGATCGGCCGGCATCCGGACGGCGGCGACCCCATCCTCGCCGGCATCGGCCGCTTCGGCCCCTATGTCCAGCACGGCAAGGTCTACGCCAATCTCGATGCCGGCGACGACGTACTGTCGATCGGCCTCAACCGCGCCGTGGCACTGATCGCCGACAAGCAGAACAAGGGTCCCGGCCGCGGCCGCGCGGCGGTGGGCGGGCGCGAGCTCGGCGAGCATCCCACGGCCGGCGGGCCGGTGACGGTGCGGCCGGGCCGTTTCGGCGCCTATGTGAACCATGGCAAGGTCAACGCCACCCTGCCCAAGGACATGGCGCCGGAGACGGTGACACTGGAGCAGGCGGTGGAGCTGATCACCGCCAAGGCCGGCTCGGCCCCGGTCAAGCCCGCCCGCCGCGCCCCGGCGAAGGCTGCCGCCAAGCCGGCTGCCAAGAAGACGGCCAAGGCATCTACGAAGACGGCCTCGACCAAGACCGCCGCGAAGACGGCCGCGACGAAAACCGCGGCACCGAAGAAGGCAGCGGCGAAGAAGAGCGGCTGAGCCGGCGCTGCCGGCTCGTCCGCCCCCTACTCCGGTAGCGGAGCGGACGGGTGGGCGGAGCGCAGGGGGCGCTCCTCCATGGCGATCATGGCGATGAGCGACACGGCGAGCGCCGCCGCCGCCGCGACGAACACCCAGCGGAAGGCGTCGGCGAGCGGGCCCACCTGCGCGCGGCCTTCCAGCAGCCGCTCGAGCAGCGCGCTGCCCTCGATGCCGGACAGCCCGATCACGATCGCGCCGAAGCCCGCCGTCAGCACCGCCGCACCCAGCGAGCGGAACAGGTTCACCACCCCGGTCGCCGTGCCCATCTGCGGCAGCGGCACGGCGTTCTGAACCGCCACGGTGGAGATCGGCAGCACGGTGCCGAGCCCGATGCCGGTCACGCCCATCGCCATGGCGACCGCGATGACCGGCAGCCCGAACGGCCAGATCGCCGGTACGGCAAGCGCCGCGATGCTGACGATCAGTCCGATGATCGGCAGTCGCTTGTAATGCGCCACATGCCCCATCACCCGGCCGGCGCCGGTCGCGCCGACCACCACGCCCGCCATGAGCGGGATGAGCGCGACGCCCGACTGCGAGGCGGTCAGCCCCATCACGCCCTCGAGATAGAGCGGCATCTGGATCGACAGGCCGACCAGCGTGCCCATCGCGAAGGCGGCCGCCGGCACGCCGGTGCGCACCACCTGATTGGAAAGCACCGCGATCGGCATCAGCGGCTCGGTGGCGGTCGCCACGCGCAGCGCGAAGGCGACCCACAGCACGGCAGAGAACCCGAGCAGGCCGAGGATCGGCGCGGAGAACCAGCGGAAATGCGTGCCGCCCCAGCTCAGCGCCATCAGCAGGGCGACGGTCGCCGCGCACATCAGCACGGCGCCGAGGATGTCGAGCCGGTGCGGATGGTGATGCGCCGGCAGGCGCCGCAGCGCATGGTAGCTCATCGCCGCCGCCACGAGGCCGAGCGGCACGTTGATCCAGAAGATCAGCGACCAGTGCAGATGCTCGGCAAAGAAGCCGCCGAGGAGCGGGCCGGCGATGCTGGAGGTGATGAACACGATGGCGAAGTAGCCTTGGTAGCGCCCACGCTCGCGCGGCGCGATCAGGATGCCGATGATGGTCTGCGCCAGCGCGATCAGCCCGCCGCCGCCGAGCCCCTGCACCGCCCGCCCCAGAATCATCCACACCATGCCCTGCGCCAGCGCGCACAGCACCGAGCCGACGAGAAACAGGCCGATGGACCACAACAGCACCGGGCGCGGCCCGTGAATATCGGCCAGCTTGCCGACCAGCGGCGTGATCGCCGTGCCGGTGAGCAGATAGGCGGTGACGACCCAGGACAGGTTCTCAAGATCGCCGAAGCTTGCCCCGATGGTCGGCAGAGCCGTCGCGATGATGGTCTGGTCGAGCGCGCTCAGGAACATCGCGACCATCACGCCGGTTATGATGACGCGTATTTCGGCATGTGAAAGCGGGACGGGGGCCGCCTCCGGTGAACGGGCATCCATGGGGCTGGTTCCTGCGTCGGCGTCGCGATCCGCCGTGAGAGGCGCGCAAATTCGGCGCATCGGCCTTCAATTGCAAGAGATCGCCAACGTCTTACATAGCGGAAGGACGACAGTCCGGTCGACGCGGCGGTCCGATCCCGATAGCGTCGCAACGGCCATGTCATGAGCGGGGAATCGTGCGTAAACCAACGAAACCGAAGAGTCGGAAGCCGGCCCGCCCTGTCCTGCCGAAGGGACTGACCAAGGGCCTGCCCACTCGCGACGAATTGATGGCGTTTGTCGCCGCGCATGGCGGGGACGTCGGCAAGCGCGAGATCTCGCGCGCCTTCGGCCTCGACGGCGGCGACCGTATCGCGCTGAAGGCGATGCTCCACGCGCTTGCCGAGGAGGGCCTCATCGGCCGCAAGCGCCGCAAGCTGCACCTGCCGGGCGCCCTGCCCGCCGTCGTCATGGCCGAAGTGATCGAACGCGACGAGGACGGCGAACTGATCGCCACCCCGATCGACTGGGACGAGGAGGAACATGGCGAGGCACCGCACATCCTCGTGCTGCTGGCCCGCCGCGGCCGGATGGCCGGGCCGGCGCCTGCCATCGGTGACCGGGTGCTGCTGAAGACCGAGGAGATTCCCGAGGCCGACGGCCATATCCGCCACAATGGCCGGGTGCTCAAGCTGATCGAGAAGGCGCGCGCCCTCACCCTCGGCATCTTCCGCCGCGACGCGCAGGGCGGCGGCCGGCTCATTCCCATCGACAAGCGCAATATGGGCCGCGAACTCGCCATACCGCCGGACTTCGCCGGGGACGCGCAGGAAGGCGACCTGGTCTCCGTCGAGATCGTCCGCCATCACGCCTATGGACTGCCCACCGCCAAGGTGAAGGAGCGGCTCGGCTCGGTCTCGACCGAGAAGGCGATCAGCCTCATCGCCATCCACGCCCACGGCATTCCCAGCGTGTTCCGCCGCGAGGCGATCGCCGAGGCCGAGGCCGCCAGGGCGGCGACGCTCGCCGGCCGCGAGGACTGGCGCGACCTGCCGCTCGTCACCATCGATCCGCCCGACGCCAAGGACCATGACGACGCGGTGCATGCGACGCCGGACCTCGACCCGGACAATGAGGGCGGCTTCATCCTCACCGTCGCCATCGCGGACGTCGCCGCCTATGTGCGCCCCGGCACCGCGCTCGACCGCGAGGCGCTGGCGCGCGGCAACTCGGTCTATTTCCCCGACCGGGTGGTGCCGATGCTGCCCGAGCGCATCTCCAACGACCTGTGCTCGCTGCGCCCGCTGGAGGACCGCCCGGCCATCGCCGTGCGCATGGTGGTCGGCGCCAATGGCCGCAAGAAGCGCCACGGCTTCCACCGCATCATGATGCGTTCGGCCGCCAAGCTCGCCTATGCGCAGGCGCAGGCGGCCATCGACGGCCGGCCGGACGAGACGACCCGCCCCCTGCTGGACGACGTGCTGCGCCCGCTCTGGGCGGCCTATGCGGTGGTGAAGAAGGCGCGCGACATCCGCGCGCCGCTCGAACTCGACCTGCCCGAGCGCAAGATCCTGCTCAAGCCTGACGGCACGGTCGACAAGGTAATCGTCCCCGAGCGCCTCGACGCCCACAAGCTGATCGAGGAGTTCATGATCCTCGCCAATGTCGCGGCCGCCGAGACGCTGGAGGACAAGCACGTCCCGCTCGTCTACCGGGTGCACGACCAGCCCTCGCTGGAAAAGATGTCGGGCCTGCGCGAATTCCTGCAGACGATCGACATCAAGCTGCCGAAGAGCGAGACGGTCCGCCCCGCGCAGTTCAACGACATCCTCGCGAAGGTGGACGGTTCGGAACTCGCGCCGCTGGTCAACCAGGTGATCCTGCGCAGCCAGGCGCAGGCCGAGTACGCCAACGAGAATTACGGCCATTTCGGCCTGCATCTGCGCCGTTATGCGCACTTCACCTCGCCGATTCGCCGCTATGCCGACCTGATCGTGCATCGCGGGCTCGTGCGCGGGCTCGGGCTCGGCCGCGACGGCCTGCCGGAGACGATGACGCCCGAGCAGCTCGCCGAGATCGCGGCGCGGATCTCCGCCAGCGAGCGCCGCGCCATGGCGGCCGAGCGCGAGACCATCGACCGGCTGATCGCCCACCACATGGCCGAGCAGCTGGGCGTCGTGTTCAAGGCGCGCATCTCCGGCGTCACCAAGGCCGGCCTGTTCGTCGCGCTGGACGACACCGGCGCGGACGGCTTCATCCCCGCCGTAACCCTCGGCCAGGACTATTATCGCTTTGACGAGGCCCGCCACGCGCTGATCGGCGACCGCACCGGCGAGATGCACCGGCTCGGCGACCGCGTCGAAGTGAAGCTCGTGGAAGCCGCGCCGGTGGCTGGCGCGCTGCGATTCGAGCTTATATCAGAGGGACAGTACGTCGCTGGCGACAAGCGTCGCCCGGGTGGCGGTCGCGGTCGCTACCGCCGGCCCGACGAGCGCTCCCGTGGTCCCGGGCGCGCCGGCAAGCGCAGATAGCGCCGAGGAGGCGCGGGAAGATGCAGCTTCAGCCCCATCGGCCGATCGGCCCCGCCATGCTGAACGGGATGCGCATGCGCTGTCCCGCCTGCGGCAAGGGTGCGTTGTTCTGTGCCTATTTGAAGGTGAACGAACACTGCCCGAACTGCGGCGAGGAGCTCTGGCACCACCGCGCCGACGATGCGCCGCCCTACATGGTGATCACCATCGTCGGCCATATCGTGGTGCCCCTCCTCCTCGCCGTCGAGATGGCGCTGCATCCGGCGCTGTGGATCCACCTGTCGATCTGGCTGCCGATGACGCTCATCCTGTCACTGGTGCTGCTGCCGCCGGTGAAGGGCGCGCTCATCGCCTATCAGTGGGCAATCCGCATGCACGGCTTCGACCCGAAGGACGAGGAGCACGATCCCGTGCCGCCGAGCCGCCGCGTGGACACGGCGCTGGCCGGCGGCCCTGCCGGGCTGAAATCCTCCTGAGACCATGACCCCGACCGACGTTTCCGAGCGCTTCACGCGCGAGCGGCGCGACGACGCCGCGCATCCGGTCATCCGCCCCGCCGACGCGGCGGCGCTGGTGCTCGTCGACCGCTCGAAGCGCGCGCCCCGCCTGCTGCTCGGCCGCCGCAATCCGGCGCTGCGCTTCATGCCGGGCAGGTTCGTCTTCCCCGGCGGACGCGTCGATGCCGGCGACCGTCATGTGCCGGTCTACGGCCTGCTCGACACCGAGAGCGAGCGCCGCCTGCTGGCGCGCGTCGCCCGGCCCAGCGCCGCCCGCGCCCGCGCCCTGGCCCTGGCGGCCATTCGCGAGACCTGCGAGGAGACCGGCTATCTCGTCGGCACGCGCGAGGCCGGCGTGCCGGAGGGGCTCCCCGCCGCCTGGGGCGCCTTCACCGATGCCGGGGTGTTTCCCAATCTGGAGGCGCTGACCTTCGTCGCCCGCGCCGTCACCCCGCCGCGCCTCGCCCGGCGCTTCGACACCCGCTTCTTCATGGCGGACGTCACCGACGTCGCTCATCGTGCCGACGGCGTGGTCGGCCCGGACGCCGAACTCGTCGAGGCCGGCTGGTTCACGCTGGCCGAGGCGAAGAAGGCCGACGTGCCCGACATCACCCTCGCCATCATCGACGAGGTCGAGGCCCGGCTGGCCGGCGGCAACCGCCCCTGGCAGCCCGTGCCGTTCTACTACACGCGGCGCGGACGGGTGTATCGCGAGGCGCTGGGCTGAACGGGCGCCGGGCGTCGGTACCCGGCGTCGGGGCGAATCCACAAAATCCCGGCATGCTCCCATTGCCAAAAGTCATTCGACTTTTGGCCTCCATGAGCTAGAGCCAGCGATCCGGGACGCCGTGTCCCGACGCTAGGTGCCCGTCATGCATGCCCCCGCCCAGCCTCGCGGCGTGAACATTGCCTCCATCGCCGCCGCGATCGGCGCCATCTCGGTGGTCGGGCTGGGCCTTGCCCTCTCCATCCCGCTGCTCGCCTTCGAGCTGCACGACCGGGGCATTTCCAGCACCTGGATCGGCATCAACACCGCGGTCGGCGGCATCGCCACCATCACGCTGGCGCCCTTCCTGCCGGATCTGGTGCGCCGCGTCGGCGCCGGGCCGCTGCTGCTGGGCGCCCTTGTCAGCGCCGCGCTGAGCCTCGTCGCCTTCAAGATCACCGCGTCCTTCGCGCTGTGGTTCCCGCTGCGCTTCATCTTCGGCGCGGCGCTGTGCGTGCTGTTCGTGGTCAGCGAGTTCTGGATCAACGCGGCCGCGCCGAACAACCGGCGCGGGCTCGTCATCGGCATCTACGGCACGGTGTTGTCGATGGGTTTCGCCGGCGGACCGGCGATACTGAGCCTCGTCGGCACGCATGGCTGGGCGCCCTATCTGTGCGGCGCCGCCTTCTTCGCCCTCGCCGCCATTCCGGTGATGATCGGCGCCTCCAGCGCGCCGGCGATCGAGAAGGAAAGCTCGCGCGGCGTCTGGAGCCTGATGCGCATCGCGCCGGCGGCGACGCTCGCCGCCTTCATCTTCGGCGCGGTCGAGACCGGGCTGATCAACTTCCTGCCGCTCTACGGCCTGCGGCGCGGGCTGGACGAGGGCGAGGCGGCGCTGCTGCTCACCATCGCCGAGCTCGGCAATGTCGGCCTGCAGCTTCCCCTCGGCCTGCTGAGCGACCGCGTGGACCGGCGGCGCCTGCTGCTCGGCTGCGGCATTGTCGGCGTGGCGGGCGCCTTCCTGATTCCGCACCTGCCGATCGCCGGCTGGTCGATGTGGATCACGGTGTTCGTCACCACGGGAATCGTCGCCGGCCTCTACACGGTCGGCCTCGCCCTGCTCGGCGCGCGATTCGACGGGGCGGCGCTCGCCACCGCCAATGCCGCCTTCGTCATGCTCTACTCGATCGGCCTGACGGTCGGCCCGACGGCGGTCGGCAGCGGCATGCAACTGTTCGATCCCAACGGCTTTGCCTGGGTCATCGGCGCCTTCCTGCTGGTCTATGTGATGGTGGTGGCCGGACAGATCTGGCGCGACCGCTGATCCGCGTTCCTTGACATTCGCGCGCCGATCGCGGATACGGACGCGCAACGAGCGGCAGGAATGCTGCGCGAACCCGATTTCTTCGGCGTGGCGCCACCACGTTCGAAAGCCACGCTCCCAGGAGACCCGGTCATGGCCAAGGCAACGACCATCAAGATCAAGCTCGTGTCGAGCGCCGACACCGGCTTCTTTTATGTGACCAAGAAGAACTCGCGTACCATGACCGACAAGCTGGTCGTCAAGAAGTACGACCCCGTCGCGAAGAAGCATGTCGAGTTCCGCGAAGGCAAGATCAAGTGATCTGACCGACGCAGGGCTTCGCCCCGGAATGCAAGAAGGCGCCGCGAGGCGCCTTTTTCGTTTTGGTCTCGGTGTTTCGGGGTCGGTCTCAGTCTCGCAGGCCGGAGAACGCGCCCCTTCAGCCGGAGAGTCGGGCTGGAATCGGCGGGCAATGGGCGGAGAGGCCATCCGCTGCCATTGCCCGCCGACCAGACCCTACGGACCCAGGAGATGCGGCGGACCCGAGCACTCCGCAGGGAAAGCGGAAACCGGTGCAAGGCTACCCCAACGCTGCGGGAAATCAACGGGGTTGTCGGGAGACTGGCGCCCGATTCGCCGGAGACGCGTTTCAGTCCAGCGGGACGAACTGGCGCACGGTCTCGAGAAATTTGCCGACCGAGATCGGCTTGGAGAGATAGGCTTCGCAGCCGCCCTCGCGGATGCGCTCCTCGTCACCCTTCATCGCGAAGGCGGTGACGGCAATGACCGGAATCGCCTTCAGCTCCGGGTCCGCCTTGAGCGCGCGCGTCACATCGAGGCCCGACACTTCGGGAAGCTGGATGTCCATGAGGATAAGGTCGGGCCGATGACGGCGCGCCAGTTCCATCGCCTCGATGCCATTGCGCGTGCCGACCGTGATATAGCCGTGGGCTTCCAGCAGATCGTTGAAGAGCTTCATGTTGAGCTCGTTATCCTCAACGATCAGAACGGTCTTGGACATCGGTCGATGGATCCCTGGATCGGCGGCGGCGGTCCTGCGGGCCGGAATCGCTCACGCATCCGCCTGTCGATCGGTTAGCTTTACCCATGCATTCCTTACGGAACCGGAAATGAGAAGCCGCAACTCCCGCTCCCACTCCCTGTCCACCCAGCAGGCCGCCCGCGAGGTCAGCCTCGGCGCGCTGGGCTATCTTGCCGGCGATCCCGAGCGGATCGGCCCGTTCCTGGCCGAGAGCGGCCTCTCGCCGGCGGATCTGCGCGGGATCGTGGGGTCCGCCGCTTTCCATGTGGCGTTGCTCGACTATCTGATCAACCGCCAGGACCTGCTCGTCGCCTATGCCGGGGAAGCGGGCATCGACCCCGGCCACGTGGTGGCCGCGCGCGAGATCCTGTTCCACGCAGACATGGGCGAGGACTGAGGAATGGGCGAGGACTGAGGAACCGGAAACCGGGGAGCGCGGCCATGGCACGGCTGCCGGCCTTCTGCCGCGACTGCCTGGGCGACGCCGGCGAGGAGCGCCGCTGCACGCGTTGCGGCAGCCCGCGCATCGCCCGCCACGCCGAGCTCGACACCCTCCACATCGCCCATATCGACTGTGACGCCTTCTACGCCTCGGTGGAGAAGCGCGACGACCCGACGCTGCGCGACCGGCCGGTGATCATCGGCGGCGGCAAGCGCGGCGTGGTCTCGACCGCCTGCTATCTCGCCCGCGTCAAGGGCGTGCGTTCGGCCATGCCGATGTTCAAGGCCCTCGCGCTCTGCCCCGAGGCGGTGGTGATCAAGCCCAACATGGCGAAATACGTCGCGGTAGGCCGGCAGATCCGCGAGCGCTTCCTCAACCTGACGCCGCTGGTCGAGCCGCTCTCGATCGACGAGGCCTTCCTCGACCTCGCCGGCACGCAGCGCCTGCACGGCGAGAGCCCGGCGCGCGCCCTCGCCCGCCTCGCCCGGTCCGTCGAAACGCAGATCGGCGTCACCCTGTCGGTCGGTCTCGCGCCGAACAAGTTCCTCGCCAAGATCGCCTCCGACCTCGACAAGCCGCGCGGCTTCGCGGTGATCGGCCGGGCGGAGGCGGTCGGCTTCCTCGCGCCGCGCGGCGTCGGCACGATCTGGGGCGTCGGCAAGGCGACGCAGGAGCGCCTCGCGCGCGAGGGCTACCGGCTGATCGCCGACCTGCAGGCAGCCGACGAGACGACGCTCGCCCGGCGCTTCGGCAATGAGGGGCTGCGGCTGGCGCGGCTGGCGCGCGGCATCGACGAGCGCCCGGTCAATCCCGAGCGGGAGACCAAGAGCGTCTCGACGGAGACCACCTTCGACACCGACATCGGCGATTTCCGCACCCTGGAACAGGAACTCTACCGCCTGACGCGCAAGCTCTCCGACCGGCTGAAGGCCGCCGACCTCGCCGGCCGCACGGTGACGCTGAAGCTGAAGACGGCGGATTTCCGCCTCATCACCCGCGCCCGGTCGCTGGAAGACCCGACCCGCCTCGCCCATCGCATCTTCGACCATGCGCGCGAGCTCCTGGCGCGCGAGACCGACGGGCGGCAGTTCCGGCTGATCGGCGTCGGCGTCTCGGAACTGGCCGACCCGACGCTCGCCGACCCGGCGGACCTTGTCGACGCGCAGGCGACCCGGCGCGGGCTGGCGGAACTGGCTACCGACGCGCTGCGCGCCCGCTTCGGCAAGGAGATCATCGATCGCGGCATCGCCCTCGACGCGCCGCGCCGCAAGGAGCCGGAGCAGCCCCATCGCAACCGGCCGGACGACGAGGCCCCGCAGGCGTCTACTTCGCGCACTCTTCCTTCGGCAGCGCCTCGTAGGAAATGAGGGTGCCGCGCAGCGCGAACTCTCCATAGTCGAGCTTGAGGTTCCGGCTCACGCCATTGTCGAACATATCGAAGCTGATCGTGTAGTCCGGCGTCTGCTTGTCGGCGTTGCGCTCGTAATAGCTGATCGTGACCGGATAGCGCGTGCGCCCGGCAAGGTCGCTGGCCGTCGCGGCGTCCTCCAGCCCCTTGGGATCGCTCACCCCGCGGCCGATGACGGAGAGCGTGTCGTAGACCTTCTTCGCGTCCGGCGAGCCATCGAACACCGAGGCGTCGAGGATGGCCTCGCCCTTCTCGGCGCTGGCGATGAGGCGCAGCACATGCTGGGTCGGCAGGAGGATGTTCTTGCCGAGCTGCACCGTGTCCGGCTCCGGCTTGGTCGCCTTCACCACCAGCTTGCCATCCTTGCGCTCGGCGACGCCGTCGGCCTCTTCGGAGGTCTCGCCATTGAGCGCGTTGGTGACGCGGAAGCGATAGGCGTTGCCCTCGCCATCTTCCCAGGTGGCGGTGGAGACCGCGCTCTTGACCTGCCCGCCCTCGGTCGCGAGGGCGGTGTTCTGGCGCAGTTGCACGGAATAGCCCGCGCAAGGATTGCCGCGCAGTTCGTAGACGATGCGGCCATCGGCACCGTTGACGCGGTTCGCCGGCGTGCTGGCGTCCAGCGAGATCGCATAGGTCGCCCGATGCGGGGTGAGCTGGATGGCCGCCGCCGGAAGCGCGGAGCCCCCCAGCAGCGCGACGGTGGCGGCGAAACGGACGGAACGGGTGAACGGCATCGGCAGACGGCTCCCTCGGAGGCACAACACGCGGCTTGCGAACGGCGGACCGATCCGCCAAACATCACCCGTCGAAGATGGCAATTGCGGGTCGGCGCCCGGCCGACGCACGCAAAATATGCACGCTCATCAGGATAGCAGGAGATCCCCATGACCGGAACGGTTGAGGCCAAGCTCGCGGCCCTCGGCATCACCATCCCCGCCGCCAGCGCGCCGGCGGCGAATTATGTGCCGTTCGTCATCAGCGGCAACCTCCTGTGGATTTCCGGCCAGATCTCCATGGCCAACGGCACCTTCATCACCGGAAAGATCGCGGCCGAGGCCGACATCGAGGCCGGCCGCGGCGCCGCCCGCCAGTGCGGCATCAACCTCATCGCGCAGATCAAGGCGGCGCTGGGCGAGCTCGACCGGGTGAAGCGGGTGGTCAAGCTGGTCGGCTTCGTCAATTCGGCGCCGGATTTCACCGACCAGCCCAAGGTGGTGAACGGCGCCTCGGACCTGTTCGTGGAAGTGTTCGGCGATGCCGGCCGCCATGCGCGCTCGGCGGTGGGCGTCGCCGCCCTGCCCTTCGACGTCAGCGTCGAGATCGAGGCGGTCATCGAATTCGTCTGACGCGGCGATGAACACCCCACCCAACGCTCCCGGCTGGTTGACCGCGCGGCCGATCGCCCACCGCGCGCTGCACGATGCGGCGCGCGGCGTGGTCGAGAACACGCCCACGGCGGTCGATGCCGCGCTGGCGCGGAACTTCGCCATCGAGGTGGACATCCAGCTTTCCGCCGATGGCCAGGTGATGGTGTTCCACGACGACACGCTGGAGCGGCTGACCAATGGGGAAGGCCCGGCGAAGGCGCTCACCGCCGCCCGGCTCAAGGCGCTGGAACTGCGCGGCACCGCCGACCGCATGATGACGCTGGCCGAGTTGCTCGCCCGCGTCGCCGGGCGGGTGGCGCTGATCATCGAACTGAAGAGCCATTTCGACGGCGACACCGCCGTCGCCGCGCGCGCGGTGGAGATACTGGCGGGCTATGGCGGGCCGGCGGCGCTGATGTCGTTCGACCCGGACCTCGTCGCGGCGGTGCGCCGGCTCGCCCCGGCGATTCCGCGCGGCATCACCATGGAACACCGCTACGACGATCCCGAATGGGACATCCTCACACCCGCGACCAAATATGCCTGGGGCAACCTGCTGCATTTCCCGCGCACCCGGCCGGACTTCATCGCGCACTATGTGAAGGAACTGCCCGCGACCGCCGTGTCGCTGGCGCGGCGCGCCACCGGTCTGCCGGTGCTGAGCTGGACCGTGCGGACGCCGGAGGACCGCGCCGTCGCCGCCCGCCACGCCGACCAGATCATCTTCGAGGGTTTCCTGCCCTGAGCGCCGGCCCGATACCTCGCCCGAGGTCTCGCCCCAACGCTCACCCGACGTCCCCGCGGCACCCGATGTCTCGATTGCGTGAACGCCCTTTCGCCGACGCCGCGTCCGGCGCACATTAGGCGCCGTTCGCGCACGCCCCCCGAGCCGCTCCTGCATGTCCGACGAAACGTTCAGCCTCCGCGTCGAAAGCGACATCACCGCGCTTCCGGCCACCGCGTGGGACGCCTGCGCCAGCCCGCAGAGTTGCGGAGATACATTAGGTATCTCCTCTAACGCATTGACAGATGAAGTTGATGCGGCGCGCGATGATGTTGAAACGTCACCTCAAGTCGGCATCCTGCAGCCTGAGGCTCGCCCCTATAATCCCTTCGTCAGCCACGCCTTTCTCTCCGCTCTTGAGGAATCGGGTTCGGCCTGCGCGGCGACCGGCTGGCTGCCGCAGCACCTCGTTCTGGAAGACCCCGACGGCGCGGTGATCGGCGTGTGCCCCGCCTATCTGAAGTCGCACTCGCAGGGCG
Organism: Ancylobacter sp. TW_SC_1; assembly: GCF_056836805.1. Classification (NCBI taxonomy): domain Bacteria; kingdom Pseudomonadati; phylum Pseudomonadota; class Alphaproteobacteria; order Hyphomicrobiales; family Xanthobacteraceae; genus Ancylobacter; species Ancylobacter sp. TW_SC_1. The sequence continues at coordinate 3,326,542 of NZ_CM166365.1, forward strand.
AATACGTCTTCGACCATGGCTGGGCGGAGGCGTTCGAGCGCGCCGGCGGTCGCTACTACCCCAAGCTGCAGCTCTCGGTTCCCTTCACCCCGGCGACCGGCCCGCGCCTGCTGGTCGGCGCGGGTCCGCACGCGGCCACCGCCCGCGCGGCGCTGGCCGGCGGTCTCGTCGCGCTCGCCGGCATGCGGAAAGTCTCGTCCGTCCACGCGACCTTCCTCACCGACACGGATGCCGACGCGCTTGAGCAGGAGGGCTTCCTGCCGCGCACCGACCAGCAGTTCCACTGGCGCAACCGCGGCTATGGGGATTTCGAGGCTTTCCTCGGCGATCTCGCCTCGCGCAAGCGCAAGCAGATCAAACGCGAGCGGCGCGAGGCGCTGGAGAACGGCATCTCCATCCACTGGCTCACCGGCCGGGACCTGACCGAGGAGGTCTGGGATGCGTTCTTCGCCTTCTACATGGAGACCGGCTCGCGCAAATGGGGGCGGCCCTATCTCACCCGCTCGTTCTACGCGCTCATCGGCGAGCGCATGGCGGATCGCGTCCTGCTGGTGATGGCCAAGCGCGCCGGGCGCTGGATCGCCGGCGCCATCAACTTCATCGGCTCGGATGCGCTCTATGGTCGGCACTGGGGCGCGATCGAGCACCATCCCTTCCTGCATTTCGAGATCTGCTACCATCAGGCCATCGACTTCGCGATCGCCCATGGCCTTTCGACGGTGGAGGCAGGAGCGCAGGGCGAGCACAAGCTGGCGCGCGGCTACATGCCGGTCACCACGCGCTCGGCGCACTACATCGCCGATCCGCAGTTCCGTGCGGCGGTGGCGCACTATCTGGAGCGGGAGCGCCGCCACGTCGCGCAGGCCGGCGAGGAGATGAGCGTGCTCGGCCCGTTCCGCCAGATGGCCGGCGACATGACCGACGAGCCTTGACCGGCGCCGCGCGGCTTGCGATCAGGTCGGGCCCACAGGGGAGGATTTCCATGGCCTACGATCCCGGCAACATCTTCGCGAAAATCCTGCGGGGCGAGATTCCCGCCTTCAAGATCTATGAGGACGACCGCGTGCTCGCCTTCCTCGACATCATGCCGCGCGCGGCGGGCCATGCGCTGGTGATTCCGAAGGCGCCGGCCCGCAATCTGCTCGATGTCGGGACCGAAGATCTTGCCGCTGTCGCCGCCGTTGCCCAGCGCGTCGCGCAGGCGCAGATGGAGGTTTTCGAGGCGGAGGGCATCACCCTGACGCAGCACAATGAGAAGGCCGGCGGACAGGAGGTGTTCCACCTGCATGTCCATGTCATTCCGCGCCATGCCGGCGTCGAGCTGCGCCCGCCGCTCTCCTACAAGGAGACGCCCGAGGTGCTGGCCGATCAGGCCGCCCGGTTGGCCGCCGCGCTGAAGGGCTGACGCCTTCAGCCGAGGCCGAGCCACCACGCGCCGACGACCAGCACCGCCTCGGCGGTGAGCACCCCGGCCAGGACCGAGCGGCGCACGACGAGGAAGCCGGCGATGCCGCTCGCCACCGCCCCTGCCCGCAGCCATAGCGGCACGGCGACCAGCGCCCCGCTCGGCACCAGCAGCAGCCGCGCGACGACGGCCGCGAGCAGCGCCGTCGCCACCGCCGTGACCCATTGCATCCAGACGCTGTTCTCGTCGATGCGTCGGCCGAACAGCACCCCGAGCACGCGCCAGACCTCGTTCGGCAGGAAGCCGATGAAGATCACGATCAGCATCGCGCCGAATTCGGTGCTGTGCAGGCTCATGTCCGCCGTCCGGCAAGATAACGCGAGAGGAAGAAGGCCAGCGTGCCGCCGCCGACCCCCGCCCAGAACAGGTCGAGCCCCCCGGGCGAGTTCGCCGCCAGCGGCGCGATGACCGTGCCGAAGCCGATCGCCATCCAGTCCACCGCCTTGCGCGCATTGCGCACCAGCAGGATGGTGAAGGAGATCGGCGTGAGCAGCAGCAGCGCGATGGCCAGCGGGCCCGGCAGCGCGTGGGTGAGATAGAAGCCGAGCGCCGTACCGGTCATGCTCAGCAAGGTCAGGCCGAAGCCGAGGCCGGCGGCGAAGCCGGGCCGACCTTCCGGCGCCACCTTGGGCAGGAGCCGGAAGCCCTCGACCCACATGGTCACGGCGACGAAATGGGCGCAGAGGATCTCGCTCGCCAGCCGCGGCTTCGGCCCGCGCATCAGCGGCATGAGCGACACCACCATCGGCAGCAGCCGCACGCCGGACAGGCACACGGCGACGGCGAGCGCCGGCAGCGATGCCCCCGCCGCCAGGCCGCCCACCAGGATCACCTGCGCCGGCAGGGCCCATACGAGCAGGGTCGACAGCATGCCCGCCATGATGGGGAAGCCGAGATCGTGCAGCAGCCCGCCGAAGCCGACAAAGGTCGCCACCAGCACCAGTCCCGGCGTCGAGATGGCCGCGCGCATGCCGCAGGCGAACCAGCGCAGCGGATGGACGAGGGCTGAAGCGGACGTCTCTTTTACGGCATTCATCATGCGGGCTCGCGGCCGCCGTTCATCCGTCCGATGCGCGATTCCGTCAAGCGGAACCCCGCGGGGACAGCGCATGGCTGCCATGCCGGCGCACGGATTTCTGCGGTTGCGCGCGTTACGCCGGAGGGGAGCCGCTGAAAAGAAAAACCCGCCCGCGAGATCCTCGCGGGCGGGTTCCGATGTTGCGGCGATGGCGCGGCGTCACGCCTTGACGAGCGGCACCTTCGGCACCCGCGAGCCGGTGGGCTTGGAGCGCCCGCTGGCTGCCGTCGCCTTCTTCGCCTTCGGCGCCGCCGGCTTGCGGCGCGGCGCGCGCTTGGCCTTCGGCGGCTCGATCTTCTCCGGCTTGGGCGTGATCGGCCCTTCCGGGAACTCGAAGCCGAGCGAGGTCTCGCCATCCTCGTCTGTCTTGAGGACGACGCGGACATGCCCGCCATTGCGCAGCTTGCCGAACAGCACCTCGTCGGCCAGCGCCTTCTTGATGTGCTCCTGGATCACCCGGCCCATGGGCCGCGCGCCCATCTGCTGGTCATAGCCACGCTCGACCAGCCAGGCGGTCGCCTCGTCGGACAGCTCGATGGTGACGTTGCGGTCGGCGAGCTGGGCCTCGAGCTGCAGGACGAACTTCTCCACCACCAGCGCGATGATCTCGTTGGTGAGGTGGGCGAAGGTGATGATCGCGTCGAGGCGGTTGCGGAACTCCGGCGCGAACAGCCGGTTGATCGCCTCCACATCGTCGCCCTCCCGCTTCGAGCGGGTGAAGCCGAAGGCCGACTTCGACAGATCGGCGGCGCCCGCATTGGTCGTCATGATCAGAATGACGTTGCGGAAATCCACCTGCTTGCCGTTGTGGTCGGTCAGCTTCCCGTGGTCCATCACCTGCAGCAGGATGTTGAACAGGTCGGGATGCGCCTTCTCGATCTCGTCGAGCAGCAGCACGCAGTGCGGGTGCTGGTCGATTCCGTCGGTCAGCAGGCCGCCCTGGTCGAAGCCGACATAGCCGGGAGGCGCGCCGATGAGCCGCGAGATGGTGTGCCGCTCCATGTACTCGGACATGTCGAAGCGCAGCAGCTCGACGCCGAGGCTGGAGGCGAGCTGCTTGGCCACCTCGGTCTTGCCGACGCCGGTGGGACCCGAGAACAGGTAGGAGCCGATCGGCTTCTCCGGTTCGCGCAACCCCGCCCTGGCGAGCTTGATCGCCGAGGCCAGCGCCTCGATCGCCTTGTCCTGCCCGTAGACGACGCGCTTCAGCGTGGTCTCCAGCCCCGCGAGGATCTCCGTGTCCGACTTGGAGACGCTCTTGGGCGGGATGCGGGCGATGGTGGCGATGGTCGCCTCGATCTCCTTCACGCCGATGGTCTTCTTACGCCGGCCCTCGGGCAGCAGCATCTGCGCGGCACCCGACTCGTCGATGATGTCGATCGCCTTGTCGGGCAGCTTGCGGTCGTGGATGTACCGCGCGGAAAGCTCCACCGCCGCCTTGATGGCGTCGTTGGTGTAGCGCAGCCGGTGATAGTCCTCGAAATAGGGCTTCAGGCCCTTGAGGATTTCAATGGCGTCCGGAACGGTCGGCTCCGGCACGTCGATCTTCTGGAAGCGGCGCACCAACGCCCGGTCCTTCTCGAAGTACTGCCGGTACTCCTTGTAGGTCGTCGAGCCGATGCAGCGCAGCGTGCCCGAAGCGAGGGCAGGCTTGAGCAGATTGGAGGCATCCATCGCGCCGCCGGAGGTCGCGCCGGCACCGATCACCGTGTGGATCTCGTCGATGAACATGATGGCGTCGGGATAGGCCTCGATCTCCTTCACCACCTGCTTGAGGCGCTCCTCGAAGTCGCCGCGATAGCGGGTACCGGCGAGCAGCGAACCCATGTCGAGCGAGAAGACGGTGGCCTTGCGCAGCACGTCCGGCACCTCGCCATTGACGATCCGGCGTGCAAGTCCCTCGGCGATGGCGGTCTTGCCCACGCCGGGATCGCCCACGAAGAGCGGGTTGTTCTTCGAACGGCGGCAGAGCACCTGGATGGTGCGCTGAATCTCGCTGTCGCGGCCGATCAGCGGGTCGATCTTGCCCTCGCGCGCCTTCTTGTTCAGGTTGACGCAATAGGCATCGAGCGCATCGGCCTTCTTCTTCGAATCCTCCCCGGTCTTCGTCTCCGTCTCCTCTTCAGCTCCGCGCACGGGGCGGCTTTCCGACATGCCGGCGCGCTTGGCGATGCCATGGCTGATGTAGTTGACCGCGTCGTAGCGGGTCATGTCCTGCTCTTGCAGGAAATAGGCCGCATGGCTCTCGCGTTCGGCGAAGATGGCGACCAGCACGTTGGCGCCGGTCACTTCCTCGCGGCCGGAGGACTGCACATGGATGACGGCGCGCTGGATGACGCGCTGGAAACCGGCGGTCGGCTTGGAATCCTCGCCCGCATCCTGGACCAGATTGTCGAGTTCGGTGTCGATGTACTCGACCAGATTGCGCCGCAGCTTTTCGAGGTCGACGTTGCAGGCGCGCATCACCGCCGCCGAGTCCTGGTCGTCGACCAGGGACAGCAGCAGGTGCTCAAGGGTCGCGTATTCGTGGTGGCGTTCGTTGGCGAGCGCGAGGGCCCGGTGAAGCGACTGCTCGAGGCTTCGGGAGAAGGTGGGCATCGGGACCTCTTCGTTTAGCCGTCGCGGAGCGTCACTTCTTCTCCATGACGCACTGCAAAGGATGCTGGTGCTTTCGCGCGAAGTCCATCACCTGCGTGACTTTCGTCTCGGCCACTTCATAGGTGAAGATACCGCACTCCCCCACGCCATGCTGATGCACATGCAACATGATCTGGGTGGCTTCCTCCCGGTTTTTGGCGAAGAAGTGCTCCAGAACGTGTACGACGAACTCCATTGGCGTGTAGTCGTCGTTGATCAGGAGCACCCGGTAGAGGCTGGGCCGCTTCGCCTGCGGCTTCGTACGCGTGATCACCGCCGTGCCAGGCGCGTTCTCTCCACGCCGTCGACGCTCGTCGTCGGCCATCATCATGTCACGCGACTGGGACTTTGCGTGTTCGGACATTCAGGCTTTCCCCAAACCGGCGAACCGGTTCTCGTCAGCTATAATATGTACGCCCCCTCGGTGGCGCCAGTGGTGCAAGGCGAACCCACTGTCGCAATCCGGTGACAATTTTACGAGCGTAAACGGCCGGCTGCGTCACCGCGCCCCCGGCGGGCCAGTCGCTGCAAGGCATCGCGCGCTTTCCGCCCGGCAGGCACATAGCGCCGGCAAGCCCGGAAAGCGGCCCGTCGAAACGACAAAGGCCCGGCTTGCAGCCGGGCCTTGCGAAAACACTGGTTGGCGCCGGACCGTTCCGGTCAGCGGGCCGCCGCCTGCCGGCAGGCCGCCCGCACGTGGCTCACTTGGCGCCGGGAACCTTGCCGATGATGCCTTCATACGGCTTGTAGGATTCCTTGGCGAGGTCGGCATAGAGCTCGCCCATCTTCGTCGCCTGGGCAACGAAGCTCTCATAGGCACCCTTGAAATAGTCCGACTGGATCTCGACCGCCTTGTCCAGCGTCTTGGCGCCGAACAGCTTCTCGGCGGCGGCGGTGCCTTCCTCGAACGACTTCTTCGAGTAGTCGGCCACTTCGACGGCGATCGCCTGGACACCCTTCGACACGGTGCCGAAGCTCTTCACGGCGAGGTCGAGATTGTCCTTGCCGACCTTCTGGATATCTTCGAAATTCTGCATCACGAGCCAACTCCTGTGGTTTCGCCACGCGCGTCGCGCTCAAGCCGCACGCGCCCGCCCGGGAATTCTCCCTGTTGTGGTTGTAATGCGCCGCACCATTCCCCGTCAAGCAATTTTGTGCAGTGCAATATAGCGACCTCTTCCCCGCCATTGCCGGCCCATCTTCTCGCCACATCCGCAGGGTTGATGGAAATTCTTTACGACTCTGTAACCGCACCCTTTTTAAGGTTTGGGAAGTGATCGTTCGGCAGGGTTCGTTAACCGATCAGGGTCTTCGCACAGGCAGCAAGACTGCCGCGATGCCCCTGCCTGCCGTGGGTGTGTTGAGTTCCGGCGTCAGCCGGGAGTGAGTAGCGGGACGGGAAAATGCGGGTTCCGGGAATGGTCGGCACCACTCTGATGCGTGCCGCCGTGGCGATCTTGGCGGTTTCCATCATGGGGGCGGGCGCGGCGGAAGCGGCGTCGAAAAAGAAGAAGACGTCGCGCAACAAGGCAGCGGTCACGCGCAGCGTCGCCAACGGCGGCTCCTGGCAGCGCGGCTACTCCCACATCGTCATCGATGCCAATACCGGCCGCATCCTCGACGCGCAGAACCCCGACAGCCTGCGCCATCCCGCCTCCGTCACCAAGGTGATGACGCTCTACCTGCTGTTCGAGCAGCTCCAGAACGGCAAGTTCCGCCTGAATTCGCCGCTGCGCGTGTCCGCCTATGCGGCCTCGCAGCAGCCCTCCAAGCTCGGCGTGAAACCCGGCTCGACCATCTCCGTCGAGGACGCCATCCAGGCGCTCATCACCCGCTCCGCCAACGATGTGGCGGTGGTGGTGGCCGAGAACATTTCCGGCGACGCCAGCAGCTTCGCCCAGCTCATGACACGCCGCGCGCGCCAGCTCGGCATGTCGCGCACCGTCTTCAAGAACCCCAACGGCCTGCCCAACCCGCAGCAGGTCACCACGGCCCGCGACCTCGCCACCCTCGGCCGCGCCATCCAGGAGCGGTTCCCGAAGTACTACGCCTATTTCGAGACCCGCAGCTTCATGTATCGCGGCGTCGCCATCCGCAATCACAACCGCCTGCTCGGGCGGGTCGACGGTGTCGACGGCATCAAGACCGGCTACACCAACGCCTCGGGCTTCAACCTTCTCACCAGCGTGAAGACGAATGGCCGCTACGTGATCGCCGTCGTGCTCGGCGGCACCAGCGCGGCTTCCCGCGACAACCGCATGGTGGCGCTGATCAACGAGAACCTGCCGCGCGCCCAGGCCGGCCGCCAGATGGTCGCCCGCATGGATTCCGCGCCGCAGGGTGGCGGCGACGATGACGGCGCTCCGCTCGCCCTCGCTTCGGCACCGCTGCCCGCCACCGCGCCCATGCCACTGGCGGCGCCGGAGCCTCAGGAAGTGGCGGCTGCCACGCCCCCCACCATCCCGGTGCCCAGCGCCAATCCGCGGCTCGCCATGGCTTCGGCCGTCGCCGACATGGACAGCGTGACCGCCTCCATTCCGACCCCCGCTCCGGCTCCGAGCCGTCCGGTCCAGGCGTCGGCCGACAACCCGGCTGCCGGTTCGTCGGCCCCGATCGTGCCGGTGGCGGTCAAGACCGTCGCCGTCGCCCGGCCGACCGCCCCGACCGCCAGCTTCAGCAATCAGCCCGGCATTCTCGGCACCCTGTCGTTCACCAACGGCCAGGCTTCCGGCGCCACCCAGGCCCAGGCGGAAGCCCCGGCCCAGCGCGCCATCAAGCAGGTTCAGCTCGCCAGCGCCGGCCCGACCCAGATTCCCCGTCAGGAAGCCGAAAGCGCGGAGAAGACCGCCGCGCCCCGCTCCGGCGGCTGGGCGATCCAGATCGGCGCCTTCGGCAGCGAGGCCGATGCCCGCGCCCAGATCGCCAAGGCGCAGCAGAAGGCCCCCGGCGCGCTCTCCAAGGCGGACGCCTATACCGAGGCGGCGCAGAAGGGCTCGACCAAGATCGTGCGCGCCCGCTTCGCCGGCTTCGATGCCGAAGCCGCCGCACGCAAGGCCTGCCAGACCCTGAAGCGCAGCGATTTCGGCTGCATGGTCTTCCGCAACTGACGGGGAGAGATCAATGCCCGTCGAGCAGGATATCCTTGGCTTCGTTCACCCGGGCGGCGAGATAGTTCGACCCGCCCTGGTCGGGATGGAGTTTCTTCATAAGGGATCGGTGAGCTTTGCGGATCTCGTCCGTCCCCGCCCCCGGCTGAAGGCCCAGGATCTGGTAGGCCTCCTCTTCCGTCAGCGCGCCGCGGCGCGGCGGTTCAGCGCGCCGCCCGCCCGCGTGGCCGTCCGTGTGTTCACGCCATCCGGGCGACCGGCGGTCAAGATAAGCTTCGAGTAGCTGCCGGCTCTCCACATCGACGTCGAGCGCAAGGCGGGCGAGCGTCGGCATATCGAGCGCATCGAGCGCGGAACCGGCGAGTGGCCCGGTCGTGACCGAGCCCGTCAGCCGGCCGCTGTCGTGATCCAGCACCATGTCGAGCGCCGCGGTGCGCACCTTCGAGGTGCGGCCCGGGCTGACCTTGCCCTTCGACCATGGCAAGGCCTTGCTTATGTCCCAGCCGATCAGCGACAGGCCGAAGATGCCGAGCGGCAGCGCGGTCTCGATATGGCCGCGCATGCCCAGGAAGCCGGCGACCAGCAGCAGCGCGCCGCCGCCGACGCGGCGGCCGAGCTGCGCCAGCACGGCCGGGTTGGACCGTCCGAATGCCTTCAGGCCGTAATAGAGGAAGGCGACGATCGCCGCTCCGATGACGAGGTTGATCATCGCGTATCCTGCATCGCAGAAATCAGCTGGCGGGCGCCCGGCGAACTGCCGGCCAGCGCGGCCAGCGCCTTCGCGCCGCCGGCGGCATAGCTCGCGGCGGCGCGCAGAAGCGCCCTGAGCTCGGCGGAGGCGCCGGCATCGAAGTGGCAATAGGCGCCCTTGGTCAGGCGGGCGATCTCGCGGAAGGACCGCTCGACCGTGCCGTCCGTGCCTTCCTGGAACATGAAGGCCGGCACGCCGCGAAGCGCCAGCGGGCCGGCTTCGGCGCAGAGCGCGTCGAGAGATTCCTCCATCGCGTCGCCGACGAAGACGAGCGCGCCGACCGGCCGCCGGGCGGCCTGCGAGGCGGCGTGCCGCAGCACCCGGCCGATCTGCGTGCGGCCGCCCTGGACGGCGATGCGCGCCATCATGGCGCCGAGCTTGGCGCCGTCCGACACCCAGGGCGAGGCGCGGCATTCGTCGATGCCGCGATAGTAGACGAGCTGCACGTCGAGCCCGCCGATCCGGCCGGCTTCCTCGAACATCTCGGTCTGCAGGCTGCAGGCCATGTCCCAGGTCGGCTGCCGGCTCATCGTCGCGTCGAGCGCGAAGATCAGGCTGCCGCGCTGTTCGGCCGACAGCGGCGCGCGCTGCTCCACCTGCGCGAGAAAGGCCGCGACGTCGGCGGAGGGCGCGGCCGGCGGCGTCGAGGTGGTCTGCGTGGAGGGTGTTCGCTTGTCGGAGGCCATCAGCATTCCAAGACAGGATTCGGCGCGATAGTAGCGGGGGATGACGGCGGGCGAACAGGGGCACTCGCCAATGGTTGACCACCCTCCCCGCTCTGCTAGCTTCCGCGCCCCGACCAAGAGGGACTCCGCCATGACCGCCCAGCGTACCATCCGTACCGTCCACACCGTCGCCGGCCTACGCGAGCAGGTCGGGAAATGGCGCGTGGCGGGCGAGCGCGTGGCGCTGGTGCCGACGATGGGCGCGCTGCATGCCGGGCATGTCGCCCTGATGGAAGCGGCGCGTCCGCACGCCGAGCGCATCGTCGTCTCGATCTTCGTCAACCCGACCCAGTTCGCGCCGACCGAGGATCTCAGCCGCTACCCGCGCACGCTGGAGGCCGATCTCGACAAGGCGCAGGCGGCCGGCGCGGCGCTCGCCTTCGTTCCGGACGCGGCCGAGATGTATCCGGAAGGATTCGCCACCACGATCTCCCTCGCCGGCCCGGCGCTCGGACTGGAGAGCGATTTCCGTCCGACCCATTTCGCCGGCGTCGCCACCGTCGTCGCCAAGCTGCTGATACAGGCGGCGCCGGACGTCGCGATGTTCGGCGAAAAGGACTACCAGCAGCTCCAGGTCGTCACGCGCCTGGCGCGCGACCTCGACCTGCCGGTACGCATCGTCGGCGTGCCGACCGTGCGGGAGGAGGACGGCCTCGCCCTGTCCTCGCGCAATGTCTATCTCGGCAGGGAGGAACGCGCCGCCGCTCCGGCGGTTCACCGCGCGCTACGCCGTGCCGCCGAGCGTATCGCGCGCGATGACGACATGACCGCCGCCGTGGACGAGGCGCGCCGGAGCATCGTCGCCACCGGTTTCCAGATCGACTACCTCGAGGCGCGCCACGCGGCGACGCTGGCACCGCTCGCCGCGCGGGCGGACGGCCCCGTCCGCCTTCTCTTCGCCGGCCGGATCGGCGCGACGCGGCTGATCGACAACCTCGCCGTGCCGGACTGATCCGTTCTCGCTCAGACGTCAGGTGAAGCTGACATAGCTCACCGCCATGCCGAGGATGACGAGCGCCAGCCCGATGCCGAGGACATAGCGCATCGGGCGCACCTCGACGGCCTGACGCTCCTCGGTATCCGCCTTGACCACGACCTCGCCATTGGCGACGACGCGGTGATCGTCCGAATCCTGGGTCATCGGCGCCTCCTTTCCTTGCTGTGTGCAAGGTCACAACGCGGGAAGACGCGGTTCGGGTCCGTCGGGAGATCAGAGCAGGCCGAGCGCGCGCAGCTCGCGGCGCAACTGATCGGGCAGTGCCGGCGCGTCGCCGACAGCGGAAAGGTCGAGCGGCGCGTCCTTGTCGGCGAGATAGCGCCAGCCCTGGAACGGACGGCTCGGACGCGGCGCGACACGGTGCACCACCGGATCGAGCAGCAGGTGGCAGCGCCGGATGCCGTCCGGATCGACGAAGGGGCGGATGCCGGTCAGCGCCTGCCGACAGGCGACCTCGCCCTTGACCACCCAGTAGAGCGAGCCGCCGGCGAGCAGCTCATCGGTGCGCGTGGGCACCATGCGGGTGGTGTGCACCTGCTCCACGGTCTGGCCGCGCGCGGCCTTGTCGGCCAGCGTCTGCGCGATCCACTCCTCAAGATCCTCGATGGACTCGGCGCCGACGCAGAGCTTGATCAGGTGAAGCGGCATGGAAAAGTCCGTGAGAGAACGTCGCTTCTCTATACGCGCTTGACCGTCGGCCAGTCGACCTCATCCTCGGCCAGCGCGTCCTCTTCCCTCAACGCTGCGTCCTTCCAGGCGACGAACGCCGGATGGGCATGGATCGCCTCGACATAGGCGGCCGAGAGGTCGTCGACCTCGATCGCATAGGTACGGATGCGCGCCGCCACCGGGGCGTACATGGCGTCGGCACCGGAGAAGGCGCCGAAGAGGAAATCGCCCCCCTCGCCGAAAAGCCGGCGGGCTTCGGCCCAGCGGCGCGTGATGCGCCGGACATCCTTCAGCGCCTCCTCGGGAAAAGCCCTCGGCTCGACCGGCCGCCAGAGGTTCATCGGCGCCACGCTGCGCAGCGCGCCGAAGCCGTTGTGCATTTCGGTCGCCAGCGAACGCGCATGGGCGCGCCTGACCGGCTCGGTCGGCCACATGGCCCTGTCCGGGAAACGCTCGGCGAGATGCTCCAGAATGGCGATCGATTCCCACACCACCGCGTCGCCGTCGATCAGCACCGGCACCCGGCCGGCGGGAGAATGCTCCCGGACCCGTTCCTTGAAGTCCGGCGCGCCCAACGGCACCAGAATCTCCTCGAACGGGATGCCAAGCGCGGTCATGGCGAGCCATGGCCGAAGCGACCAGGAAGAGTAGTTCTTGTTGCCGATGATGAGCTTGAGCGCCACGCCGTGTCTCCCTGCGAATGGGTCGACCGCAGGGTGGTTCATAAGCCCGCGCCGCGCAAACGCATGGCTCTGATGGCGATGATCAATCGTCGTGATCTGCACCGGAAAGACGGACGGCCCGGCCTTGCGGCCGGGCCGTTATCGGAACTGCGGAGGCCAGACCTGAGCGAAACGCCGCCGAAGCGGTCCGTTGCTCAGCCTGCGACGACCTGAGCCGCCTGGAAACCACCGAAGAGGTAGACAAGGGCAACACCAGCCAGGAAGGCTGCGACGGCCCAGCGGGCGACTCCCCAACAGGAGCGCTCGGGTATGGAATTCATGATAATCCTCGGAACATCACGGTCGTTCTGCCGCACACACCATCGACTCGACGGCAGGCAGCGAACTGAAACATTACTTAATGAAACGTTACTCATTTCGCAATCGCGGAATCGCCACAATCCACTTCGCGCACCGCAGTGCAGCCCCGCACGGCCCGCATGATGCAGCCTTTTCCACAAGCTCGCTCGGCCTATTGAATGCCGCCGGCCGGGCGCTCACCATGGCGTGCGGCGGCACCGCCATCCACTAACGCCCGCCGTCGACCCGTTTGAGTAAACCCATGCTTGGCTTCACTTACACCGACGCACTCGGCATCGCTGCCTTCACCTCGGCATGGGTCGCCTACCATGTGGTGATGGAAGGTAGCTGGGCCGAATCGCGCACGTTGAACCGACGCATGGACGACTTCCGGCTGCAGTGGATGCACCGCATGCTGGCGCGCGAGAACCGCATCGTCGACGCCCAGATCGTCGCTGCACTGCAGAACGGAACGGCCTTTTTCGCGTCGACCTCGCTGCTGGCCATCGGCGCCTCGCTCGCCATCCTCCAGTCGACCGACGCCGTGATGGCGATCTTCCTCGACCTGCCATTCGTGGCGCCGAACCGGACGAGCTGGGAACTGAAGACGCTGGGACTGGCGCTGATCTTCGCCAACGCCTTCTTCAAGTTCGCCTGGGCCTACCGGCTGTTCAACTACACCACCATCCTGCTCGGCTCGACGCCGCCGCCCTCGGAAGCTGCGACGCCGGAGGCGCAGGCGCATGTCGTCAAGCTCGCCCGCATGGCGACCATCGCCGGACGCCATTTCAACCGTGGCCAGCGGGCTTTCTTCTTCGCCATCGCCTATCTCGGCTGGTACATCAATGGCTGGGCGCTGATGCTGGCGACGCTGGCCATCTTCCTCGTCATGATCAACCGGCAGCTCGGCCGGGATTCGCACTGGGTACTCGACAATGCAGGATAGGCAGACCACGCGCCCCTCCGAGGAGGCGGTGGAGACGGCGATCCTCGCCGTCGCCGGGCGGCCGGACGCGGCCAGGACGGTTTCGCCCGAAGAGGTCGCCCGCAGCGTCGCGGCTGACCCGGACTGGCAGAGCCTGATGCCGCAGGTCCGCCGCTGTGCGGTCCGGCTCGCGCAGGCGGGCCGCCTCGTCATCTACCGCAAGGGCAAGCCGGTCGACCCCACCGATTTCCGCGGCGTCTACCGTCTCGGCCTGCCGCCGGAAGGCTAGAGTCCTTTCCGATCGGGTGGAAACATCGGATCGACCGGCAAATGCTCTACTCGGCCCGCGGTCCGGGAAACGGGCTGTCGATGCGTCCGGTCAGATAATAGGCGGCCAGCCCGATCCATTCACGCACCGCCATGTCGAAATAGCCCAGCCCTTCGGAAACCGAGTTGAAGAGCTGGAACGGTGCGGCTTCGCCCGTGGTCCGGAAGTCCACCGGATAGGCCGTGACGGGAAACCCCACCGCCCGGAAACAGCCGATGGCGCGCGGCATATGGAACGCGGACGTGACGAGCAGCCACCGCTCGCCAGGGCGCGGCTGGACAAGCTCCTTGGCAAGGCGGGCATTCTCCGCGGTGTTGCGCGACATCCGCTCGAAGGCGACGCGCGACTCGTCCACACCGATCTGCGGGAGAGCCATGCGGACGACGTCCGCTTCCTGCATCGCCTGATCGCCAAGGCTGCTGCTGCCGCCGGCGAAGACGATGCGCGCGGCGGGATAGCGGCGGGACAGCTCGCCCATCGCCAGAAGGCGCTCGGCGGCCTCCTGGAAGGACGCGACCCCGCGCACGGCGGTGATACCCGGGAGCTCGGCGCCGCCGAGCACGATGATGCCGTCGACCGGGCGGCCATCGTCGACATAGACCGGAAAGCGGTCCTCCAGCGGCACAGTCAGCAGGCGGCCGAACGGCCCGAGCCCAACCAGCAACAGGCCGACGACGCCGGCCACCGTCAGCACGGTGCCAAGGCGCCGGCACCAGCGCCGGAGCAGAAGTCCCGCCACCGCCAGCAGGGTGAGGAAGGTCGACGGAACGGCGACCATCCAGAGGATCTTGGAGAGATAGAAGAACATGTCGGGCGCCCTGCTAGATCACGATGCGCGAGCGCGGCGGCGAGGCTGGTGCGGGCTGCACCCGCTCCAGATAGCGTTCGATGCTGGAAACCGGCACCGGACCCGCCAGCAGGAACCCCTGGACGTGGTGGCAACCGACCGATTGCAGGTAGCGAAGCTGCTCCCGCGTCTCCACGCCTTCCGCCGTCACCGTGATCGCCAGCGCGCGGGCCAGTCGGACGACGCAGTCGATGATGGCCGCGGCGTCGTCGCTCTGGCCGATGTTCTGCGTGAAGCTGCGGTCGATCTTGATCGTGTCGACGCGGAAGCGGCGGATATAGCCGAGCGAGGAATAGCCACTGCCGAAATCATCGAGCGCGATGCGAATGCCCATCCGGCGTAGCGCCGCCAGCGAGGCGAACGCCTCCGGCTGGTTGCCGAACAGGAGATTTTCGGTGATCTCAACTTCCAGATGCTCCGCCGGAAAGCCGGTCTCCTCAAGGATGCGCTTCACCTGCAGGTCGAGGTCACGGGTACGGAAATCGACGGGTGAGAGGTTCACCGCGAGCTTCACCTGGCCCCAGTCGCGTGCCTGCGCGCAGGCCTGCCGAAGCACCCACATGTCGAGCTCGGTGACGAGCCCGGTCTGCTCGGCGATCGTGATGAACTCGCCCGGGGAGATGATGCCCCGGCTCGGATGTACCCAGCGCACCAGCGCCTCGAAGCCGATGACGACCTCGCCGTCGACCGCGAACTGCGGCTGGTAGTAGACGGTCAGCTCACCCTGCGCGAGGGCGCGCTGCAGCTCGACCTCGAGGTCGCGCCGGCGCATGACCTCGTGCTCCATGCGCGGCGCGAACATCTGGACAGTGCCCCGTCCCTCGGCCTTCGCGCGGTAGACCGCGATGTCGGCGAGACGGATCAGCTCGATGGCGTCGACGCCGTTGTCGGGCGCCACGGTGCAGCCGATCGATCCGTTGATCAGCAGGGTCTGGCCCGCCACGGTGGCGGGCTGGCGCACGGTGTTGAGAATGATCGCCCCCGCCACCTCGATGTCCTTGTCGCTCTCGATCGGCACGAGAATGACGAACTCGTCGCCGCCGAAGCGCGAGGCGAGCACACCCGGAAGCGCCAGCTGGGCCAGGCGATGGCCGATCTTGGTGAGCAGGAGGTCGCCGACGTGATGGCCGAGCGTGTCATTGATGTCCTTGAAGCCATCGAGATCGAGGAAGTAGATGGCGAGGCGACTGGACTCGTTCACCTTGCTCAGCCGCTCGCTAAGCGTGCGCATCAACAACGTCCGGTTGGCGAGGCCGCAGAGCGGGTCGGTGTAGGCGAGCCGCGACGCCAGCGCCTCGCTCTCCGCCAGTTCCCGGGTCGCCCGGCGCGCATACCAAAGCACGATCGCCGCCACCAGCAGCAGGATGAGCGCCGTCGCCATGAGTGCCGGCAGCAGCGCCGACAGCAGCGTCTTGCCTGGATTTTCCGGGATCCAGCTGAGCCAGGCCGGAGCCACCTGCGGATCGTGGAACGGAACACGTATGCCATGCCGGTCCGGCGGAGGCGGCTCGTTCGTGACCTCCGGCGACGCAACGTGCAGTTCGCCGACGAGATCGCTGAGGAAGCTCCGGTCCATGAAGAGCACGGTCACGGCGACCGGCGGCACGCCCGATGGCGAGACCACGCGACCATAATCGGGCGTGATGCTGATTGCGCCGACGAGCGCCGGCCGACCCTCGACCCTGAGATAGCCGGCGCGGAACACCGGTGGATTGGCCCGCCGGTGCGACTCGGACGAGGACTGGCTCGCCTTGAGCGCCTGGACCTGATCACGGAAGGCCTCGCGCACACCCTGCACCAGCGGCAGGATCGAATGATCATCGAATGGCGCCGCGTCGGCCTCCACCGCATTGCCGTCGACGGACGCATAGGCCAGGCCGGCTTCGAGAACGATGTAGGAGCGGTCGTGACGCTGCGTGTCGTAGAGCCAGCGTCCGAAATTCTCGTGCACCCACTCCTCGTCGAGGAAATAGGCGGTGCGCAGCACGGATTCGTCCCAATGCGCGAAGCTCGACAGGTCGCGCTCGAGGAAGGCCGCCCTCCGCTGCAGCGCGTCGAGTACCAGCCGGCTCCAGCGGTCGCGCGACGCCGCGTCGATCCGCTCCGCGGCCACGAGGGAAAAGGCACCCATCACCGCGACCGCCGCCAGAATGACCAGCGCGACCGCAAGGATCATTCCGTCGCCCGCGCGCAGGCGTCGATGCGTGACCCGCAGCGCCGGCATCGCTCCGGTCTCTTGCGCACCCCCGCTCAACTGGAGGGCTAGACGATCACCGTTTGGCGCCTCCATCCGGTCCTCCGATTGCTCCCCGCTCATCGAAACCTTGTTCTTATTGCTTCTCGAAGCGAGACTTTACGCTACGCATGCCAACAGAGTTCGTGGACTTTAGAACCACAGTGAAGCAATTCCCAAGAAGGCGAAAAAGCCCACGACATCAGTGACTGTGGTTACGAAAGGGCCCGACGAGACGGCGGGGTCCACCTTGAGCCGATCAAGGGTGAGAGGGATCATTATACCGCCTAACGCCGCGGCCACCAGATTGATAATCATCGCCAGCGCGATCACGAATCCAAGGTCGGCCAGCCCAAAGCGGGCGAAGACCACCACCGCCATGATGACGGCGAAGACCACGCCGTTGAACAGGCCGACCAGCAATTCGCGGGCGATGACGCGTTTGGCATTGCTCGGGCGCAGTTCGCGCGTCGCCAGGGCGCGCACGGCGACCGTCATGGTCTGCGTGCTGGCATTGCCGCCCTGACTGGCCACGATCGGCATCAGCACCGCCAGCGCGACCATGCGCTGCAGCTCGTTCTCGAACAGCGCGATGACGAAGGAGGCGATGTTGGCGGCGATCAGGTTGAGCAGCAGCCAGGAGAAACGGCTCTTGGCGATGTACCAGAAACTGTCCGACAGCTCCTCGTCGCCGGCCACGCCGCCGAGCGCCTTGAGGTCCTCGTCGGCCTCTTCCTGAATGACGTCGACGATGTCGTCGATGGTCAGCACGCCGACCAGCCGGCGGCCCTCGTCCACGACCGGTGCCGAGATCAGGTTGTAGCGCTCGAAGACGCGGGCCACGTCCTCCTGGTCGTCGGTGGCGTTGACCACATGGCGGTCGGGCGTGACCACCTCGCCGAGCTTGGTGCCGCGCCTGGTGCGAAGCAGCCGGTCGAGCGGCACGGAGCCGCTGAGGCGGTAGCTCGGATCGACGACGAAAACCTCGAAGAAGGTGTCCGGCAGCCCCTCCGTCTCGCCGATATAATCCAGCGTCTGCCCGACGGTCCAGAACGGCGGCAGCGCGATGAACTCGGTCTGCATGCGCCGGCCGGCGCTCTCCTCGGGATAGTCAAGGCTGCGCTGCAGCGCTGCCCGTTCCGGGATCGACAGATTGGAGAGGATCGCCTGCTTGTCGGCGTCGTCGAGGTCCTCGAGGATGTAGACGGCATCATCGGACTCGAGGTCACGCACGCCTTCGACGACGGTCTGCGTCGGCAGTTCCTCCAGGATCTGCAGGCGAACGGTCTCGTCGAGTTCGGTAAGCGCGGTAAAGTCGAAATCGCTGCCGAGCAGTTCGATGAGCTGCGGCCGGTCCGCCGCCGGCAGCGCCTCCAGCAGCCGCGCCAGGTCGGTCTCGTGCAGGTCGGCGACGATCGCGCACAACGCGTCGACGTCGCGCGCCTCGATGGCGCCGATCACCGCCTCGACGAAACCGGGGGTTTCGCTCGGCTCGAGTTCATGTTCGGGGCCGCGCGGCGGGGCGGCGAGATCGGTCTCTTCGCGCATGCCTACTCCGGCGCGGGGTTTGAACGAAGGGTTCCGGGATGGCCTGGTTGCGAGGCGTCGAAGCTGTTCTTAAACGAGCTGTCGTTAATGAAGCGTCGGCGTGACAATCAATTCACGGGAACACTCCCTCGCCGGCGCGGGGAAATGCGTTCCCTGCAGCGGGGAATTTGGCATGACCAGTGTGGCAGCCACGCGTCTTGTCGTGCGCGGACGCGTCCAGGGCGTCGGCTATCGCGCCTGGCTCGCGCGCGAAGCCGAACGCCGCCGTCTGTACGGATGGGTACGCAACCGCCGTGACGGCAGTGTGGAGGCGCTGGTGTTCGCGCCCGCCCCGACGCTGGGCGATTTCATCGAGGCCTGCCACAGCGGGCCTCCAGCGGCATCGGTCCTGGAAGTACTGTTCAGCGAGGAAACCGCTCCGGAGGCCGAGATCTTCGCCGACTTCGCCATATGGCCGACCGTCTAAGGCGCGCCATCCTCGTCCACGACCGGACCGAAGACCGTCGCGAAAGCGCGGCGCAGGGCGAGATCGGCATCCTCCATCGTCACCGGCAGCCCGAGTTCCACGAGACTGGTGACACCGTGCTCGCGCACGCCGCACGGCACGATGCCGGCGAAATGCGACAGGTCCGGCTCGACGTTGAGCGAGATGCCATGCATCGTCACCCAGCGGCGCACGCGGATGCCGATGGCAGCGATCTTGTCCTCGCCCTCGCCGGCCTTGGTCGGATGGCGCACCCAGACGCCGACGCGATCCTCCCGCCGCTCGCCGCGCACGTTGAAGGCGGCCAGCGTGCGGATAAGCCACTCCTCCAGCGCGGCGACGTAGCGGCGCAGATCAGGCTCCCGGCGCTTGAGGTCGAGCATCACATAGGCCACGCGCTGGCCCGGCCCGTGATACGTGAACTGCCCGCCCCTGCCGGTCTGGAAGATCGGGAACCGGTCGGGATCGACCAGATCCTCCGGCCGCGCGCTGGTGCCGGCGGTGTAGAGCGGCGGATGCTCCAGCAGCCAGACCAGCTCGTCGGCGCGGCCGGCGGCTATGTCCTCGGCCCGCCGGTCCATCTCCGCCAGTGCGTCGGGATAGGCGACCGGATGAGCCGACACGCGCCAGCGCACCGGCGGGTTCCCCGGCTTCGGCAGCAGCACCGGAGACAGCGCGTCGCGGATGACGGCGGCAGGGTTGGCGGCGGGGTGCGGCACAGCGTTCATGGTCGATACATAATCACTGCCGGGCATTCTGTCGCCTGCCGGGCCATGTGCGGCAGGCGCATCTGTCCACAGGCAGGGGCGCGCCGGCGCCCCCCTTGATGCAGCCCTTGTGGAGCCCCATTCGATCTGTTAGACGATGCCCCGCCGCGCCGGGCGCTGACGAAGCAGCACGGATGCAGGCAATGCGGTCGTGGCGGAATTGGTAGACGCGCTGCCTTGAGGTGGCAGTGGGTAACACCGTGGAGGTTCGAGTCCTCTCGACCGCACCAAATTGATCCGGATCGGAACGCACGGCGACCCCTCGGGTCGCCGTTGTCGTTTCTGGCGGCCTGAACCCCTCGGGTCGCCGTTGTCGTTTCTGGCGGCCTGAACCCCTCGGGCCGCCGTTGTCGTTTCTGGCGGCCTGAACCCCTCGGGCCGCCATTGTCGTCGTTCCAGGCGGGCGCCCCTATGGCGCCACGGCGGGCTGTGCCGGGGGCGGCACGACGTGCACCACCCGGTAGCCCTTTTCCTTCAGCGTGGCGAGGAAGGCGGGAAGCATTTTCAGCGTCTGGCCGCGCGTGTCGTGGAACAGGATGATTCCCCGCCCCGCATGGTCGAGACGGGTCATCACCAGCTTGAGCTGCTCGTCCGGCGTCATCGGGTTCCAGTCCGACGCCCACAGATCGGCGCCGAACACGCCGATGCCCCGCTGCTTCATGTAATCCAGCAGTTCCGGCGAGGCGCCAAATCCGGGAAAGCGGAAGAAGGGCACGCGCGGCGTGCTCGACACGACGCCGTAGGCCGCCTTGTCGTCCGCCTTCAGCCCCTTCTCGATGTCCGCCACGGCCTTGTCATAGGGAAGATCCGCCAGCGTCATCGGATGGGTCATGCTGTGATGGCCGACCGTATGCCCCTCGGCGATCGCACGACGCACGAGATCCGGATGTGCGGCGGCGTTGCGGCCGATGACGAAGAAGGTGGCGCGCACGCATTCGCGCGCCAGCACCTTCAGCACGCCCGGCGTCGTGGCCGGCAGCGGTCCGTCGTCGAAGGTGAGCACGACCTCCCGGTCGGCGAGGTCGAGCGTCTGCGGGAAGTGCTTGGTGCCCACCTGCAGGCCGACCGGGTCGACCTGCAGCACACGGGACGTGCCCAGCCTGCCGGCGCAGTCCGCCGCCGCCAGCGCCGGGACGGCGGCGCCCGCCCAGAGCGCCAGGACGACGGCAAGGCGGCGCACGAAGAACGGCATGGACGGCTTCCCGGATCGACTATCTGGCGCCAGTGCGTAGCCGATCGGCCGGGCACGCGCCATCCGGCAGGGGCGCATCCACGGCGCGCCTGACCTTCATCGGCCGCATGGCTGATGTCCGTCCGTTCAGCTCTCTGGCGCGTCGACGATGGGGTCGTACTGCGAGGCGTCGAAGCCCAGCACGTTCCAGCTCTGCTGCATGTGTGGCGGCAGCGGCGCGGAAACGTCGATCAGCCTGTCGCCGCGCGGATGGGGAATGACCAGCCGCCGGGCGAGCAGGTGCAGGCGGTTCTGCAGCCCGCCGGGCAGCGGCCAGTTCTCGATGTCGAAATATTTCGGATCGCCGACGATGGGATGGCCGATATGCGCCGCATGGGCGCGCAGCTGGTGTGTGCGGCCCGTCACCGGCTTCATCGACAGCCAGGCGAGCTTCTGCGCCGCATTGTCCACCACGGCGTAATAGGAGATGGCGTGGCTCGCCTCGTCGTCGCCGTGCCGGGCGACGCGCATCCGCTCGGCCGCTTCGTCCTTGGCGAGATAGGTCGAGATGCGCCCCTGCGCCGGGCGCGGCACGCCGGGTACCAGCGCCCAGTAGACCTTGCGGGCCGAGCGCGAGCGGAAGGTCTTGGCCAGTGTCGAGGCGGACAGGCGCGTCTTGGCCACCAGCAGGATGCCGGAGGTGTCCTTGTCGATGCGGTGCACGAGGCGTGGCTTCTGCCCGTCATCGCCGCGCAGCGCCTCCAGCATGCCGTCGACATGGCGGAAGGTGCCCGAGCCGCCCTGCACGGCAAGGCCATAGGGCTTGTTGAGCACCAGCACGTCGCGGTCCTCGTAGAGCGTCATGTCCTTGAGCGCGCGGGCGTCCTTGTCGTCGCTGCTGGAACGCCTCACCGCCGGCGCGGCGATGTCTTCCTCGCCGTCGCCGGACGGGGCCGGACGTGGCGCCCGTGGCGGCGGAGCCTCGCCGCGGGCCTTGGCCTCCTCGGCCTCAAGGTGCTCGGCGGCGGAGAGCTGCGGCTTCTCCTCCAGCGGCGGGATGCGGATGCTCTGGCCGGCGGAAAGGCGGGTATTGGTCTTCACCCGGCCACCCTCCACCCGCACCTGCCCGCTGCGCAGCAGCTTCTGCAGATGGCCGAAGGAAAGGTCGGGGAAATGCGTCTTGAACCAGCGGTCAAGCCGCATGCCCTCTTCGTCCGGGTCGACGCGGCGTGTCTCAACGGCCATGGATCGGTTACTCCTCGCCCCAGCACCTAGAGCCCTTTCCGCTCGGATGGAACATCCGAACGGAAAGAAAGTGCCCTGGAGTCAAAGCTGGAGCATTTCCTCGTCGATCGGACGATTTCGTCCGATCTGCAATGCTCTAGCCGAGACCGGGCGCCACGTCACGCGAGAGCGCGAATAAGCGCCAGCCCACCGAACACGCCTACCAGCGACAGCGCGACGGAACCGCCGACATAGAGCGCCGCCAGTCCCATCTCGCCGCGCTCCACGAGCAGCGCCGCATCGAGCGAGAAGGCGGAGAAGGTGGTGAAGCCGCCGAGCACGCCGGTGATGATGAAGGCCCGCGCATGCACCGTCCACGCCGCGCCGGACATGAAGGTCAGCCATCCCGCGATCAGGCCGATGGCGAAGGAACCGGCGACGTTGATGGTCATCGTGCCGACCGGAAAGCCCGCGCCGAACATGCGCAAGGCGGCCATGCTGGTCGCATAGCGCAGCACACCGCCGATGCCGGCGCCGATGAAGACCATCAGGATCGTGTTCATGTCGCCCCTTCCACCTACCGCCCTCGCCCGTCTACCGCCGAATCCGCCTATCGCCCCTGCCGCTCGGCGCGCAGCCGTGCCCAGTATTCGAGCCGCTTCTTCACCTCGCGCTCGAAGCCACGCTCGTTCGGCGTGTAGAGGTTCGCGCGGGGATCGCCGGCGAGTTCCTCGGGAAAGAACTCCTGCCCGGCATAGGCGTCCGGATAATCGTGATCGTAACGGTAGCCGGCGTGGTAGCCGAGATCCTTCATCAGCTTGGTCGGCGCGTTGAGGATGTGCTTGGGCGGCGGCAGGGAGCCGGTCTTCTGCGCCAGGGCGAGCGCCGCGTTGAAGGCGGAATAGGCGGCATTCGACTTCGGCGCGGTCGCGACATAGGCGATCGCCTGCGCCAGGAACAGCCGCCCCTCAGGCCAGCCGACGCGGTCAAACGCCGTCCAGGCGGCCACCACCATCGGCATCGCCTGCGGATCGGCCATGCCGACATCCTCGGACGCCGCGCAGCACAGCCGGCGAAAAACCGTGCCGGGGTCCTCGCCGCCGGTGACCATGCGCGCGGCCCAGTACATCGCGCCGTTCACGTCCGAGCCGCGCAGGCTCTTATGGAAGCAGCTCAGCAGGTTGTAGTGCTCGTCCTGGCCCTTGTCATAGATCGGCGCCCGCTTCTGCATCGTGGCGGAAAGCCCCGCGATGTCGAGATCGGGGCCCTCCGGCAGCGACAGCAATTCCTCGGCGAGGCCGAGCAGATAGCGCCCGTCGCCATCGGCCATGCCCACGAGCGCGACCCGCGCCTCCGCGTCGAGCGGAAGACGGCGCCCTTCCAGCGTCTCGGCACGCTGGAGCAGCCGCTCGATGGCCTCAGCGTCGAGCGACTTGAAGACCAGCACCCGCGCGCGCGACAGCAGCGCGGCGTTGAGCTCGAAGGACGGGTTCTCCGTCGTCGCGCCGATCAGCGTGATGGTGCCGTCCTCCATGACCGGGAGGAAACCGTCCTGCTGCGCGCGGTTGAAGCGGTGGATCTCGTCGACGAAGAGCAGCGTGCCCTGCCCGATCGCCCGACGTCCGCGCGCCGCCTCGAACACCTTCTTGAGATCGGCGACGCCGGTGAAAATGGCCGATATCTGCTCGAAATGCAGGTCCGTCTCGCGGGCCAGCAGCCGCGCCACGGTCGTCTTGCCGGTGCCGGGAGGCCCCCAGAAGATCAGCGAGCCGAGCGAACGGTTGGCGATCATGCGCGTCAGCATGCCGTCCGGCCCGGTCAGGTGCTCCTGTCCGACGACCTCGGCGAGCTTCTGCGGACGCAGGCGGTCGGCCAATGGGCGGGGTGCGGCGCCTTCGAGCCCGGCGGTGGCGAAAAGATCGGACAAGGCCGCCTCAGCCCGGAAGCAGGGCGGAAATGACCCGCCCGCCGCGCTGGAGCGTGATCCGCCAAGCCCGCGCCGGCACGCGCGTGATCCGCTGCAGATCGGCCGTGGTGGCGATGGGCACGCCGTTGATCTCGCGAATGACGTCGCCCTCCCGGAAGCTGGTGCGCGCGGCCGGAGAGCCCTCGGCGACCGCCGTGATCACCACGCCCTTGTCAGTATCAAGCGTGCGCATTTCCTCGGTCACGGCCGGCGAGAGGTTGACCACGGTCGCGCCGGAAAGCGGCGAGCGCCCATCCAGCGTAGTCTCGTCGCGCGGCACCGTCTCGGGCGCCGGCGCCAGCACGACCTTCAAGGTCGCCGGCTTTCCCTGGCGGACGATGCCCAGTTCGACAGAGCCGCCCAGCGGGCGGGTCGCGAACCGGTAGCCGAACGCATCGGGATCATCCACTTCCTGTCCCGCGACCGCCACGATGAGATCGCCGGCGCGCAGGCCGGCCTTCGCCGCCGGGCTGTCCGGCACCACATTCTGCACCAGCGCCCCGGTCGGACGCGCCACGTCGAGCCCTTCGGCGATATCTGCCGTCACCTGCTGCAGATCGGCCCCCAACCAGGGACGGCGCACCACCTTGCTGCCGGACAGCGCCGACTGGAGGACGACGCGCACCATGTCGGCGGGAATCGCGAAGCCGATGCCCTGCGAGCCGCCCGAGCGCGAGAAGATCGCCGTGTTGATGCCGACCACGCGGCCCGCCCCATCCACCAGCGCGCCGCCGGAATTGCCCGGATTGATCGCCGCGTCGGTCTGGATGAAGAAGCCGTAATCGGTGATGCCGCGCTGCGTGCGCGCAAGCGCAGAGACGATACCCTGCGTCACCGTCTGACCGACGCCGAAGGGATTGCCGATGGCCAGAACGATGTCGCCGACCTGCAGGTCGTCCGACGAGCCGAGCACGGCGGAGGGGAAAGCGCCCTTCCCGCCCTGGAGGCGCAGGATGGCGATGTCGGTGCGCGGGTCGCGCAGCACGATGTCCGCATCGAATTCGCGCTTGTCCGCCAGCGAGATGCGAATCTGGTCGGCGCCGTCGATGACGTGGTTGTTGGTGACGACGATGCCGGAGGGATCCACCAGCACGCCCGAGCCGAGGGAGCGCTGGATGCGCTCGCTTGGCGTGTCCAGGCCCGGCACGTCGGGACCGCCCCGGTCACCGAAGAAGCGCCGGAAGAACGGATCGTCCAGCAGCGGATTGTTCCGCGGGGCGTTCTTCAACGCATAGACGTTGACGATGGCCGGCGCGGTGCGCGCGACGATGGGCGCGAAGCTCAGCCCGATCTCGGCGCGCGATGTCGGTACGCGCGGCCCGGCGGCCGCCGGCGTTTGCGCGGCGACCGGAGCGGCGATGAGGAGCGTGGCGGCGATGAGGGCGAAGCGTTTCATACCGCCAGATATAATCCCCGGCCTGCGGCGGAGAAAGGGCAAGGCGCGGTTCGTTTGCACCCTTCTGCTAGGGCGCGACCGCACAAAAGAAAAGGGGCGGTCGAACCGCCCCTTTGTCCCTCATCGCTCAGCGACGTTTCACGCCGCGGCGGCTTCCTCGGCCTTCGCCGCCTCGAGGCGGGCGAGATCGGAAGCGCCCTTGGCGGCCTCGTCGCGATCGACCAGCTCGATCACCGCGATGGCGGCCGAATCACCGTGGCGGAAACCCGCCTTGATGATGCGGATGTAGCCGCCATTGCGCTCCTTGTAGCGCGGGCCGATCACGTCGAACAGCTTGCGCACGACGGCAACGTCGCGCACCTGGGCGATCGCCTGGCGGCGGGCGTGCAGGCCGCCGCGCTTGCCGAGGGTGATCAGCTTCTCCACCACCGGGCGAAGATCCTTCGCCTTCGGCAGGGTGGTGATGATCTGCTCGTGGGTGATGAGCGCCTGCGCCATATTGGCGAACATGGCCTTGCGGTGCTCAGCGGTCCGGTTGAACCGGCGATAAGCTTTGCCGTGGTTCATGGCGAGTTTCCTGTCGTGCGACGGCTTTCGAGCCGGGAGTTGCGATTAACGGCTCGAACGCCGCCTAGAATGCTCAATAGTGATCTTCGAACCGCTTGGCGAGGTCCTCGATGTTCTCCGGCGGCCAGCCCGGCACTTCCATACCGAGATGCAGGCCCATGCTGGCGAGAACTTCCTTGATCTCGTTCAGCGACTTGCGGCCGAAGTTCGGGGTACGGAGCATCTCCGCCTCGGTCTTCTGGATCAGGTCGCCGATATAGACGATGTTGTCGTTCTTCAGGCAGTTCGCCGAACGAACCGACAGCTCCAGCTCGTCCACCTTCTTGAGCAGCGCCGGGTTGAAGGGAAGCTCCTGCATGACAGGGCTTTCCGTCTCGCGCTTGGGCTCTTCGAAGTTGACGAAGATCTCGAGCTGGTCCTGCAGGATGCGCGCAGAGAAGGCGAGCGCATCCTCCGGGCTGATCGAGCCGTTGGTCTCGATGGTCATGGTCAGCTTGTCATAGTCGAGAATCTGGCCCTCGCGGGTGTTCTCTACCTTGTAGGAGACCTTCTTGACCGGCGAGTAGAGGCTGTCGACCGGGATGAGACCGATCGGCGCGTCCTCGGGGCGGTTGCGGTCGGCCGCAACGTAGCCCTTGCCGGTGTCGACGGTGAATTCCATGCGAATCTCGGCGCCGTCGTCGAGGGTGCACAGCACCAGCTCGGGGTTCAGCACCTGCACGTCACCGACCGTCTGGATGTCGCCGGCGGTCACCGTGCCCGGACCCTGCTTCTTCACCACCATGCGCTTGGGGCCATCGCCGGCCATCTTGATAGCGATGTCCTTGATGTTGAGCACGATGTCCGTGACGTCCTCGCGCACGCCCGGGATCGAGGAGAACTCGTGCAGCACGCCGTCGATATGCACCGACGTCACCGCCGCGCCCTGGAGAGAGGACAGCAGAATGCGACGCAGCGCATTGCCGAGCGTCTGGCCGAAGCCGCGCTCCAGCGGCTCGGCGACAACGGTCGCAAGACGCTTCGGATCGCTGCCGACCGCGACCTCAAGCTTTTCGGGCTTGATCAGCTCTTGCCAGTTCTTCTGAATCACGACGTCACCCTTGGTTTCGACGGTGCCCCGGACACCCTGGCCCGGCAGCTCCGTCCCCGGCCCCGACCGGTGGGGGAATGCCAAACGCAGCGGCCCCTGCGGCGCCCGAGCGCCGCTCGATGGATAAGCGTCAGACGCGCCGACGCTTGCGCGGGCGGCAGCCATTGTGCGGGATCGGCGTAACGTCGCGGATCGACGTCACGGTGAAGCCCGCCGCCTGGAAGGCGCGCAGCGCCGATTCACGGCCCGAACCCGGGCCCGACACTTCGACTTCGATGGTGCGCATGCCGTGATCGGCGGCCTTGCGGGCGCAATCCTCGGCGGCGACCTGCGCGGCGTACGGGGTCGACTTGCGCGAACCCTTGAAGCCCATGGCACCGGCCGAGGACCAGGCAATCGTATTGCCCTGCGCGTCGGTGATGGTGATCATGGTGTTGTTGAACGACGCGTTCACATGGGCAACGCCGGAGGCGATGTTCTTGCGTTCGCGGCGCTTGATGCGGGCAGCTTCTTTAGCCATAGACCTTTGATCCTTCAGGCGCGCCCGTCATACCAGGCGCTCGGGACGATATTCGCGGCGAATGCGCCGGACGCACGCGGCGCCGACGCGTAAAAGCGGGCCGAAGCCCGCTCAACTCACTTCTTCTTGCCGGCGATCGGCTTGGCCGGACCCTTGCGGGTGCGGGCATTGGTGTGGGTGCGCTGACCGCGCACCGGCAGACCACGACGATGACGCAGGCCGCGATAGCAGCCGAGATCCATCAGACGCTTGATGTTCATCGAGACTTCGCGACGCAGGTCGCCTTCGACCATATAGTCACGATCGATCGTCTCGCGGATCTGCAGCACTTCCTGGTCGGTCAGCTGATTGACCCGACGCTCGAGCGGGATACCGACCTTCTCGACGATATCGGCGGCGTTCTTCGCGCCGATGCCGTGAATGTACTGAAGCGCAATGATCACGCGCTTGTTGGTCGGAATGTTAACGCCTGCAATACGAGCCACGTCGTGCTCTCCATCTGCTCCGGCCAAACCGGAATTAAGACACCCCGCGTCCGGTGGAGGCCGGCCCCTGCGGAGATACGAACGAGGCCATGCGACATCAGCAAATGATGTCGATCAGCGGCACCCGCATAAGTGAAGCGCGGCACATAGAGCGATTCCGCCCCAATGTCAAGCCGCGCCGTCGCAAAGCCTCAGACCGTCTCGAGAACGTCCGAGATCGCCTTCGTCACTTCGTCGATCGGCCGCATGCCATCGATCGAGGCCAGCATGCCGCGCTGCGCGTAATAGGGCGCCACGACGGCGGTATCCCGGTTGAACGCCTCAAGACGGGTCTTGAAGACCTCCGGATCGTCATCCTTGCGCACCGGCTCGCCGCGGGCTGCGGTTTCCTGGGCGCGCTGGACGATGCGGTGGACCAACTTGTCCTGGTCGACCTTCAGCTCGATCACAGCATCAAGCTTGACGCCTTTTTCCGCCAGGATGCGGTCAAGTGCTTCAGCCTGCGCGACGGTGCGCGGAAAGCCATCAAGGATGAAACCCTTGACGCAATCCGGCTCGTCGATGCGATCGGAAATGATGCCGATCACGATTTCGTCGGAAACGAGCTGACCGGCGTCCATAACCGCCTTGGCCTTGAGGCCGATCGGCGTGCCGTTGCGAACCGCCTCGCGCAGCATGTCGCCGGTCGAGAGCTGCACGATACCGTGGCGCGCGACCAGACGCTGCGCCTGCGTGCCCTTCCCCGCCCCCGGGGGTCCGAGCAGAATCAGCCTCATCGGCGCTTCCCCTTGAGCTTGGCCTTCTTGACCAGCCCTTCATATTGATGCGCCAGCAGATGCCCCTGGACCTGAGCCACCGTATCCATGGTCACGCTCACCACGATCAGCAGCGACGTGCCGCCGAAGTAGAACGGAACCGCAGCGTAGGAGATCAGAATCTCGGGAAACAGGCACACAATCGCAAGGTAAGCCGCACCGATGACGGTGATGCGAGTCAGCACATAGTCGATGTACTCGGCCGTGCGCTCGCCCGGGCGGATACCGGGCACGAAGCCACCGTGCTTCTTCAGGTTGTCGGCGGTCTCGGTCGGGTTGAACACGATCGCTGTGTAGAAGAAGCAGAAGAACACGATCAGCAGCACATAGAGCAGCATGAACAGCGGCTGGCCGTGGCCGATCAGCGTCGTCACCGTGGTCAGCCAGCCCGGCCCCTGCCCCTGCATGAAGCTCGCGACCGTGGTCGGGATGAGCAGCAGCGAGGAGGCGAAGATCGGCGGAATGACGCCCGAAGTGTTCAGCTTCAGCGGCAGGTGCGACGACTGGCCTTCATAGACCTTATTGCCGACCTGGCGCTTGGGGTACTGGATCAGCAGGCGGCGCTGCGCCCGCTCCATGAACACGATGAACATGATGACCGCGGTGGCCATCAGGATCACCGCCAGGATGATGCCGGTGGACAGCGCGCCTTGACGACCCAGCTCCAGCGTGTTGGCGATCGCCGACGGCAGCTCCGCCACGATGCCGGAGAAGATGATCAGCGAGATGCCGTTGCCGATGCCGCGCGAGGTGATCTGTTCGCCGAGCCACATCAGGAACATGGTGCCGCCCGTGAGAGTGATCACCGTCGAGATGCGGAAGAACCAGCCCGGATCCGCCACCACGGCGCCCGAGCCCTCAAGACCCACGGCGATGCCGTAGGACTGGAACACGGCCAGCACCACGGTGAGGTAGCGCGTGTACTGGTTAATCTGCTTGCGGCCGGCCTCGCCTTCCTTCTTCAGCGCCTCGAGCGTCGGCGAGACGGTCGTCAGCAGCTGGATGATGATGGAGGCGGAGATGTACGGCATGATGTTCAGGGCGAAGATCGCCATGCGCGAGACCGCGCCGCCCGAGAACATGTTGAAGAGGCCGATGATGCCCTGCTGCGCCGTACGGAAAACGTCGGCGAGCGCGTCGGGATTGATCCCGGGCATCGGGATATAGGTGCCCAGCCGATAGACGAGAAGCGCACCCAGCGTGAACCAGATGCGCTTCTTCAGTTCGTCGGCTTTTGCCAGAGCACCGAAATTGAGGTTTGCCGCGAGCTGTTCTGCTGCCGAGGCCATGGTGGCTCCGCTCCTCGTCTGTGCCCTGTAACTACGGTGAGACCCGACTTAAGCGTCAGGTCGCCGTTTCGCCAGTGTCCGCCTTGGATGCCGGCACCGTCACGGTGCCGCCGGCGCTCTCGATCGCCGCAATGGCCGACTTGGTCGCATGGGCGACTTCAAGCGTGACCTTGGCCTTCAGCTCACCGCTGCCGAGCACGCGCACGCCGGCCTTGGCGCGACGCAGCACACCCGCCTCGACAAGCGCGGCCTGGGTGATCGGCGCCTTGGCGTCGAGCTTGCCCGCATCGAGCGCGGTCTGGATGCGGCCGAGAGTGACCTCGTTCCAATCCAGCGCGAAGATGTTGTTGAAGCCGCGCTTGGGCAGGCGCCGATGGATCGGCATCTGGCCGCCCTCGAAGCCCTTGATCGCGACGCCGGTGCGCGAGGTCTGACCCTTCACGCCGCGACCCGCTGTCTTGCCCTTGCCGGAACCGATTCCGCGGCCGACCCGCATGCGCTTCTTGCGGGCGCCCGCGTTGTCCTTGATGTCGTTAAGGATGCTCATCGCCAGTCTCCTTCGCCGCCGTCACGCTTCGACGACGCGCACGAGGTGGCGGACCTTATAGATCATGCCACGCACGGCCGGGGTGTCTTCGAGCGTCGAGCGACGTCCGAGCTTGTTGAGGCCGAGGCCGATGAGGGTCGCCCGCTGGGCTTCGGGTCGGCGGATCGGGCTGCCGGTCTGCTCGACGGTGACCGTCTTGGTGCTGTTCGCCATGATTAGCTCCACTACCTCTCAGGGCGACTCAATCGGTCGCTTCGGCGTCGTCGACGCGACGGCGCGACTGAAGCTGCGAAACCTTCAGGCTGCGCCGGGCCGCCACCAGACGGGGGCTGTCCTGGTTCTTCAGCGCATCGAAGGTCGCGCGGACCATGTTGTACGGGTTGGACGAGCCGAACGACTTCGCCACCACGTCCTGCATGCCGAGCGTCTCGAACACCGCACGCATCGGGCCGCCGGCGATGATGCCGGTACCCGCCGGGGCGGCGCGCAGGATGACCTTGCCCGCGCCATGGTGGCCGTGCACGTCGTGGTGCAGCGTCCGACCCTCGCGCAGCGGCACGCGGATCAGCGCGCGCTTGGCGGCTTCCGTCGCCTTGCGGATCGCTTCCGGAACCTCACGGGCCTTGCCGTGGCCGAAGCCGACGCGACCCTTCTGGTCGCCGACGACGACCAGCGCGGCGAAGCCGAAGCGACGTCCGCCCTTCACAACCTTCGCGACACGGTTGATGTGGACCAGCTTGTCCACGAACGTGTTGTCGCGATCCTCGCGTTCACGCTCACGTTCACGAGCCATGATCTTATCCTCGTCGTTCTGCGGGGGGATCCCGCTCGTGATCTCAGAAGTTGAGACCGCCCTCGCGGGCGGCTTCGGCGAGCGCCTTGACGCGGCCGTGATAGATGAAGGCGCCGCGGTCGAAGACCACGTCCTTCACACCGGCTGCGACGGCGCGTTCCGCCACGAGCTTGCCGATCGCCTGGGCCGCCGCGGTGTCCGCGCCGGTCTTCAGGCTGTCCCGCAGGGTCTTCTCGAGCGACGAGGCGGACGCGATGGTCACGCCGCGAGCGTCGTCGATGATCTGCGCATAGATGTGCTTCGACGAGCGATGCACCGAGAGGCGCGGCCGCCCGTTCGCCGTCGCGCGGAGAGCACGGCGGACACGCGCCTTACGGCGCTCGGTAGCGTCCTGATACTGGGCCATGGTTCGGGTCCGTTACTTCTTCTTGCCTTCCTTGCGGAAGATGAACTCACCGGCGTACTTCACGCCCTTGCCCTTATAGGGCTCGGGACCGCGGTACTCGCGGATCTCGGCGGCGACCTGACCGACCTTCTGACGGTCGATACCGGAGATGACGATCTCCGTCGGCTTCGGCGTCGTGATCTGGATCCCTTCCGGAATCGCATAGTTCACGTCGTGGCTGAAGCCGAGCGCCAGGCTAAGGGACTTGCCCTGAACCGCGGCGCGATAACCGACGCCATTGATCTCGAGCTTCTTCTCGAAGCCCTTGGTCACACCTTCGACCAGGTTCGACACCAGCGTGCGGGAAAGACCCCACATCGCCTTGTGGCGGTTGGTCTCGCCGTTCAGCGCGAACACGATGTTCCCGCCGTCCAGCTTCACGTCGATCTCGTCGACGACCTTCACTTCCAGGGCGCCCTTGGGACCCTTGACCTTCACCAGCTGGCCGTCGACCGTGGCGGTCACGCCGGCGGGAACAGCAATCGGGGCTTTACCAATCTTGGACATGTGCTCTCTCTCCTCCCCGATCAGAAGACCGTGAAGAGGACCTCGCCACCCACGTTCTTGTCGCGGGCGTCGTGGTCCGCCATCACGCCCTGCGGCGTGGAGACGACAGCGACGCCAAGACCGTTGGCGACGCGCGGAAGGGTCTTGACCGACGAGTAGACGCGGCGGCCAGGCTTGGACACGCGGGAAATCTCGCGGATGACGGGCTCGCCGTCATAATATTTGAGTTCGATTTCGAACTCGGTGCGGCCGTTGACGGGCTCCGAAGCGGAATAGCCGCGGATGAAACCCTCAGCGGCGAGCACTTCGAGCACGCTGGCGCGCAGGCGCGAGCCGGGGGTGGTGATCTTTTCCTTACGACGCATCTGCGCATTGCGGATACGGGTAATCAGATCGCCGATCGGATCAGTCGTGGACATGGATCGACCCTCCTCACCAGCTCGACTTGACGAGGCCGGGAATCTGCCCCTGCGAACCAAGTTCGCGGAGCGCGATGCGGCTCATCTTAAGCTTGCGATAATACGCACGCGGCCGGCCGGTGACTTCACACCGGTTGCGGATACGCACCTTCGCCGAATTGCGCGGGAGCTGCGCAAGCTTGAGGACCGCGGCAAAGCGCTCCTCAATCGGCAGTTCCTTGTCGCTCACCAGGGCCTTGAGACGCGAACGCTTGCCGGAAAAGTTCTTCACGAGCTTCCGGCGGCGTTCGTTCTTCTCGACCGCGCTCTTCTTGGCCATATGACTTTGCTCCTAGTCTCCGCGTTTGGGGCTCCCGCCCCACGGCCGGAAGGGGATGCTTACTGACGGAACGGGAAGTTGAAGGCCTTCAGAAGCGCGCGCGCCTCGTCGTCCGTCTTCGCCGTCGTGCAGACGATGATGTCCATGCCCCACATCTGATCAACCTTGTCGTAGTTGATCTCGGGGAACACGATATGCTCCTTGATGCCCAGGGCAAAATTGCCGCGGCCATCGAAGCTCTTGGGGTTGAGGCCGCGGAAGTCGCGGACGCGCGGCAGGGCGATGTTCACGAGACGATCGACGAACTCGTACATCTTCGTCTTGCGCAGCGTGACCTTCGCGCCAACCGGCTGGTTCTCGCGCAGCTTGAAGTTCGAGATCGCGTTGCGGGCACGGGTGACGACCGGCCGCTGGCCGGCGATCAGCGCGAGATCCGCCGCGGCGGTCTGCACCTTCTTCGTGTCCGCAGTCGCCTCGCCAACGCCCATGTTGATGACGATCTTGTCGATCGTCGGCACTTCCATGGCGTTCTTGTAGCCGAACTGCTCGATCATCTTCTGGCGAACGATGTCCTCATAGAGGGACTTCATCCGCGGGGTATAGCTGGTCTCAGCCATCGATCTTCTCCCCCGAGCGCTTGGCGACACGCACCTTGGTGCCGTCCGCCTGCACAAGGAACCCGACACGGGTCGGCTTGCCATCCTTCGGATCGGCGATCGCGATATTCGACAGGTCGATCGAGGCCTCCTTGGAGATGATCCCGCCTTCCTGGTTCGCGCTCTGCCGCTGGTGGCGCTTCACGAGGTTCACGCCGCGCACGCGCGCCGTACCTTCCTTCGGAAGCACCTCGAACACCTCGCCGGTGCGACCCTTGTCGCGGCCAGCGAGAACGACGACCTTGTCGCCCTTCTTGATTTTCGCGGCCATCAAAGCACCTCCGGCGCCAGCGAGATGATCTTCATGTGGTTCTTCGCGCGGAGCTCACGCGGCACCGGTCCGAAGATACGCGTGCCGACCGGCTCCTTGTTGTTGTTGATCAGCACGGCCGCATTGCGGTCGAAGCGGATCACCGAGCCGTCGACGCGGCGGATGTCCTTGGCCGTGCGAACCACGACCGCCTTCATCACGTCGCCCTTCTTCACGCGGCCGCGCGGAATAGCTTCCTTCACCGACACCACGATGATGTCACCGACATGGGCATACTTGCGCTTCGAACCGCCAAGCACCTTGATGCACATGACGCGACGCGCACCGGAATTGTCCGCCACGTCGAGATTGGTCTGCATCTGGATCATGACGCACCTATTTCTCGCAAAAACTGCGCGCAGCCGTTAGCCAGCCGCACGCCCCTCAATCCCGTTCCCGGG
The DNA here is from genome assembly GCF_056836805.1 of Ancylobacter sp. TW_SC_1. NCBI lineage: Bacteria > Pseudomonadati > Pseudomonadota > Alphaproteobacteria > Hyphomicrobiales > Xanthobacteraceae > Ancylobacter > Ancylobacter sp. TW_SC_1. Next base: position 3,361,045 of record NZ_CM166365.1, read on the forward strand.
GGCTCAGACTACTGCCCGCTTCTCGCCCTGGACCACGATCCAGTTCTTGAGCTTGGACAAGGGGCGGTGCTCCTCGATCCAGACGGTGTCGCCTTCCTTCCACACATTGCCCTCATCATGGGCATGGTACTTCTTGGAACGGCGGACGGTCTTCTTCAGCAGCGGATGGGTGAAACGGCGCTCGACACGGACCACGACGGTCTTGTCCTGCTTGTCACTCACCACGACGCCCTGCAGCATACGCTTCGGCATCGCCCTCTCCTCACTTAGCCTTGGCCGCAGACGCGGCCTTCTGCGCCTGGATCGTCTTGACCCGCGCGACGTCGCGGCGGATCTGACGCACCCGCGCCGTGTTCTCGAGCTGACCGGTCGCCTTCTGGAAGCGCAGGTTGAACTGCTCCTTCTTGAGGCTCAGCAGCTGGTCCTGGAGCTCGTCCGCGGTCTTCGTCCGAATGTCGGAAGCCTTCGTCATCTGTCTCTCCGTCACTCAGCGATGCGCTCGACGAAGCGCGTCTTGATCGGCAGCTTCGCCGCCGCCAGCCGAAGGGCTTCACGCGCGATATCCTGGCTCACGCCATCGATCTCGAACATGATGCGGCCGGGCTTGACCTTGGCGGCCCAGAAGTCAGGCGCGCCCTTGCCCTTACCCATGCGGACTTCGGTCGGCTTCGACGAAACCGGCACGTCCGGGAACACCCGGATCCACACGCGGCCCGCACGCTTCATGTGACGGGTCAACGCGCGACGCGCGGCTTCGATCTGACGCGCAGTAACGCGCTCCGGCTCCAGGGCCTTCAGCCCGAACTGGCCGAAATTGAGGTCAGTTCCGCCTTTCGCAACGCCGTGAATACGGCCTTTGAACTGCTTGCGGAACTTCGTGCGCTTTGGTTGCAGCATGTCGCGCCTCTTATTCCTTCGTCATTCCGTTCACGCCGCGTCGCGACGCGACGAGCGACCACCCGAGGGCTCACCCTCCGCAAGGCGCTTGTCCTGCGCCATGGGATCGTGCTCCAGGATCTCGCCCTTGAAGATCCAAACCTTGACACCGCAGGTGCCGTAGGTCGTGAAGGCGGTGGCCGTACCGTAATCTACGTCCGCGCGCAAGGTGTGAAGCGGCACGCGCCCTTCACGATACCATTCGAGGCGCGCGATTTCCGCGCCGCCGAGGCGGCCGGAGCAGTTGATACGAATGCCTTCCGCACCCAGGCGCATCGCGGACTGGACCGCGCGCTTCATGGCGCGACGGAACGCCACACGGCGCTCGAGCTGCTGGGCGATCGATTCGGCGACAAGGCGCGCGTCGATTTCGGGCTTCCGAATCTCGACGATGTTGATGAAGACCTCCGAGTTGGTCATCTCGGCGACCTTCTTGCGCAGCTTGTCGATGTCCGCGCCCTTCTTGCCGATGACCACGCCCGGACGAGCCGAGTGAATGGTCACGCGGCACTTCTTGTGCGGACGCTCGATCACGATCTTGCTGACCGCAGCCTGCTTCAGCAGCTTCTGCAGCGCTTCACGGATCTTGATGTCCTCGTGAAGCAGCTGGCCGTATTCGCCCTTGCCGGCGAACCAGCGCGAATCCCAGGTACGGTTGATGCCGAGCCGGAGCCCGACCGGGTTGACCTTCTGACCCATCAGGCCTTCTCCTCGACTTCACGCACCACGATCGTGATATGCGAGAACGGCTTCTCGATGCGGCTCGCCCGGCCACGGGCCCGGGCGGCGAAGCGCTTCATGACCAGGCCCTTGCCGACATGGGCCTCGGCGACGATGAGATCGTCGACATCGAGTTCATGATTGTTCTCGGCATTGGCAATGGCCGATTCCAGGCACTTCTTCACGTCGCCGGCAATCCGCTTGCGCGAGAACTGCAGGTCGGCGAGCGCCGTCGCGACCTTCTTCCCGCGGATCAGACCCGCGACGAGGTTGAGCTTCTGGGGGCTCACGCGGAGATTGCGTGCAACCGCCTTGGCTTCCGTATCCGCGAGCGTGCGCGGACGAGCTGCCTTACCCATGACCCTGCCTCTACTTCCGCTTGGCTTTCTTGTCCGCCGCGTGCCCGTAATAGGTACGGGTCGGGGCGAACTCGCCGAACTTGTGGCCGACCATGTCCTCGGAAACCGAAACCGGGACATGCTTGTTGCCGTTATAGACGCCGAACGTGATCCCCACGAACTGCGGGAGGATCGTGGAGCGGCGGCTCCAGATCTTGATGACGTCGTGACGACCCGAGCTGCGCGCGGCTTCCGCCTTCTTGAGGAGGTAGCCGTCGACGAACGGACCTTTCCAGACCGATCGAGACATTGTTCAGATTCCCTCGCTCACTTCTTGCGGGCGTGACGGCTGGACACGATGAACTTACCGGTCGACTTGTTCTTCCGGGTCTTCTTGCCCTTGGTGGGGAAGCCCCACGGGGTGACCGGATGACGGCCGCCCGACGTGCGGCCTTCGCCGCCGCCGTGCGGGTGGTCAACCGGGTTCATCGTAACGCCGCGGTTATGCGGGCGACGGCCCAGCCAGCGCTTGCGCCCAGCCTTGCCGAGGTTGGTGTTCATGTGGTCGGGGTTCGACACCGCGCCCACCGTGCCCACGCACTCGCCGTGAATCAGACGCTGCTCACCCGAATTGAGGCGGATGATCACGTAGCCCTGGTCACGACCGACGATCTGCGCGTACGAGCCGGCGGAACGGGCGATCTGGCCGCCCTTGCCGATCTTCAGCTCGATATTGTGCACGATCGTGCCGACCGGCAGATTGCCGAGCGGAGCGGAGTTGCCCGGCTTCACGTCGACATTCTTCGACGCGATGACCTGGTCACCGACCGAGATGCGCTGCGGCGCGAGGATGTAGCTGAGCTCGCCATCCTCATACTTGATGAGCGCAATGAAGGCCGTGCGGTTCGGATCGTACTCGATACGCTCGACCGTCGCCGGCATGTCGCGCTTCGTACGCTTGAAATCGACGAGGCGATAGGCCTGCTTGTGGCCGCCGCCGCGGAAGCGCACGGTCACGCGACCCGTATTGTTGCGGCCGCCCGCCTCCGACTTGCCTTCCGTCAGCGTCTTGACCGGCTTGCCCTTGTACAGGCCCGAGCGGTCGACGATGACAAGCTGGCGAAGGCTCGGCGTTACCGGCTTGAAGGTTTTGAGCGCCATGTCTCTGGTCCCTTAATTCCGGCTCACAGACCCGACGTGATGTCGATGGAGTGTCCCTCGGCGAGGGTCACAACCGCCTTCTTCACGTCGTTCTGCACGCCCTTGCGGCCCTTGAAGAACTTCGTCTTCCCCTTGCGGACCAGCGTGTTGACGCTCTCGACCTTCACGTCGAAAAGCTTCTCGACCGCCTCCTTGATCTGCGGCTTGGTAGCCGTCAGAGCAACCTTGAAGACGACCTTGTTGTGCTCGGACGCCGCCGTGGCCTTCTCGGTGATGACCGGGGACACGATCACGTCGTAGTGGCGCGGTTCCAGACTCATTTGAAGCGCGCCTCCAGAGCGTCGACAGCCGCCTTCGTCAGGACCAGGGTCTGACGGCGCAGGATGTCATAGACGTTGATGCCCTGAACGGGCAGCACGTCGAGATGGATGACATTGCGCGAGGCGAGGCCGAAATTGGCATCCACCTCGGCGCCCGAAATCACCAGGGCGTTCGACAGGCCGAGGCCCGCCAGACGCTCCTTGAGCAGCTTCGTCTTCGGCTCGGACAGCACGGCGTCGTCGAGAACGACGATCTGCTGATCCTTGGCCTTGGACGAAAGCGCGTGCTTCAGGGCAAGCGCGCGCACCTTCTTCGGCAGCTCGATCGCATGGCTGCGCGAGACCGGGCCGAACGCCTTGGCGCCGCCGCGGAACTGCGGAGCGGAAGCCGCACCGTGGCGAGCGCCGCCGGTGCCCTTCTGCTTGTACATCTTCCGCTTGGTCCGGTTGACCTCCGAGCGGGTCAGCGTCTGGTGCGTGCCGGCCTGGCGACGCGAGAGCTGCCACACCACGGCGCGGTGCAGGATGTCCTGGCGCGGCTCGAGACCGAAGATCTCGTCCGACAGGGTCACGGAGCCGGCTTCAGCCCCTTCGAGAGTTTTGACGGCGAGTTCCATCACACGTTCTCCTCGGCCGCAGCCTCGGTCGCGGGCGCCGCGTCAACCGCCGGCGCTTCGCTGGCCGCGTCGGCACCCGGCAGGCGGAACTTGCCCGGCTTCGGCGCTTCGGACGGCAGCTTCTTCTTCACCGCGTCGGCGACCAGGATCCAGCCGCCCTTGTTGCCGGGAACCGCACCCTCGACCGCGATCAGACCGCGCTCGACATCCGTCAGCACGACCTTGAGGTTCTGGGTGGTCACCGTCTCGGCGCCCATGTGACCCGGCATCTTCTTGTTCTTGAAGGTCTTGCCGGGGTCCTGACGACCACCGGTCGAACCGATCGAACGATGCGAGACCGACACGCCGTGCGTGGCGCGCAGGCCGCCGAAGTTATGGCGCTTCATACCACCGGCGAAACCCTTGCCGATGGAGGTGCCCGTCACGTCGACGAACTGACCGACCACGAAATGGTCGACGGTCAGCTCGGCGCCGACCGGGATCAGCCCCGCCTCTTCGACGCGGAACTCTGCCATCCGGCGCTTCGGCTCGACCTTCGCAACCGCGAAGTGGCCGCGCATGGCGCGGGTGGTGTTCTGAGGCTTCGCCTTACCGACGCCGAGCTGCACGGCGGTATAGCCGTTCTTCTCGACGGTACGGTGGGCAACCACCTGGCAATTATCGACTTTCAGCACAGTGACCGGAACATGTTCCCCTGCATCGTTAAAGATGCGGGTCATGCCGACCTTCTGGGCGATGACGCCTGACCGCATGGCCGTGTCCCCTCGCCTTCTCTCAGAGCTTGATCTCGACGTCGACACCCGCGGCGAGGTCGAGCTTCATCAGCGCGTCCACGGTCTGGGGGGTCGGGTCGACTATGTCCAGCAGACGCTTATGCGTCCGCATCTCGAACTGCTCGCGGGACTTCTTGTCCACGTGAGGCGAACGATTGACCGTGAATTTCTCAATCCGCGTCGGCAGCGGGATGGGTCCGCGAACCTGGGCGCCCGTACGCTTCGCCGTCGACACGATTTCGCGCGTCGAGGCATCCAGGATGCGATGATCGAACGCCTTGAGGCGGATTCGAATGTTCTGGCCGTTCATTGACTTCAGGCTCCCAGAGGGCTCGTCAGTCGGGCTCTTTAACGAGCTCCACGAAAAAGGGGCGCAGGCGTTCCCGCGCCCCTCGGGATTGTCGATATCACTCGATGATTGCGGCGACGACGCCGGCGCCGACGGTGCGGCCGCCTTCGCGGATGGCGAAGCGCAGCTTGTCTTCCATCGCGATCGGAACGATCAGCGCCACGTCAACCGTGATGTTGTCGCCCGGCATCACCATCTCCGTGCCTTCCGGCAGCGTCACGATGCCCGTCACGTCCGTCGTGCGGAAATAGAACTGCGGACGGTAGTTGGTGAAGAACGGCGTGTGACGGCCGCCCTCTTCCTTCGTCAGGATGTACGCCTCGGCCTTGAACTTGGTGTGCGGCTTCACCGAACCCGGCTTGCACACGACCTGGCCGCGCTCCACGTCCTCGCGCTTCGTGCCGCGCACCAGGATGCCGACATTGTCGCCGGCCTGGCCCTGGTCGAGCAGCTTGCGGAACATCTCGACGCCGGTGACCGTCGTCTTCACCGTCGGGCGGATGCCGACGATCTCGACTTCCTCGCCGACCTTGATGATGCCGCGCTCCACGCGACCGGTCACCACCGTGCCGCGACCCGAGATCGAGAACACGTCCTCGATCGGCATCAGGAACGGCAGGTCGACCGGGCGCTCCGGCTGCGGGATGTAGGCGTCGACCGCCTCCATCAGCTTCAGCACCGCGTCGCGGCCCAGCTTCGGATCGCCGTTCTCAAGCGCCACCAGCGCCGAGCCGCGGATGATCGGAATGTCGTCGCCGGGGAAATCATACTTCGACAGAAGCTCGCGAACCTCGAGCTCGACCAGCTCAAGAAGCTCCTCGTCGTCGACCTGGTCGCACTTGTTCAGGAACACCACCAGAGCGGGAACGCCGACCTGGCGCGCCAGAAGGATGTGCTCGCGGGTCTGCGGCATCGGGCCGTCGGCCGCCGACACGACCAGGATCGCGCCGTCCATCTGCGCCGCGCCGGTGATCATGTTCTTCACATAGTCGGCGTGACCGGGGCAGTCCACATGCGCGTAGTGACGGTTCGCCGTCTCGTACTCCACATGCGCCGTCGAGATCGTGATCCCGCGCGCCTTCTCTTCCGGAGCCTTGTCGATCTGGTCGTACGCCGTGAACGTCGCGCCGCCCGATTCCGCAAGAACCTTCGTGATCGCCGCCGTCAACGACGTCTTGCCATGGTCAACATGGCCAATCGTCCCAATGTTGCAGTGAGGCTTCGAACGGTTGAACTTCTCTTTGGCCACGGGGCTCTCCGTCGTCAGTATTCGATGTTGATGCGAATTCGCGAAAGTGGTCAGGCCGTCCGCATCACGCGTACTTGGCCTGAACCTCCTGCGCGACGTTCGACGGCACCTGCTCGTAGTGGTCGAACTGCATGGTGAAAGTCGCACGGCCCTGCGAGAAGGACCGGAGCGTGTTGACGTAGCCGAACATGTTGGCGAGCGGCACCATCGCGTTCACGACGTTCGCGTTGCCACGCATGTCCTGGCCCTGGATCTGGCCGCGGCGGGAGTTGAGATCGCCGATGACCGAACCGGTGTAATCTTCCGGGGTGACGACCTCGACCTTCATGATCGGCTCGAGCAGCACCGGGCCGCCCTTCTGCAGGGCTTCACGGAAGGCCGCACGCGAGGCGATTTCGAAGGCGAGCGCCGACGAGTCGACTTCGTGGTAGGCACCGTCGACGAGCGACACCTTGACGTCGACCACCGGGAAGCCGGCGAGCACGCCGGAACCCAGCACGCTCTCGAGGCCCTTGTTGACGCCGGGGATGTATTCCTTCGGCACCGCGCCGCCGATGATCTGGCTCTCGAAGGCGAAGCCCTTGCCGACCTCGTTCGGCTCCACGACGAACTTCACCCGGGCGAACTGACCGGTACCACCGGTCTGCTTCTTGTGGGTGTAGTCCACCTCGGTCTTCTTCGTGATGGTCTCACGATAGGCGACCTGCGGAGCGCCGATGTTGGCGTCGACCTTGTAGGTGCGCTTCAGGATGTCGACCTTGATGTCGAGATGCAGTTCGCCCATGCCCTTGAGGATGGTCTGGCCGCTTTCGAAATCGGTCGACACGCGGAAGGACGGATCTTCCGCCGCCAGCTTGGCGAGGGCGAGACCCAGCTTCTCCTGGTCGGCCTTGGACTTCGGCTCGATCGCGATCTCGATGACCGGCTCGGGGAATTCCATCTTCTCAAGGATGACAGGCTTGGCGGGGTCGCACAGCGTGTCGCCGGTGCGCACTTCCTTCAGGCCGGCCAGGGCGACGATGTCGCCGGCATAGGCTTCCTTGATGTCTTCGCGGTTGTTCGCATGCATGAGAAGCATGCGGCCGACGCGCTCCTTCTTGTCGCGGGTCGAGTTCAGGAGACCCATGCCGGTCTCCAGCTTGCCCGAATAGATGCGGCAGAAGGTGATGGTGCCGACGAAGGGGTCGTCCATGATCTTGAACGCGAGCACCGACAGCGGGTCGGAATCGCTCGGGTTACGGACCGTCTCTTCCTCGGTGTCAAAGTCGATGCCCTTGATCGCACCGCGATCGATCGGGCTCGGCAGGAAATCGCACACCGCGTCGAGCAAAGGCTGCACGCCCTTGTTCTTGAAGGCCGAACCGCAGAACACGGGGTTGAACACGCGGCCGATGACGGCCTTGCGGATCAGGCCCTTCAGGGTCTGCTCGTCCGGCTCGACGCCGTCGAGATAGGCCGAGAGAACGTCGTCGTCGAGCTCGACGGCCGCTTCGAGCAGCTTGCCGCGATATTCGACGGCCTGGTCGAGCAGCTCGGCCGGAATCTCTTCGTCGTGATACTTCGCGCCGAGCTCTTCATTGTCCCACACGACCGCCTTCATGCGGACGAGGTCAATGATGCCCTTGAAGTTGTTCTCGGAGCCGATGGGCAGCTGGCAGCAGACCGGCTTGCCGTCCACGCGGTCGATGATCATCTCGACGCAGCGGAAGAAGTCGGCACCGGTCTTGTCCATCTTGTTGACGAACACGATGCGCGGCACGTTGTACTTGTCGGCCTGGCGCCACACGGTCTCGGTCTGGGGCTCGACGCCCTGGTTGCCATCGAGAACGCACACCGCACCGTCGAGCACGCGCAGCGAACGTTCGACTTCAATGGTGAAGTCGACGTGGCCGGGGGTGTCGATGATGTTCAGGCGCTTGCCGTGCCAGAAAGCGGTCGTCGCGGCGGACGTGATGGTGATGCCGCGCTCCTGCTCCTGGGTCATCCAGTCCATGGTGGCGGCGCCATCATGGACTTCGCCGATCTTGTGGCTCTTGCCGGTGTAATAGAGGATCCGCTCAGTGGTCGTGGTTTTCCCGGCATCGATGTGGGCCATGATGCCGAAATTACGGTAGTCTTCGATGGCATTAATGCGCGACATATCAGATCCTCGTCCCGGCTCTCGTCATCACCAGCGATAGTGAGAGAAGGCGCGGTTCGCCTCGGCCATGCGGTGCGTGTCTTCACGTTTCTTCACGGCGGTGCCGCGGTTGTTCGAGGCGTCCAGCAGTTCGCCCGACAGACGCTCGACCATGGTCTTCTCGTTGCGGGCACGGGCCGCAATGATCAGCCAACGAATGGCCAGCGCCTGACGGCGCTCCGGACGCACCTCGACCGGCACCTGGTAGGTGGCGCCGCCGACGCGGCGGGAACGCACCTCGATCGCCGGACTCACATTGTCGAGCGCCTGGGTGAACACACCCAGCGGCTCCGACTTGGCGCGGCTCTCGACCATGTCGAGCGCGCCATAGACGATCTGCTCGGCGACCGACTTCTTGCCGTCATACATGACGGCGTTCATGAAGCGGCTCAGCACCTCGCTCCCGAACTTGGGATCCGGGGTGACTTCGCGGCGCTCTGCACGATGACGACGGGACATCGCTCAATCCTCACTTCGGCCGCTTGGCGCCGTACTTCGAACGGCGCTGCTTACGATTCTTGACGCCCTGCGTATCGAGCACGCCGCGCAGGATGTGATAGCGCACGCCGGGAAGATCCTTGACGCGGCCGCCACGGATCATCACCACGGAGTGTTCCTGCAGGTTGTGCCCCTCGCCGGGGATGTAACCGATGACTTCATAGCCATTGGTCAAACGAACCTTGGCGACCTTACGAAGCGCCGAGTTCGGCTTCTTCGGGGTCGTCGTATAGACGCGGGTGCAAACACCGCGCTTCTGCGGGCTGGCCTGCAGCGCCGGAACCTTGTTCCGGGCTTTCTGGGCTTCCCGCGGCTTGCGGATCAGCTGGTTGATCGTCGGCACGTGTCTCGCCTTCGTCTCGCTGCGCTAAGGACAGGAATGCCCCGCGCTAACCCAATTTCCGCGGCCACAACCGCACTCTTCTCTCTCGACGGATCGGAACATTCTGCGTGACCTCCGGCCCATCGGCGCGGCTTCCCGGCTTATCTGCGAACGAAAGAAGCGCCGCCGGCCAAAGCCTGGCCGAGAGCGCTCAACGTTCAGAGGATCACGCAGACGGTTGGTTAAACCGCCGGATTGCGCGATCATGCGCCGGATTGGTCGTGCATGCGTCCCGGCAGCGTCTTGGAATTCTGTGTCCAGACAGGGTGTCCGAACGCGGTAACTCCAACCGCCTGCCGTGAAAGTAGGCGCCTTCTACGCGTCGAGTCGGCTTTCGTCAACCCCGAACTGCAACTTTGCGCGCTCACGCCCGCGTGCGAACCTTTGCAGACGTTAGATTTCACGCAATCGGGCCGACGCGCAATTAACTATCGCGCTCCCGCTCCGTCCGGTCCGTGGATCGCCCAGCGGGAGAATCAGCCGGGACCCCTGCCCTAGCGGCACCGAACGCCTCGCGAATCCCCACCATCTCGTCGCGCAGGCGGACAAGCTCGGTCAGCGAGCGATTCGATGCGTTCAGTATCGCCTCGGGAATCGCCCTCGCCTTCTCCTGCAGCGCCTGACCCTCCGGCGTGAGGCTGACGATGAGCTGGCGCTCGTTACGCGGGTTGCGCTGGCGACGGACCAGCCCCAGCGTCTCCAGCCGCTTCAGGAGCGGCGTGAGCGTGCTCGAGTCCAGGAGCATGCGCTCGGCCAGCCCGCCGACCGTCTGCTCCCCCTGCTCCCACAGGAGCAGCATGACGAGATATTGCGGATAGGTCAGGCCCAGCGGTTCCAGCAGCGGCCGATAAGTGCGCATCACCTCGTGCGTCGCCGAATAGAGCGCGAAGCAGAACTGGCTCTCCAGCCGCCGGGCATCACCCAATTCCGTCATGATCCTCTCCGTGCGGTCGCCGGCATGGCTGCCCGGCACCACGGCGGCGCGAGCCGCCTTCATTTCGCAACATAATAGTTCGTGCGATAATTTTTAGTTGGACAATCGTCGCGGCTTTCGCTATCGCATTTTATATCGCGCACGATCATTTATCGCGATAGGTCGGCGCGATCGATTTCTGCAAGGACAGGAGTGCCAAGGATGAAGATTCTCTACACGACACAGGCCACGGCCACGGGTGGCCGCACCGGTTCCGCCGCCACGGCCGACGGCGCCCTCAAGGTCGATCTCGTCACCCCGAAGGAGCTCGGCGGTCCCGGCGGCGCCGGCAACAACCCCGAGCAACTCTTCGCCGCCGGCTATTCCGCCTGCTTCCTCGGTGCGGTGAAGTTCGTCGCCGGCCAGCAGAAGATAAAGGTGCCGGACAATGCCACCGTGACGGCGAATGTCGGCATCGGACCCCGCGACGACGGCCAGGGCTTCGGCCTCGACGTGGCGCTGACGATCGATCTCCCGGGCATCGAGCGCTCGGTCGCGGAAGACCTCGTCGCCCGCGCGCATATCGTATGCCCCTATTCCCACGCGACGCGCGGCAGCCTGGACGTGAGGCTCGGCCTCGCCTGATCCGACAGCCATCCGCCGACCAAAGCAAAAGGGCCGCCCCGAGAGGAGCGGCCCTTCTTCATTTCAGACGCCTCGCGGGCGCCCTGCCGTGCCGATCACTCGGCCGCGGCCGGGCCCTCGATCTGCGGAGCATTCGCGGCAACGCCGTCCTGCTCGTTCTGCGCGGCGATGAGATCGTCGCGCGTCGTGGCCGTGACGCGGAGCTTCGACATCTGCGCGCCGGTACCCGCCGGGATGAGGCGGCCGACGATGACGTTCTCCTTGAGGCCGGCGAGGTCGTCGGACTTGCCGTTGACCGCCGCCTCGGTGAGCACCCGGGTGGTCTCCTGGAACGAGGCCGCCGAGATGAAGGAGCGCGTCTGCAGGCTCGCCTTGGTGATGCCGAGCAGAACCGGATGGCCGCTCGCGGGCTTGCGGCCCTCGGCGATCAACTGTTCGTTGAGCTCGTTCAGATCGGAGACGTCGATCTGCTCGTTGGTGAGCAGGTCGCTGTCGCCGGCATCGTCGATCTCGACCTTCTGCAGCATCTGGCGAACGATCACCTCGATGTGCTTGTCGTTGATCAGCACGCCCTGCAGCCGGTAGACCTCCTGGATCTCGTTGACGAGATAGGCGGCGAGTTCCTCGACGCCCTTGATCGCCAGGATGTCGTGCGGCGCCGGGTTGCCGTCGACGATGAAGTCGCCCTTCTCCACCAGGTCGCCATCCTGCAGATGGATGTGCTTGCCCTTCGGGATCAGGTACTCGGCGGTATCGTCCGTCGAGTCCTGCGGCTCGATGCTCACGCGGCGCTTGTTCTTGTAGTCCTTGCCGAAGCGGATCGTGCCGGAGATTTCGGCGATGATCGCCGCATCCTTCGGACGACGCGCCTCGAACAGTTCCGCCACGCGCGGCAGACCGCCCGTAATGTCGCGGGTCTTGGCGGACTCCATCGGCACGCGGGCGAGAACGTCGCCCGCCTTGATGGACGCGCCGGGATCGCACGACAGGATCGCGTCGACCGGCAGCGTGTAGCGGGCATCGCCGCCACGCGGCAGCTTCAGCACCTTGCCGTCCGCGCCCTTGATCACGATCGAGGGACGCAGTTCCGAGCCGCGGCCCGTGCGCCAGTCGATGACGACGCGCTTGGCGATGCCGGTCGACTCGTCGACCGTCTCCGTCATGGACGCGCCTTCGACCAGATCCTCGAAGCCCACGATACCCTCGACCTCGGTGAGGATCGGGCGGGTATAGGGGTCCCACTCGGCGATGCGCTGGCCGCGCTTGATGGCGTCGCCGTCATCCACCTTCAGCTTGGCGCCGAACTGGATGCGGTGAGCCGCCTTCTCCGAGCCGTCGTGATCGATGATCAGGACGGAAAGGTTGCGGCTCATGGCGATCAGCTCGCCTTCCGAGTTCCGCACCACGTTGCGGTTGCGGATCTTCACCGTGCCCTCGAACGAGGCCTCGATGAAGGACTGCTCGGAGAGCTGCGCCGCGCCGCCGATGTGGAAGGTGCGCATGGTGAGCTGGGTGCCCGGCTCGCCGATCGACTGCGCCGCGATGACGCCGACCGCCTCGCCCATGTTCACCGGCGTGCCGCGCGCCAGATCGCGGCCGTAGCAGGTCCCGCAGACGCCGTTCTTGGCCTCGCAGGTCAGCACGGAGCGGATCTTGATCTCCTGCACGCCGGCCTTGCTGATGCGCTCGACATCCGCCTCGTCCATCATGTGGCCGGCGGGCACGATCACGTTGCCGGTCGCGCCCTCGATCACGTCCTCGGCCGCAGTACGGCCCAGAACGCGCGAGCCGAGCGTGGCGACGATGTTGCCCGCGTCGATGATGGCGCGCATGGCGATGCCGTTCGTGGTGCCGCAGTCGCGCAACGTGATGATGCTGTCCTGCGCCACGTCGACGAGACGACGCGTCAGGTAGCCCGAGTTGGCGGTCTTCAGCGCGGTATCGGCCAGACCCTTACGGGCGCCGTGGGTCGAGTTGAAGTACTCGAGCACGGAGAGGCCTTCCTTGAAGTTCGAGATGATCGGCGTCTCGATGATCTCGCCCGACGGCTTGGCCATCAGGCCGCGCATGGCGGCGAGCTGACGCATCTGCTCGCGCGAACCGCGCGCGCCGGAATGCGCCATCATGTAGATCGAGTTGATCTGCTTCTCGCGACCCGTCACCGGATCCTTCTTCACCGCCGAAATCTCGGCCATCATCTCGTCGGCGAGGCGGGCGGAGCACTTGCCCCACGCGTCGACGACCTTGTTGTACTTCTCGCCCTGGGTGATCAGGCCGTCATTGTACTGCTGCTCGTACTCCTTGGTGAGCGCACGGGTCTCTTCGACCATGTCCCACTTCTTGGAGGGCACCACCATGTCGTCCTTGCCGAAGGAAATGCCGGCGCGGAACGCGTTGGTGAAGCCGAGCGTCATGATGCGGTCGCAGAAGATGACCGTCTCCTTCTGACCGCAGTGGCGGTAGACGGTGTCGATCATGTTCGAGATTTCCTTCTTGGTCATCAGCTTGTTGACGACGTCGAAGGGAGTCTTGGCGTTCTTCGGCAGCAACTCGCCGAGCTTCATGCGGCCGGGCGTGGTCTCGTAGATCTTCGAGACGGACTTGCCGTCCTCGTCGACGCCGACATAGCGCCCGCGCACCTTGGTGTGCAGGGTGATGGCCTTGGCCGCCAGCGCGTGGTCGATCTCGCCCATGTTGGCGAACGCCATGCCCTGGCCCGGCTCGTTCTCCTTCATCATGGTGAGATAATAGAGACCGAGCACGATATCCTGCGACGGCACGATGATCGGCGCGCCGTTGGCCGGGTGCAGGATGTTGTTGGTCGACATCATCAGCACGCGCGCTTCGAGCTGCGCCTCGATGGACAGGGGCACGTGCACCGCCATCTGGTCGCCGTCGAAGTCCGCGTTGAAGGCCGAGCAGACCAGCGGGTGAAGCTGGATCGCCTTGCCCTCGATCAGCACCGGCTCGAACGCCTGGATGCCCAGGCGGTGCAGCGTCGGGGCGCGGTTCAGCATCACCGGATGCTCGCGGATCACCTCGTCGAGGATGTCCCACACCTCGGGACGCTCCTTCTCGACCAGCTTCTTCGCCTGCTTCACGGTCGCGGAAAGGCCCTTCGCGTCGAGGCGCGAATAGATGAAGGGCTTGAACAGCTCCAGCGCCATCTTCTTCGGCAGGCCGCACTGGTGCAGCTTCAGCTCGGGACCGACGACGATCACCGAACGGCCGGAATAGTCGACGCGCTTACCGAGCAGGTTCTGGCGGAACCGGCCCTGCTTGCCCTTCAGCATGTCGGCGAGCGACTTCAGCGGGCGCTTGTTGGCACCCGTGATGACGCGGCCGCGACGGCCGTTGTCGAACAGCGCATCGACCGCTTCCTGAAGCATGCGCTTCTCGTTGCGGATGATGATGTCCGGTGCCTTCAGCTCGATCAGCCGCTTAAGGCGGTTGTTGCGGTTGATGACGCGGCGATACAGGTCGTTGAGGTCGGAGGTCGCGAAGCGGCCGCCGTCCAGCGGGACGAGCGGGCGCAGGTCCGGCGGGATGACCGGAACATGCGTCAGGATCATCCATTCCGGCTTGTTGCCGGACTCCTGGAAGGCCTCGACGATCTTCAGGCGCTTGGCCAGCTTCTTCGGCTTGAGCTCGGTGGTCGCCTCGGCGATCTCCTTACGCAGGTTGCCGGCGATCTTCTCGAGGTCCATGCCGCGCAGGATTTCGCGGATCGCCTCCGCGCCGATCAGCGCGGTAAACGAATCGTCGCCATACTCTTCCTGGGCGCGCAGATAGTCCTCTTCCGAGAGGAGCTGACGCTCCTTCAGCGGGGTGAGGCCCGGCTCGATGACGCAGTAATACTCGAAGTACAGGATGCGCTCGAGGTCCTTGAGCGTCATGTCGAGCAGCAGGCCGATGCGGCTCGGCAGCGACTTCAGGAACCAGATATGCGCGACCGGGGCGGCCAGCTCGATGTGGCCCATGCGCTCGCGGCGCACGCGCGACAGCGTGACCTCGACGCCGCACTTCTCACAGATGATGCCCTTGTACTTCATGCGCTTGTACTTGCCGCACAGGCACTCATAGTCCTTGATCGGACCGAAGATGCGCGCGCAGAACAAGCCGTCACGCTCGGGCTTGAACGTACGGTAGTTGATCGTCTCCGGCTTCTTGATCTCACCGAAGGACCACGACAGGATCTTCTCCGGACTCGCGATCGAGATTTTGATCTGATCGAAAGTCGGCGCCGGCGCCGCCGGGTTGAAGAGATTCATGACCTCTTGATTCATCGCCGTCTCCTTCGGCTGGACCCCGCCTCCGCCGCCGCGGCTTGCTGGGGTCACGGAAAAGTCTGATCTGTCGAGCGATCGAAGGGGCGGACGCGTCTTCCGCATCCGCCCCCAATTTCAGTCGGTCATTCGGCCGCTGGCAGGCTCTCGCCCGGGGTCGGCACCGCCGAGAGGGTCTTGGAGTTCATCAGCTCGACGTTGAGGCCGAGCGAACGCATCTCCTTGACGAGAACGTTGAAGCTCTCGGGAATACCCGCCTCGAAGGTGTCGTCGCCACGCACGATCGCCTCGTAGACCTTGGTACGGCCCGCGACGTCGTCCGACTTGACGGTGAGCATCTCCTGCAGCGTGTAGGCCGCGCCATACGCTTCCAGAGCCCACACCTCCATTTCGCCGAAGCGCTGACCACCGAACTGCGCCTTGCCACCCAGCGGCTGCTGGGTCACGAGCGAGTACGGGCCGATCGAGCGTGCATGGATCTTGTCATCGACAAGGTGATGCAGCTTCAGCATGTAGATGTAGCCGACCGTCACCTTACGGTCGAACTGCTCGCCGGTACGGCCGTCGAACAGGGTCGACTGCGCCGACTTGTCGAGGCCCGCCAGCTCCAGCATGTGCTCGATGTCCGCCTCGCGGGCGCCGTCGAACACGGGAGTGGCGATCGGCACGCCGCGGCGCAGGTTCGATCCGAGCTCGACCAGACCTTCCTCGTCGAGCGAGGCGACGGTCTCGTCCTTGCCGTAGATCTTGCCGAACGCGTCCTTGAGCGGCGCGATGTCCTGCGTCTGCCGATAGGACTCGATGGCGCGGTCGATGACCTTGCCGAGACCCGCGCAGGCCCAGCCCAGATGCGTCTCCAGGATCTGGCCAACGTTCATGCGCGAGGGCACGCCGAGCGGGTTGAGCACCATGTCGACCGGGGTGCCGTCCTCAAGGAACGGCATGTCCTCGACCGGGACGATGCGCGAGACCACGCCCTTGTTGCCGTGCCGGCCGGCCATCTTGTCGCCCGGCTGGATCTTGCGCTTCACCGCGATGAAGACCTTGACCATCTTCATGACGCCGGGCGGCATCTCGTCGCCGCGCTGCAGCTTCTCGACCTTGTCGAGGAAGCGCTGCTCGAGGCGCTTCTTGGACTCGTCGTACTGGTTGCGGATGGCCTCCAGCTCGCTCATGAGCTGGTCATCGGCGATGGCAAACTGCCACCACTGGCTGCGCGGGGACTCGGCCAGCACCGAACGGGTGATGACGGTGTCCTTCTTGAAGCCCTTGGGACCCGCGACGCCGGTCTTGCCGTCCAGCATCTCGGCAAGGCGGCCGAAGACGTTGCGGTCGAGGATCGCCTGCTCGTCGTCGCGATCCTTGGCGAGACGCTCGATCTCCTCGCGCTCGATCGCCTGGGCGCGCTCGTCCTTGTCCACACCGTGGCGGTTGAACACGCGCACTTCCACGATCGTGCCGGTGACGCCGGGGGGAACGCGCAGCGAAGTGTCGCGCACATCCGCCGCCTTCTCGCCGAAGATGGCGCGAAGCAGCTTCTCTTCCGGGGTCATCGGGCTTTCGCCCTTCGGCGTGATCTTGCCGCAGAGGATGTCACCCGCCTGCACTTCGGCGCCGATATAGACGATGCCGGCCTCGTCCAGGTTCTTCAGCGCCTCTTCCGACACGTTCGGAATGTCGCGCGTGATTTCCTCCGGACCCAGCTTAGTGTCGCGGGCCATCACCTCGAACTCCTCGATGTGGATCGAGGAGAAGACGTCGCCCTTGGAGATGTTCTCCGACAGCAGGATCGAGTCTTCGAAGTTGTAGCCGTTCCACGGCATGAAGGCGACGAGGATGTTCCGGCCGAGCGCGAGATCGCCGAGATCGGTCGAGGGACCGTCCGCGATGATGTCGCCCTTCTTCACCCGGTCGCCCACGCGCACCAGCGGACGCTGGTTGATGCAGGTCGACTGGTTGGAGCGCTGGAACTTCTGCAGCCGGTAGATGTCGACGCCCGACTTCGACGGATCGTTCTCTTCCGTTGCGCGGATGACGATACGGGTGGCGTCCACCTGGTCGATGACGCCGGTCCGGCGGGCCGCGATGGCGGCGCCGGAATCACGGGCGACCACCGACTCCATGCCGGTGCCGACGAAGGGCGCGTCGGCGCGAACCAGCGGCACCGCCTGGCGCTGCATGTTCGAGCCCATCAGCGCGCGGTTCGCGTCGTCGTTCTCAAGGAACGGGATGAGCGCGGCCGCGACCGAGACGAGCTGCTTGGGCGACACGTCCATGAAGTCGACGCGGTCCGGCGTGACGAGAAGCACGTCGCCGGCGTGACGGCAGACGATCAGGTCCTCGACGAAGCGGCCTTCGGCATCGAGCGGAATGTTCGCCTGCGCGACGTAGTACTTCCCCTCCTCCATGGCGGAGAGATAGACCACCTCGCCCTGCACCTGGCTGTCCTTCACGCGGCGATAGGGCGCCTCGATGAAGCCGTACTTGTTCACGCGGGCGAAGGTCGCCAGCGAGTTGATGAGACCGATGTTCGGGCCTTCCGGCGTCTCGATCGGGCAGATACGGCCGTAATGCGTCGGGTGCACGTCGCGCACCTCGAAGCCAGCGCGCTCACGCGTCAGGCCGCCCGGGCCAAGCGCCGAGAGGCGGCGCTTGTGGGTGATCTCGGACAGCGGGTTGGTCTGGTCCATGAACTGCGAGAGCTGCGACGAGCCGAAGAACTCGCGCACGGCCGCGGCGACGGGCTTCGCGTTGATCAGGTCCTGCGGCATCACGGTGTCGATGTCCACGGAGGACATGCGTTCCTTGATGGCGCGCTCCATGCGCAACAGGCCGACGCGGTACTGGTTCTCCATCAGCTCGCCGACGGAGCGGACGCGGCGGTTGCCGAGGTGATCGATGTCGTCGATCTCGCCCTTGCCGTCGCGCAGCTCGACCAGCGTGCGGATGACCGCGAGAATGTCCTCGCGGCGCAGCACGCGCACCGTGTCCTCGGCGTCGAGGTCGAGACGCATGTTCATCTTCACGCGACCGACCGCGGAGAGGTCGTAGCGCTCGGAATCGAAGAACAGCGAATGGAACATCGCCTGCGCGGAATCCAGCGTCGGCGGCTCGCCGGGACGCATCACGCGGTAGATGTCGAACAGCGCATCCTCACGGGTGACGTTCTTGTCGATCGCCAGCGTGTTGCGGATGTAGGCGCCCACATTGATGTGGTCGATGTCGAGGATCGGCACCTCGTCGTAGCCGAGCTCGACAAGCTGCTTGAGCATCTTCTCGGTGACTTCCTCACCGGCTTCGACATAGATCTCGCCCGAAGACGGGTTCACCAGATCCTCGGCCACGTACTGGCCGATCATCTCGTCGTCGGAGATCTTGAGCGCCTTGAGGCCCTTCTCGGCGAGCTGGCGGGCCTGGCGGACCGTCACCTTCTTGCCGGCCTCGATCACGACTTCGCCGGTGTCGGCGTCGACGAGATCGGCCACGGCCTTGTAGCCCTTCATCCGCTTGGGATCGAACGGCATGCGCCAGCCGTCCTTCGTACGGGCGAAGGTGATGGTCTCGTAGAAGGTGTTGAGGATCTCTTCGCCGGCGAGGCCGAGAGCGAAGAGCAGGCTCGTCACCGGAATCTTGCGGCGGCGGTCGATGCGCGCATAGACGATATCCTTGGCGTCGAACTCGATGTCGAGCCAGGAACCGCGATACGGGATGATGCGCGCCGCGAACAGCAGCTTGCCCGAGGAGTGGGTCTTGCCCTTGTCGTGGTCGAAGAACACACCCGGCGAGCGGTGCATCTGCGAGACGATGACGCGCTCGGTGCCGTTCACGATGAACGTGCCGTTCGACGTCATCAGCGGGATGTCGCCCATATAGACATCCTGCTCCTTGATGTCCTTCACGGACTTGGAGCCGGTATCCGGATCGACATCGAACACGATGAGGCGAAGCGTCACCTTCAGCGGCGCGGCAAACGTCATGCCGCGCTGGCGGCACTCGTCCACGTCATATTTCGGCAGCTCGAACTCGTACCGGACGAATTCGAGCATGGCCGCGCCCGAAAAGTCCGAGATCGGGAATACCGATTTGAAAACCGCCTGAATGCCGTCGTCCGCACGCCCGCCCTTCGGCTCGTCGATCTGGAGGAACTGGTCATAGGATGCCTTCTGAACCTCGATGAGGTTCGGCATCTCAGCCACTTCCTTGATCTTGCCGAAAAACTTGCGGACCCGCTTACGACCGGTGAACGTCTGCGCCATGTCGCTCCTCGCTCCGTCCGAGTATCCGTCGCGCCATCCACGATCCCTGCGGGAGGCCCCGCGGGCCGTCCATGGAGGCGTATGATCGCGAAACAATCCGTCGAGGATGCGGCACAGCTGCACCGGCCCTCCGACCGTTCCGCAACCGACGGCTCGCCGAACGGCCCATCCGGACCGTCGGGGAAGCCGTCGGGCTTCCTTCAAACTGCCGCAGGCACGGGCCTGACGGCAAAGGCCGCCGGCGTACCGGCGGCCTCGCGTGATCAGATGATCACTTGAGCTCGACCTTGGCGCCGGCCTTCTCGACCTGGGCCTTGATCTTCTCGGCCTCGTCCTTGGTCACGCCTTCCTTGATCGGCTTGGGCGCGCCTTCGACGAGATCCTTGGCTTCCTTGAGGCCCAGGCCGGTGATGGCGCGGACTTCCTTGATGACCTCGATCTTCTTGTCGCCGGCCGCGGCCAGGACAACGGTGAACTCGGTCTGCTCTTCGACCGGGGCGGCAGCGGCAGCACCCGGCGCGGCAGCGACGGCCACGGCGGCGGCGGCGGAGACGCCCCACTTCTCTTCGAGGAGCTTCGCGAGCTCGGCAGCCTCGAGGACGGTCAGGGAGGACAGCTCGTCAACGAGCTTCGACAGATCAGCCATTTTACTTAAGTCCTTGGATTTTGGTTCGAACCAATATTACCGGGAAGCCTCACGCGGCTTCGTTCTCGCGGGCATAGGCCCCGAACACGCGGGCGAGCTTCGCCGCCGGCGCGGTGCTGAGCTGGGCGATCTTGGTCGCCGGGGCCTGGATGAGGCCAACCAGCTTCGCACGCAGTTCATCAAGGGACGGCATGGTGGCCAGAGCCTTCACACCATCCACATTCAGGGCCGTGGTGCCGAACGCTCCGCCGAGGATGACGAACTTGTCGTTCGTCTTGGCGAAGTCGACGGCAGCCTTCGGAGCCGCTACGGGATCGCTGGAATAAGCGATGATCGTCGGACCCTTCAGCAGGGAACCGACGTGAGCGACGTCCGAACCTTCGAGAGCGATCTTGGCGAGGCGGTTCTTGGCCACCTTCACAGTCGCACCGTTCGCCTTCATCTGCCGGCGCAGGGCCGACATCTGGGCGACGGTGAGGCCGGAATAGTGGGCCACGACGACGACCGAAGTGCTCTTGAACACTTCGGACAGCGACGTGACGAGCTCTTCTTTTTGTGCTCGATCCACTTCACTTGCTCTCCGGTGGCGAGGAAGAGTGTCTCCCCCGCCGGGTTTGCGCCTTGCCACCCCTCCCTGCGGAGAGATGACGGTTCGTATCCTGTCCCCCTGGGACCGGAAAACCGGCCAAGGCGCTGGTTCGAGCCGAAAGCCAAGTCCCGGCAATGCCGGAAACCCCTGCCTCGGTCGTACCCCGTCTATGCTGGCCCCGGAGCGGGATTAAGCCACCTCAGGCGAGGGGCGCCGGCAGTCTCGGACAGGACTAAAGCCGGCAGGGCGAACCCTGCCGGCCTCTCCGCCCGGTTTTATGCGGGCGAAAGCTGCGAAATTCGTTGGCTCGCACCCGACTCGTCGTCGGGAACGAAACCGCCCATATAGTGGGTCTAGTGGGATTTGTCATCCCTGATAGCACGAAGGGCTTGACAAATCCACACCGTCGCGATCACGGGGTCGCGAACGACCCCGTGCCACATAGAGCCGATCAGCTCGCCGCCAGAACCGAGCCCGGCTCGACCTTGAGGCCGGGGCCCATGGTCGAAGACACGGCGATGCGCTGGACGTAGGTGCCCTTGGCGCCGGTCGGCTTCGCCTTGACGACGGCGTCGGCGAAGGCGCGGATGTTCTCGACGAGCTTGTCGACCGGGAACGAGGCCTTGCCGATGCCGGCGTGGATGATGCCGGCCTTCTCGACGCGGAACTCCACCGCACCGCCCTTGGCGGCCTCGACGGCGCCCTTGACGTCCATGGTGACGGTGCCGACCTTCGGGTTCGGCATCAGGCCGCGCGGGCCCAGCACCTTGCCGAGACGGCCGACCAGCGGCATCAGGTCCGGGGTCGCGATGCAGCGATCGAAATCGATCGTGCCGCCCTGGATGGTCTCGAGCAGATCCTCGGCGCCGACGATGTCGGCACCCGCCGCCTTGGCCTCGTCGGCCTTGGCGCCGCGCGCGAACACCGCGACGCGGACGGTACGGCCGGAGCCGTTCGGCAGGTTGCACACGCCACGGACCATCTGATCGGCATGACGGGGATCGACGCCGAGATTCATCGCCACTTCGATGGTCTCGTCGAACTTGGCGTTGGCCCGCTCCTTCAGGAGCTGGATCGCCTCATCGAGGCCGTAGAGCTTCGCGGGGTCGATGCCCTCGCGGACGGCGCGAATACGCTTGGAAACATGTGCCATCAGCTCAACCCACCACTTCCAGGCCCATGGAACGGGCAGAGCCCTCGATCATGCGGACCGCCGATTCGACGGTGTCGCAGTTCAGATCCTTCATCTTCTTCTCGGCGATCTCGCGCATCTGAGACTGCGAGATCTTGCCGACGAAGCCGCCCTTGCCCGGGGTCTTGGAACCGGAGCCGGGCTTCTTCTTGGTCTCGAGACCGGCGGCCTTCTTCAGGAAGTAGGAGACCGGCGGGGTCTTGAGCTCGAAGGTGAAGGAGCGATCCTGATAGGCGGTGATCACGACCGGGATCGGCATGCCCTTTTCGAGCTGGCCGGTCTGGGCGTTGAACGCCTTGCAGAATTCCATGATGTTGAGGCCGCGCTGGCCCAGCGCGGGGCCGATCGGCGGCGCGGGGTTGGCCGAGCCGGCCGGCACCTGCAACTTGATGTAGCCGGTGATCTTCTTCGCCATGACGGTCTCCTCGGCGGTGCGACTGCCAGTCGCAAACGCCAAAGCACGCCGACGCGACGGCTTCATCGCGGGCGGCGTATATTGAGGATCGCGGTTGCGGCACGTTTTCACGCCAGCTGGCGAACCGGCCGTGCCTCCCGCGTATGAATGCTCCCCGAAGGGCGCAGGCGTCCGATACAGGAGTTCGTGCCCGAACGCAATGCGCCGGCCACGACCGGAGGCCGGTGCGGAGGCCTTGAGACGTCAGGCCGCCGACGACAGGGTGCGCCGGTTGCGTCGCGCCTCGCGCGCGAGGATCGCGTCGGCGTCCAGGCTGCGGATCGGCGTGGCGAGGTCGCGCGGCACGTCGCCCTCGAGCTGGAGCGCGAGATAGCGCCCGCAGCACACCCGCAGGAAGGAGGCGAAATTCTCCACCCCGCCATGGGCGAAGAGAAGCTCCTCATGCAGCTTGGCGAGCAGCTGGGGCAGGCTCATCCCGTCGCGCTGGGCGATTTCCTCCAGCACCTGCCAGTAGAGGTTCTCGAGCCGCACGCTGGTGGAGAAGCCGTTGAGACGCAGCGACTTCAGCCGCGTCTGCCAGAGCCGCGGATCGGCTTCGATGAAGAGCTTGCACATGGTGCGCCTCCCTTCCACGGCGGAGCCTCCTGCCCCGCCGCATCATCATAGTCCCGATCGTCCGGGACGCGAAGGCGCCTTCACGCGGCCTTGCGCGCGCCCGTGTTCACCTCGCCATGGGCGATGGTGGTGCCGAGCACCGCGAGGAACTGGCCGATCCAGGCCGGGTGCGCCGGCCAGGCCGGGGCGCTCACCAGATTGCCGTCCGTCACTGCCGCGTCGATGGCGATGTCGGCATAGGTGCCGCCGGCGAGTTCCACCTCCGGGCGGCAGGCCGGATAGGCCGAGCAGGTCCGGCCCTCCAGCACCCGTGCGGCGGCGAGAAGCTGGGCGCCGTGGCAGATGGCGGCAACCGGTTTGCCGGCCTTGAAGAAGTGCTGGACGATCTCGATGGCGCGCGGATTGAGCCGCAGATATTCCGGCGCCCGTCCGCCGGGAATCACCAGCGCGTCGTAGCGGGCCGGATCCACCTCGGCGAAGGTGGCGTTGAGCGCGAAATTATGCCCCCGCTTTTCCGAATAGGTCTGGTTACCCTCGAAATCGTGGATCGCGGTGGCGACGCTGTCGCCGGCCTTCTTGTCCGGGCAGGCGGCGTGCACGGTATGCCCCACGGCGAGCAGCGCCTGGAAGGGCACCATGGTCTCGTAATCCTCGACGAAGTCGCCGACGATCATCAGGATGCGCTTGGCTGACATTCTTTCCTCCCTTGCAGCACCGTTTCACGGCGCGGTTCGCAGGAGGATAGGGCAAGGGGCGCGGCCGGGGGTGTTAACCCGTTAACGCGCCGCGCAACGAAAAAGGCGCGGACCCTGCCGCGCCTTTGCCGAAAACCGGATGCCGGTGAAGCTCAGACCTTCTCGACCTGCCCGAATTCCAGCTCGACCGGCGTCGCGCGGCCGAAGATCGACACCGCGACCTTGAGGCGGGAACGGGCCTCGTCGACTTCCTCGACGACGCCGTTGAACGAGGCGAAGGGACCGTCGGACACCTTGACCGTCTCGCCGACCTCGAAGGTGATCGAGGGCTTCGGCCGCTCGATGCCTTCCTGCACCTGCTGAAGGATGCGCATGGCCTCCTTCTCGGCGATCGGCATCGGCTTGTTGTCGGCGCCGAGGAAGCCGGTGACCTTCGGCGTGTTCTTGATGAGGTGGAAGGCCTCGTCGGTAAGGTCCATCTTCACCAGCACGTAGCCGGGGAAGAACTTGCGCTCGGCGTCGACCTTGCGGCCGCGGCGCACCTCGACGACCTTCTCGGTCGGCACCAGAACCTGCTCGAACAGATCGGTGAGGCCGCGCTGCGCGGCCTGTTCCTTGATGGAGTCCGCGACCTTCTTCTCGAAGTTCGAATAGGCGTGGACGATGTACCAGCGCATCGGCATCGCGTCTCTCCTCACCGGCCGATCTGCAGGGCCTGAGCGACAACGAAGCTCAGGACCTGGTCGGCGACCAGGAAGAACAGCGAGGCAAGCACCACCATGACGAAGACCATCGCAGTGGTGATGAGCGTCTCGCGACGGGTCGGCCAGGTGACCTTGCGGGCTTCCGCGCGGACCTGCTGAAAGAACTCGACCGGGTTCGTCTTCGCCATGCTCGTCTCGAAACGCCTCTGATGCGGCCTACGTCCATACGCCGGCCTGCGGGATACCGTTCGGAGCCACCCACCGGGGACCGCGCAACGGAACCGTCCAAATACACGAAGCGGGCGTATAGCCCGCAAAGCCGCCTCGCGTCAAAGGGCCTTTGGCGCCTTGCCTGCCACCCGATCGAAGGAGTGGCAGGAGTGGAGGGACTCGAACCCCCAACCCCCGGTTTTGGAGACCGGTGCTCTAACCAGTTGAGCTACACTCCTAAAGAGGCGGAAAGGGTCTTGCCCAAATCATCCGTCTCTCGAATCGCGAGGCACTATAACCGGCAGCGAGCGAAGGTCGAGACGCCAACCTGCCGGTATCAACAAGCCGGAGCGGATAACGTCGAAACCCCGCTGCCGGACGGGGATGCGTTTCGCGCATCCCCTCGCATCGATCACTCGATGATTGCGGCGACGACGCCGGCGCCGACGGTGCGGCCGCCTTCGCGGATGGCGAAGCGCAGCTTGTCTTCCATCGCGATCGGAACGATCAGCGCCACGTCAACCGTGATGTTGTCGCCCGGCATCACCATCTCCGTGCCTTCCGGCAGCGTCACGATGCCCGTCACGTCCGTCGTGCGGAAATAGAACTGCGGACGGTAGTTGGTGAAGAACGGCGTGTGACGGCCGCCCTCTTCCTTCGTCAGGATGTACGCCTCGGCCTTGAACTTGGTGTGCGGCTTCACCGAACCCGGCTTGCACACGACCTGGCCGCGCTCCACGTCCTCGCGCTTCGTGCCGCGCACCAGGATGCCGACATTGTCGCCGGCCTGGCCCTGGTCGAGCAGCTTGCGGAACATCTCGACGCCGGTGACCGTCGTCTTCACCGTCGGGCGGATGCCGACGATCTCGACTTCCTCGCCGACCTTGATGATGCCGCGCTCCACGCGACCGGTCACCACCGTGCCGCGACCCGAGATCGAGAACACGTCCTCGATCGGCATCAGGAACGGCAGGTCGACCGGGCGCTCCGGCTGCGGGATGTAGGCGTCGACCGCCTCCATCAGCTTCAGCACCGCGTCGCGGCCCAGCTTCGGATCGCCGTTCTCAAGCGCCACCAGCGCCGAGCCGCGGATGATCGGAATGTCGTCGCCGGGGAAATCATACTTCGACAGAAGCTCGCGAACCTCGAGCTCGACCAGCTCAAGAAGCTCCTCGTCGTCGACCTGGTCGCACTTGTTCAGGAACACCACCAGAGCGGGAACGCCGACCTGGCGCGCCAGAAGGATGTGCTCGCGGGTCTGCGGCATCGGGCCGTCGGCCGCCGACACGACCAGGATCGCGCCGTCCATCTGCGCCGCGCCGGTGATCATGTTCTTCACATAGTCGGCGTGACCGGGGCAGTCCACATGCGCGTAGTGACGGTTCGCCGTCTCGTACTCCACATGCGCCGTCGAGATCGTGATCCCGCGCGCCTTCTCTTCCGGAGCCTTGTCGATCTGGTCGTACGCCGTGAACGTCGCGCCGCCCGATTCCGCAAGAACCTTCGTGATCGCCGCCGTCAACGACGTCTTGCCATGGTCAACATGGCCAATCGTCCCAATGTTGCAGTGAGGCTTCGAACGGTTGAACTTCTCTTTGGCCATAACTTGTTTCCTTCAGCGACATACGGGCCGCGAAAATCGGGCCGTGGGATAGGCGGTTTCCCGCGTTTCCGCAAGTGCCGCGTTGCGCGGTCGCGTCGACGAGTCGGGGAAAACCGGACGGGGCGCACGACCGCCAGCGGCATGGCGCGTGATCGCGCCGTCGCCTCATATGGGGTGCGTGAGTGGAATTGGAGCGGGTGAAGGGAATCGAACCCTCGTCATCAGCTTGGAAGGCTGTTGCTCTACCATTGAGCTACACCCGCGGAGGCAGAGGCAATATAGCGAGAGGCGACGTGGTGGGGGAGGTAGGACTCGAACCTACGAAGGCATAGCCAGCGGATTTACAGTCCGCCCCCTTTGCCGCTCGGGACACTCCCCCTCGCACGTCGGCCGCACCCCGGTGCGTCGAAATGCACCGGCCTGTCGAGCCACGGGAGTTTCCGGCGCAAGGCGCGGTCCCCGTGCGGCCGGCTTTATGGTGAGGTGCCCCTGCCCTGTCAACCCCGCACGCATCGCCGTCCCCGTCGCCGTGCACCGGAAGGCATCCGGCAAATTGCCAAGCCGCGCGCGCCGTGACAGAACGCGCTCTATGAATGATCGCCCCAATCGCCCGACCGGAAAGCCCTCGCGCCCGCCCGGCCGACCCCGCCCGCAGCGCCCGCGTCCCGCCGGGCGTGCCTTCGGCGCATGGCCGGACGATGTGGCGATTCTCTATGGCTGGCACAGCGTCACCGAGGCCCTGCGCAATCCGCGGCGCAAGCTGCGCCGCCTGATGCTGACGGAGAACGCCGCGCGCCGTCTGGAAGAAGAGGCGATTCCCCAGCGCATCGCCCCCGAGATCGTCCGTCCCGGCGAGATCGACCGGCTGCTCGATCCCGACGCGGTGCATCAGGGGATGCTCGCCGAATGCGATCCCCTGCCCGCCCTCAGCCTCGCCAAGGCGGCCGAGAGCGACCTGCTCCTGGTGCTCGACCAGATCACCGACCCGCACAATGTCGGCGCCATCGTGCGCTCGGCGGCGGCGCTGAAGGTCGGCGCCATCGTCACCACCGCGCGCCACAGCCCGGCCGCCACCGGCGTCCTCGCCAAGAGCGCGAGCGGCGGGCTGGAACATGTGCCGTTCTGCTTCGTGGGAAATCTCGCGCGGGCGCTGGATGAACTGAAGGAGCGCGGCGTGCAGGTCGTCGGGCTCGACAGCGAGGGCCCCGCCGATCTCGCCGACACCACGCTGAGCGCGCCGGTCGCGCTGGTGCTCGGCGCCGAGGGCAAGGGCCTGCGCCAGCTCACGCGGCAGACCTGCGACACGCTGGCCCGCATCGACCTTCCCGGCGCGATTCTGAGTCTCAACGTGTCGAACGCGGCGGTGCTCGCCCTCTACATCGCCTGCCGGGCCATCCGCCCCCGGGGCTGAACGCCGCCGGACGCGCCGTCCCGGCCGCTCTCCCGCGCATCGCGTGGGACGTTACGACCAATTGCCAATCGTCAAACGGTGCCGCTTTCGCCAAGGTTTGTTTTCGGCACGCGACGGAATCGGAGAATTCCGCGCGGCATGACACCGGGGAATGGCACCGCACCAGTTCTGGCGGGCCGCCTCCGGGAGGAGACAGCCCGAGCGGAAGGTGTTCCCCGAGGAACTCCCAAACTCGATCCGGATAATGGGCCAGCTCTTCAAGAGCTCGTCTTTTCGCGCGTGCGGATGATGCCGCACGTCCAAGCACTGGCGCGACCTACTTTGGGGAAGGGAAACACATGAGCGTAACCACCGCAGCACCGGCCAGGAAGCCGGCGCCGATGACCCGGGAAGAGAGGAAGGTGATCATTGCCTCCTCCGCCGGCACCGTCTTCGAATGGTACGACTTCTATCTCGCGGGCTCGCTTGCGGCCAATATCGCCGCAACGTTCGTGCCCGGTACAAATGACACGGCGAAGTTCATCTTCGTCCTGTTCGGCTTTGCTGCCGGCTTTGCGGTGCGTCCGTTCGGCGCGCTGGTGTTCGGTCGTCTCGGCGATCTGATCGGCCGCAAGTATACCTTCCTCGTCACCATGACGCTCATGGGCATCGCCACCTTCCTGGTTGGCCTGCTGCCCAGTTACGATACGATCGGCTACGCCGCCCCCGTCATCTTCATCCTCTGCCGCCTGCTGCAGGGCCTCGCGCTCGGCGGCGAGTACGGTGGCGCGGCGACCTATGTCGCCGAACACGCGCCGCATGGACGCCGCGGCTTCTACACCTCGTGGATCCAGACCACCGCGACGGTCGGCCTCTTCCTCTCGCTGCTGGTCATCCTGACGCTGCGCCTTTCCATGTCGCCGGAAGACTTCGCCGCCTGGGGCTGGCGCGTTCCCTTCCTGCTGTCGATCATCCTGCTCGGCTTCTCGATCTGGATTCGTCTCTCGCTGAACGAGTCACCCGCCTTCCAGAAGATGAAGGCCGAAGGCTCCCGCTCGAAGGCGCCCCTCACCGAGGCCTTCGGCCGTTGGTCGAACGCCAAGATCGCGCTGATCGCGCTGTTCGGCGGCACTGCCGGTCAGGCCGTGGTCTGGTACTGCGGTCAGTTCTACGCCTTGTTCTTCCTGACGCAGACACTGAAGGTGGACGGCACGACGGCGAATCTGCTGATCGCCTTCAGCCTGCTTCTCGGCACGCCGTTCTTCATCTTCTTCGGCTGGTTCTCGGACAAGATCGGCCGCAAGCCGATCCTGATCGCCGGCTGCCTCATCGCGGCGGCGACCTATTTCACGCTGTTCGAGAACATCGCCCGCGTCGCCAATCCCAAGCTGATCGAGGCCACCGAAACGGTCAAGATCGACATCACGGCGGATCCGGCGAGCTGCGGCACCCTGTTCGATCCGGTCGGCGTGCGCGTCTTCACCCGGCCGTGCGACGTCTTCCGCCGCACCCTGGCGACCAATTCGATGCATTACACTCTGATGCCCGGCCCAGCCGGTTCGCCCGTGGCCGTGACGGTGAACGGCACTGCGGTCGAAATTCCCGAGGCCGACAAGGCCGGTGCGGCGATCGTCGCCGCCGCGCGGACCGCCGGCTATCCCACGGTGGGCGATCCGTCGATCGTGAAGCAGCCGACCGTCGGCGGCGTGCTGAGCGACAGCCGTACGCTGACCCTGATCGGCCTGCTGTTCATCCTCGTCCTCTACGTGACGATGGTGTACGGCCCGATCGCCGCGCTGCTGGTCGAACTGTTCCCGACCCGCATCCGCTACACCGGCATGTCGCTGCCCTACCACATCGGCAATGGCTGGTTCGGTGGCTTCCTGCCGCCCACCGCCTTCGCCATCGTGGCAGCGACCGGCAACATCTTCGCGGGCCTCTGGTATCCGATCATCATTGCTGTCATGACAGCGATCATCGGCCTGATCTTCCTGCCCGAGACCAAGGACCGCGACCTCGAGAACTGGCACTGATCGAGTGCCTCGGCTCCGCCCGCGAGGGCGGAGCCTCAAAAGGAAAGGCCCCGTCTCGCGACGGGGCCTTTTTTTATCCGGACGCCGGAAGCAAGCGACGCCCGTGGTCTCAGATCGCCGCCTTGACGACGATCTCCACCTTGTACTCCGGCGTCGCCAGGGCCGCCTCGACGGTCGCGCGCGCCGGCGTGTTGCCGGCCGAGACCCACTTGTCCCACACCGCGTTCATCTCGGCGAAGGTGGCGATGTCGGCGAGATAGATGGTGGTCGTCAGCAGCCGGGTCTTGTCGGTGCCGGCCTGCGCCAGCAGCGCGTCGATCTGGGCGAGCACCGCCTCCGTCTGCGCCGTGACGGTGGCGCCCTTGGCGACCTGACCGGCCAGATACACGACCGATCCGTGGATCACGGCCTCGCTCATGCGGGGACCGACTTCGATTCTCTTGATGCTCATCTGCTGACACTCTGGATTTGACGGAAGACAGGGGTGGCCAAAAGCAAAAGCCGGCCGGTACCCAGGGGCACCGGCCGGCTTCACTATCACAGGTCAGGCCGATACGTCCCGATCAGGGAGCGTTGGTCGGAACCGGCTTGCCCATCGGCCCGATGGTGCCGATGGTGAAGATCTGCACCCGGCGGTTGATCGGGTCCTGCGGCTTGGACGGCACCTGCAGCGCCTCCTGACCGAGGCCGACGGCCTCGAGCCGGTCCGGCGCAATGCCGAACACCGTCACGAGCGCCTGCACGATCGCCTCGGCGCGCTGCTGGCTGAGCTTCAGGTTGAAGGCGCGCGTGCCGGTCGTGTCGGTGTTGCCGACCACGATGAACTTGTAGTTCCACAGGATCGGGTGGTGCATCGCGTCGGCGATGGCGCCGAGCGTCCGGTAGGATTCGGGGCGGATGATGTCCGAGCCGAGCGCGAACTGGATCTGCACGGTGATCTGCGCGAGCTTGTCGAGCCGCTTGGCGATCTCGGACTTGTCGAGCGTGAGCGGCGCGTTCTTGACGACGGCGTCCTGCGCCATCTGGCGCAGCACCTGGGCGGTGAGCGTCGGATCGAACATGGTGGCCTGCGACAGGCCCTGCATGATCTGTGCGTCGCTATCCGGGGCCTGCGCGTTCGCAGAGCCGGCGAGCGGTGCCGCGAGCACGGCGGCGAGGGCGAGCCCCCCGACGAAACGGGTAATACGGGTCATGATCTGTCTCTTTCCCTAGCGTTGCGCCGTTCCGTCACTGCCACCAGCCGGCATCGATCAGAACCTGCTTGCAGGCCGGGCGAACCATCTTGCTGGCGGTCTGCAGGCAGGTGAGGATGTTGGCGTCGCCGGGCTGCACGCCCGCACAGGCCTCTCGGATGCTCGCATTGCAGGTCTTGTAGGCGTCGCCCTGCGCGGCGATGCGCTTGGCGATCGACGCCTGCGCGGCGGCATAGCTGTCGAAGCACTGCTGCGGCACCTGGTCCTGATGCGACATCAGGCACTCGCGAACCTTGCCGGTGCCGAGATTATCCTTGCCGCAGAACTTCTCGATCGAGGGACCGCAGGTCTTGGCGATCAGCGCCCCGGCCTCGGCATAGCTCATGGTCTGGGCCGACGCGCTGCCAGCCATGCCGGCCAGCAGCAGCGCCGCCAGTCCGACCAAAAATCGCTTCATTGATCCAGCCTCCCAATTTGCGTGCTCACCGATGGCTCGCCATCGTGAAGGGGATCGGCACGCGACCTCGAAACGATGCCCCCGCAGGACTCGTCTCGCAGATGGCAGCGCTCCGCGCAATCCCGTAATTCCGCGGTCCACGCGGCACGGGTGGTAACTGGTGAACGCTTGATGAACCGTCATCTCATGCCGAGTTCAGCTTCGCCGAGTATAAGTTCCAGAAATGCGGCGCTTACGCTGGGGGAACTCAAATGAAACGTGCCATCATTCGCAATCTTATCGCCGCCGCCTGCCTGGGTTTCGCGGTTGTCGCGCCGGCCATGGCCGACGACGTCGTCATCCAATGGGCGTCGAACAATGCCAATGTCCGCCTGCAGACCGGCTATCTCGTTGCCGATCGCGGCCAGAGCCAGCCGGCGCGCTTCGAGGTCGTCCGGCTGGAAGGACGTCGCATCGCCCTGCGCGCGCAGGACGGCACCTATGTACGCGCCGGCGTCGGGCGGCAGACCTTGCTCGCCATCGGCAGCCCGCACATTCGCGGCTGGGAAACCTTCGAACTCGACGGCCATGGCGGCAACACCTACTCGCTGCGCTCCATCCAGAACGGCAAGTTCGTCGAACTCGACCGCACGGGGCGGCTGGCCGCGACCGCCGACATACGCGGCACGCACGCGCAGCTGCGCCTCCTGCCGGTCGCGGACCGGCCCGCGACGCTCAATCCGATCCGGCCGAGCGTCATGTGGGCCGGGGCCTGGCGAAACGTGTGGGTATATACGCCCGAGGGGCGCCGCCTGAGCGCGCCGCCGGCCTCGCCGCTGCGCTTCGACATCGCGGCGGGCCTGTCCGTATCCAGCTCCGCCGGCTGCAACATCGTCACCTCGCAGCTCACCATCCGCGGCAACCGCGCGAGCTTTGCGCCGCCGATGATGACGCGGCGCAGCTGCCGCAATCCGCAGGAGCGCTTCGAACAGCTCATCGCCCGCGCCATGACGGCGACCCAAGGCTGGGAGTTTCGCGAAGGCCAGATCGTCTTCCTCAACCGCGCCGGCCAGCCGGTGCTGCAGATCGCACGCTGAGGCGGCAGCGGTTCCGGTCCGGCCGGCACCGCGCCCGTCTCCTCTCGCTTGACACCCGTCCTGCCATGGCTCAGGCAGGCTCAGACAGACCTAGGTGGGGCACATGGGCTCGCGTTACCTTCTCTCGACCGCTCTGCTGGTCGCCGCGCTGGCGACCCCGGCACTCGCGCAATACCCGTACCCTCCGCAATCCTATCCGCCGCCCTACCCTTACGCCGACCCGGACGACGCCAAGTGCCGGTCCTGGGGCGCCATGCCGGGCACCCAGGCCTATTTCGAATGCCGCGCGACGCTCGACCGGGAACGCGGCGGCCAGGCCCCCTGGCGGCCGGATCCGTCGCCCTGGGGGCAGGACACGCGCCCGCGCGATCAGAACGTGTCCGACAAGGACGCCGTTTCCTATTGCGAGAGCCGTGCCCGGATGTCTGCGCCCTATCCCATCCGGAAGCTGGCCTCGAAGCTCGTTGTTCCGGGCGAAGAGAAGCGCGTCGGGCTGTCGTTCCAGGTGATGAAGCCGGGGGCGCCGGTGGCGTTCTGGAACGTCGAATGCAAGTTCCGGCAGGGCAAGATGACGGCGTTCAACGCGCAGAAGTGAGATTGCCCGGTGGGCGACCCGACTCGCCCACCGTTTCGCTCCCCGCCGCGTTGCCGGAGCTCGCGCCCGGGTTGACCAGACGCCAACCATCGGCGAAGAGAGCGTTGGCGACGCCGTTCGACGGCGCGCATCTGGCCTGATGCTCGGCGCAGACGCCTTAAGGTACTGACGCATCAGATTAAAGCCTGATTGGGCCGGCTTAGCACAGCGGTAGTGCAGCGGTTTTGTAAACCGAAGGTCGGGGGTTCGATCCCCTCAGCCGGCACCAATACCTCCCCATGCGCCCATCGACCCGTCAGCCAATACCACCGGCAGAGGCGATCATCGCCGGACGGCGCACGGTACGTTTCGCGCGCGAAGCAGCCAGGCCGGACAGGCATCGCCAACGCTGCACGAATCAAGCAACGTTTCGTAATGCGCCGGCACTCTTCTTGCCGCCGGAAACGCTATTGATACCTCAGTCATTGGTTACCGGACGGTTAACGCGAAGGGCAATGTTTCGAGATTATTTATTTCCCCTAAGCCTCTGAGATTCCCTCGAATCAGCTATGTTGTTTCAAATTTCTGGGGGATTTCGTCATGCAATCCAAATGGCGTGCACCTGCGTGCTATGTCGGCGTTGCCGTTCTCTGCGCCGTGTATCTCTCCATCGTGCCGGGCGTGAACCTGACGGACGTCTGCGCTGGGGCCGGCATCGGCGCCGCTGTGATGTGGGCGATCAACGAATGGGAGACCGGCAAGTGGAACGTTCCGCTTCCGGTGCAGCCTGCCCTCGCCGCCCTCATGCCGCAGCCGGCCGCGCAATTCGCCGTGGCAGGCGACGCCGCGCAG
This sequence comes from Ancylobacter sp. TW_SC_1, assembly GCF_056836805.1. Classification (NCBI taxonomy): domain Bacteria; kingdom Pseudomonadati; phylum Pseudomonadota; class Alphaproteobacteria; order Hyphomicrobiales; family Xanthobacteraceae; genus Ancylobacter; species Ancylobacter sp. TW_SC_1. Next base: position 3,394,911 of record NZ_CM166365.1, read on the forward strand.
ATGCAGGCCATGGCGCTGCAGGCGGCGTCCGCCCAGCAGGCGCAGGCCGCCGCACCGCTCCCTCCGGTCCTGCCCGAATCCGTTGCCCAGCCCCCGTCGGCCCTGCCCGATCCGGAACCGCGCCATCGTGTCGATTCCGGCGCGGCGACGCCGGACAAGATGGAGAAGTGGGAGATCGACGAGAAGGAGCCGAGCTGGGATCCGACCGCGCTGGCCGAGACCTGGGCCAAGCTGCGCGCCGAGCTGTCGATCAACCGCTCCAATCGCGCGCCGGCCTCGCCCGATCTGCCGCGCAGCGCCCAGTTCGCACGCAACGCCGATGCGAAGGGCCAGCGTCCGGCCGTGAGTTCGTTCACCAAGGCGCAGGCGCAGAAATCCGCGCCGGCACAGAAGACCACCAGCCCCGCCAAGAGCCCGAGCGCGCCTCTCTCCACCACCCGGACGAACCTCGCCGGCAGCGGCACGGCGAAGCCGGCGGGCTACACGCTCGGCTCCTATGTCCAGAATGGCGGCTCCTCGCTGCTCGCCAACCTCGCCGCCACGCCCGGCGGCACGAATGCCGGAAGCACGAGCGCGCGCAAGCCGGTCAAGGCACCCGAGCCGGCGCGTCAGACCGGCACCTTCCTGCGTCCCGGCGCGATCCGCCCGCGCTGAACGCGCGCGCCCTCGATCGAGAAAGGCCCGGACGGTCTCCCCGTCCGGGCCTTTTTCGTTTTTCAGGCTATCGCGCGCCTCACTCCTCGTCCGAGTAGCGCTGCTCCCGCCAGGGATCGGCGTGGTTGTGATAGCCGTTCTCCTCCCAGAAGCCGCGCTTGTCGGTAGTCCGGAACTCGATCTTCTTCAGCCACTTCGCGCTCTTCCAGAAATACAGATGCGGCACCATCAGCCGCGCCGGGCCGCCATGCTCGACCGTGAGCGGCTTGCCGTCCCAACCATGGACGATGAGCGCATCCTCGGCGGCGAAATCCTCCAATGCGAGATTGGTGGTGTAGCCGTCATAGGAATGCAGCATGACGAAGCCGGCCTGCGCGCGCGGCATCACCGCGTCGAGCAGGTCGCGCGTCGCCAGCCCTTCCCAGTGATTGTCGTAGCGCGACCAGGTGGTGACGCAGTGGATGTCGGTCGTCTCGCGCGTCTGCTTCTGCGCGCGGAAGGCCTGCCAGTCCCAGGAGACGGGGTTCTCCACCTCGCCGGTGACGTCGAGCCGCCAGGCATCGAGGGAGACCCTGGGTTGCGTGCCGAGGTCGAGCACCGGCCAGTCGCGCACCAGGTGCTGGCCGGGCGGCAGGCGTTCCTCTTCCGGCCGTGTGTTCCGGCCGGTGAGGAATTTGCCCTCCCGCGCCCAGCGCTGCTTGGTGCGGGTGAGCTTGGTGTCGGCGGGCCGCTCGGCCTCGCCTTCGGCTGCGGCATGCGGGTCGCTGTCGTCCGCCATGGTCCGGGCTCCTCGGAGAGTGGAGCCCCATCCTAGCATCGACCGGCGGCGCGGGGTTTCACATCCCCACGCCGCCGGCCCTGTCTTTGCGCCGGCGTCAGTGCGACGCCGTCCGCCGCTTGCGCTGGATCATGTTGAGCCCCTCGACCGCCGCCGAGAACGCCATCGCGGTGTAGATGTAGCCCTTCGAGACATGGGCGCCGAAGCCTTCCGCGATCAGCGTGGTGCCGATGAGCAGGAGGAAGCCGAGCGCCAGCATCACGATGGTCGGGTTGCGGTTGATGAAGTTGGCCAGCGGACCCGCCGCGAACAGCATGGTCAGCACCGCGAACACGACCGCGATCACCATGATCGGGATGTGCTCGGTCATGCCGACGGCGGTGATGATGCTGTCGACGGAGAAGACGAGGTCGAGGATCAGGATCTGCACGATCGCCGCGCCGAAGCTCACCTTCAGCGTGCCACCCAGCGAGGCCTCCTGCTCGTCATGCGGCGCCATGCTGTGGTGGATCTCCTTGGTCGCCTTCCACACGAGGAACAGACCGCCGGCGATCAGGATGATGTCGCGCCACGAGAAGGGGTGGCCGAACACGCTGAACACCGGCTCGACCAACGTCACGATGATGGCGACCGTGCTCAGCAGGCCGAGGCGCATGATGAGCGCCAGCCCGATGCCGATGCGCCGGGCCCGCGGGCGAATGTCCTCCGGCAGCTTGTTGGTCAGGATCGAGATGAACAGCAGGTTGTCGATGCCGAGCACGACTTCCATCGCGACGAGCGTGACGAGCGCCGCCCAGGCCGCCGGGCTGACGGCAAGTTCCATCAAATAGTCCACCAGATCACTCCCCAGAGATCGATACGACAGGGCTTTCGCGACGTGACAACGCGCGAAGTCCAATTCCGGATGCATTCGGGATGGGTATCAAGGTCATGACGGACACAATCCAGCCGGCGCGACGTCGGAAAGCGATCCGACATCACGCGAACGCCGGCTCGGCTCGCGTCAGAGGGGCCCGGATCAACGGGTGACGCCAACTTAAGGCAGGAGCGGACCTTTGCCAGAGCGGACCGACATGACAGATTGTCGCACCCATGAAACCCGCTAGGACCGCCTGCGCGGGCGCCCACCGCTCGGGCAGCGTTGAACAGAACCGACACAATCTCTGTTCTCAGCCGACATCGGCTTTTTCGTACCGTCAGGCCGTGTCATCGTCCATTCATCGCCCCGAACTAGAGCGGACGCCGTTTCGCCCTCCGGGGGCAATGGGAGGTACTGATGACCCGCTTTTCCCGTCGTGACCTGATGAAGGCCGGCGCCTTCGCGCTCGCCGCGCCGGCCGTGCTGCGCGCCCACGACGCGCTCGCCACCTCCGGCTCGCTCAACGTCTATGCCTGGGGCGACTATTTCGACAAGAACACGCTGCTTGCCGACTTCACCAACGCCACCGGCGTGAAGGTGAACCTGTCGACCTACGGCTCCAACGAGGAGTGCGAGAACAAGCTGCGCGCCGCCGGCGGCAAGGGCTTCGACATCATCTTCCCGTCCGTCGACACCGGCCCGAACTACTACAAGGACAACCTGCTGCAGCCGATCGACGAGGCGAAGTTCAAGAGCGGCCTGATCATCCCCTCGATCTACCGCAACTCGCTCAAGCTCGGCGCCGCCTATCGCGGCAAGCGCTACCTCGTGCCCTTCGACTGGGGCACCGAGGGCATCACCTGGGATTCGACCAAGTTCGACAAGAAGTCGGGCGAGATCTCCTATGGCGACATGTGGCTCGCCGGCTACCCGAAGCAGACGGCGATCCGCCAGAAGTCGGTGTTCAACGGCGTCGCCCTCTATCTCGACGCCACCGGCGAACTGAAGTCCGACCGCGGCCTGGACCTCTACAAGTCCGAGGCGGAATCGCGCCGCGTGTTCGAGGGCGTGCTGAAGTACATCCTCGCCCACAAGGGCAATATCGGCGCCTACTGGAACAACGCCACCGAGGCCACCGCCGCCTTCACCGATGCCGGCTGCACCATCGGCCAGACCTGGGACACGACGGGCATCCTGCTCCACCGCAACACCGACAAGAAGTGGCGCTACGGCATGCCCAAGGAAGGCGGTCTCGCCTGGACCGACACGCTCGGCATCCCCGCGGGCGCCGAGAACGTCGATCAGGCCTACGCCTTCGCCAACTTCATCTATCAGCCGGAGGTCGGCGCCCGCTTCGCCAACACCACCGGCTACAATAGCTGCGCCGCCGGCGCCCAGCAGTTCCTCTCCGAGGAAGCCCGCGCCGCCTTCGACGCGGCCTACCCGGCCGGCACCATCGACAACCTGTTCTGGTGGCCGATGCAGACGGACTTCTACGCCAAGCTGCGCGGCGAGTATGTCGAGAAGCTCACCAATAGCTGAGCCGGCTAATCTTAGCTGAAACAACGTCATCCCCGGGCGCGTCCCGGGGATTCACGCCGGTCTCGCGGATTGCCCCCGAGGCGGATAGCCCCCGAGGACGTGGATGGCCGGGACACGCCCGGCCATGACGGCCCACATCACGGCTGATGGAACTCCCATGCGCGGCAAGGACGTCCGTCTCGACCAGGTCTGCATCCGGTTCGGCGATTCCACCGCCGTCCAGCCGACCGACCTCGCCATCCATGCCGGCGAGTTCTTCTCGATCCTCGGGCCCTCCGGCTGTGGCAAGACCACCCTGCTGCGCACCATTTCCGGCTTCATCGAACCGACCGAGGGCCGCGTGCTGATCGGCGGCGAGGACATGGCGGGCAAGGGGCCGAACGAGCGCCCCACCGCCCTCATCTTTCAGAATCTCGCGCTGTTTCCGCTGATGAGCGTCGCCGAGAACGTTGCCTTCGGGCTGGAGGCGCGCGGCGTGCGCAAGGCCGAGCGGCTGCGCCGGGCGCAGGAACTGCTCGACCTCGTCGCGCTGGGCAGCTTCGGCGACAAGAAGCCGTCGGACCTCTCCGGCGGCCAGCGCCAGCGCGTCGCCATCGCCCGGGCGCTTGCCGTCGAACCGTCCGTACTGCTCCTGGACGAGCCGCTCTCGGCGCTCGACCTCAAGCTGCGCCAGCACATGCGCACCGAGCTGCGCGCCATCCAGAAGCGCGTCGGCATCACCTTCATCTACATCACCCACGACCAGGGCGAGGCCCTCGCCATGTCGGACCGCGTCGCGGTGATGAGCCGCGGCAAGCTCGAACAGGTCGCGGATGCCGACATGCTCTATGCCGACCCGGCGACACCTTTCGTCGCCACCTTCGTCGGCGAGCAGAACGTGCTGCGCGGCGCGGTCGCCAGCCTGTCGGACACCGTCGCCACCGTCGACACGCCGATCGGCCGCGTCGAAGGCCGGATCAAGGGACCGCTCAAGCTCGGCGAGCAGGCGCTGGTGATGGTGCGTCCCGAGCGCATCGCGCTCGGCGCCGGCGGGGCGAACGCGGTCGCCGCCCGCCTCGTCTCGCGCAATCTGGAGGGACCGGCGGTCAATCTCGCCTGCGCCGCCGCCGGCCAGACGCTCACCGTCACCGTGCCGAACGGCCCGGCCGTGCGCGACCTGCCGGAGGAGCTGACGCTCTCCTTCGGCGTCGACGACGCGCTGGTCTTCGCGGTGGGAGCACTCGCCCATGGGTAGCCTCGCGCGCGCCTATGGGAGGCCGCTGGCCTCCGTCATCGCCGGCATCGCGGTGCTGTGGATCCTCGTTCTCATCCTCGTGCCGCTCGGCGCGATGGTCGAGCAGTCGCTGTGGTGGCGCGAATCCAAGGGCGACATCTCGCTCACCATCGACCGGCTCTACAACGACATCTCGCTGATCGAGCTCGACCGCGACGCAGAGACCGACCCCACCAGGAAGGCCGCGCTCGACCAGAGCCTCGCCGAGAAGCAGGCCGAGGCGACGGCGCTCGAGGCGCAGGAGCAGGACCCGCCCAAGACCTACGGCCTCGCCAATTTCACCCGCATGAGCGGCCTGCACCTCTACATCTTCGTGCGCACCATCTTCTACGCGCTGATGGTGACGGCGCTGGCGCTCATCGTCTGCTACCCCGTCGCCTATGTGGTGGCGCTGGCCAGCGGACCGCGCAAGGCGATCATACTGATGGTCGCGCTCATCGTTCCCTACGCGATCAACGAGCTGCTGCGCGTCTATGCCTGGCTGATGATCCTCGACTATCGCGGCGTCATCAACGGCGTCCTGCAATGGATGGGTTTCATCGATCTCGACGCGAGGGAGTGGATTCCGTTCCTGGAAAACCCCTCCGCCGTCTTCCTGGCGATGATCTACACCTATGTGCTGTTCATGGTGTTCCCGATGGTGAACACGCTGGAGACGCTGGACCGCAACCAGATCGAGGCCGCGCGCGATCTCGGCGCCTCGACGCTGCGCATCCATCGCCGCGTGATCATCCCGCACGCCAAGCCCGGCATCGCGGTCGGCTGCATCATGACCTTCATGCTGTCCGCCGGCTCCTATTCGGTGCCGGCGATCATGACGCGCGGCCAGGGCGGCGACTGGTTCAGCCAGCTCGTCTACCGGCAGTTCTACGAGAGCAACAACTGGAACATGGGCTCGGCCTATGCCGTGTCGCTGCTCGTCGTGTGCACCGCCTTCATCCTGCTGATGATGCGCCTTTTCGGCGTCGGGCTCAGGGACATCGCGAAATGACGGGGTGTCGCGTGTCTCATCCTCCGGTCGAAGTCCACGCCACGTGCCTTTTCCTCTCCCCGTCGGGGAGAGGGAGCCACGGCGCCCACCGTCTAACGGGAGCCGCCCCATGAGCACCGCCACCGAGAGCGCCGGCGCGCGGCTGGTGCTGAACCTCTATATCGGCCTGTTCGTGCTCTATCTCTTCCTCCCGTTGGCGGTGATGTCGGCGGCGGCGTTCAACTCCTTCGACTATCCGTCCGTCACGCAGTGGCATGGCTTCACCCTGAAATGGTTCGTCGCCCTCGCCCATGACCAGCGCCTGCTGCAGGGGTTGGTGAACTCCGTGCTGGTGGCGCTGGGCGTCATCGCCGTCTCGATCCCGGCGGGGCTCTCCGGCGCGCTGATCCTGACCCGGCTCGGCCAGCGTTCGGGAACGATGCTCTATTCCGTGCTGGTCTCGCCGGTGCTGACGCCGGGCATCATCCTCGGCATTTCGAGCCTGATCTTCTGGCGCGAATTCGGCGTGCCGGGCGGGCTGTTCGTCGCCGTCATGGCGCAGTCGAGCTTCATCGCCTCCTATGCGATGCTGCTGTTCCTCGCCCGGCTGCAGCGGCAGGACCGCACGCTGGAGGAAGCCGCGCTCGATCTCGGGGCGAGCCATACGCTGGTGTTCCGCCGCATCACCCTACCCTTCCTGGCGCCGACCTGCTTCACCGCCGCCGTTGTCGCGTTCCTGCAATCGTTCGAGAACTACAATACCACGGTGTTCGCCATCGGCGGCGAGTGGACGCTCGTTACCGAGATCGCCTCGCGCCTGCGTTTCGGCCTGTCGCCGGTGATCAACGTGGTCGGCGTCATCTTCGTGGTGCTGACGCTGGTGGCCGCCGTTTCCTATGTGTTGCTGAAAAGCAAGCCCAAGACGCAATAACGCCGTCCGATATCTGTCGGACGGCACGTACGACACCCTCTAATACCTGCGCTAATCCATAAGTATGATCTGACGACCCTCCGTATAATGGAGGAGCACACGCCTGCATGGCATCGACTCGCCAGGCAGGGGAGCAGGAACGATGCACTATGTGATCGCTATACTCTTGAGCGCGGTCGTACTTGCGGGCGGTGTACGTGCGGCTTCTGCCGAGAGCACAAGTATCGGTGCGACCTACACCACCGAGCGCGGCCCGCAGGACTTCAGTTCCACCACCGGATCGGACTGGCAGGTCGGCCTGTCGCACAGTTTCGACAACAAGGTGTCTATTTCCGGGACGGTGAAATATTACGATACCGCCGGAACCAGCAATTCGAAGACGAACGCGCAGTTCGGCATCGGCTACACCTACGATATCGGCAAGCTGTCGCTGACGGGAACGGTCGGTGCCGGCCAGCACTTCATCCATTCGGACGATTCGACGAGCTTCCCCTATTACTACGTGACGCTGGCGGGCTCGGTGCCGATCGCCGAGAAATGGACCTGGAACATTTTCCGGGTCCGCTACCGCAATGCCTTCGACAGCGCGAACGACTACGACACGCCCGAGGTCGCGACCGGCGTTGACTACAAGATCGACGCGCACAACAGCGTCTCGCTGATGATCGAGCGGGACTGGTCGAACGGCACGGCGAGCTATACCGGCATCGAGTTCGGCTACCGCTACCGCTTCTAGCGGATCTTCACGGCCAGCTCGCGCGGATGGCTCGCGCGGATGGCTCTCACGCCAACGTGAATCCATGTCGCGTGACCACGAGGGACGGGAACCCTAGCCTCCGGGCACGCAAGATTCCCCAGCCATGGAGAGCCCACCGATGGATAAGCTGCCCATGCCCCGCGACGCCCAGTCGTCCGCGCACGGATTGTCCCGCCGCCACGTCATGGCGGGCGCCGCCGCCCTGCCGCTGGCGGCCTCGCTCGCCGGCGCCGCCACCCTGGCCGGTGCGACACCCGCCGCCGCCCAGACCTCCTCCGGCCAGCAGGTGCCGGGCCTCTATCGCTACAAGGTCGGCACGATCGAACTGACCGCCATCAATGACGGCGCCCGCCGCTTCCCGCTCGCCGACGGCTTCGTCCGCAACGCCTCGCGAGCCGACGTCAATGCCGCGCTGGAAGCCGCCTTCCAGCCGACGGACGAGATGACGGTGCAGTTCAATCCGCTGCTGATCGACAATGGCGGCAAGCTGACGCTGATCGACACCGGCAACGGCCCGCAATCGGGCGCATCGACCGTCGGCCGCCTGCCGGCCAATCTCGCCTGGGCCGGCATCAAGCCGGCGGACATCGACACCGTCATCATCTCGCATTTCCACGGCGACCACATCAACGGGCTGCGCGCCGCCGATGGCGGCCTCGCCTTCCCCAATGCCGAGATCCTGGTGCCGGAAGCCGAATGGGCGTTCTGGATGGACGAGGGCGAGATGAGCCGGGCGCCCGACGCGCTCAAGGGCAATTTCCAGAACGTGCGCCGGGTGTTCAAGGACATCGACAGCAAGGTGACGCGCTACGGCTGGGACAAGGAGATCGCCCCCGGCCTCACCTCGGTGGACGCCTCCGGCCACACCCCCGGCCACACCGCCTTCATCCTCGCCTCCGGCGACGGCCGGCTGTTCATCCAGTCGGACGTCACCAACACGCCGATCCTGTTCGCCCCGAACCCCGACTGGCAGGTGCAGTTCGACATGGACGGCGCCAAGGCAGCGCAGACCCGCCGCCGCGTCTACGACATGCTCGCCGCCGAGCGTCTTCAGCTCACCGGCTACCACTACCCCTTCCCGGCCACCGGCTTCATCCGCAAGGAGGGCGAGGGCTACGCGGTGGTGCCGGCGCTCTGGACGCCGGTGCTCTGAACCGGGCTGCGGCGCCGGCCGGGTTGGCAATTTTGCCGGGGCGGGGCTATGTCTCGCCCCGATCGCCAACCGCCAGCCGAGGACGGCCCCATGACTGACACCGCTTCCGTGACGCTTCCCGACCGCCTGTCGAGCGATCCGAGCAGCCCCTTCTACAATGCCGAACTGCTGGAGCGCGGCATCGGCATCCGCTTCAAGGGTGCCGAGAAGACCAATGTCGAGGAATACTGCGTCAGCGAGGGCTGGGTTCGCGTCGCCGTCGGCAAGGCCAAGGACCGCGCCGGCAACCCGATGACGGTGAAGCTCAAGGGCACGGTCGAGCCCTATCTGCGCCCGATCGAGGGCTGAGCGCCCCGGTGCCGCGCGGCGACGGGCGCGATAGGGCGGCGACGCCCTCGCCTCACCCCTCGGTTTCGGCGGCGATCCAGTCGAGATAATCGGCATCGCCGCCCACGACCGGGAGGAACAGCACCGCCGGCGCCTCGTGGGGATGGCGGGCGCGCACCGCCTGCGCCACGGCCTCGGCGAGGTCGGCGCGGGTCTTCAGGATCATCACGGCTTCCTGCGCGCGCTCGATCTCGCCCTGCCAGCGATAGATCGACACCATGCCGGGCAGTATGTTGACGCAGGCGGCGAGCCCATCCGCCACGATGGCCCGCCCGGCGGCTTCCGCCTCGACGGCACCCGGCCAGGTCGTATAGATCATGACTGTGCTAAAGCCGCCTCCGGGCATCGCCACCTCCACCCACGCATCGGGCCGTCCAGTATGAACGAAGTCGCCCGCCCCGCCGGCCAGAGCAGCGTGGAAGCCGACTCCACGCCAACCTGTGGCCGCATCGCCTTCGTCGCGAGCGACGCCCCCGACGCCGTGCAGGCGCAGGGCCGCCTCATCGCGCGCTACGGCAACATCGCGCCGGAGGAGGCGGACATCATCGTCGCGCTCGGCGGCGACGGCTTCATGCTGCAGACGCTGCACCGCTTCCGCGACAGCGGCAAGCCGATCTACGGCATGAATCGCGGTTCCGTCGGCTTCCTGATGAACAGCTTCCGCGAAGAGGACCTGCCCGAGCGCATCGCCGCCTCGCAGCACGTCGTCATCCACCCGCTGATGATGGAGGCGACCGACGTCAATGGCCGGCAGCACCGCGCCTGGGCGATCAACGAGGTGTCGCTCATCCGCCAGTCCTACCAGGCGGCAAAGCTGCGCATCGCCATCGACGGCAAGGTCCGCATGGAGGAGCTGATCTGCGACGGCGTGATGGTCGCCACCCCGGCCGGCTCGACCGCCTATAATCTTTCGGCGCAGGGACCGATCCTGCCCATCGGCACGCCGCTGCTGGCCGTCACGCCGATTTCCGCCTTCCGGCCAAGGCGCTGGCGCGGCGCGCTGGTGCCCGACAGGGCCCGCGTCGACATCGCGGTGATGGAGTTCGAGAAGCGGCCGGTCAACGCCACCGCCGACCATTTCCAGGTGCTCAACGTGGTGGCCGTGCGCGCACGCCTCGACCAGGCCTCGTCGATGACCATGCTGGTCGACCGCGACCACTCCATCGAGGAGCGCATTCTGGCGGAACAGTTCGGCTGAGCGGCCTCAGGCCGCCAGTGGGCTGAGCGGCCCCGCCGCCGGCGGATCGGGCGGCCTCAGGCCGCCAGCACTTCCGCCGGCCCCCTTTCGCGAGCCTCGACCTGCCAGCGGTGCAGCAGCCCCACCACGCGGTTGCCCTCGGCGCTCTCGCCGGTCGCTTCATAGGCGGCGAGCACCTTGTCGACGATGCGCAGCCGAAGGCCGGGCGTCTCGTCCTGTTCGTCGAGATACGCCTCGGCCTGAACCACTTCGAGCGCCGTGCGGAAGGCGACGAACGCCCCCGCCGGCAGGCCGAGCCGCTCATAGAGCAGGCGGAAGGCGTCGCCCGAACGGTCGGCGGTCAGCGCCGCCACATGGTCGACCGGAATGCCGGAGCTGACCGACACCGCTTCGAGGAACAGGCGCATCTGGCCGGAGAGCAGCGAACGCAGCACCAGCGCCGAGGTCAGCTCGCCGCGCGCCTGCAACCCTTCGACGAGGGTGCGTATCTCGGTGAAATGGCGCTTGCCGGCCTGCGTCACCGTCGCCTGATCGCAGGCCTCGCGCGCCACGCGGGCCGCCTCGCCCGGCGTCAGCCACTGCCGTTCCTCGACGAAGGCCGAGAGCGTGCCGGCCACCACGCGGATCAGCGCCTGATGCGCCGCCGCCGGCAGGTCCGGACGGACCAGCAGCGCCTCGCGCAGCTCCGACACCTGCCCGAAGCGGGCCACGATATGGCCGAGCGCGAAGCCGGGAACGTCCGCCGTGGGATTGCGCACCAGCGCCAGGCAGGCGCCGACGTCGCCGACTTCCGCCAGCACGGCGCAGATCGGCGCCGGCAGTTCCTCGCGGCGGGCGATGGCCGCCTGCTTGCCGGGATTGCCCGAGGCGCAGAACTCGATCAGCTCGCGCATGTTCAGCACCGGCGAATGCGCCAGCACCGCCTCCCCCGCCACGCCGGGCAGCGCCGCCAGACGAACGACGACATCGGCCGGCACGAGCGGATGCCGGCTCAGCGCGGAAGCAAGCTCGAACTGCACCAGCGGCGAAGGATCGGCAGCGATCTGCGGCAGCGCCGCGTCCATCTCGGCCCGATCCTCGGCGCCGAGCTCGGGTCGCACATAGGCCCGGCCCAGAGCCGCCACGGCCTTGGCGCGGGCGTCTTCCGGCGCGGTTCGCGCCCATTCCAGAAACTGACGCACGATCATCGCCGTCTCCCGGCTCAATCCATCGATGACGTGATGATGCGAGCGGGTCGCTTAAGAAAACGTTGACCATGCGCGAAGAATGACGGCGCGGCCGCTCAGTCGCCGCTGCCTTCCTGCGCGTCGAGGCTCGGCGGCGTCACCTGCTCGCCGAGCATCACCTCGACCACACCGTTCTCGCCCGGATCGACGGTGAACTCCTTCGTGTAGGTCTTGCCCTCGAAGCGGGCGACCGCGGTGTATTCGCCCTCCGCCAGCACGAAGGTCGGCTGGGTGTTGATCGATTCCTTGATGCTGTCGCCGCCCGGCGTCAGCACCGACCATTGCGTCTCGGTCAGCGCGTCGCCGCCGGCGACCTTGACCAGCCGCAGCGCGACCTCGCCGGCGCGGTGGTGCAGCACCGCGTCCGTCACCTTGCCCGGCGCCACGGCGACGTCGGCCTGAATGACCGCGTTGCCCTCGCCATAGGTGGAGACGACATAATAGTCGCCGGCCGGCAGGATGATCAGGTCGCCGGAATTGGCGCCGCGATAATAGGGCCGGCTGGCGGCGCGCCCCTGCAGGAAGCTGCCCTCGAAGATGTCGTAGGTCACCTTCTCCGACGGAATCGGCTTGTCGTTGACGTCGCTGTGCAGCGTCACCGCGCCGGCCGGCACGACGAGCTGCTCGCGCCGCGATTCGTCGCCCACCACGATACGCCGCGCCACGCTGGCGAGGCCGTAGGCGACATGCACGACATAGCCGCCCGGCGAGAGGAAGAACACTGGCGCGGGATCCGCCGCCTCGGCGACCAGCGGATAGGCGCCCGAGGCTTCAGGCCGATCGGCGAAGACACGCCAGACGAGCCCGCGCGGAATCAGCGGCTCCCTGTCGCCGAAGCGCGCGCTCATGCCGATAGCCACCTTGCCGGCCGGCGGCTGCGGAAGGATCGTGTGCGGATCGCCGGATTCCGCCTGCTCTGCCGAGGGCAGCCGCGCCGCCGGCCCGGCACTGCCCGAAGGCGGCGGCGCCGGCGGCGGCGAGCCGACGAAGGGAAGCGCCTTGGAAGGCTGGAACTGCGACGGCGACGGCGGCGACGGGAAGGGCGACAGCTGCGCCACGCTCACGCCCTCCGCCGCGGCTGCAGCCGGCAGCCCCGCAGCGGCCGCCACGACCACGCCGACCAGCGCGCCGGCCAGGGCCAGGGCGCGGGCAACGGCGCGCGCCGTCGCCACGGCAGGCCCCCGCGCGGGCACGGCCTCGCCCGCGCGCGCACCTTTCCCGAACAGAAGGGCGGCAAAGGAGCGGATGACGTGGCGAGGGATGTAAGGCATCGGCGCCGTTGGTGCCCCCAAACGGCGGCAAATTCAAGTCGGACAATGCCGCGCCCGATGGCGCCTGCGCACGGCCGCCGCGACCGGTGCCGTCAACAGCGCGTGCACGCGCGCGGCGCCGTCTTGGTCGTCCGTCCCCGTCATGCTAGGCGCAACGGCAACAAGGATTGGATCGCCGACATGACCGCAGCCACGCCCCACGCCCTGAGCCTCCTCAAGACGCGCAAGAGTCCGAAAATCTTCGACCTCGCCTCGCCCGGGCCGACGCCGGCGGAGATCGACGAGATGCTCGCCGTCGCCTCGCGCGTGCCCGATCACGGCAAGCTCGCGCCGTGGCGCTTCATCGTCTTCGAGGGCGAGGGACGCGCACGCGCCGGAGAGGCCATCGCCGCCGTCTTCCTGCAGGACAATCCGGAGGCCGACGCCGACCGGGTCGCCATCGAGCGTACGCGCCTTTCGCGCGCGCCGGTGGTGATCGCCGTGGTCTCCAAGGCCGGCCCGCATGCGAAGATCCCGGAATGGGAGCAGACGCTGTCCGGCGCCGCCGCCTGCACGCTGCTGGTGCTGGCCGCGCACGCGCTCGGCTATGCCGCCACCTGGCTCACCGAATGGTACGCCTATGACGCGCGGGTGCGCGCCGCGCTGGGCCTCGCCGAGAACGAGCGCTTCATCGGCCTGGTGCATATCGGCACCCTCGCCCGGCCGCAGGAGGACCGTCCGCGCCCGGCGCTCGCCGACATCGTGACGCGGTTCTGAGCCATGTTCTACGAACCCGCCCGCCACAATCACGGCCTGCCGCACAATCCGCTCAAGGCCATCGTCGCCCCGCGGCCGATCGGCTGGATCTCCACCCTGACGGAAGACGGCGTGGCGAACCTCGCCCCCTACTCCTTCTTCAACATGGTGAGCGAGAGCCCGGACATCGTCATGTTCTCCAGCGCCGGTCTGAAGGACACGGTGCGCAACGTCATGGCGACCGGCGAGTTCGTCTGCAATCTCGCCACGCTCGAACTGATCGAGGCGGTCAACCTCACTTCCAGGCCCATCCCGCCCGGCGAGAGCGAATTCGATCTCGCCGGGCTTGAGAGGGCGCCGTCGCGTCTGGTGAAGCCGCCACGTGTGGCCGCCGCGCCCTGCGCGCTGGAATGCGTCTGGATCGAGACGCTCGACATCAAGGACCGGCACGGCGCCGCCTCCGGCCGACATGTCACCTTCGGCGAGATCGTCGGCGTGCACATCGATGAGCGGTTCATCGAGAACGGGCTGGTGCGCACCGACAAGCTGCACAGCCTCGCCCGCGACGGTTACTTCGACTATTCGTGGGTCGACACCCTCCGTTCCCTGCCCCGCCCGCTCTGACGGACCGGCAGAAGATCGCCTGCACGTTGCCGGACTCCGCGTAGCCCGGCAGGACGCGCTCGCACGCCATCGGCCGGCACGCCGATCACACGTCGTGGCGATCCGCGCCCGGTCGATGGTCGCGACGTCTCAGCAGGGAATCGCCTGCATGTTGCCGGACTCCGCATAGTCCAGCAGGACGCGCTCGCACGCCATCGGCCGGCACGCCGATCACACGCCATGGTGATCCGCGCCAGGTCGATGGTCGCGACGTCTCAGCAGGGAATCGCCTGCATGTTGCCGGACTCGCGCAGCCCGGTAGGACGCGCTCGCGCGCCATCGGCCGGCACGCCGATCATACCCCATGGTGATCCGCGCCCGGTCGATGGTCGCGACGTCTCAGCAGGGAATCGCCTGCATGTTGCCGGACTCCGCATAGTCCAGCATGACCCTGTCGCGCGTCATCAGCCGGTAGCCCTGATCGCGCGCCGTGGCGATGAGCACCCGGTCGATCGGGTCATGCGGTGGCAACCCGGGAAGGAACGAGGAAGCGATCAGCGTATCCGCCGTGAGCGCCGCGACGCTCATGCCGGGAAGCGTGGTCAGCGCCACGAACCACTTCGCCGGATCCATCGCCAACCGCAGTCGCCCCTGCTCCACCAGCATGCCGATCTCCCATGCCGACATGGGTGACACCGCAATCGGCGCGCCGCGCAACCGGGCCTCGATCAGAGTCCCCCTTGCCTCGTCGGACACGGGTGCTCCCTGTGCGACCCAGATGGCGGCGCATGTGTCGAGAAGAAGTGGCATTCCCATGTCACCCCCCCATCGTCCATTCGCCGTTTATGGGCTGAGTGAGGTCGGTGCCGGGTTCCACATGGATGGTTCCCTTCAATCCGCCGAAAAGCCCCGCAAGCGGCGATCCGGTCGATGCAGGCACGGGGCGCACGCCGCCGGCGCCCGCTGACCCACTCGCAAGCTGCCGGCTGAACACCAGCTTGCGCCCACCCATGTCGACTTCCTCGGAACGGAAGCCGGCAGCCAGCCAGGCTTTGGTCATGACACTGTTGGTTGGGTTATTGCTCCACCAGGCCCGGTGATTGAACGCGGACTGCGGAAGATTCGCACCAACAATCCGTTCTATGTCCTCAAACGACATAGTGATTCTTGGCTGCGTCCGACTCGACAGGAATGTCGTTAAGGCACTGTACTTTGACATAGTTACCCCCCTATGTACCCGCACAGTAACCATCATAACGCGATCAAAGTAAATTTTAAGTGCAGATCTTGCGAGCACCACTCGGCGGCACCCGACTCCGCCAGTCGCCACGCCGTTCCGACGCCCTGAAGCAAAGAAAATCGAACCTCGAACCGGCCACCGGGATGATCCGGCGCTCGAGACGACGTCCCGACAGGCCCAGGTACTGCCTGTTCACCGCGCGAGAGGCAAAAGCGCAACCGTCGATACCCGCCGGGGCGCAACCAGGGGACACGCAGGAAAAACCGCGAAGTCGGGCTTTCTACATGGGTATGTCACTGTTTGTTGAAATGTTGCCGCCCGAGATCTCGAAAACCGCCATTCCGGAACACAGGCTTGACGTTCACAAACGCCTATATTGCATTATTTTTACGAGATATCTCAATGGCTCGATGGCAGCGGAACGTCTTCTCGCACCCATCAGTACTTCGTCGTAGTTAGCACCAATAGGCACCGCAACACTGCTTCGAGTGACGTCGGCAGTGTAAATTTGATGTAGAAATTCGCCCGATACGGACGATGCCAACCTGGCCCCCTCCGGCAGTGAGGAACCGGGCGCTGCCCACTCGTCGCCGTCGATTCGCCGGATCACGCGCCTCGTCGCCGTCGGATGTCGGATTCGGTCGCCCGGAACGGGAACTCGACAGGGCCTCACCGACCGACCAAACGACGCTCCAGTCACCGAAGAAGGAACCAGGCACCGCAGAGTACATAGAGTATGCCATTGCGGGTTGGTGTACTTTTCTCCGTCTTCGGCATTCGACCGGACCATCTTCGCATTCCACATCAGGCGAAGCGGCTAATTACCTGTTGTTTATCTGTAATACACAGAGCGCCCGACTAATCCGAAGGGATGCTGTAGCCTGCACTCGATAGCAGTTACCACGCCTCTGCACCGACACAGTGACAGCGACAACTGTACCAGTGCAAATTTTAGGTACAGCTCAACGGGTCATGCAGGGCCGGATCAATTAAACTTTGACGAAAGTCGATCACGGCGCCCCGAAGAATCACGCTCACGCAGTCGGCAAGAACTTATTTACCATAAAGGCGTTAATATCCAGCGTGTGAATGTGTTGAGGGTTGCAAATCATGCCGGATCTTGATCGTCGCTCCATGCTCGGCCTCGCAGCGGCCGGGGTTGCGCTTGCGCTGGCCGGGTGCAACCGAACCACCCGGGCAAGCGCGCCCGCCACCCCCATCTCACCGGTGAGCGCCTATGCGTCGACCGGTGCCTACGGGCCGGCGGCCGATCGGTTCCCCATCGCCGAGCTCGATGTCTCGCAGATCAATCCGGTCTATCTCCGCCGCGAGGTGCCCTACGCCACGAACTACCCGCCCGGCACGATCATCATCGATCCGCACGAGCACTTCCTCTATTTCATCCAGCCGGGTGGCACCGCGATGCGCTACGGGGTTGGTGTCGGCAAGGAAGGGTTTGGCTGGTCGGGTACAGCCACCATCAACTCCAAGCAGGAATGGCCGGACTGGTATCCCCCGAAGGAGATGATCGACCGCCGGCCGGACATCAAACCGCAGCTCTCGCAGCTGCGCAGCGGCCAGGGCGTCGCGGGAGGGCCGTCGAACCCGCTCGGCGCCCGGGCGATGTATCTGTGGCAGAACGGCAAGGACACGCTCTATCGCATCCACGGCACGCTGGAGCCCTACACGATCGGCACCAACGTCTCGTCGGGCTGCATTCGCATGATCAATCAGGACGCCATCGACCTGTATAATCGCGTCAATGTCGGCACGAAGGTCGTGGTCCTCGGCTCGGGCGCCGGCGCCTGAATTGCGACCTGTCCGCCGGGCCCGGGCATCGCGTTTCGGGGACGCCCGGCGGGGTCGGAGGCGAGCCTGTCTTATTCCTGCAACGGTATTTTTCCGTAACCCAATACTCTCCCGGCGGAGATGTTGCGGATCTGTCACGACGCCGCATCCGCCGGCGCGCGATCTCCGCGGGTGCGCGGAGCGGATGGCGAGGCGCCGGCCCCCCGGCCGCGGCTCCACGCCGGCCGACGCGCGTCGCGAGGGAGGCTGGCCCGCATCGTGCAGCTTCGAGGCTGGACGGTGCCCGTCACTCCCGCCGCGCGCGATTGCGGTGATCGGGCTACGGTATCATTCTGTTTCCGGCTGGAGGCCTTGGGGATGAGCGGCAGAATCATCACGATTGCGCAGCAGAAGGGCGGATCGGGCAAGACGACGCTCGCCGCGCATCTGGCCGTCGCCCTGGCGCAGGCGGGCGGACGCGTGGCGCTGCTGGACTGCGACCCGCAGGGCAGCCTCGGCGAATGGTTCGAGGCCCGCGAGCAGACGCTGGGCGAGACCTCCACCGGCCTCACCTTCCGCACCGCGTCCGGCTGGGGCGCGCGCCGCGAGGCCCGCAGCCTCGCCCGCGACTACGCCTTCGTGGTGATCGACACGCCGCCCAAGTCCGACGTCGAATCCCGCCCCGCCATCGAGGTCGCCCATCTCGTCGCCGTGCCGGTGCAGCCGACGCCGATCGATCTGTGGGCGACCCGCCCGACCCTCGACATGATCGTCAAGGAAGGCACGCCCTCCCTGCTGGTCATCAACCGCGCGCAATCGCGCGCGGCGCTCACGCAGGAGATCGGCGAGGCGATTCTCGCTCTCGGCCATCCCGCCGCGCAGACCCGGCTCGGCAACCGGGTGGCGTTCGCCGCCAGCATGGGGGACGGGCTGACCATACTGGAAACCGCCCCCGGCTCGAAAGGCGCGCTCGAAATCGAAACGCTCGCCGCCGAATTGCGGCAGCATCTGGGCGATTGAGCCGCCCCGGCGCGCCCGGCGCCGGATACCGACGACGTTTCCGACGCCTTCATACAAGAAGGTTTAGCCGGCTCACGAAACTTTGAGCCATTGAAACGGTAGGTATCGTGTCGCGCACGATCAAGTCGCGCTCACCGAAATGTTATTGCATTCATGCAATGCACGTGATGCACATGAATTGCGTGCACTGCATCAATGCCCGACTTAGCTTCCGTCTCACCAACCTGGCAGGTCGCTTCGACGACCGCCTCGTCGAACATAGGAGACGGAACTATGAACAAGCTCATTCTCACGGCTTTCGCTGTTGCCACTCTGGGCCTCACCGCCGCCGCTCATGCGGATGGCCGCGATCCGGCCGAGCGCGCCGCCTATAATGAGACGATCCGCAATTCCGCGCAGCACGTTGTGCCGAATGCGGGCCTTGTCGAAGGCCGCAACGCCGCGGTCGCCGCGCCGACCACCGGCGTCGAGCCCTATATCCAGCAGCAGATCGAGCAGAACGCGCGCAGCACCCGCTGAGCGCGGCAGGGCGGCGCCCTTCCCCCCAAGGGACGCCACCTGACAGAGGCGCGGGTGGCAGCATCCGCGCCTTTTTCATGTCCGCGGCGCGGCCATCGCCGTGCTTCGCGGGCTCCTGCAGGCACGGTGTCGGCAGGGAACCCGCGAAGCGCGGCGCGTGGATCGCACATCCGCGAAAGATTGCATTCTTTCCCCGGCGAGGTTGACCCTACCGGCCATGCACGGCAATCAGGGGGTGACGTTTGGCAAAAGAAAGCCAAAATTCACCGCCGTGACGCTAGGTTCGCGGCTTCATCGAGGGCGTTGGCACATCTGTCGCATCGCCTTCATGGTCGCGGAACCAGCGCCGGGGGCGAGGATTGGGGTGCCGAAGGGACACATGGCGGTCGTGTCGTACGCGCGCGTTCTGCGTCGCGCTGGTGGCGATCGCCCTGACCGCGGCGCCGGCCCGCGCGCAGCTCTTCGGCGGCGACAACAGCGCCTCCGAACAGGACGGCGCGTCCAGTCCCGGCCTGTTCGGCTCGCTGATCAACCTGTTCAGCCCGAAGCCGCTGGCCGCTTCCGGCCCGCCCGCGCCCGACGCCACGCCTTATACGGTGACCTTCGACATAACCGGCGGCGACAGCGCCCTCGCCGACGCCATCAAGTCCGCCTCGAACCTCGAGCGCCTTGACCAGCGCGCGCCGGCCGGCGCCGCCGGCCTGGTGCGCCGCGCCCTGGCGGACCGGCGCGACATCAACGCGGCGCTTTATTCTGCCGGCT
This sequence comes from Ancylobacter sp. TW_SC_1, assembly GCF_056836805.1. NCBI lineage: Bacteria > Pseudomonadati > Pseudomonadota > Alphaproteobacteria > Hyphomicrobiales > Xanthobacteraceae > Ancylobacter > Ancylobacter sp. TW_SC_1. Next base: position 3,414,577 of record NZ_CM166365.1, read on the forward strand.
ATTATGGCGGCATCATCCGCATCAGGCTGGCCGGCACGCCGCCCGACGCGCCGAACGTGTTCGAGGTCGTCGAGGCCGCCCGCAAACGCGGCCCGGTGCCGGTGCAGGTGACGGTGACAGCCGGTCCGCAGTTTCATTTCGGCCGCGTCGCGATCCTCGATGCCGGCACTCGCCGCCCGCTGGCGGAGGCGCCCACGGCAGCGCGCCTGCGCCTCGTCTCGGGCGAGCCGGCGCGCGCGACCTCGATCGTCCGCGCCGAGAGCATGATCGTCGATCACTGGCGGCTAAGCGGCCACCCCTTCGTCCGCGTCGTCGACAAGGACGTCGTCGCCGACCATGCGGCGAAATCGGTCGACGTCACGTTCTACGTCTCGCCCGGCCCGGTCGCCACTTTCGGCCGCTTCACCGTCACCGGGGCGGATTTCCTCACGCCCGGCTTCATCGAGGAGCGGATCGAGATTCCGCCCGGCACGCCCTATTCGCCGGAGGTGCTGGATCGGCTGCGCCGCCGCCTGCTGGAATACGAGGCCATCGCCAGCGTGCGCATCCGCGAGGGCGAGCGGCTCGAATCGGATGGCAGCCTGCCGATCACCATAGAAGTGGCGCCGCGCAAGCCGCGCTATGTCGGCTTCAGTGCCACCTATTCCTCGACCGACGGTTCGGCCATCAACGCCTATTGGGGCCATCGCAACCTGTTCGGCGGCGGCGAGACGCTGCGTCTCGACGCACAGGCCTCCTGGTTCGGCGAGAAGTCCGAGGCGGTGCCCGATGCCGATCCGTTCGGCTACAAGCTCGCCGCCTCCTTCGTGAAGCCGGGCATCTACACCGCGCAGGACGACCTCGTCGCCGACGCCGCCGTGCTGCGCGAGGTGACGAACGCCTATGTGCGCGAGGCCGTCACGCTGCTGGTCGGCGTCCGCCATCGCTACAGCGACGCCCTGAGCCTGCAGGTGAGCATCGACCTTGAAGAATCGCGCGTCGAGGACAGCACCGGCACGAATAATTACGGCATCGTCGGCGTGCCGATCGAGCTGACCTATGACAGCACCGACAACAAGCTCGATCCCTCGCGCGGCTGGCGGGCCTCGGCGGTGGTCGAGCCCTTCGCCTATCTCGGCGATGCCGGCGCCGGCCCGACCATGATCACCGGCTCGGTGTCCACCTATCACGCCTTCGACGAGGACAAGCGCTTCATCCTCGCCGGGCGCGTGGCGGCGGGCAGCATCATGGGCGCCGGGCTCTACGACGTGCCGCCGCAGCGGCGCTTCTATGTCGGCGGCGGCGGCTCGCTGCGCGGCTACGAGTACCAGTCCGCCAGCCCGCGCAACGAGGACGGCATCATCATCGGTGGCCGCAGCTTCTTCGAGGCGTCGGTGGAAGCGCGCGTGCGCGTCACCGACACGATCGGCATCGTTCCGTTCTTCGACATGGGCTCGGCCTTCGCGACGGAATATCCGGACTTCGACGGCATGAAGTACTCGGCAGGCGTCGGCCTGCGTTACTATACGTCGATCGGTCCGTTGCGCGTCGATTTCGCCTTCCCGCTCAATCCGGGACCGGACGATGGCGATTTCGGCGTCTATGTCAGTCTGGGGCAAGCCTTCTGATGCGACGCGCACTCACATATTCCGGCATCGTGCTGCTGTCGCTGACAGCGCTCCTGCTCGCCGCCTTCGGCGCGCTGCAGACCCCTCCGGGCAAGGCGCTGCTGGCGAGCCTGGGCTCCTCGCTCGCCTCGACGCCCGGGCTGCAGGTCTCCATTCGCGGCATTGGCGGCCTCGTGCCGTTCGACATGAGCGTCGAGAGCATCGAGCTGGCCGACGCCAAGGGGTCCTTCGCCCGCGTCGAGGGCGCCCGGCTCGACTGGCGGCCGCTGGCGCTGCTGGCGCGCCGCGTCGACGTGACGACGCTCTCGGCCGCCCGCGTCGTGCTGGAGCGGTGGCCCGAGCTGCCGCCCTCCGAGCCCTCGTCGTCGGGCGGTTCGTCCTTCGCCCTGCCGGTGCGGATCGCGACCCTGTCCATTCCCGAGATCGTGCTCGACGAGCCGGTCGTCGAGCACGCCGCCCGGCTGTCGCTGAACGGCTCCGCCGACCTCGCCTCGCTGGCGCAGGGGCTCTCGCTCACCTTCGCTCTGGAGCGCCTCGACGCGCCCGGCACGCTGACCGGCTCGGCCGCCTACGCGCCCGACAGCGGCCGGCTCGACCTCGATATCGCCGCGCGCGAGCCGGCCGGCGGGCTGATCGCCCGCGCCGCCGGCTTCGACGGCCTGCCGGAAATCGTCGCGACGCTGAAGGGCGCCGGCCCGCTCGACGCGTGGGACGGCCAGCTCCGGCTTTCCGTCGGCGACCTTGGGCAGGCCAGCGGCGCCGCCGGCATCCGCGCCACGCCGGACGGCCATCGCCTGACCTTCGCGATCGATGCCGACATGGCGCGCCTGCTGCCGGCCGACATCGCGCCGCTGTTCGAGGGCCGCACCGAGCTCGCCGGCGCCGGCACCCTGGACGACGGCAGCAACGTCGACATCGAGAACCTCACCGCCCATGCCGCCGGCCTGCGGGCGAGGATCTCCGGCACGCTGGACGCGTCGCACACCGCCAACCTGACCTTCGACGCCACTCTGCCGGCTTCCGCCCCCTTCGCGGCGCTGGTCCCGGGCGCCGCATGGCGCAGCGTCCATGCCACGGGAACGCTGACGGGCGCGCTCGACGCGCCGGCGGTGGAGGCGAAGCTCGACGCCACGGGCCTGTCCGGCCTCGGCTATGGCGCCGGAACGCTCGCCGCCACGCTGCGCACCGTTCCCGATGCGGCCGGCAATCTCGCCCTCGACATCGCCGGCACCGCCGAAGGCCTCTCCGCGACCGACCCGAAGGTCGCCGCCGCGCTCGGCACCTCGGCCCGGTTCACCGCCGCCGGTTCGGTGCCGCGGGGCGGGGCGCCGGCGCTGGAAGCCGCCGCGATCGACCTGACGGCGCTCGCCGCGCGCTTTTCCGGCCGTGCCGATGCAAGCGCCATCGACGGCGATCTTTCCGTCGCTCGGCTCGACCTCGCCGCTTTCTCCCCCCTCGCCGGCCGCCCGCTCGCCGGCACCGCGACGCTCGATGCGCGCCTGTCCGCCGCTGCCGATCTCAGCCGCGCGAGTCTCCAGCTCAAGGGCGGCGCGCGCGGGCTGGCGACCGGCATCGCCCGGCTCGATTCCCTCATCGGGCGCGAGCTGCGCATCGATGGCGCATTGGCCCGCGACGGCGGCAATGCGCTTTCCGTCAGCGATCTGCGGATCGACGCCGACGGCATCGCCGCGACGGTGAACGGACGCATCGGCACGGACCTCGCCGATCTCGCCGCGCGGCTGACGCTCGACGATCTCGCCCGCCTCGACCCGCGCCTCGGCGGCGCGCTGCAGGCCAAGGCGACCTTCGAGGGCACGCTGGAGAAGCTCGGCGTCAAGGCGACGCTGCTGGTGCCGCAGGGCGTCGCCGAGGGGCGTCCGGTGCGCGACCTCGCGCTCGACATCGTCGCCACCGACTTGACCGGCGCTGTTGCCGGCACCGCGCAGCTCTCCGGCGAGGTCGGCGGCAAGCCGGCGCGCGGCGCAGCGGCGCTGGCGACGCTGGCGGACGGCACGCGGCGGCTCGACGGCCTCGACCTCGCCATCGGCTCGGTGACGGCACGCGGCAACCTCGCCATCCGCCCGGATGGCCTCACCGACGGCCAGTTGACCATCGCCGCCGGCGACCTCGCCGATATCGCCGCCCTCGCCCTCACGGAGATGGCAGGAAAGCTGAACGCCGATGTCGGCCTGTCCGTCGTCGATGGCCGTCAGCGCGCCGCGGTGCGGGCGAACGCGGAGCAACTGAGCGCCCTTGGCCGCTCGGTCGGCACGGCCAACATCGACGCGACAGTGCTCGACGTGCTCGGCGTGCCGCTGCTCAACGGTACGGCGGATCTGCGCGCGGTCGATCTTTCCGGCCTGACCGTCGAGACCGCGACGCTGCGCGCCAACGGCAATGCGTCGGGCACCGATCTCACCCTCGACGCACTCGCGCAGGGCACGACGCTGCGCGCCGCCGGGCGGCTGGAACCGTTGCAGGACGGCGCCCGCCTCCGCCTCGATCGCCTCACCGCCGCGCGGGGCACCCTCACCGCCGCCACCACCACGCCCGCCACCTTCACGCTGGGCGGCGGAAGCGTGGCCATCGACCGGCTCGCCCTCGCCGCCGGCGGGGGCTCCGCCACGTTCTCCGGCTCCATCGGCGAAAGGCTCGACCTCGCGGTCGATCTGCGCGCCCTGCCGCTGTCGCTGGTCAATCTGGCCGCGCCGAGCGCCAATCTCTCCGGCACACTCGCCGGCTCGGCCCGCATCAATGGGACCGCCTCGGCGCCGACCGGGACCTATGATCTGCGCGTCGCGCGCCTGAGCAATCCGGACCTCGCCAGCTCCGGCGCCGGGCCGTTCGACATCGCGGCGAACGGCACGCTCGGCAATGGCCGCGCGCAGATCCGCGCCACCGTCACCGGCCAGCATGTGCAGGGCTTCACCGTCACCGGCTCCGTGCCGCTCGGCGCCGGCGAGCTGGACCTCGCCCTGCGCGGCGCGATCAATCTCGCCATCGCCAACCCGATGCTGGCCACCACGGGCGCGCGCGTCACCGGCGTCGCCAATGTGGACGCCACGCTGCGCGGCACGGCCGCCGCGCCGCGCGCCGGCGGCACGGTGCGCCTGAGCGGCGGACGCTTCGACGATTCGGTGAACGGCGTGGCGCTGAGCCAGATCGAGGCGGTGCTCACCGGCACGGACCGCTCCGTCACGATCACCAGCCTGCGCGCCAGCACCACCAATGGCGGTAGCGTGAGCGGGCGCGGCAGCGTCGCGCTGGACCCGGCCGCCGGCTATCCCGGCCGTATCGATTTCGATCTCAACAATGCGGCGCTGGTCAACAGCGACCTCATGCGGCTGGTCGCCGAGGGGCGGCTCGGCATCGAGGGCGCGCTCCTCAACGGGCCGCGCCTCACGGGGCGTCTGGTGCTGCGCGCGCTCGACATCAACGTGCCCGACCGTTTCCCCGGCGGCGTGCAGGACCTCGATGTCCGCCACGTCAACGCCAGCGCGAAGTTCAAGGCGAAGAGCCCGTCGGTGCAGCGCCCCGCAACGCCGAGCCGCGACGGCATCGGCCTCGATCTGGTGCTGTCGGCGCCGAACAACAACGTGTTCGTGCGCGGCCTCGGCATGGAGGCGCAGCTCGGCGGCGAGCTGAAGCTCAGCGGCACGACCCGCGCGCCGGTGACGCTCGGCGCCTTCGAGCTGCGCCGCGGCACCTTCGATTTCGGCGGACGCCGGCTCACCTTCACGCGCGGCCGCATCACCTTCACCGGCACCACCGACCCCGAGCTCGACTTCATCGCCGAAACCACCAGCTCCGACATCACCGCGCGCGTGCTCGTCTCCGGCCCGGCCTCGCGCCCCACGGTGAGCTTCACCTCGACGCCGAGCCTGCCGCAGGACGAGGTTCTGTCCCGGCTGCTGTTCGGCCGCTCGGCCGGCTCGCTCAATGCCGGCCAGGCGGTGCAGCTCGCCCAGACCGTCGCGCAGTTCTCCGGCGGGGCCGGCGCGCTGGAGAATGTCCGGCGCTCGCTCGGCGTCGACAGCCTCGAGCTCGGCGCCAATGCGGAAGGCACTGGCGGCCAGTTCGGCATCGGCCGGCGGCTCAACGACAACATCTATCTCGGCGTGCGGCAGGGCACGACGTCCGGATCGAGCCGCGTGACGGTCGATGTCGACGTGACGAAGAACATCCGCCTGCAAGGTGCCACGGGCGCCGACGGCTCGGCCGAGGTCGGCATCGGCGCCCAGTGGGACTATTGAGAGGGCTCAGGCAGTCGCCGCCTCGCCCACGCCGTAGCGCGCGGCGGTCTTTCCGCCCGCCAAACCCGATAGGGCGCGCAGGCGCGCATCGGTCACGCCATCCCAATCGGCGATATCGCGCAATGCGGGAATGGTGATGGTCTCCCCGAGATCGAACCCGGCGAGGGCGGCACCGACCAGATCCTCCACCGACATCACCAGCTCCGGCGGCAGTCCGGAAACTGTTCCGGCACAAGCGCCGCGACCGAGGCGATATTGACGAGCGCACCCCTGCGCCGCGCCGAGAAGGCGGTGACCGCGGCCACGGCGAGATGCGTGAACGCCGCGACGTTGAGCTGAACCATCGCGTCAATCATGCCGGCATCGGCTCCGGCGACCGGACCTTCCGTCCCCCTGCCGGCATTGTTGACGAGCAGCGTGATGGCAGGATCATCGCCGATCCGCGCTGCAACAGCCTCCACACCCGACGGATTGCCGAGATCGGCCGCAAACGCCTCGGCCTAGCGGCCCGTCTCCCGGGCGATCGCTTCCGCCAGAGCTTCGAGGCGCTCCCGGTGGCGCGCCAGCTGCTGCGCATAGACCTTGCCGATGCCGCTGGAGGCTCCGGTGACCACGGCGGTGCCGTGGGATGTGTCCGAGCTCATGATGGGCTCCATTTCCGCTGGCTGTTCGGACAATCCGAACAACCGACTTTGTCATGATAGTCATCATCAATAAGTTTCGCGGCGGTCCGCCAGCCGGCACGATCCATTCATCGTGTGCTTTCGTAGAAGGCCGAGCCTCGCTACGGTGCCCGTCACATGCCCGCCTCCCCTGAAGCTCCCGCCCTCGTCTGGTTCCGCGACGATCTGCGCCTCGACGACAACCCGGCGATCGAGGCGGCGCAGGCGAGCGGCCGTCCGCTGGCGCTGCTCTATGCGCTCGACGAGGAAAGCGAGGGCCTGCGCCCGCTGGGCGGCGCGGCGCGCTGGTGGCTCGGCCGCTCGCTCGCCGCGTTGGCGACGTCCCTCGCCGCCCGGGGCGGCCAGCTCATCCTGCGCCGAGGCAGGGTCGGTGTGGTTGTCCGGGAACTCGTCGGTGAACTCGGCGCCGGAGCGGTCTATTGGAACCGTCGCTACGGCGCCGCCGAGATCGCGCTGGACACGGCGATAAAGGCGGACCTCGCGGAGCGCGGGGTCGCCGTCGAAAGCTTCGGCGGCAACCTGCTGCATGAGCCGTGGACCGTGCGCACGCAGGCCGGCGGCCCGTTCCGCGTCTTCACGCCGTTCTTCCGCCAAGCCGCCCAGCGGCCGACGCGTTCCCCCTTCCGGGCGCGCACCGCATGGCGCTTCGCGCCGATCCTGCCTGGCGACCAGCTCGAGGACTGGGGGCTGGAGCCCACCGGACCCGACTGGTCCGGCGGCCTGCGCGAGAGCTGGCGCCCGGGCGAGGCTGGCGCCCGCACCGCGCTCGACACCTTTCTCGGGCTGGGTCTGGCGGGCTATGCCGAGCGGCGCGACCGGCCGTGCATGCCGCACGTCTCGCGCCTGTCGCCGCATCTGCGCTTCGGCGAGATCTCGCCGCACCAGATCCTCGCGGCGCTGCGCCATGCCGAGGCGGCGGGCGAGCCCTCCGCCCGCGACGTGGAGAAATTCGTCAGCGAGCTCCATTGGCGGGAATTCTCCTACCACCTGCTGTTCCACTTCCCCGACATCGCCCGCGAGAACTTCAATCGCCGCTTCGATGCCTTTGACTGGCAGCCCGACGCCGCGCTGGAGCAGGCGTGGCGCAGGGGGCTGACGGGCTACCCGTTCGTCGATGCCGGCATGCGCCAGCTCTGGCGGACCGGGTGGATGCACAACCGCGTGCGCATGGTCGCCGCCTCGTTCCTGGTCAAGCACGGCCTCATCGACTGGCGGCGCGGCGAGGAATGGTTCTGGGACACGCTGGTCGATGCCGATCCCGCCAACAACCCGGCGAGCTGGCAATGGGTCGCCGGCTCGGGCGCCGACGCCGCGCCCTATTTCCGCATCTTCAACCCCGTCAGCCAGGGCGAGAGGTTCGACCCGGACGGCACCTATGTTCGCCGTTTCGTGCCGGAACTCGCCGGCTTGCCGGCAAAGGTCATCCACAGGCCATGGGACGCCACGCCCGACGAGCTGCGGCGGGCCGGCATCGTTCTCGGCGAAACCTATCCGCTCCCCATTGTCGATCATGCCGACGCGCGCCAGCGTGCGCTGGCCCGCTTCGCACGCATTCGCGGGGATTGACGATCAAGCCGGTTGCCGAGCCCGGTATGGCCCACTAATTTCGTGGACCTTCGAGAAACGGCAAGAGAAATCAGGGTCATGGATATCCGCAACGGACTCGTCGAGGCGATCGGCAACACGCCGCTCATCAAGCTCAAGCGCGCCTCGGAGGAGACCGGCTGCACGATCCTCGGCAAGGCGGAGTTCCTCAACCCGGGCCAGTCGGTCAAGGATCGCGCCGCGCTGTTCATCATTCAGGACGCGGTGGCGCGCGGGCAGTTGCGGCCCGGCGGCGTCATCGTCGAGGGCACGGCGGGCAATACCGGCATCGGCATCGCACTGGTGGGCAACGCGCTCGGCTACCGTTCGGTGATCGTCATCCCCGAGACCCAGAGCCAGGAAAAGAAGGACATGCTGCGGCTCGCCGGCGCGACGCTGGTCGAGGTGCCGGCCGTCGCCTACGCGAACCCCAACAACTATGTGAAGGTCTCCGGTCGCCTCGCCGAAGCGATGGCGGCGAGCGAGCCGAACGGCGCCGTGTGGGCCAACCAGTTCGACAATGTCGCCAACCGGCTTGCCCATATCGAGACGACAGGCCCGGAAATCTGGAACCAGACGGACGGCAAGGTCGACGGCTTCGTCTGCGCCGTCGGCACCGGCGGCACGCTGGCCGGCATCGGCATCGCCCTCAAGCAGCGTAATCCCGCTGTCCGCATCGCCCTGGCCGATCCGTTCGGCGCGGCGCTCTACAGCTATTACACCACCGGCGTGCTGAAGGCCGAGGGCTCCTCCATCACCGAGGGCATCGGCCAGGGCCGGATCACCGCCAATCTCGAAGGCGCGCCCATCGACACGGCCTACCAGATTCCGGACTCCGAGGCCGTGCAGATCGTCTTCGACCTGCTCGAACATGAGGGCCTGTGCCTCGGCGGCTCGTCCGGCATCAATGTCGCCGGCGCGATACGGCTGGCCCGTGAACTCGGCCCCGGCCATACCATTGTCACCGTGCTGTGCGACTTCGGCACGCGATATCAGTCCAAGCTCTTCAACCCTTCCTTCCTGCGCGAGAAAGGCCTGCCCGTGCCGGCTTGGCTGGAACGCAGCGTGGACGTTCCCAACGTGCTGGTGTGATGGCAACCATTCTTCTCTTCCGCGACGACGCCTACCAGAAGGAGAATGCCGCCGTGGTGACGGAGGTGACGCCGGAGGGCGGCATCGTCGTCGACCGGACGGTGTTCTACGCCACGGCCGGCGGCCAGCCGGGAGACCGCGGCACGCTGGTGCGGGCCGACGGCAGCGAGATCGTCATCGAGACGGCCGTCTACGGTCCGGCCAAGACCGACGTCATCCATGTCGCGGCGGCAGAAAGCGCGCGGCCCGAGCCGGGCGAGGCGGTGATGCTGCGGCTCGACTGGCCGACCCGCTACAAGCGCATGCGCATGCACACGGCGTTGCACCTGCTCTCCGTCGCGCTGCCCTTCCCGGTCACGGGCGGCTCGATCGGCGAGGAGGAGAGCCGCCTCGACTTCGACATCCCGGAAGGCGGCCTCGACAAGGACGAGATCACCGCGAAGCTGGCGGAGATGATCGCCACCGGCGGCCGGGTGAGCGAACGCTGGATCAGCGACGACGAGTTGCTGGCCAATCCGGGGCTGGTGAAGACCATGTCGGTCAAGCCGCCAATGGGTACCGGCAAGGTCCGTCTGGTCGAGATCGAGGGCCTCGATCTGCAGCCCTGCGGCGGCACCCATGTGCGCGGCCTCGACGAGATCGGCGCCGTCCAGGTGAGCAAGATCGAAAAGAAGGGCCAGCAGAACCGCCGCGTCCGCGTGGCGTGGGCCTGACGGCCGGCAGCAGGAGTCCCACGTGACCGATCATAACCGCCTTGTCTCCACCGAGTGGCTTTCCGCCCATCTCGGCACGCCCGGCCTCGTCGTCGTCGATGGCTCCTGGCACATGCCGGCGACCGGCCGGAAGGGGAGCGACGAATATCTCGCGGCGCATATTCCCGGCGCCGTCTTCTTCGACATCGACGCCATCGCCGACACGTCGAGCGGCCTGCCGCACATGCTGCCGAGCGAGGCGGACTTCGCCCGCGCGGCCGGGGCGCTGGGCATCGCAAGGGACGCGAAGATCGTCGTCTACGACGCCGCCGGCCTGTTCTCGGCGCCGCGCGTGTGGTGGACGCTGCGCGCCTTCGGAGCGCCCGACGTCGTCATCCTCGACGGTGGCCTGCCGAAATGGCGGGCCGAGGGGCGGTCGACCGAGGCGGGCGAGGTCACGCCCTCCCCGGCGACATTCGACGCCCGGCTCGACCGCGACTGGGTTGCGGGCATCGACGAGGTCGCCGCGCGGCTTGCCGACGGCAGCGCCCAGGTGCTCGACGCCCGCGCCGCCGAACGCTTCCGCGGCGAGGCGCCGGAGCCGCGCGCCGGCGTCCGGCCGGGCCGCATGCCCGGCGCGCGCAACCTTCCGGTTTCCGAGGTGGTCAAGGACGGCCGTCTCGCCGACGCCGCCACGATCCGGGCGGCGGTCGCCGCCGCCGGTATCGACACGTCCCGGCCCGTCATCACCAGCTGCGGCTCGGGCGTGACGGCCGCGATCCTCTGGCTGGCGCTCGACGCCATCGGCGCGCCGCCGAGGGCGCTCTACGACGGCTCATGGACCGAATGGGGCGCCTCCGACAAGCCGGTCGCGACCGGGCCGGCGGACTAGGCTCTGTCGTCGTCCCGGACGGCCATGGGCCGCGCCGGGATCGTTTGCGGGAAGAGAGCGGCACGCGATCCCGGATCGCCGCGATGCGGCGTCCGGGATGACAAGATCTGTCGGCCCGCCTCAGTGCAGGATCTGGCTGAGGAACAGCTTGGTGCGCTCGTGCTGCGGATTGGAGAAGAACGGCTCCGGCTCGTTCATCTCGATGATCTGGCCGGCATCCATGAAGATCACCCGGTTGGCCACCTGACGCGCGAAGCCCATCTCGTGGGTGACGCACAGCATGGTCATGCCTTCCTCGGCCAGGCTCACCATGGTCTCCAGCACTTCCTTGACCATTTCCGGATCGAGCGCCGAGGTCGGCTCGTCGAACAGCATGATCTTGGGCTTCATGCACAAGGCGCGGGCAATGGCGACGCGCTGCTGCTGACCACCGGAGAGCTGGCCGGGATATTTGTTGGCCTGCTCGGGGATCTTCACCTTCTTGAGGAAGTGCATCGCCAGCTCGTCCGCATCCTTCTTGGGCATCTTGCGGACCCAGATCGGCGCCAGCGTCAAATTCTCCAGGATGGTGAGGTGGGGGAACAGGTTGAAGTGCTGGAAGCACATCCCGACCTCGCGGCGGATCTCGTCGATCCGCTTGAGGTCATTCGTCAGCTCGATGCCGTCGACGACGATCGTGCCCTGCTGGTGTTCCTCCAGCCGGTTGATGCAGCGGATCATGGTCGACTTGCCCGAGCCCGAGGGCCCGCAGATGACGATGCGCTCGCCGCGCTTCACGGTCAGGTTGATGTCCTTGAGCACGTGAAACTCGCCGTACCATTTGTGGACACCGACGAGCTCGACGGCGACCTCCCGGCCGGGGGGCGTGTGCACGGCGGGGATTTCGTCGCTCGGCACGATCGAATGGGTTTCCGACATAAGAAAGTGTCTCCGTCAACGCCGATGGGAGGTGTTCAGCCGCCGCTCCACGAACAGGGAGTAGCGTGACATGCTGAAGCAGAAGAGGAAATAGACCACGCCGGCAAAGGCGAAGCCGGTGTAGAGCGTCACCGGGGTCGCCCAGTTGGGGTCGGTGAACGAGGCGCGCAGCTGGCCGAGGAAGTCGAAGATCGAGACGATCAGGACCAGCGTCGTGTCCTTGAACAGGCTGATGAAGCTGTTCACGATGCCCGGAATGACCAGGGTCAGCGCCTGCGGCAGGATGATGAGGCGCATCATCTGGCCCCAGGTCAGCCCCATCGCCATCGCCCCCTCATACTGCCCCTTGGGGATCGCCTGCAGGCCGCCGCGCACCACCTCCGCCATATAGGCGGCGGAGAACAGCGCGACGCCGACCAGCGCGCGCAGCAGCGCGTCGGGGTTGGTGCCCTGCGGCAGGAACAGCGGCAGCATGTAGGTGGCGAAGAACAGCACGGTGATCAGCGGCACGCCGCGCCAGAACTCGATGAAGATCACCGACAGCAGCCGCACGACCGGCATCTGCGAGCGCCGCCCGAGCGCGAGCGCGATGCCGAGCGGCAGCGACGCCACGATGCCCGTCACCGCGATCACCAGCGTCACCAGCAGCCCGCCCCATTGGCGCGTCTCGACATAGGCAAGGCCGAAGTCGATGTCCCAGGCGAGAACGAGGATGCCGAAGGCGAGGAAGACCCACATCGTCGTGCGGGCCGCACCGAAGCCGCTGCCGCCGATCGCCGCGATGAGGCCACCGACCAGCGCCGCGGCGACCAGTGCCGTCAGCGCATAGTCGACCCAGAACACGATGTTGATGCCGGCGACGTGCACGTCGCCGACCATCGCGTGGATCAGTCCGAAATGCTCGAACAGGAAGGCCGAGGCGTCGATGTTGCCGCCCGTCAGCAGCACGAAGGCCACGATCGGATAGACGACGAAGAACAGGAACGAGCAGAGCCGCTTCAGCGGCCAGCTCGGCACCAGCAGCGGCAGGAGCAGCGCCGCGCCGGCGGCGAAGACGACGTTCGGGCGCCAGCGTTCCGCGATGGGATAGAAACCGTAGATGAACTGGCCGAATTTCGCCTGGATGAATGGCCAGCAGGCGCCGACTTCCGGGCCGAGACACGCCTCGCGGTTCTCGCCGGTCCATACCGCGTCGATGAACATGAAGCGGACGAATGGCGGCACCACCCACGCTACCAGCAGGATGCCGGCAAGGGTGAGGATGGTGTTGAGGACGCTGGAGAACAGGTTCTCGCGAATCCAGCCGACCACGCCCACCCTGCGCTGCGGCGGCGGCAGGGGCGTCACCAGTTCGGCACGGATGAAGGTGCCGTCGTCGAAGGTCATGCTCATGGCCGCGCCCTCACCGTTCCACCAGCGCGACGCGCTTGTTGTAGGCGTTCATGATGGTCGCGGTGATGATCGACAGCAGCAGGTACACGCCCATGGTCATGGCGATGATCTCGATCGCCTGGCCGGTCTGGTTGAGCGTGGTGCCGGCGAAGACCGCCACCAGGTCGGGATAGCCGATGCCGACCGCGAGCGAGGAGTTCTTCGTCAGGTTGAGATACTGGCTGGTGAGCGGGGGGATGATCACCCGCATGGCCTGCGGGATGACGACGAGCCGCAGCGTCTGGCCGTTGCGCAGGCCCAGCGAATGGGCCGCCTCGCTCTGGCCGTGGCTCACCGCCTGGATGCCGGAGCGCACATTCTCCGCGATGAAGGCCGCGGTGTAGGTCGCCAGCGCCACCGTCAGCGCGACGAATTCGGGGATGACGCGCACGCCGCCGACGAAGTTGAAGCCCTTGAGTTCCGGCGGCTCGAAGCTGATCGGGAAGCCGGTGACGATCATGGCGATCAGCGGAACGCCGATCAGCAGCGCGAGATTGATCCACAGGATGGGAAGCCGCCGGCCGGTCTCCTCCTGGCGGCTGGCCGCCCAGTGCCCGAACAGGATCGCGGCCAGCAGGGCCAGTCCCAACGCCCAGATGACGAGGCCGTACCCCTCGCCGAACAGAGGCCGGGGAATGATGATGCCGCGATTGGAAATGAACACCTCGCCGAACAGGCTGAAGCTCTGTTTCGGGCTCGGCATGGCGCTCAGCACGGCGAGGTACCAGAACAGGATCTGGAACAGCGGCGGCAGATTGCGCAGCACCTCGACATAGACCGTCGAGATGAGCCGCACGACGAAGTTCTTGGAGAGCCGTCCGATGCCGACCAGGAAGCCGATGATGGTCGCGAGGAAAATGCCCACCACCGCCACGAGGATCGTGTTGAGCAGGCCGACGACGAAGGCGCGGCCATAGGTCGAGGTTTCGCTATAGGGGATCAGCGTCTGGTTGATGCCGAAGCCGGCAGTGTTGTCGAGAAAGCCGAAACCCGTGGCGATCTTCTGCGCCGCGAGGTTCTCACGCGCGTTCTGCGCGAACATCCAGCCAAGGAAAACGACCACGATCAGGGCAATGATCTGAAGCCCGATGCTGCGCACCTTCGGGTCGTTGATGAATGAACTCTTCCCACGCCCGGCAACGGGCCCAGCCAAATCCGTCATAGTCCCCCTCGCCTCTTTCGAGGCCCAGTTCACCGCCCGGCGCCGAACGTGTCGTCAGCTTTGCCGGAGTGGGGAGGCTCCCGGCGCACCGGGAGCCTCCGTTTTGGCACGATCAGCGAACGGGCGGGGCGTACTGGATGCCGCCCTTGTTCCACAGCGCGTTCAGGCCGCGCGAGAGCTTCAGCGGGGTGTCCGGGCCGACGGTGCGGTCATACATCTCACCGTAATTGCCGACGTTCTTGACGATCAGGTAGGCCCAGTCATTGCCGATGCCCATGGCCTCGCCATACTTGCCTTCCGTGCCCAGCAGACGCTTGATCTCCGGGTTGGTGGCCGACTTGAGCTGCTCGTCGACGTTCTTCGAGGTCACGCCGAGTTCTTCGGCGTTGAGCTGGGCGAAGAGCACCCATTTCACGATGTCGAACCACTGGTCGTCGCCATGCGCGACCACCGGGCCGAGCGGTTCCTTGGAGATGATTTCCGGCAGGACGATGTGGTCGTCCGGGTTGGTCAGCTTGAGGCGCTCGCCGGCAAGGCCCGAACGGTCGGTGGTGAGCACGTCGCAGCGGCCGGCATCATAGGCCTTGACCACCTCGTCATTGGTGGCGAAGGCGATGACCTCGTAGGTCATGTTGTTGGCGCGGAAGTAGTCCGCGAGGTTCTGCTCCGTGGTGGTGCCGGTCTGGGTGCAGACCGAGGCGCCCGACAGCTCCAGCGCCGAATTCACCTTCTTGTCCTTGCGGATCAGGAAGCCCTGGCCGTCATAGTAGGTCACGCCGGTGAAGTTCAGGCCCAGCGCCGTGTCGCGGGTGATCGTCCAGGTCGTGTTGCGCGACAGGATGTCGATGTCGCCGGACTGCAGGGCGGTGAAGCGGTCCTTGGCGGAAAGGGGGGTGAACTTCACCTTCGTCGCGTCGCCGAAGATGGCGGCGGCGACAGCGCGGCAGAACTCCACGTCGAGGCCGCTCCATTCGCCCTTGTCGTCGGGGTTGGAGAATCCGGGAAGGCCCTGGCTGACGCCGCACTGGACGAAGCCCTTGGACTTCACCTGCTCGAGCTTGGTCGCGGCCTGCGCGCCGAAGGCGCAGAGGCCGAAGGCACCCGCCAGGGCGAAGGTGGAGAGGAGGCGTTTCATGATGGCAGCCTTCTTCATTCGGATTTGAGCTGACGTATCCGCCGCAACGTAAGCGAGCGGCACGGGCGACTTTAAAAGCAATTCGCGTGCCGTCACCGGCACAAGGGAGCAGAACATGCCTACTTCCTTCGTCTGACGACGCCACGGAACAACCGCAGGTCGCCGCCGCAACAGACGCGACGTCATCAGAGCCTCGCAATCAGATCCGGTCAAGCGCTTGACGTGGTGGCGTCGGTCCGTTCCCAATTGCCCCCCTTCGACAGCCCAAGGTAGCAGGCTATAGGCATGGCAGGACAATCCAAAAACACAAAGGGCCATGCGCTCGCGGTGGAGACCGAGCTCGTCATCGCCGGTCGCGACCCGCACCGCTTTGACGGCTTCGTGAACACCCCGATCGTTCGCGGATCGACGGTCCTCTCCCCGACCGTGGCCGATCTGGAAGGCCATACCGGCCGTTACACCTATGGACGGCGCGGCAATCCGACCGTGGAGAGCCTGGAAGCCGCGCTGACCCGGCTGGAGGGCGGCGCGGGCGTCGTGCTCACGCCCTCGGGCCTGTCGGCCGTCAGCGTCGCGCTGCTCGCCGTGCTTGGCGCCGGCGATCATCTCCTGATGGTCGACACCGCCTATCAGCCGACGCGAAGGGTCTGCGACGAGATCTTGCGGCGCTACGGAATCGAGACGACCTATTACGACCCGCTGGTCGCCGGCGGCATCGCCGAGCTGGTCCGGCCGAACACCCGCGCGATCTTCCTCGAATCGCCCGGCTCGCAATCCTTCGAGATGCAGGACGTGCCGGCCATCGTCGCCGTCGCCGCCGAACGCGGTATCACCACGCTGATGGACAATACCTGGGCGACACCGCTGTTCTTCCGGCCGCACGATTTCGGCGTCGACATCTCGCTGCAGGCCGGAACGAAATATCTCGGCGGCCATTCCGATCTCAACATCGGCACGATCTCCGCCAATGCCCGCACCTTCCGCCGCGTGCATCTGACCCATGGCGATCTCGGCATCACGGTGGCGCCGGAGGATGCCTTCCTCGCGGCGCGCGGGCTGCGCACCATGGCGGTGCGGCTGGAACGCCACCAGCAGTCCGCGCTTGCCGTGGCGCGCTGGCTGTCGGAGCGGCCGGAGGTTCTCCGGGTGCTGCATCCGGCCCTGCCCGATCACCCCGGCCACGCCATCTGGAAGCGCGATTTCAAGGGTTCGTCCGGGCTGTTCAGCATCATCCTGCGGCCGGTGCCGAAGCCCGCCGTCGATGCGTTCCTCGACGCACTCGCCCTGTTCGGCCTCGGCTACAGCTGGGGCGGCTTCGAGAGCCTCGCCATTCCCTTCGATTGCAGCGCCTATCGCAGCGCGACACGCTGGGAGCCCGGCGGGCCGGCGGTGCGGCTGCAGATCGGTCTGGAAGATCCGGCCGATCTGATCGCCGACCTCGACGCCGGCTTCGCCGCCATGGCCGCTGCGGGCTGATCGGCTCAGCCTGCGCGGTAGGGCGTCAGCCTGACCCCGCGCAGGCCGTTATAGTCGAAGCCGCGCACGTCGGCGCCACGCTGGATGCGGAGGCCGAGAGCCTCCGCACGCCGGGCGAAACGCGCCTCCTGCCGCCGCTCGACGAAGACGACGCGGCAACCGCCGCGCTTGAGGAAATCGGCGGCGCCGGCGCCGTCGAGGAAGCGCGGGGCGTTCGGCAGCAGCAGGACGAGGCTCGGCTCATTGTAGCCCGCGACACCGACCTCGACCGGCCCGGTCCCGGCGGCGCAGGTCTCCTTGCCGGCAAGCGCCGCCAGGCGCGGCGAGGTCCAGAAGCTGTCGATGCTCGGCAGCACGAGCTGCATCACGCCGAAGCCCGAGACCAGCATGCCCGCAATCGCCATCAGCGCCGATTTCTCGACGCCGTAGTCGCGTATCGAGCCGGCCGCCGTGACCAGCGCGAAGAAGCCGACGAGCAGAAACGGCCAGGCCAGCACGCTCGTGCTGCGATCGAACACCGCCAGCCCGAGCAGGGCGGCCACCGCGATCGCCGCGCCGATCACCGGCCAGAGCCAGGTCACCCGCGCCAGCCGCGTATTGCCGAGCGCCAGAGCGCCACGCTCGACCGCAAGGGCGACGAGTATGGCGATGGCCGGCAACGTCGGCAGGACATAGGCCGGCACCTTGGTCGGCAGCGCCTCGAAAAGCAGCCAGGCGGGCAGCACCCAGGCCAGCAGGAAGCGCACCGAGCCCAGTCGCCGCGCCTTCCAGATGATCGGACAGGCCAGAGCGGCCAGCGGCGCCGCCGGCCAGAACAGCGCCCAGAACAGCACCAGATAGGCACCGGGCAGGCCGGCGAAGCCCGGATAGTCCGGAGAGACGCGGCCCAGCAGCGAGCGCGCGATCAGCTCCGCCTGCGTCTCGACATGCGCGTAGCGGCGCAGCAAGAACCAGCCGCCCGCCACGAAGACGACCACCCCGATCCCCGCCAGCGACCGGGCCCGCCGGAGAAACCGCGCCGAACGGTCGACGGCGACGAGTGCGATCAGTGGCAGGACCACATAGAGCGTCGTCAGCAGCCCCTTGGTGAACAGACCGAAGGCCAGCGCCGTCCAGAAGATCAGCGCGAGCCGGGCGTCGCGCGCGGATTGCGCGGCCGCTCCGCCGCCCTCGCCATGCCGCTCGGCGAGATAAAGGCGCCCCATCGCGCCGATCATCGCCGCGACCGCCGCCACCAGGCTCGATTCCGGCACGGCCAGTCGTCCCGCGACGCCGATCGCCACGCTCACCGCGAGCAGACTCGCCGCCAGCATGGCGCCGCGCCGATGCGTAAAGGCCAGCGCCGCCCAATAGGTCAGCAGGACGCCGGCAATGGCGGCCGCCAGCGACGGCAGCCGATAAAGCCATATCCGGCTTTCCGCCTGCGGCACCCCGACGGCCTCGGCCGCCGCGACGACGGCGGCCTGGACCCAGTGCAGGCCGAGGGGCCGCGTGCGCCGGGCCTCCCAGCCGAGACGGGTCTCGGCGAGGTTTCCGGTCTCCACCATCTGCCGGGAAATCTGCGCGAAACGCGCCTCGTTCCGGTCTACCGGAGGAATGGAGAAGAAGCCCGGCAGTAATGCGACGAGGCAAAGCGCCACGAGGAACAGGCACGCCCGGCGGTCGGAACGGCTGCAGCCGTCGAACAGCTCGACGATCCGGCCGGGAATGCGCGGTCCGCCTCGGGTGTAGAGCGGAGCGGACCGTCCGCTTCGGCCCGCGGTCACTGGCTTCATCTGGTGGAATCCCTTCCAAGTGCGGAAACCATACCAGAGGAACGCGACGATGGCGCAGGATCGGCCGGCCGATCCGGCGTCAGATGGCGATATCGACGGGTCGCCCCGGATTCGCGTCGACGACACCGGACGGATCCCAGCTGCGCAGAAGGGCTGGCACGCGCGAGGCCGGCAGGGCCTTGGAATACAGGAACCCCTGCGCGAGGTCGCAGCCATTGGCGCGGAGATACTCAGCCTGGGCGAGCGTTTCGACGCCCTCCGCCACCGTCTCGATCCCGAGGCTCTGCCCGAGGGTGATGACGGCCCGCACGATCGCCGCGTCATCAACGTCGTGCTCGATGTCCTGCACGAAAGAGCGGTCGATCTTGATGCGGTCCACAGGAAACTGCTTCAGATGCGTCAGCGAGGCGTAGCCGGTGCCGAAATCGTCCAGCGCGATGAGCACACCCGCATGATTGAGTGACTGAAGGCTGGTCCGGACGACTTCCGTCCCGCGCCCGAGGAACACGGTCTCGGTCACCTCGATGGCCAGGCGCTCGGGCTGGATGTGGAGATTGTCCAGCACCGTGAGCACGCGCTCGGGCAGGCCGCCGCGCACGAATTCCGACGAGGTCACGTTGATGGCGACATGGCCGAAATCGCAGCCGAGCGCGGCCCAGGAAACCATGTCGCGGGTCGTCAGGTCCAGCAGCCGCTCGCCGATGAGCCCGGCGAGGTCGGGGTCATCGAAGACCTGCCCGAACTCCTTGGGGCCGAGAAGACCGCGCCGCGGGTGCCGCCAGCGCAGCAGGGCCTCGAAGCCGACGATGGCACCCGTGCGCAGCGAAACCTTCGGCTGGTAATAGGGCTGCATCTCGCCATTCTTCAGCGCCAGCCGCACGCGTGCGCAAAGCTGGATGCGCTTCTCCGTGGCCTGCTGCATCTGCGTGTCGTATTCGACGGCGATGCCCCGCCCGCCGGCCTTGGCACGGTACAGCGCGATGTCCGCGTTCTTGAGCAGCGTCGAGGGATCCGAGCCGTGCTCCGGCGCCACGGCGATGCCGATGCTGCCGCGGCCGGAGAGCGCGGTGCGGCGATAGTTGAACGGCACGCTCAGGGCGGCGAGGAGATGCTGTGCCGTGACCATCGCATCGGTCGGGCTTTCCATCCGGGTGAGCAGGACGATGAACTCGTCGCCGCCCAGCCGCGCCACCATGTCCGCGTCGCCGATGCAGGCGCCGAGCCGATTGGCCGCCTCGACCAGCAGCGCGTCGCCGGCATCGTGGCCGAGCGTGTCGTTCACGTCCTTGAACTGGTCGAGATCGACCAGCAGCACGCCGACATGACGGTGCGAGCGGCGCGAGCGGCGCAGCGCCATCTCCAGCCGCTCGCGCATCAGCCCGCGATTGGGCAGCCCGGTCAGCGCGTCGTGGTTGGCCATGTGCCACATGCGCTGCTCGGCTTCCTTCTGCTCGGTAATGTCCTGAAGGATTCCGAATGCGCGGATGACGGTCTCCCCGTCGGTCTCCAACTCGCAGGTCTTGCGCACGATGCGATGATTGCCATGCGCATCGACGAAGGGCAGCTCGATCTCGAAAAGCTCGCGATCGCGCAGGGCCGCCTCGAGCTTCTTCAGGAAAAGCTGACGCGCCTCCGGAGGGAAATGCGACAGCGCCTGTGTCTTGTCGGGCTCGATGCCGGGCGTCAGCCCGTAGATGCGATACACGCCATCCGACCAGTTCAGGCGGTCCGTCGCCACGTCGAATTCCCAGCCGCCGACTTTCGCCAGCCGCTCGGTCTGCGCCAGCAGGTTCTGACGGCGCCAGAGCTCGCGGCTCTGCATTTCGAGCAGACGCTGGCTGATGCGTCGATGATCCAGCTCGCGCCGGGTCCGCCTCGTCGCCTCGTGCAGGCGGAACTGGTCGACGACGATGCGCGCCAGGTGGTTGATAAGCTCGATCTCGGGCGCGGTCAGCGTGCGCGGCTCCGGCCCCCACAGACACAGGGTCCCGATATTGAGACCTGCCCGCAGCGCGAGCGGCACGCCGGCATAGAAGCGGATGCGCGGTTCGCCGGTGACATAGACGTTCTCCGCGAAGCGCGGATCCAGACGCGCATCCGGCACGAGCGTCAACTCGGACGAGGCAATGGTCCAGGCGCTGAAGGAATCTTCGCGCGACGTGCCGTCCATGTCGGCGCCGGCCTTGGCCCTGAAACATTGCCGGTCGCTGTCCAGCAGGGCAACCGCAACGCTGGGAACACCGAGTATCTCGCGGGCGAGCACACACACGCCGTCGAGCGCGGCCGAAGGCCCCGACTCCAGAATTTCCAGTGCATGAAGCTCAGCAAGCCGCTCAGCTTCGTTTTCCGGTATCGGATACGCCATCGCACACCAGGTGGATCGGCAGGAGCGTCAAAACGACTTATTGAACGTTACGCCGCGTCATGTTCCTCGTCGACCTCGTCAGCGCCCCACAAACAAAGGTCGACGAGGTCTATACGAGCCTATCCGCAACCAGGAGTCTAGGAACTCCGTCAAGCTTGCGCCGCCCGCTCGCAGGAGACCTCGCTACCACCGAGACCGCCGGCCTCTTCGATGAAGCGCGCCACTTCCGCGACGCCGTCGCCCGCCCGGACATTGGCGAAGACGAAGGGCCGGCGGCCGCGCATGCGTCGCGAATCCCGGTCCATCACCTCGAGCGAAGCACCGACCAGCGGGGCCAGATCGACCTTGTTGATCACCAGGAGGTCCGAACGGGTAATGCCCGGCCCCCCCTTGCGCGGGATCTTCTCGCCCGCCGAGACGTCGATCACGTAGATGGTGAGGTCCGCCAGCTCCGGCGAGAAGGTCGCGGCGAGGTTGTCGCCGCCGGATTCGATCAGGATCAGGTCGAGCTTGGGAAAGCGCCCGCGCATCTCGGCGATGGCGGCGAGATTGGCGGAAGCGTCCTCGCGGATCGCGGTGTGCGGGCAGCCGCCCGTTTCCACGCCCATGATGCGCTCGGCCGGCAGCGCTCCGGCGCGGGTGAGAATTTCCGCGTCTTCCTTGGTGTAGATGTCGTTGGTGATGGCGGCAAGGTCGTAGCGCTCGCGGAAGGTCCGGCACAGGGCTTCCATCAGCGCCGTCTTGCCCGACCCGACCGGCCCGCCGATCCCCACCCTGAGCGGGCCGCTGGTGTCGCCTGCCATAGAACCTCCCGCCATGGAATTCCCCCTCGCCTTCAGCTTCGGAACAGTCGCGTGTACTGCGTCTCGTGCCGCATCGACGCGATATCGGATTTCAGCGCGGCGCCGCCGAGCCGTTCCAGCGGCACCTGCGCGGCGCGTGGCGCGACCTCGCGCGCGGTCAGCGTCGCGGCGGCCAGCGCCTTGTTGCCGTCGGTCTGGCCGAGCGGCACGAGGCGCACGGCGGCCGAGATCAGGTTCGACGCCACGGCGTTGAGATAGGCCGACAGCGTCGCCGGCAGCGGCAGGCCGTGCGCCGCCGCCGCGATCCCGACCGCGACCGGATAGGCCACACGCCCATCCCAGATGGCGGAAAGCCGCTCCAGCACCGGCGCCGGCCAGGCGGCGCGCGTCGCGGCGATGAAGGCGTCGCCCTGGTTCAGCGTCTCCATCTGCCGTTCGCGCGACGGGGCAAAGGCCGCCGCGAGTTCAAGAACCTCGACGAGCTGGCGCTCGTCCGCCGCGCGCACGGCGCGGAAGCCATGGGCAAGAAGCACCGCGTCCGCGAACGCGCCGCCGTGGCGCAGCAGGTCGTCGACCCAGCCGATCAGCGTGGCGGCGTCGCGTATGTCCTGCGTCTCCACCGCCCATTCGAGGCCGTGCGAATAGGCGAAGGCCCCCACCGGATAGGCCGGCGAAAGCCACACGAAAAGAGCCAGCAGATCGGGCGAGGCGCCCTCCGGCGCACCGGATGCCTCGCTCATCCGCCGATCCTAGTGCCCGTGCCGGTGGCCATGATCGTGGCTGTGCTCGTGGCCTTGGTGATCGTGGTCGTGGTGCTCGTCATTGCGGCTGTGATCATGGCCGTGGTCGTGGCCACAACCGCAGGCGTGACCATGTTCGTGAGCATGCTCATGACCGTGGCCCTCGCCGTGGACGTGCAGCACGTCGCGCGCGTGGGCCTTATCGCCGTGCTCATGACCGTGATCGGCATGATCATGATGCTCATGATCATGATGTTCGTGGCCATGATGGTCGTGGCCGCAGCCGCATGCGTCGCCGTGCGCGTGGTCATGGTCATCATGATGGGCATGGTGCCCGTGCGCCTCGGCTGCCTCGTAGGCGCCGCCCTCCGGCTCGAAGGCCGCTTCCACCACCTCGACGCTCGCGCCGAGGCCGCGCGCCATCTCCTCCAGCACGCTGTCGCGGGCGATGCGGATGCGGTCGGCCAGCAGTTCCGCCGGCACATGGCGGTTGCCGAGGTGCCAGGCGAGCCGCGCGAGGTGATGCGGATCGCGCGCCACGATCTCCGCCACCGGCTCCTCGGCGGCGACCACCGCGACGATGCGATCGTCTTCCAGCTTCAACCCGTCGCCATCCTTCAGCCGCGTCGCCTCGGGAAGGTCAAGCAGGAAGGCGACGTCGCCCTCCCCGCGCATGGCGATGCGCCGGCGATAGCGCCCGTCGTGAGGCAGCACCACGCGGTCGGCAGCGGTCGCGACATCCCAGCTACCCGTGGGAAGAATCTGGCGGGCACGGATCATGGCGAAACTCCGATTGTAGCAGGGCTCTGGCGAAGCATCCTTCGGGGCCGGCTTCTGGCCGGCGCCTCAGGATGACGTCACCGTGAGAGCCACGTCATCCTGAGGTGCGAGCGAAGCGAGCCTCGAAGGATGCCGGGCCCAAGCGGTAGCCCCCACCCTTAGAACAGGAAGTAGCGCTGCGCCATGGGCAGTTCGGTGGCGGGCGCGCAGGTCAGCAGCACACCATCCGCACGTACCTCATAGGTTTCCGGGTCGATCTCCAGATGCGGGGTCGCGCTGTTGTGAACCATCGACGCCTTGGAGATGCCGCCGCGCACATTCTCCACCGCCACGGTGCGCTTCTCCAGCCCGAGCTTGGCGGCGACGTTCAGGTCGATCGCCGCCTGCGAGACGAAGGTCAGGCAGGTCGCCGTGCGCGCCTTGCCATAGGCGCCCCACATCGGCCGGTAATGCACCGGCTGCGGGGTCGGGATGGAGGCGTTGGGGTCGCCCATCACCGCCGCGACGATGGTGCCGCCCTTGATCACCATGTCCGGCTTGGTGCCGAAAAAGGCCGGCGACCAGACCACGAGGTCGGCCAGCTTGCCGTTCTCCACCGAGCCGATATGGCGGGAGACGCCGTGCGCGATGGCCGGGTTGATGGTGTATTTGGCGATGTAGCGCTTGGCGCGGGCATTGTCGTTGCGCTCGCTATCGCCCGGCAGCAGGCCGCGCTGCAGCTTCATCTTGTGCGCGGTCTGCCAGGTGCGGGTGACGACCTCGCCGAGCCGGCCCATGGCCTGGCTGTCGGAGCTCATCATCGAGATGGCGCCGAGATCGTGCAGTATGTCCTCCGCCGCGATGGTCTCCTTGCGGATGCGGCTCTCGGCGAAGGCGAGATCCTCGGCGATCAGCGGGTCGAGATGGTGGCACACCATGAGCATGTCGAGATGCTCGTCGAGTGTGTTCACCGTGAAGGGCCGCGTCGGATTGGTGGAGGACGGCAGCACGTTGGGCAGGCCGGCGACCTTCATGATGTCGGGCGCATGGCCGCCGCCGGCACCTTCCGTGTGGAAGGCGTGGATGGTGCGGCCCTTGAAGGCGGCGATGGTGTCCTCGACGAAGCCGCTCTCGTTGAGCGTGTCGGTGTGGATCATCACCTGGATGTCGTACTCGTCCGCCACCGACAGGCAGTTGTCGATCGCCGCCGGCGTCGTGCCCCAGTCCTCGTGCAGCTTGAGCGCGCAGGCGCCGGCCTCGATCTGCTCGACCAGCGGGCCCGGCAGCGAGGCGTTGCCCTTGCCCGACAGGGCGAGGTTGACCGGGAAGCTGTCGAAGGCGCGCAGCATCATCTCGATGTGCCACGGGCCGGGCGTGCAGGTGGTGGCGTTGGTGCCCGCCGCCGGGCCGGTGCCGCCGCCGAGCATGGTGGTCACGCCGCTCATCAGCGCGTGCTCGATCTGCTGCGGGCAGATGAAATGGATATGGCTGTCGAAGCCGCCGGCGGTGATGATCTTGCCCTCGCCCGCGATCACCTCCGTCGAGGCGCCGATGACGATGTCGACGCCCGGCTGGATGTCCGGGTTGCCGGCCTTGCCGATGCCGTGGATGCGCCCGTCGCGGATGCCGATATCAGCCTTCACGATGCCCCAGTGATCGAGGATCAGCGCATTGGTGATGACGGTATCAACCGCACCCTCCGCGCGCATCACCTGCGACTGGCCCATGCCGTCGCGGATGGTCTTGCCGCCGCCGAACTTCACTTCCTCGCCATAGACGGTGAAGTCCTTCTCCACCTCGATGACGAGCGAGGTATCGGCGAGCCGCACGCGGTCGCCGGTGGTCGGGCCGAACATCTCGGCATAGCTGGCGCGGGAAATCTTGATGGACATGGGGCGATCCGTTTCAGGCAATCCGTTGAGGGCGCGTGCAGTCCTGGCGGGCGGGCGTCACAGCTTGCCCATCACGTCCTGGCGGAAGCCGTAGACCTCCCGCTTGCCGGCGAGGGCGACGAGCCTGACCTCGCGGCTCTGGCCGGGCTCGAAGCGCACGGCGGTACCCGAGGGAATGGCGAGGCGCATGCCGCGCGCCTTGTCCCGCTCGAAGGCCAGCGCCGGGTTGGTCTCGAAGAAATGGTAGTGACTGCCGACCTGGATCGGGCGGTCGCCGGTGTTGGCGACGGTCAGCGAAACGAAGTCGCGCCCGACCAGAAGCTCGATCTCGCCCTCCTCCACCAGCATCTCGCCGGGCGCTCCGGCGCCATGGCTGGAGGCGATCGGCTCGTGCACGGTGACGAGCTTGGTGCCGTCCGGGAAGGTCGCCTCGACCTGGATCTCGACGATCATCTCGGCCACGCCCGGCATCACCTGCGCGCCGGTCAGCACCGTGGTGCCGAGGGTCATCAGCTCGGCGACCGTCTTGCCGTCGCGCGCGCCCTCCACCACCACATCGGTGATCAGCGCCACCGCCTCGGGATAGTTGAGCTTCACGCCGCGCTCCAGACGGCGGCGCGCCACCAGGGCCGCCATGGCGACCAGGAGCTTGTCCTTCTCGCGCGGGCTGAGGTTCATCGATACGTCTCCGGCTCTGCAAAGGCGAATATCAGGCAAAAAGCGAAGGCTACTTGCATCAGGAGTGCCAGATGCGCGGGATCTCCCCGACGCCGAGCGCGGCGAGGACGCGCCGGATCGCGGAATCGAGCGGCGCGCCGTCACGCGCCAGCAGCCGGACCGAGAGCATGCCGTCCCAGGCGCTCGCCCCGGCATCGAGGCCCTCGGGCAATGCGTCCGGCGGCTCGCCCGACAGGCCGAGCACCCCGCGCACCGCCTCAAGACGCCCCTCGGCATCGGGCGAGACCAGCAGCAGCGTCGCGAAGGCCGCCCACCCGCCGGCGGTGGCGCGACGATCCAGCGTGGCGGCGATGTCGCCGTCGAGTTGCATGCCGTCGGCATAGACCAGCCGGCCGCCCCGGCGGATGCGCCAGCTGTCGTGGAACTGGCCGTGTGACAGGCGCTCGCCATGCGCCGTGCGGCCCAGCACCACCGGCTCGACCAGCAGCAGACGCGCGTCCGGCGCGACGGCGGCGGCGATCGAGCGGTCGATGCGGGCGCCATCGAAGACGATGGTCGCCTGCGGCATCCAGTCGAGCGTGGCGCCGGCCTCGGCGGCGAGCTCGACCTCGATGCGCGAGACCGCGCCGTCCGAGCGATAGATCTTCTCGGCGGCCTGGGTGGTGACCACAAGTTGGGCATCGCGCCCGGCATGCAGGCAGGTCTGCGCCCTGTCGCCGCCGGCGAGGCCGCCGCCGGTGTTGATCATCACCGCCTCGAGCGAGCGGCCGCGCCGGCCCGAACGCGGGAATCGCACCCGGGCGAACCCCTCTTCCTCGATCCGCCCGCGCACCGTGCGGCCTTCGAGCGTCTGCGCCTCGACCAGCAGCCGCCCCTGTCCCCGCCGCTCGACCGGGATGGTGGTGGCGGCGACGGCGTCAGACGGCAATGCGGTTACGAACATCGGGATCCTCTAGGGCGGCACCATCGCCCGACATCACCACCGCGCCCCGTTCCATCACGATGAAATGGTCGGCGAGTTCCTTGGCGAAGTCGAAATACTGTTCGACCAGCACGATCGCAATGTCGCCCTTGCTGCGCAGATAGCGGATGGCGTTGCCGATATCCTTGATGATCGAGGGCTGGATGCCCTCGGTCGGCTCGTCCAGCACCAGCACCTTGGGGCGCATCACCAGCGCCCGGCCGATGGCGAGTTGCTGCTGCTGGCCGCCGGAGAGGTCGCCGCCGCGCCGGCGCATCATCGAATCCAGCACCGGGAACAGCGAGAACACGTCGTCCGGGATGAAGCGGTCGGCGCGCTTGAGCGGCGCGAAGCCGGTCTCCAGATTTTCGGCGACGGTGAGCAGCGGGAAGATTTCGCGGCCCTGCGGCACGAAGGCGATGCCGCGCCGCGCCCGCTCGGAGGGCGCCATGGTGGTGATGTCGGCGCCGTTGAAGCGGATCGCGCCCTTGGCCACCGGCGCCTGCCCGACGATGGCGCGCATGAGGCTGGTCTTGCCGACGCCGTTGCGCCCGAGCACGCAGGTCACCTTGCCGGGCTCGGCGGTGAGCGAGACGCCGCGCAGCGCCTGCGCCGCGCCGTAGAACAGATTGATGTCGTCGACTTCCAGCATGCGCCTAGCGTCCCAGATAGACTTCGATGACGCGCTCATTGGCGCTGACCTGATCGAGCGTGCCTTCCGCCAGCACCGACCCCTCGTGCAGGCACATCACCCGCACGCCGAGGTCGCGCACGAAGGTCATGTCGTGCTCGACGACGACGACCGAGTGGCCGTTGGCGTTGATCTCGCGCAGCAATTCGGCGGTCTGCGCGGTCTCGGCGTCGGTCATGCCGGCGACCGGCTCGTCGACCAGCAGCAGCTTGGGATCCTGCGCCAGCAGCATGCCGATCTCCAGCCACTGCTTCTGGCCGTGCGAGAGCGCGCCGCCGAGGCGGTGGCGGTGCTCGGTCAGCTTGATGGTCTCGAAGATCGCGTCGATGCGCTCGCGCGCCGCCGCTGATTCCTTTCGGAAGATGTTCGGCAGCGCCCGGCGCTGGCCCTTCAGCGCCAGGCGCAGATTGTCGATGACGGTATGGCTCTCGAACACGGTCGGCTTCTGGAACTTTCGACCGATGCCGAGGGTGGCGATCTGGGTTTCGTCCAGCTTGGTCAGGTCGGTCGTGCCGCCATTGAAGAACACGTCGCCCCGGTCGGGACGGGTCTTGCCGGTGATCACGTCCATCATCGTCGTCTTGCCGGCGCCGTTCGGGCCGATGATGGCGCGCATCTCGCCGGGGTCGACGGTGAAGGACAGCGCGTTCAGCGCCCGGAAGCCGTCGAAGGTGACGGTGACGGCATCGAGGTACAGCAGCGCCTCGGTCAGTTCCTTCTTCGCGGCCGGTGCCGGTTCGGCGGCTTCCGTGGCGGGATCGAGCGTCGCGATGTCGGTCATGTCGCTTTCCCTCACTCGGCCGGCTTCGGCGCGGCGAGCGGCGCGCCGGGCATGTCGTCATGCGGCCGGCGCTTCTCGCGCCAGTCGTAATAGGTGCCGACGATGCCCTTGGGCAGGAACAGCGTCACCGCGACGAACAGCCCGCCGAGCATGAACAGCCAGTACGGGGCCAGCATGCCGGAGGTGAAGTAGGTCTTGGCGTAGTTCACCAGCACTGCGCCGAGTGCCGCGCCGACCAGCGTGCCGCGTCCCCCCACCGCCACCCAGACGATGATCTCGATGGAGTTGGCGGGCGAGAATTCCGACGGGTTGATGATGCCGACCTGCGGCACGTAGAGCGCGCCGGCGAGGCCCGCCAGCATGGCCGAGACCACGAAGGCGACCAGCTTGTAGTTCTCCGCCCGGTAGCCGGCGAAGCGCACCCGGGTTTCGGCGTCGCGGATGGCGATCAGCACCTTGCCGAAATGCGAGCGCACGAGGAAGCGGCACAGCACGTAGCCAAGCCCCAGCGCCACCGCCGAGAGCGCGAACAGGGTGAGCCGCGTGCCGTCCGCCTGGATGTTGAAGCCGAGTATGTCCTTGAAGTCGGTCAGGCCGTTATTGCCGCCGAAGCCCATGTCGTTGCGGAAGAAGGCCAGCAGCAGGGCGAAGGTCATCGCCTGGGTGATGATCGACAGGTAGACGCCGGTGACGCGCGAGCGGAAGGCGAACCAGCCGAACACCAGCGCCAGCAGGCCGGGCGCCAGCAGCACCATCAGCGCGGCGAAGGGGAACATGTCGAAGCCGTACCAGAACCAGGGCAGTTCCTTCCAGTTCAGGAACACCATGAAGTCCGGCAGCACCGGGTCGCCATAGACGCCGCGCGTGCCGATCTGGCGCATGAGGTACATCCCCATGGCGTAGCCGCCGAGCGCGAAGAACGCGCCCTGGCCGAGCGACAGGATGCCGACATAGCCCCAGATCAGATCGACCGAGAGCGCCAGCAGCGCGTAGCACAGATATTTGCCGAGCAGCGAGACGACATAGGTCGGCACATGCACGGCCGAATCCGCCGTGGTGAGCAGGTTGAGCGCCGGCACCAGAACGACCGCCGCGGCGAGGACGCCGAGGAAGATCAGACCGCTGGTGGTGAGCAGCGCCGGAGGACGCGTGTCGAGCGTGCTCATGCTTCGATCGACCTCCCCTTGAGGGCGAAGAGGCCGCGCGGCCGCTTCTGGATGAAGAGGATGACGATGACCAGCAGCGCGATCTTGCCGAGCACGGCGCCGGCATAGGGCTCAAGCAGTTTGTTGGCGATGCCGAGCGACATGGCGCCGACCAGCGTGCCCCAGAGATTGCCCACGCCGCCGAACACCACGACGAGGAAGCTGTCGATGATGTAGCTCTGGCCGAGATTGGGCGAGACGTTGTCGATCTGGCTGAGCGCGACGCCGGCCATGCCGGCGATGCCGGAGCCGAGGCCGAAGGTCATGGCGTCCACCCAGTTGGTGCGGATGCCCATGGACGCCGCCATGCGGCGGTTCTGCGTCACCGCCCGCATTTCGAGGCCGATGCGGGTCAGCCGCAGGGTCGCCAGCAGCGCCACGAAGACCAGCAGCGCGAAGACGATGATCCAGAGGCGGCCGGAGGTGATCGCCAGATGGCCGATCTCGAAGCTGCCGGACATCCAGCTCGGCGCGCCGACCTCGCGGTTGGTCGGGCCGAAGATGGTGCGGATGGCCTGCTGCAGGATCAGCGAGATGCCCCAGGTGGCGAGCAGCGTCTCCAGCGCCCGGCCATAGAGGAAGCGGATCACGGTCCGCTCGATGATGACGCCGATCAGCCCGGTGAACAGGAAGGCGAGCGGGATGGCGATGATCAGCGACCAGTCGAACAGGCCGGGATTGTAGGTGCGGATCACCTCCTGCACGACGAAGGTGGTGTAGGCGCCGAGCATCACCATCTCGCCATGCGCCATGTTGATGACGCCCATGACGCCGAAGGTGATGGCGAGGCCGATGGCGGCGAGCAGCAGCACCGAGCCGAGCGAGAGGCCGTACCAGACGTTCTGCGCCATGCTCCACAGGGCGAGATTGCGCTCGATGCCGGCAATGGCCTCGGCCGCCGCCTGCTTCACCTCGGGCGCCGCGCTGTCGGGCACGGAGCGCAGGATGGCGAGCGCGTCCTGGTTGCCTTCCGCGCCGACCAGTTCGACGGCGGCGATGCGCTCGGCGGGGGTGATGCCCTCCTTGCCGATGAGGAGGGAGGCCCGCGCCAGCGTCATCGCCGACTTGACCTTCGGATCGCTCTCCTTGGCGAGCGCCGCGTCCAGCGCCGGCAGCGCCGCCTCGTCGCGCGAACGGGCGACCGCGACGGCGGCCTCCAGACGTTTGGCCGGATCCGGACTGACCAGCGAAAGCGCCCCGTTCGCCGCCTCGATGGCGCGGCGGATGCGGTTGTTGACGCGGACCGGCTTGACCGCCGGCGGGTCCGCCACGGGCTGCATCGTCAGCGGGTCGAGCAGCGCCCCGCCCTCGCCCTGGATGAAGACGCGCGGCGGCATGCCGCCGAAAACCAGCTTGCCGTCGGCCAGCGCCGACACGATTCCGGCGGCGGCGGGACTGCCGCTCAGCGCCAGCGCCGAGAGCGCGGCTTCGGTATCGTCATATTTGTTGGTGGTGAGCTGCGTCAGCGCGGCGCCGATGTCCTGCGCCGCGGCGCGCCCGTTCCAGGCGGCGGCGAACAGGACGGCGAGTGCGACGAGGAGCACGCGGGTCAGGCGGCAAAGTCGAGCGCTTGTGGTCATCATCGTCCGTCGATGTGGCGCTGCGGATTGCCGGAGCAGGGTCTCCGGCGGCGACGGCGGTACGCGTCCCGGTGCGCGCGACCTCGCGGGAGCGACGCCCGCAATGGCCGGATCGGCGAGGCCGGGACCGGCCGCCCGCGGGCGGCCGGTTGTATCGAACGGCTCAGGCCGCATCGGATGGATGCCGCCCGGACGACGGCCTCACTGGCCGGCGCCGCCGCACTTGCCGGTCTTGACGTTGAAGTTGCCGCAGTTGAGCGGCTTGCGCCAATCGGCGATCAGGTCCTTGGAACCTTCGAGATAGGGGGACCATTCCTCGGCGACGATCAGGCCGGGGGTCTGCTCGACGATGTCGAACTGGCCGTCTTCCTTGATCTCGCCGATCAGCACCGGCTTGGTGATGTGGTGGTTCGGCATCATCGCCGAGTAGCCGCCCGACAGGTTCGGCACGGTGACGCCGATCAGCGCGTCGATGACCGCGTCCGGATCGGTGGTGCCAGCCTTCTCGACCGCCTTGACCCACATGTTGAAGCCGATGACGGTGGCTTCCATCGGGTCGTTGGTCACGCGCTTGTCGTTCTTGGTGTAGGCCTGCCACTTCTTGATGAACGCGGCGTTTTCCGGCACGTCCACCGACTGGAAGTAGTTCCACGCGGCGAGATGGCCGAGCAGCGGCTTGGTGTCGATGCCGGCGAGCTCTTCCTCGCCGACCGAGAAGGCCACGACCGGGATGTCGGTCGCCTTGATGCCCTGGTTGCCGAGTTCCTTGTAGAACGGCACGTTGGCGTCGCCGTTGATGGTCGACACGACGGCGGTCTTCTTGCCGGCCGAACCGAACTTCTTGATGTCGGCGACGATGGTCTGCCAGTCGGAATGACCGAACGGCGTGTAGTTGATCATGATGTCGTCGGCCTTGACGCCCTTCGACTTCAGATAGGCTTCGAGGATCTTGTTGGTGGTGCGCGGATAGACGTAGTCCGTGCCGGCGAGAACCCAGCGCTGCACGCCCTCATTGGCCATCAGGTAGTCGACGGCGGGAATCGCCTGCTGGTTCGGCGCGGCGCCGGTGTAGAACACGTTGCGCTCGCTCTCCTCGCCCTCATACTGGACCGGGTAGAACAGGATGCTGTTCAGCTCCTTGAACACCGGCAGGACGGACTTGCGGGACACCGAGGTCCAGCAGCCGAACACCACCGCGACCTTTTCCTTCTCGATCAGCTCGCGGGCCTTCTCGGCGAAGAGCGGCCAGTTGGAGGCCGGATCGACCACCACGGCCTCGAGCTTCTTGCCGAGCACGCCGCCGGCGGCGTTCTGCTCCTGCACCATGAACAGCACGGTGTCCTTGAGCGTGGTTTCGCTGATCGCCATGGTGCCGGACAGCGAGTGCAGCACGCCCACCTTGATCGTTTCCTGCGCGTTCGCCGTAACGCCGGCACCGGCCAGCGTCAGCGCAGCCGCGCCGACGAGCGCGCGACCGGCCATGCGCCGCGCATGTGTGAACATGTTCAGCATCTAGTTTCCCTTCTGGAGTTCGCACGCAGGACCCCCGTCCGCGTGCCGGGGAGAAGGGAGTGCAACCTGCGTGCCAAGGGCGGCGACCGGGCCGATCAACGCCGTTCGACCGGCGAAGCCCTCCGTTGCGGAAACATCTGCCTAATTTATACGCAAAATAGTTCGCATTTGCGCAGATCGGCACGCAGAACCCATCGTTTGTATACAGGCGATGGGTTCGTCACCCCATCCGCGCCGCGTCGAAGCCGCTAAGGCGCTGCAACGCACGGTCGAGTGTCGCGTCCTCCTTGGCGAAGCAGAAGCGGATCACCGTCTCCACCGGCTGCTCGGCATAGAAGGCCGAGACCGGGATCGCCGCCACGCGCGCGTGCTCGACCAGCCGCCGGCAGAACGCCTCGTCGCGCAGCGCCGGATCGAGCGGGGCGAGATCGACGTTGAGGAAATAGGTGCCGGCCGAGGGCAGCACCGTGAAGCCGAGGGATTGCAGCCCCTGCGCCAGCCGGTCGCGCGAGCGCTGCAGGCCGGCCCGCATCGACACGAACCAGTCGCGCTCCTTGCCGAGCCCGTAGGCCACCGCCTGCTGCAGCGACGGCGGCGTGGTGAAGGTGAGGAACTGGTGCGCCTTGGAGAGCACCCGCATGAGTTCCGGCGCGGCGCAGACGAAGCCGACCTTCCAGCCCGTCATGCCGAAGATCTTGCCGGCCGAACCGATCTTCACCGCCCGCTCGCGCATTCCCGGCAGCGACAGCACCGAACGATGTTCCTGCCCGTCGAAAATGACGTGCTCCCACACCTCGTCGCTCACCAGCACGGCACCCGCGCGTTCGCAGAAGCGGGCGAGCCGTTCCAGCTCGTCGCGATCGAACACCCGGCCGGTCGGATTGTGCGGATTGTTGAACAGCACCAGCCGGGTGCGCGGCGTGAAGGCGGCTTCGAGCGCCTCCTCGGTCAGCCGCCAGTGCGGCGGCACCAGCCGCACCAGGCGCGGCACCCCGCCGGCCCGGCGCACCAGCGGCAGATAGGCGTCGTAGAGCGGCTGGAACAGCACCACCTCGTCGCCCGGCTCGATCAGCGCCAGCAGCGCGCCGGCGATCGCCTCGGTGGCGCCGGAGGTGATCATCACCTCGGCCTCCGGATCGAGGTCGAGCCCCTGCCAGTCGCGGTAATGGGCGGCGACGGCGCGGCGCAGTTCCGGCGTGCCCATCATCGGCGGATACTGGTTCCAGCCGTTCAGCACCGCTTCCGCCGCCTTTTGGCGCACGTCGAGCGGGCCGGGATCGTCCGGGAAGCCCTGGCCGAGATTGACGGCGTCATGCTCGCGCGCCAGGCGCGACATGGTCTCGAACACGGTGGTCGGCAGGGCGGCGAAGAGCTGATTCATGGCGGTTCCAGCGGCGGCGACGAGGTCGCCACCTTATCCCCGGCCTCGTCCGCAAAGAAAAGGGCACCCTCCCCGCGCAGGCACTGTCATACCAGCGTTAACTGTTCCTCCTAAGCCCTGCGCCCCAACATCGAGGAGCCGCGAAATGAAACATCTGCTGATGGCGTCGCTGATCGCGTCCGCCCTCATGCCGCCGGCGGCGTACGCCGCCGAGCCGATCGAACTGACGGTGATGAGCTTCAACATCTGGGGCGGCGGCGCCAATGACGGCAAGTCGGTCGACGAGACGGTCGCGGTCATCAAGGCGGTCAATCCCGACATCATCGGGCTTCTGGAGACGCAGCCGGAGCCGGACCCCTGCGACGCCGACAACTGCGTGCCCACCGGCCCCAGCGTCGCGAAGGACATCGCCGGCCGGCTCGGCTATTTCTACTATGATCAGGCCAAGCGGAACCCCGCGCTCTGGGGCGGCGCCATCCTCAGCCGCTACCCGATCGTCCAGCCGACGGCGAACGACCTCGGCGTCCAGATCGACGTCAAGGGGCGGAAGGTCTTCACCTATTCGCTGCATCTGCCGGATTTTCCGTATCAGCCCTACCAGCTTCTCGGCATCGAGTACGGCCCGGCGCCGCTGCTGAAGTCCGCCGATGAGGCGATCGCCGCCGCGAAGGCGGCCCGCGGGCCCGCCATCGACCTGTTCATGCAGGACCTGAAGGCGGCGGACGGCGCCGACGCGGTCTTCGTGTTCGGCGATTTCAACGAGCCGTCCCATCTCGACTGGACGGATGGCGCGGTGAAGGCCGGGCGTCAGCCTCTCGCCGTCGCCTGGCCGACCTCGCTGCGGATGACCGGCGAGGCGGGCTTCCTCGACCTGTTCCGCGTGGCCCATCCCGATCCGGCACAGACGCCCGGCATGACCTGGACCACCACCACCGAGCCCACCGACCCGAGCGACCACCACGACCGCATCGACTTCACCTATGGCCGCGCACCCGGCCTCACCGTGCTCAAGGCCGGCATCGTCGGCGAGAAGGCACCGGAAGCCGCCATCGTCGTCACGCCGTGGCCGTCCGACCACCGCGCCACCATGGCCACCGTCCGGTTCTGAGCGGGCAGCAGCCGCGCGGCACGGGCCGTCCCGTGCCGCGCGCGCCTACATCAGAACCAGCGTCGCGTGGTTGTCGTAGCGCGGCCCGCCGGAGCGGCGCGCGACCACGCCCAGATTGTCGCCATCGGTGCCGATCAGCACCGTCTCGCCGAGGCCGCTGGTGGCGAGGAATTGCCCCGCTTGCCGCGTCGGCGCGAGGCCGCAGCCGTCGACCAGCGGCAGCGCACCGACGAACCGGCCGTCGCGCCGCCAGACGGCGATGGTGTTGCCGCGCGGGCTCGCCGCCGCGACATAGGCACCGGAGGCGTCGAGCGCCACCGAGCCGACATAGGTGCGCAGCCCCCGCCACGCCTCCTCCGGCGCCTCGAAGGCGCGCAGGCACTCCGGCGCCACCGCATAGAGCAGCGGCCGGGCGACGCCGTCGGCCAGCAGGTCCTGCGCCGCGACCACGGTAAAGCCGTCGGCCCCGGACGTCAGATGGCGCAGCGAGAGCGAGGCAAGGTCGTCGCCCAGTTCGGCCGTCCAGCGCACCTCGCCGGTTTCGGGGTCGAGCCGGGCGATGCCGGAGCCGGCGATCTCGGCGCCCAGCGCCTCCGGCGTGTGCGGCTCGACACCGCCATTGGCGACGACGAACGTGCCGCCGGCCGGCAGCATGTCGTGCGGGCCGATGCCGGAGGAGGCCCATTCCGCCTCGATGGCGAAGGCCGCCTCGACGACACGGCGCGAGACCACGCCCTGCCCGCTCGCGCGCTCGATCTCGACGGCGAGGAAGCGCCGGCCGCCATCGATGAAGCGGCCATGACCGGAGAACACCCGGCCGGCGCCCGGCTCGAAGGTGGCGAGCACAGCGCCGGCGCGCCGGTCGAACAGCACGGCGGTGGTGCCGGGCCGGCGGGCGACGGCGACAGCGGTGCGCCCGTCCGGGCTGGGCTCGACCCAGTGCAGGCGCTGCGCGCCGCTGCCCACCGGCGTCGCGCCGAAATCCGGCGTCAGCACGACCGGCGCGAATCCGTCATCGACGCCGGCGGTGGCGAGCCATTCCGCCTCCAGCAGGTGGTCCTGCGCATGCGCCGCCGATGAGGCGCCGCTGGCGAACAGCACGCGCGGCACCGCCGCAAGGCCGCCAAGCGTGCCCAGCAGCGAACGGCGGGAGAGATCGAGAAAACCCATCCCTGCCTCCCTCAGTCGCCGTCGAGGGCGTTGAAGCCGAGCGGCACGCCGAGGCCCGCCGCCAGCGGCTTGGCGACGCTCGCCTGTGCCGCCTTGAAGACGGCGACCGTCGCCTCCAGCGTCTTGCGGCCCTCGACCGTGGTCGCCGCCTCGCCGATGTCTTCGGGAAGCGCGGCGGCGGCATCGCGCGCCGCCTGCATCGTCCGGGCGAGGCTCGCCTGATCCTTCGCGTCCAGCCCCTGCGCGAGCGCCGCGGCGAGTGCTCCGGCGCTGTCGATGATGCTGACGATCGTCTCCCTGGAGAGCCCGCTGCGGCGCCGGTCGGCCAGCAGCGGCCTGGCCTCGTCCGCGCTCTTGCCGAGCACCACCAGCAGGCGCTGGTCGACGACGCGCTGATAGGCGCCGGCGAGGTCGGTCACGATCTGGCTGAGCAGCGCGTTGGGCTCGGGGAAATAGACCGGGTCGGACTTGCCGGCGAGAAGCTGCGCCAGCAGCCCTTCGCTCCTGCCGCCCCAGCCGGTGCGGATCTCCTGCGCGATGGTCGCCAGATTGAGGGCGATCGCCTGGCCGAGCGCGCAGCGGCGCGCGGCCTCCGGCCCGGCGAGCAGCGCCGCCGCGGCGCCCTCGTCATAGAGCACGCGCTCCATCGCCGGCAGGCCCTGCGCCGCCGCGCTCAGGCGGAAGAAGCGCGCCGGCTGCAGCCGCTCGTCGGTCGGATCGGCGACGAGCTCGGCCACCGAGCGGCCGACCGCGTTGCGCCGCTCCGGAAAGAGGTTGAAGCGGTCGGGGCGCAGCGACAGCATGACCGGGCCGAAGGTGATGAACTCCACCGCCGCCCAGGCGTCCGACACCGCCGCGAAACGCGCCTTGAGTTCCTTCACGCCCTCGGCCGAGGGCGCCTTGCAGAAGGCGTCCCACGCCTGCTGCTGCGCTTTCGCGCCGGCCAGCAGCGTGTCGTAGCGTGGCAGCAGCCAGCTCTCCACCACCTCCGGCGCCGAAACGGCGGCCGCCTGGGCACGCCCGACGAGGATGGTGGTGATCAGCGTCGTGGCGGCGGCGATCGCCGGCACGCCCTGCGCGGCTTGCCCGATCTGGCTCGCCAGCGCCAGCGCCACGGCGAAGGGGGATCGGTTCATGGGGTCGGTCTCGCTCTAGAGGGAAGAGACATAGTCGATCAGTGTCTGGCGCTGCTTCGCATCCAGCGTCTCGAAGCGCGCCCGCGCACCGCTCGCCTCACCGCCATGCCAGCGCACCGCCTCGGCGACAGTGGCGGCGCGGCCATCGTGCAGCAGGCCGAGCCCGCGCGCCAGCGAGCGCGAGAGGCCGGCGAGCGGCGCGGTACGCCATTCGCTGGCGGCGGCGCCCGGCACGCCGGCTGGATCGGCCAGCCCCTCGCCCATGTCGTGCAGCAGCACGTCGGTATGAAGCGCCACGCCGCCGCCGTCGCGGGTCGGCAGCGAGGGACGGTGGCAGGTGGCGCAGCCGGTGGCGGCGAACAGCTTCGCCCCGCGCCGGTCGTCGCCGCCCTCCGGCACCTTGAGGCCACGCAGATAGGCGACGATCCGATCCACGATGGCGCCGGAGATTTCCGGCTCGCCCTCGGCGTCGCGCCCGTGCGGGGCGTTGCGGCAGGCGGTCTGCGCCTGGGTACAGTCGGCCCACGGCTCGGGCCGCAGCGGCGTCGACAGGCCGAGATCGAGCGCGAAGGCCTCGGAGGTCTGGCCGGCCAGGGTGGGATGGCTCGCCTTCCAGCCGAAGCGGCCGATGGAGGAGCCGCCCTCGGGGTGGTCGAGCCGCCGCGCGCGGCCGCGCACGCCGTCGCCGTCGCGGTCGTCGGGGTCTTCCAAAGCGAGGATCGCCGCGTCGTCGACCCGTTCCAGCTTGCCGCGCCCGCGCAGGTCCGGGGCGGCGCGCAGCGAGACATGGGTGGCCGGATCGAGCGGACCGTAGCCGGCCTCGTCGATGCGCGGGACACGGCGGCCGCTCTCGCCCGCCACGCCGATCGCGCCTTCCGCAGCGATGCCCGGCAGCGTCATCGTCTCCAGCCGGTGGCCATAGACCGGGTCGGGCCCGCCATCCTCGCGGAACAGCGACAGCACCAGACCGAGCCCGTCCGGCCGCCCCTTGTCGTCGAGCGCCGTCGCCCCGCGCCCCGCGCCGCCGGGATGGCAGGCCGAGCAGGAGCGCGCGTCGAAGAGCGGGCCGAGCCCGTCATTGGCGCGGGTCGAACTCGGCGCCGGCACCCAGGGCCGCTCGAACAGCGCCTTGCCGATGGCGGCGTCGAGGCGTGCATCCTCGGCGGTGGCCGGAGTGGAGAGCGCGAGAGCGGAGAGAACGACGGCCTTGAAAAGGCAAAAGAAGACGGGGCCGCGCGAGTTTTGCGCTGGGTCCCGGATCGGCGCTCCGGCTTCGCCGTCGCTTGTCCGGGACACGTCGCTGTTTCCCGGACCAGCCGCGCGCAGCGCGGCGCCGATCCGGGACCCAGGAGAGACTCCTTCGCCGAATCCTCCCTGCTTCGAGGACCACGTCGGTTGCGCAAAATGGCGACCACGCTCCATCACACGATCCGGAAATAGCCCATCATCCCGGTCTCCATATGCTCCAGGATGTGGCAGTGGAACACCCAGTCGCCGGGCGCGGCGACGAAGGCGACCTCGACCGCCTCCCCCGGCTGCACCAGCACCGTATCGGCCCAGTGGCGCGGCAGGCGGCCGAGGCTGGAGGTCAGCACCTCGAAGGCATGGCCGTGCAGGTGGACGGGGTGCGGAAAGCGCGTCTCGTTCTTGATCGCGACCCGGTAGGAACGCCCGGCCGTCATGCGCGCCAGCGGCGGCGGCACGTTGCGGCGGGCACCGGCGGGCCAGGATTGCGAATCGATGCCCCAATAGGTGGCCGAGCCGACGCACAGGCTGTCGATCAGCGCCTTGGCGAAGGGGTCGTCCGGCGGCAGGCCGATGTCCTTCACCGCCGCGTCGGTAGCCTGCTGCAGGGTGAAGGAAAAGGGTTCGGCCTTCTTCATGTCGGGCCGCGGCAGGTCGGGCTTGGGCAGCGCCAGCGGCCCCTTGCGCGGCTTGGCCACGCGGCCCTCGGCGGTGAGGGTCGCGAAGGTGTAGATGTCGGCGGCGCGGTAATCGCCGAGCGTCACCGGGCTGCCGTCCATCGGCATGCGCACATGCAGGTCGATGCGCTGCGCCGGGCCCATGCGCCAGATGCCGTCGGGCAGGTCGTCGAGCCGCACCGGCTTCAGCGCGTGGCCATCCACCGCGATCAGCCACGCTTCCCCGCCCTCGACGCCGATATCCATGATGCGGGTGGAATCGATGTTGAGGATGCGCAGGCGCACATCGCCGCCAGCGGGCGCCGTCAGATCAAGCGACGCCGCGCCATTGACCGTGCGCGTCGCGCCGAAGGTGCCGGCCTTGGCGGCGCCGTCCGGCTCGGAGAGCGCGAGGAAGCCGCCGTCGTCGGCCAGCCGCCAGTCCTTCAGGCACAGCACATGCTCGCCATCGAAGGCCGGATCGCGCGGATCCTCGACGATCAGCACGCCGGCAAGGCCCTTGCCGGCCTGCCCGGTCTCGTCGCAATGGGGATGGAAGAAGAAGGTGCCGGGATCGTCCAGCGGCAGAAGATGCACGAAACGCCCGCCGGGCTGGATCAGCGGCTGGGTGATCGTGGGCACGCCGTCGAATTCGTTCGGCATGCGGATGCCGTGGAAATGCAGCGTGGAGCCTTCGTCGAGGCCGTTGACGAAGGTCGCCTTGAGCCGCGTGCCGCGCGGCAGGCGCAGGGTGCGGAACGGCGCGCCGTCATAGGCGAGAACGCGCGTCGCCGGCTTGTCGGGGCCGAGCAGCCTCAGCTCCGTCTCGCCGGCGGTCAGCGTCACTTCCCGCGTCGGCACGAAGGGCGCGGGCGCGCGCGCCAGCCCGGTACGGCTCGGCGCGAGCAGCGCCAGCCCACCGAGTGCCGCGCCCGCGCCGAGAAAGGCGCGGCGCGAGAGACCCGCGCCGCCGGTGTTCATGGCAAACTCACTCGCCGACCTTGGACGGATCGTCCAGGCTGTCCGAGCCCTCGACCTTGATCTTGAGCTTCAGCGCGCCGACCACGCCCTCGATGGCGCGGGTCTGGGCGACGAGCGACTCCACGCCCTTCTGCACCAGCGCGTTGCCGGCGGCATTGCCCTCGCCGATCATCTGGTCATAGGCCTGCTTGCCGCTGTCGGCCTCGTCCTTGATCGCCTTCAGCGCGGCGAGCGCGGCGTCGATCTTGGCGTCGGCCTCCTCGGCGGCCTTGGGCGCCTTGGCGGACGCATAGGCCGCGACCGACGCGCCCTCGACGACCGAGCCGTCGACGCGGGTGTACTTGCCGCGATAGATCGAGGCGATGCCCAGCTCGTCGTAATAGTGCGAG
The DNA here is from genome assembly GCF_056836805.1 of Ancylobacter sp. TW_SC_1. Lineage (NCBI taxonomy): Bacteria > Pseudomonadati > Pseudomonadota > Alphaproteobacteria > Hyphomicrobiales > Xanthobacteraceae > Ancylobacter > Ancylobacter sp. TW_SC_1. Next base: position 3,455,310 of record NZ_CM166365.1, read on the forward strand.
TTGTGGGTGTTGTCGGAGAAGCAGTCATGCTCCTCTTCCGGGTCGTGCAGGATGAGGCCGAGCTTCATGCGCTCGCCCGCCAGCTCGCCATAGGAGAGCGAGCCGAGGCCGGTGAGGATGGTGCCGAGCGCGGCCTTGTCCTTCTGCTTCGCCACGGCGGCGCGGGCCTTGCCCTTGGCGCCCCACTCCTTGGTCATGTCTTCGAGATCGGTGACCAGCAGGTCGGTCGCGGCCTTGAGGTAGGCGGCGCGGCGCTCGCAATTGCCGTTGCTGCAGTTCGTGGTCGAGTAGTCGGTCGCGGGCCGCTTGCCGGCGCCCGCTCCGGTGCCGTTGAGGTCCTGGCCCCAGAGCAGGAACTCGATGGCGTGGTAGCCGATGGCGACGTTCGATTCGACGCCGCCGGCCTCCTGCAGGCTGTCGAGCAGCTTCGGGGTGATCTTGGTGGCGTCGATGGTCTTCTTGCCGACGCGGATCTTGGTGTTGGCGATCACGTTGGCGGTGTAGAGCGGGTTCTCGTCCGAGGTCTCGCCATAGCCCTTGTCGACATAGTCGATCAGCCCCTCGTCGAGCGGCCAGGCGTTCACGCGGCCTTCCCAATCATCGACGATGGAATTGCCGAAGCGATAGCCCTCGGTCTGCTGGTAGGGAACGCGCGCCGCCTTCCACGCCGCCTTGGCCGCGTCGAGATTGGCCTCGGTCGGCGCGGCGATGAAGGCACCGACGGCCGCCTGAAGGTCCTTGGCGGTCTTCAGGCTGTCGCCGTACATCGCCTCGGCGATGTTGGCATAGGTAGCGACGATGTCGCGGACCTTCGGCGCCGCCGTGTCGGCGAGGGCCGGGCCGCCGACGAAGGCCGCTCCGAACGCGAAGGCCGCGACGAGCGGCGCCGCGAACAGTGATCTGGCTCGCATGGAATGTCTCCTCCCGCGCCTCCGAGGCGCCATAGCGGGACACTCCTACGCCACTGCAACAAGCAGTCGCAAGTCTTCGAGCGCACTTTAGAATGTTTTCATACTAGGAACATGTGTGCCGCAGGGCAATATATCTTGTAAATCCGCGGCAATACTTGACGGCCTCGCCGCCATTCACGACGCTACGTCAAGCAATGGCTGCAGCGCCTCGGCCAGCTCGGCATCGCTGACGGTGGAAAGCGGCTTCATCAGCTTCGCCGCCTCGGTGCGCCGGCCGGGGCGCATCACCAGCACGACCGTCTCGGCGCCGCCGCAGGCCGGGTCGCCGCAGGCGATCTCGCTGATCGAGATGGTGGTCTCCTCGCCGACGCCGAGCAGCGCCCGCGCCTTAGCGGCAAGCTCGCGGGCGGCGTCGGGCGCCGCCTCGCCGGCCGCTCCCCGGCGGAAAAACAGACGTGCCATGACCTTCCTCCGGCTACCCCTCGGAGCCCACCCGTCGCAAGGAGGTAGCCCCGGCACCACGCCGGCGCAAGGCTGAGGCCGGAACAACTCCTGCGCACAAGTAAAACGTCGGGTGAATAGTTTAGAACTATAATAATATCGGAAGATAATCATTGTGCGGCGCGTTCGGCGAGCGTATTGATCTGCGCAACGCCACGGACGAACCGCAAATACCAAGATGCGGCCGTCGACTTGACCGGCGAACCCTTCGCGAGGCCGTTTTCCCGGCAGGTCTCGTGAACCGCGCGGGACGACGGCACGCGCTCCCTCAGCCGTCGTCCCGCGCTTTCTCCTGCCCGCTATCGGCCGCTTCCCACGCCCCGTGCCAGCCCTGCGGTTCCGGCCGGCCCAGCCGGGCGAGCACACCGCAGGCGGCGGCATGGCCGGTGGCGAAGCAGGCCTGCAGCAGATAGCCGCCGGTCGGCGCTTCCCAGTCCAGCATCTCGCCGGCGACGAACACGCCCGGCCGCGCGCGCAGCATGAGCCGGTCGTCGACCATCGAACGGGCGATGCCGCCGGCCGAGGAGATGGCGCGCTCAAGCGACGCCATTCCCGTCACCTCCAGCGGCAGCGCCTTGATCCGCCGCGCCAGCGCCGCCGGCTCGGCGGGAAGCGGACCGGCTTCGCGCAGCAGCCCGGCCGCGGCGGGGGCGAGGCCGGCCGCCTTGCGCAGGCGGTTCGCCATCGATTCACCCTTGCGGCTGGCGGCGAGCCGCGCCGCGAGGGCCTCCTCCGTCACATCCGGCCGCAGGTCGACACGCAGTTCCGCCCGGCCGTCGCGGGCGATCGCCTCGCGCAGCACCGCCGAGAGCGCATAGACCGCCCCGCCCTCCAGTCCGGCGCCATCGATCATCGCCTCGCCGCGCACGCTCGCCCCGTCGACGGTGAGCGCGATGCGCTTGAGCGGCGTGCCGGCGAAGCGGGAGCCGAACGCCTGCGACCAGGCGATCCGCGCGCCGCTGTTGGCCGGCCGCAGCGGCGCGACCTCGATGGCCTCTTCCCACAATATGTCGGCCCAGCCGCCATCGCTGCCGAGGCGCGGCCAGCTCGCCCCGCCGAGCGCCAGCACGACCGCATCCGCCGCCACCTCGATGTCGCCCTCGGGGGTCTCGAAGCGCAGCGCGCCTTCGCGGGTCCAGCCGAGCCAGCGCTGCCGGCTCGCCAGCCGCACGCCGAGCGCATCGAGCCGGCCGAGCCAGGCGCGCAGCAGCGGCGACGCCTTGAAGCTGGTCGGGAACACCCGCCCGCTCGACCCGACGAAAGTCGGCTCGCCCAGGCCCGACGCCCAGGCCCGCAGCCGGCCGGGCGGGAAGGCATCGAGCAGCGGCGTCAGCCAGTGCGCCGCCGCGCCGTAGCGCGCGAGGAAGCGCGCACGCGGCTCGGAATGGGTGAGGTTGAGGCCGCCGCGCCCGGCGATGAGGAATTTGCGCGCCGGCGAGGGCATGCGGTCATGGATCGTCACCCGGCAGCCGCCCGCCGCCAGCGTCTCAGCCGCCATCAATCCCGCCGGGCCGGCGCCGATGACGACGACATGCGGAATTGGCGAGTCGCTGCCGTGGCTTGCGTTCACCGGCTGACATTCCGATTCAGTGGGCGCCGCCGCCGGCTTTCGGCGCCGCGCCAATGGTTTGACGGCTGCGGCGCGAACAGTGATTCCGCATGCCGCCGCACGTGCGCCGCCGCTTCAGGCGGTGATTCAACACGCTTGGTCGTCGATTCCGGAAACCTGTCCAAAGTCATGGGAAATCACCCGATTTGCGGGCTGGCGACATCGCTCACACGCAGATTCACCTGCGTGCGGCCCTGCCAGGTGTCGAGTTCCAGCGTACCCGCCACATGCACCTGCTGGCCGCGCGCGGCGAGCAGCGCCTGACCGAGCGGCGCGTTCGCCGCACGGAAGGCGACGCCGGAGATCATGGTGCCGTCCGAGCCGCGCAGCCGCAGCCGCACCTGATCGGAATTGCCCGGCTCGGCATAGACGACGCGATGGGCGGGGAAGGCGAAGATCGGCTGCGGATTGCCCGCACCGAAGGGGCCGGCCCGCTCCATCAGATCGACGAGGTCGGGGGTCGCGCCGGCGGCGGAGAGCGCGCCGTCGATCATCGTCTCGTCCACCGCCCGCGCCGTCCCCACCGACACGGCGAGCGCCTCCTCCAGATAGGCCCGCAGATCGCCGAGCCGGCCGCGCGCCACCGTCAGGCCCGCCGCCATGGCGTGGCCGCCGCCCTTGACCAGGATGCCGAGTTCCACCGCGCCGCGCACCGCGCGCCCGACATCGACGCCGGGGATTGAGCGGGCCGAGCCGGCGCCGCTCTCGCCGGTGAAGGCGATGGCGAAGGCCGGGCGGCCGAACTTCTCCTTCAGCCGCGCCGCGACCAGACCGACCACGCCGGGATGCCAGCCCTGCCCGCTGGAGAGCACCACCGCGCCCTCCCCGGCAAGGCCCAGCGATGCCTCGGCCTCGGCTTCCGCCTCGGCGACGATGGCGCGCTCGACCTGCTGGCGCTCGGTGTTCAGCCGGTCCAGCTCGGCGGCGATGGCCTGCGCCTCGATGGGGTCGTGCGTCAGCAAAAGCCGCGTGCCGAGGGCCGCGTCGCCGATGCGCCCGCCGGCATTGATGCGGGGCCCGAGCAGGAAGCCGAGATGCCACGCCTTGGGCGGGCCGGAGAGCCGCGCCGCGTCCATCAGCGCCGTCAGGCCGGGGCGCTCGCGCTTGCGCAGCTGGATCAGCCCCTTGGTGACATAGGCGCGGTTGAGCCCGAGCAGCGGCACCACATCCGCCACGGTGCCGAGCGCGACGAGATCGAGCGAGGCGAGCAGATCCGGTGCCGGGCGCGCCGCGTTCCACCAGTCGCGCCGGCGCAGCTCGCGCACGAGGCCGACCGCCGTCACGAAGACCAGCCCGACGGCGCAGAGATGGCCAAGGCCCGAGAGGTCGTCGGCCCGGTTGGGGTTCACCAGCGCCGCCACCTGCGGCAGCGTCTCGCCGGCCTGGTGATGGTCGATCACCACCACGTCGAGGCCGAGTTCGCCGGCGCGGGCAAAGGGCTCGAAGCTCATCGTGCCGCAATCGACCGTCACCAGCAGCGTCGCGCCCTGCGCCGCCAGCGCCTCGATCGCCGGAATGTTGGGGCCGTAGCCCTCGAAGATGCGGTCGGGAATGTGGAAGGCGGGGTCGAGCCCGCCGGCGCGCAGCACCTCCACCAGCAGCGCCGTGGAGGTCGCCCCGTCGACGTCGTAGTCGCCGAACACCGCCACCTTCTCGCCGCGCGTGACGGCATCGGCGAGGCGGGCGACGGCGGGAACCATGTCGGTCAGCGTGTCGGGATCGGGCAGCAGCCGCTTGACCGTGGGATCGAGCCACGCCTCGACCTCGTCGATGGCGACGCCGCGCCCGGCGAGCACGCGGGCGAGGATCTCCGGCACGCCATGGCGCTGGACGATGGCAAGCGTCGCCAGCGCGCCGCGCGCGTCGAGGCGCTCGCGCCAGAAACGCCCGGTCGCCGAGCAGGCGACGCCGAGAAAGGGACGCGGCGGGGGGGCGGCTGTGGGGAGGATGAGACTCATAGCGCGAGATAGAGCCCCAAGCGGCGCTCCGCGTCGAGTGCGCGGCCGATTTTCAGGGGCACGGTCAAGCTCGCGGCAGAAACGCCTGCCGCACGAAATCGCGGAACAGCAGGATCTGCCGGGGCAGGATCGACGGGTCCTTCAAGGCCCGTCCCATCACCAGCCCGCCCTCGACCAGGGTCGAGACCATGTCGGCCAGCACGTCGAGGTCGAGCGGCTCACGCGGCGGGTAGCGCGCGGCGATGAGTTCCAGCCGGGCGCGGAAGCGGCGGCGCCATGAGAGCACGCTCTCGGCATTCAGCGCGTGAACCGTGCGGTCGAACAGCTGGTCCTGGTAGCACAGCGTTGCCGCAAGGCAGCCGGGATGAGCCTCGGGCAGCGCGGCCATCATCTCCGCGAACAGCTTCAGCCCGACCAGAAAACCGTGCAGCGGGTCCTCGTTCAATTCGTCGGCGCGGTTGAAGATGTCGTCGAGCAGCGCCTTGTCGTAAGCGATATGGCGCTCCAGCATGGCGCGAGCGAGCGCATTCTTGTCCCTGAAATGGTAGAAGAAGCCGCTCTTGGTGATGCCGACGCCGGCAATCAGTTCGTCGATCGAGGTCGAGGCAAATCCCTTGGCCAGCACTAGCCGCTCGGCAAGGTCGAGCAGGCGCTTGCGGGTATCGGTGCGGCGGCGGGGCAGCGTGTCGAACATGACGTTACTGTACCACAGGTACAGTAAGCCGTGCCGTGCCTATGTTCGCGTAGGCGCAAAACAACGCGCCGCCCCCGCCAAGACGTTTCATTTCAATCAGGATTTTCGCTTTTCATCATTACTTGACCACGCGAACGCTAGGCGCGGCGCCGGCAATGGGCACAATCCGCCGCGATTTAACGGGGCACGAGGCCTCGGATCAACCGCTACGAGGAACACCATGGCCAAGTATCGCCGCAACCTGCCACTGTTTTCCGATACCGTCTTCCTGATGGATGCCGGCATGGAGACGACGTTCATCTTCCACGAGGGCATCGACCTGCCCTATTTCGCCTCGTTCGACCTGATGAAGGACGAGGACGGGCGCAACCGGCTGCGCGCCTATTACTCGCGCTTCGCCGAACTCGCCCGCGCGCGCGGCTTCGGCTTCATGTTCGATGCCCCGACATGGCGGGCGAACCCGGACTGGGGCACCAAGCTCGGCCTGGATGCCGCCGCACTGGCCGACGTCAACCGCCGCTCGATCGAGCTGCTGGTCGACTTGCGCGACGCCTATGAGACGCCGGCCTCGCCCATGCTGGTCAGCGGCGTCGTCGGCCCGCGCGGCGACGGCTACCAGCCTGGCGCCACCATGACGCCGGAGGAGGCCGCGCGCTACCATGCGGCGCAGATCGAGACCTTTGCCGACAGCGCGGCCGACATGGTCGGCGCCTACACGCTGAATTACGCGGATGAGGCCGTGGGAATCGCGCTCGCCGCCAGGGCGGCCGATCTGCCCTGCGTCATCTCCTTCACGCTGGAGACCGACGGACGGCTGCCGACCGGCCAGAGCCTGCGCGAGGCGATCGAGCAGGTGGACGCGCAGACCGGCGGCTCTCCCGCCTATTTCATGATCAACTGCGCCCACCCCACCCATTTCGAGGGCATCATCAGCGCGGGCGGCGCCTGGCTCGACCGGCTGGGCGGGCTGCGGGCGAACGCCTCCTCCCGCAGCCATGCCGAACTCGACGCGGCGCCGGACCTCGATGCCGGCGATCCGGTCGAGCTCGGCCGCCAGTACCGCGCCGTGCGTGGCAAGCTGCGAAACCTCAACGTGCTCGGCGGCTGCTGCGGCACCGATTACCGGCACATCGAGCAGATCAGCCTCGCCTGCCTCCCGGCAGGCCAAGCGGCCTGAACCGGCGTCACAGGTCGGTCATCCAGCCGTAACGCGACGGACATGGGGAAGCTTCAAAGGAACCGGGTCCCGGTTTCGGGGCCGACCCTTTGAGGAGATCCCCATGTCCCTTCCCAGTTCCCGCAGCCTGTGGCTGGCCGGCACCATGCTGCTCACGCTCGCCTCCGCCGGCGCCCGCGCCGACGAGACCTTCCCGGCGACGCTCGCCGGCCACGCCGTGCTGCCGGCGCAGAGCTTCCTCGCCATGCCGGCCGATGCGCCGCAGGATCTCAAGGTTTCCGGCAAGTTCACCACCGGCACCCGCGTCGACGCCGTCGGCACGGTGGAAGGCAAGTCCGCCGGCCGCCCGACCGGCGTGAAGCTGCCCTTCGACGGCCAGCCGGTGCAGGGCCATTCCGGCATCAAGGTGATGCCGGACGGCAGCTTCTGGATCATCACCGACAACGGCTTCGGCTCGAAGGCCAACAGCCCGGACGCGGCGCTGTTCCTGCGCCACTACAAGGTCGACTGGACGACCGGCACGTTCGAGCCGATCGAGACGGTGTTCCTCACCGATCCCGACAAGAAGGTGCCGTTCCGCATCGTCCATGAGGGGACCGAGAAGCGCTATCTGACCGGCGCCGATTTCGACATCGAGAGTTTCCAGCCGATCGGCGACCACATCTGGATCGGCGAGGAATTCGGCCCCTACCTGATCAAGGCCGACAAGACCGGCAAGGTGCTCGGCCTGTTCGAGACCGTCGCCGGCGAGACGCCGGTGCGCTCGCCCGACCATTACGCGGTCGCCTCCCCCGCCGCCCCGAACGCGCCCGCCACCTTCAACGCCCGCCGCTCCAAGGGCTATGAGGGCATGGCGTCCTCGAAGGACGGCAAGTATCTCTACGCCCTGCTCGAAGGCCCGCTCTGGGACGCCGACAAGAAGGACTGGCAGAAGACCGCGGACGGCAAGGAATTCCTGCCGATCCTCGAATTCGACGTCGCCGCGCAGAAGTGGACCGGCCGCATGTGGCAGTACGTTCTGGAGCAGAACGGCAACGCCATCGGCGACTTCAACATGATCGACGGCACCACCGGCCTGATCATCGAGCGCGACAATGGCGAAGGCACCGCCGACAAGGCCTGCGCTGCCGGCACCAAGGGCCCGGACTGCTTCCACGACCTCGCCAAGTTCAAGCGCATCTACAAGATCGAGCTGAGCGACGCCAATGCCGGCCAGCCGGTGCGCAAGATCGGCCATATCGACCTGATGAAGATCGCCGATCCGGACAAGAAGGCCCGCAAGCCGCTCAATGACGGCGTGCTGACCTTCCCCTTCTTCACCATCGAGAATGTCGACGTCGTCGACGCCACCCACATCGTGGTCGGCAACGACAACAACCTGCCCTTCTCCTCCTCCCGCGACCCGGCGAAGGCGGACGACAACGAGCTGATCCTGCTGGAAGTCGGCGCGTTCCTGAAGGCGAAGTGAGCCGAACGCCGGCGCCTCGGAAGCCGAACATTTCCTTCCCTCGTCCCCGGGCGTGACCCGGGGGCCCAGCCATTCCGCCAGGGCGCGGCGTGGGCCACTGGGTGGCCGGGTCAAGCCCGGCCATGAGGGGAAGGGATGGGATACATGATCAAAGGCGGCCGGGGCGGCAACGCTCCGGCCGACTTGCGTCGGGTCATGGCGCGTCGGGTTGTGCTGCGTCGGGTCGTGATGCGTCAGGCTGTGTCCGGCAGGGTCGGGTCCGGCAGGTTGCGCGGCCGGCGCAGGATGAGCGCGACGCCGGCGACCATGGTCAGCGCCCCGACGATCTTCACCGGCGAGGGATCGTCGCCGATCAGCACGATGCCGAACAGCACGGTGAGCAGCGGATTGAGCATCGAATAGGGCACGACGGCATTGATGGAATGGCGCTGCAGCAGCCAGTACCAGATGCCGTAGCCGACGATCGACGAGGCGATGGCGCTGTAGGCGACGCAGAACCAGCCGTGCCAGCCGGCGGTCTCCACCATCCACCAGCGATCGGATTCGAAGATCCACGAGGCGATGAGGAGCTGCGGTATCGCGAACAGCGACGACCAGCCCATCATCGTCATCGGTCGGATGCCCGGCATCTGCTTGACGATCAGGTTGGTCACCGCCCAGCCGGTCGCGCTGATCAGCAGCAGGGCCAGCGAGAGCGGCGGCGGCAGCGTCGGGCCGATGGCGAGCACCACGATGCCGGCCACCGAGATGACGAGGCCGGCGGCGCGCATCCAGCCGAGCGGCTCGCGCAGCACGAGGCAGGCCAGCAGCGTCGCGATCGGTGCGCCGAACTGGATGATCACCGCGCTGGTCCCGGCCTCGGCATTGGCCAGCGCGGCGAACAGCAGGCCGAAATGCAGCGTGCCGAAGGTGAAGGAGACGAGAAGCAGGCCCGGGATCTGGCGCCGCGTGATCCGCGCGAAGGGGCAGACCAGCGCCGCCACCAGCACGAAGCGCAGCGCGCTCATCAGGATCGGTGGAATCTCCGCGACGCCGAGCTTGATGACAATCATGTTGAGCGCCCACACGCAGACCACGGCGAGGGCGAGCAGCTTGTCTTTGAGCGGCATTGCGGACCAGAAGGCGGGAGGACGCGAGACAGCGGCCCTGGGCGAGCCGTACACCGCCTGCACCGCGGTCGAGTCGCGGTTCGGCACGTTGCTGATAGTCGTCCGCCGCGTCGCTGCAAAGGGGCAAGGGGCCATGCCTGCCCTGCGCCGCTGTCATGGCGCGCTCATCACACCAGCGCGGGCGCGCCCGAACCCCGGCACGGTGCGCTTGCACGCGCGAGCTGCCGCATTATGGTGCGCGCCATGCTGAACCTCTCGCTTCTCGGCCGCCTGCAGTTCCACCACGCCGCCCCGACGAAGCCGGCGCTCGCGCCCGGCCGCCACGAGCTCGGCCTGTTCGACACGCGCGATTACGTGCTGGTCGTGCCCGAAGGCATCGACCCGGCCCGCCCGACGCCGCTCATGGTGCTGTTCCACGGCGGCGGCGGCAGCGCCGAGAAGATCATGCCGATCATGCGCGCGCATGCGGAGGAACGCGGCTTCCTGCTGCTCGTGCCGCAGTCGCAGTTTCCGACCTGGGACATCGTCATCGCCGGCAACGGGCCGGACCTGGAGCGGCTCGACGCCGGCCTCGCGGCAGTCGCCGCCCGCTTCACGCTCGACCCGACCCATCTCGCCTTCGCCGGGCATTCGGACGGCGGCAGCTATTCGCTGTCGACCGGGCTGAGCAATGGGCGGATCGTCACCCATATCCTCGCCTTCTCGGCCGGCTTCATGACCGTGCTGGCGCAGGAGGGCTCGCCCAAGGTGTTCATCGCCCACGGCCAGCAGGACACGCAGACGCCGATCGACACGGCCGGCCGCTCGCACGCCGCCCGGCTGCGCCCGGCGGGCTACGAACTGACCTATGTCGAGCATGGCGGCCCGCATGCCTCGCAGCCCGATATGGTGCAGCTCGGCGTGAACTATTTCCTCAGCGGCGTAGCGCCGGGCTGAAACAAAAAGGCCGGCGCGAGGCCGGCCCTTTCCCGATGGCGGCGGATCGCGCTGCGATCACGCGACCTTCTTCACCGACTTGGCGATCTCGGCGACGTCCGCATCATAGGTGGCGAGCAGGGCGGCGAACTGGTCCGGCCCGGCCTTCAGCGCCGCCTTCACGTCCGACGTCCAGGTGGTGTTGCGCAGGGTGAAGGTGGTGGTGGCGGACGAGCCGTACTTCTTCGACAGGCGCACATTCACCTTGAACGGGATCGGCTCGGAGGCGAGGTAGCTGGTCGTCGGGTGGTCCTTGACGAAAGCCGCGTAGTCCTCGGCGACCTCGCGATACTTGTCGGCCTCGATGAGGGCCGTCAGCTTGGTCAGCAGGGCGGGAAGCAGCGAATGAGTCGCGGGCATGGGTCGTTCCCTTGGCAATTGGCTTGGCGTTCTGGTGCGAGGCGATCCTGACGGACCGCAATTCGGCACCGCCTTGGTATACAGCACACCGGGCCGCGGCCAAAGCCCGAGCGAGGCCGGTGCCGCGCTCTCGGCCATTGCGACAGGCGAAACGAAAACGGGGCGCTCGCGCGCCCCGTGGGAAACCGCCATCGTCCCGGCCGCAGCGAAGCGGCGAGCCGGGATCGCTTTGCAGGGTCGCACGATCCCGGACCGGCCCTCGGCCGTCCGGGATGACGACGACCGCTCAGCCGAGATGGAACTTGGAGAGGTCGCGGTGCTCGGCCTCGATCCAGCGCACCGTGCCGGTGGCCGAACGCATCACCACGGTGTGGGTCTTCACCACGCCCTTCTCGTATTTCACGCCCTTGAGCAGGTTGCCGGTGGTGACGCCGGTCGCCGCGATCAGGCAGTCGCCGCGCACCATGTCGGCGATGGTGTAGATCTTCTTCGGGTCGCTCACGCCCATCTTCTTGGCGCGCTCGCGCTTCTCCTCGGTGTCGAGGATGAGGCGGGTGTACATCTCGCCGCCGATGCAGCGCAGCGCCGCCGCCGCGAGCACGCCCTCGGGGGCGCCGCCGGTGCCGAGATAGATGTCGATGCCGGTCTCGTCCGGATTGGTGGTGTGGATCACGCCGGCGACGTCGCCGTCGGTGATGAGCTGGATGGCCGCGCCGGTCTTGCGGACGGCCTCGATGATCGCGGCATGGCGGGGACGGTCGAGAATCAGCGCGGTGATCTCGGAGGGCTTCACGCCCTTGGCCTTGGCCAGCGAGTGGATGTTGTCCTCGGGGCTGGCGTCGATGTCGATCGTGCCCTTGGCGTAGCCCGGGCCGATGGCGATCTTCTCCATGTAGACGTCGGGCGCGTAGAGCAGCGTGCCGCCCTCGGCCATGGCCATGACGGCGATCGAACCCGGCATGTCCTTGGCGCAGAGCGTCGTGCCCTCCAGCGGGTCGACGGCGATATCGACGTCCGGCCCCTTGCCGGTGCCGACCTCCTCGCCGATGAACAGCATCGGCGCCTCGTCGCGCTCGCCCTCGCCGATGACGATGCGGCCGGCGATGGGCAGGCGGTTCAGCTCGCGGCGCATGGCGTCCACCGCCGCCTTGTCGGCCGCCTTCTCGTCACCGCGCCCGCGCAGGCTCGCCGAAGCCACCGCCGCGCGCTCGGTGACGCGCACCAGTTCGAGCGTCAGTATGCGCTCGAGCGCCTGGCCCGCCTTGACCGTAATCTCCGCCATCGTCCCAGCCCTCTCAGTCCTTCTCGATCCGTATCACCTGCGGCGGCGACGCAATGACGCCATCGATCTCGATGGCCGCGATCGCACGGCGCACCGCATCCTCGTTCGTGGCGTAGGTGATCAGCACCACGGGCGCCGGATCCTCTGCGCTTTCCGCGCGCTCGCCGCCATGGGGGCGACCGCGCCGGTGCTGCATTATGGACTCGAGCGAAATATTCTGCTCGGCCATATGGCGGGCAATGGCTGCCGCCGTTCCAGGCCGGTCGACCGCCGCGAGGCGGATGTAATAGCCGCCTTCATGACGCTTGATCGCCGCCTTCTCGGCCGGCCGCAGCGTCTGCGCGCGCCAGCCGAAGGGCGCGCCGCTCAGGCCGGAGGCGATATCGCAAAGGTCCGCGACCACCGCGGAGGCCGTCGCGTCGCCGCCCGCGCCCGGTCCCACCAGGGTGAGCGCGACCGAGTCGCCGTCGATCGCCACCGCGTTGGTGACGCCGGAGACCTGCGCGATCGGCCAATGTTTGGGCACCATGGTCGGATGCACCCGCAACTCGACGGCGTCGCCCGTGCGGGCCGCCACGCCGAGCAGCTTGATGCGGTAGCCGAGCTCGTCCGCCGCCTCGATGTCGGCGAGCGTGATCGAGCGGATGCCCTCGATGTGGATGGCCTCCGGGTCCGGCCTGACGCCAAAGGCGAGCGAGGCCAGCAGCGCCAGCTTGTGCGCGGTGTCGAAGCCGTCGACGTCGAAGGTGGGATCGGCCTCGGCATAGCCGAGCTGCTGGGCCTGATCGAGGCAGGTGTCGAAGGACAGCCCCTCCTCCTGCATCCGGGTCAGGATGTAGTTGCAGGTGCCGTTGAGAATGCCGGAAACGCGGTGGATCTCGTTGCCGAGCAGCGCCTCGCGCAGCGTTTTGATGACGGGGATGCCGCCCGCGACCGCCGCCTCGAAATGGATGTCGACGCCCTTCTCCTCGGCCGCCTTGGCAAGCTCAACGCCGTGATGGGCGAGCAGCGCCTTGTTGGCGGTGGCGACGGAGTGGCCGCTCGCGATGGCGGCCTCGACGGCGGCCTTGGCGATGCCGTCATGGCCGCCGATCAGCTCGACGAAGACGTCGATGTCGGGATCGCGCGCCAGATCGACGGCGTCGTCGTACCAGCGCATGCCGGAGAGATCGCAGTCGCGATTGCGCGAACGGTCGCGGGCGCTGACGGCGACCACCTCGACCGGCCGGCCGACGCGCGTCGCGATCGCGTCCGCGCGGCGAGCCAGCATGCGCACCACACCCGCGCCGACCGTACCGAGGCCGGCGATGCCAATTTTCAGCGGCGGCGCCATTATGTGTCCGAACTCAACAAACGATCCGAATGCGGCGCCGCCCGGTGGGATCGGGCGTCAACGCGCCGCGGCGAGAGGGACGACGTTGTGCAATGTTTCCGCGCCGGTTTCAAGGAAGCGGCGGATGTTGCGCGCCGCCTGACGGATGCGCTGTTCGTTCTCCACAAGGGCGATGCGCACATAGTCGTCGCCATGCTCGCCGAAGCCGACGCCCGGCGCGACCGCGACATCGGCCTTCTCGATCAGCAGCTTGGAGAACTCGACGCTGCCGATATGACGGAACTTCTCCGGGACCGGCACCCAGGCGAACATGGAGGCGGAGGGAACGGGAATATCCCAGCCGGCCTTGCCGAAGCTGTCGACCAGCACGTCGCGGCGCTTCTTGTAGACCGCGCGCATCTCGGCGACGCAGTCCTGCGGGCCGTTGAGCGCGGCGGTGGCCGCCACCTGGATCGGCGTGTAGGCGCCGTAGTCGAGATAGGACTTCACCCGCGCCAGCGCCGCGATCAGCCGCTCATTGCCGACCGCGAAGCCCATGCGCCAGCCGGCCATGGAGAAGGTCTTCGACATGGAGGTGAACTCCACCGTCACGTCCACCGCGCCGGGCACCTGCAGCACCGAGGGCGGCGGGTTGTCGTCGAAATAGACCTCGGAATAGGCGAGGTCGGACAGCACGATCAGGTCGTGCTTCTTCGCGAAGGCGACGACGTCGCGGTAGAAGTCGAGATCGGCCACCTGCGCCGTCGGGTTCGAGGGGTAGCACAGCACCAGCGCCAGCGGCGAGGGAATCGAATGCGCCACCGCGCGCTCCAGCGCGTGGAAGAACTCCGGCCCCGGCTCGCAGGGCACGGAACGGATCGCCGCGCCGGCCATCAGGAAGCCGAAGGCATGGATCGGATAGCTCGGATTGGGCACCAGGATCACGTCGCCCGGGGCGGTGATCGCCTGCGCCATGTTGGCGAAGCCTTCCTTCGAGCCGAGCGTCGCGACGACCTGCGTGTCGGGGTTCAGCTTCACGCCGAAGCGGCGCTCGTAATAGGCCGCCTGCGCGCGGCGCAGACCCGGAATGCCCTTGGAGGCCGAGTAGCGGTCGGTATGGGGCTTGCCGATCGTCTCCTTGAGCTTCTCGGTGACATGCGCCGGGGCATCGAGATCCGGGTTGCCCATGCCGAGGTCGACGATGTCGGCGCCGCCGTTGCGGGCGGTAGCCTTCACGCGGTTGACCTGCTCGAAAACGTAAGGCGGCAGCCGGCGGATACGATGAAAGTCGGTCATGGGTCTCAAGCTCCAAGCCGCCCCGCTTATGTCGGGGACGGTGCAACGGGCGCTTCATAACACCGTTCGCGCGCCCGCACATCGACGGATGTCAGGGCAAATGGGCAGAAGAATGGTGTTTTCGGCCCGATTGCGGCGCTGCGCCTATTGGTCCGCTTCGAGCTCGCGCAGCGCCTTCGCCTCGCGCTCGCGGGCGAGAGCCTCCAGATCGCTCTGCATCTTCTTCGTCTCTTCCTTGGTCAGGACCGGCGTGTCGCCGACCTTGGCAGGCGCGCCGAAGGTCGGGAAGGGCTTTTCCTTCTCCTTCTCCCGCCCCTTCGGCGCAGGGGCGGCCCGCGCCCCGTCAGTCGTCACGCGGCGCTCGTCGGCGGCCGGAGTGGCAGCCGGCGCGGCAGCCGGAGTGGCGACCGGCGGCGTGGCCGTCGCAACGGGCGCGGCCGCATCGACGCTCGACGCCGCGTCGGGGAGGACGGCCGTGGTCTCCACGGCGGCGTCCGCCGTGGTCGCGGCAACCACCTCGCCCCCCGCGGCCCCGGCCGGAGCCTCCAGCGCCTCCCCGGTGATCACGCCGGACGGTCCGCCCGCGCCCGCGCAGCCGGTGAGCAGCAGGCCGGCGACGACCAGCACGAACGATCGGGGCGCCGCGCGCTCCTTTCCACTGCCGTGTCGCAAATTCACGTTCTCCGTTCCCTGCTCCGTCCCCTGCGGCAACCGCGCATCCCTTCGGCCTGTTACGCACTCGCTAGCACCGGATGGCGCGTCTATTATGGCCACCTATGAACGCACCTATCCGCGGGGACAAGCGGTGAGCAATCGACGCACCACAGGGATACCGGCCGCCGCTTCCGCACCGAGGCCGGCCGAGAAAACCACCTCACGCCCGGCCAAGGCGCCCAAGCGCACCCCCGGCAAAGCCACGGCAACCACGGACGAGCCGGCCGCGACGATTGAAAAGCCGACTAAAAACAGAGCCGCAAAGCGCGCCGGCGCAACCGGCAGAACGACCGGCAAGGCGATGGCGAAGCCCGCCACGGCCGACAAGGCCGTGGCCGCACATGCCCCGGGCCGCAAACCTGCAACCAGGACAGCCGCGAAATCCGTGACGACAAAATCCTCAGCGACTCGATCCGCACCGGCCAGGGCGACGACACCGGAGCCCCTCGCAGCGGCAGCGCCGAAGGCGGCCGAATCGACGGCGCCGTCGGCAGGAACGCCTGCGGCCAGACCTTCCGTGGCGAAACCTTCTGCGGCTAAACCTTCCGTGGCCAAGTCTCCTGCAGCCAAACCCCCTGCAGCCAAGCCCCCTGCGAGCAAATCCCGCACCGCGAAGACCCCGACGCCGAAGACGCCACGACCGGAACCTGTCGCGGCCATTTCGCCGGCGCCGAAGCCCGCCGCGTCGAGCGCCGCGCGCTCGGCCCGAAAGGGAGCGGTCGCCGAATCGGTTGCCGCCAAACCACGGGCCGCCACGCCCAAGCGGGCCCGCACCACCGTGAAGCGGCCGCTCTTCACCCCTCCGACCATGGCGCCGAACCCAGCGCCCTCCCCCGCGCCCTCCCCGGCGCCCGCGGCCAAGCCGGAGCCGCGGACCGACGACGGCGAGGCCCGCGCCGCCTCGGGGCCGATCGATCTCGAGGTCTTCGCCGCCAATCTGGCGCGGATGATGGAGGAAGGCGGGCGCGCCATGGCGGCCTATCTGCGTCCGCGCGAGGACGGCCGGATCAAGGACGAGGTGGCGGAGGACCTTGCCGACGTCGCCAAGACGCTCGGCAATGTCGCCGAGTACTGGCTCGCCGACCCGCAGCGCACGCTGGAGGCGCAGTCGCGGCTGATCGGCGGCTATCTGTCGCTCTGGTCCTCGGCGCTGAAGAAGCTGAGCGGCAAGAAGACCCGCCCGGTGGTCGAGCCGGCGACCCGCGACAGCCGCTTCGCCGACCCGGAATGGAACTCCAACCCGTTCTTCGACGCGCTCAAGCAGGCCTATCTGCTCACCGCCAACTGGGCGGACGAGATGGTCGAGGAAGCCGAGATCGACGACCACACCAAGCACAAGGCGGAGTTCTACGTGCGCCAGATCGCCGGCGCGGTTTCGCCGTCGAACTTCGTGCTGACCAATCCGGAGCTGCTGCGCACCACGCTGGCCTCGAACGGGGCCAACCTCGTGCGCGGCATGAAGATGCTGGCGGAGGACATCGAGGCCGGCGGCGGCGACCTGAAGATCCGCCAGACCGACGATACGAAGTTCCGGGTCGGCGAGAATCTCGCCGTCACGCCCGGCAAGGTGATCTTCCAGAACGACCTGATGCAGCTCATCCAGTACGCGCCGCAGACCGAGACGGTGCTGGAGATTCCGGTCGTCATCATCCCGCCCTGGATCAACAAGTTCTACGTGCTCGACCTCACGGCCGAGAAGTCCTTCGTGCGCTGGGCGGTTTCCAACGGCCTCACCGTGTTCGTGGTGTCCTGGGTCAATCCCGGCCCCGAACTCGCCGGCAGGGGCTTCGAGGACTACATGCTCGACGGCGTGCTGAAGGCCTTCGAGGTCGCCAAGCAGGCCTGCGGCACCGAGCAGTTCCACGCGGTGGGCTATTGCGTCGGCGGCACCATGCTGGCGATGACGCTCGCCTGGCTGGCAGCGATGCACAGGGATATCGGGGTGCGCAGCACCACCTTCCTCACCACCCAGGTCGACTTCACCTATGCCGGCGACCTCAAGGTGTTCATCGACGAGGAGCAGATCGCCAATCTCGAGCGCAAGATGCTGGAGACCGGCGTGATGGAGGGGCGCAAGATGGCGAACGCCTTCAACATGCTGCGCTCCAACGACCTGATCTGGCCCTATGTGGTGAACAATTATCTCAAGGGGCAGGCGCCCTTCCCGTTCGACATCCTCTACTGGAACTCGGACTCGACCCGGCTGCCGGCGGCGAACCACTCCTTCTACCTGCGCAACTGCTACCTCGACAACAAGCTGGCGCAGGGCCGCCTGCTGCTGGCGGGAAAGCCGCTCGACCTGAAGTCGATCGACCTCCCGATCTACAGCGTGGCGACGCGCGAGGACCACATCGCGCCGGCCGCCTCGGTGTTCCTCGGGGTGCAGATGTTCGGCAGCTCCGGCCGCTTCGTGCTGGCCGGCTCCGGCCACATCGCCGGCGTCATCAACCCGCCCGCGCGCGGCAAGTACCAGTACTGGACCGGCGGCCCGCCCAAGGGAAAGCTGGAGGACTGGATCGCCAGGGCCGAGATGCATCCCGGCTCCTGGTGGCCGGACTGGCGCGCCTGGATCGAGCAGCAGGACAGCGCCCGCGTGCCCGCCCGCGTGCCCGGCGAGGGACCCTTCCCGGCGATCGAGGATGCGCCCGGCAGCTATGTGAAGGTGAAGTCGTGACCGCCCTGCGCGTTCTGGCGCCGGTCGCGCTCGGCCTCGTGCTGCTGGCGCCCGGAGTCGCGCCCGCCGCGGCGGCGAGCTTCGACTGCGCGAAGGCGCGCACGCCGGACGAGCGCGCGGTGTGCGCCGACCCGACCCTGTCGGCGCTCGACAGCGAGATGGGCGCGCTCTGGTTCGCCTATAGCCGCTTTCCGCTGCTGATGGGCGCCAGCGGCGCCCGGCGCGACGAGGCGCAGGATTTCCTCGCCACGCGCGCCAAGTGCGGCGCCGATGCCGCCTGCATCGCCCGCGTCTACCGGACCCGCATCGGCGTGCTCAGGAAAGAGGTGGCATGGGCCATCGACAATCTGGCCCGGCAGGCGGACGCGGACCCGGCGTCCTCCCCGTCCCTGCCGCAGCCGGTGAGCGCGCGCATCGCCGCCTTCGGCCCGCAGTGCCGCGATCTCGGCGGCACGCCCGACGCGGAAAGCCGGCCGCAGGTGGCGACCGCCGATCTCGACCGCGACGGCAGGCCGGACTACGTGCTGGACAGCGCCAGCCTGCGCTGCGAGGGCGTCGCCACCGCCTATTGCGCCAATGACGGCTGCTCGATCGCGGTCGCCCTGTCGAGCGCCGGCTACGCGCCGCTCGACCTGCGCGGCGCCAACCCGACGCTGGCGCTCGACTACAAGGCCAACAGCCTGTCGCTCTGGGTCGATCGCTTCCAATGCGGCGATGCCAAGCCGGGCGAGGCCTGCTGGGGCACCTGGCGGTGGGACGGCGGCGCCCTCAAGGCGAGCTTCGCCGTCCGCCCGCAATGACGGCTCACGGAAAAAGCGCGATCTGCTCCAGACCCGTCGTCTCGGGATAGCCGAGCACGAGGTTCATGTTCTGCACCGCCTGGCCGGAGGCGCCCTTCACCAGATTGTCGGTCGTCGAGATGACGATGACGCGGTCCGGCGCGCGGTCCTTGACCACGCCGATGAAGGCCATGTTCGAGCCCTTGACGAAGCGCGACTGCGGCACCTGGCCGAGGGGCAGCACATGCACGAAGGCCTCGCCCTTGTAGAAATCGGCCAGCACGCGGTGCACGCCCTCCGCCCCGACGCCGGCGCCGGTCTTGAGGTAGATGGTCGCGTAGATGCCGCGGTTCATCGGCACGAGGTGCGGCGTGAAGCTCGGCGCGAGGCTGCGCCCGGCGGCCTTGGAGAACTCCTGGTCGAGCTCCGCCATGTGCCGGTGGCCGCCGACGCCATAGGCGTGCATGCCGTCCGTCACCTCGGTGTAGAGCAGGTTCTCCTTGGCCGAGCGGCCGGCACCGGTCACGCCGCTCTTGGCGTCGATGACGATGTGCTCGGGGTCGATGGCGCCGGCCTCGATCAGCGGCACCACCGGCAGGATGGCCGTCGTCGTGTAGCAGCCGGGATTGGCCACCAGCCGCGCCTTGCGGATGTCGTCGCGATACAGCTCGACGACGCCGTAGACGGCTTCCTGCTGCAGTTCCAGCGCCTGATGGGGATGGCCGTACCAGCGCTCATAGGCGCCGTCGTCGCGCAGCCGGAAGTCGGCCGACAGGTCGACCACCTTCACATGCGGCGCGGTCTCGAACACGTTCTTGATCACCAGCTGCGTGGTGCCGTGCGGCAGCGCGCAGAAGACGAGGTCGACGTCCTTCCACGCCACCTGCTCGATGGTGATCAGCTTCGGCAGGCTGAAGGGGGCGAACTGCGGAAAAACGTCCGCCACCGCCTGCCCGGCCTTGCGGTCGGCGGTCAGCGCGACGATCTCCACGCGCGGATGGCGCAGCAGCAGGCGCAGCAGCTCCGAGCCGGTATAGCCCGAGGCCCCGAGGATGGCGATCCGCGCCTTGCTGTCCGTCATGGTGGCGACCCTTTCCTGCCGGCGCGGCCCTCCCCGATGGACGGCGGCGCGCATTGGACGTGCGCCATTACACCTTATGCATGTCCGGCGAAAGACAAGAGGGGCGCGCCGCGTGCATGGCCGATCCGCCATGTTCACGGAGCGTTCCGGTTTCGCACCGCGCCTGCCATAGTGCTATGCAGACCGAATCATCCTCCTTGAGATGCGAGCCGAACCCGCGCCCATGTCGAATTCCGACGACCTCTTCGCCGCAGTCCCCTCCCCGCGCCCCGTCCGCCCGGCCACCCGGCCCGTGCCAGCCGGCGCGCGCGACGCGACGCCCGGCGAGAACGGCTATACCGCCGCGGATATCGAGGTGCTGGAGGGGCTGGAGCCGGTGCGGCGCCGGCCGGGCATGTATATTGGCGGCACCGACGAGAAGGCGCTGCACCACCTTTTCGCCGAGGTGATCGACAATTCGATGGACGAGGCCGTCGCCGGCCATGCCAGCTTCATCGAGGTCGAGCTGACCGAGGACGGCTTCCTCACCGTGACCGACAACGGGCGCGGCATCCCGATCGAGAACCACCCGAAATATCCCGGCAAGTCGGCGCTGGAGGTGATCCTCACCACGCTGCACGCCGGCGGCAAGTTCGACAGCAAGGTCTACGAGACCTCCGGCGGCCTGCACGGCGTCGGCGTGTCCGTCGTCAACGCGCTGTCCGACGTGCTGGAGGTCGAGGTCGCGCGCGGCCAGACCCTCTACCGCCAGACCTATTCGCGCGGCCTGCCGCAGGGGCCGATCCAGGAAGTCGGCCGCGTGCTGAACCGGCGCGGCACGCGGGTGAGCTTCCACCCCGACGCGCAGATCTTCGGCGAGGGCGCGCGCTTCAAGCCCGCCCGCGTCTTCAAGATGGCGCGCTCCAAGGCCTATCTCTTCGGCGGCGTGGAAATCCGCTGGAGCTGCGATGCCGCGCTGGTGGCGGGTAGCGACATACCCGAGAAGGCGGTGTTCCGTTTCCCCGGCGGCCTGAAGGACTATCTCGCCGCCGACATCGAGGGCCACACGCTGGTCCATCCCGACATCTTCGCGGGCAAGACCTCGCGGCCCGGCGGGCACGGCTCGGCCGAATGGGCGGTGGCCTGGCTCGGCGACGCGGACGGCGCCGTCTCCTCCTATTGCAACACCATTCCCACCGCCGAGGGCGGCACGCATGAGGCGGGACTGCGCGCGGTGCTGCTGAAGGGCCTGCGCGACCACGCCGAGCGTACCGGCAACGCCAAGCGCGCCGCCATCGTCACCTCCGACGACATCATGGCCGGCTGCGCCGCCATGCTCTCGGTCTTCGTGCGCGAGCCGGAATTCCAGGGGCAGACCAAGGAGAAACTCGCCACCGCCGAGGCGACGCGCATCGTCGAGAGCGCGCTGCGCGACCCGTTCGACCACTGGCTCGGCGGCAACCCGGCGCAGGCGAGCCGGCTGCTCGACTGGGTGGTGGAGCGCGCCGACGAGCGCCTGCGCCGCCGGCAGGAGAAGGAAATCTCCCGCAAGACGGCGGTGCGCAAGCTGCGCCTGCCGGGCAAGCTGGCCGACTGCTCGAACAACTCGGCCGCCGGGTCGGAACTGTTCATCGTCGAGGGCGACTCGGCCGGCGGCTCGGCCAAGCAGGCGCGCGAGCGCCAGACCCAGGCCGTGCTGCCGCTGCGCGGCAAGATCCTCAACGTCGCCAGCGCCGGGCGCGACAAGCTCGCCCAGAACCAGCAGCTCGCCGACCTGATCCAGGCGCTCGGCGCCGGCACGGGCGGCCAGTACCGCGACGAGGACCTGCGCTACGAGCGCGTGATCATCATGACCGACGCGGATGTCGACGGCGCCCACATCGCCTCGCTGCTCGTCACCTTCTTCTTCCGCCAGATGCCGAAGCTGATCGAGAACGGCCACCTCTTCCTCGCCGTGCCCCCGCTCTACCGCCTGACGCAGGGCGCCAAGACGCTCTATGCGCGCGACGAGGCGCACCGCGACGAGCTGCTGGCCAAGGAGTTCTCTACGCGCGGCAAGGTCGAGATCGGCCGCTTCAAGGGCCTTGGCGAGATGATGCCGGCCCAGCTCAAGCAGACCACGATGAGCCCGAAGACCCGCACGCTGCTGCGCGTCACCATCGCCGAAGCCGAGCGCGCCGACACCGTCGACATCGTCGAGCGGCTGATGGGCAACAAGCCGGAGAGCCGCTTCGCCTTCATCTCCGAGCGAGCGGCCTTCGCCAATGAGGAGCTGCTCGACATCTGAGCCGCGCGCCACGGGCCGGCAGCCGCCGTTCAGACGGGTGGCGCCGCCGCGTAGTTCTTGTCGATGATCGCCTGAAGCAGCGGCTTGTAGCGGTCGCGGGCGACGAGTTTGGCCACCTCGCGCACCTGCCGCCCGCTGTCGCGCTGCGTCTCCGCGGAGGCGCCGGTCCACACGCCCTGGGCATGCATGCGATAGACGCTCATCGGCCGGTTGATATAGCCGATGGAGCCGAAGCGATCGAGATGGAAGGCGACCCCCATCTCGCTCAGCCGGTGGCGGAAAAGCACGCTCGGCAGCGCCTTCATCAGGTCGGCGCGGAACAGGCAGCTGGAGAAGTTGGCGATCAGGTTGAGGCTCGGATCGGCGAGGAAATCCGCCGCGTCCAGCTTGTTCTTGCGGATGCGGTCCTGCCGTTCCAGCGTCGTGCGCCGGCGGCGGCCCGACGTCTCGATCTCGATCTTGGAGAACACCATCGAGCAGTCGGAATGCTCTTCGAGAAACGCCACCTGCCTGGCGATCTTGTCGCGGTCGCTCCAGTAGTCGTCGCCCTCCAGCACCGCGAGATAGGCGCCCCCGGCCGAGGCGAAGGCGCGGCGGAAATTGCCGGAAATGCCGCGATTGACGCCATCGCCGATCGAACGCATGCGCCAGCTGTGCTTCTCGCAATAGCGCTTGACGATGTCGGCCGTTCCATCGGTCGAGCCGTCATCGGCGACGACGATGTCGTGATAGAAGTCGCCGCGCTGCGCCAGCGCGCTCTCCATCGCCTGGGCGATGAACTCCTTCTGGTTGTAGCAGACGATGACGGTCGTCACCGTCGGGCACACATTGTAGCGCCGCAGGATGCGCGCCATCGGCAGGGTGACAGCCTCGCGGTCGGTGATGCGCACCAGCTTGGCGCTGTCGCGGTCGCGGTAGGTCATCAGCACTTCGCCGACGAAGGCCGGCGGATGGCGGTGCAGGTATTTCAGGATCAGGTCCCAGTCCACCAGGCGCCGCAGGCTGATGTCGAAGCCGCCGAGCTCGTGGAAGCAGACGACGTGATGAACGAACACGCCGAGGTCGATGTAGTTGCTGCGCCGCAGCTCCGTGAGGTCGAACGGCTTGCCGACGATGCGCGGCACGCTCTCCTGGAGGAAGCGGGCGTAGTAGGTCAGCGTCCCGTCATTGACCACGATGCGCCGGGCGAAGGCGTCGAGGAAACGGGCATCGACCACATTGTCGGAATCGACATAGGCGATCCAGGGATTGGACGCCGCCAGCAGGCCGGCATTGCGGGCCGCCGACACGCCGAGATTGCGCGAGAAGCGGATATAGACGATGCGCCCCTCGGCAAGCTCGGCCGCGTAGCGCTCGCGCAGCAGCTGCTCGGTGCCGTCGGTCGAGCCGTCGTCGACGATGATCAGCTCGAAGGCGCGATGCGTCTGGGCAAGGATCGAGCGGATGGAATCCTCGATGATGCCCGCGCGGTTGTAGGTGGCGAGGATCACCGAGAAGGCGACCGCGGCCGCCGCCTCGTCGGTCCATTGCAGCGCCCGTATGGCGCGCCCTTCGGCGCGGCCCCAGAGGGCGTAGTGCAATAGCGGATTGATGTCTGCCGCCGCCACGTCGGCATGGGTGGCAAGGTAGTGGGCGCCGTCGAAATAGGGTGACGGCGCATGCCCTTCGCGCCAGCCGATCTCGAGATAATGCTCCAGCGGACGCCGGTGCGGGCCGGAAATCTCGGGATGCTGCTGAAGGTACCAGGCACTGTCGAACAGCCCCGTCTGCTCGACCTGCTCGATCTCCTGGCTCTTAAGTCGGCCCATTCTGCGTCGCGCCTTTGGCTTCGCCCATGTCGCGGCGACCAGGCAACCTATAGGAAGGCGTTGAATAGATCGTCAACGCCGCTCCAAGGCAATACGTGCAGCGAGCCCCAGTAGAAGTACCCCGGTAAGGCGCTGGAACAGCACCGCAAGGCCGCGACGCTGCGCCAGCCACCGGCCCAGGGTGCCGGCGAAACCGCCGACCAGCGCGTTCACCACCGTGCCGCCGACGTTCAGGATCATGCCGAGCAGCATGAACTGCGCGAAGGTTCCGCCGCGCGCGGGATCGACGAACTGCGGCAGGAAGGCCAGAACGAACACGACGACCTTCGGGTTGAGCAGGCTCACCAGCACCGCCTCGCGCCAGGCCCGCAGGGCCGAGCCGCGCGGGAAAAGGGTGTCGGGCGACACCAGCGGCCCGGAGCCGCGAAACGCCTGCACGGCGAGGAAGACGAGATAGGCCACGCCCGCCCAGCGTATCGCCTCGAAGGCGCCGGGATGGGCGGCCAGCAGCGCCGCAAGCCCCACCGCGGCCGCCAGCGTGTGCAGCAACACGCCGGTGGCGATGCCGAAGCTCGCGGCGATGCCGGCGCGCGGCCCCGAGCGCATGCCCTGCCCGAGGCAGAACAGCATGTCGTTGCCGGGCGTCAGGTTGAGCGCCAGCGCCGCCGGCGCGAAGATGAGCAGCGTTTCGAGCGGAATGAGCATGGTCCTCAGTCCGCCTCCGGCCGCCGGTCGACGGCGGCGATCTCCATCGTCCCGCCCGGCAGGCTGACCTCGTCGCCGGTCCATTTGCCGGTCAGCGCCCGCGCCACCGGCGAGACCCAGGCGATGCGCCCCTGCTTCGGATCGGCCTCGTCCTCGCCGACGATGCGGAAACGCCGCTGCTGGCCCTTGCCGTCCTCCAGCGTCACCGCCATGCCGAAGGTGATCGCCTCGCCCGCCTGCGGCGGATCGACCGGCTCGGCATTGGCGCGGCGTGCCGACCAGTAGCGCAGTTCGCGCGAGGCCCGCGCGACCGCGTCGCGGTCCCCCGTGGCGCCGGCGGCGGCCAGCGCCTCGCGCTGCCGTCCCAGCTCGGCGTCGATCAATGCGAGGCCGCGCCGCGTCACCAGGTTGCGGTTCGAACTTACCGGACGCTCCGGCAAGGTGTCGGCGCCGCTGTCTTCCTTCACGAATGCGCGGCTCATCGCGCGACCTGCCTTCCCGCGCCATTGCCGGGGTCGAGATGCACGGCTAAAATGGATGCACCGTAAAACCCTTGACAGCGGCGAAATGCGTTGACTTTGCGGGCGTTGCGCCTATGGTGCAACGCGTCGTCCGATTATATCCGACTGAAGCGCTCCGCGCGACGACGAAGCCGTCATCCCCGGTCACGGCTCGAGGGAATTGGCGAGCGGTGCGCGGCCGTAGAATTGACCCCAGATGCCTTTCAATGAACTGGGCCTGAGCGACAAGGTGCTCTCGGCCGTCGCGGATGCAGGCTACACCGAACCCACGCCCATCCAGGCGCAGGCCATTCCCCATGTTCTCGCCCGGCGCGACGTGCTCGGGCTTGCGCAGACCGGCACGGGCAAGACGGCGGCCTTCACGCTGCCGATGCTCACGCTGCTGGAGCAGGGCCGCGCCCGTGCCCGCATGCCGCGCACGCTCATCCTCGAACCGACGCGCGAACTCGCCGCGCAGGTCGAGGAGAACTTCACGCGCTATGGCAAGAACCACAAGCTCAACGTCGCCCTGCTGATCGGCGGCGTTTCCTTCGGCGACCAGGATGCCAAGCTGCTGCGCGGCGTCGATATCCTCATCGCCACGCCGGGCCGGCTGCTCGACCATGTCGAGCGTGGCCGCCTGCTGCTCTCCGGCATCGAGATCCTCGTCATCGACGAAGCCGACCGCATGCTGGACATGGGCTTCATCCCGGACATCGAGCGCGTCTGCAAGCTGGTGCCGTTCACCCGCCAGACGCTGTTCTTCTCGGCGACCATGCCGCCGGAGATCCAGCGCCTCGTCTCGCAGTTCCTGTCGAACCCGGTGCAGATCGAGGCCTCGCGCCCCTCCTCCACCGCCTCGACCATCACCCAGCTCCTCGTCGCGACGGGCCGGGAGGACTACGAGAAGCGCGATACGCTGCGCCGCCTCATCAACGAGGCCGACGCGCTGCAGAACGGCATCATCTTCTGCAACCGCAAGAGCGAAGTCGCCGTGGTGCACAAGTCGCTGCTGCGGCACGGCTACAAGGCCGTCTGCCTGCACGGCGACATGGACCAGCGCTCGCGCATGCAGGCGCTCGACCAGTTCCGCACCGGCGAGGCGACCCTGCTGGTGGCCTCCGACGTCGCCGCCCGCGGTCTCGACATTCCGGCGGTGAGCCACGTCTTCAACTACGACACGCCGCACCACGCGGAAGACTACGTCCACCGCATCGGCCGCACCGGCCGCGCGGGCCGTGCCGGCGCCGCCTTCACCCTGGTGACCCCGTCCGACGTGAAGTCGCTCGGCGCCATCGAGAAGCTGATCGGCCGCCCCATCGACTGGATGGAAGGCTCTTCGCTCGACGCCCTCCCCCCCTCCGAGCCGCGCGCCCGCGGCGGCGCCGACCGCAATCGGCGCGGCGCACGTGACGAGCGCGGTGGTGGACGCGAGGAGCGTGGCGGACGGGAGGAACGCGCCAGGGGCGCCCGCCCGGCGCGCCGCCGCGACGGCGCCGAGAAGGCCGCCCCCGCCGAGGAAGCCGAAGAGACCGTCGCCGCCGCTCCGGTGGCGGCTGCCCCGGCCAAGCCGGCACGTCGGCGCGGCAAGAGCACCGAGGCGACGCAGGATGCCGCTCCGAGCCCGCGCGAGCGCGGCAAGGAAAAGCCCGCGGCCCCGGTCAGTGCGCCGGCCCGCGCGCCGGTCACGCCGCTCACCCACCGCCGCAGCGAGCGCGCGCCGATGGACGAGCCGGCCGATACCTCGCACCTGCCGGCCTTCCTGCTGCGTCCGGTGAAGATCAAGGCGGGCTGACGCGCCCGCCGGCGATCTTCTTCGACGCTCTGGACGGGCGCGGCTTGGCGAGTGCCGCCGCGAACGCGATGCGCGCGGCGCGGGCGGCCAGCTCCGCCGCCGCGTCGGCATCGTCGATGGCGGCCTCCGGCAGCGACCAGTAGGCGATGGTCACGCGCCGTCCGCCCTTCTCATAGACAAACGGCTCCGACCCGCGGCCTTCCAGCTCGCGGGCGAAAGCGTCATCGGTCTTGAGATAGATGCGGTCGGCGGCGACGAGGCCGAACATCACCCCATCGACGAAAAGCCCGAGCCCGCCGAACATGCGGCGGCAGCGTATCGGCCGGAAAGTGGCGAAGATGTCGGCGATCGCCGCCGCGTCCATCGCGTGCCCGCCCCTCAGGCGCGGGCGGGCGCCGCCTCGGGCTGTACCGGCGTGATGGCGACCGACTCGCCGCATCCGCAGGCCGAGGTCTGGTTCGGGTTGTTGAACACGAACTGCGCCGAGAGCTTGTCGGCCTTGAAATCCATCTCGGTGCCGAGCAGGTACAGGATCGCCTTCGGGTCGATCAGCACCTTCACGCCCTTGTCCTCGATGACCTCGTCGAAGCGCCCGGCCTCCTCGGCGAACTCGACCGTGTACTCCATGCCGGCGCAGCCGCCATTCTTCACGCCGACGCGAAGGCCGACAACCGGCTTGTCGGAACGCTCCATGATGGAGCGCACGCGCGCGGCGGCCGCCTCGGTAAGCGTCATGACCGACGGGCGGGAACGGGGCTGGGTCATCTTCGTCGTCTCCTAATCGACACCGGGTGAAGGCCGGTGGATCGGTGCCCTTAAGATGGGGGATGTCGGGTGCGGCGGCAAGGGCGAAGGCGGCGGAGCAGCCCCGCTTGGCCGTCATCCCGGCTCTCCTGTTCCTGCACAATGCCGGACCGGCCTTCGGCCGTCCGGGATGGCGGCATCCGGCTCAGTAGTTCGGCCACAGCCCCGGCGTGGCGAGTTCGACGAGGTTCTCGTCGGGATCGCGGAAATACAGGCTGATGCCGCCGCCGTCCCAGTCGATCCGGCTTTCGATCGCCACGCCGCGCGCGGCGAGGTGCGCCGACCAGCGTTCGGCGGTATCCGCCGGTATCGCCAGCGCGTAATGCAGCCGGCCATGCCCGTCATGCGGGGGAATGGTGCCTTCGGCCATCTTCACCGGCTGCAGCGTCCCGCCGCGCGCGAACAGCAGCAGCACGCTCGCCGGCCCGGCATTGTAGGCGCAGAAGCGGTCGTCGGCGATCATCGGCACGAGGCCCAGCACGCCCTCGTAGAAGGCGCGGGCGCGCGCCAGATCGTCGACATAGAGCCCGGTCTCCAGCACGCCTTCGAGCGGCGGCGTGTCCTTCCCTTCCGCCATCGCCGGCTACCAGAGGTTCAGCGCCAGCCGCGCCTCCTCCGACATCCGGCCCTGGTCCCAGGGCGGGTCGAAGGTGAGGTTGACGGTGACGCCGGATACGCCGCCGACGCCGGCCACCGCGCCTTCCACCATGCCGGGAAGCTCGGCGGCGGAGGGGCAGTTCGGCGTGGTCAGCGTCATGTCCACCGCGACCTGCCGGTCGTCGGTGATGTCGACCTTGTAGATCAGCCCGAGCTCGTAGATGTCGACCGGGATTTCCGGGTCGTAGACGGACTTGAGGGCGGCGACGATGTCGTCGGTCAGCCGCTCCAGTTCGTCCGCCGGGATCGCGGAATCGATCGCGGGCACGTTCGGGCCGTCCGAGGCATGGTTCCCACGGGTTTCGGTTTCGCTCATGCGAACAGATCCTGAGCCTTGATGAGGGCGTCGGCGAGAGCGTCGACTTCCTCATGCGTGTTGTAGAGCGCGAACGACGCCCGGCACGTCGCTGTCACACCATATCGCCCCAGAAGCGGCATCGCGCAATGGGTGCCGGCGCGCACGGCGATGCCGGCGCGGTCGATGACGGTGGCGATGTCGTGCGGATGGGCGCCCTTCACGTCGAAGGCGAAGATGGCGCCCTTGCCCGGCGCGTCGCCATAGATCTGCACCGAATTGATCTGCGACAGCCGCTGCCTGGCATAGGCGCCGAGCGCGGCCTCGTGCGCGGCGATCCGTTCGCGGCCGAGGCTCTCCATGTAGACCAGCGCCGCACCGAGGCCGATCGCCTGCACGATCGGCGGGGTACCCGCCTCGAAGCGGTGCGGCGGCTCGCCATAGGTGACGCCGTCCTCGGTGACGGTGCGGATCATCTCGCCGCCGCCCTCATAGGGCGGCATCCGCTCCAGCAGCGCCCGCTTGCCATAGAGCACGCCGATGCCGGTCGGTCCGTAGAGCTTGTGGCCGGTGACGCCGTAGAAATCGACGTCGAGGTCCTGCACGTCGACCGGCATGTGCACGGCGGCTTGCGCGCCGTCGACGACGACGAGCGCGCCGACCTCATGGGCGAGGCGGGCGATCTCCTTGATCGGCGTCACCGTGCCGAGCACGTTCGACATGTGGGTGATGGCGACGATCTTGGTGCGCTCGGTCAGCAGCGCCTTGAAGGCGTCGAGGTCGAAGGCGCCGTCTTCCGTCACCGGCGCCCATTTGATCACCGCGCCCTTGCGTTCGCGCAGATAGTTCCACGGCACGATGTTGGAGTGGTGCTCCATGATCGAGAGCACGATCTCGTCGCCCTCGCCGATCGACTGGCCGAGCGAGGACGCCACCAGGTTGATCGCCCCCGTCACCGAGCGGGTGAAGATCACCTCTTCCAGCGTCGGCGCGTTGAGGAAGGCGCGGCAGCGCTCGCGCGCCTGCTCATAGGCCTCCGTCATCGCATTGGCGAGGTAGTGCAGGCCGCGATGGACGTTGGAATACTCGTTCTCATAGGCGTAGCGCATGCGGTCCAGCACCTGCACCGGCTTCTGCGCCGAGGCGGCGTTGTCGAGATAGACCAGAGGCTTGCCATAGACCTGCTTGGACAGGATGGGGAAATCCTGCCGCACGCGGGCGACGTCATAGCCGCCATTGGCGACGGCGGGGTGGGATGCGACCGGCTCGGTCATGTTGCGGCCCCTCCAGAGGGCGTCATCCCGGCCGAAGCGAAGCGGAGAGCCGGGATCGCGGGCCGACAGCGGCCCCTATTCTGCGAACGATCCCGGATCGCGGCGGCGCCGCGTCCGGGATGACGACATCGATGGGCGGCGCGACCAGCGCCTCACGCCCGCGCCTTGAGCCAGGCTTCGGCCTGCTCGACCAGCGCCTCGCGCAGCCCTTCATGCTCGACGGTTTCCACCGCCTCGCCAACAAAGGCCTGCACCAGAAGGCTCTGCGCCTCCTTCATCGGAATGCCGCGGGCGCGCAGATAGAACAGCAGCTCGTCGTCGATCTCGCCGCAGGTGGCGCCATGGCCGCACTGCACGTCGTCGGCGAAGATCTCCAGCTCCGGCTTGTTGTCCATCTCCGCCTCGTCGCCGAGCACCAGCGCGCGGCTCATCATCCGCCCGTCGGTCTTCTGCGCCGCCTGGCGGACGACGATCTTGCCCTGGAACACGCCACGGCTGGAATCGTCGAGCACCGTCTTGAACAGTTCGCGGCTCTCGCAGCCCGGCACCTGGTGGTCGACGAACAGCGTCGAATCCGCGTGCTGGCGGCCCTTCAGCAGCGTCGCGCCGTTGAAGCCGACATGGCTGTCCTCGCCCGACAGCGTCGCGTAGAGCGAGGTGCGGGCGACGGCGGCGCCGATGCCGAAGGTGAAGGCGTGAACCTGCGCCTGCCGGCCGACGTCGAACAGCAGGGTCGCGAGGTGGAAGGCCGAAGCGCCCTCCTCCTGCAGCCGCACCACGTCGAGATGCGCCTCGTCGCCGACGACGAATTCGGTGGCGGAATTGGCCTGGTAGGCGATGCCTTCCGGACCCTCGAAGCTCTCGGCATAGGTGAAGGACGCACCGGCGCCGACCACGACCAGCGAGCGGGCATAGCTCGCCGCCGCCGCATCGCCGGCGAAGACATGCGCCACATGCACCGGCCGCTCGATCCGGGCGCCGGGCGCCACGGTGATGACGACGCCGTCGCCGGCCAGCGCGGTGTTCAGCGCCAGCGCGGCGTCGTAGCGGCCCGGCAGGATGCCGCCGAGACGGCTCAGCACCTCGTCGCCCGAGGCGACAGCCGCCGCGAGCGTGGTGAGGCTCAGCCCCTCCTCCAGACCGGCGAGATCGGACAATTCCTCGACCACCGCGCCATTGGCGACGACGATGCGGCGCGCCTCGACGCCGCGCAGCAGGCGCGCGCGGGCGTCGGCCACCGCCACGGCGGCCGTGCCGGCGACCGGCACGGCCTCGCGCATCAGCGTGCGCAGGTCGGTGTACTTCCACTCCTCGACCCGCCGGTGCGGCAGGCCGTTTGCCTCGAAGCTGCGGGCGGCGGCGCGGCGCAGATCGGCCAGCCGGTCGCCACCGGCCGGCAGTCCGCTGAGCGAGGCGACCAGCGCCTGCTCGGCGGGAGTCCGGATCGGACGGATGTCGGCGTTCATGTCATCCACCTCACGCCGCGTCCTGCTGGTACTCGGCATAGCCATTGGCTTCGAGTTCCAGCGCCAGCTCCTTGCCGCCCGAGCGCACGATGCGGCCCTTGTTCATGACGTGCACGAAATCCGGCACGATGTGGTTCAGCAGGCGCTGATAATGGGTGATGACGATCATCGCCCGGTCGGGCGAGCGCAGCGCGTTGACGCCCTCGGAGACCACCTTCAGCGCGTCGATGTCGAGGCCGGAATCGGTCTCGTCGAGCACGCACAGCTTCGGCTCCAGAACGGCCATCTGCAGGATCTCGGCGCGCTTCTTCTCGCCACCGGAGAAGCCGACATTGACGCCGCGCCGCAGCATGTCCTGGCTGATGCCGAGCCTGGCGGCCTTGTCCTTCACCAGGCGCAGGAAGTCCGGGGTGGAGATTTCCTCCTCGCCGCGCTTCTTGCGCTGCGCGTTCAGCGCCGAGCGCAGGAAGGTCATGGTGGCGACGCCGGGCACCTCGACCGGGTACTGGAAGGCGAGGAACACGCCCTTCGCGGCGCGCTCGTCGATCTCCATCTCCAGCAGGTCCTCGCCGTCGAGCGTCACCGAGCCGTCGGTGACCTCATAGTCCTCCTTGCCGGCGAGGATGTAGGAGAGCGTCGACTTGCCGGAGCCGTTCGGCCCCATGATGGCGTGCACCTCGCCGGGGTTCACCTTCAGCGAGAGCCCCTTGAGGATTTCCTTGCCCTCGTCGCCGTCGATCTTGGCGTGCAGGTTGTCGATGTCGAGCATGGCCATGTCAGTCGTTCCATTTTCCAGCACGTCATCCCGGCCGAAGCGGAGCGGAGAGCCGGGATCGCGCGAAAGTTCTGATGACGATCCCGGCTCACGGCTGTGCCGTGTCCGGGATGACGATTGCGTCGCGGGGGCTTAGCCCACCGAGCCTTCGAGGCTCACCGCGATCAGCTTCTGCGCCTCGACGGCGAACTCCATCGGCAGTTGCTGGAGCACGTCCTTGACGAAGCCGTTGACGATCAGCGCCGTCGCCTCTTCGGGGTCGAGCCCGCGCTGGCGGCAGTAGAACAGCTGGTCGTCGGAGATCTTCGAGGTGGTCGCCTCGTGCTCGAACTGGGCGGAAGAGTTCTTCGACTCGATGTAGGGCACGGTGTGCGCGCCGCACTTGTCGCCGATGAGCAGGCTGTCGCAATTGGTGAAGTTGCGCGCGCCCGTCGCCTTGCGGTGGGCCGAGACCAGACCGCGATAGGTGTTGTCCGAGTGGCCGGCGGCGATGCCCTTGGAGATGATGCGGCTGGACGTGTTCTTGCCCAGATGGATCATCTTGGTGCCGCTGTCGACCTGCTGGTAGCCGTTCGAGATGGCGATCGAGTAGAACTCGCCCTGCGAATTGTCGCCTCGCAGGATGCAGCTCGGGTACTTCCAGGTGATCGCCGAGCCGGTCTCGACCTGGGTCCAGGAGATCTTGGAGCGGTCGCCGCGGCAGTCGCCGCGCTTGGTGACGAAGTTGTAGATGCCGCCCTTGCCGTCCTTGTCGCCGGGGTACCAGTTCTGCACCGTCGAGTACTTGATCTCGGCGTCGGCCAGCGCGACCAGCTCGACCACGGCGGCGTGCAGCTGGTTCTCGTCGCGCTGAGGGGCCGTGCAGCCTTCGAGGTAGCTCACATAGGCGCCCTCGTCGGCGATGATCAGCGTGCGCTCGAACTGGCCGGTGTTGCGCTCGTTGATGCGGAAATAGGTCGACAGCTCCATCGGGCAGCGCACGCCCTTGGGCACGTAGACGAAGGAGCCGTCGGAGAACACCGCCGAGTTCAGCGTGGCGAAGTAGTTGTCCGTCACCGGCACCACCGAGCCGAGATACTTCTTCACCAGATCGGGGTACGCGCGGATGGCCTCGGAGATCGGCATGAAGATCACGCCGGCCCGCGCAAGCTCCTCCTTGAAGGTGGTCGCCACCGAGACGCTGTCGAACACCGCGTCGACCGCCACCCGGGCGCCGCCGCTCGCGATGCCGAGCAGCGCGTCGCGCTCGCGCAGCGGAATGCCGAGCTTCTCATAGGTCGCGAGAATCTCCGGGTCGATGTCGTCGATCGACAGCTGGCTCGGCCGCTTCGGCGCGGAATAGTAATAGAGCTCCTGGTAGTCGATCGGGGGGTAGCTCACCCGCGCCCAATCCGGCTCGCGCATGGTCTGCCAGCGGCGGAACGCCTCCAGCCGCCATTCCAGCATCCATTCCGGCTCGTCCTTCTTGGCCGAAATGAAGCGCACCGTATCCTCGGTCAGGCCCTTCGGGGCCTTCTCGGACTCGATATCGGTGAAGAACCCGTACTTGTACTGATCGACATCTATGGAGCGGACCTGGTCCACTGTCTCTTGTACGGCCGGCATCGTCTCATCTCCTCTCCCACGCGGGGTCAAGGCCCGCGGGTCAGGTCAATCTCTCACAAGCGCGCGCCGGGCGCCCGCTTGTGCCTTATGGACCGCGCGCGCGGTCCGTTCTCGTCACGCCGCCGCGCGGCGACGCAGAAGACCCGGCAGAACCCGGCGGAACGCGCCGAGTGCCCGGTCGACATCCTCTTCCCCGCTCGACCAGCCGAAGGACAGCCGGATCGCCGCGCGCGCGATGCGCTCGGGAACGCCCATGGCGCCCAGCACATGCGAGGCCGCCACCTTGCCCGACGAGCAGGCCGCGCCGGCGCTCACCGCCACGCCGGCCAGATCGAGCGCGATCACGATCGTCTCGGCCGGCACGCCCGGAAGCGCGAAGCACGATGTGTTCGGCAACCGATCGACGTCGCCGACGAGCAGGACGAGTTCGGGGAACTCGCACCTTAGAGCGTCTTCAAGCCGCGCGCGCAAGACATCGATGCGCATCGCGTCGGCTTCCACACAATCCGCCGCGCACTTTGCCGCCGCGCCGAAAGCGATGATGGCGGGAACGTTCTCGCTGCCGGCGCGCCGCCCGCGCTCCTGGCCGCCGCCGGCGAACACCGGCGCGGGACGCAGATCGGGATCGGCCATGATGAGCGCGCCCGCCCCCGGCGCGCCGCCCAGCTTGTGCGCCGACACCGACATCAGGTCGACGCCGAGCGCGGCCAGCGACAGCTTCATGCGACCGGCCGCCTGCACGGCGTCGGTGTGCACCAGCGCCCCATGGGCATGGGCGCGCCGCGCCACTTCGGCCACCGGCTGGATCACGCCGGTCTCGTTGTTCGCGAGCATCACCGAGACCAGCGCGCGACGCCCGGCCGCCGCATGGCGCTCCAGCGCCGCATCGAGCGCGTCGAGCCGCACGCGCCCGCGCGCATCGACCGGCAGCATTTCCACCCGCTCGGCCGGGAAGCGATGGCCCTGCAGCACGGCGGCGTGCTCCACCGCGCTCGCCAGAAGGACGTCGCAGATGACGGGGGTCTCGCCGCGCCGGAAGTCGGGAGTCAGCGCCAGCGTGTCGGCCTCGGTGCCGCAGGAGGTGAAGACCACCCCGCGCGGATCGGCTCCGACCAGCGCCGCCACGCGCCCGCGCGCCAGATCGATCATCGCCCGCGCCGCCCGCCCCTCGCCATGCACCGACGAGCCGTTTCCGGTCGCGTCGAGCGCGTCGATCAGCGCCGCGCGGGCCTCCGGCCGGACGGGCGAGGTGGCGTTATGGTCGAGATAGGTACGTTCGATCATGTTTTCGGGGCTCGAAGTTCGGCGACCGCTCCCTATATAGGAAACCATCGCGCAGTCTGCCCGCCCTTTCCGCTATATGCTTGCAAATTCAGGCAGGCTCCGGCATAGCTTGGCGTCCTGTCTTCTTCGAAGGGCGAACCGGGCGCGCAGGTTGAATGCGAAGCCACCGCAACCCGACGTTGAATATTAGAATTATTCTAATAAGTTAGGGCCACAACCCTATGTCGTCAAGGCGCATGCGGTGAGGCTGTCCCCTCGGACCCACGCCGGACGCACGTTCGCTGGCCCTCCTGGACGGATTTAGCCTTGCCCCGCCGCATCCAAGGTCACGAACTTCATGCCTGAGGTCATCTTCACCGGCGAGAAGGGGCGGCTCGAAGGCCGCTACCAGCCGGCCAAGGCGCGTCATGCGCCCATCGCCATCATCCTGCATCCGCATCCGCAGTTCGGCGGCACGATGAACAACCCGGTTGTCTACAACCTCTACTACCAGTTCGTGAACCGGGGTTTCTCGACGCTGCGCTTCAACTTCCGCGGCGTCGGCCGCTCGCAGGGCACGTTCGATCACGGCCAGGGCGAGCTGGCGGATGCCGCCGCTGCGCTCGACTGGGCACAGTCGATCAACCCGGACGCGCGCGCCTGCTGGATCGCCGGCTTCTCCTTCGGCGCCTGGATCGGCATGCAGCTGCTGATGCGCCGTCCCGAGGTGGAGGGCTTCATCTCCATCGCCGCGCCGGCCAACCTCTACGACTTCTCCTTCCTTGCCCCCTGCCCGTCCTCGGGCCTGTTCGTGCATGGCGACAAGGACGCGGTCGTGCCCTTCTCCGCCGTCACCGGCCTCGTCGAGAAGCTGAAGACGCAGAAGGGCATCGTCATCGACCAGCAGACCGTGCCGGGCGCCAACCACTTCTTCGACGGCAAGACGGACGATCTGATGGAGGTCATCGGCGCCTATCTCGACAAGCGCCTGCCGGAGACCGCCAAGAAGACCAGCGCCGCCTGAGCGGCGCGCCTTCCCGGCAAACAAAAAGCCCGGCGCTTGCGCCGGGCTTTTTACGTCGTGGGGGAGGAGAAGAGGCTCAGTTGAGCACGAGGCGGGCCGGGTTGGTGACCATCACCGTGTCGCCGCGACGGGCGATCTGGACGGCGCTCTCGGCGGTTTCGACCGCGCCGGGCACCGACACCTTCACCACCTGTTCCGGCTGAAGCGTGGCGGCGACACGCACCGGCGCACCACCGGCCACGCTGAGCGTGGCGACCACATGGTAGCCGTCGTTCTCGGCGGTGTAATAGGCGACGCCGGAGACGTAACCGATCTGGATCGTCTGGGCCGTGCCGGGACGCAGGCCCGCCGCCTTGTCGGCGGCGCGGACGGGGGCGATGACGGCGACGGCGATGAGGCCGCCGGCGACGGCGAGCGGCAGGATATCGCGGCTGAGGCTGCGCATCTCGAAGGCTCCAAGTTTCTGTCCAGGCGTGTTGAAGGGGAAGCTGCCTGCCTGGCGAGCCGGACTTCCGGGAGCCGTCAAACTACATGGAATATTGTGCACCGCATCATACGATTTTGCATCGCACTAATGCGTTTCAGGAATACTGCGACATTCTGTTTTGAATTTCAATTTTATTGAACATTGCCTTCAGTTTCGCTGCAGGCCGGGGCGTTCTGCAGCTTGACGATGCAGCAGCTCATGCAGTCGGTGCGGGGCGGTCGATGACCCCGCCCGACATCGGCGACGGCACGCCCGTCGTGGTCGGAAAGCTCAGCGGCAAGCCCCTGAGCGCCCGCACCGCGAGGAAGGCGAAGGCCTGCGCCTCCAGCGCATCGGTGGACCAGCCGACCGCGTCCGCCGTCTGGACGGAAAGCCCCAGCCGCTCGCCCAGGACGCGCAGGAGGGTGGGGTTATGGGCGCCGCCGCCGGCCGCGACCAGCAGGACGGGGCGCCTGGGAAGCCAGGCGAGAGCGGCCCCGACACAGGCGGCCGTGAGCGCGGTCAGCGTGGCGGCGCCATCCTCGACAGAGAGCGTGTCGAGCCCCGCCCGCGCCGCGACCCATTCGTTAAAGTCGTTTCGGTCCAATGATTTAGGCGGACGCCGCGTGAAGAAGGGATGCTCCAGAAGCCGCGCCAGCGCCGCCTCATCGACCGTGCCCGCCGCCGCCGCCGCCCCGTCGCGGTCGAGCGGCACGCCCGTGCGCACGGCCATGAAGTCGTCGATCAGCGCATTGGCGGGGCCCGTATCGCAGGCGATCGGGTCGGCCTCGCCGTCGATGAAGGTGATGTTGGCGACGCCGCCGAGATTGAGCACCAGCAAGGGCGCGGCGAGCGGCAGCCCCCGCGCCAGCGCCCGGTGATAGACCGGCACCAGCGGCGCCCCCTGCCCGCCGGCGGCGACATCCGCCGCGCGCAGGTCGTAGACCAGCGTGGGGCCCGGCGCGCCGGTCAGCGCGCGCGCCGCCCGCGCCAGCGCCGGCCCGTCGCCGATCTGCACGGTGAGGCGGCTCTCCGGCCGGTGCAGCACGGTCTGGCCGTGAAAGCCGATGACGGCGACATCCTTATGCCTTGGATATTGCTCGAAGAAATCGGCCAGAGCCTGCGCGTGGCGCGCCGTCAGCCGCGCCTCGGCGGCGGCCAGCACGCCGGGGCGGGCATCGCGGTCGGTGAGCGTGCGCGCCTCTTCCAGCGCCGCGACGAACAGCGCGCGGTCGTCCTCGCCATAGGCGGAGGTGAGCGCCGGACCGAAGGCGGCGACGCTCTCGCCGTCGGTTTCGATCAGGGCGACATCCACGCCGTCGAGCGAGGTGCCGCTCATCAGGCCGATCGCCTTGACGGGGTGGGACATCGTACTTCCTCGCCTGCGCCGGCCTGGGGTGCGTTTGTCGCGCGAAACTGTTACATGCGCCGCGAACGCATTCGCCCCAGCGGGCGGCGCGTTCGCGACACCGCAAACTGATATGCCCGTTCCTAACATGGCGTTGACGCCCGCAGGCCCGAGATGAGCACGTTCAAATCCGATTTCCTCCGCACCCTCCATGAGCGCGGCTTCATTCATCAGATTTCCGATGAACAGGGCCTCGACGAGCTCTTCGCGAAGGAAACGGTCACGGCCTATATCGGCTTCGATCCGACGGCACCGAGCCTGCATGCGGGCGGGCTGATCCAGATCATGATGCTGCACTGGTTGCAGCGGACCGGCCATCGCGCAGTCTCCCTCATGGGCGGCGGCACCGGCATGGTCGGCGACCCGTCCTTCAAGGACGAGGCGCGCCAGCTCATGACCGTCGACACCATCGAGGCCAACATCGCTTCGATCAAGCGCGTATTCTCGAACTACCTCACCTATGGCGAGGGCCCTGCCGACGCGCTGATGATCAACAACGCCGAATGGCTGCGCGGGCTCAACTACCTCGAATTCCTGCGCGATGTCGGCCGGCATTTCTCGGTCAACCGCATGCTGTCCTTCGACAGCGTGAAGACGCGGCTGGAGCGCGAGCAGTCGCTGTCCTTCCTCGAATTCAACTACATGATCCTGCAGGCCTACGACTTCGTGGAACTGTCCAGGCGCTACGGCGTGCGCCTGCAGATGGGCGGTTCCGACCAATGGGGCAACATCGTCAACGGCATCGATCTCGGCCACCGCATGGGCACGCCGCAGCTCTACGCGCTGACCTCGCCGCTGCTCACCACCGCCTCCGGCGCCAAGATGGGCAAGTCGGTGAACGGCGCCGTGTGGCTGAACGCCGACATGCTCGGCCCCTATGAGTTCTGGCAGTACTGGCGCAACACCGAGGACGCCGACGTCGCGCGCTTCCTCAAGCTCTACACCACCCTGCCGATGGACGAGATCGCCCGACTGGCGCAGGAGGCGAAGGGCTCGGCCATCAACGAGGTGAAGAAGATCCTCGCCACCGAGATCACCGCCCTTTTGCACGGCCGCGCGGCGGCGGAAGCGGCGGCGGAGACGGCGCGCAAGACCTTCGAGGAAGGCGGCATCGCCGCCGACCTGCCGACCATCAACGTGCCGGCGGCCGAATTGGCGGCGGGAATCGGCGTGCTGGCCGCCTTCGCCGAGAAGAGCGGCCTCGTCGCCTCCAATGGCGAGGCGCGGCGCCAGATCAAGGGCGGCGGGCTGAAGGTGAACGACGCCACCGTGAGCGACGAGAAGGCCGTGCTGACCGAGCGCGACCTCACGCCGGAGGGCGTCATCAAGCTCTCGCTCGGCAAGAAGAAGCATGTCCTGCTGAAGCCGGTGTGAGGGCAACCTCACGGGCGCCTCGGCCCACGCGGCGCCTGCCCTCGCCGTCATCCCGGACGGCCGCAAGACCGATCCGGGATCGCACCGCCATCGGGCAGCGCCCCCGGATCTTCGCTTCGCTGCGGCTGGAATGACGCCTCCGGCGGCGATTACCGCGTCGGCACCACCGCGGGCGGCGTCGGATCCGGCGCCTGCCGGAACTCGAATATCTTGCGCAGGAAGCCCGGTGCCACGGCCGAGATGGGGTTGACCCGCAGCGTCGGGCCGGACAGCGGCCCGACGATCTCATAGGTCACGCCGACAAGCCCCTCATTGGGCCCGCCGCCGAGGAAGAAGCCGAGCACCGGCAGACGGCTGAACAAATTGTTCAAGCCATAGGCCGGCACATAGGTACCGCGCACCGAAATGCGGTCGCTCGCGAAATCGAGCGTGCCATCGAAGGTCGAGCCGATGGTCGGCCCCCAGATCGCGCCGTCGCGGATGTTGAGCTGCTCGGCCGAACGCTGGAAATCGACCTGCAGCTTGCGGAAGGTGATGGCCGAGCCCGGCTGCAGGCGCCCGTCGCGCGACGCCTGCGGCGCGGCCGCGATGAGGCGGTCGAGGCCCGGCTCGCCGCGGATGATGAAGTCGCGCATGTTTACGACGCCGAGCTGAGGCTTACCGTCGCCGAGCGGGGCGTCGACGTCGATCCACAGATCGCCGCCATAGATGCGCGGATAGAGATTGACGAAGCGCAGCAGCGCGCCGGCATCGCTCGTCGCCACGCGCAACCGGGGACGGCCGTTGCCCTGCGTCGTCAGATTGCCCGTCACTCCGCCGTCGCGTCCCACCAGGGCACTGAGCTTGAAGGCCCTGAGGTCGCCATTTCGGCGCGACAACTGCAGCGCCGCCTCCCGCATGGTCTCGCCATTATTGCCGACGATGACGCCGAGCTTCACGTCGAGGTCGATGTCCATCGGCTTCTGGTCCTGCGCGCCGGCGACGGGCGCTTCCAGAAGGTTCTTGAGGAAGGCGCGCGCCTCGATCACCTCGCCGCGCACCGTGATCTTCATCGCGCCATCGTCGTTTTCAACCTTCACATTGGCATTGTCGCCGTCGGAGAGCTGGAAGGTCGGCAGATTGGCGCTGACAAGGCCCGCCTTGGAATCGAGCTCGACCGTGCCGCGTATGTTCACGCCCTGCCCGGTGACCACCAGATCATCGAGCCGCGTGCCGTTCGACCCGAGTATCGCCTTGGCGGTGAGCCGGGCCGGTTTGCCGGCCGGCTTCGACCATCCCGGCACCAGTTCGGCGAGCCGGGCGCCGGTGAGGTCCAGATCGACGTCGGCGGTCTTGGTCTTCGGCCCGGCCACACCGGAGAGCTTGACGCCCACCGTGCCGGATATGCCCGCCAGGTCCATGCCGAGCTTCTGCCGGGCGGCGCCGTCCAGCGAGGCCGCCAGCACGAACGTGGTGTCGCCCGAGGCCGGGCGGCTGTAGTCGAAACTCGCCGGCGCGCCGCCGAACTTGCCCTCGCCGCGCAGCACCGTGGCCTGCGGGGTCACGAAGGCACGTATCTTGGCGTCGCTGAGATTCAGTCCGAACGCCACCTTGGCCGCACCGAAATCGGTCAGGTCGGCATCGAAGGCATAGTCGACATCCGAGGGCTGGATATTGTCGGAAAGCTTGACGTTGATCTGCGCCGTGCCGTTGATCGCGCCGGTGACCGACTGCGGCTCCACCGGGACGAAGGTCGGGCTGCGCAGCGGCGGCATGCCGCCGAGCTCGACGGCGGCGGCGGCCGGCCCGCTCACGGCCACCTTCACCTTGCCCTCCGGCTGCACCGGGGCGGTATCGGAGATATCGAAGACGCTCTCGCCGATGTCGAGCCGGCGCTTGCCGGGTGTCTCCATCACGCCCTTCTTCACCAGCACATGGGCGGTGCG
Organism: Ancylobacter sp. TW_SC_1; assembly: GCF_056836805.1. Lineage (NCBI taxonomy): Bacteria > Pseudomonadati > Pseudomonadota > Alphaproteobacteria > Hyphomicrobiales > Xanthobacteraceae > Ancylobacter > Ancylobacter sp. TW_SC_1. Next base: position 3,496,620 of record NZ_CM166365.1, read on the forward strand.
CCCGGTGATCCGCACCTCCACATCGGCGCCGGACACCGGCGGCAGCCCGGGCACGGGAATGAAGCTGCCATTGGTGCCGGAAATATCGATGCTCAGCGCATCATCCTCCAGCGGCCGGTTCTTCTTGCCGATCGAGTCCAGCGGGGCGTTGAAGACGATCTCGGCCTGGCTGACGTCGCCGGAAACGAGATGTTCGTACACCCAGCGCCGCGGCGCCGGCGCCGCCACGACCGGCCAGAGCCGGATCAGCGAGCTGGCCGTCATCGGCGTCGCCGTAACCGACATGGAGAGAGACGGCTCCGCCGCGCCGAGATCCAGCGCCCCGCCGAGCGTTATGCCGCCCTGTGGCCCCTTCAGCACGCCGCGGTCGATGCTCAGCCGCTGAGCGGCCGGATCGAACGAAAGGTCGAGATCGATGTCGTCGAGAACGAAGGGCGGCTGCTTCTCGGCATGGATGCCGCCGCCGCCGAAGCTCGCCTGCGCCGCGGTGGTGCGCAGGGTCCATTTGCCGGCGGCGTCCGAAGGCAGGCTCAACATGCCCGCCAGCTCCATCGCGAAGGGGCCTGCCTGGGCGGTGACGGAAGTGAGGTTCACCAGCCGCCGCTCCGGATCGACGGAGAAGGCGACCGCCGCCTCGTCGATCAGCATGCGACCGTCCGCGTCCGAGCCGAGCTGGAGTTCACCCGCGCCGGCGGACAGTCGGCCCTCCGTCGCGATCAGCACGCCGAAACTGTCGATGGTCGCCTTCAGGTCCACGGAAAGCGGCGAGGTCGCGAGAATGTCCGAACCCGCCTTGCCGGCGGCGATCAGCAGATCACGCGGCGCGAGATCGCGCACTTCCAGCGCCAGCTCGCGCTGGCCGTCCACCAGCGCGCCGATCGTGGCGCGCGCCGACCACGGCCCGTCCATCCCCCCGGCTTTGACGTCAAAGGTGATCCCACCCTCCGGCGGACGCGACAGGGAGAGGTCGATGTCGTCGAATGTCCATTCGCGTCCGCTGGCCTCGTTGCGGATAACGACGATACCGTCCTTGAGGCCGATCTCGCTGAGATTGCCACCGTCGAGCCCGCCATGATCGAACTGCTCCGCCAGCGCCGCCAGCGCCGCCAGGCGCAGCGGACCGAAAGGCGTCGCCACCCGTTGCGGTCCACGCAGCCCGGCCATCTCGGCCGCGCCTGCCGGTGCGGCGTCCGGCGGGGCGGCGGATTGTCCCGCGGTGGGAGCGGAAACGGGATCGCCGTGCGCGGGCACGGTCGCGATCGTCGTTGGATGCGCGGTCGTGCCGAGCGAAGTGCCGCCATCGGCGGAGATGGAGAGCTGCCCCTGCGCATCGATGAACACGTTCAGCTTCACACCGACGAGGTCGACCCGCTTGGGTTGCATGAGCCAGGGCAGCCAGCTGTCCTGCAGCGCCACCTCGGCCTGCGGCGCAACGGCGACGACATCCCCGTCATCATCGCGCACCGTGATGTCGCTGGCGTGCAGGACGATACCGCCGTCCGGCGCCCGGTCGGCGATGATGCCGGCGATCTCGACGGAGTGGCCGTCGCCAATCCGGGCCTCCAGGGCGCGCTCGACATAGGGCCGCGCCATGTCGACGGTGATCGTGCCGGTAACGAAGAGCAGATAGACGAGCGCGGCAGCGGCAGCGGCGGCGCCGAAGGCCGACCCGCACGACCAGCAGCACACACGCAGCCAGCGCCGCCGCCCGGCCGAAGTCGCGCACGCCTTCGCCGCGCGCCGCACGCGCAGGCGCTTGGCGGGGCGCTTTCCGCCTGAATCCGACCTTTGCGTCGTCGGCTCTTTCATCTACGGCACGAATCCCCACACGTTTCGCCATATTGCCCGTGCGACGGACGGGCGGCGACACCTTTCCATAGGTTGGCTGACGCTATGCTTTCATTCCGCGCGATCGGCAGCCCGCCAGCCGATCACCTTTAATCACGCCGAAAGGAAGGCAACATGACCGAGATCATCGTCGGCAAGCCTGCTCCGGATTTCACTTTGACTACGGATGCGGGCGAGACTCTGTCGCTGGCGGCCTGCCGAGGTCACAAGCTGGCACTTTATTTCTATCCGAAGGCCGGCACCACGGGCTGCACGCTGGAGGCACATGACTTCAACGGGCTGAAGGACGCCTTCGCGGCCGCCGACACGCTGATCGTCGGCGTGTCGCCCGATTCGGACAAGGCGCTCTCGCGCTTCCGCGCCAAGCAGGGACTGGCCTTCGCCCTCGCCGGCGACGAGACGCACGCAATTCTGGAAGCCTACGGCGTCTGGGTCGAGAAGAGCATGTATGGCCGCAAATATATGGGCGTCGAGCGCACCACCGTGCTCATCGACCGCGATGGCCGCGTCGCGCGCCTCTGGCCGAAGGTGAAGGTGGCCGGCCATGCGCAGGAAGTACTCGCCGCCGCGCAGGCGCTTTGATCGCTCCGCGCAGCGCGCGAACCGTCAGTCGACATCCTCGACGCTGGCCGGACCGCCGCCATAGGCGCGCTGCGCCAGCGCCGCTTCCATGAAGGGATCGAGATCGCCGTCGAGCACTTCCTGCGGCGTGCCGGAGGTCACTCCGGTACGCAGATCCTTCACCAGCTGGTAGGGCTGCAGCACATAGGAGCGGATCTGGTGGCCCCAGCCGATGTCGGTCTTGGCGGCCTGATCGGCGGCGGCCTGCGCCTCGCGCTTCTTCAGCTCCATCTCGTAGAGCTTGGCGCGCAGCATCTCCCACGCCGTCGCGCGGTTCTTGTGCTGCGAGCGGTCGCCCTGCGCCACCACCGCGATGCCGGTGGGAATATGGGTGAAGCGGACCGCCGATTCGGTCTTGTTGACGTGCTGGCCGCCCGCGCCGCCCGAACGCATGGTGTCGATGCGCAGGTCGCTTTCCTTGATGTCGACCACGATGCGGTCGTCGATCACCGGGTAGACGTCGACCGACGCGAAGGACGTCTGGCGGCGCGCGTTGGAATCGAAGGGCGAGATGCGGACGAGGCGGTGCACGCCGCCTTCGGTCTTCAGCCAGCCATAGGCGTTGTGGCCCTTGACCAGAATGGTCGCCGATTTGAGGCCGGCGGTTTCACCGGCCGACTCCTCGATCAGCTCGACCTTGAAGCCGCGCCGTTCGGCCCAGCGCGTGTACATGCGCAGGAGCATCAGCGCCCAATCCTGGCTGTCGGTGCCGCCGGCGCCGGCGTGCACTTCGAGATAGCTGTCATTGGCGTCGGCCTCGCCGGAGAGCAGCGCTTCCAGCTGCCGGCGGGCAACCTCGGCCTTCAGCTTGTCCAGCGCCACCGAGGCTTCGGAAACGATGCCCTCGTCGCCTTCCATCTCGCCGAGCTCGATCAGCTCGACATTGTCGTTGAGCTCACGCTCGATCCGCTCCAGCGAATTGAGCCCGTCCTCCAGCGTGCCGCGCTCCTGCATCAGCTTCTGCGCGCGCTCGGGATCGTTCCAGAGGTTGGGATCCTCGGCGAGCGCATTCAGCTCGGCGAGTCGGGCCTTGGAACGGTCGAAATCAATGTGCTGCCGCAGCAGACCGGCGGCTTCGCGGATTTCGTCGACGCTCGCGGCGAGCTCGGCGCGCATGGGGGACACTCTCGAAAGGACGTTGAAGGCGGCGGAAAATAGAGGGCTTGTCTTGGGCTGTAAACGCCCCGGCACGAGATCCGTCCGGCAGGGGTCGCAAGTCGCATTTGCCGGCGGCTCCGGCCGGCTTACGCTACCCGCCGCTCAGTGGAGGAATGAAGATGCGCCTGATCGGCATGCTGGATTCGCCCTATGTACGCCGTGTCGCGGTGTCGATGAAGCTTCTCGACGTGCCCTTCACACACGAATCCGTCTCCGTCTTCCGTCACTATGACCAATTCGCCGGCATCAACCCGGTCGTGAAGGCGCCGACGCTGGTGACCGATGACGGCCTCGTGCTGATGGATTCAACCCTCATCCTCGAGCATGTGGAGCGGCTGGCCCCGTCGTCGGCGTCGCTGGCGCCCGCCGACATCTCCCGCCACGCGCGCTCCCAGCGCATCATCGGGCTCGCCCTCGCCGCCTGCGAGAAGACGGTGCAGATCGTCTATGAGCACCAGTTGCGCCCAGAAGAGAAGCGCCACCAGCCCTGGCTGGACCGGGTCCACGAACAACTTTTCGCGGCCTATCGCCTGCTCGATGCGGAGATCGGCGACGCGGAAGGATGGCTGGTCGCCGAGCGCCCGATGCAGGCGGACATCACCGCTGCTATCGCCTGGACCTTCACCACCCGGATCATTCCCGAGGTCATGCCGGCGGACGCCTTCCCGGCCATGGCGCGTCTGGCGGCCCGCGCCGAGACGCTGGAGGCATTCAGGGCCTGGCCCTATGACGGCTGAACCGGTACCGGGGCGGGCTCAATAGAGCCCGCCGGTTCCGCTGGCGCCAACCGCGCGGTCGGCGTCCGGGTTGATGCCGATCGGCTGCCCCGACGCATCGGTCGCGCCGATGATGGAGTAGCTGTCGGGTGGCGCCGTGCCGGGCTTGAAGGCTTCGAGGATCGAGGCCTCGCCCGGCCCGGCACGCAGCCCGGACTTCGGGTTGATGCGGATCAGCTTGATACCGGGCGGCACGCGGAACGGCACCGCCGGGCGGTCCGCCAGCGCCAGCTTCATGAAGTCGCGCACCACCGGCGCGGCGATAAGGCCGCCGGTCGAGCCCCTGCCCATCGGCTTGGGCGTGTCGAAGCCGAGATAGACGGCGACCACCACGTCCGGGGTGTAGCCGACGAACCAGGCGTCTTTTTCCTCGTTGGTCGTACCGGTCTTGCCGGCGATCGGCTTGCCCAGAACCTTGAGCGCCGTGCCGGTGCCGCGCTGGACCACGCCCTCGAGCATCGAGGTGATCTGGTAGGCGGTCATCGGATCGAGCACCTGCTCGCGCCGGTCGATCAGCACCGGCTCGTTCTGGCCGCTCCAGGCGGCGGCATCGCAGCCGCGGCATTCGCGCTCGTCGTGCCGGTAGATGGTCTTGCCGTAGCGGTCCTGGACGCGGTCGATCAGCGTCGGCTTGATGCGCTTGCCGCCATTGGCGAACATCGAATAGCCGCCGGCCATCCGCAGCACGGTCGTCTCGCCGGCGCCGAGCGACATGGAGAGAACCGGCAGAAGGTTGTCCGACACGCCGAAGCGCTTGGCGTATTCGACGATCAGCGGCATGCCGAGATCATTGGCGAGCCGCACCGTCATCACGTTGCGTGACTGCTCGATGCCGAAACGCAGCGTCTGCGGGCCGTAGAACTTGCCGGAATAGTTCTCCGGCCGCCACGTCGCCTGCCCCTGCTGGGCTAGTTCAAAGGGCGCATCCAGCACGACGCTGGACGGCGTGTAGCCGTTGTCGATCGCCGCCGCATAGACATACGGCTTGAAGGACGAACCCGGCTGGCGCTGGGCCTGCGTGGCGCGGTTGAACTGGCTTTCGTCGAAGGAGAAGCCGCCGGCCATGGCCAGCACGCGGCCGGTGGACGGGTCCATGGCGACGAGCGCGCCCTCGATATTGGGCTGCTGGCGCAGGCGCCACTGGTCCGGCTTGCCGTCGACCGGCTCGACATAGACGACGTCGCCCGGCTTGAGCACGCCGGCCACGCCGTTCTTGGCATTGCGCATCGCCCATTTCACGCCGTCCGGCGTGATGATGCCGACGTCGCGCTGCGAGCCGAGGGTGCCGGAGCGGTCGCGCTGCGGCTGCAGGCCGATGCGCGCGCCCTTGGCGTCCGAATCCAGCACCACGGCAAGGCGCCAGGGAATGTCGGTGAAGGTGCGCACATCGGCAAGCCGCGCGCCCCAGTCGCCCGAGGTCTCGATATGCGTCACGGGCCCACGGAAGCCGCGCTGTTCGTCATAGCGCGTCAGCCCGTCGAGCAGCGCCTCCTTGGCGTATTGCTGGAGCTTGGGGTTGAGCGTGGTGCGGACCGACAGGCCGCCGCCATAGAGCTTGTCCTCGCCATAGCGCTCGAAAATCTCGCGGCGCACTTCCTCGGCGAAATATTCAGCCGAGAAGATGTGCGCGCCGGTCGGGCGCACGGTCACGGCGAGGTCGGACTTCTTGGCGTCCTCGGCCTGCTGCTCGGTGATGTAGCCGTTCTCCGCCATGCGGTCGATCACCCAGTTGCGGCGCTCGACGGCCGCGTCGTGGCGACGGAACGGATGGTAGTTGTTCGGCCCCTTCGGCAGGGCGGCGAGATAGGCCGCCTCGGCGATGTTCAGCTCGGAAACCGACTTGTCGAAATAGAGCAGCGAGGCGGCGGCGACGCCGTAGGAGCCGATGCCGAGATAGATCTCGTTGAGGTAGAGCTCGAGGATCTTGTCCTTCGAATAGGCGCGCTCCATGCGCAGCGCCAGCAGGGCCTCCTTGACCTTGCGGTCGATCGAGACCTCGTTGGTCAGGAGGAAGTTCTTCGCCACCTGCTGGGTGATGGTGGAGGCGCCCTGCGGGCGGCGGCCAGAGCCGTAATTCTGCAGGAAGGCATAGGCGGCACGGCCGATGCCGGTCACGTCGATGCCGCCATGCGAATAGAAGTTCTTGTCCTCGGCGGAGATGAAGGCTTCCTTCACCAGCTCGGGAATGTTCTGGATCGGCAGATAGAGCCGGCGCTCACGCGCATATTCGGCCAGCAGGGAGCCGTCCGCCGCGTGGATGCGGGTCATCACCGGCGGCTCGTAATTCTGCAACTGCGAGTAGTCCGGCAGGTCCTGGGAGAATTTCCACACGAAATAGCCGGCCGCCGCGCCACCGACCACGAACAGGATCGTGCCGAGCGCGAACATAAAACCCAAAAACCGCAGAAGCAGCCTCATGCGGCAAAGCCCCCATAAGCTGAGGACGCCACCGCGCCGAAGCACGATGCGAGTCCGTTGTCCGACGTCGCCCCTAGAGCATCTTGCGCAAAAGTTGAATGACTTTTGCGGCCAGAACGGGCTCCGTCCGTTCGACTCTAGATCACTTTCCCGTCGATCTGGCGATTCCGCCTGACAGAAAAGGCCCTTGGGGCAGCGTGTGCGCGGCAACTATGGCCGTATCGCGGCCGGTTCCGCCCGCGTTGCGGCCAGCGGCTCGCCGCCCGCCCCGCCAATGCTGGCGGGCAGAGCGCTCGGAACGCCATCCAGCGGCTTCTGCGCCGCGAAATAGGCGTCGATCGCCGTAACCATGGCTTCGGTGACGCTCGACTGCCAGTCCGCGGAGGTCATGAGCTCCAGGTCCTTCGCGCTCGAGAGATAGCCGAGCTCGAACAGGACGGACGGCACGTCGGGGGCCTTGAGCACCTTGAAGCCGGCCGATTTCAGCGGCGATTTGTGCATCCGCGCCACGTCCGAGACACTTCCCGCCAGACTGCGGGCGAAATGGGCGGAAAAGTTGCGCGTCTCGCGCTGCGCAAGGTCGAACAGGATACCCGCGACATCGGCCGGTTCCTCGGAAAGATCGAGGCCGGCGATCATGTCGGCCTTGTTTTCCGAATCGGCGAGCAACTGCGCCTCGGCATCGGAAGCGCGGTCGGACAGCATGTAGATGGTGGCGCCGCGCACCTCGCCGCCGCGCGCCGCCAGCGAATCGGCATGCAGCGAGATGAACAGCCGCGCCTCGTTCTGGCGGGCGAAGCGCACGCGCTGGCCGAGCGAGACATAGGTGTCCTTGGTGCGGGTCATCAGCGTGCGGTAGCGGCCGGTGGCCTCCAGCCTCTTGTGAAGCTGCCGGGCGATGGTCAGCACGAGCTGTTTCTCGGTCACGCCGAAGGTGGAGTTCACCGCGCCGGAATCGACGCCGCCATGGCCCGGGTCGATCACAATGACGGGACGGGTGTCGCCGGCCTCGGCGACCTCGGCCTGCGGCATCTCCGGCTCCTCGGCGCGCCGCAGCGGGGCGGCCACCGACTTCAGGAAATTCGCGCGGTCGGTCTTCACGAGGTCGATCACGAGACGCGCCGGCTGGTCGTCCATCGGCTCCAGCACGAAGGCCTTGTCCACCGTCACCGGCGCGTTGACGTCCATCACGATTCGCGCCTTGCCGGGCGCGAACAGGCCGAAGCGATAGGCCGAGACAAGGCCTCGCCCCTCCTGCCCGGCCGAGGCCGGCAGCGCGAAGACGACGTCGGGAATGTCGATGACGACGCGATAGGGATCGGCGAGGGTGAAGGCGCCCAGCGGCACCGAGCGCGACAGGTCGATCACCAGCCGCGTGCGTTCCTGGTCGCCGGCGAGGCGCGCGTCGCTCGCCACCACCGGCTCGCTGGCGAAGGCCGGAGCCGACAGCGACAGGCATGCCGGCAGCAACAGCGCCACCGCCAGACAAAACCCGAACATGCCCGCCCGCACTGCCATTCCCGACCAACACCTCCTGCACCGCGCGCCCGCACCGAGCGGCGCCGGCGCGCGCCCCGACCTTTCTAGCGAAATACGAACGAAGGGTTAACCGCTCCTTGCGGGCCGATTCGCGGTCGTGCCACCGGCGTTGCCGCCGCGCAACGGCGGCGGCACATTAGATCGGACGCGATCCTTGCCAAATCGGCACGCATGCCGCTATTAAGGGCATGCATATGGTACGCATTCCGGGTCGATCGTCGACGTCCGGCTTTCGCGGCCCCTGCGGCGATGGGCGATCCAGCGATGGGTGGGCCCGGCACAAAGCGACGATTGATCCCTGGGGACGCGTGGCGGTGCCGAATGCGGTCAGAATTGGCCGCGCGTCGGGGGATCGCCCGGCCTCGTCATTTTCGGACCGCCGGACACGGTTTCTTCGCGCGGCTTTTACGGATTTCGCGCGCCCGTGGCTTCGCCACCATGTGCCTTGAGCCGGATCGCGCGCGATCGCGGCTTGTCGTGTTCGGTCGTGTAAGGACGGCAGCCAACGATGATGCGTCAGCCGGCAAGTGTGGGTCAGGTGCGCGGGACGATTCTTCGTCGCGTACATGCCCGCGGGCCCGTGGCCTGTGCATCGCGTCGGCGCCCCGCCAGCGAGGCGTTCCGTCCTGCCCGCCGCATTCCCAGCCCGCTTTCGATCACCGCTTACAGGCACGGCCTTCGCAGCCGGGCGTCCTTCGCGACGCCGGCGCCACGGCCGCTGCCGCACATGAGAGTTCAATGGCCAACAAGATGCTCATCGACGCCACCCATCCCGAGGAGACCCGGGTTGTGGTGGTGCGCGGCAGCCGAGTCGAGGAATTCGACTTCGAGGCTGCCAACCGCAAGCCGCTGCGCGGCAACATCTACCTCGCCAAGGTCACGCGGGTAGAACCTTCCCTGCAGGCCGCCTTCGTCGAATATGGCGGCAACCGGCATGGCTTCCTCGCCTTCAGCGAGATCCATCCGGATTATTACCAGATCCCGGTCGCCGACCGGCAGGCGCTGCTCGCCGAAGAAGAGCGCCAGCAGCGCAAGGATGCCGAGGACGAGGCGGAGGAGAAGCCGAAGGGCCGCTCCCGGCGCGGTCGCGGCGCGGCGAAGGCCGCCGATGCCGACGAGACCGTCTCCGAGGAGACCTCCACCGAAGAGGCCGCCCCCGCCCGCCGCTCGCGCCGCCGGCCGTCCTCCGATGACGAGACGGGCGGCGAGGTCGAGGAGATCGCCGGCGAGGAAGAGGTGGTCGACGAGGTCGGCTCCGACGACGCGCTGGAGGAAGTGCCCGAGCGCGCCGCCCCGCGCGGCCGGGCCCGCACCTACAAGATCCAGGAAGTGATCAAGCGCCGGCAGGTGATGCTGGTGCAGGTCGTCAAGGAAGAGCGCGGCAACAAGGGCGCGGCGCTCACCACCTATCTCTCGCTCGCCGGCCGCTATTCGGTGCTGATGCCCAACACCGCGCGCGGTGGCGGCATCTCGCGCAAGATCACCTCGGCCGACGACCGCAAGCGCCTGAAGGAGGTCGCCTCCGACCTCGAAGTGCCGGAGGGCATGGGCGTCATCCTGCGCACCGCCGGCGCCAACCGCACCAAGGCGGAGATCAAGCGCGACTTCGAGTACCTGCTGCGCCTGTGGGAAAACGTGCGCGAGCTCACGCTGGGCTCGACCGCACCCTCGCTGGTCTATGAGGAAGGCTCGCTGATCAAGCGCTCGATCCGCGACCTCTACAACAAGGACATCGACGAGGTTCTGGTCGCCGGCGACGACGGCTATCGCGAGGCCAAGGACTTCATGCGTATGCTCATGCCGAGCCATGCGAAGAACGTGAAGCCCTACAAGGACCTGCAGCCGGTGTTCACCCGCTTCGGGGTGGAGAGCCAGCTCGACGCGATGTTCCTGCCGCAGGTGCAGCTGCGCTCCGGCGGCTATCTCGTCATCAACCCGACCGAGGCGCTGGTCTCCATCGACGTGAACTCCGGGCGCTCCACCCGCGAGCACAATATCGAGGACACGGCGCTGAAGACCAACCTGGAGGCCGCCGAAGAGGTCGCCCGCCAGTTGCGCCTGCGCGACCTTGCCGGCCTCGTCGTGATCGATTTCATCGACATGGACGAGAAGCGCAACAACCGGGCGGTCGAGCGCAAGCTAAAGGATTGCCTGAAGAACGACCGCGCCCGCATCCAGCTCGGCCGCATCTCGCATTTCGGCCTGATGGAGATGAGCCGCCAGCGCATCCGCACCGGCGTGCTGGAGTCCTCCACCGAGGTCTGCCCGCATTGCGGCGGCACCGGCCATGTGCGCTCGTCGCCGTCGGTCGCGTTGCAGATGCTGCGCGGCGCCGAGGACATCCTGCAGCGCTCGAACACACATAACCTCATCATCCGCACCCGCGCCGAGAACGCGCTCTACGTGCTCAACCACAAGCGCGCGCATCTGCACGAGCTGGAAGAGCGCTTCGGCGTGCTGATCACCATCTCCGCCGACGCGACGCTGACCGGGCTCACCCCCTTCGCCATCGACAAGGGCGAGGCGGTGCTGAACCCGATCCCGCTGCCGCGCCCGCCCGAGCTCGTCATCGAGCCGGAGGACGAGATCGCCCTTGCGGATGAAGCCGAGGACGAGGTCGAGACGGACGTCGAGTCCGAGACCCATGAGGCTCCCGCGCAGGCGACTGAAGCCGGCGGCGACGCGCAGGGCGATGGCGGACGGCGTCGGCGGCGTCGCCGGCGTCGGCGGCGTGGCGCCGGCGGCCCGAACGGCGAGAACGGCAGTCGCGCCGCCGGCAGCGAGGCTGGATCCGACACGGACGGCATCGAGTTCGAGGATGACGGTGACGACGCCGAAGGTGACGACGCCCGTGGCGAGTACGCCGAGGGCGACACGAGCGAAGCACGCGAAGCCCCGGCCGAGGTAACGGCCGAAGCGGCTGCCGAGGTGATCGCCGAGGCGCCCATTGCCGACGATGTCGCCGAGCAGGCGGTCGTCCTCGCCGAGGAAGCGGCCGTCGAGGCCGCCGAGGCCCCGGCCGAGGACGCCCGTCCGCGTCGCGGCCGGCGCGGTGGCCGCCGCACGCGTGGCGAGAAGGTTGGTGAGAAGGCCGGCGAGGAGCCCACGGCGGAAGCGGCCGAGGCGGCTGCGACCACTGAGAGCGTCGCGCCTGAGCCCGTCGCGGCGGCACCCGCCGTCGAGGAACCGGCGCCGCAGGCTCCCAAGCCGCGCCGTCGCCGGTCCACCGTGCGCGAGCCCGCTCCGGCTGTCGCCGGGGAGACCTCCGCCGTCGTGACGCAGGAGGTGGTTGCCGCCCCCGAGGCCGCGCCGGAAGCCGAAGCCCCGGCGTCTGCGCCGGAGGCCGTTTCCACCGACGCACCGGAAGTGGAAACCGGTTCCGCCGAAACCCCGGCCGCTCCGGCCGCGGCGCCGGAAGCCGACCGCCCCCGCCGCTCCGGCTGGTGGCAGCGCAAGATCTTCGGCGAGTGAGGCGAGCCTCGCACGTCACCTGACATGGAAACGGCGCCTCACGGCGCCGTTTTCTTTTTCACGATGGCTCCCCGGCGCCGCGCCGGCCCTCAGCCCTTCAGCGCGGCGGCATTGTCCTTCACCCACTGCGCCACCGAGTGCGGGGCCCGGCCGGTCAGCCGCGTCACGCTGTCGGTCACGGACGCCGTCCAGCCCTCGCGGACCGGATGGAAGATCGAGGCGAGGAAGGCCGCGTAGTCCGGCGAGACGCCGGCGCCGGTCAGGATGCCGATGAAGGTCGCGTCGTCGACCGGCGTATAGGCGACCGGCTTGCCGATCGCGTCGGCGATGATCGCCGCCGCCTCGGCGTAGCCCAGCGCCTGCGGGCCGGTGAGGCCGAACGCCTGACCGTCGAAACGATCCGTGGTGAGCGCGCTGGCGGCGCTGGCGGCGATGTCGCGGGCGTCGATAAAGCTCGACTTTCCCTCGCCCGCCGGGACGGCGATCACGCCGTGATGGTCGATGCCCGGCTTCCAGAAGTTCAGGAAATTGTCGGTGAACCAGTTCGGCCGCAGGATCACATAGGGCACGCCCGAGCCGATCAGCGCCAGTTCGACCTGGCGATAGGGGATGGAATCATCCGCGTCGACCCCGAGGGCGGTCTGCAGCACCACCTTCACCTTGCGCGCCGCCGCCGCATCGATGATCGGGGTCAGCAGTTCCTTGGAGTTCACGTAACCGCCGGGCAGCATCACATAGGCGCGGTCGACGCCCTCGAAGGCCGGACCGAAGGTCTCCGGCTTGCCAAACTCGAACGCGACGCCCTCGGCGCCCTCCACCGGCTTGCCCGAGCGCGACGCCGCCTTCACCGCCTCGCCGCGGGCGAGAAGCTCTTTCACCAGCGGGCGGCCGACATGCCCGGTCGCGCCGAGCACCAGAATCTTGCCTGCCATCGTCAATCTCCTTAGTATCTATTGGAAACCATGTATCGATTGACTACATACGCGCCGTTGCGGATGTGCGAAAGAGAGCACCTTCGGCTCACATGGTGTCGTCGAGGAAACCGGCCAACCCCGATGCGGTGGGCGCCGGCACGGAGAGAGCGATGCGCTACGCCTACGATGTCTATGAGGACCGCTGCCCGACGCGGATGGTACTCGACCGGCTGGCCGACAAATGGGCGCTGCTGATCCTCGACCGGCTGGAGGGCGGGCCGGTGCGCTTCAACCATCTGCGCCGCGACATCAAGGGCATCTCGCAGAAGGTGCTGTCGCAGACGCTGAAGAAGCTGGAGCGCGACGGGCTCGTCACCCGCTCCGTCTATCCGACCGTGCCGGTAACGGTGGAATACGCCCTGACCCCGCTGGGGCGGGCGCTGGCCGACACGGCCGCCGCCCTCACCCACTGGGCCGAGCACAACATGGACGCCATCCTCGCCGCGCAGGCGGCCTATGACGCCGCCATGGCGGAGCGGTGACGCCCCTCACCCCTTACGCAGGAACGCGCCGATCCGGTTCACCGCCTGCCGCATCTCGTCGGCCGCGCCGGCATAGGACAGGCGCAGATAATGGTGGCCGCGATGCGGGTCGAAATCGACGCCCGGCGTCGCCGCCACCAGCGCCTCGTCGAGCAGACGCCGGGCAAAGGCCGCCGAATCGTCGGTGAAGCGCGACACGTCGGCATAGAGGTAGAAGGCGCCGTCGACGGGGAGGAACTCCGGCAGCCCGACCCCCGGCAGTCCCTCGGTGAGAATCAGCCGGTTGACCTCATAGCCGTGCTTGACCGCCTCCATCTCGGCCGCGCCGTCGAAGGCCGCCTCGGCGGCGACCTGCGAAAGGGTGGGCACGGAGATCATCAGGTTCTGCTGCAGCCGCTCGACCGCGCGCACCAGCCCCTCGGGCATCACCATCCAGCCGACGCGCCAGCCGGTCATGCAGAAGTACTTCGAGAAGGAATGGATGATCGTCGCATGCGGGCTGATGGAAGCCGCCGTGGTGGCGGGGAAGGCGTAGTCGAGGCCGTGATAGATCTCGTCGGAGATGAAGCGGATGCCGAAGCTCTCGGCGGTCCGCACCAACTCCGCCAGCGCCTCGGGCCGCATCATGGTGCCGGTCGGGTTGGCGGGGCTGGCCACCAGCACGCCCTTGAGCGGCGTCCGCCGGTGCGCCTCGATGAGCGCCTCCGGGGTGATCACCCAGCGCGAGGCGGCATCGGTCTCGATCAGCACCGGCTCGCAGCCCAGCGCGGTGAGGATGTGGCGATAGGGCGGATAGCCGGGATTGGCGATCGCCACCCGGTCGCCCGGCTCGAACTGGGCGAGGAAGGTAAGCAGGAAGCCGGCCGACGAGCCGGTCGTCACCACGATGCGGGCCGGGTCGAGATCGACGCCGTAGGTGTCGCCATAGTGCCGGGCGATGCGCGCGCGCAGCGAGGGCAGGCCGAGCGCCGTGGTGTAGCCGATCCGTCCGTGGTCGAGCGCCCGACGCGCCGCCTCGCGGGCGGTCGAGGGCGCCGGCGCGGCCGGCTGGCCGACCTCCATGTGGATCACATGCCCGCCCGCCGCCTCCAGGCGCGCGGCGCGCTCCATCACGTCCATGACGATGAACGGGGCGATCTCGCTGCGGCGCGAGGCCCCCGCGAGGCGCGCGGCCGCGTCCAGCCGGGTTGACGCAGAAGATGAATCCATGTTGCCCAACCTTGCCGAACCGCCGTATCTGCGCCGCATTCTCCGGCTCGTCTCGGCTGACGTTCAATAGAAGATGATGACGCCGAGGCTTGACCCTGCCGTCACGACAGCGTCAGTTCGCCTCGAAACCGTTCATGTCGATGGATGATGCTTCCATTGCTGCTTGACAACCCCCCGCTTCGGCGGAGCCCGGCCGGCCGGCCACGCCATCTCTCCCGCATCGCCGCGCGCGCGGCGCGGGGGCTCGGCCTTGTCGCGGCGGCCGCGCTGGCCGCGCCGTCCACCATGGCGCAGGCGCAGAGCCGCCAGCCCGGCATCATTCGCGACGCCGAGATCGAGTCGCTGATGCGCGACTACACGCGGCCGGTCTTCAAGGCGGCGGGCCTCTCGCAGCAGAACATCCAAGTGGTGCTGGTCGGTAGCGACAGCTTCAACGCCTTCGTCGCGGACGGGCGGCGCATCTTCATCAACACCGGCGCGCTCAAGCAGTCGAAGACGCCGAACGAGATCATCGGCGTGCTGGCGCACGAGACCGGCCACATCGCCGGCGGGCATCTGGCCAATATGCGCCAGCAGCTCGAATCGGCGCAGACCGCCGCCATCGTCGGCATGCTTCTCGCCGCCGGCGGCGTCGCGGCCGGCGCGGCGAGCGGGACGAGCATGGGCGGGGCGGCGGCCGGCGCGATCATGGCGCCGCAGGAGATGATCCGCCGCACGCTGCTGTCCTACCAGCGCGGGCAGGAGGCCTCGGCCGACCGCGCGGCGGTGGGCTATCTCAACGCCACCAAGCAGTCCGCCAAGGGCATGCTGACGACGTTCGAGCGGTTCCAGAACGATCAGATCTTCCTCAGCCAGCGGGTCGACCCCTATGTGCTGAGCCATCCCATGGCGACCGAGCGCATCGCGCTGCTCTCGGAGCTGGCGAAGAAGAGCCCGTATTTCGACACGAAGGATTCGCCGGCGCTGCAGACGAGGCACGACATGATGCGGGCCAAGCTGGTCGGCTTCACCCAGCAGCCGGATTCGGTCAGCCGTCTCTACCCCCGCTCCGACGCCTCGCTGCCGGCGCGCTACGCCCGCGCCATCTCGGCCTATCGCTTCGGCAACATTCCCGACTCGATCCGGCAGATCGACGCGCTCATCGCCGAGCAGCCGCGCAACGCCTATTTCTATGAGCTCAAGGGCCAGGCGCTGCTGGAGGCCGGGCGGGCGCGCGAGGCGGTGCCGCCGCTGCGCCGGGCGGTGGAGCTGTCGGGCGGCAATTCGCTGATCCGCATGCTGCTCGGCCAGGCCCTCGTCGCCACCGAGGACAAGTCGACGATGGACGAGGCGGTGCGCGAGCTGACTTTCAGCCTGCAGCGCGAGCCCTCCTCGCCGGCCGGCTGGCGCTACCTCGCCATGGCCTATGGCCGCAAGGGCGACATTCCCAATGCCGACCTCGCCTCGGCCCAGGCCGCGTTCATGGGCGGCGACTTCCGCCTGTCCCGCGAGCTGGCCACGCGTGCCCGCAACGGCTTCAAGCTCGGCACGCCGGGCTGGCTCAAGGCCGACGACATCGTCAACTACAAGCCGCCCGTCGATCCGAAATCGAAGAAGAGAAAAGCCGGTCCTTAAGATGGCGCCACGCCTTACCCCTCTGGAGAAATTCATGTCGCCGCTGACCCTCATCCGCCGTGCCGGCCGCGCAACGCTCGCATTGGGCCTTGCCGCCGGCCTCATGCTCGGCGCGGCGCTCACCCCCGCCTCGGCGCTGGACGACACCCAGCGCAAGGAATTCGAGGGGGTCATCCGCGACTACCTCCTGAAGAACCCGGAAGTGATCCAGGAAGCCATCGTCGAGCTGCAGAAGCGCCAGGCGGCCGCCGAGGCGAAGCAGCGCGAATCGGCGCTGGCCGAACTCAAGCCGCGCATTTTCGACACCGCCCGCGCCGTCGTCGTCGGCAACCCGCAGGGCGACGTCACCCTGGTCGAGTTCTTCGACTACAATTGCGGCTACTGCAAACGCGCTCTCGGCGACCTCGTCGATCTGGTCAAGGGCGACCCCAAGCTGAAGGTGCTGCTGAAGGAATTCCCGGTGCTCGGACCCGGCTCGGTCGAAGCCGCGCGCGTGGCCGTCGCGGTGCGCCTGACGGCACCCGACAAGTATTTCGACTTCCACAAGAAGCTGCTCGGCGAGCGCGGACAGGCCAACAAGGACAAGGCGATCGAGGCCGCCGTCGCGGTCGGCATCGACAAGGGCGCGCTGGAGAAGGCGCTGGAAAACCCCGAGATCAACGCCACCCTGCAGGAAGACCTGCAGATCGCCGAAGCGCTCGGCATCGACGGCACGCCCAGCTATGTGCTCGGCGACCAGGTCGTCGTCGGTGCCGTCGGCCATGACCAGCTCAAGGACGCGATCGCGTCGGTGCGCGCCTGCGGCAAGACCCAGTGCTGAACGACCCAGTGCTGAGCGATCCGGTGCCGAACGGCCCGGTGCGGCCCGGACGGTCCGCTTCGGGCCTTCCGGAGCGCAACCGCCTGGGGGTTAATCGCCGGGACATCGCGGCGGGGCTTGGCGCGGGGCGAGCCATTGCCTATAAACCCGCGGCCGTCCCGGCACGGGCCGGGCGGCGGCTGGCTTCCTGAGGCGCGATGCCCCAAACGGTGCATGTTCTCAACGGACCGAACCTGAACCTGCTCGGCACGCGCGAGCCGGAGGTGTACGGTCGCGCCACGCTGGCCGATGTCGAAGCCGCCTGCCGCGCGGCCTGCCAGCGCCATGGCCTCGACCTCGTTTTTCGCCAGACCAACCACGAGGGCGAGCTCGTCACCTTCCTGCAGGAAGCGCGCGGCTCGCTCGGCGTCGTCCTCAACGCCGCCGCCTACACCCACACCTCCGTCGCCATCGCCGACGCCATCAAGGCGGTCGGCCTCAATGTCGTCGAAGTCCACCTGTCCAACGTCTTCGCGCGCGAAGCCTTCCGCCATCATTCCTATATTTCGCCGGTCGCCCGCGGGGTGATCTGCGGGCTGGGGATCGACGGCTACCGGCTTGCCATCGACGCACTCGCCAGCGGGCGCGTCAGCTGAAGGGAGACGGGCAAGCGACCGTCACGGGATCATGATGAAAACCAACAAGCCGAACATCGACCCCGCGCTGGTGCGCGAGATCGCCAACCTGCTCTCCGAGAGCGACCTCACCGAGATCGAGGTGCAGCACGAGGATCTGCGCATCCGCGTCGTCCGCGCCGCGCCGACCGTCTACGCCGCCGCGCCGGTGGCCGTCGCCGCGCCGGCTCCGGCCCCCGCGGTCGCCGCGCCCGCACCGGTTGCCGCTGCGGCAGCGGTCGATGACATTTCCAAGCATCCCGGCCTCGTCGCCTCGCCGATGGTGGGCACCGCCTATCTCGGCCCGGAGCCCGGCGCCAAGTTCTTCGTCGATATCGGCTCGGTGGTGAAGGAAGGCCAGACGCTGCTCATCGTCGAGGCGATGAAGACCATGAACGCGATCCCCGCACCCCGCGCGGGCACCGTGACCCGAATCCTCGTGGAGAATGCGCAGCCGGTCGAATATGGCGAGCCACTCCTGATCATCGAGTGAGGGGCGCCTGATGTTCGGCAAGATCCTGATTGCCAATCGCGGCGAGATCGCCCTGCGCGTGCTGCGCGCCTGCAAGGAAATGGGCATCGCCACCGTGGCGGTTCATTCCACAGCCGACGCCAACGCCATGCATGTGAAGCTCGCCGACGAGAGCGTGTGCATTGGCCCTCCGGCCGCCAAGGACAGCTACCTCAACATTCCCGCTCTGCTCGCCGCCTGCGAGATCACCGGCGCCGAGGCGGTGCATCCGGGCTACGGCTTCCTCTCCGAGAACGCGCGCTTCGCCGAGATCCTCATCGATCACGGCGTCGCCTTCATCGGGCCCAAGCCCGAGCACATCCGCGTCATGGGCGACAAGATCGAGGCCAAGAAGACCGCCAAGCGCCTCGGCATTCCGTGTGTACCGGGTTCCGAGGGCGGCGTTACCTCCGATGACGAGGCGATCAAGGTCGCCAACGAAATCGGCTATCCCGTGCTTATCAAGGCCGCCGCCGGCGGTGGCGGACGCGGCATGAAGGTGGCGCGCTCGGAAGACGAGCTGTCCTCCGCCCTGTCCACCGCGCGCTCGGAAGCGCGGGCCAATTTCGGCGACGATGCGGTCTATATCGAGAAGTATCTCGGCACCCCCCGCCACATCGAGATTCAGGTTTTCGGCGACGGCAAGGGCAATGCGGCGCATCTGGGCGAGCGCGACTGCTCGCTGCAGCGCCGCCACCAGAAGGTGCTGGAGGAGGCCCCCTCCCCGACCATCACGGCCGAACAGCGCGCCCGCATTGGCGAGACCTGCGCCAAGGCGATGCGCGACATGAAATATCTCGGGGCCGGAACCATCGAGTTCCTGTACGAGAATGGCGAGTTCTATTTCATCGAGATGAACACCCGCATCCAGGTGGAGCATCCGGTCACGGAAGCCATCACCGGCATCGACCTGATCCGCGAGCAGATCCGCGTCGCCGCCGGCGAAGCGCTGAGCTTCACCCAGGACGATGTGGTGCTGAACGGCCATGCGATCGAGTGCCGGGTAAACGCCGAGCATGCGCGCACCTTCCGGCCCTCGCCGGGCAAGATCGGCTACTGGCATGTGCCGGGCGGCCTTGGCGTGCGCATCGATTCGGCGGTCTATCAGGGCTATTCGATCCCGCCCTATTACGACAGCATGATCGGCAAGCTGATCGTCCACGCCGGCACCCGCGACGAGTGCCTCGCACGCCTGCGCCGGGCACTCGACGAGTTCGTCGTGGAAGGCATCGAGACCACGCTGCCGCTGTTCCGCGAACTCGTCGAGAACGACGACATCAAGCGCGGCGCCTACGACATCCACTGGCTCGAGCATTTCCTCGCCGAGGGCGAGCCGGCGAGCTGATCTTCGGGGCGCGGCGCCTTCACAGCGCCGCGCATCTCCGTCATTCTGGCGGCATGTCACGCCCGCGCGAACATCAGGTCGAGATCACGCCGGAAGTCCTGCTCAAGGCCTATGCCTGCGGCATCTTCCCGATGGCCGAGAGCGCCGACGATCCGGGGCTCTACTGGATCGAGCCGGAGCGGCGCGGCGTCATTCCGCTCGACAGCTTCGCCATCACCAGCCGCCTCGCCCGCACCGTGCGCTCCGACAAGTTCGAGGTGCGCGTCGACCATGATTTCGAGGCGGTGATCGACGGCTGCGCGACCCCGGCCGAGGGCCGCGGCTCGACCTGGATCAACCGCCGCATCCGCAAGCTCTATTGCGACCTCTATGAGCGCGGCTACTGCCATTCGGTGGAAGCGTGGCAGGGCGGCGAGCTGGTCGGCGGCCTCTATGGCGTGCGGCTCGGCCGCGCCTTCTTCGGCGAGAGCATGTTCCACACCGCCCGCGACGCCTCGAAGGTGGCACTGGTGCATCTGGTGGCGCGGCTGAAGAAAGGCGGTTTCACCCTGCTCGACACGCAGTTCGTGACCGATCACCTCCGGAGCTTCGGCGCCGTCGAGGTGACGCGGCGGCAGTATCACCGCCTGCTGACCCAGGCGCTGGAGAATGGCGAGGCGAATTTCTATTGCTGGCCGCTGGGCGAGGCGATCACCGGCGAGGTCTGCTTGCAGTCGGTCAGCCACACATCGTAGATCGGGTGTTCGACGCCGTGCAGGCCGGGGCTGGAGGCGAACATCCAGCCGCCGAACAGCGGCTGCACCTTGCCGTCGAGGGTGATTTCCTGAATCTCGACGAAGCCCGTGGTGTTCTGCTGCTCGGTCTCCGGACGCGTGTAGCAGGCGCGCGGGGTGATGCGCAGGGCGCCGAACTGCACCGTCTCGTTGATCGCCACGTCGAAGCTGATGATGCGGCCGGTGATCTTGTCGAGGCCGGAGAACTCGGCCGTCTTGTTCTCGATCTTCTGTTCCGGCGGCTGCACCACCTCGATGTCGCCGCTGGGGCCGACCGTGGCCTGGCCGGGCACCTCCGGCAGGGCCGGCGCCGGGCTGCGCGGCGCACCGGCGTCCGGATCCTCCATGATGGAGGGGACGCCCATTCCCGACGGCGGCGAATCAGGATTCTCGACCGGGGCCTCCGTCTGGCCGGGCGGCGGCGCCAGCGGCTGCGAATCGACTCCGCCCTGCCAGCCCTGCTGGGCGGCGAGCGGGCCTGTCAGCGCGGCGAATGCAGCGGCGGCAAGGAGCGCGAAACGGATCGAACCGGCGGACATCGACAAGCCTCACAAGCCGCGCGTGCGGTAGGGCACGCGTCGCAGGCCAAGATGCGGGGCAATGCGGCGATGTCGGGGCGGGCACGAAAATGCCGCGAGCAGCCTCGCGCACGCCGCCGGACGAAAGGAGGTCACTCGGGCGTCCAGGCCTTGTAATCGCCCGTCACCGCGGGGCGATGGCCGAAGCCGAGCGTCGAGCCCGGCGGGTGATAGGCATTGGCGGTGCCGGTCGGGTTGGGCCGGTGCGGCTTCTGCCACTCATACGGCACGTAGTCTTCCTGGCTCGGCGGCACGTCGGAGCGCTGGTGCATCCAGGCGTGCCAGCCGGGCGGAATCGCGGTCGCCTCGGCATAGCCGTTGAAGATCACCCAGCGCCGCTCGAAGCCGAGCGCCGGGTCGATCTTGCCGCCCTTGGTGCGGTAGTAGCGGTTGCCGAATTCGTCATCCCCGACGAACTCACCGTGGCGCCAGGTATGGAAACGCGTGCCCATGGTCTGGCCGTTCCACCAGGTGAAGGTCTCGGTGATGAAGTCGGAAAGCTTCACGGAATTCGTCCCTGCGGCGGCTCAAAGCTCGGCCGGAACATGCCACCCGCGCCGCCCGGTGTCCAGCATGCCAGCGGGTTTGGCCGCAGTTTACCGGCGACGGAATTCGCTCGCGTAATAGGCGAGCGCCAGCGCGGTGATGGCGATCCCCGCCACGGTGACGGCGCCCCAGCCCGCCAGTTCGTAGAGCGGGCTGGCCAGCGCCGAGCCGAGGGCGCCGCCGAAGAAGAAGGTGGCGATGTAGAGCGCGTTGAGCCGTGAGCGAATCTCCGGCGCCAGCATGAAGATGGAGCGCTGGCCGAAGACGAGATTCGCCGTCACCGCGAGATCGAGCACGATCGCGCCGATGGCGAGCACGACCACCGACGACAGCGCCACGCCGAGTTCGGTGACGAGGAAGCCGGCGATCGCCAGCGCCAGCGCCGCGCCGGTCGCCGCGCGGGAGAAGCCGCGGTCGGCGAGCCAGCCGGCGACCGGCGAGATCACCACGCTCGCCGCCCCGGCCAATGCGAAGACCGCGATTCCCTCCTGTCCGAGCCCGAATTGCGGCGTCGCCAGCAGCAGCGGCACGGCGGTCCAGAACAGCGTGAAGGCGCCGAACATCGCCGCCTGGTAGGCCGCCCGCCGGCGCAGCACGGGCTGCGAGCGCATCAGCGGCCAGAGCGAGCCGACGAGCTGCCGGTAGGTTGCCCGCCCTCCCGGACGGCGCGGCGGCAGCGCCGCGCGCAGCCCGACCGCCAGCGCCAGCATCGCCAGTGCCGCGAGGAGGAACACCGCGCGCCAACCGAACCAGTGCGCGAGCATGCTGGAGGCCGGCCGGGCGAGCAGGATGCCGGTCATCAGGCCGCTGACCACGCTGCCGACCTTGCGCCCCCTCTCCTCTGGCCGCGCCAGGTGGGCGGCGAAGGGAACGGCGACCTGCGCCACCACCGAGCCCACGCCATAGGTCAGCGCCGCGAGCAGGAACAGCGAGGGCGCCGTGGAGACGAAGGCCAGCCCGAGCCCGGCGGCGGCGCAGATGAGGATCGAACCGATGAGTCGCCGGTTCTCGACGATGTCGCCGAGCGGCACCAGCAGCAGCAGCCCCACGATGTAGCCAACCTGACCAACGGTGACGACGAAACTGGCCAGCGTCTCGTCGAGCCCGATGTCGTCGGCGATCAGCGCCACAAGCGGCTGCGCGTAGTAGAGATTCGCGGCGCCGAGCCCAGCCGCCAGCGCGAGCAGGAAAAAGGTGAAGGCGCCGGTCGCGGGCGCCGCGTCGGTCGAGGGTGTCATGGGCGCAGCCGGGGCAAGGATGGCGGGAGCACGCCATTTGAGGAATGACGGACGCGCTGTCCAGATACCGGTGGGTCAGATAGCACGGCCCGCGGGTCCGCCATGCGCTGGCGGCATGCGGCATGCCCGTCTTCCCCGCTCTCCACCGGTCCCGCGCGATGCGCGCATTCGTGCTGGACTCCGGAAGCGAATCCACGCTCGATTGACGGCTTCCGAGTGGAAATTTCCGACCGCCGCCACCATCTACATTTAGATATTTTTCATACCCTCCACACTAGAGTTTGTGACGGAAGGTTGACGAAAAAGGGGGAGTCGGCCAGTTTGGGCCCCGTCGGACGCAGCGTTGGTTTTGCGGACGGCGCAATCCAGATTGAGGCGGACTCCGCCGCCGATGACGAGCATCGGCGGACGTTTGATGCGTGCCAGGGATAACCGACAAGGCGCGGCGTTCAGCCGATCGCCGCTGTCGGCAAGTCAGGCGGGCGCGGACGGAGATCCGAGCCATTTGAATGTCGACATGCGGGCCGCGGACAGGTCCGCCGCGAACCGGGGACGAAGACCATGCGCATCGAGCGCCGTTACACGAAGGCCGACCGTTCTCCCTATGCGGACATCGCGTTCCGCAAGGCGACCAGCGAGATCCGAAATCCGGACGGGTCGGTGGTGTTCCGTCTCGAGGCGATCGACGTTCCCGAGCACTTCTCGCAGGTCGCCACCGACATCATCGCGCAGAAGTATTTCCGCAAGGCCGGCGTCCCCGCGCACCTGAAGAAGGTCGAGGAAGAGACCGTCCCCTCCTTCCTGTGGCGCGGCGCGGCCGACGAGAAGGCGCTTTCCGCGCTCCCCGAGAAGGAACGCTTCGTCGGCGAGACCGATTCCCGGCAGGTCTTCGACCGGCTCGCCGGCACCTGGACCTATTGGGGCTGGAAGGGCGGCTATTTCGATTCGGAGGAGGACGCGCAGGCCTTCTTCGACGAGCACCGCTACATGCTGGCCATGCAGATGGCCGCGCCGAACTCGCCGCAGTGGTTCAACACCGGCCTGCACTGGGCCTATGGCATCGACGGCCCCAGCCAGGGCCATTTCTACGTCGACTACGTCACCGGCAAGCTGACCCGCTCCAAATCCTCCTATGAGCACCCGCAGCCGCATGCCTGCTTCATCCAGTCGGTCTCCGACGATCTGGTGAACGAGGGCGGCATCATGGACCTGTGGGTGCGCGAGGCGCGCCTGTTCAAGTATGGCTCGGGCACCGGCTCCAACTTCTCCGCGCTGCGCGGCGAGGGCGAGCGCCTTTCCGGCGGCGGCCGCTCCTCCGGCCTGATGAGCTTCCTCAAGATCGGCGACCGCGCGGCGGGCGCCATCAAGTCGGGCGGCACCACCCGCCGCGCCGCCAAGATGGTGGTGGTCGACGTCGACCATCCCGACATCGAGACCTATGTCGACTGGAAGGTGAAGGAGGAGCAGAAGGTCGCCGCCCTCGTCACCGGCTCCAAGACCGTCGCCAGGCACATGAAGGCCGTGATGAAGGCCTGCGTGAACTGCGAGGGTGAAGGCGACGACTGCTACGAACCGGAAAAGAACCCCGCCCTGAAGCGCGAGATCCGCGCCGCCAAGAAGGCGCAGGTGCCGGAGAACTACATCCGCCGTGTCGTCCAGTTCGCCAAGCAGGGCTACACCGACATCGACTTCCCGATCTACGACACCGATTGGGATTCGGAGGCCTATCTCACCGTCTCGGGCCAGAACTCGAACAATTCGGTGCGCGTCGACGACGCCTTCCTCACCGCCGTCGAGGCCGATGCCGACTGGAACCTGACCTCGCGCATCACCGGCAAGGTGACCAAGACGCTCAAGGCAGCGGATCTGTGGGAGAAGATCGGTCACGCCGCCTGGGCCTGCGCGGATCCCGGCATCCAGTTCCACACCACCATCAATGACTGGCACACGAGCCCGGCGGGCGGCCCGATCCGCGCCTCCAACCCGTGCTCGGAGTACATGTTCCTCGACGACACGGCGTGCAACCTCGCCTCGCTGAACCTGCTGCAGTTCCGCAACGCGGACGGCACGTTCGATGTGGAGAGCTACGAGCATGCCTGCCGGCTGTGGACGGTCGTGCTCGAAATCTCGATCCTGATGGCGCAGTTCCCCTCGAAGGAGATCGCCAAGCTCTCCTACGACTACCGCACGCTTGGCCTCGGCTACGCCAACATCGGCGGCCTGCTGATGACCTCGGGCATCCCCTATGATTCCGACGAGGGCCGTGCCTATTGCGGCGCGCTGACCGCCATCATGACCGGCGTCGCCTACGCCACCTCGGCGGAGATGGCGAAGGAACTGGGCCCGTTCCCGGAATACAAGCCCAATGCCACGCACATGCTGCGCGTCATCCGCAACCACCGCCGGGCGGCCTATGGCGAGCGTGGCGGCTATGAGGGGCTGAACACCAACCCCGTCCCGCTCGACCACGCCAAGGTGCCGGAGCCGCGGCTCGTGGAGCGCGCCAAGGCGACCTGGGATCTCGCTTTGTCGCTCGGCGAGGAGCACGGCTACCGCAACGCCCAGACCACGCTGCTCGCGCCCACCGGCACGATCGGCCTGGTGATGGACTGCGACACCACCGGCATCGAGCCCGACTTCGCGCTGGTGAAGTTCAAGAAGCTGGCCGGCGGCGGCTATTTCAAGATCATCAACCGCGCCGTGCCGGAGGCGCTGCGCACGCTCGGCTATTCCGAGAGCCAGATCGCCGAGATCGAGGCCTATGCGGTCGGCCACGGCTCGATCACCCAGGCGCCGGCGATCAACCATTCGACGCTGCGCACCAAGGGCTTCGACGACGCCATGCTGTCGAAGATCGACGGCAGCGTGAAGGCCGCCTTCGACATCAAGTTCGTGTTCAACCGCTGGACGCTGGGCGACGAGGCGCTGGCCAAGCTCGGCGTGCCGGCCGACAAGCTGGCCGAC
The DNA here is from genome assembly GCF_056836805.1 of Ancylobacter sp. TW_SC_1. Lineage (NCBI taxonomy): Bacteria > Pseudomonadati > Pseudomonadota > Alphaproteobacteria > Hyphomicrobiales > Xanthobacteraceae > Ancylobacter > Ancylobacter sp. TW_SC_1. Next base: position 3,522,158 of record NZ_CM166365.1, read on the forward strand.
CCGGCCTTCGAGCTGCTGCCCTTCCTCGGCTTCTCCAAGAAGGACATCGACGCCGCCAACATCCATGTCTGCGGTGCGATGACGCTGGAGGGCGCGCCCTTCCTCAAGACCGAGCACTACCCGGTGTTCGACTGCGCCAATCCGTGCGGGCGCATCGGCAAGCGCTACCTGTCGGTGGTCAGCCACATCCACATGATGGCGGCGGCGCAGCCCTTCCTGTCGGGCGCCATCTCCAAGACCATCAACATGCCGAACGAGGCCACCGTCGAGGACTGCAAGGAAGCCTATCTGCTCTCCTGGCGCCTCGCGCTGAAGGCCAACGCGCTCTACCGCGACGGCTCCAAGCTCTCGCAGCCGCTGAACTCGCAGCTCATCGCCGACGAGGACGACGAGGAGGACGCGATCGAGGCGCTGCTGGACAAGCCCGCCGCCGCCCGCGCCACCCAGATCACCGAGAAGGTGGTCGAGAAGATCGTCGAGCGCGTCGTCGCCATCCGCGACCGCGAGAAGATGCCGGACCGCCGCAAGGGCTACACCCAGAAGGCGGTGGTCGGCGGCCACAAGGTCTATCTGCGCACCGGCGAATATGATGACGGCCGCCTCGGCGAGATCTTCATCGACATGCACAAGGAAGGCGCGGCGCTGCGCTCCTTCATCAACAACTTCGCCATCTCGGTGTCGCTGGGCCTTCAGTACGGCGTGCCGCTGGACGAGTATGTCGACGCCTTCACCTTCACCCGCTTCGAGCCGGCGGGCCCGGTGCAGGGCAATGAGGTGATCAAGTACGCCACCTCGATCCTCGACTACATCTTCCGCGAGCTGGCGGTGTCCTATCTCGGCCGCCACGAGCTCGGCCATGTCGAGCCGGGCGAGTCGCATTTCGACGCGCTGGGCAAGGGCGTGGACGAGGGCAAGGCCTCGCCGACCTCCGCCGCCTCGCGCATGGTGTCGAAGGGCCTGATGCGCGGCAAGAATGTGAGCCTGATGGTGGTGCCGGCCGGCACGCCCCTCCCGACGGCGTCCAACGTCACCGCGCTGCGCGGCGGCATCCAGGGCGCCACCGCGCTCAAGGCCGATCCGCTGGACGAGGAAGAGGCGGTGGTGGGCGACACCGACGCCCTGCCCTGGTCCGCCCCGGCCCCGGTGGCCGCGAGCGGCCCGACCAAGGCGGAAGCCCGCGCCATCGCCCGCGCCAAGGGCTATGAGGGCGAAGCCTGCCCCGAGTGCCAGAACTTCACCATGGTGCGCAACGGCACCTGCCTGAAGTGCGAGACCTGCGGCTCGACGACCGGCTGCAGCTGATCGGCAACTCATCGGATGAACGAACGGCCGGGGCGCTTCCCCGGCCGTTTGCATTTGACCCTCACGACTGCGTGGCCGAAGGTGCGCGCCAGCGAGAAGTAGCCGGGAGGAACGCATGTCTCAGGATCGGAGCGACCAGGCGGAGACCCGCGAGGCCCCGGCGGCGCGCAGCCATGCAGGCTCCTGTCATTGCGGCGCCGTGCGTTTCACGGCGCACCTCGACCTCGCGCAAACCATCGCCTGCAACTGCTCGATCTGCGCGACCAAGGGGCTGATCCTCGCCTTCACCCCGGCCGCCAGCTTCTCGCTCGAATCCGGCGAGGACCGGCTGAAGGAATACCGCTTCAACCAGCATGTCATCCGCCATCTCTTCTGCACCGATTGCGGCGTCCAGCCCTTCTCCCGCGCCGATGCGCCGGACGGCACGCCGATGGTGGCGATCAATGTGCGCACGCTGGAGGGAGTCGATCCCGGCCAGCTCGCGCCGGCAACCTTCGACGGGCGGTCAGCCTGAACACTCCAACGGCCAAGCCCACCATGCCCTTCATCCCCACTCTCGACACGCCGCGCCTTGTCCTGCGCCCATACCGGCTCGACGAATTCGAAGCCTATGCGGCGATGTGGGCGGAGCCGGCGGTGACGTGCTTCATCGGCGGCGTGCCGATTTCCCGCGAGGCGGCGTGGGGGCGCTTCCTGCGGCAGATCGGGCTGTGGCACCATCTCGGCTTCGGCTTCTTCGCCGTCGAGGACCGCGCCACCGGCGCCTTCATCGGCGAGGCCGGTTTCCATGATCTCAAGCGCGGGCTGACGCCTTCCATCGAGGGCACGATGGAGGCCGGCTGGGCGCTGGCCGGCGCCGCGCAGGGCAAGGGGCTGGCCGAGGAGGCGATGCGCGCCGCCCTCGGCTGGGCCGACCTGCACGGTATCGGGACGCGGATCACCTGCATGATCCACCCGAACCACGCCGCCTCGCTGCATGTGGCGGGCAAGCTGGGCTTCGTCGCCTTCCGGCAGGGCGCCTATAACGGCCATCCCATGGTGCTGCTCGAACGCCCCCGCCCCGCCGCACCCTAAAGCATTGTCCTCCACAAGGCGGACGCGCGCCCGACGCATCGCCAAAGGAAGCGCGAACGGCCCGGACACGAAAAAGCCGCCGGCCCGGGGGCCGACGGCTCTTCCGTTTCACGTCCGAAGCACCAGCCGCCTGTCAGCCGCCGACACCCCGGTCCAATGGCCGATCAGCCGACGCGCAGGTTGACCGCCGAGGTCTTGCCCGAGCGCTGGTCGGTCTGCAGCTCGAAGGAAACCTTCTCGCCATCACGCAGGCCCTGCAGGCCCGAACGCTGCACGGCGCTGATGTGGACGAACACGTCCTTGCCCGCGCCATCGGGCTGGATGAAGCCATAGCCCTTCTGGTCGTTGAACCACTTCACGGTGCCGGTCTGGGTAGACATTAGGGTAGTCTCACGTATCGAGGTTGCACATTCAGCGAAAACGCGCGGTTCCCGCCGCTGGGTCGAATTTGGAAGAAGAGCTGAACGTGCACCTGGCATTCGCGAGGTGAAACGGCCCAGAGTCCAGCCAAAGTCTGCGCAGGAGACTAACGCGAATGGCTGTCATTGCAAGGGGCGACGAGGGGGCAAGCAGGAGGTCGCCAGCAGAAATGTCGCCGTCCCACGGTGGAACGACGACATTGTATTCGATCTAAACGGACAGAATAGTCCGGTCCGTCAATTGATCACTCGCTCAGGCCGGACGCAGATTGACTGCGGAGGTCTTGCCGGAGCGCTGGTCGGTCTGCAGCTCGAAGGAAACCTTCTCGCCGTCGCGCAGGCCCTGAAGGCCCGAACGCTGCACTGCGCTGATATGGACGAACACGTCCTTGCCGCCACTATCGGGCTGGATGAAGCCGTAGCCCTTCTGCTCGTTGAACCACTTAACCGTGCCGGTATCCGCCATTAGAAAGAACCTTCGAGACCTGTGAGACAGCCGGCAAACCAGGCGGCTTGCCGAATTCCAGCCGACTTTCGCAAAGCAACCGCTCACCCGCCGGGCAGCCAGTCATTTGGCCAAATTCGCGCTGCGCACAGCTTGGTCAAAAATGTGTCATTTCCACGGCAGATGCCGCCACATTCCGAGCACAAAACCGCTCGGAAGAGAGAAATCTAACCTAACGTCACGTCCCGCGGGACCGGCTCGCCGGCCCCGTCGTCACCGGCAGAGGCGGCGATCCACCGGCACTGCGCGGCCCACGCACCGTGTCATTGCGGGCCGCAGCCGGCGCGGCGGCCGCAGGCGCACGGCCTGCGGCCATGAGAGCCGCCGGCTCGTCAGGCGCCCTGCGCCTCCACCACCGCGATGGCGGTCATGTTGACGATGCCGCGCGCCGTCACCGAAGGCGTGAGCACATGCGCCGGCTGCGCCGGGCCGAGCAGGATCGGGCCCACCGGCAGCGCGTCGCCGAACACCTTCACCATCTGGTAGGCGATGTTCGCGGCATCGAGATTGGGCATGACGAGGATGTTGGCCACGCCCTGCAGGCGTGAACCCGGCAGCACACGCTCGCGCATTTCCGGCACCAGCGCGCTGTCGCCCTCCATCTCGCCATCGACCATCAGGTCGGGGGCGCGCTGCAGGACCAGGTCGAGCGTGCGGCGCATCTTCTGCGCGCTGCCATCGTCACGGCTGCCGAAGTCGGAGTGCGAGAGCAGCGCCACCTTCGGCTCGATGCCGAAACGGCGCACATGCGCCGCGGCGAGCTGCGCCATCTCGGCGAGATCCTCGGCCGAAGGGTCCGGCTGGATCTGCGTGTCGCAGAGGAAGAAGGCGCCCTTCTGCGTCAGCAGCATGGACAGCGCCGCCAGGTCGCGCACGCCCGGCGCGAGGCCGATGATGGTGCGGATGTGGCGCAGGTGGCGGATGAAGCGCCCCTCCACGCCGCACAGCATGGTGTCGGCGTCGCCGCGCACCACCGCCAGGGCGGCGATCACGGTCGGCGTGGTACGCACCAGCGTGCGGGCGAGCTCAGGCGTCACGCCGCGCCGGCCGGTGCGCTCGACATAGGTCGTCACATAATCGCGGTAGCGCGGATCGTCCTCGGGGTTGATGAGGTCGAACTCGCGGCCGGGCCGGATCGACAGGCCGAAGCGCTCCAGGCGCGTCTCGATCACCGAGGGACGGCCGATGAGGATCGGGCGGGCGAGCCCCTCCTCCACCACCACCTGCGCCGCGCGCAGGATGCGCTCGTCCTCGCCCTCGGCATAGATCACCCGCTTGGGCGCCTGCTTGGCCAGCGTGAAGATCGGCTTCATCACCAGGCCGGAGCGGAACACGAAGCGGTCGAGCTGTTCCTGATAGGCGTCGAAATCGGCGATCGGCCGCTTGGCGACGCCCGAATCCATCGCCGCCTTGGCCACCGCCGGCGCGATGCGCAGGATGAGGCGCGGATCGAAGGGCGAGGGAATGAGCGAGTTCGGGCCGAACACCGGCGTCTCCCCGCCATAGGCGCGGGCGACGACGTCGGAGGGCGTCTCGCGCGCCAGCTCGGCGATGGCGTTGACCGCCGCGACCTTCATCTCCTCGTTGATGGTGGTCGCGCCGGCATCGAGCGCGCCGCGGAAGATGAAGGGGAAGCACAGCACGTTGTTGACCTGGTTCGGGAAATCCGAACGGCCGGTGCAGATCATGGCGTCGGGCCGCGCATCGCGGGCGAGGTCGGGCATGATCTCAGGGGTCGGGTTGGCCAGCGCCATGATGAGCGGACGATCGGCCATCGCCTTCAGCATTTCCGGCTTCAGCACGCCGCCGGCGGACAGGCCGATGAAGATGTCGGCGCCGTCGATCACCTCGGCCAGGGTGCGCAGATCGGTCTTCTGGGCGAACACCCCCTTATAGGGGTCCATCAGCTTCTCGCGGCCCTCATAGACCACGCCCTCGATGTCGGTGACCCAGATGTTCTCGCGCTTGGCGCCCATGGAGCGCAGCAGGTTCAGCGTGGCGATCGCCGCCGCGCCGGCGCCGGACGTGACGATCTTCACCTCCTCCAGCTTCTTGCCGCCGAGGAACAGCGCATTGACGACGGCCGCCACGACGATGATCGCCGTGCCGTGCTGGTCGTCATGGAACACCGGGATGTTCATGATGTCGCGCAGCCGGGTCTCGATCTCGAAGCACTCGGGGGCCTTGATGTCCTCGAGGTTGATGCCGCCGAAGGTCGGCTCCAGCGCCGCCACCACGCTCACCACGTGGTCCGGCTCCAGCGCGTTGATCTCGATGTCGAAGACGTCGATACCGGCGAACTTCTTGAAGAGGACCGCCTTGCCCTCCATCACCGGCTTGGAGGCTTCCGGGCCGATATTGCCGAGACCGAGCACGGCGGTGCCGTTCGACACGACGGCGACGAGGTTCTGCTTGGTGGTCAGTTCCGCGGCCAGCGACTTGTCCGCCGCGATGGCTTCGCAGACCGCGGCGACGCCGGGGGTGTAGGCGAGTGCGAGATCGCGCTGGTTGGCGAGCGGCTTGGTGGGCTGGATCTCCAGCTTACCGGGCCGGGGCATGCGGTGATAGAACATCGCGCCCGAGCGCAGATCATCGGAAATATACGAGGCCATAGCGTTTCCTTCCCCGGAGCTTGGCGGCGGAGCATAGGGATTCTGCTCTGCCGTACAATGTCTTTCCCATTTTGTAATGCTCGCCTTTCGGTGGTTGGATTATGTTGCCCACCGGGCGATCCGGCCCCCGCCGCCCCTCTCAGGTCTCCTCCGCATGCGCAAGACATTCGTCGTCGCTCTCGTCGCCCTCCTTGTTGCCGGCGTCGGCGGCTATTTCGGCTTCACCTTCTATGTCGGCTATCTCGCCCGCAGCCAGGTCGACGCCGTTCTGGCCGATCTCAGGGCGAATGGCCTCAAGGCCGAGGCCGGCGCGGCAAGCTATGACCTGTTCGCCGGGCGCTTCGAGCTGCGCGACCTGTCCATCGATGCCGCCCAGCAGGGCTCGCTGAAGATCGCCGCCTTCCGCGCCACCGGCCTCGGGCAGCCCGACGCCGCGCATCTGGTCGCCAAAAAGGTCGAGATCGAGGGCTTCGCCTTCGATGGCCCATTGCCGCTGGCGCCCGCCATCGCCGCCAGCTACCGCGCCCCGCGCATCGACATAACGGCGCTCGAAATGCCGGCGGAGACGACGCGCGCCGGCGCCCCCGGAACTACCGGCGCCGCGCCCTGGCAGATCGCCCTCGCCTTCTTCGAGCAGGTGAAGGCCGAGCGCGTCGCCATCCCGCAATCCACCGTGTCGACGCGCAGCGGCGCCGGCGAGACGCGCATCGAGACCGACGTCATCCATGGCGCGGCGAGCTTCGAGGGACTGGCCAATGGGCGCTTCGCCAAGGCCGTCATCGAGCCCTCGCGCTTCACCGTCGGCGGCGCGCCGGACTATGCCGGGCGCGGCTCGGTGGGCCGAATCGACGCCGAAGTGGTCGACCTCGCCGCCATGCTGTTGCTGCTCGACCCGGAGCGGCGGCGCGCGACCGATCGCTTCCTCACCGTCTATGGCACCGTCTCGGTCGACGGCTACGACATCACGACCGATAGCGGGCTGGCGCAGCGCTGGAACAAGCTGACCATCACCGACCTCGCGATCCAGCCCTCGGCGATCCCGGCCGAGGAACTGCTCGCCATGGGCCAGCGCATGCAGGAGCACGCGGCGCAGGGCACCAATCCCTCGTCCGAGGAAGTCGCCGACATGATGCGGGCCATCGCCACCGTCTATGATGACGGGCTGCAGATCGGCTCCGTCGTCTTCGACGGGCTGGAGGGCACGGCGGCGGACGGCAGCAAGGCCTCGCTCGCCTCGCTGAAGGCGGGCCCGCTCGACGCCGGCCGGCTGGAACAGATCTCCATGGAACAGCTCAGGGGAGCGGAGGCCGACGGGCAGAGCTTCCATGTCGCGCGGCTGAGCGTGGGCGGCCTCCGGCCCGGCACGATGATGACGCTCGCGGCGGATATGGCGCGCGGAACGGACACGCTGTCCGACTGGCCGGCCCCGTTCTTCAACACGGTCGCCAGGTTCGAGATAGACGACGCCGAGGTCCCGACCGAGAACGGCGCGCCGGTTACGGTCGACCGGCTGGCGGTCTCCTGGACCGGCGAGCCGGACGCACTGCCGACGCGCTTCTCGGCCACGCTGCGCATGACCGGCCCGACCGACGCGGTCAGCCGCGCCAACTCGGCCTTTGCGCTGGTGCCGGACCAGATGCAGCGGGTCAGTGTCGCCATGGATATCGGCGCCGCCTGGAACGAGGCGGACGGCACCGTTGCCGTCGACCCGATCTATCTCGAAGTGTCCGACGCCTTCTCCGTCACCGCGAAACTTTCGCTGAGCGATGTGGATGATTCCGTCTTCTCGCCGCAGCCGGACGAGGCGCTCGCCGGCGCGGCGCAGGTCAATCTCGCCGCGCTCGACATCACCATCACCGATGCCGGCCTCTACGAGCAGAAGCTGGAAGAAGCCGCCAAGGAACAGGGCATCGGCGCGGCGGAAATCCGCCAGCTCATTGCCGGCTTCGCCGACCTTCTGCTCGCCCAGGCGGTGACCGACCGGCCCGAGCTCGGCCCGGCGGTGCAGGCCTTCGTCAATTTCGTGCAGAAGCCGATGAGCACGCTGGGCCTGCGCATCACGCCGCGCGGCGAGACGCTGCCGGTGATGATGATCGTGGAGGCGCTGATGAGCGACAACCCGCTCGGCGTCGTCGACGAACTCAATGTCGAGACGCTCGACGCGCCGTAAGCGTCCCCGTCTCCTCGTCCCGCATCCTCGGGCTCGGCCCGGGAGCCCGGCACTTCGACGCGATCCTTGGGACGCGGCCGAGAGGTCTGGATGGCCGGACCCGAGCCCGGCGCACGATCCCGGACCGGCCGTCCGGGATGACGCCGGAGAAGGCTACTTCTCCGGCAGGTTGGTGCGGATGTGCAGTTCGCGCAGCTGCTTCGGGCTGGCCTCGTTCGGCGCGCCCATCAGGATGTCCTGCGCCTGCTGATTCATCGGGAAGATGGAAATCTCGCGCAGATTGGTGACGCCGCACAGCAGCATCACGATGCGGTCGACGCCCGCCGCCATGCCACCATGCGGCGGCGCGCCGTACTGGAAGGCGCGGTAGAGGCCGCCGAAGCGCTCCTGCACCGTCGCCTCGTCATAGCCGGCGATCTCGAACGCCTTCACCATCGCCTCGGGGCGGTGGTTGCGGATGCCGCCCGACGCGATCTCGAAGCCGTTGCAGGCGATGTCGTACTGGAACGCCTTGATGGTCAGCGGATCCTGAGTGTTCAGCGCCTCGATCCCGCCCTGCGGCATGGAGAAGGGGTTGTGCGAGAAGTCGACCTTCTTCTCGTCCTCGCTCCACTCGTAGAAGGGGAAGTCGACGATCCACGCCAGCTCGAAACGGTCGTGATCGACCAGCTTCAGTTCCTCACCCACCTTGGTGCGGGCGAGGCCGGCGAAGCGGACGAACTTCTCCGGATTGCCGGCGACGAAGAAGGCGGCGTCGCCATACCCAAGTCCGAGCTGTTGACGGATGGCTTCGGTGCGCTCAGGACCAATGTTGTTTGCCAGCGGTCCACGGCCCTCAAAGACGTCTTGAAAATTGGAAGGCTCGCGCTTTTCGTCCATGGAGATTTCGATGCTGGACGTACGAGCCGACCACATGATGTAGCCGAGCCCCGGCTGGCCCTCGCCCTGCGCCCATGAATTCATGCGATCGCAGAAGGCGCGCGAGCCGCCGGTACGGCCGGGAATCGCCCACACCTGGTTCTTCGGGTCTTCCAGCATGCGCGCGAAGACCTTGAAGCCCGAGCCGCGAAAATGCTCGGACACGTCCTGCATCTCGATCGGGTTGCGCAGGTCCGGCTTGTCGGTGCCGTATTTCTGCATCGAGGTGGCGTAGGGAATGCGCGGCCAGTTCTTCGTCACCGGCTTGCCGTCGGCGAACTGCTCGAACACGCCGGTGATGACCGGCTCCACCGCGGCGAAGATGTCCTCCTGCTCGACGAAGCTCATCTCCAGGTCGAGCTGGTAGAACTCGCCCGGCAGGCGGTCGGCGCGCGGGTCCTCGTCGCGGAAGCAGGGGGCGATCTGGAAATAGCGGTCGAAGCCGCTCATCATGATCAGCTGCTTGTACTGCTGCGGCGCCTGCGGCAGGGCGTAGAACTTGCCGGGGTGCAGGCGCGAGGGCACCAGGAAGTCGCGCGCGCCCTCCGGCGAGGAGGCGGTGAGGATCGGCGTCTGGAACTCGAAGAAGCCCTGCCCCTTCATCCTGGCGCGCATGGCGTCGATGATCGCCCCGCGCGTCATGATGTTCTTGTGCAGCTTCTCGCGGCGCAGGTCGAGGAAGCGGTAGCGCAGCCGCGTCTCTTCCGGGTATTCGACATCGCCGAACACCGGCAGCGGCAGCTCGGCGGCGGGGCCCAGCACCTCGATCTCGGTGGCGTACATCTCCACCTGCCCGGTCGGCAGGTCGGGGTTCTCGGTGCCGGCGGGACGCGAGCGCACGCGCCCGTCCACGCGGATCACCCATTCCGCGCGCACCGTCTCGGCCAGCTTGAAGGCCGGGCTGTCGGGATCGACCACCACCTGCGTCAGGCCGTAATGGTCGCGCAGGTCGATGAACAGCACGCCGCCATGATCGCGGATACGATGGCACCAGCCGGAGAGCCGCGCATTGCCCCCGATATCGCTCGCGCGAAGGGCTCCGCAGGTGTGCGTGCGATAGCGGTGCATGACGTCTTCCCGAGGCTAGATCCCGCCGAAACGCGGCGGGCGAACGAAAACACCCCTCACGCGGGGCGCGCGGAGGGGTGCATGTCGGGCTCGGCTTTGTCAAGAATGCTCTGGCGCGGGCGCCGGGTCCGCGTCAGGCAAAGGCTCGCGCCGGCTTGGTTCTCAGGGCACGTAGCGAAGGTTCAGGCCGCCCACGCCCAGCGCCAGCGACGCCCCGACATTGCCCTCGACCGAGATCGGGTTGAGCGCGAAGGACTGGTCGGAGCCGACGAGCACATTGGCGCCGACGCCCACGCCCAGCGCCACATTGCCGGTGACGCCGGCATAGGGACCGGCCAGCGCGCCGGGCTGGACCGACTTCGTCACCGCCAGCACGCCCCAGGTCATCACGCCGCCGCCGGTCACGCCCAGCTCGACGCCGATATTCTTGATGGTGCCGGCATAGTTCTGCACCGGGCCGTTGTCGGCCGGCGTGTAGGTGCAGGTCAGCTCCTGCTTGGACTCGACCAGCATGCCGATGCTGGCGCCGGCATTGCACACCAGCACGCCGGCCTTGACGCGATCGGCGGCCGAGGCCGGGATGGCCGCGCCGGCCATCGCCACGGCGGTGAGAGCGAAGAGAATCTTCTTCATGGAGTGTCCCCCTGACGGCCGGCCGCGCCGGCACCCGAATCTGTCCGTACCCTAGAGGCGGATGGTTAACGCTTGCCGGAGGATTGCGGCACGATTCGGAGTCGAAACGGCGGCACGACTCCGATATGTAAAAGTTCAGCATGAACATGATCACGACCACAGACGCCCTCGCCGCGGCCTGCGAACGGCTGGCCCGCCATCCCTTCATTACCGTCGACACGGAATTTCTGCGTGAGACCACCTTCTGGCCGAAGTTGTGCGTCGTGCAGATCGCGGGTCCGGACGAAGCCGTCGTGGTCGACGCGCTGGCGGAGGGCATGGATCTCGCACCCTTCTTCGCGCTGATGTCGGACACGGCTGTGCTTAAGGTGTTCCATGCCGGCCGGCAGGACATCGAAATCGTCTGGCACCTCGCCGGCATCATCCCGCACCCGGTGTTCGACACCCAGGTCGCGGCCATGGTGCTCGGCCATGGCGACTCCATTTCCTACGATCAGCTCGTGCAGCGCATCACCGGCGAGGTGCTCGACAAGTCGCTGCGCTTCACCGACTGGTCGCGCCGCCCGCTCTCCACCGCCCAGATCGCCTATGCCGAGGCCGACGTCACCCATCTGCGCGACGTGTTCCTCAAGCTCGACGCGGACCTCAGGAAGCGCGACCGCTCCGACTGGGTCGGCGAGGAAATGGCGGTGCTCACCTCGCCGGACACGTACCGGCAGGAGCCCGAGCGGGCCTGGGAGCGGCTGCGTTCGCGCGCCCGCAAGCCGAAGGACCTCGCCGTGCTGATGGAGGTCGCCGCCTGGCGCGAGCGCGAGGCACAGTCGCGCGACACGCCGCGCTCACGCATCCTCAAGGACGACGTGATCGGCGAGATTGCCTCCCAGCACCCGACCAGCATCGAGAAGCTCGGACAGCTCCGCTCGGTTCCGAAAGGCTTCGAGCGCTCCCGCGCCGGCGAGTTGATCATCGAGGCGGTAAAGGCGGGCCTCGCCCGCGACCCCAAGACCCTGCCGCGCATCGAACGCGACAAGCCGCTGTCGAATGGCGCCTCGGCGACGGTGGAGCTTCTCAAGGTTCTGCTGCGCATGACCTCCGAGCAGCACGGCGTCGCCGCCAAGATCCTCGCCACGGTGGACGATCTCGAACGCATCGCGTCGGAGGACGCGCCGGACGTGCCGGCGCTGCACGGCTGGCGGCGCGAATTGTTCGGCGACCGGGCGCTGGCGCTGAAGTCCGGCAGCCTCGCCCTCGCCATGCAGCGCGGCCGCGTGATCGCCGTGGATCGGCTCGCCGAAGGCTAAAGCGCCAGACGCGAAAGTTGCTCGACTTTCGCGTCTGGAAAACGCTTCAAATCGTTGAACCTGGAGCACTTCAAGCGGCGTGGAATCCGGTGCCTCGCTCCGGGCCCTCGCCGCTTCAGCTCGTCACCACCATCGGCTCGCGGCCGATCAGCCGCGCCAGGGTGCGCAGGCGGTTGGCGATGCGCTCGCCACTGAGCGGGGCGAGGTCGCCTGCCAGCCGGAGCGCCAGCTTGCCGCGATCCACCGTCAGCGGCGTCAGCGGCAGCGTGCCGGGCATGGCGGCGGAGAGGATGTAGCCGACCCGCATCGCCGCGCCGAGGATGCGTGCCCGGTCGAGCAGCCGCGCCGAGACCAGCTCGCGGATGCGCGGCGACAGGTCCTCGTCGATCAGCCCGACATGGCGGTAATAGATGGCCAGCGCCAGGAAGGCGCGGCCGGGATGGTCGACGCCGATGAAGGCGGCATGGGCGATCAGGTTCAGGCTCTGCTCGCCGCGATAGTCCGGATGCGCCCGCCAGCTTATGTCCGAGAGCAGGCAGGCGGCATGGCGCAGCCGCTTCTCCTCCACGCTCTCGTCGATGCCGGTGGTCTCCATGAAATGGTCGGTCCACTCGATCAGCTCCCAGCCATGGGCCGGGGAGCGCGAGCGCACCTCGTTCAGCTCGGTGGTGGCGGTGATCAGCGGATCCTCCGCCCTCTCTTCATCGGCGAGCAGCTCGTAGAGCATGCCCTCGCGCACGCCCTGCGCGGAGACGTAGACATTGGCCGGCTTGCCGGCGCGGATGATGTGCTCGAGCACCAGCGCGCCATAGGCGAGCAGCGGACGGCGCACGTCGGACACGGTGTCGATGCGCGAGAGCGTGTCGACCGGCACCCGGCGCACCAGCCGGCAGAATTCCAGCGCCTCCCGGCCGGGAATGACATAGCCGTGCATCACATGCAGCGGATAGCCGCGCTGGAACATGTGCAGCCGCGCCAGCGCGCGCCAGGTGCCGCCGACGGCATAGAAGGTGCGTCCCTTCAGATGTTCGAGATGCGACTCCTTGGTCAGCAGCTCCCTGGCGATCTTGTCGGCCTTCTTGAGCGAGCGGCCGGAGGTGTCCTGCAGCGCGAGACCGCCGAGCGGAAAGGTCGCGCCGGTGCCGATGCGCTGGCCGTGCAGGTCGACGAGCTCGAGCGAGCCGCCGCCGAGATCGCCGACCACGCCGTTGGCGTGGTGCACGCCCGAGAGGATGCCAAGCGCCGAGAGCTGCGCCTCGCGCTTGCCCGACAGCACTTCCACCTCCGTCCGGCAGATTTCGGTGCAGGCGGTCACGAAATCCGGCCCGTTGGCGGCGTCGCGGGCCGCGGCGGTGGCGAGCACGTAGAGCCGTCCGACCCCCATCCGGTCGCACAGCGCGCGGAAGCGCCGCAGCGTGGCGAGCGCCTTCTCCACCGCCTCGGCATTGAGCCGCCCGGTGGTGAACACCTCGCGCCCGAGCCCGCAGGACGCCTTCTCGTTGAAGATCGGCGTCGGGCTGCGCGACAGGCGCTCATAGACCACCAGACGAACCGAATTCGACCCGATGTCGATCACCGCGATGGGCGCGCCCGATACCAGGCCGTGCCCGGCCTCACGCAAGGCATCACTCATGCGATCACGCGCGGTCGCGGCGACGCAGGAGGTTGCGCGGCGACGATTCTTTGAGCGACTTGCCACGTCCCGACAGACTCGGATTGGTCATGAAGTACTGCTGGGCGTTGAACTTCTCTTCGCCCTCGGCCGGCACTATGCGTTGCGAGGAGCCGTCCGGCAACACGCGCCAGCTCTGCTGGTTGTCCTGCAGGTTGGCGACCATGATCTGGTCGAGGATCTGCATGTGAACGGTCGGATTGGTGATCGGGCACAGCGATTCGACCCGGCGGTCGAGATTGCGCGGCATCAGGTCGGCCGAGGAGATGTAGAGCGCCGCGTGCGGGTCCGGCAGGCCGTAGCCGTTGCCGAAGGCATAGATGCGCTCATGCTCGAGGAAGCGGCCGACGATCGACTTGACGCGGATGTTCTCCGACAGGCCCGGCACGCCCGGTCGCAGGCAGCATATGCCGCGCACGACGATGTCGATCGGCACGCCGCTCTGGCTGGCGCGGTAGAGCGCGTCGATGATCATCGGATCGACCAGCGAGTTCATCTTGAGCCAGATCGCCGCCGGCCTGCCGGCCTCGGCGAAGGCGATCTCGGCGGCGATGTGGTCGAGGATGCGCCTCTTCAGGGTAAGCGGCGCGATGGCCATCGCGTCCAGCTCCGCCGGCTCGGCATAGCCGGTGATGAAATTGAAGATGCGCGCCACGTCGCGGCCGACCACCGGGTCGGCGGTGAAGAAGGACAGGTCGGTATAGATGCGCGCGGTGATCGGGTGATAATTGCCCGTGCCGACATGGCAGTAGCTCGCCAGCGCACCGCCCTCGCGGCGCACCACCAGCGAGAGCTTGGCGTGGGTCTTCAGCTCAAGGAAGCCGAACACCACCTGCACGCCGGCACGCTCCAGGTCGCGCGCCCAGCGTATGTTGGCTTCCTCGTCGAAGCGGGCCTTCAGCTCGACCAGCGCCGTCACCGACTTGCCCGCCTCGGCCGCCTCGGCCAGCGCGTGGACGATGGGGCTGTCGGAGGAGGTGCGGTAGAGCGTCTGCTTGATCGCGACGACGTTCGGATCGCGCGCCGCCTGCCGCAGGAACTGCACCACCGCGTCGAAGGATTCGTAGGGGTGGTGGATGACGAGGTCCTTCTCGCGAATGGCGGCGAAGCAGTCGCCGGCATGGTCGCGGATACGCTCGGGGAAGCGCGGATTGTACGGCTTGAACTTGAGGTCCGGCCGGTCGATGCCGACGAGCTGGCTGAACTCGTTCAGCGCCAGCACGCCGTCCACGAGGAAGATCTCGTCGCCGGCGACGCCGAGCTCGCGCGCCACGAAGCCGCGCAGCTCTTCCGGCATGGAGGCGTCGATCTCCAGACGGATCACCTGCCCGAGGCGGCGACGCTTCAGCGCGCTCTCGAACTGGCGCATCAGGTCCTCGGCCTCTTCCTCGACTTCGAGGTCGCTGTCGCGGATGACGCGGAAGCCGCCCTGGCCCTTCACCTGATAGCCCGGGAACAGCCGGCCGATGAACAGGCCGATCATCTGCTCCAGCGTGATGAAGCGCTGCAGGCCGCCCTCGCCGTCCGGCAGCCGGATGAAGCGGTCGATCTTGGCCGGCACGCGGATCAGCGCGTTCATCGAACGCCCGTCATGGATACGGGCGAGTTGCAACGCCAGCGAGAAACCGAGATTGGGAATGAACGGGAACGGATGGGCCGGATCGATGGCGAGCGGCGTCAGCACCGGAAACACATGGGCGAGGAAGAAGTCGTCGAGCACCGCCCGGTCGGCCCTCTCGACGTCCGCACCGTCCACCAGCACGATGCCGCTGCCGATCAGCTCCTGCCGCAGCCCGCGCCAGCGCGCCTGCTGGTCCTCGGCCAGCTCGGCCACCGCGGTGCTGATCAGCGGAAGCTGCTCGGCCGGGGTCAGCCCGTCCGGGCTGCGCCCGCCATAGCCCTCGCGCACCTGCTCCTTCAGGCCGGCGACGCGGACCATGAAGAACTCGTCGAGATTGTTCGCCGAGATGGAGAGAAAGCGCAGCTGCTCCAGCAGCGGGTGCTCGCGGTTGGATGCCTCCTCGAGGACACGCCGGTTGAACTGCAGCCAGGAGAGCTCGCGATTGATGAAACGCTCCGGCGATTTCATCAGCTCGTCCTGCAGCGGCTGCGCGGCGACCGGCGCGTGGACGGGCGCCTGCCCCAGTTCGGCCTCGACCTGAGTTTCCGTCTCGCTCACCGTCGCTACTCCATCCTTCTTGCGGGCTACCCGCTTCGTCCGGCGCGAAGGTCGCCGGGCATCATGACGGCTGGATGACATGGTGAGGCTAACCTCTGGTCAAGTGATTTATGGGCTCGGCATCGGCTTCCCGCGCCGCTTCCCCGTCCGCTTCCGCGCGGGCGCGAAGGAGTTCGGCGGCCAGCGCCCGGGTCAGCGGCCGCTTGCGCGCCAGCGCCTCCCGGTCCAGTTCGGCGACGACGTCGCGCACGCCGGCAATGGAGCGCTCGACGCGCGGCAGCAGATAGGCCAACAGCGCCTCGTCGGGCAGAATCTGCCGGTCGGCGAACAGCTTCACCGCCACAGCCGCCAGCAGTTCGTCGTCCGGCGCCCCGAGCGTGACGGCGGGCATCGCTCGCAGACGCGAGGCGAGGTCGCGCGTGGCGACCGACTCGGCCAGAAGAGCGGGCGCGCGGCGAGACGTCACCAGCAGGCGGGCGCTCTGCTCGCCGGCGAGGTTCAGCAGGTGAAAAAGCGCCGCCTCGTGTATCGGTCCCTCGCCGAGGTCTTCCACCACCAGCGCCCCGCCGGCCAGCATCGCCGGCAGCATGGCGACGTCGAGCGTCGATGCCGGAACAATGCCGGCGCCCGTCGCCTCGGCGAAGATGGCGGCGAGATGCGACTTGCCCGAGCCCTTCGGCCCGACCAGCGCGACGGCGCGTGCGCTCCAGTCCGGCCAGGATTCGACAAGCGCCAGCGCCGCCTCATTGGCCTTGCCGGGCAGGAAATCGTCCCGCGTGCGGCTGTCCGCATGCGGCAGGTCCAGGGGTATCTGCCGGGAGGCCATGATTTCAGCTCGCCCGGGATTCCGGCATGGTCGACCCCGGCGGCGACACCGTCTCGGGCTCGTCCTCGCCGGTATAGAGCGGGCTTTGCAGGTAGCGCCCGATGGCGAAGCGCACCAGCACCCCCACTGCGGCGGCCAGCGGCACCGCCAGCAGCAGGCCCAGGAAGCCGAGCAGATAGCCGAAGGCCAGCAGGGCGAACATCAGCCAGACCGGCGGCAGGCCGACGCTGTCGCCCACCAGCTTCGGCGAGAGGACGTAGCCCTCGATGAACTGGCCGACGACGAAGATGCCGATGACGATCGCGATCATCGAGTAGTCGGGGAAGAACTGCACGATGGCGACGCCGCCCGCCAGGACGAGCCCGGTCAGCGAGCCGACATAGGGAATGAAGGTGATGATCCCCGACACGAAGCCGATGACAAAGCCGAAATTCAGCCCCGTCATGGTGAGGCTGATGGCGTAGAAGCTGCCGAGAATGACGCAGACCATGGACTGGCCGCGCACGAAGCCGGCGATGGCGCTGTCCATCTGCCGCGCGAGATCGCGGATCACCGCGCGATGCTTCACCGGCAGCCAGGAATCGACCTTGTCGACCATGTGCTCCCAGTCGTTGAGGATATAGAACGCGACCACCGGCGTGATCACCAGCAGCGAGAACAGCGAGATCAGCGCCTGCCCGCCGGTCCACAGCCCCTGGATCAGGGTGAGCATGTAGGTGGCGCCCTGCGTCACCAGCTCGCTGAGGCCCTGCTGGATGCTCGGCATCCGGTCGCCGACGAAGTCGCGCAGCCATTCGGCGCGCTCGCCCGTCATCATGTTCTGCAGCTTGACGACGTATTCCGGCAGCCGCTGGATGAAGGCGGCGAGCTGCGAGCCGAAGATCGGCACCACCAGCAGCATCAGCAGGATCGCCAGCAACAGCGTGAGGGCGATGGTCGCCAGCGACGCCACCAGCCGGTTGACGCCCCAGCGTTCCAGCCGCGTCGTCACGGGATTGAGGAAATAGGCGAGCGCGAGACCGGCGACGAACGGCAGGAGCACGCTGCTCAGCAGCCAGGCCGCGGCGATGAACAGCCCGAGCACGGTCAGCCAGAACGTCACCTGCTTGTGCCAGGCCATGCGAAAACCACTCCGAGATCCGGCCCTGCGCCGTCGGCACCATAGATACAGGAAAATGCGGCGCGTGCGATGCACAAGCAATGCCGCAAGGGATGCCGCCCCCGCCATTCACAGCGCAGCCCGCCGGGGCGGACCGTGGCCTTCCACGCTCCGTCGTGGCACAAGGCGAAGCACCTCGTCACCTGTGCCTGAAAGTGGCCCACCGCATGCGTTCCTCCCTCGTCACTTCCGGCATCGTTGCCGCGCTCGTCGGCTTCGGCGGCACCCTCACCCTCATCGTCGCGGCCGCTCAGGCGGTCGGCGCCACGCCCGGGCAGATCACCTCGGGCGTCATCGGCCTGTGCCTGTCCATGGCGTTCACCTCGGCGTGGCTCGGATGGCGCCACCGCATGCCGATCATCACCGCCTGGACCACTCCCGGCGCGGCGCTGATCGCCGGCTCGCACGGGCTGACCATCGAGACCGCGGTCGGCGCCTTCCTCGTCGCCGGCCTGCTGATCCTCGTCACCGCCGCGGTGAAGCCGCTCGGCGCGCTGGTGCAGCGCCTGCCGGTCGCCATCGCCGCCGCCATGCTGGCGGGCGTGCTGTTCCGCTTCTGCACCGCCGTGTTCACCGCCGGCCAGGCCGATCCGCTGCTCGTGCTGCCGCTGGTGCTGATCTTCCTCGTGGCCCGGCGCATCAGCCCGTTCGGCGCGGTGCTGGCGGTGCTCGCCATCGGCATCGCCCTCGCCTTCTTCCTCGGCCGCGTCGGCCCGCTGCCGGACGGCGTGCCGCTGCCGACGATCGAGTTCATCGTGCCGCGCTTCGACCTGCAGGCGCTGATCGGCGTCGGGCTGCCGCTCTACATCGTCACCATGGCCTCGCAGAACCTGCCCGGCTTCGCGGTGCTGCAGGCTGCCGGTTACAAGCCGCCGACACCGTCGATCCTCGCCACGACCGCCATCGCCTCGCTGATCACCGCACCGATCGGCTCGCTGACCAGCAACCTCGCCGCCATCACCGCCTCGATCTGCACCGGGCCGGACACCCACCCGGATCCGCAGAAGCGGTGGATGGCGACGCCGTTCTACGCGCTGAGCTACGTCGTGCTCGCCGGCTTCGGCGCCGGCGCTGTGGCGCTGATCGCCGCCCTGCCCGCCGGGCTGGTGGCGACCTTCGCCGGCCTCGCCCTGCTGGGACCGCTGGTCAACGCGCTCGGCACCGCCATGGGCGATGTCAGCAAGCGGTTCCCCGCCGTGCTCACCCTCGCCGTCACCGCCTCCGGCGTGTCGCTGTTCGGCCTCGGCTCGGCCTTCTGGGGGCTGGCCGCCGGCCTGATCGCCCTCGGCATCGACCATGCGGGGCGGAAGGCCTAGGGAAAACCGCCCGCCACCTTGCCCGCCGCTCCATAAGCGGCTAATCCGCCACCATTCCTAGAGGGCATGCGATGACCGGTACGGACAAGGGCCTCAGCTATCGCGATGCGGGCGTCGACATCGACGCCGGCAACCGGCTGGTCGATCTCATCAAGCCGCTGGTCAAGGCGACGCGCCGGCCGGGCGCCGACGCCGACATCGGCGGCTTCGGCGGGGTGTTCGACCCGAAGGCCGCCGGCTTCAAGGACCCGCTCATCGTCGCCACCACCGACGGCGTCGGCACCAAGCTGAAGATCGCCATCGAGACCGGCCGGCACGACACCATCGGCATCGACCTCGTCGCCATGTGCGTCAACGACCTCGTGGTGCAGGGCGCCGAGCCGCTGTTCTTCCTCGACTATTTCGCCACCGGCAAGCTGGCGCCCGAGGTTGGGGCGAAGATCGTCGCCGGCATCGCCAAGGGTTGCCGGGAGTCCGGCTGCGCGCTGATCGGCGGCGAGACCGCCGAGATGCCCGGCATGTATGCCGAGGGCGACTATGATCTCGCCGGCTTCTCCGTCGGCGCGGTGGAGCGCGGCGAGCTGCTGCCCTCCCCCAACGTCCGCCCCGGCGACGTGCTGCTCGGCCTCGCCTCCTCGGGCGTGCATTCCAACGGCTATTCGCTGGTGCGCCGCATCGTCGAGGTCTCGGGCCTCGCCTGGGACGCGCCGGCCCCGTTCGCGCAGGGCCATTCGCTGGGCGAGGCGCTGCTCACCCCCACGCGGCTCTATGTGAAGTCCGCGCTGGCGGCCATCCGCTCGACCGGCAAGGTGAAGGCGCTGGCCCACATCACCGGCGGCGGCCTCACCGAGAACCTGCCGCGCGTGCTGCCCAAGCACACGGTCGGGCGCATCGACCTCTCCGGCCTCCCCGTTCCTCCCGTCTTCCGCTGGCTGGCGCAGGTCGGCAAGGTGGCGCCGGAGGAGATGCTGCGCGCCTTCAACTGCGGCATCGGCATGGTCGTGGTCTGCGCCCCCGAGGATTGCGAGACGGTCGCCGACGCCTTCGCCGATGCCGGCGAGGAAGTGATCCATCTCGGCGCCATCGAGCCCGGCGAGGGCGCGGCGCACACCGTCTATGACGGCAGCCTCGCCGTCGACCAGCCGCTCTGAGAGGCGCGTGAACGCATGACGAAGCCCCGCGCGGCCGTCCTCATCTCCGGGCGCGGCTCCAACATGATGTCGCTGATCGAGGCGGCGAGCGCGCCGGACTTTCCGGTCGAGATCGCGGTGGTCGTCTCCAACCGGCCCGAGGCGCATGGCCTCGCCCGCGCGCAGGCCTGCAACATCCCCATCCGCACCGTCGACCACAAGGCTTATCCCGACCGTGCCTCCTTCGACGCGGCGCTCGATGCCGTGCTGGTGGAGGAGCAGGCCGACCTCGTCTGCCTCGCCGGCTTCATGCGGCTGCTCACCCCCGGCTTCACGCAGAAATGGGCCGGGCGGATGATCAACATCCACCCCGCCTTGCTGC
This sequence comes from Ancylobacter sp. TW_SC_1, assembly GCF_056836805.1. Taxonomy (NCBI): domain Bacteria; kingdom Pseudomonadati; phylum Pseudomonadota; class Alphaproteobacteria; order Hyphomicrobiales; family Xanthobacteraceae; genus Ancylobacter; species Ancylobacter sp. TW_SC_1. The sequence goes on from NZ_CM166365.1 coordinate 3,542,824, forward strand.
CGAGCTTCAAGGGCCTGCACACCCATGAGCGCGCGCTTGCCGAGGGCGTGCGCATCCATGGCTGCACCGTGCATTTCGTCACCCCGGAAATGGATGTCGGCCCCATCATCATGCAGGCCGCCGTGCCGGTGCTGGACGGCGACACGCCCGAGACGCTCGGCGCCCGCGTGCTGGCGCAGGAGCACGTCATCTATCCCGCCGCGCTGCGCCTCGTCGCCGATGGTCGCGCCCGGCTCGACGGCAGCCGCGTGGCGGTCGACGAATTCGTGGTCGCCCCGCCCGCGCTGGTGGTGCCCCCGGCAGGCTGATCGACGGACGGGGGAGCCGCCTTGCGGGTTCTCATTTCCCTCCAGCGGCGAAACGCCGTCCCCTGCCGCGCTCGATCACGCCTTGCGTCGACTTGGTTGGCACCGTTAAAAAGTATCCTTGGGGAAGACGCCTTCGCCGAGGAGAAAACGACATGGCGGCAAAGCATTTGGACGCGAGCGACGACGATCAGCTCTATCAGGAGCGCGAGGCGGTCGCGGTCTTCGAGGACGAGAAGGCACTCAACGCGGCGGTCGATGCGCTCATCGAGGCCGGCCTGCAATATGAGGATATGAGCCTGCTCGCCCATAGCGACCGGCTTTCCGGCCCGAACCGCCCGACGAAGGAACTCGAGGATCTCGGCGACACCGAGCGTGCGGCCTTCGTCTCGCAGGATTCCCGTAATGAGGGCCTTGCCGCCGTCGCGGCGACGCCGGCGCTGCTGGCCGGACTCGGCCTCGCGGCCGTGGTTGGAACGGGCGGCGCGGCCCTCATTCCTACCCTCGCGATCACGGCCGGCGGCACGGCGGCGGGCGGCGCGCTCGGCCTGATCTTCGCGCGCGCTTTCGGCCGCAAGCACGCCGCGAACGTCCAGCGCCAGGTCCTGAATGGTGGCCTTCTGCTGTGGGTTCATGCGCCCGACCCCGCCAAGGACGCGACGATCGTGTCGATCCTGAAGGCGAAGGGCGCAAAGGACGTGCATCTCCACGTCTGCACCCGCTCGTGGGGCGTGGCGGACGTGCCGCTGCACGACTTCAATCCCGATCCGCTGCTGGGCTGACGCGCGGTTCGCCGCGCGGCCGCAGGGACCGCTGAAGTGACCAGAAGGACGCCGGCAAGTCCCGCCGGCGTCCTTCTTTTTGGCGGAGAGCCTCGTCGACTTACTGGAGAGCCTTGTCGACCGCGCCGCGAATCCAGTCCTCGGACGAGATGCCGGCCGCGCTGGCCTTCGCGTTGATGGTGTCGACGACGGCAGGCGGGAGCGACACGTCCAGAATGACCATGTCCGCGCTGTCCAGGGCATAGACCGTTCGCGTCACCCGGGCGGCGAAGCGCGTCACGCGCGTGTTCTTCTGCGCATCCGTCAGTTGCGGGAGAGCCGCGACGGTCGGGCAATAGGCGGCGATCAGGCCATCGATGATCAGGATCGGGTTGACGCCCTCCCCGCGAAGCGTCGCCACGGCGGTATTCAGCGCCTCCACCTTGTCGAGCCCATCGCCCGACGGCAGGGCGGCCTGGACACGGGCGTCACGGGGCGCCACCAGCGGCTTGGCCGGGCATTGGAAGCCGTCGCCGGCCAGAACGGGCTGGGCCGCAACGCTGGTCAGGGCCAGAACCGAGAACAATACCGCGTATTTCATTCGGGTACCTCACTGCTTGAAATCGTATCCGTGCGTGCCCGGCGCCGTGTTTCGGCGCCCCCGGCGGGCGCCATGGTAGCGGGGAGCGCCGGCGGGCGCGACGGCAAGTTGAACGCCAACGTGCGTTCTGCCTGCATCCGTCGGTCTCGATGCGCGGCTCACGGCACATTCCGCCAGGCCGCCTCATGACGGCCCACTATGCCACGCCGTCGGCGCGCGCGATGCGCTCGATCCGCACCCGGTTGTCGTGCAGCGCCGCGCCGCCGACGGGGGCGACCGGATCGGCGCCGGTGAGGCTGTTGATGCCGCGTCCGCCCGCATGGGCGCGGTTCGGCCAGATCGATTCCGCCACCACCACGCCGTGCCGCAGCCCGTCGAACAGGCGGGCATGAAGTTGCACCGCGCCGCGCGCGCTGGTCACGCGCACGAGGTCGCCCTCGACCACGCCGAGAGCGGCGGCGTCCTCTGGGTGGATCATCAGTTCCGGCCGCTTCTCGCGGGCGATGGATCCGGCCGTCTCGGTGAAGCTGGAATTGAGGAAGGAGCGTGCCGGCGAGGTCACCAGGCGGAACGGATAGTCCTCGTTCGCCTCCTCGATCACCGCCCAGTGGTCCGGCCATTCCGGCATGTCCTCATAGGGGCCGAACTTGCCCGGCGCGGCAAAGCGCGAGCGCGCCCAGTCCGGCTTCAGGCGGAACCTGCCGTCCGGCCAGTCGAAGCCCTTGAGGTAATGCGCCGTCTCGAAATCCGGCTGGATGTCGAGGAAGCGTTTTTCCTCCAGCTCCTCCACCGTGCCGCGCCCGGTCGCCTGCAGCGTCCAGTCGATATGGGCGCGCGGGCTCATGCCGAAGCCGGCGTGCTCGGCCCCCAGCCGCTCGGCCAGAGCGCAGATCACCTCGTGGTTGGAGCGGCATTCGCCCGGCGGCTCGACCAGCTTGGGGCCGAGGATGACATACTGGTTGCCGCCGCCCTGATAGAGGTCGTCATGCTCGGTGAACATGGTGGCCGGCAGCACGATGTCGGCCATCTGCGCCGTCTCGGTCATGAACTGCTCGTGCACGGCGACGAACAGGTCCTCGCGCGCGAACCCGCGCCGCACCTTCTCCTGGTCGGGCGCGACGGAAACCGGGTTGGTGTTCTGGATCAGCATGGCGCTCACCGGCGGGCCGCCCGCCAGCGCCTCGGGTTCGCCGGTCAGGATCTCGCCGATGCGCGACTGGTCGAGCTCGCGCGAGGTGACGCCCCTTATGTCGCGCCCTTCGATCATCCGCTTGTTCCAGCGGTAGATCGCGCTGTTGGAATGGAAGACGCCGCCGCCCTCGTGCTTCCAGGCGCCGGTCACGGTCGGGATGCAGCTCACCGCGTGCATCGCCACCGCGCCGTTGCGCGAGCGGGTGAAGCCGTAGCCGGCGCGGATGAAGGTTTTCGGCGTCCGGCCGATGGCCTGCGCGAAGGCCTCGATTTCTGCAGCTGGCAGTCCGGTGATGGCAGCAGCCCATGCAGCCGTGCGGGTCTCGAGATGCGCCTCGAGACCCGCCGGATCGTCGGCATAGGCGGCCAGGTAATCGCGATCGGCAAGGCCGTCCCGAAACAGCACATGCATCACCGCGCAGGCCAGCGCGCCATCCGTCCCGGGACGAATAAGGATAGGAATATCAGCCTGTTCCATGGTCGGCGAGCGATAGACGTCGACCACCGCGATCTTCGCGCCGCGTTCCTTGCGGGCGCGGATGGCGTGCGTCATGACGTTGATCTGGGTCGCCACCGGATTGGTGCCCCAGATCACCACGAGATCCGACGTCGCCATCTCGCGCGGGTCCGGCCCGGCGAGCCTTCCCGTGCCGGCGAGGAAGCCGCTCCAGGCGGGATTGACGCAAATGCTTGAGAAAAAACGCGAATAGCCCTTGGCATGGGTCAGCCGGTTGATGCCGTCGCGCATCACCAGCCCCATCGTGCCGGCATAATAATAGGGCCAGACCGCCTCCGGTCCATGCGCGCGCTCGGCTGTCTGGAACCGCGCGGCGATCTCGTCCAGCGCCTCGTCCCAGGAGATGGGCGCGAACTGTCCCGCGCCCTTCGGCCCGGTCCGCCGCAGTGGCTGCATCAACCGGTCCGGATGATGCGCCCGCTCCGCGTAGCGCGCGACCTTGGCGCAGATGACGCCGGCCGTGAATGTGTTGAGGCGCGACCCGCGCACCCGGCCGATGCGCCCGTCCGAGGCGTCGATCTCCAGCGCGCAGGTGGAGGGGCAGTCGTGCGGACAGGCGGAATAGCCGGTACGGGTCGGCGGGATGTGCTGATTCATGAAAAGGCGCTCCGCCACCATCGTAGCGGAGCGCCCCCTCTTTTTACACCTCGTCGGAAGGCCGCACTCAGTGCGCGGTCGCCTCCGAACGGCGGCTCTTGACGATCCAGCCGAAGGCCACGACGAAGACCGCGCCGACTGCTGCCGCCACGTAGTGCGGAAGCGCCGCCGGCTTCAGACCGACCGGATCCTCGGGATCGCTCACCTTCTCGACCATCTCCGGCGCGAAACCCAGCATGGTCTCCAGCACCACCTTGTCGCTGACCATCATCTCGCCCGCGATCCAGCCGAGCAGCGCGGCGCCGAACCAGATGAGGATCGGGAAGCGCGAGATCAGCTTCAGGATGATCTGCGAGCCGAAGACGATCAGCGGGATGGTGAGCAGCAGGCCGAAGATGAACAGTTCGGCATGGCCGCGCGCGGCGGCGGCGATGGCGACCACATTGTCGAGGCTCATCACCGCGTCGGCGATGGCGATCGTGCGCACGGCCTTCCACAGGCTGTCCGCGCCCTCAACATGATGGCCCTCCCCACCTTCGTCGAGCACAAGCTTGATGGCGATCCAGAACAGCAGCAGCGCGCCGACCACCTTGAGCAGCGGAACGCCGAGCAGGTAGGACACCGCCAGCGCGAACAGGATGCGCAGGCCAACCGCCGCGCCGGCACCCAGCAGGATGCCCCATTTGCGCTGCTTCTCGGGCAGCGAGCGGCAGGCCAGCGCGATGACGACTGCGTTGTCGCCGGAGAGAAGGAGGTCAATCCAGATGATCTGGAGCAACGCTACCCAGAAGACGGGGCTCGAAAAATCCATCGTATCCTCTCTGATCGTCGAAAACTTGATGCATCGGGAAGAAATGTCCAGCCCCGCCTGAGATCATATTGGTATACTTTATTAAGTACACCAAATTGCGACCCGCAGACTGAAAGCGCCCGCGACAGACGACGTCGCGGGCGCCAGCGGAGAGGGAAATCCCGACGGTGTCAGGACCCGTGCGGGCCGGCCGTATGTTCGGTGCTGCGCATGCGCGACAGCGCCCAGCCGGTTGCCAGCACGAGCACCGCACCAGCCGCGGCCGCCGCATATTCGTAATGATGGACGACGGCCTCGCCGAAATATTCGAGGATCTTGATGTCCGACACGAACATCTCGCCGGCCACCCAGCCCAGCAGGCCGGCGCCGGCCCAGACCAGGAAGGGGAAACGCGACAGCAGGCTCATGATGAGCGCCGCACCGGCGATGATCATCGGAATGGAGATCACGAGGCCGATGATGATGAGGGTCCAGTTGCCGTCCGCCACGGCCGCGATGGCGACCACGTTGTCGAGGCTCATCACCAGGTCGGCGACGGCGATGGTGCCGACCGCGCGCCACAGGCTGTCATGCGCCGCGACGCCGCCTTCCTCGCCCTCTTCCGGCAGGACCAGATCGACGGCGATGTACAGCAGCGCCAGCGAGCCGACGATGCGCAGCCAGGGCAGGCCCAGCAACACCGCAATGATGGCGGTGAAGACAATGCGCATGCCGACCGCGACACCTGCGCCGAGGATCATGCCGGTTCGGCGCATGCGATCGGGCAGCGAGCGGCAGGCCATGGCGATGACGACCGCGTTGTCGCCCGACAGCAGTACGTTGATCCAGATGATCTTGAGAAGTGCAAGCCAGAAGAGCGGCTCAAGGTAGCTCATGTCGTCGTTCCCTCACCTTCCCGCCCGGATGCGGGCGGGACTCCAAGTATGTTCTTTCGGCGTTGGCGCGCCGTTTTAAGGTGAGGCAAGAGGAGGTGGCTCCGGCGGGCCCACTCCCGGGCGCTCTTGGCGCGCCATTAACGGCATCCCCGCTGCGGGCCACTTCTCCATGGCCGGACCCCCGCAGCGCCCATGGCAGGAACATACATAATAATCCATGCGGTGGCCAACCCCGAATACCGCATTTTCCTGACTCAACGATGCTGCATGTGCGTAACGAACGCTGCTGCGCAAAAAGCAACGCCCCGTCCGGAGCACCGGACGGGGCGTTATCAATAGCGGAAGGCCGCGGCGAAGACTGTCGGGATCAGCCGACGATCTCGTTACCGGCGAAGAACTGCGCGATTTCGATCTGCGCATTCTCCAGGCTGTCGGAGCCATGCGCCGAATTCTCGCCGACCGAAAGGGCGAACTCCTTGCGGATGGTGCCTTCAGCGGCGTTGGCCGGGTTGGTGGCACCCATCACTTCGCGATACTTGGCGACGGCGTTCTCGCCCTCGAGCACCTGAACGACGATCGGCTCCGAGATCATGAAGTCGACGAGTTCGCCGAAGAACGGACGCTCCTTGTGGACCGCGTAGAAGGTCTCGGCCTGGGCGCGGGTCAGCAGCATGCGCTTCTGCGCCACGATCCGCAGACCCGCCTTCTCGATGGTGGCGTTGATCGCGCCGGTGAGGTTGCGCCGGGTGGCGTCGGGCTTGATGATCGAAAAAGTGCGCTCGAGCGCCATGACGTTATTTCCCTGGGATGTGGGGGCATTGGGTCCGCAGCGGCTTATAGCGGTGCCTCCCAGTCCCGACAAGACGAGCGGAACGGCGTTTTCGACAGCGTTTCGACAGCCGCTCCGTGGGATCGTGCGACATCGAAATCGTCCCGTTGCGGCGGAACTCGGGGCAACCCATCTGTTTTCCAACAGAATGCGGGGACCTTGATCGCCGCGCAGGGATGACAGCAATGAAAAAATGTCTCGCAGCCATGCTCGGCGTGGTGGCCATCTCGATCGGCTTCCTCACCTTGCCCTTCCTGCCGGTGGCAGACGCCACGACCGATCCGCTGCACGGGCCGAAAGGCTACAAGACCTGCTTCATCGAACGCCGCGCACTTCTCACCGAGGGCGCGCCGCGGATGGTGAAGGAGCGGCGTTGCGTATTCGCCGAATAGAGTGCCGATCACGACTTGATGATTGACCCTTGGAACTTTGGCGCCGCTACGCACGTTAAGTGGGTGTTAACGGATTGGGTGAGGCAACCACGTATGAACGAACGCGTATTGTTTCGTTCCGCTGGGTGCGCCACAGATGATGGCGGCGCTGGCAAGCAGGTGGTGTGGCCCGCGTTCCCTTCCGAAGCAGTGAGTGACCTGATGACCGTTTAGAACTCCGGTGGTTCGTCCGCCGGGAGGTGGATGAGGTGCCGACATGTTCAAGGCCATTGCTATCAGCTTGGTTGCCGCGGCTATGGGCTTCACCGCCATTTTCGTCGGTGCCGCCTCTGCTACCGGTTATTTCAAGCGCCAGGTTCCCGTCGCGACGGTCGAGATTCCGGTCGAGCAGATTGCCGGTGACTGCGTCAGCCAGACCCGGTGGATGAGCGATGCCGGCCGGATGGTGCAGGTGGAGCGCGCGGTCTGCTACTGAGCGGCCAAAATCAGGTTCTCACTAGGTATTTCAAGATTAGGCTCGCGGCATCCCCACTCCCCCAAGCCCCGACGCGAGCCCATAGCGCCCCGGTTCCTCCCCCAAGGAGCCGGGGCATTTTTTTGCCCCCTTCGGTCGAAGATGAACAACGGCCAACGACACGTTCAGCCACCGTTGCTCCTGCCTGTGCAGGATGAGTGCATTCCGGAAACGGAAGCGACGGTCGCAGGCTGTCCCGCCGACCCGGCAGGCGCCCGACGCACCAGCCCCGGTCCTGCCTCGCAGGGCCGGGGCTCTTTCATTGGTGTGCGACGCCAGATGCGGACCCCCGTCCCGTCCGGAGCGGTTCGGGCGCCGGAGCCCCTGCTCCGCCGCCCGCAATCTTCGATGCCGCCTCAGTCTTCCAGCAGCTTGGCCTTGAACAGCAGGCCGGCGATCAGGCCGCCGATCGGCGGGATCACCACGAAGAGCCAGAGCTGCTCAAGCGCCTTTCCGCCGACGAACAGCGCCGGGCCGATGCTGCGCGCCGGATTGACCGACACGCCGGTCGCCGGGATGAACACGATGTGGATCAGCACCAGCGTCAGGCCGATGGCCAGACCCGCTACCGGCGTTGTGCCGGCCTTGCTGGTCGCCCCGAGAATCACGATCAGGAACACGAAGGTACCGATAAGCTCGGCGAGGATCGCGGTACTGAGACCGAAGCCGCGGCCGAAACCCTCTCCCCAGCCATTCTGCCCCAGCCCGGAGGTGGTGATGTCGAAGCCGCCAATCTTGCCGGACATGATCAGGTACAGCAGCGCCGCGCCGACAATGCCGCCGATCACCTGCGCGACGATGTAGCCGGCGAGGTCGCCGGTCGACAGGCGGCCCGCCGCCCAGACGCCGACGCTCACGGCTGGGTTGATGTGGCAGCCGGAAATCGGCCCGATGCCATAGGCCATCGCCATCACCGACAGCCCGAAGGCAAAGGCGACGGCGAGAAACCACATGGGCGAAACGTCGGCGAATCCGGTCACGACGACCGAACCGCAACCGAACAGCACGAGAACGGCGGTACCGATGAGCTCGGCAAGATACTTCTTCATGTACCCTAACCCCTGATGAAGGAAGCCCGACGAGGCGCGCCTCGTCGGGCACTACCTCCAGCGCAAGGAGAGAACAGCGCTCACCCACCGTCAAGAGATCGTGATCAGCGCCCCCTCCGCTGCGGAAATGCCGGCGCTGATGGCCTCCATCACGAGACGGAATTGGAAAGCAGGTTGCTGGCATCGCACCATATCGTCCCCAGCTTCGGCCACCGCACGGACACAGACGCCATGACGACCGATTGCCTCAACCTGCGCCGCTATCGAGACTTCGCCGCCTATAATCACTGGGCCAACCGCCGTCTTTACGCGGCGGCGGCGCAACTGAGCGAGGTGCAGTTCCGGGCAGATCGCGGTGCCTTCTTCGGCTCGGTGCACGGCACGCTGAACCACCTGCTGGTCGGAGACCGGCTCTGGATGCGGCGGATCAGCGGCACGGGGGAGGCCCCTGCCGGCCTTGACGCCATCCTGTTCGACACGCTTCCGGACCTCGTCGTCGCCCGTGATTCCGAAGACAAGCGGATCTCCGCCTTTATGGACGACCTCGACACCGAGGCTCTGTCCGCCGAGCTGCACTACGCCAATGTGGCCGGCACGCGCTTCGTCCAGCCGCTCTCGACGGTGCTCGACCATCTCTTCAACCACCAGACCCACCATCGCGGCCAGGTGCACTGCCTGATCAGCGGGATGCTCGGAAACGAGGCGGCGCCTTCTCTGGACCTCATCGGCTTCCAGCGGGAGACCGGCATCGCCCGGTCGGCCTGAAGCGACGGGGCGCTCGCCTGCGGACACGCCCGGCAAAGGCGGAAGCCGGGCGCCGCGCCGCGGGACACCGCATGCATGTCCAGCGCACCCATGTTTGCGGCAACTATGTTTGCAGCCTGCATCTCTCTTGCCGACCAGCCGGCCACGCGGCACAAGACGGGCATGATCGTACTCGAAGACATTTCGCTGCGCGTCGCCGGCCGGCTGCTGATCGACCACGCCTCCGTCGCCCTGCCCGAGGGCGCGCGGATCGGCCTTGTCGGACGCAACGGCACCGGCAAGACCACGCTGTTTCGTGCCATCACCGGCGACATCGCGCTGGAGACCGGCAACATCCGCATTCCGAATGGCGCGCGAATCGGCCAGGTCGCGCAGGAGGCGCCGGCCGGTCCAGAGCGGCTGATCGACGTGGTGCTCGCCGCCGACACCGAGCGCGCCCGCCTGCTGCATGAACGCGAGGGCGCCGCCGATCCCGCGCGCATCGCCGAGATCGAGCTGCGTCTCGTCGACATCGACGCCCATGCCGCACCGGCGCGGGCCGCGCGCATTCTCGCCGGCCTCGGCTTCGACGACGCCGCGCAGCAGCGTCCCTGCTCGGAATTCTCCGGCGGCTGGCGCATGCGCGTCGCGCTCGCCGCCATCCTCTTCGCCGAGCCCGACCTGCTGCTGCTCGACGAACCCACCAACTATCTCGATCTCGAAGGCACGCTGTGGCTGCAGGACTACCTCTCCCACTACCCGCGCACCGTGCTGATCGTCAGCCATGACCGCGAGTTGCTGAACGAATCCGTGTCGTTCATCCTGCACCTCGACCAGGGCAAGCTGACGCTCTGGCGCGGCGGCTATGATTCTTTCGAGCGCCAGCGCGCCGAGAAGCAGTATGTCGACCAGAAGGCGCGGCTGAAGCAGGAAGCCAAGCGCAAGCACATGGAAGCCTTTGTCGAGCGCTTCCGCGCCAAGGCGACCAAGGCCAAGCAGGCGCAGTCGCGACTCAAGGCGCTGGCCCGGATGGCCCCCATCGCGCAGGCGGCAAGCGAGACGGCGGCCGCGATCTCGATCCGCCACCCCGAGCGAATCCCCTCGCCGCCGATCCTCACGCTGGACGGCGTGTCGGCGGGCTACGAGCCCGGCCGCCCGGTGCTGCGCAATCTCACCCTGCGCATCGACCATGACGATCGCATCGCGCTGCTCGGCCCGAACGGCAACGGCAAGTCGACCTTCGCCAAGCTGATATCAGGCCGCCTCGCGCCGCTCGGCGGCGCGGTCGTGCGCGCGGCAGGGCTGGAGATCGCCTATCTCGCCCAGCACCAGCTCGACGAACTCGTCGCGGACGAGACCGTGTACGACCACGTCCGCCGGCTGATGCCGGACGCGCCGGAAGCCAAGGTGCGCTCGCGCGCCGCCGAAATGGGCTTCTCCGGCGCCGCCGCCAACACGACCATCACCGCGCTCTCGGGCGGTGAGAAGGCGCGGCTGCTGCTCGGCCTCGCCGCCTTTCACGGGCCGCACCTGCTCATCCTCGACGAGCCGACCAACCATCTCGACATCGCCGCGCGGCAGGCGCTGATGGAAGCCATCAACGATTTTCCCGGCGCTGTGATCCTGATCAGCCACGACCGATCGCTGCTGGATGCCAGCGCCGAACGGCTGTGGCTGGTGGCCGAAGGTACGGTCAAGCCTTTCGAGGGAGACCTCGACGAGTACCAGAAGCTGGTCGTCGGGCGCGGGGCCTCCTCCCAACGCAAGGAAGCGACGTCGACCCGCGCCGACGAGCGGCGCCAGGCGGCCGACCGACGGGCCGAGACGGCGCCGCTGCGCCGGAAGATCAAGGAACTGGAAGCGGCCATGGCGAAGCTGGAACGCGGCATCGCGGCGCTCGACGAGAAGCTCGCCGACGAGACGCTCTATCTGCGCAACCCCGCCGAGGCGCAGCGTTTCGCGAGAGATCGTACCGAAACCGCCTATGCGCTCGCCAAGGCCGAAGAGGATTGGCTGCACGCGTCCGCCGCACTGGACGAGGCAACGGCCGGCTGACCGGCCGCCGTCGAGCGGCAGTCGATATCCTCCCTGCCCTCCCGACGCCTTACGGGCTCGGCAAGGGAGCAGGATCGGTCATGCGCCCGCATCGCCGGCGCTGTGTCCGGGTCGTTCCAGACCGATAGGGCTCGCCGTGCCGCCGATGGCGCAGCAGAAGCGGATCCGGCTGTGGCGTGCCAACCTTGGGCGTGCCCAACCTTGATCCGGCAGCGTCGGCGCGCCTGCCATGCCCGATTCACCGCATGACCACCGCATGATCACGGCTCGGCCGAGCGTCTCGTCGGGATGACGCCGATGGTCCGGACGCTGGCGCGCGGCAGGGTCGATGGCAGGCCGCGTATCGATTGCGATGCCCGCAAAAGCAAAAAGCCCCGGCACAAGGCCGGGGCTTTCCGTAGAACCGATCTCTGAAGAGATCAGAAGGTGCGCTTGGCGGAGAACACGACGCGGTTCTGCGAGACTTCCTCGGAGAACGTGGCCGGGATCGCCCAATCCGAACCCGAGTACTCGGCGTTCAGGTAGTCGTACTGCAGGACGAGGGTCAGACCCTTGACCGGGATCCAGCCGATGTTGACGCCGACGTTGTAGCCGGTGAAGTCAACCGAGCTGTAGCTGTCGTCGAACACGGTATCGACCTGGAAGTTGTCGGTCGAGGTGTAGCTGCCGACCACGGTCGTGAAGACCGAGGGGGTCCAGTAGTGGATCAGGCTGCCGCCGACGTACCAGCCAGCGACCGCGTCACCGAACGCGTCAACAACCGGGATCGTGCCGGAGAGGCCGAGGTAGCCGGGGGCGCCCTGAGCGTAGGCACCTTCGACGTACAGGGTGGTGGTCTCAGCGAAGTCGAAGCGAACGCCAGCCAGAACCGCCCAGCCGGAGCTGTCGTTGCTGTAGAACGGGGTCGCAACGCCGTCACCGTCAAGCGGGTTCCAGTCGCCGATGTCGTGATACGCGCCGGAGACCTTGAACGCGCCCCACGAACCTTCGTAGGCGATGTTCGCAACGATATCCGGAACCTGCTGACCGCTGAGGAGGACGAAGTTCGCGAACTCGTCGTCACGGGCATAGGCGTCTTCAACGGCGATGGTCGCCGAGAAGCCGTTACCGAAGTCGGCGGTGTACTGGATCACGTTGCCGGTCGTATCCGAGTAGAAGTTACCCGGCTGAATGCCCTGCCAGCCGTCGCCCGCCCAGAAGTCGAACGCCGAGGTGGCGCGACCGAAGGTGAAGCCAGCGAACTGGATGTAGCCGTACTTCAGGTAGACGTCGTTGAGCGACTCGTCGTTGAAGCTGAACTCGCCGGTCTCGATTTCCTGGCCGAAGCCGTAGAACTCGCCCGCCTCGAAGCGGCCTTCGAAGTACGAACGCAGGGTGCCGTATTCGGTCTGCGTGCGGGCATCGAGCTGAACGCCGACGCGGGTGTAGAAGTAGGTCTGCCCGTCCGGATCGTCCTTGATCGTCAGGCTGCCGGCCGGGGTGTTGACCCGGGTGGTGCCTTCAATGTCGGCGAAGTAGGTGTCCGCCGTCACGTAACCACCCACCTTCAGGCAGGTGTCGGTGCCCGGAATGTAGTAGAAGCCCGCGCCGTAGGTGGAGCAGATCTTCACGTATTCCGCAGCCTTCGCCTTCACAGGCAGATCGGCCGCCGCAGCAGTCCCGACCATCGCAAGCCCGGCGACCGAGCCGAGCAGCACATTCTTAATGACCGTCTTCAACTTCATTCTCCCCCAAATTGGACCAATGTTGGGTTTTCGATTGTCAGGACCCGCCGCAAAGCGCGGCATCCACAGTGATATTGTTTGAAACGCCCCGGCGGTGCAAAGCCAAAGTGGCCTCAAAGTGCCCTTCCCGCCCATTCCGCAACGAAGTGTTGCCATCGAGACACAATTTTCACGGGGGCCCCAGATCCGTGCGGGGTCGCGAAGGCAACTGCGGAAAGCCTTGGTAAATCAAGACTTAACGCCGACACTCCGGATCTGGACGGCAACGGGAATGCAACGATTGCGGCGAAGGGCGCCACCGCGCCGCCCCATTCACCGCCGCTGCCAGCGCCCGTCCGCGCCCTGCTGCCAGTAGGCAACCTCGTGCCCGCCGGCCCGCGCCGTCCGCCAGGCCCCACGGGCCTGCTCGATCGCGTCGGAATCGTTGCCGTCGAACAGATGGATGACCCGCGTATAGGCGCCAAGGTCGGGAATCGTCGCGCCGTCGATCAGGAATCGCACCGCGGAGTCGTTCGGGTTCGATTCGTCGGTGGTGAGGAGAATCGGCTGGCGGGCGGGATCGGCCTGGCGATCCGTGCCGTGCGGCAGGAAGGACGCCTCGTCATACGTCCACAGAAGCTGATCGAGCACCTCGACCCGTTCCGGGGAGGTCGACTGCACGGCGCAGCGCCAGCCGCGCTCGAGGCATTTCTCCAGAAGCAGCGGCAGGGCCGCTTCGAGCGGCCGGCTCTGCAGATGATAGAAGAACACTTCCGTCATGAAGCGGCTCCCCTCACATGCGGCCGGCCGTCCCGTGCACGTCGAACGCTACGATTCGTAGTGGCTGGCGACAAGATCGTCGAGCAGGCGCACGCCCCAGCCCGCACCCCAGCTCTTGTTGAACTCGGTCGCCGGCGAGGACATGCCGGTGCCGGCGATGTCGAGATGCGCCCACGGCACGTCGCCGACGAAGCGCTGGATGAACTGCGCGGCGGTGATCGAGCCGCCGAAGCGCCCGCCGGTGTTCTTCATGTCGGCGAACTTCGAATCGATGAGCTTGTCGTATTCCGCCGAGAGCGGCAGGCGCCACACCTTCTCGCCCGTCGTCAGCCCCGATTCGGTCAGCCGCTCGGCCAGCGTGTCATTGTTGGAGAACAGGCCGGCATGCTCGGTGCCGAGCGCGACGATGATCGCGCCGGTGAGCGTGGCAAGGTCGACCATGAACTGCGGCTTGAAGCGCTCCTTGGCGTACCAGAGCACATCGCCGAGCACGAGGCGGCCTTCGGCGTCGGTGTTGATGATCTCGATCGTCTGCCCCGACATGGAGGTGACGATGTCGCCGGGGCGCTGCGCCTTGCCATCGGGCATGTTCTCGACGAGGCCGATCAGGCCCACCACGTTCACCTTGGCCTTGCGGCTCGCCAGCGCGTGCATGAGGCCGACGACGCAGGCCGCTCCCGCCATGTCGCCCTTCATGTCCTCCATGCCGGCGGCCTGCTTGATCGAGATACCGCCGGTATCGAACACCACGCCCTTGCCGACGAAGGCGACCGGCGCCTCGCCGGACTTGCCGCCGTTCCAGCGCATCACCACGACGCGGCTTTCCTGATCGGAGCCCTGGCCGACGCCGAGCAGCGCGCCCATGCCGAGCTTCTTGAGGTCCTTCTCGCCGAGCACCTCGACGTCGACGCCGACCTTGGCGAGGTCGCCGGCACGCTTGGCGAACTCGGTGGGGGTGAGCACATTGGCGGGCTCGTTCACCAGATCGCGGGCGATCACGATGCCCTCGCCGGCGCCCTCGCGCTTCTTCCAGGCGCGCTTGGCCGCTGCGTCGTCCTCTATATAAAGAGTGACCTTGGGCTTCGGCGTCGCCTCGTCCGCCTTCTTCTTGGTCTTGTAGCGGTCGAAGCCATAGGCGCGCAGCCGCAGGCCAAGCGCAACCTCCGCAGCCGCCTCGGCCGGCACCTCGCCGCCCGGAAGCGCCAGCACGATGCCGACATCCTTGGCCGAGGCCGGGAGCCTGCCCATGATGGCGCCGCCGATCTTCAGCCAGTCGAACGGCTTCAGCGCCGACACCTTGCCGACGCCCACGACGATGAGGCGCGACACGTCCAGCCCGGCCGGCGCGACGATCTCAAGCGCCTTGCCGGACTTGCCGGTGAAACGGTCGGCCTGCGCGGCGCGCGACAGGAGCGTGCCGGACGGGGCGAGCAACGCCTCCACCGACGGGGCGAAGACGGGCTCGTCGCCCTCGGCCGGCTCGGCCGCGAGGAGCACGACAATCCCCTCAAGAGCCGTCGGAGACTTGGCAAAACTGATTTTCACATTATCCGGCATATTGCACCTTGTGGGGTCTTAGCACTCGTTCCCTTCTCTTTAGCCGAATGCGCGGCGTGCGACGAGACTCAAACCGGTCACGGCGTTAACGCACCAACGCCCGATTTGCGCCGGATCGCGCAGCCAATTATTCATCGCGGGTGAGAACGGTCTCGCCGGGGCGGCGGGCGTTTCGCAGACAGGACCAAGGTACGCCGCTCGATGAACCGCCTAGACCGTTACGTGTTCCGCTCGGCCGCGACAGCCTTCTTCGGAACGCTCGTCGTGCTGACCGCCATGATCTGGGTCACGCAGGCCCTGCGTGAACTCGACATCATGACGACGCAGGGCCAGACAATCCTTGCCTTCGTCTTCATCACCAGCCTCGCCCTGCCCGCGCTCATCCTCGGCCTGGCGCCGGCCGCGCTGTTCATGGCGGTGGCTCATACGCTGTTCCGCCTGAACAGCGATTCCGAAATCGTGGTGGCGAGCGCCGCGGGCATCTCGACCTGGCGCTTTCTGCGCCCGCTGGTGATTCTCGCACTGATCGTGGCCGCATGCTGCGCGGCGCTGTCGCTTGAACTGGTGCCGGCCGCGATGCGCCAGTTCCGCTTCGAGATCTCGCGGGTGCGCGCGGATGTCGTCGCCTTCATCGCCCAGCCCGGCCGCTTCACCAATCTCGCGCAGGGGATGGTGTTCAACGTGCGGGAGCGCAACGCCAGCGGCGTGTTGGGGGGCATCTTCATCAACGACGCCCGCAATCCCAACCAGGTGAACACCTATCTCGCCGAGCGCGGGCAGGTGCTCGATACGCCCGACGGCACCTTCCTCGTCCTCGAGGACGGCGCCATCCATCGGCGCACACCCGGCAAGCCGGACAGCAACGTCGTCGAGTTCCAGCGCTACGCCTTCGACCTGTCGCCCTTCACCTCCAATGGCGAAGCCACGGTCTATCGCGCGCCCGAGCGCTCCTTCCGCGAACTGCTGAACCCCGATCCGAAGGATTACGTCTACCTCGTCGAGGCGGGGCGCTTCACCGAGGAGATTCACCGCCGCCTGTCGCTACCGCTCTACGTGCTGGCATTCTTCGGCATCGCCTGCGCCTCGCTCGCCGAACCGCGTACCACCCGCGAGGGACGCGGACTGGCGCTGGCGGCAACGGCACCGTTCATCATCACGCTGCAGGTGACCAGCTTCGGCCTGATCAACCAAGTCCGGCACGATCCCAGCCTCGTCCCTGTGGTCTATATCGTGCCCATCGTGTTCATCATCGGCTCCATGCTCTCACTCAGCGGCCGCTTCAAGCCGCGCATGCCCGAGGCGATTCGCCAGCGGATCGACCGCCTGGCGCAGCGCGTCGTGCGTGCCACGGTGAACTGAGCCACCAATGGGAGGAAATGTGCGGGCCACCCAAAGCGACAGCGGAGCGGCGACGTGATCGGCAGGACGCTCGGAATCTATTTCGGCCGCCGGTTTCTCAGCTCGGTGCTCGGCATCTTCGTCGGGTGCGCCGGGCTGATCATGCTCATCGACCTGCTGGAACTGTCGCGGCGCGTCGGCGAGCGCGACGTCGACTTCTCCACACTGATGTTGCTGGTCCTCTACCGCATGCCGTTCTTCACCGAGCAGCTTCTGCCCTTCGCGGTGCTGTTCGGGGCCATCGGCACGTTCCTGACCCTGTCGCGTCGGCTCGAATTGGTCGTCGCCCGCGCCGCCGGCATCTCGGCGTGGCAGTTCATCGCACCCGCCTGCCTGCTGGCGGTCGCGCTCGGGCTGTTTTCCACAACCGTTTACAATCCCGTCTCGGCCGACTTCAAGGACCGCGCCAGCCGGCTGGAAGCCGACATCTTCAATCGCCAGACCGGCCTGTTCGCCAGCACCACCGGCGGTTTCTGGATGCGCCAGCAGAGTGTCGACGGACAGGCGATTCTTCAGGCCGCGGCAACCGGTGATGGCGGGCGCCAACTCAACGGCGTCAACGTCTTTCTGTTCGACGAGCACGACAAGCTCCTCGAACGCATCGAGGCACGCCACGCCATCCTGGAATCAGGCGTCTGGCGGCTGGAGAATGCGCGCGTCTTAACTCCTGGAATAGGGTTGCAGGAGTACGATACGTACATGCTCGCGACGAATCTCACTCCGAATCAGGTCCAGGAATCGCTGCAAAGCGAGAGCGTTCCGTTCTGGAAACTGCCGGCCGCCATCGACGCCGCGACCCGCGTCGGCTTCGGTGCCGAACGCTATCGGCTGCAGTACCAGAGCCTGCTGGCCCGCCCCATGCTGCTGCTGGCGATGGTGCTCATCGCCGCCTCCGTCAGCCTGCGCGTCTTCCGCTTCGGCGGCATCGGCCAGACGATTCTCAGTGGCGTCGCCGCCGGCTTTCTGCTTTATGTTTCTACCAAGCTCGCCGAGGATCTCGGGGAGGCCGGGATTGTGCATCCCATTATTGCAGCGTGGTTTCCAGCGGTCGTTGGAGCATTGATGGGGGTTCTCATCCTGCTTCACCGGGAGGACGGATGAAGGTCGGCAGCGTGATAGCCGGCCAGGTGGATACGGCAGCCCAGCGACGCGTACGTCGGCTGGACAGTCCCACCTGTTGGCTGCTCTTCGCGGTAACATCCGCCACGCTGGTCGCGTTTGCCCCGGCGCAGCGGGCGTATGCGCAAAATCCCGCCGGACCGCCTGCCCTCGCGGCCGGTCTCATGGGCAATCGCCAGTCAGATCCCAATGCGAAGATGCTCGTGACCGCCGATGAGCTGGTCTACGACAACACGCGCAACGAGGTGATCGCCGAAGGCAACGTTCAGATCTATTACGACGGCGCCGTCCTCGAGGCGAAGCGCGTCGTGTACGATCGAAACGGCAACCGCCTGCGTGCGGAAGGCGGCGTGCGCCTGAAGGACAAGGACGGCACCATCATTGCCGCCGACAACCTCGATATGTCGCAGGACTTCACCGACGGTTTCGTGAACTCGCTGCGCATCGACACCCCCGACAGCATGCACTTCGTCGCCGCGCGCGCCGACCGTTCGGGCGGCGACACGACGGTGCTGAGCAGCGGCGCCTACACGCCGTGCGAACCCTGTAAGGAAAACCCGCAAAAGCCGCCGCTCTGGCAGGTGAAGGCGGCCAAGATCATCCATAAAGAAAAGGAACAGATGATCTATTTCGAGGATGCCCGGCTTGAGTTCCTGGGCGTCCCGATCGCGTGGGTTCCTTATCTCGAAGCGCCCGACCCGACCGTCAAGCGCAAGTCCGGCTTCCTGATCCCGCAGTTCATCAACAACTCCGAGATCGGATACGGCGCCACGGTTCCCTATTTCTGGAACATCGCGCCCAACATGGACGTGACGTTCTCCCCGCTCATCGTGTCCAAGCAGGGCGTGATGCTCGATGGCGAGTTCCGCCACCGGCTGGAGACGGGCAGCTACAGCATCCGCGCCGCCGGCATCGAGCAGCAAGACAAGGACGAGTTCCTCGGCCAGCCCGGCTATCGCGACCAGCGCGGCGTGGTCGAGACGCACGGCCGGTTCAACATCAACAAGAACTGGTATTGGGGTTGGGACGGCTGGCTGATGTCAGACGAGACCTTCCTGCAGGACTACAATCTCATCAACACGTCGACGCGCGAAGTCACCTCCCAGCTCTATCTGGTGGGCCAGGGCGACCGCTCCTATTTCGACGTCCGCGCGATGTATTTCACCGGCCTGACGTCCTATGACGTCCAGGACCAGCAGCCGATCGTCCATCCGGTGCTGGACTACAGCAAGACGCTCGGCGAATCGGTCTTCGGCGGCCAGTTCAGCTATGACTTCAACCTGACCAGCCTGACCCGCAACCAGATCGACCTGCGCGCCACCTCGGCCGCCTTCGCGCCGACCAATCCGACCCTTTACGACGGCCCGACCAACCAGTGCGATCTCGCCAAGGTCGACGCCGCCGGCGTGGATGTGCACGACGCCTGCCTGATGCGCGGCATGGTCGGCAGCTACACCCGCCTGTCGGGCGTGGTCGACTGGCGCCGCACCTTCATCGATACGGCAGGCCAGACCTGGACGCCGTTCTTCAACATGCAGCTCGACGTGGCCTCGGTGCAGGCTCAGACCGAAGATCAGCCGTGGCTCGGGACCGGCGGCGACGAGCAGCTCGTCCGCGCCATGCCGGCCGTCGGCCTCGAATACCGCTATCCCTTCATCGCGGTGCAGAGCTGGGGTACCCAGACGATCGAGCCGATCGCCCAGGTCATCATCCGGCCCGACGAGACCGACATCGGCCAGTTCCCGAACGAGGACGCGCAGAGCCTGATCTTCGACGACACCAACCTGTTCGAGGTCAGCAAGTACTCCGGCTATGACCGCGTCGAAGGCGGCGGGCGTGCCAATGTCGGCATCCAGTACACCGCCAACTTCAACGATGGCGGCCAGATCAACGCGCTGTTCGGCCAGTCCTACCAGCTCTTCGGCAAGAACTCCTATGCCTATGAGGACATGGCCAATACGGGTGCCGAATCCGGCCTCGAGGACGATGTCTCCGATTACGTCGCGCGCCTGTATTACCAGCCGACCAAGGACTTCTCGCTGATCAATCGCTTCCGCTTCGATCACGACGACTGGACGGTCCAGCGCTACGAGGTCGAGGGACGCGCGACCATCAACAAGCGCCTGACGGTTTCCGCGCTGTACGGCCTGTACACGGCACAGCCGGAGCTCGGCTATTACGAGGAACGCGAAGGCATCCTCGGCACGGGCACGCTCAAGCTGAACGAGAACTGGAACCTGCGGGCGGCCGCGCGCTACAATCTCAACCTCGACGAGATCGACTACACGCTGTTCGGCATTTCCTATATCGACGAGTGCTTCGGGCTCGCCCTCAGCTACCGCTCGGACTACACGGAAAGCGGCAATCGCGAGCGGGTCGACACGGTTCTGGTGACGATCACCCTGAAGACGCTCGGCGAGGCGGGCTTCTCGTCGGAAATCGGATCGGGCTTCGGATCGGGCAGCGATTAGCCGGTAGCGTCGTATTGACGCCACATCCGCCGATCAGAAAGACGACGATTTCGCACCCCTCCGATCCGAGGGTTGCCGCGCCTCCGGCGCCGAAGGGGAGAGTGGAACGGAAATGCTCGGACGGGCTTGGATACGGGATGGCTGGCGTGCCGGTCGTCGTCTGGTCGCCGCGCCGGTCGCCCGGGTACTGATTGTCGGCTGCGCCGTTGTCGGCGCCATCAGCGTCCTGCCCGGTACCGCCAGCGCTCAGCAGATTCTGGTCATGGTGCAGGGGCAACCTATCACCACCTTCGATGCCTCTCAGCGCATCAAGCTTGCCCAGCTCACCGAGCGCCGCACGCTGACCCAGAAGCAGGCGCTGGAAGAACTGATCGACGAAAGGCTCAAGATCGTCACCGCCGAGCGGTTCGGCATCACGGCCGACAAGGACGAGATCGAGAAGATGTTCGCCCGCATGGGCACCCGCTCTGGCCGCACGCCGGAGCAACTGACGCAGGCGCTCTCCCAGTCCGGCCTCGATGCCCGCATGCTCAAGACCAAGATGCGCGCCGACTACGTCTGGAACAACTACGTCCGCGGTCGCTACTCCTCGGCCGCGACGGTACGTGACTCCGACGTCTTCGCCGCGCTCTCGACCAAGGGCGAGGATCTCACCCGCGCCCAACGCACCACCGAATATACCATCCGCCAGATCGTCCTGGTGATCGGGCGCACCGCCGATGCGGGCCAGCGCTCCCAGCGCATGGCGGAGGCCAACAGCCTGCGCAAGGCGTTTGCCGACTGCGAGACCGGCGTCGACACCGCCCGCGCCATGCGCGAGACCGTGGTGCGCGACCCGGTCATCCGCACCTCGGCCGACATGAGCGCCCAGGTGCGCAAGTTGATGGACGAAACCCCGGTCGGTCATATGACGCCGCCCGAAGTCACCCGCGTCGGCATCGAGATGGTCGCCATCTGCGCCCGCCGCGAGGTGGTCGGCGAGAGCGCCCAGAAGCGCGAAGTGCGCAACGAGCTGGAGACCAAGCAGTTCGACGCGATCTCCAAGCGCCTGCTGGCGGACGCCCGCAAGACCGCCATGATCCAGTATCGCTGACGCGACGATGGCACCCCCATCCTCGCCCGTTCTGGCACTGACGTCAGGCGAGCCCGCCGGCGTCGGGCCGGACATCACGCTCGCAGCCTGGCTGCTGCGCACCGAACGGCGGCTGCCGCCCTTCTTCGTCACCGGCGACGCCGACCTCCTGCGCGCCCGCGCCGGCCAACTCGGCCTCGTCGTCCCGATCGCCGAATGCACGCCGGAGGAGGCCCTCTCGCTCTTCCCGGTCGCCCTGCCGGTCGTTCCCGCCGGACCACGCGCCACGGCCGCTCCCGGGCGTCCGGACGCCACCAGTGCACCCGCCGCCTGCGCGGCAATCGACGCCGCCGTCAGCCTCGAACGCGCGGGGCGCGCCGCCGCCATCGTCACCAACCCGATCTCGAAGGCCGTACTCTACGCCGACGGCTTCGCCTTTCCCGGTCACACCGAATACCTCGCCCATCTCGCGGACAAGCCGGCTCCCCGCCCGGTCATGATGATCTGGTCGCCAGAGCTCGCCGTGGTTCCCGCCACCATCCATGTGCCGCTGGCGCAGGTGCCGCATCTGTTCACGCAGGAACTGCTGATCGAGACGGCGCGGATCACCGCCCGCGACCTCATCCGGCGCTTCGGCATCGCCGCCCCCCGCCTCGCCATATGCGGCCTCAATCCGCATGCCGGCGAGGAGGGCACGCTCGGGCTCGAGGACGAGCTCGTGACCCGTCCCGCCGTCGAATCCCTGCGCCATGAAGGGATCGACGCGCGCGGCCCGCTGCCTGCCGACACGCTGTTCCACCCGGCCGCGCGCAAGACCTATGACGTCGCCATCGGCGCCTATCACGACCAGGTGCTCGCACCGGCGAAGGCGCTTGCCTTCGACCGCGCAGTCAACGTCACGCTGGGCCTGCCCTTCGTGCGCACCTCGCCCGATCACGGCACGGCCTTCGACATCGCCGGCACCGGACGCGCCGATCCTTCCAGCCTGATCGAAGCGCTGCGGCTCGCCCGCCGGCTCGCCGACCGCGACGCGGCGCGCGCGGAAGAGCGGCTGGCGCTCGACGGCCGGCCGGCCTGACGCCGGCCGCGGGGACATCAGACGATGAGCATCGACGACCTGCCCCCGCTGCGCGACGTCATCCGCGAGCACGGGCTCTCCGCGCTGAAATCGCTGGGCCAGAACTTCCTGCTCGACCTCAACCTCACCTCGAAGATCGCCCGCACCGCCGGGCGGCTCGACGATCTCACGGTCATCGAGGTCGGGCCGGGGCCGGGCGGCCTCACCCGCGCCATCCTCGCGCTCGGCGCGCGGCGCGTCGTTGCCATAGAGCGCGACGCGCGCTGCGTCGCGGCGCTGGCGGAGGTCGCCACGCGCTATGGCGACCGTCTTCAGGTGGTGGAGGGCGACGCACTGGCGACCGACTATGCCGCCCTTGTCGCGCCCGGCGAGCGGGCCGCGATCATCGCCAACCTGCCCTACAACATCGCGACGCCGCTGCTCATCGGCTGGCTCTCCGCCGATCCGTGGCCGCCCTGGTATGAGAGCCTGACGCTGATGTTCCAGCGCGAGGTCGCCGAGCGTATCGTCGCGGCGCCGGGCGAGGATCATTACGGCCGGCTCGCCGTGCTCACCGGCTGGCGGGCGCAGGCGCGCATCGCCTTCGACGTGCCGCCCTCGGCCTTCGTGCCGCCGCCGAAAGTCACGTCCTCGGTCGTGCATCTAGTGCCGCGCCCGACCCCCCTGCCCTGCGAGCTGAAGGCGCTGGAGCGGGTGACGGAGGCCGCCTTCGGGCAGCGCCGCAAGATGCTGCGCCAGAGCCTCAAGAGCCTCGGCGTGGACACCGGACAGCTCCTGGCGGCCGCCGGCATCGAGCCCACCGAGCGTGCCGAACAGGTCCCGGTGGAAGGCTTCGTCGCCCTCACCAACGCCTGGGTGGCGATGCGCCGTGCAGCCCCTCAATCCGTGAGCATTGCCAGTTCCTGATCCAGCCGTTCGATGACCGGCGCAAGACCGAGCTGGCGCTCACGGCGCAGCCGTTCGGCCAGCAGGATGTTGCGCAGATTGACGAAGGTCGAGTTCAGGTCCGCATTCACCAGAACGTAATTGTAGTCCCGCCAGTGCGCGATCTCGGTGCGGGCATTCTTCAGCCGCTTCTCGATGACGCCCGAGGCGTCCTCCGCCCGGCGCTCCAGCCGCGTCTTCAGCTCAGCCGCCGAGGGCGGCAGGACGAACACTCCGACGATGTCCTCCGGCATCTTCTCGTAGAGTTGCTCGGCCCCCTGATAATCGATGTCGAACAGCACATCACGGCCCGCCGCCAGCGCAGCCTCCACAGGTTCGCGCGGCGTGCCGTAGAAATTGCCGTGCACCTCCGCCCATTCCAGAAGCTCGTCGGTGTCACGCAGCCGCTCGAAGCGCTCGCGCGCCAGAAAGTGGTAATGCACGCCCTCCACCTCGCTGGGGCGGCGCCCTCGGGTCGTTACCGACACCGAGAGGTAGATATCGGGGTTCTGCTCCAGCAACAGCCGAGCCAGCGTCGATTTTCCCGCCCCGGACGGCGAGGAGAGGATCAGCATAAGCCCGCGGCGGCCTCCGACAGCAGCGCCCGGGCTCGCGGCGTTCTCGTTGGTCTGGCTCACTGTGTGCCTCACTCGATGTTCTGGACCTGCTCGCGAAACTGTTCGACGAGCCCCTTCAGCTCCAGCCCGATAGCGGTCAGCGACACGTCATTGGCCTTGGAGCACAAGGTGTTGGTTTCGCGGTTGAATTCCTGGGCGAGGAAATCGAGCCGGCGCCCCACCGAACCACCCTCGGCCAGCATGGCGCGCGCGGCGGCGACATGGGCCACCAGCCGGTCGAGTTCCTCGCGCACATCGACCTTGGAGGCGATCATCAACGCCTCTTGGTGCAGCCGGTCGGGATCGAAATTGGCACCCGTGTCCATCAGCACCCGAATCTGGTCGGCCAGCTTGACGCGGATCGCCTCGGGCTGGCGTGCCGGGTTGGCCTCCGCCGCTGCGGTCAGGCCGGCGATGCCGTCGAGCCGCTCGCTCAGCACGATGCAGAGCGCGGCGCCTTCCTGCGCGCGCATGGCGGCAAGCTCGGCCAGCGCCTGCTCGAAGCCCACCACGATGGCCGCCTCGGCAGCGGCGCGCTCGGCCTCGCCCTCCTCGGCCTCGGTGATCTCCAGCATGCCCTTCAGGCCCAGCAGGCTCTCGAGCTGCACCGGCGGGGCATCGAGCTCGGCCGCGACGCGCCGCACAGAAAGCGCGACGGCGCGCAGCACGTCCTCGTTGACCCGCACGCTGACCTCGGGATCCGAGCGCGTGAGCGTGAGATTGGCGTTGACGTTGCCGCGCGAGAGCACGCGCGACGCGATCTGTTTGAGCCCGGCTTCGAGGCCCTCCCAGCCGGCGGGAAGGCGCAGCCTCACATCGAGGCCCTTGCCGTTGACCGACTTCAACTCCCAGGCCCAGCCCCACGCACCGCTGGTGCCCTGCGTGCGTGCGAAACCCGTCATGCTGGCCAGCGCCATAACTTCCCCCTGCCCGTCCCCCGGGACGGCGGGCGGAACATAACGGCGGGCGCCGCCGGCCTCAAGCCGGCGCCACCGCTCAATCGACCGCCGTCGCGCCGGTGGTGCCCGAGGTGCCGGCCGGCTGGCTCGCCGGGTCGATCTTCTGCTCGCGCTCGATCTGGCGCCAGCGCGCCACGTTCTTGTTGTGCACGTCGAGCGTCTCGGCGAAGACGTGCCCGCCCGAGCCATCGGCGACGAAGTACAGATGCTTGGTCTTCGCCGGATTGGCGGTCGCCTCCAGCGAGGCGCGGCCCGGATTGCCGATCGGCCCGGGGGGCAGCGCCGGGATTGTGTAGGTGTTGAACGGCGTCGGGGTGGAGATGTCGGTGCGGGTCAGCGGGCGCTCCAGGCGGCCCTTGCCGCGCACCAGCCCGTAGATGATCGTCGGGTCGGACTGCAGGCGCATCTTCTTGTTGAGCCGGTTGACGAACACCGCCGCCACCTGCGGCCGCTCGTCGGGCACGCCCGTCTCCTTCTCCACGATCGAGGCGAGGATGACGAGCTCTTCCGGCGACTTCAGCGGCAGGTCCGGATCACGCTTGTCCCAGATTTCCTTCAGCGCCGCGTCCTGCGTGCGCATCATGCGGCGCAGCAGGTCCTCGCGCGACGTGCCGCGGGTGATCTTGTAGGTGTCGGGCATCAGGCTGCCTTCGCGCGGCACCTGCCGGACGCTGCCGGAAAGCGCCGCCACCTCCAGCAGCCGCTCGACCACCTGATCACTGGTGAGCCCCTCGGGAATGGTGACGGTGTATTCGATCACCTTGCCGGAGACGATGGTGCCCAGCACCTGCTGGATCGAGGCGCCCTTGGCGAAGGCATACTCGCCCGCCTTCAGCTTGCTCGACGCCCGGCTGCCGACGGCGGCGCCGACGAAGACCCATTTGTCGTCGATCACGCCCTGCTTGACGAGCAGGTCGGCGATGTCGATCACGCCGTATTCGTTCGGCACCACCACCGCCTTGTCCTCGGCGAGCGGTCCCGGCGCGTAATAGCGCGCCTTGCCGAACCACAGCGCCCCGCCACCGAGCACGATGACGACGAGAAGAAGGGTGAAGATCGCGCTGCCGGCGGCGATCACCGGGTGATGCGCACGGCGTGAGGCCCAGCGGCGGTCGGGCGACTTTTCCGGTGTGGTCGAACCGGCGGCGCCGTCGATCGGCGTCGGGGGAGTTTCGTCGGTCATCGGGTGCCTCGCCTAGCGTCCGCGGGCGGCGCAACGCAATGGCAGACTACCCCAAAAGATGGCGAAAACGGGAAGCCTGCCGCCGGGGACGAGCAGGCTTTCCCCGGCTTCGTCGCTGCCGTGCGGTCAGTTCGCGTAGCGCTTGAAGACCAGCGACGCGTTGGTACCGCCAAAGCCGAACGAGTTCGACAACACATAGTCGATCTCGCGCTGGCGCGGCGTGTGCGGCACCAGATCGATCGGCGTTTCAATCGACGGATTGTCCAGATTGATGGTGGCCGGGGCGATCTGGTCGCGAATCGCCAGCAGCGAGAAGATCGCCTCGACCGCGCCGGCCGCACCGAGCAGATGGCCGATAGCCGACTTGGTCGACGACATGGAGACCCGCGCGGCGGTGTTGCCGAGCAGGCGCTGGACCGCTCCGAGTTCGATCTCGTCCGCCATGGTCGAGGTGCCATGGGCATTGATGTAGTCGACCTCGGAGGGCGAGATGCCGGCCCGCTTCAGCGCCGCCCGCATGCAGCGATAGGCGCCGTCGCCGTCCTCGGAAGGCGCGGTGATGTGATAGGCGTCGCCAGACATGCCGTAGCCGACGACCTCGCCATAGATCTTGGCGCCACGCGCCAGCGCATGGTCGAGCGCCTCGACCACGACGACACCGGCGCCCTCGCCCATGACGAAGCCATCGCGGTCCCGATCATAGGGGCGCGAGGCCTTCTCGGGCGTGTCGTTATAGCCCGTCGACAGCGCGCGGCAGGCGGCGAAGCCGGCAAGCGCCAGGCGGTTGATCGGCGATTCGGTGCCACCGGCGACCATCACGTCGGCATCGCCGAAGGCGACGAGACGCGCGGCATCGCCGATCGCGTGCGCGCCGGTCGAGCAGGCGGTCACGACCGCATGATTCGGCCCCTTGAGACCGTGCTCGATGGACACATAGCCGCCGGCGAGATTGATCAGCCGGCCGGGAATGAAGAAGGGGGAGACCCGGCGCGGACCACGCTCCTGCAGCAGCAGGCTGGTCTCGGCGATGCCCTGCAGGCCGCCGATGCCGGAGCCGATCAGCACGCCGCTGGCGCACTGGTCCTCGTAGGAAGTCGGGTGCCAGTCGGCGTCGTCCAGCGCCTGGGTGGCCGCGGCCATCGCATAGACGATGAACTCGTCGACCTTGCGCTGCTCCTTCGGCTCCATCCACTGGTCGGGATTGAAGGTGCCGTCGGTGCCGTCGCCGCGCGGAAGCTGGCAGGCGATCTTGGCCGGCAGGTCCGAAACCTCGAAATTCTCTACGCGACGGGCACCGCTCTGGCCGGCAAGCAGTCGCTTCCAGGTAACGTCAACGCCGCAACCGAGCGGCGTCACCATGCCGAGGCCGGTAACGACGACGCGCCTCATCCGATGTCTCCGGGGAACTTCCTAACGAAATGGCGCCGCGACGGATGATCCGCCGCAGCGCGCGAGTGCAGCCGTCAGGCCGCGTTCTTTTCCAGGAACTTGATGGCGTCGCCGACGGTCAGGATCGTCTCGGCGGCGTCGTCCGGGATCTCGCAATTGAAGGCTTCTTCAAAGGCCATGACAAGCTCGACCGTATCGAGGCTGTCGGCGCCGAGGTCGTCGATGAAGCTCGCATTCTCGGTAACCTTCTCGGGCTCGACGCCCAGATGCTCGGCTACAATCTTCTTCACGCGCTCGGCAATATCGCTCATCGGTTCACCCTCGTCCGTATCCGGAGGTTGCTACGTTGTTCCATTTGGCCCCCGCGCGAACGCGGCGTTGGCGGCCTGTTTTCTGCCCCGATTACAGGAGGTACCCAGACGTCTCCGCAGTGAGATTGCGGTGTCCACCCCTGTGAGCCGTGGCGGTCGTTAGCACACTTCAAACGTCAAAACCAGCGCCGTAAAGCGCGGGTTACCAACGGTCTCGGCGGCCTTAGTCAGATCATGGCCATCCCGCCGTTCACGTGCAGCGTCTGGCCCGTGACATAGGCGGCCTCGTTGGAGGCAAGGTAGACGGCAGCGGCGGCGATATCCTCGGGCGAACCCAGGCGCGCGGCCGGAACGGCCGAGAGAATCGCTTCCTTCTGCTTGTCGTTCAGCACGTCGGTCATCGGCGTCGCGATGAAGCCCGGCGCGATGCAGTTTACCGTCACGCCTCGCGGCGCGACTTCCTTGGCGAGCGCCTTGGACATGCCGATCATGCCGGCCTTGGCGGCGGCATAATTACCCTGGCCGGCATTGCCGGTCACGCCCACCACCGAGGTGATGCCGATGATACGGCCGGTACGCCGGCGCATCATGGAGCGGGCGGCGGCGCGGGTCAGGCGGAAACCCGCCGTCAGATTCACCGCGATCACCGTGTCCCACATCTCGTCGGTGAGACGGATGAACAGTCCGTCGCGGGTGATGCCGGCATTGTTCACGAGAATGTCGAGCGCACCCAAGGCTTCCTCGGCCTGCGGCACGAGCTGCTCGACCTGCTCGGTGTTGGAAAGGTCGCAGGGCAGCACATGGGCACGCTCGCCCAGCTCGGCGGCCAGCGCCTCGAGCACCTCGCGGCGGGTGCCGGAAATCGCCACCGTGGCACCCTGAGCGTGCAGCGACTTGGCGATCGCCCCGCCAATGCCGCCGGTCGCACCGGTGACGAGGGCCGTCTTGCCTGTCAGATCGAACACGGAAACCTCCTGATTGTCTCTCACGCCTCGGCCGCGATGGCGGCAAAGGCGGCGACGTCCTCGGGCATGCCGACATTCGCGGCGGCAACCTGGCGGGCGATACGCTTGGTGAGGCCGGACAGCACCTTGCCGGTGCCGACTTCGATGAGGCGCGTCACCCCCTGCTCCGCCATGAAGGCGACGGATTCGCGCCAGCGTACCGTGCTCGTCACCTGCTTCACCAGCAGGGCACGAATCTCGTCCGGAGCGTTCACCGGGGCGGCTGTCACGTTGGCGACCAGCGGCACCTTCGGCGCGCGCACTTCAACACCCGCCAGCGCATCGCGCATCGCGTCTGCGGCGGAGGCGATGAGGCTGCAATGGAAGGGAGCGGAAACAGTCAGCATGATGGCGCGCGAGGCGCCTTCGCGCTTGGCGATCTCGCAGGCGCGCTCGACCGCCGCCGTGGCGCCGGAGACGACGACCTGGCCGGGCGCGTTGTCATTGGCGATGTCGCAGACCTCACCCTGCGCCGCCTCGGCGGCGACGGCGGCGACCTTGTCGAAGTCGAGCCCTAGGATCGCCGCCATCGCACCGGTGCCGACAGGCGTCGCGGCCTGCATGGCGGTGCCACGAAGGCGCAGCAGGCGTGCGGTATCGGCGATGGAGATCGAGTCGGCGGCGGCGAGCGCGGAATACTCGCCCAGCGAATGGCCGGCGACGAAGGCAGCGTCGCGCACCAGATCGAGGCCGGCCTCGCTCTCCAGCACACGCAGGGCGGCAAGCGAGGAGGCCATCAGCGCCGGCTGGGTGTTGGCGGTGAGCGTCAGCGTCTCGATCGGCCCATCCCACATGATCGCGGACAGATTCTCGCCGAGCGCGTCGTCGACTTCCTGGAAAACGGCGCGGGCTGCAGCGAAATTGTCGGCGAGGGCTTTGCCCATGCCGACGATCTGGCTGCCCTGACCGGGGAAAACGAACGCGCTGCTCATGACGTAACGAAACCTATCCTTTAAGAATTGGCGGCCGCAGGAACACCGCTGAGCGCCTTGTGTCAAGCCGCGAGGGCCGGAGGGCCTGGAAGGCTTCCGACTTCTTCACCCTTAATCCGGGACCGGCCCGCCTGCCTACCTTGCACCTGCCTGCCGCCCGGCCCGGCAGGTTCTTCTTATCAGCCCCCACCCGGCGGCGGCGATCATCGGCGCGATGTTCCACATGCATCGCCTGCCCGGGGTGGCGCCCGAACCGGCTTCTGCGCCGTGCCGGACATATGACGCCGTGGCCAGATGGCCCAAACGGCGCTCCGGACCTTGATTTCCGGGCATTTTCGCGTATAAGCCCGCGCACTGTCGGTCCCGGCCGGGGGCTGAACGGACGGCTGTGCTTTGGCCAAGCGCCACATGCATGGCAGGAATCGCAAGCGTTTCCGCCGTCCCGTGTCCCCGCCTTCGAGATTGTTCGAGCCTTTCCGCGAGGCTCGAAGGGCTCGTCGCCGGGACGATGGCCGCAATAGTGCGGAAGAATAGGAAAGGCACGAAACATGGCTCTTTATGAGCACGTGTTCCTCGCGCGCCAGGATGTCACGGCGCAGCAGGTCGAGGAACTCACCGCCCGGTTCAAGGGCGTGATCGAAGCGAATGGCGGCACGGTCTCGAAGAACGAGTACTGGGGCGTCAAGACGCTCACCTACCGCATCCGCAAGAACCGCAAGGCCCATTTCTCGCTGCTGAACATCGACGCCCCGGCCCCGGCCGTTGCCGAGATGGAGCGCCAGATGCGGATCGACGAGGACATCCTGCGCTTCCTCACCATCCGCGTGGAAGAGCTCGAGGAAGGCCAGTCGGTCATGCTGCAGAAGCGCGACCGTGACGACCGCGGCGACCGCGGCTTCGGCGATCGCGGCTTCGGTGGCGACCGCGGCTTCGGCGGCGGCGGGCGCAGCTTCGGCGGCGACCGTGGGGATCGCGGTGATCGCGGCCCGCGTCGTGATCGTGAAGAGGCTCCGGCCAGCGTGGAGACTGAGTGATGGCTTTCGGTGGCACTGGCGGCGCAGCCGCGAATTCCGGCGCGCGTCGGCCCTTCTTCCGTCGTCGCAAGACCTGCCCGTTCTCCGGCGCCAACGCGCCGAAGATCGACTACAAGGACGTGCGGCTTCTGCAGCGCTACATCTCCGAGCGCGGCAAGATCGTTCCCTCGCGCATCACGGCGGTTTCCGCCAAGAAGCAGCGCGAACTGGCCCAGGCCATCAAGCGCGCGCGCTTCCTCGGCCTGCTGCCCTTCGTGATCCGCTGATCGCGTGACGAATTCGTCCCCGGCTCCGGCCGGGGACGTTTCCTGAAGAGATTTTCCGACAGACCCACGGATCAATCCGGCGGGTCTTGGCTGGGGCGGACCGAGATCCGCCTCTAACCGCTTGGAGCGGGACAGCTCGTCGAATGATACAGAACTGGCTCATAGCGTTGGGCGCCGGTGCGGCGTCCGCCCTTCTGGTCGCCACCGTCGCGACCGGCAGCGCCCTCGCCTTGCCGTTGTTCTACCTCGCCCCCCTGCCCCTACTGATCGTCGGCCTCGGCTGGTCGCATCTTTCCGCGCTGGTCGCCGCCTCGGCGGCTGCCGTCGCCATCGGCGTGTTCTTCGGGCTTGAGCTTCTGCTCGCCTACGTCGCCGGCGTCGGGCTGCCGGCCTATGTGCTGGCCTATCTCGCCCTGATGGCGCGCGAGCCGCAGCCGGGCGCGCCGATCGAATGGTTTCCCATCGGCCGCGTCGTGCTGGCCGCCGCCATTCTCGGCTGCCTCGCCGTCGCGGCGCTGATCCCGCTCGTCGCGGGCAGCATCGAGGGCTATCAGGCGGCCCTGCGCGTGCTGTTCCAGGCCATGTTCGAGGAGCGCCCGGGCGCCGGCGGCCCCGATGTGGAGCGGCTGGTCGACCTGCTCGTGCTCGTCATGCCGCCCGCCGCCGCGGTCGTCACCATGGTGACGCAGATCGGCAATCTCTGGCTCGGCGCACACATCGCCCGCGTCTCCGGCCGGCTCATGCGTCCCTGGCCGGATCTCGCGGCGATCTCCGTGCCGCGCCCGACGGCGGCCCTCCTCGTCGGCGCCCTCATCGCGGCGAGCCTCGCCGGCGGCTTCGTCGGCCTCATGACGGAACTGCTGAGCGCGACGCTGATCATGGCTTTCGCCTTCATCGGCCTCGCCACGATCCACTGGATCACCCGCGGCGCGGCGGGACGCACGCTGGTGATCGCGACGGTCTGGATCGCGGCGCTCGCGCTCGGCTGGCCCTTCGCCGTACTCGCCCTGCTCGGCCTTGCCGAGACGCTCTTCGGCCTTCGCGGCCGCTTCCGGCGTGGAGGTCCGCCGGGCCGTCCGCCGGCGGCCAATGACGGCTGACTCTCAACCCTTACCGACTTTGACGAATCGAATGGAGAACTGAAATGGAAGTCATTCTGCTGGAGCGCGTGGCCAAGCTCGGCCAGATGGGTGAAGTCGTCCGCGTGAAGGACGGGTTCGCCCGCAACTACCTGCTTCCCTCGGGCAAGGCGCTGCGCGCCACCAAGGACAACAAGACCCGCTTCGACTCGATGAAGGCCCAGCTCGAGACCCGCAACCTCGAGCTCAAGGCCGAGGCCACCAAGGTCGGCGACAAGCTGAACGGCACCGAAGTCGTGCTCGTGCGCCAGGCTGGCGAGACCGGCCAGCTCTACGGTTCGGTGTCGACCCGCGACATCGCCGACGCCCTGACCGCCGCCGGCTTCTCCGTCGAGCGCAGGCAGATCGTCCTCAACCACCCGATCAAGACGATCGGCCTGCACGAGGTGCCGGTCACGCTGCACCCGGAGGTCGAAGTGACCGTCCGCGCCAACATCGCCCGCAGCCCGGAAGAAGCCGTCCGCCAGTCGCGCGGTGAGGACCTCTCCGTCGCGCGCGACGATGAGGACGAGGACGAGGGCGAATACTTGGAGGAAGCCCCGGCCGAGGACGAGGCCGAGGCTGAAGCCGAGCAGGCCTGAAGCATTTACCCAGCGTAATACGTCAAAAGGCGTAGCCCGGCCGTTCGCGGCCGGGCTTTTTTTTGCATGCGTTGCAGTAATTGGAATATTGCGAGCCGCTAAATGTTATGATGCAATGATTGGCAGATCACAAACATGCCCAGCGCATGGGCAGGCAGTCTTCACGCGGAGACGAGCTTTTTGCGGTTTGTCGTCGCTGACTGCCGGTACCGTTGGAGTTGCCCAATGGAACGGTTGCTTACGCAGATTCTCGCGCGCGTCGTGCGCCATGGTTCCCTGACGGTCGTCTTCGCTTCGGGTGCGCGCGCCGTATTGGGCGACGGCACCGGGGAACCGTTGATCGTCCGCTTCACCTCCGAAGCCTGGCAGCGCCAGATTCTCCTCGATCCCGAGCTGAAGTTTGGCGAGGCCTACATGGACGGCGGCATGATCGTCGAGCAGGGCGACATTGCCGACGTGCTCGCCGTTCTCATGTCGCAGGTCGGGCTGGAAGTTCCCAGCGTCAGCGCGAAGGTGCTGATGCGGCTCCGGTTCTTCTTCCGCCGCCTTGCACAGTTCAACCCGCCGGGCCGTTCGCAGAAGAACGTGGCGCATCACTATGATCTCGACGGGCGGCTCTATTCGTTGTTCCTGGACGCCGACCGGCAATATTCCTGCGCCTATTTCGAGCATCCCGACCAGTCGCTCGACGATGCCCAACTCGCCAAGAAGCGGCACATCGCGGCCAAGCTGCTGTTCGACCGCCCCGACCTCACCGCGCTCGACATCGGCTGCGGCTGGGGTGGAATGGGCCTCTATCTCGCTGGCAATGCCGGCGCGAAGGTCACGGGCGTCACGCTCTCGCAGGAGCAGCACGGCGTCGCCCGCGCCCGTGCCGAGGAACGCGGCTTGTCCGACCGCGCCGACTTCCGCCTCCAGGACTATCGCGACGTGCCCGGCCCGTTCGACCGCATCGTCTCGGTCGGCATGTTCGAGCATGTCGGCGTCGGGCATTACGACGAATATTTCGGCAAGGTGGCGAAGCTGCTGAAAGAGGACGGCGTGGCGCTGATCCACTCCATCGGCCGCTCGGAAGGGCCCGGCATCACCAATCCGTGGATCGCCAAGTACATTTTCCCCGGCGGCTACATCCCCGCACTCTCCGAGGTGCTTCCAGCGATCGAGAAGGCGGGCCTGTTCGTTACCGACATCGAGATCCTGCGCCTGCACTATGCTGAGACGCTGAAGGCCTGGCGCGAGCGCTTCCTCGCCCATCGCGAGGAGGTCGAGCGCCTCTATGATTCACGCTTCGTGCGGATGTTCGAGTTCTATCTCGCCTCGTCCGAGATGGCCTTCCGTCATCAGGGGATGATGATCTTCCAGATCCAGCTCGCCAGGCGCGAGGGCGTGGTGCCCTTGACGCGCAACTACATCACTGATGCCGAAGCGGCGCTGCGCAGGATGGAGAACCAGAACCGCCCGGGGCTGCGGCTGGCAGGGGAGTAGGCGGCACGGCGGACGGAGCGGGTCGGAATCGCGTCAAGCGAGATTCGGCTTTCCACAGGCCCTCCACAAGACAAAATGAAGCGTGCGCGATTCGCCCCGGACTCGCCCCCGGGGGGAAGGTAGCTATTGCCACGGCCCACTCGCACCCGGAAGAGATATGCTCGATTCCCCCGCCCGCCCCCCGGCGGCGACCGACGCGACCTATCGCAGTGCTCCGCACAATATCGAGGCGGAGCAGGCGCTGCTGGGCGCGATCCTGGTGAACAACGAGGCGTTCTACCGGGTCTCGGACTTCCTGGAGCCGCGCCATTTCTTCGAGCCGATCCACGTCTCGATCTATGAGACCTCGTCGGCACTGATCCGCGCCGGCAAGGTGGCGACGCCGGTCACGCTCAAGACCTTCCTGCCGAGCGAGCTCGACATCGCCGGCCTCACCGTGCCGCAATATCTGGCCCGCCTCGCCGCCGAGGCGACGACGATCATCAACGCCGAGGACTACGGCCGCGCCATCTACGACCTCTCGGTGCGCCGCGACCTGATCGCCATCGGCGAGGAGATCGTCAACGAGGCCTACGAGGCCCCGGTCGACGCCGCCCCTCAGGAGCAGATCGAAGAAGCGGAAAAGCGCCTCTACGAGCTCGCAGAGACCGGGCGCTACGACGGCGGCTTCATGCGCTTCAACGACGCGCTGAAGGAAGCGGTCGACATGGCCAGCCGCGCCTTCCAGCGCGACGGCCATCTGTCCGGCACCGCCTCGGGCCTCGACGATCTCGACCAGATGATGGGCGGCCTGCAGCCCTCCGACCTCATCATCCTCGCCGGTCGTCCGGCCATGGGAAAGACCTCGCTCGCCACCAACATCGCCTTCAACGTCGCCGCGGCCTACCAGTCGGAGACGCTGCCCGACGGCTCGATCCGGGCGCTCAACGGCGGCGTGGTCGGCTTCTTCTCGCTGGAAATGTCGGCCGAGCAGCTCGCCACCCGTATTCTCGCCGAGCAGGCCGAGATCGCCTCCTACAAGATCCGCCGCGGCGACATTTCCGAGCACGAGTTCGACAAGCTCGCCAGCTGCGCCCAGATGATGCAGACCATCCCGCTCTATATCGACGATACCGGCGGCATCTCCATCGCCCAGCTGCGCGCCCGCGCCCGCCGGCTCAAGCGCCAGCGCGGGTTGGACTTCATGGTCGTCGACTACCTCCAACTGCTCACCGGCTCCTCCAAGAGCTCGTCGCAGGGCCGCGTGCAGGAGATCACCGAGATCACCACCGGCCTCAAGGCGCTGGCCAAGGAGCTCGCCGTGCCGATCATGGCGCTCTCCCAGCTGTCGCGTCAGGTGGAAAGCCGCGACGACAAGCGTCCGCAATTGTCCGATCTTCGCGAATCCGGCTCGATCGAGCAGGATGCAGACGTGGTGATGTTCGTCTTCCGTGAGGAATATTACCTGAAGAACAAGGAGCCGAAGGAAGGCACCGAAGAATGGTTCAAGTGGGACCAGGACATGAAGGCCGCCCAGGGCACGGCCGAGGTGATCATCGGCAAGCAGCGCCACGGCCCGACCGGCACGGTGAAGGTCGCGTTCGAGGCGCAGTTCACCCGCTTCTCCTCGCTCGCCCAGGGCGATCGCCTGCCGGAGCATTGAGAGTCCGACCGTGAACGCTGCAAGCATCCCGCCGGCCGAGGCCGGCGGCGTCCTGACCATCGACCTGTCCGCGCTGGTAGCGAACTATCAGGAGCTGGAGCGCCGCGTCGCCCCCGCCAGATGCGCGGCCGTGGTCAAGGGCGACGCCTACGGCCTCGGCCTCGCCTCAGCCGCAATGGCACTCTGGAAGGCGGGCGCGCGCACCTTCTTCGTCGCCCTGCTCGGCGAGGCGCGCGAGCTGCGCGACCTGCTGCCTGATGCCGAGATCTTCGTGCTCAACGGGCTCTTTCCCGGCACCGAGGCGATCTATCGCGAGACGGCGCTGCGTCCCGTGCTGGGCAGCACCGGCGAGATCGCCCATTGGCGTGACTTCTGTGCCGCCGTCGGCGAGGCGCTTCCTGCCGCCCTCCATGTCGACACCGGCATGAACCGGCTCGGCCTCTCGCCGGCCGAGGCGGTCAATGTCGCCGAGGGGCGCGACGAACTCGGCTTCCCTCTCGTGCTGCTGATGAGCCACCTCGCCTGCGCCGACGAGCCCGACCACCCGCTCAACGCCCGCCAGCTCGAGGATTTCCGCGCCATCGTCGCGCTGTTCCCGGATGTGCGCGCCTCGCTGTCGAATTCCGCCGGCGCGCTGGGCGACCCGGCCTATCATTTCGATCTCGTCCGGCCCGGCATCGCGGTCTATGGCGGGCGCCCGCGCAGGGACATCGCGCCGCTGCGCCCGGTGGTGCGGCTGGAGCTGCGCATTGCGCAGATCCGCCATGTCCACGAGGGCGAGACCGTCGGCTATGGTGGCGCCCATACCGCGATACGCCCGTCGCGCGTCGCCATCCTCTCGGCCGGCTATGCCGACGGCATACCGCGCCTGGCCGGCGCCTCGGACCTGCGGCCGGGCGCCGAGGCAGTGATCGCCGGCCATCGCTGCCCGCTGATCGGGCGCATCTCGATGGACCTGATGGCGGTCGACGTCACCGAGATTCCGGAGGACGCCGTCGCGCCCGGCGACTTCGCGACCCTGCTCGGCGACGGGCTCAGCCTCGACGACCTCGCGCGCCACTCGCACACCATCGACTATGAGATCCTGACCTCGCTCGGCCGCCGCTACCATCGTCGCTGGGTGTGACGTCGTCCCGGTCACGCGACCGGATGAGCGTTGCTCGGACTCGACGGCGAATGGCGGTAGAACTCGCTCGGGCGATTCGAACGGATTTCAGTCAGACATGGCCAAGCGCGCCGCCACCTTCATCTGCCAGATTTGCGGCGCAGTTCATTCGCGCTGGCAGGGCCGCTGCGATTCCTGCGGCGCATGGAACTCCATCGTCGAGGAAACCACCGCCACCGACACCTTGCCGGCCAATCTGCGCGGCGGACGCAAGGGGCGGCTCATTGCGCTGGAAAGCCTGTCGGGCACCTCCGAGGACGCGCCGCGCGTGCGCGTCGGCATTTCCGAACTCGACCGCGTGGCTGGCGGCGGCCTGGTGCCGGGCTCCGTGCTGCTCATCGGCGGCGATCCCGGCATCGGCAAGTCGACCCTGCTGATCCAGGCATCGGCCGCCCTCGCCGGCGCCGGGCACCGCATCATCTACGTCTCCGGCGAAGAGGCGGTGGCGCAGGTGCGCCTGCGCGCCGAGCGCCTCGGCCTTGCCGGCGCCGCCGTCGAGCTCGCCGCCGAGACCAATGTCGAGGACATCGTCGCCACCCTGTCCGAGGGCCGCCGGCCGGCGCTCGTGGTGATCGATTCGATCCAGACCATGTGGACCGACACGGTGGAATCCGCCCCCGGCACGGTCACGCAGGTGCGTTCCTCGGCGCAGATCCTCATCCGCTACGCCAAGCGCGCCGGCGCCGCCGTCATCCTCGTCGGCCATGTGACGAAGGACGGCCAGATCGCCGGCCCGCGCGTGGTCGAGCACATGGTCGACGCGGTGCTCTCCTTCGAGGGCGACGGCGCGCATGATTTCCGCATCCTGCGGGCGCAGAAGAACCGCTTCGGGCCGACCGACGAGATCGGCGTGTTCGAGATGACCGGCCTCGGCCTCAGCGAGGTGGCAAATCCCTCCGAGCTGTTCCTGTCCAACCGCGACAGCGGCGCCCCCGGCACGGCGGTCTACGCCGGCATGGAGGGCACCCGTCCGGTGCTGGTGGAGATCCAGGCGCTGGTCGTGCCGACCAGCCTCGGCACGCCACGCCGCGCCGTAGTCGGCTGGGACACGAGCCGGCTCTCCATGGTGCTCGCCGTGCTGGAAGCACGCTGCGGCATCAAGCTCGGCGGGCATGACGTGCATCTCAACGTCGCCGGCGGCTTTCGCATCACCGAGCCGGCGGCGGACCTCGCGGTGGCGGCCGCGCTGGTCTCCTCGCTCTCCGGGGCGGTGCTGCCCCACGACAGCGTCTATTTCGGCGAGGTGAGCCTCACCGGCGCCGTGCGCGCCGTGCCGCATGCCGTGGCACGGCTGAAGGAAGCCGCCAAGCTCGGCTTCACCCGTGCCGTTACGCCCGAGGCGAAGGGCTCGACGGGCAAGGGAGCGGGGGAAAAGGGAACGGCCGAGAAGGCATCGAAGGCGAAGGGAGACGGCGCGAAGGAGGCTCCGGAAGCGCCGCTGGCGGTCGAAACCGTCACCTCTCTTGGGGATATCGTCGCCAGCATCGCCGCCAGAGGCCCGCGCAAGGCTAAACCCGAACGCCAAGAGGGATGACGCGCGCCCTGCGCCGCGCTATACGTCGCGCGGCCCTTTCAGCGGCCGGAAAGCGGCAGATTCGCTGCGCTTTCCCGTCGGAAGCCGCTTCGACCACGGTGTGATAGTCTTGACGCTGCTCGACATCATCCTCATCGCCGTGATGGTAGTCTCCGGCCTCCTGGCCATGGTGCGCGGCTTCGTGCGCGAGGTCTTCGCCATCGCGTCATGGGTCGCCGCGGCGATCGTCACGCTCTACGCCTATCCGCACGCCCTGCCCTTCGCGAAGCAGTACATCGCCAACGATACCTTCGCGATGGCCGCCACGGTCGGTTCGGTGTTCATCGTCACGCTGCTGATCGTCTCGATCATCACGGTCCGCATCTCGGACCTGGTGCTCGACAGCCGCATCGGCGCGCTGGACCGCACCCTCGGCTTCCTCTTCGGCCTGGCGCGCGGCTTCCTGATCATGGTTGTGGCCTTCCTGTTCTTCAACTGGCTGGTCCAGAACGAACAGGGCCAGCCGGACTGGATTCGCGACGCCCGCGCCAAGCTGGTCTTGCAAAGTGCGGGCGACTGGCTCATCTCCGTATTGCCGGAAGATCCCGAGAGCCTGATCCGCGATATTCGCAGCCCGAAGGATGCCGAGCCGATCGAGCCGCCGCCCGAGCCGTTCAATCCGGGACCGGCCCCGGCTACTCCCGGCCCGGCGACGCCGCCGGCGCCTTAATTCGACCGCGCCCGTGGGACAAAGGCGTCCCGGGGCGCAGTTGTATTTGAGCATGTGGAGCGGGCGCAGCCTTGAACTGCGCCGAGGAGCGATGGTCCTATGACCAATCTGATGCGTGACGACGTGGCGCCGAAATCGGCGGAAGCCGGCGACTTCTACGATGACTACGGGGACACGCTGCGCGAGGAGTGCGGCGTGTTCGGCATTTACGGCCACCCCGACGCCGCGGCGATCACCGCCCTCGGCCTGCACGCCCTGCAGCACCGCGGACAGGAAGCAGCCGGCATAACCACTTATGACGGCAGGCGTTTTCATTCCGAACGCCGCCTCGGCCTGGTCAGCGACGCCTTCTCGGACGGTGAAGCGATCAAGCGCCTGCCCGGTCATATCGCGGTCGGCCATGTACGCTACTCGACGACCGGCGAGACCATCCTGCGCAACGTCCAGCCGCTCTTCGCCGAACTCGACGGCGGCGGCTTCGCCATCGCCCATAACGGCAATTTGACCAACGGCCTGACGCTGCGCCGCCAGCTCATCCGCGACGGCGCCATCTGTCAGTCGACCTCCGACACCGAGGTGATGCTGCACCTCGTGGCCCGCTCCAAGCGCGCCCGCTTCACCGAACGCTTCATCGACGCGCTGCGCGCCATCGAGGGCGCCTATGCCTTTGTCGGCCTCACCAACAAGAAGCTGGTCGGCGCCCGCGATCCGCTCGGCATCCGACCGCTGGTGCTCGGTGAGCTCGACGGCCACCCGATCCTGACTTCAGAGACCTGCGCTCTCGACATAATTGGTGCGCGCCATGTGCGTGACATCGAGCCGGGCGAGGTCATCGTCTTCTCCTCCGACAAGGTCGAGACGCTGCGCCCGTTCGGCAGCGTACCGCCGCGTCCGTGCATCTTCGAGTACATCTATTTCGCCCGCCCCGACTCCATCGTCGGTGGCCGCTCCGTCTATCAGGTCCGCAAGACCATGGGCATGCAGCTCGCCGCCGAGGCGCCGGCCGATGCCGACGTGGTGGTGCCGGTGCCGGATTCCGGCGTGCCGGCCTCCATCGGCTATGCCCAGGCCTCCGGCATTCCCTATGAGCTCGGCATCATCCGCAATCACTATGTCGGGCGCACCTTCATCCAGCCGACCCAGTCGGTGCGCGACCAGGGCGTGCGCATGAAGCACTCGGCCAACCGCGCCGTGGTCGAGGGCAAGCGCATCGTTCTGATCGACGACAGCCTGGTTCGCGGAACGACCTCTGTCAAAATCGTGCGCATGATGCGCGAGGCCGGTGCCCGCGAGGTGCATTTCCGTATCTCCTCGCCGCCGATCACCCACCCGGACTATTACGGCATCGACACGCCGGACCGCGACAAGCTGCTCGCCGCCACACACGATCTCGAAGGCATGCGCCGCTACATCGGTGCCGACAGCCTCGCCTTCCTGTCGATCGACGGCATCTACAAGTCGATGGGCTATGAAGGCCGCGACCCCGTCCGCCCGCAGTTCACCGATCACTGCTTCACGGGCGAGTACCCCACCCCGCTGACCGACCGCGAGGGCGAGGTTTCCCCACGCCAGCTCTCCCTGCTGGCAGAGGCGAGCTGACGCAGCATGGTCGAGCTCCGGGAATGGCATCGCGGCCGCCTGATCGACCACATCCAGCTCGTGGTGAGCGACCTGGCGGCCTGCCAGCGCTTCTATGAGGCCGCTCTCGCGGTACTGGGTGTCCCGGTCGAGCGCGGCGAGGGCTATTTCTTCGCCGACGAGTTGTTCGTGAGCGCCGGCGAGCCGACCACCGGGCGGGCGCATATCGCCTTCCAGGCGCCGGACGAGGAAACCGTGCGGCGTTTCCATGCTGCCGCGCTCGCCGCCGGCGGCCGCGACAACGGCGCGCCGGGCCCGCGCGACTACCACCCGGGCTATTACGCCGCCTTCGTGCTCGACCCCGAGGGCAACAATATCGAAGCGGTCACTCACGGCCCGGCCCGGCGCTCGGCGCCGTCGGTGGTGATGACCGACGAATCGTAAGCGTTCGAGGAAACCCCATGTCGGAACTCTCCGCGGCGGACAGCGCCGCGCGCCCGCTCGCCGGCCGCTACGCCCTCGTCACCGGCGCCACGCGCGGCATCGGCCAGGCAACCGCCCTCGCCCTTGCCGAAGCCGGCGCCCATGTCGTCGCCGTCGGCCGGACCACCGGCGCGCTGGAAGAGCTGGACGACGCCATCGTCAAGGCCGGTTCGACCGCGACGCTGGTGCCGCTCGACATGAAGGACGGCGCCGGCATCGACCGGCTCGGCGGCGCGCTTTACGAGCGTTTCGGCCATCTCGACATCTTCGTCGGCAATGCCGGCGTGCTCGGCCCGATGACGCCGCTTTCGCAGATCGACCCCAAGGAATGGGACGATACGCTGGCGGTGAACCTCACGGCCAACTGGCGCCTCATCCGCTCTCTCGACCCGCTGCTGCGCCTGTCCACCGCCGGGCGCGCGGTACTGGTCTCCTCCGGCGCCGCGCACAAGGCGCGTGCCTTCTGGGGTCCCTATTCCGTCACCAAGGCGGCGGTGGAAGTGCTGGCGCGCACCTGGGCAAACGAGGTGATGAACCTCTCCAACCTTAAGGTGAACCTCATCAATCCGGGCCCGATCCGCACGCGCATGCGCGCCAAGGCGTTTCCGAGCGAGGATCCGAACACGCTGCCCGCCCCGGAGGCGGTCGCCCAGGCGATCCTCGCGCTCTGCCTGCCGAGCTTCGAGGAAACCGGCCGGCTCTACGACTTCCCGGCCGGCAAGCTGCTAGACTTCCAGCCGCCGGGCTGAGCCCGCGCCCCTCACGCCGCGACGCAGCGGAAGGCGCGAGCGATGAAAATCCTGATCGCCACGGACCATCTGGCGAACATCGCCGGATCGGAGATGGTCTGCCTTGAGTTCGCGGCCCGTTTCCGCTCGCTCGGCCATGACGTCACGCTGTTCGCCAACGTCGCGGCGAGGCCGATGACCGCCATCCTCCGCGCCCGCCTCGGCCTCGATGTCGTCAACGAGCCGGCGCGGATCGCCCCCTTCGCCTACGACCTCGTCTACTTTCAGCACCATGTTGCCGGACTGTTCGACTACCGCATGGTTGTCGGCGCACGCGAGCGAACCGCCTTCGTCTTCGGCAGGCTGGGCCGGCGCAGCTTCATGGAAAGCGGCGGCTGGCACCATGACGGCATCCT
The DNA here is from genome assembly GCF_056836805.1 of Ancylobacter sp. TW_SC_1. Taxonomy (NCBI): domain Bacteria; kingdom Pseudomonadati; phylum Pseudomonadota; class Alphaproteobacteria; order Hyphomicrobiales; family Xanthobacteraceae; genus Ancylobacter; species Ancylobacter sp. TW_SC_1. The sequence goes on from NZ_CM166365.1 coordinate 3,585,322, forward strand.
GGCCGATCATCACTTCGCCAACTCCGAACTGACCGCGGAGACGCTGGCGGCGCTTGGCACAGCCGCCCCGATCACCAATTTCCGCAATGCCGCGCCGGATGTCTTCTTCCGTGATGCTCCGACGCCCAGTTCCGGGTTGAAGACGATCACCGTCGTCTCCAACCATCGCGACCCGGCGCTGATGGAAGCGGTGGACCTTCTGTCGCCTGGGCGGGACGTGCGCCAACTCGGCTATTCGTGCGGTCGACCGGCGCTGGTGACGCCCGAAATGATCCAGACGAGCGACCTGGTCATCTCCATCGGCAAGACGGTGCCCTATGCGCTTGCCGCCCGCGTGCCGGTCTATGTCTATGACCATTTCGGCGGGCCGGGTTACCTCGACGAGCGGAACTTTGCCCGTGCCGCGCGTTATAATTTCACCGGCCGCTGCTGCGAGCGGCTGCTCGACGCCGAGGCGCTCACGCGGGAGATCGTCGCCGACTATCGCAAGGGCGTCGCCTTCGCACGGGATATCCCCGACGACCTGCTGGCGCGTTATCGCCTCGAACCCTATCTCGACGCGATGCTGGCAATACCGCCCTCCGCCAATGCCCCACGCGCAGCCGCGCTAGCCATCGATCCGATGATAGGCATCGAAAGGCTGATGGCATGCCATGTGCGCGACCAACGCCTCAGCGAACAAACGCGGCGCCGCGGGCTGGAACCCATGCTCGTCGAACACGCGACGCTCCGATGCGAGCAGCTGCGACGGTGGAGCCGGCGCCTGAAGGCCCGGCTCGGCGGCTGGCTGGCACGGCTTCGTCAGTCCTTCTCGGCGTAGGGATTGTCCTTCTCGCGCAGGGTGAGCCGTATCGGCACGCCCGGCAGGTCGAAGCTGGTGCGCAGATTGTTCACGAGATAGCGCACATAGCTCTCCGGAAGCGCATCGGCGCGCGAGCAGAACAGCACGAAGCTCGGCGGGCGAGCCTTCGGCTGGGTGATGTAGCGCAGCTTGATGCGGCGGCCCGACACCGCCGGTGGCGGATGCTGGTCGGTGGTCTCGCCCAGCCAGCGATTGAGCGGATTGGTCGGCACGCGACGGTTCCACACTTCGTGCGCCTGCTGGATCGCCCGCACGAGGCGGTCGAGCCCCTCGCCGGTGAGGCCGGACACCAGCACGACCGGCGCGCCGCGAAGCTGCGGCAGCCAGTGATCGGCCTCCCCGCGCACCTGACTCACGAAGCCCGGCTGGTCCTTGACGAGGTCGGACTTGGACAGGGCCAGCACCACCGCCCGCCCCTCGCGCTCGACGAGGTCGGCGATGCGCAGGTCCTGCTCCTCGAAGGGATGGGTCGCATCCATCAGAACGACGACCACTTCGGCGAAGCGCGCGGCGCGCAGCCCATCGGCGACGGAGAGCTTTTCCAGCTTGTCGTCGATGCGCGCCCGCTTGCGCATGCCGGCGGTATCGAACACGCGCAATTCCACGCCGTGCCGTTCGATATCCACCGCGATGGAATCGCGGGTGATGCCGGCCTCCGGGCCGGTCAGCAGCCGGTCCTCGCCAAGCAGCGCATTGATCAGCGTCGACTTGCCGGCATTCGGGCGTCCGAGCACCGCGACGCGAATGCGCCGGCTGCCTTCGGCGTCCGCCTCGTCGTCCTCGTCATAGGCGTCGTCCGGCATGCATTCGGCCAGCGCGCGAATGAGGTCCGCCATGCCGTCGCCATGCTCGGCCGAGAGTTCGACAGGCTCGCCGAGCCCCAGCGAATAGGCGTCGAGCGTTCCGCTCTGCGAGCCCTTGGCCTCAGCCTTGTTGGCGACGAGGATCGTGTGCTTGCCGGAGCGGCGGGCGAGTTCGCCGAAGGCGCGGTCGCTCGGCGTAATGCCGGCCTTGGCATCGACCATGAACAGCAGCACATCGGCGTCCACGATGGCGGCCTCGGTCTGCGCCCGCATGCGCCCTTCGAGCGACTCCACCTTGGCCTCTTCGAGGCCAGCCGTGTCGATGACCCGGAAGTTCAGATGGCCCAGCCGCGCGTCACCTTCGCGGCGATCGCGGGTCACGCCGGGGCGGTCGTCGACCAGCGCAAGGCGCTTGCCGACCAGCCGGTTGAACAGCGTCGACTTGCCGACATTCGGCCGGCCGACAATGGCGACGGTAATCGTCATGGGATCGAGGCGCCTCCGCGCCGGTCACTGCTCCGGAGCGGCCGTTGCGGGCGTCTCGGGGGGAAGGTCGTACTTGGCCGAATTGGCCGGCTGCGGTGGCGGCTGGTTGTAGTCGATGCCCGGCACCCCCTCGGGGAACACCGGCGCGCGCGCGCCCGGAAGCGGCTTCTCGCGCTCGTTGAAGGGATTCAGCGAGTCGAGCGTCTCACAGCCGGCGGCGGTGAGCGTCAGCCCGAGCACGGGAATCAGCACAAGCGCGCGGCGCAACGTGGCCGCGGGGAAGCGGGAAACCTTGGCGAAGCGCATCAGCACCTCCTCACTGCACGGCGGGAGCGGTCGCCGGCTCGGTCGTCGCGGGCATCTCGGCCTGCGCGGCGGCGGGCACGGCAGGAATTTCGGCGGGCGTCGCTGCCGGCGTGGTGTCCGATGCCGCAGCGGCGGGCATCGGCAGCGACGCGGCTGCCAGCGTACGCATCAGCTCCGCCCGGCGGCGCAGGCCGGGCGGGGTCTGTCCGTCAGTCAGGATGGCGGTGAACGTGTCGGTCGCCGCCTGGTAGTTGCCGGCCTTGTACTGGGAAAGGCCGATGATCTCACGCGCCGAATGGCGGAAGGCGCCTTCGGGCGTGTCGAGCGGCTTCATGCGCCCCTCGATGTCGGCCAGCGAAGCGGTATCGACGAGCAGCAGTGCGGCCCGCACCTGCGCAACGCTTTGCATCAGCGCGTTTATCGAGGGATCCTTGGCGAGCGCGTCGTAATCGGCGACGGCGGCGGCGCGATCGGTCTTGGCGAGCTCGGTGGCGGCGCGGAAGCGCGCGAGCATCTTGTAGCCCGGCGTGCCGTCCTTCTCGATCTGCTGGAAGGCGGCGTCGGCCTCGGCGGCCTTGCCGTCGACGGCGAGCTGCAGCGCCGCCTCGAACTGCGCGCCGGCTGCCTGATCACGCTGCAGGCTCCACCACTCATAGCCGCGCCAGCCGGCGACGGCGAGGACGGTGAGAACCGCGAGGCCGATGACATAGGCGCCATAGCGTGCCCAGAGCCGACTGTATCGCTCGCGACGCAGGTCCTCGTCGATCTCGTTGAAGATATCAGCCATGTCGGATCCGTGGGCAATTCGTCAGGAGGCACCGCCCCGGCAACGCGGGCGATGTCGGAAAGGGCCGCGTAAACTAGCCATGCGGCTTCAACAAGGCAAATCGCGCGGCGCGCACAGGATGGCCGCCGCCGGGGGGCCTGCTAGGATTTTTTCGGGGCGTAGACGTGCTCCGGACCGGGGAAGCTGCGCGCGCGCACCTCGCTCGCATAGGCCTCCACCGCCGCGCCGATGGACGGGCCGATGTCGGCGAATTTCTTGACGAAGCGCGGCACCCGGTCGGACAGGCCGAGCATGTCCTCCAGCACTAGGATCTGCCCGTCGCAGGCGGGCGATCCGCCAATGCCGATGGTGGGCGGGGCCACTTCCTCGGTGATCTGCCGGGCGAGCGGCTCGGAGATCGCCTCCAGCACGATGGAGAAGGCGCCCGCATCGGCGATGGAGCGGGCGTCGTCGCGGATCAGCGCCGCGCTCGCCTCGTCGCGGCCGAGCGCCTTGAACGAGCCCAGCGTGTTGATCGCCTGCGGGGTGAGGCCGACATGGCCCATCACCGGCACGCCGCGGTCGGCGAGGAAGCGGACGGTCTCGGCCATGCGGCGGCCGCCCTCCAGCTTGACCGCGCCGGCGCCGGTCTCCTTCAGCACGCGCGCGGCGGTGGCGAAGGCCTGCTGCGGCGACCCCTCATAGGAGCCGAAGGGCAGGTCCACCACCACCAGCGAACGCGAGGAGCCGCGCATGACCGCCTGCCCCTGCAGGATCATCATGTCGACCGTCACCGGCACCGTGGTCTCCATGCCGTGCATCACCATGCCGAGCGAATCGCCCACCAGCATGAAGTCGACATGCGGGTCGATGAGGCGGGCCGTGTGGGCGTGGTAGGCGGTCAGCGAGACGATCGGCTCTCCGCCCTTGCGCGCCCGGATATCGGGTGCGGTCAGGCGGCGGGCAGTGGACTGGACGGACATGTCAGGCGGCTTCCTCGTGTTTTTACAAGGGCTTGCTCAGCCCATTACCGGCACCCCGACGATGTAGGGGTGGAACCAGAAAGCGAGGATCGCATAAAGCACGACACCCCCGGCGACCGCAACGAGGTCGCCCCACCAGTTGGCGGGCGCCACCGGCAGCGGCGCGGCCCGGCGCTTGGCCATGATGCGCAGCATCACCGCCCAGGCGAGGATGACCACGGCGAGCGTCACCGTCGCGACGTCGCCATTGGCGAGAAGATGCGCCAGCGCCCAGGTCTTGAGCGCCACCAGGAACGGGAACTTCAGCCGCGCCTTGATGTGGCTTGGCACCAGGGCCGCCACCGCGAAGATGGAGGCGAAGAGCATCAGCAGCAGCGCGAGATGGCGCAGCGCGACCGGGGGATTGTAGAGCTGGAGCGGCCCCTCGGCCCGCCACTGGCCGTAGCCATAGGCGATCATCAGCAGGCCGGCCGCAGCGACGACCGCATGGATGGAGCGATAGGTCGTCGTGCCGAGCCGGGCGGTCGCGGCCGAACCGATCTTGCGGCGCGCCGCAAGGATGTGAATGGCGACGAACAGGACGAGTCCCGCCAGCATCAGGATCATGGAAAGTGCTCCCGGATTGAATTCCGGCGTGACGCTAGATCGTTTCCAATCCGAGCGCCATCCTCCCGCCATGGGTCCTTTGGCCTCCCCCGCCTTGCGGAACGACGCCGTCTCGGCCGCGCGATCATCCGGTTGTGTAAACCATAAGTCGTCTCAACTCTCCCGAATGCGCCGGCCGCGTGCCAGAATGCTGCCGTAATCGGATGGGGAGCCGGGATGAAACCCTTGGTCGCTGTGCTCGCCTTGGCCGCGTCGCTGCTGCTGGCGGCGCCGAGCCATGCCGAGGAGTTTGGGGCGCCGGCCAACGCGGCGCCTCCGGCCGCGCCGCTGACCGTGGCGGTGCAGGAAGCCGATCCCGCCCTCCCCACTGCGCAGAGCGCCGCTCCTCAGATCGCCGAGCCGCAGGCCATCTCGCCGCCAGCGGTCGCGCCGCCGGCGGCGACACCCGAGGGCACCGCGCCGCAGACGCTCGCGCCCCAGCCTCCCGCGCCCCAGTCTCCCGCACCGGCAACCGCGCCGACGGGCGCAGCGGTGCCCGAGATCGCGACGCCTGCCCTCCCCACGGGCACGCCCGCCGCCGGGACGGCGCCGGCGGCAGCCTCCCCCGCTCCAACGGTGCAGAGCGCCCTTACCGGACCGGAGGCCGTCTCCCAGCCGGTCATCGCGCCCAACGTCGTGGCGCGGATCAACCTGTCGGCGCAGCGCATGGATGTGTGGGTGGATGGCGTGCTGCGCCATTCATGGCCGGTCTCCACTGCCCGCAAGGGCTACCGCACCCCGGTCGGCACCTACCAGCCCGGGCGCATGCACAAGCGCTATTTCTCGCGCAAATACGACAACGCGCCGATGCCCTACGCGATCTTCTTCCACCGGGGCTGGGCCATTCACGGAACGAACGACCTCCGGCGGCTCGGCCGGCCGGCCTCGCATGGCTGCGTGCGCCTGCACCCCAACAACGCCAAGGCGCTGTTCGCGCTGATCAGCGCATATGGACGCGCCAATACGAGGATCGTGGTCAGCCGCTGAGATCGGCTCATGTGGCATCGACGCGTGCGCGTCAGCGCATGAAAGCGGCGCTCACGCCGCCTTCTTCACGTCCTTCACGTCGGTGAAGACGATGCCGGGCCAGCGATCGCCGGTGTAGCCGATCATGAAAGCCGAGGGGCTGAGGAAGACGAGATCGCCGTCGAGATCCTCCGCCGTCGACAGGCGGTTGCCGGCGGCGAATTCCTCGACCCGCTTCGGGTCTTCCGCCGACACCCAGCGGGCGAGCTGGAACTCCGACATGTCAAAGCCGACCTCCAGCCCGTATTCCGCCTCCAGCCGGTTCTTCAGCACGTCGAGCTGAAGGGGACCGACGACACCCACGAGAGCCGGCGAGCCGTCGGTCGGGCGGAACACCTGCACGACGCCCTCCTCGGCCATCTCCTGCAGCGCCTGCTTCAGCTTCTTGGCCTTCATCGCGTCGGGCAGCTTCACCCGGCGCAGGATTTCCGGCGCGAAGCTCGGCACGCCGACGAAATTGATGTCCTCGCCCTCGGTCAGCGTGTCGCCGATGCGCAGATTGCCGTGGTTGGGAATGCCCACCACGTCGCCGGCATAGGCTTCCTCGGCGAGCTGGCGGTCCTGCGCGAAGAAGAATTGCGGCGTGGCGAGGCTCATCGGCTTGCCGGTGCGCACCAGCTTCGCCTTCATGCCGCGCAGGAGTTTGCCCGAGCACAGCCGCGCGAAGGCGATGCGGTCGCGGTGATTAGGGTCCATGTTCGCCTGGATCTTGAAGACGAAGGCGGTCATGCGCGGCTCTTCCGCCTCGACCCGGCGCTTGTCGGCCTGCTGCGCCCGGGGCGGCGGGGCATATTTGCCGAGCCCTTCGAGCAGGTCGCCGACACCGAAATTGCGCAGCGCCGAGCCGAAATAGACCGGCGTCAGATGGCCTTCGAGGAAGGCCTGCAGGTCGAACGGATTGCAGACCTCGCGCACCAGCCCCAGTTCCTCGGCGAGTGCCGCCTCGTCGAGCGTGACATTGAGCGCGGCGATCTCGGCCATGCTCATCTGGCGCAGCGGGCCGGTCTTGCCCTCGTCGCCGTCGAGCAGCCGCATGCCGCCGCTGGCGATGTCCATGGTGCCGACGAAATCGCGCCCCTGACCGACCGGCCAGGTCATCGGCGTGGTGTCGAGCGCCAGCGTCTTCTCGATCTCGTCGAGAATCTCGAACGGGTCGCGGCTCTCGCGGTCCATCTTGTTGATGAAGGTGATGATCGGGATGTCGCGCAGGCGGCAGACTTCCAGCAGCTTGCGGGTGCGTGCCTCGATGCCCTTGGCGGCGTCGATCACCATCACCGCCGCGTCGACCGCGGTCAGCGTGCGGTAGGTGTCCTCCGAGAAGTCCTCATGGCCCGGCGTGTCCAGCAGGTTGAAGACGTGCCCGGCGAATTCGAAGGTCATCACAGAGGTGGCGACCGAGATGCCGCGCTCGCGCTCGATCGCCATCCAGTCCGAGCGCGTCGAGCGCCGGTCCTTCTTGGCGCGCACTTGGCCGGCGAGCTGGATCGCGCCGCCGAACAGCAGCAGCTTCTCGGTCAGCGTGGTCTTGCCCGCATCCGGGTGCGAGATGATCGCGAAGGTGCGCCGGCGCGCCACTTCCAGCGCGATCGGCGAAGCAGCGGAATTGGAGAGAGCGTTCATGGCGGTCGATGTGGCAGGGAAGCCGCGCGGGATCAAGGGGTGGCGGGCTTGTTCCGATGGCCGGCTGTCCAGGCTGGCGACCTCTATCGCCGTCATCCCGGCCGCAGCGGAGCGGGGAGCCGGGATCGCCCTCCATTCTGGTAGCGGTCCCGGATCGGCCAGACGGCCGTCCGGGATGACGGCCCAAAAGGCGCCCCGCCCCTCAGCCGAACTGCTTCGCGTAGGCTTCCGGCTTGAAGCCGACCAGCAGCGTGCCGTCGACGTCGAGCACCGGCCGCTTGATGAGCGAGGGCTGCGCCTGCATAAGCGTCAGCGCCCTGGCCGCGTCGATATCGGCCTTCTCCGCATCGGAGAGCTTGCGGAAGGTGGTGCCGGCGCGGTTGAGCAGCACCTCCCAGCCGACCTTGCCGGCCCATTCCTGAAGATGCGCCGCGTCGATGCCGGACGCCTTGTAGTCGTGGAAGGCATAGGCGACGCCGTGCGCATCGAGCCAGGTGCGCGCCTTCTTCATCGTGTCGCAGTTCTTGATGCCGTAGATCGTGACCGTCACCGTCGCCCCCGTTGGGATGCCGCGTGGTCTCTCCTAGCGCCCGCTCAACCGACGCGAAAGGGCGGCGGACAGCAAACGGCCGTGCTTCCGAGTCGGAAGCACGGCCGTTGCTGGTCAAAAAGCGCACCGGAAGCTCCGGCACTGCCTCCGGGCGATCAGCGCGCCGGAAACCTCAGCGGAGATCAGTTGGCGGTCGCCGCGCCGATGGCGCCACCGGCCACCGCGCCGATGCCCGCACCCCAGGCCGCGCCCGTGCCGCCGCCGGCGATGCCTCCGATCACCGCGCCGGTGCCGGCGCCGATCAGCGCGCCCGTGCCGGTACGGCGCTGGGTGTTGGAACAACCGGCCGCGATGAGCGCGACAACAGCGACAACCGTGAGCTTGACGGCAACAGACTTGGACATTCGGGCACACCCCCAGTTTGATTCACTTGCACATTACCGCCGGATGCGCGGTCCTACAATCGCACCACGCTAGGTATCATTGCGGAGCATATCCGCCCTTCCGCTACCTTTAGCGCCAGGTACGGACCCAGCGGCCGGGCTCATAGACCCACTGGCCGCGCCGGAGCACCCAGCGCGGGCCGACGAACTCGAAGCCGCGGCGTCTCTCCTCCCAGTGGCCGGCCGTCCACACCCAGCCGCGGCGCGGCTTCCACGCCCAATGGCCGGGCACCCAGGTGTAGCCCCGGCGCGGCGCCGGGCGCGGCTCGCGGCGCGGCGCCGGCGGCCGGCTGGTCGGCACGGATTGCGCCTGCGCCTCCGAGAGCCCCGCAGCGCCAAGCGGCACGGCCAGAAGGGAAGCGGCGACGGCCTTGAGCAGAGAACGGCGCGAGAGCATGGCAGGGCATCCTGATGAAGAGCGTAGCGGCACGGATTCGTCCCGAACATCGCATTGGCGCGGCCGGTCAGGAAGCCCGGCGCTGCCGATGCGATGCTCGAGCAAAATGTTAGAGCCCCAGCGGTGCACGCGCACCGCCGGGGCGCGTCAATGTGATCGCGTTTTCGTGCCTGCAATTTCACGCCGTGCAGGTGTATGATGCCGAGCAACCGCCGGACGCTCAACGATCCGACGGGCCCGGGAGGTACCCATGCATCGCAAAATACGCCTGATCCTTGCCGTCGCGCTGTTCTCCGCCCTGGCCGTCAACGCGGCCGCGGCGCAGGAGCCGGGTGCCGACGAAACCTGGAAGGCGCTCAAGCCGGACGTGTTCGGCGAGCGCGCCATCGAGGAGTCGAGCCCGCTCATCCGCCTCACCGCCCCCACGCGTGCGGAAGACGCCGCCATGGTGCCGGTCGAGATCGAGATCGTGCTTCCCGAAGGCGATCCGCGCACCGTCACCAAACTCTCGCTCATCGTCGACGAGAACCCCGCCCCGCTCGCCGCTACCTTCACCTTCGGCGGCGCACGCCGCGACCTGACGCTCGGCACGCGGCTGCGCGTGAACTCCTATTCGTTCATTCGCGCCATTGCGGAAACCAGCGACGGCACGCTGCACATGGCGGCGCGCTATGTGAAGGCCTCGGGCGGCTGCTCCGCCCCGGCGATGAAGGACGAGGAAGCGGCGCTGAAGAATCTCGGCCAGCTCAAGCTGAAATCGGTGAAGGCCGACGGGCTGAGCGACCCCAGCAAGGCGAGCCGCGTCTCGCAGCTCCAGCTGATGATCCGGCACCCCAACTATTCCGGCCTGCAGATGGACCCGCTCACCCGCGCCTATATCCCCGCCAAGTTCGTCGACGACATCGAGGTCAAGCAGGGCGACGAGCTGATCTTCTCGATGACCGGCGGCATCTCGCTGAGCGAGGATCCGGCAATCCGCTTCACCTACCAGCCGACCGGGCAGGAGATTCACGTCGACGCCGCCGATACGGACGGGAGCACGTTCAAGGGCGAATTGAAGCCGGCGGGCTAGCGCCGATGGCGGGCTGGCGATCGCCGCCCGGTGCCGAGACAACAATGCCCGGGCAGGACCCGGGCATTGTCACGTTCAGGCATCGTCAGGCTCGGGCACGGATGCGCCGCTGGCGCGCCCGCCCCGGCTCGGCAGAAGCAGGTCACTTCTCAGTAGAAGCAGGTCACTTCCGCTTCCGCCTGCGCCCGGTGCAGATCGGCGACGATGTCGCGGAATATGCCGGTGTTGCGGAACAGCTCGGACTGCTGCCCGGTCACCTGCCCGACGCTGAGGATGGTCTCGGCCTCGACATAGCGCTCATAGGGCAGGATGGTCGCGATGGTGTCGATCGAACAGGAGCACTTCTCCAGCGCCTGTCGCGTCTGCCCGTTCGCCGCCATGCAGCCGAACACGTAGTCGGCGCGGGCAACCGTGGGATAGTCGTTGATCAGGCCGGAACCGGGCGTCGACGGCGTCGGCTTGCTCGCCCCGGCCGTCACGCCCGGCGCGAGGCCCGGCGACAGGGTGGAAGACTGGGCCGCCGCCGCGCCGGCGCCGAGCGCCACGGCCAGCAGCGCCCCGGCGGCCACCCGCGCGGCCTTCCTCGTCAGATCCTTCATGGCTGTCCTCCCGGCTGGCCGCCTATTTCGCCGCCGGTGCCGTGGTGGCGCCGGTGAACGTCAGGCTGGTCTCGATGATGTTCGAGGTGCCGTCCGCCTTGGGCGTGACGACGTCGATGGAATAGAGCCCCCCAGGCACCGCGTCGGAAAAGAGGAACTCGTAGCGGCGCCCGGCCAGCTCCAGGAGCTTTTCCTTGTTCGGGTCTTCGGCGAAGGGACGCAGGGAGAGCTTCCAGCCCTCGACTTCCTTGCCGTCATAGGAAAAACGGGCCGGCTCGACCGTGCCGGTGGCGAGGTGATCGCGCACGCGGTTGCGCAAATAGTACGGGCTGCCCTGGCTGAGCTGCGCCATCTCCTTCACGTCGCGTTCGAGCAGGATCAGCGAGATCGGGTTGCCGTTCAGCGTGGGGAACGGCCCTGCCTCGCCCTCGCGCGCGCCGCGCCGGATGACCACCTCGGCGATGCGCTTGGCGGGATCGTCCGCCGGCGCCGTGACCTTCATCGCCAGCGTCTCGTCGAAGCCCTCGCCGAGCTTGGCCTCGGCGGTGACGTGCTTGTAGGCGTAGTTCAGCGTCGTGCCGGGCTCGACCTTCGACAGATAGGGCGTCTCGAAGAAGAGCTGGCTCCCCGTCGGCGCCGCCCAGACAGCGCTGGCGCAGACGAGGGAAAGAACGACAGCGGCGCAGCGGGTCGCCAAACGCAACATAACGGCACTCCTGGTCAATTGGCGCGGTCCGGCTGCGCGTAGCGCCGGTAGTCATATTCGTCGGCACCCGTCGCATCTGCCTCGGCGAGCGCCAGCAGGTGGGCGTGCAGCGACGACTTGTGGCAGGCCGGATCGGTGGCGGCGGCATCGCCGGCGATCGCCATCGCCTGGCAGCGGCAGCCGCCCCAGTCGATTTCCTTGCGCTCGCAGCTCTTGCACAGATCCGGCATCCAGTCGGTGCCGCGGAAGGCGTTGAAGGCGGGCGAATTCAGCCAGACATCGCCCAGCGAGTGCTCGCGCACATTCCAGAAATCGAGGCTGGGAATGGTCTCGGCGGCATGGCACGGCAGCACCTTGCCGGACGGCGTGACATTGAGCGACTGGCGGCCCCAGCCATTCATGCAGGGCTTGGGGAACTTGGCGTAATAATCTGGCACCACCGCGTCGATGGTGAGCGTGCCCTTCAGCCGGGCGCGGGCCTCCTCGACGACGTCGAGCGCCCAGAACACCTGATCGCGGGTCGGCATCAGCGCGCCGCGGTTGCGCAGCGCCCAGCCGTAATATTGCGAATGGGCGATCTCGATGCGCCGGGCGTCGAGCTCCAGCGCCAACTCGATGAAGGTCGGGATCTGGTGGATGTTGGCCCGGTGGATCACCGAATTGATGGTGAGCGGCAGGCCGAGCCGGCGCACCTCATGCGCCACCGCGATCTTGCGCTCATGCGCGCCGCGAAAATTCGAGACCTTGTCGGTGATCTCCGCCGTCGCGCCCTGGAACGAGAGCTGGACATGGTCGATGCCGGCATCCGAAATCGAGCGCAGGCGCTCGGCCGTCACGCCCACGCCGGCGGTGATGAGATTGGTGTAGAGCCCGACCTCGACGCAGTGGCGGATCATCTGCTCGAGGTCGCGCCGCGCCGTCGGCTCGCCGCCGGAGAGGTGGACCTGCAGCACGCCGAGCTTGGCCGCCTCGGAGAAGACGCGCAGCCAAGTCTCGGTGTCGAGCTCGACATTGCGGCGGTCGAGCTCGACAGGGTTCGAGCAATAGGGGCATTGCAGCGGGCAACGATGGGTCAGCTCCGCCAGCATGCCATAGGGCGCCGGAGGCGCCGGACGAACCGGCGCCTCGCTGTGGGCCGCAGGCTGCGCGATCACATTCATGATGCGGCATCCCCTATGATCGGCATTGCGACCTCGATCATCCCCTTCTCCACCAGCCCGGCGAGAAAGGCGTCGACGTCACTCGCCACCCGCGCACGGTCGACGGAAAAGGCGCTCGCCAGTTCCTCGACAATGGCGTCGATCGAACGCGCGCCGTCGACCTTCTTCAGAATCTCGACGGCGACCGGATCCGGATTGAGCACCCGCTCGGGCGCCAGCAGCACCCACTGCCCGCGCGCCTCGTCATGGCGCAGACGGACGCCACGCGCGAGCTTCGGAATGCCGGTCGCGGCGAGTGTCGCGGTCATCGCGTCTCCTTGGGGACGAAGGCCCCCGGATAGGCCATCTTCGGATCGACATAGGCGAAATAGAGCGCGTCGAGCTGCACCCAGAGCACGTCGCACTTGAATTCCAGCGCGCGGATCGCGGCTTCCTGCTGCTCCGGCGTGCGGGCATGCTGCTTGACGTAGTCGAGCGCGAAATCGGCATCGCGCGGCGCCTGCGTCAGGCGCTTGTCGAAATAGGCCAGCGTCTCCTTCGAGACGAAATCATAGTTCTTCAGCATGCCGGCGACACGCTCGCCGATGATGCCGGGCGAGAACATCTCCGTGAGCGAGGAGGCGATCGCCTCCAGCAGGCTCTTCTCGCGCACGAAGTGGACATAGGCATCCACCGCGAATTTCGTGGCCGGCAGCAGGCCCGCGAGCGAGGTCACGTAGTGGCGGTCGAGGCCGAGGCTGTCGGTCAGCACCAGCCAGCGGGCGATGCCGCCCTCGCCTTCATGGTCGCCGTCATGGTCGACGATGCGCTGGCGCCAGACGCGGCGCAGCTCGGGCTCCTCCATCCGCGCGAGGACTGCCGAGTCCTTCACCGGGATCATCGCCTGGTAGTAGTAGCGGTTGAGCGCCCAGGCCTGCACCTGTCCGAAATCCAGCTCGCCACTGTGCAGCAGCTTATGGAAGGGATGCAGGCTGTGATAGCGCCGGGTACCGACATCGCGCAGGCGCTTTTCCAGTTCATCGGCCGACAGAAGCGTGGTCATAGGGCAATCTCCATCCCATCTTGAGCGATTTCCCATCCGGCTTTATTCGCCGTTATCCGCTCTTCTGAGTCATCAACGAGCACCGGATTGGTGTTGTTGATGTGAACATAGATTTTTCGTCCGACTTTGATGTTGCGCAAAGCCTCGATCGAACCGAGCGCGCCGGACATCGACATATGCCCCATGCGCGCGCCGGTCTTGGTGCCGACGCCGGCACGGATCATCTCGTCGTCGCGCCAGAGCGTGCCATCGAACAGCACGGCATCGGCACCCTCCAGCCGCTGGCGCAGCGCATCGGTCATCGTCGCGCAGCCGGGAATGTAGAGAACGCGCTTGCCGCCGGCGCGCAACTCGACGCCGATGGTCTGCTCGCCCTCCATGTCGGTGACGAGGGCGCCCTTCTCGGCCTGTTCGCGCGCCTCGAGATAAAGCGCGATCTTGCCGGGCACCGGGAAGATCGTGGCGCTGACGCCCTCGACCAGACCGAAAGAGGAGCCGAGTTCGACCGGCCGACGTTCGACGACATCGGCCGCCAGCACGTCGAACGCGCTGCTCGCCGCCAGAACGCCGTGCACCGCCGGCGTGGCCAGCAGGGTAAAGGGCTGCGCCTCGCGCAGGCTCAGCAACCCGGCGACGTGATCAATATCGGCGTTGGTCAGAAGCACGGCGCCGAGCGGCGAATGGCGCAGGCCGATCCGCGGGTGAAGCGCCGGCACCGCTTGGATCTGCGCCAGAACCTCCGGCGCGCAATTGACCAGCGCCCAGTGCTCGCCATCGGCAGTAACGGCAATCGAGGCCTGCGTCCGGCGGCGCACGCGCGGATCATTGGCCCATGCAAGCGAACAGACCGCGCAGCGGCAGTTCCACTGGGGGAATCCACCGCCTGCGGCCGAGCCCAGCACGACGAGCCTGAAGCGGGACGGGGACGTGTCCATCGGCAAAGCGATTTTCGCGCCAACCCGCCCCTTTAGGCTCAGAAATCAGCCGGATAGTAGGCGTTGACTTCCATGCCGACGCAGACTTCGACGATACGCGGAGTGGTCCAGGCCATATCTTCCTCCTCGATTTTTCAACCCCTTTTTACTTCATAAGAAGATCATAAGAGGTTGCGTTGATTTGCGGTTATTACACCACGCCAGTAATGTGGTGATCATTTTCGTCTTCGTCAAGAAAGACCTGATCATCCTTCCGTCAGGTGGACATTATACCAAAAACCATCAGCGAAACGTTCACCATTCTCAGCGGATCAGTCGGTCTCCACATCAAGCATGAAGCCGCGCCCGCGCACGGTGACGATCGGGTGCCCGCCATTGGGCAGGGCTTCGGCGAGCTTGTGGCGGAGATAGCCGACATAGACATCCACAACATTGAGCGAGGCGCCGCCATGCCCCGCCCACAGCGCGGCGAAGATGTCGGCGCGCGAGAGCGGCTCGCCGGGATGACGCATCAGCAGCGCCAGCAACTCCACCTCGCGCTCGGTCAGGCGCACGCGGGAACCGCCGAGCTGCGCCTGACGCGTGTCGAGATCGAGCGAGAGCGTACCGACGGCCAGCGTGCGCGGCTCGCCGTCGGCATTGCTGCGCCGCAGGGCCTGCACCTTCACCCGCGCCAGCAGTTCCTCGAAGGCGAAGGGCTTGACGATGTAGTCGTCCGCCCCGGCCATCAGCCCCTCGGTGCGCTCGTTCACGCTGGAGCGGGCCGACAGCATGATGATCGGCGCGGTCTGCCCGCCGGCGCGCAGCGCCTTGCACACCTCGATGCCGGAGCGACCGGGCAGCATGACGTCGAGGATGATCGCGCCCCACGCCTTGCCGTTCGCGGCGCGCAGCGCCTCCTCGCCGTCGCCGACCAGCTCCACCGCATAGCTTTCCGAAGAGAAGCCGCGTCGCAGCAGGGAGCCGATGTCGGGATCGTCCTCGACGATCAGAATGTTCACTGGGCCGCCTCCAACGTTGCGTCAGGCACCGGAACGGGCAGGCGCACGGTCACGCAGGTCCCGCCCCGCACCGCGCCGTCTCCGGTGCCGCTGTCTATCTCGATGCGACCACCATGGCGATCGACGATCCATTTCGCCAGTGCCAGCCCGATTCCGAAGCCGGTGCCCTCGCGCGTGCCGGCGGTACCGCGCCAGAAGCGCTCGAATACATGCGGCAGTTCGTCCGGGGGGATGCCCGTTCCGTGGTCACGAACCCGGATCGCCACCTCGTCGCCCTCCCGCACCGCCTCCAGCCGAACGGTCTCGCCCGGGGGCGAATGGCGTACCGCGTTGGCGACCAGCCCGTCGAAGGTCTGGCGCAGCCAGTCGCGGTCGGCATCGACGGCGAGGTCCTCCGAGGTGCAGGCGATCTCCAGCGTCAGCCCGGCGGCACGGGCGATCGGCTGCATGCTTTCGCGCACATCGGCGAGAAGGTCGGAGACCAGGAACAGCGAGCGATCGAGCTCGATCTGCCCGCTCTCGGACCGGGCGATGCGCAGCAGGTCCTCGACCCGGCGGTGCAGCCGCCGCGCGCGCGACTGGATGACCAGCAGCGCCGCGCGCAGATCCTCCTCGCGCGGCTGCACCGGGCGCAGCGTGATCTCGACCTCGCCGAGAATGACGGTCAGCGGCGTGCGCAGTTCGTGGCTCACATCGGTGAAGAAGCGCCGCCGCGCCAGATCGACACTCTCCAGCCGCGTATTGGCGGCGCGCAGTTCCGCCGTCCGGGCATCGACGATCTCCTGCAACTGCTTCTGCGCCGCCACCAGCCGCCCCTCGCGCCGCGCCAGATGCGCCGCCATGCGGTTGAACCGCACCATGGCGAGGCTGAGCTCGTCATGCCCGGTGACGTTGACGCGGGTATCGGAGCGCCCGCGCGCAATGTCCGCCGCGGCGGCGGCCACGTCGGCGACGCGGTTGACCAGCGAACGGCCGAGCCGATGGTACAGCACGACCGCGAGCAGGCAGGTCAGGACAAGACCGATCAGCCCCCAGCGGATAGTGCGCTCGCGGACCTGGTGAACCGCCGTCTGCGCCGCGTGCGCCGCGGCACGCTCCTCCTCCATCGCCTGGGTGAGCGGACTGCCGAAGCCGGCGGCGAAAACGTCGAGCACGACGCGCACATGGGTGGGCGCGTCCGGCTGGGTAAGCGCGGATTCGACCTGACGGTTGAGCACGTCGAACTGGGCCTTCAGGCGCGCCAGCGTGCGGCTGCGCGCGGCCATGAGGGTACGCTGCTCCTCGTCCTGGAAGCGCTGCACGTCATCGGCCAGCGTGCTCTCGAAACGCTCGAAGGCGCCCAACGTGGCGCGGCGCGCCGTCCCCAGCGCCTCCTGCGTGCGGGCATTGGGCTGCTGCGCGGTCTGCAGCGCCATCAACGCGTAATCGCCGATGCGGCCGGAGATCGCCGACAGCAGTTCCAGACGGTTCTGGGCGGACACCAGCCGGTCGAGCTGCGTGTTCGCCGCACCGAGCGCAACGACGAGCAGAATCGTCGACGCGACGGTGACGAGCACCGCCACCGACAACAGCAGCGCCATGCGCGCCCTGAGCGACGAGAACAAGCCACGCCCCATGCCGTCCCACCGGATTTCGCCATCTCAGATCGATGGCGCGCCGATGATTCCACGGACGCGGCGGCCGCGCACGCTGCGCTGCAGCAGAATGTGCCGGCGGCCGGTCAGATCTCGCGGCCGACCGAGCCGGAGGGCGCGCAGCGCCACTTCGTGACCTTCCACTTGGGGTGCGTCTCGCTCCATTCGGCGATGACGGGCAACGCCCCAATCATGCACTGGGCGGGCGCGGGCGGGCGCTCAAGGCCAACGGAAACGGCTTCCTCGCGGCACATGCCGGGATTCGCGAAGAGGCAGACGGACAGAATGAGCTCCATAAAGTGTTCCTCAGGGCGTGAGTCCAAGCCTCGCCCGAGCGTTTCCCGCAGTACCTCGCCCTGATCTCATACGCCGCCCGCGGCAGTTGGATCAGTCCGGCCCCATCAAGCCGCAGTGCAGCAAAAAGCGGGCCATCCTATAAATATGACGGAGGCCGGGGGTTGCGCACCATAAAAAATCGTCGACGGAAGGTTTTCTCTCCCTCCTCGCCGGCGCCCCTGCCATTTTTTTGACCATGCCGCCATATTCCGCAACGCAGAGGCCGGCTTGCGGCCGCGACAAGAAAGCATGGGGCAAGCGCGTGCCCGAGCGTCACACGAACGAAGAATCCCTTGCGGATAAAGAGGAAGCGGGCCTAGTCTCTCGCTCGTAACGTGTCTGGTCGCGCTATCGGGCCAACCGGTTTGGTTCCCAAACGCTGCAACAAAGATAGCCGGGACATCGCAGAGGGACAGTTCCTGCCCCTTGTCGTGCAACCCCGTTCTGGGAGGATTTAGATGGCCAAGATCAACAAGGTACTTATCGGCGAATCGCTGGTGGGCGACGGCAACGAAGTCGCTCACATCGACCTCATCATCGGGCCGCGTGGCTCGGCGGCGGAGAGCGCCTTCGTCAACGCGCTGACCAACAACAAGGACGGCTTCACCTCGCTGCTCGCCGTCGTCACGCCGAACCTGCTCGCCAAGCCGAACACCATCCTGTTCAACAAGGTCACCATCAAGGACGCCCGCCAGGCCGTCCAGATGTTCGGCCCTGCGCAGTATGCGGTCGCCAAGGCCGTGGTCGACAGCGTTGCCGAAGGCGTGATTCCGGAAGACGAAGCCGACGACCTGTTCATTTCGGTCGGCGTGTTCATCCACTGGGAAGCGGCCGACGACGCCAAGATCCAGAAGTTCAACTACGAGGCGACCAAGGAAGCCCTGAAGCGCGCCGTCGACGGCGAACCGAAGATCAAGGAAGTCCTTGCTCAGGCCGCCTCGGCCAAGCACCCCTTCGCCGCTTAGATCGGAAGCAACCCTGGGCAGACAACAGCTCCGCCCGCGGCCCACTATCCGAAGGGCCTGCTCCAGCGGTTGGCGGCGATCTTCCTCAACAAGTGACGGTGGCTAGCCGCCGTCGCTTGCGCCACGGAGCCGGCGGGCAACCGCCTTCTCCTGCCCACAGAATGCTCATTGGCCCGGGGCTTCGCGCTCCGGGCCTTTTTCTTTTGCGGCATTCGGGCTTTCCGGGGTGGCGGCTCAGCCGACGGCGCCGATGGCACGGCGCCATTCGTCCACCCGCTCCGGCACCGCGCGGTCCTCGCGCGAAAGGCTGAGCGCGACATCGCGCGCGATACGCACCGGCGCGCCTTCCAGCACGACGATGCGGCTCGCCAGTTCCACCGCCTCGCGGCTGTCATGCGTGACGAACAGCACCGTCGCCGGGCGCCCGGCCAGCAGGCGGCGCAGCAGGTCGCGCAGGCGCTCGGCGCCCGCCTCGTCGAGCGAGACGAAGGGCTCGTCCATCAGCAGCACGTCGGGTTCGATGGCGAAGGCCCGGGCCAGCGCCACCCGGCGCTGCTGGCCGAGCGACAGCCGCTCGGGATAGGCATCGGCGAGTTCCGCCAGCCCCACCTCCGCCAGCATGGAACGCGCCCGGCGCCGGCCTTCCTCGCCGGAGGGAAGCGGCAGCGCGACATTCTCCAGCACCGTCCGCCACGGCAGCAGGCGCGGGCTCTGGAAGGCATAGGCGATGCGCGGCCGGCCCTGCCCGAAGCGGACCGCGCCGCGATACTGCCGGTCGAGCCCGGCGACGATGTTGAGCAGCGTCGTCTTGCCCAGCCCCGAGGCCCCCAGCAGCACGAGGAACTCGCCCGCAGCGACATCGAGACGGAAACCGCGAAAAATCTCTCGCGCCGGCGTCCCCGCCTGGGCGGGAAAACGCTTCTCGCTTATGTCGATGGCGATCGCGCTCATCGCCGCCACCTGTTGGCCCGCCGCTCCCAGGGCTGTAGCAGGCCGATCTCGATGACCTGCACCACCGCCGTGAAGACGAGCGCATAGGCCAGGATGGCGGCGACGTCGAAGAGCTGGAACGCCGTCTGCAGCTCGAAGCCGACACCGTTGGAGCGGCCGAGCAGCTCCACCACCAGCACGATCTTCCAGGTCAGCGCCAGGCCCGAGCGGGCGCTGGCGGCGAAGAACGGCACGAGCTGCGGCAGTGTGACGTGGCGCAGCGCCTTCAGCCGCGGCAGGCGGTAGACCTGCGCCATCTCGTCGAGGTCGCGCGACAGCGCCACCGCCCCCTCGCGCATCGTCACCGCCACATTGGGGATCTTGTTGATCGACACCGCGGTGATCGCCGCCACCTCGGTGAGGCCGAACCAGACATAGCAGAGGATGATGACCACCAGCGCCGGCAGGTTCAGCAGCACCACGACCCACGGGCCGAACAATTCGTTCAACGCAATGGAGCGGCCGAGCGCGATGCCGACGGCCGAGCCGACCGCCATGGCGATGAGGAAGCTCGCGGCGACACGGGCGAGCGTGATGGCGATGTTCTCCGGCATGACGCCGCTGCGCGTCGCCCGCACGGCCGCCTCCAGCACGGCGGGCGGTCCGGGCAGCAGCGGCGAGGCCACCCACAGCGCGGCGAGCTGCCAGAACAGCAGCAGCGCCAGCAGCGAGCCGGCAGTGATAACCAGACGCAGGGGCGTCGACACCCGCCCTACTCGCCAACCGGGCCGAACAGCGAACGGTCGAAGCCGGGATTTGGCCCGACGAGTTCCGGCCCGCCGATCTCGGCCAGCACCTGATAGAGCCTGGCGCAGGAGGCCCTCTCGGCCTCGCCGAAACTGCCGGGAATGCCAGCACGGTAATAGCCCCGCAGGCGAACGAACTCCGCCTCGTCCGCCGCCTGCATCAGCGGGCGCAGGCGCTCCCACGCGGCGTCATCGCTCGCCAGAACGCGGTTCGCCGCCGCTGCGGCGCGCAGGAAGGCGGCGATCGCCGCGCCCCTCTCCGCCATCACCGCATTGCGCCAGACGAAGCCGACCAGCGGCGGCGCCGGCTCGATGCCCAGCCCCTTGATCACGTCCTTGACGTCGAGCAGACGGCGGAAGCCGCGTGCGTCGAGCCGTGCGGCATAGGGCCAGAAGGTGAGCACCGCATCGACCCGCCCGAGCGCGAGCTGCTCGGTGACGAGCGGCGCGGCGCCGAAGACCGGCTCGGCGACGCCGGCGAGGTCGTCGCCGGTCTGCGCCTTGAAATAGGCGCGCAGCAGCAGCCAGCTCTTGTCGAGCGCGCCGCCGGCGACGCCGATCTTGCGGCCGCGCAGATCCGAGAGGCCCCTGACCGGCCCGTCGGCGGCCACCATCACCGCGCCGAGCGCGTTGGAGAACGGCGCGAAGCGCATGGGCTCGCCATCGGAGGTGCGGCGCATGGCCCACAGCCAGTCGCTGACGATCAGGTCGACATCGCCCGCCTGCAGCGCCACCGTGGTCGCCTGCCCGCTGGCCAGATCGACGCTCTCGACAGCGAGGCCCTCGCGCGCGTCGAAGCCTTCCGCCCGGATGGTGTCGATCAGCCAGTTGAGCGTGCCGAACTTCAATGTGCCCATACGCAGCCGCAGCGCCGGCTCCTGCTGGGCGCGCAGCGCCGACGGCAGCGCGGCGAGGCCGGCGGCGCCCAGCAGCAGCGCGCGGCGCGAGAGCCGCGCGGCGATGGCGGTGGTCGTCATGGCGCGGCCTTCCCGGTGAGCGGTGGATCGAGCAGTCGGTTGCGCACGAGATAGGAGACGCCGCGCTGCCAGGATTCATCCGTGTTGTTGCGGATGTCGACGCTGCCGGCGCGCAGCACCCGCCCGGTCGCGACATCGCGAAGCTGGAAGTTGATGTTGAGGATGAGGTTGGAGACCTTCTGCACCAGGCCGATCACCTCGATGTCGGCGCCGAGCGCGCGGGCGACCTTCAGCTCGCAGCTGTTGCAGTTGCGGATGGGCGAGATGTCGTCGATCCGCGCCCGCTCGGGAGCGAGATCGGCCACGTCGTAGCCGGCCTCGCGCAGCCGGCGCCGCATCTCATCGCTGATGAGCGCCAGACGGTGCAGTTCCTCCGGCTTGGGGCCGCGAATGTCCGCCTCCCCGCTGGTGTCGAACAGCTCGAAGTCGAACACCGCCACGCGCGTCGCCGCATGCGCACCGGCAGCGAAGACGGCGAGACCGAGCGTGAGAATGACGGCGCCGCCGATACGGCCAAGAGCTCTCATTGCGTATTGCCTCTCCGGGCGAACTTGTTCCCGCCTGGAGGCAATCATATCGCCAAGAAGTCCTCCCGCAAGCCACCGGGAAAAAGTTCCCGATTTCTTTACATGCGTTATGCTTTGAATAACGTCAGCGTTACATTTTCTTATTAGTTTCTTATGTTCGCTATTTTATTGAATGCTTGATTTTGATTGCGTAGAGTTTTCCCACGGCGACAGAGAAAAGTTCCGAAGACGTTCGTCCTGAACCAAGACACAAGCCGTGGGATGGAATGCCGATGAAACGGATGGCAGGCGCCGCCGGCGCGATGCTGATAGCGATGGCATGCGTGGCGAGCCCCGCGCGGGCGCAGGATGCCGGCTCATCGACCCCTGCCTCTCCCGCCGCCCCGGCCTCCCCGCCGCTCGCGGCAAAACCGGCGGCGGCGATTGGCCCGGAGCAGACCTTCCGTATCGGCGTGGTGCGCCAGCTTCCCGAGCCGCCACCATGGATCGCCCCGCTGCAGATGCCGCCGGATGACCTCGGCATCGCCGGCGCCGAGCTCGGCATCCGCGACAATCTCACCAGCGGCCGCTTCCTCAAGCTCGACTACAAGCTCACCCGCGAGATCGTCCCGACCGACGGCGATCCGCTGCCGGTGGTGCAGAAGCTGGTGGACGAGGGAAATCGCTTCATCCTGCTCGACGTGCCGGCCGGGCAGGTGCTCAAGATCGCCGACGCGTTCAAGGGCACCGACGTCATCTTCATCAATGTCGGCGCCACCGACGACCGGCTGCGCCAGCAGGACTGCCGCGCCAACGTGTTCCACATCGCCCCGAGCCGGGCGATGCTGGCCGACGCGCTCGCCCAGTTCCTCGTCACCAAGCGCTGGCGCAACTGGTTCCTGATGGTCGGGCGCACCGACGACGACAAGCTCTATGCCGATGCGGTGCGTCGCTCGGCCAAGAAGTTCGGGGCCAAGATCGTCGCCGAGAAGACCTGGGATTACGGGCCCGACGCGCGCGCCACCGCCCAGTCGGAAGTGCCGCGCGGCACGCAGGTCGGCGAATACGACATACTCGTGGTGGCCGACGAACTCGGCGAGTTCGGCGACATCCTGCCCTACAACACCTGGCTGGCACGCCCGATTGCCGGCACGCAGGGACTGATGCCGCTCTCCTGGCACCCGACCATGGAGAACTGGGGCGCCTCGCAGCTGCAGAGCCGCTTCTTCAAGCAGTCCAAGCGGATGATGCAGCCGCTGGACTTCCAGATGTGGCAGGGCACCTTCGCCATCGGCTCCGCCAGCCTCAAGACCCGCAACAGCGACCCGGCCAAGGTGAAGGCGCAGATGCTTTCGCCGGACTACGACCTGCCGGTGTTCAAGGGCGTCGCCGCGAGCTTCCGCGGCTGGGACCACCAGCTGCGCCAGCCGATCCTGCTCACCCACGCCACCAACACGGTGACGCTCTCGCCGCAGGCCGGTTTCCTGCACCAGAGCTCGCCACTCGACACGCTCGGCTTCGACCGGCCGGAGTCGGTCTGCAAGTTCCAATAAGATCAATTAGTTGCCAGGAGGAAACGATGAAGCGCCAGATCATGCTGTCCACCGGCTTGGCCGCCCTTGCCGGGCTGCTGCTGGTCGACACCCTGCCGGCCCAGGCCAGCCCACGTGCCTTCGTCTCGAATGAGCGCGACCACACGGTGAGCGTGCTCGACATGGAGACGCTCAAGGTCATCGACACCATCAAGACCGGCCGCCGCCCGCGCGGCATCATCGCGAGCCCGGACGGCAAGCTGGTCTATGTCTGCGTTTCCGATGACAACCGCGTCGAAGTCTACGACGCCGCGACGCTGAAGCTGGTGAAGACGCTGCGTTCGGGACCGGACCCCGAGCTGTTCGTGCTGCACCCTTCCGGCAATCCGCTCTACATCGCCAACGAAGACGACAACATGGTCACGGTGGTGAATGTCGAGAACAACGACCTGATCGCCGAGATCCCGGTCGGCGTCGAGCCGGAGGGCATGGGCATCAGCCCTGACGGCAAGTACATGGTCAACACGTCCGAGACGACCAACATGGCGCATGTGGTCGACACCTCGAACAACGAGATCATCGAGAACATCCTCGTCGATTCCCGCCCGCGCATCGCCGAGTTCACCAAGGACGGCAAGCAGCTGTGGATCTCGGCCGAGGTCGGCGGCACGGTGGCGGTGGTCGACCCGGCCACCTGGAAGATCGTCAAGAAGATCTCCTTCAAGATTCCCGGCGTCGCCGACGACGCCATCCAGCCGGTCGGCGTGCGCATCACCAAGGACGGCTCGAAGGCCTTCGTCGCCCTCGGCCCGGCCAACCATGTCGCGGTGGTCGACGCCAAGACGCTCGAGGTCGAGAAGTACCTGCTCGTCGGCCAGCGTGTCTGGCAGCTCGGCTTCACCCCGGACGAGAAGTTCCTGATCTCCACCAACGGCAACTCGAACGATATCTCGGTCATCGATGTCGACAACGAGAAGGTCACCAAATCCGTCACCGTCGGACGCGCGCCCTGGGGCGTGGTCGTGGTGCCGTAAGCTCAACACGATCAATCAGACAGACAATTCGGAGGACATGCCATGAAGAAGCACATCATCATCGCCACGGCCGCGACGCTCGCCCTCTCCGGCCTCGCCTATGCCAAGGGCGACCTCACGCTGAAGCCGACCGAGCTGGAAGAACTGGCGGTCGGCACCGGGGACTCCGGCTTCGGCGTCTCGCAGACCAAGTACGAACTGGAAACCGGCAAGGCCTACACCCTCACCATCAAGGCCACCGGCAAAAAGCCTTGCGCCTTCCAGGCGCCCGGCCTGTTCCAGAACATCTTCCTGCGCAAGGTCGAGGCCGGCGGCATGGAGATCAAGGCCGTCCACCTCACCGAGCTGGAGTTCGAGGAAGAGGGCGAGGCCGAAATGTTCTTCGTGCCGATCAAACCCGGCACCTATCCCTGGTATTGCAAGGGCATGGAAGAGCGCGGCATGAAGGGCGAATTCATCGTCAAGTGACGACGCGGTCCGGCTTATTTTCCCTCTATACTCCTCGTGAACACTGTCCCCGGCTAACCCCGGGGACTTTTCTTCTCTCGACGCGGGAGACGCCATGCCGGCCCAGACTCGCGATATCCTTCCTCGCGATACCCTGCCTCCCGATGCACCGGATGGCGCCGTGCCGGCGCTGGCGGTTCGCGACGTCACGCACGCCTTCGGCGCGCGCAAGGCGCTGGACGATGTCAGCCTCACCGTTCCGACCGGCAGTTTCACCGCCCTGCTCGGCCCCAACGGCGCGGGCAAGACCACGCTGTTTTCGCTGATCACCCGGCTCTACAACAACCGCAGCGGCGCGATCCACGTCCTCGGCCACGACGTGCGGCGCGAACCGGCGGCGGCGCTGAGCAAGCTCGGCGTGGTGTTCCAAGCCCGCACGCTCGACCTCGAACTCTCCGTCCTCGACAACCTGCTCTACCACGCCACCCTGCACGGCATCGGCTTCCAAGCCGGACGCCGCCGGGCGATGGAGCTGCTCGAACAGGACGGCCTCGCCGACCGCGCCCGCGACAAGGTGCGCAACCTCTCCGGCGGCCAGATGCGCCGGGTGGAGATCGTGCGCGCGCTCATGCACCGGCCGCGCCTCCTGCTGCTCGACGAGCCCACCGTCGGGCTGGACATCGCCTCGCGGGCCGCACTGGTGGCCCAGGTCCGCAGTCTTGTTGAGAATGAGAGCATCGGCGTGCTGTGGGCGACCCATATCATCGAAGAGATCGCACCCGGCGACCGCGTCGTCGTGCTGCATCGCGGGCGGATCCGCGCCAGCGGAACCTATGAGGAAATACTGGCGGCGGCGGAAAGCCCCGATCTGTCGGCCGCCTTCCTGCACCTCGTCGACGATGCGACGGAGACGGCCGCATGAGCCCGCCCTCCGGCACGCCCTCGCCCCGCTTCCGCCTGCCGCTCGCGGGCTATCTCGTCGTCCTCGTCGGCATCTGCTGGCGCGAGGGGCTGCGCTTTCTCAACCAGCGCGGCCGCTTCCTCTCGGCGCTGGTGCGCCCGCTGGTCTGGCTGTTCATCTTCGCCGCCGGCTTCCGCTCCGTGCTCGGCGTCTCCATCATCCCGCCCTACGACACCTATGTGCTCTACGAGGTCTATGTGACGCCGGGGCTGGTGGCGATGATCCAGCTATTCAACGGGCTGCAATCCTCGCTGTCCATGGTCTATGACCGCGAGGTCGGGGCGATGCGCATCCTGCTGGTGAGCCCCTATCCGCGCTGGTACCTGCTGGTGTGCAAGCTGGTCGCCGGCATCTGCGTGTCTCTGCTGCAGGTCTATGCCTTCCTGTTCATCGCCTGGTTCTGGGAAGTCGAGCTGCCGCCCATCGGCTATCTCGCCGTCCTGCCGGCGCTGATGCTCACCGGGCTGATGCTCGGCGCCATGGGCCTGCTGATGTCCTCGCTGTTCCGGCAGATGGAGAACTTCGCCAGCGTGATGAACTTCGTCATCTTCCCGATGTTCTTCACCTCCTCCGCGCTCTACCCGCTCTGGCGGGTGCAGGAGAGCAGCCTGCCGCTCTATTACATCTGCAATTTCAACCCGTTCACCTATGCGGTGGAGTTGATCCGCTTCGCCCTCTACGGCCAGTTCGATCCGCTGTCCGCACTGGTCGTCGCCGGTTGCGCCGCCGTGTTCCTTGCCGCGTCGATCCTGGCGTATGATCCAGCCGCCGGAGTGATGGCCCGTCGCGGCGGACCGGACAGCGCCAAATGAGCCGGCCAAACAGAAACGGGAGCCAATGCGCGCCCGAACAATTGCCCGAGGAAACGCCCATGCCCGCTCTCCCCTTCCGTGCCCTGCGCATCGTCGCCACGCTCGTCCTGATGGCCTGCGCCGCGCCGGCCCTCGCCGCCGCCCCGACCGGCGGCCTCTGGCCCTGCATCCAGCGCAAGGTGCCCGAACTCGCCGCCGGCCAGATGTGGTCCGGCCCCTCGATCGACGGCCTCAACTGGCAGGGCGACCGCGAGGTGGCCGAGTTGGTGCCGGTGCTGGTGGCGCAGCGCACCCCGGTCGAGGATGCGACGTCGCGGGTCGAAGTCTTCGCCGGCAAGCTGGGGGCCGACAAGAAGGAGCGCCTCACCCTGCTCTTCGCCGGCGTGTTCGACCAGATCAACGCGCGGCGCAGCCGGATCATCAACGGCATCGAGCGCTATGCGCAGCACCAGATCGAGCTGTCCAAGCGGATCAAGGACGAGAGCCTCGCACTCGCCAAGGCCAAGAAGGCAGCCACGACCGACGAGACCAAGGCCAAGGCCGCGGAGATGGAACGGCAGCTGCTGTGGGACACCCGCATCTACGATTCGCGCCACCAGTCGATGACGGCGGTATGCGAGAGCCCGGTGCTGCTGGAGCAGCGCGCCTTCTCCCTCGCCCGCAGCATACAGGGCGCGATGGAGTGAGGTTCAGCCGCGCCGGCGCAGCGCCCTGAGCCGAAGCGCGACCTGACCGATGATGGCGAGGTGCAGCGCGAGCGCACCCGCCAGCGCCCCGGCATGGAAGCGCCAGTCGACGCCCGGCTGGCGGGCGACCACGACGATCGTGGCGAGGCTGAGCGGCAGGAACAGCGCGAGCGCCGTGACCAGGCCCGGATTGTAGACGCCGAGCCGAATCCGCGCGCCGACATGGGTGAGCGCGTTCACCAGCATGGCGTAGGGCGCGACGAGACCATAGCCGGCGCCGCACAGCAGGGCGGCGTAGAGCGCGCCCAGATTCAGTCCCCAGACCACGCCGACATTGATCACCAGCACGGCGGCGACCGACAGTGCCTCGCGGCCGCCGAAGACCATGTGATTGGCGAAGCGGCGGAAGCGGTCGCTGGCATGCTCCTCGAGCTGATGCAGCATGTAAACCGGGCTGTGCAGGAAGATCAGCAGCAGCGGCAGGGATGCCGAGACGGCGATGAAGGGCGCCGCCGCCAGCAGCGCGCCGGCCATGAAGCCGGCGCCGGCCACCCAATGGCCGGCGAGCCACGCCGCCAGTCGTCCGCATCGTTCCCGCATGCGCGCAGGATAACCCGATTCAGCGCCCGGATGTCAGCGCTCCAGGCCACGGCGGCGCGCAAGGCGCCTCACAGGAACGGCGCCTCACGGGAGGGGCGTCTCACAGGAAGGGCATGGCCTCGTCGAGCGGCAGGCCAGCCTTGGCCCAGCCGTCGCTGCCGGCCGGATACCAGGTGACATTGGCATAGCCGTATTCGAGCGCGCGACGCGCGGCGTTCCAGCTCATCCAGCAGTCGGTCTGGCAGTAGAACACCAGCGCGGCGTCGCGGCGTCCCTCGGTGAGGCTGGCCAGGCTGTTGCGGAAATAGGCGTCCACCTCGGGGTGGAGCGCGCCATAGCCGACATTGGGCAGCCACACGCTGCCCGGCAGGTGATCGCGCCGCTTGTCGCGCCAGATCGTGCCGGCGGGAAGATTCGCCGGCTTCACGTCGCGCGGCATGACATCGACGAACAGCGCCGCCTTGTCGCGCCACAGCCTTTCGGCCGCCCCCGTATCGATCACATGCGCGCCGCGCAGCGTCGCCGGCGTCGGCGCCCGGTAGACGTCCATGCGGTAGCCGTCCGGCTCCGGCACGGGGGTCTCGCCCCGGCCGGTCGAGGGGCCGAAGGCGAAGAGCACCACCGCCAGCCCGGCGATGCCGAGCCAGGCGAGACGCCGAAGCGACGGTTCGGGACGGGTGCTCATCGCCTCCTCCCCTCCCCGTGCTCAGGGCGCCTGTTCGATCGGCCGGTCCTGGCCATCGAGCAGCGGCACGCCGTAATCCAGCAGGATGCGGTTGATCGCGCCCTGCTCCTCCTTGATGAAGGCGTTGAGCTGGTGCTTCCAGTTCAGCTCGCCCGGGCGGATGCCGAAGGTGATGCGGTAGACGAGCGAGGGATCGCCCTTCTCCTTCACCAGCGGCACTACCGACAGCTCGATCGGCGACTTCTTTGCGTAGTAACCGCCGATCGGCCCCCACAGGATGCCCGCGTCGATCTCGCCCGCGTCGAGATCGGCGATCATCGCCTCGGCCGGGCTTTCAAAGCGCCGGTCGACCATCAGCGCATAGGGACGCGCCAGCGGCATCAGCCCGTTTCGGGTCAGCAGGTCGCCCGGCGGCGAGCCGGCGACGACGCCGATCCGCCGGCCCTTCAGCCGCGGGTCTTCCAGCGTGTCGACGCCGGCGAGGTCACCGTCCTTCTTGGTGAGCAGCACCCAGGCGGAGCGGTAATAGGGGTTGGTGTTGAGCACCGGATCGCCGCCGGCGACATAGCCCATCACCACGTCGCACCGCTTGGCGCCGAGCGTCATGCGGTAGAAGCCGGTGGCCTGAGGAAACCAGGTGTAGTCGAGCGGAAGGCCGAGCTTCTCGGCCATCAGCTCGGCGATCTTGTTCTCGAAGCCCTGCCCTTCCTCATTGGTGAAGGGCATGTTCGCGGGGTCGGCGCAGACCCGCAGCGTCGAGCGGTCGACAAGGTCGGCCACCTGGGCCGCCGCCGGAGCGGCGGCAAGGGTGACGACGAGTGCGGCGGCAGCGGCGGCGAGCGTCAGGCTCCCCGCCGCGTCGCCGCGTCCGCGCCTTCCCGCCGAGCGGCGCGCCATGCGTGACATGGCGTCAGCTCGGTCGTCCGAAGCACTGGTTCTCATTGGCAGTGTACGCCTTCGTCTTGTCCTCGCGCTTGCTGGGGCGCTCGCGGCCGAGCGCGCCATCGGCACGGGCCTTGAGGTAGATGTAGATATCGTCGAGGTAGCACATGACGTTCTTGTTCTCGCCGAAGGCCGGCATCACCTGATCGGCGGTGCCGACGCCGACGGTCTTCTTGCCGTTCACGACGGTTTCCATGAACTGCGCATAGGTCAAGGTCTTGAGCGAGGTGGCCAGCGCCGGCGCGTAGCTCGACCCCATGCCGTCGGGACCGTGGCAGACGTGGCACTCGGCGTGGTAGCGGCGGTAGCCGGAATAGGTGTACCAGTCGAGCGTCCCGTCGGCCTGGATGTTGTAGGTCGGGTCGCCGTCCGGCAACGTGTACTTGCCCAGCTCATCCTTTTCCTTCTCCACCGGCGCCGCCGCGGCGGCGGCCGGAGCGGCCTCCGGCTGCTGGGCCAGGACGGGAGAGGGAAGCGAAAGGGCGGCCGCCAAGATCAGTGCCGACACGCCTGCGGACGCCGGCAGTGCGCCGGAAACAAGCCATCCGCGAACGGTAATCTTCATGAAGCAGTCTCCTCAAGGCGCCGCGAGGGGGCCGGGTCCGGCGCGAGGATGGCGGCCCTGCGGCTCGCCCTCACAACTCGGAATTGTTCTAAGAGTCTCATAAAGCAAGAAGTCCTGAGACGTCGGGGCCTGGCTCACCGGATCAACCGGCGGCCAGGCCCCTCCGTAGCTTTCAGGAATGGCGGGTCCTCGAAAGGAGGCCCCGCCCTCCATGCCTCAGTTCGGCAGCGCGAACACCGTGAGCTGACCACCGAGGTTGGTGTAGCTGGAGAGCGCCGCATAGCCGCCCACCGCACCAAGACCGGCGTTCGGGTCGGTCAGGCCGGCCGCAAGGCCGATGCCCGCCCAGCCACCGACACCCGACAGGATGGCGATGTACTGCTTGCCCTTGTGCTCATAGGTGGTGACGTTGCCGATGATGCCCGACGGGGTCTTGAACTTGTAGAGTTCCTTGCCCGTCTTGGCGTCGACCGCCTTCAGGTAGCCTTCGAGGGTGCCGTAGAACACCACGTCGCCGGCAGTGGCGAGAGCGCCCGACCACACCGAGAAGGGCTCGGGCAGCGACCAGACGATCTTACCCTTGGTGTTGTCCCAGGCGATGAAGTTGCCCATGCCGCCATGGCTGTTCGGCGCGGGATACATCGACAGGGTGGCACCGACATAGGGCTGGCCCGCGGTGTAGCTGACGCGGAACGGCTCGTAGTCCATGCAGACGTGGTTGGTGGGCACGTAGAACAGGTTGGTCTTGGGCGAGAAGGCCGCCGGCTGCTGGTCCTTGGTGCCGAGCGCCGCCGGGCAGATGCCCTTGGTGTTCACGTCTTCGCCACCGTCCTGGGTGGAGTACTTGGCGACCACCAGCGGACGACCGAACGTCTTGCTGTTGCGGTCCATGTCGACCTTGGTGGCCCAGTTCACGGCCGGGTCGAACTTCTCGGCGACGAGCAGCTCGCCCGACACGCGGTCCAGCGTGTAGCCGAAGCCGTTGCGGTCGAAGTGGGTGAGCAGCTTGCGCGGCTTGCCGTCAAACTGCTGATCCGTGAGGATCATCTCGTTGACGCCGTCATAGTCCCACTCGTCGTGGGGGGTCATCTGGTAGACCCACTTGGCCATGCCGGTGTCGGCGTCACGCGCCCACACGGTCATCGACCACTTGTTGTCGCCCGGACGCTGCGAGGGGTTCCAGGTCGAGGGGTTGCCCGAGCCGTAATAGACCAGGTTGGTATCCGGATCGTAGGAGTACCAGCCCCAGGTGCAGCCGCCGCCGATCTTCCACTGATCGCCTTCCCAGGTCTTCAGCGAGGAGTCCTTGCCGACCGGCTTGCCGAGCTCGGTGGTCTTCTCCGGGTCGACGAGAATCTCGCTGTCCGGGCCCATCGAGTAGCCGCGCCAGATCTGCTTGCCGGTCTTGGTGTCGTAGGCGGTGACGTGGCAGCGCACGCCGAACTCGCCGCCCGAGATGCCGACGATGACCTTGTCCTTCACCGGCAGAACGGTGGCGGTGTTGGTCTCGCCCTTCTTCGGGTCGCCGTTGACCACCGACCACTTCTTCTCGCCGGTCTTGGCATCGAGCGCCACCAGCGTGGTGTCGGCCTGATGCAGGAAGACCATGCCGTCGGAATAGGCGAGACCGCGGTTGACGGTATCGCAGCACATCACCGGAATGACGTTCGGGTCCTGCTTGGGCTCGTACTTCCAGACGATCTTGCCGTCATTGCTGAGATCGAGCGCGTAGACGATGTTCGGGAACGGCGTGTGGACGTACATCATGTCGCCGATGATGAGCGGTCCGCCCTCATGGCCACGCAGCACGCCGGTCGAGAAGGTCCAGGCAACCTGGAGCTTGCCGACATTGGCCGACGTAATCTGGTCGAGCTTGGAATAACGGGTATTGGCGTAGTCGCCGGTCTGGATGCCCCACTGCTTGGGGTCTTTCATGATCTTGATAAGTCCATCATTGGCCGAAGCCGGCCAAGCATAGACTACCGCAGCACTCATGAATGCTGCCGCAAGATACTTGCGCATGCCTATTCTCCTCCTGAACGATCCTCCGGGACCGACCGAATTCACGGGCGATCCGCCGCGGCTTGTTTGCCGTTCTGACCTTTCGTCCTCGGCAGCGTGTCACGACCGGCTGGGGGGAGAAGCAGCCGGATCTCACGGGGGCGTCCCGCCCCAAGCTGGCCTACGAACCGGATCGAAGGACGAACCCTCGAAACCCGTTGAAGCCGAAGACGAGGTAACGCTAATCCGAATCCCCAGGACGCGCAATAAGAACTCTTATGAGGAATGTGTCTTATTATGATTTTGCTGCAATAGCGAAGAAATATACAATATACCAGATGTAAATACTTGATTTCGCGTGATTTGCGCTGCGTCAGTCATGCTGCAGTGCAGCATGCTATTCCCATTCCAGCTCGTGATAGGCGGCGATGGCATTGCGTGCGTTGAACTCGTCGAAAAGCGCCCAGTCACCACGTTCCGACGACACGGCATGCGCCGGTGCGTCGCCGATCGGCAGCCCCTCGGCGATGAGACGGCGCATGTCCGCGCGCAGGCCGTCGAGGTAGCGCCGCTCCGGCGCGCCTGCCTGCGGCCATACGACGCTGGCCGGCCCATGGCCGGGCACCGCGCGCTGCGCGGCAATCCCGGCGAGATCGTCAAGCAGCGTCAGCCAGCCTTGCAGGCTGCCGTCGAGCGTGGGGATATGGCCGACGAACAGCAGGTCGCCCATCACCCAGGTGCCGGTCGCGGAATCGAACACGGTCAGATCGTTGTCCGTGTGCGCCGTCGGGTGTGCCCTGAGCTCCAGCGGCCGGCCGCCGAGGTCGATCACCATGCGGTCCTCGACCAGCAGGTCGGGCAGTACGATCTCGGTCCCCTCGGCCTTGGCGCCGAGCAGGCGATTCGCCTGGGCAAGATAGGGCTCTGCCCGCATGGAAAGCGCGCGCGGCATCTTGTGGTGCGCCACGAAGCGCGCGCCCTCGCCGGCGAAGGCGGCGTTCCCGAGCGTGTGATCGGGATGCATATGGGTATTGATGACGTAGCGCAGCGGCCGGTCGGTCACGGCCCGAACCGCCGCCAGCATGCGCGCGCCGGCCAGCCGGCTGTTGCCGGTGTCGATCACCGCCGCCGCCTCGGCGCCGACGATGAGCGTCATGTTGGCGATGGCCCCGTCATTGGCCGGGCCGACCAGCTCATAGGGCGCCCGGTACACATAGACGCCGTCCGCCACCCGCTCCAGCGGCAACGGTTCGAGGGCGGGGGCCGCATGGGCGAAGGAAAGCCGCCCGGCACCTGCCGCAAGGGCGGCGCCGAGAGCAAGGAGGCCACGTCGATCAAGTCGCGGCGAGACCGACATCGGAACACCAGGTCGGACGCCTCCGCGCAGCGGAGGCATCAATTGGCTACTTCTTGGTGCCGTCGGCGTTGAACTGGGCGAGGAACGCCTCGAGATTCGCGCGGTCGGTTTCCTTCGGCAGACCGGCGAACACCATCTTGACGCCCGGCATGTAGGCCTTGGGATTCTCAAGGTACTTGTTGAGCACCTCCACCGTCCACACGTCGCCCTTGGCGTTGTGCTCCTTCAGCGTGTCGGAATAGTTGAAGCCTTCCACCGAACCCATCTTGCGGTCAATGATGCCGTTCAGCTCGGGGCCGACCTTGTTCTTTGCGCCCTCGCCGATGGCGTGGCAGGCCATGCACTTCTTGAAGACGTTGGCGCCCTTTTCGGGATCGCCCGCCGGGCTCTGGGCAAACGCGGCGGTGGTGCCGAGCGCGAGCAGGGCGGCAGTGATAGCAAAGCGGTTCATGGCGTCCTTCCAGGCAGATATCGTTGATTAGCGCCGTCATGCTGCGGCGCTTGCGGCGGGGCGCGGATCATAGCGCCACGGTTAGAATGATCCTAGACGTCGAAAGGTCCAGTACGCCAGATGGGAAATTCGCGACACATTTCGTCGCGGGGAATCCGCCCGGCGCCGCGCCGAGACCTACCCTTAGGTCACTCCTGCGTCAGGATTTTCGGATACAGGTTCCTCCAGAAGCCGCACTTATGGGCCGCGCTTGCGTCGAAATAGCCCACCTTTCCCGGCTGCAGATTCATCACCCGGTCGGCCGAGGTGAAGGGCCCCCATTCGGGTCCTTCCGGCGCTGTGGGCCGGCCGGTGACGGCGAAGCTCGTCCAGTACGCGTTCATCAGGTCGGCGAGCCGCTGCGAGGCGGGCTTCAGATCCGGCCCGGCGACCTTCAGCGTGTTGTCGTAATGGGGAAACTGGTAGGGCAGCTCGGAGGAATGCACCGCCCCCATCTCGAAGCCCGGATCGGTCGCGGTGACGGCGGGCGCGGCCTCATCGCCGAAGACGAACTCGTAGACCGGCACGAATTTGCGCATCAGCAGGCCGGTCTCGAGATACACGCAGTTGTTGATCCCGACATCCGGCCGGAAGTCCGACCAGACGGTGCCGAGCGCCGTCGGCGCCGATGAATAGGCCGTAACCGGATACTGCGCCTCGACGGCCGCCGCGGCGTCGCCATAGACCGCCTTGAGCTGATCCGCGTAGTTCTCCGCCGTGATCGTCTCGCCGCCGAGCACCGCATAGGCGACATAAAGTCGAAGCTCGTCGCGCGTCCCCCCATTGATGATGGGCACCTGCACGAACTTGCCGGCGGGAATCGCCTCGGCACCCGGCAGCGGCACCGTCCTGGTGCCGATCACCGGCTCGAAGGTGATGATGCTCGAACCGGCGACCGTCGCCCCGGCGTCCAGCAGCGCCCTCACCGGCTTCGCCCGGAGGCAGGACAGCGCGGTTGCGGCGTCCGGGCAGCCGGCGAGTTCGGCGATCTTGACGCCGGTCTGCTCGCCCTCGGCGAGTGTCGGAAGCGGCGTGACGCAGCCCGCGCTCTGCACGATGGCCTTCTGAAACAGCCCTGTGGTCTCGTCGGGCGCGAGGATGTGCATGCACACGCCCGCACCTCCCGCCGATTCGCCCGCCAGCGTGACATTGTCCGGGTCGCCGCCGAAAGCCGCGATGTTGCGCTTCACCCAGGCGAGCGCGGCGCGCTGGTCCTTCAGCCCGTAGCCGCCATTGTAGTCGGCGCCGAAGCCGGGATGGGCGACGAAGCCGAACACGCCGAGACGGTAGTTCATCGACACCACGACGAGGTCGCCGCTCTTCGCCAGCGCGTCCAGCGGATACAGCCCGCTCGACCCGCCGACGAAGGCGCCGCCATGGATCCACACCAGCACCGGCCGCCGGGTGCCGGGTGCCGGGTGCCTCGTTCAGCTTGTGCGGCACCGTCACGTTGACGAAGAGGCAATCCTCGTCGTCGCTGGCCTCGGGAATTCCATAGCGCTCGAGCTGGGGGCAGGCGCTGCCATATTGCGTGGCGTCACGCGTGCCGGTCCACGGCTCGACCGGCTCGGGAATGGCGAAGCGCCGCTCGCCGGTCGGCGGCTTGGCGTAAGGAATCCCCTTGAAGCTGAGCAGGCCGTCGGCGAGGACGCCGCGTACCGCGCCGTCCTTCGTCAACACGATCGCAGGGTCCGGCGCGGCGCCGGCGTGCAGCACGCCGAGCAGCGAGAGCAGCGCGGCCGCGCCAAGCGCGCGGAGCGATCCGCCTGATAAACGTCTCATTACGTCAGTCCCCGTGGATCGGTGCGGAACGGTACCTTGATATTCACCCGTTCCACTATCATCCCACCGGCCGACGTGGGAACGCATCGGCACTTCCTCTCAATTGACAGCGGGCGGCACCGTCATCTCGTCCAGCAGTCCCACGAAATGGATCATCTGCGAGGCCGACCACTGCTCGAACTCGGCGAGGAAGACGTCGTCCATTCGGGCGAGGCTGCCATCGGGTGCGACCGCGAACCAGCCATTGGCCTCGGCCTCGGCCAGCAGTCGGCCGACATGGGCGGGCGAGACCTGCAGCCGCCCGGCAAGTGCGCGCCGGCTCAGCGGTTCCGCCGGCGGAGCGCCGTCGACCGTCTCGGCATAGTGGCGCCCGATCACCGCCGCCAACAGCGGATAGCCGCAGTCGCGCAGCGTGAAATGCAGCACGCCGGGAAAGCCATGCAGCAGCGTGCCATGGGCGAGGACATAGGCCCCCGACCGGCTGATCAGCTCGCCGAGCCGGTTGGGATCGTCGAGTGGCGCGGCCCGGCCCGGGCGGCGCTCCTCGATCGCGTCCATCGCCTCGACGAACCGCCGCACCGAGCGGCCGATCTCCGCCGTCACGATCGGCGTCGGCCGCAGCAGAGTGGTGCGCCGATCCGCCGGGTCCGCTTCCACCTCCACCAGCCGCCCCGCCTTGAGCGCGGCGACGAAGCCGGCGGTCTGGCGGGGGCTGGCCCCTGCCACCTTCTGCAGCGCCGATAGGGTCGGCCGCGGCCCGCCCCGGTTGCGCCAGGCGTAGTAGTTGTGGATCAGCATGAAGCAGACGAGATAGCGCCCGAGCTGGTCGAACAGCTTGTAATAGGGCCACGGGATAGCGGCGCCGGCCGCCATGCCGTGGCAGTAATGCGCCAGCGCGGGCCGGAACCGCTGGTTTCGCAGCAGCCGGTCGACGGCAGCACCGAAGCCTTCAGGCATCTCCAGCGCCGGCCGCCGGGTCGGCGCCTCCGCTGCCTCATTCAACCGCTGCCTCGGCATATGCGCATACCTGCAAAGTTTGGGCTGGCGCGTTTGCGCTACGTAGAAATACTGGGCGCGGAGTCGGTCGCGAAGACATCCGCGCGCGAGGAGGACGTAACCCTACCTGCGCGGATGGCGAACGCCCAGTCATCCGGTCGACCGCCCTTCGGTCCGGCCACCCCTCACAGGACGCTTCCGAAAGGATTTCCTGCCATGTGTGACCAGCACCCGTTCGCCCTCTCCCGCCGCCGCGCGCTCGGCGCCGGCCTCGGCTTCGCCTCGGCCGCCTTCCTCGGCGGCTTTGCCCTGCCGGCGTCGGCGGAAGCGCCGGTGACCGCGCCGAACGCCATCAGCCCGGACGAGGCGCTGAAGCGGCTGGTCGAAGGCAATGCCCGCTATGTCGCCAACGCGCCGGCGAACAAGGACTTCTCCGCCGGCCGGGCCGCCCGCACCACGGCACAGTACCCCTTTGCCGGCCTGGTGAGTTGCGCCGATTCGCGCGTGGCGCCGGAACTCGCCTTCGATCAAGGGCCGGGCGAATTGTTCGTCGTCCGCGTCGCCGGCAACTTCGTCAATGATGACGGTCTCGCCAGCCTCGAATACGGCGTGAAGTTCCTCGGCATGCCGCTCATCATGGTGCTCGGCCACACCAATTGCGGCGCGGTGGCCGCGACCATCAAGGTAGTGAAGGACAATATCAGCCTCCCCGGCCATCTCGATGATCTGGTGAGCAGCATCAAGCCGGCCGTCGAGATCGCCCTGAAGCAGAAGCCCGACGACCCGCTCAACGCCGCGATCATCGAGAACGTCCGCTACAATGTCGCGGGCCTCAAAGGCGCGACGCCGATCATCTCCGAAGCCGTCGCCAGCGGGAAGGTCAAGGTCGTCGGTGGCCTCTATGACCTCGCCACCGGCGCGATAACGCTGGTCTGACACGTCGCCGCGCCATCCGACGGGTCGCGCCGCCGAAAGCGCGGCCCGGAGGGCAAGGCCCGTACCTTAACTCTTCATGGGAGCCCTTGACTTAGAGTGCGCTCGAACTCGTATCTGTTTCTGCGTCGTGGCGAGAACAGGCGCTCATGAAGATCGGTGAACTGGCGAGGCGTTCGGGACTGTCGGCCCATACCATCCGTTACTATGAGCGGATCGGTCTGCTTCCCTACGCCGACAGGGACCGATCGGGCCAACGTGACTACGACGCATCAATCCTGACCTGGATGGAATTTCTCGACCGTCTCAAAACGACCGGGATGCCTATCCGGGAGATGCTGCGCTATGCGGCCTTGCGGGAGCGCGGCGTCGACACCGAAGCGGAGCGAGGCGCGTTGCTCGAACAACACCGCGAGCGGGTCCGCGCCCATGCGGCCGAACTGCAAGCCTGCCTTCTCGTCCTCGACACCAAGATCGCCGGCTATGCCGGCCTGGAACAGAGGATGACAGACCATGACGCAGCACCACCCGAACGGCGGCGAAAGCCGGCTGGAACGCGGCCAGCGCGCGCTCGCTGAAATCGACGGCCAGGCCGGGGCCAACGTCATCGCCGCGCTGGCCGATATCGCTCCCGACTTCGCCACCTACGTGTTCGAGTTTCCCTTCGGCGACATCTACTGCCGTCCCGGCCTCGATCTCAGGTCACGGGAAATCGCCACCATCGCGGCGTTGACGGCCCTCGGCAACGCCGCGCCGCAACTGAAGGTCCATATCGAAGCCGGATTGAACGTCGGTCTTTCCCGCGAGGAAATCACCGAAACCATCATTCAGATGGCCGTCTATGCGGGCTTTCCCGCGGCGCTCAACGGCCTGTTCGCGGCCAAGGAAGTCTTCTCGCACCGGACCGATCAGGATTTGGCGGGATGAGACGATTGTTTCCTGAAGAAAGGCAAAGAGCATTTTGATGAATGGACTTGTCGTGATTTCGGGCTGCTCGGGTGGCGGAAAATCGACCCTGCTCGCCGAACTGAAGGCGAGAGGTCATGCGGTTGTTGAGGAACCCGGCCGCCGTATCATAGCCGAAGAGACGGCACGGGGCGGAACGGCACTACCTTGGATC
The DNA here is from genome assembly GCF_056836805.1 of Ancylobacter sp. TW_SC_1. Classification (NCBI taxonomy): domain Bacteria; kingdom Pseudomonadati; phylum Pseudomonadota; class Alphaproteobacteria; order Hyphomicrobiales; family Xanthobacteraceae; genus Ancylobacter; species Ancylobacter sp. TW_SC_1. The sequence continues at coordinate 3,623,821 of NZ_CM166365.1, forward strand.
GATCTCGCGGCCTTTCTGCATCGTGCGATCGACATGGCGCTGGCGGATCGCGCGGCGGCTGCGGAACATGACGGTTGGGTGTTCTTCGATCGCGGTCTTATCGATGCTGCATCCGCGCTAGAGGCTTTGACCGGCGAACCTGTCTTGCGCCGGGTCTGTCCGGCGCACCGTTATCATCCCCGTATGTTCATGGCGCCGCCATGGCCTGAAATTTACGCGACTGACGCGGATCGCAAGCACGACTTCGAGGTCGCGCTCGCCGAGTACCGACGATTGGCGATGGTCATGCCTGCCTTAGGATACGAAGTGTTTACCCTGCCCAAGACCTCGGTCTCGGCCCGTGCCAATTTCGTCCTGGCGACTCTTTCGCCCGGCACCATGTAGTCCGACCATTCATCGGCGTCGCCGATCGCAATAACGTCGACACGCCGGCGAAGCCGCCATGACCGACTGACGGTGGCCCGGCCGGATGCTTGACAGCTTTTGCCGAACCCGCTTTCATCCGCGCATCATGATCGACACCGCGTCCGTGACCCTTCTGCGACTTTTCTGCCCGGCCTCCTGAGAGGACCGGGTTCGTCGCCGTTCGTGTTCTGTGATCCGCGGGAAATACCACATGTCGTTCATCGACAAGCCGGAGCGTTCGGCCCGGCGCAACTTCTCCCAAACGCGACTCGTCGCACAGCACTTCGGCATTGATCCGATTGCCGCCCTGCGACTTATCGGCAGCCGTCGGGCCTGACGGCACCCGACGGCTGCACCCTGGCCGTATTCGTCCCCTTCTCGAATACACCCAGCGGAGACGCACCCACCATGTTGCGCGATCCTTCCATCAAGTACGCCCCCTTTGCCCATACCGACCTGCCCGACCGCACCTGGCCGTCGCGGGCCATCACCAGGGCCCCGCGCTGGCTCTCTACCGACCTGCGCGACGGCAACCAGGCCCTGATCGACCCGATGGACGCGGAGAAGAAGCGACGCTTCCTCGACATGCTGCTAAAGATCGGCCTGAAGGAGATCGAAGTCGGCTTCCCCTCCGCCTCGCAGACGGAGTTCGACTTCATCCGCCATCTGGTGGACGGCGACCTCATTCCCGACGACGTGCACATCCAGGTATTGACCCAGGCGCGGCGCGATCTGATCGAACGCACGTTCGAGAGCCTGCGCGGGGCGCCGCGCGCCATCGTGCACCTGTACAATGCCATCTCGCCCGCCTGGCGCCGCGTCGTCTTCGGCCTGGACCGGGCCGGCATCAAGGACATCGCCGTCAGGGGCGTCACCATCCTGCGCGAACAGGCGGAGAAATACCCCGAGACGCGCTGGACCTACGAGTATACGCCCGAAACCTTCAGCACGGCGGAACCGGACTTCGCGATCGAGGTGTGCGAGGCGGTGCTGGACGTGCTGCATCCGACGCCCGATCACCCCGTCATCCTGAACCTGCCCGCGACAGTCGAGGCGGCCGGCCCCCACGTCTACGCTGACCAGATCGAGCGCTTCTGCCGCCAGATCAGCCGCCGCGATAGCGTCGTCATCAGCGTCCACCCCCACAACGACCGGGGCACCGGCGTCGCCGCCGCCGAACTGGCGGTGCAGGCCGGTGCCGACCGGGTGGAAGGCTGTCTGTTCGGCAACGGCGAGCGTACCGGCAACGTCGATCTGGTGACCCTGGCATTGAACATGTACACTCAGGGGGTCGATCCGGGCCTGGACTTCTCCGACATCCAGTCGGTCGTTCAAACTGTGCAGTACTGCAACCAGATCCCCGTGCACCCACGCCACCCCTATGCCGGCGAACTGGTGTTCACCGCCTTTTCCGGCTCACACCAGGACGCCATCAAGAAAGGCCTGGAGGCTCAGGCGGCCCGCAACGACACATCGTGGAACGTCCCCTACCTGCCCATCGACCCGGTCGACCTGGGCTGCAGCTACGAAGCGGTGATCCGCGTCAACAGCCAGTCGGGTAAAGGCGGCGTCGCCTGGGTGCTGGAGCAGGACAAAGGCCTGAAGCTCCCCCGCGCCCTGCAGGTGCACTTCAGCCGCGTCGTCCAGGGCCACGCCGACGAGACCGGCCGCGAGCTGACCGCCGCCGACATCTGGGCCATCTTCCAGGACACCTACCTGCCGGCCGGCGACCGACGCTTCGATCTGATCGACTACCGGGAGACAGGCTCACCCCGCAGCCCCGATCGCATGTTCGTCGGCCGCGTGAGCATCGGGCGCGAGGAACGCTCGATCAGCGGCCGCGGCAACGGCCTGCTGTCCAGCGTGCTCGCCGCGCTGAAGGCCGACTGCGCCATCGACATGGATATCCTCGACTACCAGGAGCACGCCATCGGCCACGGCGGCGATGCGCGCGCCGCCGCCTATGTGCAATGCCGAACCGCCGACGGCCACGAGGTCTTCGGCGTGGGCATCGATACCAACGTGACAACGGCGTCGGTGCGCGCATTGCTGAGCGCGGCCAACAGCTTGGGGTGATGTTCCTCCCAACCGGGCCGGAGGGACCACCCGGCCTGCACAGGCGGATCGAAGCCATGGGCGAGTGTCTGAAACACGCATCCGCGCGGAAGGCCGGGGAAACCGCCCCGGCCGAGCGCCCGCGATCCCTTGCACCGCGCCAGGGGCAACGCCCCCCAAGCGACTGCCCGGCATGAGCGCCAGCAGGTGTCGGGCGAGAAGCCGACCGGTGGTTTGCATTGAACGCGCAAGGCCTCGACCAGCAGAGCGCCTTCGCTCTCAACCGCAGGGCTTCACCCTGTTCACCGCGATGCTCGCGCCAAGTACGGGCGTCAGCGCATTCGCGCAGGTTGCCACGTCATCTTAAGGATTAGTCGAATGTCAAGCTCGCGCTATGTCACCCCCACTCTCTTGGTCGCTTCCGCTTTGAATTTGGCGCTGATGGTGCCCGGAGGCTTCGTCGAAACGCGTGATTTTAGCGCCTATCCCGCCATGGTGCTGGGCGCATTCAATGTGTTTCTGACCGTGCTCGGTTTGGGAAGCCTCGTGCTCGCATATATCATCGTAAAAACCAGCAAGGGAAACGGCTGGGCCGGGCTTGCCGGTCTCGCCTTCGTCGGCGTCTACCTGCTCGATCTCGGTCGTATTTTCCCCGTGCCGCCCAATCCGATGTCGACGCTCCTGGCAACGCTGGAATGGATCGGTGCAGGACTGGGTGTAGCCTTGGCTGCATCGTCCGTTGCGCTTCGCGGCGCGGCGAACACAGCAACCTCGGCCAAGCCAACTCTTCCTGTGAAGGTCGTGTTAGGCCTCGTCCTCGCGGCGCTGATCATTGTCGCTTTTGCAACCAGGTCGGCAATGGGCATCTAGACCGCATAGCGGCATAGGGGGCGGCGACCGCAAAGGCCATGTGCCGCGCAGCAGGCCACGTCAGAAGGCTATGGCGTAGACGTACTTCTCGTCCGGGTCTCCCGCGGCCCGCGGCCTTGGCGGGAACGGACCTGTTCCCTCCGCGAAGGGGCTTGACCTCGTTTCATAACGCAAATTATATAATGCATGCTATGAAATGGAGCCCCCGAAAATGGCCCGGCCACGTAGCTTCGACGAAGACCGTCTCCTAACCGGGGCGATGCACATGTTCCGCCGTCAGGGCTTTGCCGCAAGTTCCGTGCGCGATCTGGAGGAGGCGACCGGCATGACCTCCGGAAGCCTCTATAACAGCTACCGCGACAAGCGGGGTCTCTTCGAGGCCGCATCCGCCCACTACAACCGGACGGTCCTCGCCCGCCGTATCGCGGACCATGCCCCCGAGGGCGCGGGCATAGCGGGCGTTCGGCAGCTGTTCCTGTCCCTCCTGCGTGAGCCGGACGGAGGTTCGTCCGGCTGCCTGATCACCAACAGCGCGGTCGAATTCGGCCGCAAGGATCAGGCCGGTTTCGTCACCGAGGGGTTCGCCGTCCTCCGCGATTGCTTCGCCGACCGCCTCGGCGGCAACGACACTGAGGCCGTCGGCCTGCTCGCGCTCTATCAGGGCATCCTCGTTCTGATCCGGGCCGGCTACGACAAGGCCGCGCTCGAAGCGATGATTGCGCAGCATTTCGAGACATTGGAGAAGCGCCATGGATGCTGAAGCGCTCTGGCCCCGCTATGCCGCGATCTGGTCGTCCGATCCGGCGCGGCGGGAGAGCGAGCTGAAGGAATGCCTCGCCGACGACGCCAGCTACTGCGATCCGAACGGTCCGCTGAGGGGCCGGGCCGCGCTGTCCGACTATATGGCCGGCTTCCAGCAGAGCGTGCCGGGCGGGCGTTTCCGGATCACCCAGGTGATCGCACACAACGGCCGGTCTCTCGCCCGATGGGTGCTCCAGAATGCGGATGGTGCCGTGCTGCAACTCGGCGCGAGCTTTGCCCATCATGATGCCGAGGGGCGCCTGAAGGAGATCAGCGGGTTCTTCCCGCTGACGTCGCCAGATCCCACGGCGTGAGCCTCCACATGACCTCGCAGCGGGTGCTGGCCGAGGAGTACGCCGCCAGGATCGAAGGGCTCGGCCCGATTACCGTGCACCGGTATTTTGGGGGCGCGAGCCTGCGGGCCGATGGCGTTCAGTTCGGCTTCGTCATGAAGGGCGCGCTCTATCTCAAGGCCGACGAGGTCAGTCGCGGCGCCTTCGAGCGACATGGCTGCGCGCCGTTCAGCTACGCCGGCGCCTCCGGGCAGGTGACGGTCGCGGCCTATTACGAGGCACCGGGCGAGGCACTCGACGACCCCGAAGGCTTGTCCGGCTGGGCGGCGGATGCGCTCAGGGCCGCCCGCTCGGTCCCGCAACGACAGCGGACCGCATCATGAGACAGATCACGTTCCACACGTCCGGCCGTCCGGCGGATGTGGCCGAATGCATCGACGTGCCGGATCCAGTTTTGACCTCGGATGACCAGCTTCTGGTACGGGTCGACATGTTCCCGATCAATCCCGCCGATCTTCTGCTGTTTCGCGGCATCTATCCGCGCAACCCGGCGAATGGGGATACGCTCGGCAATGAAGCGACGGGCATCGTCGAGGCGGTTGGTGCCGCGGTGCGCGGCATTGCACCGGGAGACCGCGTCGTCTCGCTCCGCACGGACAATTGGCATGAACTGCTTCTGCTGGGCGTCGCGTCCACGGCGGTACCGATGCTCGCCGTCTATGCGCTTATTCGTCGGGCTGACGCTCCGTCCGCCCCGACTGCGACCCTGTTCATACCGGTTGTTGCGGTATCGATCAGCACGCTCGCGCTCGAAGAGGGCCTTTCGCTGTAACTTCTCACCGGGCTTGCCGGCGCCGTCCTGGGTGCATCCATGTTCACGCGGACGTAGCCCCGCCTGACCATCGCGAAGGCACGTCGCTCGACCATGCCGTCTCGCCTAGCCAGGGCAAGTTTCTTGTCACGACCTGTCCGTTGTCGCTAGTTTCCAGGTCAAACAGAATAACAATGCCCCTGGGAGGTACGTCTGGTGGAAGCGGCGGAACGGCCCAAGGGGGTGTTGCCTGGAAATCCGGAATTCGGGACGAGCTTGCGGCAGGCGGCCATTCTCGTCGTCGACGACGAGCCTGGCATCCGCAATTTCCTGCTGCGCACGCTCGGCCCGCGCTGCCGCCTCGTCGACGAGGCCAGCGATGCGGGAGAAGCCTCTCGCAAGATGGACGAGCGGCATTACGACGTCGTGATCGTCGACAATATCATGCCGGGGACGACTGGCATTCGCTGGCTCGGCGAGCAGCGCGCCATCGGCTTCTATTCGGACGCCATCCTCATCACCGCCTATGCGGACCTTGAGACCGCCATCGAGGCGCTGCGGGCCGGGGCGGCGGATTTCGTCCTCAAGCCGTTCCGCTCCAACCAGATCCTGAACGCGGTCGCCCGCTGCCTCGACCGTCAGGGATTGCGGCGCGAGAACATGGTGCTGCGGCAGGAACTGCGGGCGAATGGCGACGGCATCGCGCCGCATAAGCTGCTGGGCCAGTCGCCGGCGATCCAGGCCGTCCGCGAAGCGGTCGCGCGGGTGGCGCCGCTCCCGACCTCGGTGCTGCTCACCGGCGAGTCGGGTACGGGCAAGGAAGTGGCCGCGCGCGTTCTCCACGCCCTGTCCGAGCGTGCCGGCAAGCCCTTCGTTCCGGTGAACTGCGCGGCCATGCCGCCGGAAATGGTCGAGAGCGAACTGTTCGGCCATCTGAAAGGATCCTTCACCGGCGCCCACGCCGCACGCGAGGGCCTGTTCGTCCATGCGAGTGGCGGCACGCTGTTCCTCGACGAGATCGGCGAACTGCCGCTGGCCATGCAGAGCAAGCTGCTCCGCGTGCTGGAGGAGCGGCGGGTGCGCCCGGTGGGCGCCGAGCGCGAGATGCCGGTCGATGTCCGCCTGATCTTCGCGACCAATCGCGACCTTGAGCGGGACGTCGCGGCCGGCCGCTTCCGGGCCGATCTTTATTACCGCATGAACGTGATGCAGATTCGGCTGCCACCGCTGCGCGAGCGCCGCGAGGATATCGAGACACTGGCCCTGCAATTCATCGCCGCTCTCTCGCGCCAGCTCGGCCTGCCGCCGATCGCGCTCGACGAGGAAGCGCGCGCGGCCCTGCGGGCCTATCGCTGGCCCGGCAACATCCGCGAGCTGCGCAACGTCATCGAGCGCTCGCTCATCCTCGGCCGCTTCGCCAACGACCTGCCGGTCCACCGTGCGCCGTCCTCGGTTGGCGAAGGGCAAAGCCTCGACGAGTTGGAGCGCCGGCATATCCTCGCCATGCTGGAGGAAACCGGCTTCGACCGGACAGAGGCCGCGCGCCGGCTCGGCGTGTCGCGCAAGACCATCGACCGCAAATGTGCGCAGTGGCATGTCGGCTCCAACTGACGCGACCTTCCGGCGGCGGGCCATCCCGGTGCGGATGCGCCTCCTGGCCATCGCCCTGCTGCCGACGCTTGTCGTCGTCCCCTTGCTGCTCGGCGCCACCATGGTGCGCTGGAACGCCAAGTTCGACGCCTTGCTGCAATCCAAGGTTCACGGCGACCTGACGATTGCGCACCAGTATTTCGCCCGCATTCTGGAAACGACGGGCGACCATATTCAGGCGCTCGTCCTCTCGGCGCAGTTTCAGGACCGACTGAAGGGCGGGAAGGACATCGACCTCGCGGGCCTCCTTGAGGAGCGGCGACGCGCGATCGGCCTCGATTTTCTCTATCTTCTCGGCGCCGATCGCCAGCTTCTGGCCTCGGCTGACCCGCGACCGGCTGGGCCGATCGAAACCGCGGGGCCGGTGACGGACGCGGCCTTCGAGGGCACCGCGCGCACGGCGGTCGACGTGTTCAGCGCGGCGCAGCTGGCCGCCCTGTCACCCGAGCTCGCCGCCCGCGCGCGCATCGAGATCGTGCCGACGGCGGGCGCCGCGCCCTCGCCCGAAACCGTCGAGACCAAGGGCATGGTGGTTCATGCGGCCGCCGCCGTCCCGCTGCCGGACGGGCGCACCGGCGCGCTGGTCGGCGGCATCCTGCTGAACCAGAATCTCGTCTTCATCGACACCATCAACGACCTCGTCTATCGCGAGTCCAGCCTGCCGGACGGGAGCGTCGGCACGGCGACGCTGTTCCTCGACGATGTGCGCATCAGCACCAATGTCCGGCTGTTCGAGGGACGGCGCGCCCTCGGCACGCGCGTCTCCAACGCGGTGCGCCAGTCGGTTCTCGTGGAAGGGCATGTCTGGCTCGGCAGCGCCTTCGTCGTCAACGACTGGTACATGTCCGCCTATGAGCCGATCACCGACAGCGCTGGCGCGCCGGTCGGCATGCTCTATGTCGGTTTTCTCGAACAGCCCTTCACCCACTCGAAGCAGATCACCCTTGTCGTGATCGTGCTGGCGTTCCTGCTCGTTACGGCGCTGAGCGTGCCGATCTTCCTGCGATGGGCCCGTTCGGTGTTCAAGCCGCTCGAGCGCATGGACGAGACCATAACGCGGGTCGAGGCCGGCGAGCGCGGCGCGCGCACGGCGCTGGCCTATACCGACGACGAATTGGGGCGCGTCGCCCGCAATCTCGACCGGCTGCTCGACCAGCTCGCCGAGCGCGAGCGCGAACTCCTGGACTGGAACGACACGCTCAATCACCGGGTGGAGGAGCGCACCCAGGCGCTGGAACGCGCCAATCGCGAGATCGAGGCGACCACACGCCAGTTGATCCTCTCGGAAAAGCTGGCCGCGGTCGGCGAGATCACCGCCGGCATCGCCCATGAGATCAACAACCCGATCGCCGTCATCCAGGGCAATCTCGATGTCCTGCGCGAGATTATCGGCCTGCACGTGGACGGGCGGACGGAATTCCGGCTGATCGACCAGCAGATCGGCCGGATCAGCGACATTGTCGGCCGACTGCTGCAATTCGCGCGGCCGGACGAGTATGCGGACGGGGCGGAGCGCACCGTGCCGGGCGAGGTGGTGGCCGACAGCCTACCGCTGGTCCGGCACCTGCTGGAGCGCGCCTCCATCGCCGTCGAGATCGAGGATAGCGCGACGCGGCGCGTCCGGATGAACCGGACCGAATTGCAGCAGGTGCTGGTCAACCTCATCGTCAACGCGATCCACGCGATGCCCGACGGTGGCCGCCTGACGCTGCGCTGCGAGGACGCGCACCTCAACGGGCGGCCGGGCGTCGGCATCGAGGTCGCCGATACCGGCACCGGCATGGCGCCGGAGATCATGGCGCGGATCTTCGATCCGTTCTTTTCCACCAAGGCGGCGCAGGGCAACGGCCTCGGCCTGTCGATCACCCGCAAGCTGGTGACCCGGCAGGGCGGCGAGATCAGCGTCCGCAGTACCCAGGGCGCGGGAGCCACCTTCACGGTGTTCCTCGTGGAAGCCGACTGAGCCACGACATCCGGCGTACGGACAGAATGTCCCGCCAGCCGGACATTTTGTCCGTAGGCGCCCCGCCTCTATGCTCTAAATATTGAAATATAACAACAATTTCTTCTGGCACGACCGTTGCTGAAGATATGTCGCCGTAACACGGCGGAAGATCAGGCACGGCCGCACTGGGTCACCATCCAGCGTCAGCAGGCCCGACTTCCCAAAAGCAACACCACAATTTTGGGAAACGCTCATGACGTCACTTCCTTACGACACGACGCGCCCGCCTCCCGTCGCCGGAGTACTCGACCGCGAGCGGATCGTCGCCCGCGCGGGCTTTAACCGGTGGCTGGTGCCGCCCGCCGCGCTGGCCATCCATCTGTGCATCGGTATGGCCTATGGCTTCAGCGTGTTCTGGCTGCCGCTGACCCGCGCCGTCGGCATCGATCAGTCTGTTGCGTGTCCGGGCATGACGCTGGCGACCGCCCTGTTCACCACCGCCTGTGACTGGCGCGTGGCGGATCTCGGCTGGATCTATACGCTGTTCTTCGTGCTGCTCGGCTCCTCCGCCGCGCTCTGGGGCGGCTGGCTGGAAAAGGCCGGCCCGCGCAAGGCCGGCGTGGTCGCCGCCTTCTGCTGGAGCGGCGGCATTGCCATCGCGGCGCTCGGCGTCGCCGTGCATCAGCTCTGGCTGATGTGGCTCGGCGCGGGCGTCATCGGCGGTGTCGGGCTCGGGCTCGGCTACATCTCGCCGGTATCGACGCTGATCAAATGGTTTCCCGACCGCCGCGGCATGGCGACGGGCATGGCGATCATGGGGTTCGGCGGCGGCGCGATGGTGGGTGCGCCCCTCGCCGATGCGCTGATGAACAGCTTCAGGGGCCCCCAGACCATCGGCGTGTGGCAGACCTTCCTCGTCATGGCCGGCATCTATTTCCTGTTCATGATGGCAGGCGCCTTCGGCTATCGCGTGCCGCCGGAGGGCTGGCGCCCGGAAGGCTGGACGCCGCTGGCGGCGCGCTCGAAGATGATCGCCGCCCATAGCGTACATCTGCGCGACGCGCACAAGACGCCGCAATTTTGGCTCATCTGGCTGGTGCTCTGCCTCAACGTCTCGGCCGGGATCGGCGTCATCGGCATGGCCTCGCCCATGTTGCAGGAGATTTTCGGCGGCCGGCTCATCGGCCATCCGGAACTGGCCTTCGCCGCGCTCGACCCGGTGCAGAAGGCCGCCATTGCTGCCATCGCCGCCGGCTTCGCCGGGCTGGTGTCGCTGTTCAACATCGGCGGCCGGTTCTTCTGGGCGACGGCGTCCGACCGGCTGGGCCGCAAGAACACATTCTATGTCTTCTTCCTGCTCGGCATTCTTCTCTATGCCAGCCTGCCCTCGGTCGCCCATCTCGGCAGCCAGGCCATGTTCGTCGCCGTGGTCTGCGTCGTCATCTCCATGTATGGCGGCGGCTTCGCGACCGTACCGGCCTATCTCGCGGACATCTTCGGCACCCAGTTCGTCGGCGCCATCCATGGTCGGCTGCTCACCGCCTGGGCCACGGCGGGCATCGTCGGTCCTGTGGTGGTGAACTACATCCGCGAGTTCCAGATCAATGCGGGCGTGCCGCGCGATCAGGTCTACGACACCACCATGTATATTCTGGCCGGCATGCTTGGACTGGGACTAGTGGCCAATGCGCTGGTGCGGCCCGTCGCGGCGCGCTGGTACATGAGTGACGCGGACATGGCGGCGCTGAAGGCGACGTCCGCCGCCGCGGACAAGGACGTCTCGGGCTCCTTCGGCATCGGCCGGGGCGGGCTGGATGCGACGGCGGCGCTGGCCTGGGCGGCGGTCGGGGTTCCGCTGCTGTTTGGCATCTGGATCACGCTGAAGAAGACGGCAGCTTTGTTCTGAGGTGCGGCAGCAGCGACGACTGAGGTGTCGCTGCTGCCGGCAGGAATGCAGGATCGTGTCCCGGGGCATGGTGTAGGTCTTGGCTGAGGTGGTCACCGAAGATGTTCCGGTAGGGTCTGGCCGCTGACACCAACGCTAGACCGAAATATCCACCCATGACCACCGACGTGGTGACCTTTCGGGACCTTGTGGAGAAGTCCCCCGACGCCGACCTTCTTCGCGAGATGATCGGCTTTGCCGCCGAGCGCCTGATGAAACTGGAGGCCGGCGCCGTGACCGGCGCGGCCTTTGGCGAGAAGAACCCGGTCCGGCGGGCTCAGCGCAACGGCCATCACGATCGGGACTGGGAGACGCGGGTCGGCACGGCCGAACTGCGCATCCCGAAGCTGCGCAAGGGCAGCTATTTCCCCGGCTTTCTCGAGCCGCGCCGGATGGCCGAGAAGGCCCTGACCACCGTGATCCCAATCAAATGCGAAGCAACTGGCGAGGAAGCTTCTGTGCCGGGCATCTCGACGCGATCGGTGGATGACATGGTCAAGGCCACGGATATCTCGGGCATCTCCACGAGCCATGTGTCGCGGCTGTGCGAAGAGATCGACAGCAAGGTGAAGGCCTTCCTGAACCGCCCGATCGAGGGCGACTGGCCCAATCTGTGGATTGACGCCATCTATCTCAAGGTCCATCGCGGCGGTTGGATCGTCTCCGCCGCCGTGATCATTGCCATCGAGGCTATGACCGAAGCCACCCTGCTGCGCAGATAGCGATGAACCAATGCCCTTCTCAATTGCACTCTGAGTCTTGAGAGTGCGCCCCCGGCCATGGCGCGCGCACTGAGGCGCGGCGCCGTCGCTTCGTCAGGCGGATCTCATGGCTTGACGAGCTTCGGCCGATCGTCGGTGAAATTGATCCACGGGTTCGTGCCAAGCACTTCGGCGCCGGCCACGCCGGGATCGTCGTAGCGCATGACGAAATGCTTCGGGCCGTGGGCGTAGGCGACCGTCAGGCCGTAGGGCGCGCTCAGGAAGGCGGCGTGCGGCACGAGGCCGGAATAGCTCAGCCGCAGGGCGTTCCCGGTACCATCCACAGGGCCGACCGAGAGCTTCACGATCTCGCCGTTCGCGAGCCGGAAGAACCAGGTCCAGGGGCCACCGGATACGACGGTCATCACCTCGTCGATCCCGAAGCCGTCGTCGGACGTGTTGACATGGAGCTTGGCGTACTTCGCCTGGACCGCGTACAGGATGCTTGCGGGAATAGCCTTCATGTCGAAGACCTTGGGATAGGGTGCGTCGCCGATCTCCGAGGTCGAGAGATTGCCGCCCCGGTGCGCCTCCGGCTGACGCCCCGCATTGCTGATCTCCTCCAGGAGTTGCCCTCGGTGCATCGCGAAGAGCGCGCCGATCTGCTTGGTTTCATCGTCGGATATGGCGCGGGTTCTGGACGCTTCGAGAATGGGGCGGGCGTCCGGAGGAATGGGGACCTCGCTAATCCGGACGCCGATCCGCCGCAGCAGCCGGTTGACGTTCTCGATCCCCGTTTCGGCGGGATGTCCGTCGAGATGGGAAAGCGTCACGGCATTGCCGCCCGCGTGAGCCGTGACAGGCGCGACGGCGATCGAGGCGACCGTCGCCGTCGCAAGCAGAGCGCTTATTGCGAGATTGATGAACTGGCACGTCATTACACATCCCCCTTTGCTTGTAAGTATTTGTATGCACTAATAAAATATTAGCTCGACCATTCTGCGCGCAGGAACGCTCCCGGAAGATTGAAACAATTTGCCCGGTGAGATGTTCTTCAGCTCGAGAACTGAGGCCGCCGTATCCGATCCGCTTATGGCGCAAGATGATCGGATGCCGCGGTCTCTAACGCGGATGGTGCGCGTGCCAGTGGCTTGCGATTTCCACCCGGGTCGTGATCCAGACGCGGGAGTTTTCCGCAACACGGTCGAGAAAGCTGGCCAATGCGGCGGCCCTGCCCGGGCGCCCGGCAATCCGGCAGTGGAGCCCTACGGACATCATCTTCGGAGCGCCCCTGCAGCCTTCCTCATAGAGAAAGTCGAAGCTGTCCTGCAGGTAAGAGAAATTGGTCTCCCGAACTGAAGCCTTGCGGGGAGACGAAGCGCATGTCGTTGGTGTCGAGACTGTAGGGCACGATCAGGTGACGCGCTCCGCTCCTCTCGACCCAGTAGGGAAGGTCGTCGCAATAGGAATCCGACGAATAGAGCAGGTTGCCGTGGTCCATCGCGATGTCGAGGGGTCTGCTCCGAGGCGCGCCCCGTGTACCAGCCGAGCGGGAGGGCACCCGTTACTTGGCGGTGGAGGTCGAGCGCGGCTTTGAGATGCACTTCCTCTTCGGCACGCGAGAAGTCCTTGTAATCGATCCAGCGCAGGCCGTGGGAGGCGACTTCCCAGCCCGCATCCAGCATCGTCGCAACCGCCGCCGGATTGGCCGCCATGGCCGAGGCGACGCCGAAGACCGTGAGCTTGAGGTCGCGCTCTCTCATGAGGTGCCAGAAGCCGGCTCGCGAGCCGTATTCATAGAGCGACTCGATGTTGAGGTTCCGTCGGCCGACATAGGGCGAGATACCCACAAGCTCGGAGAGATAGGCCTCCGACGTCGCGTCGCCGTAGAGCGGGGAATTCTCGCCGCCTTCCTCGTAATTGAGCACGATCTGGAGGGCGAGGTAGGCATCGCCGGGCCAATTCGGGTCGGGCGGCGTCTCGCCATAGCCGATCAAGTCGCGGGACCGGGTCATGGACGGGTCTTTCGGTGGCTGGCGGTGCTTGGGAGTGCCTGCGGCTCACGCGCCAACGCGGCGTCGGCGAGGCGGCAGAGGAAGTCGATCCCGAAGGGGATCGCCGCGTCAGCGAAGTCGAAGCGCGGAGAATGCAGAGGCGCGCTGTCGCCGTTGCCGATGAAGGTGAAGGCGCCGGGCCGCTCCGCGAGGAAATAGGCGAAGTCCTCGGAGGCGGGGATCGGTCGCGCGTTCGTATCGACGGCTTGAGGCCCAACCATTGCACTCGCGACCTCGGCCACGAGAGCCGCGCGGTCAGCATCGTTTACCGTCGCAGGGTAATCGCGCCGGTAGCGGACGATCGCCTCCACGCCGAAGCCGGCTGCGATTTTCGGTACCATGTCACAGAGCCTTTCCTCGATGGCCTGTCGCGCCGGCTCTTGGAAGGCGCGAACCGTGCCCTTGATCGTCGCCGTCGCGGGCATGACATTCTCCCGCTCGCCGGCCTGGAAGCAGGTGAGCGACACGGTTGCGGGCTCGATCGGATCAAGCGTGCGCGCGGTGATCCGCTGGACGGCCTGCACGATGGCGACACCCGCCAGCACCACGTCGTCGGCAATGTGCTGCGCACCCGCATGGCCGCCGCGCCCGCTCAGCTCGATGGCCACGAGGTCGGACGAAGCCATCAGGGCGCCGGCGCCGCCCTCTTCGGCTGCCTGGAAGAGGAGCGCAACGTGCCGGTGAAGGCGCGGGTCGCAGCGAGGCGCCGCGCCGCTCCCAGCAGCATCGCGGTATGCCCGTCATGGCCGCAGGCGTGCATCCGTCCCGGAGTGCTCGATGTGTAAGGCAGCGCGGTCGCCTCGCTGATCGGCAGCGCATCCATGTCCGCGCGGAGCCCGACCACACGGTCGGAAGGCCGCCGCCCTTTGACCAGTGCGACGATGCCGCTACCGCCGATGCCGGTCTCGATGGCATCGACATGGTTATGGCTCCGCCGAGCGAGACCACCAGGATGCGTTTTTTCATGATCATGGCATTCGATGGCGCTTTGCTTGCCGCGCAGCGGCGTCAGGAGATGGCTGCATCGACATCAGCTTCGATAAAGCGGGCCACCGCCCGCGCGCCGTCGATCTCGATATCGGTGCCCATGGTCCCCGAAAGGCGTCGGAACCGGTCGAGGATCGGCCGCGCCGCCGCCTCGCTCGCGATGAGGTTGGGCATCCCCTGCACGTCGCATTCCGTGGCGCGAAATTCGATTGACCGCACGCCCGCCGCCCCGAACGCGATCCGGCTCACCAGCGACCAGGGGTCGATCTGGGTGAAAATCTCCCGCTGGACCGGTGTCGCATTCACCCGGTCCTGCTGGGCGATGTGATTGCCGAGGCTGTAGAGGATCGGCCGGCCGCGGTAGGTCTCAAGACCCGCAGGGCTGTGGGGGTGATTGCCGAGAACCATGTCGGCACCCGCATCGATGATCGCGTGGCCGAGCGGGCGCTGATACTCCGCCTGCGGATCGCCCCGGCCGTAGCCCCAATGGACGCTGACGATGACATGGTCGACGTTCGGGCGCAGCGCGCGGATGGCGTCCGCGAGTCTCTCTTGGTCCTCCGGACGAACCCGGCTGCGCATGGCAAGCGGCACCCCGGGCTCGGTCGCGAGCAGGATGGGATGTAACTCCGCCCACTGGTCGACCCGGAGCGGGGCGATGCCCGGACGCGTCTCGGTCGCCGCATAGTCCGGCGGCAGAAGGCACGAGACCGCCAGGAAGCCGATCCGGCGCCCGGCGAGGACGATCACCTTCGGCGCCATGGCCTCATCGACCGTGCGGCCGCCGCCCACGGACATTATGCCGGCCGTCCGCAGATGGTCGAGGGTCTCGAGGAACGCCGCGGGACCGAAGTCGCAGGTATGGTTCGTGGCGACGGTCATGATGCCGAAACCGGCCCGGCCGAGATCCCCGGCAATCGCGGGATCGGCGAGATAGGCGATGGGCGCATCGCTCCGGTAGCCCTGGCGCGCGAACTGGACCTCGCAGGCCCCCCAGACGAGGTCGGACTGGCGCAGGTAGTCCAGCGTGTCCCCGTATTTCGGGTGGAGCGCTCCCAGTTCGTCGAAAAGCCTGTGCCGGATGACAATGTCGCCCGCGGCTGCAAGCACCGGGTAGTCATGCATCTTCAATTCCATATTTTTTTGATATTTTTATCATGCTCGGTATGACAACCGCGTCAAGAGGGCGATTTGCGATGAAACACGGTTCCTCATACCCATTTCAGCCATGGGATATGGCCTTAAGTTGACTTATTGAAATTTTTTTGATGTTTCTAATTGCGACGCGGAGATGCGTCCACGATCCAGAGACGCGAGGGGATGGGAGAATGAGCAGCATCGACGGCACCTCTGCCATACCGACACGCTCGGCGGACAATCTGGGCTCGATCTATCGGAAGATCGGCTTTCGGCTCATCCCGATCCTGATGCTGCTCTGGGTCATGGCGTGGATTGACCGTGTCAACGTGAGCTTCGCCAAGCTCCAGATGATGGACGAACTGCGCTTCAGCGACGCCGTCTACGGTCTGGGTGCGGGCATCTTCTTCATCGGCTACTTGCTCTTCGAGGTGCCGAGCAACCTTCTGCTTCAGAAGATCGGCGCGCGGCGCACCATCGCGCGGATCGCCATCGGCTGGGGCGCCACCTGCGCGCTGATGTCCCTCGTGGCGACACCGACGGCCTTCTATGCGCTGCGCTTTCTGCTCGGCGCGTTCGAGGCGGGCTTCTTTCCCGGCGTGATTCTCTACCTGACGCTCTGGTTCCCGAGCGACCGAAGGGCCAAGGTCTTCGGCATCTTCATGTCCTCGGTGGCACTGTCGGGGGTCTTCGGCGGCCCGCTCGCCGGCTTCATCATGAGCGCACTCCACGCGCACCTGGGACTATCGGGATGGCAGTGGCTGTTCATCCTTGAGGGACTGCCGACGATGCTGATCGGCATCTTCTGCCTCTTCTATCTCACCAACAGGCTCGAGGAGGCGCATTGGCTCTCACCCGCGGAGCGCGCCGCCGTCGCCGCCGATCTCGAACGCGACCACCTCCTTCTTGGCGACCGGGAGCACCATTTCGGCTCGGTGATTCGCGATCACCGCCTGTGGGCGTTCACCGCCATCTATTTCTGCGTGATCGTCGCCAACGCCACGGTCGCCTTCTGGGGGCCGACCATCATTCGCGGGACGGGAGTAGCCGACATCCAGACCATCGGATGGATCGTTTCCGGGGCCTCACTGCTCGGATCGGCAACCATGGTCCTCAACGGCTTCATCGCCGACCGCACCGGCCGTCCGCTCATCCTGTGCGTCCTCTCGCTCCTGGTCGCGAGCGCCGCGCTGGCCGCCATAGCGGCTTTCCTTCACAGCTCGGCGACGATCACGATCGTCGCCTTCGCCTTTGCGCTGGCAGGCGCCTACGGGACGATCCCTGTCTTCTGGCAGATGCCCAACCGACTCTTTGCGGGTACCGCGGCCGCCGGCGGAATCGCCGTCATCAATTCGTTCGGCAATCTCGGCGGTTTCCTCGCGCCTTACGGACTCGGTCTCGCGGCGAGCAAGACCGGCGATGTCGCCAGCGGCCTGATCGCGGTCAGCCTCGTCGTTCTCGTCGCGGTCCTCGGAATTGTCGCCGCCAGGCGATTTTTCGCACCGGGCACCATATGATGCGGCAGAATCCCAGCCCGGCCGCTTCGGTCAGGGTTCGGCGCGGTCGCCGGAATTCCGGCGGACGCGCCTCACCAGGGATGCAGGTCGGATCAATCGATGAACGTGAGCAGGACTGGCGCCAAACTTTCCCTGGGAGAGCGTGTCTACGAGGATCTGCGTGTCGCCATCACGCTCGGCGAGATCCCGCAGGGCCAGGTATTCAACGAGGCCGATCTCATTGCCCGCTACAAGGTCAGCACCTCGCCGCTGCGCGAGGCATTGACCCGGCTTCGGCAGGACGGGCTGGTCAAGGTCATACCGAGGCGAGGCTATGCGGTCGCCGATTTGACGCTGCGCGACTTCCACGAGCTGGTGCAGATGCGCATGATCAACGAGGGCGCCGCCGCGGAATTGGCCGCCCCGAGGATCACCGATCAACATGTCGCCGAGATGCAGCGCCTGTCGTCCGAGTCCCTCGTGATCGGAGATGCCCAGAGCTACCGGAGCTTCATGCAGGCCAACCAAGCTTTTCATGAATTGATCTCATCGATTGCCGACAACTCCCGGCTCCTGAAGGCCACAACGCAAACCTTTGACGAGATTCAGAGGGTATTGTTCGCCGGCTTGAGCGAGATTGAAGACGGCGATCTCAAGCACGATCACGATGGCATCATCGCGGCCCTCGCAAGAAGAGATGGACCCGCCGCCCGCAAGGCGGTGATCGAGCACATCAAGCTGTCACGCGACAGGGTCGTGCAGAGGATGCTGCGACGCGACAAACCGCTGGAAGATCTCCGCCTGATGCCATAAGGGCGGATGGCTCAGTACCAGAATCTGCATGGCAAGCCCGTGTCAGTGAAGGCGACCTGCTCAACATCGTGGAAGTCCAATCCGCGTCTATCTGGTCCGGATTCGTGCTCTTATCCGGCAGCAACGGCGCGATCTTCGCCCATTGGGCTTCGCACAACTCATAACGCACCTCGGTCATTGCAGAGCTCCGCCGCAGGACTTCGCCAATTCTCGCCATCGACTAGGAGCGACACCGCTCCAGGTTTCGAAGGCGCGGCTGAAATGAGCAGAGTCGCGATAGCCGAGCCTCAGCGCGATCCCGGTGACCGGCTCATCCGTTTGGCACAGGAGTCTTATCGCCTGCCGTTGGCGCGTGCTGGTAAGAATGTCCGAGAAGCTCAGCCCGAGCCCGGCGAGCCGGCGCTGGAAGGTGCGCGTCGACAGGTCGGCGCGTCGCGCGACGCGGGCAAGCTCGGGCCGGCCGCCGAGAAGTTCGAGATCGATCAGCGCACCAACATTGCCGGGCAGGTCGTCCGGTGCCGGTATGTCAAAGATGCGCGCCAGTTCCTCGGCGTCGAGCCCTCTATCCTCTTTGAGGTTCGGATTGACCGTCATGAGCAGGCGACGGTCAAAGACGAGCCGGCCGGGGCCGTCACCATTCGCCGTCTCGACGCCGGTAGCCACCTCGATGGCACGGCGCGCCGCTACGGAAAGCCCGCCAATCACAATCCGGCGCGGAAGCCAGTCCGCACCGGCGAACTGACGGATCATGACGATCTTGTACCATAGAGCCAGCATCTCGTTCTGCGGCCGCCCCTCGGTGGAGGGGTCCGTCAGCTCGTACGACCAGTGAATCTCGTCGCCATGCCGCCTCATCCCGAGCCGTGTCGAGCTCTGTATCATGTGCGTTAGGCTGCTGCCGGCACGGTGCACCGCCTCCAGCAGGGTCGGCGCCTGCACGACCCATTTCCCATAGACCCCAAGCCCCGCGAGCGAAGTCTGGCTACCGAGCCGACCGGCGAAGGCTTCATCGTGCAGTTCGCGCGCGGCGACCGCCAACAGCCGGAAATGGTCGCGCAGCGGCACCAGCGTGTCGGGCGATTCGATCAGGCGGAGCGGCAGCTCGGCGCGGCGGAAGACCCGCTCGATCGAGCCGCCCTGTGTCGCGACGACGTCGGCGATCGGGCCGAGCGTGCTTGCGCGTGTAAAACCCCTGCGTCGCATTCATCGGCCTCGCGCCACAGCGGGCCGATTCTGGCGTGTGCTGGCAAGCCGATCGTCCCCCTGAAACATAACATTCGTCTTCCCAAACACGAAGACAAGGCCGCCGGAACAGGTTCGGCCGCCGCTGAGGGAGGAAACGATATGTGCCTCTACTGTCTGAACGCTTACGAGGCGGTGCACCGGACTGCCGGTAGCGAGCTTTCCCGGCGCGACCTGATGCGCCGCGCCGCCGCCCTCGGTGTCGCCATACCCTTGGCGGGAAGCGCCTTTGCGGGAGGCGCTCTTGCCGGCGCGGCCGCCGGCCCCTCCCCGGCAGCGTTCCACAGGCGGGTGGAAGATCTCGTCGCGCGAGCGAACACACCCGAACTCGCCGGCTACCGCGTATTCGACATCAACGGCTCCGACCTGCCCTGGACCGATCTCGGCCTCACCGCGGCCAAGGGGCAGCAGGTGACGTTCCTCATCACCGGGCGGTGGTGGCTCTCGCGTGAACTCGACCTTTGGTTCCCTCCCGGCCTCGCCTTCCATATCCGCATGCGGGGGCAACGTCCGATCTTCAGCCCCGGCACCGAGACGACCACGCTCACCCTGCCGCATGGCGGAGCGGTCGAGGTGGCCCGGCTCACGCCGCTGACCGCCGACGAGGACGGCCACCTGCTCACTCCGCCGGATGCCTACCGCAAAGACGACGTGACCATCGTCGGCGTCGCCCTGATGTGGCGCGGCGACGCCGCGGCGGGACTGGCAAGCCTCGCCGCCGCAGGGGAGGACGTCGACGGGCTGATTGCCGCCGAACGCGCCCGCCTCGCGCGCGGCCGCACGCTGCCCGCGGGCTGGTCGAACCTGTTCCTGCTCGGCGGCGGCGAGGAGCGCTTCGCCTGGGAGGCCAATGGCGAGATCGTCTGCGACAGTGCGGGAAGTGCATCGATCATCCAGCGACCGCTGTCGGTTCCCTTCGCCGCCGCTCCGGCACTCGGCTGGCGCTGGAAGATCGACCAGCTTCCCTCGGCGGTGCCGGAGGATCAGGCGCTCGCTCACGACTATCTTTCCATCGGAGTGAAATTCGACGACGGGCAAGACCTGACCTTTATCTGGAGCACGGCGCTTCCGGCGGGAACGGTCTTCCGCTGCCCGCTGCCGCTCTGGGACAAGGTCGAGACCCACATGATCGTCGATTCCGGCGCCAGGGGACTCGGCTCCTGGCGGGAGGTGGAGCGCGACCTTGCCGCCGACTACGCCGCTCATATCGGAGGGTCGGCGAAGGCGATCACCCACATCTGGCTATTGGCGATCACACCCTTTCAGCGCCGCCGAGGCGCTTGCCGCTATGCCGACATCAGGGTCGAGACAGCCGAGGGGGCAGTGCACGAACTTTAGGCCAGCTCGCCTTCAGGGGTTCGAAGCGCTCGGCTTGGAGCCTCGCCACATGAGATTGCCTCGGCTGTCACGGCCCCTTCCGTCGGGGCACGGCCCGCTATGTCCGCACTCCATCTTGACAATCGACGTCGCGGGCGATGATATTTAATGAAATGATTAAATATTCTGAGGCAACGCTCGACACGGTCTTTCACGCGCTGGCCGACCCGCACCGCAGGGCGATCCTGCGGATGCTGACCGAATGCGAGCGCAGCATTGGAGAAATCGTTCCCGCGTTTCCGATCTCCTTCGTCGCTGTCTCCAACCACATGAAGGTGCTGGAGCAGGCGGGCCTCGTTATCCGACGCAAGCAGGGCCGACATCAGATGTGCAGCCTCGACCGCCAGGGTCTCGCAGTCGCTCGGAACTGGCTCGACGCCCATGAACGCTTCTGGAGCGAGCGTCTCGATGCCTTGGATGCCGTGGTCGCTCAGATGAAGGCGGAGGACACAGGTCCTTAGAGACCGGCGCCAACCGGTAAAAACAAGATGGAGGAAGCGCGTGACCCAGAACGCCGTCTGGAGCGAACGGACAGCATCGTCCGGGCTCGTGCCCGCTGCCGGCCAGGCGGCCGATGCGGCCGACCCTGGAAGCCTGCGCCGGGTGGTGGTGGCCTCCTCTCTCGGAGCCATCTTCGAAGCCTATGACCTCGTGCTCTACGGCCCGATGGCCGCAATCGTCGCCGCCGAGTTCTTCTCTGGGCTCGATCCCGCCTATGCCTACATCTTCACCCTGCTCTCCGCCGCGGTGACCTATCTGGCGCGCCCGTTCGGCGGACTGGTCTTCGGTCCGCTCGGCGACCGGGTCGGGCGAAAATATACCTTTCTCCTCACCATCCTGATCATGGGTCTGTCGACCGTGCTCATCGGGTTGCTGCCGAGCTATGCGACCATCGGGGTGGTCTCGCCGCTGCTGCTCATGGCGTTGCGCATCCTGCAGGGTCTTGCCTATGGCGGCGAGTTCGGCGGCGCGGTCACCTACATCGCCGAATACGCCCCCGCCCATCGGCGCGGCTTTGCCACCAGCGCTGTCGCCATCACCATGGCGGGCGGCCTGGTTCTGGCGATCCTGGTCGTGCTCGCCTGCGAACTGGTGCTCGGCAAGACGACATTCGAAGCCTGGGGCTGGCGCATTCCGTTCCTGCTCTCCGCCGTGCTCATGCTGGTCTCGGTCTACATCCGGCTGCGCTTGCAGGAATCCCCGGTCTTCCTGGCCATGAAGCGGGCGGGCGGCGGCTCGCGGACACCACTGCGCGAGGCGTTCGGCCGCTGGGACCATCTACGGGTGGTGCTTTTGGTCCTGTTCGGGGCCACCGCCGGCCAGTCGGTCGCGATCGCAACCGGCACTTATCCGATCTACCTCCTGATGTTGAACCTGAAGATCGACCCCTTCCTGCTGCACTACACCATCCTCGGCTTCAGCGTGATCTTCGTTGCCGCGATGATCCTGGCGGGTTGGCTATCGGACCGGATCGGTCGCAAGCCGGTGGTGCTGGCCGGCTTCATCGGCACGGCGCTTGCTGCCTATCCAGTGTTCCTGGGTATCACCCATTACGCGCACCCACGTCTTGCGGCGGCGATGGCCGCGCACCCGGTAACGGTGACGGCCGACCCGGCGACGTGCAGCCACCAGTTTGATCCGTTCGGCCTCGCGGAGTTCCGTAGTTCCTGCGATGTCGCCCGGCGCGCCGTTGCCAAGCTCGGCGTCCCCTACGCCAATCGCGCCGCGTCGCCGGGCAGCGGCGCCCAAGTGGAGATCGGCGCCACGGTGGTTCCAGCCTTCGACGGCGCGGGGCTCGACCAGACAAACTTCACGCGGCAGGCCAGGGCCTTCGACGGCACCCTCGCCGCTGCGTTGGTCGAGGCGGGATATCCCGCCCGCGCCGCGCCGGAGATGACCAACGTGCCGATGCTGATTGCGCTCATGGCTGCCCTCAGCATCTTCGTCGCGATGGCCTCCGCCCCCGCTCTCGGCGTGGATGGTCGAGATGTTCCCGACCCGTATCCGCACCACCGCTTTCGCGATGTCCTACAATATCGGCGGCTGGTTCGGCGGCTTCCTACCGGCCATCTCGTTTGCCGCCTTCACTGCCACGGGCAATCTCTATGCGGGTCTGTGGTATGCGATCGGTGTCCTGCTGGTCGCCCTCGTGGTCGGCGGGCTGTTCCTGCCCGAGACGCGCGGCCGTGCGCTGGAATCGGTGACATGACCGATGCAGGAGCTGCCGGCGGCCCGGCCTCGCTCGTCCTGGTCCGCCGCATCGATGCGGCGGCGGGACAGATCTTTACCGCGTGGACCGACCCGAGATGGCTGGTCCGCTGGCTGATTCCGGGAGCCGGCGCGCTCCGGGAAGCCGTGCTCGACCCGCGTCCGGGCGGGGCCTACCGATTGGAAGGCCTTGATCCGGATGGAACGCGCTATCGGCTCCGCGGCCGTTACATTGAGATCGTGCCGGAGCGGCGGATCGCCATGAGCTGGGAATATGAGGGCGCCGCCACCAGCCTGTGCGGACCGCCGACGCGGGTGGACGTGGATTTGCGCCCGCTGGGCACCGACGCCTGCGAACTGACGCTCACCCATGGAGAGCTCCGGGGGGAGGACGCGGTTGCGGCGCACCGCACGGTGTGGACGATCTGTCTCGACCGGCTGGTCTGGTCGCTCGCCCCCACGCCGGGCGAGGCCGCTTTTCGCCCCTCGCTCGGAGCGATCACCGAGCTCTATGGCGAGCCGCATCGCATGCTCCAGGACGCCTTCGACAGTCGACGGCTGGCCAACACCCTGCGCAAGGTGACGGTGACGAGCACGCTGACGGCCGAGCACAGGGATTTCATTACCGAACGGGACATGGTGTTCCTCTCCACCATCGACCACCGCGGCTTTCCGACCTGTTCCTACAAGGGCGGGGCGCCTGGCTTCGTCCGGGTGCACGACGACCAGACGCTCATTTTGCCGAGCTATGACGGCAATGGCATGTATCTCTCCGCGGGCAATGTCAGCGCCAATGCCAAGATCGGACTGCTGTTCATCGATTTCGAGCGACCGCACCGGCTGCGTATCCATGGCACGGCGCGCCTTGTGCGTGAGGAAGCAGAGCTTGCTGGCTTTCCCGGCGCGGAGCTTCTGTTGGTGGTGAAGGTCTATGAGGCCTTCGTGAACTGCCCGCGCTATGTGCATCGCTATCAGCGCGTGGAAACTTCTCCCTTTGCGCCGGGCCAGCCGCGTGACGACGAGATAGCGCCCTGGAAGAATTTGGACATCGTTCGAGATGCCCTGCCTGACCGGGATCGGGCCCGGCGCGAAAAGGCCGGATCCAAGTCCATCACGCGCGAGGAATATCTGGCGCGCCTGAAACGCGGGGAGACCTGAGGGCCCGCCTCTCCTCCCGCCGTGTGTGGCCATTCCCGGCACGGCAAACGCCGGCGAAATCGGTGTGCTCCAGATCGAAAACCGCCCCGCCAGCACAAGATAGAAGAGTGCGCCCCCTTGAGGAAGCCGATCTGGGCGATCCGCCCGCCACTCGCCGGCGCCGCGGCGGATTGGCTGCGATTGTCTCCCCCGATGATCTCAAGGACATGATCGACGCCGCACCCGTCGGTCAGTTCCAGCGCGGCTTCGGACCAGTCAGGCGTTGAACGGGTATCGATCACAGCAGAAGCGCCGAGCGCCTTCGCGCGCTCGAGCTTGTCGGCGCTCCGCGAGGTGACGATCGTGCGGGCGCCGAATGCCTGCGCCATCTGTTGGCCGAGCAGGGCGACGCCACCGGTCCCCTGAACCACAACGGTTTCGCCCGCTTTCAGATGACCGGTCTCGATCAGGGCAAACCATGCCGTCAGAGCCGAAATCGGCAAGGTGGAAGCCTCCTCGTCGTCAGGGACGCGGGAGCCATGACGGCGGTCTCCTCGTGAAGCGCCACATACTCAGCCAGTACGCTGGGAAGCGGCCCGCCCAGCGGCAGACCGTGCCCGGCCATCTCCCGTGGCGGCGCACCGTCGATCCATTGCGTCCGGAAGGTTCCAAGCGCCCGGTCGCCAATCCTGAAGCGCGACACATCCGCACCAATCACGACGACCTCGCCCGCCATAGCCGAGACCGGAGCGAACGGCCTGGTTGGCCTGTCGGGCAACAACTTGCCTTTCCAGCACCAGCTTGTCGCGATGATTGAGGGAGGCAGCCGCAACCTGGATCAGGAGTTCGTTCCGAGGCGGTTCAAGCCCTCGCTGTCGCAGACGGCGTGCAGCTTGGAGTTCAGGCCGCCTTTGGTGCGCCCGATACGACGGAGAACAGCCCCTTTTTGAGCAGACTCGCCGCCGTACGGTGAACCTTCAGATGGGTGGCATCGATCATGATCTGCTCAAGTCTGGGCCCTTCGCCGACGAGGCTGGCGAAGATCCGGTCAAACACGCCGAGCCGGCTCCAGCGGATAAAGCAATTATACAATATCTTATGCGGGCCGTAGTCCTTGACCGCACGGCCAAACATGGAGCCCCCCACGAGACCGTCTCGCAAGTCAGTGCTGGTTGCAGCGGGTTACAGCGGCTCGTGCACGACGTCGGATTCGAGCATAATTTAATCCGGGTAATATTGACGGATAATTTTCACCCGGGTATTAATTACGCATTCGTTCCTCGGGTGCGCACTCAATGTCCAGCCTTTCGTCAAAACCCTGCACGGCCTTCGAGGGTCACCGATTGCTGCTCGCCGGCCCGCTGGTCGAGGTCGCTCTCGCCGTCAAGACCGCAACAGAAAGCGGCGCGCCAAACGGGGTCCTCGTCTTCGATGACACAACCGGCCGTGTCGTCGATCTCGACCTGCGGGGCAGCACGGACGAGATCATCGAGAGGCTGTCCAGGCCGCCCCAGACGTTCGTCGGACAATATCGGCCGCCCTCGAACGAGCCGGCCGAGCCCGCGAAGGACGAGGGCACCGAAGCCCGAGGTCGGGGAAGGCCCAGATTGGGGGTCGTCTCACGCGAGGTGACCCTACTCCCAAAGCAGTGGGACTGGCTGGCCACCCAGCCGGGCGGCGCCTCCGCCGTCTTGCGACGGCTGGTCGACGACGCTCGGCGCAACGGCGGGGAGCGGCAGGCACGGCGGGCCGCGCAGGAGGCCGCCTATCATTTCATGCAGGCGATCGCGGGCGACCTGCCCGGTTACGAAGAAGCGACACGCGCGCTCTTCGCCAGTGATCGGCCGAGACTGGAGTACTGCACCGCGAGCTGGCCGCACGACATCCGCGCGCACGCCCTGCGCCTGGCGTTCGGCGCGCCGGATGCCCCGCCCCCGGAGAGCGACCGAAAGGAAGGGCCATGAACGCGCTCGCCGGCATCGGCCACCTCGAACCGACGCAAAGCGCCGGCAGGCTCTTTGTGCAACGCGGCCTTGAAGGCCCCGTCATCATGCTGAACCTGCTGCGGTTTCGGGAGGTCGCCGATTACACCGCCCATCCGGACCTCGCGCCGACCGCGCCGATCAGCGGGGCGGAAGCCTTCGATCGGTATTTCAGGCACACGCTGCCCTTCCTGCGCGAGAGCGGCGGTGACGTCGTGTTTCTCGGCGCCGGCGGGCCGTTCCTGATCGGCCCGGAGGGCGAGAGATGGGACAGGGCGATGCTGGTCCGCCAGACGAGCGTCGCCGCCTTCCTCGCCTTCGCGCGCCATGACGCCTATCTGGCGGGCCTCGGCCACCGCGCCGCGGCCTTGGCCGACTCACGCCTGCTTCCCCTCGCCGAATTGCCGTTCCCGGCCTGATCCGGAGAAAGCGCGACCATGAACATCGCGAAAGCCAACGGCATAGATCTGACTTGGGATCATTTCGGCCGCGAGGGCGATGCGGCGATCCTGCTGATCGCCGGGCTGGGCGTGCAGAGGATCCGCTGGGCCGCCCCCTTCTGCGAGGAGCTGGCGGCGCGCGGCTATCGCGTGATCCGCTTCGACAATCGCGACGCCGGATGCTCGACGCATTTCAGCCAGCACGCCCCGCCGGACTTCGGCGCGCTGGCCGCCGCGCTCATGGCCGGGCGGCGGCCGGAGGTTCCCTATACGCTTCCGGACATGGCTGCCGACGCAATCGGCCTGCTGGATGCCCTCGCCATCGATCGGGCGCATGTGGTCGGCCTGTCGATGGGCGGCATGATCGCGCAGATCATGGCGAGCGAGCATCCCAAGCGGGTCCTGTCCCTCACCTCGATCATGTCGGGCACCGGCAATCCCGCCCTTCCCCAGGCCGAGCCGGACGTCATGGCGATGATGACGCGCCCGGCGCCGGATCCGGTCTCGGACGAGGCCGGATTTCTGGCGCACAGCCTCGCCTTCGCGCGCCGCATCGCCGGCCCTGGCCATCCGGTCGACGAGGCGGCGCAGCGCGTCCTTGTTCTGGAGGAGATCAGGCGCGCCTATGATCCCGGCGGTGCCGGACGACAGATCGCCGCCATGGCCGTGGCCGGCGATCGTCGCGCGCGACTCGCCACCATCGGCGTGCCGACGCTCGTCATCCATGGAGCCGACGATCCGCTGATCCCTCCGGCCTGCGGCGCGGATACCGCGACCTCGATCCCGGGCGCCGAGTTGATGCTGATCGACGGCATGGGACACCACCTGCCGGCCACGCTGCATCGCACGGTCGCGGATGCCATCGACCGTGTGGCGAGAAGGGCACCGCCGGACAGCCGGTGACGCACTTGGCTCGCGATCGCCGAACACCGCCGCGCCGCTCTATTTGGATCGCGTTCTCATCGGCCGCTGTCCTCTGACATATGCGGCGTGTGCATCCGGTCACGCCTCCCATCAGCGCCCATAAACGGCATCGACGCCGGCAACAGCGTCGGCGCCCGGTCCTTCGGCTGGAAGGTCGCGATCGAGGCCGGCCCCACCTCGTCGGCCGGGTTCGGCACCTTCTCGCCGTGCAGGATGGCGAAGGCGAAGATCTGTTTGACGATGTCGCGGGCGTGGATGGCGGTCGCCGGGGGGCCGCGCTCCTTCACCTTGGCGCAGAGCTGGCGCAGATCGTCCGGCGTCACCTCGGCCAGAAGACGGTTCTTCCAGGCACGCAGAATGTCCCGCTCGAGGTTGGCCTTGCGCATCGGGCGGGTGCTTTCCGCCATGCGCGCCTCCTTGATCCATAAGGCGTTCACCGCGCCGAAGCTGCGCTCCATGGCCTTGCGCCGCTTCTCGCGCTGTTTCTCGTGGGCGGGCGAAAGTCCCTCCGCCGCCTGCTTGCGGGCGGCAATGCAGCGCTCGCGGGCTTCGGCGAGCGTGACGCCGTCGCCACCATAGCGGCCGATCGTCAGCGTCTCCCGGCGGCCGTTCAGACGGTAGTCATACCGGAAGGCGATTTGGCCTGTCGTGCCGACAGGTGGGCGCGGAGATGCCAACCTTCGCGCGGTAGCATTCTGCGATAGCCACTTCGTAGCAATATGCTATATTTTGCCGATGAAAGAGATCGCTTACAGCAAAGACGCCCTACGTGTCCTGCGGAAGGTGCCTGGGAACGTCGCTGAGACGATCATGGGCAAGATCGCCCAATATGCTGCCGATCCGTCGAGCCTAGCGAACAACGTCAAGGCCCTGAAGGGTGAGCCGGGCATCTATCGCCTGCGGATCGGCGACTGGCGCGTCGTCTTCGCTGAAGATGGTCGCGTGATCTCTATCATCCGGGTTGCCCCGCGCGGGAATGTCTACGACTGAGGCCAAGGAGGGCTACAATGAACATCCAGATTATCACTACCCCGGCCGGCGACCGTCTGGTTGTCCTGCCGGAGGCCGACTATGAAGCGCTCGTCGCCGCCGCTGAGGATGCCGCCGACATCGCGACCGTGCGCCGTTTCAAGGAGCGCCTCGCCAGCGGTGAAGAAGAACTCGTGCCCGCGGCCATTGTCGATCGACTCGTGGCCGGCGAGAATGCCATCCGCGTTTGGCGGGAACACCGTGGCCTGTCCGCTAGCTCGCTCGCCGAGAAAGCCGGCATCGCGCAGGCCTTCCTATCGCAGATCGAAACCGGCAAGCGCGATGGCACCGTGACAACGCTCAAGAAGATCGCCGATGCCCTGTCGGTGACGGTCGACGACTTGATTTAAGGGACTTGTTTGGCCGCCGCCTGCGACGACCGAAGGGAACGCGCGATTGGCAGGCGTAATCCAGCTTATCCGCCAAAGACCCGGCCCCCTCAAGGAGGCGCCATAGATCGGGCGTCAATCAGATGTCGCAGGCTTCTGGAAGCGCACACCCGCACCGCCTCCGTTCTCGGGAATGAACTCAATCCCAGCAGCTTCAAAAGTGATTCTGATGGCCGCGATCGTAGCGGCCCTGAGATGCTCGCCGCGCTCCAGACGCGCGATCGTGTCGGGTGAAACGTTCGCCTTCTGCGCCAGGTCACGGGTGCCCCAGCCGAGAGCGACGCGCGCCATTTTGGACTGAATAGGTGTCATTTCGTAACGGTGATACGATTATTCATTGAAGGGCGCCGTCGCGAGAGTTATCGTATCCACGTTACGATTGTCGTTTAGACGGCCGTTCCGAGTGTTGGTCCGCTCAGAACGGCCTCTTCGCCGACGAAGCAGGCTGATCGACGCCACGACTGTTCGGCTTGATCCAGCATAGGGCAGCCCCGCGCTTCGGCCCATTGTCTCCCCAGACAAGGCCAATCCAGGGGTCGACAGCATGACATCCATCGACCACGGCAGCCAGATCACGTCCGCGAAGACGACCCGCACGATCCAGTCCGCAAAGCTCAGTCGCGGCCTTCTCACAGCGCTCGTCATCGGCTGATGGTCGGCGCGGGCGTGTTCAACCTGCCGCAGAACATGGCGGCCGGGGCCGGCCCGCTGGCGGTCCTCTCGGCTGGGTTCTCGACTCGGGATTTGGCAGTCCGAGAGGTAGACGTCCTGCAGCCGTCATCGCGGGCAGAGACCTGTCGCAGGTTCCATTCGTGGGTGCGCAGTCACCGATGCCGACACTCACTCGAAGTGGCGGTGTAGCGGTATGGAATTCGGTGAGCTTGCGTTGCTCCCATCCTCCTCACTCCGCCAATTCCTGCGCCGTGGGGCGGCCCGGCGTTGGCTTGGCGCGGCCAGGCAGGTGGCGATTCCGTGCCGGATCGGGCGCGATGCGACGGTGGCTACATAGTTGCTGAACGCCAGGCGTGCTACACGGTCCGTACCGCGCCAAGCAACTCAAGGCGCCTCGCTTCAGATCCTCTATCGAGGCGCTCAATCACATCGACGCCCAAGGTGGAGCTGTTGCAACCTTGCTCTCCGTGCCCCTCGGAGACAGCTCGTCAAAGCATGATTTGGTATGACCTTCGTGATCGTAGCTTTTGTTTTGGTGCGCCGCTAACGTTATTGCTGGACTGGCAGGTATAGGCTGTGCGTGACCGCGCCGATCGGCATTGGCGCGCCACGGGAGAGTGCTTTGCTACTCGACAAGGATCACGAACCCTTGCGCTTCGGCTTCCTCCTGGCGCCGCGCTTCTCGATGATGAGCCTGAGCTCCGCAATCGAGCCGATCCGCGTTGCTAACCGGCTTCTTGGCCGCAAAGCCTTCGATTGGTACACATGCAGCACGGACGGCCAGCCCGTGATGGCGTCGAATGATCTGGTTCTTGAGGCCGGGGCGGTTGACGAGGCGACTGACCGCATAGATGCACTCGTGCTGTGCGGCGGCACGCGCCTCACCGCAGCGCAGGAGCGGCCGATCATTCGCGCCCTGCGCAAAGCGAGCCGGCGCAAGCGCGTCATCGGCGCACTGTCGACGGCCACACATCTGGTTGCGCGCGCTGGCCTTCTCGCAGGATACCGCTGCACGATCCACTGGGAAAACCTCCCGGCGCTGCGCGAGGAATTTCCAGGCCTGATCGTGACCGAAGCGGTCTACGAGATCGACCGCGACCGGCTGACATCTTCGGGTGGCACCACCGCGATGGACATGATGCTGCACATCATCCTGCTGCGGTATGGTTCGGACATCGCCCATGAGGTTGCCGCGCAGTTCCAGCATGCGAAGATCAGGGCGCACAACGAGCCGCAATCAGGCTGGCGGCAGCGCAACCTGACCTACCAGCCTCCGGTGATCCGGCGGGCCACCACCATCATGCAGGAACACATCGAAGATCCCCTGGCCATCCGCGAGATCGCCGATCAGGCGGGTATCAGTGAACGACAAATGGAACGGCTTTTCACGACCCATCTCTCGTTGCGGCCGATGCATTACTACCTGATGCTGCGCACCGAGCGCGCCCGCGAACTGCTCAGCTATACCGAGCAGCCGTTGGTCGAGATCGCCGTCGCCGCCGGGTTCGGATCGGTCGCGCATTTCTCCAGATGGTTCCTGCACTTCCACGACCAGTTGCCGTCTCAGTATCGCAAGACGAGCCGGACAGGGGCGTGAGAGGCGGTGCGGCCGCTCTTAATTGCGGATCGCGTGCAAAAGGTCGCGCACCGTGGTTCCCGGCCGGCCGAACTGGCCGAGGTAACGCAGGCAGTTGCGGCTCTGCTCTTCGCCCCATGCCGGCGTCGTATAGAGCAGGAACTTGCGCTCCAGTTCAGCGGCGGACAGCGGTGCATCCGGATCGCCACGTGGCTCGCGCGGCGCTGACGAATGGATTGAGCCGTCCTTCAGCCTGATCTCGACGCGAGTGAAGCGCCGAGCGGGAAACAACCGCGAATATTCTCCATCCTCGACATAACGGATCCGCTCCGTGAGCCTGCGCACTTGCGGATCGCCGAGCGCGTCATCCACGACATGCTGGGGCAGCACATCGCCATGGATGAGCGCAACGGCCGTCGGGAACGACGTGCCGTACTGCGCCTGGTCAGTTGTCTCCGGGATGCCTTGAAACAGACGTGTGGACTCATGGAAGGTGTGAACAATCACCTCGTCGACATCGTCAGGCTCAATCGCATGTCCGCCGTCAGCACCAATGGCACAGATTTGAGGTTGTGATTTAAGGAGGGTTGGGGCTTCGTCGTAGTGACGAAGGAACGAAGATGAAGGCCCAACCCTCCTTGAAAAAATCGCCGACAAAGGCCCCTGCTGAGCGTGTTGTGAAGGATATTCGGCGGCAGACGCGTCGCCATTTCTCGGCCGAGGACAAAATCCGCATCGTGCTCGATGGGCTGCGCGGCGAGGACAGCATTGCGGAGCTGTGCCGCAAGGAAGGCATCGCCCAGAGCCTGTACTACACTTGGTCGAAGGAGTTCATGGAAGCGGGGAAGCGCCGCCTGGCCGGCGATACTGCCCGCGCGGCGACCACCGGTGAGGTCCAGGATCTGCGCCGCGAAACCCGTGCTTTGAAGGAATGCGTGGCGGACCTGACGCTGGAAAACCGGTTGCTCAAAAAAAGCATGATTGCGGATGGGGGCGACGACGAATGAGGTATCCCGCATCCGAAAAGCTCGAGATCATCCGGATCGTGGAACAGTCGCACCTGCCCGCCAAACGCACGCTCGACCAGTTGGGCGTCGCCCGTCGGACGTTCTACCGCTGGTATGACCGTTATCTTGAGGGCGGGCCGGAGGCGCTGGAGGATCGGCCATCGGCGCCGAGCCGGGTGTGGAACCGGATCGGCCGCGACATCCAGGATCAGATCGTGGAGATGGCGCTGGAGGCGACCGACCTCAGCCCCCGCGAACTGGCGGTGCGCTTCACCGACGAGAAACGCTACTTCGTGTCAGAATCCGCGGTTTACCGCCTGTTGAAGGCCCAGGATCTGATCACCAGCCCGGCCTATGTCGTGATCAAGGCCGCCGATCAGTTCCACACCAAGACCACCCGGCCGAACGAGATGTGGCAGACTGATTTTACCTACTTCAAGATCATTGGGTGGGGCTGGATGTACCTGTCGACCGTCCTCGATGACTTCTCGCGCTACATCATCGCCTGGAAGCTGTGCACCAACATGCGGGCCGAGGACGTGACCGACACGCTGGACCTGGCTCTGGCGGCTTCCGGCTGCGACAGCGCCACGGTGCTGCACAAGCCCAGGCTGCTCAGCGATAATGGTCCCAGCTACATCGCCGGCGAACTTGCGGAATACATTGAGGCCCGGAAAATGAGCCATGTGCGCGGCGCCCCGATGCATCCCCAGACCCAGGGCAAGATCGAACGCTGGCATCAGACCCTGAAGAACCGCATCCTATTGGAAAACTACTTCCTGCCCGGCGATCTCGAGGCCCAGATCGAGGCCTTCGTCGAACACTACAATCACCAGCGTTACCACGAGAGCCTGAACAATGTGACGCCCGCCGACACCTACTTCGGAAGGGCTCCGGCGGTCATCCAACAGCGTGAAAGGATCAAGCGACAGACCATCGAACATCGGCGCTTGCAGCACCGCAAGCTCGCCGCCTAACATCAACCCCCAGACGAGGCCCGCACTCCGCTAATTTACCCCGCGAGTTGCGCCAAATGTTCTGACGACGGACAGGGTGGCTCGCCAGCGACGACTGTCTTCACGGCCACGCGAACCTGCTCCGCTTCCGGCCCTTCCTCAGCCAGGCGACGGGCAAGAGCGCGTATCAGCTCGCGATCGGATTCGAGCGCCATGATCTCGAATCGAGTGAAGCCACGCTGCGTCAGACGCGCGCGGTAATTCTGGATTGCTCTCTTCTGTGCAGCATTGCCCATGGCCATCCTCCATTCTATATCTGGATATATATTCCAGATATAATGTGCAGGCAAGCGAAGACGCAATGGCGAAACGCGTTTCAGGCAGGCTTGGCCAGACAGCGGATCGCCGCGCTATCCGACGCCGGTATTTTCCGTCTGCAGCGATGCGCCTTTCTACGCCAGACGACGCTAGCATCGGCAACAATATGCTGAATGCCGTCGAATACTATCCGTTGATTTCCGTTGCTTATACTTCGATTCATAGCAACGGTGAAGCCGATCAACTTGCAATCGGCATCGAACGGCGCAACGATGGATCAGGGCAATCGCCAGCAGCAAAGGAGTACGCTTCGGCTCGTCGAGCCGGAACTGTCGCTCGTACGCAACGGCGATGGTCCCGATCCGCGCTTGATCGAGTTGGCTCGCCTGCTCGCCCGTCGTGCCGCGCGGGAGGTGTTCGAAGAGCAGATGAAGGAACGCAGCACGACGCGCTCCTGACACCTCAGGAGAGTGCGCTTTGAAAGTCGCGATCTACGCCCGCTATTCGTCCGACAATCAGCGCGACGCCTCCATCTCCGATCAGCTCCGCATCTGCCGCCTCCATGCCGAGAAGCAGGGTAGGCAGGTGGTCGAGGAATATACTGACCACGCAATTTCCGGCGCCTCGCTTCTCCGTCCCGGCATCCAAGCCCTAAATCTCGGACGCGTCGCGCGGCCGCTTCCAGTACGTGCTGGCCGAGGCGATGGATCGTCTGTCGCGCGATCAGGAGGACATCGCCGGCCTCTACAAGCGCATGGCCTATGCGGACGTGAAGATCGTCACGCTCTCCGAGGACGAAGTCACGCATCTGCATGTCGGCCTCAAGGGCACGATGAACGCCTTGTTCCTCAAGGATCTCGCCGACAAGACCCGCCGCGGCCAGCGCGGGCGCGTCGAGATGGGCAAGTCCGGCGGCGGCAACGCCTATGGCTATGATGTGGTGAAGAAGTTCGACGCCAGCGGCGAGCCGATACGGGGCGACCGGACCATCAACGAGTTCCAGGCCGGGGTCATCCGCCGCATCTTCCGTGACTATGCGGCCGGAAAGTCGGCAAAACGAATCGCCTTCGAGCTGAACAGGGAGAGCATCTCCGGGCCGAGCGGCGGAGAATGTGCGAAGCGCAACGTCGGCCCGCCCGCCGCCATTGATCAGTTTCAAACCGCCGATGGCGCGGCGCTCATCATAAGCGCGCAGCACGATGCGGCGGGAGACGCGATCCCGTACGATCCGCAGAGACAAGAAGCTGACGCGCTCTCTGCTTTCCTCGAACGCAAAGGGAGCCTGTTCTTCGCGGACGCCGGTCAGCAACACATCCGCATCCGTGCGCGGCAGCAGCAGCGTGCGATCATCTAGGCCGCGCGCAATGATGGGGTCAGAATCCCCCGGTAAAAGCGGTCGAACAACCCATCGTGCCCGTGCGGACATGCCTCCATCCTCGCCCGGAACGCCGCGTTCGGTGGCGCCATCGTCGTCGAAGGGAAAACGAACGACCATGACAGGTGTGACAGCGTCTTTGCCTATGCGCGCCATCGCGGCGCGCGATCGCGCGCTGCATGTCCTGGAAATCCGCCGCACCAAGCGACACTGGGACGTAATCGTCCGGCGCCATTCTTCGTGACGATTGAGGGAGTTACGTCGCCGGGGGATAGGAACCCCAAATAGCCTGTCGCCGCGGGCTCTAAGGAGGTAACAGGGTAGACATCCGCGACCGTTTCGGACAGACTGGTCCGAATATTGGCGCCCTTGGATGCGGCAAGCCTAATCATCGCCGGGAGGCTGCATGACTGCGGGTGAAGATTGCCGTCGTTCTTCCACTGGCGCGGCGTGCGGCAGAGCCGTCGAGCTGCATCGACGTGCGAGGTTCTCAGCCGTTGGGCGGCGCGCGACAGTGTCTCTCGGCGCTTTGATGGCGTCCATGCTGCCGGCCCTTGCCGGTGAGGTTATCGATGGCGGCGAGACGGTCACCGTGCCGAGTCCCTCGCAACCCTCGCCCTGGAACATCACGGGATCGCTCACTGTCGGCGACACCGGCGCGGGCACGCTCAACATTGAAGAAGGCGGCAAGGTCACGAGCGCGAATGGCTATCTCGGCGCTCAGACCGTTTCGTCCGGCACAGTGGTGGTCACCGGAGCCGATTCATCCTGGATCGGGACGGGAGAACTCGGCGTCGGCCAGGGCGGCCAGGGGACCTTCACGGTTTCCGCCGGTGCCGAGGCGAGCTTCGCCTACAGCTATGTCGGTGTCCTCGCCGACTCGAACGGCACGGCCACGGTAACGGGAACGGACTCTATCTGGACCAGCACCAGCGTCATTAATGTCGGCTACAGCGGCACGGGCGCGGTGACGGTCGAGGCTGGCGGCACCCTGACTGGATCGACGGGCATTGTCGGCGCCGGTTCGGATTCGACCGGAACGGTGACGGTGACGGGGGAAGGTTCCAGTTGGACCGCCACCACCGAGCTCGGCATCGGCCAGTCCGGCACCGGCACGCTGAATGTGGCGGCCGGCGGCGAGGTGAGCACCGGTATCGGCTATATCGCCGTCAACGAGGGCGCCATCGGCACCGCCACGGTGACGGGCAACGGTTCCACGTGGACCAACACGGCCGAACTCCATGTCGGCTATGGTGGCATCGGCTCGCTGACGGTTGAGGACACCGGCCACGTGTCCACCGTCAACGCCTATGTCGGCTCCAATAGCGGGTCAACCGGGACGCTCACCCTCAATAGCGGCGCCACGGCCTCCAGCAGCTACGCCTATATCGGCGTCAACACCGGCTCCAATGGCAGCGTCACGGTGACGGGCGCGGAGACGCTGTGGACCAACAGCAACGACTTCGTCGTCGGCGGCTCCGGCGTCGGCCAGATGACAGTGTCGGCGGGCGGCGCGGTGAGCAGCGGCAATGGCTATGTCGGCCTGAATGCCCTTTCCACCGGAACGGCGACGGTCACGGGCGCGGATTCCAGCTGGAGCACGGGCAGCTTCGGCCTTTTCATCGGGCTGAACGGCACTGGCACGCTGAATGTCGAGGCCGGCGGCAAGGTTACGAGCGGCGACAGCTTCATCGGCTACAACGCCGGTTCGGAAAGCACCGCGACGGTGACCGGCGAGAACTCGACCTGGGATCTTGGCAACCGCTCCCTCAGCGTCGGCTACTCCGGCACCGGCACGCTCAACATCGAGGACGGCGGCAAGGTCACGAGCGCGCAGGGCTATCTCGGCGTTCAGGCCGATTCATCTGGCACCGCGACCGTGACCGGCGAGAATTCCGTCTGGGATCTCGGGAGCAGCGCGCTGAGCGTCGGCTACTCCGGCACCGGCACGCTCAACATCGAGGACGGCGGATCGGTCAAGAGCGGCGAGGGCATTCTCGGCCAGAATGCTGATTCCATCGGCACCGCCATCGTGACCGGGGAGAACTCGACCTGGGACCTCGGCACCAACGCCCTTTATGTTGGCCTCTCCGGCGGCGGGACACTCAATGTCGAGGCGGGCGGCAAGGTCACGAGCGGCGACAGCTTCATCGGCTACCATACCGGATCGGACAGCACGGCGACCGTGACCGGGGAGAATTCGACCTGGGATCTTGGCTCCCGCTCCCTCAGCGTCGGCTACTCCGGCACCGGCACGCTCAACGTTGAGGACGGCGGCAAGATCACGAGCGGGTATAGCAATATCGCCGTTGGATCCGACTCGAGCGGCACAGCGACTGTGACCGGGCACGATTCGACCTGGAATCTCGGCGGCGAAATCTTGGGCGTGGGCTATGAGGGCAATGGCACGCTTAATATTGAAGACGGCGGCACCGTGGAAAGCGGCGCTGGGGTCATCGGCTACAACGCCGGCTCGACCGGCATAGCAACGGTGACGGGCGCGGACTCGAGCTGGAATACGGGGAGCGAATACCTCTATGTCGGCCAGTTTGGCAGCGGCACGCTCACCATCGAAGATGGCGGCGAGGTCAGCAGCGCGAAGACCTTCATCGGCAACGAGGCGAATTCATCCGGCACGCTGAATCTCGATGGCGATGAGGACGGGCGGGGCGCGCTTGCCACGGGCAAGATCGTCAAGGGAGCGGGTACCGCCACGCTCAATTTCGATGGCGGCGTGCTGAAGGCAACCGACGACGAGGTGGACTTCCTCTCCGGCTTCGCCGCAGGTGACATCCAGATTGAGGCCGGTGGCGCCTTCATCGATACCAATGGTCATGATGTCGATGTCGACGCGACCCTTCAGGGCGCTGGCGCTCTTACCAAACAGGGCGACGGCACGCTGACGCTCACGGGCACGAGTAGCTATTCTGGTTCTACTTTCGTGGAGGCAGGTACGCTCGCCATTACCGATGGTGGCTCGGTCACCAGTGGCTCAGGCTTTATCGGGAACAGCCTGGGCTCGGCCGGCGCCGTTGCGGTAACAGGGGAAGGCTCGAACTGGAATCTCGGATTCCAGAGCCTGACGGTTGGCAATTTCGGCACCGGAGCGCTCACCATTGCGGACGGCGGCACCGTCGTGAATCGACACGGCTATGTCGGCTTCGACTCCGATGCGATTGGGACGGCAACCGTGACGGGGATGGACTCAGCCTGGAATATCAACGGTAGCCTTTATGTCGGCTACGACGGGACAGGCACCGTGACCATCGAAGACGGTGGGGTGGTGGTCACCAGGGGGCTGACCTACATCGGCAATGGCGTGGGCTCGTCAGGTACGCTGAACCTTGACGGCACGACGGACGGACGCGGTGTGCTGGAGACCAGCCAGGTGGTCGCGGGATTGGGGACCGCGACGCTCAATTTCGACGGCGGTGTGTTGAGGGCGACTGGCGATCAGACAAACCTCCTGTCCGGCTTCACAGCAGGCGACATCCAGGTCATGGCAGGTGGCGCGTTCGTCGATACCAACAACTATGACGTCGGCATCGATATCGCCCTACAGGGCGAGGGCGGCCTCACCAAGCAGGGCGAGGGCACGCTGACACTCGCGGCCGTCAACAGCTACGCGGGTGCCACCATCATCGACGCCGGCACCCTTGCCCTCTCCGGCTCAGGCAGCATTGCCGCTTCAAACGGAGTGACGGTAAACGGCACGCTGGACATTTCGGGCACCACCGGCACCACTATCGCCAACCTGTCGGGCACCGATGCGACCGGCACCGTGGCTCTGGGAAGCCAGACCCTCATCGTGAGGGAGACGAACAATACCACATTCGCCGGCACGCTCGCCGGCACTGGCAGCCTCATCAAAGAGGGCCTTGGCACGCTCACCCTCACCGGCGACAGTAGCACGTTCGACGGCAGCACGCAGGTTCAGACCGGCATCCTGTCCGTGAGTTCGGAGAGCGACACCTCCGCTGGCGTTCTGGGTGGGTCTGTGAGCGTGTCGTCAGGGGGAACCCTTCTGGTGGAAGGTGGCACTCTCACCGGACTGGTCACCCTGGAGAATGGTGGCCTGCTCGGCGGAAACGGCACCCTAGGTGGTCTCGTGGTGGATACCGGTGGCGTGGTGGCGCCCGGAAACTCGCCCGGCACCATTGCCGTCAACGGTGCCGTGGCCTTCAACGATGGCGCCACCTACCAGGTGGACACCACCGCCGACGGCCAGCATGACCTCATCACCGCGACCGGCATGATTACCCTCTCGGGCGGCGCTTCCGTCGAGGTGCTGGCCTCGCCCGGTGCCTATGACTGGCACACTACCTATACCATCCTCTCCACCGAGGCGACGGTGGACGGCACCTTCGGCTCCGTTACCTCGGACTATGCGTTTCTCATTCCCTCGCTCAGCTACGATTCCCAGAATGTCTATCTGACCCTCGTCAACAGCGACGTGCCGTTCGCCTCCTTCGCCCAGACACCGAATCAGGCGGGCGTCGCCGTAGCGGCGCAGGCACTCGGGCTCGGCAACAAGGTCTATGACGCCATCCTCGGGCTTCCGGAGCGGGCGGTCGCCGGAGCGTTCGATACACTCTCCGGAGAGGCCTATGCCTCCGCCGCGACGGTCATCCAGCAGCAGTCGGTCTATGTGCGCGAAGCCGTGAGCGCGCGCCTGCGCCAGTCCGTGACCGCGTCGTCGGTCGAGCCGCTTGCCTATGCCGCCAAGGCGCCGGCCACGGCCCGGCTCGGCGTGGACTACACCCCCACGCTCTGGGCCCAGGGCTATGGCGGCTGGGGCAACACTTCCGGCAACAGCGACGTCGCCTCCCTCTCCAACACGATCGGTGGCTTTCTCATGGGCGCGGATGTGGCGGTGGCGGACAATGCCCGCGCCGGCCTATTCGGCGGCTACAGCCGATCCACCTTCGATGTCGACGCCCGGTCGTCGTCGGGCGACATGGACAATTACGACATCGGCCTTTACGCGGGTGCCCGTTTCGACGCGCTCGCAGTCAGCGGTGGCCTCGCCTATTCTTGGCATGACGCGACCGTCGACCGCACGGCGGCGTTTCCCGGCTTCGCCGAGGTACTGAACGCCGACTATTCCAATGGAAGCCTGCAGGTGTTCGGCGAACTCGGCTATGCTATGACCTTCGGGGCCGTTGACGTCGAACCCTTTGTCGGTGCGGCCTATCTCAACATCGATGGAGCGCGCTTCAGTGAGACCGGCGGCGCGGCGGCGCTCGTCATGTCCACGACATCCATGGAAACGACCTACACCACGGTTGGTCTGCGGGCGGCGACGACGATCGACGTCCAGGGTCATGTATTGACGCCGAACCTGACGCTCGGTTGGCAGCACGCGTTCGGGGACACGACACCGGCCGCCACCATGCTGTTCAGTGGCGGCACATTGCCGTTCCAGGTGTGGGGCGTTCCCATCGCGGAAGACGCTATGCTGCTGCAAGCAGGGATCGGTTACTCGCTGTCGGACATGGCAGTGCTGTCGGCCAGCTACTCCGGCCAGCTCGCCTCTTCGGCCTCGCAGAACGCCTTTACCGCCCAATTCGCCCTCAGATTCTGAGAAGGGGCTTGGCGCGTCCCCGCAGAAGCCCCGCCTCAGGGTCTTCACGGTTAGGCCCTTCAGCGTATGTTGACCTGGCGCTCCTTGCCCCGGCCGACTTTGTCGACGGCCGTTCGCATGTTGTCGTAAATCCCCCGCCGCGGCACGCCGCCCAGCACCCGGAAGGCGTGGTTGTGGGCGTCGAACAGCATCTCGTGAGTCTGCAGCAGGTAGGCTCGAAGCGTTAAGGCGCGGCTGTAGGACAGCTCCTCCGCCGTGAGGGTGTCCGCGCCGGTGGCGATCACCAGATCGCCGAACTGCTGCACCTTGCGGGCCTTGAGCTCTCGTGCCTTGTCTTCAAGTGCCTTCAGTTCCGCGTCGAAGTCGCGTGGTTTGCGCATGGTTCTCTCCATCAGCAATCGATGGACGGATGATAGTTGAGCGTGTTCGCCGTGGCTGTAATGTTGCCGGGACAGACTGGGATGGGCTCGTCGCTCCCGAGATTTTTTCGAGGGAGGGCGCGCTTATACGTCGTTCCGACGTGCGCTTCGCCGTGCTGATGTTCGGATCGCGATGGCGATCTATCATCTTCACGTCAAAATCATCGGCCGCAAGGCCGGCTCCAGTGCGGTGGCCTCCGCCGCCTACCGCTCGGCCTCACGGCTGCGCGATGCGCGGATCGATCGTGTCCAGGACTTCTCCGGTAAGCGCGGCGTCGTGCATTCCGAGGTTCTGCTGCCGGACGGGGCGCCCGAGGTGTGGGGCGACCGCGAGCGGCTCTGGAACGATGTCGAAGCCTTCGAACTGCGTAAGGACGCGCAGCTCGCCCGCGAGGTCGAGTTCGCCCTGTCGCGAGAGATGAGCCAGGCGCAGGGGATCGCTCTCGCTCGCGACTTCGTCCAGTCGGAGTTCGTCGATCTCGGGATGGTCGCCGATCTCAATGTGCATTGGGATGTCGGTGAGGACGGCATGGCCAAGCCCCATGCCCATGCCATGCTCACCATGCGGTCGGTCGACGAGGACGGCTTCGGCCCGAAGGTGCGGGAGTGGAACGCGACCGAGATGGTCGAGCGCTGGCGCGAACGCTGGGCCGCGCTCGCCAATGAGCGGCTGACTGAGCTCGACATCGACGCGCGCATCGATCATCGCAGCCTGGAAGCGCAGGGCATTGCGCTAGAACCACAGAGCCAGATCGGTGCACCCGCTCAACGCATCGAGGGAGAGAGGATCGGGGCCGCCGATCGGGCGGAGGTTCATCGCGAGATCGCGCGCGGCAATGGCGCACGCATCATCGCTGATCCGTCGCTGGCACTGGACGCCATCACCCATCAGCAATCGACCTTCACCCGGCGCGACATGGCGCGGTTCGCGCACCGCCACAGCGACGGGATCGAGCAGTTCAACGAGGTGATGGGCGCGATGAGCCGCGCACCCGATCTCGTTGAGCTCGGCAAGGATGGACGCGGCGAGGATCGCTTCACCACCAAAGCAATGATCGAGGCCGAGCAGCGCCTGCACAAAGCTGCCGGGCTCATGGCGGAACGCAAACGCCATGCCGTAAAGGATACAGAGAGGGAGGCGGCTCTTCAGCGTGCCGAGCAGCGCGGACTTGTGCTCTCTGCTGAGCAGTCCGACGCGCTGGCGCACATCACCGGCACGCGCGATCTCGGCATCGTCGTCGGTTATGCCGGGACGGGGAAGAGCGCGATGCTGGGTGTCGCGCGCGAGGCCTGGGAGGCGGCCGACCTGGAGGTTCGCGGCGTCGCCCTGTCCGGCATCGCCGCGGAGAATCTGGAGAGCGGATCGGGCATCACGTCGCGCACCATCGCCAGTCTCGAACATGGCTGGGGACAGGGCCGGGATCTGCTCACCTCACGCGATGTACTGGTGATCGACGAGGCCGGCATGGTCGGCACGCGCCAGCTGGAGCGCGTGTTGCCCCATGCAGCGGACGTCGGCGCCAAGGTCGTGCTGGTCGGCGATCCGCAGCAGTTGCAATCGATCGAGGCGGGCGCGGCCTTCCGCTCGCTCGTCGAGCGTTACGGTGGCGCAGAGATCGGCGAGGTGCGCCGCCAGCGCGCGGACTGGCAGCGTGACGCCACGCGCGATCTGGCGACCGGCTGGATCGGCAATGCGGTTGAAGCCTATGAGAGGAATGGCATGGTCCATGCCGCTCAAAC
Source organism: Ancylobacter sp. TW_SC_1 (assembly GCF_056836805.1). Classification (NCBI taxonomy): domain Bacteria; kingdom Pseudomonadati; phylum Pseudomonadota; class Alphaproteobacteria; order Hyphomicrobiales; family Xanthobacteraceae; genus Ancylobacter; species Ancylobacter sp. TW_SC_1. The sequence continues at coordinate 3,666,159 of NZ_CM166365.1, forward strand.
GCGGGAGCAAGCGCGGGGCGAACTGATCGACCGTTGGGACCGTGACCGGCAGGCCGCGCCGGACCAGAGTCGTATCATTCTCACCCACACCAATGACGAGGTGCGCGCTCTCAACCAGGCCGCCCGCGAACGGATGCGGGAAGCCGGTGATCTCGGCGAGGAGGTCCGTGTCTCCGTGGAGCGCGGGGCGCGTTCCTTCGCCCGCGGCGACCGGGTCATGTTCCTGCAGAACGAGCGCGGGCTTGGGGTGAAGAACGGCACGCTCGGCACCATCGAGCAGGTCAGCGCGCAGTCTATGTCGGTGCGCACGGATGACGGCCGATCCGTCGCGTTCGACTTCAAGGATTATGACCGCATCGACCATGGCTATGCCGCCACCATCCACAAGGCGCAGGGCATGACGGTCGATCGGACCCATGTGCTGGCCACGCCCGGCTTGGACGCTCATTCCAGCTATGTCGCGCTGTCGCGCCACCGCGAAGGGATGGAGCTGCACTATGGCCGGGACGACTTCGCGGATCAGGACCGGCTGGTGCGTACGCTGTCACGCGACCGGGCCAAGGACATGGCCTCGGATTACGAGCGATCAGACCCGGCTCAGACCTATGCCGAGCGCCGCGGCATCACCTTCCGCCAGCGCGTCGTGGAGATGGTGCGCAAGGTCCCGGAGAAGCTGCGCGACCTCGTCGACACGCTAAGGCCATCCGTGGATATGGCGCGGGAATCTCCAGCCCTGCGCGAAGAGCTCGGGAACAAGGTCGAGCCGCTCGCACAGGAGGCTCCCGAGTATCCGGAGGCGGCACTGCGGCGGGCGCGAACCCGCGCGCTCATCCGGCATGCTCGCGCGTGGGACGCGCTCCTCACCACGGCCGATGCGACCGGCCAGGGGACGCCCGAGCAAATCCGCGAACTCACTGACGCCCGCAAGGCCTTCGAGGAGGTGCGTCCCCATGGTTGGCGCGATGCGGAGGCCGCCTATGAGAAGAACCCGGAGCTTGTGCTTGAGGCCGCCGACGGCAAACTCAATCGCGCCATCCGCGCCCTCCAGCTTGAAACCGAAATCCGCACCGATCCGGAGCGCCGCGCCGATCGCTTCGTCGAGCGCTGGCAGAAGCTCGACCGGCAGCACCAGCATCTGTACGCGCAAGGCGACTACGCGGGCTACAAAGCCACCCGCGTCCAGATGGGCGACATGGCGCGGAGCCTGGAGCGCGACCCGCAGCTCGAATCCCTGCTCGCCGTTCGCAGGAAGGAGCTCGGCATCAGCTTTGAAACCGGCCGCAGTCTGGGCCGCGAACTCGCCCATAGCCACGGCATCGACTTCGACCGGAGCCGTGGCCTCGGCCTGTGATCCGTCCGATGTGCCGCCGCCGCTTCGCCACGCCCCACCCGCGCTGTTCCTCCTCTTGCCGGCCAGCGGCTCCATGCCTTGTCTTGCGCAGGCGCCCTCGGGCGCATCCAGCAGGAGGCACCACCGCCATGCAGACACCAGAGCGCATCATTCGACTGAAGACTGTCCTCGCCCGCACCGGCCTGTCCCGCTCCACCATCTATCGCAAGATCGCAGAAGGGACCTTTCCCGCCCAGCTGAAGATCAGCACCAACGGCGCGGGATGGCGGGAAACCGACATCAACCGATGGGTCGCAGATCCGCCCCGGTGGCGCACCACCAATGACTGACAAAATGGATGGGGAAGAATATCGCTCAGAGATCATCATCCAATGCGTCATCGTGGACCTCGGCGGCGCGCTGTTTTGCGTCGGCAATCAGGTCCTTGGCGGACTCGCCGCGCACCCAGGCGTCGAGCATATCCGCCCAGCACTGAAGCATGATCTTCCGCTCGGCGAGGTAGCGGTTCACGTTGTAGACGGCCGCGATCCGGTTCCTGGGCGCGTGGGCCAAGCTCATCTCGATCCAGCGATCATCGAACTTGGCGCGGTTCAGGCCGGTTGAGAATGTGCGGCGCAGGTCGTGAACCCCAAAGGTCTGAAAATCCGGGTCTTCCTCGCGGATACGCTCCACGACGGTATCAATCACTCGGTTGAGCGTGGCGTTGCTGATGGGAGTGTCACCGTCGTAACGGCCGGGATGAAGGTATCGGCTAGCGCCGAACATGGTGCGGAATGCCGTCAGAATATCGAGCGCCTGATCACTCAGCGGGACGACATGCGCTTTACCAGCCTTCATGCGCTCAGCCGGGATCGTCCAGCGCGCGGCGGCGAAGTCGATTTCCTTCCACGTGGCGTCGATAAACTCCGACTTGCGGACGCCGGTCAGGAGCACAAATTTCACCGCTGAACGCAGCGTGGGCGCCGCCGCCACGTGATCCAGTGCCGTCAGAACCGCGCGGACTTCGGACGGCGATAATGCTCGCTCGCGCGGCTCAAAGGTGGCGATGGCGCTGGTGCGGATCGACTCGGCCGGGTTGCTCACGTCCAGCCCACATCCTTGGGCGTGGCGGAACACCAACAACACGACCTCGCGGACATGCACTGCAACCGCTGGGCCGCGCTTGTCTTTGACCTCATCGCACAGGCGCTTGAGGCGCTGCCGCGTCACTTCCCCGAGCTTGAGCTTCGACAATTCTCCCGCGATGGCGCGGTCATAGACGGACCGGCGCATTGCCAGAGTGCTATCGGCCAGTCTTTCAGCCCCCGACTTGGGATCGGCTTTGTGCTTGAAATAGGCCTCTGCCCACCCGCCGAACGTGAACGCTTCCGCTGACGCTGTCCGCTTCTCGACCTTGGCCTTCGACGGCGACTCGCCCCGCTCGACTTGACGCCGAGCGCGCGCCAGAAGTGCCCTCGCCTCCGCAAGCGACACCTCCATTCCGTATTCCAGCGCCTCGGGCGCCCGTGTCAGGCTGCGCGCCGCAGCGGCGCTGTAGCGGCCGATGGTCAAAACCTCCTCCCGCCCGTTCACCCTGTACTGATACCGGAACGAAATAACCCCGGTCGGTGTGACGGCCGCGTGCATCCCGTCGCGGTCCGTCACCTTGTACAGCTTGGCCTTCGGCTTCAGATTTTTCAGTTCTTTATCAGTGAGATCGCCCATAAATCCGCATCCGGTCCGGGGGCGAACGGATACCAACAAGGGGGGTGTTGGTAGCGAAAGCCCGCTTCTCGACCATCCTGCGCCATACCAACATCGCTACCAACAAAGTGGCTAGGTTGGGGTGACATGCAGCGATACGGGATAGGAAGAATTATCCTTACCAATCATAGGGATCGTGCGATATGTGGCACGGCGCGGGATGGTCTGAAACCACCCTAGATCATTCCCACTCGATGGTCCCCGGCGGCTTGGACGTCACGTCGTAGACGACGCGGTTGACGCCCTTTACCTCGTTGACGATGCGGGTCGCGACGCGGCCGAGGAAGGCCATGTCGAACGGGTAGAAATCCGCCGTCATGCCATCCACCGAGGTCACGGCGCGCAGGCCCACCACATAGTCATAGGTGCGGTAGTCGCCCATCACGCCCACCGTCTTCACCGGCAGGATGACCGCGAAGGCCTGCCAGATCTCGTCATAGAGGCCGTGGCGGCGGATCTCTTCGAGATAGATCTCGTCGGCGAGGCGCAGAATGTCGAGCTTCTCGCGCGTGATCTCGCCCGGGCAGCGAATGGCGAGGCCCGGCCCCGGGAAGGGGTGGCGACCGACGAACACTTCCGGCAGGCCGAGCTCGCGGCCAAGCACGCGCACCTCGTCCTTGAACAGCTCGCGCAGCGGTTCGACGAGCTTCATGTTCATGCGCTCGGGCAGGCCGCCGACATTATGGTGGCTCTTGATCGTCACCGAGGGGCCGCCGGTGAAGCTCACGCTCTCGATCACGTCGGGATAGAGCGTGCCCTGGGCAAGGAAGGCCGCGCCGCCGACCTTCTTCGCCTCGGCCTCGAACACCTCGATGAACAGCTTGCCGATGGTCTTGCGCTTCACCTCCGGGTCGGTGACGCCTTCCAGCGCGCCGAGGAACATCTCGGAGGCATCCACATGCACCAGCGGGATGTTGTAGGCGTCGCGGAACAGGGTGACGACCCTCTCCGCCTCGCCGAGGCGCAGCAGGCCGTGATCGACGAAGACGCAGGTGAGCTGGTCGCCGATCGCCTCGTGGATCAGCACGGCGGCGACGGAGGAATCGACGCCGCCGGAGAGGCCGCAGATCACCTTTTCGGAACCAACCTGCTCGCGGATGCGACGGATCGACTCCTCGCGATAGGCCTTCATGCCCCAGTCGCCACGCGCCCGGGCGATCTTGCGCACGAAATTGCGGATCAGCGCCGCGCCGTGCGGGGTGTGCACCACTTCCGGGTGGAACATGGTGGTGTAGATGCGCCGCTCCTCGTCCACCGCGATGGCGAAGGGCGCGTTCTCGGAGGTCGCCACCACCTCGAAGCCTTCCGGCAGGCGGGTGACGCGGTCGCCATGGCTCATCCAGACGGGATAGCGCCCGCCGATCTCCCACACGCCGTCATAGAGCGCGCTCGGCTTGTTCACCGTCACCTCGGCGCGGCCGAACTCGGCGGCGTGGCCACCCTCCACCTCGCCGCCGAGCTGCAGCGCACAGGTCTGCTGGCCGTAGCAGATGGCGAAGATCGGCACGCCGAGGTCGAACGCCTCCTGCGGCGCGCGCGGGCTGCCTTCGTCCTTCACCGAGGCCGGGCCGCCGGAGAAGATGATGCCGACCGGCTTCAGCCGACGCACCGCCTCGGCCGCGCTCTGGAACGGCACGATCTCCGAATAGACGCCCTCCTCGCGCACGCGGCGGGCGATGAGCTGCGTGACCTGCGAGCCGAAGTCGATGATCAGGATCGTGTCGTGATGGGCGGGGGCGTCGACGGCGGAAGGAATATCGGTCATGAGCGGCTCTATCGTCTGGCGGCGGCGGGATCGATTGGGTTCATATAAGGCTCATGCGTCGCGCACCATCACGCTGACGAAGAATCCGTCGGTGGCGGTGCGGTGCGGCGTCAGCAGAAGCCCCTCGGGCCGGTCCAGCGCCGCCTCGCGCAGCGCCATGCCGCGCTCGCCGAGCGCCAGCACGGTCTCGGCCGGGGGGACGACGCGGAATTCCGGGTGACGGTCGAGGAAGGCGCGGACCTGCCCGACATTCTCCTCGTCGAGCAGCGAGCAGGTGACATAGGCGAGGCGCCCGCCGGGCTTCACGAAGCGCGCGGCGGCGTCGAGGATCTCGGCCTGTTCCTTCACCCGCTCGGCGAGCGCGCCGGGGCGCATGCGCCATTTGGCGTCCGGGTTGCGGCGCCAGGTGCCGGTGCCGGTGCAGGGCGCGTCGACCAGCACGAGGTCCATACGGGCGGCGAGGTCTTCGAGCACGTCCGGCCGGTCGGGGCCGCGGCCCTTCGGCGAGCGCACCTGCACATTGTGCGCGCCGGCGCGCTGCACCCGCTCGTGGATCGGCGCGAGGCGGCGCAGGTCGTCGTCATAGGCGTAGAGCTGGCCGGCGCCGTCCATCAGCGCGGCGAGTTCCAGCGTCTTGCCGCCGCCGCCCGCGCACAGGTCCAGCACCTGCCCGCCGCGCGGCGGGGCGGCGAGGATGGCGGCGATCTGCGAGCCCTCGTCCTGGATCTCGACCAGCCCCTTGAGGAAGGCCGGCTCGACGGTGAGCGGCGGCGCCTTGCCGTCGGCCTCCAGCGCGATTCGCAGGGTCAGCGGCGACCATTGCCCCGGCACGGGATGGAGGTGGGAAAGCTGCTGCAGCGCCTTCTCGACATCGCCCTTCAGCGAATTGATGCGTAGGTCGAGCGGCGCCCGCTCGGCCAGCGCCGCGCCCTCTTCCGCCCGCGCCTCGCCGAACACGGCGGCAAGCGGTGCGTCGAGCCATTCGGGGTAGTCGCCGCGCACATGGGCCGGCGCATCGTCGAGCGTCGCCTCCGCGAGGCGCGTGCGCTCCTGCTCGCTCAGCGGCTCGGGGGCGAAGCGCGCGCCGTCGCACAGCGCGGCAATGGCCTCGACGTCGAGACCGCGGGTAAGCCTGAGCATGCCCAGAAGCAGCGCGCGCGGGCTTTCCTCGCCCATGGACTGGCCCATCAGCCAGGCGGCCGAGGCGCGGCGGCGCAGCGTGTCGTAGACCAGCGAGGACAGCGCGGCGCGGTCGCCGGAGCCGGCGAAGCGGTGGCTGCGGCCCCAATCCTTCAGCACGTCGGCGGCCGGGCGGCGTTCGGCGAGCAACGTGCCGATCACCTCAATGGCGGCGGAAAGCCTGGCAGCCGGCGTCATCTCATCTCCATCATCAAAAAAACGGTCACGGCATCGCCGGCGCGAACAGGATCGCCAGCGCGAAGAATATCCACATCACGAGCAGCACCACCGCTCCGAAGGCGAAGGCGGCGAAGCGCCACCTCACATCGTTGCTCGTCACATGCACGAGCGCCTGGACGATGCGGCTCAGCACGAAAAGCCAAGACAGCACGATGAACAGATCATCCGCCTGCCGCGTCACCAATGCGAGAATGACCAGCGCATAGAACAGCACCGGCAGTTCGAACTGGTTGCGGAAGCAGTTGCTCGCCTGCCGCACCTTGAGCGGCCACGCCGTATCGTCGATGGCGACCTGGTCGCGCACCACCCGGCCCTGCCGGATCGCCTCCAGCCGGACCCGACCAAGCCGCACCAGCACCACGAAGGTGAGCGCGACCTGAACGAAGACCGGCAGCAGAATCGCGGTGACGTGCACGGCGCGGCACTCCTCCCGTCAGCGGAAGCGTCAAGCCGTGCGGCTCACACGCCTCCCGGATAGTTCGGGCTCTCGCGGGTGATGGTGACGTCGTGCACATGGCTCTCGCGCAGCGAGGCGCCGGAGATGCGCACGAACGTCGCCTTCTCGCGGAAGTCGTCGAGCGTGGCGCCGCCGACATAGCCCATGGCGGCGCGCAGACCGCCGGCGAGCTGGTGCAGCACGCCGCCGACCGGGCCCTTATAGGCCACCTGACCCTCGATGCCTTCCGGCACCAGCTTCAGCGTGTCCTTGACCTCGGCCTGGAAATAGCGGTCGGCCGAGCCGCGCGCCATGGCGCCCACCGAGCCCATGCCGCGGTACGACTTATAGGAACGGCCCTGGTAGAGGTAGACCTCACCCGGGCTCTCGTCGGTGCCCGCGAGCAGCGAGCCGACCATGGCGCAATCGGCGCCGGCGGCCAGCGCCTTGGCGAGATCGCCCGAGAACTTGATGCCGCCATCGGCGATCACCGGCGTGTTGCTCTTCCGGGCAACCTCGACGGCGTCGAGGATGGCGGTGAGCTGGGGAACGCCGACGCCCGCCACGATGCGGGTGGTGCAGATGGAGCCGGGACCGATGCCGACCTTCACCGCGTCGGCGCCGGCGTCGATCAGCGCCTGCGCACCCTCGCCCGTGGCGACGTTGCCGGCGAGGATCTGCACGCTGTTGGACAGCGTCTTGATGCGGCTGACCTGATCGAGAACCTTGCGGGAGTGGCCGTGCGCGGTGTCGACGACCACGAGGTCGACGCCCGCATCGACCAGCAGCTCGGCGCGGCGGTAGCCATCCTCGCCGACCGTCGTCGCCGCGCCGACCCGCAGGCGGCCCTGCTCGTCCTTGGCGGCGTTCGGGTTGGTGACGGCCTTCTCCATGTCCTTCACGGTGATCAGGCCGACGCAGCGGCCCTCATCGTCCACCACGAGGAGCTTCTCGATGCGGAAATGATGCAGCAGCCGCTTGGCCTCGGCCTGTTCCACGCCCTCGCGGACGGTGATCAGCCGCTCCTTGGTCATCAGCTCGGAGATCGGCTGGTCGGGGTTGGTGGCGAAGCGCACGTCGCGGTTGGTGAGGATGCCGGCGAGCTTGCCGGGGCGCCCGTTCGGGCCGCGCTCGACCACCGGGATGCCGGAAATGCTGTGGTTCTTCATCAGCGCCAGCGCGTCGGCGAGCGGCTGGTCGGGATGGATGGTGACGGGGTTCACCACCATGCCGCTCTCGAACTTCTTCACCAGGCGCACATGCTCGGCCTGCACCTCGGGATCGAGGTTGCGGTGAATGACGCCGAGGCCGCCGGCCTGCGCCATGGCGATGGCGAGGCGCCATTCGGTGACGGTATCCATCGCCGAGGAGATGATGGGAAGGTTGAGCGAAATGGTGCGCGTGACACGCGAGCGGATATCGACCTCGCCCGGCATGACATCGGACAGGCCCGGCTTGAGCAGCACGTCGTCGAAGGTGAGCGCTTCCCGCGCGAGGCCGTCGTAAACCGACATCGCCAACTCCCGAATTGGGGCCCGCGGAGCACCGGCTCCGGGTATGCCCGATGGATGGATGGACGAAGCGAGGCGGGGCGCCTGAGATCGCCCACTCCCTTCGAGTTGGCGAGGGCTCATACCATGGCCCGTCACGCTTTCCTAGGCGTCAATCTCTGTGTCCCGCGCAATGGAGGTGCGCGCTTGGCAGCCCCTGCGTAACCTCGCCGTGATGACGGAATTTTGCGTGCGATCAGGATCGCCCGACTGGCCCCATGGCGTTATAGCCCGGGCAAGCCCTGCAATGCCAAGACCGCCGAAACCCTCCCCTCGCCGCCGAAACCGGATGGGCCCGTGCGCTCCGAACGTCTCGTCCCGCTCATCGTCGCCTGCGCGCTGTTCATGGAGCAGCTCGATTCGACCGTCATCGCCACCTCGCTGCCGGCCATCGCCACCGATCTGCACGAGGACCCGATCTCGCTCAAGCTGGCGCTGACCTCCTACCTGCTGAGCCTGGCGGTATTCATCCCCGCCAGCGGCTGGTTCGCCGACCGATTCGGCTCGCGCACGGTGTTCCGCGCCGCCATCGTCATCTTCACCGGTGGCTCGCTGCTGTGCGGCCTCGCCCACTCGCTGCCGGACTTCGTCGCCTTCCGCATCCTGCAGGGCATGGGCGGGGCGATGATGGTGCCGGTCGGGCGGCTGGTCATCCTGCGCACCGTGCCGAAGGACGAACTCGTCTCGGCCCTCGCCTGGCTCACCATTCCCGCGCTGCTCGGGCCGGTGCTCGGCCCGCCGCTCGGCGGCTTCATCACCACCTATTTCGACTGGCGCTACATCTTCTTCCTCAACCTGCCGATCGGGCTGCTCGGTGTCGCCCTCGCCACCCGCTTCATCCCGGACATTCGCGAGCCGGACGTGCCGCCCTTCGACCTGCGCGGCATGCTGCTCTCGGGCACCGGGCTCGCCGGCCTGGTCTTCGGTTTCGCGCTGCTCGGCCAGCATGCCGTGGCGCCGTCCATCGCCTTCGCCGTCATCGCCGTCGGGGCGGTGGCGATGACCTTCTATGTCCGCCACGCCCGGCGCACCGAGCGGGCGATCCTCGACCTGAACCTGCTGAAGATCCCGACCTTCTTCGCCGGGGTCATCGGCGCTTCGCTGTTCCGCATCGGTATCGGCGCCCTGCCCTTCCTGCTGCCGCTGATGCTGCAGCTCAGCTTCGGCCTCACGCCCTTCGCCTCCGGCCTCATCACCTTCGCCTCGGCGGCCGGGGCGATGACGATGAAGTTCACCGCCGCGCCGATCATCCGCGCCTTCGGCTTCCGCCGCGTGCTGGTGGTGAACTGCGTCATCGCCGCCGGCTTCATCGCCGTCGGCGCGCTGTTCCGGCCGGACACGCCCTATCTGCTGCTGGTCGGCGCGCTGCTGCTCGGCGGCTTCTTCCGCTCACTGCAGTTCACCAGCACCAACGCGCTGTCCTATGCCGACATCTCGAACGAGGCGATGAGCCGCGCCACCAGCTTCGCCAGCGTGGCGCAGCAGGTGTCGATCTCCACCGGCGTGGCGGTGGCCGCGCTGGTGCTCGACGGCATGCGCGGCTGGCGCAGCGACGGGACGCTGCAGCCCGAGGACTTCAGCGTCGCCTTCCTCGTCGTTGCCGCGACCGCGGTATGCTCGGTGTTCTTCTTCATCCGCCTGCCGGCCGACGCCGGTGCCGAACTCGCGCAGCGGCGGGTCAAGCCGGCAGTGCCCGCCGAAACGCCGGGCGAGATGGGGAGTGCCGCTTAGGGTTCCGGCCGCTTAAGAGCTCCAGCCGCTCAGGGCTCCGACTGGGGCCGCCGGCCGCGGAACCCCGTCGCTACGACATAGAGCTCGGCGGAATCCGCCCGGCTCGCCTGCGGCTTGATGTGGCGCACGCTGGCGAAGTCGCGCTTGAGATCGACGAGCAGCGAGCCCTCCGTGCCGCCCTGGAACACCTTGGCGACGAACGACCCGCCCGGCGCCAGCACCTGCCGGGCGAAGTCGATGGCCAACTCCACCAGGCCGACGATGCGCAGATGGTCGGTCGCCCGGTGGCCGGTGGTGTTGGCGGCCATGTCGGACATCACCAGGTCGGCCTCGCCGCCCAGCATCTCCTTCAGGCGATCGGGGGCGTCTTCCTTCAGGAAGTCCATCTGTTCGAAGTCGACGCCAGTGATGGGATCGACCTCGAGCAGATCGATCGCGACGATCTTGCCCTGCCCCTCTTCCGCCTTCACCGCCTTGGCCGCGACCTGGCTCCAGCCGCCGGGGGCGGCGCCGAGGTCGACCACGCGCAGGCCAGGCTTGAGCAGCTTCACCTTCTCGTCGATCTCGATCAGCTTGAAGGCGGCGCGCGAGCGCCAGCCCTCGCGCTTGGCGCGCGCGACATAGGGATCGTTGAGCTGGCGCTGCAGCCATTTCTGCGAGGAGGAGCTGAGCTTGCGGGCCTTTTTGAGCCTGACCTTCAGCGGCCGTGCCTCGCCCCCCTTCTGGGGTTGGGGCTTGTCGATCACGTCGGCACTCCGGCCCTTTGCCGCCACACGCCGTCGGCGCGCATCAGCTCCACGAGAATGCCCTCACGCAGGCCGCGGTCGGCGACCCGCAGCCGGTCGCACGGGAAGGCGCGGCGCACCGCTTCGAGAATCGCGCAGCCCGCCAGCACGAGGTCGGCGCGCTCCACGCCGATGCAGGGATTGGCGGCGCGCTCGGCGAACGGCATGTCCAGCAGGCGGTCGACCACCACCCGCACCTGCTCGGCGCCGAGCCAGGTGCCGTCGACCTGCGAGCGATCGTAGCGCGGCAGGTCGAGATGGACGCCGGCAATTGTCGTTACCGTGCCCGACGTACCGAGAAGATGCAGCCGGCCGCAATTATGCGGGCCCACCGCCTGCACGAAGCCGGTGAGATGCGGGCTGAACTCGTTGACCATGGCCTCGAAGTCGTCGCGCGTGACCTTCACGCCGCCGTGGCGTTCGGCCACGGTGACGACGCCAAGCGGCACCGACACCCAGGCACGGATCACCGCGGCGGGCGGGCCGCCGTCATGGGTCTCCACCCGGTCGAGCCAGACCACCTCGGTCGAGCCGCCGCCAATATCGAACAGAACCGCGCCGTCCGAATGGGGATCGACCAGAGGCGTGCAGCCGGCGGCGGCGAGGCGCGCCTCGGTCTCGCGGTCGACGATCTCCAGCGCGAGGCCGGTTTCCTGCGTGACGCGACGGATGAACGCCTCGCCATTGACCGCCGACCGGCACGCCTCGGTGGCGATGAGCCGGCGATCGACGATGTTGCGGGCCTCGATCTTGGCAGCGCAGACCTTCAGCGCCTCGACCGCGCGGTCCATCGCCGCCTCGCCGAGCCGGCCCGAACAGATCAGCCCCTCGCCGAGCCGCACGATGCGCGAGAAGGCGTCCACCACGCGGAAGCCGCTGCCGGTGGGGCGGGCGATCAGCAGGCGGCAATTATTCGTGCCGAGATCGAGGGCGGCGTAGGAGGGGTCGTTGTTGCGCGGCCGCGGGTTCTGGCTGCCATTGCCGGGGGCGTCGTCCGTGCGCGGCGCGCCATTCTCGCGGCCGCGCCACTGGCGCTGGCGGATGCGCGCATGCGGTCGCTCGTCACGGGTGGACCTCTCCGTCACCCGTTCGCCGGCCCGGATCTGGGTCTCGTCGACCATTTCAGCTTCCCCGGCCGAAGCCGTCGCCCCGACCACCAACGCTGGGCGATCAGGATCGAATTGTTCAACATCTCGCGTGAAATGTAACATTCGCCAGCGCAGGCGCAATCGACTTCATGCCAGCCCGGCGTCAGGGGCAGGGCTGGCGGGGAGGCATCATGCTCCGGCGCAGGCCGGAGACGCGGCGCGTGGGGTGCTGGAACGAGGCAATGCCGCCGGCATTGCCCGCTCCCCGAGGACCCGAAGCGGCGAATCAGCCCTTCAGCGCGGGCAGTGCCTTGTCGATGCCGGCGATCGGCAGCGTCACGTTGACCGTCTGTCCGTTCGCCAGGACGAAGCTGGCGACCGCTTCCTTGGCGCTGGCCAGTTCCTTGCCGAAGGCGTCCTCGAACGGCGCCGTCGCCGCGCAGCCATTCGTGCCGCAGGAGACGAAGTCGATCTTGCGCGGCTTGCCCTTGCCGATGGTGATTTGCACGCCGTCCTTCAGCCGGACGCCGAGCGGGGCCCGAACGAGATAGGTCGGGACGCCGGCGGCGTTCTGGCCGATCTGCCAGAGCAGCACGATCTTCTTGGACTTGCTCTCCGTCACCTTCAGCGTCGCCACGCACCGCTTCTTGCTGCCCTTTTCCAGGCGATCGCGGCAGGTCACGATCCAGTTGTCGAACACGACGGTCTCGGTACGCGCGGGAGCGGTGCTCTCCGCCGGCGCCTGCTGCGCCGAGGCCGCCGGCGCAGCGGCGAGAACGAACGGCGCGAGCAGGAGCAGCGACGCGGCCGCGTTGGTGAAGAAGCGCATGGAATTCCTCCGGCAGGTCTCTGGTGCCCTTCCGATCAGGTGGAATCACCTGATCGGAAGGGCACCAGATTCAATAATTCGGCGCATTTTCCAGGTGCGACAGTCGATCGACTTTCGCGGAAGACGCTCCAGGCGAGAGCCAGCCCGGCCAGCGATGCGGCGCGGCGCGTCAAACGACGCGGCGTCGGAAGTCGCGGGCCAGACCCAAGCTCGAACGAGCACGAACAGCGCGCCAAAGCAATGGGCCGACCGCGAGGTCGGCCCATCTTCATCGATGTGTGGCGGCGTCGGCGCGCCGCCGGCCGTTCCGAGGGACGACGATCACCAGCGGACCTTCACGCCGCCGAGACCGGCCCAACCCTCGACGTCGCCGAAATTGTATTCGGCGCTGCCGAACAGCGCGACGCTCTCATTGAGGTTGGCGGTGAAGCCGAGGCCGGCATTGTACCAGGTGCCGTTGATGTCGCTGGTCAGGACGGTGCCCGCGACATTGGTCGTGTTGTCGCCCATGAACTCCGACAGCACGTTGAAGGTCGCATAGGGCGTGATCGTCTGGCCGGTCGACATGACGAAGGTCGACTGGATCTGCACACCGAGGCGGCCGACCAGCGATTCCGCGTCACCCGGCGAGACGTAGGTGCCGACCGAGTCGAAATAGGCATCCTGATTGGCGCTGACATAGGCGAGCTGGGCCTGGGGCTGGATGACCCAGCCATTGGCCAGCTCGAAGCCGTAGCCCATCTCGATCGAACCACCCCAGACGGTCGCGTCGGTGCTCGCCGTGACGTTGCTGCTCGCCGCGATATCGAGATCGAGCACATCCACCTTGCCGACCATGTCGGTGTAGAAGCCGGCGCCCGGCGCCAGGCCGGCTTCGCGGATCGAGGCGTAAAGACCCGCGGACCAGCCGTCGATGTTCATCGTGGAATTGCCGTACCAGGTGTTCCACGCGCCATCGACGTCCACATCCGACCAGCCGTAGCCGCCGAAGGCACCGGCGGTGATGCGCCAGTTGTTGTAGTCGAAGGTGTAGTCGCCGCCGGCCTGCAGGCCCCAGGTCTGCTGCGAGAAGTCCCAGCCGCTGCTGACGTCGTAGCTGAGGTCGGAACCACCGCCGCGGCCCCACATCTGGAACTTCGGCGCCGGCACCGGCTGGAAGGCCTGCGCCTTGGTCGGCATTTCGAGGTCCGCATTGCGGCCTTCGAGCTGCTCCTGCTGGCGCATCTCGCCGAGGCGCTTATAGAGCGTGTCCATGCCGGCGTAGAAGTGGCGCTGCATGGCGGACGGGGCAGTCGCGTAGGCCGCCGCCTGGCTGGTGTAGTTCGACCGCAGGTACCAGTCGCCCGCGCCCGTGTCCTCGGCCGACTTGTAGAGGCCGCCCTCGTTGGCCGGATCGTGGAACAGGCGGTAGGAGAATGCGCCGGCCATGATTTCGCGCTGGCCGCTGACCTGGTTGCGGGCGAGCTGGAAGCCGTCGCCCGGAGACTCGGCATACTCGGCCACGTCAACCACCTTGATGCCGGCGCCGGCTCCCAGGCCGGTCAGCGTGCCCGGACCGCCATTGGTGTTGTTGACGTAGATGGTCGTGGTCGCGTCCGACGCCACATTGCCGTTGATGACCAGAACGTCGGTCGGGCTCGCGGCATTGTAGACATAGGTGTCGAGCAGCAGGTTGCCGCCGCCGACATAGTCGCCATTGATGGTGAAGCGGTCACCGGCAACGTCGGTCGAGTGGCCGAGATCGTCGACCAGGCCGCTGTGCAGGGCAATCGTGCCCTGGTTGATGAAGGTGGCGTCCGGCAGGTCTTCCGACGGTTCGCTGCCTTCGGTGTCGGACAGCTCGACCTGGGTGTAGGCGACGCCGGTGAGGGTGTTGCCGGAGACGTCGAGCACGCCGCCGGTGTTCGTCAGCAGGCCGCCATCCGTGCCGGTGAAGATCGAACGGTAGCCGGCCTCGCCGTCCGAACCTTCGAGAACGAAGGTGCCGGTATCGAGGTCGGCATCGGAGTCCGACAGGCGCAGATAGGAGGTGGGATCCACCACCACCAGGCCGTCCATGCCGTCGCGGCCGATGAAGTTCGCGTAGCGCTGCGTCAGCTCGAGATAGGAGGTCTCGCTGACGCCGAGCTGCTGGAAGTGCTGCACATCGTCGAGGGAAAGCGTGCTGCCGCCTTCGACGATCAGCGTGTCGAAGCCATGGCCGCCATCCACCGCGCCGGAAATGGCGAAGTTGGAGTTCATGTTGTCGAGGCCCGACAATATGACGAGGTCGTCGCCGTCGCCGCCGCGGATGTTGTCGAGGGAAATCATGCTTCCCTCGCTGGTCGCGCCGACGAAGATGTCGTCGTCGCCGTCGCCGCCGTCGATGTCGTCGATGCTGATCGACCCGCCATCGGCAAGCAGCACGATGTCGTCGTGGCCTTCATCGCCGTTGACGTCGTTGCCCGTGATCGAGCCGCCGAGCGTCGCGGCCAGAACGATCTCGTCGTCAAAATCTTCCGGCACCGGCATGTACGTCTTGGGCGGGCCGTCCCCGTTGTCACCGTAGAGATTGTCGAAGGCGATGGAGCCGCCGGCCGCGACCAGCGCGATGACGTCGTCGCCGTCGCCGCCCTTGATGTCGTCGACACGGATGTCGCCGCCGGCCGCCGCGCCGAGAACGATGGCGTCGTTGCCGTCATTGCCCTCGATGTCGTCGCCGCGAATGTCGCCACCATCGGCCGCGCCAAGAGCGATGATGTCGTCGCCGTAGCCGCCCCTGACATCGTCGAAGCGAACGTCGCCGCCCGTCTCGGCGACGAGGGCGATGGTATCGTCGCCCTGGTTGCCGTCGATATTGTCGCCGCGCACATCGCCGCCCAGGGTCGCGCCGACGATGATCACATCGTCATTGGTTTCCGGAACATACATCTTGGCCATGCTGCCGTCGTCATCGCCGGAGATGTCGTCGAGGCGGACATCGCCACCGAGCGTCGCAGCGACGATGATCGTGTCGTCGCCCTCCTCGCCGCGAATGTCATCGACTTGGATGTCGCCGTCGAGCGCGCTGACCAGCGCGATGACGTCATTGCCCCAGCCACCCTCGATGTCGTCGCCGCGCACATAGCCATCGAGCGCCGCGCCGACGATGATGATGTCGTCGCCCCATCCGCCCTCGATGTCGCCGAAGCGGATACGGCCGTCCAGCGCCGCGCCGAGGGCGATGATGTCGTCACCGTCGTTACCCTCGATGTCGTCGACCTTGATCTGGCCATCGAGCACGCTGATGAGGCCGATGATGTCGTCGCCCTCATTGCCGCGGACATCGTCGCCCTTCACCTCGCCGCCGAGCGCGGCACCGAGGATGATGATGTCGTCGTGGGTGACCGGAGCCGCATCGGGAATGTCGTCAGCGTCGCCGTCGATGTCGTGGAACGTCGTCTTGCCGTCGAGCGCCGCGCCGACGACGATGATGTCGTCACCGTCGCCACCCATGATGTTGTCGGCCTTGACCTTGCCGTCGATCGCACCGAGCACGATGATGTCGTCGCCGTCGCCGCCCTTGACGTCGTCGACCTTGACCTTGCCGCCCAGCGCCGCGGCGAGAACGATGACGTCGTCGCCGTCATTGCCCTCGACGTCGTGCGCCTTGACCTTGCCGTCGAGCGCCGCGCCGAGAACGATAATGTCGTTGCCCGTGCCGCCCTTGACGTCGTGCGCCTTCACCTTGCCGTCGATCGCCGCGAGCACGATGACATCGTCATCCGCGTCGCCCAGGACGTCGCGAACCTCGACCGTGCTGTGGAGCGCCGCGCCGAGCACGATGATGTCTTCACCCGTGCCACCGTCGACATCCTCGACGAGCGTGACCTCGGAGTGGTCGACAGCGAACAGGCCGATGAAGTCGTCGCCCTGATTGCCCTCGACGGAGATGCCGTTCACCTCGCTGTCGGCGATCGCCGCCAGCACGATGATGTCGTCATTGGTGACGGGCTCGGGAGGCAGGGCACCAATCGGGTGCCCCCCATCGCCGTAGATGTTGCCGAACTCGACCGAGCTGTGGCTCACCGCGCCGAGAGCGATGATGTCGTCGCCGTCATCGCCGGAGATGTCGTGCTCGATGTCGACGGTGCCATGGTCGTAGGCGAACAGACCGATGAAATCGTCGCCCTTGTCGCCGTCGATGAACTTGCCCTTCACCTCACCGCCGTCGATCGCCGCCAGCACGATGATGTCGTTATTGCTGATGGGCTCGATACCGAGCGCGGTCGGGGGCCCGCTGCTGTCGCCATTGATGGCGTCGAACTCGACCGTGCCGTCGTCCACGGCGCCGAGCACGATGATGTCGTCGCCGTCGCCGCCCCGGACGTCCTCGACAGCGACGGAGCCGCCATCGTCGGCGAAGAGGCCGATGAAGTCCTTGCCGGCATCGCCGTCGATGTCCTTGCCGCTCACCTGGCCGCCATCGTCGCCGACGAGCTGGATGCTGTCGTCGCCGAGCCCGCCGTCGATGTCGCCATAGAGCGTGACCTTGCTGCCGGTCCCATCGGCGAACAGGCGGATATCGTCCTCGCCGGCGCCGCCGAGCACGTCGCCGCCCTTGTCGCCGTCGATCAGATCGGTGGTGCCGAGCGTCACGGTGCCACCGCTCTGGGCTATGACCGTGATGTCGTCGTCGCCGGCATCGCCGCCGATGTTCCCGTTGATCGCGATACTGCCGGCGCTCTCGTTGCCGAGTTCGTCCGAACCGGCGACGATGTCGATCGTGTCGTTACCGTCCACGTCGGAGAGGCCGTCGCCGCCGAACACGTTCTCCTTGATGACGATCTCGGCGCCTTCCGTCGCGGCGACATTGATGTCGTCGCTGTCGGCACCACCCATCACCGAGCCTTCGATCGTGATGTCCTGCAGGGACGCGTTGGTGACGTTGATCTCGTCGTCACCGGCGCCGCCGAGCACGTTGCCGCCGTCGTCGCCGACCTTGTTGATCCCGGTCAGCATCTCGTCGGAGGCGGTGATGTTGATGGTGTCGTCACCTTCATCACCACGGACGTCGCCGTTGATGTTGACCCAGCCGAAATCATATTCGGAGAGCGAGCCGCCACCGATGGTGATGGTGTCGTCGCCTTCGCCACCGGAGATCGATCCATCGATGGCGATGGACGATTCCTTGTCGGCATCGGGGTCGGGCCGGATCGTGATCGTATCGTTGCCGCCGTTGCCGTTCACATCGGTGCTCGGATAATCGCCGAGCGTATAGGAACCGCCGATGATCTCGATCGTGTTGTTGTCGCCGTTGCCGTCGACGTCGCCGCCCTGCTCGCCGCCGCCGTCATTGTCGCAGAACCAGTTGCCCGAACCGGACGAGGACTCGGTGCAGCCGGCGGGGCTCAGCGGGAACGCCACCGCCGGACCGGGAACCATCGCGACGCCGACGCGCCAGCATGGCGGCGAGGGCGAACACGGAAGCCGAGCCATACAGGGCGCGCCGACGGTGATCGATCCCGACCGAAGGCACCGCCTCCGACCTGCGAAGGGCGCGCTTCTTCCGACCCGCGATAGTTCGCGCGCCAACAAATTTCCCAGTCATTTAGGTAAGCCCCCAATCCCCGCTACAGGGCGAACCCGCATTCGCCCGTCAATACTTTTACCAACACGCTTCGGACTACGAATCCGGGCTTTGGTCTGTCGGTAATAGTAGATCCCGGTCTTTGCCGGCAGCAAGCCGACGACGCATTATTATACCGTCGCGCAGCCGCTCGCATAAATGCCGAAGCCATTCCGTTGCGGAATGCCGACAAACATCATGGCTCATGGAATAGTGCAATTAAATCAATGAATTATCGCGCGCGATAATTTATCGTTAATTTTCAGTATTTGCTTCATAATGTTACCGCTTGGAATTGGCGCTTTGCCACCGTGGCGATTGCCTTCCCATGTGCTATTTTTGTAACTCACGACAGGGGGAGGCCGCGGGAACGGTCGGGAAGACACCGACCGCGCGTTCCCCTGCGGAGAACGCACGGCCTGCAGGAAAGATGCTCATCGGCTATTGTCTATTGGAACCTGACGGCCACGCCGCCGGCAGGGCAGCGGGCGATACGGCGCGGCGCGCGCGGTCCGATCCGCCGAGCGAAGGGCGGCGCCAGCTTCATCCGGAAGCGGACGCGCTCAAGAAGCTCGGCTGCGAGCGCGTCTTCACCGATATCGAGGACGACCGACGGGCGGAACGCGCCGGCCTGCGCGCTGCGCTGGAATTCGTGCGCACCGGCGACATGCTCATGGTGCCGTCGCTGGAGCAGCTGGGGCACGATCTCGATGCGGTGGTGCTGCAGATAACGCGGCTCAGTGAAAGAGGCGTCACGGTCCGCCTTGCCGGAATGGTGGTCGACATGATGATTCCATCCGGCGAGGCGCTGGCGTTCGCCTGCCGGGCGCTGGCGCGGCTCGCCCATCCTGCCGTTGACGCCGCCGAGGGTGGCCATGGCGACGGCCCGCGCCGGCGCGGGCGTCCGCAGGCACTGTCGACCAAGGACATCGCCAAGGCGCGCCGCCTGCTCACCGGCGGCTCCACCGTGCCGGACGTCGCCCGGGTGCTCGGCGTGTCTCCGGCCACGGTGTACCGCATCTTCCCGCGCCGGGAGCGCAAGTCCGCCGAGGCCGGGGACGGTGCCCACCCGGCATCGGACTCGCAGGACTAGAGCACATCCGGCGGGCTCCGGTTCACCGGACATACTCTCGTCTTCTGTTTCAACGCGCTTTCTTCACGCGAACCGATATCCGCTTCGCCCGCGAGCGCTCCGGCGGACCGGCGCGCCTTGACGGGCACTTTCCGCTGCGCGCGATGTCCTGCGGCTTGTCGAAAGAGCCCCGCTCGGGCAGAGATTCACCGGTTGGTTGCCGGCCCTCGCACCCCCGCGAGCGGGCGCACCCCAGGAAACGTGCCATGGACGACATGGACCTCTTCCAGCGCATGGCCCTGGCCATCGCGATCGGCGCGACGGTCGGGGTCGAGCGCCACTGGCGCGAGCGCGACGAGGACGACGGCGCGCGGACCGCGGGGATCCGCACCTACACGCTGATCGGCATGCTCGGCGGCGTCGCCGGGCTGATCGAGCGCCACCTCGCGCCTTCCGGCGCCCCGTCGGGCCTGGTGCTGGTCGGCTTCCTCGTGACTCTCACAGCCGTCTTCGCGCTGTTCCAGTATCGCGAGGAAGTGGCGGCCCACACCTTCAGCGCCACCTCGGTCGTCGTGGCCATGCTGACCTTCTCGCTCGGCGCCCTCGCCATCCTCGGTGACCTCACCCTGGCGTCGGCCGGCGGCGTCGTGCTGGTTACGATACTGGCCAGCCGTGAATTCCTGCACGAGGCGATCCGCCGGCTGCGCTGGGCCGAGCTGCGCTCCGCCCTGATCCTGCTCGCCCTCACCTTCGTCATCCTGCCGATCGTTCCCTCCGCGCCCATCGGCCCGTTCGGCGGCGTCTCGCCGTCGAAGATCATGCTGATGGCCATCGTCCTGGCGGCGATCTCGTTCTGCGGCTACATCGCCGTCCGCCTGCTGGGCGCCGCACGTGGCGAACTGGTCGCGGGAACGATCGGCGGGCTGGTCTCGTCGACGGCGACGACCATCACCAATGCCCGGCACTCGGCGACGAGCGAGGCGACGCTGCCGCTCGCCGCCGGCGCCATCAGCGCGGGCGGCGTGTCGCTGCTGCGCACCGGCTTCCTGGTGTTCACCCTGCTCCAACCGCTCGCCGGCATGCTGATGGTGCCGCTGCTCGCCGGCGCCGCCGTCATGTTCGCCTATGCGTTGCTGCTGGCGCGGCGCGGCACCGCGCAGCACGGCGAGCGCACTTTAAAGAACCCGTTCGATCTGGACGCGGTGTTCAAGATGGCGCTGCTGCTCGTCGGGGTGGCCTTCCTCGCCCGTGCCGCCAGCGAGACCTGGGGCGACAGCGGCCTCTACCTCGCCTCCGCGCTGTCAGGCCTCGCCGATGTCGACGCCGTAACGGTGACGGTGGCGGGCATGCTGTCCACCCTCGCCCCGCCGACCGCCGCGACGGCGGTCGGCCTCGCCGTGCTGAGCAACATGCTGGCCAAGGCGGCCTACGCCACGGCGCTCGGCGCGCGCGGCTTCAGCCTGAACCTGTGGAGCGCCTCCGCCCTCGCCATCGCCGCCGCGATCAGCGCGCATCTGGCGTTTCCCAGCTGGTGACGAGCGGCATGGCGCGACGGCGCGTGCCCAGCGCTGGCGCGCCGCGCGAGCCGATGCAGGCGCCGCAGTCTTCGTCCGAATGAACCTCCGCTCACGTCGCGGCGGCTGCCCTGAAGAGGGACGTCTGTCGGGAGGTTGGTCGTGAGGCCCACGCCATTGAACTCAATGGCTCACTTCAGGTGGCTGGGGGACCAGGACACTCCGATTCGACCTCTCAAAGCCATATTCCATAAGGAAATCATTGCATTGGTGTAGCCGATGGGTGTATTCGGCGGGTGTATTTTTCTTCCCCAGCCGCCCAATCGGAGCCCTCCATGCGCTATGACCGAACGCATCTTGAGCAGCATCGGCGGCAATGGCGCGTCCGCATCGCGGTGCCCAAGGACATCCGAGCGACCATCGGCAAGCCTCATATTGTGGTGTCCTTGGGCACGGAGAGTCTGTCTGAAGCCGCCCGGCTGAAACACGCGGTCATCGCTGAAATCAGGCAGACCTTCGAGGAAGCGAGGGGCGGAGTTGTGAAGGCTCGGGATAGCCGCTTGCAGGAGGCTCTCCGCTGGAAGACCGCTGAGGTGCTCGGGAGCGTGCCCGAGGAGGAACGTGAGGGCCTCCTGCGGGAACTCATTTACCAGCGCGCGGAGACGATTGAGGCGAGCGAGGGTGAGATTGCCGCTGTCGAGTTCGCTTCCGTCGCGACGGGTGCGGCCACGCCCTTCCTGCCGCTGGTCGATCCGTGGCTTGATGAGCGCATCAGCATGAAGCCCCGGCAGAAGCACGACTACCGGCGCGCCATCACCAAGTTCGCAGCCTTCTGCACAGCGATTGAGGACGTGACGCGCCGCAAAGCCGGGCAGTACGTCACGGAGCACTTCATTCAGAAAGGCGTGCACCCCAAGACGATCAACAAGGACGTGTCCTGCCTGTCCTCTTTCTGGAGATGGCTAGAGAAGCGCGGCTATGTGGAGGGGGACAATCCTTGGCGCGGACAGGGTGTGAACGACCGAGACCTGGAGGTGGTGGCGACCACCAAGCGCCCCTTCACGGACGATGAGATAACGACCCTCATCAAGGGCACGGAACCTGCGACGATGCTGGGGGACGCCATCCGCATCGCGGCGCTCTCGGGAATGCGCGTGTCCGAGATTGCCAAGCTGCGGGTGAAGGACGTGCGCGAAGGTCTCTTCCACGTGCTGGACGCGAAGACCAAGGCCGGAAACCGTGCCGTCCCGATTCACCCCCTTGTGGCTCCCCTTGTGGTCGCGCGGACGGACGGAAAATCACCCGAAGACCGCCTCTTCAGCGAGCTTCCGGCTATCAAGGAGGGCAGCTCTATCGAGCCCGGACAGGCCATCACGAAGCACTTCGGCCGCCTGCGGACGACCCTTAAGGTGGACGAGAAGGCGCCCGGCGCGCGCCAGAGCAATATCGACTTCCACTCCTTCCGCCGCTGGTTCATCACGAAGGCTGAGATGGCCGGCCAGCCCCCTCACATCATTTCCAGCGTGGTCGGACACGCCCGGCAGGGGATGACGTTGGGGACCTATTCAGGTGGCCCTAGCGTGGACCAGTTGCGGGCCTGCGTGGTGGCCGTGCAGTTCCCGAAGGAGAAGCCGAAGCCTGATCGCAGCGCGGCGGCGGCCTGATACGACGCGCTCAGCTCGTTTTCGATTGTCCATCGCGCCATTGTCGACACGCTATATTTGGCTCGATATATCAGTGTGGGCTGTGATGGGGGCAAGCGTTGAAGCAGAGCAAACTCGGGGCGTTCGGCAGCGGTGCCTTGATCGGCACCCTGGGCGGCCTCATTGGCCTCGGAGGTGCAGAGTTCCGCCTCCCCATTCTCATCAGCATCTTCCGCTTTGTGGCGCTTGAGGCCGTCATCCTCAACAAGGCCATGAGCCTGGTCGTCGTGGCCACGGCGCTGCCGTTTCGCATGTGGGCGGTGCCCTTCGATCAAGTGGCCTCGCATTGGCCGATCATTCTGAACTTGCTAGCTGGTAGCCTGCTCGGGGCGTGGGTCGGCGCTGGATGGGCCACCAAGCTGCGCTCCGAAAGCCTTTATAGGATTATCGCCGTGCTGCTGGTGGGCATCGCCCTCGTGCTGATCTTCGGGCACGACATGCACGGGGGAGCGGCCCTCGTGACAGGCCCGGCTCAAATCGTTGCGGGCGTTTTGGCTGGCTTCTGCATAGGGGTCGTGTCGTCGCTGTTAGGCGTGGCTGGAGGCGAGTTGCTCATCCCGACGCTCATCTTGCTTTTCGGCGCTGATGTGAAGCTAGCGGGCAGCCTCTCACTGACAGTCAGCCTTCCCACTATGATTGTAGGCTTTGCCCGCTACAGCCAAGATCAAACGTTCAGCGTGATAGGTCGGAACAAGGCGTTCCTTCTCATCATGGCCGCAGGGTCGATTGTGGGGACGTTCGTCGGCGGACTGCTACTGAACGTCGTGCCCGGCGCGGCCCTATTGCCGGCACTAGCGGCGTTGCTACTGCTATCGTCGGTAAAGGTGTGGCGGCACAAGTGAGGCTCTCATGCCGCGCGCCATGGGCTCATTTTTCTGCCTGTTGTGCTCATGGGTAATATACCTCGCCAAACGCAAGCTGCCACAACACGAGCCCATGAAGGCTATCTCCCGGTGTCCTTCCTGAGACATCACCTCCAGCTCGTCGCCTCCACCCACTCCCGAGCTTCCTTCCGCTGCTTCGCCTGAACGCCCCGATACCGGCTGACGAGCTGCTGGGTGACATCAAGGATGACGGCCATGTCCTCCTGCGTGAGCCTCGGGAAGTGGTCGGACAACCAGCACACGGCCTCCTGCACCGGCATGTTCTCCCGACCACGGGACACCTGAAACTCCCTGAGGGCCGCCCCGGCCACCGCTACGGGTCCCCGCCCTCCCCGGTGGTTCAGCTTCGCGAGGGCATCAGCCCACCGCACACGGAGCCATGCCTGCCCTGCCGGGCTGATGACATCGAAGGGCGCGACCCCCTTCCTCCGTGACTCGATCCGCCTCCCGAGCCCCTGCCGAACGGCCCAGGACGATATCAGGTGCCGCTGATGCGTCCCGCCGCCTTCGACACCCACGAAGTCCAGCTCTCGCAGGACGGAGCGGACCTTCCGAGGGCCAACGCCCATGGCCTGCCCAAACTCCGTGACCGTGATCCAGTCGCCCTTGTCGATGGTGATGAGTTCGCCCGTGCGGCGGTCGAGGATTTCTTCCGTGTAGATCAAGGCATGTGTCTCCGTTCCCGCGTCGCAGTGAGGGCGAGCGGGTGTAGGCGGCCGCAGGGGGCCGCACTGGTGGCTGTGATGGGTGGGGTGAAGGTGCCCGGAAGGCCGCGCGGAGGGGGGCCGTGAGGGGCTCGTGAAGGGGCCGTTAGGCTGCCTCAAAAATAGATAGACGCCCCCTCACACGTACACGAACGAATATCCCCGCGAGGCCCTTGGCGGGGTCCGGGTTGAGGTCGTCCATGTGGTGCGAGGGTGCGCCTAGGAGCGGCAGGGAGTCGCCTCCGCGCTGGCCTCAGCTCTTCCTATAGTGAGGGCTTAGCGGCCCTCCGTGAGGCCGCTGGGGGCTTCCTATAGTGGGGTGTTAGCTATTCCCTTTTGGGAATAGGAAGCGCCGCTCTCACTCCTCCCAAGGCAGCCCTTCAGCCGGTACTTCCGGGGCCACTTCCGGGGCCGGCTTGGGCTTCCGCTTCGGGGCGCCGTTCTCCATCACATCCGCCATCCACGGGCCGAAAGTCTTGACCTTCTTCGCGGCAGCATTCGCCACCAGCTCGTCCAGCCCCGCGCGGGTGAGGAAGGTGGCCTTGGAGAAGGTCGGCTCGGGGCGGCCCTCGCTGGTGCCGAAGTCCTCGCGGGTGAGCGTGACGCGGTTCGCATCGGAGACCTTGAGGCCCGCAAGGATGGGCCGGGCGCCATACGGCGGCTTCGGGGTGTAGCCGATGGCGAGAAGGACATCGTGGGCCATGAGCATGCGGCCATGCGCGGGGTGTCGGGTTGCTCGGATGGTCTTCTCTCCGAAGCGCAGCTTGTGGAGGATGGGGGATGCAGGGGCGTGCGTAGGGGTGGCATCGATCATGATGCGGTGGTTTCCTTGTTAGAGCTAGAGTGAGCGGATGTCAGACGGCCACCACCTTGTGGCCGGGAGCACGAATGATGGCGCTAACAGAATTCCCCGAAAATCTGGGCAGTCTCCACCTTCAGGAGGAGCGTCTGCGCGCACGTGCTATTGAGATAATCGCCGAAAACAGCCAGTTAATGCTTCATCTTCATATCGCCGAACAGGCGATGAACGTGTCCGAAGCATTCCGTCGTTACGTTACGACTGATGAGGACATCAAAGTCGTTCAGATTATGTCTATGAGAATGTTCAACGCACTCGGAACAGCTCTGAAGTTGGCGCTGTCGGGCTACTCTCAAACCGCAACATTAGTAATGCGGGACGTATTGGAAACCGTCTTCCTTGTCGACCTATTCGGCAGCGAGCGCACCTTGATAACCGTTTGGCGGAATGCAAACAAAGCTGAGCGATGGAAGCGATTTAAGCCCGTTGCCGTCAGAGAGGCGCTCGACAGGCGGGATGGGTTCACCAGCCAAAAGCGGCGGGAAGCCTACGACCTTTTCTCTGATCTCGCGGGTCATCCGAACATGACTAGCCACCTCATGTTACGGCCGACCCCCGATGGAGATGCCGTTATCGGCCCCTTCATGTCACCGCGGACGCTTGAGGCCGTTCTCTCGGAGATTGGCCGCCTAGCGGTTCAGGTCGGCAATTGCATCGCGCCATTTTTCCCGGCGGGCTGGGCTGAGGGCGACGCCACCCGACAGCAGTTTGCTCGCACCTGCAATACGTGGCTAGTCGCCTTTTACCCCGAAGCATACGGCGAATTGGCAACTGCGGTATTACAACGATATACCGTACCCTGAGGTATGCCCTAGCGTACAGCGTGGACGAGACCCCAAGCCATGACCGCAAGGGTTGACATCGAATCTGCGTACATATTACCTACGGACATCACCCTTGCCGACACCGGAGAGGCCGATGTCCGTCATTCTCTACGCCCGCGTCTCGACTGCCGACCAAACCCTAGCTCACCAGCGCACGCAGGCCGAAGCGGCCGGCTACACCTTCGACATGGTGATTGCCGATGACGGCGTGTCGGGGGTCTCCATCCCCCTCAGGGAGCGCCCCGAGGGCCGTCGACTATTCGACGTGCTGCGCTCCGGGGATACCCTCGTAGTCCGCTGGGTGGACCGCCTAGGGCGCAACTATGCCGATGTCACCGAGACTATCCGCGAGTTCATGCGCCGGGGCGTGGTGGTGAAGACCATCATCAACGCGATGACCTTCGACGGCGCCACCAAGGACCCCGTGCAGATGGCCGTGAGGGACGCCCTGATAGGCTTCATGGCGGCCACCGCTCAGGCGCAGGCTGAGGCGACCAAGGAGGCGCAGAAGGCCGGCATAGCCCACGCCAAGGCCGCCGAAGGGGCGACCAAGTACAGGGGCCGCAAGCCGACCTTCACCCGGAACCAGTTCACCCGCGTGGGTGAGATGCTGGCGCAGGGCGCGGGCGTGAGCGACGTGTCCAGGCACACCGGCCTCACCCGGCAGACGGTCTACCGGATCAAGGACGACCCGGCCGGACAGGCGAAGGCGCTGGAGGCGTGGGGGCTCTGAGGTGGGGTTGATGGTGGAGGCCACCCCAAAGAACACCCTCCGGCCTGCACCAGCGCCGCATAGGTGTGAACCTTCCCTCCCTATACTGGACCCGTAAGCCCTCGCTCGGGGGACGCGGAAGGGCTCTCTCTAGGGACGGCTCTGCTCCATCTACAGGAGGCATAACTTCCCCAGCATCCTCAGTAGGTTACAGGATTTGTCATTCCGGGGTTCGTTCTGTGGGCCTGATGGTGCCTCGCGGTTTGCTGAGGTCTATTACCCGCGCCCACAACACGGCTGGAAATGAACCTATGCCGGCGCCTGCCGCTCCAGCCATCCCCTCAGATACTCGGCAATGGCCGCGTTCTGCGTGGCGATGACGCCCGCATTGTCCTTCCGCTTGCCCTTCTTGCGGCGCCGCTCTCTGAGCTGCCTGCGGAGCTGGACATAGCCCTCATCCGCCTCAGCCGAGCCTTGCCGCCAGCGGTTCGCCATGTCCTCCACTTCCTGCGCCACGACCATGCGCGCCTCCTCCCGCGTCAGCCCCTCATTGCCGCCGTTGATCCGCAAGAGGCGCTCGTAGTCCGTGCATTCGTGCCGGACATAGTTGCTCACGAGGATGCCCGCGACTTCCCCGAGGCGGCCGTAATGCCCCTTGTTCCGGGCGCGTCTGAGTATCCTGCGGCGGGTCCTGTAGCCCGCTGAGGGGTACATGGCCGCGAGGTAGGTGCGGAGCTGATCGAGGAAAGCCTCCCGCTGCTCGGGGGTGGGCTCGGTCGGTGAGCGTTGGGGCTGAGGTTCGGCGGGCGTGTCGGGTGTCATGGTGCCCTTGAGGATGCCTTGCGAGGCGGCACCGAGGAAGGCGCTCAGGGCGAGTCAGATTGACTCACCAGCGGCCGGAAGCGGCGCCCGGCAAGGTGTGGAGCGGCGGGACTGAGCGGCTGTGTAGGGGGCTCGCAGGGGCGCCCCTGAAGGGTGTCGAATGCGGGGCTGGAGGCCCCCGAGGGGGGAATCGCGCGCTTCTTCTAATTTAGATGGGCGCACAAATTTTTCCCGCATTTTATCCGGGCCCCTCTCGGGAAGCCGGGGACCATCACGACACATGGCGCAATGGTCCCCTCCATCTTCGCGCCATGGTGTCGCAATGTTCGGCTGCCCTCAGTCCAGCTATTGGCGCTTCACGGCGCAGCGCCAAAAGGGACCCTAGAGAGGGTCGCCGGGGTTCCGGGTCTTCCGGCCCTGCGCCGCCCACCGGGACTGACGCTTCTGCGCGGCCTGCCTCTCCTCCCGCTGCTTCTCGAAGGTCGTCAGCTCCCGGAGAATGGGCGCGCCGTCCGGCTTGTGGCCGATGACAGAGCGCGAGGGCGACATGCTGAAGCCCTTCAGGATGCGGGAAAAGTCGTCCTTATCCTCCCGAATTAGGCGATGCCTCTCGGCAGCGCGCGCCGCTGCGGCGTCCAGCTCGGCTTGAGCGGCTTCATCCGCCGCCACCAGCTTGCCTTCCATGAGCATGGCGAAGGCTTCGGACACGAGGATGAGGGCGCTATCGGCCTCCTTCGTCCCCGCTTTGGCAATGAGGAAGGTCGCCTGAGCTTTCGAGAGGTGGAACTCCGTCACCTCGCGGGATGCCCCCTTGCCGGTCTCGATCATCGCGCCACGGTGTCGCAATGATCCAATGGCCTCCAAGCTCGTCCGATGGCGCTTGATGAGCTTTCGGATATCGGCAAGGCGCTTGTAGCCGAGACGCTCGGCAAGCTGAAGGTCCTGCATGGTGGTCTCCTCCGTGGCCGGGAGGGCGGCTTCCGAGGGGGCGTTGGTGATGTCGTTCATTTGGGAGGCTCCTTTGTGATTGAGGCAGGACTCTTCGCTCCCACGGGCACAGGCCCGCGAGGCGCAAGATGGTCATTGATTGAAACAGGGAAGGCAGGCCGCCGCGCGGCTATGGGGTGGGCTGAGTGGTGGGCAAAGCGAGCGCGAAGCTGTGCCGCGCGCCCTTACTGCACCTGATACGCGCCCTTCAGCGGCCCCTTGGAGGCCGCCCGGATGGCCTTGTTCACCTTCTCAAGGTCGATCCGCTCCGGGTCGAAGGACCGCCCCGCCCATTTGCGCATGGCGCCGTGCTCGGGATGCTTGGGGTTCTTCCACGCGGTCAGGAACGCTTCATAGCCGGGAGGCCCGCCGACATCTTCGGGAGGCGCATTTCGGGCTCCCCCAATGCAAAGCGACACCGCCCCGGCCTCCTCGGAGACAAGGCCGCCGTTTACGACGACGCGGTGCTGCCAGTCGTCCCCGAAGTCGTAGACATAATCGAAGCTGAGCGGCTCGCCGTATCGGATGCGCAAATCCCGGAGCATGATGCCCGTGGCGTCGAGCGTCTGCCGGCCGGACAGGCCCTCGTTGTCGAAAGCCGTACTGCCAATGCTCAGGCCTCCCACCACGAACTCGTGCAAGTGGCAGTCCTTCCACCCGAAGGCAGCTTGAAGGACCGCGTGGAGCCGGGCGAAGCTGGTCCCGAGGGGGACGTGAAGACGCCTCCATATGGGCGGCTCGATGCCAAGGAGGGTGACGGTGATGTCCAGATGAGTGTCAGGTTGCCAGCCGGTGCTCATGAGGTCCCCGTAAAATGGCCGCTGGAGGTTTCCGAGGTACATTACCCACGCGCACAACACGCTGGAAGGAAGACTTCGGCAGCCCCCAAGGCCGCGCCTTCACACCGCCTTGGGGTCTTGTTCATCCCGCCCTCACCTCGCCTTGGGCGCGAAGTCGGGAAGGTCGCGGGACATGGCCCCGAAGAGCATCACCATGGGCAAGGTGTTCTGCCAGATGAGCGGCCGGAGGATGTCCCGTATCTCGCCGCGCGACATGCGGCGGGCATTCGCGAACGCCGCCATCAGCGCCCGCATGGCCTTCGGGATGTCGTCCGCGAGGCCGGTAGTGGGATTGCCGAACCACAGGTCCGAAGTTTGGTCCGTGGACCGGCTGTTGAAGACGCCTTTCTGCCCGAACCCGCGTGCGAACGTGTCCACCAGAAGCGGCAGAAGGGCCGTCATTCCCGTCCGCTGAAGGCCACCCATGGCGATGCCCTGGAGGGACAGGCGTTCTTCAAGCTGCCTCTCGGAGAGCATCGGGGCGTTCGCTACCGTCTGCGCGATATGACCGAGCTGCCCCGCGACCATCGTGCCGAGGAACATGGACACGCTCTCGCGGTCCCTCCAGTGCATGGCGTGGAGCATCTGCTTGGAGTGGGCCGCCACGACGAAGGTGCGGAACTGGAGCACTGTCGCCGCCACCGGGTGAGACATCCACGGCGCGAGGAGGCCGGGGCTGTTCGTCATCACCATGCGGCTGCCCTGCATGTGCACCGCGCGCTCGAAGTGAGCGGCGGCCTCAAGGTCGTCCCAACTGTCGAGGTTGAGCCGCGCCAGCTTGAAGGAAGAGCCGTCCTTCAAGGTCCGGTGCTGCTTCATCTGATCCATGACACGTGCCGCCATGGCATCGGAAAGCCCCATCTTGCGGAGCCGCTCCACCGGCACCGTGATTTCCCCCGAGGCCGCGCGGGAGAACCAGTGCACCACCGCAGAGGTGGACCAGCGGTGCAGCCACGTGTTCATGGCATTGAGCCCGGATATCTCCATCGTGCCGCGCTTGGCGACCCCGAGGACTTTCTCCACGCGCACCATGAGGGGGCTCCGGTCGAAGGCCGTTCCGAACTCCCCTTCCGTGGATAGGTTCCAGTCGCCGGCCGTGCGGATGCGTTCGGCACCTCGCCCGAAAACCCCCTCCAGTTCCGCCGCGAACGCGTCCTTGAGCTTGCCCGTGCGGGCGTCGCGAACCAGCATGCGATAGCTCGGCATGCCCGTCATCGCGGCCTTGAAGCCGGAGGAGAAGATGGCGCCCACCTCGGGGAACTGAGCGAAGCCGAGCTGTCCGCCCACGCGCGCAAGGCCATATTCGCGCCAGAGCCGGAGCCACTGCGCATAGGTGGCGCTCTGGTCGTACAACGGCACGCCCGCCGCGCTCTTGTGCAGGTACTCGATGCGCTGCTGATCCTTCACCAAGGCGGCTTGCGGCTGGTCGATTTCATCCGCAACGGCGGCCATCTTCTGGAGATAGTGCTCCAGCTTCCCCGGCCCCGCGAGGCCGTCAATGAGCAGATTGCGCTGACCCTCCACGACCTTCTCCACGAGCACCTGAGACAGGGCGACATGTCCGGCCATCTGGTGGTTATAGGACGCCATCAGCTTGCCCATGTCCTCCTCAAGGAGCAGTTCCCCGATGGTGGTCTCAAGGCCATCCGGCATCTTGATCCGCAACCCCTCGTCCAGAAGCACGCGGTGCTTGGCGCGGGTGACGGCCCCCTTGTCCAGCGGCCGGGTCATCGTCGCCATGACGCTCTCGACCACCTCCGGGTCGATACCGGAGATGTCCTGAAGGGCCGCCCGGAGACCCTCAAGGTCATTCGAGAAGAGACCGTCCGACACCCGCGCCTCCATCCCACGGGCCACCCTGCGGTGCGTGGTGAGCCATCCCCGACTGATGGCGTGGAGAAGCTTCGGGTCGATATCGGGCTGCACTTGGCGCATCGCTGCGGCAACCACATCGGCCACCCCGCCGTGACCGTAGCGGCGCAAGGCGTCCGCCATCTTCGTGTGAGACACGACGCGGTTCACATAGTTGGGCAGGGGTGCCACGGTGGGGTCGAAGCCGGGGACCGGGCGGCGCTGTCCGGCGAGACCTATGGCGCGGCCGGGGTCCACCGCGAGGGTGTGATAGTCGTCATACCATTTGCCCACATCCTTCACTGCCTTCATCACCTCCGGGTCGAAGGTGCGGGTGGGGTCCTGATTGCGCCGGGCGCGGGTGATTTCCTTCTGGAACTCGACACGCGCCTTCTCGCGGGCGTAGGGATTGAGGCCGCGCGCATCCGCCCACGCCTTCAGATGCGGTTCGATGGCGAGCGCCCGGCGCGTGTCCATGACCTGCTGAAGACGCGCGCGCTCCTGCGTGGCGCTCCACAGGGCCGGCACGTCCTTGTCCAGATTGCCGGTCCCGTCTTCACCAAGTGCGTTGCCGAGCATGCGGGTAAGCTGGTTCTCGGAAGCCTTGGTCCGGCCGGTGGCGTCGAAGCGCAGAGGTGACATGCCGGTCTTCGGCGCGTTCGTTCCATCGGCAAGGCGGATGAAGTCGTTCGCATCCTGCGCAAGGGGCACCTGCTCGATGCCCTGAGCGGCGCCCACGGAGCTGTCCTTCGGCCGCAGCGGGACGGCCCCATAGGCCCCCTCCACTTCCTCTACGGTGTCCTTGGAGAACTGCCTCAGGGAAGCCGCCTCCTCGGCCATATGCGGCATCTTGGAGAGCGCCCCGAAGGCCGCCCCCATGAACGCCCCACCGGCCCCGGCGAGGAGCACCGCGTCCCACTCCGGGTTCGGCTTGAGGCTCTCTTCAGCCCCCGCGAGGCCGGCATTGATGGCCGCGCCTGCCGCCCCGGCGCTGAGGACACGCTGGAGCTTGTTGAGCTTGGTGCCCCACATGATGGCATTGCCGGTGCCCGCCGTGGCGATGCCCACGCCGATGCCGATGGGGTCCCCGAGCGAGGCCCCTACGGAGAGCAGAGCGCCCGTGATGCCGGCCTCGGAAAGGGTCCGCTGGCGGTCCATCTGAGCGATAAGCTCGTCCCGGATGGCGTTCGCTTGGTCGGCCGAATAGGCGTTCTCGAAGGCGCTCCAGCGGTCGCTCGGGATGCCCTTGGTGAGGGCCTTGAGGCGCTCATCGGTCATCTGGAAGTCGGGGTCATCGGGCAGGAGCCACGGCTTGGTGAGGAGCCACCCCGTGAAGGAGTGCTCGCGGGCCGCTGCCACGACCGTTTCCCCGATGCCCGGCCCCGGAGCCGCCTCTGCGGCCATCTGCTCGGGGACCGTGATGGGCCTCGTGGGGGAGCGGTCGGAAGGAACGATGTCCGGCACCCCAAGGAGGGCCGCCGCCTTACTCCGGTGGTCCGCCATCTGCTGCTCCACCTTGTCCCTCACGGTGCCTGGAGCGCCGCCTGCATGGGCGTCTGAGGCGTCGTAACGGCCCACCCCGCCCGCGTTGATGGCGCTGTAGATGTCGAGGAGACCCATGCCTTTCGTCATCCCGGCGTCCTTCAGGTAGCGTTCGACGGCCTCTACCTGCGCCGTGATGGGCATGTCCTGCGACACGCCGTACTTGGCGCGCTGCGGCTCGCCCCACTGGATCAGGCCGCGATGTTCGCCCCACTTCGTGGTGGGGCCTTTCTTCCACGGGTCGAAGGTGCCGGCCGTCTCATAGGACATGGCCGTGGCGAGGTGGATCGGGTCCACCCCGAGGCGTTCTGAGGACGCGCGAATGGCGTCTGCGAGTTCGTTGCTCATGATGATGGTAAGGGGCTCGTTAGGCGGTCGCGAGGGGGGACCGGCCGGACATAGAAAAGCCCCCGCTCAGGGGTGCTGAACGGGGGCGTGAAGGGGACTTGAAAGAGTCGTCGGGGTGGTAGAGAAGGGCGGCGGGCGCCCCCTCTCAGCTCACGGAATGCTCGCCCGTCTTAGGATGGGACACGCATACGCGTGGTCGTGGCTCCAAATCTGTAAGTTGAGGTATTTTGGACGTTCTATTGTCTGCCCTTTCGTTCGCTATGAACCCAGAGGGGATGTTCTATTTTGCCCAAGTCGGCTTCGCGCTCTTCTGGTCTTGCAAGGGTCTGAGAGAGCTGCTCGGCTTGTGTAAGGACTTCCGCAACGGGTAACTAGACTGGCGAGGAGGGGGCGCCCACCCTTAGACTGCGGCAACCGCCCGCTCCCCCTCAGTGGCCCCGCGCTCGGCCAAGGCGAGGATTTTCAGGGCGTATTCGGCGTCCTCTCGGGAGAACGTTGCGGCGGCTTCGGCCTTCTTGCGGTCGTTCTGCGCGGCCTTGGTTTCCCCGTAGAGGAACTCGCGGAGCGTCATTCCATCCGAGAGGAAGGTACGGACGTCCGTACCTTTTCCAGCCGCGCGCATGTACTCAGCGGCTGTGGTGTACGGCACTCCCGTTTGCGGCCCCACCCATTCCTTGAAGGTGGGCAACGAGGGGTCCAGCTTCCGCTTCGCCTTCAGCTCGACCTTCGCGCGCTCCAGTGCCTCCCCCGCCCGGATGGCCTCGGCCACCATGGACTTGCCGTGAAAGAGGACTTGGCGGTGGGCATCGGAGATTTCGCGGGCGAGGAAGGGGCGGTTAGCAGACTGCCTCAGGGGTCATCCCGAACCCATTCGCGAAGCTGGCGAGCTTGCTTGAGGCCGCCGCCTGTTCCCCTTCCGTGGCGCCTCGGGTGGCGAGGGCGAGGAATTTGAGGGCGCGTTCAGCGTCCTCTCGGGTGAACTCGCGGGGCTCGGCGGGTTCGGGCTTGTGCGCGCCGAGTTCGAGGAACTGACGGATGCTCATGTCCGCGAAGTCCTTGAGCACATCGTGATGTGCGGTAGCCGCCTTGCGCGCCACCGCCATGTACTGCGCAGCGGTGTTCTTGTGACCGATGCTGGTCGCCGTCGCGCGCCACTGGCCGAAGAGCTTGTCGCTAGGGAACTTCTTACGTGCCTCAAGCAGGGCCTCGCCGGCCCGCTTGGCCTCCATCAGCATGGACTTGCCGTGGAACTGCACCTGCCGGTGGGCGTCGTTGATCTCGCGGGCGAGGAACGGGAGGTCGATGACAGGCACCGGAACGGTGCTGGAGAGTTCGATGGTGGTGTTCATGGTGAGGGCCTCACGTGGGGATACTGGTGGCGGGGCGGGCTATTCGCGCGCTGCGGGGGTGAGCTTGGCGCCAGAACGGAAGACGCCCGCCACGACCACCGAAGGGTTCGGCAGAAGGGCGGGCGAATGATCCGTAATTGCGATAGTGGGGGGTTAGCCTCGACACGGCCGGCGAGGCGGGCGATTGATCCGTAATCGCGATAGTGAGGGGTTAGCCTCGACACGGCCGGCGAGGCGGGCGATTGATCCGTAATCGCGATAGTGAGGGGTTAGCCTCAAACCTTTGTCAGCGAACGATTTGCACGAGCACGCTCACGGCCCCGAACCACGGCAGGATGAGCGACAGCACGACGCCCAAGAGCCAGCCCTTCGCGCCCCAATAGATCATCCCGAGGGGCGCGCTGGCGATGTAGCCGAGCACGAGGATGCAGGCCCCGAAAGACCCGAGGCGTTCCATGAGGTCCCTCATGGGTCACGCTCCAGCAGCCGCGAGGCGTTCAGCGAGGCGGCGCTCTACCTCGGCTTCAAAGGCCGCTTCGCGCTTGGCCTCGCGAGCCGCCTCGGACGCCGCGTACCTGTCCTCCCGCGTGCGCATGTACTCCGCATACGCTTCCTGCTCCACGCACCACAGCGCGGCGTCGCGGTCCATCCGATCCGGCGCGACCATCCACGCAAGGTGCAGCCCAAGGCGCTTCAATCGCCATACAAGCGGGGCCGCGAGTGCCGCGACGATGACCCGCGCGGAGAGGGCAACGAGCAGAATCGGCAGGCCCACCACGAGCCACGGCACCGCCCCCGCGAGCCGCACGTTGCCTGACCACTCGAATGCACCGTCCGGCATGTCCGCTTGGATGTTCGCTCGCCCGGACCAAATCTCGATTGAGCCCGGCCGATCCATTTGGAGGGACAGCACGTCGCCCCACCTCGCGAAGGCGCGCGTGCGCAAGTGGTTCCAATCGAAGAAGGCTCCTCCGATGCAGGGAATGAAGACGCCCACGCCGAAGCTGGCATCAGGCTTGGCGGTGTCCGCAATGTACGCGGCGCGCTCTTCGCGAGAGACGGCGCGGCCCGGAGGGACGGTAACAGCGCCGACAAGCGCACGCACGGTGGAACGGGAAGACATCGGAGGAGCCCTTTATGGAGACGTGAGGGCACCTGAGTAAGGGTGTCGAGAATCTGCCGTCCAATGAGTTTTTGGAATCCATCCGCCGGTTGGATTCATGAAACTGATGGATCGACGTCAGCTCCCCGCCATGCTCCTCCCGCTGCCGCCGCCCTCGATCTGCTCCAGCACCCGCCTCCCCACCTTGGTAAGGTGTATCGCCACGGCCCGGCCGTCCTCATGGGGGAGTGCCGCCACGAGGTTCAGTCCTGGCCCCGTGTAGTCGCCACTCCCGAGACGCTGAAGCTGCCGGAAATACTGCCGTCCTACGCCCACCAGTCGGCCTATCTCGGAGGACGTGGCGCCCTCCCTCTCCGCGACCGTGAGGAGCATTATCGCCAGCGGCAAGGGCATCTCTGAGAAGGTGTCACGGATTTGGATGAGGGACCGGAGAAGGTCATCCGTGGCTATCTTCGGCATCCCCGAGCGGCTCCCCTAGCGTGCCCTAACTGTATGAATCCAAGGGGATTCGGGGTCAAGGCATCGGATTGGAGGAGTAGCCGCCAGTGTCCTCAATGGCGACCACCACTTCCCCGGCGAGCCACTCTCGGAACTCCCCCGCCTCCGGCTTGGTGGACGCCATGAGGAGTTGATGAACGCCCACGCGGGTAAGGAAGACACCGGCCGGGCCTTGGAAGCGCGTACCCTGTGGGATTAACAGGGTAGACCGCTTCACCAACACGCGCCTCTCCCGCCTGCCCGCCTGCCCCTACGGCAGAGATTTGACTTTGGCGAGGGCTGCCCCCAATCTCCGGGGATGACTATCGCACGCGTACAGCATCAACACTTTCGGGTGTGTCCCATCGCGGGACACTAGTCCCCGGCTGGGCCGCCCTGCGCCCTAGCACCGGGGCGCGCGGTCTCAGGCTGTAGACCGCGAAGCCGCCTTGAGCGGCACAAATCAACATTATCAGGCCCATGCACGTGAAGCGCCCTCACCGCGCTTTGCGTCTATCGCAATTGGAGACTTCAATGACGCTCGCGAGCCGCAAGCCGGCCATCCTCATCACCCGCGACGACCATGCACGATTGACGAAGCTCGCGGACAGCTATTCCTCCAGCCATCCGGACCTTGCTGAGGAACTGTACACCGAGTTGGACCGGGCGCGGGTTGTCGCCACGGAGAAGGCCGGCTCCCCGTTCGTGCGCCTCGGATCACGGTTCAGGTTCACCACGGACGACGGGGACGACCGCACCGTGACGCTCGTTCTCCCCGGCGAGGCCGATATCGCGACGGGGAAGGTGTCCGTGATGACGCCAATGGGGGTCGCGTTGATCGGGCTTTCAGGGGGGCAGTCGATGAAGTGGACGGCTCGTGATGGTGCTGTCCATACGCTCACGGTCGTCAGCGTGGAGGCTGTCAGCGGCGCTTTGGCTGGAGCGGGCTCCTGAGGCGCGGATGGCCGGCCTTCCGGGGCCATCTGGAGGATGCGGGGTTGTCGTTGATATTGGCGATGGCGAGGGCGTCGCCCTCAGGGACAACCTTCCCTCCCTCTACAGGACCCGTAAGCGTGCCCACACGTCCGGCATCTCGGCCACCGTGCCCTCCGCCCACGGCCGCCCGGTCGGCGCCCTGAAGGACGTAGCCGCCCGTCTTGCAGGCGCCTCCGGCGCTCGGGGATGGTCGGAAGAACCTCGCGCGTCGCCCACTCTTGGAAGGCGCGCGCCTGCGGTTTGTCGCTGCGCATGATGAGCTTGTAGAGGCCGCTCTCGGAGATGCACTGAGCGCCACGGTTCGGGAAGCTAATGTCGATCCGATCCACATTAGCCCGGCCAACGTAGCGCCGCTCGTCCGCGCCGAGGTACTTGAGATAGCCCAAGGCTCCGCCCTTCACTTCGGGATGGAGGACGGACAGAACGTCGCGCGCGAGGAACCACGGGTTCCCCTCCAGCGGCACCACGCGGATGCGATAGGTGGTCGTTGCGTTGCCGTTGCGGGTGGTGAAGTCGAAGGTGTCGGTCCACCCGCCGCGCGCCGATGCCGGCCACTACTACGTATTCTCTATGCACAGCAGCGCAATTTGCCGGTATGATAGTCTTGCTAACGTAGGGAGAAACTCGTGATCACCGCGACAGGTAACATCAACCAGCCGTACGATGTCATCGGCGTGGTTCACGCCACCGTTGCCCGAAAATCAAAGAAGACCGGATGCGGGGGGAGCGGTGGGTTGCCCGTACAAGAAGCCTACAGAGATGTAACCCGTTTTCTTGAAGAGGCCGCGCATAATTCTGGCGGAGATGCCGTCATCAACATCGGGTATGACTATCGCGTCACCAGCTCCCCCATAGGATGCGGCGGGTCAACAGAACCGTATTTCGAGGTATACGCTTGGGGAACGGCAGTAATACTGAGGTGAGCGCTATCTCCATCGCCTGCAAGGCACTAATTTCATGCGCCGCGAAGGTTCCGGCGCTTCCAAGGTCAATTGATGCTGGCCTCGCAAAGGTTAGCATTCTTGCCATAACGGCCTATCAGAAGGGCCTCTCGCGCCACTCGGGTAGACAGTGCATGTTCGAACCTTCTTGTTCCCAGCACTCCAAAAACGCCTTTCGCGCCAACGGTTTTCGTGGAGGGGCTATCGCTACTCTCGACCGTCTCGACCAATGTGGCGGCGCGTACTCGCTTTTTGTCGCTCTTGATGGCGATGTAGTGCTGGTTACTGAGGCCGGACATCGCTATCGGGGCAAAGAGTTAGCACCAGCATTTAGACGAGAATCGACGAGGGCCTTACAGGGCCCGAAGCTCTGAACTCGAATAGGCCGGCTGCACGGGCGCCTTCAACTGCGCCTCCATGCGGTTGAACTCCTCCACGTAGCGGACCTTGAAGGCGAGCGCCGTCTTCCCGTTGAAGCCCATCGCGAGGAGCGTGAAGCCGTCGCGGGTCATCTCGTAGGCGGGCTCGTCTCGGAAGCCGCCGCGCGGCATCGCCACCTTGACTGACGTGGGCTCAAAATTGAGCGCACATGACGGGGCGTCCTCGATCAGCACCCGAATGTCGCGGACGACGTTCTTGTGCTGCTTCCCGAAGAAGGCCGCAACGTCTCGGCTGGAGGCGTAGACGGTGCCGTTTCGGGTGTACACGGCGGGCGTGGAGGTGAGGGCAACGGCGCGGCTACTTCTGCTCTCTTGCGATAGCTCCCTCGATGTCAGCGAGCCGGGCCAATTCCGCCATGCGGCGCGTGGTCATGAACTCCCCACCAAAGCCCAGCACGTCGCTTCGCATGTCCTCCGATATCTGCCGCACAA
Organism: Ancylobacter sp. TW_SC_1; assembly: GCF_056836805.1. Taxonomy (NCBI): domain Bacteria; kingdom Pseudomonadati; phylum Pseudomonadota; class Alphaproteobacteria; order Hyphomicrobiales; family Xanthobacteraceae; genus Ancylobacter; species Ancylobacter sp. TW_SC_1. The sequence goes on from NZ_CM166365.1 coordinate 3,704,862, forward strand.
GGCCGGTTCGGACGAGAGCAAATGCAGTCAGCTCAAAATCTTCTTCGTCAGACAGAACAGTCGGGACTAGTGACTGCCGTGCGTGGGCATCGCCCTTATCCGGTCCGTGCTTGCCGCACTCTCGATGCAATACCGCCAGCAAACGAATTTCAGTTTCTGACAGCGAGTCTATGAGGTCGGCCCAGCGCAGAAAGTCGCAAGCATGGAGAGGCGGCGCCCCGTCCCGGCCGGCAAGGATCGAAGCCATCAAACGCAGATTCAAGCGCGCGCTCCCCTCTTCTGCTGCTCGTTGATATCTCCAGAGTATCGCAACCATTTCGTCCGCAGCCGGCGCATCGAGTGGAACGACACCCCGCCCATGTCTGATTTCATCGAGGGCAATCTCGCGAGCAGCTTCTAGGCGACGCCGGAGGATGCCGCGCAGTGTCCCCTCAGCGATCCGTGTCCCCGCCTCATCAGCGGCCTTCTCCAAGAGCCACGCAGACGTAATGACCGCTGCGACATCAACAACCACTTCCCCCTCCAGTTCCCCGCCCGCGTGCCGCTGAAAGGCCACGGCATCGGCCCTGTCAGCAAAGCATATGAGCACCTCCCGCACACCCCTCCTCGTGCGCCCCACGCTCCGCACGGCATGGGAGCGATAGAACCCCGCGCCCCGCATGTGGTCGCTGTTCACTTCCGCCTCGGAGAACACCACGCACCACGGGTGCAGCGTCAGAATCATTCCGGGGCTCAGCTCACCCTTCCGGCGCATCCTTCACCCGCCGCGAAGGCCGCCCCCTCACGTACCCCCAAGACGCCTCCTTGCGGGCCTCTTCAAGCGCCGCCTCTAGGAACTGCTGGCCTACGAGAAGGGCGCGTATGGCCGCCCTAGGGTCCCCTGAGCAGGTCTCTATGACCGCATCAACATCCGACTCGGTGATATCGAAGGCGGGAGCTTCGGGGTCGTCAGGCTGCTCTTCGGGGGTGGCGTCGGGTTTCGTCTGCATGGCCGTCTCTCCTCGTGCCCGGATCGAAGCATGAGAACGAAAAGAGAACAAGAAGCGATGTGGAAAACGGATAGAGGACACCAGTCCCCTAGGCGACCGTGGAGGCAGCCTGAGTCGGCGCGACAGACGCGTGCCGAGCTTCACGATGGGTGTATTCGTGGGTGTATTTGGTGGGTGTAGCCGCAAAATAAAACCTTTGATTTCAAAGGCTTATCTTGGGTGGCTGGGGGACCAGGATTCGAACCTGGACTAACGGAGTCAGAGAGTTCGTGCGGACATTGATCCTGCACGAGGATTCCGCCCCATGTCGCGTCTATGTCGCGTGGACCGCCATCAGCCGACTTTCCGCATCCGCCAAAGCCTGCGCTTCATCGGCGGCAGGGAACAGGTGCCCATAGGTGTCGAACGTGACCTGAATGCTGGAGTGCCCCATGCGCGCCTGCACCGCCTTCGGTGACAGCTCGAGGCCGCCATCGGCCTTGGAGTTGATGCACCACGAGGCAAACCAGTGCCGCAGGGCGTGCAGGCCGGTGTACTTCGCCGCCATGATTGGCGCCCCCTCCCCGTCCAGCTTGCCCGTCGGCACCACGACGCCGGCCTTGATCATCGCCGGCCATAGCCCGCGCTTGATGATGTTCGCGTGCCAGTCGACGTTGCCCTCCCCGTTCGGGAAGACGAGGTTCATGTCGCCCTTTGGGCAGGCGAGCCGCCATTCCTTCAGGGTGCTCACCACCATCGGCGTCAGGGGGATCGTACGTTGCCCTGCGTCTGATTTCGGCATGCCGAGCACATGGTATTTGTCGGCGCGCTGCCGGACGTGCACCTGCGCCTTGCCGAAGTCGACATCAGACCATGACAGGCCGCGCAGCTCAGAAGCCCGCATGCCGGTGAAGATGGCCGTGATCAGGAACGGCCGATAGCGGCCTTCAGCAGCGCCGAGGATAGCCCTCACCTCTTCCATGGTCGGGATATCCACCCCGTAGCGCAGGCGGGCCTTCTGGCGCTTCTCGGTCTTGCCCGCGCTGCCGCCGCGCCGCTTCGACATCTCGTGCACCGCGTTGCGCACGACCAGGCCGCGTTCCTGCGCGTCGGACAGGATCGAGCCCAGGCTGACCGTCGCCCGCTTGATCATCGCCGGCGATCGGCCGTCGTCGCGAAGCTGCTCCTGAAACGCGCGCACCACCGGCACCGTGATCTTCGATAGCTTCGTGGCGCCGATCGTCGGCGCGATGTGCAGGCGGAGGTGCTGCGCGTACTGGTCGAGCGTCGAACGCTCCAGCCCGGCCGCGTCGCAGCTCTTGAGCCAGAGGTCGCCGGCTTCCTTCACCGTCACCGTCTCGCGATCGGCGACATGGATACCGTCGCGCACCTCGACGCTCGCCGTCGCAGCGAACGCGTCCGCCTGCTTCTTCAGCTTGAACGTCTTCTGCCGCCGCTTTCCCTTGCCGTCGACATAGTCACACACCCAAGCGGACTTTTCCTCGCCTTTGGGCGTCGTCCATATGCGCTTGCGGACTGACATGGTCAGTCTCGCTCACGCCGTCCCGGACGAAGAACTTCGTCATGATCGTCGACCTTCTTGGTCAACCTATCAATATCATTCCACACCTCTCTCATGACCTCTTCCAAGGTCCCGTATTCGTCTTCGAAACCAATCGACCTTTCTAAGCGCAGCACAATCTCTGCATTCATAGATCTATTGTTTCTGTCTGCGATTGCTTTGATGCGGTCGCGCAAGCCGTCCGGCATGCGGAGCACATACTTGTCCTGAAGCTGTTCGGTCTGCTTTGCCATCATGGCTAGAAGCCACAAATTCTCGCTTGACACAATGATGGCTGATAGCCATTTGTGATGATGGCTAACAGCCAGTTCACATTTAGCGAGGATGTCATGACGAGTGGAAATGCGACGGACGCCGCAGCCGACATCATCTGGGAGGTGTCTGAGATCGCGAAGTTCATCGGGCGCACCGAACGGCAGACATTTCACCTGCTGGCGTCGGGGAAGTTGCCCGCGAACAAGTTCGGGGCGCGCTGGGTGGCTTCGCGGCGGAAGCTGCTTGCCGCCGTGCTCGGCGAAGAAGCCGCGTAAGGGGGCCAATCATGAACAGCGCGATCCGAAAGCAGGTTCTCGAGCAGCTCATTGACGAGATGACGGCAGCGCACGAGCGCGGCCACCCCGACCCCATGAAAGCAGCCGGCGAGACATTCCCCGGAACTCCGGGCTCGGTCTTGGTCGATGCCTGGTGTGAATTCGACCGGCGCCGGGATGAAAAATGGTGGGATCAGGTCGAGCGCACGATCGAGGGCGAGGTCATTCGCCGGGCGCTGGTCACCGCTGGCGATGGGGGCGCATCATGAGCGCCATCGAAACGCAAGGCCCCGCGGCTGCTGGCACAGCGCGCGGGGCAAAGGCGAATGGGCATCGTCAGGAGAAGCGAACCAAAACTAATCGGTCTGACAACTTTTCGCAAGCTCCGCTTATCGGCGTTTATAGCGGCCGCCAGCGGCTCGGGTCTATCAGGCAGGACGGCGAGCACGCCTTTACGGCGTTCGACCTCGACGGCGTTGAACTGGGCCACGCGCGGACGCTGAAGGCGGCAAGCCGCGCCGTCTCCCACCACGGGGAGACAGCGCGATGAAGCCCGCAATTTACACCTGGAGCGACGCCGAGCGCTGGTACTGTCGGCCACACCTTCCCCCGCCCTACGGCATGCTGCCGCTCCACTCCACGCCGTTGGAGGATGACCTCCCGGACCACGCGGAGATCATCGACCTCTATCAGCCGGAGTCGGTGCCGGATCTGGTGAGCGCCTACGACGTCGCCCAACGTCTTGCCCAGTATTTCGGTGTGCCGGTCATCAACCTGGACGTATACCGAGATGTCCCTGCTGACCTCTTCGAGGCACTGAAGGGGCCGGCGGCGCCCATATTCGGGGCGATCAACGGCGCCCCCGCGGTCGAGCCGATGTCTCTTGCCACGCTCGAGGCAGGGTTTGCGGCGCTTTACACCAGCGATGGGGGCGCGGCATGAGCAACGTCATCCGCTTGCACAACGGCCCCTATGTCGAGTTGGACGGCGGCGTGGTGACCGCCGGCCCCAATGCTGGCCTGTCTTGGTACTTCGTCTCGCTCGTCGATAAGGACGGCGGTCTCGCCTGTACTTGGGACGGCCCCTCCTACGATGAGGCCTGCGCCGTCCTCGCGGAGTATCGAAAAGAGGGCGAGCGGACTGTCAATCTCTTGTGGGAGTGGCGCGCATGACCCCGCGCGAGCGTTTCCAGTGGATCGCCGCCGTGATGGCGGCACCGGACCTCACCGCAGGCACGCGGCTCCTCGCCGCCCGTCTGGCGATGCACGTCAACGGTGAGGACGGGCGCTGCGACCCGTCGGTCGCCACGCTGGCCCGCGAGGTGGCGATGTCCACCAGGTGGGCGGCGAAGTCCATCGCCGACCTGATCGAGGCCGGGTGGATTGAGCGGCGAAGCAGCCGAGGGCGGCATGCAAATAGCTACACGCTGCGCCTCGATCTCGTCACCGCAGGCTGCCCCGATGAAGAACCCGCAACCGACGAAACGCTGAACGTCAGTTCAGGGATGGGCGCTTCAACCACGAAGCAGAGTTCAGGGTTAACCCCGTCCTCTGGTTCAGGGTTCGCGGCTCCAACCCTGAACCAGAGTGTCGTGAACCCTGAAGAATTCGACATCGAACCCGGAAGTACAGTTCATCCTAATATAAAGAGAAGAAGAGAGAATAGAGAGGGGACTCTCCCCCTCCCCCCTCAAACTCGATCTCTGAGCCCGGCGAAGGCATCTTCCCTTCCGGGCGTCTCAGATGACTTTGCCCGGTGGTGGCGCGCCTATCCGCGACATGAGGGCAAGGCAGGTGCACGGCGGGAGTTCGAGCGCGTCGTTGGCAGCGGCGAGGCGACGGCGGAGCAGCTGATCAACGGTGCGGCCAGGTATGCTGCGAGCCGTCAGGGCGAGGCGGAGCGCTACACGAAGTTCGCGGAAAACTGGCTCAAGGGCGGGCATTGGGCAGATCAAACTCCGGAGGCCGGCCATGGCGCGCCGGCTAGGAATCGCCGCGCCGGAGGCTTCAACTTCACCGACTACGCCCGGGCCACAATCGACCCAGATGAGCTGGAGCGAGAGATTTCCATGTGGGGGAGGCAGTTAGGGTGAATCTGCCAGCCATTCACAGCTCGCCCGTCATCATTTTCGATCCCGAGCGCCCCGACCGGGCCCGGAAAGCGCTGGCGCCGCTGATCGCCAAATATTGTCGCTCCCCAGACGCCTGCCGGGACATTCATGAGGACGCCCGGCTAACCGCACCGAACTGGAACATCGACGATGCGCCGCAGTTGCGGCGTCTCGCACTCCAGCGAATCTCGGACCTGCCAGATTGCGGAACGCTTCGGCACATCGCCAAGCACTTCGACGCAATATGGCGCGGCGGCCCGGCCGAAAACTTCACGCGATTGATCTTGGCTCGAATGCTCGACGCGATCCCGAACGCGCGACCGTCCTTCCCGGAAGCCTACGTCGAAGCTGTGATTGACGTGCTCGCTGATGTTGACGAGGTGCCTCCCTATCGGGGCTTCTCTCCGCCGGTTGTCGCCGCCGCAGTGCGCCAGGCGCTCCGGACGATCAAGTTCTGTCCATCGATTGCGGAACTCCACGAACTTTGCGTAGAGGCCCGGGTCACATACCGGTGGGCGGCCCGAGACGTGGACACGCTCGCCAATCTCCGCTGCGACGCCGAGTTGGTGCTCATCGAATTAGGTCTCTGGCCGAGCGACGGGCTGGACGACACCATCCCAGACCTCGGAGAGGGAGCGCCGCCATGAGCGCCATGCCCGCCGGCGGCGCCGCGCGCCGCGCCGCCACGACCTACGGAGACCAGCATCAGCCGGAGAGACCAGCCGTGACCGACACCGCGCCCAGCCGCGACTATCCTCCACGCACCCCGGTGAAATATCAGCCGGCGACGGTGATCGCGCGCGAGATCATCAACACCCACCTCGTGCGCTCCGGCCGTGACCCGATCCCGGTTGACGTCAGTGATCGAACCTTCGCCCTTGTGCTGGACGCCATGGGCGTGGCGAACGCCGCCACCCTCGGGTTCGTCTGGTCTGTGAAAGGCGCGTTCCTGACCAACCGAGCCGAGGGCGCCAAGGGCGAGAAGGTTGAGACCGGGCAATTCCTCGAAGGCGTTGCGCGCATCCTGAAAGAGAGAGATCGGCACGCGCGGCACAACCGCCAGCCGCTGCCGTCCGTCTTCCCGTCAGCCCCTCCGGCCGTCACCGAGGGCGCCAGCCCGACCGACCTCGAGACCGAGGGGGCAGAGTGATGCCGAAGGGCAACACCACGGCGGCAGGGTCCTTCCCGGGGAGATCAAGGGGGGGGGAACGCCGCCCCCGGAATACGCCCCGCCAAACGAAAGCCTGAGGGGGCTCCGCCGCCGTTTGGGGCGCCGCTGACAGCGGACGAGATGGGCGTTTTGCTGGGAATCGCTCCGCGCACGGTGCGGGAACTGGCGGGCCGTGGCGTCGTCCTGCGGGCCGGCAGAGGGCGATACGATGCGGCCGCGTCGGTGGCCACGTATTGCCAGCACCTGCGGGAACAGGCAGCCGGCCGCGCCGGCGATGCGCAGGCAGGCCTCACCGTGGAGAGGGCCCGGCGAGAGCGGGAGGCCGCCGACAATCTCGCGCTGCGCAATGCGGAGATCCGCCGCGAGCTCCTGCCGGCCGCCGAGGTCGAAAGGGCGTGGACTTCGGTGCTGCGCGACATCCGTTCCCGAATGCTCGCAGTCCCTGCGCGCTGCCTGGCCAGGCTGGGCCGGCTGTCTCCCTCCGAAGGCGCGATCTTGGAAGAGGAAGTACGCGACGCGCTGAAGGGTGCTGCTGATGCTACGTGAACTGGAACGCCGCGCCCGCGCCGCCCTCCGGCCGCCTCCGCGACTGCCGCTCTCCGAGTGGATCGAGAAGAACGTCGTGCTTCCGGCCGATGTCTCGGCGCTGCCCGGCCCAGTGCGGCTCTATCCGTTTCAGCGCGGAATCGCCGACGCGATCGGTGATCCAGCCATTGAGCGCGTAACGCTCGTCAAGGCGGTCCGCGTCGGCCTGTCCACGCTCATGGCCGGAGGGCTGGCGTCGTTCGTGGCGAATGAACCCGCGCCCATTTTGATGCTGCTGCCGACCGAGGGGGATGCGAGAGACGCCATGGTGAGCCAAATCGAACCCCTGTTCGACGCTAGTCCCGGCCTCACCGGCCTCCTCGCCCCTGATGGGGACCGCAACACGCTGCTGTCGCGCCGGTTCGCCGGTGGCTCGCTCAAGATCGTCGCAGCGAAATCGCCCCGCAACCTGCGCCGGCACAACGTCCGGGTGCTCATGATCGACGAGGCCGACGCGATGCTGCCGGGCCCGGAAGGCTCCCCGATCCTTCTCGCGGAGAAGCGGACGATCTCGTTCGGGAACCGCAAAATCATCATCGGGTCGACCCCGCTCCACGAAGAGACCAGCAACGTCCTGCGGGCCTACGCGGCCAGCGATCGGCGCGTTTTCGAGGTCCCATGCCCGCACTGCGGTCATCGCTTCGAGCTGCTGTGGCGGCAGATCCAATGGCCGGATGGCAAGCCGGCGGAGGCGCACGCGGTGTGCCCGGAGAGCGGCTGTGTGATCGACGAGGCCGATAAGCCGGCAATGGTCGAGGGCGGCACCTGGCGCGCCACGGCGCCGGAGATCCACGCCCACGCCGGCTTCCGCATCAACGCACTGGTTTCGCTCCTTCCGAACGCTTCATGGCCCAAGCTGGCCGCCGAATTCCTTGCCGCGAAAGGCGATCCCGAGACTCTGCAGGTGTTTGTAAACACGATCCTTGCCGAAGGTTGGAAGGATGGCGGCGACGAGGTAGACGATGCTGCGCTTCTAGCGCGCGCCGAGCCTTTCGGGCTCAATGCCATCCCTGCCGCGGTGCTGGCGATCACGGCCGGCGTCGACGTCCAGGACGACCGCCTCGAGGTGACGCTGGCCGGCTGGTCAGAAGCCGAAACATACATCTTGGGGCACGTCGTGATCTGGGGTAGCCCGGCCGATGACCTGACATGGGCCGAGCTCGACGCGCTGCTGAAATCGCGCTGGAAGCATCCCTTGGGCGGAAGCCTCAAGGTGGACGCGGCCGTCGTCGACGCCGGCGATGGCGACTGGACGGAACGGGTTTACTCGTTCTGTTTTCCTCGCGCCGTCCGGCGGATCATCGCGGGCAAGGGCGCCGCAGGCGGCCGCCCTCCCATCGCGGCGTCGAAGTCAAAGGTCCGCGGCGGGCGGATCTGGATCATCGGCGTCGACGGGGTCAAGGCCACTCTCGCCGCCAGGCTGGCGCGGGGGACCTCGATAAGATTCTCGAGCGATCTTGAGGCCGTCTGGTTTGAGCAGCTCGTCGCCGAGCGCCGGATCACCCGCTATTTTAAGGGCACGCCGATCCGGCGTTTCGAGCGCATCCCCGGCCGCCGCGCCGAGGCCTTGGATTGCGTGGTCTACGCCATCGCAGCGCGCCATGCGCTGCAACTGAACTGGGGGCAGCGGGCCGACGATCTCCGCGGCGCCAGCCCTGCGCCGGTGGCCAAGCCCACCGTCTACCGATCAAAGTTCATGGAACGTTAAAATTCGGGGCGCTTGACACCGAATTAAATCTCTGACTCATTGTATCCGGTATCGACGACACCGAAATGAGCAGGGCGCCAGATGATCTCCAAGTTCACGACCAGCACCGCCGGTGCCACCGAAGTTCTTGATGTCGGCTACGAGGCTTTCCGCTCGTGGATCAAGAAAGGCTTGTATGCGCCTGCGGATGAACTTGCGGCGATGACTTCGCCGTTGGCTCCGCAGAAGGTCCGCACTCCCGGTTGGAACACTTTTGATTTCGGCGCGCTCTGTCTCTTCGGCGTCGTCAAGCGCCTTCTCGACCTCGGCCTATCGATCGACACCGTCAAGGGGTTGTTCGATCACGGCGCCGGCCATGCGGCGCGCCGCGCCGCGCTTTCCGACCAAGCGCACGACGACCTCCATTCGGATGGCTCTGTCGCGGCCCGCAAGCCCGCGCCGGAACGCTTCATTCTGGTCGGTGCCGTCGCCGAGGCGCGGTGGTCTTCGCTCTGGACCGCGGACGACGTGGCGGGCCTCGCCGAGAAGCTCACCGGTTCCGATCCGGTGATCGTCGTGAACCTGTCGGCCATCCGCCGCGAGATCGCCGCGCGCATCGCCGAGCGGGCGGAGTGATCTGACGTGGCCCCTGGCATCCTCACCCGCATCGCCGGCCGCCTCCTCGGCCGCAGCTACGAAGCGGCCGGCGGTGGCCGTCGCTGGCGCGGCTTTCGGGGTATGCCGGACCTGCGCTCGGCGCAGCTTGCGGCGCGGGGACCGATCTCGATCCGAGCGCGGGCGTTGGTCGCAAATAACGCCCTCGCGGCATCCGGAGCGGAGGCTTGGACGAGCGCTCTTGTCGGCAGCGGCATCAAGCCCCAGAGCTCGCACCCCGATCCGGCCGTCCGGGCGGCGCTGAACGCCGCCTTCGAACGGTGGACGGACGAAGCCGACGCCGACGGGCTTACGGATTTCTACGCGCTGCAAGCCCTCGCTGCCCGGCGCCTGGTGGTGGATGGTGAAAGCTTCGGAGCCTTCACGATCGACGAGCGAGGCGCCCCCCGGGTCAGGCTTCTCGATGCTGAGCAGGTCGACGCCTCGCTGACGAGCTACAGCGCCGCAGGCGCCAGAATCGTCGCCGGTGTCGAATTCGATGCAACGGGGCGGCGGCGAGCCTACCACGTCCGCCGAGAGCGGCCGGGGATGCCGCTGGCCTCGCCGCTCGAGACGGTCCGCGTCGGCGCCGATGACGCCTTCCACCTGCTGCGACCCGAAGTTGCGGGACAGGTTCGGGGAGTGAGCTGGTTCGCACCGGTTCTCCTTCGCCTTGCCGACTATGACAGCGCCGCTGACGCACAGCTTACCCGCCAGAAAATCGGCGCGTTGTTGACCGGATTCGTCACCTCCACGGACGGCGAGGTGCCCTTCGAGGGCGAGGAGGCCGGCCCCGGGATGCTCGAGGGCGGGCTTGAGCCCGGCACGTTGAAGGTTCTCGCACCAGGGCAGGGCATTTCATTCTCCGACCCCGCTGAGATCGGTCAGGAGGCAATCGAGTTTATGAAAGTGACCGCGCGGGAGATCGCCGCTGGCCTGGGGGTGCCCTACGAAACCCTCACAGGCGACCTTTCCGGGGTGAACTACAGCAGCATCCGCGCGGGTTTGGTCGACTTCCGCCGGCGCGTCGAGGCGATCCAGTATGGCGTCCTCGTCTTCCAAATGTGCCGGCCGACGTGGCGCCACTTTGTGACCGCCGAGGTGCTGGCCGGCCGGCTGAACGCCCCCGGCTTCTTCACCGATCCGGCGCCGTATCTGGCGGCCAAATGGATCACGCCGAAGCGCGAGTGGGTCGATCCCAAAAAGGACGTGGAAGCGGAGATTTCGGCGATCGGGGCGGGGCTGATGAGCCGCCGCGAGGCCGTGGCCGCACGCGGCGCCGATATCGAAGCACTCGACGCCGAGATCGCCGGCGACAAGGCGCGTTCCGAGGCGCTGGGGCTGACCTTCACCGCGGGCCTCCCGCCTACCATAGAGGTTCCCGCCGATGTCGAATGAGATCGTCACGCGCTATGCCCCGCTCGCGGCGGCCGGCTCCACCACCTTCGATCCCCAGACACGGACCATGCGCGCCGTCATTGCCGCAGGCGCCGAGGTCGAGAGATACGACGCACGGGGGCGGTATGTGGAGGTGCTGGACCATCGCGGCATCGTCATCCCGCCGGGCGGCAGAGTGCCGCTGCTCAACTCCCACCGACGCTCCGATCTTGGCGATGTCCTCGGGAGCGCTACCGACATCGCCGCCGAGGGCGGCACGGTCGAAGCGACGCTGACCCTGTCCAGCCGCGACGACGTGGCGCCGATCGCCGCCGACATCGCGGCCGGGCACATCCGAGGTGTGAGCGTCGGGTATTTCGTCCTCGCACGCAACGAAACGACCGACGCGGCCGGCAGGCGCCGCGTGACGGCCACACGTTGGGAAATCTTCGAGATCTCCCTCGTCACTGTTCCTGCTGACCCGAAAGCCACCATACGAGAGGCACCGATGACGACGCCCACCGAAACGACCACGACCACGCCGATTGTCCCGGCCGTGATTCCGCCGCCCACCGAGACGGCGACGCGCGCGGCCATCAACCTCGAAATCCGCTCGATCGCCTCGGTCGCTGGCCTCGATCAGACGTGGATCGACAGCCAGGTCGACGCGAACGCGACCGCCGAGGCGGCCCGAGCCGCCGCCTTCGCCGCGATGCAGGCGCGCACCGCTCCGGCTGGCACCATCCGCACCGCCACCGTCGTGCATGACCACAACGATCCGGTAGCGGTTCGCGCGGCGATGTCTGACGCACTCGCGCACCGCATGTCGCCGAGCCTCTGCAAGCTCGAGGGCCGCGCCGCTGATTTTCGAGGCTTCCGGATCCTCGACATGGTCGGCGATCTCGCCCAGGCGCGAGGCGAACGCATAAACCTTCGCGATCAAGGCGCGCTGATGGAACGCGCGGTAGGCGCCCATTCGACTTCGGACTTTCCGCTGCTCCTCGCCGATGCGGCGAACAAGAGCCTCCTGGCCAATTACGAGGTCGCGGCGCCGACTTACCGACTTTGGGCGGCGCGGCGCACTTTCAACGATTTTAAGGATACGAGCTTCCTCCGCGTCGGCGATTTCCCCCGTTTCGAGGAGACGAACGAAGCCGGCGAGGTGAAGTTCGGCACGCTGTCCGAGAACCGTGAGAAAGTCCGGGCGAAGGAATTGAACGCGGGCCTCATCATCGGCCGCCGCGCGCTCCTGAATGATGACCTGGGCGCGCTGGCCGATTTCTCCAGCATGATCGCCCTGCGGGCAGCCGCCGACGAAAATAAGCGGGTGTACGACCTGCTCGCAGCGAATGCGGTCCTGTCCGATGGCGTCGCACTCTTCCACGCCACGCACGGAAACCTCGCGGGCTCGGCGGCGGCCATCAACGTTTCGTCGATCGGGGCGGCGGTGGCGGCGCTGCGGAAGCAGAAAAGCCTCGACGGCCTCCCGCTCAACCTCGCCCCCCGCTACCTGGTCACCGGCCCGGATAGCGAACTCGCCGCCCGCCAGGTGCTGGCGGCGATCACCGCCGCGAAATCTGGCGATGTGAACCCGTGGGCGGGCACGATGGAGCTGGTGGTCGACGCGAACATCGTCGCTACCGCATGGTATATTTTTGCGGACCCGGCGGCCGCACCGACGGCGGTCTATGGCTACATCAGCGGCGCCGAAGGCCCGCAGATCCGCACGGAAATCGACTTCGACACCCGCGCCGTAAAGGTCGCCGCGGGCCTCGACTTCGGCGCCGGCGTCATCGATTTCCGGGGCGCGCAGAAAAACGCGGGGGCCTGACATGGCGGGCTTCGACCCCTTCGCCTCCCATCAGGCCGACCTCACCGCGGTGGCGACGCACGCTGTCGAGGTCGCGCCCTCCGACACGGTCGACCTCGCCGTCATCCCCCGGGCCATCTGGCTCGGGACCGGTGGCAACCTCCGGGTGACCATGAAGGGCGGCGAGGTGGTGACCTTCAAGAACGCCGAGCCGACGTGGTTCGATATTCGCGTCACTCGGATTTGGGCCACCGGCACGACAGCCGCCGACCTTGTGGCGGTGTGGTGATGTCGGAGATCGTCGCCACGCTTCAGGCGCAGCTCGATGGCCTCCGCGAGGCGCGAGCCTCCGGGCTCCGCCGGGTGCGGTTCGATACCGAAGAGATTGAATATCGAAACGACGCCGACCTCGCCGCGGCCATCGCCGATCTTGAGCGCCGCATCGCCTCCTGTGGCGGCCGGCGCCTTCACACCGTGAAACTGTTTTCCAGCAAGGGTTTCTGACATGAAAAACTTCATTCAGCGCGGTGATGTCGTCACCGTCCCCGCCCCGACGGGCGGTATCCTCTCCGGTGCTGGCGTTCTCGTCGGCTCGCTTTTCGGCATCGCCTCCACCACGGCAGCCGAGGGCGCCGAGGTCGAGATCGACACCTCCGGCGTCTACGAGATGGCCAAGGCCTCGGCGCAGGCGTGGACCGTGGGCGCCAAGGTCTACTGGGATGCGGCCAACAAGTTGGCCACCACCACCGCCTCCGGCAACTCGCTGATCGGTGTCGCGATGGCAGCCGCCGCCAATCCGAGCGCCATCGGCCGGGTCCGGCTGAACGGTACGTCGATCTAACGAGCTTGGCGGGGCGAGGCATTGGGGGCTGTGGCCGGTCCTTAAAGCGCGCAGCGTGCCCCGCATCCGATGTTGCGCTGCGTGCTAGGCCAGACGGCGAGCGGGGGGGCCTGCTCAACGATCGGCGCCGTCGCGGGGTTTTCCTGGCCCTGCTCCTGCCGATCCCCGCCGGTCCGGGAACGAGCGCCTCGAGCGCCCCCGGGCCGGCCCTCGCATACAGCGGAGGAGCCCCGCATGATCTCGCTGAATCTCTCCGAGCCCCTCGATGTCGAGGGCGTTGCGATTTCCAGCGTCACCATCCGCGAGCCGAGCGGGCCAGCGATGATCGCGCTCTCGCTGCACGTCCCGGTTCTTCGAGCATGGGCGGGAGCGGATGCGGAAGCCAGAAAAGCCGGCGGGCGCGTCTTCCCGACCGCCGACGTGTTTCGGGCAATGGTCTATGCGGCCGGAGCCCTCACAGGCCTCGGCACCGAACGAGCGGGCAAGCTCCTATTCGCGGATATCGACCGCATCCTCGCCAAGGGCGCGCCCCTGATTGCCCAGGCCATGGCCGCAGAGCCGCCGCTGGCCCGGGCACCTCGTCACCCCACACCGCCCGCCGGCGCGGGCTGAGAGAGCCGCCATGACCGAACCCTTCCCGCCTGACGCTGCCGTAATCGACGAGCCCGCGCCGGTGGCGCCATCCGATGTTCCGCTGATGGACCAACTGCAGGCGGGCATCGCCCCCGGGACCGAAGCCGAAGCCCCGGAGCTGCACGGCGTGGTAGACCTGCCCCCCGACGATTCCCCGGCCATCACCTATTTGCGCCCTGCCGGCGTGACCGTTCGCTTGGCCCATCCCTTCAAAGTCGGCGACCGCTGGGTCGAAGAGATCATCCTCCCGCCGGTGGCGCTCGGCGTCGCGCTCGATGTGCAAGCAGGTCTCCATGAAACCTTGATGGACGTGCTCTGCGCCGCCACCGGCGAGCCTCTAGCCCTCTTCCGAGCCCTCCGCGGTGGCGACGAAGAAGCCGTGATCGGCGCCTTTCTCCCCATGCTGCCGGCATCGATCCGCGGCATCCTTGACGGGGCGCGCTGATGGCCTCGCTTACATCCATCCTCTCCGTCCGGCTCGTCGACGGAGTAACCGCCCCAGCTGCAAAAGCCGGTGCCTCCGTGCGGCGCCTTCAGGGCACGGTGGCCCGCGCCAGCGTGGCGACGGCTATGGCCGGCCGGGCAAGCGATGCAGCGGCGCTCGCCTCCACCCGCGTCCTCGGCGCCGTGGGCGGCATCGCTGGCGCCGCGATCGGCATGCGCGCTGCTATCACGTCGTTCGCCGAGTTGGAGCGCCAGATGACGAGGGTCGGCATCACGGCCGGCGCCAGCACCGGCGAGGTGAAGACCGCAACCACCGACATCGCGACCATCGCCGATAAGATCGGCGTCCCGCTCGACCAGGTGGTCAGCGGCCTCGAGGCGCTGGTTGCCGCCGGCCGGTCGCTGCCGGAGGCCATGGCGTTCTTGCCCGCGGTCGTCGCCACGGCCCACGCCGCCGGCGCCGAGACGAGCGACATCGCATCTACTGCAGATGCGCTTGCCACTTCCTTCAAGATTGCTGGGAGTGAAATGCAAAATGCATTCGACATTTTGGTTCAGGGCGGCAATCTCGGGAAATTCGAACTTAAGGACATGGCCCGCTATCTGCCAAGTCTTGCGGCCAATGCCGCTGCGGTCGGCCTGCGCGGGGAAGAGGGTGTCCGCAAGCTGGTGGCTATGCTCCAGGTTATGCGTTCGCAAATGGGCTCTTCCGAGGAAGCCGCGTCGTCGATGTCGAACATTTTTGCGAAAATGGAGAGCCAAGAGACCGCCAAACGCTTCATGAAGTTTGGCGTCAACCTGCGCAAAGAGATGGCGAACGCTCGGCGCGAGGGCAAAGACCTGCTCGAGGTCTTCGTCGATCTCGCGGCCAAGGCGACCAAAGGCGATCTTTCGAAGATTCCGCAGATATTTTCTGACATGGAGTTCGCCCGCGGCATGCGCGCCTTGCTGGCGCAGCGGGAGGAAGTCGGGCGGATCGAGGCGCAGCTCAACAATGCAACCGGCACCGTCGCCGGTGCGCTGAAGCAGTTGTCGATCGATTCGATGACGGAGCTCGATCGCCTTTCAAATAAGTGGGAAGAATTTGTGCGCGAGATCGGGGCGCTTACTGCTGCGCCAGGTGTCGGCCTCATGGAGGGAATACTTCAAGACATCCGCATGGCGAAAGGGGAAATGGAGGATTTTTCCAACTGGTTGAAATCCACCACCGGCATGTCGCTCAACGACATAATGACGGTTGCCCGCAAGGGTCTCGGGATCGCGACCCCGGACGAACAGAAGGCTGCAAACGACCGCCGCGACGCGGAGAGGGCCAATCCAGATTTAGCTCGAGCTCGGGAGATCGACGCACGAGATGCGGCACGTCAAAAGGAAATGGCCGCGATCGAGCAGAAGATTGCAGCGGCGCAAGCCGACTACGCCGCCCTCACTGCGACGGCGAGGGACCTCGGCTTCGGCGCCGAGATTGTCCGCGACATCGACAAGCTCAGCGAGGCGCTCAAGCGGCTGCGCGAGGCGTCGCAGTGGGACAAGATTGCCGCGGAAAACCTCCGCACCAAGCCGCCGCCGGTAGAGGTTCCGATCGACGCCGCTGCGGGCCGGGCATCGTTCCACAGCTGGCGGGCCCGTCAGGCTGAGAAGACGGCGCAGCCGGCGCCTTCGAACGTCCCCATGCCCGTTCCCAACCCGCTGCGCACCACCCCGGCCGTCACGGTGCCGCCGGCGGCGTTCGACGATCCGGCACCGCCGAAGCCTTCCGGCGATCGCTCCGACGCCTCACAGGGCGGCGCCGCGCTGCGCGAGCTCACCAACACCGCAGGCGAGGCGAAAGCCGCGCTGAACGATGTAGCGGCCACTCGCGTCGCACCGGCGATCGACAGCGGCTCGATCGACGCGGCTCTCGCCAAGATCCGCCTTCTCAAGTCCGAGATCAATTCGGTGAACTCCACCACCGTGGCGCCGCGCATGGGGCGCGGAGACCTCGGCCAGAACCTCCGCGGCATCCATGCTGACACGGGAATCGACTAGGCCTCCGCCTGGCCGGCCGCTCGCGCTCGGTCAGGGCACGCGGTGCAGGAACGACATCGGCCGGCGTCCATGTCGATTCAGACGGCGCGGGCTTCGGGTTGGCGCCGATGCGCGTCACGTTCATCTGCGCAACGGTGCCGTGCTTCGTCGTGTAGGTGCGGGCGGGTGGCTCACTTGCAACGGATGCAAGTGAGGGCGCGGGGCGAAGTTTGCTGACGAAGGTGTGCGATACTCCGCAGCGCCGCGATATTTCGTTGTCACTCCAAGCCGCCCATTCCTGATCGTCCAGCAGCCGGAGTACGGCGCGGCGCTTGTCCGCATTCGTGCGCCGCATGCCGTGGGAGGCATTGGCCACCCGCTCGACCTTTCCCTCAAATCTGAGGAATGTGCCTACACCGCAGCGCCCTTCTGCAGGGGCGAGGGCGCCGCCGCAGCGGCAGGCCTCAGGCGCGGTTGGCGTGCCCGCTGGGAGGCTTCGGCGGGGCGAGCACGCAAGGCGGCTGCAGAATCACGGACGGTAGCGAGCTTCGACCTTCACGCCCTTCAGCTGGCGGCGATCGACGATGAACTCTTGTTCCCCGAAGCTGTCGTCATCTTCTGGCACCATGGAGATGATCGCCTCCGCGGGGACATCTGCCGACAGTAGGACCGATCCCTCCTGATAGAGCGTGGATCGGGAGCGAGCAAAATCGTCGGCCACCGCTCGGTCTGAGCTCCAGCTCATTCCGTATGTCCGCCGCCGCCTGTTGGTGAACCCATCGCCCCGGAAAAGGCGAATCGATGGGCCCTCGTAGGGTGGCAACAGAACTCTCAACGCGTCTAGCAACACCAGATCGCTCGCTTCGGTGCGAAGCGCATCGCCGTCGTGCATCCAGACACCGAGAAACCATCGCCGGATTTCATCCGAGGCCGGAGGAAGCTGCGAGACTGCTCTCATGGCGGTGCGAAACTGGAAACGGTCGCAGGCCTGGCCAAACCCTTCGCTTGCGCGCTCGACATCGCCGGCGCGGACACCATCGGCGAAAAGACGGACGGCATCCCGATCCGCCTGCCGGTCCAGCTTGAGCAGGCGCCGAAATGCCTCAACGCTCATGCCCTCCGCCGCCATCGTCATCCCTCCTTCTTCAGCCTGACACCAGGCCCGCCGTCCTTCACGACCGGCGGTTCTGCTTCTTCGCCGCTTCGATCAATAGGTCGCGCACCCAATCGCTGAGGCTCGGGGCTCCGGCTGCGACTGCGGCCTTTGTGAAAGCTTCGTTCTCGGATTCGGTCAGCATCACGACGAGACGCTTTTCCCGCTTGAGATGCATCGGTACGGGCGGACGCCCCATGTCATGACCCTCGTTAGCATTTACCCGGAGGATAAACGGTAGCAGTTTTTACTTCAATAAATAAGGGCATCGATATTGACAGGGTTAATCGCTGGTGTTTTTATGCACATAGAAACATTCAACGAGGTGCCCAAGAATGTCGACCATTGTAGATGAAACCGCCCCTGAAGCCCCTGCCGTTCCCAAGAAGCTCCACGCGTATTCCTGCAGACAAGCGCGCCGGCACTTGGCGTGGACCCATGTGGAATTGGCCGGCAAGGCAGGCGTGCGCGTACAGATATTGAAGGATTTCGAGCGCCTGGATGAGATCACCGAAACCGATTGCACTGCCCTGCACGAGGCACTGCGGAAAGGCGGCCTTGAGAGGCTCCGGGAGCTCGCGGCTATGCTGGGATGCGAGTATCCCGAGATTGCCCCTGAGACGAACCGGAAGAACGTAGACGTTCAGCGCCTCACCCGCCTCACCGCCGCGATCGCCGCGACGATCAACCGCGAATTAGCCGGCCAATAGCGCCACCCATCCTACAATCTGGAGCTTCCCCATGTCGCGCACCACCGCGCCGGCAAACGCCGGAATCATGCCTACCGAACGCGAGATCCTCGAAGCCTACCGCGAATGGCTGCATTTCGAGGCTCAACTGCTGGGCGTCGAGCTCTACCCGAGCCTTCCGCCTGCGAACGCTGCGCGATGGGTGCCACAGGGCACGCTGGCAGCGGGCTTTCACTTCCCGCACTCCGACGCTGATGATCGGACCTGGCGCGACGTTCCCAAGCCGTCGACCCGCGCGGCGATGGTGCTGCGGGCGGTCGGCGTGCTGCCGTGACATGGCCGACCATGTCGCATTCCATGTCGCGTGGAGTTGCCGAGCCCCTCGGAAAACCGTTGGAAATCAACGAAACTGACTTGCAACACAAACGCGACATGAAACGGCAAAAGCGCCCCGCAGGGCGCCGCCTAACTGTCTGATTTTCTTGACTAATTGGGGTGGCTGGGGGACCTGGATTCGAACCAGGACTAACGGAGTCAGAGTCCGCAGTTCTACCGTTAAACTATCCCCCACCGAAGCGGCTGATTGCGCAGCGCTTTCCGGGGCCTTCCACGGCGACGCGGCAGCGTCGGCCGCGGGGGCGGCGGCAGTGGCGGGGTCTATAGCGCCTCCAGCCGGCGCGGTCTACCCCCCAGATGCGCAATCGGCGGACCATCCCCAGGCGTATCCTGCCCCAGGCGTATCCTGCCCCAGGTGTATCCGGCGCGCTCGCGCCGGCCATCCCGCCCGAGCGCCCCGCCGCCCGGGCAACGCCGCCGGCGCCCGCGTCCGCGGGAGGCCCCCGGCATCTCCCTCTTCCGCCGGCGTCCTCCCCTGCGCATCGCCGCGACGCTGCGCTAGGCTGGCGCGGTAGCGAGGGAGACGCCGATGATCACGCTGTATTCCTACCCCGAGCTTTTCGGGGTCGCCGACAATAATGGTTACGGGCTCAAGATCGTCGCTTTCCTCCGGCTGGCCGGCCTGCCGTTCGAGCACCGGCACGTCGTCGACACCTCCGCCGCGCCGCGCGGGCAGCTGCCCTATATCGACGACGATGGCGAGATCGTCGGCGACAGCGAGGCCATCATCGCCCACCTCACCCGCAAATACGGCGTGACGCTCGACGCCGGCCTGACGCCGGCCCAGCGGGACACCGCCCTGCTCGTCACGCGGATGCTGGACGATCTGTACTGGGTGATGTCGTATTCGCGCTGGAAGGACGCGGCGTACTGGCCGGCCTTCAGCACCGCGCTGCGCCGGGAGCACCCGGACATAACCGAGGAAACGCTCGGCAAGGCACAGGACTACAACGCCCAGCGCTACCACTTTCAGGGAATCGGGCGCTACGCGCCGGAGGCCGCCTATGCGCGCGGCCTGGCCGACCTGCAGGTGCTGGCCCATCTCGTGCCGGCGCAGGGCTATGTGTTCGGGCCCGCCCCGACCAGCCTCGATGCGGCGATCTACGGTTTCATCGCCAACATCCATTTCTACGCCATCGACACGCCGCTCCGGCTCTTCGTGGCCGAGCACGGCAATCTCGTGCGCCATTGCCGGGCGATCCACGAGGCGATCGCCCCCTCCCGCTGAGACGCGCCGGACCGCAGGAACTATCGCCGGTCGATTTGGACATGCCTTGAGCGAGAGCAAACGGCAAAACGGCGCACTTTTGGCCCCTTTTGAGGTAATTTAGCACCTTTTACCGCACCTTCATTCTTTTACCTTTCCCAGGATACCTCCCGCGAGCCATTGCCCCACCGAACTACCCATGCGTCATACTCAGTGCTGTCATGCAGCATTGGCGCTTTTGCAGTGCGAAAGATTCTCTATATTTCTGGCATACAGAATACCTTGGAGGCTCAGATGAGCACTGTCACCCTTACCCGCCATACCTCGCCGGACTTCTTCTCGCGCGTCGTCGATGGCTTCGCGAACTTCTTCGAAGCGGTCGGCGAAGGCCGTCGCATCGCCCAGCGCTACGAGGCCCTGTCCCGTCTTTCGGACGCCGCCCTCGCCAAGCGTGGCCTGACCCGTCAGGACATCGCCCGCGTCGCCGTCAACGGCCGCTGAGATGTCCGGCCGGAACGGCTGAGAGGCCGGCCGGCTCGCGAATACGCAAGGTGACGCTGTCGGACGATCCCGCGGCGTCCATCACGGTCAGGCGAACGAACCCCGCGCCCGCCGGCTGCCAGAAAAATGTGGCGGCACTGGCGGGCTCGCCGGCCGGAACGCCGTCGACGAATATGGTGAGCCGGCCGACGCCACCGCTCACCTTCAGCGCGAGCGGCTCCTCGCCGTCGCGCTCGAGACTCGCCCCGTCGGGCGGGAAGGCGATGTGCGGCCCCTCGCCCGTACCGGTCTGACCCGCCATCCGCCCGAAATATCGGAGCGGCGGCGGCAGCTCGGCATTTCGCGCTTCCAGCGCCTCGCGTGGCGCGGGGGCGAACGGCGCCGGCTTCGTCACCAGCCGCGCAAACGCCTCGAACAGGATCGGCGCCGCCGCCTCGCGGCCGATCATGCCCGGCACCGGCTGGCCGTCCGGCCGCCCCACCCATACCGCGATCGTCCGCCGCCCGTCGAAGCCGACCGCCCAGGCATCGCGGTAGCCGAACGACGTGCCGGTCTTGAAGGCGATCCGCCCTGCCCGCTCATTGCGCGGCGCCGGCGTGCCGGCCAGCGCCTGCGCGAGATACCAGGCCGCGACCGGGCTCATCAGCCGCCGCGCACCGTCGGCCTCGCGCGCGCCCTGCGTCGCCGCGTCGTCCAGTCGGTCGTGCAAGGCGTGCGCCTGCCCGCCATTGGCGACGCCGGCATAGAGCCCGGCCAGCGCGTCGAGGCTCATTCCCACCCCGCCGAGCCCCACCGCCAGCCCCGGCACCTCGCCGGGCGGCAGCTTGAGCGCGAAGCCGGACTGGCTCAGCCGGCTGGCGAGACGCTGCGGCCCGACCGCCTGCAGAAGCACCACCGCCGGCACGTTCAAGGACAGTTGCAGCGCCTGCCGGACCGCGACCGTGCCCTGATAGTCGCGGTCGAAATTGCGCGGGCGATAGGCGCCGAAGCGCGCCGGCCGGTCCTCGATCAGCGTCTCGGGATGGGCGACGCCGTCCTCGAAGGCGAGGCCGTAGATGAAAGGCTTCAGCGTCGAGCCGGGTGAGCGTATGGCGCGCGTCAGGTCCACCGCTCCGGCGCGCTCGGCGTCGAGCGGGTCGGCGCCGCTGACCCGCGCCAGCACCTCGCCGCTGGCATTGTCGACCATCACCAGAGCGAGCGAGACCCCTTTGCCGAGTTCGCGCACGCGCTCGCCCGCCAGTTCCTCCAGTCGCGCCTGCACGGAGGCGTCGATGGCGAGGCGGTGCTCGTGCGCCGCCGGCCGCTCGCGCCGCGCGGCCTCGGCCGCGTGGGCGGCGTGCATCGGCAGTGCGAGCCGGCGCGCGGGAATCGGCGCCCGCATCGCGAACTCCACCTCCGGCGCGCCGAACAACCCGGCCTCCTTCAGCCGCACCAGCACCGCCTCGCGCGCCCGGCCGGCGCGGGCCGGCTGGCGGTCGGGCCGGCGCGATTCCGGCGCCTGCGGCAGGGCGACGAGCAGCGCCGCCTCGGCCAGCGAGAGCCGCCGCGGCTCGCGGCCGAAATAGGCGAGGCTCGCGGCGCGCACGCCCTCGATATTGCCGCCATAGGGTGCCAGCGCGAGATAGAGGTCGAGGATTTCGCGCTTGGAGAGCCGGGCCTCCAGCTCGATGGCGCGGCGCATCTCGGAGAGCTTGGCGCCGAGCTTGGCGACCAGCCCCCGGCCCTCGCGCGGCTCCAGCAGCCGCGCCACCTGCATGGTCAGCGTCGAGCCGCCAGAGATGACGCGCCCGTGCAGCGCCATCTGCCCCGCCGCCCGCAGCAGCGCGACCGAATCGACCCCGCCATGGCGCCAGAAGCGCTTGTCCTCATAGGCGACCAGCATGTCGAGGAAGCGCCGATCGACCGTGCCGGCATCCGCCTTCAGCCGCCATCGCCCGTCGCCGAGCGCGAAGGGCCGCAGCAGCCGCCCCTCGCGGTCGAGCACCTCGACAGAGGTGGCAAGCCGGGGCGGCGGCGGCGCGGCGGCGCGCACGCCGGCGAGCCAGGCATAGGAACCGCCCGCCAGCAGCATGGCGCCGAGCAGCGCGATGCCCGCCCCGCGCCGCAGCCCGGCTTTCACCGCATCCCTCTCATCGCGCCGGACCCGTCACCTCGGTCCGGCCCGCCGCGGTGCGGGCGAAGCGGCCGGGGCGGTACATGTCCTCGATGATCGCCGGGGGGTGCGAATAGCTGCCCGGCGAGACCGCACGCACGATATAGGCGACGCGCAGCAGCTCCGGCTCCTCGGAACCTTCCGTGCGGTCGAAGGCGGCGGCGAAGAAGGCGTCGCGGAACTCGGCATGCGCCGGCTGGGTGGTGTCGCCCAGCCAGGACAGCGCGCCGACATCCGAGCCGACGGCAAGGGTCGGGTTGTCGATCTCGAACCCGGCCGGCAGATGGTCGACGAGCAGCACATGACTCGGCGCGGCATCGTCCTCCTGCGCCTCCAGCACCACGACGAGGCGCTGGTTCTGCGCCACCTTCGCCGGATCGGCCGGCGCGCCGCCCAGCGTGTAGTAGCTGCGCGTCAGCGAAAAGCCATTCGCCGAGGCCGGCTCGGGCGTGGTCGGCGGCCCGTCGATGGAGACCGCGACGTCGAGCGGAGCCGTGCCGCGATTGGTCAGCACGATGGGCTTGGCGAGTTCCTCCGGCGTCAGCGTACGCTCATAGATGCCGCTATGGGCGGCACCGTCGATGTCGAGCGCGATGCCGCGCCCCGCGCGCGCCGCGCGGGCGGCGAGCAGCAGCCAGGCATCCTCCTGCGTCGAGGTCGGGCCGGCATCGACAAAGGCCGTCGCCACCCGCAACCGCGCGGTGCGCGCGGTGCCGGTGAAGCCGGCCTCGGAGGCGAGCGTCGCCACGCCCGCCGCGTCGCGCAGGATCGAGCCGAAGTCCGGCCGGCCGGAGACGACCATCTCCGGCGCGTCCGGCAGCAGCTCCAGCGCCGCGCCGAACACCCGCTCGGCCCGGCCCTTGTCGCCCAGCATGGCCAGCGCGGCGGCGAGCTGGCCGCGCGCCATCGCGCTCTTCACCTCCTCGAGCTTGGCGTCGGCGACGTAGCGCAGGTCACCGAGCGGCGCCCGCCCGTTGCGCGCCAGCACATAGATCGCATAGGCCGCGCCGTCGTCGGTGGCGCCCTCGCCGGCATAGGAGAGCGCGTTGCGCAGCCGGTCAAGCGCCATGGTGAAGGGCTGTTCCGGCACCGCATGGCCGCGCTCGCGGGCCCGGGTGAGGAAGTCGGTCACATAGGCGTCGAGCCAGATGTCGTTGCCCCCGGCCTCCCACAGGCCGAAGGAGCCGTCCGCGCCCTGCCGGGCGACGAGCCGGGCAATGGCGCCGCTGATCGTCTCGGCCGGATCCTTGGTCAGCCGGAAGCGCGCGGGCGGGCCGAAATCGCTGAGATAGAGCAGCGGCAGGGCCCGGCTGGTCAGCTGCTCCGAGCAGGCGAAGGGATAGCGGTCGAGCGCCCCGATCAGCGCCGGCACGTCGAAGGCCGGATCGAGCCCGGCCGACACGCTGACGCCGCCGCGGCCCGGCACCAGATCGGCGACGAGGTCGCGGCTCAGGGTCAGGGCGGCGCCCGGCGCCAGCGTGTCGACGCTGCGGCGGGAAATCGCCGGATAGGCCGGGCGCACGTTCAGCGCATAGTCGCGCACGATGCCGAGGCCGCCGGGACCGGAGAGCCGCACCGAGACCTTGGCCGCGCCGATGCCGGTGCCGTTGATCTGCACGGCGAAGGACTGCCGTCCGGCCTTGGCGAGCGGCACGGTCCTGGGCGCGCTGGCGATCGCCACCGGCCCGTCCGTCACCAGTTCGAGCGCATAGTCGCCCGCCTCGCCGTCGACATTGGTCACGGCGAGGTTGAGCGTCGAGCGGTCGCCAGTGGCGAGGAAGCGCGGCAGGGTGGCGGTGATCACCACCGGGTCGCGAATGGTGACGTCGCTCTGCGCATGGCCCACCGCCGCGCCCGACCACGCCACCGCCATCAGGCGTCCCGTGCCGTCGAAGGGCGGGATGGCGAAATCGACGCTGCCCCGGCCCTGCGCGTCCAGCTTCACGAGGCCGGAGAACAGCGCGAGCGGCGGCTGGGTCGGCGGCTCGGCCTGCAGCCCGCCATCCATGGCGTCGCCGCCGGAGCGCAGGCGGCCGCGCGCGCCGAGCATGCCGTCGATGAGCTGGCCGTAGAAGTCGCGCACCTGCGTGCCCAATGCCCGCTGGCTCAGATAGAAGCCGTCCGGGTCGGGCGTCTTGAAGCCGGTCAGGTTGAGAATGCCGACATCGACCAACGCCAGCGTCACGAAGGCCTCGCCATTGCCGCTGCCCGACACGCTGACCGGCACCGACAGCGTCGTCTCCGGCCGCACCAGTTGCGGCGCCTCCAGCTTCACGTCGAGCACGCGCTGCGCGCGGTCGACACCGAACCAGGCAAGGCCGATGGCGCGGCCCGGATTGCGGCTCGCCGCCACGTCGAGCGGCCGGTGCAGGAAGGCGAGCGCATAGGCGCCCGGCGCCCAGGCGGACGTGGTCTTGAAGTCGACCGAGCTGTCGCCGGCCGGCACGTCGAGCGTTTTCGAGGCGAAGACACCGTCGCCGACGATCAGCACCGTGGCGGAGCCGGCATAGCGGCTGGTGAGGTTCACCTTCAGCGTCTCGCCGTCGGCGTACTGCGCCTTGTCGAGCCCGACCTCGAGGCGGTCGGGCGCGTCGGCGGTCGCCCCGCCGCCCCAGCCGGCCTCGAAGCCGACGGTGGTGGCGAGCGTCCCGCCGCTCACCTCCAGCCGGTAGCGGCCCCAGCCGACCGGCACGTCGAGCCGCGCGGCGGCACCGGCCGCCAGCTCCAGCTTTCCGTCGGCCACCTTGGCGATCGACTCGATCGGCTCGAAGTCCCAATTGCCGCCGAGCCGGTACCATTGGTAGCGCGTCTCGAGGCGGTAAAGCGCCCATTGCGCGCCCTGCAGCGCCACCGGCTTGCCGGCGGCATCGAAGGCCTGCACCTCGAAGCCGGCATTGGCGTTCTCGCCCGGCCCGGCCCCGTCGAACAGCGGCTTCACGCCGATGCCGTTGCCGGAAGGCCGCACCGGCAGGACCAGCGAGCGGCGCACCGCACGCCCGCCGCCCTCGTTCAGCGCGAGAAAGATCTCCGCCTCCAACGGCCGCGCGGTCGCCGGCAGCGACGGCAGCGCGACGGACAGCGCCGCCTTGCCCTGCGCATCGGTCAATGGCGCGTCGGCCAGCGGCTGGCGCACCGGAGTGAAGCCGTCATCGGCACGGCCGAAACGCCAGCCCGGCAGACCCGGCCGCGCGGTGGCGACGCGCACCTCGATCTCGCCGTCGACCTCCAGCCCGGCGGCCGGCGGGCCGAACAGCCAGCGCCCGTCCGCCGTGACGCTGACCGGCGCGCCGGGGGCAATCGCAGTGGCGGTGGTGGACAGGTCCAGCGCCAGCCGCTCCGGCACATAGTCCTCCAGCAGGAAAGTCGTCGCTCCGACCGGCGCCCCGCGCGGATCGACATAGGCCTCGACCCGCCAGGTGCCGGTCATGGCATCGCCCATCAGCGGATAGGCGACGGTGCGCCCTCCCGCCCCCTGGTCGTCGACGAGCACGCGGCGCTCCTCGACACCGTCGGGGCGCTTGAAGATGACGGTCAGCGGCACGCCGGTGACGGCCTTGACCTGCGGGTCGCGCAGCAGCGCGGTGACGTGCACGTCCTCACCGGAGCGGTAGACGCCGCGCTCGGTGGTCACGAAGGCGTCCATCCGTTCGGGCGCGGCGCGCCCGCCGACCCCGCGGTCGGTGAGGTCGAAGGCCTGGTCCTCCAGCGACAGGAAGGCGTAGTCGCCCTCCTTCGCCTGCGCCACGATCACCGCCGGCGCGAAGCCGTCCTTGCCGCGCATCACGCCGGCATCGAAGGTGGCGGCGCCGGAAGCGTCGGTGCGGGCTGTCGCCAGCACGTCGTTGGACTTGGCGAGCAGGCGCAGCTCGACGGCTTCCAGCGGCTGCGCCGTGCCCAGCGCGCGCACCAGTACGGTGAGCCCGTTGCTGCCCGACAGCGCGGTGAGGCCGAGGTCGGAGACGACGAACCACTGCGTCGAGCGCGTCGACCACTCGTCGTTCGGATCGGCGGCGTCGCCGCCCGGCCGCGCGGCAAGCACATAGACGCCCGGCGCCAGCGTGCCGACGGCCTCGTCGACCGGGAAGGAGGTGGTGACATCCTCGTTCAGCGGCGACGCCGTCTCCAGCTCGCCCTTGAACACCTGCTCGGCGCGGCCGTCCCTGAGCTGCTGCAGGTCGTAGCCGCCGAGGTCGCGGCGAAACTCGCCGTCGATGGCGGTCGGGATCAGGCTGCGGTCGCCGATGCGATAGAGCTCCACGCCGACGCGCGTGGTGTTCACCGACACCACCGGAATGCCGCGCGGGCCGGTGCGCGGCAGCACGTAGTTGCGCCCTGTGAAGCGCACGCCCGGCTTGCGGTCGCGCACATAGATGGTGAGTTCGGCGGTCTCGCGCAGCGGCTCCGCCGCGATGGAGGACGGCAGCCCCTGGCGAAGCGTGACGTCGTAGCTCTCGCCATGCTTCAGCCCCTCGACGCAGAGCTGGCTCCCCTCGGCCGTCACCGCCGGCTTGTCGACCGGTCCGCCCGGCCCGCGCAGCGTCACATAAGACGAATAGTCCCGCCCGCCGGTGGCCAGCGGCTCGGAGAACTGCACGCAGATGCGCGGATTGGAGGCGTCCGAATCGACGCTGTAGTCGAGGATGCGGAAGCCGCGCTCCTCGCGCAGCTTGTCGTAGAAGGCGCGCTGCTCCGGCACATTGGCATAGGTGAGCGCGGTGTCGAGCGTGTCGAGCGCGGGGCGCCAGAGCGAGCGCTGGTCGTAGAGATGGCCGATGGCGAACAGCGCCTCGGCCTGCTGCACCCGCGTGGTCGCGGCGCGATAGGCGAGGAAGGCGCTCGCCTGCGCCCGCTCAAGGAAGGTGTCGGCGCTCTCATTGTCGTTCGGCTTGATGCGCGAAAGCGCGCGCGAGAAGCGCTGCCAGGCCCCCGCGTCGGCGGGCGTGGCCTGCGCCAGCCGGCCGTAGATCTCGGCGGCGGTGCGTGCGTCGCCGGCCGCCAGCGCGGCGTCGGCATCCCTGCGCATCTGTGCAGCCGGTTTCGGCAGTGGCCCGCGCTCGCGAAGCAGCAGCGCCTGCAGCCGCCGCGCCGCCTCCACGAGGTCCTGCCGCGCGAAGGTCTTCGGCAGCGCATCCAGCACCGGCGCGGGTTTCGCGGCGGCCGGCTTCGGCGCCGGCGTGGGTGCGGGCTTGGCGATCTGCGCAGCGGCGGCAGCCGGATCGGCGGGTTTCGGACGAACCAATGTCTGCGCCAAACCGGGAGCGACGAGCCCTACCGCGAGTATCGGCACGGCAAGGCCGCGCCCAAGCCATGAAAAGGCCGAAGAAAACGGGACCATGGCACCTACTCCGAGACCGACGATACGTCCGAGCTGCGCACGATAGGACGAATTCGGCCACGGAGCCATGACGGTCCGTCAAGGCGAGCGCGCGTCGGGGCGCGGACGGCACGGATGTCACACAGGCGAGGATTGCCGCGCCGCCGCCATTGAATAGCCGTCCGCGCTTAGGTATACGGGCCGTCATCCATTTGGGGGCCTGCCGTCGTGGGAGCGCCGGGAGAACCCATTCAACCGTGGCCGGACGCGGCCGCCGAGACTAGAGGCATTTCATGTCGACCACGTTCGAGACCGTTGCCAACATCATTGCCGAGACGTGCGACATCCCGCGCGAGAACATCACGCCGGAAAGCCATGCGATTGACGATCTCGGCATCGACAGCCTGGACTTCCTCGACATCGCCTTCGCCATCGACAAGGCTTTCGGCATCAAGCTGCCGCTCGAGAGCTGGACGCAGGAAGTGAACGAGGGCAAGGCGACGACCGAGCAGTATTTCGTCCTCAAGAACCTCTGCGCGCGCATCGATGAGCTGATCGCCGCCAAGACCGCCTGATTGGCGGTACGGACGTCGTTTAAGCGGGACAGGTGATGCGGCTCGAATATTTTCAGATGATCGACAAGGTGATCGAGCTCGACCTCGACGCTCGCACCTTGAGAACGGCCAACACCGTCCCGGACGAGAGTCCGATCTTCGAAGGCCACTTCCCGGGGCACCCGCTGCTGCCGGGGGTGCTGCTGTTCGAGATCATGGCGCAGAGCTGCGGCATGCTGCTGCTGCGGCTGCACAATTACGACCGCATGGCGTTCCTCGCCTCGGTCGACAAGGGCAAGCTGCGTACCTTCGTGACGCCGGGACAGGTCATCGACGTGTTCGCGCGCATGGAACATGACGGCTCGGGCTTCGCCCGGCTGAAGGCCGAGGGGCGCGTCGAGGGCAAGCTCGTCTGCAACGCCGACGTGACGCTCAAGACGATGCCCTTCCCGGCTCCTGAGCTGCGCGGCTATCTGCTCTCCACCGCCGAGCGCATCGGCATGCCGATGGGCGACGCCGCCACGCCCAGTCTGGCGGAATGCGCAGGAAAACTCACGCATGTCTAATCGTCGCGACGTCTGGATCACCGGCATCGGGCTTGTCTCTTCGCTCGGTGAAGGCCTGGAGGCCCATTGGCAGGCGCTCTCCTCCGGCGCATACCCGGTGGTCGACGAGACCGGTTTCGCGCCGTACGTCGTGCATCCGCTGGCCAAGATCAGCTTCGACGAGCAGATCCCCAAGAAGGGCGACCAGCGCCAGATGGAGCCGTGGCAGCGCATCGGCACCTACGCGGCCGGTCTCGCGCTCGATTCAGCCGGCATCAAGGGCAACAGGGACATTCTCGGCACCACCGACATGGTGGTCGCGGCGGGCGGCGGCGAGCGCGACCAGTCGGTCGACGGCGCCATCCTCACCGAGATCGAGAAGCAGGCAAATCCCGAGGTCTTCCTCAACGAGCAGCTCCAGTCGAACCTGCGCCCGACGCTGTTCCTGGCCCAGCTCTCCAACCTGCTCGCCGGCAACATTTCCATCGTCCACGGCGTCACCGGTTCCTCGCGCACCTTCATGGGCGAGGAAAGCTCGGGCACCGACGCCGTGCGCGTCGGCTGGTCGCGCATTGCCGCCGGCACCAGCGAGATCGCCCTGGTGGGCGGCGCCTACAATGCCGAGCGGCGCGACATGCTGCTGCTGTTCGCACTCAAGCGTCTCGCCCGGCACGCCCCGTGGTCGCCGGTACTGGCCGATCCCAAGGGCGTGCCGACCGGCTCGGCCGGTGCCTTCCTGGTGCTGGAATCGCCCGAGCACGCCACTGCGCGCGGCGCCAAACCCATCGCCAAGCTGTCCGGTGTCTGGTCGGAACGGGCCCGGCGCAACGAGCCGGGCGCCGTCGAGGCCGTGCTGGAACAGCTCCTGAATACCGCTGAAGCCGGCATCACCGACAAGACCGCCATCTTCTCCGCCGCCACCGGCGCCCCCGACCCCACCGCCGCGGAAGCTGCCGTGCTCGCCCGCTCCGGTCTGCCGGTACGCTCCGTGACCGATCGCGTCGGCCATGGCCTGGAGGCGCAGATGCCGGTCGCGCTGGCGCTCGCGGCGCTTTCAGTCGCCGAGGGTCGGCTTTTCGCCCCGCTGGCCGGCGAACCGCTGGAAAAGCCTTTCGACGGCACGCTTTCCCGTGCCATCGTGACCGCAGTGGGGCATTGGCGTGGGGAAGGCGTCGCGCTGGTCGAGCGCGCCGACTGACCTTCACATGCGGAAGCGCCGCTTCCGAGGAGCAGATCATGGCTTCCTATACCGACAAGGCCGGCCGGCCGATCGTCGTCGTCACGGGCATGGGGCTCGTCACCTCGCTCGGACAGGGCAAAGAAGACAATTGGGCGAAGCTGACCGCCGGCACGTCCGGTATTCATCGCATCACCCGGTTCCCGATCGACGCGCTGAGGACCACGATCGCCGGCACCGTCGATTACCTTCCGAAGAGCAAGAGCACCGCTCCGGACCTCTCCGAGGAACTGGCGACGCTGGCGGCGGAGGAGGCCATCTCCGAATCCGGCATCGGCTCTCGGGGCAGTTTTCCCGGGCCGCTGTTCTGCGCCGTGCCGCCGATCGAGCTGGAGTGGCCGCAGCGCCGTATTCTCGCGCAGGAAGCCGCGCCCAACGCGCCCGTCTCCTATGACGACCTGCTGCGCGCCGCCGAGGCCAATGGCCACGACGCCTGGCACGAGCGCTTCCTCTATGGCTCCATCGCCGACCACCTCGCCGACCGCTTCGGCACGCGCGGGCAGCCGATCTCGCTGTCCACCGCCTGCGCCTCCGGCAACACCTCGATCCAGCTCGGCGTCGAGGCGATCCGGCGCGGCGACTGCGACGCGGCGCTCTCCATTGCCACCGACGGCTCGGTGACGGCCGAGGCGCTGATCCGCTTCTCGCTGCTCTCGGCGCTGTCGACCAACAACGAGTTCCCCGAGGCGGCCTCCCGGCCCTTCGCCAAGAACCGCGACGGCTTCATCATCGCCGAAGGCGCTGGCGCTCTGGTGCTGGAGAGCCTCGCCCACGCCATGGCGCGCGGGGCGCGGATCCTCGGCGTGCTCGAAGGCGTCGGCGAGATGGCCGACAGCTTCCACCGCACCCGTTCCTCACCGGACGCCAAGCCGGTGATCGGCTGCATGCGCGCGGCGCTCGCCGATGCCGGCATCACCCCAGAGGACATCGACTACATCAACGCCCACGGCACCTCGACGCCGGAGAACGACCGCATGGAATTCACCGGCATGAGCGCGGTGTTCGGCGAGCGGATCGGCTCGATCCCGCTCTCCTCGAACAAGTCGATGATCGGCCATACCCTGACAGCCGCCGGCGCCATCGAGGCGGTGATCTCGCTGCTGACCATGCAGAACGGCCGGATCCCGCCGACCATCAATTACGAGCTGCCCGACCCGGCGATCCCGCTCGACGTGGTGCCCAACGTGGCCCGCGATGCGACGGTCACGCGCGTCATGTCGAATTCCTTCGGCTTCGGCGGGCAGAATGTCTGCCTCATCCTGACCGGCGAGCCGGCGTGAGCGGGCGCGTCCTCGTCACCGGCGGCGGGCGCGGTGTCGGCGCGGCTATCGTGCGGGCACTGGCGCTGGCCGGCTTCGAGGTCGTCTTCACCGTCCGCACCGCCGAAGCCGAGGCCGAGGCGCTGATCGCCTCGATCCGGACGGAGAAGGCCGATGCCGTCGTCGAGGCACGTTCGCTCGATCTCGCCGACAAGGCCAGCGTGGACGCCTTCGCTGCCGTCCTCGCCGAGGAGCCGACCTATTTCGGCTTCGTCCACAATGCCGGCATGAGCTACGACACGCTCGCCGCCCTCGTCGACCAGGGCAAGGCCGAACAGCTCATGCAGGTCAATTACTGGTCCTTCGTGAAGCTGGTGGGGGCGCTGGTGCGGCCGATGACGCGCGCCCGCGCCGGCCGCATCATCGCCATCGGCTCGATCGCCGCCGACGTCGCCAATGCCGGCAACGCCATCTATGCCGGCTCGAAGGCGGCGCTCGCCGGCTATTGCCGCACGCTGGCGATCGAGAGCGCGCGGCGCGGCGTGACGGTCAACGTCGTCGCGCCCGGCTTCGTCGACACGGCGATGCTGGTGCCCTATGCCGCCTACCGTGCCAATGTCGAGAAGCAGATCCCGGCGGGGCGCTTCGCCCATCCCGAGGACGTCGCCTCCGTGGTGTCCTTCCTGCTGTCGCCCGGCGCGGCCTACATCACCGGCGCGACGCTGCCGGTGGATGGCGGGCTCACCGCCGCACTAGCCATACAGCGCTGATTTCGCTATCCACCCTCGTCCTTCCGCGGGCGGCATCCCTCCGCGCCTCTTCCCCGTACGCACATCGGGAATGAGGCCGGCCGACGCCGCCGCAGTTGCCCCGGAGTTGTTCATGCGCGCCCTTCAGCTGGTGTCCGACCGCGAACTGATCCTTACCGACCTGCCCGCCCCCGGCGCGCCGGAGCCCGGCGAGGTGAAGGTCAGCGTCAAGGCACTGGCGTTGAACCATATCGACGTCTGGGGCTGGCGCGGCATGGCCTTCGCCAAGCGCAAGATGCCGCTGGTCGTCGGCGCCGAGGCGGTCGGAGAGGTCACCGCCGTCGGCGAGGGCGTCACCCGCTTCAAGCCGGGCTCCAAGGTCGCCATGTATGGCGCGCTGACGTGCGGCCAGTGCAAGATGTGCCGGCAGGGCCGCGACAATCTCTGCGAAGAGGTCGCCGGCGTCATGGGCTTCCATGTCGACGGCTTCGCCCGCGAGGAGCTCAACATCAAGGAACGCCTGTGCGTGCCGATCCCGGAGGGCATCTCCTGGGTCGACGCCGCCTGCGCGCCCGTCACCTTCTCCACCGTCGAGCACATGCTGTTCGACAATGCCAAGCTCGAGCCGGGCGAGACCGTGCTGGTGCATGCCGCCGGCTCCGGCATCGGCACCGTGGCCATCCGCATGGCCAAGGAGATCGGCTGCACCGTCATCACCACCGCCGGCGACGACGAGAAATGCGCCAAGGCGCTGGCGCTCGGCGCCGACCATGTCATCAACTACAAGACCGATCGCTTCGAGCACGAGGTGCGCAAGATCACCAAGAAGAAGGGCGTCGACGTGGTGTTCGAACATGTCGGCGCGGAGACGTGGAACGGCTCGCTGCTGTCGATGAAGCCGGGCGCGCGTCTCGTCACCTGCGGCTCGACCTCAGGCGTCTCGGTCAACGTGAACCTGATGCAGCTCTTCCAGCGCCAGTACCGCATCATCGGCTCCTTCGGCGCGCCGATCCGCGCCATCGCCGACGGACTGAAGCGCATGGAGCGCGGCGTGCTGCCGGTCATCGATTCCGAATTCCCGCTGGAGTCCTTTGGCGCCGGACTGGAGCGGCTTGAAACCCGGCGCGTGTTCGGCAAGGTCGTCATCACCTTCTGAGAACGCCGGTGTCGCAGAGCCTCCCCCCTCATCCCGCTCCTCTCCCCGACGAGGAGGAGGAGCCGGCTGCGCGCAATCCTTCCCCGAAGGGAAAGACCAGCCGGATGGAGCGGGTGAAGGAGCCCTCCGCGCCCCGCCGTCCGTCCTGGACGATGCGGATGCGCGACGCTGCGCTTTCGGCCGGCGTCTGGGCGCTCATACGCGTCATGCGCCTGCAGCCGCCATGGTTCGCCTCCTGGCAGGGCGGCTTCTGGGCGCGCAAGATCGGCCCCTTGACCCCGATCCACCGCGTCGCGCTGCAGAACCTCAAGCACGCCTATCCGGAGAAGACGGACGCCGAGCGCCAGGCCATCGCCGTCGGCATGTGGGACAATCTCGGCCGCATGGCCGGCGAGTTCGTCCATCTCGACCGAATCTGGCAGTACAATATGTGGGAGCCGTCGAAGAGCCGGATCGAGACGACGGGCGTCTCCAACTTCGTCGCCATGCGGATCGACGGCAAGCCGGCCCTCGTCTTCACCGCCCATCTCGCCAACTGGGAGCTGCCGGCCATCGCCGCCGCGGCGCAGGGGCTCGACAGCGCGGTGCTGTTCCGTGCGCCCGACAACAGCTTCTTCGCCGATCTGCTGTTCGACATGCGCAGCAAGGTGATGGGCAATCTGGTGGCCGCCTCGCATGTGGCGGTGTTCGAGCTCGCCAGCGTGCTCGACCAGGGCAAGCATCTCGGGATTCTGGTCGATCAGGTGCGGCTCGGCGGGCCGAAGATGATGTTCTTCGGCCGCCCCTGCTCGGCCAATCCGACCATCGCCCGCCTCGCTCGGCTGTATGAGTGCCCGGTGCACGGCGTCAGGGTGATCCGGCTGCCGGGCGGACGCTTCCGCATCCAGTGCACGCCGCCCCTCGACCTGCCGCGCGACCCGAGCGGCAAGATCAACGTCAACAAGTCGATGCAGATGATCACCTCGGTGGTCGAGGACTGGGTGCGCGAATATCCCGAGCAGTGGACGTGGTTCTACAAGCGCTGGCGGCTGTGAAGCGGTGGCCTCGCCGCCGATGACCCGCTCAATGAAAAAGGCGCCCGGATGATCCGGGCGCCTTTCGTTTGTCCAGGCCTGTCGGCCCTGCCGGTTGCCGCTCACTTGCCGCGCTTGAAGTCGCTCCAGGTGCGGGTGACGACGCGCTGCACCTTCTGCGGATAGGTGGTGACGGTGAACAGCTTCTCCTGCGTCTCCTTGTCCGGGTAGATCGCCGGATTGTCGAGGATCGCCTTGTCGATGAACTTCTGCGACTCGAGGTTGCCGTTGGCATAGGAGATGTAGTTGGAGTTCTTCGCCGCGATCTCCGGCTTCATCATGAAGTTGATGAAGGCGAGTGCCTCGTCCGGGTGCGGGGCATCCTTCGGGATGGCGAAGTTGTCGAACCACATGAGCGCACCTTCCTTGGGGATGATGTACTCGATGTTGATCGGCGGCTTGCCGGTCTTCTCGGCGGCTTCCTCGGCGCGCGCCTTGGCCTGGAACACGTCGCCCGACCAGCCGGTGGCGAGGCAGATGTCGCCGCCCGCCAGCGCGTTGATGTAGCCCGACGAGTCGAACTTCTTGATGAAGGGGCGGATCTTGGCCAGCAGCTTGCCGGCGGCCTCGATCTCCTTCGGGTCCTTCGAGTTCGGATCCTTGCCGAGGTAGCGCAGCGCGGTCGGGATGATCTCTTCCGGACCGTCCAGCATGTAGACGCCGCAATCCTTCAGCTTGCCGAGGATCTCCGGCTTGAACACGATATCCCAGCTGTTGAGCGGGATGTCGCCGAGGCGCTCCTTGACCTTGTCGACATTCATGCCGATGCCGGTCGTGCCCCACATGTAGTTCACGGCGTATTCGTTGCCGGGATCGTAGACCGCGAGGCGGTCGGAGATCAGCGGCCACTGGTACTGCAGGTTCGGCAGCTTGGCCTTGTCCAGCTTCAGGAACACGCCGGCCTGAATTTGCCGCTGCAGGAAGGAGCCGGTCGGCACCACGACGTCATAGCCGGTTTTGCCGCCGAGGAGCTTGGTCTCGAGCACCTCGTTGGAGTCGAAGACGTCGTACCGGACCTTGATACCAGTTTCCTTGGTGAACTCCTCCAGCACCGACTCGTCGATATAGTCGGACCAGTTGTAAACGTTCACCACCTTGTCCTGCGCCGACGCCGGCGCGATGGCCAGCGCGGACAGAAGGCCTGCCGCGATTGTCGTAAGGAGGCGGGACATCCTATTCTCCTCGGGAAGTGGGTTTGTTTGAGTGCGGTGGGAAGCGTGTGGCGCCAAGGCTAAAGCGTCGGCGGTTTCTGCTCAAGCCATGACCGTGCTTACAAATAGGTCTCATACTCCAGCGGGTTGATACGCCGCTCGAAGGCGGCCAGCTCGGCCTCCTTCATGATCGCGAAGACGCGCTGATATTCCGCGCCGAAGGCCCGCGCCACGAAGTCGGAGCCGCCGAAGGAGCGGATCGCGTCGCCCATGTCGTAGGACAGGTGCGGCGCCTCCTGCTCATAGGCGTTGCCGGTCAGCGGC
Source organism: Ancylobacter sp. TW_SC_1 (assembly GCF_056836805.1). Lineage (NCBI taxonomy): Bacteria > Pseudomonadati > Pseudomonadota > Alphaproteobacteria > Hyphomicrobiales > Xanthobacteraceae > Ancylobacter > Ancylobacter sp. TW_SC_1. Next base: position 3,740,721 of record NZ_CM166365.1, read on the forward strand.
GGCGGCGGCTCAAGCCCGCGCTCGATGCCTTCCAGCATCCCCGCGAGGATCGCCGCCAGCACGAGATGGGGATGGGCGTCCGCCCCGGCGATGCGGTGCTCCAGCCGGCGCGCCTTGGGCGGGCCGTTCGGCACCCGCACCGCCACCGCCCGGTTGTCGTAGCCCCAGGAAATGCTGGTCGGCGCATAGCTCCCCGGCACCAGCCGGCGGAAGCCGTTATAGCTCGGCACGTAGAGCACGGCGGTGTCGGCCATGGTTTCCAGCAGCCCGGCCGCACACTGGCGCAGCAGCCGGTCGCCCGCCTCGCCGGAGCCGAAGGCATTGTGCCCCTCGCCATCGGTCAGGCTGACATGGACATGCATGCCCGAGCCGGCGAAGTCGAGGAACGGCTTGGCCATGAAGCTCGCGCGCACCCCGTGCTTGCGCGCCACGCCGTCGATCAGCCGGCGCAGCAGGATAGCGTCGTCCGCCGCCGCCATGGCGTCGCGGCGGTGATAGAGGTTCACCTCATACTGCCCCGGTGCCGCCTCGGAGATCACCGTGTCGGCCGGCAGCCCCTGGATGCGCGCGGCCTCGCGAATGTCGTGCAGCAGCGGCGCGTAGGCGTCGAGGTCGGACATGGAATACATGTTCTGCCGCGCCGGCCCGCCCGCCGAGGCGGGGAACACCGGCTCGGGCACGCCATTCGGCCCGGCCGCCGGCTTCAGCAGGTAGAATTCCAGCTCGAAGGCAACGCAGGGGTAAAGCCCGAGCGCGGCGAGGCGCCTGACCTGCGCTTCCAGCTTGTGGCGCGGGTCGAGTTCCCACGGCCGCTCGCCGCCGCGCGCGTCGGGCTCAAACATCGACAGCATCACCTGCGCCGCCGGGCGCGGCGACCACGGCACCGGCTTCAGCGTGCCCGGCACCGGCCGGCAGATGCCGTCACGGTCGCCGGTCTCGATATGGATGCCGGTCTCCTCGACTTCGCGCCCCCATATGTCGAGGCCGAAGATGGAAAGCGGAATGGCGACGCCGTCGCCCCAGATCTTGCCCCCCGCTCCACCGGGAATCCATTTGCCGCGCAGCACGCCATGGGTGTCTGGCAGCAGCACTTCGACGATTTCCGGCGCGCCATTTGCGGCGACATAGGAGCCGAATTCATCGATCAGCGGGACTGTTTCGCTCGCAGCGGCCGTGGCGTGTCCCACGGCTTCGGGCAATGGCATGATCCACCTGGTAAAAGTCGTCACGTCGATTTTGGCCACGGTGCCGGGGGGCAGGTCAAGCCGCTTCGTCAAGCCGCGTGCTCGCACCACCCCGGCGCGTACCTGACGCAGTTGTGCCATGTCGAATGGCTTGACGCACGCAAAATGTGATCACATTCTGCGCCACACCTCATCCCTCCCAGCCCGCGAGTGCGCCATGCCCCGTCCCCTTTCCACCGCTGAACTGCGTGCGCTCGATGCCGCCCATCACCTGCACCCCTTCAGCGACATGAAATCGCTCAACGCCGAAGGCTCGCGCGTCATCGTCAAGGCGGAGGGCGTGTGGCTGACGGATTCCGAAGGCAACCGCATCCTCGACGGCATGTCGGGCCTGTGGTGCGTGAATGTCGGCTATGGGCGGGAGGAAATCGTCGAGGCCGTCGCCGCCCAGATGCGCGAGCTGCCCTATTACAACACCTTCTTCAAGACCACCCACCGGCCGGCCATCGAGCTGGCCGCCAAGCTCGCGGAGCTGACGCCGCCGCAGTTCAACAAGGTGTTCTTCACCGGCTCGGGCTCGGAATCCAACGACACGGTCATCAAGCTGGTCCGCCGCTTCTTCCAGATCAAGGAGAAGCCGGAGAAGACGATCATCATCTCCCGCCGCAACGCCTATCACGGCTCCACCGTCGCCGCCGGCAGCCTCGGCGGCATGGCCCCGATGCACGGACAGAGCGCGCCGATCCCCGGCATCATGCACATCGCCCAGCCTTATTGGTGGGGCGAGGCACGCCAGGGCGAGACGCCGGAAGAGTTCGGCCTGCGCACCGCGCGCGCGCTCGAAGCCGCCATCGACGCGATGGGCGAGGACCGCATCGCCGCCTTCATCGCCGAGCCGATCCAGGGCGCCGGCGGCGTCATCATCCCGCCGGCCAGCTACTGGCCGGAGATCGCCCGCATCTGCCGTGAGCGCGACATCCTGTTCATCTCCGACGAGGTGATCTGCGGCTTCGGGCGCACCGGAAACTGGTTCGGCTGCGAGACCTTCGGTACCCAGCCAGACATTCTCGTCATGGCCAAGGGCATCACCTCAGGCTACATGCCGCTCGGCGGCGTGATGGTGGCCGACCGCGTTGCCGAGGTGCTGCTGGAAGGTGGCGACTTCAACCACGGCTACACCTATTCCGGCCATCCCGCCGCCTGCGCCGCCGCCATCGCCAATCTCGACATCATGCTGCGCGAGAAGCTGGTCGAGCGCGTCGCCAACGACGCCGGCCCCTATCTCAAGGCCCGCTGGAGCGCGCTGGCCGAGCACCCGCTCGTCGGCGAGGCGCCGATGGTCGGCCTCGTCGGCGCGCTGGAGCTGACGCCGGACAAGCGTGGGCGCACCAAGTTCCCCGATGTCGGCAAGGTCGGCACGCTGGCGCGCGATTTCTCGTTCGGAAACAACCTCGTCATGCGCGCGGTGCGCGACCGGCTGATCATCGCTCCGCCGCTCGTCATCTCGCATGAGGAGTGCGACGAGCTGATCGCCCGCGTCCGCAAGACGCTGGACGAGACCTCCGCCGAGATCAGGCGCCGGGGCTGGGTGAGCTGAGGCGTCGCTCGCCGAGGCGGGCGCGCGGCGTCATGGGCGGTGCCTCCGGCTGAAACGTGCTTATATGCGCATGAGAGCAGGAACGCGGGCGAGCCGGACATGAATGCCGTGACCTCGATCGTCGAAGGGCCGGGCGTCAGCCCCTCGCGCACCGTGGCGCTGCGCGCGGAGGCCGAGGCGCTTTATCTCGGCACCCGGCCCAACACCCGCGCCGCGGCCGGTGCCGCCGCCCACCTGCTGGACGGCGTGCCGATGCACTGGATGGTCGACTGGTCGACGCCGGTGCCGCTGGTCATCAGGGAGGCGACAGGCGCCCGGCTCGTCGATGTCGACGGCCACGCCTATGACGATTTCTGCCTCGGCGACACCGCCTCGCTGTTCGGCCACGGCCCCGCGCCGGTGGCCGACGCGCTCGCCCGGCAGGCGCGCCAGGGTCTCGCCACCATGCTGCCGAGCCCGGATGCCGCCATCGTCGGCGACCTGCTCAGCGCCCGCTTCGGCCTGCCCTACTGGCAGATCGCCACCACCGCGACCGACGCCAACCGCTTCGCCCTGCGTGCCGCCCGCGCCGCGACCGGCCGGCCCCGCATCCTCGTCTTCGACGGCGCCTATCACGGCGCGGTGGACGAGACCTTCGTCGAGATCGGCCCGGACGGGCGCGTCGGCAACCGGCCGGCGCTGATGGGCGAGCCGCGCGACCTCTCCCAGCTCACCCGCGTCGTGCCCTTCAATGATCTCGACGCGCTGGAGACGGCGCTCGCCGACAACACGGTGGCCTGTGTCATCGCCGAACCGGTGATGACCAACTGCGCCATGGTGCTGCCGCAGCCCGGCTTCCACGAGGGGCTGCGGGAGATCACCCGCCGGCACGGCACCTTGCTGCTGATCGACGAGACGCACACGCTTTCCACCGGGCCCGGCGGCTACACCCGCGCGCATGGACTGCAGCCGGACATGTTCGTCGCCGGAAAGGCGGTGGCCGGCGGCATTCCCGCCGCCGTCTGGGGCATGAACGAGGAAACCGCCGACCGCTTCCGCGCCGCCCGCAGCAACCGGCCGGACGGCCATTCCGGCATGGGCACCACCCTGTCGGGCAGCCCGCTCCAGCTCGCGGCGCTGCGCGCCAATCTGCAAGAGGTGGCGACCGACGACGCCTATGCGCGGATGAACCGCCTCGCCGACCGCATGGAGGTGGGGCTGGCCGAGGTGCTCGCGCAGGCGCGGCTGCCCTGGCATGTCGCGCGCTGCGGCGCCCGGGTGGAAGTGGTGCGCGCGCCCGCCCCGCTCACTGACGGCCGGCAGGCCAAGGCGGCGCACTACCCGGCTCTGGAGGCGACGATCCACCTCGCGCTGCTGGTGCGCGGCGTGCTGATTTCGCCCTTCCACGACATGATGCTGGCTTCGCCCGTCACCTCGCAGGCACAGGTCGATCGGCTGATCGAGGCCACGGCCCAGGTCGTCGGGCGGCTGACGGAGTAAGCCGGCGGCCTTGATGCCGCCTGGTCGCTCAGCCCTTGTCGGTCGGAAAGCCGGCTTCCTTCCAGGCAAGGATGCCGCCTGCCATGTGGCGGTGCAGGTCGAGCCCCGCGGCCTGCGCGGCGGCGGCCGCCTTCTGCGAGCGCTGGCCCGAGCGGCAGGAGAACACCAGCGTCCTGTCGCCGGGATCGGGCAGCGCCGCCGCGTCGAAGGTCGAGAGCGGGAACGCCACCGCGCCCGGAATGCGCTCGGCGTCGGTCTCGTTCGGCTCGCGGACGTCGACCAGAAGAAGGGTGCCGGCGTCGAGGCCGGCCTTGACCTCCTCGACCGTCAGATTCTCGATCACGCCACCGAAAGGATTGGGCTGCATTGTCGTGCTCCTTGGCTCCGGGGAGGAGGTAGTCCCACCACCCCGGCGGCGCAAGCACCATCGCGCGGAAAGCCTGCGGCCCCGGCCGGCAGCGGGCGAGGCTCAGCCCGGACCGCCCGGCCGGGCGGTAGCGACGCCGGCAACCACCAGCAGGCCACCGATGAACACCGTCAGGGACGGGATTTCGCCGAACAGCAGCGCCGCCAGCGCCACGCCCACCACGATCTGCAGCAGCAGGACCAGCGAGATCAGCCCGGCCTGCAGCCGGCCCAGCGCGAAGGTGGCAAGCCCCTGCCCGGTCGCGTGCGCGATCAGGCCGAGGCCGATCACCGCCAGCAGGCCTTGAAGGCTCTGCGGAATCAGCACTTCGCCCGTCGCCGCCGCCCAGCCGAGGCAGAGCGCGGCACCGGTCGAGGTGGCGATGAGCGAGGCCATACCGCCGCCGAGCGGCACGACATTGCCGCGCCCGGCACGGCGGACGGCGCGCGTCATCAGCATGTAGCCCGCATAGAACAGCGCCGCCGCAACGCATAGCATGTCGCCCATGACGCTGACCGGATGGCCACCGACGCCCTGCGTGCGCAAAGCGCTGGTGCCGATGATGAACAGCGTGCCGGTCAGGGCCATCACCAGCGCGATGACGAGCCCGCGCGTCGGGCGTTCGCGCAGGATCAGCCAGCCGAATATGAACACGAACACCACGGCGAGGTTGCCGAGCAGCACCGCATTGGCCGTGCTGGTCTGGGCGAGCCCCTTGTGGAACACGATGAGATCGCCGCCGAAGAACAGCCCCGCCAGCGCCACTAGGAGAACCTGTCGCAGCGACGGCAACGGTCGACGTCCGGTCGTGCCCGCCGCCATGCGGCGGGCGGCTGCGCGATACTCGGCATAGGCCCACACCGTGGTCGGCCCGAGGGCGAAGATGAGGCGCCAGAAGCCGATGGCGGCCGGGCCGGTATCGGCGAAGCGCACCAGCACCGGAGAGAAGCCGATGCACAGCGCCGCGACCACCACGGCCAGGAAGGCCTGGCGGCGCAACTGGGCTTCGGTCGCGACCGACGGCAGCGGTTCATGAACCGCCGTGAGCGGGGGGGCGATCACGGCGGCGGGAGGCGGAGACATTGCCGAACTCGACGAAAACGGGTGATACAGAAGATAGGTGATGCAGAAAGGAACAGTGCCGCGGCGGAGCCTCATGGAGCTCTCGCGGCCATGCGCGGTCAGGTCGCTGATCCTCGTATGGTCTCTCTACATCCGCATCTGACATCATGAAAGTGAATTTATTTTGTCAATTCATCGATAATTCTGATATGAAAACGCTCGGAGGCGCATGAGGCGCCACGATCCCACCCGGCGGGCCGGAGGCCGTGATGCGTCACCTCGACACCGAATCCCTTGGCATGCTGATCGCCATCGTCGATACGGGCGGCTTCACCGCCGCGGCCGATCGCGTGGGCCGCACGCAATCGGCTGTGTCGGCGCGGATCGCCCAGCTCGAGGACCATCTCGGCGTAAGGCTGCTGGAGCGTTCGCGGCGCGGCATCTCGCTCACCGAGACCGGCGAGCGCCTGGTCGCCCATGCGCGCCGTCTGCTCGCCTATGAGAGCGAGGCGCTGGCCGACCTCAAGGGCGGCACGCCGGAAGGCAGCGTCCGCGTCGGCATGCCGGACGACTATGTCGACGCCTATTTCACGCCCACCATCGCCCGCTTCGCCGCCGCCTATCCGCGAGTCGAGATTTCGATCCGCGCCGATCTGTCCAAGAACATCGAGCCCGAGGTCGATCGCGGCCACATCGACGTCGCCCTGCTCACCCGCGACATCTCGCGGCCGACCGGCGAACTGATCAAGCGCGAAAAGCTGCTATGGCTCGCGGCGCGCGGCTATAGGCCGGAGCGCAATTCGCCGCTTCCCCTCGCGCTGTTCCCCACCGGCTGCCGGGTGCGTCCGCACATCGCCAGCACGCTCGACAAGGCAGGCCTGGGTTGGCGCGTGGCCTGCACCTCCTCGTCGCAGGGCGGCATCCATGCCGCGGTCGAGACCGGCCTGTGCATCACCGCGCTGCCGGAATGCGCCGCGCCGTCGGACTGGCGCCGGCTGGGTCCCACTGAGGGCCTGCCGCCACTGCCGGATATCGAGGTCGCCCTGTTCCTCGCGCCGGCCGCCTCGTCCGCCGCGCGGCGGCTCGCCGACATGCTGCGCGCCGCCCTCGCCATGCCGTCGGCGGTCGCCGCCGCCTGAGCAAGCGCGACGACCCGGCCGTCATTGAAATTTCATATGCGATGGCACCGGCAAGAGGCTAAGGCTGGTCGCGCCATGACAGACGCGCATACTGATCCCGCCGCCTATCCCGGAACGCCGCGCGAAGTGTTCTTCGCCTTCCTGCGCCTGGGCCTCACCTCCTTCGGCGGGCCGGTCGCGCATCTCGGCTATTTCCGCGAGGAACTGGTGCGCCGCCGGCAATGGCTGAGCGAAGAGGCCTACGCCAATCTCGTCGCGCTGTGCCAGTTCCTGCCCGGCCCCGCCTCCAGCCAGGTCGGCATGGCCATCGGCCTGATGCGGGCCGGACCGACTGGAATGGCAGCGGCATGGCTCGCCTTCACCCTGCCCTCGGCGCTGCTCATGCTCGCCTTCGCCTATGGCGTGATGCACGCCGACGCGGCGGGCATCGGCGGCGGCTGGCTCGGTGGGCTCAAGGTCGCCGCGGCGGCCATCGTCGCCGACGCCGTGCTCGGCATGGCGAAGAACCTGTGCCCCGACAGGACGCGCCGCAGCCTTGCCCTCGTCGCGGCGGCGGTCGCGGCCCTGCTGCCGGGCGCCTTCGGCCAGATCGGCGTCATCGCCGGCGGGGCGCTGGCCGGGCTCGCCTTCATCCGGCTCGACGGCACGTCTGTTCAGGAGCCGGCCGGGCACCATCTGCCGGGCCGGGCCGCCTCGCTCGTCGCCTTCGCGCTCTTCGCCCTGTTGCTCGCCGGCCTGCCGGTGCTGGCGCAGGTGACCGGCAATGCCGGCCTTTCCCTGTTCGACACGCTCTACCGCGCCGGCGCTCTGGTTTTCGGCGGCGGTCACGTCGTGCTGCCGCTGATCGAGGCCGAACTGGTGCATCCCGGCGGCCTGACGCGCGAGGTCTTCCTCGCCGGCTATGGCGCGGCGCAGGCAATGCCCGGGCCGCTGTTCAGCTTCGCCGCCTATGTCGGCGCCATGATGCCAATGGCACCCAATGGCGCGCTCGGCGGCTCCATCGCCCTCATCGGCGCCTTCCTGCCCTCGGCACTGCTGGTCTATGCGGCGCTGCGCTTCTGGACCCGGCTCGCCGCCGACAGACGGGTGCGCGACGCCATGTCAGGCGTCAACGCCGCCGTCGTCGGGCTGCTCGGGGCGGCGTTCTGGGATCCGGTGGTGACGTCGAGCATCACCTCCGGCCAAGCCTTCGCGCTTGGCCTGCTCGCCTATCTGGCGCTGGCCCTGTGGCGCGTGCCGCCCTGGGCGGTGGTGATCGGCGCCGCGCTCGGCGGCGCCGTGCTGCTGTGACCCTCAGCCCCGCGAGACCTTGAAGGGCGAGAAGCTCTGGCAGGTCGCGAAGGCCTGGATGCGGTTGATGTTGACGCGCCGGGGCAGCGTGGCGGCGAAGAACACCTGTTCGGCGATATCCTCGGCCGTCATCGCCTGCGTGCCGGCATAGACACCTTCCGATTTCGCCGCGTCGCCGTGGAAGCGCACCAGCGAGAACTCGGTCTCCACCATGCCCGGCTCGATATTGGTCACACGCACTCCGGAGCCGGCGACGTCGGAGATCAGGTTGAGCGCAAATTGCTTCACGAAGGCCTTGGTGGCGCCGTAGGTGTTGCCGCCGGGATAGGGATAGTCGCCGGCCACCGAGCCGGTGAACAGGATATGGCCTTCCTTGCGCTCCACCATGGCGGGCAGCGTCGCCCGCACCGTGTAGAGCAACCCCTTGATGTTGGTCTCGACCATGTCGTCCCAGTCGTCGAGGCTGGCGGCCTGCGCCGGCTCCAGACCAAGCGCCAGACCGGCATTGGCGAACACCACGTTGAACGGCGCGAAAGCCTCCGGTACGCCGGCCAGCGCCGCGACCAGCGCGTCGTTGTCGCGCACGTCGACCTCAAGCGGATGGAAGTGGCCGCCCAGTTCGTCGCGCAGGGCGATCAGCCGATCGGCGCGGCGGCCAGTGCCGACAACCCGGGCGCCGGCCAGCGCGAAGCGCCGGGCGGTGGCCGCGCCGATGCCGGAGGTCGCTCCAGTGACAAGCACACGCAGGGTGGCGGGATCCAGCATCTGGTACATGGCACAGCTCCTCTTCGTTGCATCGCACATAGAACAGTTCGCGGCAAAACTGAACGGCCTTCGCGACATGCCCCCTTTTGGCGGTCGCTCCCCGGTCCGGCAATGACCGCATGTCGGCACTGCCACACTCTGTTAAGGTTTGATTGAGCATAAAGATGTCGGAGGCTGGCCGACGAGGTCTGCGCCATCAAGGGTGTCACGCTCATGCCATGTTCCTTGCGGAAACAGGGGTCTGTGCGGAACTTACGGGACATCCCGCCGCGTATTCTCGGTTAGACGCCCGGCGCCTTCGGCAAGTCGGGCGAGGAGTGCAGCGCCGATGAAGTTCCTGTCCATCGTGGCCACGACCGCCACCGCCCTGCTTCTGGGTGGCTGCAGCACCGTCCTCGATGGCTTCGGCAGCTCCGCCAGCGGTCCGGTCGAGACCAGCCAGATCACGCCGGCCCCCTCCGGCTCGGTCGAGAGTTCGCCCGTGTCCGCGCCGGGGGCTCCCTCCTACGGCGCCACCGCCACCACCGCCGCCGCCGCGGTCACTCCGCGCACGCAGGACACCCAGGTCTCCCTCGCTCCGCCGGCCGCCACCGCGCCGGGCGGCGTCGCCTACGCCGAGCCGGGTGCGGCCCGCACCCAGCTCGCCGGCACCTGGAAATACAGCTGGGACGACGGCCAGAAGAGCTGCAAGGTCACGCTATCGACCGAGCGCGGCATGTCCGGCTTCGCCGCCAATGCCGACGTCGACTGCCCGAACGACATCTTCATGACCAAGGGCTGGGACGTCTGGGGCAACGAGATTGTGCTGCAAAACCATGTCGGCAAGGTCACGGCCCGCCTCCAGCCGGCGGCCGACGGGCAGTATGACGGCGTTACCACCGGCGATGGCGCGAAGGTCACGCTGACCCGCTCCTGACGACATCCGGCCGAGAATGACTGGACCGATCCAGTCATTCAGCCAACATTTTGCCCGTTCGATACCCAAAACTCGCTTATTGAGCACCGACGCACCCCGTGCGATCGCGAAAATGCTGTTCGATATTCGAAATATCGACGGCTCGTCTTCGTATTGTCTCGGATGGCGACGACAGTGCGACTGTGAGAACTTCACCACATCGGCGTTCACAAGAACGGGAACGCAAAAATAGATCGTGCGTTACCGGATCATCCGCCTCATCTTATGCATGAGGAAAGGTGATTGATTCGCCCTGGCGATCGGAGGCTATTGTGATGCTGCAGGCAACGAGCGTGACAGTGAGTACCCCGTCCCCCGCCAAGCTGCGCGAGGGTGATGCCACGCGCATCGCCTATGCCCGGCGCGATCCGACCTCGGTCGCACAGCTCATGTCGCAGCATCTCGACAAGGCCCGGCCTGGCTCCGACGCCGAGGCCCTGCGCCTGTTGCGGCAGGCCTTTCCCGGCGCGTCGCTGACCGCACGCGTCGAGGCCATGGCCCACCGCGCACGCTGAGGCGCGCAGTTCCCCGATCATCAGGCAGCAGCAGCTTCGCCTTGCTCGGCGGACGCCGCCCCACCTCAGTTGAGGTGGCTCGGTCGATCGTCGTGGCTCTCGCCTGCCGGGCCGGCATGGACGTCGGCCCCTCCGGCCAATGCGTGCCGCTTCTCGTAATCGCGTGCCAGCTGGGCATAGCGCATCGCCGAGAAGGGCAGCGCCGCGAGATAGGCGGCGCAGACGATCGACAGCACCGTCCACGGCCACGTCACCAGCACGGCGACGAACAGCACCACGCAGACGAAGAGCGGCATCACCTGGTCGCGCGGAACGCGCGCGCCGAGCCGCTTGCCGGAGAAGGCGGGCACCTTGGAGACCATGAGCAGCGCCATGGCGAGGCAGTAGAACGCCGCCACCGCCGGCGAGGCGACGAGGCGCGGCAGCCCGATCAGTTCGAGATAGACCGGCAGCAGCACGCAGATCGCCCCCGCCGGCGCCGGAACGCCGGTGAAGAAGTCGGCGGCGAAGGGCGGCTTGTTGGGGTCTTCCAGCATCACGTTGAAGCGCGCCAGGCGCAGCGCCGCGCAGATGGCGAAGGCGAGCGCGGCGATCCAGCCGACCGAGCCCAGCGTCTCGAGGCCCCACATGTAGAGCACCAGCCCCGGCGCCACGCCGAAGCAGACGAAATCCGACAGGCTGTCGAGCTCCGCACCGAAGCGCGAGGTGCCTTGCAGCAGGCGCGCCAGCCGCCCGTCGAGACCGTCCAGCACGGCCGCGAGCACGATGGCGCCGAGCGCCAGTTCCAGCCGCCCCTCGATCGCCATGCGGATTCCGGTGAGCCCCGCACACAGCGCCAGCAGGGTCACGAGGTTCGGTAACAGCAGCCGCAGCGGCACCGCCTGGAAGCGGCGGCGGCGCGGTTCGGGCGCGTCGGGCTCGAAGGGAGGAAACAGGTCGGCCATCACTCGCTCGCTGCTTGTTGCTCAATCCACGCGGAAGGTAGGCTCCGCACCCTGCGCGGCAAGATCGGCCAGCACGGTCTCGCCTGCAACCGCCCGCTGACCCTCCGACACGGCCGGCCGGGCGCCGAGCGGCAGGTAGACGTCGACGCGCGAGCCGAAACGGATCAGGCCGAAGCGCTCGCCCGGCGCCAGGCTGTCGCCCTCGCGCACGAAGCTGACGATGCGCCGGGCGACGAGACCGGCGATCTGCACCACGCCGACCGGGCCGATGGCGGTGTCGAGCACCATGCCGCTGCGCTCATTGTCCTCGCTCGCCTTGTCGAGGTCGGCATTGAGGAACTTGCCCGGCCGATAGGCGATGCGGGTCACGCGGCCGGCCAGCGGCGCGCGGTTCACATGCACGTCGAACACGTTCATGAAGATGCATATGCGCGGCAGCGGCGCGTCGCCGAGGCCGAGTTCCGCCGGCGGCACGGCCGGGCCGACAAGGCAGACGCGCCCGTCGGCGGGCGAGACCACCAGCCCCTCGCGCACCGGCGTCACCCGCTCGGGATCGCGGAAGAAATAGCAGATCCAGGCCGTGACCAGCACGCAGATCCAGCCAAGCGGCGGGATCAGCCAGAGGAACAGCGCCGACGCCGCCGCCCCGATCAGGATGAACGGGTAGCCCTCGCGGTGAACCGGCGCGAGGCCGCTGCGGATCGAGTCGAACACGGACATCAAGGATTCCACGGTTGGTGACAGGCGAACATGGTTACGACATGCCGGTGTCGCGTGGCGGCGTCAAGGCACGCGTGGCGGCGTCACGGCGTGGCGAGGGCAAGCTCACGCCACGGCGTCGTCTTCCTCGACGAGTTGGCCGGGCTTGCGCGGTGGCTCGGCGTTCGGCTCCTGCGGCACCGGCACAGCCTCTTCGCCGACGGTGCGCAGCGTCTCGCGCGCCTGATCGGCCTCGCGCTGGCGCTCCCACATCGAGTGATAGAGGCCGCCGCGCTGCATCAGCTCGGCATGGGTGCCGCGCTCGGCGATGCGGCCGTGCTCCAGCACGATGATCTCGTCGGCGCCCACCACGGTGGAAAGACGGTGCGCGATGACCAGCGTGGTCCGCCCGCGCGAGACGCGCTCCAGCGCGTCCTGGATCTCGCCCTCGGTATGGCTGTCGAGCGCCGAGGTCGCCTCGTCGAGGATGAGGATAGGCGGATCCTTGAGGATGGTGCGGGCGATGGCGACGCGCTGCTTCTCGCCGCCGGAGAGCTTGAGCCCGCGCTCGCCGACTTCTGTGGCGTAGCCCTTGGGGGTACGCCGCACGAAGCCGTCGATCTGCGCAAGCTCGGCGGCACGGGCGACGTCTTCATCGGTCGCGCCGGTACGGCCGTAGCGGATATTGTAGCCGAGCGTGTCGTTGAACAGCACGGTATCCTGCGGAACCATGCCGATGGCGGCGCGCAGGCTCGCCTGCGTCATCTCGCGTACGTCCTGTCCGTCGACGAGGATGCGCCCGGCATTCACGTCATAGAACCGGTACAGCAGCCGCGAGATGGTCGACTTGCCGGCGCCCGAGGGGCCGACGATGGCGACCGTGCGCCCCCGCCGGCACTTCGAAGGACACGCCCTTGAGAATCTCCCGGTCGGGATCGTAGGAGAAGCGCACATCGTCGAAGCGCACCGCGCCGCCCTTGAGGTCGAGCGGCTGCGCGCCGGGCCGGTCCAGGATTTCCGGCGAACGGGCGAGGATGGCGAACATCGCCTCGATGTCGATCAGCGACTGCTTGATCTCGCGATAGATCATGCCGAGGAAGTTCAGCGGCTGGTAGAGCTGCACCATCATGGCGTTGACCATGACGAAGGAGCCGACCGACTGCCGTCCGGCGCGGATATCGAACACGCAGAGCACCATCACCGCCGTCAGGCCGAGGGTAAAAATCGTCGCCTGCCCGGCGTTCAGCCAGGCGAGGGAGGTGTGGGTGTGCACGGTGGCTTTCTCGTAGCGCGCCATGGAACGGTCGTAGCGCGCGGCCTCCCACTGCTCGGCGCCGAAATACTTCACCGTCTCGTAGTTCAGCAGGCTGTCGACCGCCTTGGCGTTGGCCTCGGTGTCGCTCTCGTTCATCGCCGCGCGGATGCCCATGCGGAACTCGGTCATCACGAAGGTGAAGACCGTGTAGGCGACGATCATGCCGACGGTGGCCGCCACATAGCGCCAGTCGAACTGCCAGAACAGCACGCCGATCACCATCGCGAATTCGAGAATGGTCGGCCCCAGATGCAGCACCAGCATGCGCACGATGGTCTCGATGCCCTCGCGCGAGCGTTCCAGCACGCGCGTCAGCCCACCAGTCTTGCGCTCCAGATGGAAGCGCAGCGACAAGGCGTGCATGTGCTCGAAGGTCTCCAGCGCGAGGCGCCGCACCGCATGGATCGCCACCTTCGCGAACAGGCCGTCGCGCCACTGCGTCAGTGCCGCCATGACGATGCGCGAGAAGCCATAGGCGAGCGTCAGCACCAGCGGCGCGGCGATCAGCAGGCTGATCGCGTCCGTCGAGATGCGGGCGCCCTCGCCCTCCGCCACCGCGTCCGTCGCCCATTTGAAGAAGAAGGGCGTCGACATGGTCGCGATCTTGGCGAGGACGAGCAGCAGCAGCCCCCAGACGACGCGGGCGCGCAGATCGGCCCGGTCGGCCGGCCAGAGATAGGGCCGGAGCCCCGTCAGGGCGACCAGCAGGCTGCCGCGCGGGTTGATCTCGGAGGCTTTGGAGGAACGCGCCTGCGCGGTTCCGCCCTCAGGTGCGGACATGCGACTTCCAGTTCATTTCTTACGCGGGCACCCGGCGCCCGTCAGTCGTCGTGCAAATGGTGACGGGTGGCGCTCAGACCAGTGCGCCCCCGCGCGTATCAGGGTTGCTTGGCTCGCCATCGCCGCTGGTCGCCATTGGCGTCGCGACAAGTAGCGAGAAGAGTGGCAGAAGCTCCCCCGCCAGGGTCGCAACCGTGTCTCGGTCGAGGCAGTAGCAGGAGCGCGGCCCCTCGATGGAGCCGGTGATGAGCCCCGCCTCCTTCAGCACCTTGAGGTGCTGCGAGACGGTGGACTGCGCCAAGGTGAGCCCGCGCACGATCTGCCCGCACTGGCAGCGATCGGTCCGCGCCAGTGCCCGCACGATGGCGAGCCGGGCGGGATGCGCCAGCGCGCGCAGGCGCAGGGCGAGCAGTTCGTCGGCGTCTATGGAGGACATAGCCGATCGCTTATCGTCGATCGACGATGATCGCAAGACAAATCCCCGCGATGCCGCCGTGAATTGCGGATCGACCCGCACGGCACGCCCGCGGCGATTTGCACCCGGCGCCGGGCAATGCCATCCATGTGGGTGAATCGAGAGTGCTTGAACCCGCCCGTGCTGCGGTGCAACATGGTATCCATGACAAAGATCAAGAGCATATGCGTCTATTGCGGCGCGGCTCCGGGAGCCGACGCCATCTACATGGAAAGCGCGATCGCGCTCGGCCGGACGCTCGCCGACGCGGGCATCCGCCTCGTCTATGGCGGCGGCGGCGTCGGGCTGATGGGCGCGGCCGCCCGTGCCTGCGCCGAAGCCGGTGGGAGAGTCACGGGCATCATCCCTGATTTCCTGATCGGCAAGGAGCAGGCGTTCGAGCACGCCCACGAGCTGATCGTCACCAAGGACATGCACGAGCGCAAACGGCTGATGTTCGAGCGGGCGGATGCCTTCGTCGCGTTGCCCGGCGGCATCGGCACGCTGGAGGAGCTGATCGAGCAGCTCACCTGGGTGCAGCTCAACCGGCATTCCAAGCCGGTAATGGCGCTCAACATCGCCGGCTTCTGGGACCCGCTGCTCACTTTGCTCGACCACATGCAGTCGACCGGCTTCGTCAACGTCGCCCGGCCGGTGAAGCTGCTGGTCGCGCACCATGTGCGCACCGTACTGCCGAAGCTGCAGGCCGCCGTCGTACATCTGAGCGAGGCGGAACTGCATGGCGAGGCCGAGGAACGCGTCCTCGACCGGATGTGAGGGCGAGCAGCCGTCGCGCCGGCGTTCGTCAAGCGGGAGAAATTCCTGCGTGCTTCGAGACCGGCCTCGGGGCCGGCACCTCAGCATGACGGAAGTGGCCATGGAGCGACGTCGTCCTGAGGTGCCGGCGCAGCCGGGCCTCGAAGGACAGCGCCAAGGATGCGACCGACCCCTCTCGCGAGAAGCTCCCGCCTCTTCCTCAGTGGGTAGTTTCCAGCGGGCCGAGTGGCTTTTCCAGCGTCGTGTTACCCAGCCACACCCCGCCGCGCGACACGGTGTTGCGCTGCTTGGGAACGAAGCCGCGCTTGCTGAAGAAGTCGAGCGCGGTGTCGCTGGCATCGACCGTCAGGCTCTTGGCGCCGCGCGCGCCGGCCAGCCGCTCGATGGCGTCATAGAGCAGTGAGGCCACGCCCTCGCCGGCCGCTTCCGGGCGGACATAGAGCATGTCGATCAGCTGGTTATCCACGAGCGAGATGAAGCCCACCGGTTCGCCGCCACGGGTGGCGACAAGGGTCAGCTGCTCGGTCAGCCGCGCCGCCAGCGCCTCCTCATCGGACGCGGCCGCCGCCCAGGCTTCCTGCTGGTCGGAATCATAATCCTCGCCGGTCAGTTCGAGAATAGCGGCCTCGGCAATGGCGGCGAGCATCGGCACGTCGCCCGGCAGCGCCGGGCGCAGCGCCGCGGCGGGCGCCCGATTCTCGCCCCCGCTCACCGCTTCGGCTCCCAGCTCGTGGTGCCGTCCTTGTTGTCCTTCAGCGCCACGCCGAGCGCCAGAAGCTCGTCGCGGATGCGGTCGGAGGCCGCCCAGTCGCGATTCTGCCGCGCGGCGATCCGCTCATTGATGCGCGCCTCGATCTCGGCTTCCGGAACCGACAGCTCCGGCACGCGCGCGGCGGCCCATTCCTGCAGCGGCGCCGCCTCGAAACCGAGAAAGGCGAGCGTTCCGGCCAGCGCCTTCTTGCCGGCGTGGTCCTTCAGGGCATGCATCTCGGCGATGGCCTTGGGGGTGTTGAGGTCGTCGGCCAGCGCCTCCAGTACCGCCGGGGCGGGACGCGGATAGGCGTCGATTGCTGCCGCGTCGAACCACTGTTCCAGCGTCTTGGCGCTCTCCTCCAGCCCCTTCACCGTCCAGTCGATGGGCTGGCGGTAATGGGTCTTGAGCATGTTGAGGCGCAGCACCGGGCCCGGCCAGTCCGCCAGCAGATCGCGGATGGTGACGAAGTTGCCGAGCGACTTCGACATCTTCTCGCCTTCCACCTGCAGGAAGCCGTTGTGCATCCAGACCTTGGCCATGATGCCGGTATGGAAGGCGCAGCGCGACTGCGCGACTTCGTTCTCATGGTGGGGGAAGACGAGATCGATGCCGCCGCCATGGATGTCGAAGGTCTCGCCGAGATGCTTCCACGACATGGCGGAGCACTCGATGTGCCAGCCCGGGCGCCCCGGCGCGGCGATTCCCGCCGGCGAGGGCCAGCCCGGCTCGCCGGGCTTGGACGGCTTCCACAGCACGAAGTCCATCGCGTCCTTCTTGTAGGGCGCGACGTCGACGCGGGCGCCGGCCAGCATGTCGTCCAGCGGCCGGTGCGAGAGCTTGCCGTAATCCGGCATCGAAGGCACCGAGAACAGCACATGATCCTCGGCAACATAGGCATGACCGGAGGCGACCAGCCGCTCGATGAGCTGGCGCATCTCGGCGATGTGCTCGGTGGCGCGCGGCTCGACGTCCGGGTGCAGCACGCCAAGCGCCTCGAGGTCGTCGTGGAACTGCGCCTCGGTGGTGAACGTCACCTTGGCAATCGCCGCGTTGAGGTCGAGACCGGGAAACTCGCTGGCGGCACGCGCGTTGATCTTGTCGTCCACGTCGGTGATGTTGCGCACGTATTTGACGTGGTCGGCGCCGTAGAGATGGCGCAGCAGCCGATAGAGCAGATCGAACACGATCACCGGACGCGCATTGCCGATATGGGCGAAGTCGTACACCGTCGGGCCGCACACATACATGCGCACATTCGACGGATCGAGGGGTGAGAACACCTCCTTGGCCCGTGACAGCGTGTTGTAGAGCTTCAGCTCGGGAATCGCCTGTGCGTTGGTGCCCGACATAAATTCTTGCCTTCCGGATCCTGCCGCCCGAAGTGAGGAACGGCGCCGCGTCTGTCGTCCGTTTGGCCCGCCGCGTCAAGCCGGCCGGCGGGAATGCGCCGGATAAGTACGCATTCGCACGCCGGCATGGGCAAACGCACGGCGGCATGCGCGACCATGGTTGACGCCGCACGCGGCGGCGCGTTATTTCCGCCGCGCCTCGCCAGTGTGCACCGGGGCGGAAACATTAAGGTTCGGTTCAAACCTTTTCGCCACATTCGCGTTGTCTTAACGCCATCAACCAACGACCCACGCCATGATCGCGATCCCGCGCGCCCGCCGCCGTCTCGGCGCGGCCATTCTCGCCCTCGCCCTATCGATGTCCCCCGGCCTCGCTTTTGCTGGGGAAGCCGATGGCAGGTTCCTGATCGACGCCTCCGACGGCTACGGCATCGACGCCTGCATCGCCTCCGGCGCAGCCTGCGGCCAGGCGATGGCGGATGCCTGGTGCCGCGTACACGATTATGAGCGCGCCATCGGCTTCGGCGCGGTGAAATCGGATGCGGTGCTCGGCATGGTCGGCGGCGCGCCGGTGCGCGCCGCCTGCTACGGCAGCAAGTGCCAGGACGCCGTCGCGATCACCTGCACGCGCTGACCGCACGCCTCCCGCCGCGTCGGCGTCACTTCAGATAATCGGCACATTTGGGCGCGTCGTTTGTCGCGCCCCACGGCATGATCGGCACGGTCGAGGTCGAGTTCTTCGGGCTGCCGTCGATCAGCTTGTCCGAATAGACCAGATAGACCAGCACGTTGCGCTTGGCGTCGCAGCCGCGCACGATCTGCATCTTCTTGAAGATCAGCGAGCGGCTCTCGCGATAGACCACGTCGCCCTGATCGAACTTGCCCTTGAAGGAGATCGGCCCGATCTGCCGGCAGGCGATGGAAATGTCCGACACTTCCTCGGCGACGCCGAGCATGCCCTTCACCCCGCCCCGCTCCGGCACGGTGTAGTGGCAGGCCACACCGTCGACCACCGGGTCGTCGATGCCGTAGGTGGCGAGCTTGTCGTCGGGGGTGAGGAAATTCCACACCGTCGATTTGCGGAAGATGAGATCCGGCTCCTCGGCCCGCGCCGTGCCGATGGCGAAGATGGCGGCGACGGTCAGGGCGATGAGCGGCAGGGCAATGGGCGGCAGGGCGCGCGTGGCGGATGTCATGCGACAGTGAACTCCGATCGTCTCCCACCGCATATGGGAACGCCACCTGCCACCGCAACGTCACCCGCAACGCCAATGACGGAGCGACCCGGTGCAGCACGGCCGCTCCGACGTCTCGGCTTGCATCGGCCGGCGAAAGCGGCTTCAAACTTTCGACAAGCTCACCGTGCTCATTGCGTCCAAGCGCTGATTCCGGCAAACCGCGCGTCAAGCGACGCCCGGCCCTCCGATTGCAGTTCCCATTGATGATGTTCCGACGCCCCCGTCTCGCCGCCAGCCTTCTCGCAACCGCAATGCTCGCCGGCTTTTGCGGCCTCGCGACCGCGCAGGACTATCCGCCCGGTAGCGTCGGCGGCGGTGGCGACCGCTCCGCCTGCATCAGACTCGAAGGCCAACTCGGCGCGCTCGACAGCGGACGGGGCGGCGGCCAAGCGGCTCTCGGCCCGGTCATCGCCCAGCAGCAGAAGGACGTCGCCGACCTCTCCGCGCAGGTCCGCCAGCTCGGCTGCGACAAGCGCGGCTTCCTGATCTTCCAGCCGCAATTGCCGCCGCAGTGCGACTCCCTCAACCGGCGCCTGACGCAGGCCCGCTCGGCGCTCGACCGCACCATGGTGCAGGCCCGTGGGCAGCAGAGCGGCACCAACGAGCAGCGTCGGCAACTCATCTACGCCCTCGCCCAGAACAATTGCGGCGCGCAGTATCAGGCCGCGCTCGGTCAGGGCGGCGGTCAGAGCGGCGTCTACGGCAACCTGAACCGCCGGCCGCGCAACTTCATCGAGCAGCTCTTCGGCGTGCCGCGCGAGGAGGCCGAGCCGCTCGACGTGCAGCCGCTGGAGATGCCCAAGGTTTCGACCTACCGCACCGTATGCGTGCGCACCTGCGACGGCTTCTTCTTCCCGGTCTCCTTCGCCGCCACGCCCGCCAAGTTCGGTTCGGACGAGGCGCAGTGCCAGCGCCAGTGCCCCGGCACCGAGGCGAAGCTGTTCGCCTATCGCAATCCGGGCGAGGACATCGCCCAGGCGGTCGGCATCAACGGCCAGTCCTACATGTCCCTGCCCAACGCGCTGCTGTTCAAGAAGCAGTTCGTCCCCGCCTGCACCTGCCGCCCGGCCGGCATGAACTGGGCGCAGGCGCTGAGCGGGCAGGAAGACCAGACGCTGCGCAAGGGCGACATCGTCGTCACCGAGGACGCCTCGCGCGAAATGGCGCAGCCCCGCCCGGCAACGCCGCCGCCCGCCAAGAAGCCCTGATCTTCTTCACCCGTCATCCCGGACGGCCAAAGGCCGATCCGGGAGCGTCGCCGCAATGGTGAGCGATCCCGGCTCGCCGCTGCGCTCCGGTCGGGACAGCGATGTTCGGGCCTACGCCCGCTCGCCCCGCAGCCGCGCGGCGGCCCGGGCGCGGCCAATCAGCGGCAGCAGCGCCTTCAGCTCCGGCCCGCTCTCGGCGCCGGTGAGCGCGAGGCGCAGCGGGTGGAACAGCGCCCGGCCCGCGCGGCCGCTCGCCGGCTTCACCGCCGCCATCCAGCGCTGATAGACCTCGCCGTCCCACGGCTCGCCGGGAAGCAGGGAGGCGGCGGCGGCAAGGAATTCCGCATCCTCGGGAGCGCGGACGGGATCGAGCGGCCCTTGCACGACCCGCCACCAGCCGGCCGCATCCGAGAGCCGCGCGAGATTGCCCCGCACGGCCAGCCAGAACGCCTCGCCTCCCCCGATGCCGAGCATGGCGAGGCGATCCGCCACCGCCGCGAAAGGCAGGTTGTGCAGCGTCAGGGCGGTCAGCGCGGACAGCTCCGCCGGGTCGAAGCGCGCCGGCGCGCGGGAGATCCTGGCGAAGTCGATCCGGGCGGCGAGCGCGTCCAGCGACGCCACCGGCTCGACCGCCATCGAGGTGCCGGTCAGCACGGCGAGCGACGCCACCGCCAGCGCCTCCTCCCCACCCTCGCGCAGCGCCCGCAGCGAAAGGTGGCCGAGGCGCTTGGACAGCCCCTCCCCGCTCGGCAGGGTCAGCAGGTTGTGGTGGCCGAAGATCGGCGGCGCGGCACCCATCGCCTCGATGATCTCGATCTGCACGCCGGTATTGGTGACGTGGTCCTCGCCGCGCACCACATGGGTGACGCCCATCTCGATGTCGTCCACCACCGAGGTCAGCGTGTAGAGATAGCTACCATCCTCGCGCACCAGCACGGGATCGGACAGCGTGGCGGTATCCACCGTCTGCCGGCCACGCACCATGTCGTCCCAGACCACCCGCCGGCCGTCGAGCCTGAAGCGCCAGTACGGCCGGCGTCCCTCCGCTTCCAGCCGCGCCCTGTCGGCGTCGGTGAGTTTCAGGGCCGCGCGGTCGTAGACCGGCGGCAGCCCGCGCCGGCGGAGGGACTGGCGCTTCGCCTCCAGTTCCTCCTCGGTCTCATAGGCGGGATAGAGGCGGCCGGCAGCCTTCAGGCTCTCCACCGCCGCATCATAGCGGGGCAGCCGCCGCGACTGGTGCTCTACCCGGTCCGGCACAATGCCGAGCCAGGCGACATCCTCGGCAATGGCCTCGGCGAAGGCCTGCGTCGAGCGCGCTGTGTCGGTGTCGTCATAGCGCAGGATGAAGCTGCCGCCCTCGCGCCGGGCATAGAGCGCGTTGTAGAGCGCCGTGCGCGCATTGCCGACATGGAGCAGGCCCGTCGGCGAGGGGGCGAAGCGGAGGACCGGCGCGCTCATCGCCGTCACTCCGTCTCGCGGAAGCGGTTGGTGATCGGGTAGCGCCGGTCGCGGCCGAAATTGCGTGCCGTCACCTTCACCCCAGGCGCCGCCTGCCGGCGCTTGTACTCGGCGATGTTGAGCAGGCGCTCGACCCGCGCCACCAGCGCCTTGTCGAACCCTTCGGCAACGATATCGGCGACCGGCAGCTCGCGCTCGACCAGCCGTTCGAGAATGGCGTCGAGCACCTCATAAGGCGGCAGGCTGTCCTGGTCCTTCTGGTTCTCGCGCAGCTCCGCCGTCGGCGGCTTGGTGATGATGTTCTCGGGGATCACCGCCCCGGCCGGACCGAGCGCATAGGCCGGTCTCCAGCGGTTGCGCAGCTCGCAGAGGCGGAAGACCTGCGTCTTGTAGAGATCCTTCAACGGATTGTAGCCGCCGTTCATGTCGCCATAGAGCGTGGCGTAGCCGGTCGACATCTCCGACTTGTTGCCGGTGGTGACGACCATGTCGCCGAACTTGTTGGAGATCGACATCAGCAGCGTGCCGCGCACGCGCGACTGCAGGTTCTCTTCCGTCACGTCGCGGGCGCGGCCGTCGAACATCGGCGCCAGCATGCGCTCGAGCGCCTCGACGCCCTCGGCGATCGGCACGATGTCGTAGCGCACGCCCAGCGCCTGCGCCACCGCCGCCGCGTCGGAGAGCGACTCGTTCGAGGTGTAGCGATAGGGCAGCATCACGCAATGCACGCGCTCCGGGCCCAGCGCATCCGCCGCCATGGCGGCCACGAGGGCGGAATCGATGCCGCCGGACAGGCCGAGCACCACGCCGGGGAAGCGGTTCTTCTCGACATAGTCGCGCAGGCCCATGACACAGGCGGCGTAGTCCGCCTCGTCGTCCAGCAGCAGCGGCGCCCTCGCCCCCTCCTCGCAGCGCCAGCCATCGGCCCAGCGCTCCCAGCGGGTGAGGCGCACGCGCTCCTGGAAGTTCGGCATCTGGATGGCGAGCGAGCGGTCGGCGTTGAGCACGAAGGAAGCGCCGTCGAACACCAGCTCGTCCTGCCCGCCCACCTGGTTGACATAGGCGAGCGGCAGGCCGCTCTCGACCACGCGCGCGACCGAGACGTTCATCCGCTCGTCATAGACGCTGCGGCGATAGGGCGAACCATTCGGAACGAGCAGCAGTTCCGCGCCGGTCTCGGCAAGGCACTCGATGACATCCTGCGACCAGACATCCTCGCATACCGGCACGCCGAGCCGCACGCCGCGAAACGCGATCGGCCCCGGCATCGGGCCCGGGGCGAAGACGCGCTTCTCGTCGAAGGGGCCGTAATTGGGCAGGTCCACCTTGTAGCGCGCCGCCGCGACCTTGCCGCCATCGAGCAGCAGCACGGCGTTGTAGAGCTTGCCGCCGTCGAGCCACGGCGTGCCGATCAGCAGCGCCGGACCACCGTCGGCCGTCTCGCCCGCCAGCTCCTCCACCGCCCTGCGGCAGGCCGCCTGGAAGGACGGCTTCAGCACCAGGTCCTCCGGCGGGTAGCCGGAGAGGAACAGCTCGGTGAAGACGACGAGTTCGGCGCCCTGCTCGGCCGCCTGAACCCGCGCCTCGCGCGCCTGGATCAGGTTGCCGGCGACATCGCCGACAATCGGGTTGAGCTGTGCGAGCGCGATGAGGAGCTGGTCGGCGGGTTCGGATGACATGGCGGTGGTTTAGCCTTCCCCTCGGGTCCCGGCAATCGGTCCGGGCGGCCGGTCGTTCGTCAGTCCCAGTCGGTGCCCGGCACCCGCACGGCGGCGACGCCGAAGCCCGCCTTGCGCACCGCCATCGGCAGGGTGCGCTCCAGCCCGTGCATGACGGTTCCATCGATCGGGATCGGCTCGACGGGATAATCGGGCCATTGCAGGTCCAGTGCCAGCACGGGCGCCAGCGCCGCCGGGCGGACGGCGAACATGTTGCCGACCGGGAAGTCGACATAGGCGCCGGGCAGTTCGGTCAATCCCATATCCTGCCGGAGTTCCTCGACCACGCGGGCATTGCGCGCCCAGTCGAGCAGATGGGTGTCCTCGGGGTAGACGAGCCCGACCTTCGGATTCGCCGCCATTTGGGCGAGCACCGCGTCGAGCATGGGATGCTCGCCGCCGATCAGGTTCTCCCACAGGAAGTTGCGCCAGGGATCGCCGATAGCGCGGCGCCGGCCCTTGGTCTTCTTGCCGTGCACATGGAAGAACACGTCATAGCCGCCGCCGGTGAGCGCATCGCGCAGGGCAGTGAGGAAAGGCCCGACGTCGCGGCCGATATTGGGCACCACGTCGATGCGCACCGCCGCGGGATAGGCCGCCGTCATCGCGCGCAGCTCCTCCGCCTTGGCCGGCGTGTCGGTGGTGAGGAAGAGGTCGGGACGGGACGTATTGACCTCAAGCCTTCCGAGCAGTTCCGGCAGCAGGTCGGGATAGAAGAAATGGCCGTGCAGCGCAGACCGGAGGCGGCTCGCCGCCGGCGCCTTCGGCGGCCCGACGACCGGCACCGCCCATGGTCCCTCGGGGCGCCCCTGCTCGATCCAGTGCGACAGCGGATAGCGCCGCTGGTCGAAGCAGGCGACCGGATGGTGTTCGGCATAGATCAGCGGGTGGAAGCCGGAATAGGGCCGGCGCAGCGGCGGACGATTGGGATGGCGCCTGAGCAGCGCCTTGCGCCGCCAGGCGGCGATGAGCGTGGCGAGCTTCGCCTCGACCGTGAGCTCGCCGGGCGGATCGTTCTCGCGCGGGATCGCCAGCACTTCCAGACGCTCGGGCTCGGTGGCGAGGACCAGTGCCAGCTCGTTGTCCAGCTCGTCGCCGATCTCCCGGCCGAGGGCGACAATCTGGGCGGATCCCTCGGCCAGCGGCGATGCGATGGCGACGCGGCGCCGGCGCCCGGCCAGATGCGGCAGGAGCGCCAGCGCGGCCTCCTTCGCGGCTGGCGAGGGAAACACCACCGCGCTCGCCCGATCCAGCGCCTGCTCCAGGGCCGCGCCCTGCGCGGAATAGCCGTCCGGCGCGCCGGCGAGGGCGACGACCGGGATGTTGCGCTGCTCCAGGAAATCGGCGGCGTCGGCCGTCTCCAAGCCGACGGCGATGGCGAAAAGCGGCCGGTAGTCGCACACGCGGAAGGCCAGCGCGTCGAGCAGCACCGCGCGCGGCGCGCGCGAACTGGCCACCTCGACGGCGACGACCGACGCCGGCAGGTCACGCGGCGCCGTACCATCGAGCTGCAGCAGGATCACCGCGTAGTCGCGTGCCAGCGCACGCACGAGCCCGGCGAGCGGGGCCGCGTCGCCCTCGGCCACGACAACGACATAGCGCCGGCCAGCCTCGGCCACGGCAGGAAACGGCAGATGCGCGACCAACGGCGGCAGCGTCTCGTCGGCATGGGAGAGCCAGCCGGCGAAGGGGCGCCGGGGGCGCCCCGGCTCCTTGAAAACCACGCCTTCGAGGCCGGGGCGCGGGCGCTGATAGGCATCGAACAGCAAGGCCCGCAGCCAGGGACGCGGCCGCCCTTCGGCATCGAACAGCAGGCGGCCCATGGAGCGGCCGGTCTTCTGGCTGGCGCCGGTGAGCCAGCGCCGCAGCCTGCTGCGCCGCCTGGGCTCGAAATAGCGCCGGCGCGCCGGCGCGCCATCGGCGACAGGCGGCTCCGGGTGGGTCTGCTCCGGGTGGGTCATGGCAATCCGAACGGACCGATGCGAAAACGGGCTCGCGCCGTTCCCGGACCAGCCTTCGACTCGAAGTGCTCATCCGCGATGCGACGCCATGCGGCGTTCTAATGAGCCGGACCGCCAATGGCCAGTCCGGGCGGGCGGAATGTCATTCTGCCGCGACATCGAAGGCCGGCCGGCGCCGGTTGCCCCAGCGGTGCAGTTCGAGCACCGCCGTCCGCAGCCGCTCGCCGTCGGCGGTGAGCTGGTAGCCGACCTGCGGCGGCACGGTGGGATAGACCGTGCGCGAGATCACGCCGTCCGCCTCCAGCTCGCGCAGCGCCTTGGCGAGAATGCGCGGAGTGACATTGGGCATCCGCCGGCGCAGCTCGCTGAAGCGCAATTCGCCGCTGAGCAGGTGATAGACGATGCCGCCCTTCCATTTGGCGCCGATGATCTCCAGCGCCGCCTCGACCGGGCAACCCTCGCCGCACGCATAATCCTGATGGCGCCTCGCCATGGCACGTCTCCGCTTCGGGCCGGGAGAATCTAGGTAGTTCGGGGCGTTCGCGAAAGGGACTTACATTTTCGATACCTGCCGACAATTTCGTGCGTTCTTGCACTTTCCGTCCGCATCGCGACATCTCCGGACAGATTGTCAACAAACGACGCAGGCGCCTCGGGCGCGGCGCGGGAGACCCATCATGAAGGCCATCGGCTACAGTCAGTCCCTGCCCATCGACGCGGAACGCGCGCTGTTCGATTTCGACACGCCGGCCCCCACGCCCGGTCCGCACGACCTGCTAGTGCGGGTGAAGGCCGTTTCGGTCAATCCGGTCGACACCAAAGTGCGCCGCCGCCGCGCCGGCACCGACGAGGCGCCGGTCATCCTCGGCTGGGACGCGGCCGGAATCGTCGAGGCGGTCGGTTCAGAGGTCACGCTCTTCAAGCCCGGCGAGGAGGTGTTCTATGCCGGCGACCTCAACCGACCGGGCACCAATGCCGAACTGCACCTCGTCGACGCGCGCATCGCCGGCCACAAGCCGGCATCCCTCGGCTTCGCGGAAGCCGCCGCGCTGCCGCTGACCTCGCTGACCGCCTGGGAGGGCCTGTTCGACCGGCTGCAGGTGCCGATGAAGGGTGGCGAGGGTGCCAGGCTGCTCATTGTGGGCGCGGCCGGCGGCGTCGGCTCGCTCGCCGTGCAGTTCGCCCGCCAGTTGACCCGTCTCACCGTCATCGGCACCGCCTCGCGCCCGGAAAGCCGCGCCTGGGTGGAGACCCTCGGCGCGCATGCGGTCATCGACCATTCCCGCCCGCTGAGCGAAGAACTCGGCGCCGCCGGCCTCGGACCGATCGACTATACCTACACCCTCACCAACACCGACAAGCACTGGACCGAGATCGTCAAGGCCGCGCGGCCGCAGGGCCGCATCGCCATCATCGACGACCCGGCGACGCTCGATGCCCTGCCGCTGAAGGGCAAGAGCCTGTCGCTGCACTGGGAACTCATGTTCACCCGCTCGCTGTTCCAGACCCCCGACATGATCCGCCAGCACGAGATCCTGGAAGAGGTGGCCCGCCTCGTCGACGCCGGCACGCTGCGCACCACGCTCGGCGCGAATTTCGGCACCATCACTGCGGCGAACCTCACGCGCGCCCATGCCGCCGTCGAAAGCGGCCGCTCGATCGGCAAGATCGTGCTGGAAGGCTGGAACTGACCCGCTCCCGCTCCGCCCCGGCGGAGCGGGTCTCAGACGGCGCTATCGGGCAGAAGACCGACCGGGTTCGACCGGTCCGCCGCGCCGAGGCGGCGCTCGAGCAGGCTCTCGATGAACATGTAGCGAAGGCGGCGGAAGATGCCGGTGCTCTTTCGCCGCCGGGTCTTCTGGTAGGTCGGCGATTGGACGCGCCGCTGCCACAGCCGGGTTTCAAAACGGGCGATGTCGAAGCGGTCTTCCGCGATGTCGAAGACCACGTTCTCCAGCATGCCGCACTCCTGCACATAGGCGATGGAAGCGTGGCCGCTGAAATAGATGCGCGTGAGTTCGAGATCGGCCTCGCGGCGCAGGCCGCGAATATGCCGCCGGTCCGTGTTCAGCGGATCATAGAAGACGTATTTCACCGCTTCCTTGCGCGGCAGCTCGCGGTCCCAGATCAGCGACGTGCTCTCCGAGCCCCAGCGCCGCTCCCACCAAACGCGCCAGCGGTCGATGCTGTATTGCGGCGAGAAGGCGATCACCACATCGGCGCGCAGCGGTTCGGAGAAGCGACAGGCCGCATAGGCGCCCATGCTCATGCCGTAGGTGATGAGCCGGACGCCGTCGGCGACATCGGCGCGCACGCTTGCCAGCGCCTCGGGCATTTCCGGGTACTGGTACCAGCAATTCCCGGTCGGCAGGAAATGATAGGCGGTGAAGCCGCGGCTCTCGAAGAACGGCTCGCCGAAGCCCTTTCGGCCCTCCGGGCGGTCCGGCCGCATCGATTCGAAAGTGACGAACGCAACGCCGTCTCGACGCCCCGGAACCTTGACGACCTGAAGGTTCTCGCTCTCGAAAATGACGTGACGCACTCTGCTGCTCCCGCGGGTCGCCAGTGGCGCGACGACCGTGAATTGCGCGAAACGCAGCCTAGCGAGGGGAGCACCCGGCGAGCAATCGGAATTTCCGAAGATTGCGGGAAAGAAACGGAAATGCGGCAAAAAGGCCGCACAAACATGCCCTTGGAAACACTCAGCCGAACCGGTCGATGAAGTCGGCCCGCAGCCGCCGGAGGAAGCGGTCGCGCTTGCGCGCCCGCTTGGCGAGATAGAGCGGGGAACGGTCGAGGCGGGTCTTGAGCTCGCGCTCGCAGGCCGCCGCGTCGAAGCGGTTTTCGGCGATGTCGAGCACCGCCTTGCCGAGCATGCCGGCTTCCATGAACACGGTGATGGTGGCGTGCCCGGCATAGGGCACGCGGATGCGCGTCACGTCCGCCTCGCGCGCCAGCAGGCGCACATGATGGCGGTCGCGGTTGTGCGGATCGTAGAAGAGATAGATCGGCACGCCGCGCGGTGTCGTCAGGTGTTCCCACAGGATCTGGCGCGGGCGGTCGAACAGCCGGTCCCAGCGCTTGTCCCAGGGGATCACCTTCTTGTCGATGCTGTATTGCGGCGAGAAGGCGATGACGCGCGCCGCCCCCAGCAATCCAGCGAAACGGAACGCCGCATAGCCGCCGATGCTGACACCGTAGACGACGATTTCAGGCCCCGGCCCGATATCGGCCCTCACGGCCGCCAGCACCTCTTCCATCTCGGGGTATTGGAACCAGAAATTATCGTTGGCCAGCAGGTGGTAGGCGGTGAAGCCGTTGTCCTGCAGGAATTTCTCGCCGAAGCCCTGGCGGTCGGGGGGACGCTTGAGCTGATGCGCCTCGAAGGTCACGAAGACCACATCGCGGCGCCGGCCGGGCGTGCGGACGACGCGAACATTCTGGCTCTCGAAGATGACCTGCCGCACTCGGCAGCCCCCCATATGAAAACACCGCGGCCGGCGGGCCGCGGTGCTTGATTATCGGAGGTGGCCTGGCGGGCAAAGGGCTTTCGCCCGGCCCGCCTGCGCTCACTCGGCGGCTTCGATCGCCGGACGCACGCGACCCGCCCGCTCCTGCTTGAGCAGCTCGGCGACGAGGAAGGCCATCTCGATGGCCTGCTCGGCATTGAGGCGCGGGTCGCAATAGGTGTGGTAGCGGTCCTTGAGGTCCGCATCCGAGATCGCGCGGGCGCCGCCGGTGCATTCGGTGACGTTCTTGCCGGTCATTTCCAGATGCACGCCGCCGGCATAGGTGCCCTCGGCCGCGTGGACGGCGAAGAAGTCCTTCACCTCGCTCAGGATCTTGTCGAACGGACGGGTCTTGTAGCCCGAACCGGCCTTGATGGTGTTGCCGTGCATGGGATCGCACGACCAAACCACGGTGCGGCCCTCGCGCTTCACCGCGCGCACCAGCGCCGGCATGTGGTCGGCTACCTTGTCGGCGCCGAAGCGGGCGATCAGCGTCAGCCGGCCCGGCTCGTTCTCCGGGTTCAGCGTGTCGATGAGACGGATGAGATCGTCCGGCTTCAGCGACGGGCCGCACTTCAGACCGAGCGGGTTCTTCACGCCGCGGCAATACTCGATATGGGCATGGTCCGCCTGACGGGTGCGGTCGCCGATCCAGATCATGTGGCCGGAGGTCGCGTACCAGTCGCCGGTGGTGGAATCCACCCGCGTCAGCGCCTGCTCGAAGCCGAGCAACAGCGCCTCGTGCGAGGTGAAGAACTCCGTCGAGCGCATTTCCGGATGATGCTCCGGATCGATGCCGATGGCGCGCATGAAGTCGAGCGCCTCGGTGATGCGGTCGGCGAGCGCCTGGTAGCGGCCGGACTGCGGGCTATCCTTGATGAAGCCGAGCATCCACTGATGCGCGTTGCCGAGGCTGGCATAGCCGCCATTGGCGAAGGCGCGCAGCAGGTTCAGCGTTGCCGCCGACTGGCGGTACGCCTCGATCTGACGGCGCGGATCGGGAATGCGCGCTTCCGGCGTGAACTCGATGTCGTTGACGATGTCGCCGCGGTAGGACGGCAGTTCCACCCCGTCCACGGTCTCCATCGGCGCCGAGCGCGGCTTGGCGAACTGCCCGGCGATGCGGCCGACCTTCACCACCGGCGAGGCGCCGGCATAGGTCAGCACCACCGCCATCTGCAGGAAGACGCGGAAGAAATCGCGGATGTTGTCGGCCGAATGCTCGGCGAAGCTCTCGGCGCAGTCGCCGCCCTGCAGCAGGAACGCCTCGCCGGTCGCCACCTTGGCGAGCTGGCGCTTCAGCCGGCGAGCCTCACCTGCAAAAACCAGCGGCGGAAAGGAGGCGAGCTGACGCTCCACCGAAGCCAGGGCTTCGGCGTCCGGATAATCCGGGACCTGCTGAACGGGCAGAGCCCTCCAGCTATCCGGCGTCCAGCGATCAGACATGACGGCCTCCAACAAAGATAACGCGCCGCCGGGGCTCGTCCCCGGCGGGAAAGGCGGGCCTTATACACCCAAGCATCCCGGCAAGACCAGAGGCTGGCGACGGTGCGTCATTGCACCTCCGCCCAAGCCTCCTTGCGGCTTAAAGCGCCGGCGTCGCCCCGGCGGAAGCCTCGGGAATCTGGTCGCTCGACGCGTGCTTGCTACGCAACGTCACCAGTTCCTCGGCGCTGGAGGGATGCAGCGCCATGGTGCGGTCGAAATCGGCCTTGGTGGCGCCGACATTCAGCGCGATCGCCGCCAGTTGCACCATCTCGCCGGAGCCCTCGCCGATGAGATGCACGCCGAGCACCCGGTCGTCGGCCTGGGCCACCACGATCTTCATGAAGACGCGCGAGGCCCGGCCGGAGAGGGTCGCCTTCAGCGGGCGGAAATCGGTCTTGTAGATGTCGATGCGCCGGCCCAGCGCCCGCGCCTCCTGCTCGGTGAGACCCACCGTGCCGATCTCCGGTTCGGTGAACACGGCGGTCGGGATGTTGTCGTAGGTCACGTGCCAGGGCCGCTTGCCGAACACCGTGTCGGCGAAGGCGTGGCCCTCGCGGATGGCGACCGGGGTGAGGTTCACCCGGTTGGTCACGTCGCCAACCGCATAGATGGAGGGAATGTTGGAGCGCGACAGGCCGTCCACCACGATGGCGCCGGCTTCGTCGAGATGCACGCCCACCGTGTCGAGGCCGAGCCCGATCGTGTTCGGCACCCTGCCGATGGCCAGCATCACCTCGTCGGCGAACAGGTCGCGCCCGTCATTGAGGCGCACGCGCTTGCCGGCGCCCGCCTCGTAGATGCCGTCGATGGTGACGCCAAAGGCGAAATCCACCCCGTTCTGCATCATCTCGTCGACGATGCGCGCGCGGATGTCCTCGTCGAAGCCGCGCAGCAGCTTGTCGCCGCGATGGACGACCGTGACCTTCGAGCCAAGACCGGCCAGCAGGCTGGCGAATTCGAGGGCGATATAGCCCGCGCCCTGGATGACGATGCGCTCGGGGAAGCGTTCGAGATGGAAGATCTCGTTCGAAGTAATGCCGAGTTCGCACCCCGGGAAGTCGAGGCCGTGATTGGGCCGCCCGCCAGTGGCAATGAGGATGAACCGCGCCGTCACCGACGTTCCGTCAGCGAGGCGCACCTCGTGCGCCCCCGCGATCGTTGCACGCTGCGGCACGATCTCGACGCCGGAGCGAAGGAGGTTGGCGCTGTAGGCGCCCTCCAGCCGGGCGATCTCCTTGTCCTTGTTGGCGATCAGCGTCGGCCAGTCGAAAGACGCACCCTCCACGCTCCAGCCGAAGCCAGCGGCATCCTCGAACTCATGGGCGAAGCGCGCGGCATAGACGAACAGCTTCTTGGGCACGCAGCCACGGATCACGCAGGTGCCGCCGACGCGGTACTCCTCGGCGATCTTCACCTTCGCCCCGTAGCCTGCCGCGATGCGCGCCGCGCGCACGCCGCCCGACCCTCCGCCGATGACAAACAGGTCGACGTCGAACTGGTCCATGAGAGGCTCCCCCCGCTGCGCGGCCGATGGTGACTGGCATGTCGCCCCGCCAGCCCCGCCCGTCAAGCCGGTGCATGGCAGCCTTGCGACTCCGGTGTGCGAAAACTCTCATCCTTCCGGGGAACTCGACATGGGGGGGGCCGCCGCTTTAGCTTCGTTCACCGCGTTGCAAGCGACGGCCAGCATCGAACGTGCCGCCGCCCTGTCCCTTGGAGGAAACCATGAAGCATCTGTTCAGCGGGGCGCTGCTCGCCGCCGCCGTCGCCGTCGCTCCCTTCGGCGCCGCCCATGCCGAGATCAAGGACCTGAAGATCATCGCCCCGGCGGCACCCGGCGGCGGCTGGGACCAGACCGCGCGTTCGATCCAGCATGTGCTGCAGTCCGACAAGCTGGTCGAGAACGTGCAGGTGCTCAACGTGCCGGGCGCCGGCGGCACCATCGGCCTCGCCCAGTTCGTGAATTCGAGCAAGGGCGACCCGAACGTGCTGATCGTCGGCGGCTACGTCATGGTCGGCGCCATCATCACCAACAAGTCACCGGTCAACCTCTCCATGGTCACGCCGATCGCCCGTCTCACCGGCGAGTATGAGGCCATTGCGGTGCCGGCCAATTCGCCGCTCAAGTCGCTGGCCGATCTCGTGGCCGCGCTGAAGGCGGACCCGCAGAAGGTGTCCTGGGCCGGCGGCTCGGCCGGCGGCACCGACCATATCGCCGCTGGGCTGTTCGCCAAGGCCATCGGCGTCGACCCGACCAAGGTGAACTACATCGCCTTCTCCGGCGGCGGCGAATCGCTTGCCTCGCTGCTCGGCGGCAAGGTCACCGTCGGCATCTCCAGCCTGTCCGAGTATGACGCCCAGGCGAAGGCCGGCAAGCTGCGCATACTCGGCGTGTCGAGCGCCGCCCGCCTGCCGGAAGCGCCCGACGTGCCGACCTTCAAGGAAGCCGGGGTCGACGTGGAGATCCAGAACTGGCGCATGATCGCCGCCGCCCCGGGCATCACGCCGGCGCAGAAGCAGGAGATCACCCAGACCATCGACAAGATGGTGAAGTCCAAAGCGTGGATCGACATGCTGGCGCAGAAGGGCTGGGCCAACACCTACCTGTCGGGCGAGGCGTTCGACACCCAGCTGGCCAAGGACATCGCCGCCACCCAGACCATCCTGAAGGACATCGGCCTCGCCCAGTAAGGGCGCGGTCCGCCGACCTCTCAGACGCTCCCCCGCGGCCAGCCGCGGGGGAGATTTTCGTTCCGACACCCCCGGAGCCCGCCGATGAGCGATTCCCGCCCCACCTCCGCCCAAGGGCCCGACAAAGCCCGCTTCGTCATCGCCTTCGCCCTCGCCGCCCTCGCCCTGGTGGTCGGCTGGGATGCCTGGCGGCTCTCCGGGATCAACACCTTTTCGGCCGTCGGGCCGGCGGCCTTTCCCACCATCATCGCCGGCGGCCTCGCCCTGCTGGCCTTCGCCAATGCCGTCGAGGCGATCCGCGAAGGTGCGCAGGAGCGCCCGCGCGACGAGATCGGCCCCATGGCCTGGGTACTGGCGGGGCTGATCGGCCAGATCGTCCTGCTGGGCTTCGGGGTCGGCTTCGCCCTCGCCACCGGATGGCTGTTCGCCGCCACCGCGAAGGGCTTCGGCAAGGGGCCGCTGTGGGGGCACTTCCTCGCCGGAGCCGTGCTCTGCTTCGTCATCTACGTGATCTTCGCGAAGGGACTGCAGCTCGCGCTGCCGGCCGGCCCGCTCGAACGCCTGATCTGAGGAGGCACCCATGGATACATTCGCCGCCCTCAGCCAGGGCGTGATGGTCGCCCTGCAGCCGATGAATCTCCTCTTCGCCTTCATCGGCGTCATGCTCGGCACCGCCGTCGGCGTGCTGCCCGGTATCGGCCCGGCGCTCACCGTCGCGCTGCTGCTGCCGATCACCTTCAAACTCGACCCGGCCGGCTCGCTGATCATGTTCGCCGGCATCTATTATGGCGGCATGTATGGCGGCTCGACCGCCTCCATCCTGCTCAATACGCCGGGCGAGAGCTCGTCCATCGTCACGGCGCTGGAAGGCAACAAGATGGCCCGCGCCGGGCGCGGCGGGCCCGCGCTCGCCACCGCCGCCATCGGCTCCTTCGTCGCCGGCACCATCGCCACGATCGGCCTCGCGCTGATCGCGCCGACCGTGGTCGACGTCGCCATCTCCTTCGGGCCGGAAGACTATTTCGCGCTGATGGTGCTAGCCTTCACCACCGTCTCGGCCGCCTTCGGCTCGTCGGTGACGCGCGGCCTCACCAGCCTGTTCATCGGCCTCGCGCTCGGCCTCATCGGCATCGACCTGCAGAGCGGACAGGCGCGCCTGTCCTTCTCCATCCCCGACCTGCTCGACGGCGTCGAGGTGACGACGCTGGCCGTCGCCCTGTTCGCCATCGGCGAGACGCTCTCGGTGGTCGCCGCCGGCAGCCGGGCGGAGGAAGTGATCGAGCCGGTGAAGGGCTCGGTGTTCATGAACAAGGAAGACTGGAAGCGCTCCTGGAAGCCGTGGCTGCGCGGGACGTTTCTTGGCTTCCCCATCGGCGCCATGCCGGCAGGCGGGGCGGAAATCCCGACCTTCCTGTCCTATGCGCTGGAAAAGCGACTGTGCAGGAAGCCGGACGAGTTCGGCAACGGCGCCATCGAGGGCGTCGCCGGCCCGGAGGCTGCCAACAACGCCGCCGCCGCCGGCGTGCTGGTGCCGCTGCTGACCCTCGGCCTGCCGACCTCGGCGACCGCCGCCATCATGCTCGCCGGCTTCCAGCAATACGGCCTCAACCCCGGCCCGCTGCTGTTCGCCACCGCGCCGGATCTGGTCTGGGGCCTGATCGCCAGCCTGTTCATCGCCAACGGCATGCTGCTGATCCTCAACCTGCCGCTGGTCGGGCTGTGGGTGCGCCTGCTCGCCATCCCCCGCCCCTGGCTCTATGGCGGCATCCTGGTGTTCGCCACCCTCGGCACGCTCGGCGCCAACCCCTCGCTCGTCGAGCTCGGCATGCTGCTGATCTTCGGCCTGCTGGGCTATGTGCTGCGCCGCTACGACTACCCGATCGCCCCGGTGGTGGTCGGGCTCATCCTCGGCCCGCTCGCCGAGCAGCAGCTGCGCCGGGCGCTGGCGATCAGCGTCGGCGATCCGGTGGTGCTGTTCCAGAGCCCCGTCGCGCTGACGCTCTACGCGCTTTCCGCCCTCGCCCTGTTCGGGCCGCTGCTGTTCTACGTCATCACCGGCCGCAAGGCGCCGGTCGGCGCCGACGAGGACTGACACCGCCGACAGCGAGCCGCCGCGACGACCGAAAACGAAAATGCCCGGCGCGAGCCGGGCATTTGTCTGTCGGGAGATCGCTCTCCGCCAGAAGATCGGGCGCGTCAGATGGTGAAGCCGCGCTTCTTCATTTCCTCGCGCACCCGGCCTTCCATCTCGCGCGCGAACACCGCGCTCCAGGCCTGGATGCTGCTGAAGCCAGCCTTGAGCAGTTCCTCTCGCTTGACCACCAGCTTGCGGCCGGCCTCCGAGCGGTAGAAGGCCAGCAAATCCTTCAACTCCTGCGTGGTGAACTCGGTCGCATAGATGCGGGCGAGTATCTGCACGATCTCGGACCGGCGGCTCTCATATTGCGCGGAGAGCTGCTTGGCCACCTCGCGCAGGTCGCGGATGAGGTCGGGATTGGCCTGCACGAAGCCGGCCGCCGTCTGCTCCACGACATTGGGAATGACGGCATCGAAGCTGCTCGCCTCGCCATTGGCGACGAGAAGCTCGTTCGCCAGCTTCATCTGCTCGGCGGTGGGCTCGGGCGCCTTGGCGGCGGCCTGGGCCATCTTGAACGGCGCGGTGTCCTGGGCGAGGGCGGGAACCGCTCCCGCGAGGAGGGACAGCGTCAGCGCCGTGCCGGCGAGCCGTCCTGCAATATCAAGCCGCATGAATGTCTCCCTGACGAACTTTGATCACGCGCGGTCGATGACCGTCACGCCGCCAGCGCCCGCGAGAATGACGCGGCTCGCCAGATTGATGAAGAGGCCATGCTCGACCACCCCGGCCACCTGGGAAAGCTCGGCAGCCAGCGCGGACGGGTCGGCGATGCTGTGATAGGCGGCATCGAGGATCAGGTGTCCCTGATCCGTGACGAAAACATGACCGTCGGGGCGGCGACGCAGTGTCAGCAGCCCCTGGCATCCGGCGGCGCGGGCCGCCCGGTCGATGCTGCGGCGAATCGCGGCGACGCCGAAATCCACCACTTCGATGGGCAGCGGGAAGGCGCCGAGCCGCTCGACCTTCTTCGTTGCGTCGGCGATCACGATCATCTGCCCGGCGGCCGTGGCGACGATCTTCTCGCGCAGCAGCGCGCCGCCGCCGCCCTTGATGAGGGCGAGGTCGGGGCCGATCTCGTCGGCGCCGTCTATGCACAGGTCGAGCACCGGATGCTCGTCCAGCGTGCCGAGCGGCACGCCCAGGCTTTCCGCCTGCGCCCGCGTCGCTTCGGAGGTCGGCACGCCGACGACCTCGAGCCCCTCGGCCACGCGCGCGGCCAGAAGCTCGACGAAATGCTTGGCGGTCGAGCCGGTACCGAGACCGAGCTTCATGCCGGAGCGGACATACTCCAGCGCCTGGGCGGCGGCCTGGCGTTTAAGGGTTTCGGCGTCGGACATGATGCTCGCTATGCTTCAGGCTTGAATTTTTCCAGTTCTCCAGCGTGCCTAGCGCCGTTGCGGTGCCGCGACAAGCCCGCGCTGGCCTTCGCCAGCGGACGTGTCACAGCGACGGCGCCGTGCAGACCACCGCGGGCTCGACGCCGCCGCCCTCCTTGGGCATGTCGCGCACGTAGCATACGCTCATCTTGCCGGTCAGCACGTTGACCCGGAAGATGCCGGTCTCGCCGGAATAGCGCGTCGACATCATGTCGTAGGTGCCCGGCTCGCCGGGACCGGCGCTGGCGTCGCGTCGGAAGCAGCGTGTGACGCCGACCAGGCTTCCCTCGGGACGCTCGAACTGGCAGGCGCTCACCTCGCCGGTGCGCACATTCACCGAGTAGATGCGGTTGGCCTGCGCCGAGGGCGGCGAACCGAACACATAGGGACCGGTGGCGGCGCTCGCCCCGCCCGTCGTGGCCGGAGCGGACGTCGAGGGAGTGGGCGTGGAGGGAGTGGCGGCCTCGGCGGCGGGCGGGCTCGTCGTCTCGCTCGTGCCCTGCGCGAGGGCCGGACCGCCCGCCACGAGACCGAGCATCAACGCGGCACCGGCCGCCATCGCCGTCGCACGCCGGATTCGCATAGTCAGCCTCATCGCAAAACACTCCCGAAACTTGGAACCAGTTACCACCGCCCCACCCCTTCCGCATGCGCCCGATGGACGCGGCACGCTGGACAGCAAAAGCGGCAGGATTGTAGGCCTAGCTATGTAAGCCCGTCTCGCGGCGGCGGGCAGCCACCGTTTACCGTAACAATCCACGGAAATCGTCATGACTGCATCCTCCCCTCCCGCCGTGATCGCCTTCGACCTCGACGGCACCCTCGTCGACACCGCCCCGGATCTGCTCGACACGCTCGACATCGTTCTCGACGAGGCCGGCGCCGCCCGCCTGCCGCGGGAGGACACCCGCAAGATGATCGGCGCCGGCGCCAAGGCGCTGGTCAATCGCGGCCTCAGCGCCGCCGGCATCGTCGTCGACCCGCCGGCCTTCGAGAAGCTGTATGAGCGCTTCCTCGCACATTACGCCGATCATATCGCCGATTCCTCGCGCCCCTTCCCGGGCCTCGTCGAGGCACTCGATGAACTTTCCGCGCGCGGCCATGTGCTGGCGGTGTGCACCAACAAGCTCGAATATCTCTCGCGCCTGCTGCTCGACCGGCTCGATCTCACCGACCGCTTCGCCGTCATCGCCGGGGCGGACACGTTCGCGGTCTCCAAGCCGGATGCCGGCCACCTGATCGGCACCATCGAGCGGGCCGGCGGCTCGCCCGCACGCGCCATCATGGTCGGCGACAGCATGACCGACGTGCTCACCGCCAGGAATGCCCGCATTCCCTCGATCGTCGTGCCCTTCGGCTATACCGAGACGCCGGCCGAGGAACTGGGCGGCGACGAGTTCATCGACCACTATGACCACCTGGTGGAAACGGTCGAGCGCCTTCTCATCCGTGGGTGACGGCGCGAGCGCGCTTGACACCTGGGAGGGCGGTACACTACATCC
Organism: Ancylobacter sp. TW_SC_1; assembly: GCF_056836805.1. Taxonomy (NCBI): domain Bacteria; kingdom Pseudomonadati; phylum Pseudomonadota; class Alphaproteobacteria; order Hyphomicrobiales; family Xanthobacteraceae; genus Ancylobacter; species Ancylobacter sp. TW_SC_1. Next base: position 3,778,471 of record NZ_CM166365.1, read on the forward strand.
CGGCCGCGATGGACGCCGCCCACGGGGAAACCCGACGGGTCGACGGGCGATTAGCTCAGCGGGAGAGCACTCCCTTCACACGGGAGGGGTCGCAGGTTCAATCCCTGCATCGCCCACCATCGTCGCTTCCCTCCATGCGTTCTGTCTCGGTGCAAGATTCGCGTCGTGTGCGCGGTCGTCGTGGACGGCCGCCAGCGCGACGGTGAGCGGACTTCACGAAGCAGGCACGCCGCTCCATGGTGGGCGCATGTGCAACCTCTACAGCCACAACTCCAACGTTCAGGCGATCGCTGATCTCGTCGGCACGCTGACGAACCTCGCCGGCAACCTCCCGCCGCAGACCGGAATCTTTCCCGACCACCCCGCGCCCGTCGTGCGCATCGCCGAGGATGGCGTGCGCGAACTTGCCATGGCCCGCTGGGGCATGCCCTCGCCGCCGCAGGTCGGCGGGCCGCCGGTCACCAACATCCGCAACCTCGGCTCGCCGCATTGGCGCCGCTGGATCGGCCCGGCGCATCGCTGCCTCGTGCCCTTCACCAGCTTCTCGGAGTTCGCGCCCGAGCCTGATCCCGTCACCCGGCGCAAGGATGTCGTGTGGTTCGCGCTGTCCGAGAAACGCCCCCTCGCCTTCTTCGCCGGGCTGTGGACCCGCTGGAAGGGAACGCGCGGCACCAGGGCGAACCCGATCGAGGGCGAGCACGAGCTCTTCGGCTTCCTGACCTGCGAACCCAACGAGCTAGTGAAGCCGATCCACCCCAAGGCGATGCCGGTCATCCTGACCACCGCCGAGGAGCGCGAGCTGTGGCTGCGCGCGCCATGGGACGAGGCCCGCGCCCTGCAGCGCGCCCTGCCGGACGACGCGCTGTCGATCGTCGCGCGCGGCTCCGCCAGGGAAGATCCACCCGCCGCCTCTATGTCCGGCGGGCAACACCCCGGCGCAAACTGGACCCAGGGGAGCCTGTTCTAGCCCGCAGGCATGCCGCCGGCGTCGTCCACCGGTCATAATGGGCGGCATTTTCGCGTGAACGAGCCTACGGTCTGTCGTGCATCACTCTCTGCGTTATCGCGCCCATATCGACGGACTGCGCGCCGTCGCCGTCCTCGGCGTCGTGCTGTTCCATTTCGGCGCCACCTGGCTGCCCGGCGGTTTCGTCGGTGTCGACATCTTCTTCGTCATTTCCGGCTTCCTCATCTCGAAGTCGATCTATGCCGATGTCGTCGACGGCAGCTTCTCGATCTTCGGCTTCTATGAGCGGCGGATGCGGCGCATCGCGCCGGCCTTCTTCGTGGTGACGGCGCTCACCAGCGTCGCCACCTTCCTCATCCTGTTCCCGAACCAGCTGCTGTCCTATGCGCGCTCGCTGATCTGGTCGGTCCTCGCCTTCGGCAACGTCTATTTCTACCTGCGGGCGGATTATTTCGGCCCCTCGGCCGAAGAGCTGCCGCTGCTGCACTACTGGTCGCTCGGCGTCGAGGAGCAGTTCTATTTCCTGTTCCCGGCGCTCATCCTCGGCTGCCGCCGCTTTTTCCCCAAGGCGCTGCCCTGGGTCGTCCTCGCGCTTCTGGCGACGTCGCTGGCCGCCTGCGAGCTGATACGCCAGCACAACCCGGCGGCCGCCTTCTACCTGCTGCCCTTCCGCGCCTTCGAGCTGCTCATCGGCGCGGCGCTCGCCCTGCCCGGCGTGCGCTTCCCCGAGAACCGCTTCATCGGCAGCACGGCGGTCGTCGCGGGGTCGGCGCTGATCGCCGCCGCCATGCTGCGCATCACCTCGCACTCGCCCTTTCCGGGCCTGCTCGCGCTGCTGCCCTGCCTCGGCGTGGCACTGGTGATCTGGGGCGGCGAGCGCACCCAGGGCCTGCCGGCGCGGCTGCTCGGCCTGCGCCCGCTGCTGTTCTTCGGCGCCATCTCCTATTCGCTCTATCTGGTGCATTGGCCGATCGTGGTCTTCGCCCGACAGGTGGCGCCGGACCTGCCGGCGCCGGCCTTCCTCATTGGCGGCGTCGCGCTCTCGACCCTGCTCGGCTGGGCCTCCTGGCGCTTCGTGGAGCAGCCGGTGCGCTTCAACCGGGCCGTCTTCCCGCGCGCACTGATCTTTGGCGGCACCGCGGCCGGAGCGGCGGCGCTGCTCATCTTCGGCGCCGTCACCACAAGCAACCGGGGCTTTCCCGGCCGGCTCGATCCGGAGATCCAGCGCATTCTCGCCTACACCAACTATGCCTTCCGTTCCGTGGTGCGCGACGGACAGTGCTTCATCCGGCAGGGACAGAGCCCGGCCGATCTGGCGCCCGAATGCCTGCCGACGCACAGGCCCAGCATCGTGCTCTGGGGCAGCAGCCACGTCGCCCAGTTCGTCGGCGCCCTGCTGCCGATGGCGAAGGAACGCGGCTATGCGGTCGGCCAGATCACCGGCGCCGCCTGCCTGCCGCTGCTCGACTTCAAGAATCCGCACTCGCCGGTCTGCGACGAGCTGAACCGCTTCGCCTTCGACTGGCTGCTGAAGCACAAGCCCTCGATCGTCGTCATCGGCGGCGACGTCTTCGTGTCGCCCGATCATCTGACCCAGCTCGACAGCGCGATCGCGCAGCTCACCGCTGCCGGCATCAGGGTAGTCGTGCTCGGCCCGATCCCCATGTACAAGCGGCCGGTGCCGGAGATCCTCGCCGTGCGCATGTACCGGCAGAATGCCGATACGCGGGCGTCCGAGGACATGGACGAGGCGACCTTCCGCTCGGACCGCCTGCTGACCAAGCACTTCGCCAAGGACCCCAAGGTGCTCTACGTCTCGATCCTGCAGAACATGTGCCCGGACATGAACTGCCACATGCTGCTCGACGGCGAGCCGATGGAGTTCGACGCCACCCATTTCACCAAGAAGGGCGTGGCCTATTACGGAAGCCGGCTCGGCGACCTCATCTTCGGCACCGAGCCGCCCGCGACACCGGCCCCCTCGGCCGGTCCGTAGGATGGCGTCCCCTGTTGCCTTTGCGCCATAGCGCCCGGCAATCGCCATCCCTCACGCCTTAGTCAGTCTGCGCTTGACGAAATGCGCGGCATACTCGTGCCATCCGTCGATACCGACATGGCCTCGGCGGTTGTCCGGCACGGCTCCGCCAAGGGCACGGCAGGATGTATCTAACGATCGTATGGGGCTTACGATGCGACTGAAGACAATGGCGGCCACCATGCTGGCCGCACTGACGCTGGCGGGCACCGTTCCCGCCATGGCGCAGACCGCGACGCCTTCCTTCTTCAGCTTCTTTCCGCGTCCGTCGAATTTCGGCAACGGGCCGGTGAGAGGCGGCTCGTCGATCCGCCGGCAGGTCGTGCCATACGCGGCCAAATACGCACCGGGTACCGTCGTGGTGAACACCGCCGAACGGCGCCTTTACCTCGTGCAGGATAACGGCACGGCAGTGAAGTACGGCATCGGCGTCGGTCGCGACGGCTTCCGCTGGTCGGGCGTGAAGACCATTACCCGCAAGGCCGAGTGGCCGGGCTGGACGCCGCCGCCGCAGATGCTGCAGCGCCGCCCCGACCTGCCGCGCTATATGCCCGGCGGCATCGACAACCCGCTCGGCGCGCGCGCCTTGTATCTCGGCTCGACGCTCTACCGCATCCACGGCTCCAACGAGCCGGAGACCATCGGCCAGGCGGTATCCTCGGGCTGCTTCCGCATGACCAATGACGACGTCACCGACCTGTACAACCGCGTGCGCGTCGGTACCAAGGTGGTCGTGCTGAACTGACACCGACGCGCGAGCCCCCTTCGAGCGCCATCCCGGACGGTCGCAAGGCTGCCCGGAATCGGCGCCTCGGCCGGGGCGCGCCTACGCGCCGGACACGTCGCCTCGGCTTGGCTAAACGCCCGCGCAGGGCGCAAACCGCTCAGTGGCGGCGCACGGCGCCGGGGGCGTCGCGCGACAGGTTCTTGGCCGCCAGCTCCTGCAGATACCGCTTCCAGCGGTCGTCCTGCTCGCGACCGAGCTGGTGCAGCAGCTCCCACGTATAGATGCCGGTCGAATGCCGGTCGTCGAAGATCAGCCGTACCGCGTAGTTGCCGACCGGGATCGCCTCGTCGATCCGCACCTCGCGCTTGCCGGCGACGAGTTGGCGATCGGCCGGCGAATGGCCCTGCACTTCGGCGGACGGGCTCTCGACCCGCAGATACTCCGCCGGCAGGCTGAAGCTCGCCCCATCCTCGAAGGCGATGGTCAGCGCGCGGCGGTCCTTCTGGACCTTGATCTCGGTCGGCCAGGCGTCGGTCACGAGCATCTTCCCCTTCATGCGTCCGTCCCCACATAGAGAGGCGACGGGGTTTCGCCAAGCACCCCGAGCGTCGGGCATTCGTCCCCGGACACGGCGCGGCGGCCGCCGCGGACGCACGGCACCTTGCCGGAACGCACGTCACAAATGGTTTAGGCTATCGGTCGATAGGGGTCTGCGCCTTGGCACGGAGCTCGACCAACATTAGAAATGTCCTGAGCAAGTGGCGCCGCCCGGCGCATGGGAGCGAAAACGTGAGCAGCGACGAAGCCGTCATCGACCGGGTCCAGCGGGAAATTCCCCGCGCCCCGCTGGTCGACACGTTCGGCCGCGCGGTGACCTATCTGCGCGTCTCGGTGACGGATCGCTGCGACTTCCGCTGCGTGTACTGCATGGCGGAACATATGACGTTCCTGCCCAAGCCCGAATTGCTGACGCTGGAGGAACTCGACCGCCTGTGCTCGGCCTTCGTCGCGCGCGGCGTGAGGAAGCTGCGCCTGACCGGCGGCGAGCCGCTGGTGCGGCGCGACGTCATGACCCTGTTCCGCTCCATCGGTCGCCATCTCGATTCCGGCGCGCTGGACGAGCTGACGCTGACCACCAACGGCTCGCAGCTCGCCCGTTTCGCCCGGGAACTGGCCGATTGCGGCGTCAAGCGCATCAATGTCTCGCTCGACACGCTGGACCCGGCGAAATTCCGCGCGCTGACCCGCTGGGGCGACCTCTCCAAGGTGCTGGCCGGCATCGATGCCGCGCAGGAAGCCGGCATTCATGTGAAGCTCAACGCGGTGGCGCTCGCCGGCGAGAACGAGCACGAGATCCCCGGCCTGATCGAATGGGCGCATGGCCGCGGCATGGACGTCTCGCTCATCGAGGTCATGCCGTTGGGCGAGACCGGGGCGGAGCGCATCGACCAGTACCTGCCGCTCTCCACCGTGCGCGAGCGCCTCGCCCGTCACTGGACGCTGGAGGACATACCATTCCGCACCGGCGGCCCGGCGCGCTATGTCAGCATCCGCGAGACCGGCGGCAAGCTCGGCTTCATCACCCCGCTGACGCATAATTTCTGCGAGGGCTGCAACCGCGTGCGCGTCACCTGCACCGGCACGCTCTATATGTGCCTCGGCCAGGACGACGCGGCGGATCTGCGCAGCCCCCTGCGCGCCTCCGAGAGCGACGAGAAGCTGCACGCGGCGCTCGATGAGGCCATCTTCCGCAAGCCCAAGGGGCACGACTTCGTCATCGACCGCCCCGGCCAGCCCCCGGCACTGCGCCGCCACATGAGCGTCACCGGAGGCTGAGTCAGCCGGCCGGTCTCGCGCCGTTCCGTCTGCAGCGCATGCCTGCCACGCGCGGCCGTTTGTTGCTGCAATGCAACATAACGTGCATATGCTGCGTCGATTCACGCTGCTAATCCGTTAGCAATCCGAGCCCCTTCAAAAGCACGAGCCCTCCGATGCAGCTTCCGCTGTTGGCCCTCGCCATGGCCTCCTTCGGCATTGGCACCACCGAATTCGTCATCATGGGCCTGCTGCCGGAGGTTGCCACCGACCTCTCGGTGACGATTCCGGCCGCCGGACTTCTCGTCACCGGCTATGCGCTCGGCGTGGTCATCGGCGCGCCCATCGTCGCCATCATCACCAACTCCCTGCCGCGCAAGGCGACGCTGATCGGCCTCGCCAGCATGTTCGTCGTCGGCAATTTCCTGTGTGCCGTCGCGCCGGACTACTGGTTCCTGATGGGCGCGCGCGTCGTCACCGCCTTCTGCCACGGCGCCTTCTTCGGCATCGGCGCGGTGGTGGCGGCGAGCCTCGTGCCGCCGAAGCAGCGCGCCAGCGCCATCGCGCTGATGTTCGCCGGGCTGACGCTCGCCAATGTGCTGGGCGTGCCGCTCGGCACCGCGCTCGGCCAGGCGTTCGGCTGGCGCTCGACCTTCTGGGCGGTGGTGATCATCGGCATCCTCGCGGTGAGCGCCATCGCGCTGTGGGTGCCGCGCAACATTCCCCATTCCGCCGGCAACATCATCCGCGAATTCGCCGTGCTGAAGCGCCCGCAGGTGCTGCTCACCATGATGATGAGCGTGCTCGCCTCGGCGAGCCTGTTCTCGGTGTTCACCTATATCGCGCCGCTGCTGCGCGACGTCACCGGCCTCGCCCCGCACACCGTCACCTATGTGCTGCTGCTGTTCGGCGTCGGCATCACCATCGGCAATCTGCTGGGCGGCAGGCTCGCCGACTGGCGGCTGATGCCCTCGCTGATGGGCACCTTCATCGGCCTCGCCGCCGTGCTGGTGGTGCTGGTCTTCGTCAGCCCGTTCGAGGTCGCGACCGTCGCCACCGTGTTCTTCTGGGGCATCCTCGTCTTCGCCGTCGTCGCGCCGATCCAGATGCGCGTCGTCGACGCGGCGGTGGGCGCGCCGAACCTCGCCTCGACGCTCAATCAGGGGGCATTCAACCTCGGCAATGCGGCGGGGGCGTGGATCGGCGGCTCGGCGATCACGCTCGGCGTCAACTATGCCGACCTGCCCTGGCTCGGCGCGGTTCTCTCGGTCGGCGCCCTCGGCCTGTGCGTCGTCTCGCAGGCGCTGGAACGCCGCAGCGGCGGGCTGGCGCAAGCCGGGGCCACCGTCTGCGAGGAATGCTGAGGCTTCTTTCCCCCTCGCCGGCCGGGTCGACCGGCGGATGGCCGATCCGGCCGTGATTCCGTCTTTTTTCAGTGGCTTAAGAGCCGCCTCCTGTTCGGACCTCTTCCCATGCATGCCCCCATCGCCAACCGTCGCGGCATCCTCCTGATGATCGCCGGTTCGTCGATCTTCTCGACCAACGACGCCTTCTCCAAGCTCGCGCTGCAGCACATCCCGCCGTCGGAGATCCTGGCGGTGCGCGGCATCATCGCCGCCCTGCTGCTGATCGCCGTGCTCGGCTGGAAGGGCCAGCTACCGTCCCTGCGTCTCGTCGCCGATCGGCGGGTGCTGCTGCGCGCGGTGGCGGAAGCCTGCGTGGCGATGATGTTCATCACCGCGATCACCGTCATGTCGATCGCCGATTCGACCGCGATCCTGCAGGTCGCCCCGCTCGCCACCATGGCGGCGGCGGTGTTGTTCTTCGGCGCACACATCGGCTGGCGCTACTGGACGGCGGTCATCATCGGCTTCGCGGGCGTGGTCATGATCGTCAAGCCGGGCAGTTCGGCCTTCGACGCCATGGCCCTGCTGCCGCTCGGCTGCGCCCTTCTCATCGCCTTCCGCGACTTTATCACCGGCCGCATCGGCGCCCATGTGCCCACCCTCGTCGTCACCTTCGGCACCACGGTCGTCGGCATGAGCTTCGGTTTAGCCGGCAGCTCGGTCGAGCAGTGGCACGCCATCGACCTGACGACGTTCGCCTATCTGATCGGCGGCAGCGTGTCGCTCGTCATCGGCCACATGCTGACCATCGCGGCGTTCCGCGGCACCGATCCCTCGGTGATCGCGCCGTTCCGCTACGCCGCCGTCGTGTGCGCGGTGGGGCTCAGCGCGCTCATCTTCCACGACATGCCCGATCTCGTCTCGATCGGCGGCATGGCGCTCATCATGGCGGCGGGGCTGTACACCATGCACCACCACATGCGGATGCCCAAGCGCACGTCCACCACCAGACTGGCGCCCGGCGGCTAGTTCTCGAAGACGCGGGGAGGAAGCTTCGGATCGAGCACCTTGCGGGCGATCTCGGCGCCCCCCACCGGAAGTCCCGTCGGATCAAGCAGGCCGATCTGCACCAGCACGCTCGCCTGATCCCAATAGACGTGCTCGTGCGAGACCTTGTCGTCCTTGAAGCCGACGATCACCACGAGGGCTACTTCGACAGGCTTGCCGGTGGGCGCGACACCCGGCAGCAGCCAGTCGATCATCGTGGTGTGGGTGAAGCTGACCACCTGCTCCAGGACGAGCTGATGCTCGTCGACCGTCTCCGAGACATCGGTCATCACCACATCAGGCGGAAAGAACTTGCCCACCAGATGGTTGGCGTAGAAGTGACGCACGCCGTCGCGGCCGACGCCCCCCGCCATCGTCGGCACGCTGTTGAGATGCGGATCATCCGACATCGTCGCCATGGTGGTTTCGAGATCGCCGGCCAGCTCGGCGGCGACATGCTTCTGAAACGCTTCGATTTTCTTGTTCGTGGCCATTTCCGCTCCCCTTTCGAAAGAAGCGCGCGGCTCATCCTCGGGAGGCGCGGCCATGAGGGGAGCGGCAACGCGTCGCCGCCCGCCGTCCCGGCGCCGCCCTACCCCCGGGTGCGGGCGCGGATCATATAGCCATCATAGGGATACTCGCCGACCTGCCACCAGAGGTATTCCTCGTTGCGGAAGCCGAGCATCGATTCGTAGATCGTCTTGAACTCCGCGTTCTTGGCGCAGATTTCCGCCATCAGCGCGGTGTTCTCCTTGTACGAGGCGTCCATCACTTCCTGCGGGAAGGGGCGCAGTTGTGCCCCGCCGGCCACCAGCCGGCGCAGCGCCGCCGGGTTGCGCGCGTCGTACTTGGCCAGCATGTCGGAATTGGCATAGGCCGCCGCCGCCTCGAACGCCGCCTGATAGGGCCGCGGCAGTTCGTTCCACGCCTGCAGGTTGGCGATGAAGTGGATGGTCGGGCCGCCCTCCCACCAGCCGGGATAATAGTAATAGGGCGCGACGCGGTTGAAGCCCAGCTTCTCGTCGTCCACCGGGCCGACGAACTCGGCGGCGTCGATGGTGCCCTTCTCCAGCGCCGGATAGATGTCGCCGCCGGCGAGATTCTGCGGCACCAGCCCGAGCCGCGCCAGCACCTGCCCGGCGATGCCCGGAAGGCGCATCTTCAGTCCCTTCAAGTCGGCGACGGTCTTGATCTCCTTGCGAAACCAGCCGCCCATCTGCGCGCCGGTATTGCCGCCGGCGAAACCGATGACGTTGCTCTTGGCGAGGAAGGCGTTCTGCAGCTCCGTGCCACCGCCGTGATAGAGCCACGCCGTCTGCATGCGCGCGTTGAGCCCGAAGGGCAGCGTGGTGAAGGGCGCGAAGGCCGGATTCTTGCCGATATAATAGTAGAGCGCGGTCTGGGCGACCTCGACCGTGTGGTTCTGCACCGCGTCGAGCGCCTGCAGCCCCGGCACGATCTCGCCCGGCGCGAAGACGTCGATGGTGAAGTGCCGGTCGGTCGCCTCGCCGACATATTTCGACAGCAGCGTCGCCGCGCCGTAGATCGTGTCCAGCGACTTCGGGTAGCTCGACGTCAGGCGCCAGCGGACCTGCGGCAGGGTCTGCGCGATGGCGGGGGCGGCGATCACCGAGGCGGCGGTGGCAAGGCCGGCGCCCTTGATCAGGCTGCGGCGGGAGGTCGGGGTCGGCATCGGCGTTTCCTCTTTTCTTGTTACGGCGTCTTTGCGGCGTGGCGCGCGGCGGGCTTCCTTCGAGGCTCACTGCGTTCGCACCTCAGGATGACGTGGCTCTGGGACACGACATCATCCTGAGGTGCCGCCGAAGGCGGCCTCGAAGGATGTTCGGTAGGGTGCGCCCTACCCCCGCGAGCGGGCACGGATCATGTAGCCGTCATAGGGATACTCGCCGACCTGCCACCAGAGGTACTCCTCGTTGCGGAAGGCGATGAGCGAATCGATGATCTTCTTGAAGCCGGCATTCTTCGCCCCGATCTCCGCATACAGCTCATTGGTGGCCGTCCAGGAGGCATCGAGGAAGCTCTGCGGGAAGGTGCGCAACTGCGCCCCGGCCGCCACCAGCCGGCGCAGCGCCGCGGGATTATAAGCGTCGTACTTGGCCAGCATGTCGCTGTTGGCATAGGCGACGGCGGCCTCGAAGATCGCCTGATAGGGCTTGGGCAGCGCGTTCCACTTGGGCAGGTTGACCACGACGTTCATCGTCGGCCCGCCGTCCCACCAGCCCGGATAATAGTAATAGGGCGCGACGCGCACGAAGCCGAGCTTCTCGTCGTCATAGGGGCCAACCCACTCGCAGGCGTCGATGGTGCCCTTCTCCAGCGCGGCATAGATGTCGCCCGGGGCGATCTGCTGCGGCACCACGCCGAGCTTGGCCACCACCTGCCCGGCAATGCCGCCGATGCGGAACTTCAGCCCCTTGAAGTCGGCGAGGTCCTTCACCTCGCGGCGGAACCAGCCGCCCATCTGCGTCCCGGTATTGCCGCCGAGGAACCCGACCAGATTGTACTTGGCGAGGAACTCGTCCTGCAGCTCGCGCCCGCCGCCATGGTAGAACCAGGCGTTCTGCTGCCGGGCGTTGAAGCCGAAGGGCATGGTGGTGAAGCAGGCGAAGGACGGATCCTTGCCGGTATAGTAGTAGAGCGGCGTCTGCGCGACGTCGACCGTGCCGTTCTGCACCGCGTCGAGCGCTTGCAGCCCCGGCACGATCTCGCCGGCGGCGTAGTTCTGGATGACGAAGCGCCCTTCGGTGGCCTCGCTCACATATTTCGACACCAGCTCATTGGCGCCGAAAATAGCATCCAGCACCTTCGGCACGGACGATGTGAGCCGCCATCTGACCTGCGGCGCGTTCTGCGCGAGGGCGGGCGCGGCGAGAGTGGCGGCCGGTGCGGCGATGGCGGCGGTGCGGAGAAAGGCGCGGCGCTTCATGGGCAGGCATCCCTACGATACGGGCGGCGGATGTTTGCAACAGCCGGCCGCGCAGGGCAACCGCGAAGGCGCGGCGCGCCCTCCTCGCTCGTCGTCATCCCGGACCGCCGAAGGCCAAGCCGGGATCGCGCGCTAGGGAAGGAAAGCGATCCCGGCTCTCGCTGCGCGAGGCCGGGATGACGCCTCTGCGGTCCGCCTCAGCCGCGCGGGCGGGTGCGGATCTGGAAGCTGTCGAAGGTGTACTCCGCCACCTGCCACCACAGGTTTTCCTCGTTGCGGAAGGCCTGCATGGTGTCGATGACCTTCTTGAAGTCCGGGTTCTTGGCGGAAACCTCGGCCCAGAGCTCGTTGGTCGCCTTGAGGCAGGCTTCCATCACTTCCATCGGATAGGGGCGAAGCTGCGTGCCGTTGGCGACCAGCCGCTTGATGGCGGGCGGGTTCTGCACATCGTAGCGCGCCTGCATGATGGTGTTGGCATAGGTCGAGGCGGCAATCAGCGCCGCCTGGTAGTTCTTCGGCAGCTCGTTCCACTTGGCGAGGTTGGTGAAGGCGTGGATGGTCGGGCCGCCCTCCCACCAGCCGGGATAGTAGTAATACTTCGCAACCTTGTAGAAGCCGAGCTTCTCGTCGTCATAGGGGCCGACCCATTCGGCGCCGTCGATGGTGCCCTTCTCCAGCGCCGGGTAGATGTCGCCGCCGGCGATCTGCTGCGGCACCACGCCGAGCTTGGCCATCACCTGCCCGGCGATGCCGCCGATGCGCATCTTCAGGCCGTTGAGGTCGGCGACGGTCTTGATCTCCTTGGAGAACCAGCCGCCCATCTGCGTCCCGGTATTGCCGCAGGGCAGGCCGTAGACGTTGTATTTCTTGTAGAATTCGTTGAAAAGCTCGTTGCCGCCGTTCTGGTACAGCCAGGCGTTCTGCTGGCGGGCATTGAGACCGAACGGCACCGACGCGGCCACCGCGAAGGTCGGATCCTTGCCGACGAAATAATACGAGACGGTGTGACACATCTCGACCGTGTTGTTCTGCACGGCGTCGAGCACCTGCAGGCCGGGCACGATCTCGCCGGCGGCGAACACCTGGATCTGGAACTTTCCGTCGGTCAGTTCGGACACCATCTTCGACAGGACGTCGGCGCCGCCATAGATGGTGTCGAGCGACTTCGGGAAGCTGGAGGCCAGACGCCAGCGGATTTCCGGGGCGGATTGGGCGATGGCCGGGGCGGCGACGGCGGAGGCCGCAACGCCGGCACCGGCGGCGGCAAGGAACTGGCGACGCTTCATAGGGGGCTGTTCTCCTGAAGGGAATTTCCTCGACGGTGCGGTGAGGCGCATTTGCGCGCGTCCGCACACGAATTGCTTGCTTGTACGTAGTCCTACGTCAGGCATAGGGGCCGTGCAACCGCACCCCGATGCGCCTTTCGGTCAACGCCAGGGCCTTGCCTGAACCTGCCTGAGGGAAGACGGGACGTCGCCGCGACCGGGTGGTTTCGCCGTTTCGGGGGCTCATTTGTTCTTGCTTTGTTCGGCACCCATTGCTAGCGTCGCACCATATTTCGCGGAGACACACCGATGCTGGACAAGGCCGCCCGCTTCCGCGCCCTGCATGAGGGGCCCGGCGCGTTCATCCTGCCCAATCCGTGGGACGCCGGCACCGCCCGCATCCTCGCCGCCTGCGGCTTTCCCGCGCTGGCCACAACAAGCGCGGGCATGGATTTCTCGCGCGGCGTCGCCGAAGGCACGACCTCGCGGGAAGATCTGTTCGCCCATTGCGCCGGCATCGTCGCTGCGACGCCGCTGCCCGTGTCGGCCGATCTTGAAATGGGCCTCGGCGACAGCCCCGAGAGCGCGGGCGAAACCATCCGCGCCGCCGCGGCCATCGGGCTGGCAGGAGGCTCGCTGGAGGATCATACCGGACGACGCGACGCGCCGATCTACGAGTTCAGCCTCGCCGTCGAGCGCATCGCGGCGGCGGTGGAGGCGCGGCAGGCATTGCCGGGTGATTTCGTGCTGACCGCGCGGGCCGAGAACTTCCTGTGGGGCCGGCCCGATCTTGACGACACCATCCGCCGGCTGCAGGCCTTCGAGGCGGCGGGAGCGGACGTGCTGTACGCCCCCGGCTTGCCGGATCTCGACGCCGTGCGTACGGTCTGTTCGGCGGTCTCTCGGCCGGTGAACGTCGTCATCGGCATCGGTGGAGCCCGCTTCACAAGGGACGAACTCAGCGCGGCCGGGGTCCGGCGCATCAGCATCGGCTCCAGCCTCGCCCGGCTCGCCTATGGCACCGTTGCCCGCGCGGCGCAGGCGATGCAGCGGGATGGGCGCTTCGATTTCGTCGGCGAGGCCATGGGCTTCGCCGAGATCGAGGCCTTCTTCACGCCCTTCGAGGAAGGGGGCTGAACCGCCCCCTCACCCTTCCATCACGATGCGCGGGGCGGGCCGCGCGGCGGCGCGGCGGCCGGCAAGCGCCTCGCGCACCGCATTGGCGATCGAGCGGTAGATCTCCGCCTCCGGGCTGTCGGGACGCGTCGCCACCAGCGGCAGGCCGGCGTCCGAGGTCTCGCGGATCGACATCTGCAGCGGCACCTCGCCGAGGAAGGGCACGCCGAGACGCTGCGCCTCGTGCCGCGCGCCGCCATGGCCGAAGATGTCGGAGCGGGTGCCGCAATGCGGGCACAGGAAGTAGCTCATATTCTCGACCACGCCGAGCACCGGCACGTTCACCTTCTGGAACATGGCAATGCCGCGCCGGGCATCGATCAGCGCGAGATCCTGCGGGGTGGAGACGATCACCGCGCCGGCCAGCGGCACCTGCTGCGCCATGGTGAGCTGCGCGTCGCCGGTGCCGGGCGGCATGTCGACGACGAGGATGTCGAGCGGCGCCCAGTTCACTTCCTTCAGCATCTGGCTGATCGCCGACATCACCATCGGCCCGCGCCAGATCATCGGCGTCTCCTCCTCGACGAGGAAGCCGATCGACATGACCTTGAGCCCGAAGGCCTGCATCGGGTGGATCATCCGGCCTTCCACCTCGGGGCGGCCCTTCAGCCCCATCAGGCGCGGCACCGAGGGGCCATAGATGTCGGCGTCGAGCAGGCCGACCTTGAGGCCGAAGGAGGCGAGGCCGAGCGCGAGATTGGCGGCCAGCGTCGACTTGCCGACGCCACCTTTTCCAGAAGCCACGGCGATGATCGAGCCGACGCCCGGCAGGCCGGGGGTTTCCTTCTGCGGATCGGCCGGCGGCTGCGCATGCCCGGCGTGGGAATGGCCGGCATGCGAGTGCCCGGCATGACCCTGCCCCGACACCTTGACCGGCTGGGCGCCACCGGCCGGCGCGGAACCCGCCTTGCGCTCGGCGGTCAGCGCCACCAGCGCCGAGGTCACGCCCGGCGTGCCGCGCACGGTGCGCTCCACCGCGGCGCGCACCGGTTCCCAGGTCTGCGCCGCGCCGGCATCGACGGTGATCGACATGTAGACCTTGCCGTCCGACACGAGGATATCCGACAGCGCGCCGGTCTCGGTGACGGGCCTGCCGTCCGGGGCCGTAACCTGCGCCAGCCTCGCCCTCACATCGTCTGCGGTCGCCATCTCGCGCTCCTCTTCAATGACGTCCGCTGGTGAGACACCAGCACGGCGGCAGCGTCAACCCGTCCCGCGCCGTGGCCCGATCGGCCGCGCTTATGGCGCTGCACTGCACATAAATGGGTCAGTTCGACTTTCTGACTAGGGATATGGCACCCCCGTTGCGCAAGGTTCGGAAAAAGTGCCAGCATGGGTTGCCGGGAAACAAAGAACAGCCGGCCCAGGGCAACCTACCAGAGGGGAACATCATGAGCTTCACGACCCGTCTTGCCGCCGTGGCCGTGCTCGTCGCAGCGACGCTGGGCGGCGCTTCCGCCAAGGAGTGGAAGACCGTCCGCGTCGGCACCGAAGGCGCCTATCCGCCCTTCAACTATATCGAGCACGGTGAATTGAAGGGCTTCGACGTCGATATCGCCAAGGCCGTCTGCGAGAAGATGAAAGTGACCTGCACCTTTGTCGCGCAGGACTGGGACGGCATCATCCCCGCTCTTCTGGCCGGCAAATACGACGTGATCGTCGCGTCGATGTCGGCAACCCCCGAGCGTGCCAAGCAGGTGCTGTTCTCGGACAAGTATTACAACACTCCGGCCAGTTTCATTGCGCCGAAGGACACCAAGATCACCGACACCTCGCCCGCCGGCATGAAGGGCAAGGTCGTCGGCGCGCAGGGCTCGACCATCCATTCGAGCTACCTTGAGGACGTGTATGCAAAGGAAGGCATAGAGGTGAAGCTCTACGGCAAGCAGGACGAGGCCAATCTCGACCTCGCCAATGGCCGCCTCGACGCCATCCTCGCCGACAAGGTGATGCTGATGGACTGGATCAACTCGAAAGAAGGCGCCTGCTGCAAGTTCATCGGCCCGGAATACAAGGACGAGAAGTACTTTACCCCGGTCGCCGCCGCCTTCCGCAAGGACGATGCCGATCTGGCGGCGATGTTCAACAAGGGTATCGCCGAGATCGTCGCCGACGGCACCTACAAGAAGATCAACGACAAGTACTTCCCCTTCAGCGTCTACTGACGCTCCGCTCCGCAGCGCCGTTCCGGTGGGCTCCCGGGACGGCGTCTTTCCGCCGCTGACCGTGGGGCGCGCCGTCCATCATGCTGAATCTCCTCGAGCTGCTCTCCTTCGGCCCCAACGGCTGGGGCGACGAGATCGCGCAGGGGGCGCTGCTCACCATCGAGCTCGCTCTCGTCACCCTGCCCGTCGGCATCGCCATCGGGCTCCTGGTGGCGCTGGCGAAGGATTCTCATTCCGCCGTGCTGCGCGGCCTCGGCAATCTCTACACCACCGTCTTCCGCGGGCTGCCGGAGCTGCTGACGCTGTTCATCGTCTATTACGGCGGACAGATGCTGCTGACCAGGATCGCCGAGTCTCTCATCGAGGGCGCGCATGTCGAGGTGAACCAGTTCGTCGCCGGCGTGGTGGCGCTGGGCCTGGTGCTCGGCGCCTTCTCCAGTGAAGTTCTGCTGGCGGCCATCCGTTCCGTGCCGAAGGGCCAGAAGGAGGCCGCGGCGGCGCTCGGCCTGTCGGGCTGGAGCATCTTCCGGCTCGTGACCTTCCCGCAGCTCTGGCGTGTCGCGCTGCCGGGCCTGTCGAACAACTGGATGGTGCTGCTCAAGGACACGTCGCTGGTCTCGGTGATCGCCATCAGCGACCTGATGCGCCAGACCGCCATCGCGGTGGGCGTGACCAAGCAGCCCTTCTTCTTCTACCTCGTGGCCTGCCTGATCTATCTGGTGTTCTCCGGCGTCTCGAGCGCGGTGTTCTCCAGCCTGGAAACCCGGGCGTCGCGCGGCTTCAAGCGCGTGGGAGGCCACTGATGCAGGCGATCCTCGACACGCTCGGCTCCGGCTTCCTCTCGCTGATGTCACTCATCGGCCTCAACGCCGACCTGATGGACCGCTATGGCCTGCGCTTCCTCGACGGCGTGTGGGTGACGCTGAAGCTGGTCGGCATCTCGGTCTTCCTCGGCGCCCTGCTCGCCCTGCCGCTGGCGGTGGCCCGGACCGAGGGCGGCAAGTTCCTCGCGCGGGCGTCCTTCACCTATTCCTATTTCTTCCGCGGCACGCCGCTGCTCGCCCAGACCTTCCTCATCTATTACGGCGCCGGGCAGTTCCGCGAGCAGCTCACCGACATCGGGCTGTGGTGGTTCTTCCGCGACGCGTTCAACTGCGCGGTGTTCACTTTCACCCTCAACACCGCCGCCTATCAGTCGGAGATCCTGCGCGGCGGCATTCAGAGCCTGCCCGTCGGGCAGATGGAGGCGGCGCAGTCGCTCGGCCTCTCGCGCTTCCTCGCCTATCGCAAGGTGATCCTGCCGCAGGCCATCGCCGTCGGGCTGCGTCCGCTCGGCAACGAGCTGGTGCTGATGATCAAGTCGAGCGCCATCGCCTCGGTCATCACGGTCTACGACCTGATGGGCGTCACCCGCCTCGCCTTCTCGCGCTCCTACGACATGGAGGTCTATCTCTGGGCGGCGGTGCTCTATCTCCTGATGGTCGAGACCGTCCGTCGGGTGTGGGACGTGCTGGAACGCCGGCTGAACCGGCACCTGGCGGTGTCGCGTTAGACCGTTCCGTTCCCGGTCATCCCGGCCGAGCACGGCGAGGGCCGGGCTCGCTCGCCGGTTCCATCGACGCTCCCGGATCGGCCTGCGGCCGTCCAGGATGACGGCCAGCGTCTGGCCCCGACCCCAGCAGCCGCGCCACCTCTTGCCGCAGCACCGGCAGGATCTCCGCCTCGAACCAGGGATGGCGCTTGAGCCAGCCGGTGTTGCGCCACGATGGATGCGGCAGCGGCAGGAAGCGCGGCGCCGTCCGGGCCTCCCAGATCTCGCGCCAGCGCATCACCCGCTCGGTGAGGCCGCCGCCCGCGAAGCGCTCCAGCCCCAACCGCTTGAGGTGATAGGCCTGCGAGGCCGCGCCCACCGCCAGAACAAGATCGAAGGGCGGGCGCGCCGCGAACAGCCGGTCGTGCCACAGGGGTGCGCATTCGCGGCGCGGCGGCAGGTCGCCGCCCTTGGCGTCCTGGCCGGGAAAACAGAAGCCCATGGCGGCGATGGCGAACTTCTCGCCGTCATAGAAGCTGTCGCGGTCGATTCCCAGCCAGGCGCGCAGCCGGTCGCCCGAGGCGTCGTCGAAGGAGCGGCCGGAGGCGTGCACCTTGGTGCCCGGCGCCTGCCCGGCGATCAGGATGCGCGCCTTCGGCCCCACATGCAGCACAGGGCGCGGCGCGTGCGGCAGCGGCGTTCCGCGCGGATGCTCCACGCAGGCGCGGCAGGCCCGGATGGCGGCGAGCAGGGTTTCAAGGGTGTCCGGAGGCATGCGACGTAGATAGGCATGCCCGACCCATCCGTCATCCCGCCGGGACGACGGCGCGCTCACTCCGCCACGGGTCTGGGATGCCGCGCCCGCCAGTCGGCCGGCATCTCGAACGGCCCGGCCCAGACGCCGCGCCCGGCCTCGCGCGCGGCGCGCTGCTCGGAGGCATAGGCGAAACCGGTCGCCACCGCCCAGCCCTGCGCGACCAGCGCCGCGCCGATGTCGCGACCGTCGACCGCGCAGACGGAAACGGCGCGGCGGTAACGGTCCTCGTCCACGGGACGGCAACTTACCTTTCCCTGCGCGACGATTGCCGCCATTGCGGCGCGCGCCCGCTCGCCGCAGGGCCACGTCTTCTCCCCCTCGCCGCAGCTCTGGTGCAGTTCCGGTGCGTCGATCCCCTCGAGCCGCACCCGTTCGCCGTCGATTTCCAGGCTGTCACCATCCGCCACCCGCACCGCGCCGGTGAGCGCGGGAACGAACCGCTCGGCGACCAGCGCGACGACGATGAGCACCGCCGCGACGAGGACCGCGCGAAACGTGTCCGACCGCCAGCCGCGCGGGCGAGGCCGGCGCGGCCTCACGCTTCCGCCACGCCCGCTTCGGCGAAGGTCGACATACCGGCATGGCAGGCCACCGCCGCCTTGATGACACCGATCGACAGCGCCGCACCGGAACCCTCGCCGAGCCGCATGTCGAGATCGAGCAGCGGCGCGAGGCCGAGCCGCTCCAGCACGGCGCGGTGCGCCGGCTCGGCCGAGACATGGCCGGCGAAGCAATGGTCGAGCGCCGCCGGGTCGAGTGCCTTCAGCACCGCGGCGGCGGCCGCCACCACATAGCCGTCGAGCACCACCGGCACGCGCTGCAGCCGCGCGGCGAGGATGGCGCCGGCCATCGCCGCCACCTCGCGCCCGCCGAGCTTGCGCAGCACCTCCAGCGGATCGTCGAGATGCCCCTTCGAGCGGAGCACCGCGGCGCGCACCGCCTCGATCTTGCGGGCGAGTACATCACCCGTCGCTCCGGTGCCGGGTCCGACCCATTCCCCGGCCTCGCCGCCATACAGCCCATGGAAGATCGCCGCCGCGACCGTGGTGTTGCCGATGCCCATCTCGCCGAGGCACAGAAGGTCCGGCTCGCCGGCCAGCGCCTCCATGCCGAAGGCCATGGTGGCGGCGCATTCGGCCTCGGTGAGCGCGTCCTGCTCGACAATGTCGGGCGTGGGGATGTCGAGCGCGAGGTCGAACACCCTGAGCCCGGCGCCGAACACGCCGCAGATCTGGTTCACCGCCGCCTTCCCGGCCGTGAAGGTGGCGACCATCTGCTTGGTGACTTCCGGCGGATAGGGCGACACGCCGCGTCCCGCGACCCCGTGCGTGGCCGCGAACACGGCGACGGTCGGCCGGTTGATCGCCGGGATCTCCCGGCCCTGCCAGCCGGCGAGGCGGATGGCGATCTCCTCCAGCCGCCCCAGCGCGCCGGGCGGTTTGACGAGCTGGCGCTGGCGCTCGGCGGCGGCGCGGCGCGCGGTCTCGTCGGCGGCCGGCATCTGGGCAACGAGGTTGCGGATGTCGTCGAAGGGAAGGCCGGTGGCGGAGCGCAACATGGGACCTCTCGTCCGTGGAGCCCGGTCTGATGGCGATAGGGGTCGCATCGGGCGCGGCGGCGGGGTAGACCCTCGCTGAGGAGCGCGCAACCCTTAAATCCCGCAGCCTCGCCCCAAGGAGCATGCATGGCCGCGCCGCCCACCTTCGATGCGACCTTCCTCGAAGGGCTCGACCGGCTCTTCGCGTGGCGGCGCGATGTGCGGCGCTTCGCGACCGATCCGCTGGACGAGGCGACGTTCGCGGGCCTTCTGGCCGGCGCCTCGCGGGCGCCGAGCGTCGGCCTCAGCCAGCCCTGGCGCTTCGTGCGGGTGCGCGGGACGGAGCGGCGCGCCGCCATCCGCGCCCTCTTCGAGGCCGCTAACGCCGAGGCGCTCGCCCTTCAGCCCACCGAGCGCGCCGGGCTCTATGCGCGGCTCAAGCTCGCCGGGCTGGACGACGCGCCCGAACAGCTCGCCGTCTTCGTCGAGCCGGAGCCGGAGACCGGCCACGGCCTCGGCCGCGCCACCATGCCGGAGACGGTCGCCTATTCCGCCGTGCTCGCCATCCACACCTTCTGGCTGGCCACCGCCGCGCGCGGCATCGGCGTCGGCTGGGTGTCGATCCTCGACCCCGAGCCGGTGGCCCGCGCCCTCGACGTGCCGGCCCGCTGGCGGCTGGTCGGCTATCTGTGCATAGGCTATCCCGCCGAGCCCTCGGACGTGCCGGAACTCGAGCGCGCCGGCTGGGAGCATCGCCGCCCGGCCGCCGACTTCATCATCGAGCGGTGAACGAGGCCGAGGGAAGCCGACCATGCCCGTCCCCGTGATATCCGACATTCCCGCGGCGCTGCGCTTCCTGTCGCGGCTGCCGGTCCGCCTGCCGTCGGAGCCGGCGAGCGACGGCCCGCCCGACCTCGACCGCCTCGGCCCCGCCTTGCCGCTCGCCGGCGCGGTCATCGGGCTGATCGGCGCCGCGGTGCTGATCGTCGCCCATGGCATCGGCCTCGACGGCTTTCTCGCCGCCACGCTCGCCGTCGCCACGCTGGTCGTGATCACCGGCGCGCTGCATGAGGACGGCCTGTCCGATGTCGCCGACGGGCTCGGCGGCATGAGCGTCGCGCGGCGGCTGGAGATCATGAAGGACAGCCGCGTCGGCGCGTTCGGCGTCTGTGCGCTCATCCTCGCCTTCGCCCTGCGCATCGGCGCGCTGGCGGGCCTGCTGGCGATCGCACCGCTGGCCGCCGCCGCCGGGCTGGCCGCGGCGGTCGCCGTCTCGCGCCTCGCTGGGCTGTGGATGCTCGCCGCCCTGCCCTTCGCGCGTGCCGACGGCCTCGCCCGCAGCGCCGGCGTGCCCGGCGCGGAGAGCCGGCGCAAGGCCTTGCTGATCGCGCTTGTGATCGCGGCACTTCTGGTGTTCCCCATCCTCGGCGCGCTGCCGCTCGCCGGCGGCCTCGTCCTCGGAGCGGCGGCCTTTCTCGGTGTCGTCCGCCTTGCCCGCGCCCAATTCGGCGGGCAGACGGGAGACGTCGCTGGAGCCGCGACCCTGCTGGTCGAGATTGCCTTCCTGATGGGTCTGCTTATCTTCGCCCGGCATTCCTGAGCGTACCGATTCCGATGCCGAGCACCATCTCCACACCCTGCGTTTCCGTCTGCACGCTGGATGCCGCCGGGCGAACCTGCCTCGGCTGCGGCCGCAGCGTGGCGGAGATCGGCGCCTGGAGCACGCTCAGCGAGGCCGAGCGGCGCGCCATCATGGCCCGCCTGTCCGTCCGTGCCGCTTCGGGAGCCGTGCGATGAATGCCGACCGCCTGATGTGGATCGTGGTGATCGGCCTTGCCGGCGGCATAGGGCTGATCTTCTGGACGTCGCGGTTCGGCAATATCGCCGGCCTCGGGGCGGGCGATCTGGCACAGCTGGTCTTCTACGGTTCGCTGCTGCTGGTCGTCGGCGCCAGCGTCTTCGCCACCTTCACCGGACGCATCGGCGAGGCGCTGCGCGCCGCCGCGCTCTGGCTCGTCATCTTCGCCATACTGGCGGTCGGCTACACCTTCCGCTTCGAGCTGCACGCTGTCGCCTATCGCGTGCTGGCGGAGCTGGCGCCCGGCTATGCGGTGCCTCTGGCGCAGGACGGCGGCCCGGCCGTCGAGGTCGCGCGCGCCCGGGACGGCGATTTCAACGTGCGGGTCGAGATCAACGGCAACCGCATTCCGATGCTGGTCGACACCGGCGCCTCCAGCGTCGTGCTCACGCCGGAAGACGCGGTCGCTGTCGGGCTGCCGATCGAGTTTCTGCGCTACGACATCCCGATCGACACCGCCAATGGGCGCGGCCGGGCGGCGGCCGTGGTGCTGGACCGCATCGAGATCGCCGGCAGCATCGAGGAGCGCGACGTGCCCGCCCTCATCGCCAGCCCCGGCACGCTGAAGCACAGCCTGCTCGGCATGACGTTCCTGTCCCGCCTCGCCAGCTTCGAGATCCGCGGCGAGAAGCTGGTGATGCGGGCCAAGGTCGTCGAGTAGCCGGCGGCCCGGCGCCTCACTCGGCGATGAGCGCCACGACGAAGCGCAGGCCGACGATCAGCAGATAGAGACCGAAGCCGACTTCGAGCTGGCGCTTGGTGAAGGCGTGCGCCATCCGCGCGCCCAGCGGCGCGGCCAGGGTCGCGACGCCGCCCACCAGCACCAGGCCCGGCAGCGAGATGTAGCCGAGCGAGAAGGGCGGCAATTCGTCGAGATGCGACATGCCGCTGAGGATGTAGCCGATGGTGCCCGGCACCGCGATCAGCGCGCCGAGCCCGGCCGACGTGGCGATCGCGGTGTGGATAGGCACCCGGTAGAGCGTCAGCACCACCGTGGCGATGCCGCCTCCCGAGATGCCGATCAGCGGCGCCGAGGCGCCGATGCCGAAGCCGTAGAGCGTCATCGGCACCCGTCCGGGCAATGTGTCCGACAGCACCCAGCTGTCGCGGCCGAACAGCAGCTTGGACGACATCAGCGCCGCGAACAGGACGAAGGCGATCTTCAGCACCACGTCCGGCGACACCGCTGCCAGCAAGGTGCCCGCCACGACGCCGGCCACCAGCGGCACGGCCCATTGCCTCATGATGCTATTGTCGATCTTGGTGCGACGTCGATGGGCGAAGTAGGAGCGCAGGGCCGTCGGCACGATGATGGCCAGCGCGGTGCCGACCGAGAGATGCATGCGCTCGGAGTCATCCACCCCCACCGCACCGAACACCTCATAGAGCACCGGCACGATGATCGCGCCGCCGCCTATGCCGAACAGCCCGGCAAGGATGCCGGTCGCCAGGCCCGCCACCAGCAGGACGCCGGAAAGCCACAACAGATGTTCGAGGGGAATCGCCTGTACCATCACGCCACCACATCACGCCTTCGATCCGGACCACCAGGTGATGGCCCCTGTTTCATGCCACCATGGCACGCCGCTCCTCGGCCTTGCGCACCTCGTCGACGGCCGCGCGCAGCACGTCGAGACCGGCTTCGGCCTTCACCCCTTCGGTCGCGAGGTGGCGCCGGTAGGCGCGCGCGCCGGGACGGCCGGGAAAAAGGCCGAGCATGTGGCGGGTAATGTCGTGCAGCCTGCCGCCCGAAGCGAGATGGGCGGCGACATAGGGCTCGAAGGCCGCGACCGCGGCGAAGGCGTCGGCATGCGGATCGGCCTCGCCGAAGAACAGGCTGTCCACCCGCAGCAGCAGCTCGGGCTGCTGATAGGCGGCACGGCCGAGCATCACGCCGTCGACATGGGCAAGGTGGGCCTGCGCCGCTTCCAGCGTGCCTATGCCGCCATTGATGCTGACGGGCACGTCCCGCAGCCGGTTCTTCAGGCGATAGACCCGGTCGTAGTCGAGCGGGGGAATGTCGCGATTTTCCTTGGGGGAGAGCCCTTCCAGCCAGGCCTTGCGGGCATGGACGACCAGCGCGTCCGCCCCCACTGCGAGCACCGCGTCGGCCAGAGCGTCGAGCGCGACCTCCGGATCCTGTTCGTCAACGCCGATGCGGCACTTCACGGTGACGGGGATGGCGACCTCGGCCTTCATCGCCGCCACGCAATCGGCGACCAGCGCCGGATCGCGCATCAGGCAGGCGCCGAAATTGCCGCCCTGCACGCGGTCGGACGGGCAGCCGACATTGAGGTTCACCTCGCCATAGCCCCACTCGGCGCAGATCGCCGCCGCCTTGGCCAGCGCCGCCGGATCCGATCCGCCGAGTTGCACCGCGACCGGGTGCTCCTCGGCCGAGAAGCCGATCAACCGGTCGCGGTCGCCGAAGATCACCGCATTGGCGGTGACCATCTCCGTATAGAGCAGCGCCCGCCGCGACAGCACGCGATGGAACGCCCGGCAGTGCCGGTCGGTCCAATCCATCATCGGGGCAACGGAAAATCTAAATGATTTATTTTTCGACATTATATTTGTGACAACAAGGAACTGGGTCGCGTCGTGTACACTCGATTTTTGGCCACGATACGCCCCAGTTTCCGATTTTTCGACGCGTGCGTGCACACGGAGCGCACACGGATTGGCTACCTTCACTAAACTAAAATCCGGCTCCTGGAGAGCCCATATCCGTCGGTAGGGGCAGTACGACTACGAGACGCTCCTGCGCCGCAGGGATGCCGAGGAATGGGCGCTGGGCGAGACGCTCACCCCTCTCAAGATCGCCGAGTTCGACCGCGAGCGTCTCATCAAGTTAGGAAGGACCCCCGCAAAGGAAGGGGCAGGCCCGCTCACGCCCGGCATGGACTTCGGATCCAACAAGACCGTGCACTCCCACACTGCCGCCGTCCATGGCGTAACAATCTCGACGGAGCCACTCGATCTCGCGCGCATCGCACTCAAGCGGCTCGGTCTGATCGGGAAAGGCGGGAAACGCGATCGCCGGCCAACTCGGGACGAACTCGATCGTATCATCACCGCGCTGGACGAGAACCCTCGACATTGCCGCTAAACCGACAGATCCAGGCGAGAGGAAGCGGCCGCGCGAGTCGAACCTCTCGCGCGACGCGCCGAGCCTCTCCGCTGCAGAGCCTTCCCGCTACGGCGCGATCACCGCAGCGCATCCCGCAGGTCCGGCCCGGAGGTTCTCCGCCTTGCGGGAGCGCCGATGCCTGAACCGCGCTCCGGTACGGCATAGGCCGGGCTGGAAGTGCCGCGGCCTCACACCGTCAGAAGCGCCACTTCAGATTGGCCTGCACGGCGTTCACGGTCACGTCGTCGGCGAACTGGCCCACATAGGACAGGCCGACCCGCACCTGCTCGTTGATGTGCAGATCCGAGCCGATCTCAACCAGGGCGGTGTTTTCGGCGAGCGGCACGCCGGCCACGCTGAAATTTGCACCCGGCGCGCTGAGGAAGAACAGGCGCGCCTCCGGCGTCGTGTCGCCGAAGGCATATTGCCACGCGACCGAGGCATGGGGTTCCAGCGCCAGCCCGCCAGGCAGATCCATGGTTGTGGCGGCACGCAGCCCGAGCGAGGAGTAGCCGACGCCCATCGACGAGGACGAGCCCGCCAGCCCGGCGGAGGCGCCGGTCTCGGTGAAGCTGTCCGTATCGACATGGACGTAAGCGAGGCCGGCGAACGGCTCGAAAGCGAACTGTTGGACGGCGAAGCTGTAGCCAAGCTCTCCAAACACCTGCGCGGTGCCGCCGTCATAGTCCGCCTTCGCCTGCTCGGCATAGCCGGGATAGGCGATGGTGCGCTCGGCGTCGATCTGGTTGAAGGCATAGGTGGCGCCAAAGCGCAGCGCCAAGGGGCCGGATCTTGTGCCGGCATAGAGGCCCAGGATCAGGCTGTTCACATCGGACGAACTCGCCAGCGCATCGACATTGGCGCTCGACCGGGAATAGCCCACCGCCGCGCCGAGCAGCCAGTTGTCCACCTTCACATCCGCGCCGCCGACAATGCCGCCAATGGAGGCGTCGACGGACGACGTGCCCGCGTCGCCGTCATAATCGCTCCAGCCGCCAAAGGCCTGCGCCCAGATCGTCCCGTTGAACGCCGGCTCGGAAGAGGCCGGCGCCTTGGTGGGAAACGGAACGGCGGGCGTGGTCGGCGGGGCGTAGGCGAGCGCCGGCCCGCCAAAGCCGAGCGACGCGAGCGGACCCGTCTCGCCGGCATAGGCCCCCTGACGCAGGCGCCCGAGCAGGGCCTGCCGGCTGTAGAGGCTGTCGCCGATCAGCACGGATTGCTGGCTGGCATAGGCCTCGCCGGACAGCGCGTCGAGCGCGCCGCCCAGTTCGGCCGCACCGACGCCGTATAGGGGGGCAAGCGCACCCGGCAGACTGGTCAGCATATCGGCCGCGCTGTTGTTGATGATGCCGTCGATCGCGGCACCCACGGCGCGCTGGTTGCGCGTGTTGCCCGGCATGCCGGCAAGGTCGGCGGCGACACTCACCGACACGGTGGTCGGCGCGTAGTTCACGGTGGCGTCGAACAGCGCGGGAAGGCCGCTGGTGGTGAAGCTGTCATAGGTGCCGGTTATCCCCTCGGTCGCCCTGAGCAGCGTGGTGGTCTTGGCGAAGCTCGTGGCCTGGAAGTTCGCCTGCAACATGCCGGCGAGCCGTACCGTGCCCTCCACCACCAGCAAGTCATTGCCCGCGTCGGTCACCCGCGGGGCGAACCAGCCGGCGGAGGTCTGCACGAAGGTGCCTTTGAAGAAGCTGGTGATCGGCACGCCGGTGCCGGTCACGCCGATCCAGCCACTGTTCTCGAACCGCTTCTCGGCTCCCAAGGTCGCGGCGATGCGGCCATCGATGATGCCGGTGTTGACGATCACGCTGCCGAAGCTGTCGGCACCGGTGCGCAGCGCATCGGCCACTGCGGTGGCTTTCAACGTGCCGGAATTCAGCAGGGTGCCGTAAAGCCCGTGCATTTCCACCGCCGCGCCGGCGATGCCGGTCGCGGAGATGGTGCCGGAATTGGACAGCACGCCATAGGTCTCGCCACGGATGCCGAGGCCGCCATTGCCACTGACCTGGATGGTGCCGCTATTGATGATGTCGTCGCCCTTGATGCCGGAAAGGGCGGCGGCATTGTCATCCGTGAACGTCAGATCGCCAGTGTTCCGGATCGGGTTGTAGATGCCGGGAATGGTGGCGAGATAGCCGTGGATGCCGGTGTCGTCGACATAGATACCGATGACATTGTCGCCATAGGCGGAATTCGCCGACACGACGGTGCCGGGGATGTCGATCTCGTACCAGGTCACACGCCCCAGCGCATCGATATGCATCACGGCGGGATGGACGGCGCCATCGGCGGAAATCCAGTTGACGACGAGATTGTACTCGTTGGCCCGGCCAGCGCTGGTTATGCCCTCGAAATGCGTGGCGATCGCGCCGGGATGGTCATAGGTCTCGTAGGTACCGGTGGTCTGATCATAGATGTAGCCGTGTTCCGGGCCGAGGCCGCCCCCGATCTCGGCCATGGCATAGCCACCCGCAATCTTGTCGCCATAGATGCCATAGGCCGTGGTGCTGATGGCGCCGGTTATGTTGTTGGTCGTGTAGGCGCCGGTATTGATATTGTAGATGAAGGCGTTGCCGGTCGCGAGAGCGGTATCGTAATTGCCGACCACCTGATTGCCGAAAGTGCTGTGGGCAATGGTGAACAGCGTCCGCGCGCTGGAACTTGGATAGATCAGGGTGGTGAGCGTCTCTCCCGGCGCGGCGGCGGCGTCATAGAGATAGCTGTAGTCGTAGGGAGACGAATCCGCGGTCTGATAGCTGCCCACCGTGCGCAGGATGCCGCCCGGATTGCCGAAGCTCGGCCCATAGGGCGACGAGCCGATGGCGCCCGGGTAATTCGCGCCGTTGGTGGTCACCACCGGCATGACCGACCATGTCTGTGTGGTCATGTTGTAATAGATTCCGCCAGTGTCGGCGGTGCCGGGGATGATGTAATTGCCGACGATGTTGTCGCCGCGAATGCCGGTGAGGAACGTGTCGTGGGATCCAAAATCCAGCGTCTGATAGGTCGTCGGCGCCGGAGGCAAAGGCTCGGCATGGGCCGCCTGGGCGATGCCGCCGACGCCAAGACCGATTGCAACGACCTGGCGCAGGCGCGCGCCCGATATCCCACGAGAAGCCCACCCTGGTTTCATGCAACGCTCCGCACTCCCCCGGAATGTGGGGCAGCAATACCTATCGGTCGCTTCGTGCCATAGCGATGACATTTATTGGCTGCAATTCGGACAGCCCGCCCCGGTGCCGGCGCAGCGCCGCGGCTTCGAAGATTTTGGCGCCGTTCATCGCTGTCATAGGCGCGGTCGGCCATCCGAACGGTGCCGCCCCGCAAGATTTCGACGCTTACTCGGTCGATCACGATCCGCGTGGACGTCGAGCCTGCGCCGTCGCCCGGAGGATTTACCCCCGTGCCCGTTGCCTGTGGGATAGGTGACATGGGCGGTGACCGCGCCTTGCTCGTGCGGGCAGATCGTGACCTTCCGGCCTTTGGGCATATGGGAGGGCTGTAGCAGGTGCTTGTGCCGCAACGCCCCCCCGCGAAAGTGCTGCCCGATAAACGCGCGCGGCGCAGGATGCCGCCAACCGGCATCTTCTTGATGAGAAGAGCGCGATCGCCATTCGACCGACAAGAAATGTACCTTATCGGACAATTTCTCCCGCAAAAGGCGACATGCCATTCCATCATCGAACAATTATCGGATGAAGGGCGGCATGCATCGCCGGCAGCAGGTCGCGCATGACGCTACGACGCAGCCGGTCGCGCGAGATCGGCTCACCCCGAATATATTCAATAATATTCAGTAATTTAAATGATTTTCGACCAAATGAGCAGCCGTCAATGTTTGCAGCTGCAGCATGCTGCCCTGTCTCCGGCGGTGTATCGGGGGGGGGGCTGCCGCGGCGGCGCCTCCCGCGCGCGTGAGCATGTCCAAAGCAATACCAACAAGGCGCGTGTGTCTAAATGTTATCTAAGTGACATACTCATATGTGAAAGCAACAATCCTCGAAACAGCGCCGACCGAGATCCGGGGGCCCTGGTCCATGTGGATATGGGCCGGGAGCGGAAAACTGGGGCATATGGGGATTGGCAAGATGAATATCAGGAACACCCGCCGTCGGCGTGGCTTCAGCCTCGCCAGCATCACGTCGCGGCTCCTCTGCGGCGCCGCACTGACAGTCGTTGGAGCGAACGCCGGTCAGGCGGACGACGGAACGCTTCGCATCCTGACGCTGAACACCTGGGGCGACCAGTACGCCTCCAACCTCGGCGTCACCTCCGATTTCTTCATCAACGGCAATTACGACGTCATCGCTCTGCAGGAATCGCGCACCGACACGAAGTACATTCCGGGCCTCACCCAGATGCTGGGCGATGCCGGGCTCGGCACCTATGCCGGCACCCAGATCAGCGATGTCAGCGTGGTGAGCCGGCTGTCCGGCACGTTCGACGCTAGCACGCTCGGCGACGCGATCGCCTACCAGAAGATCGACGCGCAGAACGGCGTGCCGCAGACCATCATCGGTTCGGTTCATCTCAACTATTACGATGAGCCGAATGCCCGCCTCGACGAGGTGAAGGGGATCAACAGCTGGGCGGCCGACTCCGACACGCCGATCATTCTCGTCGGCGACTTCAATGCCGGCGACGTCTCCGAGCGCGGTCTCCACGGCGCCGAGCAGCAGTCCTATCTCTTCGCCCGCACCATCGTCGACGGCGGCAGTTCCGACCTGTGGAAGCAGCTGGCCAAGGAATACACGCCGGAGGGAAAGACGAGCGAATATGAGGCCTATGCCGCCTCGATGAAGGTGGTCGACGACAACGGCACGGTCCATTATCGCAACGTGATCCAGGACTATTTCGACGCCCATCGCTCGGAGTTTCCCGGCATCTCCAGTATTTCACAGATGAGCTGGCGGCAGTGGGAACAGATCATCGCCAAGGACATGGCGCAGAACGGCGTTACCTTCGAGGACGAGACCTATCCGGTGGCGTCGAACACGCCGGTGACGATGAACGTGCTCAAGAAGCAGTATATGCTGCTCACCACCCCGGCGGATCGGGAGCCCTTCGCGCCGCACGGACTCGGAGACGGCACCACGACCTGGCCCTCGGCCGGCGAGGACGACACCAATACATGGACCAGCTGGGACCGGGTGACGATCGACCATTTCATGGTCTCGCGCCCGTTCGGCAAATGGTACGTCATCGAGGACGATCCGAACGACGCCTATACCGGTGTTCTCGGCGAGGTCGGCAACATCAATGACGGCAGCGCGACGCTCTCCGACCATGAACCGGTCGCGCACACGCTGAAATGGATCGGCCCGGCGCTGGAGACCTATACGGAGACGGTCGACGACGCGACGGTCGAGAAGACCCGTCTCGTCTGGGGCGCGGACGCCCCGGTATTCGCCGACAGCAAGGAATTCTACCTGACGCGCAACAACATGCGCACCGACGTCTATCTCGGGCAGATCTCGGACGAGAACGGCAATCCGATCCTCACCGACCTGACGGAGGAGGAGAAGAAGACCTTGCTCGACTGCAAGAGCACGGATTCCCGCCTGCAGCAGGCGATCGTCGACTATTGCATCGACGATCACAGCTTCATCGGCCAGACGCTGGTGACCGATGGCGGCACCCTCATCGTCGACGAGGACGCCGCGCTCGGCACCTCCGCAGCGAGCCTGCACCTCGACAACGGAACGCTGCGCATCGCCGGCACCGACATGGCGGTTCTCGACCGCTCCGTGGTGCTGGAGGTCGGCGGCGGCGCCATCGAGATCGCCGATGCCGCCAACGCCGTCGCCATCGGCCGGGCGATTTCCGGCGAAGGCAGCCTGACCAAGCTCGGCGAAGGCGCGCTCGGGCTGTTCGGCACCAACACCTATACCGGCGAGACTTTCGTCAGGAACGGCCTGCTTGTCGTCAACGGTTCGATCGCGACTTCCGCGATGACCACGGTGCTCGATGGCGCCGCGCTCGCCGGCATCGGCACCATCGGCAATCTCAAGATCGCATCGGGCGGCATCGTCGCGCCGGGCAACTCGATCGGCACGCTCAACGTCGCGGGTAACCTCACCTTCGAAAGCGGCTCCGCCTATGAGGTCGAGTACGATGCCGAAGGCGCGAGCGACCTGATCGCCGTGACCGGCAAGACCACCATCGAGGGCGGCACGCTGATGAGCATCGGCACTGCCGGCGAATACAAGCCGGAAACCAGCTACACCATCATCAGCTCGGCCGGCGGGATCGAGGGCGCCTTCGGCGAGGTCTCCTCCAGCTTCGCCTTCCTTGACCCGACGCTGGATTATGGCGCGACCGACCTGGTGCTGACGCTGGCGCGCAACGATACCGCCTTCGACCGGATCGGCGCCACCTTCAACCAGCGCTCCGCCGCGCGCGGCGCCGAGAGCCTCGGCTACGGCGCCCCACTCTACGACGCCATCGTCATGCTCGACGAGGAGAGCGCCCGCTCCGCCTTCGCGCAGATCGGCGGCGAGGTGCACGCCTCGACCTACGGCGTCCTGATCGACAACAGCCGCTTCCTGCGCGATGCGGCGAATGAGCGCCTGCGCGCAGCCAGCGGCGAACTGGCGGGTCAGGACATGTCGGTGCTGGCCTACGACAAGGCCGGGCCGGAGCCGGTGGCCGCCGACACCGACCGCTTCGCGGTGTGGGGCCAGTCCTTCGGCTCATGGAGCGACGTCGACGGTGACGGCAACGCCTCGGGCCTGACCAGCAATGTGGGCGGCCTGCTCGCCGGCGCGGATGCGGCGGTCGGCGACGCCTGGCGGGTCGGCCTGCTCGCTGGCTACAGCCGGACGTCGGTCGAACTCGACGATCTCGTCGCCAGCGGTGACGCCGACAACTACCATATCGGCTTCTATGCCGGCTCGCGCTCCGGCCCGCTCGGCCTGAGCCTCGGCGTCGGCCAAACCTGGCACAGCATCGAAACCTCGCGCCAAGTGGCCATTCCCGACCTCAACGAGAGCCTCTCGGCAGACTATGACGCGTCCACCACGCAGGTCTTCGGTGAGCTCCGCTACCGGTTCGATATGGCACGGAGCACGATCGAGCCGTTCCTGAGCCTCGCCTATGTCCACTTCAGCAATGACGGCTTCGTCGAGGATGGCGGCGCCGCCGCGCTCGCCGGTGCGTCCGGCGATCTCGACACGCTGTTCACCACGCTGGGCGCCCGTGCCTCGACCAGCTTCGATATCGGCGCGACGGTGGCCACCCTGCACGGCACGCTCGGCTGGCAGCACGCCTCCGGCGATGTGGTTCCGCAGGCGGTAATGGCGTTCGCCGGCGGCGACGATTTCGGCATCCGCGGGACGCCGATCGCCGAGGACGTCGCCATCATCCGCGCCGGGTTGGACTTCGCGGCCACACCGAACACGACGCTTGGCATAAGTTACTCCGGCCAGTTCGGCTCCGGCCTCGGCGACAACGGCGTCACCGGTCGGCTAAGCATGAAGTTCTGATGCCACGCCGCCTGCCGGGACCGCACGCCCGGCAGGTCCCTAAACGGCTCGATCCATGGGGCGCCCTGATGGACGTCCCATGGATCGAATACTATTTTACGAGCACTATCGAGATTCGAGATGCAGATTCGAGACGAAGAGCGGGATGACGAGGGGAAGAAGGCGCGCCGCCGCGCCTTCCTGGTCAAATATCTCGAGCAGAACCGGCATATCTCGGTCGAAGAGATTGCGAGCCGCTTCTCCGTCACCACGCAGACTGCCCGCCGGGACATTGTCGCGCTGGAACTGGAAGGCAAGGTCCGGCGCCTGCACGGGGGCGCGGTCGCTTCGACGCCGATCGATCCGACCGTCTATCGCCAGCGCCGCATCGCCAATGCGCAGGCCAAGGACGCCATCGGAAGCGCCGTCGCCCGTATCGTGCCCGATAATGCGGCCGTTTTTATCGACACCGGCACGACCTGCGAGGCCGTCGCCCGCGCGCTCACAGCCCACAAGGGCCTGCGCGTCGTCACCTACAGCCTGCGCGTTGCCACGACATTGAGCGAGCGTACCAACTTTGCGGTCGCGGTGCCCGGCGGTTTCGTCCGCCAGGTGGATGGCGGCGTGTTCAGCCAGAATTCGGCCGAGTTCATCCAGGCCTTCAAGTTCGACTTCGTCGTCATCTCGGTCAGCGGCATCGACGAGGACGGCGACATCGGCGATGACGATTATGCCGAAGTCGCAGCGGTCCGGGCGGCCATGCAGCAGGCCGGTAGCGTGATCCTGGCGATCGACAGCAGCAAGTTCGGCAGGCGCGGGTTGGTCCGCCTGGGCTCGCTCCGCGACGTGAACATCCTCGTCACCGATGCCGCGCCGACCGGCAATCTTGCCGCCCTGACCGCCAAGAACGGCGTCAGGCTTCACCTCGTCGAACGCGCACTTGCCTGAGTACCTGCGCGACGAACGACCACGTCATCTCAGCTTCCAGGCTCGCGGATCCGCCACGAGGGACGCTACCTCGGCGAAATCTTTCCGCGCCGCGACGTCGCCCGTCGGAGGGCCCGCGCGACCGAAGCCAGGATCGACCACGACGAGACCTCGCCCCCGTTCTGCCTAGCCGGCCTCGCCCCTCAATGAGCTCATCGATCTTCCAATCGCCGACATGGCCGATGTCGGCAAGGATCCTCGCCGCTCGAAAACGGCAACGCCCGACGCGGTCGCTCGCGCGCGGATCGCGCTGTGCCAGCTTCACAAAATGCCTGCGAGACCGGCGGCAGGCCGGACATCGAAATTGTCGCAGGCTCCTCCCGGGGAAATCGATCCGGTCAAAAAACGACAGGGATTCAGCTTGCTAAGCGCCTCACGAACGGGTTGCATCACCTTGATCAAGCGAGCCTGCTGCCACCATACCCCGCGCTCCAGAAGAGGTTCTCCCGTGACCGAGATGCGCACTGAAACCGACAGCCTTGGCGAGGTCCAGGTTCCCGCGGACAGGCTCTGGGGCGCCCAGACCCAGCGCTCGCTGGAGCATTTCAGCATCGGCAAGGACCTGATGCCCCGCGAGATGATCACCGCCTATGCGACCCTCAAGAAAGGGGCCGCTGCCGCGAACCACAAGGGCGGGCGTCTCCCGGACGAGCCCTTCAGGCTGATCATCGACACTTGCGACGAGATCCTCGCCGGACAGCACCATGACATGTTCCCGCTGCACGTCTGGATGACCGGCTCGGGCACCCAGTTCAACATGAACGTCAACGAGGTGGTCTCGAACCGCTGCTGCCAGATCGCGGGCACCCCGCTCGGCTCCAAGACGCCGGTCCATCCCAACGACCACGTCAACATGTCCCAGTCGTCGAACGATTCCTTCCCGTCGGCGATGCACATCGCGGTAGGCGTCAACGCCACGACGCGCCTCATCCCTGCCGTCGCCGCGCTGCGCGACGCCCTCGCCGCCAAGGCGGAAGAGTGGAAGGACATCGTCAAGATCGGCCGCACCCACATGCAGGATGCGACCCCGCTCACGCTGGGCCAGGAATGGTCCGGCTATGCCGGCATGCTGACCGACGACCTGGAGCGCATCGACGACGCGCTGAAGGGCGTCTACCGCCTCGCCCTCGGCGGCACCGCGGTCGGCACCGGCATCAATGCCGCGCCGGGCTTCGCGGAGGCGGTGGCGGCGGAGATCGCGGCGCTGACGGGCCTGCCCTATGTGACCGCGCCCAACAAGTTCACGGTGCAGGGTGCGCATGACGCGCTGGTGCAGTTCTCCGGCACGCTGCGCACGCTGGCCGCCTCGCTCTACAAGATCGGCAACGACATCCGGCTGATGTCCTGCGGCCCGCGCGCCGGCTTCGCCGAACTGATCATCCCGGAGAACGAGCCTGGCTCGTCCATCATGCCCGGCAAGGTGAACCCCACCCAGGCCGAGGCGCTCACCATGCTGGCGGTGCAGATGATGGGCAACGACGTGGCGGTCGGCTTCGGCGGGGCCAGCGGCTATCTGGAGATGAACGTCTACAAGCCGCTGATCATCTTCAACATCTGCCACTCCATCACGCTGGCCACCGACGGCTGCACCAATTTCCGCCGCTTCCTGGTGGAAGGCGCCAAGCCCAACCTGAAGAAGATGGCCGAAAATGTCGCTCGCTGATGCTGGTGACGGCGCTGGCGCCGGTGATCGGCTACGACAAGGCGTCCAGGATCGCGCACCACGCCATGGACAAGGACCTCACTCTCAGGGAGGCCGCCCTCGAACTTGCCTATGTCACGGAGGAGGAGTTCGACCGCGTCGTCGATCCCGCCAAGATGGTGAAGCCCTACGTGGCGCACGAGAACAGCTGAGGCCGGAAATCGTGTCTCCGGCCGCCCGGGCCGCGGGAGTTCGCTTGCCACCGGCCCATGGCCACCCCAAGCCCAAGGACACCGTTCCATGACCGTCTCCGGCCCGTCCATCCTTCACGATCCTACGCTCAACCGCGGCAGCGCCTTCACGAGTGAGGAGCGCGCGCGCCTCGGCCTCGACGGCTTCCTGCCCCCGGGCGTCGATACGCTGCAGACCCAGATCGCCCGCGTGCACCTGCAGCTGAGCACGCTCGACAACGACCTGCAGAAATATCTCCTGCTGAGTGATCTGCAGGCGCGCAACGAGACGCTCTATTACGCCACGCTCATGTCCGACCCGGCGACCTTCATGCCGCTGGTCTACACGCCGACGGTGGGCGAGGCCTGCCAGAAATACGACCATATATTGCGGGCCACGCGCGGCCTCTATCTGCCCATCACCGCCAAGGGGCGGCTGAAGTCGCTCATCGCCAACTGGCCGAACAAGGATATCCGCTTCATCGTCGTGACCGACGGCGAGCGCATCCTCGGCCTCGGCGACCTCGGGGTGAACGGCATGGGCATCCCGGTGGGAAAGCTCGCGCTCTATACGGTGTGCGCCGGCGTGCCGCCGGAGATGACGCTGCCGATCACGCTGGACGTGGGCACCAACAACCAGATCTATCTGGACGATCCGCTCTATCTCGGCCTGCGCCAGCCGCGCGTGCGGGGGGCGGAGTACGACGCCTTCATCGAGGAATTCGTCACCGCCATCGGCGAGCTTTTCCCCAAATGCTGCCTCCAGTGGGAGGACTTCGCCAACATCAACGCGGTGCCGATCCTGGAGCGCTACAAGGACCGCACCTGCACCTATAATGACGACATCCAGGGCACGGCGGCCGTCGCCGTCGCCGGCATCTATGGCGCGCTGCGCATCTCCAAGCAGAAGCTGACCGACCAGACCTTCCTGTTCCTCGGCGGCGGGTCGGCGGCGACCGGCATCGCCGAACTAATCAGCGAAGCGATGGTGCTGGAAGGCGCAACCATCGAGGAGGCGCGCGCGCGCAACTGGCTGTTCGACGTCAACGGCCTGATGGTGGATTCCCGCACCGACATCGCCGCGTTCCAGAAGCCGTTCGCCCACGATCATGCCCCCCTCACTTCCTTCGTCGAGGCGATCGAGCAGATCAAGCCCACCGGAATCATCGGCGTCAGCACGGTGCCGAAACTGTTCAACCAGGCGGTCATCGAGGCCATGGCCGGCATCAATGAGCGGCCGATCATCTTCCCCTATTCCAACCCCACCTCGCGCTCCGAATGCACGGCGGAGGAAGCCTACAAATGGTCGGAAGGCCGGGCGATCTTCGCCTCGGGAAGCCCGTTCCAACCGGTCAAGCTGGGCGACAAGACCTTCGTTCCCGGGCAGGGCAACAACGTCTACATCTTCCCGGCCATGGGCATGGCGGTGCTGGCGACGCAGGCGACCCGCGTCACCCAGGACATGTTCATCGTCGCGGCGCAGGCGGTGGCGGAGCTGGTGACGCAGGAAGAGCTGGACACCGGCCTCATCTATCCGCCCCAGCACGACATCCGCGCCGCCTCGCTCCATGTGGCGGCGCGCATCGCCGCGCGGATCTTCGACAACGGCCTCGCCCGTGTCGAGCGACCCGCCGACATCGCCGCCCATATCGCGGAAATGGCCTATCAGCCTGCCTATCCGGCGGTCTGACATGGGGCAGCCGTCGCCCGCCGAGGAGGAGGCCATCGCGCTCCTGCGCGCCTGCGCCTTCCTTCTGTTCTGCAATGGACAGACGACGGAACGCACGGTGCGCAGCCTGACGCGTCTTGCCGCCCATTTCGGGCTGACGGTGTCCGTCGGCCCGCGATGGGGCGAGGTGGCGCTGCGCTTCGCCGTAACGGCGCAGGGGGAGCGGCTCGAGATCGTGCCCGCCACCCCGATCGGCGTGGAGATGCACAAGGTCATCGAAACGCTGAAGATCATGGATGCGGTGTGCGAGGGGCGGCTCACGCCGGGCGCGGCGCTGGGAGAGCTCGAGGGGGTGCGCCGCCTGCCTCCGGTCTCACTGCTGCGCTTCGCCAGCCTCGCAGGAGCCGGCGCGGCGGCGCTGGCCCTCATCTTCGGCGCCGCCAACCCCGTTACCCTGCTGCTGGTGTTCGTGAGTGCCTTTGCGGGCGCCTGCCTGCGGCGCGGCCTCGCGCGCCTGTTCCCCACGCCCCTGCCGCAGCCGCTCGGCGCGGCCCTGCTGGCCGGGCTGGTGGCCGTGGGTGCGGCCCACCTGATGCCGACGGCGGCGGTGTTCGTGATCGCCCTGTGTCCCTGCATGGTGCTGGTGCCCGGCCCGCATCTGCTGAACGGGGCGATCGACCTGGCGCGCATGCGTCTGCCGCTGGCGCTGGAACGCCTGTCCTATGCCGGCCTGCTGATGCTGCTGATCACGGTGGGCCTGATTGCGGGCATGTCCATCGGCGGTCAGAGCCTTCCGCTGGCAGGCGGCGGCAGCAGCGTCGCGCTCGGCGTGGACGTGGTCGCGGCCGGCATCGCCATCGCCGCCTACGGGACGTTCTTCTCCATGCCATGGCGGATGCTGCCCCTTCCCATGGCGGTGGGCATGGTGGGCCATGCGCTACACTGGGCGGTGCTCGCCATCGGTGGAGGCGCGGCGACCTCCTCCTTCATCGCCTGCCTGTTCGTCGGCGCGGTGGTAACGCCCCTCAGCAACCGCCTTCACATGCCCTTCGCCGCCTTCGCCTTCGCCTCGGTGGTCTCGCTGATCCCCGGTTCCTTCGTGTTCCGAATGGCCGACGGCCTGATCGGGCTCGCCGATGCGGGACCGGGTGCCTCCCCGCAACTGCTGACGGCGGCGGTGATGGACGGCACCATCGCCATCGCCGTCATGATCGCCATGGCCTTCGGGCTCATCCTGCCTAAAATGCTGATCGAACAAATCGAACCACCATCCGACACCTGAGGCGGACGCTCGTCATGTCCACGGGTGTGCCCCGGCCCGTGCGGCGTCCTCCTTCACCCTATCCCCGATCTCGCGCGACAGCCTGGTGTCTTCCGGCCCGACTCCATAGGAGAACCGACCATGAGCATGACCATTGCAGACCTTCTGGCGCACACGCTCGCCAATGCCGGCGTGAAGCGCATCTGGGGCGTGACCGGCGACAGTCTCAACGGGCTGAATGACAGCCTCCGGCGGCTCGGTCGCATCGACTGGATGCATGTGCGCCATGAAGAAACGGCGGCCTTCGCCGCTGGCGCGGAAGCCGCCATCACCGGCGAACTCGCGGTCTGCGCGGGGAGCTGCGGACCGGGCAACCTGCATCTCATCAACGGCCTGTTCGACTGCCAGCGCAACCATGTGCCGGTGCTGGCCATCGCCGCGCAGATCCCCTCGTCCGAGATCGGCCTTGGCTATTTCCAGGAGACGCATCCGCAGGACCTGTTCCGGGAATGCAGCCATTTCGTCGAGCTGGTGTCGAATCCCGCGCAGATGCCGGAGGTCCTGCACCGGGCGATGCGCGCCGCCATTGGCTGCCGGGGCGTTGCCGTCGTCGTTCTGCCGGGAGATGTGGCGCTGAAGCCGGCGCCCGCCGGAGCCGCGACCGGATGGCCGGCGTTGGCCGAACCGCGGGTGCTTCCGGCGGAGGCGGAGGTCGAGCGCCTGGCCGACCTCCTGAACGGATCGGAGCGCGTGACCATCCTGGCCGGCAGCGGCTGCGCGGGCGCGCATGATCAGGTCGTGGCGCTGGCCGATCGGCTCGCCGCGCCGATGGTCCATGCCCTGCGTGGCAAGGAACATGTCGAATGGGACAATCCGTTCGACGTCGGCATGACCGGGTTCATCGGCTTTTCCTCCGGCTACCAGGCGATGCTGGATTGCGACACGCTGCTGATGCTCGGCACAGACTTTCCCTACCGCAACTTCTATCCGGACAAGGCCCGGATCGTGCAGGTCGACCGCGACCCCGCCGCGCTTGGCAAGCGCGCGCCGCTCGCGCTCGGCATCGTCGGCGATGTGGGCGAGACGCTCGCAGCCCTGCTGCCGCGGCTGAAGGAAGGGCGCAGCCGCTCGTTCCTCGACACCGCCAGGGCGCATTATGCGAAGGCCCGCGAGGGGCTCGACGACCTCGCCCGCCCCTCCAAGGCGGGGCAGCCGATTCACCCCCAGTACCTCACCCGGATGGTCAGCGAGATCGCCGCGGACGATGCGATCTTCACCGCCGATGTCGGCACGCCGACGGTGTGGGCGGCGCGCTATCTGAAGATGAACGGCCAGCGCCGGCTGCTCGGCTCGTTCAACCACGGCTCGATGGCCAATGCCATGCTCCAGGCCATCGGGGCGCAGGCCGCTGCGCCGCGGCGGCAGGTGATCTCGCTCTCGGGCGACGGCGGCTTCACCATGATGATGGGCGACTTCCTGTCGCTCGTGCAGCTCGGCCTGCCGGTAAAGGTGGTGGTGTCGAACAACGGCTCGCTGGGCTTCGTCGCGATGGAGATGAAGGCCGGCGGCTATCTTGCCACCGGCACCGACCTGCAGAACCCGAACTTCGCCGCGATGGCCGAGACGATTGGCGTCAAGGGCATCCGGGTCGAGGATTCCGCCGATCTGGCCCAGGCGCTGCGCGATGCCTTCGCCCATCCCGGGCCCGCGCTCGTCGACGTGGTCACCGCCAAGCAGGAACTGGTGATGCCGCCGGAAATCAAAATCGAACAGGCCAAGGGGTTCAGCCTCTATATGCTCCGGGCGATCATCAACGGCCGGGGCGACGAGATCGTCGAACTCGCCCGAACCAACCTCCTCCGCTGACCATCGGGCCGGTGGTCAGCGTCCCGCAGGCATGTGCGGCGTGGAACACCCGTCGCTCTCGCCCGTTCTCGACAGGACGCGGCGCGTGGCAGGGGTGGTCCGGCGGTGACGAGAACGAGGAGCGCGGCCGGGAAAACCAGGGAGACGCCGCCGGACGTCGCGACGCATGGCGCGGCGACCCTCACGGCAGTGACGGTCGACAGCTTCAATGCGCAGCTGCGCGACGAGGACGGGTTCATCGGCGACCGCGCCCGGCGTGCCGCCTTCTTCGAGATTTTCGATCGCTGGCGCGATCTCGGCGACCGCAAGTTGTCCGTTCTCGGCGAGACGCCGACGGCGGAACTGTCGAAGGCGCAGATCGACCAGGCGCTGGCCGAGGGCAAGCCGCATGAGCAGGCGCTGATTCACAGCGCCATCGAGGAATACGCGCATGAGCTGTTCGCCATCATCCGGCGCCTGCTGCGCACGAAAGACTGGCGAGGCACGCAGCACATCGCCATCGGCGGCGGGCTGAAGGCCGGCCGCTTCGCCGCGATCGCCATCGCCCGCGCGGAACTGCTGGCGCGCCGCGACGGCATCGAGATCGAGCTGCGCCCGATCCGCAACGACCCGGACGAGGCCGGCCTGATCGGCGCCGCGCATCTGGCGCCGAGCTGGATGTTCGCGAACTTCGACGACATCCTCGCCGTCGACATCGGCGGCACCAATATGCGCTGCGGCATCGTCCGGCTCAATCTCGACAAGGCAGCGGATCTCTCAAAGGCGCGGGTGCGCGCCATGGAGCTGTGGCGCCACGGCGACGAGGAGCCCAAGCGCGAGGAGGCCATCGGGCGCCTCGTCGCGATGCTGGAGAAGCTCATCCGTCAGGCCGGCAAGGACGATCTTCGGCTGGCGCCGTTCATCGGCGTCGGCTGCCCCGGCTTCATCGCCGCCGACGGCTCGATCGAGACCGGCGCACAGAATCTGCCGGGCAACTGGGAAAGCTCGCGCTTCAACCTGCCCGCCGCGCTCTGGGAGGCAATTCCCTCCATAGACGGGCACGAGACGGCGGTGGTCATGCACAATGACGCCGTGGTTCAGGGGCTGAGCGAAGTCCCCTTCATGCAGGATGTCGCGCATTGGGGCGTGCTGACCATCGGCACCGGGCTGGGCAATGCCCGCTTCACCAACCGCGCCCACCCCGATGAGCCGGGCACGGCGCGCAAGAACGCGGCGCGCGCAAAGGACAAAGACGCCAAGGACAAGGACTGACCGCCCGGACAGGCGCCGGGCCGGTCGCCTGGGTGGTCATGCGCCGGAAGGCGGCGCGCGCTTCGGGGAACGGCCGGAGCCGCCTCGACGTGGACGGTGTTCGGGCGCGCCGTCCTCCCCGCCCTCGCGTTCGCGACGGGCGAGAGCCTCGTACTCCGACCGGATTTCCTCCAGGGCGTCGTCGTCAAGCTCTTCGAGATCGAGCAGCACCCGGCGCGTGCCCTCGGTCCGCGCGATCAGTTCATCGATCTTGATGTGGAGCGCCGCCGTGTCGCGGTTCTGGCTGTTCTGGATCACGAACACCATCAGGAAGGTGATGATGGTGGTCGAGGTATTGATGATGAGCTGCCAGGTGTCGCCGAAGCCGACGAAGGGGCCGGTGAGCGCCCACAGCACGATGAGGCCGGCGGCGGCGGCGAACGTCACCGGCTTGCCCGCCTGCATCGACACCCATTGCGAAAACCGCGTGAAGAACGAGCGCGTCGGCTGACCCGAGCGCGTGCTGCTGAGCGCCATCCGATAGCCCCACGAGGATCGTCGAACGAGGACGCCCGACCGTCCCGATGACGGCCGGGCTACGGCGTCGCCAGTGGTCAGTGACGGGTCTGCACCCGTTCCGGCTTGCCCTTGCGTCTTGTGCTGGCGAACTCTTCGAGCTGCGTCTCGGACATGGATTTCTCCATGGAGCGCGAGGCGCCCTTGAGATCGCTCTTCTTCGTCTCGCCGCGCTTGGCCGCGAGAGCCGCGCCGGCGGCCATCTGCTGGGCCTTGGATTTCGCGGGCATGGCTGTCTCCCTTGCGATGATCCGGCGCCGGTCTGCCATGGGGGAAGCATGGAGACCGGCGCCGCTGGATGCCGGCTTACTCGGCCGCGTGCAGATTGACCCGGGACTCCGCCAGCTTGGTCAGCTTGACGTCGGCGCTCTTCTCCTCGCTCAGGTTCTTGGCGAGGACGGCGGCGCAGTCGGGACGACCCAGCAGCTTGGCCCAGGAGATGAGCGTGCCGTAGCGGGTGATCTCGTAATGCTCGACCGCCTGGGCGGCGGCGATCAGCGCCGCGTCGAGCACCTGCTTGTCCGCCACGTCGCCGGCGACCTCATCGGCCTCGTCGAGGATGCCGTCAATGGCCGGGCAGTTGACCGCCTTCGCCTCGACGCCATGCATCTTGAACACTTCCTCGAGGCGCAGGATGTGGTTCTCGGTCTCGCCGAGATGCGCCTTGAAGTCCGCCTTGAGCTGCGGATCGCCCGCCTTCCTGATCATAGTCGGCAGCGACTTGGCGATCTTCTTCTCGGCGTAATAGATGTCCTGGAGCGTATGGACGAACAGATCGTCCATCGACTTGATGTCTTTCGAGAACAGACCCATGGTAAATTCCTCCTTCAGGAGCGGTATTCCTGTGAATGTTCGGTAACACGGTGCGTTCGACACGATCTCTGTGCCGTTCAGCACAGGGAAAACCGCTTAATCGAGGCAACGTTCCCGAATTTCTGCGTTTAAGACTGCGCCAGGGGCTGGAGCGGCGCCGGTCCCGGTTGGCGCGGCGGAAGCTCCAAGGGCAGCGGCAACGGCTCGTCCTCGGGTTCGCCGACATCGGGCGTGATGGCCGGATCGGGATCGGGTGGCTCCAC
The DNA here is from genome assembly GCF_056836805.1 of Ancylobacter sp. TW_SC_1. Classification (NCBI taxonomy): domain Bacteria; kingdom Pseudomonadati; phylum Pseudomonadota; class Alphaproteobacteria; order Hyphomicrobiales; family Xanthobacteraceae; genus Ancylobacter; species Ancylobacter sp. TW_SC_1. The sequence continues at coordinate 3,820,834 of NZ_CM166365.1, forward strand.
CGGATCGTCGATGCCGGGCGGCGGGCGGTCGCGTGGAGGCGCGCGCGACGGCTTCGGAGCGGCGATCGGGTCGACGCCGCCCGCGCCATGCGCGCTCCTGCGCGGCGGAGGCGGCGCCGGCGGCGGGTCGCTGATGTCTGGCGGGTCCGGGTCGCGAATGTCCGGCACATCCGGGTCGCGCACCGGTGGCCGGACCGGATCGCGGATTGGCGCGGGAACGGGGACCGGATTGCCGTCCGGCATTGGCGGCACGCCCGGCGCGGGCGAAGGCGGTGTGTCGGGGGTCGGCTGGCTACGGGTCATGAGGTCTCCTCCCGTTCTGGCCGTGTCGAGGGTCAACGTCCCCCGCATGGCCGGGTTCCGGCGGAAGGGACGGCACACGGCCCGGAAGGCGGGAAAGCCGCACGGCCCTGTACATTCGCGCGACCGGCGCGCGGTCGGGTTCCCCGATATCGACGCCGGGCCCTGCCCGGCGGATGCGCGCTCAGGCGAGGTCGGCGACTTCGCTCCGCCAGGGCGGATTGGCGCCCACCCGCGTGACCGAGATGGCCGCCGCCCGGATGGCGAAGACCAGCGCCGGTTCGAGCGCCTCGGCGGAAAGCCCGGCGAGCGCTTCCGGCGTCGCCAGCCCGCGCTCGACCAGCGCGCACAGGAAGGCCGCGTTGAAGGTGTCGCCCGCCCCCACCGTGTCGGCAACCGTCACCACCTGCCCCAGCACGGCGACATCGAGGCCCGCGCCGAAGGCCCGCGCCCCATCCGCACCCAGCGTGATCAGCACGAGGCGCGGCCCCATCGCCTGCACCGCGCGCGCCTGCGTGGCGAGATCGCCCGGTCCGGTCAGCCAGAACAGATCCTCGTCGGAGAGCTTCACCACATGGCTGAGGCCTATGAGCCGGCGGATGCGGGCACGATAGGCCGCCTCGTCGCGGATGAAGCCGGGGCGGATATTGGGGTCGAGCATGATCAGCCGCCCCTGCCCGTCGCCCGCCGTCCTCGCCGCCAGCGCCTCCATGGCCGAGCCCACCGGCTCGCCCACGAGGCTGATGCCGCCGAAGAACAGCACGCCAATATCCGCCGGCAGGTCGGGGATGTCGGCCGGCGTCAGCATCCGGCCGGCGGTGTTCTCGTCGAGGAAGAGATAGCGCGCCTGCCCCTCGACCAGCGTCACGAAGGCGAGTGTCGAGGGCCGCTCGACCGGCGCGCACAGGCCGCTGTCCACACCGGCGGCATCGAGCGCGGCGCGGAGCTGCACGCCGAACATGTCGGTGGACAGGCCGTACCAGAACCGCGTGTTCACGCCGAGGCGGGCGGCCGCGATGGCGGTGTTGAACACCGCCCCGCCCGGCAGCGGCAGGAAGGCCTGCCCTTCCGGCGTCGGACGCGGCACCATGTCGATCAGCGCCTCGCCGGCACAGAGGAGAACCGGCGCGTGCGCCTGTGCGGGAGCGGACATGATCGAACCTCGTGACCGGATCGGGCCTCAGCGCGCGAGATAGTCGCCCAGCACCGCCCGCGTGCCCTTCGCCCATAGCGCGTCGAGCGCGCGCGCGAAAGCCGCCACGACGTCGGTGTCTCGGTAGAGTTCGCCATAGACCTCGCTCATGGCGAGCCATGCCGCCGGGTCGGCCTTCGCCTTCCGCGCCCGAACCGTCAGTTCGTCCCAGTTGGGGTCGTTCGGCTCGATCGCCGCGCCGCTGTCGCTCACCCCGGCGCAGTAGCGGCACCACAGCGCGGATTCGAGGATCAGTCCCTGCGGCAGGCGGCCGGCGGCACGGTTGTCGCGGATCGAGGGCACGATGAATTTCGGCTGGCGGTTCGAGCCGTCGAGGCAGAGCCGGCGCACCGTGTCCGCCACTTCCGGATTGGCGAAGCGCTCGCGGATGATCGCGTAATAGGCGTGAAGGTCGGTGTCCGGCACCGGCGGTACGATAGGAATGATCTCCTCGCGCTCCACCTTGTCGAGAAAAGCGGAGATGAGCGGCTCCTCCATCGCCTCGTGCACGAGCGCGACATCCATCAGTCCGCCGGGATAGGCGATGATGGCGTGGCCGCCATTGAGAATGCGGATCTTCATCGCCTCATAGGCGTGGACATGATCGGTGAAGACGACGCCGACCTTCTCCAGCGCCGGGCGGCCGGCGGGGAAATGATCCTCCAGCACCCATTGGCGGAACGGCTCGCAGGTCACCGGCACCGGATCGTCGAGCCCGAACGCCGCCGCCATGGCCCGCTCGCGCTCGCCGGTGGCGGGGGTGATGCGGTCGACCATGCCATTGGGGAAGGCGACATTGGCCTCGACCCAGGCGGCGAAGTCCGGATCGGAGAGCCGCGCCAGCCCTACCACCACCTGCCGGGTGACGTTGCCATTGCCGGGAAGGTTGTCGCAGGACATCACGGTGAAGGGCGGCAGCCCCGCGGCGCGGCGCGCCCTCAGCGCGGCGAGGATGGCGCCGAACGCGGTCTCCGGCGAGCCGGGATTGGCCGCGTCGGCCTTGATGGCGGGCGCCGCCGTGTCGAGCCGGCCGGCCGAATCCATGAAGTAGCCGCCTTCCGTCACCGTCAGGCTGACGATGCGAATCTCCGGCTTCGACATGGCGGCGATCAGCGCGCCATTGCCCGGCTCGACCGGCAGGAAGTCGATCATCGCCCCGATGCGGCGCGCGCGCCGGCCGGTGGGGTCGAGCTCGATCACGGTGGAGAGGCAGTCCTGCGCCTTCAGCGCCGCGCGCATCGCGGCATCGGCCGGGCGCACGCCGGCGCCGATGATGGCCCAGTCATGGCCCTCGCCGAGGGCGAACAGGTCGTCGAGATAGACCGCCTGATGGGCGCGGTGGAAATTGCCGAGGCCGATATGCACGATGCCCGGCGTCAGGCGGGCGCGGTCATAGGCGGGGAGCGCGAAGGCGGGGGTCGTCATGTCTCAGGTCTTCCGGTTGTCGCCGCGGCATCGGCGACGCTGAAATCGGCCGCGCGGGGGAGCGAGAATACGGCCGTGACGGCCGGGTCCCCGCCCGTCACGCGATGGCCATTCCCGTGGGGTCGAAGCGGTGGAGCTTGTCGGCCTGCGGGGCGAGGCTCACCCGCGCGCCGTGGCGCAAGGGAACGTCGCCGCCGACACGAACGTTGATCTGGCCGATGCCCTCCACGTCGACCTTCAGGAAGGTGTCCGAGCCGAGGTGCTCGCACAGCCCGACCATGCCCTTCCACGGCCCGTCCTCGACGAGGTCGATATGCTCGGGCCGGATGCCGAGCGTGTGGGCGCCATGCTTGGCCGCCTCCGCGCCCTCGACGAGGTTCATCTTCGGGCTGCCGATGAAGCCGGCGACGAAGAGGTTGGCCGGTGCGCGGTAGAGGTCCAGCGGGCTGCCGACCTGCTCGATGCGCCCGGCATTCAGCACCACGATGCGGTCGGCCATGGTCATGGCCTCCACCTGGTCATGGGTGACGTAGACCATGGTGGTCTTGAGCGTGTGGTGCAGTTCGGAGATTTCCTGCCGCATCGAGACGCGCAGCGCCGCGTCGAGATTGGACAGCGGCTCGTCGAACAGGAACGCCGCCGGCTCGCGCACGATGGCGCGGCCGATGGCGACGCGCTGGCGCTGGCCGCCGGAAAGCTGGCTCGGCTTGCGGTCGAGATAGGGGGTGAGGTTCAGCACCTTCGCCGCCGCCTCCACCTTGCGCTGCTGCTCCTCGGCCGGCAGACCCGCCATGCGCAGCGGGAAGGCGATGTTCTTGGCCACGCTCATATGCGGGTAGAGCGCGTAGCTCTGGAACACCATGGCGAGGCCGCGCTTTGCCGGCGGCAGCCTTGTCGCGTCCTTGCCGTCGATGGAAATGGTGCCGGACGTGGTGTCCTCCAGCCCGGCGATGAGGCGCAGCAGGGTGGACTTGCCGCAGCCCGAGGGGCCGACGAACACCACGAACTCGCCATCGGGGATGACGAGGTCGATCCCCTGGATGATCGACACGCCGCCGAAGGACTTCCTGACCTCGGAAAGAACGATCTCGCCCATGGGTCTCTCCCTATTTCACGGCGCCGAAGGTCAGCCCGCGCACGAGCTGCTTCTGGCTGAACCAGCCCAGGATCATGATGGGCGCGATGGCCATGGTGCTGGCGGCCGACAGCTTGGCGTAGAACAGCCCTTCCGGGCTCGAATAGCTGGCGATGAAGGCGGTGAGCGGCGCGGCGGTCGCCGCCGTCAGGTTCAGCGTCCAGAAGCTCTCGTTCCAGGCGAGGATGACGTTGAGCAGCAGCGTCGAGGCGATGCCCGGCACGGCCATGGGCGTCAGCACGTAGAGGATTTCCGACGACAGCGTGGCGCCGTCCATGCGCGCGGCTTCCAGTATCTCGCCGGGGATCTCCTTGAAGTAGGTGTAGAGCATCCACACGATGATCGGCAGGTTGACCAGCGTCAGCACGATGACGAGGCCGGTCTTGGTGTCGAGCAGGCCGGCATCGCGGGCCAGCAGGTAGATCGGTACCAGAACGCCCACCGCCGGCAGCATCTTGGTGGAGAGCATCCACATCAGGAGGTCCTTGGTCCGCCTGCCGGGCACGAAGGCCATCGACCAGGCGGCGGGCACCGCGATGATCAGCCCGACTACGGTGGAGCCGACGGAGATCACCACCGAGTTCCAGAAATGCGCGAGGTAGTCGGAGCGCTGGTTCACCGTCTCGTAATTCTCCAGCGTCCAGTCGAAGAACAGGAAGGAGGGATGCTGCGCGATCGCCTCGCCCTCCGTCTTGAAGGAGGTCAGCACCGTCCAGAGGATTGGGAAGAAGATCAGCAGCGCCACGCCCCAGGCGAGGACGGTGGTCGCGGCCTTGCGGCCCGTGGAAGCCTCGCGTGCCATGTCATGCCTCCAATTTCTTGCCGATCATCCGCATCAGGAAGATCGCGACGATGTTGGCGAGGATGACGGCGACGATGCCGCCGGCGGAACCGAGGCCCACGTCGAACTGCAGCATGGACTGCATGTAGACGAGGAAGGTCAGCGTGGTGGAGGCCGTGCCCGGCCCGCCATTGGTGGTGACGAGGATTTCGGCGAAGACCGACAGCAGGAAGATGGTCTGGATCAGCACCACCACCGTCATCGCCCGCATCAGGTGCGGAATGGTGAGATGCACGAAGCGCCAGAGCGGGCCGGCGCCGTCCATTTCGGCCGCTTCCATCTGTTCGCGGTCGAGGCTCTGCATCGCCGTGAACAGGATCAGCGTGGCGAAGGGCAGCCACTGCCAGGCGACGATGGCGATGATGGAGGCCAGCGGCGCGTCGGCGAAGAAGTCGATCGGCTCCAGCCCCAGTCCGCGCGCAAGTGCCGCGAACAGCCCGTTCACCGGGTTCATCAGCATGTTCTTCCACACCAGCGCGGACACGCTCGGCATGACGAAGAACGGCGCGATGACGAGGATGCGCACGATCCCCTGCCCCCACATGGGCTGGTCGAGCAGCACCGCCAGCCCCACCCCGCCGACCACGGTGATCAGCAGCACGCCGAAGACCAGCGTCAGCGTGTTGAGCAGCGCGGGCCAGAAGGCCGGGTCGGTGAAGAAATAGAAATAGTTCTCGAATCCGGTGAATTCCTCGGTTCCCGGCATCAGCAGGTTGAAGCGCAGGAAGGAGAAATAGACGGTCATGCCCAGCGGCACGATCATCCAGAGAAACAGCAGGATGACCGCCGGGGAGAGCATCAGCCGGCCGGCAATGCGTGAGGCTTGCGTCGCCATGGATGGTCTCCCTGGCCGGAGCACGCCGCGGGCGGCAGGCGCCACGGGCTTTGGGTTGACGGAACGGGTCGGGACTGGCGGGACGGAGAGCGGCGCAACCGCGGCGCGTCCACGTCGGGCCTAGTCCCGACGCGGCCCGGAAGCGGGAGATCCCGGGCCGCGTCGGGAACATCCGTCGGCGCGGGCGGGCGCCGGACGGACGAGGCGAGCCGCCCCTTCGGAAGGGGCGGTCCTTTGCCGGGCGCCTATTTCGGATAACCGGCGCGGGTCATCTCGCGCGCGGTCAGGGCCTGCGAGGCGGCGAGCGTCTGGTCGGCGCTGGCCTTGCCGGCGAGCGCGGCGGAGAACTGCTGGCCGACGGCGGTGCCGATGGCCTGGAACTCCGGGATGGCGACGAACTGTCCGCCCGTATAGGGCACCTTGAGATCGGACGGCTTCTGCGTGTTGGCCGCCTCGATGGCGGTCAGCGTCATCGCCGCGAACGGCGCGACCTTAAGGTATTCGGGGTTCTTGTAGAGCGAGGTGCGGGTGCCGGGCGGCACGTTGGCGATGCCGTCCTTCTCCGCCACCAGCCTGGTGTAGGCCGGCGAGGTCGCCCAGGCGACGAAGGTCTTGGCGGCTTCCGCCTTGGACGTGGTCGCCGGGATGGCGAGGTTCCACGACCACAGCCAGTTGCCGTGGTTCGAACCGCCCTTGCGCACCGGCGCCGGGGCGAAGCCGACCTTGTCGGCAACCTGCGATTCCTTCGGGTCGGAGATGAAGGAGGCGGCGACGGTGGCGTCGATCCACATGCCGCATTTGCCGGTCTGGAACAGCGCGAGGTTCTCGTTGAAGCCGTTGGACGAGGAGCCGGGCGGGCCGTAGTCCTTCATCAGCTTTAGATAGGTGTCGAGGGTCTTCTTCCACTCGGGCGCGTTGAACTGCGGCTTCCACTCCATGTCGAACCAGCGCCCGCCCATGGAATTGTTCATCGAGGTGAGGAACGCCATGTTCTCGCCCCAGCCGGCCTTGCCGCGCAGGCAGATGCCGTAGATGCCGGCGCCCTTGTCGGTCATCTTCGCCGCGGCGTCGGTGATGAAGTCCCAGTCGGGATTTTCCGGCATCTTCAGCCCGGCCTTCTGCAGAAGGTCGGTGCGGTACATCAGCATGGAGCTCTCGGCGTAGAACGGCACGGCGTGGAGCTTGCCGTTCACGGTGAGGCCCTGCGCCACCTGCGGCAGCAGGTCGGCCTGGTCGTAATCGGCGCCGAGATTCTCCAGCGGCATCAGCCAGCCCTGCTTGGCCCAGATCGGCACTTCGTAATTGCCGATGGTCAGCACGTCGTACTGGCCGCCCTTGGAGGCGATGTCGGTGGTCACGCGCTGGCGCAGCACGTTCTCTTCCAGCGTCACCCAGTTGACCTTGATGTCGGGATGCTGGGCGTTGAAGGCCGGCATGAGGCGCTGCATGCGGATCATGTCGCCATTGTTCACGGTGGCGACGGTGATGGTCGTCTCCGCCGCGGCGGCACCCGTCAGGGCCAGCACAAGCGAGGCGCCCGCGAAGGCGCGGAATGTCACGGTCATAGCTTTCCTCCCTTTCGGCGTTCTTTGAGCAAATAATCGCCGTATGGGCAAATACTCACGTTCACCCATGCGGGCGTCAAGTGAATTCGATGCTGCACACGCGAGCAGTCCGCCCATCATTGGTCGAAAAGGCGCCGGAAACGGTACTATAGTACGACGCCAGGCCGCTTTATTGTGCACGCGGCGCGCCGTTCCGGCACGCCGCCGGAGCGTCACATGCGCGTGTGCGTGGGAGGCCGGCCTGGCCGGCGGCTCAGGCGGCGAGAATGCCGGCGGCGGTCGGCTCGTCGGTCACGAGCCCGTTGATGATGCCGGAGGTGAGCGCCGCCGTGAGGGCGACGATCTTCGCCGCACCGGCGGCGATGCCGATCACCGGGCGCTCCGGCTGGGCGATCTCCACCCTCACGCCGGTGAGGCGGCAGTTGAGCGAGAGGTCGAGATAGCGCCCCTTGCCGTCATAGATCCAGCCGGCCACCTCGCCGGCCGCCCCCGCGCGCTGGATTTCGTGCAGTTCGTCCGGGGTAAGGAAGCCGTCCAGCATCAGCGGAGCGTCGTCGCTCATCTGGCCGACGCCGACGAAGGTCACGTCGGCGGCCTGCGCCAACCCGCGCACCTTGCGCACGGCCCCCAGCGCCTGCAGCGTCCTGTTCTCCTCGACCGTGTCGACCAGCACGGGAACCGGCATCGGGTAGTGCGGCGCCCTCACCTTCTCGGCGAGGCGCATGATGACCTCGAAATAGGACGCCGAGCCGTCGAGCGCGATGTTGCCGAGCAGCGAGACCAGCCGGTGCTGCGGCGCCTCCACCGGGCTCAGCGCGTCCACCATGCCGCGCAGCGCCCGCCCGGTGCCCAGCGCGATGACGCGCGAGCCGCTCTCGGCCAGTACCCGCTCCATCTCCTCGGCCGCCGCCGGCGCGATGGAGCGCACGGGATCGCGGCCCGGCCCGAGGCCGGGCATCACGCGGCAGCGCACCAGCCCGAAGCGGTCGCGCAACGCCGCCTCCAGTTCGAGACACCGGGCGAGGTGATGGTTGAGGCGGACATGGATCAGACCGGCCGCGACCGCCCGGCTGACCAGACGCTGGGCGCGCTGGCGCGACAGGCCCATCTCGCCGGCGATCTGGTCCTGCGTCAGGCCGCCGACATAATAGAGCCACGCCGCGCGGGCTGCCTGGTCGTCGATCGAGGCGTCGGTATCGGGCGTCATGCTCATGCCAGTCTCGCCGGGCCAGCCGGCGCATCGAAGAGGTCGGGCAGGGTCGCCCGGATTTCCGCAAAGCTCGCAAAGCGACGAAGCGGGCGCGACGCGTCGGGCAGCGGCATGTCCAGAACGGCGAAATGGCTGCCGCCGACGAAATGCCAAACCTCCATGCCGGCGGCAAGTCCCGCAGCAAGCCCGGCGGCGCTGTCCTCGACCACGACGCAGGCCGCCGGATCGGCCCCCATCCCCGCCGCCGCATGCAGGAAGAGGTCGGGCGCCGGCTTGCCGCGCGCCACCTCGGAGGCGGTGAAGGCGCGGCCGGCGAACTGGGCGTCGAGCCCGGCGATCCGCAGCGAGGCGGCTAGCCTTTGCGGGCTGGAGGAAGTGGCGACGCAGAACGGCACGCGCAGAGCCGCCAGTGCCGCCGCCGCGCCCGCCATGGCGCTCAGCCCGGTCTCGAAGGCGGCGAGCAGGCGGGTGCGATAATCCTGTTCGAACCGGGCGGGAAGCGCGATGCCGAAACGCGCCCGCACCTCGGTCAGGATCACCGGATAGGCGCGGCCGATGAAATGGCGCGCGACGAAGCCCATGTCCACGACGACGTCGTGACACGCAAGTTCGTCGATGAGCGCGCGGGCGGCGAGAACCTCGCTGTCGATCAGCACGCCGTCGCAATCGAAGATGATGAGCGCGGGAGGCATGGCTAGCGGTCTAGTCTTCCTCCCGCGAGCCGTCCAGTGACGGCGCGGGCCGGCGTTGATCCGCAGGCGCGCGCCGGCCGTAAGCCGTCACAGGCGCACGTGGTGCCACGGGGAAAGCGGCAATGGTCCATGTCATCAGCTATCTGGCCACGGGCCTCGTGTTCCTGGCCATCGACACGATCTGGCTGAGCCAGATGGCCGGCCGGCTCTACCGGCCGCGGCTCGGCGACCTCATGGCCGACCAGGTGAACCTGTCGGCGGCCATCGCCTTCTACCTGCTCTATGTCGCCGGCGTCATGATCTTCGTCGTCCAGCCCGCCCTCGCCTCGGGCCGCTGGACCACCGCGCTGGCGCTCGGCGCGCTGTTCGGCCTCGTCGCCTACGGCACCTACGACCTGACCAATCACGCCACCCTGCGCAACTGGCCGCTGGCCATCACGCTGGCCGATCTCGCCTGGGGAACCGTCCTCACCGCCCTGTCGGCCACCGCCGGCATGTTGCTCACCCGCGCTGCGATGGGCTGGCTCGAGAGCTGAACGCCCCGGCCACCCAGCCGCGCCGGCGGCGACGAGGCTCAGGATCCGGAGCCGCCGGACGGCGCGCGCCGGGGGCCGGGCCAGAAGGCGTTCACACGCCGCTGATAGGCGCGGAAAGCCTCGCCCCGCGAGCGCAGCATGTGCGCCTCCGTCGGCGGAATGCCGGAGGCGTGGACGAGCAGTACATAGATGAGCAGCGGAGCGAGCAGCGCGGCGAAGCCGTAGGGATAGCCACCCGCGAGGTCGATGGCGATCGCCGGATAGGCGAGCCAGCCGAGCCATTCGAAGAAATAGTTGGGATGGCGCGTCAGCCCCCAGAGACCCCGGTCGCAGACCCGCCCGCGATTGGCGAGGTCGGCGCGGAAGCGCGCGAGCTGCCGGTCGGCGACGCCCGCTCCGATGACGCCGGCGGCGAACAGCGCGAGGCCGAGGGCGTCGCCGGCATGCGGCTCCGGCAGCGGGTTGCGCGCCGCCGCGACCACAGCCAGCACCAGCACCCAGCCGGCCAGCGCCTGTATCTGCAGGAACCGGAACAGGCGGGCCGGCGCCCGCTCGCCCCATTGGCGGCGCAGCTCGGCATAGCGCGGATCGTCATGCCCCCGCAGCGTTCGCCGCAGGATGTGCAGGCCGAGCCGCAGCGACCAGGCGGCGACCAGCGCGGCGACCAGCATCTGCCGCCCCGGCCACGCGTCGGCACCGGCCGGCAGGAGCGCGCCCGCCACCCCGGCCGCGCCGACGGCGAAGGACCAGATGGTGTCGACCCAGCCATGATTGCCGCTGCGCTCGGCGACCGCCCACGCCAGCGCCATCGCCGCGCAAAGGGCGGCGGCGAGAATGGCGAGAAGCAGCGTGATGCTCATCAGGCCGGCACTCCCCGCTCACGCCCTGCCGGCGAAAGGGCGTCGCGCGAGGACGCCCTGGCCCTGCGCGATGCCCTACAGCCGCACGAAGGGCTGGATCAGCCGGCCGAACAGTCCGGTCAGCCGCATGCTGCCCTCCAGCGCGGCGAGGCAGATGCATTCGCTATCGGGATCGACCACCGGCTGGTGCTCGATCTCCGCGTCCACCTCGCTGAGATCGCCGGGTATGTAGCGCCCATAGCCGTCGGAGAAGGAGCCCGATATCACCTGGGTGAACTCGGTGCCGACATGGCCATGCTCGGGCAGCTTGCGGTTCGGGCCGACGCGCAGCAGCGTCGCCCGGGCCGAGGGATCGCCCGGCAGCGTCACCGCGCTGGCGCGGATGCCGATGCCGATCCAGCGCCACGGGCCGATCTCGCAGTCGCGCAGCGGTCCGGGCAGGGCGATGCCGCCCGGCAGGGTCGCCAGCGAGCGGCCGCCGGCATGGCGCCGGGCCGGCGCCGGGGGCGCCTGCTCGGCGGCGTCGATGGCGCGCATGGCGGCGGCGAAGGCGTCCGGGGCCATGGGCGCCGGCTCCATGTCTTCCAGAAGCGCCCCGCCGACCGCCTCGAACGCGGCCAGACGGGAGCGGCAGACCGGGCAGCCGGACAGATGGGTCGCGACGACCAGCGCCGGGCCGGCGGCGAGCGTGCCGGCGGCGTAGCGCAGGAGGGTTTCGTCGGTCGCGTGATGACGGACAGTCATGATTCGCCTTCGAGCAGCGCGCGCAGCTTGCCGAGGGCGAGCCGCACGCGCGATTTAACCGTGCCGAGCGGAAGGCCGAGCTCGCGGGCGATCTCGGAATGCGCCTTCTCGCTGAAGAAGGACAGCCGCAGCACCGTCGCCTGCTCGTCGGAAAGCGTCGCCAGGGCGGAGCGCACGCGGGCCTCGCGTTCGCAGGCCAGCAGCAGCGTCTCGCCCGAGGGCGCGGTCTCGCTCTCCTCCGGCATCTCGCTCGCGGCCGCGCCCGCCACGCGAAGCCGCCGCAGGTGGTCGATGCGCCGGTTGCGGGCGATGGTGAAGATCCACGTCGCCGCCCCGGCGCGCGCCGGGTCGAAATAGGACGCCTTGCGCCAGACCGAGAGCATCGTCTCCTGGGCGATCTCCTCGGCCGCGTTCGCGCTGATGCCGGATCGGCGCAGGAAGGCGGCGACGCGCGGCGCGAAATGCCGGTAGACCCGCGCGAAGGCCTGCCGGTCGCGCTCGGCGGCGATCTTGAGGATCAACCCGTCGAGTTCGTCTCCGGTCGGCATGATGGCGTCATCGCGAGGATGCGTCACGACCTGCCCCCGGCGCGCAGGGCGCGGCGCGTTGCCGTCGGCAGGTCGGACAGGTTCGAGCAAGGCATTCATGCCCCCTTCTACGCGCGGGCCTCGACACCGGATCATCGCGCCGACGGTGATCCAGCGGAAGCCCGGCACCGTACACCCTAGAGAACGCCGCCCCTTCGCTCCACCGCTCATCTCTCGACAGCCCCCGGAAGTCGCGCATGAACATCCGTCCGGACTTCACCCCCGGCACGCCGCTCAAGGTGTCCGTCGTCGGCAGCGGCATAGCCGGCCTTTCGGCCGCCTGGCTGCTGTCGACGCGCCACGAGGTGACGCTGTTCGAGGCCGACGGAAGGCTCGGCGGCCACTCCAACACCGTCGAGGCGGACGGCGTGGCCGTCGACACCGGCTTCATCGTCTACAACGAGAAGACCTATCCCAACCTCACCGCGCTGTTCGCCCATCTCGGCGTGCGCACGCGCGCCTCGGACATGTCGTTCGCCGTCTCGCTCGATGGCGGGCGGCTGGAATATTCGGGGTCGAGCCTGCGCGGTCTCTTCGCCCAGCCGGCCAACCTGCTCTCGCCGCGTTTCGGCGCGATGCTGCGCGAGCTGCTGCGCTTCTACCGCAACGCGCCGCGCGACCTGCCCGCCATGGGCACGGCGAGCCTCGACGACTACCTCGATGCCAAGGGCTATGGCGCCGCCTTCCGGCACGATCACCTCTACCCGATGGCGGCGGCGATCTGGTCGACGCCGGCGGCGGAGGTCGGGCGCTACCCCGCCGCTTCCTTCGTCCGTTTCTGCGAGAATCACGGCCTGCTCCAGATCGCCGACCGCCCGGCCTGGCGTACCGTGGTGGGCGGCAGCCGCGCCTATGTCGCGCGGCTGCGCGCGGCGACGGGCGGGCATGTGCTGACCGGCACGGCGATAGCGCGGGTGCGACGCGTGCCGGGCGGGGTCGTTCTCCTCGACGAGACCGGCGCCGAGCGCCGGTTCGACCATGTCGTGCTCGCCACCCATGCCGATCAGGCGCTCGCCATGCTCGACGCGCCGCGCGCGGCGGAAGGCGAACTGCTCGGCGCCTTCCGCTACAGCCGCAACGAGGCGGTGCTGCACCGCGACCCGCGCCTCATGCCGCGGCGGCGCGCGGCGTGGGCGGCGTGGAACTACCTGGCCGACCGCCGCGAAGGCGAGCGGCTCTGCGTCACCTACTGGATGAAAAAGCTGCAGGACATTCCTGCCTCCCGGCCGCTCTTCGTCACCCTCAATCCCATCGTCGCGCCGGACCCCTCGACCGTCGCCCATCGCGTGACCTACGAGCACCCGCTTTTCGATACCGGGGCGATGCGGGCGCAGGCGCGGCTCTGGTCGCTGCAGGGCGATGGCGGCGTGTGGTTCTGCGGCGCCTATTTCGGCGCGGGCTTCCACGAGGACGGGCTGCAGGCCGGGCTCGCCGTGGCCGAGCAGCTCGGCGGCGTGCGCCGGCCCTGGTCGGTTGCGGACGAATCCGGGCGCATCCCGCTGGCCGCCGCAGGCGCGCCGCGCAGCGAATGGGAGATCGCCTCATGAGCGGGCTTTCCTCCGCCCTCTACACCGGATCGGTGATGCATGTACGGCTCAAGCCGCGCCGGCATCGACTCGCCTACCGCATGTGCTCCTTCCTGCTCGACCTCGACGAGATCGACGCGCTGGCCGGCAAGCTGCGCCTGTTCTCGCGCAACCGCTTCAACGCGTTCAGCTTCCACGACCGCGACTATGGCGCGCCCGATGGCGGGGCATTGAAGGCGCAGGTCGAGCGCCTGCTCGCCTCGGCCGGCCTCACGCCGGATGGCGGGCCGGTCCGGCTGCTCACCATGCCGCGCCTGTTCGGCTACGCCTTCAATCCGCTGAGCGTCTATTTCTGCTACCGCCGCGGCGGGGCGCTGCTCGCCGTGCTCTGCGAGGTCAACAACACTTTCGGCCAGCGCCATTCCTATCTGCTGCCGGCCGACGCGGCGGCGGACGGCATCGTCCGCCAGCAGGCGCGCAAGTGCTTCTACGTCTCGCCCTTCATGGACATGGATCTCACCTATTCCTTCCGCGTCCATCCGCCGGGAGAGCAGCTTCGCGTGGCGATCCTCGCCAGCGACGCCGCCGGCCCGGTGCTGAGCGCGGTGCACAGCGCGGCGCGGCGCCCGCTCGACGACGGCCAGCTCGCCTACGCCCTCCTCGCCTATCCGCTGCTGACCGCGAAAGTGGTCGCGGGCATCCATTGGGAGGCGCTGCGCCTCTGGGCCAAAGGCATCGGCCTGCGCCGACGCCCGCCGCCGCCCGACCGCCCGGTCAGCATCTCGTCGTCCCCCCGCCCCTGAGGACCGTGCCGCATGCGCAGCGACGCCGATCGCCTCCATGAAATCCCCGCCACGATGGCCGAGGCGCCGGCCCGGCCGGGGCTGCGCGAGATGCTGCTGTCGCGCCTGCTCGACCGGCTGGCGGTCGGCGGCCTCGCCATCGTCACCCCGGAGGGCAAGCGTCTCGTCGGGCGGGCGCGGCTGACGGGGCCGGAGGCGACGCTGGTGCTGCACCGCTGGCGCGCGCTGCGCCGGCTCGTCACCGGCGGCGACGTCGCCTTCTCCGAGGCCTATGTCGCCGGCGACTGGTCGAGCCCGGATCTTCCCGCCTTCATCGAGCTCGCCGCCCGCAACCTGCCGCAGATCGCCGCGCGCCTCGCGGCGCTGCCGCCGGTACGACTGTGGAACCGGCTGCGCCACGCGCTGCGCGCCAATTCCCGCTCCGGCAGCCGGCGCAACATTTCCTTCCACTACGATCTCGGCAACGATTTCTACCGCCTCTGGCTCGACCCCGGCATGAGCTATTCCTCCGCGCTCCATACCCGGCCGGGACAGAGCCTGGACGAGGCGCAGCAGGCCAAGCTCTCCCGCATCATCGAATTGCTCGATGTGGCGCCGGGCCAGCGCGTGCTGGAAATCGGCTGCGGCTGGGGCGGGCTGGCGGCGGCGCTCGCCCGGCACGGCGCCGACGTCACCGGCATCACGCTGTCGCGGGAGCAGCTCGCGCACGGACAGGCGATGATCGCCGCCGACGCCACGCTCGCCGGTCGCGTCGAGCTGCGCCTACAGGATTACCGCGACATCGCCGAACGCTACGACCGCGTCGTCTCCATCGAGATGCTGGAGGCGGTCGGCGAGCCGTACTGGCCGGTCTATTTCGCCAAGCTGCGGGAATGCCTGGCCCCCGGCGGCACGGCGGTGCTGCAGGTCATCACCATCGCCGAGGACCGCTTCGAGGACTACCGGCGCAACACCGACTTCATCCAGCGCCACGTCTTTCCCGGCGGCATGCTGCCCACCACCGCCCACATCGCCAAGCATGCCGGACACGCGGGCCTGGAACTGGCCGGCAGCGAACATTTCGGCCTCAGCTATGCCCGCACTTTGGCGCAATGGCGCGAGAACTTCCTCGCCGCCCGGCACGAGGTGGAACGCCTCGGCTTCGGCGAGGAGTTCAACCGCCTGTGGGAATACTATCTGAGCTATTGCGAGGGCGGCTTCCGCGCCGGCGCCATCGACGTCGGGCTTTACAGGCTGAGGGGATGAGCGGGCCTATGCGGCGCCAACCGGCGTGGCCCTGTCCTGCGGAGCCGGGCTGAGGATCAGCCGGTCGTCCACCGCTTCACCATCCGAAGACAGCACGAAAACGTAAGGTCAAGCCGCGCCCGAGCGCCCGCGCCACGACCCGATGCACCGATTGAACTACGAAATTAAAATTGATCTGTTACGTAAGTCACAATATCACGCAGCTCCAACAACCCGTCGTTAACCTAGATCAGGTCGAGCTGAGAGTTCTGATGAGCGCGAGGGTCAGCATAACCCGCATCGTCGCGGCGTCGGTTACGCTCGTTGTGCTGATCTCAGCTTATTGGATTTACTCGGAATATTCGTTCGCCCAGGCGCGATCGGAGGTCATGGAGACCGGCCGGGTGCGGGCGACCCAGATCACGGAAGCTGCCCGCCAGCAACTGGCCGCAACCTTTCGTGGAGCCGACTACCTGCTCCAGGACGTCCGCCTCAACCTCGCGGCCGCGCCGAATGATGTCGTCACCTATGCGGCGAAGGCGCTCGCCCTTCTTCCCGCCTCGGCCGAAGCCCGGATCGCCCTCTATGACGGCGAGGGACGCCTGCTCAAATCCACCGACCCCGCATCGACGCCGGTGCTCATCGCCGACCGTTCCTATTTCGACAAGCTGAAATCGGCCGCCGGCCTCGACACGCTGGTGCTCGGCGAGGCGGAGCGCCGCATGGGCCGGGACGGCTGGTTCGTCCCTCTGGCACGCCCGGTCCTGAGCGGGGGAGGCATTACAGGCGTCGTCGTCCTCACGCTGTCGCCGCGCTTCCTGTCGGAAGAGCTGGCCCAGATCGTGCTCGGCGACCGTGATGTCGTCGGCGCGGCCCACATTCCGGACGGCACCTATCTCGCGCGCAGCGCCGGCATCGACCTTCTGCTGGGCAAGGCCGTCCCGCTCAGCCGCCCCTTTCTGGCGGCCGACGCGCCGAACCGCGGCAGCTTCACCGGCGTCGGCGTCGGCGTCGGCGAGCCGATCGAGCGCCTCTATGCGTGGTCGCTGCTGCCCGACCTCCCGGTCGCGGTGTTCATCGGGCTGTCCACGGCCGATCTCCTCGCCCCGCTCGACGCGGAAATCGCGCGGCACCGCCGGACCACCCTGATCGGATCCGTCGGCCTGCTGGGCCTCGGCGTGCCGCTGGTCATGCTCGCGCGGCGCGGCATGCGACAGCGTCGAAAACTCATGCGGCAGGCGGTGCAGTACCACGCGCTGTTCGACCAGAACCACTCCATCAAGCTGGTCACGGATCCGAGCGACGGCCGCATCCTGGCGGCGAATGCGGCCGCGGTCGCCTTCTACGGCTACACCCACCAGCAACTGGTGAGCATGAAGATCGCCGACATCAACTGCCTGCCGCGCGAGGAGATCGAGCAGCGCATGGCCGAGGCGCGCAGCGGGCGGAAGCATCCTTTCGTCTTCCCGCACCGCCTGGCCTCCGGCGAGGTCCGCACCGTGGAGGTCTTCTCCGGGCCGGTGCAATTCGGCGGACGCCTGGCGCTCTACTCCATCATCCACGACGTCACCGACCGCTTCGAGCTCGAACGGGCGCTGCGGGCCAGCGAGCTCCGCTACCGGACGATCTTCGAGAGCGTGCCGGCGGGCATCATGCTCGTGGACGAGAATGAGAGCATCGTCGCCTGGAACGAGATGGCCCTCGCCATCCTGCGCGTGGATGCCAAGAATCTCGTCGAACGCTCGATCAGCATCTATGACCGGCACGGGCAGGAGGTGCTGGAGGAGCAGCGCCCCAGCCGGCGGTGCCTCGGCGAGGACTTCCACGAGGAACTCTACGCCATACGCGACGAGCAGGGCCGCTATGTCTGGCTCAACATCAACGGCCGCCAGCTAAACCCCGGCCCCGACGGCGAACGGCGCGGCGGCGTCATCATCTTCACCGACATCACCTACGCCGTGCAGCTCGAAGAAGCCCAGCTCATCAGCGAGCGGGTCTTCGAGGCCGCCGCCGAAGGCATCATGGTCACCGACACGCAGGGCCGCATCATCCGCGTCAATCCGGCGTTCAGGGACATCACCGGCTATGCCGCCGAGGAGGTCGTCGGACAGCGCCCCGACATCCTGGCCCCCGGCCTGCATGAACCCGGCTTCTACCGGGCCATTCTCGAAAGCCTCAACTCGAAGGGAACCTGGGAAGGCGAGATCACCAACCGGCGCAAGGACGGCCGGCTGTTCTTCGAGCAGGCGGCGATCAGCGTCATCACGCGCCCGGATGGCCGGCACGCCGGTTATGTCGCGCTGTTCTCCGACATCACCCTGCGCAAGCGGAAGGAAGCGGAGACCTGGCGGCGGGCCAATTTCGACGCCCTCACCGACCTGCCCAACCGGACCCTGCTGACCGACCGCATCAACCAGGCCCTCGTGCAAAGCCGCCGCGAGGAGCGCAGGGTCGCCCTCCTCTTCATCGATCTTGACGAGTTCAAGCCGGTCAACGACCGCTGGGGGCACGCTGCGGGCGACGAGGCGCTCCGCATGGTCGCGCAGCGCATCGCCGAGACGGTGCGTGACGAAGACACCGTCGCCCGCATGGGCGGCGACGAGTTCGTCGTGCTCCTGCCGGTCGTCGCCAGCGAAAGCGCGGCCGTCCTCGCCGCGGAACGGATCCTCGAAAGGCTGCGTATGCCGTTCGACATCACCGCTGGCGCGGTCTCCCTTTCCGCGTGCATCGGCGTGGCGAGCGATCAGGGCGGCCTGCTGGATGCCGCGACGCTGATCAACCGCGCCGACATCGCGATGTATCGCGGGAAGGCCGAGGGCCGAAACCGCGTCGTGCTGTACGCCGCCGACGCGTGGACGGCGGAGTCCCCGGCCGCCATCTAGAGCGTTTTCTTGTCGATCGGTTGATTTCGCCTGATCGACAAGAAAACGCTCTGGACGCGGCAATGGCCCTCTTCGCGGGTCGGGGTCAGCGGGACGACTTCGCCAGCACGCGGGCGAAGACGGCGGCATCCTTCTGCACCGGCCGCCGCGCCGGCGCGGCCACGGGTGCCGCGGCGCGAGGGGCCGCGTCCGGCGCCTCGGCGGACAGGGCGGCGCCGTCGCCGAACTGCGTCTCGATGCTGCGCACGCAATGGGCGACCGAGGCGTCGGCGAGACGGTAGAACACCTGCTTGGCGGCGCGCCGCGTGGCGACGAGCCCAGCCCGCCGCAGTTCCGCCAGCTGCTGGCTCAGGGCGGGCTGGCCGATGCCGGTCGCCGCGTCGATGCCGCTGACGGTGAGTTCGCCGGTCTGCAGATGCGACAGGATCATCAGGCGCTGCGGCTGCCCGTAGGCCTTGAGCTTCTCCACGGCGAGAGTGGCCTGTTCGCGCGTCATCGGCACGGTCAGGTCTCCTTCACCCGCCGGCAGAACCAGTCGTCCCCCGGCTCGAACAGCGCCTGCCCGCCGCGCAGCGGCGCCAGCACCGGCGCGCCGGGCTGCCATCCCTCGGGCGTGACCACGTCGCCGGCCGCCACCCGTTTCAGCGCCGCGGCGAGGCGCAGCATTTCCTGGGCCGAGCGGCCGACCGTCATCGGGTACCAGCTGATGGCCTGCACGATGCCATCGGGATCGATGAAATAGCTCGCGCGGACCGTCGAGGAATCTTGCGCGGTCTCGTCGAGCATGCCGTAGGCGCGGCTGATCACCAGCGAGGGATCCTCGACGATCGGGAACGGCACCTCGACATCGAAGACGCCGTGGATCGCCCGCACCCAGGCCATGTGGGAGAACAGGCTGTCCACCGACAGGCCGAGCAGCGCGCAGTCCAGCGCCGCGAATTTCGGCGCCAGCCGGGCGAGCGTGACGAACTCGCTGGTGCAGACGGGGGTGAAATCCGCCGGGTGCGAGAAGAACACCAGCCAGCGGCCGCGAAAATCGGAAAGCTCCACCGGCCCATGCGTCGAGCGCGCGCTGAACAGCGGCGCCGGATCGCCGATCCGCAGCGGGCGCGGCGTCACGGTAGCGGAATCGGTCACGGAAATGAGTCCTCCAGCCATGCCGTCTGATTGCCTCTTGAATGAAATACGCGCAATCCGCATTTACAATTACACGATATATGTAATCATGAAACCAATGTTCGATAATTGGAGGACGCCATGTCTCAGTCCCTGTCTCAGTCCCTGTCCCAGACCATGTCCGAAACGACGCCCGACCTTCCTCTCGAGAACGCCGCCGCGCAGATCCGCGCGGCCCGTCAGGCCAACACCCGCCTTGCCGTCGAACCCTTCTTCGACGAGCCGACCAATACAGCGAGCTACGTGATCCACGATCCCGTCACCCGGCGCGGCGCGGTGGTCGACAGCGTGCTCGATTTCGACGCGGCGGCCGGACGCACCTCCACCGCCTCGGCGGACGCGATCATCGCCTATGTGACGCGCGAGGGGCTGACGATCGACTGGCTGCTGGAAACCCATGCCCATGCCGACCACCTGTCGGCGGCGCCCTACATCCAGCGCGAGCTCGGCGGCAAGCTCGCCATCGGCCGCGAGATCATCACCGTCCAGAACGTGTTCGGGAAGATCTTCAACTTCGGCACCGAGTTCGCCCGCGACGGCTCCGAGTTCGACAAGCTGTTCGAGGATGGCGACACGTTCAGCGTCGGCTCCATTCCCGCCATGGTGCTGCACGTTCCCGGCCACACGCCGGCGGACATGGCCTATGTGATCGGCGATGTCGTGTTCACCGGCGACACG
The DNA here is from genome assembly GCF_056836805.1 of Ancylobacter sp. TW_SC_1. NCBI lineage: Bacteria > Pseudomonadati > Pseudomonadota > Alphaproteobacteria > Hyphomicrobiales > Xanthobacteraceae > Ancylobacter > Ancylobacter sp. TW_SC_1. The sequence continues at coordinate 3,841,045 of NZ_CM166365.1, forward strand.
CTGTTCATGCCCGATTTCGGCACCGCCCGCGCCGATTTCCCTGGCGGTGACGCCCGCCAGCTCTATCACTCGATCCGCCGCCTGCTGTCGCTGCCGGACGAGACGCGGCTCTTCCTCTGCCACGACTACAAGGCCCCGGGCCGCGACTCCTATGCCTGGGAGACCACGGTCGGCGCCGAGCGGGCCGGCAACATCCACGTGCGCGACGGGGTCGAGGAAGACGCCTTCGTCGACATGCGCATGCGCCGCGACGCCACCCTCGCCATGCCCAAGCTCATCCTGCCCTCGGTGCAGGTGAACATCCGCGCCGGCCACCTTCCCGAGCCGGAAGAGAACGGCAAGCGCTACCTCAAGCTGCCCCTGGACACGCTCTGATCCCGCTCTGATCCGACGGCGCCGCGCCCGGGCGACGCCGCCCGGCGGTGCGCGGCGCCGCGCACAACAATCGAGGAAACGCCAATGACGCCGAAACAGATCACGCCCGACTTCCACGTCACCGGCCCGCTCGACGATGTCGCGCTGGCCGAAGCGGCGGCGGCCGGCTTTCGCTCCATCCTCTGCGCGCGGCCCGATGGCGAGGATGCGAACCAGCTCGCCGCCGGCGACATGGCCGCGCTCGCCGAGGCGCTCGGCATGGCGTTTGTCCACATCCCGATCACACCCGGCCGGTTCGGCGACGCCGACGTGGCGCAAATGCGCGCCGTGCTCGACCGCGTTCCCGGCCCTGTGCTCGGCTATTGCCGCAGCGGCGCCCGCGCCGCCACCCTCTGGGCGCTGGCCGAGGCGGGGCGCCGTCCGCCGGAGGAGATCCTCGCCCTCACCAGCGTGGCCGGCTTCGATCTCTCGGCCCAGCGCCCGCGCCTCGCGAGCCCCGCGCCGTCGGGCACGGCACCGGCGGCGAAGATCTTTGACGTGGTCATCGTCGGCGGCGGCGCGGCCGGCATCGCCACGGCGTCGAGCCTGCTGAAGCGCCGCGCCTCGCTCGACATCGCCATCGTCGAGCCGGCCGAGTGCCATTACTACCAGCCGGGCTGGACCATGGTCGGCGCCGGCGTCTTCAAGCCGGAGACGACCTGCGTGCCCATGGCGAGCGTGATGCCCGCGCGCGTCACCTGGATCCGGCAGGCGGCCGCCGGCTTCGCGCCGGAGACGCGCGAGGTCGCGCTCGCCGACGGCTCGTCGCTGCGCTTCCGCGCGCTGGTCGCCGCCCCGGGGCTGCGCCTCGCCTGGGAGGCCATTCCCGGCCTGGCCGAGGCGCTCGGGCAGAACGGCGTCACCTCGAATTACCGCTTCGACCTCGCGCCCTACACCTATCGCCTCGCCAGCACGATGAAGCCGGGCCGCGCGCTGTTCACCCAGCCGCCCATGCCGATCAAATGCGCCGGCGCGCCGCAGAAGGCGATGTACCTGTCCTGCGACATCTGGCGGGACGCCGGCATCCTGCCGCGCATGGAGGTGGAATTCCACAATGCCGGCGGCGTGCTGTTCGGCGTCGCCAACTATGTCCCCGCGCTGATGGAATATGTCGAACGCTACGGCATCGACCTGAATTTCGGCTCGACGCTGGTCGCCGTGGACGGCGCCTCGCGCACCGCCACCTTCGAGCGCAAGGGCGCGGACGGGACGACGGAGCGGGTCGAGCGCGATTTCGACATGCTCCACGCCGTGCCGCCGCAGAAGCCGCTCGACGTCGTCGCCAACAGCCCGCTGGCCGGCGCGGGAGGCTGGATCGAGGTCGACCCGGCGACGCTGCGCCATGTGCGCCATCCCGACGTGTTCGCGCTGGGCGACGCCACCAACACGCCGAACGCCAAGACCGCGGCCGCCGCCCGCAAGCAGGCGCCCGTGGTGGCGGTCAACGTGCTCGCCGCGCTCGACGGGCGCGCGCCGCAAGCGCAGTATGACGGCTACGGCTCCTGCCCGCTCACCGTCGAGCGCGGCAAGATCGTGCTGGCCGAGTTCGGCTATGGCGGCGCGTTGCTGCCCACCTTCCCGCGCTGGATTCTCGACGGCACGCGCCCCACCCGCCTCGCCTGGTTCCTCAAGGACCGCATGCTGCCGCCGATCTACTGGCACGCCATGCTGAAGGGCCGCGAATGGCTCTGCGGGCCGGAGCCGATCGTGCAGCCGGCCCCCAACGAGGCTGCCTGATGCTTGAGCCGATGCAATACGGGCTTGGCGCGGGGGCCGGCGTTCTCGTCGGCTTCACGCTCGGCCTCGTCGGCGGCGGCGGGTCGGTGCTCGCCGTCCCGCTGATCGTCTATCTGGTCGGGGTGCGGGACCCGCACGTCGCCATCGGGACCAGTGCCTTCGCGGTAGCGATGAACGCCGCCATCGGCCTGTTCAACCATGCCCGCGCCGGCACGGTGAAATGGCGCTGCGGCGGCATGTACGCCACCGCCGGCGTGCTCGGCGCCCTCGCCGGCTCGACCGTCGGCAAGCTGGTCGACGGCGAGAAGCTGCTCTTCCTGTTCGCGCTGCTGATGCTCGTCGTCGGCGTGCTCATGCTGCGCGGGCGCGGCAATCCGGGCGAGCCCGGCGCCGAATGCAATCGCGAGAAGGCGCCGAAGGTACTCGCCTTCGGCCTCGGCACCGGCGTCTTCTCCGGCTTCTTCGGCATTGGCGGCGGCTTCCTCATCGTGCCGGGGCTCATCGGCTCGACCGGCATGCCGATCCTCAACGCGGTGGGCACCTCGCTGGTGGCGGTGACCGCCTTCGGCCTGACCACCGCGCTGAACTACGCCGCCTCCGGGCTCGTGAACTGGCCGCTCGCCTTCGTCTTCATCGCCGGCGGCGCGCTCGGCAGCATCGTCGGCATGAAGACGGCGCGGCACCTTGCCGGACGCAACGGACGCCTCGCCACCATCTTCGCGGCGCTCATCTTCGTCGTCGCCAGCTACATGCTGTACAAGAGCGCCGCGGCGATCCTCGCCTAGCTCACGCCCGCGGCGGCAGCAGCCGGCCGGCAGCCAGCAGCCACAGGCTGTGCGCGGAGGTGATCGCGACCACGCCGGTCGCAAGCGCCAGCAGCCACGGCGCCAGCATCTCCAGCGCCCCGGTCTCGCCGCGCTGCACCAGTTGCAGGCTGGAGGTGGCGAGCGCGGTGAGGCCGAAGGTGAAGGCCCAGTAGGCCGGCGAGACCGGCTGGCGCAGGATCCAGGGCAGCAGGCGCGCGATCAGCAACAGCTGCAACAACCCGTAGCCGATGAGGGCGCGGGCGAAGATGTCCGGCCCGCCCTGCGTCACGCTGAGATAGGTCACGGCGCCGACGACCGGCGGCGCGAGCTGGATGCCGAGCGTCGGCCGCTGCGCCGGCGGCATCGCCGCGCCGTGCTGGAAGCGGTTGAGCAGCACCGACTCCATCGCCAGCCAGGAGAACAGGCCGGCGCCGAAGGCAAGCTGTCCCCAGTCCCTGAAGCCGAGCACGCCGCAGGCCGTGCCGGTCACGTAGCAGCCGGCGACCAGCGGCAGGTACATCACCGGCGTCGCCGTCGCCAGATCGCGCTCGCCACGCCACAAGGCGCTGGTGCGCCAGATGCCGAAGCCGACCGTGAAGGCGGCCCCGGCCAGCAGCAGGACCAGCGCGGCGTTCCAGGAATAGGGCGCCGCCGCGATGCTGACGAGCAGCGTCGCCACCCCGGCGAGGCCGACGAAACCGGACTGCACGGGATGGCCAATCTCCTCCCGCGCGGCCGGGCGGGCGACGATCCATTTGAGCGCGTAGAGCGCCAGCACCGCCGCCCAGACCAGCGTGCCGGCCAGCATGATCGCCTCGGCGATGGCGGCCGGCACACCCCACAGCGCGTGCGCCACCCGCCAGCTTCCGCCGAGGCCGACCAGGCCCAGCACCATGCCGAAGAACGACACCGGCACGATCGGCAAGCCGCTTCCCGGCACGGTTCGTTCCTTCTCCCCCATGGCGCCGTCCCTTCAGCCCCGGGCCCGTGCCGACGCACGCACCGGCGCGGGCTGCGGCTGCCCCTTGGAGCGCGCCAGATCGTCCATCAGCTCGTACCACATGGCGTTGAGCACGGCGAAGGCCGCCGCCAGCGGCAGGCCGAGAAGCCAGGCGAAGTACCACATGTCAGTCTCCTTCTCGCGTCGGGCGCGTTTTCAATAGGCGTGGCTGCTGTCGTCCTGGATGGCGCGTGCGTCCACCTTGCCCCACAGCACCCGGTAGACCCACGAGGTGTAGGCGACGATGATCGGCACGAAGATCGCCGTGCAGATCAGCATGATGAACAGCGTCAGGTGGCTCGACGAGGCGTCCCACACGGTCAGGCTCGACCGCGGATCGACCGAGGACGGCAGGATGAACGGGAACATCGACAGGCCGACCGTCGCGATGATGCCGAAGATCGACAGCGCGCTCGCCAGCAGCGCGCCGACTTCCACCCGGAACCGCATCAGGCCGAGGCAGGCCAGCGCGCCGAGCAGGCCGAGCGCCGGCCCCGCCATCATCCAGGGATGGGCGGCATAGTTGGCGAACCACGCGCCCGGCGCCAGCTCCACCGTCTTGGCCAGCGGGTTGGACGGACCGGCGACGGGAACCACGCTGGTGATGGCGTAGCCGTCGGTGCCGAGCCACAGCCACAGCCCGCCGAGCGCGAACAGCGCGACCGTCAGCACGGCGGCGACGCTGCCGGCCGTGCGGGCGCGGGCGGCGACCGCGCCGTCGGTCTTGAGGATCAGCCAGCTCGCCCCGTGCATCGCCAGCATGGCGACCGACAACAGGCCGCACAGCAGGCCGTAGGGGTTGAGCAGCTCGAACAGCGTCGTGCCGTCATAGAAGATGCGCAGGTCGTTGTTCAGGTGGAAGGGCACGCCCTGCAGCACGTTGCCGACCGCCACGCCCATCACCAGCGCCGGCACCAGGCCGCCGATGAACAGCGCCCAGTCCCAGGCGCCGCGCCAGAGCGCGCTGTCGCGCTTGGAGCGGTACTTGAAGCCGACCGGGCGCAGGATGAGCGCGAACAGGATGGCGAACATGGCGAGGTAGAAGCCGGAGAACGACACCGCGTAGAGCGGCGGCCAGGCGGCGAAGATCGCGCCGCCGCCGAGGATCAGCCACACCTGGTTGCCTTCCCAGACCGGGCCGATGGAGTTGATGACGACCCGGCGTTCCAGATCGCTCCTCGCCACGAAGGGCAGCAGCATGTCGGTGCCGAGATCGAAGCCGTCCATCACGGCGAAGCCGATCAGCAGCACGCCGAGCAGCAGCCACCAGATGACGCGGAGCGTGTCGTAGTCGATGAGCGTGTGGAGGATCATGGGTCCTACTCCGCGGCGACGAGGTTGGCGGGAACGAGTTCGGCGTCGGGCTTCTCGTCCGGCTCCGGCCCCTTGACGATGGCGCGGACCATCAGCGTCATCTCGATGATGATGAGCACCGTGTAGATCAGCGCGAAGCCGACGATGGTGGTGAGCACGGTGGCCGCGCCGAGATTGGAGACCGCCGCGGCGGTCGGCAGCACGCCCTCGATGATCCAGGGCTGGCGGCCGAATTCCGCCACCACCCAGCCGAGCTCGGCGGCGATCCACGGCAGCGGGATCGCCAGCACCGCCAGCCACAGTAGCGGCCGGTAGCGGTCGAGCACACGCCGCGCCGACAGGAAGAAGAAGGTCGCGGTCAGCACGATGAAGAAGAAGCCGAGCCCGACCATGATGCGGAAGGACCAGAACAGCGTCGGCACGCTCGGCACGGTGTCCCATGCCGCCTGCTCGATCTGCGCGGGCGTGGCGCTGCGCGGATCGTCCACGAAGCGCTTGAGCAGCAGCGCATAGCCGAGATCGGCGCCGTTGTCCTCGAAGGCCTGCTTCACCTCCGGCGTGATTGCCGCGGTGCTGCCGGCCGCGCGGATCTTCTGCAGCGCGTCGAAGGCGACGATGCCCGACTTGATGCGCTCCTGCGCCTGCCCGACCAGTTCCACGATGCCGGGCACGACCGTGTCGAGCGAGCGGGTGGCGATGAGGCCGAGCGCCCAGGGAATCTGCACCGCGAAATGCGTCTCGCGGTCGGTCTGGCTGGGGAAGCCGAACAGGGTGAAGGCCGCCGGCGCCGGCTCGGTGTCCCACATCGCCTCGATGGCGGCGAGCTTCATCTTCTGATGCTCGGTGGTGAGATAGCCGCTCTCGTCGCCCAGCACGACGACCGACAGCGACGCGGCGAGCCCGAAGGAGGCAGCCACCGTCATGGAACGCTTGGCGATCTCGATGTGCCGGCCCTTCAGCAGGTACCAGGCGGAAACGCCGAGCACGAAGATCGACGCCGTCACATAGCCGGCCGAGACCGTGTGCACGAACTTCGCCTGCGCCACCGGGTTCATCACCACGGCGAAGAAGTCGGTGATCTCCATGCGCATGGTCTGCGGGTTGAAGGCCGAGCCGATCGGGTTCTGCATCCAGCCATTGGCGACGAGGATCCACAGCGCCGAGAGGTTCGAGCCCAGCGCCACCGCCCAGGTGGTGACGAGATGGCCGACCTTGGAGAGCTTGTCCCAGCCGAAGAAGAACAGGCCGACGAAGGTCGCCTCCAGGAAGAAGGCCATCAGCCCTTCGATCGCCAGTGGGGCGCCGAAGATGTCGCCGACATAGTGGCTGTAATAGCTCCAGTTCATGCCGAACTGGAATTCCATCACGATGCCGGTGGCGACGCCGAGCACGAAATTAATGCCGAACAGCGTGCCCCAGAACTTGGTCATCTGTCGCCAGATGCGCCGGCCGGTCATGACATAGACCGTCTCCATGACCGCCAGGAGCACGGAGAGCCCCAGCGTCAGCGGCACGAACAGGAAGTGGTAGAGCGCCGTCATTGCGAATTGCAGGCGCGAGAGGTCGACGACATCGAGTTCCATGGTCGGTTCCGGTTGCTTTCCGGTCTCCTGTCTGTGCGCGCCGCGCCGTCGCGACGTCGCGAAAGGGGTCTCAGTCGGGTCGAAGGGCGGCGAGCGCGGCGGCGAACGCCGGCTCGCCCTTGTCGGCAAGGGTCTGGATGCGGCCGTCGGCGAGGACGGCGATGCGGTCGGCGTACTCCGCCTCCCGGCGCAGATGAGTGGCGAAAAGCGTAGCGTTGCCCTGCGACGACGACGCTACACGCGCCAGCACGTCGCGCGCGGTGGCGCCGTCCAGCCCCTCGGTCGGCTCGTCGAGCAGCCAGAGCGGCGGCGCGCGCAGGAACAGCCGCGCCAGCGCCAGCCGCCGCGCCTGCCCGCCCGACAGGCCGAGCCCGCCCTCGCCGAGGCGGGTGTCGAGCCCGTCGGGCAGAGCGGCGACGACCTCGCCCAGCCCGGCCTCGGTGAGCGCCGCGCGAAGGCGCGCGTCGTCGGCGCGAGGATCGGCGAGCAGGAGGTTGCCGCGCAGGCTGTCGCGGAACAGTTCGGTGCGCTGGGTGAGCAGCGCGGCCGGCGCGGCGGAAAGCTGCCCGGCGGCGACGCCGATCTCCCCGGCCAGCGCCGCGAGCAGGGTCGACTTGCCCGCCCCGCTCGGACCGACGATGGCGAGGCTCTCGCCCGCGCGGACGACGAGGTCGAGCCCGGCGAGCACGGGCCGGATGGCACCGGGATGCGCCAGCGTGACGGCGTCGAGCCGAACCACGACGCCGGGTTCCGGCGATTGCGGCATCCGCGCGCCCGTCGCCGCCGCCAGTCGCGGCGCCACGCGGCGGGCGGCGATGAGGGCGCGCTCGCACTCGACGACGCCGCGCCGCAGCGCGACGAAGGGGTCGAAGGCGGCCAGCGCGACGAGCAGCAGCAGCGCCGCCAGCGGGGCGTCGAGCGTGCCCTGCCCGCCCAGCGCGGCGACCGCCACTAGCGCCAGCGCCAGCAGCACGCCACTGGCGGCGGACAGGCCCGCGCCGACGAAGGTCTCGACGCGGTTGAGCGCCTCGTCGGCCTCGGCCTGCCGCTCGTCGGCCTCGGCGAAGGCCCGGCATCGGGCGGCAAGCCGCCCGGCCATGATCAACTCGGTCTGGCCGGCGACGAGATCGACCGCGCGGCAGCGCAGCACCTCCAGCGCGTGCAGCCGGCGGCGGGCCGGCCGGCGGGCGGCGCGCAGGCCCAGCAGCGGCAGGCCGAGCCCGACGCCGAGCACGAGGCCGGCGAAGGCCAGCGCCGCGCGGATATCGATGAGGCCGATCAGCACGCTCGCCGTCAGGGTGACGGCAAGCGCCGCCACCACCGGCACCAGCACGCGCAGATAGAGCGAATCCAGCGCGTCGATGTCGAGCGTCAGGCGGAACAGCAGCCGTGCCGGCCGGTCGGCGAGCCGGCCCGCCGCCTCCGGCGCCGCCCAGCCGCGGAACAGGCGCTCGCGCAGCCCGGCCAGCACGGCGAGCGCCGCGTCATGCGTCACCAGCCGCTCGCCATAGCGCGAGGCGGTGCGGGCGAGGGCGAACAGCCGGATGCCGGCGGAAGGCGCGAACACGTCGAAGGCCAGCGCCGTCGCGGCGGAAAGACCGGCGATGGCGGTGGCGGTGATGAACCAGCCCGACAAAGCGAGCAGCCCCGCCCCGGCGACGAGGGTCAGCGCCGCCAGCGCGATGCCGCCGAGCAGGGCGCCGCGCCGTTCGGCGAGGAAGAGGCGCAGGATGGCGCCCATGGACCGGACCCTGCCGCTCATGGCGCCACCTCCCCGGCCGTGGGCGCGAGGCGGATCACCCGGTCCATCCGCGCCGCCAGCGCCGGATCATGGGTGGCGAGGATGAGGGTGCGGCCCTCGGCGAGCTGCATCAGCGCCTCGCTGACCTCGCGCGCGGTGGCGCTGTCGAGATGGGCGGTCGGCTCGTCGGCGAGGATGAGGCCGGCTTGAGGTGTCGCCGCCAGCCGGGCCAGCGCGAGGCGCAGCGCCTCGCCGCCCGACAGGCCGCGCCCGCCCTCGCCGATCGGGGCCGGGCCGCGCGCCGCCGCGACCGTCTCCAGCCGCGCGGCCTGCAAGGCGCGGGAAACCTCGGCCGCATCCACGTCCGGGCGCCCGAGCCCGACATTGCCCCTGAGCGTGCCGGCGAAGATGTGCGGCTGCTGGCCGATATAGGCCATGCGGGCGCGCAGCCGGGCGGCATTGGCCGCGCCCAGCGTCTCGCCGTCGATGATCACCCGGCCGGCCTGCGGCGCCGCGAGGCCGGCGATCAGCGCCAGCAGCGTCGACTTGCCGGCGCCGCTCGGGGCAAAGAGCGCGACATGCTCGCCCGGCGCGACGGCGAGGTCGAAGCCCTCGAACAGCGTCGCCGCCTGCCCGGCATGGGAAAAGCCGATGGCGGCGAGCGCGACGCCCGGCGCGGCGCGGCTGCGCGCCGGCGCCGGCGCGTCCGTGCCCACCACGCTCATCCCGCCCGTGCCGAGGCGCTCCAGCGCGGCGAGCGCCGCCTGCCCGGCGGCCCGGTCGTGCCAGGCGGCGGAGAGATCGCGCAGCGGCTCGAAGAAGGCCGGCGCGAGGAGCAGGACGAACAGTCCCTCGCCGAGGCCGAAGGGGCGCCCCCAGCTCCCGAAGCCGAACGTGCCGAGCAGATGGAAGCCGACATAGACCGCGACCATGGCGACGCCGAGCGCCGAGAACAGTTCGAGCACCGCCGAGGAGAGGAAGGCGATGCGCAGCACCGCCATGGTGCGCTGCCTGAGGCTTTCCGCGTCGGCGCGCAGGCGCCGGGCGGTCGCCTCCACCGCCCCGAAGCTGCGCAGCGTGGCAAGCCCGCGCAGCCGGTCGAGTAGGAAGGCGTTCATGCCGCCCATCTCGACGAGCTGCTCTTCGCTCGCCGCCTTGGCCCGCCAGCCGATCAGCGCCATGAAGAGCGGGATCAGCGGCGCCGCGACGGCGAGGATCAGCGCCGCCGTCCAGGAGACCGGCAGCACGCAGGCGAGGATGACCAGCGGCACGACGACCGCCCGCCGGCGCGCCGGAAGAAAGCGCGCGAGATAGGGAACCACGGCCTCCGCCTGCTCGGCCAGCACGCTGGCGGCAAGACCGGAGGCCGGGCGCGCGGCATCGAGCGGCGAGCCCGCGGCGAGTGCCGCCACGGCCTCGGCGCGCCGCCGCGAGAGTTCGGCCCGCGCGGCGCGGAAGGCGAGGCGCGCGCCGGCCGCCTCGGTCGCGGCGCGCGCCAGGCCGAGCGCGGCGATGGCGAGGGCCGGCAGCAGCACCGCGTCGACGCCGGTGCCGGCCGCGAGGCCCGTCGCCGCATGGGCCAGCAGCGCCGCCTGCGGCAGCCAGAGCAGCGCTGCGGCGATCTGCAGTCCGATGGCGGCGCGCAGGCCGAACCGCGTGCCGCCCGCGCGCACCACGGCTTCGCCCCGGCGGGAAGCCGGACTGGCGGCGGGGGCGTCGGCACCGGCCGGTGCGATGGCGGAGGCGGCGCTCATGTCACCCGGGCCCTCCGTCGGCATCCGAGACGGGCTTGGGCTTGCGGCGGCCGAGCGAGACGATCTTGTCCTTGGTCTCCAGCAGCCGGCTGATCTTCGAGCCGAGGCTGAGCAGGTTGGCGAGCCGCTCGGTCTCCAGCCGCTTCACGTCGTCGTACCAGTTGGTGAGTTGCTCGATCAGGCCGTGCATCTCGGCCATGCGCGCCTGGGCGAAGCGTTCGGTGTCGCTGCCGGGCTGCTGCATCAGGATCTCGCGCAGCACCGAGAGCGTGGGGTCGACCTCGCGCTTCTTGCGCTCCTCGGCGAGGGTGCGCAGGATCTGCCAGACATCGTCCGGCGTGGTGAAGAAGTCGCGCCGGTCGTTCGGCAGATGCTTCAGCACCACGAGGTTCCACGCCTGCAGTTCGCGCAGGCTCATCGACACGTTGGAACGCGAGATGCCGAGCGCCTCGACGATCTCGTCGGCGCAAAGCGGCTCGGGCGAGACATAGAGCAGCGCGTAGATCTGCCCGACGGTGCGGTTGATGCCCCAGCGGCTGCCCATCTCGCCGAAATGCAGCACGAAGGACTGGATGAGAGGCGGCAGATCCACGGGATTTTCCTTACGGAAGTTTCAGAAATTTCTGAAATCACTGCCCGTCATATAGGTCCGTCTTGCGCTGCAGCATAGCCGGACAAACCCGCATCCAGGGCGTTTCGAGGCGGACAAAACGTCCAAGCCCGGGGGCCGCGCCGGCTCCCGGCCGGACCCTCTATGCGAGGCGGGCCCGGCCCTTGCGCTCAGCCGTTGCGTTCAGCCCTTGCGCTCAACCCTTGCGTTCGGCCAGCAGCCGGGCGGCCCACATGCCCGCCAGCATGATCGGGACGAAGACCAGCGTTCCCGGCGCGCCGAGGCCGAGCGCGGTGAAGGCCGGGCCGGGGCAGAAGCCGCCGAGCCCCCAGCCGATGCCGAACAGCGCCGGGCCGACGATCAGCCTTGCGTCGATGTCGGTGCGCGTCGGCACCTGGAAGCGCGTGGCGAGCAGCGGCGCCGGCTGCGCCAGCACCAGCCGGAAGCCGATGAAGGCGACGATCACCGCCCCGCCCATGACGAAGGCCAGCGAGGGATCGAACGTGCCGAACAGGTCGAGGAAGTTCAGCACCTTGGCCGGGTTGCTCATGCCGGAGACGACGAGCCCGACGCCGAACAGCAGGCCGAGGCAGAGATTGACGAGGATCGACATGGCGTCAGGCTCCGACCACGTGGCGCATGACATAGACCGTCGCAAAGCCGGTAGCCATGAAGACCGCGGTGGCAATGAACGAGCGGCGCGACAGCCGCGCGAGGCCGCACACGCCGTGGCCCGAGGTGCAGCCCGAGCCCCAGACCGAGCCGAAGCCGACCAGCAGGCCGGCGACCGCCATCAGCGGCAGATTGGACGACACGGTCTGCACGACCGGCCCGCCGGTGGCGGCCGCGAACAGCAGCGGCGCGGCGACGAGGCCGGCGACGAAGGCGAGGCGCCCGCCGAAGCCGCTGTCGCCATAGGGCGGGAAAAGCCGGCTGGCGATGCCGCTGATGCCGGCGATGCGCCCTTCCAGCAGCATCATCAGCACGGCGCTGAGGCCGATGATGACGCCGCCGAGAAAAGAGGCGACGGGAGTGAACTCAGTCATGATCTTCCTGCCTTCCGCTGGCCGCCCCTGGCGCGCAGAACAATGCATGCATGGTGGTGATGAAGGTCTCGACGCGCGGATCGGCCAGCCGGTAGAAAACCTGCTTGCCCTCCTTGCGGCCGATGATGAGCCCCGCCTCGCGCAGCGCGGCGAGCTGCTGCGACAGGCCGGGCTGGCGGATGCCGAGAAGCTCCTCCAGCTCGCGCACGGAGCGCTCGCCGTCGACCAGCGCGCAGGCCACCAGCAGGCGGTCGGGGTTCGACAGTTTCTTGAGGAAGGCCGAGGCCTCGTCGACCCGCGACTTCATGTCGGCGGCTTCGCAGGTGAGCTTGTCGAGCATCGTCAGTCCCAGGCGGCGCCCTTCAGCAGGTCGAGCGGGATCTTGAGATAGCGGACCCCGTTCGATTCCGGCTCAGGCAGCCGTCCTCCGTTGGTGTTGATCTGCAACGACTGCAGGATCAGCTTGGGCATGGCAAGGCTGCGGTCGCGCGCCTCGCGGATGGCGACGAACGTCTCCTCGGTCCTGCAGCGCGCCAGGTGAATGTTGTGCGCCTTCTGCTCGGCCACCGTCGATTCCCACATCGGCTCGCGCCCGCCCGGCTGGTAGTCATGGCCGGTGAAGATGCGGGTCTCGTCGGGCAGCGCCAGAATGTCCTGGATCGACGCCCACAGCACCTTGGCGCTGCCGCCGGGAAAGTCCGCCCGCGCCGTGCCGCTGTCCGGCATGAACAGCGTGTCGTGCACGAAGGCGGCATCGCCGATCACATAGGTGACCGAGGCCAGCGTGTGGCCGGGCGAGAACATCACCCTGGCCTCGATGTCGCCGACCTTGAAGCGGTCGCCATGGGCGAACAGGTGGTCCCATTGCGACCCGTCGGCGGGGAAGTCGGGCCAGTTGTAATAGCCCTTCCACAGCGTCTGCACGTCCTTCACCCGCTCGCCGATCGCCGTCGGCGCGCCGGTCTTCCCTTTCAGGTACCGGGCGGCCGAGAAATGATCGGCGTGCGGATGGGTATCGAGGATCCACTCGACCGTGTAGCCCTTGGCCCGCACGAAATCGAGAATCCGGTCGGCGTTGAGCGAGGCGGTCTGGCCGGATTTCTCGTCGAAATCATAGACCGGGTCGACGATGGCGCATTTGCCGGTCGCCGGATCGGCGACGACATACTGGATCGACCAGGTGCGCGGATCGAAGAACCCGGTCACTTCGGGCTTCTGGATCATGGCTTGTTCCCGTACGGCCGTCACTTGCGCCCGGTGAGCGGGCAGGTGGAAAGGCCGAGGATCGAGTAGAGCGGGCAGTTGCCCATCAGCGCGGTCAGCAGCGGCACGAGGCCGACGAGGCCGATCCAGCGCAGATTGCCTTCCAGGACGAAGATCAGCGACAGCAGGACGAGGCCGAGGACGATGCGAACGGCCTTGTCGACGGGTCCGATATTGCGGGTCATGGCTGTGTTCCCTGGGCGCGGCAGGTCCATTCCCGCCGCTTCTCCAGATAATATGATTGCAAAAAAATGCAATCGTAATGTTGCAAGTATAAATGCGTAGGCCGCCCGGCGAGGGTCGCCCCGTTTGGCGGCCCGCACGGCGCCAAGAGCACCTCTGTCACAAATTGAAACATCGCCGAGACAGCCCGGCGACTGCCGGCGCCTAGCAAGGAGGCTGGACGAAACCCTGCGCCGCGCCGCGGCGTCACCCCAAAGGATTCCGCCATGCTCAGGAAGCACGCCATCGCCGCCGCGACCTTCGTCGCCCTGGCCCTTGCCGGCGCCACGGCCGGCAGCGCCGCCACGACGGCGGTCGCCACCGCCAACGTCAATCTGCGCGCCGGCCCGTCGACCGCCTACCCCGCCGTCGCCGTCGTGCCGGCGGGAACGCCCATCACCACCTTCGGCTGCGTCACCGGCTACAGCTGGTGCGACGTCGGCTTCGGTCCCTATCGCGGCTGGGTGGCGGCGAGCTACATCCAGGTCGTCTATCGCGGCGCGCCGGTGGTGCTCACCGCGCCGGTCGCCCCCGTGCTCGGCATCACCGTCATCAGCTTCAACCGGGGCTACTGGGACACCTATTACCGCGCCTACCCCTGGTATGGCCGCTGGGCCGCCTATCCTCCCTATGGACCGCCGCGGATCACCTCGGCCAACCGCTCCGTCACTTGCGCCGGCGGCGCCTGCGTCGGCATCAGCGGCGCCACCGGCCGCTATGGCGGCTCGACGGCGCAGACCCGCGCCTGCACCGGCGGCGCCTGCACCTCCACCCGGATCACCGAAGGCCCCAATGGCGGCACCGCGGCCCGCACGCGCAACTGCGCCGCCGGACAGGGCTGCACCACCAACCGGGCGGTCATCGGGCCGAATGGCGGGGTCCGCACCGGCTCGCGCAGCTTCCATCGCTGATCGCCGACCCGGGCACCTGAACGACGAAGGCCGGGAGCGTACTCCCGGCCTTTTTCTCATGCGCCACGCGTCGCGCCCGCCCTCAGAGCGGGGCGCCGAAGCTCTCGCCGCGCCGCCATTCGATGACATGCGCCACCCGCTCGACCAGCCGCGCCTGCATCTTCGCCACAAGCGCCAGTTGCTCGGACGTGAGCGTCGCCTTGAGGGCGTCCGCCGCCTCTTTCAGCCGCTTCGCCCTGTCGGCCCGTTCGAGGGCGGCATCGGCGATGTCCCGCACCAGATCGAACGCCTCGGCCTTGGCCCGCTTCTCCGGGTCGAGCCAGCGCTGCACCCGCTCGCCGGACGGCACCATGGCGACCAGCGCGCTGGCATAGGCGCGCCACGCCTCGGCCTGGTCCGGCCGGATGCCGAGCACGGTCTCCTGCGCCGCCAGCAGCACGCCGGCCATGATGCGCACCCCGACCGGATCGAGCATCGGCCCCGGGCCGGCATCGAATCCGGGCGGCTCGCAGGACCATGGCCCGGCCGGCTCGGCGACGGCGTCCTGCGCCGCGGCCCGGCCGGGCGCGCCGGCGAGGCCCGCCGCCGCGAGCAGCGCGGCGGCGACCGTACCGGTGCCGACAAGCCTCGCCAGCCGCGCGGGAACCAGGGGCTTTCGCTTCGGGAACGGCTCTCTCATGGCTTTCATCCTTCTGCCGTTGAGGAGCCGGCACATTGCGCGGCCAAGGTCTCGCGCATCGCGCGGGAAGATGTCGATTTGTATCAGCCGGCGTTTCGCCCGGCCGTCGGCAGGCGGACGTGCACGGCAAGCCCGCCATGGCGGCTGTCGGCAAGCGCGATGCTCCCGCCATGGCGCTCGACGATGCGCCGGACGATGGTCAGGCCGAGCCCGGTGCCGCCGCTCTCGCGGTTGCGCGAGGCGTCCAGCCGGTAGAACGGCTCGAAGACGCGCGCGCGCTCCACCGCCGGAATGCCGGGCCCCTCGTCCTCGATGACGAGAACCGTCGCGTCCGGCCCGGCCTCGATCCGCGCATGGGCCCGCTCGCCATAGCGCAGCGCGTTCTCGACGAGATTGGCGCAGACGCGCTGCATCGCCTTCTCACTGAGGGCGACGGCGACCGGTGCCTCCGGCAGGTCGAGCACGATGCGCCCGGCCGCGTCATGGCCCGCCCGCTGGCGTCGCAGCACGCCGGCGAGGTCGCACGCCGCCGGCCCGGACGGCGCGAAGGAATCCTGCGCGAAGTCGAGCGTGTCCTCGATCAGCGCCTGCATCGCCTCGACATCGGTGATGGCGCCGGCCCGGTGCCGGTTGTCGGGCATCATCTCGACGCGCAGGCGCAGCCGCGTGAGATAGGTGCGCAGATCGTGCGAGATCGCGCCCAGCGTCAGCGTGCGGTTGCGCAGCAGGTTGGCGATGCGCTGTTGCATGGCGTTCACCGCGCGGATCAGGGTGCGCAGCTCCGGCGCGCCGCGCTCGGGAACGACCACCGGAGCGACACCCTCGCCCACCTTGTCGACCTCGCGGGCGAGGCGGGTCAGCGGCTTCATCTCGCGCGCCACCGCGATCAGCGCCGCCACCGCCACTAGCACGCCGAACAGCCCGGCGAAGAAGCCGATCGGCACGCCGAGCAGGCGCACCGTCACCCGGTCGCGCACGTCGAGCCAGAGATAGCCGCCCGAAGCGAGTTGCACATAGACGCTGAGCGTGTCGCCCTGCCCGCTCTCGACATGACCGTCGCGGCGCACCCGGACATCCCGGTCCGGCATGCCGCGCAGGCTGAGCGCCGCGCGGATCGACCGCTGCACCCTCGCCAGCTCGCCGGGGCCTGCGAGGCCCGTCGGCAGCTCCGGCACGAGGGACACGGTGCGCCCGTTCTCGGAGAACGCCTCCAGCACCGCCGGGCGCAGGGACGCGGGCGCCTCGTCGACCAGCCAAACGAGCGAGGCGACCTGGCGCGGCAGCGAGGGCGAGCGTTCATCGAACTCGCCGCGCCCGCCCGGAAAGCCGAAATAGAACGCCAGCACCAGAAGCTGGATCGCGAACAGCGCCAGCGCGACGATGAGGACGATGCGTGCGAGCAGGCCGAGGCGCATGGCTACCCCCGCTCCTCACGCGTCGCGCACGTCGGCGGAGAACAGATAGCCGACATTGCGCACGGTGGTGATCGGCTGCTCGTCCTCGGCGAGGCACTGGGCGAGCTTGGCGCGCAGCCGCGACACGGTGACGTCGATGGTACGGTCGAACGGTTCCGCCGTGCGCCCACGCGTCCAGTCGAGAAGCTGGTCGCGCGAGAGCACCCGGCCCGGCCGTTCGAGGAAGCAGACGAGCAGGTCGAACTCGGCGGTGGTGAGATTCACGCGCTGGCCCGCCGCGTCCTCGACGATCCGGGCATCGAGATCGGCGACCAGCCGGGCGAAGCGCCGCCGCCGCCGCTCGGGAATGCCGGAGGCGAGCGCGCCGGAGGAGCGGCGCAGCAGGGCGCGGATGCGCGCCAGCAGTTCGCGCGGGTTGAACGGCTTGCCGAGATAGTCGTCGGCGCCGATCTCCAGCCCGACGATGCGGTCGATGTCGTCATGCTTGGCGGTCAGCATCAGGATCGGCACGCGCGAGCGCACCCGCAGCCGCCGGCAGATCGACAGCCCGTCCTCGCCCGGCAGCATGATGTCGAGGATGAGAAGGTCGGGCATGCCGCGCAGCAGCGCGCGGTCCATCAGCGCGCCGCTTTCCACCGCCTCCACGCTGTAGCCCTCGGCAGTGAGGAAATCGACGAGAAGGCCGCGAATGTCGCGGTCGTCCTCAACCAGCAGCAATCGTTCCGCAGTCATGGCGAAGGCATGACAGGGGCGGAGGCCACCGGCAAGGGGCGCCGGGCCGGCGGATACAAACTGTAACGAAATGGCCCCGCGCCGAGACATCGGCGCAAAGCGGGCGGCGCATCTTCCCGTCGTGCCGCCGTGACCCACACCCCTCGGCGGCCTGCGGGGAGCCACCCGCCCGCGCACTGGAGCCCTCCCGGCCGACCGCCCCAAACCGGGCGGGCTCCAGTGCCAGCCCTCACTCAGATAAGGAACCGACATGATGGACCGTGGCTTTTTCATGCGTGCCGCGCTGGTTCTCGTCTTCGCCGCCATCGCCGGCACCGCGTTCTCGCAGAATCTCTCGCGCGCGCAGATGCAGGCGCTGCGCAATGCCTGCGCGGCGGACATCAAGGCGGTGTGCCCGGGCGTGCAGCCGGGCGGCGGACGCATCCTCGCCTGCATCAAGGCCAATCCGGACAAGATCTCCCAGCCCTGCATGGACGCGCTGATGACCGCCAGGGCCGCGCAGGCGCAGTAGCGCGGCCGGCCATCGCGGATCGAGAGGGTTGCGGCAGGCAGGCGATGAACATCCAGCCCGATCTCGACCAGTTGCTGGCGCTCGCGCCGCCGCCCGCCCGTCCACGCTCGCACCGACGCCTGCGCCGCGCCCTTCTGGCCGCTCTGCTCGCCGCCCTCGCCGTCGCCGGTCCGCGCTATCTCTATCCCTATGAGGTGAGAGGCGAAACCATGCGGCCGGGCAGCCTCGTCATCGAGCTCAGCGGACCGGGCACGCTGGACGCCCTGACGCAAGCCGCCGTCGGCAGCCGCATCCAGGCCCGCATCGAGACGCTCGCGGTCGACCGCAACGACGTGGTGGCCCGGGGCGACGTGCTGGCCCGCCTCGCCTTTGACGACCTCGCCGGCGAGCTCGCCGCCGCCGAGGCGAGCGCGCATGCCAGCGAGCGGGCGGTCGAGACGGCGCAGGCCGAGCGCGACCACGCCCGCGCGGCCCTGGACAAGGCGCGGGCGACGCATGAGCGCCAGGTCGCGCTCCTCGCCAAGGGCGTGGCCAGCCAGGCCGGGCTCGACGATGCCGCCGCCGCCTTCCGCCAGGCGCTGGCGGATGTCACCCGTGCCGGGCGCGCCATCGCGCAGGCCGAGGCCGAGCGCGAGGCGGCGCATGCCCGCGTCGCGGTCGCGCGGGCCCAGCTCGACGACAGCGTGCTGCGCGCGCCCATCGACGGCGTCGTCGTCTCGCGGGTGCATCATGCGGGCGAGGTGCTCCCCGCGGGAGCGGAGCTGTTGCGCATCGTCGACCCGGCGAGCCTCGTGCTCACCGCCCGGCTCGACGAGAGCGCCATCGCCTCGGTGCAGCCCGGACAGGCCGCTCATGTCCGCTTCAGCGGCTCCGGCGCGCCGATCGCCGGCCGTGTGCTGCGCCTCGGCCGCGAGGTGGACGAGGAGACGCGGGAATTCGAGCTCGACATCGCCCTCGACCGCCTGCCGCCCAACTGGGCGCTCGGGCAGCGCGGCACGGTGCGGATCGCGGTCGAGGAGCGCCGCGACGTGCTCACCGTGCCGCAGGCCTTCCTCGCCCGCCGCGACGGCGTGCCGGGGCTCTGGATCGCGCGCAACGGGCGGGCGCGCTGGCAGGCGGTCACGCTCGGCCCTGCCGGCGCCGCGCGCGTCGAGGTGAGCGGCGGCCTTCAGGCCGGCGACACCGTGCTCGCGCCGGAGGGGCTGCACCCCTTCATGCGCCTGCGCATCGCCGGAGCGACGTCATGAACCTCGCCTTCAAGGATGCCGTCCATTCGCCGGCCCGCTTCGCGCTGACGGCGTTCGGCGTCGCCCTGCTGATGACGGCGGTGATCGGCATGACCGGGCTCTATCGCGGCGTGGTCGAGGACGCCCTCCTCGTCATCGAGCGCATCGACGCCGATCTGTGGGTGGTGCAGGGCGAGCGCGCCGGCCCGTTCGCGGAAGGCTCCGCCGTCGCGCCGGATATGGACCGCCGCGCCGCAGGCGTGCCGGGCGTGGCCGATGTGCGGCGCTTCGCCCAGTTCAGCCAGCAATTCACCGTCGAGGGCGCGTCGCGCCGCGCCACCATCACCGGCATCGACACGCCCGCCGACGACGGGCGCTGGCTCCCCCTCGCCGCCGGCCGCTGGCTCGGCGCCAGCCGCTACGAGGCGGTGGCGGACGAAAGCACCGGCCTTGGCATCGGCGACCATGTTGAGCTGGCGCACGATGTCTACGAGATCGTCGGCACGACGCGGCACATGGTGGATTCGGCCGGCGACGGGCTGTTCTTCGTCGGCATCAACGATGCCACCGCCATCGCCCAGCGCCGCACGTCCGAGGCCGTGCACCTCGCCCGCGCCGCACGCGACGAGGCCGGCGCGGCGCGCGGCGGCAGCTCGGTCGCGCAGGAGAGCAAGATCGCGGCGGTGCTGGTACGGCTCGATCCGGCGGCCGACCCGGCCACCGTCAGCGCGGCGATGCAGCGCTGGGGCGACGTCCGGGTGCTGACGACGCAGGAGCAGCGCGACCTGATGCTGAACGCGCGGCTGTGGAAGCTGCGCCTGCAGATCCTCGCCTTCACCGGGCTGATCCTGCTCATCACCGCGATCGTGGTGTCGCTGATCGTCTACACGATGACGGTGGAGAAGCTGCACGAGATCGCGCTGCTCAAGCTGATCGGCGCGCGCGAGAGCGTGGTCGCGGCCATGATCGGCCAGCAGGCCGGGCTGATCGGCCTCGCCGGCTTCGTGCTCTCCATCGGCGCCGCCTGGCTGCTCTTCCCGCTGTTTCCACGCCGGGTGGTGATGCTGCCGGGCGACCTCGCCTGGCTCGGCCTCGCGCTGGCGCTGATCTGCGCGGCGGCGGCATGGATCGGCATCGCCCGCGCCTCGCATGTCAGCGCCCGCGAGGTGCTGTCATGAGCGCGCCGGCGGTTCTTTCAGTGCGCGGGCTGGCGCGCCATTACGCCAGCCCGGCCGGGCTGGTGCGGGCGCTCGACGGGGTCTCGCTCGACATCCATGCCGGCGAGTTGGTCGGCATCTTCGGGCCGAGCGGCTCGGGCAAGAGCACCTTCCTGATGCTGGCCGGACTTCTGGAGACGCCGAGCGCGGGAGAGGTCTGGCTTGCCGGGGAGCGCGTCTCGCACCCGGCGGCCGATCTCGACCGGCTGCGCGCCGTCCGCCGGCACCGCATCGGCTTCGTCTTTCAGCGCGCCAACCTCATTCCGTTCCTGTCGGCGGCGGAGAATGTCGCCCTCGGCCTCGAACTCGCCGATGTGGCGCCCGCCGACGCGCTCGCCCATGCGCGGCGGCTGCTCGCCGCGCTCGATCTCGCTCCTCGCGGCGACAGCCCGCCCGCGCGGCTGTCCGGCGGCGAGCAGCAGCGCGTCGCGGTGGCGCGGGCGCTGGCCAACGGCCCGCCGCTGATCCTGGCGGACGAGCCGACGGCCGCGCTCGACAGCGTGCGCGGCCGGCAGGTGATGGAGCTGTTCCGCCGCATCGCCGCCACGCAGGGCACCGCCGTCGCCGTGGTGACGCACGACCCGCGCGCCATGGAACTGTTCGACCGCGTGATCCGCTTCGAGGACGGACGTATCGTCGGGGCGGCCGGCACCCCGGCCGCCCCGGCGATCACCGCGCCATGAGATGCGCCGGCGCGCCCTAGAAGGCGATGGTGAGGCGGGCGTTGAACGAGCGGCCCGGCCCGGCGACGCCGTAGCCCCATTCCGGCGACGTGCCCATCATCGAGGACACCTGGTAGTTCACCAGATTGGCGCCGCCGAGCGGCAGGTCGTATTCGGTGTCGAAGACGTTCTCGACGCCGAGATCGATCTTCATCTGGCCGAGTTGGTAGCTGGCGCGCAGGTTGAACAGGGCATAGGCGTCGGTCTCCAGTTCGTTGTGCACCTCGCTCACCTCGGTCTTGGCGCCGACGAGCTGCACTTCCGCGCTGGTCGTCCAGTTGCCCAGCACATGGTCCAGCGCCAGCGTCGCGTTGACCGGCATGATGTGGTAGAGGTTCACGCCGTCGACCCGCTGCCCGCGCACGAAATTCAGATTGCCGCGGAACTGGCCCTGGCCATAGGTCGGGCTGTCCCACAGCGCCAGCTTGCCGTCGATGTTCACGCCATAGAGATAGGCGTCGTAATTGGCGAACTGCAGATAGACGAAGCCGTCGGTCGCGGTCAGGTTGTCCGGCAGGGTCTTCAGGCACCCCGGCAGCGCGCAGCGGCGCACGTCGATATAGTCCTGCACATAGCTGTAATAGGGCGAGACCCTGACTTCCCACGCCTTGCGCACCGGATCGCGCCACGTCGCCGTGAAGGCGGCGGTGTGGGCCTTTTCCGGCTCCAGGTCGATATTGCCGACATAGCCGTTGCCGTCGCCGAACCAGCCGATCATCTTCATCGCCATGGCGCTCGTCGACCACGCATAGCGCTCGTAGAGATTGGGCGAGCGGGTCTTGCGGGCGAGCCCCAGCTCGAACTGGCTGGCCTCGTCCGGCTGGTAGCGCAGGATGGCGGAGCCGTCGATATTGACGTCGGTGCGGGCGTGGTCGAGGGCGTTGAAGGCGGCGGCGTTGGCGCCGTACATCATCTCGTTGTAGCCCTGCACGTCGCCGGTGTTCATCCACACCACGTCGTTGCGCACGCCGAGAATGCCGGTCCACTGTTCGGAGAACTGGCGCTCCCACTCGGCGAAGACGCCGACGCGCAGGCGCTGGCCGTCATTGATGTTCCAGAAGGTGTCGGGGCCCATCATCATCGAGCCCTCCACCGGCGGCCACCAGTCGTCGAGCGTGTTGTAGTAGAACTCGTTGCCGATGCGCACGGTGTCGATGCCGGTCGGGGTGAGCGTGCCCGCGATGCGGTAGCCCATGTCGGAGCTGCGCGTGTCCATCGGCATGTCGCCGTCCTTGTCCGGCTCGATGAAGCCCATGGTGTGGCGCACGCGGTTGTAGAACGCCGTCGCCTCCAGCTGGCCCCAGTCGAAGTCGCCCTCATAGGCGCCGTTCACGAAGAAGCTCTTGTTGTCGACCATGTCCATGTACTGGTTGACATAGCCCTGGTAGGGAATGAACTGCCCGCCCAGCTGGAAGGTCACGAGCCCCTCGTCCAGCTTCTTCGACAGGCTCAGCGCGTGGTTCTGGGTCTCGTACATGGTCGACTTGATGGTCGTGCCGTTGCCGGACTGGTAGTCCTCGGCGCGGACCCAGCCGCCGGTATAGTTGACGCTCGAATCCTCGTTCGACGCGCTGGCGTTCACATCGACGCCATAGGCGTTGCCGTTGCTGCGGTAGAAGCCCGACACGCTGCCCGAGAAGGTCACTTCCTGCCCGGGCGTGAAGGTCGGGGGCGCGAGGGTGACGTCGATCTTGGCGCCGGTGTAGTCGCCGCCCACGCTGACCGGCGCGGTGCCCATATAGACCTGCACCTGCGAGATCATCGCCGGATTCACGTAGGAAAGCGGCGGATTCATCATGTTCGGGCAGGCGGGGCCGAACAGCATGCCGCTGATCGACACCTGCACCTGGTCGGCGCTCATGCCGTTCACCGAAGGCAGGCTCGACACGCCGCCCGCACCCCACGAGGCGCCGCCCGGAATGCCGTCGATCAGCGCGCCGGAATCGCTCGTCCACAACGTCGCATTGGCCGCCTCGATGTGGGAGATCGTCGCGGTGTCGGCGGGCACGAAGCCCTCATAGGACACGTCCAGCGGCCCCGTTTGCGCCGTGCCGTCGGCCGGCCGGACCACGTTGATGGTCGGCAGTTCGTCGGCCGCGGCAGCCGCCGCGTCCTGGGCGGGGGCATCCTGAGCATGGGCGCGCGAGGCGAGCGCCGGGGCGAGGCACAGCAGCGCCAGCGCCGGGCAGACCAGCGCCGTCGACCGGCGCAGCAGCGGGCGCCACGACGGCGCGCGGGTGGAGAAGAGGTGAGAGTTCATGGCGTTTCCATCGGTCGACGGATGTCCGGGACGGCGCGCGGCACAGGCGTGCACGCGCGCGGCGCCGCGACGGGCTCCGGTTTTTCGAGAAGAAGCGGCGACGCGGCGGGTCCGCCGCCACGCGCCGTTGCGTCAGGACGTCGAGGAAACGGCGGGTGGCCCGCGCGGGCGATGCGCGGCGCGCGCGACGAGGGCGGCGCGGGCGGGACGCGCCTCGGGCCGCCAGGCGATGGCGAGCGCGGGACGCTCGGAAAGGGCGAAGGACAGCGGCGGCGGTGGTGGGGCGATGTCGGCGCGCAGCGTGCAGAGCGGGCAGTGGGCGACCGTCCGGCCGCCACCCTCGCCGTCATCGGCAGGCCCGGACGAGACGGCGGCGTTCAGGCAATATTGCGCGGCGGCCAGCGGCGACAGCCCGACGACGCGCGCCGCGAACATGCTGGTCAGCAGCACTTGCAGGACAAGCGCGTACGCGACCGTCAGCGCGACGGCCCGCACAGCCAACAGAACTCGCCCCGAGCGCACAGCCATCCCACAGAATCCCCACGGGGATAATGCCACCTGACGCACGGTCGCGACAGCGTTAACAGGTGGTTACCGGCCACCTTGGACAATTTGTCCAAGGTGGCCCAACCCGGACGACTTCGTCGCGCGGGGGGCGCCGGCGCTCACTTCACCGGCCGCTTCTCCAGCTTGCGGGCGAGCGTGCGCCGGTGCATGCCGAGCCGGCGGGCGGCCTCGGAAATGTTGAAGTCGGTCTCCACCAGCGTCTCGTGGATACGCTCCCATTCGAGGTTCTTCAGCGAGGTCGGGCGCCCGTCCAGCGGCACCGACACATCGCCCTCGACCCGCTCGAACGCCTTCTCGATGTCGTCGGCATTGGCGGGCTTTGGCAGGTAATGACAGGCGCCGAGCTTGATCGCCTCCACCGCCGTGGCGATGCTGGCGAAGCCCGTCAGCACCACGATCCGCATGGCAGGATCATGGGCGTGCAGCGCCTTCACGCAATCGAGGCCGGATTCGCCGGCGAGCTTGAGGTCGACCACCGCATAGGCCGGGTTCGTCGCCTGCAGCAGTGCCGTCACCTCGGCGAGGCCGGCGCAGTGCATCACCTCGTAGCCGCGCCGTTCGAAGGAGCGCTTGAGCGTGCGCGCGAAGGTGCCGTCATCCTCGACGATCAGCAGCGGGCCACCCCTCATGCGGCCTCTCCCGACAGCGCCGCCAGCGGCAGGCAGAGCTTCACGCAGGCGCCGCCCTCCGGCCGGTTGCCGGCTTCCACCGCGCCGCCGAGCCGGCGCAGCACGTTCACCACCAGGAACAGCCCGAGCCCGGCGCCCGCGCGCGCCTTGGTGGAGCGGTAGGGCTTGCCCAGCTCGGCGCGGATGTCGGCGGAGAAGCCGGGGCCGCGGTCGCTCACCTCGACGCACAGAATGCCCTCGCATCGCTGGGCGCGCAGCCCCACCCAGTCGGGCGAGGCCTCAAGGGCGTTGTCCAGCACGTTGAAGAGCACCTGCTTCAGCGCGAGGTCGGAGACCACCGGCACGTCCGGCTCGAAGGCGTTGTCGTAGTCGAACGCCGCCGGCGAGCGGATCGCCCGCCAGTCGGCCACCGCCTCGTCGAGGAAGGCGCGCACGCTGGTGCGGATCGTCCCCTCCCCGCGCGCCTCGCCGGAGGAGAGCAGGATGCCGGTGACGATCGACTTGCAGCGGGCGAGCTGGTTCTGCATCTCCACCATGTCCTGCATCAGCTCGCCGTCGCGGGCGAGCGTGGGCATCTTCTCCCAGTCGTTGAGGATCACCGAGAGGGTGGAGAGCGGCGTGCCCAGCTCATGCGCCGCGCCGGAGGCGAGCAGGCCCATGCGCACGATGTGCTCCTCCTCCGCCGACTGCTGGCGCAGCTCCGCCAGACGCGCGTCGCGGGCGCGCAGATTGGCGTTGATGCGGATGATGAACAGCACCAGCAGGCAGGCCGACAGCACGAAGCAGATGAACATGCCCTGTATGTGCAGGTTCCAGAACCCGCCGAGATGGCTGTGCGTCATCTCGATGTCGCGGTGGAACGCGGTGAGGCCGACGAAGCAGAGGCTGGTGATCGCCACCAGCGACCAGACCGACCACGCCTCGAGCAGGATGGCGCCGAGGATCACCTGCAGCAGGAACAGCGAGATGAACGGGTTGAGCGCCCCGCCGCTGAGATAGAGCTGCACGGTCAGCGCGGCGACGTCGAGCAGCAGTTCGAGGAACAGTTCGGTGTTGGTCACCCATTCGCGGCGGCGGTAGCGCAGCAGGCTGACGAGGTTGAGCCCGACGAGGAAGGCGATCACCGCCAGCATCGGCGCCAGCGGCAGCGCGATGGCGAGCTCGAAATGGACGACCCAGATCGTCACCAGCTGGCCGATGGCCGCGATCCAGCGCAACTGGATCAGCAGCAACAGGTTCTTCCTGTCGCTGGTGTCGCCTGTCGAAACCGGAGCCAACCGAGACGCCTCCCGCTGCGCCGATCAGCCCCTCAATCAGCCTGTGACGCGACACTGCCCTTCTACCACGGCGGTTGTCCGCCCGGCAGCGGGCACACTCTTACCCGCATGCCGCTTCTAGGACGAGCGTGCATTGACGCCCATTGGGCATTCTGTCCAAGGGCGCGCTGCCCGGCATGCTGCTACGTAGTTTCACCGAACCACCTGACACGCCTGTCCTCCGACCGGCGTGAGGACGACTTATTGCGCCCGTTCGGCGTCGATCCGGGAAACGCGCATGTATTCGCTCCGCGCGCCTTGCCGCGCACCTGCCGCCAATACCCGTCGCCCGGCCTACTCAGGGTCGGAGAACGACGCGAGGACTGCCCTCCTGCGCCCCTTTTCCGGCGCGTATCCGCGCGAATACCGGACGCAGGAACGGACGCGGCGTGCGGCGGCGGCGGCCGCCCTCCGGCCCGTCCTTGTCCTCGCCCAGCAGCATGATGGCGAAACCCATCTGCACGCTGCCGAAGGTGATGCCGACCGCGCAGGTCAGCGCCACCAGCGCGACGAGGCCGGAGGAGGACTGCGTCACCAGCGTGCCGAGCCGCGCCACGTCCAGCAGCACCAGCGCGCCGACGAAGAGGATCGCCAGCCCGAGGCCGATCAGCGCGTGGCGCATGAGGAAACGAACGAGTTGGGGCATGGCAGCCTCCCCCTGTCAGGAGCGCACGGCCGGACGGCGCATCAGGCTCACCGCCTCCGCCGCGCACATGCCGCCAGCATAGACCGCCAGCAGGCCGGTGAAAACGGCGAAGCCGGTGTCCCGCGCGGCGGCGAAGCCGGCCAGGGCGAGCAGCGCCAGCCCGCCATGTGCGATGCCCAGCCACCAGCCGACCGCTTCGCCGCGCCGGCCGAGCGCCGCGTAGCCGCCGACCACGGCGAGCAGAGCGAGGCCGAGAAATCCTGCCGAAGACATGCCAATTCTCCATTGCGCATCGAAGTATCAACAAATAATTCCACCGCAAACAGCACCATGTCAATGAGTATATCTATAAATACTCAAACCAATACATACGAATACAAGGACGCTTTCTGAAATGGACGCGGTCGCAAGCTGGGCGCCGGCCGCCCGCTCCCAGACTATTCCGCAATATAACGAGGCGATCATCCGCCGCTTCGCGGTGGCGACAGTCGCCTGGGCGCTGTTCGGCTTCTCCGCCGGCGTCATCGTCGCCGCGCAGCTCGCCTTTCCGCATCTCAATTTCGGCGAGTACCTGACCTTCGGCCGGCTGCGGCCGGTGCACACCTCCGGCGTCGTCTTCGCCTTTGGCGGCAACGCGCTGATGGCCGCCTCGCTCTATGTCGTGCAGCGCACCTGCCAGGTCGGACTGTGGGGCGGGCCGCGCCTGGCCAACTTCCTGTTCTGGGGCTACCAGGCGTTCCTCGTCATCGCGCTGTCGGGCTACATGCTCGGCATCACCCAGAGCCGCGAATATGCCGAGCCGGAATGGTACGCCGACATCTGGCTGACGCTGGTGTGGGTGACCTATCTCGCCATTTTCGTGGGCACGCTCGCCCGCCGGCGCGAGCCGCACATCTATGTGGCGAACTGGTTCTTCCTCGCCTTCATCATCACCGTGGCGGTGCTGCACCTCGTCAACAACCTCGCCATGCCGGTCTCGGTGGTGGGAACGAAGAGCTATTCGGCCTTTTCCGGCGTGCAGGACGCGCTGGTGCAGTGGTGGTACGGCCACAACATCGTCGGCTTCTTCCTCACCGCCGGCTTCATCGGCATCATGTATTATTTCGTGCCGAAGCAGGCGGGGCGGCCGATCTATTCCTACCGGCTGTCCATCGTCCATTTCTGGGCGCTGATCTTCCTCTACATCTGGGCCGGCCCGCACCACCTGCACTACACCTCGCTGCCCGACTGGACGCAGACGCTCGGCATGGCGTTCTCGATCATGCTGTGGATGCCCTCCTGGGGCGGCATGATCAACGGCATCATGACGCTGTCCGGCGCGTGGGGGAAACTGCGCACCGACCCGATCCTGCGCTTCCTGGTCGTGGCGGTGGCGTTCTACGGCATGGCCACCTTCGAGGGGCCGCTGATGGCGCTGAAATCGGTCAACTCGCTCAGCCACTACACCGACTGGACGGTCGGCCATGTGCATTCGGGCGCGCTCGGCTGGGTCGCCTTCATCTGCTTCGGCGCGCTCTACTACATGGTGCCGCGCCTGTGGCAGCGCCCGCTCTGGTCGCACCGGCTGGTGGAATGGCACTTCTGGATCGCCTCCATCGCCATCGTCCTCTACATCACCGCCCTGTGGGTCGCCGGCATCGCCCAGGGGCTGATGTGGCGCGCCTATGACGCCTTCGGCTTCCTGCAATATTCCTTCGCCGACAGCGTCGCCATGCTGCACCCCTATTACGTGATCCGCCTGGTCGGCGGGGTGCTCTACCTCGCCGGCGGCGTGCTCATGGCGATCAACTTCGTCATGACCATCCGCCAGCCCGCCACCGTCCGCGAGCGCCCCGCGCCGCAGGCGGTGCCGGCCACGGCATCGTGAGGGAGGCGGGCATGGCATCGCATCCGCACAAGGCCCCCGGGGATCACGCCCCGACCGGCCACGCCATCATCGAGCGCTCGACCACGCTGCTCTTCGTGTTGACGCTGCTGGTCATCCTGGTCGGCGGGCTGGTCGAGATCGTCCCGCTGTTCAAGCTGGAGACCACGGTGCAGCCGGTAGAGGGCGTGCGGCCCTATTCGCCGCTCGAACAGATCGGCCGCAACATCTACACGCGCGAGGGCTGCTACACCTGCCACAGCCAGCAGATCCGCCCGTTCCGCGACGAGGTGGAACGCTACGGCCACTACTCCGTCGCCGCCGAGAGCATGTACGACCACCCCTTCCTGTGGGGCTCGAAGCGCACCGGGCCGGACCTCGCCCGCGTCGGCTCGAAATATTCCAACGCCTGGCACGTCGCCCACATGGTCGACCCGCGCAGCGTGGTCACCGTGTCGATCATGCCGGCCTACCCGTTCCTGAGGGACCGGGACATCGACGCGGACGGCTTCGCCGCCCATATGCGCGCGCTGCGCGAGGTCGGCGTTCCCTACACCGACACCATGATCGCCCGCGCCGGCGACGACATCCGGGCGCAGGCCAGCGGCGAGGACGCGGACGGGCTTCTGGCCCGCTACCCCAAGGCGCGCCTCGGCGATTTCGACGGCCAGCCCGAGCGCATCACCGAGATGGACGCGCTCATCGCCTATCTGCAGGTGCTCGGCACCATGGTCGACTTCTCCAACGTCAAGCTGAGCGGGGGCAACTGACCATGCCCGAGAGCCTCATCGTCTTCGCGCTGAAATACTGGCTCGTCGCCGCCGTCGCGCTGTTCCTCGCCATCCTCGTGCGGGCCTTTCGCCCCGGCGCGCGCGCCGAGATGGAACGCCATGCCCGCATTCCCTTCGCCATCGAGGAGGACGGCGATGGCCGCGCCTGAACGCGATCCGCTCACCGGCTACCACACGACCGGCCATGAATGGGACGGCATCAAGGAACTCACCACGCCCATCCCGACCTGGTGGGTGACGGTGTTCCTCGGCTCCTGCTTCATCGCCATCGTCTATATGTGGCTGTTCCCCTCCTTCGCCACGCCGACGGGCTACTTCAAGGGCCAGCTCGGCTGGACCAGCCGCGGCCAGCTCGCCGAGGAGATGGCGGCCGGCCGCGCCGCGCAGGCCGACTGGCGGCGCCTGCTCACCGACACGCCTCTGGAAGAGGTCGAGAGCAACCCGGACCTGCGCCGCTTCGCCATTGCCGGCGGGCGCGCCGCCTTCAACGAGAACTGCGCGCCCTGTCACGGCGTCGGCGCGGGCGGACAGATCGGGCAGTTCCCGGCGCTGGTCGACGACGACTGGCTGTGGGGCGGCACGCTCGCCGACATCCACCAGACGGTGCGCTTCGGCATCCGCTCCGGCCATGAGGAGACGCGCGACAGCATGATGCCGGCCTTCGGCGAGATGCTGTCCCCCGCCGAGATCGACTCCATCGCCGACTATGTGCTCGCCCTTTCCGATCCGGGCAGCGAGGCGACCCGCGCGGCGCTGCCGGGCGCCGCACTGTTCGAGACCAATTGTTCGGCCTGCCACGGCGTGGCGGGCGAAGGCGGGCGCGACTTCGGCGCACCGAAGCTCAACGACGCCATCTGGCTCTATGGCGGCAGCAAGGACGCCATCAAGCGGCAGATCACCACTCCCCGGATGGGGGTGATGCCCGCCTTCGCCACCAAGCTCGATGCCGAGACGCTGCGCATGCTGGCGCTCTATGTCCACTCGCTGGGTGGAGGCGAACGCTGATGCCGGCAACAGCACTCCAGGGCCTCGCCCCCGCCCGCGACATCGTCCGGCCGGAGATTCCTCACGCCGTGCGCGGCCGCTTCCGGAGCGTCAAGACGGCGCTCACCTGCGGCATGCTCGGCTTTTTCTTCCTGATGCCCTGGCTGCGCTGGGACCGCGGGCCCGGCCTGCCGGGACAGGCCATCCTGTTCGACCTCCCGGGCCGGCGGCTGTTTGTCTTCGGGCTGGAGTTCTGGCCGCAGGACCTGCCGATCGCGGTCGGGATGATGATCTTCGGCGCCCTGGCGCTGTTCTTCGCCACCACGCTGGCCGGCCGCGTCTGGTGCGGCTTCGCCTGCCCGCAGACCGTCTGGTCCGATCTTTTCTTCGCCGCCGACCGGCTGATCGTCCGTCTCGTCGGCAAGGGGCCGATGGAGCGGCGCCTGCGCACGGCGGCGTGGCTGCTGATCGCGCTGGCCACCGGCTTCGGCTTCACCGCCTATTTCATCGACGCCCCGACACTCCCCGGTCTCGTGCTGGGCGGGCGGGCGCCGGCCATGGCCTATGCGACGATCCTCGTGCTCACCGGCACCACATGGCTGCTCGCCGCCTATGCCCGCGAGCGCGTGTGCCTGCACATGTGCCCGTGGCCGCGCTTCCAGGCGGCGCTGCTCGATCCGCAGAGCCTCGTCGTCACCTATCAGGACGGACGCGGCGAGCCGCGGGGCCGCAAGCGCACGCCGCTGCGTCCCGATCTCGCGGATCTCGGTCTCGCCGGCACGGGGCTCGCGGCCCTGACCCGCGAGGCCGCGAGCTACTCCGGCGAGGTGCGCGGCGACTGCATCGACTGCACGCGCTGCGTCACCGTCTGCCCGACCGGCGTCGACATCCGCCGCGGCCTGCAGATGGGCTGCATCGGCTGCGGCCTGTGCATCGACGCCTGCAACGAGGTGATGGCCCGGCTCGACCGGCCCGCCGGGCTGATCCGCTTCGATGTCGAGGACGCGCTGCGACGCCCGGGCTTCGCCGCGCCGCGCCTCGCATGGCTGCGGCCCAAGGCGCTCGCCTTCGGCCTTGCCGCGCTGTTCGCGCTCGGCCTGTCGGGCTACGGCATGGCGACGCTGGCGGATGTCACCGCCCATGTCGAGCCGCAGCGCAACCCGCCCTTCGTGCAGCTCTCCGACGGCTCGGTGCGCAACGACTACGCGCTGCGCCTCGCCCATCGCCGCGGCGGGTTGGACGCGGTCGCCCTCCATGTCGAGGGGCTGGAGGGGGCCGAGCTGCGCCTCGGCACGCAAGGGGGCGCCCCGGCGCGCGCGCTGCGCGCCTCGATCGGCGCCGGCCGCAGCCTCGACGAACGGCTGCTGATCAGCCTGCCGCGCCGGGCCGCGCCGCAGGGCCGCGCCGACATCGAGGTGGTGCTGACCGACCCCGCCAGCGGCGAGGAGCTGGGACGCGTCGCCACCTATTTCTGGGGGCCGGAACGGTGAGCGATCCCCGGACGGACGCCGCGCCGCGCCGCGACCTGTGGATCCCGGCCTGCTTCGTGCTGTTCTTCGTCGCCCTTGCCTGCCTGCAGCTGTGGTTCGTGCTGCTCGCCAACCGCAGCTTCACCGGGCTCGTCACCGATCCCCGGACGCCGGCCGCCTCGCATGCGCCGGTGCACGATCCCGGCTGGTCGTCGCGCCTCGCCTTCACGCCGACCGGCCCGCTGGCGGGGCGGCTGACGCTCATCCTGCGCGAGGCCGGCGGCGGCGCGCTGGAGCCGGAGCGGTTGATCGCCACCGCCGAGCGCACGACGCGCTTTCCCCAGCTCCTGCCGGTCGATTTCGAGCGCCGGGCGGACGGCGCCTACACCGCAGACCTCAAGCTGCCGCTGGCCGGCGACTGGGCGATCCGGCTGACGCTGGTCAAGGGCGGCGAGCGGGTCGAGCGCATCGAGATGGTGGAGGTCCTGCCGTGAGCCTCGCCTGTGCCGGCGACCTGCCGGGCGTCCTCGCGGCCACGGCGGACATGCGCTCCATCGCCGGCTTCGTCGAGCCGCAGGGCGAGGAGGCCGGCCACCAGCGCCTCAACCTCGTCGTCGACGGCGCCCATTGCGCCGCCTGCATCGCCGCCATCGAGGACCGGCTCCATGCCGACCCGGCGGTGACGCAGGCGCGGCTCAATCTCAGCCTGCGCCGCCTCAGCGTCGAATGGCGCGGCGAGGCCGGCCATGCCGACGCGCTCGCGCGCTCGGTCGAGGCGCTGGGCTACAAGGTCGCCCCCTTCGATCCCGCGCATCTGTCGCGCATCGACGAGGCGACGGGGCGCGAGCTGCTGCGCGCGCTCGCCATTGCCGGCTTCGCCGCGTCCAATGTGATGATGCTCTCGCTCGCCGTCTGGGCCGGGCAGGCGCAGGACATGGCCGCCGCCACCCAGCATCTGTTCCAGTGGCTGGCCGGGCTGGTGACGCTGCCGGCGGTCGCCGTGGCGGGGCGTCCGTTCTTCCGCTCGGCACTCCGTGCCGTGCGCGCCGGGCGCACCAATATCGACGTGCCGATCGCCCTCGGCCTGCTGCTGACCACCGCGATCAGCGTCATCGAGCTCGCCCGGCACGGGCGGGACGTCTATTTCGACAGCGCGGCGGCGCTGCTCTTCGTGCTGCTGATCGGGCGCTATCTGGACTTCCGCGTGCGGGCCCGCTCGCGCGGCGCGGTCGAGCGGCTGCTGATGCTCAAGGCGCACGGCGCCGCCATCTGCCGCGCCGATGGCGGCATCGAGGTGCTGCCCGCGCACCGGGTCGTGCCCGGCATGATCGTGCAGGTAGCGCCCGGCGAGCGCGTGCCGGTGGACGGCTTCGTCGTCGCGGGCCGCTCCTCGCTCGACGTCGCCATCGTCACCGGCGAGAGCCTGCCGGTCTCCGTCGGCCCCGGCGCGCGGGTTCTGGCCGGCAGCGTCAACGGCGCCGCGCCGCTGCGCCTGCGGGCCAGCGCCGGCGTCGAGGACAGTCATCTCGCCGAGATCGTGCGGCTGGTCGAGGCGGCCGAGCGCACGCGCGGGCCGGCGGTGACGCTCGCCGACCGCGTGGCGCGCATCTGGACGCCGCTCGTCCACGCCGCCGCGCTGGCGACGCTGCTCGGCTGGTGGCTGCTCGCCGACGCCGGCTTCGCGGCGGCGCTGCTCAACGCGGTGAGTGTGCTCATCATCGCCTGCCCCTGCGCCATCGGCCTCGCGGTGCCGGCGGTGCAGGTGGTGGCGACCGGCGCGCTGCTCCGGCGCGGCGTGCTGCTGCGCGCGGGTGACGCGCTGGAGCGGCTCGCCGCCATCGACCTCGTCGCCTTCGACAAGACCGGCACGCTGACGCGCGGCGAGCCGCGCCTCACGGCGATTCCCGAGGACCCCGAGGCGCTCCGCCTCGCCGCCGCGCTGGCCGCCGCCAGCCCCCACCCGGCGGCGCGGGCGCTCCATGCCGCCTGCCCGCAGGCCGCGCCGCGCGCCGGCTGCGAGGAAGTGCCGGGCGAGGGCCTCCGCGCCCTCACCCCGGCGGGCGAGGTGCGGCTCGGCCGCGCCGCGTTCTGCGGTGTGGCGGACGGCGAGGACGCGGCCAGCGAGATCTGGCTCGCGCGCCCCGCCCATGCCCCCGTGCGCTTCACCTTCGAGGATGCGCCGCGCCCGGAAGCCGCCGCCGTCATCGCCGCCTTCCGCCGCGCCGGCATGGCCTGCGCCATCCTCTCCGGCGACCGCCCGGCGGTGGTCCGGCGGGTTGCCGGGGAGCTCGGCGTCGAGCGGGCGGAAGGCGGCCTGCGGCCCGGCGACAAGCTCGCCCGGCTGGTCGCGTGGCGCGCCGGGGGGCGGCGCGTGCTGATGGTCGGCGACGGGCTCAACGATGCGCCGGCGCTCGCCGCCGCCCATGTCAGCGCCGGCTTCACCCATGGCGCGCCGGCCAGCCAGAGCGCCGCCGACATCGTGCTGCCGGGCGGCGACCTCGCCGCCCTTACCCACGCCTGGCGGGCCGGACGGCGGGCGCGCCGGGTGATCCACCAGAACCTCGCCCTCGCCGCGCTCTACAACATCGCCCTCATCCCGGTGGCGATCCTCGGCCTCGTCTCGCCGCTCGGCGCGGCCATCGCCATGGCGGCAAGCTCGCTCACCGTCACGCTCAACGCGCTGCGCGCCGGCGAGCCCGTGGCGCGGAGGCCCTGATGGACGCCCTCCTCTTCCTCGTCCCCATCGCCCTGGCGCTCGGCGGCTTCGGCCTCGCCGGCTTCTTCTGGACGCTGCGCGCCGGCCAGTATGACGACCTCGACGGCGCCGCCGTCCGCATCCTGCTCGACAATGATTCCACGAGGCCACCCGATGACCCTGTCCGTTCACGATGATGCCGCCATCCCGGGCACGGCGGCCGGAAGCGGGGCCGCCGGCATCGACCTGCCGCGCGTACTGCCCTTCCTCCTCAACCTCGCGCTTGTCGGCGCGCTCGGCTTCTATCTCGGCGGATGGCCGGGGCTGGCCGCCGGGGTCGGCGCGCTGCTCGCCCTGTTCGGCTTCTTCGTCCTCGCCCGCCGCATCGGGCGGCAGCGCGAACAACTGGCCGGACGGGCAAGGACGGTGGCGCGCTTCCTGCGCCCGGTGGTCGGGCTGGCGCTCCTGCCCTTCGTCGCGCTTCTCACCATCGCCGTGACCTTGGCCCTGTTCGCCTTCGACCGAACGCTCGGCCGGCTTGCCCTGCCGGACGCCATGCCCTCGTTCTCGCCGCGCGCGCTGGCGCGGCGCGGGCTCGGCTTCGCGGCCGGCTTCTTCTCCGCCGAGAGCCTGCCGATGACGGCGGTGAATGCCCTGCTGCTGCTGGTGCTCGGCTGTCTGGCGGTCGGCATCGAGGTGGCGTTCTACGCCGCGCTGGCGGCCGTGCCGGTGATGATCTGCACCATGATGATGGTGGCGGTGGAATCGAGCCGCGAGCCGGAAGACGGCCCGGCCGGCAGCTGAGCGACGCGATGACCGACCTCTCCTTCGTCGGCGGCCTCCTGCTCGGCCTCGCCAGCAGCCTGCACTGCGCCGGCATGTGCGGGGGCATCGCCTCCGGCCTCGTCTTCGCCTTCGATCCGCAAGGCGGCCGTGCCCGGCAGGCGAGCGTGCTGCTGGTCAGCCAGATCGGGCGCATCGCCTCCTATGTGCTGGCCGGCACGTTTCTCGGCGCCGTCGGCTCGGAATTCTACGGCGCCTTCAACCACGCGGCCGCGCATCTCGTGATGCGCTGGGCGGCGGCGGCGGCGCTGGGCTGGATCGGCCTGTCGATGCTCGGCCTCGCCCCGCCGCTGACCGTCGTCGACCGGCTGACCGGGCCAATCGCCCGGCTGGCGCGCCATCCCGGAAGGCTGGCGCTGGCGGGCGGCTATGCCGGGCCGCTGGTCGCCGGCGCGGCCTGGGGCCTGCTGCCCTGCGGCATGGTCTATGGCGCGCTGTTCTACGCCATGCTCACCGGCTCGGGCGGCGGCGGCGCCACCGTCATGGCCGGCTTCGGGCTCGGCACGCTGCCCGCCGTGACGGCGACCACGCTCGGCGTCGCCTCGCTGCGCCGGCTCGCCTTCCTCCCGAGGATCCGCATCGCCGCCGGGCTGGCGCTCATCGCGCTCGCCGCCGCCAGCGCGCTGCTGCCCGCCGCCGCGTGGGAAGGGCTGTGCCTGACATGAAGATTCCGCCATCGCAGGAGAGACGGCCGTGACCGACATGACGCTGCACCCGCTGGCGCAGTTCGCGCTGACCTTCGCCATCGGCGCGCTGGCGGGGGCGGTCTTCATGGCCGGCGTCGCCGCGCTCGGCCTGGAGGCCGTATCCGGCTTTCTCGACATGTCGGGAGGCGGGCTCGACGCCCGCGACGTCACCGCCGTGCTGTGGATCGCCGGTCAGCTGGCGGTGTTCGTCCACCACATAGTGCCGGGCATGCTCAGGGCCTGAGAGGACGCCGGGGAGCCGCCGTGGCGGCACCCCGGAAGAATCGGCATCACGCCGTGTGGTAGAGCCGGCGCTCGAAGATCGGGCTGCCCTTGAGGCCGTTGAGCGCCTTGGCCGCCGCCAGCACGGCGAGGTCGACCAGCGGCTCGACGATGATGACGAGCATGTAGGCGGCGCCGAAGGAGGCGATGGACTGCGCGTTGTCCACCGTGAAGCCATGGCCGTAGAACGCCCAGAACGCCACCCACACGACGATGCCCGCCTGATAGGTGGTCGAGAGCGCCAGCGCCTGGCGGTACTTCAGCTCCACATAGGGGGTGTTCGGCGCGATGACGCGGCTCGCCAGCGCGGTCAGCGCGAACAGCGGCACCAGCAGCGTGGTGACGTTCATGCCGTATTGCGGCAGGTCGAACGGCGCGAAGAACACGCCCTGTATGGCGAGGCCGGCGGCGAGGCCGATGGCGGCCGGCGCGACGCCGAAGATCAGGAACAGCGTCGAGCCGAGGATGAGATGCACCTCGGACACGCCGACGGGATGGTGCGGCAGCAGCTCGAAGAAGGCGAAGACCAGCGCCGTCGTGGCGATGCTGCGCGCCACCAGCGAGACGGCGCCGCGCTCGCGCACCGCGTCGGCGGCGAGCTTGAGCGTGTAGGCGCCGGCGCCGGCGGCCGTCACATAGCTCAGCCAGATCTTTCCTTCGGCCACGAGGCCGGGCTCGATATGCATGGGGTTCTCCTGTGCCGTCTCACCCGACGGCGTGCGGTTGGACCTGTGCGCATGGCCGGTCTCCTGACTCGCGGGTCGCTGCGCGCCTTCCGCCTTCCCGGTCACTCCCCTTTCGGGTCGGGTCCAGTGGCATGATGGAAGGCCGCTCGCCGCTCACAGTCGCGGGGGCGGTTGGGGCTTGGGGCCGGCAGGCCCTTCCCCATTCCCATTTCATCCGGGCGGTTTCCCACCCGGACACCATGTGCGCGGCTACCACGCGCCGGAAGGCCTTCCCTGTCAAGCAATCGCAAGGCGCTATCCGCAGCCGTCACGGCGCGGCGGGCGTCTCCAGCAGCGGCTCGTAGCGCGCGTCGGTCAGCGTCCTGAGGAAGGCGACCAGCGCGTCGATGCGCCGGTCGTCGAGCGCCGGGCCGCTCTCCAGCTCCTTCAGCGACAGCGTTCCGGCGACCTCCGGCCTGTCCCACACGGCGCCGGTCTCGGGGTTGATCTGCCGCGCGGGGGCCGAGGAATTGTACTTGTTGTAGAAGAGGATGACGGTCTTCAGATCCTTGAAGACGCCGTTGTGCATGTAGGGGCCCGTCACCGCCACATTGCGCAGGCCCGGCACCCGGAACTGCCCGTCATGGCGCTTGCCCCCGATGTCCTTGCGGGCGCGCAGGCCACGGTCGACCGGCACCTTCAGCGCGGCATTGGCCGGCGTGCCGATATTGTGGAAGCGGTAATTGGAGAACGTCTCCCCGGCGCCGCCGTTGGGCGTCAGCTTGTGGCACTGGCCGCAATTGGTGAACTGGTTGGAGAAGAACAGCACCCGCCCCAGCTCTTCCTGCGGCGTCATCGTGTAGTCGCCGCGCAGGTAGCGGTCATATCGGGAATCGAACGGCGAGACGGCCGGGCTGCGCTCATAGGCGGCCAGCGCCTCGGCGAGGGCGGCGAAGGCGCGTTCGTCGTCGCCGAACACGTCGGGTCCGAACCGGGCGCGGAAGGCCTCGACATAGGCCGGCTTCTCCTTCAGCCGGGCGACGACGCTGGCCTTGTCCGGCATCGCCATCTCGACCGGGTTGAGCAGCGGCTGGCCGGCCTGCTCGGCCAGCGTCGCCGCGCGCCCGTCCCAGAACTGCCCGCCGACGGGATTGCCCTTGGCATCCTTGCCGAAGCGCGGGATGGAGGCGGCATAGCTCGCGCTCGGCGCGTTGCGCACGCCGTGCGAGACGCCGTCATCGCCGAGCGAGACCGGCCCGCCGCGCGGATCGGCGAAGCCGTGCGCGGGGTCGTGGCAGGTGCCGCAGGACTGGGTGCGGTTGCGCGAGAGGTCGGTGTCGAAGAACAGCGTCTCGCCAAGCGCCGTCAGCGCCGCATCGTCGGCCGGCGGCGTCTCCCCCGCCGGCGCGCCGGAGACGAGAGCCGAGAGAGCGAGAAAGACCGCCGCGAGCGGCGCTGCATGCCTCATCAGGTGCCACCATCGAGCCCGGCGTCGGGCGCGGCGGCCTTTTCCCGCCAAACGCCGGCCCGCGCCATTGGACACCTTGCCCTAGGCCAAACGGCGCCCGCCGTCATCGGGAAGAACACGGCTCCGGCACGCCCGGCCCGGCTCAGCCCTCAGGCTCGAAGATCGCCTTGGCGACCTTGGCATGGACGCCCCAATTGCCGTCCGCCACCTGCGTCACCCCGAAATCCACGGCGACCGACATCAGCGAGATCGCCTCGTCCTCGTCGAGCCCGTAGCGCTCCATGAGGAATTTTCGCGTGGCGCGGAAGGCGCCGCGCAGCGCCCGGCTCAGCGAGGAGCGCTTGAACACTTCCGACTGCGCGTTGCGGCCGAGCTCGCGCAGATAGTTGGTGTAGCTGAAGCCGTGCAGCAGCCAGGCGTCGGGCGTCTCGATCAGCGGCGCGCCGAGGCCGTTGAGATAGGCTTTCTCGGTCTCGCCGCGCTTGTGCAGCACGAGGCGGATGTCGCCGGTGAGCGAGCATTCCAGCGCGGTGCCGCTGATCTCGCCGTCGCCCTGCGCCAGATGCGGGTCGCCGACCGAGAGCAGCGCGCCCGGCACCGTGACCGGCAGATAGACCGAAGCGCCCTGCCCGGCCCGCCAGTTGTCGACATTGCCGCCGAAATAGCCCGGCGGCACGGAATCGACGATGTCGGTCTCGCGCGGCGCCACCGCGATGAAGCCGAAATGCGGACGCACCGGAATGCGCGCGCCCTTCAGCACGCCGTGCCGCTTCGCGATGCGGGTATGGTCCACCGGCACGCCGGGATAGTCGATGGTCTCGTG
The DNA here is from genome assembly GCF_056836805.1 of Ancylobacter sp. TW_SC_1. Classification (NCBI taxonomy): domain Bacteria; kingdom Pseudomonadati; phylum Pseudomonadota; class Alphaproteobacteria; order Hyphomicrobiales; family Xanthobacteraceae; genus Ancylobacter; species Ancylobacter sp. TW_SC_1. Next base: position 3,879,936 of record NZ_CM166365.1, read on the forward strand.
GACCACGCCGAACGGGTCGGTCTGCGGCGCCCAGTGATAGGAATACACCGCCTCGGCATAGCCGCTCTCGCCAGCGGCGTCGGTGCGGTAGATGGTGATGACCTCGCGCTTGCGCGGCTCGTCGAGAATGTCGTCGTGGTGGAAGCCCCAGGCCGCCGCCACGTTGGAGCCGAAGGCGAAGCCGGCATGGGCGGGATTGGCGCAGGGGCGCGGCTTGAGCCGCAGGATCTGCACCTCCAGCACGTCGCCCGGCTCGGCCCCGTGCACGAAGATCGGCCCGGTGCAGATGTGCACGCCGAAACCCTCGCCCGCCCCGCGCCCGAAGATGCTGGCGTTCATCGGCCCGGCGCCGCGCCGGTCCACCGCCTTGTAGTCGCGGCTCCAGTGAAACACGTCCTCGGCGCCGGCGTCGCCGCGGATCATCCGCTCATGGTCGTCATAGGCGTGCTGGGTCAGCGTCTCGATCGTGACGAGCGCGCCCGAGCGCACGCGCAGCACCGGCGCGATGCTGCGCGAGAGATAGCCCCAGTGCACGCTCTCGCGCGACACCGGCAGGTGATGGTGTCCCGGCTCGCCGGGCTCCGAGGGGCGCGGCGGCGCCACCCTCGGCGCGCCCTCCTCGTTCTCCGGCGGCAGGTGCGCGGCGGCCGGCGCCGGCCGCGAGGGGCGCACCCCCGAATGCATCGGCCGCCCGCGCGTCCAGCGCGTCGCCACCGTCGAGCCCGACGACTTGCGGAAGTCGCGCGGCGAGATGCCGTAGGCGCCGCTGAACACCCGGCTGAAATGCGCCTGATCGGAAAAGCCCCAGCGGAAGCCGATCTCGGCGATGGAGCGGTCGGCGTGCTGCGGGTTGACGAGGTCGCGCCGGCACTGCTCCAGCCGGCGGTGGCGGACATAGTCGGAGAACGAACGGTCCTGCCCCTCGAACAGGCGCTGGATGTAGCGCGCCGACAGCCCCTCCGCCTTGGCGATGTCGGCGACCGACAGCTCCGGCTCGCGCAGGCGCGCCTCGATCTGCGTGCAGACGCGGGCGAAATGCGCGGCCTGCACCTGGGTGGCGGTGTCCTCCTCCGGCCGCGCCTCGGCGAGCAGCGCCGAGAGCACCAGCTCGACCACGGCGGCCTCGGCGGCCATCAGGTCGCCATCCTCCATGACGGCGAAATTCGCCGCCAGCGTCCGCATCATCGGGCGCGCCGCCGTCGCCGAGACCGATTCGCCGAGCACCAGGGTCGGCACGGTGGAGGCGCGGCCGAGCCGGCCGGCCAGCCGCTCGCGCGGCACCTGCAGCAGCAGCAGCTCGAAATCGTTGCGGAACTGGATGGCGAAGGGCGTCGCCGGGTCGCACACCCACAGGTCGCCATCGGCGAATTCGGCGGCCCGCCGGCCGGAATCGGTAAGGTGGCCGCGTCCGTAATTGACGAAGCCGATCAGCAGATGCCGGTCGCCCGCCGCCACGGCCGAGAGATCCTGCGCCGTCGAGCGCAGCAGCGCCGCCGTGCCGCCGGTCGGCGAGCGCTTGATCGACACCTCGCCGAAATGGAAGGCGACGTCCTTCGGCAGGCGCCCGGCCAGCGACAGGCTGGCCAGTGTTTCCCACCACACCGCCTCCTGCTTGCTGGCGGGAAAGGCGTTGATGGAGACGGGAACGGCTCGGTTCATGGCTGTGCTGTCTAGGTCGGAGAGGCCGGTTGCCGCCAGTGAAGCACTTTGACGAATGGCGCACAAAAACTTGTCCGTGATACCACCCGCCAGCCCGCCCAATTCTCCGGCACGACGATCTTACATATTGATACAACAACGTTTTTCGACGCGATCCTGACGTCCGAGAAGCGATCGACGGCGGTCCACTGCCCCCATTAGGGCATTGCCCATGCCGCGCCGCGGCGGAATATCTAGCCCATCTGAGGCACCGCGGCGTCAACGCGGGCCCATTCCGGATCAAGGGGACCATCATGGATCGTCGTGGATTTCTGGGCGCGGGCCTTGCCGGCACCGCCGCCGTCGCCACCCTGGCCGCGCCGCACGTCGCCCGCGCGCAGCAGGTCTTCAACTGGAAGATGACCAACGCCTACGGCCCCGGCGCGCCGTTCTACGTGACCGGCCCGGGGAGCCCGACCTATTTCTGCGAGCTGGTCGGCAAGATGTCGAGCGGGCGCCTCAACATCCAGCATTTCGCGGCGGGCGAACTGATCCCGGCGCTGGAGGGCTTCGACGCGGTCTCCTCCGGCACGGTCGAGATGAACGCGGCCAATTCCTATTTCTGGGCCGGCAAGGTGCCGGCGGCGCAGTTCTTCACCTGCGTGCCGTTCGGGCTCAACTTCCAGGGCCAGAACGCGTGGATCTATCATGGCGGCGGCCTGCAGCTCTGGGAGGAGCTCTACGCGCCGTTCAACCTCGTGCCGATGCCGCTGGGCAATACCGGCGTGCAGATGTCCGGCTGGTTCCGCAAGCCGATCGAGAAGGTCGAGGACTTCAAGGGCCTGAAGATGCGCATCCCCGGCCTCGCCGGAAAGGTCTACGCCCAGCTCGGCGTCGACGTGAAGCTGCTGCCGGGCGGCGAGATCTTCCCGGCGCTGGAGCGCGGCGTGATCGACGCGGCCGAGTTCGTCGGCCCCTATCAGGACCGCCGCCTCGGCCTGCAGAAGGCGGCCAAGTACTACTACACCACCGGCTGGCACGAGCCGAACAACGTCACCGAGCTCATCGTCAACAAGGGCGCGTGGGACAGCCTGCCGGACGACCTCAAGGAGATCGTGCGGGTGGCCGCCGCGGCCTGCAACGTCATCAGCCACACCTGGTGCGAGGCGACCAATGGCGAGGCGATGACCGATCTGGTGCAGAACCAGGGCGTCATCGCCGGGCCGTATCCGACGCCGGTGGTCGACAAGCTGCGCGAGGTCACCACGACCACCCTGCAGCAGCTCGCCGACTCCGACCCGAAGATCAAGAAGGTCTATGAGAGCTTCACGGCCTTCGCCGCCAAGCACAGCCAGTGGGCCGGCCTCTCCGAGGCGGTCTACCAGACCCAGATCCGCAGGGGCTCATGAGCGACGTCCTCGAAAAGGTGGCCCGGGGCCTCGACGCGATCGTCGAGGCCTGCGGCTGGGTCGCGGCGTGGACGGGCCTCGCGCTCGTCCTCGTCATGGCCGGCAACGTCCTGCTGCGCTACGTCTTCAACACCGGGTCGGTGGCGATGCAGGAGCTGGAATGGCACCTGATGAGCCCGCTCACGCTGCTGTGCATCGCCTACACCATCAAGCATGAAGGCCATGTGCGGGTGGACATCCTCTATGCCCGCCTGCCGGCCGGCGCGAGGAATGTCATCGACCTGTTCTCGGCGCTGAGCGTGGTGGCGCTCTCGGTGATCGTGATCGTGCTGTCGTGGCGCTACGTGATGCAGTCCTACCGCATCGGCGAAGGCTCGCCCGATCCCGGCGGCCTGCCCTACCGCTTCATCCTCAAGGCGATGATCCCCGCCGGCTTCGTGCTGCTGCTCCTCCAGAGCCTCGCCGCGACCCTTCGGGCGGTCCAGCCCTTCCTCGGCGGCGGCCCACGGCCTGCCGCGACGGTGCCTGCCGATGCCTCTTAATGAAATCCTGGCGATCGCCTGCATCGCCTCCTTCTTCGTGCTGCTGCTGGTCGGCGTGCCGGTGGCGCTCACCCTCGCCATCAGCGGATTCTTCTTCGGCTGGCTCGGCTTCGGCACCACGCTGTTCAGCCTGCTGCCGGCGCGCATCTACGGCGTCACCGCCAATTACACGCTGATCGCCATTCCGCTCTTCGTGTTCATGGGCGTGATGCTGGAGAAGTCGCGCCTCGCCGACGAACTGATGGAGGTGATCGGCCATCTCTCGGGCAGCCTGCGCGGCGGCATGGGGCTCGGCATCGTGCTGGTCGGCATGCTGATGGGCGCGACCACCGGCATCGTCGGCGCCACCATCGTCACGCTCGGCCTGCTCACCCTGCCGACCCTGCTGCGGCGCGGCTACGACAGGAGCCTGTCCTGCGGCGCCATCTGCGCCTCCGGCACGCTCGGCCAGCTCATTCCGCCCTCGACCATCCTCATCCTGCTGGCCGACATTCTCGGCGAGTCGGTCGGCACGCTGTTCGCCGCCGCCCTCATGCCGGGCCTGCTGCTCACCGGCATCTTCTGCGCCTACATGCTGATCGTCGGCATCATCTGGCCGGAAAAGGTGCCCGCCATTCCGCTTGAAGAGCGCCGCGCCATGCCGCGCCGCGAATTGTGGCTGAAGGCGCTCAAGGTCGGCCTGCCGCCGATCGGCCTGGTGCTCGCCGTGCTCGGCTCGATCATCGGCGGCGTCGCCGCCCCGACCGAGGCCGCCAGCATGGGCGCGCTCGGCTCCATCCTCGTCGCCGCCGTCGCCGGGCGCTTCACCTGGCGGACGCTGGTGGACACGGTGCAGACCACCGCCCGCATCACCGCGATGATGTTCTTCGTGCTGATCTGCTCGCAGGTCTTCGCCCTCGCCTTCCGCGGCCTCGGCGGCGAGCGGCTGGTGCACGACGCCTTCGCCCTCGTGCCCGGCGGCACGAACGGCATCCTCATCTTCATGCTGCTGATCATCTTCGTGCTCGGCTTCTTCATCGAGTGGATCGAGATCAGCTACATCGTGGTGCCGATGTTCCTGCCGCTGATGCTCAACGCCAATGTCGACCTGGTCTGGGCGGCGGCGCTGATCGCCACCGTGCTGCAGACCTCCTTCCTGACGCCGCCTTTCGGCTGGGCGCTGTTCTACCTGCGCGGCGTGGCGCCGCCGGAGGTGGCGACCGGCGACATCTATCGCGGCGTCCTCCCCTTCATCGCCCTCCAGCTCGCGGCGGTGGCACTGGTCTTCACCTTCCCGGCGCTGGCGACCTGGCTGCCCCGGGCCATCGGCTGGTAACGACGGATCCTTCCATGTTGAACACGGTACGTGCCCGGCGCGGCATGGCGACCTCGCCGCATCATCTGGCGACCGAGGCGGGGTTGCGGGTGCTGCGCGAGGGCGGCAATGCGGTGGAGGCCACCGTCGCCATGGCGGCGGCGCTCGCCGTCGTCTACCCGCACATGACCGGCATTGGCGGCGACGGCTTCTGGCTGATCGGCGCGCCGGGCGAGGCGCCGGTCGGCGTCGAGGCCTGCGGCCGCGCGGCGGCGAAGGCGACCCCGGCGCTCTATGCCCGCGCCGGCCATGCGACGATCCCCCAGCGCGGGCCGCTCGCCGCCAACACGGCGGCGGCGACCGTCGCCGGCTGGGGCGAGGCGCTGGCGGTGAGCGCTGAGCATGGCGGCAAGCTGCCGCTCGCCCGGCTGCTGGAGGACGCGATCTGGCACGCCGAGAACGGCTTTCCGGTCACGGTCAGCCAGAACGAACTGACGGCCGAGAAGCGGCCCGAGCTGGCGGACGTGCCGGGCTTCGCCGAGACCTTCCTCGTCGGCGGCGCGGCACCCGTCGTCGGCAGCACGATGCGCCTGCCGGCGCTCGCCGCCACGCTGCGCCGCCTCGGCCGCGAGGGCACGGAGAGCTTCTACCGCGGCGCCCTCGCCCGCGACATCGCCGCCGATCTCGACCGCGTCGACGCGCCGGTCGCGGCGGAAGACCTCGCCGCCTGCCACGCCCGCCGGGTCCGCCCGCTCGCGGTGGACATCCCCGGCGCGCGCCTGTTCAATTTCCCGCCGCCGACGCAGGGCCTCGCCTCGCTGATGATCCTCGCGCTGTTCAGCCGTCTCGGCGTGCGCGAGGCGGAGGGCTTCGACCATGTGCACGGCCTGGTCGAGGCCACCAAGCAGGCCTTCCTCGTGCGCGACCGCCTCATCGGTGACCCTGACGCCATGGCCGGCGATCCCGCCGACTGGCTCACCGACGCCGCGCTCGACCGCCTCGCCGCCCGCATCGACACGGCGCGCGCCCTGCCCTGGCCGGCGCCGCCTTCGGCCGGCGACACGGTCTGGCTCGGCGCCATCGACGGCGACGGGCTGGCGGCCAGCTTCATCCAGAGCATCTATTTCGAGTTCGGCTCCGGCATCGTGCTGCCGCAGACCGGCATCGTCTGGCAGAATCGCGGCTCCAGCTTCCAGCTCGCCGGCGAGGGCCCGCGCGTGCTGGCGCCCGGCCGCAAGCCGTTCCACACGCTCAACCCGGCGATGGCGAGCTTCGAGGACGGCCGCCACATGGTCTATGGCACCATGGGCGGCGAGGGCCAGCCGCAGACGCAGGCCGCGCTGTTCTCGCGCTATGCCCTGTTCGGGCAGGAGCTGCAGGCCGCCATCACCGCGCCGCGCTGGCTGCTCGGGCGCACCTGGGGCGCGGAAACCGTGACGCTGAAGCTGGAGGACCGCTTCCCGCCGGCGCTGGTCGAGCGGCTGCGCGCGGCCGGCCACGACATCGAGATGGTGGAGCCCTTCACCAGCATGATGGGCCATGCCGGCGCGGTGGTGCGCCATGCCGACGGCATGCTGGAAGGCGCCAGCGACCCGCGCAGCGACGGCGCCGCGCTCGGCTTCTGAGCCGGGTGCGCGCTCACCAGCGCAGCAGGCGGCGGCCGATCAGCGCGCCGGCGGTGGTGACGAGGGCGATGGCCAGCACGTACCAGACCGCGACGAAGAGCGGGCTGTCGTCCGGGCAGTGCCAGGCATAGAGCGCCGCGCCGATGGCGCCCGCCGACAGGCCGGCGACGGCGCCGGCGAGCGTCGGGCTCGCCGGGGCGCCCTCGCGCAGCGCCAGCAGGAGGCCGGCGAGCGGCGCCAGCGACAGCACGGGGATGAGGAACAGGCAGAAGGCGGCGTTGTGGCCCATCATGTTGGCCCGCCAATCGCCCGCCGGCACCACGGCGAGCTCCAGCGCCACCGCGGCCGCGAGCAGGGCCGCCGGCAGGAGCAGCAGCGTCCCGCGCGTGCGCAGCGACAGGCCGGGGCGGCCGATGCGCAGCGCCAGCGCGGCGGCGAGCCCCGCGAGCAGCAGCGTCGCGCCGATCTTGAACAGCACCCGCGCGGTCTCGATCACGCTGGCGATATCCTGGCGCAGCCCGTAGGTGGCGAGGAGCAGACCGCCCGAGGCGAGGATGCCCGCCGCCAGCGCGGCATAGAGCCGCCGGTCGAGATGGCTGCGCGCCGGAGCGTCGGCGGCCAGCAGGGCGATCAGATCGTCAGTTTTCACCCGAATCTCTCCGATAGAGCGCGGCCAGCGATTTCAACGCCCGGTGCAGCGCCACGCGCACCGCCCCCTCGCTCATGGCCAGCCGCGCCGCCGTCTCCCTCACGCCCGCCCCCTCCAGCGAGATGGCGCGCACGATATCCTGCTGCGGCGGCTTCAGGCGGCCGAGGAAATACTCGACGTCGAGCCTGTCCGTGGCGTCGGCGCCCTGCGGCGATTCCAGCGTCTCCAGCACGTCCTCGATCGGCACGCTGACCTGGCGGCCGCGCCGGCGCAGACTGTCGATCAGCTTGTGCCGCACGATGGTGGACAGCCACGGCCCCACCGGCCGCTCCGGGTCCCACGTCCCGCGCTTGAGATGCACCGCCAGCAGCACGTCCTGCACCACGTCCTCCGCCTCGCTCTCGGGCGCGCCGAACTGCCGGCAGCGGCGAAGGGCCATGGTGCGGATGCGCGGCGTCACATCGGCGAGGAAACGGCGATATGCCGCCGAGTCCCCCGCAATGGCGAGGCGCAGGCAACGGGCCCATTCGTCTTCGTCGGCGGAATGCGTCACCCAACGTCATCCTTACGCAGACGGGGACCTCATCATTACCGCACAGGCGGCATATTTTTCCGCCGCGCGCAAGTCCGCGCGCAAGCCATGCTCGCGCAAGTCGCTCTTGCACAAGGCTGTCCCGATCGCCCGCGGCGCGGCGGTGCCTGCATCCGGAAAAATTCTCCGCCGAGGCTGTAACGCCGCCGCCGCCTTCTCCGTAGCCGATGTGTCCGCTGCTCGCGGCGACACATCAACGGAGACCTTCCATGAAAACCACCATCGCCACCCTGGCCCTTGCCGGTTCGCTCGCCACCGCCCTGGCCGCCGTCGCCGCTCCCCCCGCCCATGCCGACGAGGGCAAGGAGAAGTGCTACGGCGTCGCCATGAAGGGGCAGAACGACTGCGCCGCCGGGCCGGGCACCACCTGCGCCGGCACCTCGAAGGTCGACTACCAGCAGAACGCGTGGAAGCTGGTTCCCAAGGGCACCTGCGTGTCGATGAAGACCCCGATGGGCCATGGCTCGCTGATGCAGGGCAAGGCGCCGTCCTGATCGCGGCTCCCGTTTCATGGCGTGCGGCGCGGCCCCGCGCCGCCGCCTTCCCCTCCTTCGCTCCCCCTCCCCTGTGCGCGAGGACGCTGCCATGATCGCTTCCGCCCTGCCCGGCCGCGCCGGCGTCGGCTTCAAGCCGCAACATTTCGCCGCCATCGACGCCGCGCCGCAGCCGATCGGCTTCTTCGAGATCCACGCGGAGAACTACATGGGCGCGGGCGGCCCGCCGCACGCCCAGCTCGGCCGGCTGCGCGCCGACTATGCCCTGTCGGTGCATGGGGTGGGCCTGTCCATCGGCTCGATGCAGCCGCTCGACCGGGCGCATCTCGCGCGGCTGAAGGCGGTGTGCGGGCGCTACCAGCCGGAGAGCTTCTCCGAGCATCTGGCCTGGTCGACGCACGACACGGTGTTCTTCAACGACCTACTGCCGCTGCCCTACACGGAAGCGACGCTGGCCCGCGTCGCCGAGCATGTCGACGAGGTGCAGACGGCGCTCGGGCGGCAGATGCTGCTGGAGAACCCGGCGACCTATCTCACCTTCGAGGAGAGCACGCTGGAGGAGACGCAGTTCCTCGCCGAGGTGGTGCGCCGCACCGGCTGCGGCCTGCTGCTCGACGTCAACAACGTCTTCGTCGCCAGCACCAATCACCAGCTGGAACCGCGCGCCTATCTCGCCCGCTTCCCGCTGGAGGCGGTGCGCGAGATCCATCTGAGCGGCCATAGCGAGAGCGTCGACGATGCCGGCGCGCCGCTGCTGATCGATTCCCACGACACCCCGGTCAAGGATCCGGTCTGGGCGCTCTATGAGAGCGTCGTCGCCCGCACCGGCCCGGTCGCCACCCTCATCGAGTGGGACAATGACGTGCCGGACTGGCCGGTGCTGCGCGCCGAGGCGCAGGCCGCCGAGGCCGTCCTGCAGCGCGCGCGCCAGCGCCGGGTGGCGTGAGGGCGCCATGTCCGACCGCGTCCAGAGCACCTTCGCCGCCGCGCTGACCGACCGCGCGCGGCCGCTGCCCGCCGGCCTCAAAGCGTGGAACGGCGCCCCGCCCGAGCGACGCTTCGGCGTCTACCGCTCCAATGTCGCGGTCGGGCTGCGCGATGCGCTGGCCACGCGCTTTCCCGCCACCGAGCGCATCGTCGGTGCGGATTTCTTCGCCGCCATGGCGCAGGATTTTATCGCCGCGCACCCGCCGCGCTCGCCGCTGCTGCTCGCCTATGGCGAGGATTTTCCCGATTTCATCGCCACCTTCGCGCCGGCCGCCGGGCTCGCCTATCTGCCCGACGTCGCGCGGCTCGAGACCGCCCGCGGGCGGGCCTACCACGCCGCCGACGCGGCGCCGCTCGACCCCGGCGCGCTCGCCCGGCTCGCGCCCGACCGGATCGCCGGGCTGGTCCTGCGTCCTCACCCCGCCATGAGCGTGCTGCGCTCACCCCATCCGGTCGTCGCCATCTGGGCGATGAATGCCGGCGAGGCGCCGCTCGCCCCGATCGAAGAGTGGAGCGGCGAGGACGCGCTCGTCGTGCGCCCGGCGCTCGCCGTCGAGGTGCGGCGCCTGCCGCCGGGCGGCGCCGTCTTCCTCGGCGCGCTGGCGGCGGGAACCCCGCTCGGCGTCGCGGCCGGGCAGGCGGCGGGAGAGGCGGACGGCTTCGACCTCACCTTGAACCTCACCATCGCGCTGGCCAGCGGCGCCTTCGCGGCCCTCGCGGGAGACCACGACCATGACCCCGATGCCTGAGACGATGACCGCAAAGCCGCCTCGCACCACGCTGGGCGACGCCTGGGCGCGCCTCGCCCGGCTGTTCGCCCGCATCCCCGACGATCTCGTCGCGCTGCTCGCCCGGCTGTCCATCGCCGGCGTGTTCTGGCAGTCCGGCCAGACCAAGGTGGAGGGCTGGCACGTCACCGACAGCGCGGTCTACCTGTTCGAGAACGAGTACCGCCTGCCGCTCGTCGACCCGTGGCTGGCGGCGCATCTGGCGGCCTTGGCCGAGCACCTGTTCCCGGTGCTGCTGGTGGTCGGCCTCGCCAGCCGGCTGTCCGCCCTCGCTTTGCTCGGCATGACGCTGGTGATCGAGATCTTCGTCTATCCCGACGCCTGGCCGACGCACGGCACCTGGGCGGTGTGCCTGCTCGTCATCCTCGCACGCGGCCCGGGCCGGTTCGCGCTCGACCACCTGATCGCCGCGCGGGCCTGAGCCGCCTTCAGGCGGCGGCGTCCTCGTCCGTCACCACCAGTTCGATCCCCGACTCGGCGATCCAGCGCCGGTCGGCGGGCGCGGGCGCCCGGTCGGTCACCAGCACGTCGATCTCGCCCGAGGCGCAGATCTCGACGGCGGCGCGGCGCCCGAACTTCGAATGGTCGGCCACCACCAGCGCCTCGCTCGACGCCTCGATCATGGCGCGGGCGATGCGCGCCTCGTCGAGGTCGAAATCCATGAACGCGCCGGTCTCGTCCACCCCCGCGACGGACAAGATGGCGAGGTCGGCGCGGAATTGCCGGATGAAGGCCAGCGCCTCCGGCCCCACCGCCGCGGCAAGGTCGGCGCGCAGCTCGCCGCCCGCCATGTAGATGCGGTTGCCCTCGCGCCCGACCAGATGGCGGGCGATCTCCAGCGAATTGGTGACGACGGTCAGGTCGCGCCGGGCGGTCAGCGCCTCGGCGACATAGGCGGTGGTCGAGCCGGTGTCGATCAGCAGCACCTGGCCGTCGCGCACGCGGGCGGCCACCGCCGCGCCGAGCGCGCGCTTGGACGCCGCGTTGACGCGCATGCGGCGGTCGAACGGCGCCTCGGCCCCCGGCCCCGCCCAGGCGACGCCGCCATGGGCGCGCGTCAGCATGCCGCCATCGACCAGCCCGCGCACATGCCGGCGCACCGTCTCGTCCGACACGCCGAGCTTCTCGGCCAGCACGCTGATCCGGCTGAACCCGTCCTCGCGCACCGCCTCAAGGATCGCCGCCTGCCAGCGCGTTGGGTGCGGAATGTTCATTCATTGCCTCCGATGCGGGCATCCTGTGGGGTTGGATCGATGAAATCAACAAATTTGAGGGAACGTTGTTGATTTTCGTGGGAATGGCACCGATCCTGCAGAGCGTCGGGTCGGTCGTCATCCATTGGCCGCCTCTTCCAGCTCGGGAGCATTTCTCATGGTCCGATATCTCACGCGCCGATTTCTCCCTCGCCTCGCCGTGACCAGCCTTCTCGCCCTCGGCCTCGCCTCCGGCGCCGCCCGGGCCGAGGTGGAATCAACCGACCCGATCAAGATCACCCTGCACGACTGGACCGGCCAGTTGCTCAGCGCCCGCATCATGGGCGAGGTGCTGAAGAAGGCCGGCTACAATGTGGATTACGTGCAGGCGGATTACCTCGCCCAGTTCGCCGGCCTCAAGACCGGCGACCTGCACCTCGCCATGGAAATCTGGGCCACCACCGGGCAGGAGGCGCTCGACGAGGGTGTGAAGTCCGGCAAGGTGGAAAATCTCGGCGAGACCGGGATGCTGGCCATCGAGGAATGGTGGTTCCCCGACTACATGAAGGAAAAATGCCCCGGCCTGCCGGACTGGAAGGCGCTGCAGAAATGCGCAGCCGAATTCTCCACGCCGGAGACCGCGCCCAAGGGCCGCTATCTCGGCGGCCCGGTCACCTGGGGCGGCTTCGACGAGGAGCGGGTGAAGGCGCTCGACCTCGATTTCGAGGTGGTGCATGCGGGCACCGACGCGGCGCTGTTCGCCGAATTGCAGAGCGCCTATGACCGCAAGGCGCCGATCGTGCTGTGGATCTACGCGCCGCACTGGGCGCCGATCAAGTACAAGGGCGAGTGGGTGGCGTTCCCGGCCTATGAGCCGGCCTGCTACACCGACCCGGCCTGGGGCCTCAACAAGGAGGCGACGCATGATTGCGGCAAGCCGCGCGGCCCGATTTGGAAGGCCGGCTGGGCCGGCCTGAAGGACAAGTGGCCGGGCGCCCACGAGGCGATCAAGCACTTCAAGATCGACAATGACGAGATGGGCGCGCTGGTCGCCCGCGTCGATCTCGACGGCGAGAAGGTCGAAGCCGTGACCGACGACTGGATCGCCAAGAACGAGGCGCGCTGGAAGGAGTGGCTCAAGAAGTAGCCGCACCGGCAGGCGGCCACCTCGACAGGCCGCCCCTCGACCGACCCATGACCCGCCGGCGACGCCCGACGCCGCCGGCGGCTCCTCTCAGCGTCAATTACGGAGCAGCCCGTGCCTGCGCCAGCGGACGACGTCGTTCTCGCCTGCCGCCACGTCTCCAAGCTCTACGGCCATGACGTCGGGCGTTTCCTCGACGGCAGCGGCCGCGCGGGCCGGGCCGGCGCGGCGCAGATGGCCGCCGCCGGCGTGGTCTCGGCCGTCATCGACGTCGATCTCGACATCGGGCGCGGCGAGACCTTCGTCATCATGGGCCTGTCCGGCTCGGGCAAGTCGACCCTGGTGCGCTGCCTCGCCGGGCTGATCGAGCCGAGCGGCGGGCAGGTGCTGTTCGAGGGGCGCGACCTTTTCCGCCTGCCCGAGCGCGAGCTGATCCAGCTCCGGCGCCACAAGATGGGCATGGTGTTCCAGCACTTCGCCCTGCTGCCCCATCTCACCGTGCTCGGCAACGTCGCCTTCCCGCTCGACGTGCAGGGCGTGCCCCGCGCCGAGCGCGAGGCGCGCGCGCAGGAGATGATCGAGCTGGTCGGCCTCAAGGGGCGCGAGCGGCATTTCCCGCGCGAGCTGTCCGGCGGCCAGCAGCAGCGCGTCGGCATCGCCCGCTCGCTCGCCGCCGACCCGGAGCTGTGGTTCCTCGACGAGCCGTTCTCGGCGCTCGACCCGATGATCCGGCGCGAGATGCAGGACGAGCTGCAGCGCCTGCAGTCCATTCTCAACAAGACCGTCGTCTTCATCACCCATGATTTCGACGAGGCGGTGCGCCTCGCCGACCGCATCGCCATCATGAAGGACGGGCGGCTGGTGCAGGTCGGCACGGCGGAGGAGCTGATCCTCCACCCCGCGAGCGACTATGTGCGCGCCTTCACCCGCGACGCGCCGCGCGCCAAGATCCTCACCGCCCGCGCCATCATGCGGCCGGTCGCGCCGGGCGAGACCGGCGTCGCCGGCATGGTGCCGGCGTCGAGCCCGATCGCCGGCTTCGCCCAGCAGGTCGAGGCGTCCGACAGGCCCTTCGCCGTGGTGGAGGACGGGCGCATTCTCGGCGTGATCGACCGCCGGGCGATGATGGACGTGCTGGTCGGGCGTGACCTCGCGCCGGCCGCCGGGGAGCCGTCGGCGTGAGCGCGCAGACCCTCGACGCCGCCCTTTGCGCCCGCGCGGCCGCGCGCGAGCGCGCTGCTGTGGCCGGCCGTCGGCGCGATCACCCTCCTTCTGGTGATGCTGCCGACCTCGGCGCTGCCGGGCTGGTTCTGGAAGCTGCCGGCCGGCTGGAAGCTGCCGGTCGCCGCCGAGGTCTCGGCCTTCATGAAATGGTTGGTGGAGGACGCCGCGCTCGGCCCGGTCAGCTTCCTCGACCTCACCCGCGCCTTCTCCTGGCTGCTCGACTGGCCGCTGGCGCTGGCGCGGGCGCTGCTGGTGGCCGGCGTCACCACCGGGCAGGGCTCGCAGGCGGTGCAGTGGTTCCCGCCCCTGCCCTGGTTCGCCGTCCTGCTGCTCGCGGTCGCCGGCGCCGCGCGGGCCGGCGGCTGGCGGCTGGCCGTGTTGATGGCCGCCGGACTCGGCTACCTCCTGGTGTTCGGCCAATGGGCGAGCGCCATGGTGACGCTGGCCTCGGTCGTCGTCGCCGCGCCGCTGGCGGTGCTCGGCGGGTTGCTCGTCGGCATCGCCTGCTACCGCTCGGCGCGGGTCGAGAAGGCGATCACGCCGCTGCTCGACCTCGCCCAGACCGTGCCGATCTTCGCCTATCTCGTGCCGATCCTGTTCCTGTTCGGCTTCGGCCCGGTCTCGGCGATGATCGCCACCATCCTCTACGCCCTGCCGCCCATGGTGCGCGTGGCGGCGGCGGCGTTCCGCGCGGTGCCGGAGGAACTCGTCGCGCTCGCCCGCATGAGCGGCTGCACGCGGCGCCAGTTCACCTGGAAGGTGCTGGTGCCGACCGCCAGGCCCGCGCTCATGCTCGGCGTCAACCAGGTCATCCTGCTCACCCTCAACATGGTGATCATCGCCTCGATGATCGGCGCCGGCGGGCTCGGCTACGACGTGCTGGCCGCGCTGCGCCGCCTCGCCATCGGCGCCGGCATCGAGGCCGGCCTCGCCATCACCGTGCTCGCCGTGCTGCTCGACCGGCTGGCGCAGGCCATGGCCCGGCGCAGCGAGCGCGGCCGGCACCATGGCGAGACCGGCGCCCGCGCCTACTGGACCGCCGTGCTCGGCACCGGCGCGGCGCTGTGGCTCGCCGCGTGGCTGGTGCCGGCGCTGGCGGTGTTCCCCGAGAGCCTGCACGTCTCCACCGCGTCCTGGTGGGACGAGCTGGTGCGCTGGATCAACATCACCTTCTTCGACGCGCTCGACGCGTTCAAGACCTTCGTCCTGCTCAACCTGCTGGTGCCGGTGAAGCGCTTCGCGCTCGCCCTGCCCTGGCCGTGGGTGGCCTTGGTGGCGGGCCTCGCCGGCTGGCGCAGCGGCGGCCCGCGCCTCGCCCTCGGCGCGCTCGCGGGCGTGCTGTTCATCGTCTTCGTCGGCCTGTGGGAATACGCGGCGCTGACGCTCTATCTGTGCGGCGTCTCGGTGCTGATCGCGGTGGCGCTCGGCGTGCCGATCGGCATCGCCTCGGCGGCGAGCCCGCGCCTGTGGCGGGTGGTGGAGGTGGTCATCGACACGCTCCAGACCCTGCCCTCCTTCGTCTACCTGATCCCCATCGTGATGCTGTTCCGCGTCGGCGACTTCACCGCCATGATCGCCATCGTGCTCTACGCCATCGCCCCGGCGATCCGCTACACCGCGCATGGCCTGCGCGGCGTGCCGGCGCCGCTCGTCGAGGCCGGCATCGCCAATGGCTGCACGCGCCGGCAATTGCTCACCCGCATCAAGCTGCCGCTCGCCCTGCCCGACATCCTGCTCGGGGTGAACCAGACCATCATGCTGGCGCTGTCCATGCTGGTCATCACCGCGCTGGTCGGCACGCGCGACCTCGGCCAGGAGGTCTATTCGGCGCTGGCCAAGGCCGATGTCGGGCGCGGCGTGGTGGCGGGGCTGTGCGTCGCCCTCATCGCCATGGTCGCCGACCGGCTGATCTCCGCCTGCGCGCAGCGGCTCAAGCGGAGGCTCGGCCTGGCATGACCGACACGCTCGACAAGGTGCGCAACCTCTTGCTCTGGCAGGGCAAGGTCGACCCCGTGCCGCTCGCCGGCGGCATCACCAACACCAACTTCCTCGTGCAAGACGCCGGCCGGCGCTATGTGGTGCGGGTCGGCGCGGACATTCCCGAGCACGGCATCTCGCGCGCCGCCGAGCTCGCCGCCAGCCGCGCCGCCCATGCCGCCGGCGTCTCCCCCGCCGTGCGCCACGCCGAGCCGGGCATCCTGGTGCTCGACTACATCGAGGGCCGGACCTACGCGGCCGAGGACGTGCGCGCCGATCTCGACCGCGCGGTGGCGCTGGTGAAGCGGGCGCATGAGGGCGTGCAGCTTCACCTGCGCGGCGGCGCCCCGGCCTTCTGGGTGTTCCATGTCGTGCGCGACTACGCCCACCGGCTGGAGGCCGCCGGCTTCCGGCTCAGGGGCGAGCTGCCGCGCCTGCTCTCCATCGCCGAGCGGCTCCGGCGCGCGGTCGGCCCGGTCGATCTGGTCTTCGGCCATAACGACCTGCTGCCGGCCAACTTCCTCGACGACGGCACGCGGCTCTGGCTGATCGACTGGGACTATGCCGGCTTCAACTCGCCGCTGTTCGATCTCGGCGGCCTCGCCTCCAATAACGGCTTCAGCCCCGCCGAGACCGAGCGCGCGCTCGCACTCTATTTCGGCGCGCCGCCGGACGATGCGCTGCGCCGCTCCTTCCAGGCCATGCTGACCGCCTCGCTGCTGCGCGAGGCGATGTGGAGCATGGTCTCGGAAGTCCATTCCAGCATCGACTTCGACTACCGCGCCTACACCCAGGACAACCTCGCGCGGTTCGAGGCCGCCTTTGATGCCTTCAACCAGCTTGCCGCGTTCAACGAAATGGACCGCCGATGAGTGCCAATGATCTCCCCTCCTCCGCCCGCGTCGTCGTCATCGGCGGCGGCATCGTCGGCTGTTCCACCGCCTATCACCTCGGCAAGATGGGCTGGACCGACGTCATCCTGCTGGAGCGCAACAAGCTGACCTCCGGCTCCACCTGGCACGCGGCCGGCCTCGTCGGCCAGTTGCGCACCAGCGCCAACATCACCCAGCTGCTCGGCGAATCCGTCGCGCTCTACAAGCGGCTGGAAGCCGAGACCGGCCTCGCCACCGGCTGGAAGATGAATGGCGGCCTGCGCCTCGCCTGCAATGCCGACCGCTGGACCGAGGTGAAACGTCAGGCCACCACCGCCAAGAGCTTCGGCCTCGACATGCAGCTCCTCACCCCGAAGGAGGCGCAGGAGCTGTGGCCGCTGATGACCGTCGACGACGTGGTCGGCGCCGCCTTCCTGCCCACCGACGGGCAGGCCAACCCCTCGGACATCACCCAGGCGCTGGCCAAGGGCGCGCGCATGGCCGGCGTCACCATCGCCGAGGAGGTCGGCGTCGACGCCATCGAGGTGGAGAACGGCCGGGTGAAGGCCGTCGTCACCACGCGGGGCCGCATCGCCTGCGACAAGGTGGTGATCTGCGCCGGCATGTGGTCGCGGGCGCTCGGCGCGCTGGCGGGGGTGAACATCCCCCTCGTCGCGGTGCAGCACCAGTACATGGTCACGGAGCCGATCGCCGGCGTGCCGCGCAATCTGCCGACCCTGCGCGATCCCGACCGTCTGACCTATTACAAGGAGGAGGTCGGCGGGCTGGTCGCCGGCGGCTACGAGCCCAACCCCATCCCCTGGGCGCAGAAGGGCGTTCCCGACGGCTTCCACTTCTCGCTGCTGCAGGAGAACTGGGAGCATTTCGAGCCGCTGATGGACCTCATGCTCGGCCGCGTGCCGGCGTTGGAGACGGCCGGCGTGCGCCAGCTCATCAACGGCCCGGAGAGCTTCACGCCGGACGGCAATTTCATCCTCGGCGAGGCGCCGGAGGTGAAGGGCGTCTTCGTCGGCGCCGGCTTCAACGCCTTCGGCATCGCCTCGGGCGGCGGCGCCGGCATGGCGCTCGCCGAATGGGTGGCGAGGGGCGAGCCGCCCTATGATCTGTGGCCGGTCGACATCCGCCGCTTCGGCGCCAACCACCGCGACGAGGGCTGGGTGCGCACCCGCACGCTGGAAGCCTATGCCAAGCACTACACCATGGCGTGGCCTTCCGAGGAACATGCGAGCGGGCGCCCGCTGCGCCGCTCGCCGCTCTACGACCGGCTGAAGGCGGCCGGCGCGGTGTTCGGCGAGAAGCTCGGCTGGGAGCGCGCCAACTGGTTCGCGGGAGAGGGGGAAGAGCCGCGCGACCGCTATTCCTTCGAGCGGCCGAACTGGTTCGCCGCGGTCGGGCGCGAGCACGCCGCCTGCCGCGAACGCGCGGTGCTGTTCGACCAGACCTCCTTCGCCAAGTTCGAGCTGGTCGGGGCCGATGCCGAGGCGGCGCTGTCGTGGATCTGCGCCAATGACGTGGCGAAGCCGCCGGGCGCGCTCATCTACACCCAGCTCCTCAACGCGAAGGGCGGCATCGAATGCGACCTCACCGTCGCCCGTCTCGCGCCGGACCGCTACTACATCGTCACCGGTACCGGCTTCGCCACGCATGATTTCGACTGGATCGCCCGCAACATCCCCGCGGGGATGGACGCGCGGCTGGTCGACGTCACCTCGTCCAACGCGGTGCTGTCGCTGTTCGGCCCGAGAGCGCGCGACATCCTCGGCGCGCTGACGGATGACGACATATCGAACGAAGGCTTTCCCTTCGCCCGGGTGAAGCGGATCAGCGTCGCCGGTGCGCCGGTGACCGCGCTGCGCGTGACCTATGTCGGCGAGCTCGGCTGGGAACTGCACCTGCCGGCGGAATTCGCCGCGACGGTGTTCGACGCCCTGGTCGAGGCGGGCCGGCCGCACGGCCTCGCGCTCGCCGGCTACCGCGCCATCGAGACGCTGCGGCTGGAAAAGGGCTACCGCGCCTGGGGCGCGGAGATCGGGCCGGATCACTCGCCGCTGGTCGCCGGCCTCGGCTGGGCGGTGAAGCTCAGGTCGAACCAGCCCTTCCTCGGCCGCGAGGCGCTGGAAGCGCAGCGGGCCCGGCCCCTGCCGCGCCTGCTCGCGGCCTTCACGGTGGACGATCCCGATGTCGTCCTGCTGGGGCGCGAGACCATCTTCCGCGATGGGCGCCGCGCCGGCTGGCTGTCCAGCGGCGGCTATGGCTACACGCTCGGCAGGCCCATCGGCTACGGCTATGTCCGCGACCCCGGCGGGGTCGACGCCGACTATGTGCTGTCCGGCCGCTACGAGCTGGAGGTCGCCGGCCTCCGGGTGCCGGCGACCGTCTCCCTCGCCCCCCTCTACGACCCCAAAATGATCAAGGTGAAAGCGTGAGCACGTCGGCGCACATCGTCATCATCGGCGGCGGTGCCGTCGGCACCGGCGTCGCCCTCCAGCTCGCCGAGGCGGGCTTCCGGGACATTCTTCTGCTGGAGCGGGAATCCTCGCTCTGCGCCGTCACCAGCCCGCAGGCGGCGGGCCTCGTCGGGCAGGTACGCTCTTCCCTCGAGCGCACCAGGCTCGCCATGTGGTCGGTCGCCACCTTCGCCCGGCTGGAGCGCGAGTCGGAGATGAAGCCGAGCTGGCGGCAGACCGGCAGCCTGCGCCTCGCCCAGACCGAGGCGCGCGTCGCCGAATTCCGCCACATGATGGCGGTGGCGAAGGAGGCCGGGCTCGAGGTCGAGCTGCTCGACGCCGCAGCTGCGACGAAGCTGTGGCCGCAGCTTGATTTTGCAGCAGCGCTTGCAGTGCTCCACTGCCCGACCGACGGCTATCTGCAACCGGCCGATCTCGTCGCTTCCTACCAGCACGAGGCGCGAAAGCTCGGCGTGCGGTTCAAGACCAGCGCCGGCGTTTCCGGCATCCGGCTGGAGAACGGCCGCGTCGCCGGTGTCGTCACGCAGGAGGGCGAGGAGATCGCCTGCGCCATGGCGATCAACGCCGCCGGCGCCCATGGCTATCATGTCGGGCGCCTCGTCGGCCTCGACCTGCCGGTGATCCCGGTGCGCCACCATTACATGATCACCACGCCAACCGATTGGATTCGCCCGGATTTTCCGGTCCTGCGCATGCCGGACGGCACGCTCTATGCCCGCGCCGACGTCAATTCGCTGCTGATCGGCGGCTGGGAGCCGGAGGCGATGTCGCTCGACCCGCGCAGCTATGGGCTGGGCGAGCGCCTGCCCGCCATCGCCGAGGACTGGCCGGTGCTGGCGAACTTCATGGAGGCGTTCCGCCCCTTCGGCGGCGCGCTGTGCGACCAGCCGATCCGCCACGTCTTCACCGGCTGGCCGACCTTCACCCCGGACGGTCGCTTCATCATCGGCGAGAGCGCAGCGGTCCCCGGATTCATCGCCGCAGCCGGCTGCAACGCCCACGGCGTCTCGGGTTCAGCCGGAATCGGGCGCCATGTGGTCGAGGCGCTGACCGAGAAGGAGCCCTCGCCCTATGTGAAAAGCCTGTCGCCCGACCGCTTTGCGGGCGGCGTCGACTGGGACGAGGCACGGCGCAAGGCGCAGCACGTCCTCGAAACCTACTATCACATCGGCCATTGAGGGAGACGGCGGTGAGCGAGCAGCAGGCCCGGGCGGCGCTCGCCTCCCTCCCCCTCTTCGCCGGACGCGACCTTTCCGGCGCGACGCTCGCGCGGCTGGGCGGGCTCACCAATCTCGTCTATCGCGTCGAGACCGACGGCGAGGTCTATTGCCTGCGGCTGCCGGGCGCCGGCACCGAGGCCTATATCGACCGCGGGGTCGAAGCGATCAACGCGCGCGCCGCCGCCGCCGCCGGCGTCGCCCCTGAAGTGCTTTCGACCGACGCGAGCGGCCTGATGCTCTCGCGTTTCGTCGACGGCGCGACGACCATGAGCCCAGAAGGCTTCCGCGCCTTCCCGGGCGCGGTCGAGCGGGCCGGGGCGGCGCTCAGGCGCCTGCATGCGAGCGGCGAGACCTTCGCCTTCCGCTTCGAGCTGTTCGCCATGATCGACGAGTATCTCGGCGTGCTGTCGAGGCTCGGCGCGCCGCTTCCCGCGGGCTATCACGACGTGGTGGCGGAAGCCGGCGCGGTGCGCGAGGCGCTCGCCGCGCGCGAATGGCCGCTGGTACCCTGCCATTGCGACCCGCTGTGCGAGAACTTCATCGACACCGGCGCGCGCATGTGGATCGTCGACTGGGAATATTCCGGTATGAACGATCCGATGTGGGACCTCGGCGACGTCTCGGTCGAGGCCGGCTTCGACGCGGCGCAGGACGAGGCGCTGCTCGCCGCCTATTTCGGCGGGCCGGCGGGCGCGGCCGACCACGGCCGCATGGTGCTCTACAAGGCGATGTGCGACCTGTTGTGGACGCTGTGGGGCCTGATCCAGCACGCCAACGGCAATCCGGTCGACGATTTCTGGGCCTATGCGGTAAACCGCTTCGAGCGCTGCAAGCGGCTGATGGCCGAGCCGGACTTCACCCGCCATCTCGACGCGGTGCGCCGGGGCTGACCAGATAGAACACCCCTGGTTCGCCGGACGCAAAACGGCGCCGGCCTCGATCATCCCAGCAGCACAGGCAGCGGAACGATTTCGATGCCCGCCGCCTGCAGCGCGGCGCGGACCGCCTTCATGACCGGCACCGCCGTCGGCTCGTCGCCATGAATGCAGAAGGAATGCACCTCGGCGGGAATGCGCTTTCCGGATCGGGTGACGAGCGCGCCTTCCTGCAGGATGCGCATCACCTGTTCGGCGGCGCGGGCGGGATCGCGGATCACCGCATCCTCGTCTTCGCGCGGCAGCATCCTGCCGGTGTCGTCATAGGGCCGGTCGACATAGGCCTCGTTGGCCACGCGCAGCCCGAGGCGCGCGCCCGCCTTGGCCATTTGCGAGCCGACATTGGCGACATAGATCAACTCGCGGTCGGCGGCGCGGATTCCCCGCCCGATCGCCATCGCATAGGCTTCGTCGTCATGCGCCATGTTGTTCAAAGCGCCGTGCGGCTTCACATGGGTGACGGCGATGCCCACCGCCCGGGCGAGCGCCTGAAGCGCGCCGATCTGGTAGGTGACGAGATATTCGAGATCCGTCGCGCTCATGCGGATCTGCCGGCGGCCGAAGCCCCAGACATCGTTGAAGCCGGGATGCGCGCCGACGGAGACCCCATTGGCGAGCGCGCTCTGCAACGTCGCCACCATGATGGTGGGATCGCCGGCATGCATGCCGCAGGCGACGTTGGCCGAGCCGATGAGCGGCATAAGTTCGGCGTCATTGCCAATGCGGAACCTGCCATAGCTTTCGCCGATGTCGGCGTTGATGTTGATCTGCATGTGCATTCTCCCCAATGAGGTCAGGCGGAGCGCGGGACCGCACCGGGCATGGGCACGCCCTGCCGGCCACCGCGCGGCGCCGTGGCATCGGCCCGCCCTTGCAAGCGGTTGCCAATGCTCCGCAATCTAGCATATTGCTATCATACTAAAAATAGTATGATATGAACCTAACCGTCTGATCCTCCATCCCTTGCGCAGGCTTGCCCGGCCAAGGGAAAGATCGGTCGACACGAATAAACGAGGGCGGGAATGACAGACCAAGGCGTTGGCGCACGCCTTCTCCGCAAGGAGGACGAGCGCTTCCTGCGCGGGCGTGGACAATATGTCGGGGACATACGCCTCGCCGGCATGAAGGACGTGGCGTTCGTGCGCAGCCCGCTCGCCCACGCCCATGTCCGCGGCGTCCATGTCCCCGCCCATCGTGCGGGCAGCGTCTTCACCGCCGCGTCGCTGACCGGCGTCAGGCCGATCCGCGCCGTCTCGGGCCTTCCCGGCTTCAAGCCGTCCGACCAGCCGGTGCTCGCCGTCGACAAGGTGCGCCAGGTCGGCGAGCTGCTCGCCATGTGCGTGGCCGACACTCGCGCCCAGGCCGAGGACATCGCGGCGGAGGTCGAACTCGACCTTGAGGAACTTCCCGCCGTCCACGACATGCTGGCGGCCCGCAGGCCGGGCTCGCCCCTGCTGCACGAGCACTGGGGCGACAACGTCTTCCTGGAGACCCAGGTCGAGGTCAACATCGAGGCGGCGCTGTACTCCCCGGTCAAGGTGACGCGCGAAATCTCCACCGCGCGCCAGAGCATGGCGCCGATCGAAGGGCGCGGCACGGTGGCGCTGTGGGACAGCCGGATGGAGCAGCTCGTCCTCTACACCGGCAGCCAGATGCCGCACATCGTGCGGCAGGGCCTCGCCGAATGCCTCGGCATCGAGCAGGGCCAGATCCGCATCGTCTCGCCGGATGTCGGCGGCGGCTTCGGCTACAAGGGCATCCTGCTGCCCGAGGACATCTGCCTGGGCTGGCTGGCCATGCGCTGCGGTCATCCGGTGCGCTGGATCGAGGATCGACGCGAGCACCTCACCGCCGGCGCCAATTGCCGCGAGCACCATTATCTGATCACCGGCTATGCCGACCGCGAGGGCAACCTGCTCGGCATCGACTGCGAGGCCACGGTCGATTCCGGCGCCTATTCCTCCTACCCCTTCTCCGCCTGCCTCGAAGCGGCACAGGTGGCGAGCATCCTGCCGGGCCCGTACGACTTCCCGTCCTATCGCTGCCGCACCTGGTCGGTGGCGACCAACAAGTGCCCGATCCTGCCCTATCGCGGCGTCGCCCGCACCGGCGTGTGCTTCGCGCTCGAACTGGTGCTCGACGCGCTGGCCCGCGAGATCGGCATGGAACCACACGAGTTCCGCCTGAAGAACCTGGTGCGGCCCGACCAGATGCCGTTCGACAACATCACCCGCAAGCACTTCGACAGCGGCGACTATCCCGAGGCGCTGCGGCGCGCCATGGCGCGCGTCGACCTGCCCGCGCTCCGCGCCCGGCAGGCGCGCGGCGAGGCGGACGGCCGGCGGATCGGCATCGGCCACTCGATCTATTGCGAGCAGGGCGCGCACGGCACCTCGGTCTATGCCGGCTGGGGCATCCCCATGGTGCCCGGGCACGAGCAGGCCACCGCGCGCATGACGCCCGATGGCGGGCTGGAGCTGCGCGTCGGCGTGCATTCGCACGGCCAGAGCATGGAGACGACGCTGCCGCAGGTCGCCCACGAGATTCTCGGCATCGACACCGCGCGCATCAGGCTGGTGCATGGCGATACCGAGTACACGCCCTTCTCGACGGGCAGCTGGGGCTCGCGCTGCGCTGTGATGGCCGGCGGCGCGGTGGCCACCGCCGCGCGCGAGCTGGCCTCGCTGGCCGCACGCATCGGCGCCCATCTGCTGCAGGCCGATCCCGCCGACGTGGTGATCCGCGACGGGCACGCCGTGGCGCCGAACGGCTCGATCAGCCTCAACGAGATCGCCCATACCTGGTACCGTCGCCCGCAGGACCTGCCGGCCGACGTCGATCCGCGCGGGCTGGAAGTGACCATCGGCTACAAGCCGGTGCGCGACAGCGGCACCTTCAGCTACGCCGCCCATGTCGTCGTCGTCGCCGTCGACCCGGAGATGGGCGATGTCGAGATTCTCGACTACGTCATCGTCGAGGACGGCGGAAAGCTGATCAATCCCATGGTGGTGGACGGCCAGATCTATGGCGGCCTCGCCCAGGGCATCGGCACGGCGCTCTATGAGGAAATGCCGTTCGACGCCGCCGGCCAGCCGCTCGCCTCCACCTTCGCCGATTATCTGCTGCCCGGCCCGACCGAAGTGCCCGAGCCGCGCCTCGACCATATGGAGTGGCTCGCGCCCTACACCGAGTTCGGCGTCAAGGGCATCGGCGAAGGTGGCGCCATCGCGCCGCCGGCCGCCATCGGCAACGCCATCAACGACGCGCTGCGCGGCCTCGGCGTCGAGATGCTGCGCGCGCCCATCACCCCGCGCCGGATTCTCGAAGCCATCCAGGCGGCGGACCAACGGAGTCATGCGTTATGAAGCCGGTCCGTTTCGACTATGCGCGGCCGGCCGATCTCGACGCCGCCATCGCGCTCGTCCGGGACGACAGCCTGACCGTCAAGCTGATGGCCGGCGGGCAGTCGCTCGGCCCGATGCTCAACATGCGGCTCGTCCAGCCCGATCTCCTGGTCGACATCTCCGCCATCCCCGCCCTGCGGCGCATCGAGGAGCGCGCCGACGAGATCGTCGTGGGAGCGTGCGTCACCCATGCCGATTTCGAGGATCGCCGGGTGCCCGACGTCACTGCCGGCGCGCTGCCGTCGGTCGCGCGGGGCATCGCCTATCGCGCCGTCCGCAACCGCGGCACGGTCGGCGGCAGCCTCACCCATGCCGACCCCTCGGCCGACTGGATCTCCATCCTGTCGGCGGTCGGCGCCAGCGTCGTGCTGCGCGGACCGGAGGGCGCGCGCGACGTGCGGGTGCAGGACTACATGCTCGGCGCCCTGTCCGCCGACCTGCGTGCCGGCGAGATACTGGAGGCCGTCCGCATCCCGCGCTGCGGCCCCCGCACCCGTTGGGGCTACTACAAGAGCTGCCGCAAGACCGGCGAGTTCGCCCACGCCATCGGCGCGGTCCTGTTCGATCCCGACCGCGACCTGTGCCGCGCCGTGATCGGGGCGACGGAGAGCCGCCCCATCGTGCTCGACGACGCGCGCGCGCTGTTTGGCGGCACGCCGCATGATTTCACGACCGCGCGCTTCGACGCCGAGGCCGCCGCCGGGGTCATCGAGGCCTCCGGCATGCAGGACCCGATCGACCGGCGCACCCATGTCGTCGCCCTGCGACGCGCCGTCCAACAGGCAGAAGCGGCATGACCCTCGTCACTCTCAACGTAAACGGCCGTCCGCTCACCGCCGAGGCCGAGCCGCGCACCCATCTCGCCGATTTCCTGCGCGAGACGCACAATCTCACCGGTACGCATCTCGGCTGCGAGCATGGCGTCTGTGGCGCCTGCACCCTCATCGTCGACGGCGAGCCGGCGCGCTCCTGCATCACCTATGCGGTGGCCTGCGAGAACGCCGATGTCACCACCATCGAGGGGCTCGACGAGGACGAGGTGGCGATTCAGCTGCGTGCCGCCTTCCGGCGCGAGCATGCCCTGCAATGCGGCTTCTGCACCCCGGGCATGATGGTGTCCGCCCGCGACGTCGTGCTGCGCATGCCGGAGGCGAGCGAGAACGAGGTGCGCGTCGCGATGAGCGGCAATCTGTGCCGCTGCACCGGCTATGTCGGCATCGTGCGGGCGGTGCTGGCGGTGATCGCCGAGCGCCGGGAGGCCGGCCAAGCCGACGGGCGGAACGCCCGCAGCACGCTCGGCCCGGTCGGCTCCGGACACGCCGCCGCGACCGGTGCGCACGCTTCCACGGCGCGCGCCGTGGCGCCCGCCAAAGCCAGCCCTGCCCGGGCGCCGGCGACACGCGAGGCCGTCGCGTTCGATCCGGACTGGAAGCCGCAGATCACCTTTGGCAAGGATTTTACCGTCGCCCATCCACCCGACAAGGTCTGGGATTTCTTCGGCAATGTCGGCGCGGTCGCCCACTGCCTGCCGGGCGCCTCGCTCACCGGCACCCCGTCCGACACGCATGTCGAAGGACAGATTCGCGTGAAGGTCGGCCCAATCACCGCCGAGTTCCAAGGCGTCGCCGACATCTCCCGCGACGACGCTGCCCGCACGGGACGCATCCTCGGCGCGGGGCGCGACACCCGCAGCAATTCCGCCACGCGGGGCCTCATCACCTATGCCCTCGCGCCCGAGGATGACGGGCGGGCGACGCGCGTGGATGTCAGCATCGGCTACACGCTGACCGGCATGCTGGCGCAGTTCGGCCGTTCCGGGCTGGTGCAGGACATCGCCGGACGGCTGATCGCGGCCTTCGTGCAGAATCTGGAAGCCAACCTCAACCACGCACGGAGCGGCGGTGCCGCCGAGGCACCGGCCATGGTCTCCGAGCTGAATGCCGCCTCGCTCGTCTTCTCGGTGATCGCCGAACGGCTGAAGGCCTTCTGGAACAAGCTTTTCGGCCGCTAGGACGCCTCTCCCGCCAGCGGATTCCGCGCGGTAGGCGACAAATCCCTCTATCATCCTATTTTTAGTATGATAGATTCTTCAGTAATCAAGCGGTCGAGGCGCTGGCTCCGCGGCGCCCGCCTCTCCGCTGGCAGCCGCGCGACGGATGCCGTTTCAACAATGGGAAGCGAAATGCCTGGCAATACGACGATCGGAATTCTCGGCGGCACCGGCGACCTCGGCTCGGGGCTCGCCAAGGCCTGGGCCCGTGCCGGCTACACGGTGGTGATCGGCTCCCGCTCGGCGGAGAAGGCGCAGGCAGCCGCCGGCGAGATGGAAGGTAATGTGCACGGCGCGGGCAATGCCGACGCCGCCCGCCAGGCCGATGTCGTCGTGCTGGCCGTGCCCTTCGCCAGCCATGAGGCGACGCTGCTGGAAGTCCGCGACGCGGTGCAGGGCAAGATTGTCGTCGACGCCGCCGTTCCGCTCGTGCCGCCCAAGGTCTCGACCGTTCAGCTCCCCGCCGAGGGTTCGGCGGCGCAGATCGCCCAGAACCTGCTCGGCGAGGGCGTGCGGGTCGTCTCGGCCTTCCACAATGTCGGGGCGACGAAGCTTCATTCCGGCGGGCGTGCCGATTGCGACGTGCTGGTCTTCGGCAACGACAAGGACGCGCGCGAGACGGTGATCGGGCTCGCCAATGCCGTGGCCACGCGCGGCGTCGATGGCGGCGTGCTGGCCAATTCCGCCGCCGCCGAGGCGCTGACCTCCGTGCTGATCGGCATCAACCGCCGCTACAAGGTCCCCGGTGCCGGCATCCGGATCACCGGCCTCGAGATTTCCTGACGCGTCCGGCCCGCCATGTCCCTCGCCACTGCCGTGCAGCCCGTCTCCTATTTCCCGATACCGGGGATCCCGCTCGTCGAGCCGGGAGACGACCTTGCCGGGCTGGTCGAGGATGCGCTGCGCGGCTGCCAGCTCGAACTGCAGACGGGCGACATCCTCGTCCTGGCGCAGAAGATCGTGTCGAAGGCCGAAGGCCGCTATCTCGACCTCGACGGCTTGGAACCCTCGCCCCGCGCGCGGGAGATCGCCGCCCGCACGGGCAAGGATCCCCGTCATGTTGAGGCCGTGCTGTCGCAGTCGGACGAGGTCGTCCGGGAGGGCAAGTACGTCCTCATCGTCGCCCATAGGCTCGGTTTCGTGATGGCGAACGCCGGAATCGACGAATCCAACATCTCCCATCCCGAGGGCACGCACCGCGTCCTGCTGCTGCCCGAGAATCCTGATGCCTCCGCCGCCGCGCTCAAGGAGCGGCTCGACGCCGCGTTCGGCGTCGACGTCGGCGTCGTCATCAATGACAGCTTCGGCCGTCCGTGGCGCAACGGCGTCGTCGGCGTCGCGCTCGGGGCGGCGGGCGTCGCCGCGCTGGTCGACCGCGTCGGCGCGCCCGATCTGTTCGGGCGGCGGATGCAGGTGACGGAGATCGCCATCGCCGACGAGATCGCCGCCGCCGCCTCGCTGCTCATGGGCCAGGCCGACGAGGGGATTCCCCTCGTGCTGGTCCGCGGCCTGCGGCGGCCGGGTCCCGCGCGTCCGGCCACCGCCCTCATCCGCCCCCGCGAACGGGACATGTTCCGATGAGCGCCACTCCTTTCCCCGGCACCTATGTCGCCCTCTCCGGCGGCGTCGGCGGCGCCAAGCTGGCGCTCGGCCTGTCGCGCGTGCTCGGGCCGTCGCTCTCCGTCGTGGTGAACACGGGCGACGATTTCGAACATCTGGGCCTGCGCATCTGCCCTGATCTCGACAGCGTGCTCTACAAGCTCGCCGGCCTCAGCGACGAGGAACGCGGATGGGGGCGCGCGGGCGAGACCTGGTCGTTCATGGATGCGCTCGCCGGCCTCGGCGGAGAAACCTGGTTCCGGCTGGGCGACAAGGATCTCGCGCTCCATGTCGAACGCACGCGGCTTCTGAGCGAGGGCGACACGCTGAGCCGCGTGAGCGCGCGGATCGCCCGCCGGCTCGGCATCGCCTCGGCGATCCTGCCGATGACCGACGACGCGGTGTCCACCGAGGTCGATACCTCCGAGGGACGGCTGGCGTTCCAGCGTTATTTCGTCGAACGCCAGTGCCAGCCGACGCTGCACGGGCTGCATTATGCCGGGGCGCGCATCGCCCGCCTGACCGATGGTGTGGCGCGCGCGCTGAAGGCGCCGGAACTGCGGGCCATCATCATCTGCCCTTCGAACCCCTATCTCAGCATCGACCCCATCCTGTCCGTGCCGCCGCTGCTGGCGGCCATCCGGGCGACGGGCGTGCCGGTCGTCGCCGTGTCGCCGATCATCGGCGGAGCGGCGGTGAAGGGGCCGACCGCCAAGATCATGACCGAACTCGGCCTCGCGCCGAGCTCCCCGGCGATCGCCCAGCACTATCACGGCCTGATCGACGGGCTGGTGATGGACGCCGGCGACGGTGCCGAGAGCGCGCAGATCGCCCTGCCCGTTCACCTCACCCCGACGCTGATGAAGACCGGAGCGGACAGCGAGAGGCTGGCGCGCGAGACGCTCGGCTTCTGCGAGCGGCTGGTGGCGGCGGGGACATCGACACGGCGGGCGGAGCGATGACGGCACATGTTGCGAGACTCCGGCCCTGGGCCGTCGTGCCGGTGAAGGCGTTCGCCCAGGCGAAGCGGCGCCTCGCGCCGGTGATGGCGCCGGACGAGCGCGCCGCTCTGGCGCGCGCCATGCTGCACGACGTGCTGGCGGCGCTGGCGGGCTCCGACGATCTCGCCGGCATCCTCGTGATCACCAGCGACCCCGCCGCCGCCGAACTCGTGCGCGACTACGGCGCCGTGGTGCGGCCGGATGGGCTCGATCAGGGCACCAACGCCGCCGTCTGCCAGGGCCTGCGCGTGCTGCAGCGCCACCGCCAGAAGGGCGCAATGATCGTGCCCGGCGACGTGCCGTTCATCACCCGCGCCGAGATCGGCGAGGTGGTCGACGCCATGACGGCCAGGCCGCTCGTTCTGGTGCCGGCGGCGCGCGACGGCGGCACCAACCTGCTGGCCGGCGCCCTGCCCCTGCCCATCGCCCCGGCCTTCGGAACGGGCAGCTTCTCCCGCCATCTCGCCGCGGCGCGCAGCTGCGGAATCGACCCCGCCGTGATCCGGCTGCAGGGCCTCGGCCGCGACATCGACGTCGCGGGCGACCTTGCCGGTCCGGCCGAGGGCGCCCCGCGCAGCCGCGCCCTGATCAACCGGTTCGCCCCGCTTGCGCCGACACCGTCGCGGGGCTGGTCCCTGCCGAACGAGGAGCCGTTGACGACATGACCCGCCATGTTTTTCTGGAGCGCCTCGCCGACGGTTCCCGCCTGATGCCCGATGAAGCCCATGCCACCGCCGGGATGGACGACCTCGCCGCACTGATCGAGGTGGCCGGGCGGCGGCGCGACGCCTTTCACGGGCGAACCGTGTCCTATTCCCGCAAGGTGTTCATCCCGCTGACCCAGCTCTGCCGGGACGTCTGCCATTACTGCACCTTCGCGCACGCGCCGAAGAAGGGCATCAAGGCCTTCCTGACCCGCGACGAGGTTCTCGCCATCGCCCGCGCGGGCAAGGAGGCCGGCTGCAAGGAGGCGCTGTTCACCCTCGGCGACAAGCCGGAGCTGCGCTACCGCGTCGCCCGCGAGGAACTTGACCGGCTCGGACACCCCACGACGCTCTCCTACCTCGCCGAGATGGCGGAGGCTGTCTTCCGCGAGACCGGCCTGCTTCCGCATGTGAATCCCGGCCTGCTGACCGCCGACGACATCGCCCTGCTGCGCAAGGTGTCGATCTCGCAGGGCATCATGCTGGAGAGCGCGTCCGAGCGGCTCTGCGCCCGGGGCGGCCCGCATTTCGGCTCGCCGGACAAGGCTCCCGCCGCGCGGCTGGAAACGATCCGGCTCGCCGGCGAGCAGGCGGTGCCGTTCACCACCGGCATTCTCATCGGCATCGGCGAGACCCGCGCCGAACGCATCGCCTCGCTGCTGGCGCTGCGCGACCTCAACGACGCGCACGGGCACATCCAGGAGATCATCGTCCAGAACTTCCGGCCGAAGCCGGGAACGCGGATGGCCGACGTCGAGGCGCCCTCGCTCGACGAGCATCTGTGGACCATTGCCGTGGCGCGGCTGCTGTTCGACCCGGAGATGAACATCCAGGCGCCGCCCAATCTCAGCCCCGGCGCGCTGAACCGTCTCGTCGCGGCCGGTATCAACGATTGGGGCGGCGTGTCGCCGGTGACGCCGGACCATGTGAACCCGGAGGCGCCGTGGCCGCATCTGCGCGTGCTCGACGCCGCGACGCGGGCGACCGGCAAGGTGCTGACCGAACGCCTCGCCATCTATCCCGCCCATGCCGCCCATCCCCGGCGCTGGGTCGACGCGTCCCTGCGCACGGCCCTGCTCGACCGCATCGACGCCGACGGATGGCCGCGCACGGACGAATGGTGCCCCGGCGACACCGGACGCCCGCCGGAGGCCGAGGCCGCGCGGCTGGCGCCGTCCTTCGTCGCCAGGCCGGGCGCGCGCATCCAGTCCGTGCTGGCACGGCTCGAAGCGGGCGCGCCGGCCCGCGAGGCCGATATTGTGAGCCTGTTCAGGGCGCGCGGCGACGACCTCGCGGTGGTGTGCCGGGCGGCGGACGATCTGCGCCG
Source organism: Ancylobacter sp. TW_SC_1 (assembly GCF_056836805.1). Classification (NCBI taxonomy): domain Bacteria; kingdom Pseudomonadati; phylum Pseudomonadota; class Alphaproteobacteria; order Hyphomicrobiales; family Xanthobacteraceae; genus Ancylobacter; species Ancylobacter sp. TW_SC_1. The sequence goes on from NZ_CM166365.1 coordinate 3,911,093, forward strand.
CCGGGTGAATGGCGACGTCGTCAGCTATGTCGTCACGCGCAACATCAACTACACCAACATCTGCTACTTCAAGTGCCAGTTCTGCGCCTTCTCGAAGGGCAAGCTCAGCGAGAACCTGCGCGGGCGCCCCTACGACCTCGCCATGGAGGAGGTCGCCGGGCGCGTGCGCGAGGCGTGGGAGCGCGGCGCCTCGGAAGTCTGCATGCAGGGCGGCATCCACCCCTCCTATACCGGGCAGAAATATCTCGAACTCTGCGCCGCTGTGAAGGCGGCCGTCCCCGGCATGCACATGCACGCCTTCTCGCCGCTGGAGATCCATCAGGGCGCCAGGACGCTCGGCATCGAGGTCGCCGACTTCCTCGTCCGGCTCAAGCAGGCGGGGCTCGGCACGCTGCCCGGAACAGCGGCGGAAATCCTCGACGACGAGGTCCGCGCCGAGCTATGCGCCGACAAGATCAACACGGATGAATGGCTGGACGTGATGCGCACCGCGCACCGGATCGGCTTCCGCTCCACCGCGACCATCATGTTCGGCCATATCGACCGCTACACGCACTGGGCGCGCCATCTCATCCGCATCCGCGACCTGCAGATCGAGACCGGCGGCTTCACCGAATTCGTCCCCCTGCCCTTCGTGCACATGGAAGCGCCGATCTATCTCAAGGGCCGCTCGCGCCGGGGGCCGACCTTCCGCGAGACCCTGCTGATGCATGCGGTGGCGCGGTTGGTGCTGCACCCGCACATCACCAACATCCAGGCATCGTGGGTGAAGATGGGACCGGAGGGCGTGCGCCTGTGCCTGTCCGCCGGCGTCAACGATCTCGGCGGCACGCTGATGGACGAGACCATCTCGCGCTCGGCCGGGGCCAGCCATGGCCAGGAAATGACGCCGCAGATGATGGAAGCCACCATCCGCGCCGCCGGCCGCACGCCGCGCCAGCGCAACACCGTCTACCAGGACGCGCCGGCTGTGCTGCGCGAACGCGCCTTCGCGAGCGCCGCCGCGCGTTCCGTCGCCATGGAAGACGCCCTGCCGCGCCTGGAAAGCCTCTCCGCCCACTGAGCCGCATCGTGGGCCTTTGACAGCGCCTGACGCGCAAGGTAAGTATCTATCATACTAATGTTAGTATGATAGATATCGAAGCAAACCGCTTCCTTCACGAGGTTCCCGAACGATGGCCGACCCGGCGACGCAGCCCTGCGCGATGAATTCGGAAGGCCGCCGCCGCGCCGTCCGCCAGGCCAGGGCGCGTGGCATGAGGCTGCCGACCTTCCGCGAGCTCACCGATCCCCAGACGATTCCCGATGACATCGCCGCGCGGCTGGCGACGATCGACCCGGACGCGCCCGATCCGGCGAACCTGTGGCGCATCCACTGGTACAATAGCGCCGACCGCCGCAGCCGGGTGGAGATTCCCGGCCATGTCGTGCTGCCCAAGGCGCTCACCGGGGTCGACGCCACCATCGTGGTGATGCTCGGCTGCCGCTTCCCGATGATCGGCGCCCACAAGGTGCTGCCGGCCTATGCCGGCCTCGTCGGCGCACTCGTCACCGGGGCGTTCGATCCGACCTACCACCGGGCGGTGTGGCCCTCGACCGGCAATTACTGCCGTGGCGGTGTCGCCGTCTCGCGCATCCTCGGCTGCACCGGCATCGCCGTGCTGCCGGAGGGCATGAGCCGCGAGCGCTTCGAATGGCTGGAGCGCTGGGTCGGCTCGCCCTCGGACATCGTCCGCACGCCGGGCACCGAGAGCAACGTCAAGGAAATCTACGACGCCTGCCACGAACTGGCGCGGCACGACGAGAACGTCATCCTCAACCAGTTCTCGGCCTTCACCAACTACATGGCGCACCGCGCCTGCACCGGCGCGGCGTGCGACCATGTCTTCGCCCATCTGCGCCGGAGCCATGCCGGACTGCGCCTGTCCGCCTTCGTCTCGGCGACCGGCTCGGCCGGCACCATCGCCGCCGGCGACCATCTCAAGGCGCAACACGGCACCCGCATCGCCGCCGTCGAGGCGCTCGAATGCCCGACCCTGCTCGAAAACGGCTATGGCGAGCACAACATCCAGGGCATCGGCGACAAGCACATTCCGCTCATCCACAACGTGATGAACACGGATGTCGTCATCGCCGTCTCCGACCGCGCGAGCGACCATCTCAACGTGATGTTCGGCGCCCCGGCCGGGCGCGACTATCTGGCCCGGCGCCGTCAGGTCGACCCGGAGCTTCTCGCCCATCTCGACGAGATCGGCATTTCCGGCATCGCGAACATCGTCGCGGCGATCAAGCTCGCCAAGTACATGCGCTACGGCGCCGACGACGTGGTGATGACCGTCGCCACCGACAGCGCCGCCATGTACCGCACCGAAGGCGCGCGGCACGCCGCGCGGCACTATCCCAACGGCTTCGACGAGGTCGATGCCGGCGCCGTGTTCGGCGAGTTCATCGCCGGCGCCGCCCCCGACGCGGTGCTGGAGCTGAGCCTGCCGGACCGGCGGCGGATCTTCAACCTCGGCTACTACACCTGGGTCGAGCAGCAGGGCATTCCGCTCGACCAGTTCGAGCAGAGAAAACACCAGCAATTCTGGGATGAGATCCACGACCAGCGCGATCACTGGGACCGCCTGATCGATGAATTCAATGCTCTGCCAGACCTCGACTGAGCAGACGCGAAAAAACACGTCCGGAGGAGACAGCCCACAATGACGACCGGCGTCGAGCCTTATGTCCAGTTGCGCGAAAAACTGTCAAAGCGCGACCGTAGTCTTCGTGAAAAAGTCATGTCGCTGGAGGAGGCCACCGCCTTCGTGCGCGACGGCGACACGGTCGGCATCGGCGGCTCGACCATGTCGCGCACGCCCATGGCGCTGATCTGGCAGCTGATCCGCGACCGCCGCAAGAATCTGTCCTGCTCGCGCAGCATCATCTCGACCGACGGCGACCTGCTGTTCGGCTCGGGGATCAGCGATCACATCGAAACGAGCTGGTTCGCCCAGGGCATCCTGTGGGGCCTGTCCAAGGTGATGCGCCACAATGTCGAAAGCGGCAAGGCCCGCTACGACGAGTGGAGCCACATGGCGGTCGGCATGCGCTTCCGCGCCGGCGGCATGGGCGTTCCCTTCCTGCCCATACGCTCCATGCTCGGCTCCGACGTTGCCCGCATGCGACCCGAGGCGAAGGAGATCGACTGTCCCTTCACCGGCGAGAAGCTGCTGCTGGTGCCCGCGCTCAACCCCGAGGTGGCGCTCATCCACGTCCAGCGTTGCGACGCCTATGGCAATGCGCAGATCGACGGCCTGCAGTTCATGGACATCGATCTCGCCCTGGCGGCCAACCGGGTGATCCTCACCACCGAGCGCATCGTCTCGAACGACCAGATCCGCCGCGCGCCGGACCAGACGAAGATCCCGTTCTTCTGCGTCGATGCGGTCGTCGAGGTTCCCTATGGCAGCGCCCCGCACGAGTGCTTCGGCCTCTACGAGCCGATGCTCACGCACATGGATCGCTATGTCAGCCAGGTCAACAAGGACCCGGTCGGCGGGATGCAGGACTATCTCGACCGTTACTTCTACGAGCCGAAGTCGTGGAACGACTACCTCGCGCTAATCGGCATGGACGAGGTTCTCGAAGCGAGCCGGCGCGGCAGGAGCATCTACAATGACTGATACCAGCACCTATACCGCCGCCGAGATACTGGCGGTCCTCAGCGCCCGTCAGCTCAGGGACGGCCAGGTCGTCTTCGCCGGCGTCGGCATCCCGCTGCTCGCCGCGACCCTCGCCCAGCGCCTCGACTGCCCCCGCCTCACCATCCTGTTTGAGGGCGGCGTGATCGGCGCCTTCGTCGAGCCGGGCAAGCTGCCGCCCTCGACCAACGACCAGCGCTGCACCAAGCGGGCGAACATGGTGCTCGGCAGCGCCGACGTGCTGCTCCTGCTGCAGCGCGGCTATGTCGATATCGGCTTCATGGGCGGCGCCCAGATCGACCAGTACGGCAATCTTAACTCGTCCTTCATCGGCGATTCCGCCCACCCCAAGACCCGCCTGCCGGGCACCGGCGGCGGCAACGACATCTCCAGCCTCACCAACATGATCGTCGCGATGAAGCACGAGAAGCGCCGCTTCGTGGAGAAGGTCGACTTCATCACCAGCCCCGGCTTCATCCGCGGCGGCAACAGCCGCGCCGAAAGCGGCCTGCCGATGGGCGGCATGTTCCGCGTCATCACCGAGCTGGCGGTGTTCTCCTTCGACGATGCCGAACGGCGCATCAAGGTGATCGCCCTCAATCCCGGCGTCACCCGCGAAGAGGTGCAGGACAACACCGGCTTCGACCTCGTCTTCGACGACCACCTCGCCACCACCGAACCGCCGACCGAGAACGAGCTCGCCACGCTGCGCCTGCTCGATCCCGAGCGCTCATTCATCGGCTGAGCCAAATATTCCTGGGAGGAATTCAATGACTATGCTGTCCAAGACGTTCGGCATCGCGGCGCGGAACTTCGTCGCCTACCCGAACATGCCCGATGCCCGCGCTCTGGTTGACTATGGGGTTCGCGTCGAGGAACTCGGCTATGATTCCGTTTGGGTCTGGGACCACATGCTGCTGGGGGTCGACCCGAACTTCCCGATTATCGACTCTCTCACCACGCTGACCGGCATCGCCGCCCGCACCACCAAGATCCGCATGGGCACCGGCATTCTGGTGCTGCCGCTGCGTAATCCGGTCGCCCTTGCCAAACAGCTTTCGTCGATGGACCAGCTGTCGAACGGCCGCCTCGTCATGGGCATGGCCGCCGGCTGGTACAAGCGCGAATTCGACGCCATGAGCCTGCCCTTCGGCAAGCGCGGCAAGATCATGGACCAGAATCTCGAGATCATGCGCCGCCTGTGGACCGAAGAACTCGTCACCGGCGACTACAAGATCGAGGACGAGGCGACCGGCGTTCAGCTGAACTACAAGCTGTCGAAGGCGGTGATGTATCCGAAGCCCGTGCAGAGGCAGCTTCCCATCCTGATCGGCGGCTATGCCGACGCGGCGCTCAAGCGCGCTGGTGCCACCGGCGACGGCTGGCTGACCTATTTCTACCGCGCCGAAGACTTCAAGAAGTCCTGGGACAAGGTGCTCGGCTTCGCCAAGGAAGCCGGCAAGGATCCGAACCAGGTCATGAACGCCTCGCAGCTGCCGATCATGGTCGGCCCGTCCAAGGACGCCGTCCGCGAGGACATGATGGACTGGCTGAACAAGGAATGGGACTTCCCCGAGCACAGCGACTGCACCCGCGAGAGCGCCATCATGGGCTCGGTGGACGAGTGCGTCGCCCAGCTGAAGGAGCATATCGACGCCGGCGTCCAGAAGATCATCTTCGTTCCCTACAAGTATCAGATGGACCAGATCGAGACGATCGCGCGCGAGATCATTCCGCGTCTGAAGGCGCTCTGAGCGTCGCCGCGTGGCGGAGCGGCCCGCCCGCTCCGCCCTTCCTCACGTCACGGAGACATTCCCATGAGCACCGTCTCGCGGCAGGAGATCCTGTCCGTCATCGACGCCAATCGCGACAAGGCCATCGCCTTCCTGCAGAAGATGGTCTCGATCCCCAGCGTCACCGGGGACGAGGCCGCCATCCAGGACTATCTCGCCAAATACATGAGCGGCATCGGCCTCGACGTCGACATGTGGGAGACCGACTGGGAGGAGCTGAAAAAGCACCCCGGCTACCGGCCCGTCGCCCGCGGCTATGAGAACCGCCCCAACATCGTCGCCACCTGGAAGGGCGCCGGCGGCGGCCGCTCGCTGCTGCTGAACGGCCATACCGACGTCATCCCCGTCGGCAATGGCGAGGGCTGGAGCGACGACCCGTGGTCGGCGGCCATCAAGAATGGGCGCGTCTACGGGCGCGGCTCGTGCGACATGAAGAGTGGCGTCGCCAGCCATATCCTCGCGGTGCAGTTCCTGCAGGCGGCCGGCGTCAAGCTCAAGGGCGATGTCTACATCAACGTCGTCATCGACGAGGAGGTCAGCGGCCACGGCACGCTCGACACCGTCATCCGCGGCTACACGGCCGATGCCGGCATTTCCGGCGAGACCAGCGACCTCGCGGTGCAGCCGGCCTGCATCGGCCGCATCTGGTTCGAGATCGAGATCCAGGGCAAGCCGGCGGGCATCCAGCAGCGCTACCAGGGCGTCAGCGGCATCGAGCTCGGCTACAAGATCACCCAGGCGGTGAACGAGCTGGAAGCCAGGCGCGTGGCGACCGTCTCCCATCCGCTCTACCCGAGCGCGCTCGACTCCCTGCCCTGCATCATCGGCAGCTTCTCCGCCGGCAACTACCCGAGCGCCTTCCCCGCCACCTGCCTGCTCAAGGGCAGCATCGGGACGGTGCCGGGCGAGGACCATGAGGGCGTCAAGCAGAGCCTCGTCGACCACATCGCCAGAGCCGCCGCCGAGGACCCGTGGATGAAGGACCACTCGCCGGTCGTCCGTTTCGTCGGCTACGACGCGCAGGCCTCGGAGATCCCGCGCGACCACGCCATCGTCACCACGGTCTGCGACGCCTACACCGAGATCACCGGCAAGGCGCCGGTCATCAGCGGCCGCCAGGGCGCCGCGGACACCCGCTTCCTCAACCTCTACGCCGACACGCCGACCGTCATCTTCGGCCCCGGCTCCACCGCCGTGATGCACTCGGACGACGAGTATGTGTCGATCGACGACTACATCACCTCGATCAAGGTGATGGCGCTGAGCATCCACGACTGGTGCGGCGCGGCCGAGGGCTGAACACCCGTCCCCTCCAGGCGTCTCGAAAAACTCAAGCCCCAGCGCCACCCGGCGCAGGGGCTTTTCTCTTGTCGGGGCTTATCGCTTGCCGGGGCCTGCGCCGGCCGCAGGCGGGAGGCAACGAAAAAGGCCGCCGCCAGGGCGTGGCGACGGCCTCGATGCGCGGGAGCGTGGCTTCTCAGGCGCGGCGCGCGGTCGGCACGTAGTCGCGCGCGGCCACGCCGGTGAAGAGCTGGCGCGGGCGGCTGATGCGCTGCGCGGGATCCTCGATCATCTCCTGCCACTGGGCGATCCACCCCGCCGTGCGCGCGACGGCGAACAGCACGGTGAACATGGTGCTCGGGAACCCCATCGCGCGCAGCGTCAGCCCCGAATAGAAATCGACGTTCGGATAGAGCTTGCGCTCGATGAAATACGCGTCTTCCAGGGCGATCCGTTCGAGTTCGAGCGCCACCGCGAACAACGGATCGTTGCCGAGCCCCGCCTCGGCCAGCACCTCATGGCAGGTCTTCTGCATGATCTTGGCGCGCGGATCGTAGTTCTTGTAGACGCGGTGCCCGAAGCCCATCAGGCGGAACGGGTCGTCCTTGTCCTTGGCGCGGGCGATGAAGGCCGGGATGTTCTCCGGGCTGCCGATCTCGGCCAGCATGTTCAGCGCCGCCTCGTTGGCCCCGCCATGCGACGGTCCCCACAGGCAGGCGATGCCGGCGGCGATGCAGGCGAACGGGTTGGCGCCCGAGGAACCGGCGAGGCGCACGGTGGAGGTCGACGCGTTCTGCTCGTGATCGGCGTGCAGCGTGAAGATGCGGTCGATGGCGCGGCTGAAGACCGGGTTGGTGCGGTACTCCTCGCACGGCACCGCGAAGCACATCTTCAGGAAATCGGAGGCGTAGTCGAGGCCGTTGGTCGGCTGCACGAAAGGCTGACCGATCGAGTACTTGTAGGCCATCGCCGCCAGCGTCGATATCTTGGCGATGACACGGATCGTCGCGGTGGTGCGCTGCTCGGGATCCGAGATGTCGGTGCTGTCGTGATAGAAGGCGGCGAGCGCGCCGGCCGACGCCACCAGTACCGCCATGGGATGGGCGTCGCGGCGGAAGCCGAGGAAGAACCGGGTCATCTGCTCGTGCACCATCGTGTGGCGCGTGATGGAGCGGTCGAAGCTCGCCTTCTGCTGCGCGTCCGGCAGTTCGCCGTTGAGCAGGAGATAGCAGGTCTCCAGGAAGTCGCCATGCTCGGCGAGCTGCTCGATCGGATAGCCGCGATAGAGCAATTCGCCGGCATCGCCGTCGATATAGGTGATCTGGCTCTCGCAGGAGGCGGTGGAGGTGAAGCCGGGATCGTAGGTGAAGATCCCGGATTCCCCGTACAGCTTGGCGATGTCGATAACGTCCGGACCGAGGCTTCCCGCGCGCAGCGGCAGGGACCAGCTCCGGTTGCCGATGGTGAGCATCGCGACCTTCGCCGCGCCGTTATCGACCACGTCCATTTTGTCTCCTGCCAATGGTTGCCGAACGCCCGGACCTCTAGAAGCTGTGGGCCATGCCACCGCCCAGATAGGCCTCGCGCACATGCGGGTTGCTTATCATCTCCTCGCCCGGTCCTTCGAGTGCCATCGAGCCGGTTTCGAGCAGATAGGCATAGTCGCACATATCGAGCGCGGAATAGGCATTCTGCTCGACCATCAGCACCGTGGTGCCACTGTCGCGGATGCCGCAGATGATCTCGAAGGTCCGTTCGACGATGTTCGGCGCCAGACCGAGCGAGGGCTCGTCGAACAGGATGAGCGAGGGACGGGACATCATGGCGCGGCCGATGGCGAGCATCTGCTGCTCGCCGCCCGACAGCGTGCCGGCGACCTGACGCCGGCGCTCCGCCAGGCGGGGAAACTGTTCGAAGGTCCGCTCGAGATCGATCTCGACCTCGGCCCTGTCCCGGCGCAGATAGCTGCCCATGCCGAGATTTTCGGCCACCGTCATGTGCGGGAAGACGCGCCGGCCTTCCGGACAATGGGCGATGCCGAGGCCGAGGATCCGGGCGGGCGAGGCCCGCGTGATGTCCACGCCGTTGAACAGGATCTGCCCGCTGACCGGCGGCACCAGTCCGGAGATCGAGCGCAGCGTGGTGCTCTTGCCGGCGCCGTTGGCGCCGATCAGCGCGACCAGCTTGTTCTTCGGCACGGTGAGGCTGATGCCCTTCAGCGCCGTGACCTTGCCGTAGCGGCAAACGATGTTGCGGATTTCAAGCACACTTCGCTCCCTGGCCGAGATAGGCGCGGATCACCTCCGGGTCGTTCTGGACGACCGAGGGCGGCCCTTCCGCAATGAGGCGACCGTTGTTGAGCACCACGACGCGGTCGGAGATGCCCATCACCATCGGCATGTCGTGCTCGACCAGCAGGATGGTGATGCCGCGCTCGCGTATCTTCTTGAGCAGCCGCACGAAGCTGCCGGTCTCGGTCGCGTTCATGCCCGACACCGGCTCGTCGAGCAGCAGCGCGGTCGGGTTCGCGGCGAGCGCGAGCGCCACGCCGAGCAGGCGCTGCTCGCCATAGGGCAGGCTGCCGCCGAGTTCGGAGGCGCGATGCTCGATGCCGACGAGGCGCAGGATCTCCCACGCCTCCTCGCGCAGTTTCTCCTCGGCACGCCGGCTGCTCGGCAGGGCGAAGATGGTTGCCAGCAGTCCGGTATGGATGCGCCGGTGCAGGCCCATCAGCATGTTCTCGAACACCGTGCAGGTGTCGAAGACGCTGGTACGCTGGAAGGTGCGCACCAGGCCGAGCTTCGTCACCTCGTGCGGCTTCAGCCCGGTCAGCGACGCGCCGCGATAGACCACCCGGCCCTTGGTCGGGCGCAGGAAGCCGGTGATGACGTTGAACGCCGTTGTCTTGCCGGCCCCGTTCGGGCCGATCAGGCTGACCAGCTCACCCTCGCCGACCGTGAAGTGAAGGTCGGAGATCGCAATGAGGCCGCCGAAATGGACGGCGACATGCTCGATGGAAAGAGCCACGGGCCGTTCATAGGTCGCGGCGGCGGCCATGCTTGCGTTCATGCGCTCTCTCCCTTCCCGGCAATGGCGGGTTGCGCGAGGTCTTCGGACCGGTTCGACCGGCTGAACCACTGCTCGATGGCCGGAACGATGCCCTGCGGCAGCACGAAGACGACGATGATCATCAGCAGGCCGTAGAGGATCCACTGGATCTCCGGCCCGACATAGGAGCGCAGCACCACCGGCGCCATGCCGAAGATCAGGCCCCCGACCATCGGTCCGGCAAGCGTGCCCTTGCCGCCGGTGATCACCATGATGACCATGGTCACGGTATTGAGGAACATGAAGATCATCGGGTCGATGATCTGGATGTAGTGGGCGTAGAGCGCCCCCGCGCAGCCCGCCATGCCGGCCGAGACGATGGCGGCGAGCACGAGGTAGCGGGTCACGTCGATACCGACCGAGGTCGCCAGCGATTCATTGCCCTTGAGCGCGATCATGGCGCGGCCGAAGCGCGAATTCACCAGCCGTTTGATGAGGATGTAGGCGAGAATGATGAAGGCGAGGACGACGTAGTAATTCTCCACCTTCTCCCACAGCGTCATGTAGCCGAGGCCGGGAAAGCCGATCGTCAGGGGCGGAATGCCCGGCAGCGCGAGCGGGCCCTGCGTCAGCTCGACCCAGTTCAGCGACACGAGGCGCGTCACTTCCGCGAAGCTGATCGTCACGATGACGAAATAGGCCCCACGCACCCGGAAGGAGAGCTTGCCGATGACATAGCCGCACAGCGCGGCAACGACGGTGCCGAAGAACAGACCGAAGACGGGCGGCCATGGCTCATGGACGACGCGGAACAGCCCGAACAGCTCGACATCGAAGCCGAGCGCGGTCAGCGCGCTGGTGTAGGCGCCGATGCCAAAGAAGGCGACATGGCCGAGGCTGAGCTGCCCGGTATAGCCGAGCAGCAGGTTGAGGCTCATCGCTGCGAGAATGAAGATGCCCGTCGTGATGAGGGTATGCAGCAGGTACTGGTCCGTCAGCCAGAAGGGGACGGAGACGAAGAACAGCACCACCAGTAGGGGGGTCAGACGGTTCATCCAATCCGCTCCACGCGCGCGAAGATGCCGGTCGGCCGGAACAGCAGCACGACGATGATGATGAGGAAGCCCATGGCGTCGCGGTAGCCGGACGAGATGTAGCCGGCGCCGATCTCCTCGGCGAAGGCGAGCAGGAAGCCGCCGATGGTCGCGCCAGTGATGTTGCCGAGGCCGCCGAGGATAACGATGGCGAACGCCTTGAGCGAGGCGAGGTCGCCCATGGTCGGCGTGACGACGAAGACCGGACCCAGCAGCGCGCCGGCGGCCGACGCCAGGCCCGAGCCGAGCGCGAAGGTCATGGTGTAGACGGCACGGATGTTCACGCCCATCAGCGCGGCCGTGTCCGTGTCCTGGAAGGTCGCCCGCATCGCATTGCCGAGCCGCGTGCGGTTGATGAGCAGGTAGGTGGCAATGATCAGCAGGATAGCGACGCCGAACACGAAGATCCGCAGCCACGACAGCGAGACCGGCCCGAGGACGAGCGGCTCGGTCGGGAAGGGCGAGGGAATGGACTTGGCGACGCTGCCCCAGGCGAGATGCTCGGTGTTCTGCAGGACGATCCAGGCACCGATCATCAGGAGCATGGTGGTGTCGATGTCGGCCCCCCGCTTGGGGCGCAGCAGCACCAGCTCGATCAGCGCGCCCAGCACCATGCCGCCGGCAATGGAGAACAGGATCGCGACATAGAAGTTCATGCCGAGCACGACCGACACGAAATAGAGCAGGTAGGCGCCGAAGGCATACAGTTCGCCGTGGGTGAAATTCACCACGCGCATGATGCCGAAGATGAGCGTCAGGCCGATGCCGAGCAGCGCATAGGTGCCGCCCATGATCAATGTGTTGGCCAAGTGTTGAGATAGCTGGTCCACGTCCGTGCCTCATCCGTGCCGGCCCAGAGATCGAGCGGCTTCCTGTCGGGCGAAGAAAATCGGGCGGGCCGTTCGACCCGCCCGAGGCAAAGCTACTGGAGAACGTCGACCTTGCCGTTCACGACCTTGCCGATATAGGTCGCCGGCACGCTCTGGCCGCTCTCGCGGCCTTCCGGACCCGCTTTGTTGAAGACGATCGGCCCGTTCAGACCCTCGACCTTGATCTGCCAGAGCGCGTTGCGGATTGCCTCCGGCTCGGCCGAACCGGCCTTCTCGATGGCGGCGGCGATCGCGTTGATGCCGTCATAGCCGCGATAGCTCTCGGTCAGGCCGGCCGGCTGGAAGCCCTTCTTCGACCAAGCCGCGATGAAGGCCTCGGACTTCTGCGGATAGGCCGACTTCTCCGGCTGCCAGGGCGCGAAGAACACCATGTGCATGGTGCCTTCCGTCGCCTTGCCGGCCTGCTCGATGAGCTGGTCGGGATTCTGCGACCCGCCGGTGGTGATGATCTGGCGCTTCAGTCCGAGTGCCTCGACCTGCTTCAGCACGAGGGTGAGTTGCTCGACCGCGGCGGTGATGAACAGCGTGTCGGCGTCCGACGCCTTGATCTTGGAAAGCTGCGCGCTCATGTCCTGCGCCGACTGGTCCATGATCTCGACGAGGCCGACCTCGACGCCGCGCTTCTTCAGCATCGCCGAGAAGTCAGTCGCCGAGCCGCGTCCCCAGTCATTGTTGATGACGAGGAAGTCGGCCTTCTTGATGTTGAACTTGTCGAGAACCTTGGCAAGGTTCTCCGCCTCCAGCGAGGACGGCGCCGAGATGCGGAAGACGTAAGGGTTGCCCTGCAGGGTGATCTTGCTCGACGAGGACGTCTCGACGATCATCGGCACCTTGTACTGCATCAGCTTCGGCATGACCGCCAGGGTGAGGCTGGAGCCCCACGCGCCCATCATCACCGGCACCTTGTCGCGAACGATCAGCTTCTCCGCTACGGCGGCGGCCTCGGTCGGATTGCTCTTGTTGTCCTCGATGACGAGGCGGAGCGGCCTGCCGAGCACGCCGCCCCGTGCATTGATCTCGTCCGCCGCGATGCGCGCGCCCTCGGCGACGAAGGTTCCCGATGCCGCGAAGGCCCCGGTGAGCGGCATGTTCACGCCGACCGGAATGTCATCGGCGGCGGCCGCGGCCCCGCTGAAGGCAAGCGCGAAAGCACCGGCCAGACCCACTTTCTTCGCAAGACTTATGCGTATCATCCGTTGCTCCTGAAAGGTTTTGCTTTTGTTGTTTCTGCTTTGATTTGAATGAGAAAACCCGGATCAAGCCAGGCTTCTTCCGATGCCTGCGCAAAGCACGCCGGCAAGGCACATCACATCCGGTCCCAGCGCGGGACCAAGAATAATATCATCCTATTGTTAGAATGATATGATGTAAAGCCATTGTCAGCCTTATGCCTTTCATCGCGTGTGGGAATTGGGCGTGACGGCGGGGGCGGCGGATGGCGGCTGAAAGGGCTAGACCGGCGCCGCCGCCAGACGCCTGGCGACGACGCGCTCCGGCTCCAGATCGGTCAGGCGGACATAGAGCGCGCGGTCCGTCGCCCCTTCCGTGTTGAATAGCAGCACGCGCGACGTCGCCTCGAGGCCCAGCGCCTGCCGTGCCTGCGGATCGTCCAGCGCCGCGACGAGCGCGGCCAGGCCGGCGCCGCCGCTTTCTCCGGCGACGATGGCGGGATCGCTGCCCAGCGGGCGCGCCAGCATGTTCATCGCCGCCGGGGCGCTCGCCTCGTCCACGGTCATGAAGGCATGAGCGAGGCGCGACAGCACCCGCCAGGCGACGAGCGAGGGCTCGTAGCACTCCAGCATGGCCATCACGGTCGATTCCTCCGCGGGGATCTTGACCGTATGGCCGGCCGCGTGGCTCGCCATAAGGCAGGCGGCGCGCGCCGGCTCCACCACGACGAAGCGCGGCGCCTGCACGCCATAGGCCTGCGCGAGATAGCCAGCCATGGCCGCCGCCAGCCCGCCGACACCGGCCTGCAGGAAGCAATGGGTCGGCGCCTGCGGCAGCGTCTCGACCACCTCCTGGCCCATGGCCGTGTATCCCTCCATCACGAGGGTCGGAATGCGCTCATAGCCAGGCCAGGACGTATCGGAGACCAGCGTCCAGCCATTGTCGGCGCAGGCCTTCTCCGACGCCGCGACGGAATCGTCGTAATTGCCCTCGACCCGGACGATCTCTGCGCCGAAGCGCGCAATGGCCGCCTCGCGCTCGGCGCTGACGCCGGCGTGCAAGAAGATGACCGCGCGGCATTTCACCAGCGAGGCGCCCCAGGCGACCGAGCGGCCGTGATTGCCGTCGGTGGCGCTGGCGACGACGAGCGCGGAGGTCGCGGCACGCACCGCCGGCTGCTCCAGTTCGGAAAGCGCCACGGGGCGCCCCAGCGCCGCCTCCGCCGCCTCCAGCGCCAGACGGATGACGGCATAGGCGCCGCCGAGCGCCTTGAAGCTGCCCAGCCCGAGCCGGGCGCTTTCGTCCTTCACATGGAGGTTCGCCACGCCGAGCCTGCGGGCGAGCGCCGGCAGGCTGAACAGCGGCGTCGCGGCATAGTCGGCGCAGCGCCGGAACACCGCGCGCGACCGCTCCGCGGCCGCGGCGCTCAGGGCCTCGCCATCGGCGCTCTCCAGGCTCGCGCCGCGCTCGGCGAGCGAATTGACGACCAGCATTCCGTTGTCCTCCCAGACTAACCGACATCTATTGTCCACCAATGGCCATCGACGCTTATATTACGCGGCTATATAGGCCTTAAGTGCTTCACGTTCGCGTTCGATGACGTCTATTCTCGACTTCACGACATCGCCGATGGAGACAATTCCGATCATTCTATTGTCTTCCATGATCAGCATGTGGCGCATCTGCTTGTCGGTCATGCGCTCGCCGATCTCGTCGAGGCTGTCGCCCGGCCCGCACACGCCGAGCAGCCGCGACATCACGCCGGCCACGTCGCCCTTCAATATGTCGGGGCCGTGCGCGGCATAGCGGTAGACGATGTCGCGCTCGGTCAGCAGTCCCACCACCTCGCCGCAATCATCGACCACGGGAAGCGCGCCTATCCGGTGCTTCGCAAGCAGGTTGGCCGCATCGACGATCGCCACATGCGGGCCGACGGTGACGAGATCTTGCGATTTGGATGCAAGAAGAGCCTTGGCGTGCATGATTTCCTCCCATTGTTCGCAGGCGCGCCTCAGAGGTTTTTGACGATGTCCTCGACCATTTTCTTTGCGTCGGCGAAGAGCATCATGGTGTTGTCGCGGAAGAACAGCTCGTTCTCGACGCCGGCATAGCCGGCGGCCATGCCGCGCTTGATGAACAGCACGGTCTTGGCCTTCTCCACGTCGAGGATCGGCATGCCGTAGATCGCCGACGTCGGGTCGGTCTTGGCCGCCGGGTTGGTCACGTCGTTGGCGCCGATCACGAAGGCCACGTCGGCTTGAGCGAACTCCGAGTTGATGTCCTCCAGCTCGAACACCTCGTCATAGGGAACATTGGCTTCCGCCAGCAGCACGTTCATGTGCCCGGGCATGCGCCCCGCCACCGGGTGGATGGCGTATTTCACCTCGACGCCCTCCTCCTTCAGACGGTCCGCCATCTCGCGCAGCGCGTGCTGCGCCTGCGCCACCGCCATGCCGTAGCCCGGCACGATGATCACCTTCGACGCGTTCTTCATGATGAACGCCGCGTCCTCGGCCGAGCCCTGCTTCACCGGCCGGCTCTCCACCGCGCCCGCCGGACCCGCCGCTGCGTCGCCGCCGAAGCCGCCCAGGATCACCGACACGAAGCTCCGGTTCATCCCCTTGCACATGATGTAGCTCAGGATCGCGCCCGAGGAGCCCACCAGCGCACCGGTGATGATCAGCGCCGTGTTGCCCAGCGTGAAGCCGATGCCCGCCGCCGCCCAGCCCGAATACGAGTTCAGCATCGACACCACCACCGGCATGTCGGCGCCGCCGATCGGGATGATCAGCAGCCCGCCGAACACCAGGCTGGCCAGCACGATCAGCCAGAACACCGTGTGGCTCTCGGTCAGCGTCAGCACCACCACCAGAACCACGATGGCCAGCGCCAGCGCGATGTTGATGACGTGGCGCGCCGGCAGCAGGATCGGCTTGCCCGACATGTTGCCGTTCAGCTTGGCGAAGGCGATCACCGAACCTGTGAAGGTGATGGCGCCGATCGCCACGCCGAGGCTCATCTCGATCAGTGCCTGCGCGTGGATATGGCCGGGATCGCCGATGCCGAACGCCGCCGGCGCGTACAGCGCCGCCGCCGCCACCATCACCGCCGACAGGCCGACCAGCGAGTGGAACGCCGCCACCAGTTGCGGCATCTGCGTCATCGCGATCTTGCGCGCGATCACCGCCCCGGCGCCGCCGCCGATGATGAGCCCGCCGAGCACCAGCGCCCAGCCGCCCAGACCCGCCGGCGGCGAGGAGGCCAGCGTCGTGGCGATGGCGATCGCCATGCCCACCATGCCGAACAGATTGCCCTGGCGGGACGTCACCGGGCTCGACAGCCCGCGCAGCGCCAGGATGAACAGGACCCCCGAGACGAGGTAGAGGAGCGCGACCAGATTGGCGTTCATCGGGGCGCCCTCACTTCTTCTTCGAGTACATGGCGAGCATCCGGCTGGTCACCAGGAACCCGCCGAAGATGTTCACCGACGCCAGCACCAGGCCGACAAAGCCGAAGCCCCGCGCCCATTCCGTGCCGTCCGCCACCGTGTCCACGCCCACCGCCAGCAGCGCCCCCACCACGATCACCGAGGAGATCGCGTTGGTCACGCTCATCAACGGCGTGTGCAGCGCCGGCGTCACCGACCACACCACGTAGTAGCCCACGCACACCGCCAGCACGAAGATGGCGAGGCGGAACACGAACGGGTCGATCGCCCCGCCCGTCAGCGCATGCGCCGCCGTGCCCGCCACATCGCCCGCGATCTCCGCATAGCTCTGCGCCGCGGCATCCGCATAGGCCCGCGCCGCCTCGGCGGCCTGGCGCGCCACTTCCGCCGCCATGCGCGCGCCTTCCGCCGCGTTCTGCGCCATCGCGTCCCCGCTCGGCGCGTTCTGGGCGAGTATCACGCCCCCTGCCGGATTGGCCATTTCCTCAATTCCCTTTGGATCTCGAAGGTCGCCCGAGGCAACCCATGGGCTTGCTGTTTCCTGAACCGCATGGCGAGAACGTCATCCCGGCCGGCGCCAAGGCGCAGAGCCGGGAGCGTCGCCTGAGTGGCACGCGCTCCCGCAGCGGCCTGCCGCCGTCCGGGAGGACGGCGCTCCTCAAGCCGCCGGCGAAACCTCCGAAGCCGGCGCGAACCCCGGATGCACCACCGCGCCGTCCCTGGTCAGCAGCGTCGCCTTCACCAGCTCGTCGTCCCACTTCACCGCGAGGCTCTTCGTGCCCTTGTCCACCAGCGTCTCGACGAAGGCGTACAGGTTCTTGGCGTAGAGCTGCGACGCCGTCGCCGCCAGCCGCCCCGGAACGTTCAGGTGCCCGACGATCTTCACGCCATTGGCCGTCGTCGCCACCTCGCCGGGGACCGCCCCTTCGACATTGCCGCCGCGCTCCACCGCCAGGTCGATGATGACCGAGCCCGGCTTCATCGACGCCACCATCTCGCCCGACACCAGCTTCGGCGCCGCACGCCCGGGGATCAGCGCCGTGGTGATCACGATGTCCTGCTTGGCGATGTGGCTCGCCACCAGCGCCGCCTGCTTCTGCTGATACTCGCCCGACATCGCCTTGGCGTAGCCGCCCGACGTCTCCGCCTGCTTGAACTCCTCGTCCTCCACCGCGATGAACTTGGCGCCCAGGCTCTCCACCTGCTCCTTCGCCGCCGGGCGCACATCGGTCGCCGACACCACCGCGCCCAGACGCCGCGCCGTGGCGATCGCCTGCAGCCCCGCAACGCCCGCGCCCATCACGAACACCCGCGCCGCCGGAACCGTGCCCGCCGCCGTCATCATCATCGGAAACGCCCGGCCGAACTCCGCGCTCGCGTCGATCACCGCCCGGTAGCCCGCCAGGTTCGCCTGGCTGGACAGCACGTCCATCACCTGCGCCCGGGTGATGCGCGGCATCAGCTCCATCGCGAAGGCCGACACCCCCGCCTTGGCCAGCGCCTCGAGCTCCTTCTCATGCCCGTGCGGGTCCATGATCGCGATCACCAGCGCCCCGGGGTTCGCCCCCTTCAGCGCCGCCGCCGCCGGACGGCGCACGCACAGCACGATGTCCGCCCCCGCGACCGCCGCGGCGTTGTCCGCCACCACCCGCGCGCCCGCACCCTCATACTCCCCGTCGCCAATCCCAGAGGCCACACCAGCCCCCGACGACACGACAACCTCAGCTCCCAATCCGACATAACGACGAACCGTATCCGCAGACGCGGAAACCCGTGGCTCAAAGGCAGAGCTCTCGCTGACAATCGATATGCGCATGGCCATCTTCCGCTGGGACAGGTCTCGGGTCGAAGGGGCGCTTCCACCGCCGGTCCCCTGCCTCTTCAGGCGAGGGATCGACATGCGCGCACGGAAGAACCACCCCGCGAAAATGACGCTATGATACTATCTTTAGTAAGACAATACATTTTGTTCGACTTTATACGCATGCGGCCCGGCGGACGCGTTGCGGGAGGTCCGACGCCGTCCCTCGCGATCCGACGGGTGCGGGCACGACCGGGCGGCGCCGCTGCCGGGCAGCTGCCCCAGTTCCGCCGAGATTTGCTTGAGAGGAGCGGCGCGGCCCGCGCTACGGCTTGCCGCCAAGGACTTGTCGCCGAGGACTTGTCGCCTACGACTTGCCGCGCGTCTTGCGCTGGGCTGGAGCCGCGACCGGGGGCTCGTCATCGGCCATCGGCTGGCCGTTGGTCAGCAGATCGATATCGATCCGCACGCAGTCGCTGCGATAGATGATGTCCGCGACATAGATCACGACATCGGCGGCGTCGGTGACGATGCACCGGCACATCGCCGTCGGCGTGCCGAGTGCGACCTTGAGCAGGTCCGCGACCTCTGGATCGGCACCGCCGATGGTGATCGACTGCCGCGCGGTCTTCACCTGCACCTGCTTGAGTTCCGCCAGGATGGGCAGGGCCGGACGGGAAGCGAATCCGGCGGGGTCGAGATCATAGACATGGCGCGCGAGCTGCAGGTTGACGATGCCGTAGGGCTCGTTGTCCTTGAACTGCACGCTGCGCAGGAAGACATAGCCGTCGGCTGGCTTGCCGTCATCCGGCGACAGCGCCGGCCGCGGCGCGACTTCCGGCGCCGCGATCAGCCGCGGAACATTGCCCTTGAGGGAATCGGCGAGCGACTGCCAGTCGGTGGCCAGCTTGAGCCAGCGCTTGTCGGTCTTCTTCTCGAGAATGAAGGTGCCGCGCCCCTGCCGGCAATAGAGCAAGCCTTCCTTACGCAGGATGTCGACGGCCTGCCGCACGGTGACGCGGGCGACTTGGAACTCGACCTCGAGCTGCTCGAGCGTCGGAATCTTGGCGCCCGGCAGCCACTGCCGCGCCTCGATGCGCTGGCGCATGACCTCCGCAACTTGGAGGTAAAGCGGCACGCGGCTACGATCATAGGTACGCTGGAGGTTCAAGGGACCATTCATATTAAGTTTCGAACATTGAGCACTTAAGATATTCTATATCATCGGGAAATCAAGGATGGCCGAGAGCCGGCGCGAAAGACCGGCATTTTCGGCGCCACGCGGCGTGCCGTCGATGGCGGCTAGGCCACTCCAGCGCACCTGTCGCGGCATGATTGGCATCTGGATGCCGACACTGTCGACAACCGATGCCCACCGATGCGGAACCGCGGCGAGGCCCATACGGCAGGTCAACCCGCAACGATGCTTGATTGTGCTTTATTCCTAGACAACCCGCCGCCCCGCGCTGCCGATTTTCACGGGAGCACCTCCATCGACAAACCTTGCCTTTTTCGCCTAATTGTTGACAGTTGGCACAATAAGGATAGACACGACCCAGATGATGAGAGGAGGCGCCCATGGCCGTCACAGAAGCCGTTCCCGAGCTCGTACCGTCCACCCGGCTGATGGAAGGCTTCACCTTCCAGCGCATCAGGACCCGGGGCGCTGAGATCAACGTCGCCACGGCCGGCGAGGGCCCACCCCTGCTGCTGATCCACGGCAACCCGCTGACCCTGGCGAGCTGGCACAAGGTCGCGCCCTCGCTGGCGCGCGACTTCTCGGTCGTCGCCATCGACATGCGCGGCTATGGCGACAGTTCCAAGCCCTATGGCGGCGAGGACCATTCCGGCTATTCGTTCCGCGCCATCGGCGAGGACGCCTTCGACGTGATGGACGCGCTCGGCCACCAGACCTTTGCCGTCGCCGGCCATGATCGCGGCGCCCGCGTCGGCTTCCGCATGTGCCTCGACCAGCCCGAACGCATCACCCGCTACGCCGCGCTCGACATCGTGCCGACCCATCATGTGCTGAACAACATCACGCTCGGCTGGGCGCGCGAGAGCTATCACTGGTTCTTCATGGCGCAGAAGGCGCCGTTCCCGGAGAACCTGCTCGGCGCCGACCTCGACTATTACATGCGCTACAAGCTCAACAAGAAGGGCGTCGGTCTCGACATCTTCACGCCGGAGGCGATGGAGGAATATGTACGCTGCGCCACGCCGGAGCAGATCCACGCCGTCTGCGAGGATTACCGCGCGACCATCACCGTCGACCTCGACATGGACACCGCCGATTACGGCAGGCGCAGGATCGCCTGCCCGACACTGGTCATCTGGGGCACCAACAGCCATTGCGGCCGGCACTTCAAGCCGGTCGAGGCGTGGTCGGAATGGGCCGACGACCTGGTCGGCCTGCCCGTGCCGACCGGCCACTACCCGGCCGAGCACCGCCCCGACCTCATCTACGCCGCCTTCCATCGCTTCTTCCGCGGTGAGCCGGTGGCATGAGCGTGCGCCCTGTGACGGCGGAGGCGGCGAAGGCCCGCCTCCATGCCGGTGAGGAGATCGCCTTTCTCGACATGCGCGAGGCGGCGGCCTTCGGCGAAGGACATCCGCTCTTCGCGGTCTCCTGCCCCTATAGCCGGCTCGAACTGTCGGCAGTATCGCTGGTGCCGCGTGCCGATTGCCCGATCCTGCTCATCGATGATGGCGACGGCACGGCGGAAAAGGCGGCACGGCGGCTCGCCGCCTGCGGCTACACCGACATCGCCTTCGTCCAGGGCGGGCTTCCCGCCTGGAAAGCGGCCGACTTCGGTGTCTTCGCCGGCGTGAACGTGCCGAGCAAGACGCTCGGCGAGTTGCTGGAACATGATCATCACCCGCAGATGATCGACGCCGCCACGCTGGATCGCTGGCGGCGCGAGGGGCGCCCGCACGCCTTCTTCGACGCCCGCCCGCCGGCCGAATACGCCAAGATGCGCATCATGGGGGCGCGCTGCATGCCCAATGGCGAACTTGCCCACAGGCTCGACGCGGCGGTGCCGGACGAGGCGACACCCATCGTCATCACCTGCGCCGGGCGCACGCGCGGCATCGTCGGCGCGCTGACGCTGCGCGCCATCGGCGCCGGCAACCCGGTCTACGCGCTGGAGAACGGCACGCAGGGATGGGCGCTGGCCGGCCTGCCGCTCGAGCGCGGCGCCAGCGCCGATCCCATGCCGATGCTGGACGCGGCGCAGAAGGACGCCAGCCGCGCCCGCGGGGAGAGTCTCATCGCCCTGTCGCAGCTGTCGCGCATCGCCGTCCCCCAGGCGGCGGATTTTCTGGCGGAATCCGACCGGACGACCTTCCTGTTCGACCTGCGCACCGCCGACGAACGGGCCGCGCGGCCGGTGCCCGGCGCCGTACCGGCGCTTGCCGGCCAGCTGATTCAGGCGACGGATCAATATGTTGGCGTGCGCCATGCGCGGCTGATCCTGATGGACGACACCGGGCTGCGGGCAGCGCTGGCCGGGTTGTTCCTGCGCGCGCTCGGCTTCGAGGTACATGTACTGGCGCTCGATGCCGGGCCGGAAACCGCAGGCCTCGCCGTTCCCTCCTCCGCACTGGAGCCGCCCGCGCCGCCCGCGATGCTCGGCGCCGGGGCCGCGTGGATGCTGGCGCAGAAGGGCGTTCCGGTGCTGGACCTGCGCCCCTCGTTCGAGTGGGAGGGCTGCCGCCTGGAGGGTGCGCGCTGGACCTTGCGCGGCGACCTGCCGGGAACCCTGCCAGCCGGCACCCGGCGGGCCATCCTGCTCGGCGACGCCGCTGCCGTCGCTGCTGCCACCACCGAGCTGCTAGCTGCCGGCATCGGCGCCGGCTGGCTGACGGCCGATCTCGATGCCTGCGCGGCGGCGGGCTGGCCGGTCGACCGCGTGCGCCGGCGGATGAGCCGCGAGGACGCGCGCGACCGCGTCTGGTTCGTCCATGACCGCCATGACGGCAACGCCGAAGCCTCCCGCCAGTATCTCGCCTGGGAGATGGGCCTGATCGACCAGCTCGACGCGCAGGAGCGCGCCGCCTTCGGTTCGGTGGCTCTCGACGCGCGCGCCTGACGCCGGAACGACGGACGACTGAAAGCCCCTTCCGCCACCGGCGGGAGGGGCTTTTTCATGCCGGACGGGAATGCAATCCCTGGCCATCGCGCTGACAGAGGTGGGAGCCCCTCCCCTGTCACCCCCACAAAGAAAAAGGGCGGGTTCGCGCCCGCCCCTGGGGGAGAAGCAATGGAAGGCCTCAGCCCTTGCTCGGCGTCGTGTGCGCCCGCGCCGCCGCCGCTTCCTGCTGGAGGCGCAGCATCGCGGCCTCCTCCTCGGCCTCGGCCCTGTGCTGCTTGCGCTTGCCCCACGCCGTCATCGCCAGCGACGCCAGCATGACGGCGACGATCGCCATCGCCCCCGGCCGCTCGAAGATGTAGAGCGGGTTGCCGCCCGAGAGCTGGTAGGAACGCAGGAACTCTGTCTCCAGCATGCGCCCGAGCAGGATGCCGACCACCACCGCCGCGACCGGATACTGGTAGCGGGCGAGCGCGAAGCCGAGCAGCGCGAAGACGAAGAGCGTGATCGGTCCCGCCGTCTCGCCGGTCACCGCATAGGTGCCGAGCGTGGCGATAACCAGGATCGCCGGCAGCACGTAACGGGTGCGGACCTTCATGATGTTGGTCGCGGCGTAGATGAAGCCGATGCCCACCACCAGCAGCACGATCGCCTGGACGATGTTGTTGAGGATGATGGCGTAGACCATCGGCTTCTGCGTCTCGATGAAGCTCGGGCCCGGCACGATGTTGTGCATCATGAAGGCCGCGATCAGGATCGCCGTCGCGCCGCCGCCGGGGATGCCGAGCGCCAGCATGGTGGCCATCGAGCCGCCCTCGGCGCTGGCCACGGCGGATTCAGCCGCCACCACGCCCTTGGGGTTGCCCTTGCCGAAGGTCGCGCTGTCCTTGGCGGTACGCTTGGTTTCGGCATAGGCGATGAGGTTGCCGATCGAGGAGCCGACGCCCGGCACCGCGCCGATGACGATGCCGATGATCGAGCCGCGCAGCAGCACGCCGGGGAACTTCAACGTGCCCCAGCAGCCCTTGAGGATGCGGCGCAGGCTGACCTCGCGCGAGCCTTCGGCCTCGATGATGTAGTCGCGGCTGGCGAGGCTGAGCAGCTGGCCCGCCGCGAGCAGGCCGATCATCGCCGGGATCGGGGCAATGCCGTCGAGCAGCACCGGCAGGCCCATCGTGCCGCGGGTGAAGCCGGCGGTGTTCATGCCGACCGTGCCGAGCAGGATGCCGAAGGCGGCGGCGAGCAGTCCACGGCTGACATAGGTGGAGCCGAGCGAACCGAGCAGCAGCATGCCCCAGATCGCCACCGCGAACATCTCGACCGGCCCGATCCGCAGCACGATGTCGGCGAGCGGCTCGATCACCAGCAGCAGCAGCAGATAGCCACCGATGCCGCAGATGGTGGAGGCGAACAGCGCGTAGCCCAGCGCCTCGTTATGCTCGCCCTTCTGCGACATCGCGTAGCCGTCGAAGGTCGTGGCGAAGGAGGATGGCGAGCCCGGTATGTTCATCAGGATCGCCGGCACCGACCCGCCGAACCCCGCTCCGGTATAGACCGAGGTGAGAAACACGATGGCCGAGAAGAAATCCATGTAGAGCGACATCGGCAGCACGATCGCCATGGCCATGGTGATCGAGATGCCGGGAATGGCGCTGAAGACCAGGCCGACGATCAGGCCGGGAACGATCCATCCCCAGGACCCGACCGACGAGAACATGATGCCCAGCGCATCCTGGAAGGCGGAAATGTCGATCATGCTCGCGCCTCAAAGGATGCTGGTAAACATGGGAAAAGGGATCAGCGCCCGGAACCCGTAGATCGCCACCACGGTGACGACGAGCGAGAAGAGCAGCAGATGGACCGGTCGCCGCTCGCCGCAGATCGCCATGGCGGCGGCGGTGAAGCAGAACAACGCGACGTCGAAGCCGACCACGTCGAGCAGGAACACCATCAGGCCCAGCGAGAGGCCGAGCAGGGCCATCTTGATGACATCGGCCCGCTCCGACGGCAGCGTGGGCGAGAGCGGATCCTGTTCGGCCGGCGCCTTCGCCGCTTCCCTCGCGTCGACCCTGTGGAAGCACTGGGGAATGATGAAGAGGTACATCGCCAGCGCGAAGATCGCGATCGGCTGGAGCAGAAGAAGGTTGTTGATGCTCAGCGAGACACTGCGGGCGTCCAGCAGATACCAGAAGACGGCGGCCGCAATGAGCGTGATGAGAGCCAGATGGCCGTAGTCGATGGCGTAGTTTTGCCGACCGATACGCATCGTCATCTCCATTATTCGAAGGAGGGAGAGAGAGGGCAGACGGGACCGGGCCCCGCCCGCCTTCCGATGATGCGGCCTACTTCAGCAGGTCGACGTACTTGGCCATCTTGGCCGCGTTGTCGAGATACGCCTTGTTGGAGGCCTCGGGGCCATACCAGGTGGTGGCGAGTTCCTGCAGCTTGAGGGCCTCGACCGCCTTGGGGTTCGTGCTCGCCCGCTCGACCGCGCCGGCCAGGAACTTGTAGACATCGGGCTGCTCGTTCCGGAGCTTGGTGGTGACCGCCCAGCCGCGCTGCGAGCCCTCGACGAAATCGATCTTGAGGCCGCTCTCGCCGATCAGCGGCGCGTCGGGATACCAGTCGACCTTCTCGGCCGCGAAGATGGCCAGTGGGCGGATCTTCGTCTTGAGCGGGAGGAAGCCCTCGCCGCCGACGAAGCCGACATCGACCTGGGCGCCGGCGGTGGCGTTGCGGGCCGGGCCACCGCCGTCATAGGTGACGATGCGCAGCTTGGTCGGGTCGATCTCGGCGGCCTGGAAGGCGAGCACCATGTTGGCATAGTCGGCGGAGGCCGGCTGCACGCCGATGCTGAGGCTGCCCGGGTCCTTCTTCAGCGTCTCGATCACCTCGGCGAAGGTCTTGACCGGACCGCCGATCGAGGTCGCCGCGAGCGTGTAGTCGCGCGACGGCAGGTTCAGCATCGAGAAGTCCTCGACCTTGTAGGGCGCGTTCTGCAGCAGCACGGTCAGCGGGATGTACGGCGCCGCCGAGGTGCACATGATGCTGTAGCCGTCGGCAGGCTGGTTGAGCGCGTAGGAATTGCCCAGCTGGGTACCGGCGCCGGGCTTGTTCACGATCACCAGCGGCTGGCCGATCTCCTTTTCGAGATAGGGCGCGAAGGCACGGGAGAGGCGGTCATTGTAGCCGCCGGTCGCGAATGGCACGATGACGTTGATCGGACGCGTGGGATAGGCCGCCGCGCGCAGGATGGACGGCATCGCGATCAGGCCGCCGGCGGCCGCAAGCCCGCCCGCGGAAATTTTGAATGCATCTCTGCGTGTGAAATCTGTCATGTTTTCCTCCCGCCGTTCCATCTGGATCATTCGGCCGATGGCGATGCGCTGCCCGGCCCGCGTGGATTAGGCAGGCTCAGACTGTTCCCCTATCCGTCAACTGTCAACAGATTTGCATTCCAGCTTGGCGCAGGTTTTTGCCCCGCGCGGCGCAAATACGCGGTCGCATCGCCCTTTTGGCCAGCAACTTCCGTGAGGAACCACCCGGCCTGCGCCGCCGGAATGGCCGGGAGAAGAGGCTGCGGATAAGTTCGATCTGTTGACAGTTGTCATTCTTGCTGTCTCAATCTCCCAAGGCTCCGCCGGCGGATCGAACCGCGTCGAGACGCGAGCCACGGGAGGTCGCCATGTCCATTCGCCCCGCCCTTCACCGGGCATGTCCGTCGTCCAGGCCCGCGCGAATCCTCGCCGGGGCGCGGCACGACGGCATGCGCGGCGAGGGCATGCGCGGAAGGGCGGACGACTGATGGCGGAAATCCCCAAGGAGTCGGACAGGACGGGCCTGCTGCGTTCCCCGGCCCTGCGCTGGTGGCTGCGCCTCGTCGCCACCTATGTCGTGGCGGCGGCGGCCGGGTATCTCGCTTCGCTGCTGCACGTTCCGCTGCCCTGGATGCTCGGCCCGCTGTTCGTCTGCGGCGCGCTCACCGTGCTCGGCGTGCCGCTGCAGGCCGGGCCGCATCTGCGCGAGATCGGGCAGGTCATCGTCGGCCTCGCCATCGGCATGCGCTTCACGCCGCATCTTCTGCTGGTGTCGCTGGAACTGCTGCCGGCAATGCTGGTGTCCACGCTCTACATCATCGTGGCGACCTTTCTCGGCGCGCTGCTGATGCGCCCGCTGGCGCGCATCGACGCGACGACGGCGTTCTTCGCCACCGCCGCCGGCGGCATGGCGGACATGGCGGTGGTGGCCGCCGCGCGGGGCGGCGACACCAATGCGGTGTCCATCGTCCACGCGCTGCGCGTGACCACCGTGGTCAGCATCGTGCCGTTCATGGTGTTCGCCTTCGGCGAGCTCGGCACGATCAGCCAGGTCGACCCCGCCGCCTCGCACGACCTGCTGCTGCTCGGCCTCGGCCTCGTCGTCGCCTATCTCGGCGCGCAGGCGCTGCGCCCCACCGTGATCCCCAACCCGTGGCTGCTCGGCTCGCTGCTGCCGAGCGCCGCGCTGGGGGCGTCGGGGCTGCTGAACGTGGCGGTGCCCGGCATCCTCATCGTCGCCGCGCAGATCATGATCGGCGTCTGGCTGAGCATGCGCTTCCGGCGCGACCTGTTCGTACGCCTGCCGCGCGTCGCCGCCGCCGGACTGCTGATCGCCCTGCTGCTGATCCTCGCCGCCGCCGTCGGGGCCGAGGTGCTGTCGCTGGCCACCGGGCTGCCGCTGACCACCAGCTTCCTCGCCCTCGCGCCAGCGGCGATCACCGAAATGGTGCTGACCGCCAAGGCGATGCACGCCGACGCCGAGCTCGTCACCGCCTTCCACATCGTGCGCATCGCGGTGATCTCGTCGACCATCCTGGTGGTCTTCCGCGTCTATCGTTTCGTCCTGAGGAGCCACTATGAATCTGGGATTTGACGGCCGCCGCGCCGTCATCGTCGGCGGCAGCTACGGCATTGGCGAGGCCACCGCCGAGATCCTGCTGCGCGAGGGCGCGCAGGTGATCATCGCCTCGCGCAGCCGCGACAATCTCGATGCTGCGAGCGCCCGCCTCGTCGTGGCCACGGGCCGCGCACCGCAGCTTTTCGTCGCCGACATCGTGCAGGACGCCGGATCGGCGGCGACGCTGATGGACGAGGTCCGGACGCGCTGGGGCGCGCTAGACATCCTCGTCAGCGCGGTCGGCGGCAGCGTGCGCGCCGACTTCGAGACGCTGACCGACGAGGACTGGCTCGCCAGCTACCATTTCAACGTGCTCTCGACCGTGCGCGCCATCCGCGCCGGCGTGCCGCTGCTGGCGAAGGGCGACGCGCCCGCCATCGTCACGCTGGGAGCGGCGGCGGCCAAGATGCCCTACGCCCATCAGGTGATGACCAATGTCCACAAGGCCGGCCTGCTCGGCCTCGTGAAGACGCTGGCGCTGGAACTCGGCGAGCAGGGCATCCGCATCAACAGCGTCGGGCCGGGCCGCACCAGGACCCCACTCTGGATCAATCGCGCCAGCCGCATGGCGGCGGAGCGCGGCGTCGCCATCGAGGAGATCTTCGAGGAATTCTCGCACGAGATTCCCCTCAATCGCTTCGCCGAGCCGGCCGAGATCGCCGTGATGGTCGCCTGGCTCGCCAGTCCGCTGGCCAGCTACGTCACCGGCCAGGCCATCAATGTCGACGGCGGCATCGCGCGCGGCCTCGTTTAAGGGAGAAGAAAATGTCCGACAAAGACGTCACCAAGAAGCTCGCCGCCTGGATCGTGGGATGCCGGCTCGACAACATTCCGCCGTCGGTGCGCGAGGAGGGCGTGCGGACCTTCTTCAACTGGATGGGTTGCGCCGTCGGCGGTGCCCGTCACGAGACGGTGGACCGTGCGCTGGCCGGCATTATGCCCTTCGCCGGCAAGCCGCAGGCGACCGTGATCGGGCGCGGCGAGCGGCTCGACGTGCCCAATGCGGCGCTGGTCAACGGCATCTCCTCGCATGTGCTCGACTATGACGACACGCATCTGAAGACCATCATCCACCCCGCCGGTCCGGTCGCCTCCGCCCTGCTGGCGGCGGCGGAATATCATCCGATCTCCGGCCGCGACTTCCTGAACGCGCTGATCGTCGGCATCGAGGTCGAGTGCCGTATCGGCAACAGCGTCTATCCCGAACATTACGACCGTGGCTGGCACATCACCGGCACCACCGGCGTGTTCGGCGCCGCCGCCGCTGTCGGCCACATGCTGAAGCTCAATGAGACCCAGATGACCTGGGCTCTCGGCATCGCCGCGACGCAGGCCTCGGGCCTGCGCGAGATGTTCGGCACCATGTGCAAGAGCCTGCATCCCGGCGCCGCCGCCCGCAACGGAGCGCTGGCGGCCTTCCTTGCGCAGGCCGGTTTCGACAGCTCGCTGCAGTCGATCGAGGCGCCGCGCGGCTTCGCCAACGTGCTTTCCACCAAGCAGGACTACAACGAGATCCTCGGCGGGCTCGGCCAGAGCTGGGAGGCCGGGTTCAATTCCTACAAGCCCTTCGCCTGCGGCATCGTCATCCACCCGACCATCGATGGCTGCCAGCAGCTGCGCGAGGAGCTGGGCGACGCGGTCGCGCATATCGCGGCGGTGCGCCTGCGCACCCATCCGCTGGTGCTGGAACTGACCGGCAAGCGCGAGCCCAGGACCGGACTGGAGACCAAGTTCAGCGTCTTCCACGCGGCGGCCTGCGCGCTGCTGCGCGGCGACGGCTCGCCCACCGCCTTCACCGACGAGGCCGCCAACGCGCCGGAGCTGATCGCCCTGCGCCGCAAGGTCTCCGCCACCTCCGACCCGGCGATCCACGAGGCCTCGGTCGTCATCGAGATCGCGTTCGACGACGGCCGCGTGATCGAGAAGACGATCGAGCGCGCCATCGGCAGCCATGATCGCCCGCTGAGCAACGAGCATCTCGAGCGCAAATTCGCCCACCAGTCGGCGCTCGTGGTCGGCGACGAGGTGACCGAGCGGCTGATGGCGGCGTGCTGGCGCCTGCCGGAGCTGGCGAATGTCGGCGACATCGCGCGCGCCTCCGTGCCGGCCGACCTGCGCAGCGCGGCCGAGTGAGGGGACGCAGGTGAACACAACCGCACCACTGCGCATCGGCGTCCTCAACGGCGACGATATCGGCCACGAGATCGTTCCCGCCGCCCACGCTATTGCGGCAGCGGCGGCGCAGGCCAGCGGCCTCGCCATCGACTGGCGGCCCATGCCGCTCGGCCGCACGGCGCTGGACGAGCTCGGCCACACCATGCCGCCGGGCACGCTGGAGACGCTCGGCACGCTCGACGGCTTCATCCTCGGCCCGATCGGCCATCAGGCCTATCCGAAGGTGCCGGAGGCGATCAATCCGCACCCGATCCTGCGCAAGAGCTTCGACCTGTTCGCCAATGTGCGTCCGACCCGCTCCTATCCCGGGCTCGGCTGCCTCTATGACGACATCGACCTCGTCATCGTGCGCGAGAACAATGAGGGCTTCCAGCCCGACCGCAACGTGGTGGCCGGCTCGGGCGAGTTCCGCCCCACGCACGACACCACCATCTCGGTGCGCGTCATCACCCGCGAGGGCAGCCGCAAGGTCGCCCGCGCCGCCTTCGAGATCGCCCGGGCGCGCAAGAAGCGGCTCACCGTCGTACACAAGAACACCGTGTTCAAGCTCGGCTGCGGCATGTTCGTGGAGGAGTGCTACGCGGCCGGCGAGGAGTTCCCCGACGTCGCCATCGAGGAGGTGATCGTCGACACCTTCGCGATGAAGCTGGTGCGCGAGCCCCAGCGCTTCGACACGGTAGTGACCACCAACATGTTCGGCGACATCCTCACCGACGAGGCGGCCGGGCTGGTCGGCGGGCTCGGCATGGCGCCGGGGCTGTGCATCGGGCGCGGCGACATCGCCATGGCGCAGGCCACGCACGGCTCGGCGCCGGACATCGCCGGCAAGGGGCTGGCCAATCCCTACGCGATGATCGAATCGACCCGGATGCTGATCGAATGGCTCGGACGCCGGCGCGGCATTCCCGCCGCCGGGCGGGCGGCCGCCCTGATGAAGGCCGGCATCGACGCGACGCTGGCGAACCCCGCCACCCGCACGCCCGACATTCGCGGCACTGGCACCCAGACCGACATGGTCGACGCCATTCTAGACTTCATGGAGAACCACGCACATGCGGCGGCATAAGATCGCTCTCATCCCCGGTGACGGCATCGGCTCCGACGTCATCCACGCCGGCCGCCAGGTGCTCGACGCGCTCGCGGCGGCGGATGGCGGCTTCGGCGTCGACTTCGAGAGCTTCGACTGGGGCTCCGACCGCTACCGCCGCGTCGGCAAGATGATGCCGGACGACGGCGTCGACACGCTGCGCGGCTTCGACGCCATCTATTTCGGCGCGGTCGGCGACCCTGGGATTCCCGACCACATCACGCTGTGGGATCTGCGGCTCGCCATCTGCCAGGGGCTCGACCAGTACGCCAATGTGCGCCCCTCGCGCCTGCTGCCGAACATCACCGGCCCGCTGCGCCCCGATCTCGGCAAGGACATCGACTGGGTGATCGTGCGCGAGAACAGCGAGGGCGAGTATGCCGGCGCCGGCGGGCGGGTCCATCGCGGCCTGCCGATCGAGGTCGGCATCGACGTCTCGGTGTTCACCCGCACCGGCATCGAGCGCGTCGCCCGCTTCGCCTGCGAGCTCGCCATGTCGCGCCCGCGCAAGAAGCTCACCATCGTCACCAAGTCGAACGCCCAGCGCCATGGCATGGTGCTGTGGGACGAGGTCTGCCGGGGCGTGGTGAAGGACTTCCCCGAACTCGACGTCGACTGGATGCTGGTCGACGCCATGACGATGCGCCTGGTGCTGCGCCCCGGCACGGTCGACACCGTGCTGGCCACAAACCTGCACGCCGACGTGCTGTCCGACCTCGCCTCGGCGCTGAGCGGCAGCCTCGGCATCGGCGCCACCGCGAACCTCGCGCCCGACCGCGCGACACCCTCCATGTTTGAGCCGATCCACGGCTCTGGCTTCGACCTGATCGGCAAGGGCATCGCCAACCCGATCGGCGCCTTCTGGAGCGCGGTGCTGATGCTGGAGCATCTGGGCGAGGATAACGCCGCCGCGCGGCTCATGGACGCCATCGAGCGCGTGACGGCGGAAGGAACCGCGCTGACGCCCGATCTCGGCGGCACCGCGCGCACCAACGAGGTGACGGCAGCGGTGATCGGCATTATCAAACGACAAAATGACGCAGAAACCGGCTCCTCACGCAGCGTAGCGTAGAAACCAGGAGCCTTCCAACGCGAGATTGTTTACAATTAACGAATGAACATGGATAGCGATTCCAGTCATTTGAACGATCTCACCGTGGTGAAGAGCGTCTCCCTCACGAGCGCGCTGGAGAAGGAACTCGAGCGCCTCATCCTCACGGGCGAGCTGGAGCCGGGCGAGCGGATCAACGAGATTCACCTCTCGAACCGCTTCGGCACCAGCCGCGGCCCGATCCGCGAGGCGACGCGCAGCCTCGAGGCCAAGGGGCTGGTGGAAGTCGTCCGCAACCGGGGCGTCTTCGTGCGCCGGCTGTCGGTCGAGGACGCGATCGAAATCTACGACGTACGCGCCGCGCTGTTCGGGCAGGCGGGGCGCCTGCTGGCCGAGCGCATGACCGACGGGCTGCTCTCGCAGCTCACGCGGCTGGTCGACGAGATGGACCAGGTGGCCGAGCAGGGCAATTTCGACGACTACTACCCGCTCAACCTCGCCTTTCACAATCTGATCGTCAGCTCGTGCGGCAACCGCACGCTGATGGCCGAGTACCACCGCTTCGTGAACAAGCTGCATCTGTTCCGCGCCCGCGCGCTGGTGCAGGGCGGCGGCCTCGCCGTCTCCAACCGCGAGCACCGTACCATGCTGGAGGCGCTGGCCTCCGGTGACGGCGACCGGGCGCAGATGACGCATTGGCGCCATGTCGCCCTCGCCAAGCGCCGGCTCATCGCCGCCGTCGACGGCGCCTCGCGCATCGACTGAGGGGCCGGCGCTCATTGCGCGCGGCCAAGCTCCCTCTCCCCACGGGGAGAGGGTTGGGGTGAGGGGTCTTGCCGACGTCCCAGCGCTGCGCCCCCTCACCGACCCGCTGCGCGGGCCACCTCTCCCCGACGGGGAGAGGACGAGAAGATCACGGAGGGAGGCCCCCTCACGCGGCCGCGGCGCGTGCCTCGATCTTGCGCGCGGCGACCCGGGCCGCGAGGCGAACGGCGGACTGGAACGCGCCGATATCGGCCACGCCCTTGCCGACGATGTCGAACGCCGTGCCGTGCGCCGGGGTGGTGAACACCACGTCGAGCCCCGCGGTGATGGTGACCCCCTTGTTGAAGCCCCTGAGCTTGGTCGCGATCTGGCCCTGGTCGTGATACATCGCCAGCACGCTGTCATAGGCCCCTGTGAAGGCCTTGAGATAGACCGTGTCGGAGGGGAACGGGCCCTCGCAGGCGATGCCCTCCATCGCCATCGCCTCGACTGCCGGGCGGATGATCTCGATCTCCTCGGTGCCGAACAGCCCGCCCTCGCCGCCATGCGGATTGAGCGCGGCGACGGCGATGCGCGGATGGTCGATGCCGGCCTTGCGCATCGTCTCATCCGCCAGCCGCAGCGCGCCGCAGACGCTGTCGAACGTCACCTGATCGAGCGCGGTGCGCAGCGAGACATGCGAGGTGACGCGCGTCATCCACTGGTTCTCCAGCACGTTCATCTCGCTGAACGGGCCTTTGTGGTCGAGCAGATGGGCGAACATCTTGTGCTCGTCCGGGAAGCGCCAACCACCCCTGAACATCGCCTGCTTGTTGAGCGGCGCGAAGCAGACGCCGTCGACCTCGCCGGCCTTGGCGAAGTCGATGGCGCGGGAGAGCGTCTCGCCGGTCAGCCGGCCGGATTCGGGATCGGCCACGCCGAGCTCGAACGTCGCCGGGTCGGTATTGCCGAGATCGACCAGCGCAATCTCCGGCGCGCTCCAGTCGACCGCCGCCGGCGAGGCATAGCGCCTGTAGCCGAGCGTCACGCCGGCGTGGCGCGCGCCCATGTCCAGCACGCGCGCATCACCGACCACGACGAGCCGCGCCACCTCGCGCAGGCCACCCTCGCCGAGAAGGCGCGCCGTCTGTTCCGGCCCGATGCCGGTGCAGTCGCCGGGAACGAGGGCGAGGACGGGAAGCGGGGTGCGCGTCATGGGAACTACCTGTCTTTGAATCGGGAATTCTTCGGGTCGAGCGGACCGGGCCGCGCGTCGGTTGCGCTGTCGTCCTCCAGCGTGCGCAGGAAGCGCGCCTTGCCGGCGAGGATGTGCCGTTCGAGCAGCCGCGCGGCAGTCGTGCCGTCGCTCTGGTGCAGCGCGTCGAGGATCGCCTTGTGCTCGTCATTGGAGGTGCGCATCGATCCCGGCAGGACCAGGCCCCGACGGCGGAAGAGGTGCAGTTCCGCCTCCAGCAGCGGGTAGAGCTCTATCAGCTTGTTGTTGTCGGAGGCGACCACCACCTGGCGGTGGAACTCGTTGTTCAGGGTGTAGAAGGTGGCGATGTCGGGCGCCTCGATCGCCGCGTCCATCTGCCCGATGAGATCCTCCAGCGCGCGAAGCTGCGTGGTGGCGATGATCGACGCCGCCAGCCGCCCGGCCGTGCCGAACAGGCCGGCACGGATGTCGTAGAGGTCCAGCGCCTCCTTGGTGGAGACCTCGCGCACGAAGAAACCGCGATTGAGCTCGCTGCGCAGCAGGCCGATCTGTTCCAGCGCCCGGCACGCCTCGCGCACCGGCCCCCGGCTGATGCCGATCCGCAGCGCCAGCGTGCTCTCATTGATGCGCGTGCCGCCGGTGAGTTCGCCGGTCCCGATCATCCGCTCGATCTCGCGCTGGATCACCGGCACGAAGGACGCGGTGCGCGGGGTGCGGACAGGAGCTGTGGAGGAGCGGCGGAGCATGGCGCCATCTGGCCTCCGGAATCGACGATTGTCAACACTGATGGTCAATATGCGCCGGAATGTGCCTTTGCTGTCTCTGCGAGACGCTGCCGCTAGGGAAATGGTGGAACGCCGGCAGATCGATCAAAACATCAATATTATCAAAGATTTTCTAGGCATTTGAACATCTGCTGCCAGCACCGGCTTCGCCATTCCTGTTGCAGCGAAAGGCAAAAATTGTTGACAGTTGTCGGATCGTTGAACACTGTCCCATCGGCGACCGTGCCGTTGCCCGCCGCCAGATATCCAGGAGTTTCCATGACGACGTATTCCATAGCGGTCATCCCCGGCGACGGGATCGGCAACGAGGTCGTGCCCGAGGCGCAGCGCGTGCTCGAGGCGGCGAGCCGCATCGGCGGCTTCTCCTTCGACTGGACCCATTACGACTGGAGCTGCGAGCGCTTCGCCAAGACCGGCGCGATGATGCCGGCCGACGGGCTCGATCAGATCCGCGACAAGGATGCGATCTTCCTCGGCGCCGTCGGCTTCCCCGGCGTGCCGGACCATGTCTCGCTCTGGGGCCTGCTGATCCCGATCCGCCGCAGCTTCCATCAATATGTGAATTTGCGCCCGGTGAAGCTGCTCGCCGGCGTCGAGAGCCCGCTTAGGGGCCGCGAGGCCGGCTCGATCGACTTCTACGTCGTGCGCGAGAACAATGAGGGCGAGTACTCGTCCATCGGCGGCCGGCTCTATGAGGGGCTGGAGGACGAGTTGGTGATGCAGCAGTCCATCTTCACCCGCCGCGGCTGCGACCGGGTGATGCGCTATGCTTTCGAGCTGGCCAAGGGCCGCAAGAAGCACGTCACCTCGGCCACCAAGTCGAACGGCATCAGCCACACCATGCCGTACTGGGACGAGCGTTTCGCGGCGATCTCCAGGGAATATCCCGGCTTCACCACCGACCAGTTCCATATCGACATCCTGACCGCGCATTTCGTGCGCAACCCGGACTGGTTCGACGTGGTCGTCGCCTCGAACCTGTTCGGCGACATCCTGTCCGATCTCGGCCCGGCGGTCGTCGGCTCCATCGGCATCGCGCCGGGCGGCAACATCAATCCCGAGAAGGACTACCCCTCCATGTTCGAGCCGGTGCACGGCTCGGCGCCGGATATCGCCGGCAAGGGCGTCGCCAATCCCATCGGCCAGATCTGGTCGGGCGCGATGATGCTGCGCCATCTCGGCGAGGAGGCCACCGCCGGCGCCATCGAGAAGGCCATCGAGGACGTGCTGGCGCGGCGCGACAGCCTCACCCGCGACCTCGGCGGCACCGCCGGCACCCGCGAACTCACCGACGCCATCATCGGCGCCCTGCCTTCCTCCGCCGCCCGCGCCCCGGCGGCCTGACACCCGATAAAAAGAGGAAACGCCTCATGACTCTCCACCAGACCAACCCCGCCCAGGCCCAGCCGATCGTCGAGGGTCTCACCCACGAAGTGGCGGAATTCGTCGTCGGCACGCGCTATGCCGACCTGCCGGCCGAGGTGATCGAACTCGGCAAGAAGTCGATCCTCGACGGCATCGGCCTCGCTCTCTCCGGCTCGGTGGCCAAGAGCGGCGAATATATCCAGGCCTACCTCGAAGGGCTCGGCATCAAGGAAGGCCCGGCAACGGTGATCGGCACCGCGCTGAAGGTGCCGCCGCGCTTCGCCGCCTTCGCCAATGGCGTCGGCATCCATGCCGACGACTATGACGACACCCAGCTCGCCGTCGCCAAGGACCGCGTCTACGGCCTGCTCACCCACCCGACCGCCCCGGCGCTGCCGGCCGCGCTGGCCGTGGCCGAGGCGGGTGGCCGCTCGGGTCCGGACATGATGCTGGCCTATCATCTCGGCGTCGAGGTGGAGTGCAAGATCGCCGAGGCGATCAACCCGCGCCACTACCAGCACGGCTTCCACGCCACCGCGACCTGCGGCACCTACGCCGCCGCCGCCGCCGCCGGCAAGCTCAAGGGGCTGGATGTCGAGCAGATGGTGCGCGCCTTCGGCTGCGCCGGCAGCCAGTCGGCGGGGCTGCGCGAGAATTTCGGCACCATGATGAAGCCGTTCCACGCCGGCCGCTCCTGCGAGAGCGGCGTGGTGGCGGCGGACTTCGCCGCGCTCGGCTGGACGACGACGGACAAGATACTGGAGGCGCCGCGCGGCTTCTTCCAGGCGGCCGGCGGCGGCTTCGACCCCAATGCAATCGTCGGCAAGCTCGGCCAGCCCTGGACGTTCGCCTTCCCGGGCGTCTCCATCAAGCCGCATCCGTCGGGCTCGCTCACCCATCCCGGCATGACCAAGATGCTGGAGCTGATCCGCACCCATTCCATCAAGGCGGAGGATGTCGAGCGGGTCGATGTCGGCACCAACCAGAACATGCCGAACGCGCTGATCCACCACCGCCCGAAGAACGAGCTTCAGGCCAAGTTCTCGATGGAATTCTGCATGGCGATCCTGCTGCTCGACGGGCGCGGCAGCCTCCCCGAGTTCACCGACGAGACAGTGGAGCGCAACGACGTGAAGGCGATGATCGAGAAGGTGAACTTCCATGTCCACCCGGAGGCCGAGGCCGCCGGCTATGACAAGATGACCACCATCATCGACATCCACATGAAGGACGGGCGCACCATCTCCGGCCGCTCCGACTTCGGCAAGGGCAGCCCGGCCAACCCGATGACCTATGACGAGGCCGCCGACAAGTTCCGCGGCTGCGCGGAATTTTCCAAATGGGACAAGGCCAAGACCGAGTCCATCGTCGAGACGGTTCGCCGGCTGGAACAGGTGCGTGATATCCGCGAACTCACGCGCCTCTGCGCCTGACGACGACACGTCGAGAGGAGGGGCGCCCCCGCGCGGGGCGCCCTTTTTTCGTGTCTGAGCCTCAGCCGGCCGCTTCCAGCTTGTCCTGCGTGCGCGTGTCGAAATCGCTCGCGTCGTGGCGCTCGCGCAGCTGCTCGGAAAGTTCGCCGCTCATGCGGTTGACCATGCGCCCGCGCCTCACCGCCGGGCGTTCGAGGATGGCGTCGGCCCAGCGCAGCACATTCGTGTATTCGTGCACCGAGAGGAACTCGGCGGCACCATACTGCCAGCCCTTCACCAGGCCGCCATACCAGGGAAACACGGCGATGTCGGCGATGGTGTAGTCGGGGCCGGCGATATAGGCGCTCTCGGCGAGGCGCCGGTCGAGCACGTCGAGCTGGCGCTTGGTCTCCATCGCGAAGCGGTCGATGGCGTATTCGATCTTCATCGGCGCATAGGCGTAGAAATGGCCGAGCCCGCCGCCGACATAGGGCGCGCTGCCCATCTGCCAGAACAGCCAGGACAGGCACTCGGCGCGCGCGGCGGGATCGCCCGGCAGGAAGGCACCGAACTTCTCGGCGAGATAGAGCAGGATCGCGCCGGATTCGAAGACCCGGATCGGCTTCTCGCCGGAACGGTCCAGCAGCGCCGGAATCTTCGAGTTCGGGTTGACCGCAACGAAGCCCGAGCCGAACTGCTCGCCCTCGCCGATCTTGATCAGCCAGGCGTCGTACTCGGCGCCGCTGTGCCCGAGCGCCAGAAGCTCCTCCAGCAGGATCGTGACCTTCTGGCCGTTCGGCGTCGCCAGCGAATAGAGCTGGAGCGGATGCCGGCCGACCGGCAGCTCCTTGTCATGCGTCGGCCCGGCGATGGGCCGGTTGATATTGGCGAACTGGCCGCCGCCGCCCTTTTTCCAGGTCCATACCTTCGGCGGCGTGTAGTCGGACGCTTCCGTCATCGGCAAAACTCCAATCCTTGCGGCGGCGCGCGGCGCGTGGCCGGCAGGCCGCGAATCCTCATGGCTTCGGAGCGACTTTAAGCGCGGCGCGGCGGCGGTCGACGCCCCGCACCATCAAATCCCGGCGACACGCGCTTTCATGCCCGCATGGCTGCGTTGCCGGTTGCGCAGGGCGCCGCCATTGCCTAGTCAAACGAAACAGAGCTGAGACGAGCGGCACGTGACATCCGAACCTGCCCCCAGCCCCGAAGCCGTCCCGCAGGGCCTGCGCCAGCTGGTGCGGACGAGCGAACTCGGCATCGTCGCGCTCGCCGGCGTGGTGGGCGTGCTCGCCGGTCTCGTCGTCGTCGCCATGAACACGACGCTGCAGGCGCTGCACGAACTCATTTTCCGCATCCCCCATGGCAGCCATCTCTCGATCACCGCCGGTATCGCGCCGGCGCTGGTGCTGCTCGGCCCCGTGCTCGGCGGCCTCGCCTTCGGGCTCGCGGCGTCGCGGGTGCTGCGTACCGTCGCCAGCCCGCCGGTCGATCCGATCGAGGCGAACGCGCTGCAGGGTGGGCGCATGTCGCTGCGCGACAGCCTCGTCGTGGCGCTGCAGACGCTGTTCTCCAGCGGCGTCGGCGCCTCGGTGGGGCTGGAGGCCGGCTACACCCAGGCGGCCAGCGGCCTCGCCTCGCGGATCGGCCAGATGTTCCACGTCCGGCGCGCCGATCTGCGGCTGCTGGTCGGCTGCGGCGCGGGCGCGGCCATCGGCGCGGCGTTCGATGCACCGTTGATGGGCGCCTTCTACGGTTTCGAGCTGGTGCTCGGCACCTATGCCATCCCCGCCTTCGTGCCGATGATGACGGCGACCTTCACCGCCGCCCTGACCCAGCAGGTGCTGGCGCCGCAGCACCACCCGCCGCTGCCCGCGCTCAGCGCGCCGAGCCTCGTCGACCTGCCGGCCGTGCTGCTGCTCGGCCTGGTCTGCGCGCTCGTCGGCATCGCCGTCATGCGCGGGGCGACGCTGGTGGAGGCCGGCTTCCGGCGCTCCGCCCTTCCCGCCTATCTGCGGCCGGCCATTGGCGGGCTGGTCGTCGGCGCGCTCGCCCTGTGGAACCCGGCCGTGCTCTCGGCCGGCCATGGGGCGGTCTATCATTTCCTCGCCGCCGACAGCACGCTGGCGCTGGCCGGCCTGCTGCTGGTGGCGAAGGTGACGGCCTCGTCGGTCTCCATCGGCGCGGGCTTTCGCGGCGGCCTGTTCTTCGCCTCGCTGCTGATGGGCGTGATGGCGGGACGGGTCTACGCCGCCGGCCTGGAATTGGTGCTGCCCGACCTCGTGCCCTCGCACGCCTTCTACGCCCTCATCGGCATGAGCGCGCTGGCGGTCGCGGTGGTCGGCGGGCCGATGACCATGACGCTGCTGGCGCTGGAGATGACCGGCGACCTGCAACTGACGCTGGCGGTGCTGGCGGCGGCCGGCACCGCCTCGCTGGTCACCCGGCGGCTGTTCGGCTTCTCCTTCGCCACCTGGCGCTTTCATCTGCGCGGGGAGAACATTCGCGGCGCGCACGACATCGGCTGGCTGCGCGAGCTCACCGTCAGCGCG
This sequence comes from Ancylobacter sp. TW_SC_1, assembly GCF_056836805.1. Classification (NCBI taxonomy): domain Bacteria; kingdom Pseudomonadati; phylum Pseudomonadota; class Alphaproteobacteria; order Hyphomicrobiales; family Xanthobacteraceae; genus Ancylobacter; species Ancylobacter sp. TW_SC_1. The sequence goes on from NZ_CM166365.1 coordinate 3,950,717, forward strand.
CTGATGCGCCACGAGGTGCCGCAGCTCGACGTCGACACGCCGCTCACGGAGGCCCGCCACCGCTACCCGCCGGGCTCCACCGCCTATCTGGTCGCCACCGAGGATGGCCGCTACGCCGGCATGGTGCCGCCGGCCGCGCTCTACGATGCCATGAAGGCGGACGGCGCGCCCCCTGCGACACTGCGCCCGCTGCTGCGCCATGCCGGGGAAAGCCTGCGGCCGCAGGCGACGATCCGCGAGGCGCTCGACCTGTTCGAGCGCACCGAGACCGACGCGCTCGCTGTCACCGCGCCGGACGGGCAGGTGGTCGGCATCCTCAGCGAGGCACACGCGGTCAGGCGCTACAGCGACGAGATGGGTCGGCGGCTCAGCGAAGTGACCGGCGAGCGGCTCGACTGAGCGCGGTCAGATGCCCCGCCGCGCCGGGGCGTAGAAGCTCTCCGACATGTCGATCTCGTTGAGGGTGAAGCGGTGGTCGGTCGGCGGCTGGGCGCGCTGCTCGCAGTCGAGCCGCGGGCAGATGCGGCAGCCCACCCCGATCGCCACCGTCTGCGAGGGATCGGAGAGGTTCATGCCGTCGGAATAGACCATCTGCTGCGCGTGGCTGATGTGGCAGCCGAGCCCGATCGACAAATGCCGGCGCGGCGCGTTGTGCCGGTGCCCGCCCTTGGTGATCGAGCGGGCGATGCAGAAATAGCGCTGCCCCTCCGGCATCTGGCTGATCTGGACGTTGATCCGCTCGGGATGGAGGAAGGCGGCATAGACGTTCCAGCGCGGGCAGGCGCCGGAATGGCGCGAGATGTGGATGCCCGACAGCGAGAAGCGCTTGGAGATGTTGCCGGCGATGTCGGTGCGCACCAGGTGCAGCGGAATGCCGGCCTTGCCCGGCCGCTGCAGCGTCGTCATGCGGTGGCAGACCTGCTCGAAGCTGGTGCGGAAGCGGCGCTGGATGCGCTCGACGTCGTAGCGCGTCTCCTGGCAGGCGGCGAGGAACGGCTCGTAGGGCATGACCAGAGCCGCGGCGAAATAGCTCGCCAGCGCGTTGCGCGTGACCACCGGCGCGTCGGCGGCGAGATTGCCCGCCTCGATCAGCTCGTCGATCTGCCGCGAGGCCGCGAGCAGGCCGAGCTGGTGGGCGACGGCGAACAGCGCGGATTCCGGCGGCAGCACCTCGGCGGTGATGAGCTCATGCGCGCCCGCGTCATAACGCCGGGCGATGCCGGCGGGCAGCGAGGCGGAACGCCAGTTCAGCCCGAAGACGTTGAAGAGATAGGTCTTCAACCCGTGCTCGAAGGAATCCGAGGAGAAGTCGATGTCGTGGCGGATGCGCTCGGCGGCGGCCTCCAGCGTCGGGAAATAATTGGCGTTCTCCTGGATGAAGTCGGAGACCGCGTCGGTCGCCGGGTGGTAGCCGACATCGTCGTCGAGCGCGCCGGTGGCGCCGGTGCGATGGGCCTCGCGCAGCGTCTTGAACTGGTCGTAGAGCCGCACCACGGCGCGCCCGACCGCCGGGTTCGAGGCCGCCAGATCGCGAATGTCCTGATTGGTGAGCGCATTCTCGGCGAACAGCTCGTCGCTGAACAGCTCCATCATGTCGCCGACCAGGCGGGACTCGTCATTCTCCACCAGCTCGCCCGGCTCGATGCCGAAATAGCCCGCCAGCTTCATCAGCAGCGGCACGGTGATGCGCCGGCGATTGTGCTCGATGAGGTTGAGATAGCTCGCGGAAATGCCGAGCGCGCTCGCCAGGTCCGCCTGCGAGATGCGCTTGCCCCGGCGCAGCCTCTGCACCCGGCTGCCGATGCGCGGTTCGGTGGCGAGCATGTCCGCTCCTTTGCTCGGTTTACAAAACAGGCCTGTAAACTTTACAAGCCTTATCAGCTTAACACACTCAAATCACTATAGTTATTGCCTTTCAGTGTCGAGTGTTAAATCTTTACATCACACCTCGAAGGGAGGAATTGACATGAGCGCGATCGAGAACACACCCGCCACGACCGGCGAGGACGAGTTCGTCACCATCATCGGCGGCGACGCCGAGGAGATCGGTCAGGTCTTCAAGGCGGAAGGGCTCGCCGCCAAGGACTTCTCCATCGTCCACCGCATCGGCCGCCACCGCATCGCGATGGCGCCGGGCCAGCAGGACATGAGCGCCCTCATCGGCGCCCTGCTCGGCGGACGGCTCGTGGCCGCCACCTACACCCGGCGATCGCGGTAGTCCGATGGCTGCAAGGCCGCGCTTTCGGCCGATCCGTTTCGAGGACGCGCGACACGGACCGGCTGGCGCGGGGGCCGAAACCTCCTCGGCACCCGCGCCCACTTCATCCTCCTCCACCTCAACAGCAGGGAAGAACCATGCTGGACAAGCTTCGCGACACCACGCCCGACCAGTTCCCCGCCCCGCACTGGGCGCCGGAGCGCTGGCAGGGAATCCACCGCAGCTACGCGCCCGCTGAGGTCGCCCGCCTCGCCGGCTCGCTGCGCATCGAGCACACGCTGGCCGCGAACGGCGCCCGCCGGCTCTGGGACCTCCTGCAGACGCAGGACTTCGTGCCGACCATGGGCACCTATACCGGCATCCAGGCGGTGCAGCAGGTGAAGGCCGGTCTGGAGGCGATCTATCTCTCCGGCTGGCAGGTGGCGGCGGACGCCAACTCGTCCGGCGACATGTATCCCGACCAGAGCCTCTACCCCGTCGACAGCGTCCCGGCGGTGGTCCGTCGCATCAACAAGGCGCTGATGCGCGCCGACCAGGTGCAGACGATGGAGCGCGCCGACGGCGTGAAGGGCCCCGAGCTCGACTATTTCGTGCCGATCATCGCCGATGCCGAGGCCGGCTTCGGCGGCCAGCTCAACGCCTATGAGCTGACCAAGGCGCTGATCGAGGCCGGCGCGGCGGCGGTGCATTTCGAGGACCAGCTCGCCTCGGAGAAGAAGTGCGGCCATCTCGGCGGCAAGGTGCTGGTGCCGACCCGCCAGTTCATCCGCACGCTCAACGCGGCGCGGCTCGCCGCCGACGTGCTCGGCGTGCCGACCGTGCTGATGGCCCGCACCGATGCGGAATCGGCGCGGCTCATCACCTCCGACATCGACGAGCTGGACCGGCCCTTCATCACCGGCGAGCGCACGCAGGAAGGCTTCTACCGCTACAATGGCGGCTTCGAGGCCGGCATCGCCCGCGCGGTCGCCTATGCGCCCTACGCCGACCTGCTGTGGTGCGAGACCTCGACGCCGAGCCTCGACGATGCCCGCCGCTTCGCCGAAGGCGTGCACAAGGTGCATCCGGGCAAGATGCTCGCCTATAACTGCTCGCCCTCCTTCAACTGGGCCAAGCACATGGACAAGGCGCAGATGAAGACCTTCCAGCGCGAGCTGGGGGCCATGGGCTACAGGTACCAGTTCATCACGCTGGCCGGCTTCCACAACCAGTGCCTCACCACTTTCGAGCTGGCGCGGCGCTACCGGGAGGACGGCATGGCCGCCTATTCCGAGCTGCAGCAGCGCGAATTCGCGGCCGAGGCACAGGGCTTCACGGCCACGCGCCACCAGCGCGAGGTCGGCACCAGCTACTTCGACGCCATCGCCACCGTGCTCAGCGAAGGCATGAGCGCCACCACGGCGATGCAGGACTCCACGGAAACCGCGCAATTCTGACGGCTCGTCATCCCGCGGCGCGAGCACGGCGAGCCTTCGAGGGGGTCTGGGGAGACCTCCGCGAAGGTCCGGCAAAGGCCGGGCGCCGCGGGATGACATTTTCATCGCCTGACGCAGTGCAAACGCTGCGTAACCCGTTGAATTGACAAAGGCGCCCCTTGTATGGGGCGCCTCTCCGACTATGTGCGATGTTGCGCCGCACCCGCACTTTTGTTTATTGGAAGGCACAGCTGTGCCGGACGCTCGTAGCGACCGGCTTTCCGCTCGCGTGAAGGGACCCGTCATGAGCTATACCGACGTCGCCGGCCTGAAGGTGGATTCCGCTCTTGTCGACTTCATCAATAATGAAGCCATTCCCGGCACCGGGGTCGACGTAGCCGCCTTCTGGCAGAGCTTCGCCGGCATCGTGGGGGATTTCGCCCCGCGCAACGCGGAGCTGCTCAAGCGCCGCGACGAGCTGCAGGCGCAGATCGATTCCTGGCACCGCGCGCACCGCAACAAGCCGGTCGATCCCGTCGCCTATGAGGTCTTCCTCGCCGAGATCGGCTACCTGCTGCCCGAGCCCGAGCCCTTCGAGGTCGTCACCGCCAGGGTCGACGAGGAACTGGCCCGCATTCCCGGCCCGCAGCTCGTGGTGCCCGTCACCAATGCCCGCTACGCGCTCAACGCGGCGAATGCCCGCTGGGGCAGCCTCTACGACGCGCTGTACGGCACCGACGCGCTGCCCGAGGACAACGGCGCCAGCCGCTCCAACGGCTTCAACACGATCCGCGCCCAGCGCGTGATCGAGCGCGCCCGCGCCTTCCTCGACGAGAGCGTTCCGCTGGCAAGCGGCAGCCATGCCGACGTCGCCGGCTACCGCGTGTCCGAGGGCAGGCTGCAGGCCGTGCTCGGCTCCGGCGCCGTCGTCGGCCTGAAGGACCCGGCCCAGTTCGCCGGCTTCGGCGGCGAGGCGGGAACGCCCTCCTCGGTACTGCTGGTCAATAACGGGCTGCACATCGACATCGTCATCGACCGCGGCCACCGCATCGGCAGGACCGACCCGGCCGGCGTCGCCGACATCGTCATCGAGGCCGCCGTCACCACCATCGTCGACTGCGAGGACAGCGTCGCGGCGGTGGACGCCGAGGACAAGGTTCTGGTCTACCGCAACTGGCTCGGCCTGATGAAGGGCACGCTCAGCGCCACCTTCGCCAAGGGCCGCGAGACGGTCGAGCGCAGCCTCGCCGAGGACCGCCGCTACACCTCGGCCACCGGCGACGAGCTGACCCTGCACGGGCGCAGCCTGATGCTGGTGCGCAATGTCGGCCAGCACATGCTGACCGACGCGGTGCTCGACGCCAACGGCCACGAGATCCCCGAGAGCATTCTCGACGCCACCGTCACCACGCTGATCGCGCTGCACGACCTCAAGGGCACCGGCAAGCTGCGCAACAGCCGCACCGGCTCGGTCTATATCGTGAAGCCGAAGATGCACGGCCCCGAGGAGGTCGCCTTCGCGGTCGACCTGTTCGCCCGCGTCGAGCAGCTTCTCGGCCTCGACACCAACACGCTCAAGATCGGCATCATGGACGAGGAGCGCCGCACCAGCGCCAACCTCTCCGCCTCGATCCGCGCCGCCCGCGAGCGCGTCGTCTTCATCAATACCGGCTTCCTCGACCGCACCGGCGACGAGATCCACACCTCGATGGAGGCGGGTCCGATGGTGCGCAAGAACGAGATGAAGGCGCAGGCCTGGATCAAGGCCTATGAGGACAACAATGTCGACGCCGGCCTCGAAGCCCATCTCGACGGCCATGGCCAGATCGGCAAGGGCATGTGGGCGATGCCCGACCGCATGGCCGACATGATCGAGCAGAAGATCGTCCATCCGCTGGCCGGCGCCAACACCGCCTGGGTGCCCTCGCCGACCGCCGCCACGCTGCACGCCCTGCACTACCACAAGGTCGACGTGTTCAAGCGCCAGGCCGAGCTTCGCTCCCGCAAGCGCGCCTCCCGGCGCGACCTGCTGACCATTCCGGTGGTCGACCGCGGCAACTGGGAGCCGGCGGCGGTGCAGGAGGAGCTGGACAACAACATCCAGGGCGTCCTCGGCTATGTCGTGCGCTGGATCGACCAGGGCGTCGGCTGCTCCAAGGTGCCGGACATCCACGATGTCGGGCTGATGGAAGACCGCGCCACGCTGCGCATCTCCTCCCAGCATGTCGCCAACTGGCTGCTGCACGGCGTGGTCACCGAGGCGCAGGTCGAGGAGACGCTGCGCCGCATGGCCCGCATCGTCGACGAGCAGAACGCCGGCGATCCGAGCTACACGCCGATGGCCCCGGACTATGACGGCTTCGCCTTCCGCGCCGCCCGCGACCTGATCCTCAAGGGCCGCACGCAGCCCAACGGCTACACCGAGTTCATCCTCACCCGCCGCCGCCGCGAGGCCAAGCAGGCGCAGGCCCAGGCCCAGGCCGCCGCCTGATCCACCCTTCGAGGAAACGCCAAAAACGCCAAGAAGAGGGGCCGTCCCGGTTCGCCGGGGCGGCTTTTTTCATGGCTGAGGTGCTGGGTCCCCAAGGGGCGGCATCAGAAGCTGGGCCAAGAATTCGACAGAGAAAGGCTCGCCGGGTCGATGTGAAAAATGCAGAATGTCGGTCGCACCCTCGAAAAATCGATAGGTTTCAAACCTCTCGCCGAACACCTCGATCTCGAAATTGTCCCAGAACAGGCTGAAGGTGCTCCAGTAGCCCTTGTCGAATCCATCCGGCGGAGTGAAGCGCTCGCGGAGATAGTGGATCAGCTCGCGGCCGTTATCGATGGTGTCCTGCTCAAACGGTTCTGGCGCCTGCGCGACGATACAATCAAGGCGAGAGATGACGTCGTCCCATGACGCGCAGGCCCCTTCCGCCATCACGGCCCCCTAACCTTCTGCTCGCTCTGTCAGCCCGCCCCAAAGGCTGGCCAAGCGTCATGCAGGCGGACTATGCGCGCTCAACCCGGCGCCGACCAGCGGGTGGTGAGCGCCGCGACATCCGGGCGCGGACGCTCCGACGGAGGTTCGGCCGCCGTGCCGACATGGATAATGCCGGCGACGCGCTCGCCCTCACTGAGGCCGAGAATCGACCGGGCGGCCGGATGGGTCGCCGCCCAGCCCGTCACCCAGATGGCGTCGAATCCCAGCGCCCGCGCGCCGGTGAGAAGATTCATGCATGCCGCGCCAGCCGACAGCTGCTGCTCGAAATCGGGAATCATCGTGCCGCCGACCGGCCGGCTGACCACGATCACCGCCAGCGGCGCGGGAAACAGCCGCGACATGATGCCGGCGAACTTCTCGCGCTTGTCCGGCGCCATCTGGGGATTGCCGGCGCGATAGGCCTGCGCCAGCAGCGCCCCGATCTCGGCCCGGGCCGCGCCCTCGACCAGAATGAAGCGCCAGGGCACCAGCATGGCGTGGTCGGGCACGCGGGCGGCGATGGCGAGCAGGCGCCGCACCTCGTCCAGGTCCGGTCCGGGCGCGCCGAGCGCGGCGGCGGCGACCGAGCGGCGGCTTTCCAGCGCCGCGAGCCATTCCGGCGGCGGCGGGCGGCGAGTGAGCGCGGACATGATGCAGCCTTCCCGATGAACCTCAGGGCGCTATATCGGACCCGGCCGATAATTTCATCCCGCGCGATCGATCGGGGGCGACGCGGCGCCCGTTTTGGTCGACAATATCCCATGGCACCCGAACGCCACCGAAAGCCATCCAGAACCGGGCGCCACCCAAGGAGCAGAAAATGAGCATGAACGGTGAAATCCCGGTGCGCGACAACCGCGCCGCCGACCGCTTCGAGATCGAGCAGGACGGCCACCTCGCCATCGCCCAGTACATCCTCGCGCCCGACCACATCATCTTCACCCACACCGAAGTGCCGGCCGAGCTCGGCGGGCGCGGCCTCGCGACGCGGCTCGTCGAGGCCGGCCTTGCCAGCGCCCGCGAGCGCGGCCTGGCCGTCGTTCCGCGCTGCTCGGTGTTCGGCCGCTACATGATCAAGCATCCCGAGACGCACGACCTGATGCCGTCGGAGATCCGCCAGACGCTCGGCCTGCCGGCCTGACGTCACGAAGTGACCGGCGCCGGGGGAAAACCCGCTGCTCCATACCGTTCGTTAACGCTGTGCTTCTAACCATGGAGCACGGCCGAGACGGCGCCTTCCGCGCCAGCGGCGGAAGGCCCAGCGGCAGCAGCGGTAAAGGTTCCAGCGTCCCATGCGTAACCCGGCGAGTCCCTCCGATCCGAACGCGGACAAGGCTTCCGAGACGAAGGGAAGCGCCCCGACGCGGGTGTTCTCCCGGGCGAACCCGCAGGTGACGCACGCGCCGCCCGCGACCAAGGCGTCCAAGCCGGCCGCCAGCACAGCGCCGCGCGAGGTGGTGCCGAGCTGGCTGCAGCCCTTCTCCATGCCGCCCAACACCCGCTTCACCCGTACGCCGGACTATCTGCTGCGCCAGCCGCCGGCCGTCGCGCCCATATCCACGCCCGCCCCCGACATGGCGGAGGCGCCGGCCACCGCGACCGCCGCGCTGCCGCCGCGTCCCTCGCAGACGCCGGTGCTGCGCGTGCCGCCGCGCAAGCCGCCGCTCGGCGCCGTGCCGAAGGCGCTGATCGCCGCCCATGCCCGCCGCGCCCTCGCCGCGCAGCCGACGCCCGACGCCGCCGCGCCGGCCCTCGTGGCCGAGCCCGTGCCCGAGGCGCCCGCCGCCCCGGTGGCAGCGGCGCCGGTAACTGTCGCACCAGTGGCTGCCTCGCCAGTGGCTGTCGCACCAGTGGCCGTCGCTCCCGCGACGCCTTCCGCCGAGCCGCCGAGCTCCATCCGGCAGATCGCCGGCATGATCCAGTTCGGCTGGGACGCACCGCCGGTCAGCCCGCCGAAGCTGGAGACCACGCCGGTCGACTGGATGCCCGACGAGGAATTCGTCGCCGCCAACGACGCGACGGGGACCTATGGCGGCTCGACCTATGCCGTCGCGGAGGACGAGGCGGAGTTCTACGACGAAGACGCCTTCGCAATTGAGCCGGAGGCTGAGACGGCCGCCATGGTCGAGGCCGCGGCGTTCGAAGAAGATGACGACGAGGCCTTCAACGACGAGACCTTCGAGGACGAGGCGTATGCCGACGAGCTGATCGAGGCGGCGGCCACCATGGCGGCGCCGGTCGCGCCGGTCGCGCCGGAACCGACGGCCGCCGCGCCGAGCGGCTTCGGCGGCTATGGCATCAGCCCGTCCGACGTCTCCTTCTCCTGGCCGGTCTTCGGCATGGTGCCGGTCTCGGTGGCGCCGCCCGCGCCTGTGGCCGCACCCGTGACGGTGGCGGCGCCCGCCCCCGCTCCGGCGCCCGTTCGCGCGCCGGCACCGGCTCCCGTGGCGGCGGCGCGCCCGGCGCCCGCCCCGCGCCCGCCGCGCGACGAGGAGGCCGAGTACGAGCTGCCCCCGCTCGACCTGCTGACCGAGCCGCCGGCCAACGAGCCGGACTACGAGCTCTCGGAAGAGTTCCTCGACCGCAATTCGGTGAAGCTGCAGCAGGTGCTGCATGATTTCGGCGTGCGCGGCGAGATCATCGACGCCAATCCCGGCCCCGTCGTCACGCTGTACGAGCTGGAGCCGGCGCCCGGCATCAAGTCGAGCAGGGTCATCGGCCTGTCCGCCGACATCGCCCGCTCGATGAGCGCGATTTCCGCCCGCGTCGCCGTGGTGGAAGGGCGCAACGTCATCGGCATCGAGCTGCCCAACCAGCGCCGCGAGACGGTGTGGCTGCGCGAGATGCTGGCGAGCCACGAATTCGAGGCCGCCCGCGCCAAGCTCGGCATCGGCCTCGGCAAGACCATCGGCGGCGAGCCGGTGATCGTCGACCTCGCCCGCATGCCGCATCTGCTGGTTGCCGGCACCACCGGCTCGGGCAAGTCGGTGGCCATCAACACCATGATCCTCAGCCTGCTCTACCGGCACCGTCCGGACCAGTGCCGGCTGATCATGATCGACCCGAAGATGCTGGAACTCTCGGTCTATGAGGGCATCCCCCACCTCCTCACGCCGGTCGTCACCGACCCGAAGAAGGCGATCGTCGCCCTCAAATGGGCGGTGCGCGAGATGGAGGACCGCTACCGCAAGATGAGCCGCCTCGGTGTGCGCAACATCGACGGCTTCAACGCCCGCGTCGCCGAGGCGCAGGCCAAGGGCGAGATCATCACCCGCACGGTGCAGAAGGGCTTCGACAAGGAGACCGGCGAATTGCTGGAAGAGGAGGAGATCATGGATCTCGCTCCCCTGCCCTTCATCGTCATCGTGGTCGACGAGATGGCCGACCTGATGATGGTCGCCGGCAAGGAGATCGAGGGCGCCATCCAACGCCTGGCGCAGATGGCCCGCGCCGCCGGCATCCACCTGATCATGGCCACCCAGCGCCCGAGCGTCGACGTCATCACCGGTACCATCAAGGCGAACTTCCCGACCCGCATCTCCTTCCAGGTGACCTCGAAGATCGACAGTCGCACCATTCTTGGCGAGATGGGTGCCGAGCAGCTGCTCGGCCAGGGCGACATGCTCTACATGGCCGGCGGCGGGCGCATCTCGCGCGTGCACGGCCCGTTCGTCTCCGACCAGGAGGTCGAGCGCGTCGTCGAGCACCTTAAAAGCCAGGCCCGGCCGGAATATCTCGAGGAGGTCACGGCGGAAGAGGAAGAGGAGCCGGCCACCGACGACACCGCCGTGTTCGACAAGTCCGCCAACGGCGCCCTCTCCGGCGAGGATTCCGGCGACCTCTACGACCAGGCCGTGGCCGTGGTGCTGCGCGACAGGAAGGCGTCCACCTCCTACATCCAGCGCCGCCTGCAGATCGGCTACAACCGCGCCGCCTCGCTGATGGAGCGGATGGAGAACGAGGGCATCGTCGGTCCCGCCAACCATGCCGGCAAGCGCGATATCCTCAAGGACGCGCGCTGAGCCGCGGCGGCCGATCCGGAAGGAGAACGGCGCGCACCGCGCGCCCGGTCAGTGGTCGGCGCGCGGCTCCGGGTCGCGCGGGCGCTCCTCCCCGCCTTTCGGGGCGCGCGCGGCCGCGAGGCGCTCGACCAGACGCTCAAGAGGATTGACCACCACCAGCAGCGCCATGGTGATGAGCATGCCGAGCGCGATCAGGTGCCAGCTCGCCAGCGCGCAGGCGATGCCGAGCGTCGCCGTCACCCACACGGTCGCCGCCGTGGTGAGGCGGTGCGCCTCATGGCTGTCGGGCGCGCCGCGCAGCACCACGCCGGCACCGATGAACCCCACGCCGGTGAGCACGCCCTGCAGCACGCCCTGCACGACGCGGCTGGTCGCGTCGGGATGCTGGACCAGTTCGCCGACCTGCATCGCGGTGAGCGACACCAGCGTCGCGCCCATGCACACCAGCCCCAGCGTGCGCATGCCGGCCGGCTTGCCCTTCAGATCGCGGTTGGTACCGATCGCCATGCCGATGATGGTCGCGGCCAGCAGGCGCAGCAGGCTGTCGAGATCGGTGTCGGTGACGAACATCGAGAACCTCGCTGGGGCGGACCGGGAACAGCCCTTCCCACGGCCGAGAAAATGGATCCAATTCCCCAGCGGCAGGCGGCCTTTGCCCTTTCCGTCCGGCATCGGGGCGATTAGGTATGCGCCAGCATCCTAGCTTGAAAGGTCCGGCCATGCAGCATTCCGTGTCCTATCCCGAGGTCCAGCTCTTCATCGACGGCAAGTGGCGCGGAGGCAGCAATCACGGCGGCGCACCGGCGAGTCAGCCGGTCATCAACCCGGCGACGGAAGAGGCGATCGGCACGGTCGCCCATGCCAGCCGGGACGACCTCGACGCGGCGCTGGCCGCCGCCGAGAAGGGTTTCGCCGTGTGGCGCCACACGGCCCCGCACGAGCGCTACAAGATCATGCGCAAGGCGGCGGAAATCCTGCGCGAGCGCCATGAGGCGATCGCCACCCTGATGACCATGGAGCAGGGCAAGCCGCTGCCCGAGGCGCGCATGGAGACGCTCGCCTCCGCCGACATCATCGACTGGTTCGCCGAGGAAGGCCGCCGCCAGTATGGCCGGCTGATCCCCGCCCGCGCCGCCGGCGTGCAGCAGACCGTGCACCGCGAGCCGGTTGGCGTCGTCGCCGCCTTCACCCCGTGGAACTTCCCGATCAACCAGGCGGTGCGCAAGGTTTCCGCGGCGCTGGCCGCCGGCTGCGCGGTGATCCTCAAGGGGCCGGAGGAGACCCCGGCGAGCTGCGCCGAGCTGGTGCGCGCCTATGTCGATGCGGGCGTTCCCGCCGGCGTGGTCAACCTTGTCTTCGGCGTGCCGGCGGAAATCTCGCAGTACCTGATCCCGCACCCGATCGTGAAGAAGATCTCCTTCACCGGCTCCACCGTGATCGGCAAGCAGCTCGCCGCGCTGGCCGGCGCGCATATGAAGCGCGTCACCATGGAACTCGGCGGCCATGCCCCCGCCGTGGTGTTCGAGGATGCGGACGTCGACGTCGCGGTGAAGCTGCTTTCCGGCGCCAAGTTCCGCAATGCCGGGCAGGTCTGCGTCTCGCCGACCCGCTTCCTCGTGCATCAGGACATCTATTCGCGCTTCGTCGACGGCTTCACCGAGGCGGTGAAGGGCGTGAAGGTCGGCAACGGCCTCGACGAGGGCGTGCGCATGGGCCCGCTGGCCAATCCGCGCCGGGTCGAGGCGATGGAGGCGCTGACCGCCGACGCCGTCTCCAAGGGCGCGACCCTGCGCACCGGCGGCGCGCGCATCGGCAACAAGGGCTATTTCTTCGAGCCCACCGTGCTCACCGACCTCTCGCCGGATGCGCGCATCCTCAATGAGGAGCCGTTCGGGCCGATCGTGCCGATCATGCCGTTCTCCTCGACCGAGGCGGTAATCGCCGAGGCCAACCGCCTGCCCTACGGCCTCGCCGCCTATGCCTACACCACCTCCTCCGCCCGCGCCGACGAGTTCGCCCGCCGGGTGGAAAGCGGCATGGTCTCGATCAACCATCACGGCCTCGCCCTGCCCGAGGTGCCGTTCGGCGGCATCAAGGATTCCGGCTATGGCTCGGAAGGCGGCACCGAGGCGATGGAAGCCTATGTGAACACCAAATTCGTCACCCAGCTCGGCGTCTGACGCCGGCCGGACCGACGACAGTCTCGGCAGCGGGCGCGGAATCGGCTATCTCCGCGCCCGTCCCTCCTCTTTCCGGCCACCCCCTGCATGGAACCGAGCGTCTTCCTGGCGGTCATCGCCGCCGCCGCGATGCATGCGGGGTGGAACGCCGTTCTCAAGATCCGGCTCGATCCGTTCCTCGCCGTGGTGCTGGTCAATGCCGCCTGCGGCGTCATCGCCCTGCCGGTGGCGTTGTATCTCGGCCCGCCGGAACTCCACGTCTGGCCGTGGATCGCCGCCTCGGTGGCGATCCACCTCGCCTACTACCTGACGCTCAGCGGCGCCTACCAGCGCGCCGACATGGGGCTGGTCTATCCGATCGCCCGCGGCAGCGCGCCGCTGCTCACCACCATCCTGTCGGTGACGCTGGTTGGCGAGGCGGTCGACGCGCAGGGCTTCCTCGGCGTCGTGCTGCTGGCGCTCGGCATCCTCTCCATCGCCTGGCAACGCGCCGGCGGCACCGCCTTCGACCGCACGGCGCTGCGCCTGGCGCTCTTGTGCGGCCTGTCCATCACCGCCTACACGCTGGTGGACGGCCTCGGCGCCCGCAGCTCCTCCTCGCCGCACATCTACACGTCCTGGCTCTTCGTCGCCGACAGCCTCGTCATCACCCTGTTCGGGCTGGCATGGAAAGGCCCGCGCGCGCTGGCGCCGACGCTCTCCTTCATCGGGCCGGGCCTGGCGGGCGGGGCGATGTCGCTCACCGCCTACTGGATCTCGATCTGGGCGATGACCAAGGCGCCGATCGGCCTCGTCGCGGCGGTGCGCGAATCGAGCGTGCTGTTCGGCGCGGTGATCGCCGTGGTGGTGCTGCACGAGCCGCTGCGCCGCGAGCGCATCTTCGCCGCCGCGCTCATCGTCGCCGGATTGGTGCTCATCAAGCTGCACTGAGCGCACCGATCGACCTTCGTCATCCCGGCCGAAGGCGAAGCCGCGGAGCCGGGATCGCGTGTCATAATGGCCAACGATCCCGGATCGGCGTTCGGCCGTCCGGGATGACGACGCGGGTGCGGCACGAGCACCCCCCGCATTCGCGCCGCCGGCCCTCCTGTGCTCCATTGCGCCGATGAACGAGAAAATCGCGCTTCCGATTCGTCCGGTCATCGCCGAGGACGCCTTCGCCGGCCCGCTGGCGCTGGTGGGCTCCGGCGCGCCGCTGGTAATGGTGCTCGGCGGCGCCGGCACCGGCAAGACCACCTTCCTGCACGCGCTGCGCAAGCATGGCGGCGGCCGGCAGGCCTTCCTCGCGCCGACCGGCGTCGCCGCGCTGCAGCTCGGCGGCCAGACCATCCATTCCTTCTTCGGCCTGCCGCCGCGCCTCGTCGATCCCGACCAGGTCAAGCCGCGCTCACCCAAGCGCACCTTGATGAAGAAGCTGGAGCGGCTCGTCATCGACGAAGTCTCGATGGTCCGCGCCGACGTGCTCGACGCGGTGGACCGGAGCCTGCGCATCGTGCGCGGCAATCCGGAACCGTTCGGCGGGGTGCAGGTGGTGCTGGTCGGTGACTTCCTGCAATTGCCGCCGGTGGTGCCGACGGCCGAGCGCGAGATTCTCGGCCATCTCGGCTATGAGGGCCCCTTCGCCTTCGACGCGCGCGTGCTGCGCGAGGTAGAGCCGGCGCGGCTGCCCTTCACGCAGGTCTACCGCCAGACCGACGACGCCTTCGTCGGCTATCTCGCCGAGTTGCGCGCCGGCCGATATGTCGGCGATGCCATCGCCGCCATCAACGCCGCTTCGTTCCGCGAGCACCGGACCGGACGCACCCCGGTCGTGCTGGCGCCGACCAATATGCGCGTCGATGCCTATAACCGGCGCGGCCTCGACGCCCTCGCCGATGAGGGCCGCCGCTACGAGGGCAAGAGCGAGGGCGAGTTCGACCTCGCCAATGATCGCCTTCCGGTGCCCGAGGCACTGGCGCTCAAGGTCGGCGCCCGCGTCATGACGGTGCGCAACCATCCCGAGAAGCAGTGGGTGAACGGCTCGGTCGGCACCGTGACCGGCCTCGCGCCGGACCGCGCCTATGTCCGGCTGGACGGCGCCGGCGTGGTCGAGATCGAGCGCACGAGCTGGGAGCGCATCCGCTACGACTGGGACGAGGCGACGGGCAAGGTCGCGGCCAAGGTGGTGGGGACCTACACCCAGCTTCCGCTGGTTCCCGCCTGGGCGGTGACGGTGCACAAGGCACAGGGCCTCACCCTCGACGACGTGCGCATCGACTTCGACAGCGGCGCCTTCGCGGCCGGGCAGGCCTATGTCGCGCTTTCCCGCGCGCGCTCGCTGGAAGGGCTGTCGCTCGTCCGGCCGCTGCGCGCCTCGGACATACGAATCGACCGCCGCGTCGCCGCCTTCACCTCGGCCTTCGAGAACGGGGCGTCGCTGCGCGTCGACCCGCCCATGTACGACGAGGACTGATCCACTTTACAAAATACATATTGTTGATAGACTACCTTTCTAGATCGGAGAGGGACTCATGGGCCAGACCGGCTTCCGCCGTTATCGCGACAAGCTGCTGTTCGCGCTGGCTTATGGTGCCGTGGTCGGCGCCATCCTCTTCGCGCATCCGTTCCGCGACGCGCCCGAGGCACCTTCGGTCGTGGCCGCCGCCGCGACCGCGGGCTGAGCCCACTGGTAAAATTCCCGCTGATCTACCATCTATATAGTGTGCTGCCGGCAGGAGATTCGTCGGCGTCGCTTTTGTTGCGGGCACCGATGCGACCAGCCGGGTGATGATGCGGACATGCTGACCAACAAGGGCAAGTACGGCCTGAAGGCGATGCTCTATCTCGCCCGGCTCGAACCCGGCTCCAGCGCGATGGGCCAGGAAATCGCCACCGACAACAACATTCCCAAGAAGTTCCTCGACGCGATCCTGCTCGAACTGCGCAATGCCGGCATGCTGCGCTCCAAGAAGGGTCCAGGCGGCGGCTACGCCCTCGCCAAGACGCCGCGCGAGATCCGCATCGGCCACATCATCCGCACGCTCGACGGCCCGCTGGCCCCGATCAGCTGCGCCAGCAAGAGCGCCTATGTGCCCTGCCAGGACTGCGAGGACCTCGAGACCTGCGCCGTGCGCATCACCATGAGCCGCGTGCGGGACGCGATGTCGGACATTCTCGACGGCATGTCGCTGCAGGACATGATCGTGTTCGCGCAAACGCCGAATGCCGACCTGATGTACAATATTTGAGAGAACTCCGCCGGACGACCCGGGGATTTTGCAGAGAGTCTTTCGCTGGATCCCGGATCAGCGCCGCGCTCTGCGCGGCTTGTCCGGGAAACAGTTTCCCCGTGTCCCGGACAAGCGACGCCGTAGGCGGAGCACCGATCCGGGACCCAGCGCAAGACCCTTCAGCGCAAGACTCTTCGGCGTAAGACTCTTCGGCGTAAGACTCTTCGGCCGAACCCCAAGCCAGCGCGCTCTCAGAAGAACGCCTGGTGCCCGGTGATGGCCCGGCCGAGAATCAGCGCGTGGATGTCGTGCGTGCCCTCATAGGTGTTCACCGTCTCCAGGTTCACCATGTGGCGCATCACCGGGAATTCACCCGAGATGCCGTTGCCGCCATGCATGTCGCGGGCGAGGCGGGCGATGTCGAGCGCCTTGCCGCAATTGTTGCGCTTCAGCATGGAGATGGATTCGATCGGCAACTGGCCTTCGTCGAACAGCCGGCCGGCGCGCAGCGCGAGCTGCAGGCCGAGCGCGATCTCGGTCGCCATGTCGGCGAGCTTCTTCTGGATCAGCTGGGTCGCCGCCAGCGGCTTGCCGAACTGCTTACGGTCGAGCGTGTACTGGCGGGCGCTCGCATAGCAGGCCTCGGCCGCGCCCATCACGCCCCAGCCGATGCCGAAGCGGGCGCGGTTGAGGCAGCCGAACGGCCCCTTGAGGCCGGAAACGTTCGGCAGGAGGTTCTCCTCGGGCACCTCGACGCCGTCCATCACGATCTCGCCGGTGATGGAGGCGCGCAGGGACAGCTTGTGGCCGATCTTCGGCGTGGTGAAGCCCTTCATGCCGCGTTCCAGCAGGAAGCCGCGAATCTCGTCGCCATGGGCGGCCGACTTCGCCCACACCACCGCGAGGTCGGCGATCGGCGAGTTGGTGATCCACATCTTGGCGCCGGAGAGGCGGTAGCCGCCGTCGATCTTCTCGGCCCGGGTGCGCATGCCGGCGGGGTCGGAGCCGGCGTCCGGCTCGGTCAGGCCGAAGCAGCCGACCAGTTCGCCGGTGGCGAGCTTGGGCAGGTATTTGCGCTTCTGCGCCTCGCTGCCATAGGCGTTGATCGGGTGCATGACCAGCGAGGACTGCACGCTCATCGCCGAGCGATAGCCCGAATCGACCCGCTCCACTTCGCGCGCCACCAGCCCGTAGGACACGTAGCCGAGGCCCGCCCCGCCATATTCCTCGGGGATGGTGGGGCCGAGCAGCCCCAGCTCGCCCATCTCGGTCATGATCTCGCGGTCGAAACGCTCGTCCATGAAGGCGGAGGTGACGCGCGGCTGCAGCCTGTCCTGCGCGTAGTCGCGCGCCGTGTCGCGCACGAGCCGCTCCTCCTCGGTGAGCTGCCCCTCGAAGTCGAAGGGATCGGCCCAATCGAACACGGCCCGCCCGCCGGAGGTGGCGGAAGCGGCTGGGGCGGCGGTGGAAACGGAGGACGGCGCGGCACTCATGAAAACTCTCCCGAACGGTCCGGCGGCAGAAGCGCGACAGATGGCGCCGGCTCCATGCTCTTACAACTTCGCACGCCTTTATGCATCCGAAGGGCGGTACGCCGGGTCCTGGAAACCCTTTCCATCCCTGCGTCATCAGACTTTGGTCTGGGGGCGGGGTGTGATTGCGCAATATTCCGACACATGTTTCAGTTCCACATCGGACTGCGGTGACAAAAAGATGAACCCCGGAAAATGCGGGGCCGCCGCGTGTCCTCAAGAGGGGAATACACAATGCCGGTCATCAATCCGAAAGTGGCCCTCGCGGCCGCCATGCTTACCGCGTTCGCGGCTCCCGCCTACGCGGCGAAGACGCTCGTCTACTGCTCGGAGGGAAGCCCCGAGAACTTCACCCCGGCGCTCAACATCACCGGCACCAGCTTCGATGCGGCGCGCCCGGCCTACAACCAGCTCGTCGAGTTCGAACGTGGCACCACCAATGTGGTTCCCGGCCTCGCCGAGAGCTGGACGGTCAGCGACGACGGCAAGGTCATCACCTTCAAGCTGCGCAAGGGCGTGAAATTCCACTCCGGCGTCAACGGCTTCAAGCCGACGCGCGACTTCAACGCCGACGACGTGCTGTTCTCGTTCGAGCGCCAGTGGAAGCCGGAGAACCCGTACCACAAGGTCACGGGCGGCGCGTATGACTACTTCAACGACATGGGCATGCCCGACCTGCTCAAGTCGATCGACAAGGTGGACGACTACACGGTCAAGTTCGAGCTGAACGAGCCGAACGCGCCGATCCTGGCGAACCTCGCCATGGACTTCGCCACCATCATGTCGAAGGAATATGCTGACTTCCTGCTGAAGAAGGGCGCCCCCGAGCAGCTCGACCAGATCCCGGTCGGCACCGGCCCGTTCCAGTTCGTCGCCTACCAGAAGGACGCGTGATCCGCTACAAGGCGTTCCCGGACTATTTCGAGGGACCGGCCAAGATCGACAACCTCGTCTTCGCCATCACGCCGGACCCGACGGCGCGCTACGCCAAGCTGAAGAAGGGCGAGTGCCATGTGATGATCGCGCCGAACCCGGCCGACATCGCCGGCCTGAAGACTGATCCGGTGGTGAACCTGCTGTCGCAGCCGGGCCTCAACATCGCCTACTGGGCGTTCAACGTCGAGAAGCCGCCCTTCGACAAGAAGGAGGTCCGCCAGGCCTTCAACATGGCGATCGACAAGGCCGCCATCATCAAGGACGTCTACCAGGGCGCCGGCCAGGCGGCGATCAACCCGATCCCGCCGACCATCTGGTCCTACAACACCGAGGTCAAGGACTACGCCTACGATCCGGAAAAGGCCAAGCAGATGCTGGCCGATGCCGGTGTCAAAACCCCGCTCGACATCGACCTGTGGTGGATGCCGGTGCAGCGCCCCTACAACCCCAACGCCAAGCGCATCGCCGAGATGATGCAGTCGGACCTCGCCAAGCTCGGCGTCAACGCCAAGCTGGTCTCCTATGAGTGGGGCGAGTACCGCAAGCGCATGCAGGAAGGCGAGCACATGACCGGCCAGCTCGGCTGGACCGGCGACAATGGCGACCCGGACAACTTCTTCTTCCTGCTCGGCTGCCCCGCCGCGCGCAAGGGCGGCCAGAACCTCGCCAAGTGGTGCAACAAGGACTTCGACGCGCTGATCACCAAGGCGCGCACCATCGCCGACAAGGACGAGCGCACCAAGCTCTACGAGCAGGCGCAGGTGATCTTCAAGGAAGAGGCACCCTGGTTCACCATCGCCCATTCCATCGTCTACGAGCCGACCCGCAAGGAGGTCGTGGACTACAAGGTGAGCCCGTTCGGCCGGCACGAGTTCTACGGCGTCGACCTGAAGTGATCGGGCGATAGCCCCTCGTCTCGCCATCACGAACGTCATCCCGGACGCGGCTTGCCGCGATCCGGGACCGCCATCCGTTAAGACGCATCCCCGTCTCGCGATCCCGGACACCGCCGCGCGGTGTCCGGGATGACGGCCGCATTTTAGCGATCAGGCACGACTTATGGGTACGTCCCACACATGCTGAAACTCTTTCTCCGCCGCGTCGCGCTGACGCTGCCGACCTTCGTGGCGCTGATGTTCGTCACCTTCGTCGCGGTGCGCCTCGTGCCCGGCGATCCCATCGAGGTACGCACCGGCGAGCGCGGCATCTCGCCCGAGCGCCTCGCCCAGTTCCGCCACGAGCTCGGCCTCGACCGGCCGATCTGGCAGCAGTTCGGCGACTACGTGTACGGTTTGCTGCACGGCGATTTCGGCGTCTCCATCGTCACCAAGACGCCGGTGCTGGACGAGTTCCTGATCCTCTTCCCGGCGACGCTGGAACTCTCGCTCTGCGCGCTGATCTTCGCCATCTGCCTCGGCGTGCCCGCCGGCGTGCTGGCGGCCGTGAAGCGCGGCTCGGTGTTCGATCACGCGGTGATGACCGCGGCGCTGGCGGGCTATTCCATGCCCATTTTCTGGTGGGGCCTGCTGCTGATCATGTTCATGTCGGAATATCTCGGGCTCACCCCCGTCTCCGGCCGCATGGACCTGATCAACTACTATTTCGAGCCGGTCACCGGCTTCATGCTGATCGACAGCCTGCTGTCCGACCAGGAAGGCGCCTTCGGCGCGGCGGTGGCGCATCTCATTCTGCCCTCCATCGTGCTCGGAACCATTCCGCTCGCCGTCATCGCCCGCATGACGCGCTCCTCCATGCTGGAGGTGCTGGGCGAGGACTATGTGCGCACCGCCCGCGCCAAGGGCCTGTCGCCGCTCCGGGTGGTCGGGCTGCACGCGCTGCGCAACGCGCTGATCCCGGTGGTGACGGTCATCGGCCTGCAGACCGGCACGCTGCTCGCCGGCGCGGTGCTGACCGAGACCATCTTCGCCTGGCCGGGCGTGGGCAAATGGCTGATCGAATCGATCTCGCGCCGCGACTATCCGGCGCTGCAGGGCGGCATCATGCTGATCTCCGGCATCGTCATCCTCGTCAATCTCATCGTCGACATGCTCTACGTCGCGATCAATCCGAGGATACGTCATGGCGGGTGAGAGCATGAGGGAAGGCCCGGCCTTCGATCCCGCCGCCCTCGCCGCGATGGAGACGGTGCCGCCGGAAATCTCCTCGCTGCGCGCCTTCTGGTCCGCCTTCAGCGAGAATCGCGGCGCGGTGATCGGCCTGATGGTGGTGGTGTTCATCGCCTTTCTGGCCCTGTTCGCGCCGCTGGTGGCCCCGCACTCGCCGATCGAGCAGTTCCGCCAGCATGTGCAGCAACCGCCGGTCTGGGCTGGCGGCAGCTGGGCGTTTCCGTTCGGCACCGACGCGGTCGGGCGCGACGTGCTCTCCCGCCTCATCTACGGCGCGCGCATCTCGCTCGGCATCGGCCTGTCGGTGATGATCGTCTCGGTGGCGGTCGGCATCGTGCTCGGCCTCGCCAGCGCCTTCATGCGCGGCATCGTCGAGGTGGTGGTGATGCGCATCATGGACGTGGTGGTGGCGATCCCGAGCCTGGTGCTCGCCATCCTCGTGGTGGCGGTGCTCGGCCCGAGCCTTTCCAACACCATCATCGCGGTCACGGTCGTCTACCTGCCGCGCTATGTCCGGCTGGTGCGCGCCGCCGCCATCGCCGAGCTGTCGAAGGAATATGTCGTCGCCGCGCAGGTGGCCGGCGTCGGCAAGATCCGGCTGATGTTCGTCACCGTGCTGCCGAACTGCCTCGCCCCGCTCATCGTGCAGGCCGCTCTCGGCATCTCCGACGCCATATTGGAGGCCGCCGCGCTCGGCTTCCTCGGCCTCGGCGCGCAGCCGCCGACCCCGGAATGGGGCGCCATGCTGGCCGATTCCCGCGAGTTCATCCGCTCGGCGCCGTGGATCGTCACCCTGCCGGGCCTCGCCATCCTCGTCACCCTGGTCGCCATCAACCTGATGGGCGACGGCCTGCGCGACGCGCTCGACCCCAAGCTGAGGAGGAGCTGATGCCGCTGCTCTCCATCCGCAACCTCACCGTTTCCTTCGCCACCTCGCGCGGCCCGTTCCGCGCGGTGGACGGGGTGGACCTCGACGTCGAGGCCGGCGAACTGGTGGCCATCGTCGGCGAATCGGGGTCCGGCAAGTCGGTCGCCATGCTGGCGGTGATGGGCCTGCTGCCGTGGACCGCCAGCGTCAGCGCCGACCGGATGATGTTCGACGGCCGCGACATGCTGGCGCTGTCGGCCCGCGAGCGCCGCAAGATCATCGGGCGCGACCTCGCCATGATCTTCCAGGAACCGATGTCGAGCCTCAATCCGTGCTTCACCGTCGGCTTCCAGATCCGCGAGGCGATGGCCGCCCATCTCGACCTTTCGCGCGCCCAGCGGCAGGCGCGGGCGGTCGAGCTGCTGGAGCTGGTCGGCATTCCCGAGCCGGAACGGCGGCTGAGCGCCTTTCCGCACCAGCTTTCCGGCGGTATGAGCCAGCGCGTGATGATCGCCATGGCCCTCGCCTGCCGGCCGAAGCTGATCATCGCCGACGAGCCGACCACCGCGCTCGACGTCACCATCCAGGCGCAGATCCTCGACCTGCTGCTGAAACTGCAGAAGGAAAGCGGCGTCGGGCTTGTGCTGATCACCCACGACATGGGGGTGGTCGCCGAGACGGCGCAGCGGGTCTGCGTCCACTATGCCGGCCAGCAGGTGGAGATGCAGGACACGCGCGGCCTGTTCCGCGACCCGCACCATCCCTACACCGCCGCGCTGCTCGCGGCGCTGCCCGAGCGCGCGCAGGGCCGCCTGCTGCCCTCCATCCCCGGCATCGTGCCCGGGCTGGCCGACCGGCCGAAAGGCTGCCTGTTCTCGCCGCGCTGCCGCTTCGCCACCGACACCTGCCGCACCGTGCCGCCGCCGCGCGCCGGCTCGGAACTCGGCCTCGCCCTCTGCCACACCCCGCTCGTCGCGGGCGTGCCGCAGCACCGGGAGATCGCGGCATGAACCCGATCGCCGCCAATGAGATCGCCGCCCATGAAACGACCGCCGCCGACGCGGTGATGGAAGCTGTCGACCTCGCCCAGAGCTACGAGGTCGCGCGCGGCCTGTTCGCCAAATCCGCTACGGTGAAGGCGGTCGCCGGCATCAGCTTCCGCCTCGCCGCGCGCTCGACGCTGGCGGTCGTCGGCGAATCGGGATCGGGCAAGTCGACGCTGGCCCGCATGCTCACCCTGATCGAGCGGCCGGGCGCCGGCTCG
The DNA here is from genome assembly GCF_056836805.1 of Ancylobacter sp. TW_SC_1. Lineage (NCBI taxonomy): Bacteria > Pseudomonadati > Pseudomonadota > Alphaproteobacteria > Hyphomicrobiales > Xanthobacteraceae > Ancylobacter > Ancylobacter sp. TW_SC_1. The sequence continues at coordinate 3,973,449 of NZ_CM166365.1, forward strand.
CTGCGGCTCGACGATGTCGACGTCGCCGAGGCGGATGCGCGCACGCTGCGCCGTTATCGCGGCGAGGTGCAGATGGTGTTCCAGAACCCCTTCGGCTCGCTCAATCCGCGCCAGACCGTCGGCAATGCGATCGAGGAGCCGCTGCTGGTCAACACGCCCCTCTCCGCCTCCGAGCGGCGCGAGCGCGCGCTCGACATGATGAAGCGCGTCGGCCTGCGCCCCGAGCATCATGGCCGCTACCCCCACATGTTCTCCGGCGGCCAGCGCCAGCGCATCGCCATCGCCCGCGCGCTGGTGCTGCGGCCGAAGATCCTCGTGCTGGACGAGCCGGTCTCGGCGCTCGACGTCTCGGTGCGGGCGCAGGTGCTGAACCTGCTGGTGGAGCTGCAGGAGCAGCTCGGCGTCGCCTATGTGTTCGTCTCGCACGATCTCGGCGTGGTGCGGCACATGGCGGACGAGGTGCTGGTGATGTATCTCGGCCGCGCCGTCGAGCACGGCCCGCGCGAGGCCATCTTCGAAGCGCCCCGGCACCCCTATACGCGCGCCCTGCTCTCCGCGACGCCGGTCGCCGACCCGGAGGCGAAGAAGGAGCGCATCGTGCTGGAGGGCGAACTGCCCTCGCCCTTCAACCCGCCCAAGGGCTGCCCCTTCAACCCGCGCTGCCCGCTGGTGATCGACCGCTGCCGGGTGGAGATGCCGCCGCTGGAACGCAAGGGCGAGCAACTGGTGGCCTGCTGGGTCGCGTCGTAGTTCCCGGACGGATGGAGATGCGACCAGACGCCGGGGCGGGCGTCAGCGCAGACTGAACAGCACCGGCACGGTGAAGGTGATCGTCCCGCCCGGCACGTCCGGCGGCGGCGGCGGCACCGGCGAGGCACGGCGCACCATGGCGATCGCCTCCGCGTCGAAGCTCGGATTGCCGGAACTGCCGGCCAGCCGTGCCGACAGCACCCGGCCCGACCGATCGATGGAGAAGGCGACGCGCGCCTTGCCGCTACCGTTCTCGCCGCCCGGATAGCGCTTGTGCCGGTTGAGATGCGCCATCAGCCGCGAGCGCCAGTTGGCCGGCGCCCGGCTGGAGGAGGTCGACGCTCCGGCGGTCGGCGCGGCGATGCGGTTCGAGCGCGCGGCGTCGATCGAGGGCGCGGCGGAGGTGCGCGGCGCCGGCGGCTTCTCGCTCTTCTCGCGCTCCTTCGGCTTGGGCTTGGGCTTCGGCCGCGCCTTGGGCGGATCAGGCTTCTTCTCCGGCGGCGTCAGCTCCGAGGCGAGCGGCGGCGGCGGCGGCAGCGGCACCTCGATATCGGGCGCCGGGCTCTCGGCGACATCCGGCACCGGCTCCTGCTCGGGCAGAGGCTCGGGCGGCGGCACGTCCTCCTCCTTCGCCAGCGGATCGGGCGGCACGTCCTGCTCGACCTCCTCCGGCGCTTCCATCATCTGCGGACCGGGCGGCAGATCGACGGGTTCCGCCTCCGGCGCGACCGGCATTTCGGCGAGTTCGATCATGATCGCCGCCGGCTCATCGGCCGCGACGATGGGCGGCTCGGCCAGCATGTAGCCGAGCGCCCCGCCATGCACGGCCAGCACGACGGCGCCGCAGACGAGCCAGCCGCTCGCCTCGCGCAGCCGGTGCCCCCGGCTGCCACCCAGCAGCATCAGGCTCATGGAGCCGGCGCTCCGGCGGCAGGCGCGGCGGGAGCCGGAACGGCAGGGGTCGCGCCGGGAGAGGCAGGGATCGCGGCGGGTGTGGCCGACGGCGCGGCGCCGGGAGCGGCGGGGAGCGCGGCACCCGGCGGCAGGGTCGGCTGGCCGGCCATTTCCAGCCCGACCAGCGCGATCTTGAGATAGCCGGCGGCGCGCAGGAGGTTCATCACCTCCATCAGCGCGCCATAGTCGACGCTCTTGTCGGCGCGCAGGAAGATGCGCGTGTCGCGCTTGCCCTCGGTGGAGCGGTCGAGCGTGGCGCCGAGCGCCTCGCGGGCGACATCCTCATTGCCCAGCGCGAGCACGAGGTCGCTCTTCACGGTGAGATAGACCGGCTTGTCCGGGCGCGGCTGCACCTGCGCATTGGAGGCCGGCAGGTCGACGGCGACATCCACCGTGGAGAGCGGCGCCGCCACCATGAAGATGATCAGCAGCACCAGGATGACGTCGATGAATGGCGTGACGTTGATCTCGTGGTTCTCGACGAGATCGTCGCTGTCACTGCTCTGGAGCTTCGCCGCCATGGCGCCTCACTCCGCGGCCGCGCGCAGCCGCGCCGCCTCGGCGCGGTTGCCGCCCCGGTGACCGGCGTCGCGCCGGTCGAGGTCGCGCGAGAGCAGGCGCAGCACCTCGGCCGAAGCGTCGCCCATCAGCACGCGATAGCCCGACACCTGGCGCGAGAAGTGGTTGTAGATCACCACGGCGGGAATCGCCGCCACAAGGCCGATGGCGGTGGCCAGCAGCGCCTCGGCGATGCCGGGCGCCACCACGGCGAGATTGGTGGTCTGCGCCTTCGAGATGCCGATGAAGGAATTCATGATGCCCCACACGGTGCCGAACAGGCCGACGAAGGGCGCGGTGGCGCCGATGGTGGCGAGAAGGCCGGTGCCGCGGGTGATGGCGCGTCCGGCCGCCACCTCGATGCGCGAGAGCGAGATCGACACGCGCTCCTTGATGCCTTCGGCCGGCAGATCGCCGGAGCGCTGCAATTCGAGATCGGTGGCGCGGAGCATGGCGCCCGCCGGGCCATTCGGCGCCACGCGGCGCGCCTCGTCCAGCGAGGCGCTGGCGAGATAGCCCCTCAGCGCGCGGCGAAGCCGGCGCCGCGCCACCATGAGCTCGAAGGTCTTGGCCAGCCACACCGTCCACGTCACCACCGAGGCGAAGGCGAGGCCGATCATCACCGCCTTCACCACCCAGTCGGCAGCCATGAACATGCCCCACGGCGACAGGTCATGCGGCAGCTGGGCGGCGACGCTGGGGTCTTCTCCCTCATGCAGCGGCAGCGGCGCGCCGGCGGCGGACGGATCGGCGATGTCCATGCCGGCGGGCGGCAGGGAATTGGCGGCATCGTTGGCAAGCCCGGAGGCCGGCGCCAGCGGCGGCACCAGCGGATCGACCGCCTCGGACACCGCAGGCGCGCCGGCCGGGGCGGTTTGTTCGGCCGCCGGCTGGGCGGGCGCCGGCAGGACGGGCACCGGCTGGGCGGGCACCGCTTGGCTCGCTGCGGCCGGCGCCTCCGTCGATAATGGCACCTGCGCCGACACGCCCGCCGGGGCCGCGAACAGGACGGCCAGCGCCAGCAGCGCGCTCAGGACCGGGCGGTGTTGAAGGCTGGTGCGAGATGTCGACATTGCGGCTTTCCGATATCCGGGGTGACCCCTCTCGCCGCGCTTCATCGTGCGGGCATGGAAGCGAGGAGTCCGTCAGTCACCGGTCTCCATACCCCCGCAAGCGCGCAGTCGACAATATCAAAAAGGCTCTTCGCGCAACTGTGGAACGCTTCAAAACAGTAAATACACGTATGAAACCTAATTTGATATCGTTCTAGACAAGCCAATATTGCTGCTTAGCAACCGATCACCTTGCCCGGATTGAGCGTTCCAGAGGGATCGAGCGTAACCTTCAGCCGGTGCATCAGGTCGAGTGCGACCGGATCGGCGTAATGCGCCAGTTCCCCGCGCTTCAGGAGGCCGATACCGTGCTCGGCGGCGATGGAGCCGTCCATGTCCGCGACGATGTCGTGGACGATGCGGTTGAAGGTCTCCCACAGGGCGATGAAGGCGGCCTTGTCCATGCCGACCGGCTGGCTGAGGTTGAAATGGATGTTGCCGTCGCCGACATGGCCGAAGGGACAGGGCCGCAGCCCCGGCAGCGCCGCCATGCAGGCAGGAAGGGCCCGTTCCAGGAATTCCGGCACCCGCGAGACCGGCACCGACACGTCGTGCTTGATCGAACCGCCCTCATGCTTCTGCGCCTCGGACATGTCCTCGCGCAGGCTCCACAGCGCCGAGGCCTGCGCCTCGCTGGCGGCGATCGTGGCGTCCAGCACCTCGCCCGCCTCCATGGCGGCGGCGAGGCTTTCCTCCATCAGCGCACCGATGTCGAAGGCCCGGGTCGGCGAGGAGAACTCCGCCAGCACGTACCAGTCGTAGCGCTCGCGCAGCGGCCGCACCGCGCCGGGCATGTGCTTGAGCACCGTCTCGATGCCGAAGGCCGCCATCAGCTCGAAAGTGGTCAGCGCGTCGCCCGCCTCGCCGCGCAGCCGCTTGAGCAAAGCGAGCGCGGCGGCGGGATCGGGAACGGCGAGAAAGGCGGTCGCGCGCTGCGCGGGCGTGGGAAACAATTTCAAAACCGCGGCGGTGATGATGCCGAGCGTGCCTTCCGTGCCGAGGAAGAGCTGCTTGAGATCGTAGCCCGCATTGTTCTTGCGCAGCCGCTTCAGCCCGTTCCACACCCGTCCGTCGGCCAGCACCACTTCGAGCCCCAGCACCAGCTCGCGCGCATTGCCATAGCGCAGCACGGCGGTGCCGCCGGCATTGGAGGCAAGGTTGCCGCCGATGCGGCAGGAGCCCTGCGAGGCGATGTGGAGGGGAAACAGGCAGCCGGCCGCCTCGGCCGCCTCGTGCACCTTGTCGAGGATGCAGCCGGCCTCGACCGTCATCGTCATGTCGACCGGATCGACGTTGCGGATGCGGTCGAGCCTCTGCAGCGAGAGCAGCATCTGCCCGAACGGCATCTGCCCGCCGACCAGCCCGGTATTGCCGCCCTGCGGCACGAGGGCGACGCCCGCCCGCGCGCAGGCCTCGACGACGAACGCCACTTCCTCGGTGCTGCCCGGCCGCAGCACGGCGGGCGCCTCGCCCTTATAGAGCCCGCGCTCCTCGCGCAGATAGGGCGCTATGTCCACGGGGTCGGTCAGCACATGGGCCGCGCCGATGCGCTGGGCGATGGCGGCGAGCAGGGGGGCGAGGGAGGGCGAGGCTGCGAGTGTCATTGAAATCTCGGGGGGCGAGCGGTATGAATAATTCATACTATGGAATGGAGGTCTTTATGGCGAATGCCGAGAAGCGCACCTTCAGTCTGCCACGCGAGCAGACGGAATTCATAGACCGGCTGGTGGATTCCGGCACCTATGGCAGCGCCAGCGAAGTCATCCGCGCCGGCCTGCGCGCGCTTCAGGAGCGCGACGCGGCGGTGGAGCGCTGGCTGCGCGAGGAAGTGGCGCCGGTGATGCGAGCGGCTCAAGCAGACCCTTCGTCACTCCTCACCGAAGAGCAGGTGTTCGCAGAGATCCGGCGTCACCATGAGGAACGTATGAAGAGCCATCGTGCGGTATGAGATTCGATTTACCACGGCGGCGCTGCAGGATCTCGTGGGCATCTACGATTACGTTGCCCAGCGTTCCGGACCGTTGACCGCGTTCGCCTATGTCGAACGCATCAAGGCCCATTGTCGTGGCTTCGCGGATTTCCCCGCACGCGGCACCTGCCGCGACGATATCGCTCCCGGCCTGCGCATCGTCGGTTTCGAGCGCCGCGTGACGATCGCCTTTCATATCGAGCGCGAGCGCGTGGTGTTCGACCGCATTCTCTATGGCGGGCGCTCGCTGGAAAGGCTGGGCGACGACGACTGACGCGCCCTCCCCTTGCCCCGGCGCGGCTTTCCCCCTATCCCCGCGCCATGGCGCCTCCTCTTCTTCTGCTTCAAGATACCAAACTCACCTTCGGCGGCACGCCGCTGCTGGAGGGGGCGGAGCTTTCCGTCTCCGCCGGCGAGCGCGTCGGCCTCGTCGGCCGCAACGGCTCGGGCAAGTCTACCCTGCTCAAGATCGCCGCCGGCCTGGTCGCGGCCGACAGCGGCGCGCGCTTCGTGCAGCCGGGCGCAACGGTGCGCTATTTGCCGCAGGAGCCGGACCTCACCGGCTTCGCCACCACGCTGGCCTATGTCGAGGCCGGCATGGGGCCGGGCGACCAGGAATATCGCGCGCAGTACCTGCTGAACGAGCTCGGCCTCACCGGCGAGGAGAACCCCACCAACCTCTCCGGCGGCGAGGCGCGCCGCGCCGCGCTGGCCCGCGTGCTGGCGCCCGAGCCCGACATCCTGCTGCTCGACGAGCCGACCAACCATCTCGACCTTCCGGCCATCGAATGGCTGGAAGCCGAGATCGCCTCGCTGCGTTCGGCGCTGGTGCTGATCAGCCATGACCGCCGCTTCCTGCAGGACCTCACCCGCGCCACCGTCTGGCTCGACCGTGGCCGCACCAAGCGCATGGAGCGCGGCTTCGCCTTCTTCGAGGAATGGCGCGACCAGGTGCTGGAAGAGGAAGAACGCGACCAGCAGAAGCTCGCCCGCAAGATCGTCGCGGAAGAGCACTGGATGCGCTACGGCGTCACCGCGCGGCGCAAGCGGAACGTGCGCCGCGTCGGCGAGCTGGCGGCGCTGCGCGCCCAGTTCCGCGATCATCGCGGCGCGGTCGGCAGCATCACCATGGCCGCCACCGAGGCGGAGGTCTCCGGCAAGCTGGTGATGGAGGCCGAGCACATCTCCAAGGCCTATGGCGAGCGCGTGATCGTGCGCGACCTCTCCATCCGCATCCAGCGCGGCGACCGCATCGGCATCGTCGGGCCCAACGGCGCCGGCAAGACCACGCTGCTCAAGATGCTGACCGGCGAGCTGCCCCCCGACAGCGGCAAGGCCAAGATGGGCACCAATATCGAGATGGCGACGCTCGACCAGCGCCGCGCCGCGCTCGACCCCAACCGCTCGGTGCGCGAAACGCTCACCGACGGGCGCGGCGACCAGGTGTTCGTCGGCGGCAATCCGCGCCATGTCATCGGCTACATGAAGGACTTCCTGTTCACGCCGGAACAGGCGGGCACCGCCGTCTCGCGGCTGTCCGGCGGCGAGCGCGGGCGGCTGCTGCTGGCCTGCGCGCTGGCGCAGGCCTCGAACCTGATGGTGCTGGACGAGCCGACCAACGATCTCGACCTCGAGACGCTCGACCTGCTGGAAGAGATGATCGACGACTATGCCGGCACCGTGCTGCTGGTGAGCCACGACCGCGACTTCCTCGACCGCACCGTCACCGCCACCATCGCCTATGAGGGCGACGGCAATTGGGAAGTCTATGCCGGCGGCTATTCCGACATGGTGGCCCAGCGCGGCCATGGCGTGAAGGCGCGGGCCGCGGCGGCGGCGGCCGCGACGCCGTCACCGGCCAAGCCCGTGACGGCCAAGCCAGCTGCCGCATCGCCGGCGGCGCCCACGGCAGCCTCCAAGCGCAAGCTCTCCTTCAAGGAGAAGTACGCGCTGGAGCAACTTCCCAAGCGCATCGCGCAGCTGGAATCCGACGTCGCCCGGCTGAACAACACGCTGCACACGCCGAATTTCTACACCCGCGACCCCGCCGGCTTCCAGAAGGCCACCGCGGAGCTGACCCGCGTGCAGGCCGAGCTCTCCAAGGCCGAGGAAGAATGGCTGGATCTGGAGATGCTGCGCGAGGAGCTCGGGGCGTGAGTGGGCGTGCCCCTTCGGTCCGGCCATCATCCCGGCCGCAGCGAAGCGGCGCGCCGGGATCGTTCTCCATTGCCCTCGCAATCCCGGATCGGTCCTGCGGACCGTCCGGGATGACGCTCGTCGCAGCCTTCTAGCCATGCCCAGCCTCATCCCCCTCGCCTCGCCGGACGATCCGCGCATCGACGCCTATCGCGTGATCAAGGAACGCGACCTCGTCGGGCGCGGCGGGCGCTTCATCGTCGAGGGCCGCACCGTGCTCGACGTGGCCTTGTCGGCGCGCAACCGCTTCGCGCTGGAATCGCTGCTGCTGGCGGAAAGCCGGGTCGACGCGCTCGGCCCGCTGCTGGCGCAGGCGCCCGACGACCTGCCGATCTATACCGCCAGCCAGACCATTCTCGACGGCATCACCGGCTTCCACATCCATCGCGGGCTGCTCGGCGTGGGGCTGCGGGGCGCCCTGCCCTCCATGGCGGAGCTGGTGGCCACCCTGCCGGAGGAAGCGTTGGTGGTGGTGCCGCTCGGCATCGCCAATCACGACAATGTCGGCGGCATCATGCGCAACGCCGCCGCCTTCGGGGCCGACGCGGCACTGTTCGACTTCGCCTCCTGCGACCCGCTCTACCGCAAGGCGATCCGCGTTTCGGTCGGCGGCAGCCTCGTCGTGCCCTTCGCCCGCGAAGGCTCGGCGGAGGCGGTGCTCGACCTGCTGGCGGCGCACGGCTTCGAATTGCTGGCGCTGAGCCCGGCCGGCGCGACGACGCTCGCCGAGGTGCGACGGCCCAGGCGCGCCGCGCTGCTGCTCGGGGCGGAGGGGCCGGGCCTGCCGGCCGCCATCCTCGCGCGGACCCGCACGGTACGCATTCCGATGCAGGCGGGCTTCGATTCGCTCAACGTCGCCACGACGAGCGGCATCGCGCTACACGCGCTGACGGCCGGTGCATAACGCCCGCGTGAAGCGGCGAATCAGTTCTCGACATTCGCTGAGACGAGGCGCATGCTTCCGAGACTTCATACGGACGGGTAGCCGTCTGACTGATCGTCACCTTTTCAGGGCCCGGAGCATCGCTTCGGGCCTTTTTCTGTTGGCTGGCACCTTTGGGGCCGGGGATTTTGCTGATATCCGGGCGGCTTGCGCCGGTTTGCGCGGCCCGGCGTTTGGCGTAGCCTCGGCCCGAACGGAAATTAAGCCATGCCGACCCCTGAGCCCTCCCGCCGTCCCGAGATCGTCAAGCTCGGCGGCAGCCTGATCGGCCATCCGCGCCTGCCGGCGCTGCTGGACGCGCTTGCCCGGCGCGGCGCACCGCTGCTACTCGTCACCGGCGGCGGCCCGCTGGCCGATGGCGTGCGCGCCCTGCAGCCCCGCCTGTCGCTGAGCGATGCCGCCTGCCACCGCATGGCCATCCTCGCCATGGAGCAGACCGCCCTCGCCTTCGCCGACCTCGCGCCCGGCCTCGTGCTGGCGGACAGCCCGGAAGCCGTCGCCCGCGCGCAGGCGCAGGGCCGCGCCGCGCTGTGGCAACCGGCGCGCATGGCGCTTGCCACGCGCGACCTGCCCGAAAGCTGGGACCTCACCTCCGACAGTCTGGCCGCCTGGCTCGCCGGCGAGCTGGACGCGGCGCGCCTCATTCTGGTGAAGTCCGCCGCCGCCCCGCCCGGCGGCACGCCGGCCGAATGGGCCGGCGCCGGGCTCGTCGATCCGTTGTTTCCGGCCTTTGCCGCACGCCTGTCCTGTCCCGTCGCGATCACGACGGCCGAGGCCGCGCTGGCCGCCTTCGCGCAGGGGACACTCGCCGCATGAGCACGAACAAGGGGCATTACCCGCGCTGGGCCTGGGCGCTGACCGGCTCGGGGCATTTCTTCACGGAATCGATCGCGCTCATCAAGGCGCTCGACGCGGTGGACCTGTTCGTCTCGAAGGCGGCGGACGAGGTGCTGCGCATGTACAAGCAGGAACTGCCCGCCGACACCCGCATCTTCAGGGAGACGACGGCGAGTTCCGCCCCGGTCGGGCGCTTCTATGAGGGGCTCTATCACACGCTGGTGGTCTCCCCCGCCTCCTCCAACACGGTGGCGAAGGCGGTGTTCGGCATCTCCGACACGCTGGTGACGAACTGCTTCGCGCAGGCCGGCAAATGCCGCGTGCACGCCATCGTCTTCGCCTGCGACACCGCGCCGGAAATGATCACCATGGCGCCGAAGGGCCCGGTATCGGTCTATCCGCGCCGCATCGACCTCGAAAACACGGCGAAGCTCAAGGAATTCGACGACACGACCGTGGTCGAATCGATCCACGATCTGGAGGCCGCCATCGCCGCGCGCCGCCTGCACCTCGCCGAGAAGGCCGCCCCCGTCGATGGCTGACGAGAGCTCCTCCGATCCGACCAGGAAGCCGTCGAGGATCGCCCTCGTCACCGGCTCGCTGGCCGAGCCGCGCCTGACGAGGATCGCCGGCGAGATCGCCGATGCGGCGCTCGACCCGGTGGTGGTCAATGTCGGGGTCAAGGTCGCGGCGTTGATGACCGCCGAGATCGTCGAGCGGCGGCTGAAGCTGCCCGAGGGTACCGACCGGGTGCTGATGCCCGGCCGCTTCCGCGGCGACCTCGACCGGCTGGAACGCTTCTTCGGCGTGCCCTTCGCGCGCGGGCCGGACGAGGTGGCCGACCTGCCGGATTATTTCGGCCAGCAGCGCCGGGCGGCGGACCTGTCGAAGCACGACGTGACCATCTTCGCCGAGATCGTCGACGCCACCGTGCTCGACGTCGAGGCCCTCATTGCCCGCGCCCTGTTCCTCAAGGGCGAGGGCGCGGACGTGATCGACCTCGGCTGCCTGCCGGACACGGCGTTCCCGCATCTGGAGGAGGCCATCGCCGCCCTGCACGCGGCAGGGCTGAAGGTCAGCGTCGATTCCTTTGATATTTCGGAACTCAGCCGCGCCACCCGCGCCGGCGCCGATTATCTGCTCAGCCTGAACGAGAACAACCTGCACATCGCGCGGGAAGGTCCGGCGGTGCCGATCCTGGTGCCGGCGACGCAGGGCGACCTCTCCTCGCTCTGCCGCGCCGTGGATGCCTGCCTCGCCAGCGGCCAGCCCTTCTATGCCGACCCGATCCTCGATCCGATCCATTACGGCTACACCGCCTCCGTGGTGCGCTATGCCGAGCTGCGCCGGCGCTACCCGGACATTCCCATCCTCATGGGCATCGGCAACGTCACCGAGTTGACCGATGCCGACACCACCGGCATCAACGCCATCCTGATGGGGATGATCTCCGAACTGCACATACAGGCGGTGCTGGCGGTGCAGGTGAGCCCGCATTGCCGCACGGCGGTGCGCGAATTCGACCGCGCCCGGCGCGAATTCTACGCCGCCCGCCAGGCCGGCGCGCTGCCGCAGGGCTTCGGCGGCGGGCTGATGGCCTTGCGCGACCGCAAGCCCTATGCCGCCTCCCCCGAGGACATCGCCCGGCTCGCGGGGGAGGTCCGCGACCGCAATTTCCGCGTCGACGTGGCGGAGGACGGCATCCACATCTACAACCGCGACGGCCACCATGTGGCGAGCGAGCCCTTCGCGCTGTTCCCCCATCTCAAGGTCGAGGAGGATGGCGCCCATGCCTTCTATCTCGGTGTCGAGGCGGCGCGGGCGGAGATCGCCTTCAAGCTCGGCAAGCGCTATGCGCAGGACGAGGGCCTCAAATGGGGAGTGGCCGGCGAGATCGCCGGCAGCCCGGAGGAGGCCCATCGTTTGACATTCAAGGAGGCCGGCACAACGTTGCAGGCTAGATCCGCCAAGGCGAAAGCCGGAGAAACCCCGTGATCCGTGAAGTCATCGTCACCACCCGCTCGCTCGCCGGCGAGCCGCACATCGCCCCCATGGGCGCGACGGTGGTCGAGGGCGGCTATGTGCTCCAGCCCTTCCGCCCCTCGCGCACGCTGGACAATCTCGCCGCCACCCGCATCGCGGTGATCAACTTCACCGACGACGTACGCATCTTCGCCAGCTGCGTGGTGGGACAGCGCTTCCAGGTCGACGTGCGCAAGGCGACCTATATCGACTGCCCGCGCCTCGCCGACGCGCTGTCCCATGACGAGGTCACGGTGGAAAGCGCCGAGGACGATCCGCAGCGGCCGAAATTCTTCTGCAAGACCTATCATTCGGAAGGCCATACCCGCTTCGAGGGGATGAACCGCGCCAAGGCGGCGGTGCTGGAAGCCGCCGTGCTGGTCAGCCGGCTCCATCTCCTGCCGGACGAGAAGATCGACCAGGAGATCGCCTATCTCGCCATCGCGGTGGAAAAGACTGCCGGGCCGGAGGAGCTGGAGGCCTGGGGCTGGATGATCGAGGCCATCGCCGAACACCGCCGCAAGCGGGCGTCGTGAGCGCGCCGCATGACGTTGCCGGATGAACCCGTCATGAGCGAGACCGCGCCCGGCCTGCTCGCCAGCGTCGCCGACCTCCACGAGATGGAGATGGCGCGCGCCGGCGGCGCCGACATCGTCGATCTCAAGCAGCCGGCCTTCGGCGCGCTGGGCGCCTGGAGCACCGAGGCGCTGACCGCCGCGGTCATGCTGTGGAACGCCTGGGGCGACCAGCTCGGCGAAGCCGGCCGGCCGGCGCTCAGCGCCACGGCCGGCGACCAGCCGATGGTGCCCGCGCTCATCCGCGCCGCCGCCGAGCGGGTGGCCGGCACCGGCGTGCCCATCGTCAAGGTCGGCCTGTTCGCCTCCCAGCACACCAATGAGTGCGTCGAGGCGCTGGCCCCGCTCGCCGGCCGGGTCCGCATGATCGGCGTGCTGTTCGCGGATGAAGCTCCCGATTTCGGTGTGCTGGCCGCGCTCGGCCGCGCCGGCTTCGCCGGGGTGATGATCGACACCTCGGACAAGAAGTCCGGCTCGCTGACCGAGCATCTCGACGCCCTCACCCTCGGCCAGTTCGTCGCCGAGGCCCGCCGCCACGGGCTGATCACCGGGCTTGCCGGCTCGCTCAAGCTCGACGATATCCCCGCCCTTGTCGGCGTCGGCGCCGACTATCTCGGCTTTCGCGGCGCGCTCTGCGAAGGCGGCCGCAGCGGCGCGCTCGATCCCGTGCGGCTCGGCCAGGTCCATGCGCGGCTGCGCGCACCGAGCGACCATCCGCGCCCCTGATCCCGCCGCCGTCGTCCCGGCCGAGGTGAAGCCGAGAGCCGGGATCACGTGCCGGTCTCCTTCGGAGGGACCGGTCCTGACGGACCGTCCCGGATGACGGCGTGGAGAGAACGCGACAGCTTGACTTTGCCATCAGCGAAGTTCATCTCCCCGCCGTCGCGTGTCACCGCGACGCAACCGGAATCCCCTATCCATGCCCAGCGACAGTACCAGTCGATTGTCCGGCCGGCGGCGGCCGGCGCCGTGAGCCGACCTCGGGACTGACCCCGCGTTTCGGCTCCCCGCGCCCGCCTTCCGAAGGCCGGACAGCGGAGAGAGAGCCGAAATGGAAGAACGGACGGAAGACCGGCGCGACGACGCGCTCATTGATGCCGCAGCCCTGGCGGCCGAGCTCGCCGAGGAACACCCCGCCGACATCGCCGAAGCCCTCGACGAGCAGGAGCCGAGAACCGCCTCCGCCGTGCTCGCCAGCCTGCCGCGCGAACAGCAGGTCGAGGTGCTTGACGGGCCCGATGTCGACCTCACCAGCGAACTCATCGAGGCGCTGCCGGTCGAGGAGGCGGTACGCCTCGTCTCCGACATGTCGGCCGACCGTGCCGCCGACCTGTTCCGCTGGATGGACGAGCCAGCCCGCTCGCATCTCTTCGCCCGCCTGCCGCCGGAGACGCAGGCCGAGCTGAACCGGCTGCTCGCCTGGCCCGAGCACAGCGCCGGCAGCCTGATGACCACCGAGTTCGTCACCGTCCCCTCCACCTGGACCGTCGGCGAGACGCTGCGGCACATCCGCGAGACCGAGCGCACGCGCGAGACGATCTACGCCATCTACGTGCTGGATCCGCTCACCCACAAGCTGCTCAAGGCGGTGACGCTGCGCCGCCTGATCACCGGCGAGACGGGCCAGCCGATCCTTTCCGTCGCCCCCAAGCATGATCCCATCACCACCACGCCGCTCACCGACCGCGAGGACGTGGCGCGCCTCATTTCGAAATACGACCTGCTCGCCGTGCCGGTGGTGGACGAGAACGAGCATGTGCTCGGCATCGTCACCGTCGACGACATGATCGACGCGATCATCGAGGAGGGAACCGAGGACGCGCAGAAGTTCGGCGGCATGGAGGCGCTGGACGAGCCCTATATGGAGATCGGCTTCTTCGACATGATGAAGAAGCGCGCCGGCTGGCTCTCCATCCTGTTCCTCGGCGAGATGCTGACCGCCAACGCCATGCAGCATTTCGAGGACGAGCTGGAGCGCGCCATCGTGCTCACCTTGTTCATCCCGCTGATCATGAGCTCGGGCGGCAATTCCGGCTCGCAGGCGACCTCGCTGATCATCCGCGCGCTGGCGCTGGGCGAGATCAAGCTGAAGGACTGGTGGCGGGTGGCGCTGCGCGAGCTGCCCTCCGGCCTCGTGCTCGGCTCGATCCTCGCCGCGCTCGGCGTCACCCGCATCACCATCTGGCAACTCGCCGGCTTCCACGATTATGGCGAGTACTGGGTGCTGGTGGCGGCGACCATCGGCGCGACGCTGATCGCCATCGTCACCTTCGGCTCACTGATCGGCTCGATGCTGCCCTTCGTGCTGCGCCGGCTCGGCTTCGACCCGGCCAGCGCCTCGGCGCCGTTCGTCGCCACCTTCGTCGACGTGACGGGACTGGTGATCTACTTCACCGTCGCGCTGGTGATCCTGAACGGCACGCTGCTCTGACCAATGAGCGGCGTCATCCCGGCCGAGCCCAGCGAGAGCCAGGATCGCCCTCCGTCACGGCACGATCCCGGATCGGCCCCCTGGGCCGTCCGGGATGACGTTTGACCGCCCTACGCCGCCGCCAGCACTTCCCCCTGCCCACCCATCAGCGTGTCGCCGACGAGGCGGCGCGCATGGGTCCAGCCGGCGAGCATGTCCTTCAGCTCCGGCACGCGCCGGGCGAGAAGGCGCAGCGCGATCAGCTCGTGCGCGCCGGTGTCGACGAAGCCGGCCGGCAGTTCCGGCACCGCGTTGACGAAGACCGTGCCGCGCTTCATGCCGCGCCCCATCAGCGGGCCGATGGCACCGCCGACGCTCACCGTGCCGGCGATCATGTCGGTCGCCAGCCCCTCGCCGGCGTCACCGGCGATGGTGATGAGCCCGCCGCGCTGGCGCTCGGCCGCGCGGTCCCCCGCATTGCCGCCGATCTTGAGCAGCCCGCCCGACATGCCGCGCCGCGAGCCGGAGGAGGCCCCGCCGGCATGCGCGCCGGCAGTGCCGGCCAGTTCGATGCGCCCGCCGGAGAGTTCGGCGCCGAGGAAGTCGCCGGCGTCGCCGCCGATGCGCAGCACGCCGCCGCCCATGCCGCGACCGGCCCAGGCGCCGACCCGGCCATCGACGATCAGTTCGCCCTCCAGCATGCCGGCACCGACGCCGTCGAGCCGCTCGTCGCCGATCTCGATCAGCAGCACGCCCTCAGGGGCGCTCTCGATGAAGAACAGATCGGCCAGCTTCACGCTGCGCGCGCCATAGGGAACGCCGATGTGCTCCAGCTCGCGCAGGGTGAGCGGGCAGGTGACGGCCGGCGTGATGCCGGAAAAATCCACCCGCGCCTCGAAGGGCGCGCGCGGCTTGAGAGAAACCCCGCTCATGCCGTCTCTCCCGCGCCGTTCTGCATGATCTCGCGCAGCTTGAAATGGAACGGCCCGAGATTGCCGCCGTAATTGCCGGCGTCGATCGCCACCACGCCGCCCTCGGCGCCGATGGCGCACACCGCCTCGATGCCCACGCGCGTCGCCTCCGACACCGCCTCGAAGCTCACGCCGTCGATGACGATCTCCAGCACCGAGCCGACGTCCGGCGGCAGGGCGCTCGGCCGCGTGCCGCGCAGGGTCGGGCAGTAGGCGTCGTTGGTGGAGGCGAACAGCCCCTTGTACTTCGAGCCGACCTTGGAGCCCGAGCGCACCACCCCGCCGGGGAAGGGCAGGATGATGCCCGGTACCTGAACCATCGCCGCCACCGCCGCCTCGGCCGCCCTCAGGGCCTCTCCCCGCGAACGGGCGAGGATGAGGAAATTGCCGCCGCCGACGCCCTCGACGGAGCCGGTATCCTCGTCGCAGACGAACTCGCCCTCCATCACCGGCAGGCGCCAGAAGCGCGTTCCCGCGCCCTTGCCGTCGCCAATCTTCTTGGAGATCTGGTTGCCGTCGGCGAAGTAGCGGATGGTCTTGGCCAGCGGCACGCGTTTGCCGCCCTCGATGCCGGCATAGCAGGCCGTCGTCGGGCAGGTCAGCACGCACTGGCCGAGGCGCAGCGGCACCACCTTCTTCAGCGAACCGAAGTCCATCGCGAAGATGAGCAGCGACACGCCCGGACGCCCGTCGGGCGTCTCCTCGGGCGCCAGGGTGCGCTCGATGCCGGCCTCGCAGCCGCAGCCGATGACCGAGGTGGCGAAACCCGTCGTCGTGCGGCCCGCCGTCAGCGCCCATTCCGGCGTGTCGGCGGTGACGATGAGGCGGGTGCCGACCATCGGGAAGGCTTCCGCGAACGTGTCGCGGATCTCGACGCCGTTGAGGATCATCGGGCGTCCTCCACGACCATCCTTCGAGGCTCGCTGCGCGAGCGCCTCAGGATGACGTTGCTCTTGAAGAAGGCCGTCATCCTGAGGTGCCCGGCAGCGCCGGGCCTCGAAGGATGCTCCGGCGGAAACGCGCAGTGCATGCCTGTCATCATGACGCCACCCCTTGGCATTTGAGGATGGTCGGGCCGGCGCCGTTCCTGACTTCACCGTCGCTGACGCGGAAATGCTGCGCCTTGAGGCCTACCGCCTCGTCGAACCAGCGCTGCATGTCCTTGTCGACCGAGCGGTCGAAGTCCGGGCGCACGACGTGGGTCGTGCCCTGCGCGAGTTCCACCACCACGCCGTCCTTCACGATCAGCCGGCCGTTCTTGAACACGAAGCGCGTGGTCGAGAACATCGCCTCACGGTCGCTGTCCTCCGTATGCACCGCGATGTCCGCCACCGCGCCGGGACCGAGATGGCCCTTGTCCTTCAGCCCGAGGATGCGGGCCGGGGCGGCACGCGTGAGGGTGGCGACCTCCTCCAGCGAATATTCGCGTTTGATCTCGGCGAGCAGCGTGTGCTTCTGCGCTGCCTTGTTGAGCGTGGCGAGCTGGGCGTTGCGGAAGTCGCGGTCCATCAAGAGGCGGATGAGGTGCGGATAGGTGGTGAACGGCCCGCCATTGGGGTGGTCGGTGGTCAGGAAGATCCGCCAAGGATCCTCGACCAGCAGGAACAGCTCCAGCCCGATCGCCCATTGCAGCGCGTTGACGAAGGACTTGTCCTTGTACTCGAACGGCACCACGCCGCAGGCGGCGTCCAGCTCGATGTCCATGCCGATGGACTTGTTCGGGCTGGCGAGGCCGCGATTGCGGTACTGCGACATGTAGTCGGCCGAGGCGGTGATGGTCTGGCCGAACATCACCTGCCCGACATCGACCGAGATGTTGGGATTGGCGTTGACCATCTCGGCGATCCGCGCCGCCGAGGAGGAGAAGCGCTTGTCGCCCTCGGTGCCGTAGGAATGAAACTGCAGATGCGTCAGGTGCAGCCGCCTCCCCTCGGTGGCGAGGATGGTGGCGAGCGTCGTCTCGTCATTTCCCGGCACGCCGAGATTGCAGCCATGCAGGTGGATCGGATGCGGCAGGCCGAGCTCCGTCACCGCCCGGATCAGCGTGGTCAGCACCTTGCGCGGGCTCACCCCGTAATGCGGGTTGGCCTCGTCGAGGTCCATCTTGCGGGCGTTGAACTTGAAGGCGTTGATGCCACCCGGATTGACGATCTTGATGGCGAAGGCCTGCGTCGCCTCGATCATCCAGCCGACATAGGCGTTGACCTGCTCCTGCCCGGCGCCGGCGGCCAGCAGGCGCTGGAAATAGTCGTCATTGCCAAGCACCAGATAGGCGCCGGTGTCGAGATTGGGGATGTCCGCCATTTCCAGATGCGCGCCGCGCGCATTGGCGCCGACCATCGCCGGCTCGAACACCGTCGTATAGCCCAGCTCGGCATAGCGGCAGCCGGTGGCGTGCGCGGTCGGCACCGCGCGTCCGCCGCCGCAGCCGCAGAAATTGCCCGGCATCTCCGGAAAGGCCCGCCGGTCCTCCTGCATCAGCAGGCGGGCGAGGTTCATCTTGCCGCCGGCGATGTGACTGTGCAGATCGATGCCGCCGGCCATGACGACATCGCCGCCCAGGTCGTACTCGGCATCGGCCTTCAGGCCGGTGGCGGCGACGATGCGCCCATCCTCGATCTCGATGTCACGCACGGTCCCGGTGGCGACACCGTTTTCGCCATTGGCCGGGTCGAGCACACGCCCGCCCTTCAGCCGCAGTCTCATTTACCCCTCCGCTATGCGACGCACAGCCTCGGCGACGCTGGGAAGCGTCGCGACGCGCAAGGCGCCGAGCGGCAGGCTCACGATGGAATCCATGCGGAACACCGTTCCGGCGTGGTCGACGCCGGGAGTGCCCACAGGGATAAGAACATCAGGTTCTGTTTCGAATACTGTTTCGGGATGGGCAAGGGCAATGACCTTGCCGGCGAAGGCAGGCGGCGGCTCCGGCCGGAACGCCGACACCCAGACGAGCACGTCGGCGTCCACGAGCGCCGCCTCGGTGGCGTGGAGCGCGCCATCATGCGCGCTCGACTGGCCGCGCACGACGGTGCGCAGCGGGTAGCCGAGACGCCACAGAAGCAGCTGGTTGACGCCGATCAGGTTGTCGCGCCCGCCGAGCGGAAACACGCCGGCGCGGGTGGTGAGGTTGAGCGCATCGACCAGCGCGGTCGCCCGCTCGGCCACGAGGTCTCCCTCGTCAAGCTCCGCCGCGCTCCAGGTGACAACCGCGTAATGGGCGTTGCGCAGTTCCTCCGCCACTCCCGCGAGCACATCCGCGCCCACCCCGCCGAAGCTCTCGCCCGGCGGATGGCGGCCGGCGAGGAGGCTGCCGAGCGCCTCGAGCACCGCCACCGGATCGCGGGTCGCGTGATGCACGACCTCGGCGCCGGAAAGCTGGGCCTTGGCCTTTTCGCCCGGCGCGCCGCCGAGGAACACGACCTTGCGGCCCGCGCCGGCGAAAAGCGGCGACTGCGGGAAGAACCGTTCGAACAGCCGGCCCCAGGTGGCGGCGGGATCGCCGCCGACCACCAGCAGCACGTCGCAGCGGTTGCGCACCTCGGCAAGCGTCGTCGACAGCCAGCCGGTGCGCTGCGCGGCGGCGTAATTCCGGAAAAGACCTTCGGAGGCGTAGTGGTCGAGCGTCCCGCCGAAGCGGATGGCGAGGTCGACCAGCGCGCCGGCGCCGGCCATGTCGGTGCCGAGGCCGCCGATCATCGGCGCACGCGCCTCCGCCAGCAGGCGCCGCGCCGCCGCGACCGCATCATCGAGGCTCGCTGGCGTGCCGGCCAGGCTCGCCGGCCGGTCGGCCACGTCGAGGCGCCGGAGCAGCCGCGCCGCCTCCGGGCAGACGTCACCCTTCGCGCGGACCTCGCGCCCCCCGACCTCCACCGTCAGGTCATCGCATCCGAGCCCGCAGAAGCCGCAGACCACGTCATGGATCGTCTCGGTGGAAGCATTGGCCATGGTTCAATCGCAACCGTTCAATCGTATTTGATGTAGGCGAAGCGCAGATCGCCGCGCGGCGTGCCTTCCAGCGCGCTGTCCGGCTCGGTTCCCGGCTGCCAGCCGACAACGTCCTCGATCTTCTTCGCCAGTTGAAAGTCCCGCTCGGTGATGCCCTTGGCGTCGTGCGACATCAGCCGCACCTCGACCCAGGCATAGGAGGCGGTGAGGTCGGGATGGTGCCAGGCCGCCTCGGCAAGATGCCCGACGGCGTTGATCACCATCAACGTGCCCTTCCAGCTCGACGTGCGGTAGGTACGCCGAATCCACCCGTCCTGCAGCTTCCAATGCGGCAGGTCGGCGGCAAGGCGTTCCTCCACCTCACTGTCGGTGAAGGTTTTTTTCGGGTCCAGCGCCATGTCCTGGCGTCCTCCTGGCGGCGTTCGCCCGTTCTGTCGCGGGCGGCTTTGACCGATTCGGTAGCACGCGCCCGGCGCTTCCCGCAAACGCCGATATCGCCGGGCGGCTTGTCCGCGCCGCATTCCGCGCCTTACCATGGCCGACGAGGAAACGCTGGTGAACACCACAACACGGCAATTCAGCACGGCGAAGGAAGAGCGGGACAAGGCGACGGTGCGCATCACCGCGCCGGGTCGGCTGCACCTTGGATTCCTTGATCTTGCCGGCACGCTGGGCCGGCGCTTCGGCAGCCTCGGCATCACCCTCGACCGCCCCTCGACCGTGGTGCGCATGCGCCGCGCCGAGCGGCTTTCCGCCAGCGGACCGGACGCCGGGCGCGCACTGGCGGCGGTCGAGAAGGCGGCGGCACGCTTCGGCCTCGACAAGGCGGTCGAGGTGACGGTGGAAACCGCGCTGCCGCCGCATTCCGGCCTCGGCTCGGGAACCCAGCTCGGCCTTGCCGTCGCGACGGGGCTCTGCCTTGTCAACGGCCTCGACATCTCTCCCCGCGACGTGGGCGCGGCTTTGGGTCGCGGCGCCCGCTCGGCGATCGGCATCGGCGCCTTCACCGAGGGCGGCGTGATCCTCGACGGCGGCAAGAAGCGCGGCTCGGATGCGCCGCCGCCCATCCTCTCGCGCCTGCCTTTCCCCGAGAACTGGCGCCTGCTGCTGGTATATGACCACGGTCATCAAGGGCTTAGCGGCCCGGAGGAAGTGAGCGCGATGGAAGGGCTGCCGCCCTTCGCCGACACCCTCGCCGGCCATATGGCGCGGCTGGCGGTGATGGTCGCGCTGCCGGCTCTGGCCGAAGAGGATGTGGATTACTTCGCCGCCGCGGTCGGCGAAATGCAGCGCCTGCTCGGAGAGCACTATGCGAGCGCACAGGGTGGCCGCTATACAAGCAGTTCCGTCGCCGAGGTGATGGATTGGCTGGAGGCTCGCGGATTGCGCGGCCTCGGCCAGAGTTCCTGGGGGCCCACCGGTTTTGCCATTCTCGGCAGTCCGGAAGAGGCCGACCAGCTGATCAGCGAGGCCCGCGTTCGCTTCGGCGACCGGCCCGCTCTGGCTTTCGACTGCGCGCGCGGCAGCAATGCCGGCGCACGGATCGAGTGGCTTGCCTGCGTCGAGCAGTGCTAGCGGCGGTTTTGGCGTAACGCCCGCGTCGCTCCCCCATCTTCCGCACGAGAGGCCGCAAGGCCCGATTCTGACCTAGGGAATGGACGCAATGGCGGATATCGCCCCGATTCTTCACATCATTTCGCCGCTTCGCCACGTCAGCCCGTTCGACGTCAACATGGCCGTCGACGCCGGCTACACCACCATCCTCCCCTATTCGGGGGTCACGCTGGACGAGGTCGGCGACCTGACGCAGGACATGATGTTCTCGCGCCACCCCGACGCCGCGCCGCGCACCGGCCTGTTCATCGGCGGCAAGGATGCGGGTCTCGCCCTCGACATGGCGAACAAGGCGAAGAGCGTGCTGTTCCCGCCCTTCGAGATTTCCGTCTTCGTCGATCCGGCCGGCTCCTTCACCACCGCCGCCGCCATGGTGGCCGAGGTCGAGCTGAAGCTGCGCCCCACCCGCCCCGAGGGGCTCAAGGGCGTGAAGGTTCAGGTCTATGGCGCGACCGGCGTGGTCGGCGGCATTGCCGGCGTGATCGCCGCGCAGGCCGGCGCCGAGGTGACGCTGGTCAGCCACCGCGACATCGAGGCGGTCGAAGTCAAGGCGCGCGACTTCAAGCAGCGTTTCGGCGTCGACCTCGCCAGCGCCAGCGGCAAGAGCGACGAGGACAAGCGTGCCCTGCTGGCGGATGTCGAGGTGGTGCTCGCCTGCGGCCGCGCCGGCGTCGAGATCCTCTCTGCCGAGGCGCTCGCCGGCGCGAAGCACCTCAAGGTCGCCGCCGACGTCAACGCGGTGCCGCCCTCGGGCATCGCCGGCATCGACGCCCATGCCGACGGCAAACCTCTTGTGAATGGCGCGCTCGGCATCGGCGCACTGACCATTGGCCATCTCAAATATCGCGTGCAGCATGAGCTGTTGAAGCGAATGCGCGTTACGCCGTCGGCGCTGACGATCGGATTCGAAGATGCCTTCCTCCTCGCACGATCACTCACGGCCTAGGGAAGAGGCCGATGTCGTCATCGTTGGCATCGCCGCGCGGGGGTTGGCAGCCGCCGCCCGCCGCGCCGGCCTGCGCGCCCTCGTCCTCGACCTGTTCGGGGACGAGGACACGCGCGATCTCGCGGTCGCAGCCATTCCGCTGCGCCGCCTCGGCGGCTTCACCATCGATCCGGACGACCTCTTCGAACAGCTGGCCATCCATGCCGGGCCGGCTCTTCCAGTCGTGCTCGGCACCGGCTTCGAGCATGCGCCCGAGCTGGTCGAGAAGCTGGCGGGACGCTTCCGGCTGGTGGGCAACGGGCAAGACGCCCTCGCCTGGCTCAAGGAGCCGATGCTCTTCGACCGGCTGCTCAACGATCTCGGCATCCCGCATCCGCGGATCTTTCCCGACGCCGCGCCGGCGGGCACCCGGACGCTGGAGAAATGCATCGGCGGCTCCGGCGGCTGGCATGTGCGCCCTGCAGCGCAGGCGCGCGGCAAGGGCTGGTATCTGCAGGAATATGTGGAAGGGCGCACCGTCTCCGCCCTCTTCCTCGGTGATGGGCGGGCGGCGCGGCTGCTGGCCTTCTCCGAGCAGTGGTGCGCCCCGAGCCCGGACGCGCCGTTCCGTTACGGCGGCGCAGTCGGCCCGATCGGGCTGGAGGACGCCATCGGGCGGGCGGTGGACCGCGCCCTCCAGCGCATCGTCGGCACGGTCGGGCTCGTCGGCCTCGCCAGCGCCGATCTGGTCGTCACACCGGGCGGCTGGAGCCTGCTCGAAATCAACCCCCGCCCGGGCGCGACGCTCGACCTCTTCGACCGGCCGCCGCTGCCGCCGCTTCTGCGGCTGCACATCGACGGCTGCGCGGGACAGCTCCCGGAGCTTGACGTCCTCACGCCCGACGGCATCGACACACGCGCCGCCGGCATTCTTTACGCGCCTGCCGCCTTCGAGATGCGGCGCGGCGCGCTTCCCGACTGGGTGGCCGACCGTCCACCCCCCGGCACGCGCATCGAGGCGGGCGAGCCCGTCTGCACGGTGTTCGCGACCGGGCACGACATCACCGAAGCCCGCGAAGATCTTTCGCGGCGCATGGATCATCTTTGGCGCGAGCTGAGCGCGGCGAGCCGCAAGGCTGCGGAGTAATTCCCTATGGGCGACATCAATCTGAACAATCTGCGTCCGAGCGTCTCGGCGCTCGCGGCCCCCCTTGTCGAGGACCTGGTCGACAAGGCCACCATCCTGCGGCTCGGCGTGAGCCGCAGCCCCTGCGGCGCACGCATCGTCGATGCCGGCATCCATGCGCGCGGCGGTCTTGAGGCCGGCCGGCGCATCGCCGAAATCTGCCTCGGCGGCCTCGGCGCGGTGAGCCTCGGCACCAGCGGACGCTTCCCGCGCTGGGGCACCATGGTCACCGTGACCACCGCCGATCCCGTCATCGCCTGCCTCGGCAGCCAGTATGCCGGCTGGAGCCTGGCGGAGGGCGACTTCTTCGCCCTCGGCTCGGGGCCCGCCCGCGCGCTCTGGGGGAAGGAGACCCTGTTCGAGGAGCTCGGCTATCGCGACAGCGCCGACCAGGCCTGCCTCGTGCTGGAGGTCGACCGCACCCCGCCGGACATCCTCGTCGCGCGCATCGCCGAGGAGTGCGGCATCGCGCCGGAAAGGCTGACGCTCATTCTGACGCCGACCAGCAGCCTCGCCGGCACGGTACAGATCGTCGCCCGTGTGCTGGAAGTGGCGCTGCACAAGACGCACGCCCTGCACTTCCCGCTCGACCGGGTGGTGGACGGTATCGGCTCCTCGCCGCTGCCGCCGCCGGCGCCGGATTTCGTCGCGGCGATGGGGCGGACCAACGACGCGACCCTCTATGGCGGCGACGTGCAGCTCTTCGTCACCGGCCCGGAAAGCGAGGCGCGCGAACTCGCCGAGGGCCTGCCCAGCTCCTCCTCGCGCGACCATGGGCGCACCTTCGCCGAGATCTTCACCGCCTATAAGGGCGACTTCTACGCCATGGACCCGATGCTGTTCAGCCCGGCGCGCGTCACCGTGACGGCGCTGGAGACCGGCCGTAGCTTCACTTTCGGCGCCTTCCACGACGACATTCTGGAGCGTTCCTTCGCATGAGTCCGGAACGTTCCGATACGGTCGTCATCTTCACCGAGGACGCCGATTGGCACACGCGCCGCCTCAAGGCGGCGATCGAGCGCGAGGGCCTCGACGTCCTCGTGCTGTCCCTCAACGATTGCGGCTTCGCCATCGGCGAGACGGCGCACGGCCTCGTGCTGCCCGGCCTCGGCGACAGGCTGCCGGCGGCCGCCTTCGTCCGCCTCATCGCCAAGGGCTCGACCGAGCAGATCACCGCGCGGCTCGGCCTTCTGCATGCCCTGCGCGAGCTCGGCGTGAAGGTGATGAACGACGCCCGCGCCGTCGAGCGCTGCGTCGACAAGTCGATGACCAGCTTCCTCATCGCGAAGGCCGGGCTGCCGACGCCGCGCAGCTTCGTCCGCGAGGACCGCGCGGCGATGCAGGCGCTGGTCGACGAGGCGCCCGGCGACATGGTGCTGAAGCCGCTGTTCGGCGCGCAGGGGCGCGGCATACGCCGCATCCCGCGCCGCTCGCCGCTGCCCGACCCGGAGAAGGTCGGCGGCATCTACTATCTGCAGGACTTCGTCGCCGCCCCCGCCGCCGAGAGCTATCAGGACTGGCGCGTCTTCGTCATCGGCGACAAGGTCGCGGCGAGCATGCTGCGCCGCTCGCCGAGCTGGATCACCAACATCCATCAGGGCGCGGTCGGCGCGCCCGCGCCGTTCGACCCGCGCGCCCACGATCTCGCCATCCGCGCCACCGCCGCCGTCGGCGCCGACTATGCCGGGGTCGACCTGATCGAGGACGTGAACGGCACGCTGCAGGTACTGGAGGTCAACTCCATGCCGGCCTGGAAGGGACTGCAGAAGACGGCCGACATCGACGTCGCCGGCGCGCTCGCCCGCCACCTCGTCGAGACATTATCGCGCGTGCCCGCCATATGAGAGCCGCCGCCATCGAGGCCGCGTTCCGCGACGCCTGCCACGCCGAGCTGGACGCGCTGAAAGCGGGCAATGTGCACCGCTTCAGCGCCGGCCACGGCATGGAGGTCGCCCATTTCGAGCGGGCGGCGGACGCGGCGGCGCCCTTCATCGCGGCACCGGGCGAGCGGGTCGGCACCCGCATCGAGACGGCGGTCGGCGCCTCGCTCAGGGCGACCGGGCTCAACACCAATCTCGGCATCGTGCTGCTCTGCGCCCCGCTGGCCGCCGCCGCCGAACGGCCCGGCCCGCTCAGGCCCAACCTGCAGGGCGTGCTGGACAGCCTCGACCTCGCCGACGCCGAGGCGGCATTCCGCGCCATCGCCGCCGCCAGTCCCGGCGGCCTCGGCCGGCACGAGACGCACGACGTCGGCGCCCCCGCCCGCATCGGCCTCGTCGAGGCGATGGCCCTGGCGGCGGAACGCGACCGCATCGCCCGGCAATATGCCGGCGGCTTCGCCGACCTGTTCGACGTCGGCCTCGCCCGCTTCGCCGCGCTCTGCAGCGCCGATCCGCAGGCGCGGACGGAGGCAGTGCACCTCGCCTTCATGGCGGCCTTTCCCGACAGCCACATCGCCCGCAAATTCGGCCCCGAGACCGCAGAGCAGGTTCGGACGGAAGCGGCCGGGGTGGCGGCCGGCATCGATTTCCTCGGCCCGGCGCCCGCCCGCCACGCGCGGCTGCTCGCCTTCGACGCCTCGCTGAAGGCGCGCGGGCTCAACCCCGGCACCAGCGCCGACCTCACTGTCGCCACGCTGTTCGCGGCGGCGCTCGGCGCCTCGCGCTTCAGCCCATGAAGGCGGCGACATCCTCCCGCGACAGCCGCCCGTCATGCAGCGCGCTCGCCAGCAGCACGCCGGCGACGCCGAGATCGGCGAGCCGATGAAGGTCCGACACGTCCCGCACCCCGCCAGCCGCGTAGACCCGCCGCCCGTCGGCCCGCGCCAGAATGCCGGCGAGCCGCTCGACATCGGGACCCTGGCCGGCGCCGACGCGCGCCAGCGTCATGACGATCACCGCATCGGGCCACAGCCCGGCGCGGGCGTGCAGTTCCGAAGGCCCGCGCGGCCCCTCCGGGCCGTAGTCGAGCGACAGCAAGCCGCCGCCGGCCGCCAGCGCGGCCACTGCATCGTCGCGGCTGGCGAGGCTCTCGCTGCCGATCACCGGGCGGCCGGGCCCTTGCCCCACACGGCGGGCGAGCGCCTCGGGGGAAGCCTCGCCGGCATCGACCCAGAGCGCCAGAGCGGGGTGGCGCGCCGCGAGCCCGGCCAGCACCTCGTCATGCCCGCCTTTGCCGGCGATAGCGTCGAGATCGGCGATGTAGAGGGTGCGGAAGGCGCCGCGCGCCAGCAGCCCGTCCGCGACGTCCAGCGGCGCGGCGCTGGTCGACAGCGGCGTCTCGATGGGGCGGTAGGCGTCGCGCGCCCCGCGCCGCGCATGCACCACCACACCTCCCATAAGGTCGATCACCGGTATAAGTTCCACCCCGTCCTTCCTTTCCTGGCGTATCGATGATGCTGGTCTTCGTCTGCGAAACGGTCACTGGTGGCGACTATCTCGACAGCGAGCTGCCCGGCTCGCTGATAGCCGAAGGCGAGCTGATGCGCGACACGCTCATCGCCGACCTCGAGGACCTGCCGGGCGTCCGGGTGATCACCACGCATGACGCGCGCCTGTCGCCGCCGCCGCGCGGCACCAGCACGGCGCTGCGCCTCGGCGAGGATCCCTCCTCGATCTGGAACATGATGGCCGAACAGGCCGATTGCTGCTGGCCGATCGCGCCGGAGACCGACGGCATGCTGGAACGGCTCGCCGAACGGCTGCGGGCGCGCAACCGCCGCGTCATTCTGCCCGATCAGGCGACGCTCGCGCTCTGCGCCAGCAAGCTGCGCACCGCCGAGGCGCTGTCGGCGGCCGGCGTGCCGACCGTGCCGACCTGGCGGCTCGATGCCATTCCCGACGGTGTGCCCGGTCCCTATGTGGTCAAGCCGGACGACGGCGCCGGAGCGATGGACGTGCGCATCTTCCAGTGCCGGCCGAAGCCCCCCTACCCCGCCGGGCTGGTGATCCAGCCGCTGGTCGAGGGCGCCGCCTTGAGCCTCACCCTGCTCTGCCAGGGCGGCCGCGCCCATGTCCTCACCGCCAACCGCCAGCATGTGGCGCCGCACGATGGCGCCTTCCGCTTTTCCGGCGTCACCGTCGGCGCCATGCCGGTCAGCGAGGAACTGCGCGCCTTCGCCGGGCAGGTCGGCACGGCGTTGCCGGGCCTGCACGGCATTGTCGGCGTCGACTATATCGCCACGGCGCAGGGCCCGGTGGCGATCGACGTCAATCCGCGCCTCACCACCTCCTATGCCGGCCTGCGCCGGGCGCTCGGGATCAACCCGCTCGCCTTCGTCGCCGAGCTCATCCGCGACGGCGTCGTGCCCGACCTGCCGCATCTCCCTCCCGCCATTCCCGTCGAGGTCCTGCCGTGAACAACATTTCCCGTCTCGGATGGGACGTCGGCGGCGCGCATGTGAAGCTCGCCGCCTTCGGCCAGGATGGCCGGCTCAAGGCGGTGCGCATCGCGCCGTGCCCGGTGTGGAAGGGCGAGGACCAACTCGCCGCGGCGCTGCGCGACCTGCGGGCGGAGTTCGAGCCGGACGTGCCTTCCGCCGTCACCATGACCGCCGAGGGCGCCGACCTCTGGCCCGACCGCCGTTCCGGTGTCATCGCCACCTCGGCGCTGCTGATGCGGGAACTGGGCGGCGCGCCGCTCGCCCTGTTCGCCGGGCCGGAGGGCTTCGTGACGCCCGACCGCGCTGCGATCCATGCCGACGCCATCGGCTCAGCGAACTGGTACGCGAGCGCCGCCGTGCTGTCGCATCTGCTGCCGGAGGGCATTCTGCTCGACATCGGCTCGACCACCGCCGACCTCATCCCCTTCGGCAGCGGCCGGGTGGCGGCGCGCGGCTTCTCCGACGCCGAGCGGCTGGCCAATAACGAGCTGATCTATACCGGCATCGCCCGCACCCCGGTGATGGCGCTGGCGACGCAGGCGCCGTTCAACGGCCGCTGGCTGCCGCTGATGGCCGAGCACTACGCCACCACGGCGGACATCTACCGCCTGACCGGCGAACTGCCGGAGGGCGCCGACCTGCACCCCAGCGCCGATGGCGGCCCCAAGACCGAGGAGGCGAGCGCCCGCCGCCTGCTGCGCATGGTCGGGCACGATCTCTCCCCGGCGACGCGGGCCAAGGCGAAGGCGCTGGCGCGTCATCTCGCCGAGGCGCAGATGGCCCGCCTCGGGAGCGCGCTCGACTGCGTCGCCTCCGGCCTCGAGGTCGAACCGGACCTCATCGTCGGCGCCGGCGTCGGCCGCTTCATCGCCGCCCGCCTCGCCGACCGGCGCAATCTCGCCTATCTCGACCTCGCCGACGTGCTGACCGACGATCCCGCTCTCGCCCGCCAGGCGGCCGATTGCGCGCCGGCAGTGGCGGTCGGCCTGCTCGCCGCCGCCCTCTCGCCCGCCTGATCCCACACCCGAAAGCCGGAACGCCTGCCGATGTCCGACCGCATCTTCCTTCGTGGCGTGGAACTGCACGCCAAACACGGACTGTTCGAGGAGGAGGCGCGGCTCGGCCAGCGTTTCGTCGTCGACATCGACTGGTGGCTCGACACCGGCCCCGCCGCCGCGCACGACGATTACGGCGAGACCGTCGGCTACGAAAAGGTGTTCGAGATCATCCACGAGGTTTCCTCCGGCCACCGCTTCCACATTCTCGAAGCCTTCGCACAGACGATCGCGGCGACGGTGCTGACCCGCTATCCGCGCGTCGAGAAGGTGCGGGTGGAGATTCACAAGCCGGCCGCGCCCATCGCCGGCATCTTCCGCGACGCCGGCGTCGAGATCACCCGCCTGCGCTGAGCGCAATCGGCGCCGCCGGACATCCGCGCCGGACCGGGGCTTCCGGTCGGGCGCGCGAGTGCCTACCTCTTGCACCTATCCCCGCCGAATCCTCCGGGAGTTCCAGATGCCGCGCGATACCGTTCCCCAGCCCGTCCGCCTCAGCGAATACCGGCCGCCGGACTGGCTCGTGGACACCGTGCACCTGGATGTGCGCCTGCACCCCACGGCCACGCGCATCCTCGCCCGGCTGGCGATGCGGCCGAACCCGGAGGGGCGCGAGGGCTCGCCCATTGTGCTCGACGGCGACGAACTGGCGCTGAAATCCGTCGCCCTCGACGGCGCGCCGCTGGCCGGCAATGCGTATGTGGCCACGGCCACGGCGCTGACCATCCTCGCGCCGCCCCAGCAGGAGCTGACGCTGGAGATCGAGACCGTCGTCGACCCCTCCGCCAACACCAAGCTGATGGGCCTCTACCGCTCCAGCGGCACCTATTGCACCCAGTGCGAGGCCGAGGGCTTCCGCCGCATCACCTATTTCCCCGACCGGCCGGACGTACTCGCCGTCTACACCACCCGCATCGAGGCCGAGCGCGAGGAGGCACCCGTCCTGCTCGGCAACGGTAACCCGGTGGAGAGCGGCGAGGTGGAGGGCACCAGCCGCCACTATGCGATCTGGCACGATCCCTGGCCCAAGCCCTGCTATCTCTTCGCCCTCGTCGGCGGAAAGCTCGACCGGATCACCGACCACTTCGTCACCGCCACCGGCAGGAAGGTCGAGCTCGGCATCTATGTCGAGCCCGGCAAGACCGAACGCGCCGGCTACGCCATGGACGCGCTCAAGCGCTCCATGCGCTGGGACGAGGAGGCGTTCGGCTGCGAGTACGACCTCGACGTCTTCAACATCGTCGCCGTCGCCGACTTCAACATGGGCGCGATGGAGAACAAGGGGCTCAACGTCTTCAACGACAAATACGTCCTCGCCAGCCCCGAGACGGCGACCGACGCCGACTACGCGAACATCGAGGCGATCATCGCCCACGAATATTTCCACAACTGGACCGGCAACCGCATCACCTGCCGTGACTGGTTCCAGCTCTGCCTCAAGGAAGGGCTCACGGTCTTCCGCGACCAGGAATTCTCCTCCGACCAGCGCTCGCGCCCGGTGAAGCGCATTTCCGACGTGCGCCTGCTCAAGAGCCACCAGTTCCCCGAGGATGCCGGCCCGCTGGCGCATCCGGTGCGGCCCTCGACCTATCGCGAGATCAACAACTTCTACACGGCGACCGTCTACGAGAAGGGCGCCGAGGTCGTGCGCATGCTGAAGACCCTGCTCGGTGCGGAAGGCTTCCGCGCCGGCATGGACCTCTATCTCGACCGGCACGATGGCGACGCCGCCACCGTCGAGGACTTCCTCGCCTGCTTCGCCGACGCCAACGGCGTCGACCTGACGCAGTTCGCGCTCTGGTACGCCCAGTCCGGCACGCCGCATCTGGCCGTCACCGGCCAGTGGGACGAGGCGGCGCGGACCTTCCGGCTCGACGTCGCCCAGACGCTGCCGCCGACGCCCGGCCAGTCCGACAAGCAGCCCATGGTGATCCCGCTCAACCTCGGCCTGGTCGGGCCGGACGGCGCCGACATGCCGATGCGCCTCGACGACGGCACCAATGCCGAGCGCGGCGTGCTGCTCGTCACCCAGCCGCGCCAGAGCTTTGTCTTCCGCGACATCGCCGCGCGGCCGGTCGCCTCGCTCAATCGCGGCTTCTCCGCGCCGGTCCGGCTGACCAGCGACCTGTCGACGGCGGACCTGCTGTTCCTCGCGCGCCACGACAGCGATCCGTTCAACCGCTTCGACGCCGGCCAGACCATCGCCCTCGCCCATCTCGTGGAAGCCACCGCCGCCCTCCGCGCCGGGCGCGCGCTGCCGCCGCCGGCCGCCCTGGTGGAGGCGCTCGGCGCCACGCTCGACGACCCGACGCTGGACCCCGCCTTCATCGCGCAGGCGCTCTCCGTCCCCTCGGAGAGCGACGTGGCGCGCGAGATCGGCCAGGATGTCAATCCCGATGCCATCCATGACGTCCGCACCGGCCTGCGGCGCGCGCTGAGCCAGGCGCTGGCGCCGGCGCTGGAGGCGATCCATGCGCGCCACGCGCCCGACGGCGCCTTCACGCCGGACGCGGCCTCGGCCGGCCGCCGCGCCCTGCGCAATGCCTGCCTCGACCTGCTCGCCGCCGGCGGTTCGGCCGCTTCCATCGACCGGGCGCTCGCGCATTTCCGCGCGGCCGACAACATGACCGACCGCTTCCTCGCCCTGGCGGTGCTCGCCCATGCGGCCCCCGATGCACGCGAGGAGGCGCTGGCGGCGTTCTATGAGCGCTTCCGCGACGACCCGCTCGTCGTCGACAAATGGCTCGGCCTGCAGGCGCAGATCGCCGAGGCCGGCACGCTGGAGCGCGTGCGCGCGCTCACCGCGCACCCCGCCTTCGCCTGGAGCAATCCCAACCGGGTGCGTGCGCTCATCGGCACCTTCGCCGGCGCCAACCAGACGCAGTTCCACCGGGCCGACGGCGCCGGCCACGATCTCGTCGCCGATGCGGTGCTCGATATCGACGGGCGCAACCCGCAGCTCGCCGCGCGGCTGCTGGCCGCGTTCAAGAGCTGGCGGTCGCTGGAGCCGGTCCGCCGCGCCTCGGCCGAACGTGCCCTGCGCCGCGTCGCCGCCCGGCCGGGCCTGTCGCCGGACGTCTCCGACATCGTCTCGCGCTCGCTCGACTAGAAACCCCGGTCCGGTCCCGAGGCCGCATTGGACGGCTGTATAATAAATGAAATGTCAGGCATTCCGAACGATGCGGATCGGCGCTAGAGTGCCCTGCATTAAAGGGATTCCGGTTCATGAGCAGTCACGCGTTCGCGTCGGGTGACGCGGTCAGAGTGCAGCCGGAGGCGGCCTTCGCCGACGCCCCGGTCGCACTGTGCGTGATAGGCCGGGATTTCGGCCTGCTCGCGGTGAATGCCCAGATGGCCGAACTGCTCGGCCAGTCGCCGCGGGACGTCATCGGCAGATCCATCGAGCAGTTTCTTCCCGGCGCCGCGGCGCTCGTGCGGCTGTGGTTCGCGCGGGCGGCCGCCGGCCGGCCGACCTCCGAGCAGGAGCTGACCGAGCCCGGTACCGGCCGCACCTATCTCGCCTCCGCGCGCGCCTTGCTCGATCCCGAGGGTCGGCCCGCGAGCCTGTCCATCGCGCTCACCGACATCACCCGCCGCCACCAGCGGCGCACCGATCTCGCGCGGCGCGAGCGGCGCATCGGCTCCGCCCTGGAGAGCGCCGGCCAGTGGATCTGGGAGCTCGACATCGGCACGGGCGTCGTGCGTCGTTCCGCCCACTGGAAGACCGCCCTCGGCTTCGGCGCCGACGACGTTTCCGCGCAGGAGGAACATACCGCCTGGGCCGTGGTCCACCCGGAGGACAGGCCGATGGTGCTCCAGCGCTACGCACAGGTTCTCGACGGCCGCAGCGACATCTTCGAGGCGGTCTATCGGATACGCGACAAGTTCGGCTCGTGGCGCTGGATTCTCGGCCGCGGCCGCATCGTCGAGCACGACGCCGAGGGCAAGCCGCTGCGCCTGCTCGCCACCAGCGTCGACATCACCCGACAGAAGGAAATCGAGGAGGAACTGGCCGCGACGGTTCGCCAGCGCGAACGGCTGGAGCGCGAACTGATCGAGGCCAATCGACGCCTGACCGAACTGTCCGAAATGGACCCGCTCACCCAGCTGCCCAACCGGCGCAAGTTCGACGCGGTGCTGGCGCACGAGGCCGGCCGGGTCGAACGGCACAAGCCGTCGCTGGCGCTGATGATGATCGATGTCGACGACTTCAAGTCCTACAACGACCTCTACGGCCACATCGAGGGCGACGACTGCCTGCGCCGCATCGCCGAGACGCTGCGCGGCTGCACCCGGAGCGCCGGCGACCTCGTCACCCGCTATGGCGGCGAGGAATTCGCCGTCATCCTGGCGGACGCCGACGAGAAGGACGCGCTCGCCGTCGCCATCGAGATGCTGCGCGCCATGCGGGCGCTGCGCGTTGCCCATGCCGGCAGCCCGTTCGGCTTCGTGACCGTCAGCATCGGAGTCACCGTCCGCAGCGCCGGGGAAGGCGCGCCGGCGCTGTCGATCTCAAGCCTCGTCGCCAGCGCCGACCGCGCGCTCTATGCCGCCAAGGAGGCCGGCCGCAACCGTGCCCTCATGGTCGGGATGGACGGCACGATGCGCCCGGCACTGCTGCCGGAAGCAGCCGTCATCGGCCCATCGCCGCCGGACGCCAAGGCGCCGGATCTGCGCGCCCGGCGCTAGCGCCTCAGTACTCGACCACGCCTTCCAGCGCGTAGTGCTTGACCGTCTTGCGGTTGGCGATCAGCTCGTCGACCGTCGGCTTGCCGGTCATGGCGCGCTCCAGCGCGATCTTCATCGCCTCGTAATTGGTGCGGTACAGGTCCGCCTTGTCGAGGTTCGCATCCTCGGCGCAGCGCGGGTCGAGCCACACCATCACGATCATGCACAGCTCGTCCGCCTGGTCCTTCGGCAGGATGCCCTCGCTGAGCGCGTCGACGATGGCGTCGCCGATGGCGCCCTGCACCACGCCGCCGAGCAGGTCGACATATTCCAGCGTGTGGATGGTCGCCTTGGTGGTCATCATCGTCGCCGGGCGCACCTGCTGGTTCAGGTCGCGCACCACGAACATGCGGGTGTGCCCCTGCACCTGGCCCATCATCGAGGCGAAGGCGTGCCCCGCCGGGCCGCGCACCGAGCCGATCAGGACTTCCGGCATCGCGTCGGTGAACTGTCCGTCGGCGGCGAGCACGGTCGCCTCGCCGGTGCGGAACCAGATGTCGCTCATATGATCTTCTCCCGTCAGCTGCCGCCCGAAACGGGCGATTGCGCATAGCATCGGCCGCCCCGCGGCGTCCATGCGACGCGGTTGTCGCCTTCCGTCACCCGCTTTGTCCGCAGCCGCCACACACCGAGGCACCGCAATCACGCCCGAAGGTTGCAGAATCGTTAACTTGACTCCTCGGGACTCTGGACAGGTAGGGGGCGCATCGATTCAAATCGGAGTGATTCGGAGAGATGCGGCACATCGCTCCTATCGAACTGGGAACGGGTTATTGGGACTTCGGGGGAGACCGGCGATGGCTCGCGCCAACGCTGCAGGCGCATCCGTGCGCGTACAGGCCATGCGAGGGCTTGCACGCTCAGTGGCGCGGCCTGCCTATCAGCGGTTGGTCGACGCCGAGCCCTTCATGCGCAAGGCGGTGCCGGCGCTGATCATCGCGTTCATCGCGTCGGTCGCCATTGCCGCGGTGGTTCAGATCCGCGCCTACCGCACCGAAGCCGTCGCCAACGCCAAGGACGAACTGGCCCTGTTCGCGGCGGCGATCTCGAGCGAAGCCGGCCGGCAGGCCGCCGGTTCCGCCCAGCCCGGCGCGCTGCTCAGCTCCAGCCTGCCGCCCCGGGCGACCGAGGACGGGCGTCATTACGGGCTGGTCGACGCCAGCGGCAAGGTGGTCGCCACCAATAGCGACGTCGCCGTCGCCTCCGAGCAGATCAGCCAGCTTCTCGCCAACACCCAGGCGCTGACCATCTTCGCCGAGAATGCCGGCGTCCTCGACGTCGTCATGCCGGACGGATCGCCGGCCCTCGCCACGGTGCGCAACCTGCCCAGCGGAACGCTGCAGCTTGTCGTGGTCCAGCCGCTCTCCGGCGCGCTGGCGACCTGGCAGTCGGACACCATCCTCACCGTCACCCTGCTCTCGACCACCGGCGCCGTGCTGCTGATCCTCGGCTTCGCCTTCCACTGGCAGGCGACCCGCGCCCGCGAGGCGGACGGCATCTACGAGACGGTGCGCGCGCGCATCGACACCGCGCTCTCGCGCGGGCGTTGCGGCCTGTGGGACTGGGACATGGGCCGGGGCCGCATGTTCTGGTCGGAATCGATGTTCGAGATGCTCGGCCACGAGCCGCGCGACGAGCTGATTTCCTTCGGCGAGGTGGCCGGCCTCGTCCACCCCGACGACACCAATCTCTACGACATCGCCCGCGAGATCGCCGACAAGCCCGGCCGCACCATCGACCGGGTGTTCCGCATGAAGCACGCCGACGGCCACTGGATATGGCTGCGCGCCCGCGCCGAAGTGGTGCCGCAGGACAATGGCGAGCCGCCCCACCTGGTCGGCATCGCCGTCGACGTCACCGAGGAGCGCCGCCTGGCCGAGCGCACCGCCACCGCCGACATGCGCCTGCGCGACGCCATCGAGAGCATCTCCGAGTCCTTCGTGCTGTGGGACAGCGCCAGCCGGCTGGTGATGTGCAACTCCAAGTTCCAGTCGCTCTACGGCATCGGCGACGCCAACGTCGCCCCCGGCACCGAGTTCGACACCATCGCCTCGCTCGCCCGCCAGCCGGTGCTGCGCATTCCGCTGCGGCCCGAGGACCGGCCGGAGGAAGGCGCCCGCGCCTTCGAGGCGCAGCTCGAGGGCGGGCGCTGGCTGAAAGTCACCGAGCGCCGCACCAAGGACGGCGGCTATGTGTCGGTCGGCACCGACATCACCGCGCTCAAGCGGCACGAAGAACGCCTGATGGAAAGCGAGAAGCGCCTCATGGCCCTTGTCGCGGACCTGCGCAAATCGCAGCAGACGCTGGAGATGCAGGCCCTCCAGCTCGCCGAGCTGGCGCAGAACTACGCCGACGAGAAGACCAAGGCCGAGGACGCCAACCGCGCCAAGTCCGAATTCCTCGCCAATATGAGCCACGAGCTGCGTACGCCGCTCAACGCCATCATCGGCTTCTCCGAACTGATGGAGAGCGGCCTGTTCGGCCCGCTCGGCAACGACAAGTACAACGAGTACTGCCGCGACATCCGCGATTCCGGCCGCTACCTGCTCGACGTCATCAACGACATCCTCGACATGTCGCGCATCGAGGCGGGCCGCGTGCAGCTCAACCTACAGCCGGTCCGGCTCGACGAGGTGGTCACCGACGCCATCCGTGTCATGTCGGTCCGTGCCGACGAGAAGCAGCTCACCATCGCCGCCGAAGCCGACGCCGCCGTCAGCGTCGAGGCCGACAGGCGCGCCCTCAAGCAGATCGCGCTCAACCTGCTCTCCAACGCCATCAAGTTCACGCCGGAGAATGGCCGCATCACGGTGCGCACCCGCCGCTCGGCCCATGCCGCCCTGCTCGTCATCGAGGACAGCGGCATCGGCATTCCCAAGAGCGCGCTGGCCAAGATCGGCAAGCCGTTCGAGCAGGTGGAAAGCCAGTTCACCAAGACCCACAAGGGCTCGGGCCTCGGCCTCGCCATCGCCAAGTCGCTGGTCGAGCTGCATGGCGGCTCGATGCGCATCCGCTCCTCCGAGGGCGTCGGCACGACGGTGGTCATCCGCCTGCCGCTGAACGGCCGCCCGGCGCTGCAATATCGCACTGGCCGGATGCTCCCCGCCGAATAAGATCGAGCCATGAGCGCACTTGAGGAATCTGCCGTCGACTGCGTCGTCGCCGGGGCCGGGGTGGTCGGCCTCGCCATCGCCCGCGCGCTGGCGCTGAAGGGGCGCGACGTGCTGGTGCTGGAGGCGACCGGCCTCGTTGGCTCGGAGACCTCGGCGCGCAACAGCGAGGTCATCCATGCCGGCATCTACTACGCCCCGGACACGCTGAAGGCCCGGCTCTGCGTGAGCGGGCGCGACGCGCTCTACGCCTATTGCGCCGGGCGCGGCCTCCCGCACCGGCGCTGCGGCAAGCTCATCGTCGCCACCAGCCCGGCGGAGACCGACAGGCTCGCCGCCATCGACGCCCATGCCCGCGCCTGCAACGTCACCGATCTCGCGCCGCTCACCGGCGCGCAGGCGCGCGCGCTGGAGCCCGCGCTGAAGGCCGAGGCGGCGCTGCTCTCGCCCTCCACCGGCATCGTCGACAGCCATGCGCTGATGCTCGCCTATCGCGGCGATCTGGAAGATGCCGGCGGCATGATCGCCTTCAACGCGCCGATCCTGCGCGGCGAGGTGACGGCGCAGGGTATCGTCCTCGATGTCGGCGGCGCCGAGCCGATGCGGCTTTCCTGCACCAGCTTCGTCAATGCCGCCGGCCATGGCGCGGTGCCGCTCGCCCGCGCCATCGAAGGCATTCCGGCGGAGGCCATCCCCGGCGCGTGGTTCTGCAAGGGTTCCTATTTCGCCCTGTCCGGCAAGGCGCCGTTCTCCCGCCTGGTCTACCCCGTGCCGGAACAGGCCGGGCTCGGCGTGCATCTGACGCTCGACCTCGGCGGACAGGCCCGCTTCGGGCCGGACACCGAATGGATCGACACGCCGAATTACGAGGTCGATCCGGTGCGCGGCGATAAATTCTACGCCGCCATCCGTCGCTACTGGCCGGCGCTGCCCGACGGCGCGCTGAACCCGGCCTATGCCGGCATCCGGCCGAAGATCGTGCCCGGCGGCGCCCCGGCGGCGGATTTCCGCATCGACGGGCCGGCCATGCACGGCGTGCCGGGGCTGGTGCAGCTCTTCGGCATCGAATCACCCGGCCTCACCGCCAGCCTCGCCATCGCCGACCTTGTGGCGGAGAGGCTCGCCTGACGACGCCCTCCACCTCGCGATGACGGCGCCGTAGGGGTTCGGGCTCTCACGCGCGCTTGCGCCGGCGCTGCGGAGCGACCTTCAGCAGCCGCTCGAAGGCCGCCCGCACCTGGCGCTGGGTCTCGAACAGATGCGCCTCCAGCGTCGAGAAATCCGGCATCGCCCCGGCCCGCGCCAGCAGGCGCCGCAGGGCGGGGCTCGCCTCGGCCGGGGTGAACGGCCCGGTGAGCGCGAGGCGCAGCACCTGCGTCAGGTCGTGCAGCAGCCGGCAGGCATCGGCCAGCACCTGCCCGTCCTGCGCGTCGATGATCCCGACCTTCTGCGCCGCCTCGATCACCCGCAGCGTCGAGGTGTCGACGATGCGCGGCTCACGCGCCGCATGGGCGAGCACGAGATACTGGGCGATGAACTCGATATCGATCAGCCCGCCGCGGGCATATTTGAGGTCCCAGGGGACATCGTCGCCCTTCTCGTCGGCGATGGCGCCGCGCATGTCGACGATGTCGGCGGCGAGCCGGCGCGGGTCGCGCGCGCGGCCCAGTACCTGGCTGATCGCCGCCTCCACCCGCGCGCGGAAGGCGGGCGAGGCGAACACCACGCGGGCGCGGGTCAGCGCCATGTGCTCCCAGGTCCAGGCTTCTTCCGCCTGATAGGCCTCGAAGCGCGGCAGGCTGGTCGCCACCGGCCCGGCCCGGCCGGACGGCCGCAGCCGCAGGTCGACCTCGTAGAGCTGGCCGGCGTTGGTCGGCGTGGTCAGCGCGCTGACGAGGCGCTGGGTGAGCCGGGCGAAGTACTGCGCGCCGTAGAGCGGGCGCGGCCCGTCGCTCTCCGGGTGCTCCTCGTCGAAATCGTACAGCACGATCAGGTCGAGGTCGGAGCCGGCGGTCATCTCGCGCCCGCCGAGCTTGCCCATGGCCAGCACCGCCACCTCGGCACCGGCGATGGTCCCGTGCGGCTCGCGGAACCGCGCCGCGACCGAGGTCTCCAGCGCGCGGATGATGACATCCGCCAGCCGCGCGAAGGCCTCCCCCGCCCGCGCCGCCGGCAGCGTGCCGGAGAGGATGCGCACGCCGATCAGCACATGGTGTTCCTGCCGGAAGCGGCGGGCGCGGTCGAGCCGGTCCTCCTCGTCTTCCGCCTGCTCCAGATCGGCGGCGAGGCGCGCGGCAAGCTCGGGCTCGTCCGGCAGCGCGCCGAAGAAGGCCGGATCGAGCAGCGCGTCGATCAGCGAGGGCCGGTGCGCCAGCATCTCGCCAAGCCTCGGCGCGGTGCCGAGGATGGTGGCAAGAAGCCGCACGAGATCGGGATTGTGGCGCAGCGCCGGCAGCAGGCGATGGGCGGTCGGCATCTCGCGGAAAAAGCGGTCGGCGGCGTTGAGCCCGGCATCGGGCGCCCCGCCACGCGCCAGCGCGTCGACGAGCAGCGGCACGATGGCCTCGAGGTCCTCGTGCACGCCTTCCGGCCTCAGCGCGCGCGGCTCGCCGGCGAGCCAGCCGCGCACGGTGGCGCTCGCCACCTTCGGGTCGGCATAGCCGAGCCGGTGCAGCGTCGCCAGCGTCTCGCGGTCGTCCTTCCCGGCGGGGAATTCCAGCCGCCCCTCCACCGCCGCGCGCGGCCGGGCATCCTCGAACAGCTTGGAATAATGGTCCTGCACGCGGGAAAGGCGCTTGATCAGCGCCTGCGCGAAAGCCTCGCGGTCCTCATAGCCCATGAAACGGGCGAAGCCCGCGAGCGTCTCCTCGTCCTCGGGCAGGCTGTGGGTCTGCGCGTCGGCCACCATCTGCAGCCGGTGCTCGACCCGGCGCAGGAAATGATACGCCTCGTCGAGCTCCTCCCGCGCGGCCTCGCCGATCCAGCCGGTCTCGGCCAGCACGGCGAGCGCCTCCAGCGTGCGCGGGGTGCGCAGGCGCGGGTCGCGACCGCCGGCGATGAGCTGCTGGGTCTGGGCGAAGAACTCGATCTCGCGGATGCCGCCGCGCCCGAGCTTCACATTGTGCCCCTCGACGGCGATCGCCTCGTGCCCGCGGAAGGCGTGGATGTCCTGCTTCATGGCGTGCACGTCCGCCACCGCCGCATAGTCGAGCGCCCGCCGCCAGACGAAGGGGGAGAGGTGCTTGAGGAAGCTGTGGCCGAGCGCCAGGTCGCCGGCGATCGGCCGCGCCTTGATATAGGCGGCGCGCTCCCAGGTGGCGCCCTCGCGCTCGTAATAGTCGAGCGCCGCCTCGACCGAGAGCGCGACCGGCGTCGAGGCGGGATCGGGCCGCAGGCGCAGGTCGACGCGGGCGACATAGCCCTCGCCGGTGCGCTCCTGGATCAGCCGCACGAGGCGCTGCGTCATCCGCACGAAGAACGGCGCCGCCTCGACATCCTTGGCCAGCGGCGCGGTCTCGGGGTCGTAGAGCACGATCAGGTCGACGTCGCTGGAATAGTTCAGCTCGCGTGCGCCGTGCTTGCCCATGGCGAGCACGGTGTAGCCCAGTCCCTCGACGCCGGTCTTGCGCAGCTTGCGGGCGGAAACCCCTTCGCGCACGAGATAGGCCACCGCCGCCGCGATGGCGGTGTCGGCGCTGGCCGTCAGCTCGGCGGTCACGACGGTGAGGTCGAACACGCCACCGATGTCGGCGAGCGCGACCGTGAGCGCGGTCTCCGCCCGCAGCCGGCGCAGCGCCGCCATCACCGCCGCCTCGTCCTCCGTCGCCTCCACCGCCGCGACGGCGGCGGCGCGGGCGCCGGCCAGCGTCTCGGCCGGGTCGCCCTCCAGCAGCCGCAGCAGGCGGGCGGGATCGACGCGGATCAGCTCGCTCAGGAAGGGCGAATGTTCGACGAGGCTCGCCAGCACGGCGCGCGCCTCGTCATGGCCGGCGAGCAGCGTCTCCAGCCGCGTGCGCGCGCCCTTGGGCGCACCGGCGATCGCATCCTTCAGCGCGGCGGGCAAGCCGTCCGGCACGGGGAAGCCCGGCTCACGACGCAGCCGCGCCACGAGACTGTGCCCGTCCGTCTTCCTCGCCTCGCCCCGCGGTGCCGCCATTTACGACTCGTCCCCCTTCAGTACGGACCTTAGGCCGATCCGCCGCCCGATGCTCCCATCCGCGCCGTTCACCCCGGCGCGGCCTCGTCGGAGAGGTCGAGCGGCAGGTCGATAACGATCCTGAGGCCCGGATCGTTGCCCTCCAGCGAGAGCGTGCCGCCATGCAGGCGCACCACCGCCGCGACCAGCGA
Organism: Ancylobacter sp. TW_SC_1; assembly: GCF_056836805.1. Taxonomy (NCBI): domain Bacteria; kingdom Pseudomonadati; phylum Pseudomonadota; class Alphaproteobacteria; order Hyphomicrobiales; family Xanthobacteraceae; genus Ancylobacter; species Ancylobacter sp. TW_SC_1. The sequence continues at coordinate 4,014,040 of NZ_CM166365.1, forward strand.
CAGGCCGAGCCCGAAGCCGGGCCGCGTGCGGCTCGCCTCCAGCCGCACGAAGCGCTCCAGCACGCGCGGCCGGTCCGCCTCGGAAATGCCGGGGCCGCGGTCGGCCACCACCAGGCGGGCGCGCGCGCCGTCCCGCGTCGCGGTGAGCGTGATGTCGCGCCGCTCGCCGGGGGTGGCGGGGGCGCTGTACTTGATCGCGTTGTCGATCATGTTGGACAGCGCCTGCCCGAGCAGCTCGCGCACGCCATGCACCGGCAGCGGCACGGGCGCGTTCGCCACGATGTCGAGCCCGCTCTCGTCGGCCACCGGCTCGTAGAGCTCGGCCACGCTCGCCACCGTCTCGGCGAGGTCGAAGCGCCGCATCGCCGCGTTCGCCTGCCCGGCCTCGGCGCGGGCGATCATCAGCAGCGCGTCGAAGGTGCGGATCAGCCCGTCGGATTCGTCGATGGTCTGCTCCGTCGCCGCCCGCCATTCCGGCTCGCTCTGCGCCGTGCGCAGCGCGTCCTCGGCGCGGTTGCGCAGCCGGGTCAGCGGCGTCTTGAGGTCATGGGCGATGTTGTCGGAGACCTCCTTCAGCCCCGCCATCAGCGCCTCGATGCGGTCCAGCATGGCGTTGAGGCTGAGCGCGAGGCGGTCGAACTCGTCGCCCGTGCCGGCCACGGCGAGGCGGCCCGACAGGTCGCCGGCCATGATGCCGTCGGAGATCGCCGTCATCTGGTCGATGCGCTTGAGCACCCGGCGGGTGACGAACAGCCCGCCCGCCATGCCGAGCACGACCAGCAGCGCCAGCCCCCACACGGCCGGCCCGATGATGATCTTGCGCAGCTCCTCGCGCTCGACGACGTCGCGGCCGATCAGCAGCCTGAACTCGCCGGGCAGGAAGATCACATGCACCAGCGCCCGGCTGGGCGTCGCGGAGGCATCCTCCGAGCGCAGATAATCGATCTCCCGCCAGCCCTGCTTGTCGAGGAAGTTCAGCGGCAGGTTGAGCACGTTGCCGGCGAGCGGGTCGCCGCTGAAGCTGGTGACGAGCAGCAGCCCGGCATCCGGCGCCCGCGCCCGGCGGTTCACCACCTGCACGAGGCGGGAGACGCCGCCGCGCTCGAACTGCGCCTGCATGTAGCGGGAATCGTTCTCGATCGCCTCCACCGCCTGGCGCGTCACCAGGCGCTGCGTGTGCCAGCCCAGATAGGCGATGACCGAGCCGGCGAAGATGGCGAAGACGAACAGATAGGCCGCGATCAGCTTGAACGCGGTGGTGCGGACGAGTTTACCGAGAGCCGTCACGAACAATGTATCCCGCGCCACGCACCGTATGGAGCAGCGGCGGATCGAAGCCCTTGTCGATCTTCGAGCGCAGCCGCGAGACGTGCACGTCGATCACGTTGGTCTGCGGGTCGAAATGATAGTCCCACACATTCTCCAGCAGCATGGTGCGGGTCACGACCTGCCCGGCGTGGCGCAGCAGATATTCCAGCAGGCGGAATTCGCGCGGCTGCAGCACGATCTCCTGCCCGGCGCGGGTGCAGCGATGCGCCAGCCGGTCGAGTTCGAGGTCGGCGACGCGGTAGACGGTGTCGGTCGCCTGCGGGCCACCGCGGCGCGCCAGCGCCTCGACCCGGGCCAGCAGCTCGGAGAAGGCATAGGGCTTGGGCAGGTAGTCGTCGCCGCCGGCGCGCAGGCCGGTCACCCGGTCGTCGACCTGGCCGAGGGCGGAAAGGATCAGCGCCGGGGTCTTGTCGCCATGGCCGCGCAGGTCGGCGATCACGGAGAGGCCGTCGCGGCGCGGCAGCATGCGGTCGACGACCAGCACGTCGTAGCCGCCGTCGCGGGCCAGGGCGAGGCCCTCTTCGCCGTCGGAGGCCACGTCCACGACGTGGCCGGTCTCGCGGAACGCCTTGCGCAGATAATCGGCGGCGTCACGGTCGTCCTCGACGATGAGCAGGCGCATGGGGGACTCTTCGGCGCTCTTTCGGGCGGCCCTCCGGAATTCCGCGAGGTCGATGACCGGGCCATCGTTGCCCCGCGCGGAATCGGAGGCGGCGGTGGGATTCGAATTCGTCTCCATGTACGTCATTTCGAGCCTCGCGCCTATCTGTACGTCCGCCGGGGATACCGCCGAAGTCCTGTGCATCCGCCGGCGCCGGCGCCGGCCTGCCCCCGAAAAAGATGACGCGGGGAACCCTTTCGGACTCCCCGCGCCACCGAACCGGCCGCAGCCCAAGGGGCGACGGAACGAGCCGCAACCGGAACTCTTAGAGTGCGATCCGATCAGATTTCATCGATCTGATCGGCAACTCGCGCTCTACGCTGGACTAGAGAACGAGCGATCCGATCCGCTTGCGGCGCAAGCGGATCGGCGCGTGCTCTCGGTCAGCCGCGCTGGTCGCCCAGCGAGATGGCGACGAAGCGGGTGCCCTGCTCCGACTTGACGCGCATCAGGACGGCCTTGCGGTTGTCCTTCTTGGCGGCGGTCAGGCCGTCGCGGACGTCGGCCGGGGTCATGACCGGCTTGCCGCCGACGTCGAGGATGACGTCGCCCGCCTTGATGCCGCGCTCGGCGGCCGGGCCGTTCGGCTCGACCTCGGTGACGACGACGCCGATGTCACCGGCGCCGGCGACACCCTTGGCGGGCGCCAGCGAGAGGCCGAGACGGGGCACGTCGCGAGCGGCCTGCTCACGCTCCTCGCCACCCTTGGCCTTGTCGGCCGAGGCGACGTCGGTCGGGAGCTGCTCGAGCGTCACCGGAACGGTGATCGACTTGCCGTCGCGCAGGACGCTCAGCTTCACGGTGACGCCGGGCTTCTTGCGGGCGATCTCGCGGGACATCTCACGGGAGTCCTTGATGGTCTCGCCGTCGATGGCCGTCACGATGTCGCCGGGCTTGAGGCCGGCCTTCTCGCCGGGCGTGCCGGGCTGAACCTGGGCGATCAGCGCGCCTTCCGCCTGCTTGAGGTCCATCGCCTCGGCGACCTCGTCGCTCACCGGCTGGATCTGCACGCCGACATAGCCGCGCGCCACCTGGCCGCCTTCCTTCAGCGCCGCGACCACCTCGGAGACGGTCTCGGAGGGAATGGCGAAGGCGATGCCGACATTGCCGCCCGAGGGGGAGACGATGGCGGTGTTCACGCCGATGACCTCGCCGTCGAGGCCGAAGGTCGGGCCGCCGGAATTGCCACGGTTGATCGGGGCGTCGATCTGCAGGAAGTCGTCATACGGGCCCGAGCCGATGTCGCGGCCACGCGCCGAGACGATACCCGCCGTGACGGTGCCGCCGAGGCCGAACGGGTTGCCGACCGCGACCACCCAGTCACCGACGCGCGGCGCCTTGTCGGCCAGCTTCACCCACGGGAAGTCCTTGTGGCCGTCGACCTTCAGCAGCGCCACGTCGGTGCGCGGGTCGGTGCCCACCACCTTGGCGGTGTAGGTCTTGCCGTCGGTCGTGGTGATGTCGACTTCCGCGGCGCCGTCGACGACGTGGTTGTTGGTCACGACATAGCCGTCGTCCGAGATGAAGAAGCCGGAACCCTGGCCGACCACGGCGCGATGGCCGGGACCGCGGCGCGGACCCATCTCCGGGCCGCCGGGGGCGCCGGGGCCACCCTGGCCGAAGCCGAAGCGGCGCATGAAGCGCTCGATCTGCGGGGGAACGTTCTGACCGCCCATGGAGTCTTCGTCGTCATTGGCGGCGATCTGGTCCTCGTCCTTCTTCACCTTCACGCTGACGACGGCGGGCGAGACCTTCTCGACGATGTCGGCGAAGGAGAACGTGCCGGCCGGCTGGTTGGTGGAGAGCTGCGCGAGGGCGGGGGTAACGGTCTCAGGGAGGACGAAGGCGCCGACGGCGCCACCGGCGAGAGCCAGGGTGAACACGCCGGCGAGCAGCCGGGTGCGGCTCTTGCGCAGCGTGGACGACGAAGGGGTGCGGGTCTGGTTGAGCGCGTTGCGCGGCATGTGTCGTTCCTCGTTCGACAAATCACTCTCCCCACCGGGAGCGTTGAACGAGAACGTAGAGGCCGTCGCCTTAACGCAGGCTGGCGGTGGCGTTAAAGTTTCGTAACGTCGGAAGGGTCGTCGCCCAGCGCCGCGCGCAGCCGCGCCTCCTCGTCCGGCGACAGCGGGGCGGCCACCGGCGCCGGCCGCGCGGCGCGGCGGCGATAGGTGATCCAGATGCCGATGCCGCCGACGACCAGCACGCCGAACGGCGCCAGCCACAATATCGCGTTCGCCCCGTGCCAGGTCGGGCGCAGCAGCACGAACTCGCCATAGCGGGCGACGAGATAGTCCAGCACCTCGCGGTTGCTCTCGCCCTGCTGGATGCGCTCGCGCACCAGCAGGCGCAGGTCCTTGGCCAGCGGCGCGTCGGAATCGTCGATCGACTGGTTCTGGCAGACCATGCAGCGCAGCTCCTTGGAGAGCTCGCGCGCCCGCGCCTCCTGCGCCGGATCGGACAGCACCTCGTCGGGCTGCACGGCGGCGGCGGGGGAGATCAGGGCGAGGCCGAGAAGGAGGGTCGCGAGAAGGCGCATGCTGCTCACTCAGCCGCTTCCGTCAGCACTTCCGGGGCGAGTTTCTCGCGCGCCTGAAGCAGCTCCAGCGCGAGAATATGCCCCTCGCCGTCGTAGTCGAGGATGACGCCCGGCGAAACCTCTTCGCTCTCGACGATGTCGCCAACGCTGAAGCGCACATAGAGGGCGTTCGCCTCTGGATCATATTTCAGCTTCATGGCCGCCGGGCTCCACGATCGAAAAAGGCCGTGACAACAAATGCCGTCGTGCCATCGTCCTTGTAAACCACACGCAGAATGCGTCCGCCACGCTCAGCGACGCCCGCAAAGGCACGGGTGAGTTCCGGACCATTCGGGTCCGGTTCGGTCCATTCCGGTCCGTTCAGCACACGCTCCTCCCCGGCCGCCTCAAGTCCGCGCTCGCGCAGCACAACCAGCATATGGGCGCTGAAGCGATAATTCGGCACCCTCACTCCGCCGGCACCGGTGCCGCCGGATCGGGCTTGACCTTCGGCTTCTTCGCCGGCTTGGGCGCGCCGACGCGCAGGCGCCGGTCGCTCAGCGACAGCGCGCCGCCCAGCGCCATGATGATGGAGCCGATCCAGATCAGCGTGACGAAGGGCTTCCAATAGGCGCGCACGCCCACCCCGCCGCCCGGCAGTTCGTCGCCGAGGCTCACATAGAGCTGGCTGAACCCCATGGTGCGGATGCCGGATTCGGTGGTCGGCATGTTGCGGGCGGTGAACAGCCGCTTGGCCGATTCGATGGTGCCGAGGTCGACGCCGCCGCGCCGCACGGTGAACACGCCCACGAGGTCGCGGTAATTGGGCCCGTTGCGCGGCTCCAGCCGGTCCAGCGTCAGCTCGTAGCCGCCCACTTCCAGGCTGCCGCCGACCTTCACGCCGGCGATGCGCTCGGCGTTCCAGCTGGTCTCGGCGATGATGCCGAACAGGCAGACGCCGACGCCGGCATGGGCCAGCGCGCCGCCGAACACCGAGCGCGGCAGGCCGCGCAGCCGGGCGAAGGCGGTCTTCAGCGGCACCCGGCCGAAGCCGGCGCGCTCGGTCACTTCGGCCACCGCGCCGATCACCACAAAGGCGGCCAGCCCCATGCCGAACGGCGCCAGCAGCGGCCCGCCGCCCTGCGCATAGGCCGCCAGCGCGGCGATGACGATGCCGGCACCGAAGGCCGCCATCAGGCGCTGCGTCGCCCCGGCGAGGTCGCCGCGCTTCCAGGCCAGCAGCGGGCCGAACGGCATGGCGAACGCCACCGGCAGCATCAGCGCGCCGACCGTCAGGTTGAAATAGGGCGGCCCGACCGTGATCTTGGCGCCGTTATAGGCTTCCAGCGCCAGCGGATAGAGCGTGCCGACCAGCACCGCCGCCGCCGCCGCCGTCAGCAGCAGATTGTTCAGCACCAGCGCGCCCTCGCGCGAGACCGGGGCGAACAGGCCACCCTGGCGCAGCAGCGGCGCGCGCAGCGCGTAGAGCGTCAGCGAGCCGCCGATGAAGAAGACGAGGATGGCGAGGATGAACACGCCGCGCGAGGGATCGGTGGCGAAGGCGTGCACCGAGGTCAGCACGCCCGAGCGCACGAGGAAGGTGCCGAGCAGCGACAGCGAGAAGGCGAGGATGGCGAGGAGCACGGTCCACACCTTCAGCGCGTCGCGCTTCTCCATCACCACGGCGGAATGGATCAGCGCCGTGCCGGCGAACCACGGCATCAGCGAGGCGTTCTCCACCGGGTCCCAGAACCACCAGCCGCCCCAGCCGAGCTCGTAATAGGCCCAGTAGGAGCCCATGGCGATGCCGAGCGTCAGGAACGCCCAGGCGGTCAGCGCCCAGGGCCGCACCCAGCGCGCCCAGGCGGCGTCGATGCGTCCCTCCATCAGCGCCGCCACGGCGAAGGCGAAGGTGATGGAGAAGCCGACATAGCCGAGATAGAGCAGCGGCGGATGGATGGCGAGGCCGATGTCCTGCAGGATCGGGTTGAGGTCCTGCCCTTCCGCCGGCGGCGGCACGACGCGCACGAAGGGGTTGGAGGTCAGCAGGATGAACAGCAGGAACGCCACCGCGATCGAGCCCTGCACGCCGAGCACGTTCGCCTTGAGCCGGGCGGGCAGGTTCGAGCCGAACAGCGACACCAGCGCGCCGAAGATCGCCAGCACCAGCACCCACAGCAGCATGGAACCCTCATGGTTCCCCCATGTGCCGGTGATGCGGTAGAGCAGCGGCTTGGCCGAGTGCGAGTTCTCGACCACATTGAGCACCGAGAAATCGGACTGCACATAGGCCGAGACCAGCGTCGCGAAGGCGAGGCCGACGAAGCCGGCGAGCACCAGCGCCAGCGTGGAGCCGACCTTCATCAGCGCCGCGTCGCCGGTCCGTGCGCCCCACACCGGGATGGTCGTCATGAGAATGGCGACGGCGAGCGAGAGCACCAGCGCGTAGTGGCCGACCTCCGGGTTCATCGCGTGACACCTTTCCAGAAGCCGCCGTCCATCGTCATCCCGGACGGCGCGGCACGCGCCGATCCGGGATCGCGTGACGAATGCGGAACATCATGAGCAGACGATCCCGGCGCGCGGCGCTGCCGCGTCCGGGATGACGGGGGGAGGAAGCCCGGCGTGGCACCCCTCATGGCTTCGCCTCCCCTTCCTTCCAGACGCCCTGTTTCTTCAGCGCGTCGGCGACTTCCTTGGGCATGTAGTTCTCGTCGTGCTTGGCGAGCACGCTGTCGGCGCGGAAGCTGCCGTCCGGCGTCATCGCCCCCTCGACGATCACGCCCTGCCCTTCGCGGAACAGGTCGGGCAGCAGCCCGATATAGCTCACCGTCAGATCCGCCCCGCCATCCGTCACCACGAAGCGCACATGGGTGTCGTCGGACTTGGTCACGCTGCCGTCCTTCACCAGCCCGCCGAGCCGCAGCCGCGTGCCGGGCGCCGTCCGCTCGGCGGCAATCTCGCTCGGCGTGCGGAAGAACACGATGGTGTCGTTGAGCGCGAACAGCACCAGCCCGGCGGCGACGCCGAGCACGCCGACCGCACAGGAAATGACGAGAAGACGGCGTCCCTTGCGGGTCATGATCAGGTCCCCAGACCGAGTTCGCGCGCCAGCGCGTCGATGCGCCCGAGCGCGGCGTCGTCCTTGGCGAAATGGGCGCGGGCCTCAAAGGCGGCGGCCTTGGCCTTGTCGGCCTCGCCCAGCACGTTCCAGGCCCGCATCAGCCGCAGCCAGCCCTCGATGTCGGCGCCGTCCTGCGCCAGCCGGGCCTCGAGGCGCTCGACCATGCCGCGCACCATACCCTGGCGCTGCTCCGGGGTCATGCTGCCGGCGGCGGCGATGTCGTCCGCGCTCGGTCCGGCGAAAGTGGCGGGTGGCGGCGCGGCGCCGACCCGCGCCAGCGATTCCCGCACCAGCCCGAGCCACGGCGCGTCGGGCGGCGTGTCCGCCGCCAGCGCGCTCCAGATCTTCCCGGCCTCGGCCGGCTGGCCGTCCTGCTCGGCGGCGAGGCCGAGGAAATAGCGCGCCTTGGGGTTTTTCGCATCGTCGGCGAGGGCGGCCTGGAACGCCGCCTTGGCGTCCGCCGTCACCACCCCGCCGGCCTGCGCGGTCAGCGTCTCGCCGAGCCCGGTCTCGCGCGCGCTGCTCGGGCCGAGCAGGCGGATGGCGCTGGACCAGGCGCGCGCGGCGTCGTCGAGCCGCCCCATGCGGACATAGATCGGCGCGACCACCTCATAGCCGCGCCCGTCATTCGGGTTGGCCTCGAGATGGTCCTCGACCTTGCGGATGAGGATGGCGATGTCGGACTGGTCGGGGCGCGCCTCGAGGCGCTGGGCCAGCGGCTGCGGCGGATAGAGCGGCGAGCCGAGGAAAACATAGAGCGTGCCCGCGAGCGCCGGCACGCCGATGAGCGCGATCACCGCGACGAGGCGCCGGCGCATCGTCGCGCCCGTCATCGCCCGTTCGTGTCCGGCCTCGGCCGAGGCGCGCAGGATGCGGCGGGCGACCTCGGCCCGGGCGGCCTCGCCTTCCGCCGCGCCGATCAGCCCGGCGGCGCGGTCGCGTTCGATCTCGCCGAGCTGGTCGCGATAGACCGCGAGGTCGGCATCGGCGGCGCCGGCCGCCTGGCCGGTGCCGGCAGCGCCGGCGCGCAACGGCCAGAGCACCGCCAGAATGGCGGCGCCCGTCATCAGCGAGAAGGCGATCCACAGCAACATTAGTCTTCCTCTAATGCGCTGAGGTAGCCGACCCGGAGGCCGCCGCCAATCCGTATCAACCTCGGTCGGATCGACGCAGGCTCACAGTCGCGCGAGCGCGGCGGCCGCCTGCGTCAGCCCGCCACGGGCGCGACGGTCAGCCCGCTACCGGCGTCCAGGTGCCGTCCGGGTTGCGGCAGGCGGTGCCGCGCGCCGTCTGCGGCTGGCCGTTGATGTAGACGGTATGGGTGAATTCGCGGCATTTGGGCGAGCCGCCGCGCGCATAGGTCGGGCCGGGAACGATGGTGCCATAGGCGCCGCTGTCGCCGCGCCAGCTCACCGGCGCGCCGGGGTTGCCGTATTCGAGCGCCTGCATCTCGGCGTCGCGCGCCCGCTGCCGGTCCGCCTGGTCCAGCGCATTGCCGATGGTGCCGCCGATCAGGCCGCCCACCGCCGCGCCGACCAGCGTGCTGGCGGCGTTGTGCCCCGCAAGCTGGCCGATCACGCCGCCCGCAACCGCACCAATGGCCGCACCGCCGACGGTGTTCGGGTTTTCCTGGGCGGTGCTGCAGCCCGCAAGGACACCGGCGATCAGGCCCACGGCCACGAATTGGTATGCGCGCATGAAATCCATTCCTCCAGCTTCGACGGCACCTTTCGCACCAAGGAGGAGGAATAGGGCGAAAGCGCGGCTCCGTCACCTCTACCCCGGCACCTTAGGCCAGGGGCAGGCGCACGATGCAGCGCAGGCCGCCGAAGGGGGAGCGGTCGAGGGTGAGCCGGCCGCCATAGAGCCCGGCGAGCTCGGAAACGATGGACAGTCCCAGCCCGGAGCCCGGCTTGGTCTCGTCGAGCCGCTTGCCGCGCTTGAGCGCCTCGGCCTGCTGCGCGGGCGTCAGCCCCGGCCCGTCATCGTCGATGACGATCTCGAAATAGTCCCGCTCGCCGCCCTCGCCCGGCACCGGCGCCACGGCGATCTCCACCAGCGAGCGCGCCCATTTGCAGCCATTGTCGACGAGGTTGCCGAGAATCTCCTCGAGGTCCTGCCGCTCGCCGCGGAAGCGTACGCCCCCCGAAACCTCCGCCTCCACCTCGATGCCCTTGGAGCGGTAGACCTTGGCGAGCGTCGCCGCGAGCCGGACGACGATCGGCTCGACCTCCTCCACCGTGGTGACGACGGAGGCGCGCGCCGCCATCCGGGCGCGCTCCAGATGGTGCGCCACCTGGCCCTTCATGATCTCCGCCTGCTCGCCCACCTTGGCGGCGAGCGGATCGCCCTGCGCGGCGGCGCGCGCGGCCTCGTTCTGCAGCACGGAGATGGGGGTCTTCAGCGCATGGGCGAGATTGCCGACATGGGTGCGGGCGCGCTCGACGATCTCGCGATTGGTCTCGATCAGCGCGTTCACCTCGGCGGCGAGCGGGGCGATCTCCACGGGATATTCGCCCACGATACGGTCCGCCTGCCCCGTGCGCACCGCGTGCAGCGCGGCGAGCATGCGCTTGAGCGGGCGCAGGCCGAACAGCACCTGGAACACCAGGGTGAGCAGGAACGCCCCGCCGAGAACCGCCAGCGTCACCGCCAGCGCCCGGTCGAAGGCCTCCACCTCCTCCTCGATCTCGCCGGCATCGGCCGCCACCGCGACGGCGTAGCGCCCGTCCTCGCCGAGATCGACGACGCGCTCGACGATGCGCAGCTTCTGCCCGGCCGGCCCCTTGGCATAGCCGTCGCGCATGCCCGAGAGGTCCGCCTGCGGCTCGCGCTCGAACAGCAGCGGCAGCGTGCCCTCCGGCAGCGAGCGCGAGGTCTTCACCTGCCGCGCCGGCCCGTCGGTGCGGCTGATCTGCCAGTACCAGCCGGAGACCGGGAAGTTGAACAGCGGATCGCCGAGCGTCGTCGGCTCCGGCATGGTGCCGGGGGTGGAGTTGGCGACATCCGCCACGATGGTCTTGAGATAGACGTCGAGCCGCTGGTCGAAGGCCCGCTCCACCGCCTCGCGATAGACCGAATGCAGCGCGAAGCCGGTCACCAGCAGCACGGCGACCATGATCACCGTCGCCGAGATGAAGAGCCGTAGCGCCAGCGAGCCGGCGCGCATCAGCGCGGCGCGTCCGGGCGCGGCGTTTCCGGCGCCACCAGGAGATAGCCGAGCCCGCGCACGGTCTGGATCACGTCGACGTCGAGCTTTTTGCGCAGACGGCCGACAAAGACCTCGATGGTGTTGGAATCGCGGTCGAAATCCTGGTCGTAGAGATGCTCGACCAGCTCGGTGCGCGAGACCACCCGTCCGGTATGGTGCATGAGATAGGCGAGCAGGCGATGCTCGTGCGAGGTCAGCTTCACCTGTTTCCCGTTCACCGTCACCCGGCCCGAGCGCGTGTCGAGCATCACCGGCCCGCAGGTCAGCTCGCTGGCGGCGTGGCCGGCGGAGCGGCGCAGCAGCGCGCGGATGCGCGCCAGCACCTCCTCCATGTGGAACGGCTTGGCGACATAGTCGTCGGCGCCGGCATCGAAGCCCTGCACCTTGTCGCTCCAGCGGTCGCGCGCGGTGAGGATCAGCACCGGCATCTTGCGCCCCTCGCGGCGCCAGGCTTCCAGTACGGAGAGGCCGTCCATCTTCGGCAGGCCGATATCGAGCACCACCGCGTCATAGGGCTCGGTGTCGCCGAGAAAATGGCCTTCCTCGCCATCATGGGCGCGGTCGACGGCATAGCCGGCCTCGATCAGCGCCTCGACCATCTGGCGGTTGAGATCGGGATCGTCCTCGACAACAAGCAGACGCACGGCTTCTCCTCGACGCAGCACCGCGCGGAGCGACGCGGCGCGGGGAGAATGCCACCGCGCGGCACGGATGTCAGGTGCGGGCGCCTCATCGTCTCCCGTCATCCCGGACGGCCGCAGGCCGAGCCGGGATCGTGCGCAGGACAGAGAGCGGTCCCGGCTCTTCGCTGCGCTGCGGCCGGGATGACGGCGCGAAGCCTATTTCCCGCCCCGCCACCGGCACAATTCCCGCCCCACCGCATTGTGCGCCTTCACCTGCCGGATCGTCGGGTCGGTATCCGCCTTCGCCCAGCTTATCGGGCGGAAGGCGCCGCAGGCGCCCCTAGTCGCGGCGGAAGGCGTCGTCGTCGCGCAGCCGGCCATCGTCAGCATTGCGCCGATCAGCATCAGCCCGCGCGCGCGCCGCGCGCTCGATCGTCTCCAGCACATCGCGTTCCCCTTCCGCCCGGCAGGCCGCCCGGCCCTCATTGCGTCCCTTGAGATAGATCGCGCCCGCCGCGACGATCGCGAGCAGCGCCAGCGCCGCGCCCCGGCCGAGCGGGCTCGCCAGCAGGCCGAGCAGCATTGTCATGGCGCCACCTCCCCCGCGCCGATGCGCTTCAGCGCCCCGTGCAGGGTGAGGCCCACCCCGGCCAGCATGAGCGCCGCGAACAGCCATTTCAGCGGTTCGGCGAAGCCGGCGAGCGGCGCCAGCCGGTCCGCCTGCTCGGCCACCACCGCGCCGAGGACGCCGCCGGCGCTGATCATCCCGCCCGCCCCCTCCGGCGTGCGCGAGAGCCGGGTATCGGCCGGGCGCGCCCGCGCCGCGCCGCCCGCCTCCACCGCCGGCGCCGGCGCAGCGTGGCGCGCCATCTTCTGCGCCGCCGCGCGCACCTCGGTCACCCGCCGGGTCCAGCCGGCGCCGAAGGTCGGGAAGGTCCGCAGGGCCCTCAGCATGGCGAGCCGCCGCTCGCACAGGCCGTCGACCAGCGCGGCCACGTCGCGGCCCTCCAGCGCCGCCAGCGTCGCCTCGCCGATCTGCCCGTCGGCGCCGACGCCGAGCGTGCGCTGCAGCCATTTCGCCGCCTGTGCGGGGCCGGAATTCACCGCCGCGTCGAACAGCGCGTAGTCGATCCCCGCCGGCAGGTCGTCGGCGCGCAGGGCATCCCAGTACTGGCGCCGGTAGATCGCCGCGACCTCGCCTGGCTCGATCAGCCGCACCGCGCGCGGCGGCGCGCCATGGCGCCGGCGCCAGCCGTCATAGACGCGCTGGGTGACGCCCTTCATCGTCGCCCCGCCGGGATCGGCGGGATGGTCGGCATAGCCGCCCTCATGCACGAGGACGCGCCTCAGCGCCTCGTCGAAGCTCGACGCGGTCATGGCAGGCTCCGCTCGATAAAATGTGGGGATGATTCCCGGGGATTAACGATCCGTTAACCGACCCCTACCCCGGCACGGTTGCAAAAATCCCGGATTTCCGAGACGTTTTTTGCGACGGCTGGCACGGGACAGGGGCTCTGCTTGGCATGGCAAGGGAAGATCAACTCGTCGACGACTTGAGAAGCATCTTTGACGAAGCCCGCCGAAGCTCGGGCCAGGTGCAGGCCGAGACGCTTCTCGCCGCGGCGCCCATCGTGCTGAAGGGCACCAGCCCGGATCGACGGCGGGAGGTCGGCTACATGCGCGACCAGCTCACCCGCGAGAGCTACCAGGCGATCTGCCGCGCCATCGGCGAGGAGCTCGACCGCCTCAACAGCGAGATCATCCGGCTGCGGAAGGTCGAGAAGATCGCCGCCCTCATGGAGAAGACGCGGCACCGCCTCACGACCCGGCCGGTGCCCGTCCCGGTCGCCGCCGCCAAGCCGGCCCTCGCGGCCAAAGCGGTCGGCCCTGACATGCCGGCCCGCGCCGGCAAGCCGGCGGAAGCCGCCCCGGCGCCAGGTCCGGCCGAGTAGACGTCCGCCGAATAACCCCGGGCGTGCGGCCGAGCCGCTGCGCGAGCGGCGGCGGGGGTGGCGAGGATCAGATATCTCACGGCATCGCCTGCTGCAGGGCGGCATCGAGCGCCGCGATGTCGAGGGCCGCGCGCGCCAGCAGCAGCGCCGACATCGGGCCGGCCAGCATCTGCCCGCCGGCGAAGAACCGGCCGATGGCCGGCGCGAGACTGCTGGCGACGTCGGCGCTCGGCCCCGGCGTTCCCGGCAAGGCCGCGCCGACCGTGGCGCCGTTCACCGATGCATCGACGCTTCCGGCATCGAACCGCGCCCGCCCGATGATGCGCTGGATGCCGGCCGCCTTCGCCTGCGAGGCGCTGGCATAGGCGTCGGCGCTGGTGCGGCGCGCGCCGACGCCGACGATGCCGGCTCCGAAGCTCACGGCCACGCGCAGCTGCGACGAGGTCGCCGTCGAAGTGCCGAACACGATCGGCACGGCGGCCTCGTTGGTCGTCCCGACGACGGCCGCCATCGTCAGGGCGGCGGCGTTGCGCGAGAAGCCGGTCGCGTCGGACAGCGAGAGATGATCGTCCGCCCCGTCGAACCGCATCGCCGGCCGGCCGAGCGGGCCGACCTCGAGCGCGCCGTCCTGGACGATCAGCGGCTGCGCGGCGGCGACGGTCTGCGTCGCGTGCCGGCCATTGCCGCTCTGGTCGTGCCAGGTCACGACATGGGCGCTGCCCGCCCCGGCGAAGGCGAGCAGCGCCGCCACGTCGAGCGCGCGGCCGGCGAAGCCGATATTCGTCTCCGTGCCGTCGCTCGCGCGGCGCACGCGGATGCAGGGCCCGGCATGGGCCGCCACCAGCCGGCCGAGGCCGAAGGCGGCGTAGAGCTGGCCGGCGAAGGGATCGAGCGGCGCCGGCAAGAGGGCGCCGCGCCGGCGCGTCAGGTCGAGGTTGAAACCGAGAGACGCCGCCATCTCAGTCGATCCGGTGGATGGTGAGCCCCGCCGTCGTGCCGGTCGCCAGCACGCGCCGCACGAGGAATTCGAGCACGCTCGCCTGCCCGGGGGTGAGCGGCAGGGTCAGCGGCGCGTCGTCCGCCGCGTCGACGGCGAGGATGCGGATCTCCGCGCTCGCCAGCGTCGCCGGCACGAAGACCCGGAGGCGGGCGTAGCGCGGCAGGTCGGCGCCGTCATCGGGCGTCACCGGCGCCCCGCTGCGCCCGAGGCTGCCGGGCGACAGGGCACGGCCGTGCCAGGGGTCCTTGGCGGAATCATAGGGCATGGGGCTCTCCAAAGTCAGATGCCGAAGGCGAGGAAGGACAGGGCGAGCCGCACGCGCCCGCCGGTGAAGGCGCCGCCCAGCGCGGTGATGCGCAGCGGCGTGTCGGCGTAGAAGGCCTGCGGGCCGATCACGCCGATATTGCTGGCGCCGGCGCTCACGCTCAGCAGGCCGCCGAATTTCGAGGTCTCGCCGGCGATGCCGACCTCGTAGCCGGTGGCGCCGGTCACCGCGGCCACGGTGCGGCTCGCCACGGCGAGGCAGATGGCGCGGTTGGGAATGAGGATGGTCGAGGCGACGAAGGCGCCCGCCAGCGTCAGTTCCTCCTCGACCGCGCGCAGCGTCGCGCTGCCGCCCGAAGGCGTGCCGGCCAGCATGTCGGACCAGCCGGTGCCGTCGTGCAGCAGGGTGCGGCGCTCGGCGGCGACATAGGCACGCCAGCCCGCGCGGGGCACGAGGAAGCGCCAGCCGGCATCGTACAGCGCCACCTCGCCGTCATGCCCGGCCCACTCGCCGCCGGCGCCCGCCGCCACGATGTGCCGGTCGCCCGGCGCGGGCGCCCCCGGCGGCACGGTGCGGGTGCGGTCGAGCACGGCGAGCTGCGCCGCCGCGTCGAGCAGCGCCAGCGCCTCGTTGTGGGTGACGTGCTTCTGCGCCTGCACCGACGCGAGCAGCGGCAGCGCGAGCAGG
Organism: Ancylobacter sp. TW_SC_1; assembly: GCF_056836805.1. Classification (NCBI taxonomy): domain Bacteria; kingdom Pseudomonadati; phylum Pseudomonadota; class Alphaproteobacteria; order Hyphomicrobiales; family Xanthobacteraceae; genus Ancylobacter; species Ancylobacter sp. TW_SC_1. Next base: position 4,029,410 of record NZ_CM166365.1, read on the forward strand.
GGTGTCGTCTCGGACATGAAGGTCTCCGGCCATGCTCCCTCTCCCGTCGGGGAGAGGGTCGGGATGAGGGGCTAGGCGTGAACGCGTCCGTAGCGGGGAGACGGCCTCACCCCACCCTCACCGTCGTCTCCAGCGCCGGGCCGGGGCCGGCGGCGGGCGAGAGCTGGGCGATGCGCAGGTCGAGGAAGGGCTGCGCCGCGCCGAAATCGGCGATCTCGTCGGCCGCCGCATAGGTCAGCGCGGGCGTGCCGACGGTGAAGGTCCGCACCACCGCCGCCCCGCTCAGGATCTCGACCCGATAGGCCTCGCTGGTCTCGCCGAGCGGCACCTCGACGAGGTCCCACGAATCCCCGTCGATGCGGGTGCGGCGGATCCAGCTCAGCGCGATGCCGGCCGGCCCGCGCCGGGCGCGCGCATGCACCGGCGCGAACGGGCGCAGCGCCGCCGGCCCGAGCGTGGCGGCGATCTCGGTCACGGCGTCGTCGCCATGGTCGCGGTCGGCCCGGCCGACACGGTAGACGACGCTGCGCCCGAGCATGTCGAGCCCGCTCGCCACCGGAATGAGGTTGGCGTCGACCCGCACCAGCCGCGTGCCCACCGGCCAGGGGGCGGCGGCCCGCGCCTCGGTGCCGAGCTGGCCGCGCAGCAGGCCGGAGAGCCGCCAGCTCCGCGCGCCGGTCAGCTCGACCTCGGCGAACTGGCTCACCTCCGCCGCACCCGAGGGCGCCAGAAGCGCCAGCGCATTGGCGCCGCCGAGCACCGCCTCCTCGCTGGCGGCGGCGATCAGCCCGCCGTCGAGCTCGATGTCGAGCGTGGCGCGGTTCCAGCGCCAGGCCGCGCCGGGCGGCAGTTCGGTCAGCGTCGCGCCGGTCACCGCCGGGGCGGCGAGGCTCGCGACGGGCTGGAAGCTGGCGCCGTCCACCGCGCGCCAGACCGCCAGGCTGCCCGGCCAGGGCGCGAGGAAGGCGCCGAGCCAGGCCAGCACCGGCGCCGCCGCGCCGGCCGCCAGCGGCAATTGCAGCAGATGCACCTGCGGCGGCCCGGCGCCGGCCGGCAGGTCGATCTCCAGCGGCCGGCCCACCCGCACCGCGAGGTCGAACACGCCCGGGTCGACGCTGCGCGCGCTCACCACCCGCGCCGCGCGGTCCTCGATGGCGGTGATCTCCAGCAGCCGCGCGCGCCCGTCGCGGTCGAGCCGGACCAGGTCGCCCGGCTCCAGCGCGAGCTGCGAGGGCGGCAGCGTCAGGCCGGCGCTGTCGCGCCCCGCCCACAGGTCCTGCAGCCACATCTCGGCGAGCCCGGCGGCGAGGCCGGGATCGGCCACCATGGCGACGTCGAGCCCGGTTTCGGCCCGCGCCGCGCCGGCGAGGCGCCGCGAGGCGGCGGTGGCCCGGCGGTAATCGGCCGCGCCGTCGATGAAGCCGAGCGTCGCGCTGGCTGGCAGTTCGTCCTCCGCCATGCGCAGGACATGCGGCGCCGCCACGCCATCGCCGGCGACGATCGCGTCATCCGTCAGCACCGCCCGCACCCGCCCGCCACGCGGACGCAGCGCCAGCGCCTCGCCGCCCTCCACCAGATCGAAGGCGAAGGCCCGCGCCAGCGGCTCCAGCGCCGCCCGCGCCGTCATCGGCCGGTCGACCACATAGCCGTCGATCACGCCGCGCAGGCTCGCGGTCTCGATGTCCGCCACGCCGAAATCCGCCGCCAGCCGGGCGGCCAGCTCGGCCAGCGGCGCGGCGCCGAGCCGGCCGGTCAGCCAATGGCCGGTCTGCCAGTTGGCGCCGTCCGCCCAGACGCGGTGGGCGAGCGGAAACAGCGGAAAGGGCCGCGCGTCCCAGGTCCAGCCATAGATCGCCGCCGGGTCCACCATCCGCCCGCCGGGCAGCCCCGCCGCCGCCGGGTTGACCGCGGTCGAGCCGGCGAAGCCGTCCAGCGTCGCCTGCAGATGGCGGCGCTGGATCAGGTCGTCGCGCCGCCCGCTGGAGAACGGCGGCAGCCCGCCATCGGCGGATTTCGCATCGGGAAACACGCTCGGCCGGTTGGCGCCCTTGTCGACCGCCGGGCAGCCGATCTCGGTCAGGCGGATCGGCTTCGAGCCGGGCACGAAGGCGGTCGGGGCCGCCTGCCGCACGCCGCCGACGCGCTCGTGATGGGCGTGGCTCCACCAGCCGGCGAGGTCCTTCTGGCGGAACACCCAGGGCTCGCCATAGGCGCCGTCGGTGATCGCCGAGCGCGCCTGCGCGGCGCGGGCGGCCTCGTCCGGGTAATGCCAGTCGAAGGCCTCCCCGGCCCGCAGGTTGCCGCCGAGATAGCCGAGGTCGTAGCCGCTCTCATGCGCCTGCGCGTCGAGATGGGCGTCGCCGTCGCGCCAGTCGGCGAGCGGGGGGTACCAGTCGACGCCGATGAAATCGAGCGAGGCCGAAGCCCACAGCGGATCGAGCGGAAAGCGCAGCTCCGCGCCGCCGTCGCGCACATGGGCGCCATATTCGGTCCAGTCGGCGGCATAGCCGACCTTGGTGCCCGCCCCGACGATCGCCTTCACCTCGCCGGCCAGCGCCGCGAAGGCGCCGGCGGCGGGATAGACGCCGGCACCCGAGCGCACCCGGGTGAGCGCCGCCATCTCCGAGCCGACCAGGATCGCCTCCACCCCGCCGGCGATCTGCGCCAGCATGGCGTAGTGCAGCACCATGCGGCGCAGCGTCCATTCCGCGGGGCCGGAATAGACCACGCGCTGGCCCTCCACCGCGTAGTCCGCCGCGCCGGCCGCGCCGAACAGCGCCGCCACCTGCGCGCCGGCCGCCGCCGTGCCGTCCGGCGAGCCGGGACGGTCCGGCGCGGGATCGCAGGTGATGCGCCCGCGCCAGGGATAGTTCGGCTGCGTGCCCGCCCCGCTCCACGGGTCCGGCAGTTCGTTGCCGGCGGGAATGTCCATCATCACGAAGGGGTAGAGCGTCACCTCGATCCCGCGCGCCTTCAGGGCGGTGATCGCCATGACCACGCTGTCGTCCGAGGGCGTGCCGCCATAGGCCGGCCGTCCCTCGTGCGGACTGACCAGATAGGCGCTCGCCCGCGTCTCGCCCGCCGCGCTCCATTCCCGGTTCAGGCCGAAGATCTGCGTCGACTTGAGGCGCCGCTCGACGCCGGGGCGGATCTGGCAGGCGCCGGCGCGCAGGTCGCTGCCGAACCAGGCCACGACAAGCGCCACCTTTTCGAGGTTGGGGCAGCAGGCCAGCAGATGGTCGAGCGAGGCGGCGAAATCGCTGGCATGGGTGGTCACATGCCGGTTCTCCAGCTGGTAGACGCCCGGCCGGTCGACCCGCAGCACCTCGCGCGGCTCGTAGCCGAACTCGGTCGCACCGGGGATCAGCGTCACCGCCCGCACCGCGCTCTCCAGCGCGCCGACGGCGCGCTCCACCTCGACGGAGATCTGCGGCAGGCGGTTGCCGTGGCGGGCCAGCGGCAGCCGCTCGAACACCACATAGGCGAGCCCGCGACAGGCCGGCGCGCCGGGCTCGCGCGCCTCGATCAGCGGATCGGGCAGCTGGTCCTCGCCGCCGCGATGCAGCCGGATGGTCAGCGCGCGGGTGTCGAGCAGCCGCCCGTCGGCCCAGATGCGGCCGATCCGCGTCACCGGCCCCTCGCACAGCCCGACCGCGAAGCTGCCGAAATAGCGGTAGGTCGTGGTGCCCGCGCCGCCGCCGGCGAGCTCGCCGCCCTTGCCGCCGGAGGACGAGGTCTGCGTCGACACCACCTCCTCCACCGGCGCGGCCCAGATCACCTGTCCGGAAAGCCGCGCCCGGCCGTAGAGGCGCGCCATCGCCGCCCCCTCGGTCGAGGTCATGGTGCCGAATTCGCTCAGGCGCGGCCCCTCGGCCCGCGCGCCCCCGCCCAGCACGAGGCTGTCGACGGCCGAGCCGCCGAGCGCGCCGAGCGCCCGCCCGGCGAGCGCCCCCACGGGCCCGAACAGCGCCCCGCCGATCGTCCCGCCCAGCGTGCCGAGAACAAGTGTGGCCATGCTTTTCTCTCATCATTTGCCGTGGGGGAGGCCCATTCCCTCTCCCCCGCTGAGGTAGCGAACGGTTGGCATGTCCCGGATGAGCTGCGCGACGCGCGGTGCCAATCCGCTCGTTCCCCGGACAAGCTGCGCGAAGCGCGGCGCGGATCCGGGGCCCAGGAGAAACTTTTGAGCGGGAAACTTTTGGGTGGGAAACTTTTGGGCCGAAACGCTTTGCGCTGGGTCCCGGCGCGGCGCTCCGCCTGCGGCGTCGCTGGGCCGGGACACGGAATGCTTAATCCCCCCTCACGCCCCCGGAAAGGCGAAGGCATAGGCCAGCCGGCGCCGCCACCAGGGGGCGAGGAACACCTCGGCCACCGCCGCGCCGTCATGGGCGTGCACCATGCGTTCCGGGCTCACCAGGATCGCCGCGTGCTTGGCGGGAAAGCCCTCGCGCCAGCGGAACAGCAGCATGTCGCCCGGCGCGATGGCCTCCAGCGGCACGGCGCGCATGTGCCGGCGGGCGGCCTGCGCCATCTGCTCGGCCTTGGTCGCCTCCGCCCAGTCGGGGGCGTAGGGCGGCAGGCCCTGCGGCTCGGCACCGATCACCGCCCGCCACACCCCGCGCACCAGGCCGAGGCAGTCCGCCCCGTGCCCCTTCAGCGAGGCGCGGTGCAGATAGGGCGTGCCGATCCACGCCCGCGCCTCGGCGACGAGCCGGGCGCGCAGTTCCATGTCGCCCATCACTGCCCTCCCGGCACGGCGATGCGCAGCACCGCGTCATTACCCGGCATGTGCGGGAAGCCGCGGAAGTTCAGCGTGTTGGCGAAGCGGTCGCGACAGGTCTCGAAGCGCTTGTCGCAGCCGGCGGTGACGGTAAAGCCGTCGCCCGCCGCCATCGGCGCGGGCGGGCGCTGCCACAGTTCCAGCCGCACCCCGCCGGCGACATTGTGCGACTTCACCTCGCTGGCGAAGCCCTGATTGGCGCCGGAGGTAAAGGCGAGCCTTCCCTGCGTGAACCAGCCATCGGCATAGGCCGCCAGCCCATCCGCCACGATCAGCCCCGGCCCCTCCACCGCCGCCACCGTGCCGGTGCCGGCATGCACGCCGGGCGTCAGCGCCAGCTTGCAGCGCGCATCGCCGAGATCGGCGTCGCAGCCGGCGGTGAACAGCCGCCCGCGCACCACGTTGAGCGCGGAGGCAAGGCCGCGCAGCTCGGCGGTGAAGCCCCCGCCCTCGCGCCGCACCTCGCCCAGCCGCGCCCGGCGCAGCCGCAGGAAGTTGGCCGGCGCCGACCAGTCGGCGAGGATCAGCTCGATCGCCGCCCCGTCATAGCGCCCGGCGTCGAGCTCGGCCTCCTCGATCAGCTCGGAGCTGAGCGCCGCCGACATCTCGCCGCCGCCGACCGCGAAGCCGAGGGACGAGGCGTCCTCGCTGCCCGTGGCGCCGCTGGCGGCGCGGAACAGCGTGCCGTCCACCGCGAGGTCCTCGTCATGTTCGGTCAGCCCGATCACCACGCCGTCGCGGCGGGTGATGCGCCAGCAGCGCGCCAGCGTCGTCACCCCGCTCGCCAGCGACGCCGCCAGCCCGGCGGGAATCTCCCTCATCGCAGCCTCCTCATGGCTCGGTCCGTCCTTCCCCGGGCTTCCGCCCCTTTCCGGCACGACGTCATCCTGAGGCGCCCGGCCAACGGCCGGGCCTCGAAGGATGGTCGCCCCGGCGCGCCGTGATCGCCTCCTTCGAGGCCGCCTGCGGCGGCACCTCAGGATGACGGCACGCCGGCCCACTTCTCAGATCCGTATCTCCAGTATCGGGATGCGCGGGATCTCGCCCGCCTCGAAGGCGGTGAGGTTCACCTCGAGGAAATCGGTGTCGAAGCGCACCGGCACGTCGAACAGGAAGCCCGCCGTCACGCTCGCCCCCGCCGCCGGCACATGGCCGGCGAGGAAGGTGACGAGGCCGCTCGCCGGGTCGGCAGTGAAATGCACGCCGGCCGTCCGCTCGGCGCCGTTCACCGCCACCCGCACCGAGCCCGCCACCGGCTTGGCGATCGGCCGCGCATAGGGCGCGTGGACGCCGCCATAGGTCTTGGCGAGCGCGAACGCCGCCTGCGTGCCGGTTCCGCTTCCGATCGCCTGGTCGAACGCGGTGATGGCGGCGCCGGGCGCGGCGGAGGCGTGGTCCAGCCGGTCGCGCCAGCGGAAGCCATGCAGCCGCCCGCGCTGCTCCTCGAAGAAGGCGACCACCGTTGAGAGCTGCGCCAGCGATGTGACGCCATAGCCGGCATCCCAGCGCCGGCGCGAATGATTGAGCCGGGTGTTGCGCTCCTCGCGGCCGGTCAGCGTGGTGACGATCTCCGTCGCCCGCTCCGGCCCGCCCGCCGCGCCGAGCGCGATGTCGAGCGGAAACAGCGTCTCGTGGAAGGCGGGCATCTAGAGCCTCCTCTCGCCACGCGCCACGGCGCGGGCGACCATGCCGGCGAGATAGGCGTCGGAGCGGCGGAAGGCGCCCGGATCGGGGGTGGCGACGTTCACCGTCACATGGGTGGTGCGCCCGCCGCCCTGCGCCGCGACGCCGAGCCGGCCGTCCGCCCCGCGCCTGAGCGGCAGGATCGCCTCTGCGCCGCGCTCGCCCATCAGGCCGAGCGTGCCGCCGGCCATGGGGAAATAGGTCGGCGCCGCCACCACCCCGCCCTGCGCGAAGGGCGTCACCCGGCCGTTCGCGAACGCCCCGCCTTTGGCGAAGCCCGCCACGCCGCCCAGCGCACCCTGCAGCAGGCCGGCGACGCCCTGTTCGAGCGGCTTGAAGGCGAGGTCGAGCGCCAGCGTGGACAGCCGGCCCGCCAGCGTGCGCAGCACGTCGTCGGCCTCGCGGCCCTTCAGCGCTGCGCCGGTCAGCGCGTCGCCCACCGCCCGGCCGAAGCCGCGCGCCAGCCGCTCGGCCTCGGCGATCTCGCGGCGGAAGGCGCTGGTGTCGGCGGCGATCTCCACCGTCAGTTCGTCGTCCAGTTCGGCCATGCCGATCTCCCTTTCAGTCCGGGAAGCGCGCCATCAGCGCCGCCAGACCCGCCTGGTCGAGCGGCGCGCGCGCCGGAGCGGTCCACGCCGCCATCGCGGCGGAAAGTTCGCGCGGGGTCAGCCGCCAGAAGTCGCGGGAGGACAGGCGCAGCCGGCCGAAGCCGAACGCCATCGCCTCTCCCCAGGGGAAGGCCGCCGGCGCGTCTATCCCGCCGCCCCTGGAGGATCGGGCAAAGGGACGGGAGCACCCTCCCCCGCGCCGGAGGCGGCGCTCGCGGCCCCGCCGAAGGTGGCGGCGATCAGCTCGCCGACGATATGCGCGACCGGCCGCGCCGCCCGGCGTGGTCATGCGCGCCACCTCCTCCCCGCTCACGCTCTCGCCCGCCCCGCGCAGCCCCGCCGTCACGATGCGGATGGCGTCGCGCGCCGCCAGACGCCCGCTGGCGAAGCGTTCGGTCAGGCCCACCAGGTCGCCGGCGCCGAAGGCGTCCTCCAGCTCGGCCAGCGCGCCCAGCGTCAGCACCAGCGTGCGCGGGCGCCCGTCGAGTTCGGCGGAAATCTCGCCGCGATGCCGGTTGGCCATGGCGGTGCTCCTCACAGCGCCGCGAAGGTCAGTTCGCCCGCGCTCTCCAGCGCGATGTCGAACGTCACCTCGCGGTCGTGCTCGGCGGCGAGTTCCAGCGCGGTGATCTGGAACGGCCCGGCGATGGTGCCGAAATCCGGCACCACGATCTGCGCGCTGCGGATGATCCCGTCGAAGAAGCTCTGGCGGATCAGCGCGTCCGACGCCGCGTCCTTGAACACCCCCGAGCCCGCCACCGAGGCGCGCTTCACCCCGGCCCCGGCGAGCAGCTCGCGCCAGCGCCCGGCGCTCTCGGCATGGGTCACGTCGACCGGCTCGGCATTGAAGGCGATCTGCCGCGAGCGCAGCCCCGCCACCGTGGCGAAGGCGGTGCCGTCATGGATCTTCAGCAAGAGGTCCTTGCCCTTCTGCGCCGCCATGGGCTGCTCCTTTGCTTGTTTCCGCTCCGACCCGCAGGTATTCAGAGAGGGTTAACCTTGATAGGCTAGCTTAAGTCGCGTACGGCACCGGGCGGCCCGCCGCGTTCCTTGCGGTTTGATTCCGCAAACGCCGCCAAGTGACTTCATCCTCAGATTCAACTTCACGCGGATTCACGAGTCGCGGGAATCCCTTGCGCGAACTTCCTGACAGGTTCGGAAAACCTCAATCGGTTTCCGTCACCGCCCGGAAGCGCAGCAGCGTGCGATAGGTTCGCCCGCCCGGCTCGCGGCGGATCTCGGCGGTGGAGAAGCGCAGATTGACCAGGAGGTGCCCCTCCAGCGCCAGCGGCGCGTCGTGCAGCGCCTGCTGCACCAGATGCGCCAGCGCGTGCGCCTCGCCATGCCCGCCCTGGCGCGACCAGCAGGCCAGCGTCAGCCGGTGCTCGGCGCCGCTCTCGGTGGCGGTCGACCAGTCGAGCACCTGCGCCTCGCCCAGCGTCACATAGGGGAAGTCCGGCGCGCTCGGCGGCACGTCATGCACCCGCGCCCCGCCCAGCGCCGCGGTCAGCGCGGCATCGCCGGACAGCGCCGCGTGGATCGCCCGGCGCAGCGCCACGGCGGCACCCTTCTCCGGGCCCGAAGCCCCGCTCATAGCCGCCTCCCCGTCATGAGTTGTGCCAGCCGCCGGCGCAGCCGCTCCAGTCCCCTCAGGCGCGCGGCGAGCTTCACGGCGTCTCCTCCCGGCAGTCGCAGAGAAGGCGGCGGCCGCGCCCGTCCGGGTCGCTCACCGCCTCGACGAGGAAGCGCCGCGCGCCGAGCCGCAGCCGGTCGCCCGGCTGCACGGTGGCGGGCGCACGCACGGTCACGGCGTGGCTCAGCACCGCGCCCGGCCGGTCGGCGATCTCGGCGGGCGCCGCCCGCGTCTCCACCGCGCCCCACAGCGCATCGACGCTGATGAAGCTCACCGTCACGCCGCCGAGCCCGTCCGGGACCTCGACCGGCGTCTCGTGCACCAGCCGGTGCCGCAAGGCGGAAATCGCGCTCATAGCCGCGTCACCCGGAACGGCGCCACCAGCACGTCGAGCCGGGCGGGAAAGGCCGCGCCCGGCCCCGGCACGTCGCGGTGCTCGTAGAAATGGGCAAGAACCACCCGCACCGCCTCGATGAGCGGCGAGGGCACATGGTCGGCGCTCGGCCCATGCCCGGCAATGATGTCGAGGGCGATGCCGGCGAGCCGGCGCGTGGGGGCCAGCACCGCGCCGCGCTCCACCCGGATCAGCCCCGGCAGCCGCGCCGCGTCAATGGTGAAGGCCGCCAGCGGCAGCGCCGTCTCCCCGCCCGCCGCGTCCAGCACATGGGCGGCGGTGAGTTCGCGCAGCGGGTTCACCGGCACGCCGATCAGCCCGGAGGCCGGCCAGGCGTCGCGCACCAGCCGCCAGCTCTGGTCGATCAGCACGCGGCGCGTCAGCGCCTCCACGGTGGCCCGCGCGGCGGTGATCAGCGAAGAGATCAGCGCGTCCTCGGCCTCGTGGTCGACGCGCAGATAGGTCTTGGCCTCGGCGAGCGTCAGCGGCTCGGCCGAAGGCCCGGCGAGAAGGATCGCGGGCATGGTGCCTCTCTTGTGGGATTGTCGCCGCCGCGCGGCGATGGATGGTGTCGCCGCCGCCGCGCGGTGATGGAAGGGCCCGTCGCCGCCGCGCGGCGATTGACGTCGCGTCCGCGCCCGGCCAGAACGGCGCACCCGCCGCTCACGCCGGAAACCCCGATGCGCCTCGTCCTCGCCTGCCTCGCCGCCCTCGCTCTCGCGGGCCCCGCGCACGCCATCGTCGGCGGGCGTCCGGCCGATGCGGCGCTGAAGGCGGAAACGGCGATGATCGTGTCGACGCGCGGCGCCTCCTGCACCGGTGTGGTGCTGGCGCCGAACGTGCTGCTCACCGCCGCCCATTGCGTGCAGCCGGCGGCCGATTACGCGGTGGTGGTGTTCGAGGCCGGCACGCCGCGGCTGGTCCCGGTCAGCCGCATCGCGCTGCACCCGTCCTACGACCCGAATTCCTTCGAGACGCGGCGCCCGACGCCGGACCTCGCTCTGCTGCGCCTGACGGAGAACCTGCCGGCGGGCTTCCGCCCGGCCGAACTCTCCACGCAGATGGCGCTGCCGCCCAAGCGCACCGCCTTCACCCTCGCCGGCTACGGCGTGACCCGGGACGGCGACGGCAAGTCCGCCGGCACGCTGCGCAGCGTCGAGCTGCCGAGCATCGGCACCACCGGGGGCATCATGGTCCGCCTGTCGGATGGCGCCGCCAAGGGCGGCTGCACCGGCGACAGCGGCGGGCCTGTGCTGATCGAGGGCGTGGTCGCCGGCATCATCGGCTGGTCGACGGCGGCCGGCGGCGCGCGCGGCTGCGGCGGCGTCACCGGCGCCACGCTGGTCGGCCCGCAGCGCGCCTGGATCGACGCCACGGCGCGCGGAATCGCCCGCTAGGCCGCGAACTGTCCGGTCCGCACGGGTCGCGCGGAGCGGAAAAGCGAGATGTTACACGTCCGCACGCAGATTTGATTGCATCCATGCAAACTTACGAGCGCCACAACACAAATGGCAATGCACCGGGGCCGAGGTTAACGTCTCTCCATGAAAACGGCGCGGCCCTCCCGGCCCGCCACCCAACTCCGGAGAAGACACCATGAACAAGATCCTCCTCGCCGCCGTGGCCCTGGCCGCCTTCGGTTCCGTCGCCGCCAATGCCGCCGACGGCCGTGACCAGAGCCTCTACGGCACGCCCGCCCAGACCGTCGTCGTCGAAGGCCGCAACGCCGCCGTCGCCGCCCCGGCCGTCTCGGACGCCTACATCAAGGCGACCGTCGAGGCGAATGCCCGCTCGACCCACTGAGCGGGATCGGACCTGACCGCTCGAACCTGACCGTTGCAAAATGGGGCGCCCCCGCGAGGAGGCGCCCCTTTTTCGTGGGCTCCGCCGGCGGCCTGCGCGCACGCGCCCCGGCGGATCGCGCCGCCCACCAACATATTGAGCGTACACGACTCTATCGTTATCGCTTTGCTCCTAGGCGACAGATGCCGACTTTGCCAGAGCAGAACACGCAGATTTTATTGCACCCACGCAAACATTTGAGCGCCACAACACAAGTGGCAATGCGTCGGAGCCGAGGTTAACTTTTCTCCATGAAATCGGCGCGGCCCCCTCGGCCGGCCATCCACATTCTGGAGAAGACACCATGAACAAGATCATCCTCGCCGCCGTGGCTCTCGCCACCTTCGGTTCTGTCGCCGCGCAGGCTGCCGGTCGTGACGCCACCGTCTATGGCCGCCACCCCGCCCCGCAGGTGCAGTCGCAGGTTCAGCCGAACGTCGTCGAAGGCCGCAACGCCACCGTCGTCCGTCCGGCGGTCTCCGACGCCTATATCGACCGCACCGTCGAGCAGAACGCCCGCTCGACCCACTGAGCGGACCGAACCTGACCGATCGGACCTGACCGTCTCAATTGGGGCGCCTCCTCGCGGGGGCGCCCCTTTTTTTGTCGTCGGCGCGTTCAGGCGGCGAATTTCAGCAGCTTGATGGCGTCGAAATCCTGCACCCCGCCGCCGACCCGCTTGGTGGTGTAGAACAGCACATAGGGCTTGGCCGAATAGGGATCGCGCAGCACCCGCACCCCGGCGCGGTCGACCACGAGATAGCCGCGGCGGAAGTCGCCGAACGCCACAGAGAGGCTGCCCGCGCCGATCGCCGGCACGTCCTCGGCCTCGAACACCGGGAAGCCGAGCAGGCTCGGCTGCGCTCCCGGCGCGGTGGGCGGCGCCCACAGATACTGGCCGTTCTCGTCCTTCAGCTTGCGCAGCGCGCCCTGCGTGCGCCGGCTCATGACGAAGCTGCCATTCTGCCGGTAACCGGCCTTCAGCGCGTAGACCAGGTCGATCAGCGGGTCGGCCGGGTTGGTGGCCGGGAAATCGCCGGCCGCCCCGGTGGCGATGAAGCCGAGCTTGCCCCATTCCCAGGCGCTCTCGGCCACCGTGTCATAGGCGAGGAAGCCCTTCGGCTTGCCCGCGCCGTCGCCGGTCACGAAGGCCGTGCCCTCCTGGCTGGCGAAGGCCGCCTCCACCTCGATGGCGAGCCATTCGTCGATGTTCACCGCCGCGTCGTCGAGCAGGGTCTGCGTCGCCGCCGGCATGGCGTAGAGCTCCATCGCCGGGAAGGCCAGCTCGTCCAGCACCGGGCTGGCGGTCTGCGCCCGCGCGCCGGTCTCGGCCACCCAGCCGACCGCCGGGCCGGAGGTCATGAACGGCTTCTTGTAGGTGCCGGCGGAAATCACCCGCACATCGGCGATGGCGCGCACCGGCGAGAGCGCGGCGAGGCGCGTGCCGATCGCGCGCTCGGTCTCGTGCGGCACGACATAGCCGCCGTCAGTGCCGACGCCGGCGGAGAGCGCCTTGGCCTCCAGCCGCTTGAGGCCGGCCGCCTCGCCGGTGCGCACATAGGCATGGAACGCCGCCTTGTGCTCGCGGGCGGCCAAATCACTCACAAAGTCGGTGACGAGATCGCCGCCGCCGAGCGCCGGCCGGCGGGCCTTCAGCACCAGTTCGTCGATCAGCGCCTTCTGGCTGTCGAGCACGGCGTTGATGCGCTCCACCTTGTCGCTCGTCACCGCATCGACGCCGCGCCGCTCCAGCTCGCCGAGGCGCTGGTCGTTGGCGTCCTTGAACGCGTCGAAGGCGGTCATGAACTCCTCGAAGGCGGCGGAGACTTCCGGGCCGCCGGCGGACTTCATTTCGGGTGCGGGAGTGCTCGGATTCATGGGGCTCATGTCCTGTTCAAAAAGAGCATCGTCATCCCGGCCGCAGGCGCAGCCATAGAGCCGGGATCGTGAGACGGGTTTTGCGATCCCGGATCGGTCCTGCAGACCGTCCGGGATGACGGGGGCAGGCGGGGGCGCCGTCGGTACGGCCGTTTCCCGAACACGCCACGCGCCGCGTGGCGCCGATCCGGGGCTCAGGAAAGACTCTTCGGCCGGCACCTTTTCGCCGGGTGCCGGCGCGCGCGCCTCACACCGCCAGCGGCCGCAGCCCCGGCAGGGCGCGCAGCCGCCGCGCGCCGCGCCTTATGGTGGCGGCGAGCGAGCCGGCGGCGCGCTTGACCGAGGCGATGCGGGCGTCGGGCTGCATGGGAAAGGTCACGACGGACACCTCCCACAGGTCGATGCGCGAGAGCCGCCGCACCCGCGTGCGCGGGTCGGTGCGGCCCTCGACGGTGCGGAAGCCGATGGACAGCCCGTCAATGGCGCCCGCCCGCATCAGCGCCAGCACCTCGCGGGCGCGGGCGACGTCCAGCGTCAGCCGGCCGCGCACGAACAGGCCGACCGAATCCTCGCGCATCGACAGCCAGGTGCCGATCGGCTCATTCGGATCGTGCTGGAACAGCATGCGCACGCCGCCCGGTCCGCGCTCATTCAGCGAGCGGGCGAAGGCGCCGGGCAGGATCAGGTCGCGGCCGAGATCGACCCGGCCGAACACCGCCGCATAACCCTCGAAACTGCCATCGGCGGCGAGGCTGGCCAGCCCGCCGGGAGGCGTCCGGTCCTGCGCCTTGGTCTGGATCGGCGGGGCGGCATGGCTGAACGGTCCGATCATGCGCCCTCCCCCGCGCCGCCGGCGCCGCGCGTGCCGGGCCGGCGGGTGGCGGCGGCGCGCTCCAGCTTGCCGAGCGTGCGGCCGAACTGGCGGAAAACCTGCGGCGCCTCGCCCGCCCGGCTCGGCGCCGGCAGGCGAGGCGAAATTCCGTGGAATCCGGCGGGCAGCAGGGCCCGGATGCGCGGCGTCGATGTCATGGCTCGTCTCCGAACAGGGCGTTGAAGCGCGCGATCTCGCGCACGAAGTCGTCGAAGCGGCGCGCCGCGTGCCCCAGCTCGCGCAGCGCGAGCCCAGCCAGCGCCGAGGCGCCCAGCGCCCACATCAGCAGCGCGAGATGGGCGATATCGGCTTTTTCCGCGAAGGCGGCGATGAGGGTATTCATGGGTGTTCTTCCTCGGCAGGCGACCATCCCCCTCACCCGCCGCTGCGCGGCGACCTCTCCCCAGCGGGGAGGGGTGAGGACGGCCGCTCCCTCTCCCCGGCGGGGAGAGGGTTGGGGTGAGGGGGAGGACGCCCGCAGGCTTTCGCTATTCCCGCACCCCGTAGCCCACCGCCTGGCGGCGCTCGTCGTCGGTGAGGAAGCTCGCCTCGTTGACCCGGCGCCACAGCGCCTCGCGCTCGAAGCTCAGCGCCTCGACGGCGTCGAGGTCCGGCTCCAGCGCCAGCCGCGCCGGGCCGAAGCCGGGGGCCAGCCAGTTGCACATTTCCTGCCCGAGCCGGCGCGCCAGCGGCAGCACGGTCTGGCGCCAGAGCACCCGGCTCGCCTCGGCGTAATTGGCGTAGGTGGCGTCGCCGGGAATGCCGAGCAGCATCGGCGGCACGCCGAAGGCGAGCGCGATCTCGCGCGCCGCCGCGTTCTTGGCCTCGAGGAAATCCATGTCCTTCGGCGACAGCGAGAGCGGGCGCCAGTCGAGCCCGCCCTCCAGCAGCAGCGGCCGCCCGGCATTGCCGGCGCCGGCGAAATTCGCCTCCAGCTCCTCCTTCAGCCGGTCGAACTGCTCGTCGGAGAGGTTGCCCGCCCCGCCATAGACCAGCGCGCCGGAGGGCCGCGCGGCATTGTCGAGCAGCGCCTTGTTCCAGGCGCCGGCGGCGTTGTGCAGGTCGAGCGCCACCTGCGCCGCCTCCAGCGGCGGGGCGCCGTAATGGTCGTCGAGCGGGTTGAACAGCGCGACATGCAGGATCGGCGGCACCTCGCCCTGCTGCGCGAAGCGCACCGAGCGCCCGCCCGCCGTGTAGTCATAGGCTTCCGCCCAGCCGTCGCCGCCGGGCACGACGCGCATGCGGTCGGGCCGCAGCACATGCAGCTCGCGCACCGCGCCGCCGAGCGCCACCGCCTCGACATAGGCGTTGCCGGCGATCATCAGATGCGCCGCCAGCGCCTCGAGCAGGCCGGCGCCGGTCAGGCGCGGATTGGGTCGCGCCAGCAGCTCGGCCAGCGGGTGGGCGGCGATCTCCCGGCCGCCCTCGGCGAGGGTGAAGCGCACCTCGCCCACCGCCTGCGCGACGAGGCGCACGCAGCGATGCGCCACGGCGTTGCGCAGATAGCCCTCGCGCGCCAGCGCGCCATAGTCGCGCGGCGTCCATTGCGGCCGGTGGCCGGAGAGCAGCGCGACCAGCGCCTGCGCCCGCGAGGCCTTGGCCTCCGGCGGCGCCGCGCGGCGGAAGGGAAAGAGCTTCATGAAGGGGCTCCTGAATGCGAACGAAGCTGTCATCCCGGCCAAGCCAGGCGCGCGCCGGGATCATTGCCAATGGCGAAGCGATCGCGGATCGCCGCCGCCCGCGCCGGGTTTTGCGCCTTGCGGCGAAATTCGTGCGCTGGGTCCCGGATCGGCGCTGCGCTAAGCGCAACTTGTCCGGGACATGGGTCGATCTCTGTGTCCCGGACACGTGACGCCGCAGGCGGAACGCCGATCCGGGACCCAGCGCAAAACCCTTCGGCCGAATCCCCTCACATCCGCCGCACCCGCGGCGCGGCGCCTTTCGGGGCGAGCGCCAGCGCGGTGATCGCCCAGACCAGCGCGTCGAGCCGGTCGGGCGAGCGGCGGCTCGACAGACCATCCGGTCCGAAATCGCACATCTCGTCCTCCAGCGCCGGGAAGACGCCGGCATGGCGCACGCGGCCCTGCTCGTAGAGCGCGGCCACCGGCTCGGCGCGCAGCCATTTGCCGCGCGTCGCCCGCACCTCGGCCACCGGGACGGCCGGGTCGATGCCGGCGAGGATGGTGCGCACCATCTCGCCGCCCTGGTTGACCTCGACCACCACGCGGTCGGCCTCCAGCCGGTGGAACAGGCCGACGGCGCGCCCGCCCCAGCCGTTCGGCGTCAGGCCCTGCGCGCTCTCGTCGGCCAGCACATGCACCAGCCCGTCGCGGTCGATCCCGGCCGCGACCAGCCCGCACGCATCGGCGTGCCTGCCCGAGGAAGCCGGCGGATCCACCGCCACCACGATGCGCTCCATCTGGCGAAGCGTCTCCGGCGTCACCGCCTCCCGCCACGCCTCCAGGCCCGCCCGGCTCCACAGCGCGTCGGCGCGGTCCTCGATCAGCTCGCCGTCGAGTTCCTGCCGGCCGAGCCGTGTGCCGGCATAGCGGCCGACCACGGTTTCGAGAAAGCTCGGCGCCAGATGCACGGCGTTCTCGCCCGTGCCCATGCGCGCCACCGCCGTGCGCGGGTCGGCCAGCAGCGCGCGGATCAGCGCGGTCGGGCGCGGCGTCGTCGTCACCATCTGGCGCGGCCGCGCGCCCAGCCGCAGGCCGAATTGCAGCATGTCGAAGGCGGCCTGCGCGTAGCGCCATTTGGCCAGTTCGTCGCACCAGGCGGCGTCGAATTGCGGGCCGCGCAGGCTTTCCGGGTCGTCGGCGGAAAAGCCCTGCGCCACCGCGCCGTTCGGCCATTCCAGCCGGCGGCGCGTCGGCTCCCAGGTCGGGCGCTCGGCGCGCGGATGCACGGCGAGAATGCCCGAGACGCCCTCCACCATCACCTCGCGGCAATCGCCGAGGCTTTCCGCCACCAGCGCGATCCGCCCGGCCTTCGGCCCAGCGCGCCCGAAGGCCAGCGCGCGCACCCATTCGGCGCCGGCGCGCGTCTTGCCGGCGCCGCGCCCGCCGAGCACCAGCCAGGTCAGCCAGTCGCCGCCGCCCTGCGCCGTGGCGGGCGGCTGCTGCGCCGGCCGGCCGAGCAGCGGCCAATGGTGCATCAGCCAGCGCGCCGTGTCGGGCTCCAGCGCGGCGATCGCCTCAGCCAGCCTCCCCTGCCGCCAGCACGCGCTCAAGCGTGTCGCCAAGCTCGCGTCGGAAGGCGTCGGCATCGCGCGTGACGTCATCGTCGTCCCTGTCCGGCTCCAGCCTGTCCAGCGCGGCGAGTTCCCGCAGCGAGCGCACGAGAATGGCCAGCGTGCGCGCGGCGCGCTCGCTGTCCGCCTGGGACGCCTCCGGCTTCATGGCGGCGGCGAGCCCGGCGAGCCCGACCAGCCGCTCGAGCGCGGCGATCTCACCCTCGATCCGCCGCACCAGCCGGGCGATCAGCTCGCGCCGGTCGACGGGCGCGGCGGCCTCGCCGTCCACCATCCCGGCCGCGCCGGTTCCGCCGGCGGGCGTCCCGGCCGCTGCCGGCACCAGCCGGGCCGGATCGCCGTCGAAGCGATGCGGCTCGCGCGATTTCCATCCCCAGGCCCGACGGCGCTGATAGAAGGTGCGCAGGCCGATGCCCAGAAGCTGGGCGATGTTCTCGGCCGGCACATCGGTGTTCTCATAGAGCCGCCGGGCGTGGGCCACGGCTTCGGGCGCGAGAAGACGCACGGGAACCGGCATGCCGACCTCCGCCATTCCGGTGAAACCGGCTTGAAACGAAAAAGCCGGCCCGAAGGCCGGCTGGAAACGCGTCGCCGCCGCAGGCCGCAGGGCCCGTCGACGCAGTTGTGGAGCATGACCAAAAGCTACCCCGGCAGCGTCACGCTGTCAAGGATTATTTTCCTAGTATGGGATGATGGGGAAAGACGCATGTCCCGGACAGTCACCTTGCTAGCATACACCGTTATGCCCAGCCTCAGGCGGGGCATGCACGATTTAGTGGGCGGCGTCCAGATAGGGTGAACAGACGTTGTCGAACTAATTGGGGCATCGTATTATTTTAAAATGGGCAACTGGGAATCCGCCAAACGAATGATTCTGACCCCGCAAGGGGTTGTCGGCGTGGTAATTATCGCGCTGGTGCTCGTTGTATTCGCACTGAGCCAATTCATTTCGAATATTTTTGAGCTTTGGCAACAAGTCGAATTTCTGTGGCATACTCCATTTTGGCCACTAGCGTGTGCGATTATAGCATCAACCTGCTTCTTATTAGCAGCTCGACATGTCAGTCACGAGGAAGATAAGAAGCGAGCCGCTCAGAACGTGGCCTTGGAGACTGTCCGGACAGAACTCAGAGCACTGTCCGACTGTATTGTGGCAGAACGTGCAAGAGCCTTGAAGATTCTTGGAATCCTTCAGCAGTTACCTAAGATTCGGCAGGCTCGATCACGGATCGAATCAACTTTCAAAGAAGCGGAAAAAACCGCCGAGAGAGGAGCTGAAGCAGCACCCGGGCGTCTAGGGCATTTGCGCACGCGCTGGAAAGAACAGGGTCGAGAGATTGAGACGCTTTTTTCCGACGTAGGACACTCTATATTGGTGCGGGATGAACCTGACCTGCAGACAAATGTCCCCGGGCGAGAGCATCTCTCGTCGGAGAATTACTTGGAATGGAATGCGATCCATATCAGTCATTGTCGGTCCATAGGGGGAGTCGACATGGGTATTGAACGACTTGAAGAGTCGGTACTTACTCTTTTTGGACACAGACCCGCTAGATAGAGATAACATTCCGTGGACAAGCGGCACAACGTACCGGGCCGCCTTAGGCAGGGGCGGCATCGAACCTTCCTTCCCCCCTCCCCGCATTGCCCCCGCGCGCGGCTTCCTGTATCCCTACGGATATACAGTCGGATCCACCCCGCATGCCCGCGCGCCGCCGCCTTCTTCCCGCCCTGACGGCGCCGCTCCTCGCCGCGCTCGCCCTTTGGCCCGCCATCTCACCGGCGCTGGCGCGCGATCCGGTGGCGCTCGCCGGCGCGGGCCGCGAGGTCGCGCTCTCGGTGGAGGCGCTGCGCGCCCTGCCGGCGGAGACGCTCACCGTCACCTACCTCACCTCGAAGGGGCCCGAGCGCGCCCGCTTCACCGGGCCGCGCCTGTGGGACATCCTCGCCGCGCAGGGCCTCGTCGACGCCGACCGGCACGGCGCGCTGCTGCGCACGCTGGTCGTCGTCACCGCCGGCGACGGCTACACGCTCGTCCTTTCGGCCGGCGATCTGGCGCCGGAGCTGGGCGACGCGCCGGTTCTTCTCGCCCATGCCCGTGAGGGCGAGGCCATCGCGCCCGCCCGCGCGCCGCGCCTCGTCGTGCCGGGAGACCGGCGCGGCGCCCGGCAGGTGTTCGATGTCGCGCGGATCGAGGTCCGACTCGTCGACGCTCCCGCTTCCGAAAACCCGACACAGGAGAAAACGCCATGAAGCTCAGCGCCCGCAACATCGTCCCCGGCACCGTCGTCAAGGTCACCAAGGGCGCCACCACCTCGCATGTGCGCCTCGATATCGGCGGCGGCCAGCTCATCACCTCCTCGATCACCAACGAGGCGGTGGACGAGCTGGGCCTGAAGGAGGGCGGCAAGGCCTATGCCGTCATCAAGGCCTCCGACGTGATGATCGCGGTCGACTGAGGAGGCACGGCCATCGTCCGCCTCAACGAGATCCGCGCCGGCGAGGTCGCCATCGACCCGCCGGCCGCCACCGACGCCGGCCTCGTCTTCGTCGGCCGCATCCGCACGCCGTGGACCTCGCGGCTGGAGACGCCGCGCCTCGGCCGGCTCGACGGCCCGCTCTGCCGCATCGAGCTGTTCGCGCCGTGGCGGCCGGCGCTGGCCGGCATCGCGGCCTATGAGCGGCTGGAAGTGCTGTTCTGGATGCACCTGTCGCGCCGCGACCTGGTGCTGCAGAGCCCGGCCAATGACGGCCGGCTCCACGGCACCTTCGCGCTGCGCGCGCCGGTGCGGCCCAACCCCATCGGCACCACCATCGTGCGCCTCGTCAGCGTCGCGCCGGAGGGGGCGCTGCTGGTGCGCGGGCTCGACTGCCTCGACGGCACCCCGCTTCTCGACCTCAAGCCCGACCGCACCCTGTTCACCCCCATCGCCCCGGAACAGCCCGGCGACCGGCAGGTGGGGGATCAGCAAGCGGGGGATCAGCAAGCGGGCGACAGCTAGGCTCACTCCCGCCGGAGCGTTCCCATCCCGAAACTGTCGAGATCCTCGATGGTGACGGCCTCGGCCTTGCCGTCCGGGCCGAGGGTGAAGGTCACGCCGGAGGGCATGTCGGGCAGTTCCGGCGCGGGGGTGTAGATGAAGACGTCGCGGTTGAAATGGGTGAGCGGGAAGCACGCCTGACCCTCCGGCCCGAGCCGCAGCTCAAGCGCCTCGCCCACCGCCACCACCTCGGCCCGGCCGATATAGGCATTGGCGTAGCGCCCGGCATAGGCGGCCGGCGCGGCGGCGGGCAGCGGCGCGGCGGGGGCCGCGTAGCGCGTCTTCGCCTCGGCGATGGAGGGGCCGAACAGCCCGGCATAGCCGGCGTTCCACGGGCCGATCCAGTCCTTCTGCATCTTCCCGTCGAAGACGAGGTCGAAGAAATTGTCGGCCAGCCCTTCCGGCACGCCGGTGGGGAAGGCGTTGGCCAGCACGACGATGCCGATATCGGCCTGCGGGTAGATCGTCACCAGCGTGCGCGCGCCGACGCTGAAGGCGCCGGCATGGCCCCAGCTCAGCCCGTGCCGGCCGAACTCGACATTCCAGCCCAGCGCGTAGAAGGAGGCGGCGCCGCTCACCGGGTTGTTGCCGCGCGCCATCACCGGCTCGTGCGTCTGCTTCAGCGCCTCGGCGGCGATCAGCCGGCGGCCCTCGAACATCCCGCCGGCCAGCTCCAGCCGCAGCCATTTGGCGAGGTCGTCGACATTGGACGAGACGCCGCCGGCCGGCGCCTGCGCGTCCGGCTCGCGCGTCAGCTTCGCCGCCCAGTGGCCGACGCCGCCGATATGCAGCGCGGCGCGGTTGTCGCGGGCGAGGAAGTCGGCATGGCGGGAGGAGGTCGCGTTCATGCCGAGCGGCGCGTAGAGCTTTTCCCGCGCCACCTCCTCCCACGGCGTGCCGGTGGGGGCGGCGGCGGCCACCGCGCCGGCGGTGAGGCCGAAATTCGAATAGGAATAGCCGGCCCGGAAGCTCGACGCGGGCGGCACCAGGCGCAGCCGGTGGAGAATGGTCGCGCGGTCATAGCCGAGCGATTCCAGCTCGTTGCCGGCATCGCCCGGCAGGCCGGAGCGGTGGGCGAACAGGTCGCGCACGCTCACCTGCTGGCTCGGATAGGGCTCGCTGAGCTGGATCGCCGGGTCGAGGCTCGCGACCGTGCTGTCCCAGTCGAGCACCTTCTCGCCGACCAGCGCCGCCACCACCGTGGCGGAGATCGGCTTGGAGAAGGAGGCGAGCTGGAACACCGTCCCGGTGTCCACCGCCCCCGGCTTGCCCGCCTCGCGCAGGCCGTAGCCCTTGGCGAACACCACCGCGTCGCCGTGCACCACCACAATGGCGAGGCCCGGCACCTGGCCGTCGGCGATGGCCCTGGCGGCCATGGCGTCGAGCCGCGGCAGCGCCGCCGCCAGCCGCTCCTGCGTCACCTTTTGCGTCACCTCCTGCGCGCAGGCGGGCAGCACCGCGCCGGCGAGAAGCGCGGCGGCGAGAAAGGCACGGGCGGAAAACATCATGGGGCGGCTCCTGGTCGGATGCCGCCCCAGTGTGGACGAGACGGCGGCAGGCTCAAACCCCCGCCGCTCCCTGTCGCGTGTCAGGCGGACGCCGCATGCGCCGCCAGCAGGCGGATTTCCTTGATCAGCGCCGCCACGCCGCCCTCCAGGAATTTCCGCGTCTTCTCGTCGGTGAAGGCGCCGTCCTTGATCTTGTCGCCGACATTGGGGATGGCGAGGTGCGGATAGGCGACCACGCGCGCCCCGGCCGCGCTCAGCGATTCGCGCAGCTGCGCCTGCGCGCGGATGCCGCCGGTCGAGCCGGGCGAGGAGGTGAGCACGAGCACCGGCTTGCCGAGCAGCGCGCCCTTGGCATAGGGCCGCGAGCCCCAGTCGACGGCGTTCTTCATCGCCCCCGAGGGGCCGTAATTATATTCCGGCGAGGCGAAGATCACCCCGTCCGCCGCCGCGATCGCCGCGCGCAGCGCCGCCGCGCCTTCCGGCTGGGTCGCGCCGTCCTCGTCCTGATTGTACAGCGGCACGTCGTTGAGCGTCCGCACGCTCAGCTCGACCTGCGGCGCGAGCGCGGCCCGGAGCGCCTCCAGCACGAGGGTGGAGAAGGCGCCGGCGCGCAGGCTGCCGGAAATGCCGAGAAGCTTGGGGCGGTCGGTCATCGATCAGAATCTCCAGTTGCGGCGCCCGACATCGGGCGGTTCACATGGCTGACAAACTCATGCGCCGACGCCCGATGCTCAAGCCCCTTTCATTGCATCGTCGCACAGTTTTTCTTGCATGACCCGGCGGCGGGTTGCGCCCGGCCCGTGGCGGGCGGGCAGCGGGCGCGCCGGCGCGCCGTTCCCCCTGCCGGGAAAGCGTGTTACCGATCCAGATGTTGCGCTGATCTGTGGAGACCCGATCCCTTGATCCTGACCGACCGCGACATTCTCGACGCCATGGCCGAAGGCGCGGTGTCGATCGAGCCGGCGCCGCCGGCCGAGTTCTACGCGCCCAACGGCGTGGATCTGCGCCTCGACAGCCGCCTCACCCTCTACCGCGCCCCGGCCGAGGGCGAGGATCCGGTCATCGACCCGGCCGGGCCCGGCTATACCTTCCGCGAGGCCATCGCCCGCATGGCCGACGACATCGAGATCGGCGCGGAAGGCTTCGTGCTCGATCCCGGTCGTCTGGTGCTCGGCTGGACGCTGGAGCGGGTGGACCTGCGCCCCGGGGCGCGGCTGGCCGCGCGGGTCGAGGGCAAGAGCTCGCTCGCCCGCATCGGCCTCATCGTGCACCTCACGGCGCCGACCATCCATGCCGGCTCCACCGGCCGCATCCAGCTCGAGATCATCAATCTCGGGCCGCGGCCGATCCGCCTGCGCCCCGGCATGAAGGTGTGCCAGCTCATCCTCGAACAGACGCTCGGCGTGCCGCAGCGCGGCTATGGCGGCCAGTTCGCCGGCCAGCGCGCAGCCGGCTAGGACCGATCAGGCCGAAACGACCCGATCGGTGACGCCGAAAGCTGGAGCGACAAGGGAAAAACGAAGGCGCGGCGGAAGCCGGCGCGGCCACGTGTCGGCGCCCGGGCATGTTCCGCGAGAATGTTCGGCATTCGCGGTCGGAACAGGCCCCGGCCGGCCCACAAACCCTGATTTTCCGGATCGGCCTTTCGGAACGGATGGGCACCATCCGTTCCGGTCGATCCGCTAGCGCTGCCCGGTGCGCTGCTTGCGCGCGGCGTAGCGCTCGTCGCGACGGGCCTTGGCGGCGGCCTCTTCGGCGGCGGCCTGCTCGGCGGCGGCGGCACGCGCGGCGAGTTCGGCCGCGGCGGCGGCTTCCTGGCTGGCGATCTTGGCGGCCTTGCGCGCCTCGGCGGCGGCCTGCCGCGCTTCGGCGGCGGCCTTGCGCTCCGCGGCCCTGGCGATCACCGCGGGGTCGTCGGCGCGGGGCCGTTCGGCAAGGCGGGCAATAAGACGAGCCTTCGCCGAAGCGGAGGTCTGTTGGCGGTCCTGGAAAGTGTCGGTCGGTTTCATGGGCCCTCTTTACCCTCAGAATCGACGGATTGACAGTCGGCCGCGGAGATTTAAGTTCCGCGCGCGATCCGGCCGCTTCGGGCGGCGTCGCCGCATGCCGTCCGGTGCCGATCATGACTCCCCGAGACATCGCCTACTACGTCGCCCTGGCGCTGATCTGGGGTGCCTCCTTCGTCGTGATGGCGCACATCATCCACGTCTTCGGCTGGGCCGGCTCGGTGGCGCTGCGCTCCTTCGTGGCGGCGGCGACGCTGCTGATCGCCGCGCGGGCCCTCGGCCGCCGGCTCGATTTCAGCTTCGGCCTGTTCCCGCTGCTGGTGGTCGGCGCCACCACGGTGGCCGCCCAGCTCACGCTCATCTCCTATGGGCTGCCGCGCATCGGCACCGCCATGTCGGCCATCCTCGTCGCCACCATCCCGCTGTTCTCGATGCTGATCGCGCGGCTCTGGCGCGTCGAGCCGGTCCGCCTCGGCGGCCTCATCGGCATCGCGCTCGGCCTTGCCGGCGTGGTCCTGCTGGTCGGCTTCCCGGCGCGGCCGGTGACGGGCGACTTCCTCATCGGCTGCGCCGCGACGCTGGCCTCGACCCTGTCGGCGGCGACCGGCAGCGTCTATGCCGGCCGGCGCCTGTCGCACGCCGGATCGTGGGAAGTGACCATCGGCGCCTTCGCGTTCGGCGGCCTGCTCACCCTGCCGCTCCTCTTCGTCGCGCCGATCACGACCGTGCCCGGGCTGGTCGATCTGCTGATGCTGCTGCTGGCCGGCGCTGTCATGAGCGCGATGACCTATGTGCTCTATTTCAGCCTGATCAGCTCCATCGGCCCGACGCGCGCCATCAGCGTGGAATTCGCCGTCACCGGCGTCGCGGTGATGATCGGCACGCTGCTGCTCGACGAGCCGCTCTCCCTGCCGCAGATGGCCGGCGCGGCGGTCATCGGCCTCGGCTGCGCGCTGGTGCTCGGCCTCATCCCGGTCGGCCGGGCCGAGGCGGTGGTCGAGCATCCCGGCGCCTGAGCGCTACCGATCCGGCATTCCGCCTTCGCTCCCTCACCCCGAGAGCAGCGTCGAGCGGTTGAGCCGGCGCACCGCGAGATCGACCCGGGCGGCGTCGCGCCGCGTCTTCTCCACCGTGTCGCCGGTGAACTGCAGATGGGCGTGGATCGCCTTCTCCGCCGCCTCCGGGTCGCCGGCCACCACCGCCTCGCCGATCGCCCTGTGCTGGGTGAGCAACTCGTCGCGGAAGGCGGCCTGGGCGAACAGGCTGGTGCGGTTGAAGAAGATGTCCCGCCGCAGCATCTCGGAGAAGGCCCGCATGACGTGCAGGATGACGAGGTTGTGCGAGGCGGCATAGATCAGCCGGTGCAGCACGATGTCCGCCTCGGCCTCACGCACCGGGTCCTGCGCCTCGTGCGCGGCCACCATCTCGGCGAGGCATTCGCGGATCGCCTGCCGCTCGGGCGCGGTGGCGCGCACCGCCGCCAGCCCGGCCGCCGTCCGCTCCACCGCCGCGCGATACTCGAAATAATCCGCCGTCACCTGCTCGTTCGACTGCAGCAGGCCGGCCAGCGGGTCGGTCAGGCCGGACAGGAACTGCGTCACCCGCGTGCCGTCGCGGCTGGTCGCCAGCAGCCCGCGCTGCTCCAGAATCTCCAGCGCGTCGCGCAGCGAGGGGCGCGACACCTCCAGCCGCTCCGCCAGGTCGCGCTCGCTGGCGAGCTTCTCACCCGGCCGCAGGATCCCCTCCAGAATCAGCCGCTCAATATGCTCGGCGATCGCCTCGGCCAGCTTTGGCGTACGTAGCCGTTCCATGAGCCGCCCTCCTTCCTTTTGTTTTTACTACACTATTTCCGAAGCGAACCTAACGTAAGTACAACCAAAGGCTTATCTCCGGACCAATTGACTTGCCTGGTAAGAGGAACTTACCAAACGAGACTTTTTTGTAACCTCCTTCCCGGATGGGGAGGGCCGGCACGGCGGATACCGTGCCCAAGAGCCGTTGCGACAAGCGGAGATCAACTCCGTTCCCCCCGCTCCCCGGAGAAACGTCCGTGACCTGGAACCAAGTATATGATCCGTTCGGCAGCATGGCGCTGTCGACGCTGTTCGCCGCCGTGCCCATCGTCGTCATGCTCGTCGGCCTCGGCTTCCTGCACATGAAGGCGCATGTGGCGGCCTTCGCCGGTCTCGTCGCCGCCTTCGTCATCGCCGTGTTCCTGTTCGGCATGCCGGCCGACAAGGCGGGCCTCGCCGCCGGCTATGGCGCCGCCTACGGCCTTATGCCGATCGGCTGGATCGTTCTCAACATCATCTTCCTGCATCAGCTGACCGAGGCCAACGGCTCGTTCACCACGCTGCAGCACTCCATCGCCGGCATCACCGGCGACCGCCGCCTGCAGCTTCTGCTGATCGCCTTCTCCTTCGGCGCGTTCTTCGAGGGCGCGGCGGGCTTCGGCACGCCGGTCGCGGTCACCGCGGCGCTGCTCATCGGCCTCGGCTTCTCGCCGCTGGCCGCCTCGGGCCTGTCGCTGATCGCCAACACCGCCCCGGTCGCCTACGGCGCCCTGGGTACTCCGGTCATGGCGCTGGCCGCGGTCACCGGGCTCGACCTGCTCGACCTGTCGGCGATGATCGGCCGCCAGCTGCCGTTCTTCTCGCTGATCGTGCCGTTCTGGCTGATCTGGGCCTTCGCGGGCTGGCGCGGCATGATGGAGATCTGGCCGGCGATCCTGGTCTGCGGCATCTCCTTCGCGGTTCCCCAGTTCCTCGTCTCCAACTTCCACGGCCCCTGGCTGGTGGACGTGGTGGCGGCCATCGTGTCGATGATCTGCCTCGTCGCCTTCCTGCGCGTCTGGAAGCCGAAGAAGCTGTGGACCTCGACCGCGCTGAAGGGCCGCGAGGGTGGCGACGGCTCGGAAGGCGTCAGCACCAAGAAGGCCACCGACTTCAGCGCCGCCCGCCCCACCACCGGCGCGCTGGTCAAGGCGTGGCTGCCCTGGGCCATCCTCACCGTCTTCGTCTTCGCCTGGGGCATCCCGCAGATGAAGGGCCTGCTGGACGGCTTCTTCATCCAGAAGATCCCCTTCGAGGGCCTGCACAATCTGGTGTTCAAGGTGCCGCCGGTCGTCGCGACCGCGCATGCCGAGGCCGCCGTCTTCACCTTCAACATCATGTCGATGACCGGCACGGGCATCTTCGCCTCGGCCATCCTCGCCGGCCTGCTGATGGGCTTCTCGCCGCTGGCGCTGGTGAAGATCTACGGCCGCACGCTGTGGAAGGTGCGCTTCTCGCTCGCCACCATCGCCATCATGCTGGCCCTGGGCTTCCTCACCCGGTACTCGGGCCTGGACGCCACGCTCGGCCTCGCCTTCGCGATGTCCGGGCCGTTCTACCCGCTGTTCGGCACGCTGCTCGGCTGGCTCGGCGTCGCGCTCACCGGCTCGGACACCGCGTCGAACGTGCTGTTCGGCGGCCTGCAGAAGATCACCTCCGAGCAGCTCGGCCTGTCGCCGACGCTGATGGCGGCGGCGAACTCCTCGGGCGGCGTGATGGGCAAGATGATCGACGCCCAGTCGATCGTCGTCGCCTCGACCGCCACCGGCTGGCAGAACTCGGAAGGCACCATCCTGCGCTACGTGTTCTTCCACTCCATCGCGCTGGCGGTGCTGGTCGGCATGATGGTGACGCTGCAGGCCTATGTCTGGCCGTTCACCAGCCTCGTCATCCACCATTGACGTCTGCCCGGGGAGGCGTATCAGCCTCCCCGGATCACCGCATACCCGGGGGGAGGCATGTCAGCCTCCCCCTGATCCATTTACCCCAGGGGCAGCTGGAGACCGCGAATGGCCACCGTGACCAACATCCAGGATCTGCGCGCCATCGCGATGCGCAAGGTTCCGCGCGCCATCTTCCACTATGCCGACCGCGGCTCCTATGACGAGACCACATTGCGCGCCAACAAGGCGGACCTCGCCGCCATCGCGCTGCGCCAGCGGGTGATGATCGACGTCTCCGACCGCTCGACCGCCACCACCATGATCGGCGAGAAGGTCGCCCTGCCGCTGGCCATCGCCCCGACCGGCCTCACCGGCCTGTTCCACGGCGACGGCGAGATCCATGGCTGCCGCGCCGCCCAGGCCGCCGGCATTCCCTTCACCCTCTCCACCATGTCGATCTGCTCGATCGAGGACGTGGCGGGCGCGGTGGACAAGCCCTTCTGGTTCCAGCTCTATGTGATGCGCGACCGCAAGTTCTCGGAATCGCTGATCGAGCGCGCCAAGGCCGCCAAATGCTCGGCCCTCGTGCTGACGCTCGATCTGCAGATCCAGGGCCAGCGCCACATGGACATCAAGAACGGCCTCGCCGTTCCGCCCCGGCTCACTCTGGCCAATGCGCTCGACATCGCCACCAAGCCGCGCTGGATCGCCAGCGTGCTGATGGGCAAGCGCCATTCCTTCGGCAATCTCGCGGTGCGCCAGGAGAGCGACAGCCTCTCCACGCTGTCGCAGTGGATCGCCGGGCAGTTCGACCCCTCGCTGTCCTGGAAGGACGTCGAATGGGTCCGCTCCATCTGGCCGGGCAAGCTCATCCTCAAGGGCGTGCTCGACGTCGAGGACGCGAAGATCGCCGCCGAGACCGGCGCCGACGCCATCGTCGTCTCCAACCATGGCGGCCGCCAGCTCGACGGCGCGGTGTCCTCGATCAAGGCGCTGCCCCGGATCGTCGACGCCATCGGCGGCGGCAAGAGCGAGATCTGGTTCGACGGCGGCGTGCAGTCGGGCCAGGATATCCTCAAGGCCCGCGCGCTGGGTGCCCAGGGCTGCCTGATGGGCAAGGCCTTCCTGTGGTCGCTGGCCGCCGGCGGCCAGGCCGGCGTCGCCCAGGCGATCGAGATCATCCGGAAGGAACTCGACGTCTCCATGGCGCTCACCGGCACCAAGGACATCGAGCAGGTCGACAGGAGCGTGCTCGCGCTGTGAGCGGCGGCCGTCCCGAACGGGACGATCGGGCGGAGAGGTCCTTGGGATAGAGCCGCCTCCGGCGGTGTCTCCCCCTGGACGCCTGCGGCGGCGTCTTCCCTGGACCCCGGATCGGCGCCGCACTGACGCGCCGCTTGTCCGGGGAACGAGAGCCCGCACCAGCAAGAGCGCAGCCGCAACACAGGGCGAGCCCCCCTCCACTGTTTCCCGGACAAGTGACGCCGCAGGCGGAACGCCGATCCGGGACCCAGCGCAAGACTCCGCCAAGCGTCCGAACCACCGCGCCGAACCACCGCTTCGGGGCATGGAACCACCCGTTCCCCGGACAAGCCGCGCGCCAGCGCGGCGCCGATCCGGGGCCCAGCGCAAGACTCCGCGAAGCGCCCGCACCACCCTCTCGAACCACCCCTACAGACGCTCCAGGCCACGCGCCGCCAGCGCCTTCGCCGTCATGCGGCCGACGGCGCCGCTGATGCGCCGAGGCGCGACGGGCGCTAGCCGGCCGCCTTGCGCCGCACCGCCCCGCGCGGCAGGCGCAGCGGCCAGCGCACCATGTGGTCGACGAAATCCTCCAGCGGCAATTCGTCCTCCAGCGCCGCCACCTTGCCGCGCACCGACACCCCGGCGGCGTGGACGCTCGCGGGATCGCCCGAGACCAGCGGGTGCCACCAGTAGAGGTCGCGCCCCTCCTCTACCAGCCGGTAGCCGCAGGAAGGGGGAAGCCAGTCGAGCGCGCGCACCGTCTCCGGCGTCAGCCGCACGCAATCGGGAATCTGCGCCTGACGGTTGGGATAGTCGCGGCAGCGGCAGCCGAAATCGTCGAGCAGCTTGCAGCCGATGTCGGTATAGGCGATCGCCTCGGTGTCCTCGTCCTGCAGCTTGACGAGGCAGCAGCGCCCGCAGCCATCGCACAGGCTCTCCCACTCGGCGGCGTCCATCTCTTCCAGTGTCTTGGTGCGCCAGAACGGCATCGCGCCGGCGGCGGTCGAGGGGTTGGGCATAGGCCAGGAAATTCCGTGGAGCGATCAGGGGACCGGTCCATGCTTCACGAACCGGCAATCAAACATTAGATAGCGTCGCATCTTCGCTCTGGCGAGCCTTGTTCCCGCCCTCGTCCGGCGGCATCGGCTCGGCTATAAGGGCGGAATGCCTCGAACGGGCATCTCGGACGCCCCTGGAGCCTGGGCTTGAACGACACGTCGACCATCGATCCGCCGGACGACCGGCCGCCGCAGGAGCCGGGCCGCAAGCGCGCGCCCTCGCGCTTCCGCAGACGCCTGCGCCACGTGCTGCTGGCCATCGATTCCTGGATCGACTCATCGATCTATTCCGGCGGCGTCGGGCTTCGCGCGGCCTGGGACGGCTTCGTCGCCTTCACCGAGCGCTTCAACGTGCAGGGCCCCGCCCGCCACGCCATCTCCCTCGCCTCGGAGGGCATGACCTGGGGCGCGGTCGGCGCGGTGCTGATGCTGGCGCTTGCCGTGCCGGCCTTCCAGGAAACCTCGGACGACTGGCTCAAGCGCGCCGAGCTGTCCGTGACCTTCCTCGACCGCTACGGCAACACCATCGGCGAGCGCGGCATCCGCCACAACGACACCGTGCCGCTGGAAGAATTCCCCGATCATCTGATCAAGGCCGTGCTCGCCACCGAGGACCGGCGCTTCTACGAGCATTTCGGCATCGACATTCCCGGCACCTTCCGCGCCGTGCTGTCGAATGCACGCGCCGGCGGCGTGGTGCAGGGCGGCTCCTCCCTCACCCAGCAGCTCGCCAAGAACCTGTTCCTGTCGAACGAGCGCACGCTGGAGCGCAAGATCAAGGAAGCCTTCCTGGCGCTGTGGCTGGAGTTCCACCTCACCAAGAACCAGATCCTCAAGCTCTATCTCGACCGCGCCTATATGGGCGGCGGCGCCTTCGGCGTGGACGCGGCGGCGCAGTATTATTTCGGCAAGTCGGCCCGCGACGTGAACCTCGCCGAGGCGGCCATGCTGGCCGGCCTGTTCAAGGCGCCGTCGAAATTCGCACCCCACGTCAACCTGCCGGCGGCACGCGGGCGCGCCAGCGTCGTGCTCGACAACCTCGTCGATGCCGGCTTCATGACCGAGGGCCAGGTGTTCGGCGCCCGACGCAACCCGGCGACGCCGATCGACCGAAAGCAGGACGACCTGCCGGAATATTATCTCGACTACGCCTTCGACCAGGTGAAGGGCATCGTCGACACGCTGCCGAAGAACTATGCTGAGCGGTCCTTCATCGTGCGCACGGCGCTCGACCCCAACATCCAGAAGGCCGCCGACACCGCCATCCGCGACAGCCTGCGCCAGTTCGGCAAGGATTACGGCACCAAGCAGTCCGCCATGGTGGTGATGGAACCGAACGGCGCCGTGCGCGCCATGGTGGGCGGGCGCGATTATGGCGAGAGCCAGTTCAACCGCGCCACCGACGCGCTGCGCCAGCCAGGCTCGTCCTTCAAGCCGTTCGTCTACACCGCGGCGCTGATGACCGGGAAGTACAAGCCGAACACCATCGTGGTCGACGGCCCGATCTGCATCGGCAACTGGTGCCCGCAGAATTACGGCCGCTCCTATGCCGGCTCGATTCCCCTCATCAATGCGCTCACCCGCTCGCTCAATACGGTGGCGGTGAAGCTGGCGGAGGCGATCGGGCGCGGGCGCATCGTCAACCTCGCCCATGCGATGGGACTGAAGACCGAGCTGAAGATCACTCGCGCCCTGCCGCTGGGCGCCGCCGAAGTGACGGTGGTCGACATGGCGACCGCCTATTCGGTCTTCGCCAATGGCGGCTATTCCGTCGATCCGCACGCGGTCGTCGAGATGCGCACGCCGGCCGGCGATCCGGTGTGGAGCTTCGCGCAGAACGCGACGGCGCCGAAGGTGGTCATCCCGCCGGAGATCATCGGCATGATCAACCCGATGCTCAACAGCGTGGTGGAGAACGGCACCGGCCGGCGCGCGATGATTCCCGGCACCAGGGTGTCCGGCAAGACCGGCACCACCAACGCCTATCGCGACGCCTGGTTCGTCGGCTTCACCGGTAATTACGTAGGGGCGATCTGGTTCGGCAATGACGACTACACCTCGACGCGCCGGATGACCGGCGGCTCACTGCCCGCCATGACCTGGCAGAAGGTGATGGCCTTCGCCCACCAGGGTATCGAGCTGAAACCGACGCCGGGCCTCGGCAACCAGCCGGCCCCCAAGCTCGACGGGGCGGCGGCGCAGGCCTCCGCGCTCCAGATCGACGGCGTGCAGCGCCCCGTCACGCTCTCACCCGCCGCCGCCGAACGCCTGATGAGCCTTTCCGCCCGCCTGCGCGAGGCGGCCGACCAGCCCGTCCGCCGCCCGACCGCCGCCATGGAGCCCGCTCCGGTACCCGGTTCAAGCCTCATGGGAAGCAACTGACCCGCCGCCCGCAATTGACCTTCCCGCCGCATGCGCCCATCCATGGGGCGCCCGTTCCACCGGATAGCTACCGCCCGTGCGCTCCCTGCTGCTCATCCTGATACTGGCCATCGGCGCCGCCTTCGGTCTGGGCCTCACCTGGTTCACCATGGTGAACGGCTACGGGCCGGGCCTGGTGCGCTCGGGACCGTGGGAGACATGGCCGAAGGCCGGTACGGAATCGGCGGACCCCTATGCCCGCGCCACACTGGCCCGCGCCGGCGCGTTGCCGCTCGAACTCGCGGACGGCATCGCTTTCACCGCCACGCAGGACGCCAATGGCCGCGCGCTCGACGGGCGCTGCGACATCCGCCTCTCCGGTAGCCTGCCGCAGGCGCGCTTCTGGACTCTGACCGCCACGGACGGACAGGGCCGCCTGATCGAGAACGCCGCCGACCGCTCCGGCTTCACCAGCGCCGAGGTGGTCTGGAACCGCAACGGCACGCTCGACGTGGTGCTCGGCCCGCGGGCCCGTCCGGGCAACTGGCTGCCGACCGGCGCCCGCGATCGCATCGAGCTGACGCTTCGGCTCTACGATACGCCGGTGGGCCTCGCCAACCGCACCAGCGACGCGCCGGAAATGCCAAGGCTGGTCATCGAACACTGCCCGTGGGAGCGCGGTTCATGAGCGCGCGCCAGCCCCTGCCGAAGCGCGGCCGCCGCCGGAGCGAACGCCGATGACCCGGCTGATCCT
Source organism: Ancylobacter sp. TW_SC_1 (assembly GCF_056836805.1). Taxonomy (NCBI): domain Bacteria; kingdom Pseudomonadati; phylum Pseudomonadota; class Alphaproteobacteria; order Hyphomicrobiales; family Xanthobacteraceae; genus Ancylobacter; species Ancylobacter sp. TW_SC_1. Next base: position 4,062,040 of record NZ_CM166365.1, read on the forward strand.
GACCATCATCGCCGGCCTCGTGCTCGGCCTCATCGTGCATCTGGCGGCGGTGCTCATGCTGCCCTATCTCGCCGAGCAGGACGCCTATGCGCGCCTGTCCGCCGTCGGCAGCCCCAATGCGGTGGCGCAGATCGACGACCCGTCCGCATTCGGCGCGGTGCTGCCGGCGACCGACCCGGCCTTCATCTCGGCGGTATGCCTCTACGATCTCAGCGATGGCCCGCTGAAAGTGCGCGTGCCGACCACCGAGGATTACACCTCGGTCTCGTTCTACACGCGCTACGGACTACCCTTCTACGCCATCAACGACCGCTCGGCCGGGCGTTCCATCATCGAGCTCGACCTGATGAACGCCAAGCAGCGCGCCGCCCTGCCCGAGGACGACGAGGTCACCGCCGCCGACCGGCTCATCGTCGAATCGCCGAGCAATGAGGGCATCGTCCTCATCCGCGCCATGGTGCGCGAACGCGGCGCCCGCGACGAGGTCCGCGCGCGCATGGATCTGGCGACCTGCGGCCCCGCCTCCTAGCGGCAGCCTATCGCGATTCGTGAACGGGCCCCTGCTCCGCTCCCACGGTCGGGGCAGGCGGATTCGGCCCGGACCGCACGCACTGGACGACGGGGAGGATGACCACCTCGCCGGCATTTTCTGTCGACGCACGGACGCTGCGGGTCTCCCCTTGCGTCCGGCGCATCGGAAACGGCAACACCGTGCCCATCACGCCCTCCGCTGTTCAGCTGACCGAACTGTCGCAGTACCGGTCATTTATGGTTAACGGCTTTCTAACGTTCGCGGCCTAGCTTGGTTTCGCGCCTCCACCCGGGGACGCAAGGTGCCATTCGCGAGCAGCCCGCCGTCCATGCCTTCAACCTCCGGCTCCGGCCCCTCCGATCCAATCGATCCGGTGCGTCGCTCCCATGAGGACACGCGCCCGGACATGCTCCGGCTGCTGGTGCACGAGTTCCTGAAGCAACCGATCCGCACCGAGGCCGCCGAGGCGCGCTTCGTCACCCTCGCCATCCGCCTGATCGAGGCGGTGGAGGTGCCGGTCGCGGCCAAGCATGTGCGCGAGCTGGCGCCGCATCCCGCCGTGCCGCGCGCGCTTGCGCTGTATCTGGCGACGGGCCCGCTCTCGCTCGCCGGGCCGATCCTGCGCCTGTCGCCGGTACTGGACGAAAACGACCTCACCCGCCTCGCCGAACGGGCCGAGCCCTCCCATCTCGCCGCCATGGCGGCGCGCCGCGACGTCTCGCCAGCACTCGCCAAGCGCATTGCCGCGCTGGTGCACCGGGGCAGCGAGCAGGTGGCGCAGCCGCCGGTTTCCGGCTCCGACATTCCGCCTGCCGACATCCCGCCTTCCGAGACGCCGCGCGCCAACGTCGCAGGCGGCGAGGCCCCCGCCCCGATACCGGTCGAGATCGCCGCCCGAGCGCAGGAGGAACAGGCGGGCGCGACGCCCGCCTCCGCCCTCGGCGAGACCCTTGCGGAAGGGGTGGAGATCGAGTTGGCCGACATCGTCGCGGTGGTGGTCGGGACGGCAGCCGCCGAAGCCGCGCCCGCCTCGCTTGCGGCCGGGAATGCGCCCGCTGAACTGGAGGCCCCCGCCGCGCCTCCCGCCCCCCTGCCTTCCGCTCAGGCGCCTGCCCCGGTCCCGCCGCCGCATACCGAACCGACCTCCGAGGACGCCCCCTCGCCAGCCCTTGCGGCGGCGCCGGATACGGAACCGGCTCCCGCCGACACTCCACTTCTGTCGCCGCTCGATTTCTTCACCGCCGGCCCGGAGGAACGCACCCTGCTCGTCGCGCGGCTCGTCACCCTGCCGCCGCTGCCACTGGCCGAGCGCCCGGCGGCGCCCCCGCCGGGCTTCATCGACGCGCTGCTCGACGCCGCCAAGGCCACCGGCACCGACGAGCTGGCGACGCTTCTCGAACGCACGCTCGGCGCGACGCCGGAGAACACGGCCCGCATCGTGGCGGACGCGACCGGGCAGTCGCTCGCCGTCGCCGCCCGAGCCCTCGGCCTGTCCTTCGCCATCCTGTCGCGCGTGCTGTTCCGCCTCCATCCGGTCACCGGGCGTTCGGCCGGGGAAATGTCCCGCCTTGCGGAAATGTTCGATTCACTTCCCCTGCTCAGCGCGCAGCATCTGGTGGCGTCCTGGCGGGGCGGCCGGCGCATCGCCCGCGAACGGCCGGAGGACGCGCCCTCGATGCGCAGCTATGCCGGCCCCCATGCGAACGCGCAGGCCGTGCTGGAAGCCGCGGAAACCCGGCGGCGCAACAGCTAGGGCGTAGCGAGATCGAGGAAGCAGCGGCCCTCGCGATCCTCGATCTCGACGAACCACAGGTCCGGATCGAAGCGGATCTCGCGCACCATGCGCTGCTCGGCCTCGCTCTCCGGCGTACCCGGCGGCAGAATCGGCGCGAACAGCCGCACGCCCGGCGTGCGCTCAGCCTCGAGCGAGGGCAGCGCCGCCGCGTAGAGCGTGCAGGTGCCGTCGAACGTCGTCGCCTTGACGAAGATCGCGCCCGCCTCCTCGGCGCCGCGCCGGCGCACGGCGGCGAAGGCCCCGGCGCCGTTGGCCCGGCGGACCAGCGCGGCAACCCAGATGGCGCTCTTCAGCCGCATCGCCCGGCCTATTGGATGGAAAGGCCCGAGACGGCGTTCAGCTCGCGGATCACGCGATCCGAAATCTGACCCGTCACGGGCAGCCGGCGATCCCGCTCGAAGCGTGTGATCGCCTCTTCCGTCGCGGCGCCGAGCCTGCCGTCGATACGGATGGGACCATAGCCGAGGCGAGCCAGCGCCTTCTGTATCTCGATGATGCGCGGCGACACCGGCACCTCGCCGGGCGGAACCAGGCCCTGCGCCGGCGCACTCGGCGCGGATACGCTCGGCGTGACGACGGAAGCCGCTGCCGGAGCAGCGGGGCGCGGCGGCGGGGCGGGCTTGGAGGGCGGCAGCGGCGCCACCGGTGTGGCCATCAGCGACTCGGCCGGTGCCGCGCTGATCGCGGCTGGCGCGGAGGCGGACGGAGGTGTCTCGACCTGGCGGATATCGGCGGGTGCGGCGGCAGGCAGCGGCGCCGCCTGGCGCGACGAGGCACCCTGGCGAGCCTGCTGCAGCGCCAATGCATTGAACAGCACCGCCGCGCTCGCGGCGGCGGCGACGACCACCATGAACACGTCGGAGCGGCGCCGGCCGGCGCGGTAAGGCGGCCCCGCCACGCGCTCGCCGTCGAGGTCGATATCGTCAACCAGAAGGTCGCTTGCATAGGAACGGGGCATGGCAACCGAATCATGGCGCACATCGGCGCGGTCAGGCTCCACCTTGCCACGGGGGATTTAAGCGAACCCTAAAAAGCGGCGACGTGCTTAACACCGGCTTTCCGCGATCATCCGATTTTGCACGATTCCGACATCGGTTGAGCAACCCCCGACCGTTATTGTCCGGTAGCTGAAGGGTTCCATGGGCGAGGACCGCGAGAAGGATCATGTTCTTCCTGCTGCGTATCAGTTTCTGGCTGACAATCGTCTTCCTGCTGCTGCCGGCGGTGGCGAGCGGGCCGGCCCTGCACGGCACGCCGACGGGGGAAGATCCCAAGGTCAGCGCGATGGACGCGTTCTCCGCGGCAACCTCGGCAATGGCGGATGCGAGCGGCTTCTGCGCGCGCCAGCCGCAGGCCTGCGCCATCGGCGCCAGCCTGATCGACATGATCGGCGAGCGCGCAGAGGCCGGCGCCCGCTTCGCGCTCAGCTACATCACCGAGCAGATCGTCGAGGAGAAGCGCAAGGCTGCCTCGCGCGCGTCCGGCGCGCCGGCCGGCGATACGCTGACCACCCACGACCTGAGCCCCGCCTGGCAGGGTCCGCGGCTGCCGGCAGGCCTCGTGCCGCCCGCCGTCACCGGCTCCTCCGGCCCGGTACCGGCTGCGACCAGCCCTGCGGCGCCCGCCGGCACCTCGGTTCCCCTGCCCCCCAAGCGCCCGGCCTGACCGTTGCGAACGGGAGGTGAAGCGGCGGACATTGCGCTCGTCCGCCTGCGACCCCTATATGCGCGGCCAAGAGGCGCCGATGACATCAAAGATCGACAGCATCATCGAGGATTTCGAGCTCCTCGATAATTGGGACGACCGCTACCGCTACCTCATCGAGTTGGGGCGCGCCCTGCCGCCCTTTCCGGAGGAGCGACGCACCGAAGCGTCGAAGGTGCAGGGCTGCGCCAGCCAGGTCTGGCTGGTGAGCGAGACCATGGCCAGCGAGGATGGTCCGCGACTCGATTTTATCGGTGATTCGGATGCGCACATCGTGCGCGGCCTCGTCGCCATCCTGCTCGCACTCTATTCCGGCCGCTCCGCCAGCGACATCGTGGCGACGGACCCGGCCGCCGTGTTCGAGCGGATCGGCCTCAAGGACCATCTGACGCCGCAGCGCTCGAACGGCCTGCGCTCCATGGTGGAGCGCATCCGCGCCGATGCGCGCCGGGCGCTCGCCGACGCGGTTTACTGAGGCGCATTTCCCGGCTCGCTTCCCGGCTCATCCCCGGCCTTCCAGGCGCGGATGCGGGCGCGCGCCGGCCCCTGCGCCGCCTCGCTCAGCCCGTAATGCCGCGCCAGCCGGTCAAGCGCCAGCGACAGCACCACCTTGGCGGTGCGGGCCGGCCAGCGCCGCTCCCGCTCGACCTGCTCCAGGCCCTTGAGGAAGCAGCACACATCCATCAGCAGCCCGGAGAATTCGGGACCGGCCGCCTCGAGCGCCCGCGTCAGGCGCTGGCGCGCGGCGAGCGCGGCCTCGGAGGCGTTGAGACCCGGCGTCCTGCCGCGCTGGTCGGACCGCGTCACTGCGTCCCAATTGGCGGTGAGGCGCGGCGCCATGCCGGCGCGGGTGAAATCCGCCCGCAGCCGCTCGCCGGCGATGAGCTGCGTCGGCGCGATCAGGCCCCGGCCGTCGCGCGCCCGCCGCCGTGCCAGCCAGCCGAGCGGGCTCTCTTCCAGATCGACGGCGACGCAGCTTCGCACGCCGTCGATCTCCACCTCGATCCGATCGATCCGGCGCTCAGCCACGGTCACCTCCCTTGGCGACGGCACCGCGGGCATGCTCCTCCAGCGCCGCCACCCACCGATCCCAGCCGGCGACCTCACGCCGCTCCTCGATCGTGCGGCAGGCATGGGCGACGGTGGAACGATGGCGCCCGAAGCCTTGCGCGACGCACGTCATCGGCAGGCCGAGCCCAACATGGGCGAGATACATGGCAAGCGCGCGCGCCGAAGCGCAGCGACGGTCGAGCCGGCGCGGATGCATCAACCGGTCGACCGGCACGTCGGCGGCTTCAGCCACCAGCCGTGCCGCGACGAAACAGGAATCGCCGCCGGGCGGACGACACGGGGCTCTGTGGATGGTGCGGGGCATCGCGGACCTCCTTGAAAGGAATTTAAGCCTATCCTCGGGATATCCACAGCACAAGAACAAATACAGAACATTCGTGCGACGCGGGCGATACTCGCTCGCAACCACCAACCGTCTCGGAGTCACGCATCAATGGGAATTTAATCCGCACCCCTCGCGCCATCACCGATACTGCCGCCTCGATCAGCGAGGACGCATATGAGACGCCATCATCGAGGCCACGGCATCAGGGCGGTGAGGAGCGAGGAACCCGAGGAGGCCATCGCGGGCCGGGCGGCGGCGCTGCGGCCCTTCCTCGGGCAGTCGGTGGAGGAACGGCGCGCGACCCTGCGGCGCCTGTTGCGCCTCGAACGGCGCGCCGCCCGCTGCGGGGTCGGCTACGATGCGCTGCGCCATGCGGCGCTGCGCCGGCTGCTCACCGAGGCGGAAGCCCCTGCCCTCCCCCGTCGGGCTGTCCAATGAAAAAGGCCGCCACATCACGTGGCGGCCTTTTTCCGTTGATGTTTGCTTCCGGCGAAGGCGGATCAGGCGCGCGCGGAACGGCGGCGCTGCTGGCCGAGCCCCATTTCCTTGGCCAGCGCCGAACGCGCGGCCGCATAATTGGGCGCGACCATCGGATAGTCGGCCGGCAGGCCCCACTTCTCGCGATATTCCTCGGGCGTCAGGCTGTACTGCGTGCGCAGGTGCCGCTTCAGCGACTTGAACTTCTTTCCGTCCTCGAGGCAGACGATATAATCGGGCGTCACGGACTTCTTCACCGGCACGGCCGGCTTCAGCGGCTCGGCGACCGGCTCGGCCTCGCCCTTGCCGACACGCAGCAGCGCACCGTGCACATCGGCAATGAGGTAGGCGAGATCATTGGCCGAGATCGCGTTATTGCTCACATACGCCGAGACGATATCGGCGGCGAGTTCGATATAGCTGTCGGCGTCGTTGGTGTCGCTCATGGCCCGTTCTTCAAATGACATCGATAAACCCTGGCGCCGTGCGAGGGCGCCCTTCCACATCCGTCGATGTACGCTGAAATACGTCGTGCAAGATCGTATTCACTCTACATCCGGATACGATTTCACAAATAGACTTGATAACGACCGATAACAAGATTTTTCGAACAAACGTCAACGCATTTGCGCTGACGGCCTGCAGGCGGCGAGACTGTCGCATCTGTTCCGCAAGCTGAATTTCATCAAGGCCCTGATTTCTCCGCCAGAGGCCGTCCGCCATGCGATCGGCCAAGACTTCGTGATCGGCCACAACACTTGCCGGGGCCGGAATGGACGATTATCTCTGCGGAAAACCTCAAGGATTCCCCTCATGGACCAAGCATCCCGCCGCCCCAAAGTGGTGAAGACGGACGCGCAGTGGCGCGCCCAGCTCACGCCGGAGCAGTACCACGTCACGCGCGGCCATGGCACCGAATGCGCCTTCAGCGGCCCGCACCTGTCGCAGAAGGTGCCCGGCACCTATAGCTGCGTGTGCTGCGGCTCGCCGCTGTTCCGCTCCAACGCCAAGTTCGAGTCCGGCACCGGCTGGCCGAGCTTCTTCCAGCCGGTTGATTCCGAGGCGATCGCCGAGCATCACGACCATTCCTACGGTATGCATCGCGTGGAGGTGCGCTGCGCCACCTGCGACGCCCATCTCGGCCATGTCTTCCCTGATGGCCCACGCCCGACGGGCCTACGCTTCTGCATCAACGGCGTCGCCCTCAGCTTCGAGGCCGACGCATCCGCCGCGCAGGGTGCCGCCTCGTGAGTTCGGATGCCGCCGCGCCGGCAAGTGCCCATCCGCCGCTGGTCCACAGCTTCCATGGTCAGACGCTGGTCGATCCCCATGCCTGGCTTCGCGCCGAGAACTGGCGCGAGGTCATGCGCGACCCGTCGGTGCTCGACGCCGACATCCGCACCTGGCTGGAGGCCGAGAACGCGGCGGCGGAAGCCTGGCTCGCCCCGCATGCCGGGCTGCGCCGCACCCTCGTCGGCGAGATGCGGGCACGCATCAAGGAAGACGATTCGTCCGTCCCCGCGGCCGACGGTCCCTTCGCCTATTTCACCCGCTTCCGCGACGGCGGCCAGCACCCGTTGATCTGCCGGCGGCCGGCCGGCGCCGTCGCCGGAGAGACCATCCTGCTCGACGGCGACGCGCTGGCGGAAGGCAAGGCCTATTTCCAGTTCGGCGACGCCCGGCAGTCGCCGGACCACCGGCTCTACGCCTGGACTGCGGACGAGGCGGGGTCCGAGTACTATACGCTGCGCATCCGCGACCTCGCCACCGGCAGCGACCTCGCCGACCTCGTCACGGAGACGACCGGCGACGTGCTGTGGAGCGCCGACGGTGCCTATCTCTATTACGTCCGCCGCGATGCCGAGCACCGCCCGAGCTTCGTCTACCGCCATGCGCTCGGCACGGATCCGGCCGAGGACGTACTGATCTACGAGGAGCCGGACAAGGGCTTCTTCGTCTCGCTCGGCCGCACCCAGTCGGGTCGCTTCGGCCTGATCGCCTGCGGCGATCACGACACCAGCGAGGTCTGGCTGATCGACCTCGACGCGCCGCTCGCCGCTCCCATCCGGGTGGAACCCCGCGAGCCGGGCCTGCGTTACGGCGTCGAGCACCACCCCTCGCTGGACGGCGTCGAGAGCCTGATCATCGAGACCAATGCCGATGGCGCCGAGGACTTCAAGATCGTTGCCGCCCCGCTCGCCACGCCCGGCCGGGCCAACTGGCGCGATCTGGTGGCGCACAAACCGGGCCGGCTCCTCCTCTCGCAAAGCGCCTTCCGCTCGCACCTCGTGCGGCTCGAGCGCGAGGATGGCCTGCCGCGCATCGTCGTGCGCGCGCTGAAGGATGGCGGTGAGCACATCGTCGCCTTCCCCGAAGAAGCGTATTCGCTGGGTTTCGATCCCGGCTACGGCTTCGACAAGACCGAGATACGCTTCACTTATTCGTCGATGACCACGCCATCGGAAGTGTGGGACTACGATCTCATCAGCCGGACCCGCGTCCTGCGCAAGCGTCAGGAAGTGCCCTCCGGCCACGACCCGAAGCGCTACGTCACCCGCCGCGTGATGGCGCCGGCGCCGGACGGCGAGCTGATCCCGGTCTCGCTGCTATTCGCCAGGGAGACCCCGCTCGACGGCACCGCCCCCTGCCTGCTCTATGGCTATGGCGCCTATGGCATCTCGATCCCGGCCAGCTTCTCGACCTCGCGCCTGTCGCTGGTGGATCGCGGCTTCGTCTATGCCATCGCGCATATACGCGGCGGCACGGAGAAGGGCTGGCGCTGGTACCGCGAGGGCAAGCTGGCCAAGAAGACCAACAGCTTCACCGACTTCATCGCCGCCGGGGAGCATCTGGCGCGCGAGCGCATCGTCGCGCCGGACCACATCGTCGCCCATGGTGGCTCGGCCGGCGGCATGCTGATGGGCGCGGTCGCCAATATGCGCCCCGACCTGTTCGCCGGCATCGTCGCGGAAGTTCCCTTCGTCGACGTGCTCAACACCATGCTCGACGACACGCTGCCCCTCACCCCGCCGGAATGGCCGGAATGGGGCAATCCGATCAGCGATGCCGACGCCTTCGCCACGATCCGTTCCTACTCGCCCTACGACAATGTCGCGGGACAGGACTATCCGGCGATCTTCGCCCTCGCCGGCCTCACCGATCCGCGCGTCACCTATTGGGAACCCGCCAAATGGGTCGCGAGGTTGCGCGAGATGAAGACCGATCGCCGCCCGCTGCTGCTGCGCACCAACATGGAGGCGGGGCATGGCGGCGCCGCCGGCCGCTTCGACCGGCTGGAGGAAACGGCAATGGTCTATGCCTTCGCCCTCGCCATCGCCGGGCGCTGAAACGAGAAAGGGCGCCCTTGGGGCGCCCTTTGCATGTCTGGTCGGGAAATGACGGCCTAGCCGCGGTTCATCCCGCCGGCCACATGATCGCGCAGTTCCTGCAGCGAGGCGAAGCGCAGCGTGCCATCCGGCAGGTCCGCCTCGATCGATCCGTCCGAATAGAGCTTGTAGGTCATGCCACCGATGGTGCCGGATTTCAGCACGGTCACCTCCGGCTCGGCCGGAGCCGCTTCGGGCTCCTCGGCGAGCAGATCGGTCTCACGCAGGAAGGCGGGCGGCGCGCCCGGCTCGGGTGCGAAGCTCTCGCGCGGACGCGGCGGGCGCGCCGGTTCGAAGCTCTCCTCGGCGACGCCAGCGGGCGCCGGGCGCTCGGCCGAGGGTCCGCCCCGCAGGAACGGCGGCGGCTCGCGGTGCGCCACCGGCCGCGCGGCCTCGGGCGACGAAGAGCGGAACGGCGGCAGTGGTTCGGCTTCGGGCTGAGGGGGATAGTCGCGCTCGGCCTCATAGACGGGCTCGCTCGTCTCGGCCTGACGCTTGCGCCGGAACCAGGACGGCGCGGCGCGCTCGTCGCCGGCTGCAGCGTTGTCCTCCACCGCCGCATAGGCCGGAGCCTGCGGCGCCCTCGTCTCTTCCGGGAAAGCCGGCGCGACGGGCGCGAATTCCTCGGTCTCGATAGCAAGAGCAGTCGCGGCGACGCGTCCGACCGGCACATCGTCCTCGTCCGGCTCGAAATGGACCGCCCCGTCCAGCCGCTCGGCGATCTCCTGCAAGACCCTCAGAATGAAGCCGAGGGCGACCATCAGAAGTCCGCCGACAAAACCCGCACTACCGACCGTCATCAGGCTTGCGCCGGAAGTTGTCTCGGCGGAACCGAACCCAATTGCTCCGAGGACGATACCAAGCGCGGCAACCGCTACGCCGATTCCGATGACTATGGCACCCATATAGAAACTCCGTCGGACCGATTCGCCGCCGATCCTTCTTCTACGAGACTTTACGTCTAGTACAGCTTTAACGAAAGCGCCGTACGCCAAATGCCCCGGCGGCGCAAATCGGGGAAGAAATCGGCCGCGCGCGATGCTTTTGGTTGTCGCCCGTCGCGGAGCGCCCTATCTAGTCCTAGCCGATCTTTCGCGGTGCCCGCGCACCCGTGGAAGGCGCCGTAGCGGCGCGGCCGGATTTCACTCTGCGGAGACAGATTCCATGTCCTTCACGCTTCCCGAGCTTCCCTATTCCTACGACGCGCTCGCGCCCTTCATGTCGCGCGAGACGCTCGAATATCACCACGACAAGCACCACCTCGCCTATGTGAACAACGGCAACAACCTGCTGAAGGGCACCGAGTGGGAAGGCAAGTCGCTGGAGGAGATCGTCAAGGGCTCCTTCGGCAAGAATGCCGGGCTGTTCAACAATGCCGGCCAGCATTTCAACCACATCCATTTCTGGAAGTGGATGAAGCCGAATGGCGGCGGCGCCATTCCGGGCGAGCTTGAGAAGAAGATCGTCGAGGACCTCGGCTCGGTCGACAAGATGAAGGAAGACTTCATCCAGGCCGGCGTGACGCAGTTCGGCTCGGGCTGGAACTGGCTGGCGGTCAAGGACGGCAAGATCGTCGTCATGAAGACCGCCAATGGCGAGAGCCCGCTGGTCCACGGCGCGACCCCGATTCTCGGCTGCGACGTGTGGGAGCACTCCTACTACATCGACTACCGCAACCGCCGCCCGGACTACCTCAAGGCGTTCGTCGAGAACCTGGTGAACTGGGACTACGTCGCCGAACTCTATTCCAAGGCTGTCTGACCTGACGCCTGACGACAGAACGGGCGCCGTCGCTTGCCGATGGCGCCCTTTTTTGTGCGCGCCGCTCTCCCGCCCTACTGCCCGAACGGCACTTCCGTGCGCGGCCCGGCCGGGCGAGCCTTGGGCGGCCAGCCCTTCACGCAGTAGTCGTTCCAGAAATTGAGCTGCCAGGCGGAGCGCCACTGGTAGAGCCAGTTCTCGCATTCGCCCTTGCTACGGAAGCATCCCTCGGCCGTGCGTCCCTCGATGAAGTCGGTGTTCCACGGCGCTTCCCGGCGGCCGGTGAAATGGCCGTACCAGAGCTGCGCCGGCGGGATCGAGCCGGCCATCGCGCGGCAGTTTCCGCCCGGAAATGTGCCGGTGAACTCATAGGCCGCTGCCGGCCCGCTCGCCGCCAGCACGCCGAGGGTCGCCAGCATGGCGGCGCCTCCACCCACGATCCAGCGCGTCATGGCCCGTTCCTCCGCGGATGGCGCGACCGCCGCGTCTCCCTCGCTTGCGAATGTAGTCACTCGCCGCGCCGTTGGAAGGGAGTGCCTAGAGCCAGTGGATCTTGCGCAGCAGCGCCACCAGCCCGACGCCCAGAAGCGCCGCCACCACCGTGACCGCCCAGAAGCCGTTCGGGTCCTGCGAGCCCGGTATGCCCTCGACATTCATGCCCATGAGGCCGGTGATCAGCGTCAGCGGGGCGAAGATGACGGTCACGGCGGCGAGGATGAGCATGGAGCGGTTCATCTGCTCGGCGCGGCGTTCCACCATCTGATCGTAGATCACCGCCGCGCGGTCGCGCACGGAGTCCAGTTCCTCGGCGAAGCGCGTGACGCGGTCGGCCGCCTCGCGCAGCCGGTTGCGGTCGCGCGGGGAGAGCCATTCGGCATCTTCCAGCGAGAAATGGTTCAGCGCCTCGCGCTGCGGCGCGATATAGCGGCGCAGGATGATGGCGACGCGCCGGACCTCGGAGACCTTGGGGCTGAGATTGGAAAGCGTGGCGCGCAGCACCTGCTCTTCCAGCTCGTCCGCCTGCTCGGCCAGTGCGGTGATCACCGTGTCCATGCGGTCGACGAGACGCATCGACAGATCGGCGACGAACTCGCCCGGCGTGCGCGGTGCACGGCCGCGCTGGATCGCGTCCTCGAAGTCGCCCACCGCCGACAGCGAGCGCTTGCGTACCGAGACGATGCGGCGCGGCTCCACCCAGAAGCGGACGGAATGCATCTCGTCGGGGAGCGAATAGGGCATCAGGTTGATGCCGCGCAGGTTGAGGAACGCTCCATTGTCGAACAGCGCGCAGCGCGGGCGCGTCTCCGCCGCGATCAGCGACTCGACGATGGACGGGTCGATTCCGCTGTCGTCCGTCAGCCAGGTGCGACCGTGCCTGTGGTCGAGCTGCTGAAGGTTGATCCAGTCGAACCCGTTGCCCGTCGGCGGCCCGCGCAGGACATCCTCCCAGCCGATGCGCCGCGCGCCGCCGGCGCCGTCGAAGGACCAGGCGGAAACAAGACCTTCCCTGTCGTAGTCGGGCAAAGCTTCGCTCCTGCGTTTCGAGGGGGCTGCGTCTCGGGGTGAATGCCCGATGAACGGATGGACTGGAATGCGTTCAGGTTGATGAACCTTTTGCAACAGGCGGTTCAGTTTGGGTTCGGAGGCCAACAGCTAGACCTATCCCCATCAACGGCCAATACCGGCCGCCGGAGTTCTCAAGGGGTCCGTCATGATCCGCTTCGCCAAGCCCGCCACGATCGCCACTTTTGCCCTTGCCGGCGTGATGCTGGCGTCCCTGCCCTCCACCTCCCAGGCCCGCAACAATGACGGCGCCGCCATCGCGGCCGGCATTGTGGGGGGCCTCGTCATCGGCGGCCTCGCGGCGGCCGCGGTGAGCGACGGCTACGGCCCGCCCCCCGCCGCCCCCTATTACGGCCCGCGCTATGTGCCCGCCCATGGCCCCGGCTACTATGACGGCTATGGTCCCCGTCGCGGCGACTACCGCCGCCACCGCCCGCGCTGCTGGGTCGAAACCCAGACCTACTACAATCGCTGGGGCCGGCTGCGGCACCGCGATGTCGAGGTGTGTCGCTGACGACAGGTGCTGAACGCGGCATGCGCGGGGGCGGAGGAGCGATCCGCCGCCCCTGCCCATTTCAGTAGGTCACGGGCTGCGGGTCGACCTTGACGATGCCGCTACGGTCGAGGCCCGCCAGTGCCTCCTTCACCGCCACGCCGCCGACGACGAGATCGGGTGCCAGCTCGTTCAGCGGGATCAGCGCGAAGGCGCGCTCCATCATGCGCGGATGCGGGATTTCAAGGTCCGGCTCGGCGACCACCTCGTCGCCATAGAGCAATATGTCGATGTCGATGGTACGCGGCCCGAAACGCACCTCGCGGGTGCGGTCGCGGCCGAAGGCGTGCTCGACGCCGAGCAACATGTTGAGCAGTTCGCGCGCCGAAAGTTCGGTCTCCACCGCCACCACCATGTTGAGGTAGGGCCCCTGCGGCACCGGCCCCCAGGGCGGCGTCTCGTAGAGCGAGGAGCGGGCGATGATCTTCAGCCCGGTGCGGGCGATCAGCCCCACGGCTTTCGCCATCGTCCCGGCCCGGTCGCCGAGATTGGAGCCGAGACAGAGATAGGCGACCCGCTTCTCGACCTTGCGCGGCCGGCGGATGAAGAATTCAGGAGGCATGGAGGATCGCCTCCGTCACCCGCGCGGCCTGCACATGGGCGGCCACGTCATGCACCCGGATGATGGCGCAGCCGGCCAGAATCCCGATCACATTGGAGGCGATGGTGCCGGGCAGGCGCTCGGCCGGCGCCGCCTCGATCACCTTGCCGATCAGCGATTTGCGCGAGGTGCCGAGCAGGATCGGAAAGCCCAGCCGGCCGAAGGTGGCGAGCGATGCCAGCGCCTTGAGATTCTGCTCGAAGGTCTTGCCGAAGCCGATGCCGGGATCGAGGCTGATGCGCTCGGGCCGGATGCCGGCCCGCGCCGCCCGCTCCAGCGACTGCTCGAAGAAGGCCGTGATGTCGGCGACGATGTCGACGCCCGGATCGACAGTCGTCCGGTTGTGCATCGCCACCACGCCGGCGTCATAGGCCGCCGCCACGCGCGCCATCTCCGGGTCGCCCATCAGGCCCCATATGTCGTTGACGATGCTGGCCCCGGCCTTCAGCGCCGCCTCGGCGACAGCCGCCTTCTGCGTGTCGACGGAGAGCGGCACCGGCAGCAAGGCAAGCGCCTCGACGGCCGGCAGCACCCGGCGCAGTTCCTCCTCGACCGGCACCGGCGTGTGGCCGGGACGGGTCGACTCGCCGCCAATGTCGAGAATGTCGGCTCCCTCCGCGACGAGGCGATGCGCGTTGGTCAGCGCGTCGTCCAGCGCCGCGCTGCGCCCGCCGTCGGAGAAGGAGTCGGGCGTCACGTTGAGGATGCCCATGACCAGCGTGCGGCCGGCATAGTCCAGCCGGCGGCCGCGCGCGTCGAAGAGGCGTTGGGTGGGCGGCGCGAGCGAGGCCATGGCGTTCCCGAATTTGAAGGTGGTGCGCACCAAATCGCCCGCCCCAGCGCGGAAGGCAAGCATCTCGAAGCCAAGCTCAACCATTTGACGTTGCGGCGCAGCTTGCCGAACCGCCCTCGCCTGCGCTCTAAAGGAGGCAACGCGTGCGCTCGCAGGAGACGACCATGTCCGGGGACATCGACGGCAAGATCTTTGTCGGCAGGAGCACCTCGAATGACGCCGGCAAGCCCGAATACCTGGCCCTCAAGCTCGCCAACCGCCACGGCCTCGCCACCGGCGCCACCGGCACCGGCAAGACGGTGACGCTGCAGACGCTGGCGGAAGGCTTCTCGCGTGCCGGCGTGCCGGTCTTCGCCGCCGACATCAAGGGCGACCTGTCCGGCGTCGCCATGCCCGGCGAGGGGCAGGACTGGATCGTCAAGCGCTGCGAGGAGATCGGCATCGACTACGTGCCGGACGAGTTCCCGGTGATCTTCTGGGACCTGTTCGGCGAGCAGGGCCACCCGGTCCGGGCGACCGTCTCGGAGATGGGGCCGCTGCTGCTGGCGCGGCTGATGAGCCTCAACGAGGTGCAGGAAGGCGTGCTCAACGTTGTCTTCCGCATCGCCGACGAGCAGGGCCTGCTGCTGCTCGACCTGAAGGACCTGCGGGCGATGCTCGCCTTTACGGCGGAGAACGCGGCCAAGCTCACCACCACCTATGGCAATGTCTCGCCCGCCACGGTCGGCGCCATCCAGCGCTCGCTTCTGGTGCTGGAGAATCAGGGCGCGGACAAGTTCTTCGGCGAGCCCGCCCTCAAGATCACCGACATCATGCGGGTCGATCCGCGTTCGGGCTACGGCACCATCTCGCTGCTCGCCGCTGACAGGCTGATGGGCTCGCCCCAGCTCTACGCCTCCTTCCTGCTGTGGCTGCTGTCCGAGCTGTTCGAGGAACTCCCGGAGATCGGCGACCCGGACAAGCCAAGGATCGTGTTCTTCTTCGACGAGGCGCATCTGGTCTTCGACGAGGCGCCGAAGGCCCTGCTGCAGAAGGTCGAGCAGGTGGTGCGGCTCATCCGTTCCAAGGGCGTGGGCGTCTATTTCGTGACGCAGAACCCGCTCGATGTGCCCGAGAGCGTGCTCGCCCAGCTCGGCAATCGCGTGCAGCATGCACTCCGCGCTTTCACGCCGCGCGACCAGAAGGCGGTGAAGGCGGCGGCCGACACCTTCCGTCCCAACCCGAAGCTCAACACCGCGCAGGTCATCACCGAGCTCGGCAAGGGCGAGGCGCTGGTCTCGACGCTGGAGGGCAACGGCACGCCTTCCATGGTCGAGCGCACGCTCATCGCCCCGCCGGCCGGCCGCGTCGGCCCCATCACGCCGGAATTGCGCAAGGTCGCCATCGCTCAAAGTCCGGTGCGCGACCTCTATGACGAGACGCTGGACCGCGAGTCGGCCTATGAGGTCCTGACCAAGCGGGCCGAGGAGAACGCTCCGCCCGAGGCCCCGGGCACGCCGGCTCCCTCGGGCGGCACCTCCGCGCCGGCCCCCACGCAGGCCGACGCTTCGGGCGGCAGCTGGCTCGGCAACGTGCTCGGCGGCATCTTCGGCACGCCCTCGCGCGGACGCATGAGCGTCGGCGAGCAGGTGACACGGCAGGTTGCGCGCGAGGTCACGAACCAGCTGACCAAGGCCATCCTGCGCAACGTGCTGGGGGGCCGCAGCCGCACCGCCACGCGCGCCGTGTCGGAGACGCCCCCTTCGCGCAGCCGCGCCTCCAGCTCCGGCTCCACCGACGACTTCGCGCAGATATTCGACGATTTCGCCGGCCCGAAGCCTTCCAACCGCCGCAAGTGACCCAATCCGATGAGTGATCTCGACCGTGTTCTCGCCGCCGTGGATGCCGATCTCGACGCCAGTCTCGAGCGTCTGTTCGCCTTCCTGCGCATCCCCTCGATCTCGACCGACCGGGCCTATGCAGCCGAGTGCCGGCGCGCCGGCCAGTGGCTGGTCGACGACCTCGCCGGCTTCGGACTGACGGCCAAGCTGAACGAGACGCCCGGCCATCCCATCGTGACCGGCACGTCCAACAGCGGCGCGGCGCGACGGGTCATGTTCTACGGCCATTACGACGTGCAGCCGGTCGACCCGCTCGCATTGTGGGAGAGTCCGCCCTTCGAGCCGCGCATCGTCGAGAACGCCGACGGCGTGAAGCGCATCGTCGCCCGCGGCTCGGCCGACGACAAGGGCCAGGTCATGACCTTCGTCGAGGCCTGCCGCGCCTTCGTGAAGACCACCGGCAGGCTGCCCGTCGACGTCACCATCGTCGTCGAGGGCGAGGAAGAGTCCGGTTCGGTCAATATCGGCCCGTTCATCGCCGGCCATAGGGACGAACTGAAAGCCGACCTCGCCCTCGTCTGCGACACCGGCATGTGGGACGCGCAGACGCCGTCCATCATCCTGTCGCTGCGCGGGCTGATGCATGACGAGTTCGTCATCCGCTGCGCCGACCGCGACCTGCATTCGGGCTATTATGGCGGCGCCGCCGCCAATCCGCTGCACGTCCTGTCGAAGATCATCGCCGCCGTGCACGGACCGGACGGGCGCGTCACCATTCCCGGCTTCTACGACGGCGTGGTCGAGCCACCGGACTATGCCAGGGCGGCCTGGTCGCAGCTCGACCTCACGCCGGAGAATTTCCTCGGCCCGGTCGGCCTCGCCAACCCGGTCGGCGAGAAGGATCGCCTGCTGATCGAGATGATCTCCTCGCGCCCGACCTTCGAGGTCAACGGCATGTGGGGCGGCTATATCGGCGAGGGCTCGAAGACGGTGATCCCCTCCATCGCCACCGCCAAGATCTCCTGCCGGCTGGTGGCCAATCAGGATCCGGTGCAGGTGCGCGACGCCGTGCGCGCCTTCATCCGCGCGCGGGTGCCGGCCGACTGCTCGGTCGAGTTCCTCGGCGGCGAGGGCAGCGCGGCGGTCGCGGTGCGCCACGACAGCCCCGATCTCGCCAAAGCTGCCACCGCGCTGGAGGCCGAATGGGGCACGCCGCCGGTCACGGTCGGCGAAGGCGGCTCCATCCCGGTCGTCGGCCAGTTCAAGAAGGTACTTGGACAGGACACGCTGCTCGTCGGCTTCTCGCTCGACGACGACCGTATCCATTCGCCGAACGAGAAATACGACCTCACCTCGTTCCACAAGGGCATTCGCAGCTGGGTCCGCATCCTTGCGGCACTGGCGCAGCAAGGTTGAGCCGATGTCCCATAGCTGGACCCGCACCTGGACCTTCTTCAACGGGGATTGGCACGAGGGCAACGTGCCGATCATGGGGGTGCGCACCCATGCCGCCTGGCTCGGCACCTCGGTGTTCGACGGCGCTCGCGCTTTCGAGGGCGTGACGCCCGATCTCCATCTGCACTGCGAGCGCGTCAATCGCTCGGCCGTCGCGATGGGGCTGAAGCCGCTGGTCTCGGTCGGGAAATGGTCGGAATTGGCGCATGAGGGCGTGAAGCGCTTCGCGCCCGGCGCCGCGCTCTATATCCGGCCGATGTACTGGGCCGAGTACCCGGGCGCGCGCACCGTCGACGCCGACCCGGAATCCACCCGCTGGTGCCTCAGCCTCTACGAGGCGGGCATGCCGGACCCGGCGCACGGCACCTCCATCACCCTGTCGCACTACCGGCGCCCGACCATCGAATGCGCCGTCACTGACGCCAAGGCCGGGTGCCTCTATCCCAATAACAGCCGCGCGCTGGTGGAGGCGCATGCCCGCGGTTTCGACAATGCCGCGCTGTGCGACATGCTCGGCAACGTCGCCGAGCTCGCCACCGCCAACGTGTTCATCGCCAAGGACGGCGTCGCCTTCACGCCGGCGCCGAACGGCACCTTCCTCGCCGGCATCACCCGCACCCGCACCATCGGTCTGCTGCGCGAGGCCGGCGTCGAGGTCGTCGAGGGGGCCCTGACCTGGCGCGACTTCCAGGGCGCAGACGAGATCTTCTCGACCGGCAACTATTCCAAGGTCTCGCCGGTTACGCGCATCGAGGAGCGCGACCTGCAGCCGGGGCCGCTCTACTGCAAGGCCCGCGAACTCTACTGGGACTTCGCCCATTCCTGACATGACGAAGCCCCCGCCGGGCGGCGGGGGCTCTGTTCGGCCTTGGCACTTTCAGGCCGGCTTGGCTTCCGATCGAAGCGCGCCGTCGGGCGCTCACATCTTGAAGCGGCGCGACCAGTCGTCGATCTGGCGATTGGCCTCGTCCTTGGCGAGGCCATAGCGCTCCTGAAGAACGCCTTCGAGTTCATCGCGCTTGCCGTGCAGCCGATCGACGTCGTCATCGGTCAGCTTGCCCCATTGCTGGCGCACCTGCCCCTTGAGTTGCTTCCAATTGCCTTCAATCCGATCCCAGTTCATTGGGGGTCTCCTGGTTGAAACGAAGGTGCCTCGCCTCGTCAGGCAACGGCTTGGCTGCTAGCATCGCCCCGATAACGCGCAGGTCCCCGATTTGATCCACGCCCACCCGCTTCCCACGCTCGACGAACTCGTCGCAGGTGTCCGTGCCGGGCGCCGCGCCGCGCTGGCGCGCGCCATCACCCTCATCGAATCGCGCAAGGCCGCACACCGGGAACTGGCGGGCGAGCTACTGCAGGCGCTGCTGCCACATCAAGCTGCGGCCATCCGCGTCGGCATCACCGGCGTGCCGGGCGTCGGCAAGTCCACCACCATCGATTCGCTCGGCTGCCATCTCCTCGCGCAGGGCCACCGCGTGGCGGTGCTCGCGGTCGACCCTTCCTCGACGCGGACCGGCGGCTCGATCCTCGGCGACAAGACGCGCATGGCCCGCCTGTCGATGGACGAGCGCGCCTTCATCCGCCCCTCGCCTTCCTCGGGCACGCTGGGCGGCGTCGCGGCGCGCACGCGCGAGACCATGCTGCTGTGCGAAGCGGCCGGCTATGACGTGATCCTCGTGGAGACGGTCGGCGTCGGCCAATCGGAAACCGCTGTGTCCGACATGACCGACACGTTCCTCGTGCTGATGCTACCCGGCGCCGGCGACGAACTGCAGGGCATCAAGAAGGGCATCATCGAGCTCGCCGACATCGTCGCGGTGAACAAGGCGGACGGCGCCAACCTTGCGCGCGCCAGGGCGGCGGCGGGCGAGTACCGCGCCGCCCTGCATGTGCTGGGCGGGCGCGAGCCGCACTGGTCGACGCCGGTGCTGACCTATTCCGGCCTGACCGGCGAGGGCATCGCGGAGCTGTGGGCGCAGGTGCGGCTGCACCGCGAGCGGTCCGAGCGCGCCGGTGCCTTCGCCGCCAAGCGCCGCGCCCAGCAGGTCAAGTGGATGTGGGCGCTGTTCGACGACCGGCTGCGCGAACGCATGCGTGCTGATCCCGCGCTACGCGCCGCACTCCCCTCCATCGAGCGTTCCGTCGCCGACGGCACCCTGTCACCGACGCTCGGAGCCTCGCGCATCGCCGCCCTCTTCGGCTGGTGACTCGCTTAAAAAAGCCGGAATGCCGGGGAACTCTGTCCGCGAGCCAGTGGGGGGCGGTTCTTGGTTGGCGCCGGTGGCGGCCGGCGCGAACCAAAAGGGGTGACGGGCAACATGGGGCAACAGCACGGGCCGTCCGGCCGCCGTGTCTTCATCGTCGAGGACGAAACGCTCGTGGCGATGATGATCGAGGCCATGATCGAGGAACTCGGCGCCATCGTCATCGGGACGGAGTCGCGCCCTGCCGACGCGCTCGACTTCATTGCCGCGCATCACCACGAGATCGACATCGCCATGCTCGACCTCAATCTCGGTAGCGGGCACAGCTACGACGTCGCGGCGGCCATTGCACGCCACGGCATCCCGATCGTGTTCTCCACCGGCTACACGGATGGCGCGATCGATGCGGCGTGGCGTGACTGCCCGCTGCTGAGCAAGCCGTTCCAGCTCGCGGACCTCGAGGGCGCGCTCGCGCGGGCGCTGGCCACCCGCGCAGCCTGAGAATGCCGCTCGGGCCACGCATTCTCGTCACCGGCTTCGGTCGCTTTCCCGGCATGCCAGCCAATCCGTCGGCCGGGCTCGCCATCTTGCTGGCGCGCAGCCGCCGGCTTGCTTCAGGGACGATCGAAGCGCGCATCCTGCCGACCCGCTGGGATGCGGCGGAAGCGTTCACCGGCCTGCTCGACCAGATGAAGCCCGACATCGTTCTGATGCTCGGCGTCGCCGCACGGCGTCGTCACGTCTCGATCGAACTCGTCGCCCGCAACGCCACCGGCGTCTTCCCGGACGCGGCCCGCCGGCGGCCCGCCGCGCGCCGGCTGGAGCGGGATGGGCCGGCCCTGCGCAGGCTGGGTGCCTCGCCGATGCACCTGCTGCGCGCCGTGCGCGAGACCGGCGTTCCGGCCCGCCTCTCGCGCGATGCCGGGCGCTATGTCTGCAACGCGCTGGCCTGGCGCGGCTATGGCTGGGCGCAGGCGGGATGCCGGGCCGATGGCGGCCCGCGCCTTGCCGTCTTCGTCCACATTCACCTCTCCCGCCCCGCCCGGTCGACGCGAACGCCGCTCCTCCGGGCGGTCGAAGCCCTCCTCGCCGCACTGCTGGCGCAGTACCGGCAAACGCGGAAAGACCATTGAACGAAAAGGTGGACGTCGCGGCCTGCCGCGACGTCCACCACGAGGCACGTTGGAAAGCACTCGAGATTCAATAATCCGGCGTATTTTCCAGGCGCGGAAGCCAATCGACTTTCGCGAAAAATGCACCTAGGGCGCCTGCACGGTGACCTTCATTGAGGCGTACCACGCCGCGAGATTGGCGATATCGGCATCGGTCAGATCCTTGGAGACCACCGTCATCATCTCGTTGACGCGCCGGCCGGAGCGGAAATCCTCCAGCGCCTTGGCCAGATAGAATTCCTGCTGGCCGGCAAGGTTCGCCGCCGTCGGAAGCTGGGCGATGCCGTCCTGGCCATGACAGACCGCGCATTGGACGGAAGCCTTGGCACGCCCGGCCTTGGCATCCTGCGCCACTGCCGGGGCGCACGCCAGTGCCGATGCCGCCAGCAGCGACATTAAGATCGTTGGTTTCATAGAGTATTCCCGGCCGAAGAGAAGGGACCGCCCCCGCGGCCATGAGCTCGCGGGGGCGGCAGATGGCTCACTTCTCGTAGGAGATGCGATAGATCGCGCCCGAGGTGTCGTCGGCCACGAGCAGCGAGCCGTCATTGAGCTGCGCCACCGAAGCGGGACGGCCAAGATACTCGCCGTCCGACAGCCAGCCGGAGGCGAAGGGCTCCGTCTTGTCGGCGGTGCCGTCCTCCTTCAGGCTGGTGAACATCACCCGCGCGCCGACCGGCGTGGTGCGGTTCCACGAGCCGTGCTGCACCGAGAAGATGCCGCCACGATACTTCGCCGGGAACTGCTTGCCGGTATAGAAGGTCATGCCGAGGTCGGCGGCGTGCGCCACCATTTCGACTTCCGGCTTGACCGAGTCCGCCGGCGGCGTCTGGTCCTTGTACTCGGCGGTGCGGACGGAACCGCCGCCGAAATAGGGGAAGCCGAAATACTGGCCGGCCTTGGTCGCATGGTTCAGCTCGCCGGGCGGGATGTCGTCACCCATGCCGTCGACCTGGTTGTCGGTGAACCACAGGGTCTTGTCCTTCGGGTTGAAGTCCATGCCCACCGAATTGCGGATGCCCCACGCATAGACGTCGCGGTTCTTGCCGTCGCGGTCCATGCGCACGATGCCGCCGATGCCGTTCTTCTTGTAGAGGTCGAACTTCTCCGGCGCGAACACGTTGAAGGGGTTTCCGAGCGTGATGTAGAGCTTGTCGTCCGGCCCGATACGGCAGACGCGCGCCGTATGGTTGTAGGATTCCTCGCTCGGCGGGATCAACTCGCCCTGCTTGACCACCTCGAAGGCGGCGACGTCCGGTCCTTCGTAGAAGTACTCGGCCGCCGGGAACAGCAGCACCCGGTTCTGCTCGGCAACGAACAGGAAGCCGTCCTTCGAGAAGCAGACGCCGTGCGGCAGGGTGAACTTGATGGAGGGCGCGAAGACCTTGACCTCGTCAGCGACGCGATCCTTGTCGCGATCCGTCACCGCCCATACCTTGGACTTGCGGGTGCCGACGAAGACGACACCCGTCGTCGGGCCGATCGCCATCTCGCGCGCATCCGGCACGATGGCGTAGAGCGCAATCTTGAAGCCATCCGGGAGCTTGATTCCCGCGAGCGTCTTGTTGAAGGCGTCGACGCGCGGGCCGGTCTGCGGCACCGTTTCCATTTCCATGGAAGCGCCGGTCGTCTGGAAATTCGAGAGCTTCTGCATATTGTCGGTCGACTGGGCGTTAGCCGAAACCGAGATCAGCATCGAGCCCGCAAGCATGGTCGATGCAAGCAGCGCAACGGAACGCTGGCCGCGCCGGAATATAGACATAGGGTTTCCTCCTAGACATGCCGGACCTCGTTCGGGTCCGTTGACGGCGGCACGCTAGCACGCGCCTTCGAAACGTTAAGTCAGCAATCGTGACATATTCGACTTATTTCTAATAATACCGCCGACATCAACCTAATGGCGCATACAATGTATTATAATAATACTACAAATCTCGCATCCTTGCGAAACTACATTATTGGTAATTATGTATTACACAAAAGTTCCTTTCGAGCAGCCGCACGCCGGCCGCTCCGGCGGGTCTCGCATGGCTCACCCTTGCCGCCCGAATCCTGCTAAGTCCCTCACAGGAATAATCCCCCTGCGCCAGGCCGACCCGTGACGATCTATCTGCCGATAGCGGAACTGCCGGTAAACATCTTCACGCTCCTCGCTTTGGGGATCGCGGTCGGTTTCATCTCGGGCATGTTCGGCGTGGGCGGCGGGTTCCTGATGACGCCGCTGCTGATCTTCCTCGGCGTGCCCCCGGCGGTCGCGGTGGCCAGCGTGTCGACCCACATGGCCGCCTCGTCCTTCTCGAGCACCCTCACCTATATGCGGCGCAAGCTGGTGGATGTGCAGCTCGGCCTCGTCCTGCTGACGGGCGGACTGACGGGGACGCTGGGCGGCGTCGTCACCTTCATGATCCTGCGGCGCTACGGGCAGCTCGATCTCGTCATCGCCGTCACCTACATCGTGATGCTGGGCACCATCGGCGCGCTGATGGTGGTGGAGAGCCTGCGGGCGCTGCTACGCGAATGGCGCGGCGAGAAGGCCCGCGTGAAGCGGCCCGGCGCGCACCCCTGGTTCCTGCGCATGCCGTTCAAGATGCGCTTCCGCCAGTCACGCATCTACGTCTCCGCCATCCCGGTGGTGACGATCGGCTTCGCCATCGGTTTCCTCGGCGCGCTGATGGGCATCGGCGGCGGCTTCCTCCTGGTGCCGGCGCTCATCTATCTCCTGCGCGTGCCGACGCTGACCTCGGTCGCCACGGCGTTGATGCTCACCCTGGTGACGATGACCGCCGCCATCGTCATGCATGCCGTGCTGAACCAGACCGTCGACGCGGTCCTCGGCCTCGTGCTGATGGTGGGCGGCACGATCGGCGCGCAGTTCGGCGCCCGGGCCGGCCAGTCGATGAAGGCGGAAAGGCTGCGCCTGCTGCTCGGCCTGCTGGTGCTCGGCGTCGGCATCCGCGTGGCGGTGGACCAGATGACCCGGCCGGCCGATCTCTACACCGTCGTCATCGACGAGGCCGCGCGATGAGACGGATATTCCTGCTGGCCCTGCCGGCCCTGCTGATGCTGTCCGGCGCGGCGGGCGCGAACGACCTCGTCCTGTCGCTCTCCAAGTCGCGCGTGACGATCACCTCGAACTTCACCGGCGAGACGATCGTCCTGTTCGGCGTGCTGGACCCCGACCAGACGCCCCCGGCGTCAGGGCACCGCGACGTCGTCGTCACCGTGCGCGGGCCGAACGAGGGCTTCATCACCTGGCGCAAGGCCCGGCATTTCGGGCTCTGGATCAATGTCGACAGCCGCACCTTCCTCGCGGCGCCCGCCTATCTCGCCGTATTGAGCAACCGTGAGCCGGCGCTGGTGGCCGCCCCCGATATCCTGCGACAGGAACAGGCCGGCCTTGCCAACAACCATCTGCTGCAGCGGATCGGCAGCGACTATGCCGACGTCGTGCCGGAGGACCCGTTCCGCCAGGCCTTCCTGCGGGTGAAGCAGGCGCAGGGGCTCTATCTCGAGAAGCCTGCCGGCGTCGAGTTCATCGCCCCGAACGTGTTCCGCGCCGCGATCCCCATCCCCGGCACGGCGCCCATCGGCGCCTATGAGGTGGTGGTGAAGACCTTCGCCGACGGCGCTCTGGTGAGCCGGGGCTCGGTCGGCCTCGAAGTGGCGAAGATCGATTTCGAGCAGGCCGTCGCCACGGCCGCGCAGGACCGCCCCTGGCTCTACGGCATCGTCACCGCGCTCGGCGCGCTCGCCGTCGGCTTCATCGCCAACGTGGCGTTCCGGCGCGACTAGACCGCCGGTTCCGGGGCGACGGCGATGCCGGCTTTTTCCAGCACCTGCGCGGCGCGCAGCGCCACGTCCTCGCGCCACGGCGCGGCAATGAGCTGCACGGCGATCGGCAGCCGCTCGCCGGTCGGAATCGGCGCCGCCACGACCGGCAGGCCGATGAAGGAGATGGGCTGGGTGTAGATGCCGATATTCGGCCGCACCAGCATCTCGCGCCCGTCGAGCACGAAGGTCGCCTGCCCACTGCGCGGCGCCGGCACCGGCGTCGCCGGCGCGATCAGCACGTCCCAGTCGGCGAACAGCGCCAGCGCCCGCTCGCGGAACCAGCGCCGGAAAATCTGCGCCTTGGCGATCC
The DNA here is from genome assembly GCF_056836805.1 of Ancylobacter sp. TW_SC_1. Lineage (NCBI taxonomy): Bacteria > Pseudomonadati > Pseudomonadota > Alphaproteobacteria > Hyphomicrobiales > Xanthobacteraceae > Ancylobacter > Ancylobacter sp. TW_SC_1. Next base: position 4,087,393 of record NZ_CM166365.1, read on the forward strand.
AGGTGCCCGGCAGCACGGAGCCGGCGAGCAGGCGCTCGCGCACCGCCGGATCGAAATCGGCCGGCCGCGCGCGCAGCCGCCCCGCATGCAGCGCCGCGCCCTCGGCCATGGAGATGACGAAGGCGGCGGCGCGCGCGCGCTCCACTTCCGGCAACTCCACCGTTGCCGTTGCCCCGAGCGCCTTCGCCGCCCGCGCCACCGCCGCATAGGCCTGCGGCGCGCCCGCCCTCGCGAACCCGCCGCCGAGCACCGCGACCTCCAGCGCGCCCGGCGCGTCGAGCCCCGGCAGCGTCGGGGCGAAGGGCTTGTCGGCGAGGGAGGGGTCGTCCGGGTCGGGCCCGAGCAGCGCGTCGTAGCAGGCCGCGAGATCGCCGACATGGCGGGCGAAGGGGCCGAGATGGTCGAAGCTCGCCACGAAGGGGAAGCTGCGCGCCCGCGACAGCCGCCCATAGGTCGGCTTCAGCCCGAAAATGCCGCAGAAGGAGGACGGCACGCGGATCGACCCGTTGGTGTCCGAGCCGAGCGAGAGCGGCACGAGCTTGCCGCCGACCGCCGAACCCGATCCGCCCGAGGAACCGCCCGACATATGCCCGAGATCGTGCGGATTGCGCGAATTGCCGTCATGCGCGTTCTCGCCGGTGAAGTCATAAGCATATTCGCCCATGTTGAGCCCGCCGAAGCAGACCGCGCCGGCGGCCGACAGCCGCTCGACCAGCGTCGCGTCGCGCGCCGCCGGCGGTCGGTCGCGGTTGATCTTGGAGCCGGCCCGGGTCGGCAGCCCCTGGAGATCGAACAGGTTCTTCACCGCGAAGGGCACCCCCGCCAGCGGGCCGAGAATCGCCCCCGCGGCCCGTGCGGCGTCGATCGCATCCGCCTCGGCGAGGGCACGCATCGCCGTCACGTCGGTGAAGGCGTTCAGCACCGGATCGACGTCGTTGATGCGCGCGAGTGCCGCCTCTGTGACAGCACGCGCACTCACGCGTCCCTCGCGCACGGCGGCCGCGAGCGCGAGCGCGGGGCCGGCGAGCAGTCCGGCAGCTTGCTTGTCCGTGTCCATGCCGGGCGCGCTCACGGCAGATAGACCGGCGCGGGTTCGGCCTCGTCCGGCAGTTCGAACGCGACGACCAGTTGCGCCATTGCCGCCGCGGTCTCCAGATGCATCAGCACGCGCGGGCGCAGTTCCCGCTCCAGAGGCAGGCCGGCGAGCCTCAGCCCCGCATCGAGAAAGGTTCCGAGATCCGCCTCCCGGTCATTCGTCGCCTGTCCGCTCATTGTCGCCCCCCTGCCGCCACGCGCTTCCGCGCCGAGCATACAGGAAGCGTGCCACGGCCCCGCAGACGCGTTGTCCACCCCTCGCACGGAAGCCGTCCGGGCGGTCTTGCAAAGCGCGGAACAGCAAAGTAGGTTCCGCGCCGTTCTGGCACGCAGCTGTAGCTCAGTTGGTTAGAGCGCCGGTCTGTGGAACCGGAGGTCGGTGGTTCGAGCCCACCCAGCTGTACCAGAAATCCATCCCGCGTAATCAATGGCTTTGCATGAGCTGGCGCTGCGCGGGAAACCGTCGCTGCCATCGCCGATGGAAGCATCGGATGAAGCTCGCGAGCACGGCATGATCGTCCCTACGGTCGGCCGAGCCGGAACGTGGAACGGTTCGCCGCGACCCCGCCTCGGGGCCCTGGCGCCCTTTTTCCTTCCAATCGCCGAGCCGCTCACCATATAAGTCATGCGCCGTCAATTCCGGGGGCCATATCGAACAGCAGCTCGGCTGCACTAGATTGGACATGATTTGCAAGTTCTCGTTCGCGACAACAATGTCGACCAGGCTCTGAGGGTTCTGAAAAAGAAGATGCAGCGCGAAGGCATCTTCCGCGAGATGAAGGCTCGTCGTTCGTACGAGAAGCCTTCCGAGCGCCGGAACCGCGAGGATGCCGAAGCCATTCGGCGCGCCCGCAAGGCAGCGCGGAAGCAGGCGGTTCGCGATGGCTTGATTGCGGCACCGAAGAAGAAGCCGCTCGTCGGCCGCGGGGCTCCGAGAACTGGCGCTCCGATGTCGGCGCCGTCGATGTCGGACCCGAAATAATTCTGACCGGGCTTGCGCGAGAGGCGTGACCCGTGTATGATAGATTCATCGATCTTGCACGTTGAACTTTGTTTGCGCAGCTTTGCGCCGTAGCGAAATTCCTCTCAAATCGATGTCAACGTGACGCCCGCTTCAGCGCGGGTGATCGAATTTCTATGTCGAATGAAAGGATATCGATCATGGCGATCGGAACTGTGAAGTGGTTCAACGGCCAGAAGGGCTTTGGTTTCATTCAGCCGGACAACGGCGGCCCGGACGTGTTCGTGCACATCTCCGCCGTCGAGCGCGCTGGTCTCTTCGGCCTTCAGGAAGGCCAGAAGATTTCGTATGAAATCGAGACCGACCGCCGCACCGGCAAGAGCTCGGCCGGCAGCCTCCAGGCTGCGTGAGAATTTGCCTCCGGTCTTTGACCACGGATGTACTGGCACAGATCGTTGAGGCAGTTGGGAGAGGCCGGGGAAACCCGGCCTTTTCGTTTTTCAGGGAGTGAGAGATGACGAAGCCGACCCGCGATGGCGCCTTCAAACCCTCGCTCTCGAAGTCCGAAAGCAAGGCGGATGCGGTATCTCGCATCGCCATGTCGATCATTGAGCAGGAAGTCGTGAGCCGGGACGCCAAGACCGCCCGGCTGAAGCTGGCAAGACTGGCAAGGGAAGCGGCGGAGCAGGTGCCGGCACCGAGCAAGCCCGGCAGCGGACGACGCAGCGTCAAATGATCAGGAGCGACCGCTCCACCGTGACCACACCGGCCATGATCCAGTTCAAGACTTACGGTTAGGATATCATGCCCTCCAAGCTCGAGGCTCTCCGCTCCCGGCTACTGACCGCCCAGCAGGAGCTTATCCACGCCGCGGCCGAGGCCGGCACGCTCCCTTCCGACAAGACGCTGCGCAAGATCACCGATCTCGAGGTGACGATCGGCGCCGTCGAAGCGTTGATCGACGAGTCCCAGACCAAGCGCTGACCGCCGGCGCATTCGGCCACCCGCATGCACCGTGACAGGCCCTGCCCCCCGGCGGGGCCTCCTCGCATTTGCGCGCCCGCCAGCGCCTTTCCGACGAACACCCGTTCGCCAAACGAACGCCAGCTCCTTGGTTCCGACGCGCCTTCCCCAGGTGAGCCGGATTCCGCTTCGCGTGGGGTCCGACCGCGACAGTCGGCCCGCGGAGCAGTGATCTGGTGGCTCAACTGTTCGAAACGGATGGGTACCATCCGTTTCGGCCGATCCGTCAGCGCGTGTCGCAGATGTAGAGCGACATGTCCGCGCCGGCCGCGCGCAATTCCATCCACACGTCGGGACGCACGCGCACGCGTCCGCCTCGCTTGCGGACATAGGCCATGGCGAAGGCGTCGGCGGCGCGGATTCGCTCCGCCGAAAGTGTCGGGGGTGACAATGTCGGGGGTGACATGGCCTCTGACGTCATGGCGCGCGACCTCCTCGCTTCCAATCGCGAGGAGCCATGCAAGCCACCGGCCAGCCCGGCAGGCGCCGGGCCGGCCGGGGAGATCAGGGCGCGAGAACCTCGGCGCCGGCGCTCGCCTTCGGGTAGGGCAGCTCGGTGACCAGCCGCGACGCCGGCTTCTCCTGCGCGAAGAGCGGAGCGAGGTCGATGGTGAGGTAGTTCAGCCGGTTGTCGTAATCGGCGATCATCAACCGGTTGTTGGTCAGGTCCTTCACCACGACCCACTGGGTGTAGTCGGACCCCAGCGTGCCGTCCTTCTGGTGGAACTGGGCGATGCCGAGCGGGATGTCGACATTGTTGAGGATGTGGGCGACGGCCTGCGCCGCCGCGCGCGCATCCTTCGGCTCGCTCACATTGTGGCGCAGTACCGTGGCGCGGACGAAGCGCGAGGGCGGGGTGTAGTCGCCCGGCAGGCCGAGCAGGCCGCCACCCTGGCCGAGCTCGGTCACGTTCACGTCGCCGACCTCGCGGCTCGGCACGCCCACCGTCGTCAGGCTGAGATAGTTGCGGACATTGTTCAGATGCCAGTCATAGGTCGGCGAATTGGTGAGCACATGCGCGACATTGTCGTGGATCTGCACCTCGCCGCCGACATATTCGACCACGATGCCCGCCCCGCTGCGATCGACGAAGACGAAGTGGATCGTCGCCGGCGTGGGGCCGGTGGGGAGCGTGTCGTCCGCCCATACCTTCATGGTCTTCAGCGCCGCGCGCAGTTCGCCCACGGTGGCGAAGCTGCCCAGCGCCCAGGAGCCGAAGGTGAGCACGGTCTGGTATTGCTTGTCGTCCTTCGTCACCGACTGGTACTGGGTGAAGCCGGGCAGGAAGTTGCCGCTCATCGACAACCCTTCCGAATTCTGCCCGTCGAGCAGCGCGCCGCCCGGGATGATGCCGGCGTTCACGCCGACGACCGAATATTTGGTGGTGACCTTGTGGGCCGGCAGGTCGAGCGCCTTCGGCGCGACCAGCGTCAGCTCGGTTCCTTTCGGTTGGCTGACCAGCTGCCATTTCATGTCGAACGCCCATTCCATGGTGCGCCCGGCAATGACACTGCCATCGGTGGCGGCGAGATCGACGGCCGTGCAGGCGAGGGACATGTTGACTGTGGCCATCAGAGCCAGCGCGGTGGCAAGAAGCCGCTTCATTTCGAGTCCTTTCGTCATCCTGTGCTGTCCACCCTCCACGCGATCGTAAAGGGTTACCAGTCGAACTGCCCGCCCACCTCTTAAGATCGCCTTGCGATCCGACGGCGCGCGGGTGCAAAACACGTATGGAAACAAGAAAGCCCGGCGCGAGGCGCCGGGCTTGGTGATCGGCTTTCTCCGACCGGCCTCAATGGGCCAGGAACAGCGGCACCGTCATGCGCTCCAGCATGTCGCGCGTCACGCCGCCGAGCACGAATTCGCGCAGGCGCGAGTGGCCATAGCCGCCCATCACCACGAGGTCGATGTCGCGCGCCGCCACTTCCTTCAGCAGTACGTCGACGATGCCCTCGTCACCGCTCGGCACCAGCCGGCGCAGCTCGACGGTCTTCTCGTGGCGCGCCAGGTGGCGGGCGAGATCGGCGCCCGGCAGATCGACACCCTTCTTCGGCTTGCCGGTGTCCACCACCACCGCCTCGACGAGATGGGCATGCGCCAGCAGCGGACGGGCCTCGGCCACCGCACGGGCCGATACGCGCCCGCCATCCCAGGCGACCAGGATGCGCTTGGCGGAGAACGGCTTGGCCTGCTTGCGCGGCACGACCAGAACCGGCCGGCCGGAATCGAACAGCACCGCCTCGGTAATGACTTCCTCGGCGCCGAGCCGGTCGGGATCGGCCTGATTGACGATGGTGAGGTCGTAGAGCCGCGCCATCACGCCGATTTGCTCGGCCGCCCCGCCGGGTGTCCCGTCGATCAGGCGGACCTCGCCGGAAAGCCCGAGCGACCGCGACGCCTCGCCGAAGCGATCCACCGACGCCTTCGCCAGACGCTGGCTCTCGGCCCGCTGTGCCTCGATGAAATCGGTCGAGAATGCCTCCGTATAGACCGGCGGCACGTCGATCTCGTAGCTCACCGCCACGCCGGTGAGATGCGCACCGAGCGCGGCTGCGGCGGAGACGGCATAGTCCACAGCCGTATCGTCGGCGCCTTCGCCCACACGCAGGCTGACGAGAATGTCCTTGATCATCGAGGTTCCCTCCACTTTTTACCGTTAGACTTATGTCTCTAAAGAAGTGTCGTCTCATTGACGGACGTCAAGTCATGCCGCGACGTCCGGCCTGAGTGGTCGCGACGGTCGCGCATCCGCCGCCCCCTCGCTATAAGTGCATAAACTGATGTAGGAATCTCCCGCATGGCCGCCATCGGGCGCGCGCTCGCCATCACTTTCGTGCTTTTGGGTCTGTGGGAGGGTGCGGTCCGGCTGTTCGGCGTGCCGGCCTACATATTGCCGGGGCCCGTGCGCATCGGCGTCGCCGCCTGGAACAACGCCGCCATTCTCGGGCACAACGCCGCGATCACGCTGGGCGAAATGCTGCTCGGCCTCGTCTGCGGCTCGGCGCTCGGCATCGCCTGCGCCCTCGCCATGGCGGCGTCGCCACTGGCCCGCCGCGCCATGCGCCCGGTGCTGCTGGTGGCGCAGGCCCTGCCGGTCTTCGCCATCGCCCCGTTGCTGGTCATCTGGTTCGGCTTCGGGCTCGCCTCGAAGATCGTGATGGCGAGCCTCATCATCTTCTTCCCCGTCGCCTCCGCCTTCCATGACGGGCTCGCCCGCACCGAGCAGGGTCTCGTGGACCTCGCCCGGCTGAGCGGGGCGGGCACGGCGAAGACGCTGCGTTACATCCGGATCCCCGCCGCCCTGCCCGGGCTCGCCTCGGGCCTGCGCGTCGCCACGGCCGTCTCGCCCATCGGCGCGGTGGTCGGCGAATGGGTCGGCGCCTCGGCGGGGCTCGGCTATCTCATGCTCTATTCCAATGCGCGCATGCAGACCGACATGGTGTTCGCCGCGCTCGCGGTGTTGCTCGCAGTGGCGCTCCTGCTCTTCACGCTGGTCGACTGGGGGCTGACGCGGCTCGTGCCCTGGGCGCCGGAGACGGCGGAAGTGTGAGAGTCGGCCGCATGACATGCGTCAAGGATGTGTACCTTGGGTAAGGTATAGTATAATTATAAATGGCGTGCCTTGGCTGAAGCGACATAGTGTTCCCTGGCGAGCCCCCAACGGTCTGCATCTTGCCGCAACAACTGCAAATCCCACGTGATGTTCTGAACCAGGCGCTGCTCGACATGTTCGAGTTTTCGCCGATCGCCTTCTGCATTACCACCGCCGACGTCGAATCCCGCTACGTGAAGGTCAATTCGGCCTACCTCCAGCTGATCCAGCGGAGCTGGGAGGAGATTGCCTCGCGCACCATCGCGCTCGACCTCGGCACGGCGATCGATGCTCCGGAGCGCCTGCGCCGCCTGCGCAGGCTGGAGGAGGAAGGCTTCTACAAGCTGGAGGAGGTCTATATCCGCCAGGCCTCCGGCCGCCTCGTTCCCACGCTCATCTCGGCACAACGACGGGTCATCGACGACACCAGCCTCGACATCGAGATCATCATCGACAATTCCGAGCGCAAGGAATTCGAGGCCGCCATCACCCGGGCGGCCTATACGGACGCGATCACCGGCCTGCCGAACCGGAAGGCGTTCAACGACACGCTGGCCCGCATGGCCACGGAAATGAAGCCGGGCGAGGGCGTCGGGCTCGCCTTCATCGACCTCAACGGCTTCAAGAAGATCAACGACCTCTATGGTCACGACGTGGGGGATTGGCTGCTCACCCGCATTGGCCGGCGGCTGCGCCAGTACGCCAGCCCCGAGCATTTCGTGGGGCGACTTGGCGGCGACGAGTTCGCCATCCTGTTCCGCTCGACCGGCATGGACGAAGACAAGCGCCACGCCGACTTCCTGCGGCTCGGCGAGGCGACCTGCCGGGACATGGACCTCAACGGTCAGCCGATTGCGGTCGGCCTGGCCATCGGCATCGCCATCGCCGACGGTCCGCTCGCCGTCCAGACGCTGCTCCACCGCGCCGACGCGCTGATGTATGTGGCCAAGGCCGGGGCCGGCAATGTGGATGTGCGAATGCAGCACTTCGCCGACGCCTGACCAGTTTGGGCGGGCTTGCATCGCGCCCGGCTTGGACGGACGATCCCCGTGCCGTCGATCCAGTGAGGATCCATGATCCCGAGCACCGTGATCTATGAAGCGCTTGCGGACGTGTTCGAGCTCTCGCCGGTGGCGATCTGCATTTCCACGGCCGAGCACGTCTCCCGGTACATCATGGCCAATCCCGCCTACCTCGCCATGATCGGGCGCAGCTGGGACGAGATCGAGGGCCAGCCCATGTATCTCGACACCGTGCGCGCGCTCGACTCCCCGGAACGGCTGCGCCGCATCCACGCGCTGGAAACCGTCGGCCTGTACGAGCTCGAGGAGATCGACCTGCGCCACGTCTCCGGCCACATCATCCCCACGCTGGTCTCGACGCAGCGCCGCGTCATCAATGGCCAGACGTTCGACATCGAGATCATCATCGACAATTCCGAGCGCAAGGCGTTCGAGCGCCGCATCATCGAGGCCGCCTACACCGACGTGGTGACCGGCCTGCCCAACCGGGCGGCTTTCGACAACCGGCTGCGCAAGCTGCTGGAGCGGTTCGCGCCGCATGAGGGCGTCTGCCTCGCCTATATCGATCTCAATGGCTTCAAGTCGATAAATGACCGCCACGGCCACTCCATCGGCGACCAGGTGCTGCGGAGCTTCGCCGAGCGCCTGCGTGCCCATAGCGCCCCCGGCCATTTCGTCGCGCGCATCGGTGGCGACGAATTCGTACTGCTCCATTCCTTCGCCTGCGGCATCTCTCCGGAACATGGCGGACCCACCGGAGGGCCCACGGGGCAGGAGATGCAAATGCTCGCCGATGCGCTCTGTGCGCCGATGGACATCGAAGGACGAAACCTCGCCGTGGGCGCGGCCATCGGCGTTGCCGTCACCCGGCAGACGATCGGCGCCGATGCGCTGCTGCGCCGCGCCGACACCCTGATGTACGCTGCCAAGTCGACCGGCCGAACGGTCGCCGTAAACCTCGACCGGATCGACGACCCATGCCCCTCCGCCTCTCCAACGCCGACGCCCGACGTGTCTTCCTCGCCCGGCAGCAGCTCAGCCGCCCCCGCGGAACGCTGACCAAGACCGGACTTCTGCAACTGATCGACGACCTCGGCTTCGTGCAGGTCGACAGCATCGCCACCGTCGAGCGCGCGCATCATCACATCCTGTTCGCGCGCAACCCGACCTACAGGCGCGAGCACCTGACCGCGCTGCTGGAAAAGGACGGCGCGCTCTTCGAGCACTGGACGCACGACGCGGCGATCATCCCCAACACTTTCTTCGGCTACTGGAAGCACCGCTTCGCGCGCGCGCGCTAAACGCTGGCCGATCGCTGGCGCTCCTGGCACGAGAACGGCTTCGAGGGCTATGTCGACCATGTGCTGGAGCGGGTACGCGTCGAAGGCCGGCTGATGGCCCGCGATTTCGAGCAGGATGTGGACGCCGGAAAGCGCCCGCCCGGCGGCTGGTGGAACTGGCACCCGGAGAAGACCGCGCTCGAATATCACTGGCGCACCGGCGCGCTCGCCATTGCCGGGCGCGAGGGCTTCCAGAAGGTCTACGACCTCACCGAGCGCGTCATCCCCGCCCGGCATTTCGCGGGCGAGGTGAGCCCGGAGGCCTTCCTCGACTGGGCCTGCACCGCGGCGCTGGAGCGGCTCGGCTTCGCCACCCATGGCGAGATCGCCGCCTTCTGGGGACTGATCAGACCGGAGGAGGCGCGTGGCTGGGTGGCGGCGAACGCCCACAGGCTGGAGCCCGTGCTGGTCGAGGGCGCCGAGGGCGGCAAGCCGCGCGCCAGCCACGCCTTCAAAGGCAGCGCGGAGGATTTCGCCGCCCTGCCCGCCCCGCCGGCGCGGCTGCGTGTGCTCAGCCCCTTCGATCCGCTGCTGCGCGACCGCGCCCGGGCGGAGCGGCTGTTCGGATTCACCTATCGCATCGAGGTGTTCGTCCCGACCCCCAGGCGGGTCTATGGCTATTACGTCTTCCCGCTGCTGGAGGGCGACCGGCTGATCGGCCGCATCGACATGAAGGCGGACCGCAAGGCCGGCTCGCTCGACGTGCGCCGGCTCTGGCTGGAGCCGGGCGTGCGGGCCTCGACCGGCCGGCTCAATGCGCTCGACGCCGAACTCGCCCGGCTCGGCCGCTTCGCCGGGGTGGAGCGCACGGTCTATCTCGACGGCTGGCGCGGAGAATAGGCCCCACAGATTGCCCTGGCATACCGGCGATGCTAGCCTGCGCGCGTCCGAGGGGTGTCCCGCCGGCCGAAAGGCCGAAGGGGCTGAGATGGCACCTGCCAGACCCTTTGAACCTGATCCGGGTCATGCCGGCGAAGGGACGGAGCGACGGCGGGGCCTGATCCACGCGATGCGTGGCACCCGTGCCGGATTTCCCCCGAAAGCGCGCGCGCCGGATCTCCAACTGGGAGGAGATCCATGTTCACCAAGTTCGCCGCGACGGCATTCGCCCTCGCGCTCGGCCTCACCCCGGCGGCGGCCGCCGACAAGCTCACCGTCCTGCTCGACTGGTACGTCAATCCGGACCACGCGCCGCTGATCATCGCGCAGGAGAAGGGCTTCTTCAAAGCCCACGACCTCGATGTCGAGCTGGTGCCGCCGGCCGATCCGTCCGCCCCGCCCCGCCTCGTCGCCGCCGGTCAGGCGGATGTGGCGGTCAGCTACCAGCCGAGCCTTTATCTCTCGGTGAAGGAAGGGCTGCCGCTGGTGCGCTTCGGCACGCTGGTCTCCACCCCGCTCACCGCGCTGGTGGCGCTGAAGGACGGCCCGGTCAAGTCGATCGCCGACCTCAAGGGCAAGACGGTCGGCTATTCCGTGGCGGGCTTCGAGGACGCACTGCTCGGCACCATGCTGGCGAGCGCCGGGCTCACGCCGTCCGACGTGACGATGATCAACGTCAATTTCGCCCTCTCGCCCGCGCTGGTCGCCGGCAAGGTCGACGCGGTGATCGGCGCCTACCGCAATTTCGAGCTCACCCAGATCAGGCTTGAGGGCAAGGAGGGCATCGCCTTCTACCCCGAAGAGCACGGCGTGCCGGTGTTCGACGAGCTGATCTACGTGACCCACAAGGACAAGCTGGCCGACCCGCGGCTCAAGCGCTTCCTCGCTGCGGTCGAGGACGCCACCATCTACGTCCTCAACCATCCCGACGAGGCATGGCAGGCCTTCGTGACGGCCAATCCGAAGCTCGACGACGAGCTGAACCGCACCGCGTGGACCGACACGCTGCGCCGCTTCGCCCACGCGCCGGCCGCCCTCGACACGGAACGCTACGCCCGCTTCGGGGAGTTCATGAAGAGCCACAAGCTCATCGACAAGGTCGAGCCGGTCTCGACCTACGCCCCGCCCCTGCCCTGAGCATTCGCCCCGGAGCGCCCCGTCAACGGCCCCCTCGGCCACGTGTGCTCCGGGGGCGACAATATGCTCTGCCGCGCTTCCGGGCCCCGGCCGACGATGCTACCGATTGCAAACGGTTGCTGATTTGTCGGGAGAAGGTCGAGGCATGGGGAACGGGGCATATCACATCGTGGCGATCCTGGTTGGCGCGGTCGTCGGCCTGCTCGGCTCCGGCTTCCATGTCGGCGTCGAGAAGCTGACAGCCGCCTGGCCGGCCTTCCTGCAGACCACGCTCCAGTTCGAAGGCCTCGTGCTTTACGCCGCCGCCGCCCTCGTCGCCGCCGGCATGGCCGTCGTCTCGCTCTGGCTGGTGCGCACCTACGCGCCGGAAGCCAGCGGATCGGGCGTGCCCGAGATCGAGGGGGCGATGGAGGGACTGCGCGAGGTGCGCTGGCATCGCGTTCTGCCGGTGAAATTCATTGCGGGCCTGCTGTCGCTTTCCTCCGGCATGGTGCTCGGCCGCGAGGGGCCGACCATCCATATCGGCGCCTCCGTCGCCAAGGCCGCCTCCGACCTGATGAAATGGTCCGGCGAGGACATGCGCGGCCTGCTGGCGGCCGGCGGCGCGGCGGGGCTTGCCGCCGCCTTCAACGCGCCGCTCGCGGCGGTGCTGTTCGTCATCGAGGAAACCCGGCGGCAGTTCCCCTATTCCTCGCGCACCTATATCGCCGTGGTGCTGGCCTCCATCGCCAGCGCCATCGTCACCGAGTACCTGACCGGCAACACGCCCTATATGCTGCTGGAGGCCTCGGCGATCCCCTATGGCTGGCTGCCGGCCTTCGTGGTGCTCGGCATCCTCCTCGGCGGAGCGGGCGTCATCTTCAATCGGACGCTGGTGTGGGGGCTCGACCATGTGCGCCGCTTCGGCATGCGCACCTCGTTCTACATCTTCCCCGCCATCGTCGGCCTGGTCGTCGGCGTGCTGCTCTTCGTGCGGCCCGAGGCGACGCAGGGCGGCGAACTGCTGGCGGTACAGCTCACCAAGGAAGGATTGCCGCTGGCCATGCTCGCCTTCGTCGTGCTGCTGCGCTTCGTCATGACCATGGCGAGCTACTCGACCGGCGTCGCCGGCGGCATCTTCGCGCCGATCCTCGCGCTCGCCACCACCATCGGCCTTTGCTACGGCACGGCGCTGGAAATGTTCGTGACGCTTCCCGAGAACGGGCTGGTCGCCTTCGCCATCTCGGCCATGGGCGGGCTGTTCGCGGCGACCATCGGCGCGCCTATGGTCGGCATGGTGCTGGTGCTGGAGCTGACCAGCGCCTATGTCGTGCTGGTTCCGGTCATGATCACCGCGATCTTCGCCAACATGACCGCGCAGGCGCTCGGCGGGCGCCCGATCTACGAGATCCTGCTGGAGCGGACCCTCGCCATCGAGGCGGAGGTGCGCGCCGCCGCCTCGCGCTGATCGCGCCTCACGCGGCGGCGACCCGCGGCGTCGCCGCCAGGGTAGCCGGTCCGTCGATGCCGCGCCGCAGCTCGATCTGCCGCTCATGCAGGGCGACAAGGGTCGAGCGGTGGCCGATCGAGAGCATCGACGTCTCCGGCAGGCGCTCGCGCAGCACGTGGTAGAGCGCCGCCTCACCCGCCTCGTCGAGCGCCGAGGTCGCCTCATCCAGCAGCAGCACCTGCGGCTTCATCAGCAGGGCGCGCGCCACCGCGAGCCGCTGCTGCTCGCCGCCCGACATCATGGCCGCCCACAGGCCGGTTTCGTCGAGCCGCGCGGCGAAGCCGGGAAGGCCGACCGCCTCCAGCGCCTCGCGCAGCTCTTCGTCGGTGTAATTGGCCATCGGATCGGGATAGGCGAGCGCGCCGCGCAGCGTGCCGACCGGCAGATAGGGGCGCTGCGGCAGCGTCAGCATCCGCGCCCCGGGCGCCACCGTCACCTCGCCATGGCCATAGGGCCAGATGCCGGCAATGGCGCGGAACAGCGTGCTCTTGCCGCTGCCCGAGGGGCCGGTGAGCAGCACCCGCTCGCCGCGCCCGATGTCGAGCGCGTCGACCACCAGCAGCGCCCGGCCGTCCGGCAGACGCACCTCCATGCCGGAGACCGCCAGCGGCGCGGCGCCGCTGGCCGGACTGCGGCGGAACTCGCTGCGCAGGGTCTCGGCCTGCGTCGCCATCACCGACCTCTCGAAGCCGACCAGACGGTCGACCACTGATTTCCACTCGGCCAGTGTCGAATAGGCGCCAATGAAGAAGGAGAACGAGCCCTGCACCTGGCCGAAGGCCGAAGAGGTCTGCATCAGCTGGCCGAGCTGGATAGCCCCGGTGAAATAGGCCGGCGCGACGACGATGAAGGGGAAGATCATCGACGCCTGGCTGTAGCCGGCGGTGAACCAGGTCAGGCGCTTCTGCGCGATCATGATGCCCCAGTAATTGTGCACCACGCGGCTGAAGCGGGAGAGCAGGCGCTCGCGCTCCACCGCGCCGCCGTCCATCAGCGCGATCTGCTCGCCATTCTCGCGCACCCGCACCAGATCGACGCGGTAATCCGCCTCGAAGCGCTGCTGGTCGAAGTTCAGCTTCACCAGCACACGGCCGATGAGATGGGCGAGCAGCGTGCCGGCGGCGGCATAGAGGAGGGCCGCCCAGACGAGGTAGCCGGGAATGTTCCAGCTGCCGCCGAACAGGTTGAACGAGAAATTGCCGGACAGGCCCCACAGGATGACGGCGAAGGAGACCAGCGTCATCACCGCGTTCAGCAGGCCGAGGAACAGGGTGATGGTCTGGCCGATATAGGTGCGGATGTCCTCGGCGATGCGCTGGTCCGGATTGTCCGCCGTGTCGCCCTTCAGCCGCATGCGGTAATGCGTCTCGTTGGCGAGCCAGGCGGTAAGGTACTTGTCGGTCATCCAGTTGCGCCAGCGTATCTCCAGCCATTGGCGCAGATAGACCTGATACACCGCCACCGCGATCGCCACCGAAGCGATGAGCGCGAACACCCAGAGCTGGTGGACGAAGGCGGCGTAGTCCTTCTCCTGGATGGCGTTGTAGAAGACGGCGTTCCACTCGTTGATCAGCACGCTGGCATAGACCCAGCCGACCTCCATCGCGATCACGGCAGCCAGCAGCGCGCCGCCGCGCCACCGGTCCTCGCCGCGAAAATAGGGGATCGAGAGCCGCCAGACATCGGCGAGCAGGGAAGCAATCACACGCAAGGCATCCACTCCGGTGACGTCGCAGTCGGCCCCATCTACGGCGCGCGATGCTGGCGGGACGGTGTCCGGCAGATTAATGTTTGGAGAGGTTGGGCGCCATCGCGCGCCGGCGTCGTTGGCGCGCCGGGCCAAATGAAAAAACGCGGACGTGTGGCGTCCGCGTCTTCTGCCGTCAGCCGCTGGTGCGGAGAGCTTCCGGGGCCACCGGCCGGTAGCCTGCCCCCCCGCTCAGATGAACTTCTTGCGGATGCGCTGGCTGATCACGTCGAGCGCGGTGACCGTGAGGATGACGATGATCAGGATCGCCGAGGCCTGCGAATAGAGGAAGCCGCGCATGGTCTCGTTGAAGGTCATGCCGATGCCGCCGCCGCCGACGATGCCGAGCACCGTGGCCGAGCGGACATTGGATTCGAAGCGATAGAGCGCATAGGAAATCCACAGCGGCAGCACCTGCGGCAGCACGCCATAGATGATCTCCTGCAGCCAGGTGCCGCCGGTGCCGCGAATGCCTTCCACCGGTGCCGGATCGATGGCCTCCACCGCTTCCGAGAACAGCTTCGCCACCACGCCGGTCGTGTGGATGAAGAGCGCCAGCACGCCGGCGAAGGGGCCGAGGCCGACGGCAGCAATGAAGATCAGCGCGAAGACCAGCTCGTTGATGGCGCGGCAGGCGTCCATCAGCCGGCGCACCGCGAAGGCGAGCCAGTGCGGCGCCACATTGTCGGCCGAGAGGATGCCGAGGGGGATGCCGGCGATCACCGCGAGCAGCGTTCCCCAGATGGCGATCGCCAGCGTCTCCAGCATGGCGTCGGCATAGACGTCCCAGTCGGTGAAGTCGGGGCGCAGGAAATCGGCGCCGAGCGTCGCCATGTTGCCGGCGTCGTTCCAGAGCTGCAGCGGGTTCATCTCCGCTTCGTGCCAGGAGAAGACCAGCACCACCACAGCGAGGACGGCGATGAACAGGCGCGTCAGCCGCGTGCCGATCGGCGTCACCGGCGGGGCCGGCATGGCGCGCTCGGCGGCGCGGTGGGCGGAACGGTCGGCTTCGGTGGCGAACATGGCTCAATCCCTGATCGTCGGCCAGGCCGCGACGATGCGGCGGCAGG
This sequence comes from Ancylobacter sp. TW_SC_1, assembly GCF_056836805.1. Classification (NCBI taxonomy): domain Bacteria; kingdom Pseudomonadati; phylum Pseudomonadota; class Alphaproteobacteria; order Hyphomicrobiales; family Xanthobacteraceae; genus Ancylobacter; species Ancylobacter sp. TW_SC_1. The sequence goes on from NZ_CM166365.1 coordinate 4,102,748, forward strand.
AAATCCCCGCCCCTCGGCAATGATCCCGGAGACAGCCTCGCGGCGGTTCCGGGATCATGTCGCGACGGGGCCGGCAGGACGGGCGGCGCGAAGCCGCCCGTCGCGGCTCACATGGCCGGCAGCTTCTTCGACTGGGCGTCGAGGTCGGCGAGCTGGGCGTCGATCTTCTTCAGCTGGGCCGCCTTCTCGTCGGCCGAGAGCTTGTCGTTGTTCTCGGTCTTGATGCGGTTCTTGAACAGCTCGAGCTGGCGGATCGGCAGAAGCTGGGCGTCGGAGGAGGCGAGGAACGGACCCCAGCCATCCGAGGTCTTCGCCAGCACTTCACGCGCATGGGCAACCTCTTCCGGGGTGCCGAGGCGGCCATAGGTCATGAAGAAGGTGTAGATCTTGGCCTTCAGGTCGGCCGGCAGATCCTTGCGCCACACAATCGGGTCGCCGGGGATCAGCGGCGAGCGCCACACTTCCTTGATCTTGGCGGCCTCTTCCGGACGGGTCTGCTGCAGGCGCGACACGTTCTCGGTGTTGTTGGTGGCGAAGTCGATCTGCTTGTTGGCGACCGCGAGCAGGTTGCCCTCGTGGTTGCCGGTCACGACGCGCTTGTAGCACTTGTTCGGGTCGACATTGTTCAGCGCGAACACGTAGTAGCTCGGAACCAGGAAGCCCGAGGTCGAGTTCGGGTCGCCATTGCCGAAATTATAGCCCTTCGAGCAGTCGAGGACGTTCTTGAGATCGTTGATGTCGCTGCGGTCGGCCCGGGTGACGATCAGCGAGTAGTAGCCCGAGGAGCCGTCCGGCTTGGCGGTCTTGACGAAGACTTCGCCATTGGAGCGATCGACGGCTTCCATGGCCGACTTGTTGCCGAACCACGCAACATCGACCTTCTTGAAGCGCATGCCCTCGATGACGCCGGCATAGTCGCCGACGAAGAAGGGCTTCACCGGCATGCCGATGGCCTTCTCCATGTCCTTGAGCAGGGGCTCGAAGCTCTTGGCGAGGTTGGCCGAGGATTCGGTGGAGATGAAGCCGAAGTTCAGCTCCTTGATTTCGTCGGCGCGCGCCGGGGCGCTCGCGAGGGCGGCCAGCGCGAGGCCGGCGGCGAGGAGGCGTTTCATGGTGGTAGCTCCTGTCAGGAAACGGGCTGGGTGGTGGCGACGGCATCGGCCGGGGCCGCTACCGCGAACTGGCTCGGCAGGATCAGCTCCTCGGCGCTCGCGCCGTAGAGCTCGGTGAGGAAGCCTGCATTGATCTTGGAAGCGGGGCCGTCGAACACGACGCGCCCGCCATTCATCGCGATGACGCGGTCGAAATAGGCGGTGGCGTAATCCACCTGATGCAGCGAGACGACCAGCGCGATGCCGTGGTCGCGGCTCATCGTCACCAGCGTGTCCATCACGCGCTTCGCCGATTTGGGATCCAGCGAGGCGATCGGCTCGTCGGCGAGCACGAGGCGGGCGCCTTGCACCAGTGCGCGGGCGATGGCGACGCGCTGCTGCTGGCCGCCGGAGAGCTCGCGGGCGCGCTTGGCGGCATGCTGGGCAATACCGACCTCGGCGAGCGCGGCATAGCCGGTGCGCCGCTCGTCGGCATTGAACAGGCCGAGCGTGCCGCGCAGCGCATTCATCCGCCCGAGCGCGCCGACCAGCACATTGGCCATGACCGAGAGACGCCCGGACAGGGCGAACTGCTGGAAGACGAGGCCGATATTGCGGCGCGCGGAGCGCACCTCGGAGGCGAGCCTTCCGGCCTCCTGCACCTTGACGCCAAAGGCGTGGACGGCGCCGGTGCCGCGGCCCTGCGCGTCGGCCAGGATCAGCCCGGACGCCAGGCGGATCAGCGTCGACTTGCCCGAACCCGAGGCGCCGATCAGCGCCACGCGTTCGCCTTCCCGGATCGTCAGCGAGACGTTGTCCACGGCACGCATCGCGCCATAGGTCTTGGTGACGCGGTCGAGTTGAAGCGCTGCCGCCATCGGATCTCCGCCGGCCTGTTGAAGACCGGCTTGGGGTAGCCCCCCGCAATGACGGGTGGATGAAGCTGGGATTACAGTTTCATGACGGCCCACCGCCCATGCGCCGGCGCCGTTTCGCCCGCCCGCCGCCGAGTCTCGCCGCGGAGTCACACCGCCGCCGGCGCGTCCGGCTTTTCCCGAAGGTTTCCAATTCGCAGCGCGTGTGACGCCGCGCCCCTCGCGGCGCCGGTGCGGGCGTGGCCCGGCGAAAAGTCCGGCGGGGACGGCCTCCCGCCTTGATTGACTTTGCCTCCCCCGTCGCCACACTCGCGGCGGGAACAGGATGATCGGGGCGAGGGGTTCGATGTATTACGCGGTCGTAGTGCTGACCATGGTCGTGGCGCCGCTCATCAGCATCGGCGCCGAGATGGCCACCACCACGGGCATTGTCGGCTTCCTCGCCGTTGCCACCAAATGGTTCGTCTTCTGGGCGGTCGGCGTGCGGCTGCTGATCGCCGGCATCTCGCAGATCGTCCGCCCCGGCTACACCGCCAAGACGATCCTGGGCATCGACGATCCGCGCGTCCATGTGCTGGCGCAGGAACTCGGCTTCGCCAATGTCTCGACCGGCCTTGCCGGCGTGCTGTCGATCGTCTTCTCGATCTGGGCGCTGCCGGTGGCCTTCATCGGCGGGCTGTTCCTGGGCCTCGCCGGCATCAACCACCTCAACCGCCAGAACCGCAGCATGCGCGAGAATGTGGCGATGATCACCGACTTCTGGGGCGCCATCGTCCTGCTGGCCGCCTTCGTGTTCAGCCTGTTCTAGAGACGACGGCGGCCGGAAAGCCGCCGTTCCTTACATGTTCGGGTAGTTCGGCCCGCCGCCGCCTTCCGGCGCGACCCAGTTGATGTTCTGGTTCGGATCCTTGATATCGCAGGTCTTGCAGTGGACGCAGTTCTGCGCGTTGATCACGTAGCGCGCGCCGTCGCTCCCGCCATCCCCCTCGATCCACTCATAGACGCCGGCCGGGCAATAGCGCGCCGAGGGCCCGCCATAGACATCGTGTTCCGACGTCTTCTGCAGCACGGGATCGGCTACCTTGAGGTGGATCGGCTGGTCTTCCTCGTGATTGGTGTTCGACAGGAACACCGAGGACAGCCGGTCGAAGGAGACGATGCCGTCCGGCTTGGGATAGTCGATCCGCTTCGCCTGCGCGGCGGGCTTCAGCGTCGCATAGTCCGGCTTGCCGTGCCGGAGCGTGCCGAAGGGCGAAAAGCCGAACAGCGTGTTCGCCCACATGTCGAGCCCGCCCAGCGCGATGCCGGCATAGGTGCCGAGCTTCGACCAGAGCGGCTTGGCGTTGCGCACCTTCCACAGGTCGCGCCCGATGTCGGAGCCGCGCCAGCCGGCCTCATAGCCCTCCAGCACATCGTGCTGGCGCCCCTCGCCCAGCGCCTTCGCCACTTCCTCGGCGGCGAGCATGCCCGACAGCACCGCGTTGTGGCTGCCCTTGATGCGCGGCACGTTGACGAAGCCGGCCGCGCAGCCGATGAGCGCGCCGCCGGGGAATACCAGCTTCGGCACCGACTGGAAGCCGCCCTCGGTGATGGCGCGCGCGCCGTAGGAGACGCGCTTGCCGCCCGCCAGCGTGGAACGCACCAGCGGATGGGTCTTGAACCGCTGGAACTCCTCGAACGGCGAAATCCATGGGTTGGCGTAGTTGAGATGGAGCACGAAGCCCACCATCACCTGCCGGTCCTCCATGTGGTAGAGGAAGGAGCCGCCGCCGGTGGCGCCGTCGAGCGGCCAGCCGAAGGAATGCTGCACCAGCCCCGGGCGGTGCTGCTCGGCCGGCACGGTCCACAGTTCCTTCAGCCCGATGCCGAATTTCTGCGGTTCGCGCCCGGCGTCCAGCGCGTAGCGGGCGATGAGCTGCTTGCTGAGCTGGCCGCGCGCGCCTTCCGCGAACAAAGTGTATTTCGCGCGCAGCTCCATGCCGCGGGTGAAGCGGTCGGTCATCTCGCCGTCGCGACCGATTCCCATGTCGCCGGTGGCGATGCCGACGACCCTGGTCGGGTCCGCCGCGTCATGGAGCAGCTCGGCGGCGGCAAAGCCGGGATAGATCTCCACGCCGAGTGCCTCGGCCCTGGCGGCAAGCCAGCGGCAGACCGTGCCGAGCGAGCCGATATAGGCGCCGTGATTGTTCATCAGCGGCGGCATCAGCATGTTGGGCAGCCGCAGCGCGCCGGCCGGGCCGAGCAGATAGAAGCGGTCGTCCGTCACCGGCGTCTTCAGCGGCGCGTCGGGCGCGTCGCGCCAGTCGGGGAACAGCCGGTCGAGGCCGACCGGGTCGATCACCGCGCCGGAGAGAATGTGCGCGCCGACCTCCGAGCCCTTCTCCACCACCACGACGGAGAGATCCTCGTTGAGCTGCTTCAGCCGAATCGCCGCCGCAAGGCCCGCCGGGCCCGCGCCGACGACCACGACATCGAACTCCATGGCCTCGCGTTCCGGCAGTTCCGCCGCGTTCATCTCTTCCCTCCGCCGCCGCAACGTGCTGATTGGACTTCTTCCACGCTTGCCCCGGCCTGACAACCATCCCTCCGACGGATAGGATCGGGGAACCGACGGGAAGAATGCTCCTTATGAGTTGGACACTTAGCGACCAAGACGCAATCGCCGACATCCTCGCCTTCCATGTCGAGGCGGGGGTCGATGTCGCGCTGGGCGAGGCGCCGGTCGACCGTTTCGCGGAAAGCGAGGCGGAGCGCGGCGCGGCGCTCGCGCGTGCGGCGCGGGCACCCGCACGGCCGGCCGAGGAGCCCGCCGCTGCGCGCTCCACGCCTTCGGCACCGGCCGCTCCTCGCCCGCCGGCGACGGCGCCCTCGCCCGAAGGGGGCCCGCCCCCGCCCGATCTCGCCGCCATCGAGGCCCGCGAGGCCGCCGCCGGCGCGCCGAGCCTCGATGCGCTGCGCGACCTGCTCGAACGTTTCGACGGCTGCCCGCTCAAGCACACCGCGACACGCCTCGTCTTCGCCGACGGCAATCCCGCCGCCCGGCTTATGCTGGTGGGCGAGGCGCCGGGACGCGAGGAGGACATCGAGGGCAAGCCCTTCGTCGGGCGCTCCGGCAAGCTGCTCGACCGCATGCTCGCCGCCATCGGCATCGACCGCACGAGCGCCTACATCGCCAATGTCGTGCCCTGGCGTCCGCCGGGAAACCGCACGCCGACGCCGCAGGAAACCGCCATCTGCCTGCCCTTCATCCGCCGGCAGATCGAGCTCGCCGATCCGGACGTCCTCGTCTGCCTCGGCGGCCCCTCGGCGCAGACCCTGCTCGGCATACGCGACGGCATCACCAAGGCGCGCGGACGGTGGATGGATTACGACACCGGCAGCCGGGTCATCCCGGCGCTGGCGACCTTCCATCCGGCCTATCTGCTGCGTTCACCGCTCGGCAAGCGCATGGCGTGGCGGGATCTGCTCGCCATCCAGGCCCGGCTCGGCTAAGCGCCATCCAGATACCGTAGACGATCCCCCCATCGGCTTGACGCGATGAGAGGCGCGGATCGGCGCCGGCTGCCCGCGCGTCCGGCCTAAATTGATTTGAGGCATTCCATTGTGCGACGCGCCAGCTTACTCTGGTGCGTATCACCTTTTCGTAAGCGGTGATGGCAGGGGGGAAACCGATGGAATTCGATCCCATCATTCTGGCGCGCATTCAGTTTGCCTTCACCGTTTCCTTCCACATCATTTTCCCGAGCTTCACCATAGGATTGGCGGCCTATATCGCCACGCTCGAAGTGCTGTGGATCACCACCGGCCACGAGCGCTACCACCGCATCGCCCGCTTCTTCACCAAGATCTTCGCGGTGTCGTTCGCGATGGGCGTGGTCTCCGGCATCGTGATGTCCTACCAGTTCGGCACGAACTGGAGCCGCTTCTCGCATGTCGTCGGCAACGTGGTGGGGCCGCTGATCGGCTACGAGGTGCTGACCGCCTTCTTCCTGGAGGCGACCTTCCTCGGCATCATGCTGTTCGGCTGGAACCGGGTGCCGCGCGGGCTGCACGTCCTCGCCTCGATCATGGTGGCGCTCGGCACCACCATGTCGGCCTTCTGGATCCTGTCCGCCAACAGCTGGATGCAGACGCCCGCCGGCTATGAGCTCATCGACGGCATCGCCCATCCGGTGGACTGGCTCGCGGCGATCTTCAACCCGAGCTTCCCCTACCGCCTCGCCCACATGGTGACGGCCTGCTACCTCACCACTGCCTTCGTCGTGCTGGCCGTCGGCGCCCGCTATGTCTATGCCGGGCGCTACCCGGAGGACGGGCGCACCATGATGCGCATGGCGCTCGGCCTCATCTGCATTCTCGCGCCGGTCCAGGCCTTCATCGGCGACGCGCACGGCCTGAACACGCTCCAGCACCAGCCGGAGAAGATCGCCGCCATCGAGGGTCATTGGGGCGAGACGGACGGCGTCGCGGGCGGCGTGCCGCTGGTGCTCTTCGCCATCCCCAACGAGGCGGAGGAGCGCAACGACTACCAGATCGCCATCCCGCATCTGGGCAGCCTCATCCTGACCCATAGCTGGGACGGCACCTTCAAGGGGCTGAAGGAATTCCCCCGCGAGGACCGCCCGCCGGTGGCCATCCCCTTCTTCGCCTTCCGCGTCATGGTCGGCATGGGTCTGCTGATGATCGCCGTCGGCTGGCTCGGCGCCTTGCTGCTCTGGCGCCGCCGGCTGTTCGAGACCGACTGGTACCTCGCGCCCGTGCAGCACATCTGGCCGATCGGCTTCATCACCGTGCTGTCCGGCTGGTTCGTCACCGAGGTCGGGCGCCAGCCCTGGGTGGCCTACGGCATCCTGCGCACCGCCGACGCCGCCTCGCCGGTCGACGGCTGGGCGGTGGCGACGACGCTGGCGCTGTTCGTGATCGTCTATGGCTGCGTCTTCTCGGACGGCATCTACTACATCAACCGCCTGATCGCGAAGGGACCCGAAGGCGCGGCGATCGAGCCGCCCGAGGGGCTGCCGAACCGCCCGCTCTCCTCGGCCCACGAGGCGACGCGGGCCGCCATCAAAACCCCGGGGGAATGAGCCATGGACATCAGTGTCGGCATGGACTGGTACCTTCCCGTCATCTGGTCGCTGCTGCTCGCCATCGCCATCGCCATGTATGTGGTGCTCGACGGCTTCGATCTCGGCATGGGCATCCTCTTCCCCTTCGCCAGGAGCGACCGGGAACGGGACCAGATGATGAGCTCGGTCGCCCCCTTCTGGGACGGCAACGAGACCTGGCTGATCCTCGGCGGCGGCGGCCTGCTCGTCGCCTTTCCCCTCGCTTATTCCATCGTGATGCCGGCGCTTTATCTGCCGGTCATCTTCATGCTGCTGTCGCTGGTGTTTCGCGGCGTCGCCTTCGAGTTCCGGCATGTGGCGGAGCAGAGCCGCTTCCTGTGGAACATCGCCTTCGCCGGCGGCTCGACGCTGGCGGCGTTCTTCCAGGGCATGCTGCTCGGCGGCTTCGTGCAGGGCATCAAGGTCGAGAACAACGCCTTCGCCGGCGGTCCGCTCGACTGGGCGACGCCCTTCGCGCTGGTGTGCGGAATTGCCGTGGTGGCGGGCTATGCGCTGATCGGCAGCGTGTGGCTCATCATGAAGACCGAGGGCGCCGCCGCGGTGCATTCGCGCGCCCGCGCCAAGAAGCTGCTGCCGGTGGTGCTCGTCTTCATGGGCATCGTCAGCGTGTGGACGCCGCTGGCCTTCCCGCGCATCGCCGAGCGCTGGTTCACCACGCCGAACCTGTTCTACCTCGCCCCGGTGCCGATCCTCACGCTCCTGCTCGCCTATGCGGTATGGCGATGGCTGGAGAAGGGCTATGACAACCTGCCCTTCTTCGGTGTGATCGGCCTGTTCCTGCTCGGCTATCTCGGCATCGGCATCTCGATCTTCCCCTATCTGGTGCCGCCCTCGCTGACCGTGTGGGAGACCGCCGCGGCGCCGGCGAGCCAGATCTTCATGCTCATCGGCACGGTGTTCCTGCTACCGGTGATCCTCGGCTACATCGCCTTCGTCTACTGGCTGTTCCGCGGCAAGGTGCGTGAGGGCGAGGGCTACCACTGAGGGGTGGCAACCGGTGGAGCCGCCACCGGCGCAGCTGTAAATTTGCGGCGCGCTGTCGGAGCGGCCGCCCCTCGTTCGTCCTCGTGACATGGCCGCGCCTGCGTGAGGCGAGATCGCGCGGGCCGGCCGACAGGCTCCCGTCGGTTCACGAGGTAACCCGCCATGCCCAGCACCATCCGCCTGCACCGCGTCCTGGCCGCCCCGGCCGAAAAGGTCTACCGCGCCTTCCTGGAGGCGGACGCGCTCGCAAAATGGCTGCCGCCCAACGGCTTCGCCTGCACCGTTCATCACTTGGAGCCGACGGTGGGCGGTACGTTCCGAATGTCGTTCCGCAACTTCACCACGGGCGACAGCCACGCCTTCGGCGGCAAGTATGTCGAACTCGTCCCGCATGAGCGGCTGCGCTACACGGACAGGTTCGACGACCCCAACCTGCCCGGCGAGATGGAGGTGACCGTGACGCTGAAAAGCGTTTCGGTCGGCACCGAGATCGACATCGTCCAGGCCGGCATTCCCGACCTGATACCGCCCGAGGCCTGCTATCTCGGCTGGCAGGAATCGCTGCGAAACCTCGCCCGGCTCGCCGAACCGGACATCCGGCAGTAGAGCGCTTCTACTCCGCCGCCTTCGGTGCCGGCATCCCCAGCGCCAGCCGCGCCCGCACGGGCGCGAAGGAAGTGCGGTGGTGACGGCACGCGCCGAGCGCCGCCAATGCCTGCGCGTGCTCGGGCGTGCCATAGCCCATGTGCCGTTCGAAGCCATAGCCGGGATGCGCCGCGCCAAGCGCGGCCATCAGCCGGTCGCGCGTGACCTTGGCGACGATGGAGGCGGCGGCGATGGAGGCGACGAGGCCGTCGCCGCCGATGATGGTACGCGCGGCGCAGGGAACCGGCGGCAGGTCGTTGCCGTCCACCAGCACGAGACGCGGCGCGCAGGGCAGGCCCGCCACGGCCCTCGCCAGCGCCCAGAGCGTCGCCTGACGGATATTCTGCCCGTCGATCCGTGCCGGCGGCGCAAAGGCCAGCGAGACCTCGGCGGTGGCGCAGATGAGGTCGAACAGCCTCTCGCGCTGGAGCACCGACAGCCGTTTGGAATCGTCGAGCCCCTCGGGCACCCGCGCCGGGTCCAGCACCACGGCGCAGGCGACCACCGGCCCGGCCCACGGACCGCGCCCCACCTCGTCCACCCCGGCAACCGGAACGTCACCCGCCTTGTGCGCGGCGCGCTCCAATGAAAAGTCCGGCTTCTGTCGTGGGGCGGCCATGTTCGGGGGTCTCAGATACGAGTCGGCGCCGCTCCGGCGACGCCGGCGCACGATGCCGATCCGGCGGGCGGGACGCAACCGCGCACGGGTGGAGCTGGCGCACTAAAGCGGGCGGCATAGCGTCTCGTCGAAGCGAGTGAGCCATGAACTGGTCTGAACGTGTTCAGGAATTCGTCACCCTCTGGGTCGTCATCGATCCGCTCGGCACCCTGCCCGTCTTCCTCGCCGTCACCACCGGGCTTGGTGCGGCAGACCGCAGCAAGGCCGCAATCCTGTCGACCCTGGTCGCCTTCGGCGTGCTGGTCTTCTTCGCCATGGCCGGCCACTGGCTGCTGCGCTCGATGGAGGTGTCGATCGAATCCTTCCAGATCGCCGGCGGCATCGTGCTGTTCCTGTTCGCGCTGACCATGATTCATGGCACGAGCCACGCGGACATGCAGGCGCCCGCCGAGCACAACCCGGTCGAGATCGCCATCTATCCGCTCGCCATCCCCTCCATCGCCAGCCCCGGCGCGATGCTGGCCGCCGTGGTGCTGACCGACAATGCGCGGCACGACTTTCCCGACCGCGCGATGACCATCCTCATCTTCAGCCTGGTGCTGCTGGTCACGCTGGCCATCATGCTGACCGCCAGCAAGCTGGTGCATCTCATCGGGCGTGGCGGCGCCTCGATCATCAGCCGGGTGATGGGCATGATCCTCGCCGCGCTCGCGGTCGATCTGGTGCTCGGCGCCGCCGCCCAGTGGCTGCACCTGCCGCCGATCTGACCAGCGACCCCATAAACGAAAAGGGCGCGGCTCGCGCCGCGCCCTTCCGATAATCGGGACGAGATAGATTTCCTCAGAAATCCATGCCGCCACCGAAACCGGGCCTGCCCGGTTTCGGCACTCAGCGAACCGCGGGGGCGGATGGACTTCCTCAGAAGTCCATGCCGCCCATGCCGCCCATGCCGCCACCCGGCATGGCGGGGGCCGCCGCCGGCTTCGGCAGCTCGGCGATCATCGCCTCGGTGGTGATCAGCAGGCCGGCGACCGAGCCGGCATCCTGCAGCGCCGTGCGCACGACCTTGGCCGGGTCGACGATGCCGGAAGCGATCATGTCGACGAACTGCTCGGTCTGTGCGTTGAAGCCGAAGTTCTGGTCCTTCGATTCCAGCACCTTGCCGACCACGATCGAACCCTCGACGCCGGAATTCTCGGCGATCTGGCGGATCGGGGCCTCAAGCGCGCGCAGCACGATCTTGATGCCGGCCTGGATGTCCGGGTTGTCGGAGGTGAGCTTCTCGACCGCCTTCTTGGCGCGCAGCAGGGCGATGCCGCCGCCGGGGACGATGCCTTCCTGCACAGCCGCGCGGGTGGCGTTGAGCGCGTCGTCGACGCGGTCCTTCTTCTCCTTGACCTCGACCTCGGTCGCGCCGCCGACGCGGATCACCGCGACGCCGCCGGCGAGCTTAGCCAGGCGCTCCTGCAGCTTCTCGCGGTCGTAGTCCGAGGAGGTCTCCTCGATCTGCGCCTTGATCTGCGCGACGCGGCCCTCGATGTCCTTCTTCTTGCCGACGCCGTCGACAATGGTGGTCTTTTCCTTCTCGATGATCACCTTCTTGGCGCGGCCGAGCATGTCGAGACCGACACTCTCAAGCTTGATGCCGAGTTCCTCGGAGATCACCTGGCCGCCGGTGAGGATGGCGATGTCCTCGAGCATGGCCTTGCGGCGGTCGCCGAAGCCCGGAGCCTTGACAGCCGCGACCTTGAGGCCGCCGCGCAGCTTGTTGACGACCAGCGTGGCGAGCGCCTCGCCCTCGACGTCCTCGGCGATGATCAGCAGCGGCTTGCCCGACTGCACGACCTGCTCAAGCACCGGCAGGATCGCCTGGAGACCGGAGAGCTTCTTGTCGAAGATGAGCATGTAGGGATCTTCGAGATCCACCGTCATCTTCTCGGCATTGGTAACGAAGTAGGGCGAGAGGTAGCCGCGGTCGAACTGCATGCCTTCGACCACCTCGAGCTCGGTCTCGGCGGTCTTGGCTTCCTCGACGGTGATCACGCCCTCATTGCCGACCTTCTGCATCGCGCCGGCGATCATCTCGCCGATCGACGCGTCGCCATTGGCGGAGATGGTGCCGACCTGCGCGACTTCGTCGGTGTTCTTCACCTTCTTGGCGCGCTTCTCGATATCCTTGATCGCCTCGGCGACGGCGAGGTCGATGCCGCGCTTGAGGTCCATCGGGTTCATGCCGGCGGCAACCGACTTGGCGCCCTCGCGCACGATCGCCTGGGCGAGCACGGTGGCGGTGGTGGTGCCGTCGCCGGCGAGGTCGTTGGTCTTGGAAGCGACTTCGCGCACGAGCTGGGCGCCGAGGTTCTCGAACCGGTCCTCAAGCTCGATTTCCTTGGCGACGGTGACACCGTCCTTGGTGATCCGGGGCGCGCCGAAGCTCTTCTCGATGACGACGTTGCGGCCCTTCGGGCCCAACGTGACCTTCACCGCGTTGGCGAGAATATCGACACCGCGCAGCATGCGCTCGCGCGCATCGCCAGCAAATTTTACGTCCTTGGCAGCCATGTGGCCTACTCCTGAATTCAGCTATGTCCGGGTGAACGCGTCGGCGTCAGCCGACGATGCCCATGACGTCGGATTCCTTCATGATCAGCAGGTCCTGACCGTCGATCTTGACCTCGGTGCCCGACCACTTGCCGAACAGCACCTTGTCGCCGGCCTTGACGTCGAGCGGCACCAGCTTGCCCGCCTCGTCGCGGCCACCGGGGCCGACAGCGACGACTTCGCCCTGCGAGGGCTTTTCCTTGGCGCTATCGGGAATGATGATGCCGCCCGCGGTCTTCTCTTCCGCGTCGAGACGCTTCACCACGATGCGGTCGTGCAGGGGGCGGAACTTCAGCTTGGCCATCGGTTGATCCTCGATCTTCCTGTCTCGCGCCGGCATGGCGCTCGTGAGCAGCAATAGGCTGGGCAGTTACTAGCACTCCTTCGAATGGAGTGCCAAACCGCCGCCGAGATAGGAACGCCGCCGAAGGGAGTCAAGCGAGGGGCGCAGGGAAATCGCGCGTGCGGCGCGCGCGGGCGCGAGCCGCGTCGGCACGAAAAAACCCGGCCCGCGCGAGCGGACCGGGTTCTGAATGTTCGAAGAAGCGGCGATCAGGCCGACTTCTTGATGGTCTTCTCGACCGAGGCCTTGATCGGCTCGGCGGTGTCGGTCGCCACTTTCTGGGCCAGCGTCGACAGTTCCTTGGCCTGGGCCGAGAGCACGTCGAACTGCTTGCGCAGATGGCCGGTCGACAGTTCGACCGCTTCCGACACGCTCTTGGCGCCGAACAGCGCGCCGACATAGTCGAAGGCCGCATTCACATTGGTGCGCAAGGATTCCAGCGCCACCGCATTGTACTCGACCAGACCCTTGGAGGCGGTCGTATAGGTATCCTCGAGAAGGTCGGTGGTCTCCTCGGCGCTGGTCTTCAACTTCTCATACGCCTCGCGCGCGCTCTGCACGCTCTTTTCCGCCATCTCGCGCATGGCGGCGGGAACTTCGAGGTTCGGCATGTCCAGCTTGGGCATCGCCGCCTCGAAAGCGGACGTCGCGGCCTTGGCGGCCTTCTTCGGGGACGGCGTCACGGGGGTAGCCTCAACCATGGGTTTCTCCACGAATTCGCGGTGGATCCAGGATGGCGACGACCGCTTCCGCGTTTGCGACCGTGCCTGACCGGCGAAGCCGCTTCGGGATGACGACCCGAGGCTCCACCTTGTCTCGCGGATAATAATTGTGCATTGCAATATCATATTGCAATGCACAATCAACCCATTCCTGCGATTTTTTTCGCGTCGCGGCCCGCAGACGGCGCCCTGGCCTTGCTCGCGGCTTATTTGCCGGCCTTCTGCAGCGCAGCGGCGAGGCCAGACGCCGCGCCGGCATGCTCGCCCAACGTCTTGGTCTGCTCGGTGAGGCGCGCGGCCTGCTCCTTCACATAGTCGGCGTGCAGGCGCGTCCATTCGTCGACCGTGGTCGCCTTGGCGAGGCGGGAGGCGAAATCGAAGCCAGCGGCGATGTTCGCCTCGGCGAAGTCGAGCGTGGTGCGGCCGAGATCGCGGGCGTTGTCATGCGCCGCGTCAAACTGGCGGCCGGCATCGTCCAGCGCCTTGTGCGCGGCATCGATGAAGCCGTCGATCGCGGCGCGCGCCTGATCGACGCCCTGCTCGGCGATCGTGCGCAGTTCCGGGGGGATTTCGAGTTTTGGATCGTCGGCCATGGCGCAAACTCCCTCCTTCTGACGATGCCTCATCCTAGGCAACCGAGGGCGGAGCAACATCCGGCCAGATGCCTACGACCAAAGTAGTATCGCTGCCGCAAAAGGCAATCGAATTCGGCGGATCGGGCCTCGCCGGTTGCAAGTGGTTAACCGGTATCGGTGGCAACCGATTAACCGGAATTGATGAAGCTGGAACGACAGGGGCGGCGGCGCATGGCACGGGACGCCGGCCGGCATTATTGTTAGCTTCCGGCGGCGGGTCCAATCTCGACCCGTCGCCCATATCCGGTTCGCACCGGCGGGGTCACTCAGACGATCATGAACACACCGACGGACGGTTTCGGCAGCTTGGCGATCGACGCGCTGCGCGCCCAGGCGGCCACCGCCCTCGCGGCGGCGGCGCCGGCCGTGCTCGCGCATGTCGACGGCACGCTGATCGCGGCCAATGCCGCCGGGCGTGCCCTGCTCGACGCGGCAACCGTCGCCGCGCTCGCGCCCCGTCTCGCGCCGACGCTGCGCCCCGCCCGGCCGGCGCGGCTGGAGCGCCTGCGCCTGCCCGGACGGCTGACCCCGGCCACCTTCGCCTGCTCGCTGCTCGCCGCCGGCGCCGCCCGCGCGGTGCTGCTCGTCAGCCTCGATGCGGCGCCCGCCGCCCTGCCCACCGAGGTCCCGCATCCCACGACGCCTTCGGCGACGGCGGAGAGCAGCGTCGCGCCGACGCCGCTACGCTTCACCTGGAGCACCGGCCTCGACGCGCGGCTGACCCGCGTCGATCCCCGTCTCGCGGCGGCGCTCGAACGGGCGCCCGGCGCGATCGCCGGCCTCGACTGGCACGCGCTCGGCGCGCCCGGCGCCCATCGCGCGGTGCTGGAAGGGCTCAGCTTCAATCATCTGCCGGTGCTGCTGCCGACCGAACGCGGCGATGCGCTCGACATCGAGCTCGGCGGCGCACCGATCCGTGGCGAGGGCATGCGCGGTTTCGGCATCGTCAGGGGCCGCCGCCCGGCGCAGGCCCGGCCGGCGCCCGAGCTGGAGCCCGTCCGCCCGGCCGTTACGCCGCGTCCGGCTCCCCCCGCGCCGCCGCGCGCCGCCCCCCCGGCGCCGGAGGCGCCGCCCTCCGAGGCCGCGCCGCCGATGCGCGTCACGCTGAGCATCGTGCCCTCCTCGCCGAATGTCGTGCCGTTGCGCGGCGGCAATGGCGAAACGTCGCGCGAAAGCGCCCGTTCCTCCTGGGAAGTCCTGTCGAACGGCGAGCGCAATGCCTTCCGCGAGATCGCCCGCGCCCTCGGCGCGCGGCTGGAAGGGGTCGACGACTTCCCCGAACCGGCCGGCGCCGATACCGGCGCCCCCGAGGCACCGCCCCCCGCCGCCACGCCGGAACCGTCCGAGCCACCTGCGGCGCCCCCGCCTGTCTCCCCGGCCCCGCCGGCCGTCACCGCCCTGCCCGCCAATGATGCGGCGCCGGAGAGCCGCGCCGAACCGGACGGCCTGCGGCGCGTGCTGGTCGACGGCGAGCGGCCGGTGCTCGACCGCCTGCCGCTCGGCCTCGTCGCCTTCCGCGGCGACCGGCTGCTCTACGCCAACCGCGCCCTGCTGGAGTGGACCGGCTACGCCGACCTCGCCGCGCTCGAAGCCGCCGGCGGCCTTGCCGCGCTGTTCGGACCCGAAGCCGCGGCCGAGGACGCGGACGAGGACGGCCGCGCGCTCACCATCGTCGGTGCGGGCGGCGACGCCGTCACCGTCGAGGCGCGGCTGATGTCGTCCCCCTGGGAGGGCGGGCTGGCCATGCTCTACGTGCTCCACCGGGTCGCGCGCGCCCCCGATCTGCAGGCCGACAGCCTGATCGACGAGCGCCTGCGCCAGGCCGAGCTTGCGCTGCGCGAGGCCGAAAGTTCGGGGCGCGAGCTGCGTGCCATTCTCGACACGGCGACGGATGGCGTGGTGCTGATCGACGCCGCCGGCATCGTGCTGTCGATGAACCATCCGGCAGAGGCGCTGTTCGGCTTCAACGCCGGCGAGGTGAAAGGCGAATCCTTCACCCTCCTGCTGGCGCCCGAGAGCCAGCGCGCCGCCATCGACTATCTCGACGGCCTCGCCTCCAACGGCGTGGCCAGCGTGCTCAATGACGGGCGCGAGGTGATCGGGCGCGTGCGCGAGGGCGGCCTCATCCCGCTGTTCATGACCGTGGGCCGCATCGGCGACGATCCGACCAAGTTCTGCGCCGTGCTGCGCGACATCACGCAGTGGAAGCGCGCCGAGGAGGAGCTGACCGAGGCCAAGCGCCTCGCCGAGCGCGCCAATCTCGCCAAGTCGGATTTCCTGGCCAAGATCAGCCACGAGATCCGCACCCCGCTCAACGCCATCATCGGCTTTTCCGAGGTGATGATGGAGGAGCGTTTCGGGGCGATCGAGAACCAGCGCTACCGCGACTATCTGCGCGACATCCACGCCTCGGGCGAGCATCTCATCTCGCTCATCAACGATCTGCTCGACCTGTCGAAGATCGAGGCCGGCAAGCTCGACCTCGCCTTCACCAGCGTATCGCTGAACGAAATCGTGCAGCAGTGCATGGGCATCATGCAGCCTCAGGCGAACCGCGAGCGCATCATCATCCGCTCCTCGCTCGCCACCGACCTGCCGCCCGTGGTGGCCGATGCCCGCTCGATCCGCCAGATCGTGCTGAATCTCGTCTCCAACTCGATCAAGTTCACCCAGCCGGGCGGTCAGGTCATCCTGTCGACGACGCTGACCGAGGAGGGCGAAGTGGTGATGCGGGTACGCGACACCGGGATCGGCATGTCGGAATCCGACATCTCCATCGCGATGGAGCCGTTCCGCCAGATCACCACCTCCACCCGCTCCGGCTCCGGCGGCACCGGGCTGGGGCTGCCGCTGACCAAGGCGCTGGCGGAAGCCAACCGCGCCAGCTTCAACATCCGTAGCGCAGTGGATGCCGGCACCATCGTCGAGATCATCTTCCCCTCGACACGCGTGCTGGCGGAATAGGTCTCACGGCGCCGGCGCCGCCACGTCCAGCGTGTCGGAGCCACGCAAAAGAGGGCGCGCCGCGCCCGAACGGCGGATCAACGCCTGGGGGTCCGGCAGCACGATCGGCCGGTCCCAGTCTCCCAGAACGACGAAAGGCAGCTCGAACGCCACCGTCGTCAACGCCGCCGTGGTGACGTCGGCCTGCGATGCGGACGCTGCGGTCGAAGCCGGCTCGGCCGCAGCCTGGCCCTCGGCCGTCAGGGGAGCGACCGTCGCCTCGGCCGAAGTGGCCGGCGCCGGATCGGCTTTCGCGGCAGCAACCTTGGCCGCAGCAACCTTGGCGGCTTCGGCCGAGGCCGGGCGCACCAGTTGGGCGATGCCCGTAAAGTCGAGGGCGCGCAGGGCGATCGAGCTCTCACCCGCGAGCGCGACGCGCAGCTTGTCGCTGGCGAGGTCGATACGGTCGAGCCGGGCGACGCCGTCCTCGATGCTGGCATCGACCACGATGCTGTCGAACGGCGTCCGCCCGCCGCGCAGATCGCCGCCGCCGGAGAGCGGGCGCTTCTCAAGCCGCGCGAGAATGCGTCCGACATCGATGCCGACCAGCGCGCCATCCTCGCCGGACAGGGTGAAGGCGCCGTTCAGCTTCTGGACGATTTCCATGACGCTGGTGCCGGAGCCGGTCGCCGAGAGCCGGAACGAGCCGGTGCCCTCCAGCCGCGGCAGTCGGAACAGCTCGCCGAGAGCCTTGGCGAGCGCCACGTCGTCGGCGGAGAGGTCGATGCGGACATTGGCCCCCGCGCCGCTCTCCAGCGGCGATATCTGCGCCGAGGCCCGGAACAGCCCGCCCCACGCCTCGGCCTCGCCGATGGTGAACGAGAGCTTCCCGCCCTTCAGCGTCGCGCTCGCCGCCATGCGCTGCAGCGCGGCCTCGCCGATGCGCACCTGGCCGGCCGAGAGCCGCAGATCGACGTCGAGCCGTTGCGTGCGGTTCAGGTCGATCGCCTCGCGGTTCCAGCTCCCCCCGCGCGAACCGGACAGCGTCATCTCGCCATAGGGCGACAGGTCGAGCGACTCGCTGGCGAGCGAGCCCTGCAGCATGGCGTGGCTGGCATCGACCCTGAGGTTGAAGGCACCGACGCTGGAATTGCCGTCGAGATCGATGCGCGCCTCGTTCAGCACGGCGCCCTGCGCCGACAGAAGGGCTACGGCGCGCAGATCAAAGGCGCCGAAGCCGCGCGCGGTCGGCGCCTCGAAGCCAAGCCATCCGAGAGCGTCACGCAGCCGGTCCGAGCTGGCGGTCAGGGCTCCCGTGACGACCGGGCCGCCGGCCAGCCGCGCGCCGCCCTGGAAGGTGAGCTTCGCCGGCGCACCCGACAGCGACAGGCGAAGGGTGCCGGCCTCGCCGGCGGCAAGGGCGGCAAGACCGCTCAGGCTGAGATCGACGTCGAGCGGCTCGCCGCGCCACACCGCCCGCCCGGAGGCGGTCACCTCGCGTCCGCCGCGCCAGCCGATGCGAATGTCCGCCTGCGGGATCAGCACCTCGTCGCCCGCCGCGCGGGTGACCTTGAGGCTGCCTTCCTTCACATAGAGGTCCGCCTGGGAGGCCGTCGTGCCGAGACCGGTGATCAGGACGCCGAGCGCCTCGAGGCCGTCGCCCGGATCGGCGAGGGTGAGGTCGGCATCGTCCAGCTCGACATAGTCGGCACGGGCCCGCCCCGCGAGCAGCGGCAGCACGCCCAGCACCACCCGCGCCGCGCCCACGTCGAGCCGGGCACGGGGACCGTCGATGGTGAGCTTCTCGACCTTGATGGCCGGCCAGGGCAGCACGGAAAAGGACACTGGCCCGGCAAGCGTCGGATGGCGCCCGGTGGCTGCCTCGACCATCGTCTCGACCTCCTGGCGCAGCCGCGCCTCGGAAGCGAATTTGGGCGCGAGGACGCCGGCGGCAAGCACCGCCACGAGAGGCAGGAGAAGGAAAGGAACGAATTTTCTCATCGCGTCACCGTGCCCCCGGCCCTCGCTACAGCATCGGACCGAAGCCGCGCAAGCCGAAGCCGCGCGACGGGCACTGATCCCATCTGAAAGTCGAGGCAACATGTTGTGCGTCTGTGTCTGTTTGATGGCCTGACAGGAAGCCGGCCCGGCGCTATGACTTGTGCCGTCGGCGGCAGGACGGTCCGAGGCGCGACCATGAGGGAGACGGCAGCGATGGGTGTGACGGGCCAGGAAGCTCTCTGGACGCCGAGCCCGGACAGGGTGGCCCGCACGGTGATCACCTCCTTCATCGCGACGGTGAATGCCCGGCATGGCACGGCGCTGACGGATTACCGCTCGCTGCACCGCTGGTCGATCGCTCATCCCGGCGCCTTCTGGGAAGAGATCTGGGATCTCGGAGAGGTCGTCGGCGACAGGAACGGGCCCGCCCTGGTCGATGGCGACCGCATGCCCGGCGCGCGCTTCTTTCCCGAGGCGACGCTGAACTACGCCGAAAACCTGCTGCGCCCGCGCGATGCCGAGAGCGTGGCGCTGATCTTCCGCGGCGAGGACAAGGTCGAGCGGCACATGAGCTTCGGCGAGCTCACCGATCTCGTCTCGCGGCTGCAGCAGGCGCTGCGCGCGGCGGGCGTCGGCGTCGGCGACCGGGTGGCGGCCACCATGCCGAACCTGCCGGAAACCATCGCCATCATGCTGGCGGCCAATTCGCTCGGCGCGATTTTCTCCTCCTGCTCGCCCGATTTCGGCGAGCGCGGCATCCTCGACCGCTTCGGCCAGATCGAGCCGAAAGTGTACTTCGCCTGCGACGGCTACTGGTACAACGGCAAGCCGGTCGCCATCGGCGAGAAGCTGCGCAACGTCGTGCCGCACATGCCCGGCGTCGCCCGGACGGTGATCGTCCCCTATCTCGGCACGGCCGCGGAGGTGGCGGCGGAGCTGCCGAACGGCACGGCGCTCGCCGATTTCCTCGCGCCCTTCGCGCCGGCGGCGCCCACCTTCGAGCGACTGCCCTTCAACCATCCCGCGTTCATCCTGTTCTCCTCCGGCACCACCGGCGTGCCCAAATGCATCGTGCACGGCGCCGGCGGCACGCTGCTGCAGCACATCAAGGAGCACCGGCTGCACTGCGATCTGGTGCCTGGCGACCGGCTGTTCTACTTCACCACCTGCGGCTGGATGATGTGGAACTGGCTGGTGACGGGGCTCGCCAGCGGGCTGACGCTCTGCCTGTTCGACGGCTCGCCCTTCGCGCCGACGCCTTCGGTGCTGTTCGACTTCGCCGAGAAGGAGCGTTTCGCGCTGTTCGGCACCTCGGCGAAATACATCGACTCGCTGCGCAAAGAGGGCATCTGCCCGGGCGAGACGCACGACCTCGCCGCGCTCAAGGCGCTGACCTCGACCGGCTCGCCGCTGGCGCCGGAGAGCTTCAGCTTCGTCTATGAGGCGATCAAGGCGGACCTGCACCTCGCCTCGATCTCCGGCGGCACGGACATCGTCTCCTGCTTCGTGCTCGGCGACCCGACCTCGCCGGTCTACAAGGGCGAGATCCAGGCGCCCGGGCTCGGCATGGCGATCGAGGTGTGGTCGGACGAGGGGCGGCCCGTCATCGGCGAGCGCGGCGAGCTGGTGTGCACCCGCCCCTTCCCCTGCATGCCGGTGATGTTCTGGAACGACCCGGAAGGCGCGAAATACCACGCCGCCTATTTCGAACGCTTCCCGAACGTGTGGTGCCATGGCGATTTCGCCGAATGGACCGCGCATGGCGGCATCGTCATCCACGGCCGCTCCGACGCCACGCTCAACCCGCAGGGCGTGCGCATCGGCACCGCCGAGATCTACGCGCAGGCCGAGCAGATCGCCGAGATCGTCGAGGCCATCGCCATCGGCCAGGACTGGGACAACGACGTGCGCGTCGTGCTGTTCGTAAGGCTGCGCGAGGGTGTCGGCCTCGACGCCGATCTGGAGAAGCGCATCCGCACGCAGATCCGCACCGGCGCCAGCCCGCGCCACGTACCGGCCAAGATCATCGCCGTGGCCGACATTCCGCGCACCCGGTCCGGCAAGATCACCGAGCTGGCGGTGCGCGACGTGGTGCATGGCCGCCCGGTGAAGAACACCGAGGCGCTGGCCAATCCGGAATCGCTGGAGCTGTTCCGCAACCGGCCCGAACTAGCGGAGTGACGGCGCGACGGACCGCCGCCGGGCACTCCCTCATGACGTCATCCCGGCCGAAGCGTAGCGAAGAGCCGGGATCGCGCCCCATCCTGTACGCGATCCCGGACCGGCCTGCGGCCGTCCGGGATGACGCGTGCGTTTGCAGGTACCGCTCCCTCACCCCTGCCGTGGCCGCGAGAGCCGCGCCAGCAGGATGACCGGCACCAGCCCGACCAGCACGATGAGAAGCGCGGCGAGCGCGCCGTCCTCATAGGTGCCGCGCGCCGCCTCGGCGTAGACATGGCTCGCCAGCGTCTCGAAGTTCAGCGGCCGCAGCATCAGCGTTGCCGGCAGTTCCTTCATGCAGTCGACGAAGACCAGCAGCGCCGCCGTGCCGAGCGCCGGCCGCAGCAGCGGCATGTGGATGCGCCGCACGACCCCGCCCGGCTGCTCGCCGAGGCTGCGGGCGGCCATGTCGAGCGTGGTGCCGATCTTGCCGTAGCCAGCCTCGAGCCCGCCGACCGGAATGGCGAGGAAACGGATCACATAGGCGATGATGAGCGCGGCGCCGGAACCCGACAGCAGCAGCCCGGTCGACACGCCGGTGAACTGGCGGCTGAGATCGGACACCAGATTGTCGAAGCCGGCGAGCGGCACCAGCAGGCCCACCGCCAGCACGGTGCCCGGCACGGCGTAGCCAAGCCCCGCCAGTCGCAACGCCAGGCTTGAGCGCAGCGCGCCCGTCCTCATCGCCACCACCACGGCGAAGCCGCACAGCAGCGCCAGCGCGGTGCCGAGCGCGGCGAACATCGCCGTGTTGAGGGCCTCGACAAGGATCGTCGCCGGCAGGCCATGGAACTGGATACGCTTCCAGGCCGACAGGGCGAGATGGCCGGCCGGCATGAGGAAGCCGAGCACGACCGGGAGCAGGCAGGCAATGAAGGCGAACGTCGCCTGGCCGGCGGTCAGCGAACGGCGCGCCGGCGGCCGGGCGCGGTCGCCGATATTGCCGACGCGCTGATGCCGGCGCCCCCAGCGTTCCAGCATGACGAGGCCGAACATCAGCAGCAGCATGAACAGCGCGATCTGTGCCGCGCCGGGCAGGCTGGAGCGGTTCAGCCAGGTCGAATAGATCGACAGGGTGAGCGTCTGGACGCCGAGGAATTCCGAGGCGCCGATGTCGTTGACCGTCTCCATCAGCGCCAGCGTCACGCCGACGGCGATGGCCGGCCGGGCGAGCGGCAGGGCGATGCGGAAGAAGGCTTCCGTCGCCCCGGTGCCCAGCGTGCGCGCGGCATCCAGCACCGAGGCGGTCTGCACGAGAAAGGCCGAGCGGGCGGCGAGATAGACATAGGGGTAGAGCACCAGCCCGAGCAGCACGATGCAGCCCGGCAGCGAGCGCACCTCCGGCAGCCAGAGGTCGCGCGGCCGCAGGCCGAACACGCCCCGGATGAAGGTCGGGATCGGCCCCAGCGGATGCACCGCGTCGACATAGACGAAGGCCTGAATGTAGGTCGGGATGGCGAGCGGCAGCAGCAGTGCCCACTCGAACACGCCGCGTCCGGGAAACCGGCAGACCGCCACCAGCCAGGCCGTGCCGGTGCCGATCACGCCCACGACGACGCCGACACCGAGGACGAGCAGCGTCGTCTCGAGCAGGGCGTGCGGGATGACGTTGCGGATGAGATGCGGCCAGAGGTCGTCCGATCCCTGCAGCGCCGTCCAGGCCAGCGCCAGCAGCGGCAGCAGCACCAGAAGCACGACCGCCCCCGCTGCCGCCCGCAGGAACGGGTGGCCGGAGGCGGAGGTTGTCCGATGAGTGGAGCTGAGTGCCACGGTCATGTCACGCAACGTCCCGGAGCGGACATCGCTCCGGGACACAGGGATGTCTCGCAGGCATGGCGGCGCTCTCCATCATGACCAACACCGCGCCTACCAGATCTAGTTGTCGAAGCCGACCTTGTCGGCGAGGTCGGCCGCCGTCTTGCGCGCCTTGGCGAGCGCGACGAGGTCGACATTGTCGACCTTCAGCGGACCGAAGGCGGCGATGATCGGGTCGACGGGCGCGCCGGGAACCACCGGGTACTCGAAATTACCCTTGGCGTAGAGCTCCTGCGCCTCGGGAGAAACAAGATATTCCAGCAGCTTGACGGCATTGCCCTTGTTCGGCGCGTTCTTGGCGACCGAAGCGCCGGAGATGTTCACATGCGTGCCGCCGCCCTCGAAGGTCGGCAGGAGCACGTTGATCGCCTTCCCCCATTCCTCCTGCTCGGGGCCGCCCTTGCCGGAGCGCATCAGGCCCACATAGTAGGAGTTGGCGAGACCCAGGTCGCAGATGTCGCCGAGAATATCCCGCGCCACCTCCCGATCCCCACCCGCCGCCTTGCGGGCGAGGTTGGCCTTCACGCCCTTGAGCCATTCCTCGGCCTTCGCCTCGCCGTGATGGACGATGTAGGCGGCGATCAGCGCGGTGTTGTACGGGTGCTTGCCGGAGCGGATGCAGACCTCGCCCTTCCACTTGGGATCGGCGAAGTCCTCATAGGTGATCGCCGTTTCCTTCACCCGGTCCTTTGAGACATAGGCAACGCGCGCACGGGCCGAAAGCGCATACCAGCTGCCATCCGCCCCCCGCAGATTGGCGGGGATCGCCTTGTCGAGGACGTCGGAGGTCACCGGCTGGGTCACACCCTGGTCGACGAGATCGAGCAGCGCGCCGACATCGACGGTCATCAGCACGTCGGCGGGCGAGCCGGTTCCTTCCGCCTTCACCCGCTCGGCGAGGCCGTCCTTCACGAAGACGCTGTTCACCTTGATGCCGGTCTTCTCGGTAAAGCCGTCGAAGAGCGGCTTGGCGAGACCGGGCTCGCGCGTGGTGTAGATGTTGACCACTTCCTCAGCCGAGGCGAAGGCGGGCGCAAGGGCAAGACTGGCGACAACGAAACCGCCCAGAGCGAGGCGGCGGACAAAGGCGTTCGACATCGTGAGCGTCATTGGCGTCTCCTGCGTACACGTCGCCCCGGGGACAGGCCGGAAGCGTGTCCGACGTTAGGTGTGCTGGAGGCGGTAGCGGAGGCGCTGCGGACGGTCAATGAAAAGCTATGTGAGATCAATATCTTAGAATAAGTCTAATACAAAACTGGGATCTGCCGGCGCTGAAGGAGCCGAAAGATCACATGAAGATGCCGGACGCAAAAAAAGGCCGGTCGATCGACCGGCCTTTGTCAGCGTCATGAAACAGAGCAGTGCGCAGGGCTCAGTCGAGCCCGCCAATATGGTGCTGGGCGTAGAGCTGGATGCCGAGATTGGCGATCAGGTCGAGCTGGGTCTCGAGGAAATCGATATGCCCTTCCTCGTCCGCCATCAGCTCCTTGAAGAGATCGCGGCTGGGATAGTCCTGCACGGATTCGCAGTAGGCCGCAGCCTCCTGATAGAGCGCGCGCGCCTCGATCTCGGCGGCGAGGTCGCATTCGATGACTTCCTTGACGTCCTGGCCGATGCGCAGCGGATCGAGCACCTGCAGGTTCGGGAAGCCTTCAAGGAACAGGATCCGATCGATGAAGCGATCGGCGTGCTGCATCTCCTCGATCGACTCGGCGCGCCACTTGGCGGCGAGCTTCTTGTATCCCCAGTTGTCCAGCATGCGATAATGCAGCCAGTACTGATTGATCGCGGTGAGCTCCGAACGGACGCCGCGATTGAGATATTCGATGACCTTGGAATCGCCCTTCATGGCTGCGCCTCTCCTTCTCAAGCTTGTGTAACCTGTTTAGAAGAGTTCTAATTAATTGGCAACAAGAGACGTGCGTGCGATCCCGCCGGCTGATCGCGGGACGGGTCGAGGAACCACGCCGTCACTCGGCCGGAACAGCGTGCGCCGGGTGGACATGCCCAGAGGGAGCGTGCGCGTGAGCGTGCGCCGCAACCGGGCAGTCGCGCGCGCAGCCGCCGCAGGCGGCGGCGTTCACGTCGTCGATCAGCTTGCGGATGGTGCGGGCGCAACGGCCGCATTGGGCGCTACAGCCGAGGCAGCGATAGACCTGTCCCGCCGTACGGACCGCCGCCTCGGTCTCCGTCACCGCGCTGCGGATCTGACGGTCAGAAAGCACATTGCATGAACAGACGATCATCGAGAAGCAGGACCGAAGTGATTAGCTATTTAGAATTATTCTAAAATTAGCCTTCATCTTCTCTTTTCGCGCTATTCCGTCGTGCCGTCAATCGGCAAACGCCAATCTATCGATCACGTGAACCGATGCGACAAGTCTTCATGCGACGACTTTTTAGTCGTTCCAGATTAGCCCTCCTCGCTCAACTCTTTTCCACTTTCGAACGGCGCTAAACTGGGAACGTCGAGCCCTTGCCGCGCGCCGATAGAATCGGTTGCCAGACGGGCATAGAGCAGATGGTCCTGCCAGCTGCCGTTGATGCACAGATATTCCCTCCCATAGCCCTCGCGGCGGAAGCCAGTGCCTTCAAGCAGCCGGATCGAGGGCATGTTGTGTGGCAGGCAGGCGGCCTCGATGCGGCGCAGGCCGAGTGTCGTGTGCGCGAAGGGAACCAGCGCTCGCACGGCTGCGCTCATATAGCCCTTGCCGGCATAGGGCGCGCCCATCCAGTAGCCCAGGCTCGCCGTCTGGGTAACACCGCGCCGGACATTGGAGAGCGACAGGCCGCCGAGCAGTGCCCGATCCGCCCGCCGAAAGACGAGGAAGGGATAGGCGAGGTCCTCACGCACATCGCGGGTATAGCGGCGCATGCGGCGGCGGAAGGAGCCGCGCGTGAGGTCATAGGGTGGCCAGATCGGCTCCCAGGGCGACAGGAAGGCGCGGCTCTGCTCGCGCAGTGTCGACCAGGCGACGAAGTCCGACATTTGCGGCATGCGCAGCAGCACGCCCTCGCCCTCGACAAGCATCGGCGGCTCATGCCAGGAAACCGTGCGGAAGAAGGCCATGTGCGTACTGCGGAAGCGGACTATCCTGCGGAGAGACGTTCCGCGATGCGCGCCGCCGATTCAAGAGATTTTCCGGGGCCGAGCGCGGTGAATGTCGGCCGGCCGCGTGCGACCAACGCCCGACCCGCCGCCTTGGCGTCCTCGAGCGTGACCGCCTGGACCTTGCCGACGATTTCCTCCAGCGGGATCGGCCGGCCGAAGGCCAGCATCTGCCGGGCGAGCTGGTCGGCGCGCGCGCCGGAACTTTCCAGCGCCGCCAGCAGCCCGACCTTGGCCTGCGCCTTGGAGCGCGCCAGCTCGACCTCGCTCATCGTCTCGATCGTCGCCAGGATCTGATCGACCACGACATCGACCAGTTCGTCGACATCGCCGCCATCGGTGCCGGCATAGACGCCGAACAGACCGGTGTCGCCGTAGCCCCAGTGGAAGGAATAGACCGCGTAGCACAGGCCGCGCGCCTCGCGGACCTCCTGGAACAGGCGGGACGACATGCCCCCGCCGAGCACATTGGTGAAGACCTGCAACGCGTGGATGCCGGGATCGCGGTAGGACAGGCCCGGCAGGCCGAGCAGCACATGCGCCTGTTCCAGGTCGCGTCCGCCGCCGATCTCGACACCGCCTTCATAGCGGCCCGGCAGCGGCGCCGGCTTGTCCTCGCGCGAAAATCCGGCGAGGCGCTTGTCCACCTCCGCCACGATGGCCTCGTGCTCGACAGCACCGGCAGCGGCGACGATGGTCTTCGGCGCCCGGTAATTGCGCGCGAGATAGGCCTGCAGCCGGTCCGGCCCGAAGGAGCGCACCGTCTCGGGCGTGCCGAGGATGGAGCGGCCGATGGGCTGACCGGGAAAGGCCCGCTCCTGGAAGAGGTCGAAGACGAGGTCGTCGGGCGTGTCGAGCGCGGCGCCGATCTCCTGCACGATCACATTGTGCTCGCGCGCCAGCTCCTCCGGATCGAAGGCCGGTTCGGTGAGGATGTCGGAGAGCACGTCGAGCGCCAGCGGCACGTCCTCGGCCAGCACGCGGGCATTGTAGGTCGTGTGCTCGACGCTGGTCGCGGCGTTGATGTCGCCGCCGACCGCCTCGATCTCCTCGGCGATGCCGCGGGCGGTACGCCGGCGCGTGCCCTTGAACGCCATGTGCTCGAGCAGATGCGAGATGCCGTGCTCGTCCGCCTCCTCGTCGCGCGCGCCGGCACCCGCCCAGATGCCGAGCGAGGCGGTGGCGAGATGGGGCATCGTGTCGGTGACGACGGTGACACCGTTGTCCAGCTTGGTGATGCGCGGCCCGGCGGGGATCCCGGCGCTCACGCTGCCGTCTCCGACGCGCGGGCGTGGCGGGCGATATAGGCCTCGATGGCGCCGATGTCGTTCGGAAGGGTCGGGGTACGCTCCGGCCGTTCCAGGAGGTCGGCGAGATGGGGCGGCAGCGCCGGGCGCACGCCGCAGGCGCGCTCGACGGCATCGGGGAACTTGGCCGGATGGGCGGTGGCGAGCACCACCTGCGGCACATGCGGATCGCGCGCGATGCGTTCGGCCACCGAGACAGCGACGGCCGTGTGCGGATCGAGCAGATAGCCGGTCTGCTGCAGGGTGCGGGCGATGGTCTCGGCGGTCTGCGCCTCGTCGGCGCGGCCGGCATCGAAATCGGCACGGATCGCCTGCAGCGCCGCATTGGGCGGCGAGAAGGCGCCGGACTGCGCCAGCGCCGCCATCAGCCCGCGCAGCGCACCCGCGTCGCGGTCCATCGCCTCGAACAGCACCCGCTCGAAATTCGACGACACCTGGATGTCCATCGAGGGCGAGGAGGACGGCACGACGCCCGTCACCTCGTAGCGGCCGGAGCCGAGGGTGCGGGCGAGGATGTCGTTCACATTGGTGGCGATCACCAGCCGGTCGACCGGAAGGCCCATGCGCTTGGCGACATAGCCGGCCAGCACGTCGCCGAAATTGCCGGTCGGCACCACGAAGGACACCTTGCGGTGCGGCGCGCCGAGCGCGACGCCGGCGGCGAAGTAGTAAACGACCTGAGCGACGATGCGGGCCCAGTTGATCGAGTTCACGCCGGCGAGCTGCAGCCGGTCGCGGAAGGCGTGATGGTTGAACATCGCCTTCACATGCGCCTGGCAGTCGTCGAACGTGCCCTCGACCGCGATGGCGTGGACATTGGCGTCCGGCACGGTGGTCATCTGCCGGCGCTGCACCTCGGAGACGCGGCCGGCGGGATAGAGGATGAACACGTCGGTGCGGGCGCGGCCGCGGAACGCCTCGATGGCGGCACTGCCGGTGTCGCCGGAGGTCGCGCCGACGATGGTGGCGCGCTGGTCGCGCTCCACCAGCACATGGTCCATCATGCGGCCGAGAAGCTGCATCGCCACGTCCTTGAAGGCGAGCGTCGGGCCGTGGAACAGCTCCAGCACGAAGCGGCCCGGCGCGATCTGCACCAGCGGCGTGGTGGCCGGATGGCGGAAGGACGCATAGGCCTCCTCCAGCATCGGGCGCAGCACGCCGGGCGTGAACACGCCGTCGAGGAAGGGCGCGATGACCCGCCCCGCCACCTCGGCATAGGAGTGGCCGGCGAGCTTGGCGATCTCCTGCGGCGCCAGCGCCGGGAAGGCCTCGGGCACGTAGAGGCCGCCGTCGCGCGCGAGACCGGCGAGCAGGGCATCGGAGAAGGCGAGCACGGGAGCTTCGCCTCGGGTCGAGATGTAGCGCACGCGCGCCTCCGCTGGAGAATTCGGCGGCAAACTAGTGGTGGGGCGGGTCATAGGCAAGCCGACAGGTCGCAGACGCCCGACAGGGGAAGCCGGCGAGAACCCGGAAAGGCCGCAAATGCCGGACGGATGGATTGTGCCGCTTGGCGGAGAATGATCAGCGCCGCCTCACCCGGCCCCAGGCGTAGGCCGCGAAAACGCCGAGCAGCGTCACCGCCAGGCCGAACCAGGTCAGCGCATATTCGAGATGCCGGTTCGGGAAGCTCACGCGCGTCAGCCCGCCGCGCGGCAGGCCGCCGGGATTGGCGGTGGCGTCCGCGTCGATGAGGAAGGGCGCGACGCGCACCAGTTCCTTGGCGCTGGCGATGGCGTCCGGATCGCGCACATACCAGCTGTCGCGCGCCGCATCATTGGCGGGGGTGAAGAGCCCCGCCTCCTCCGGCAGGCGCAGCAGCCCGGTGATGGTGACGAGGCCGTCGACCTGACCCTGCGCGCGGGTCGCGGGGGCGCGCCGGTCGAGCGGGACGAAGCCTCGATTGATCAGCACGAAGGAGCCGTCGGAAAGATCGAGCGGCGTCACCACCCAGTAGCCCGGGCCGCCGGAGCCATCCGGCTCGGAATCGACCAGCGCATAGACCTGCACTTCAAGATCGTGCCGGAAACGGCCCTGCACGCGGACGCGGCGATACTCGTCATTCGCGAAATCGATGTGCGCCCAGTCCGCCTCCGGCGGCAGCGCCACCGGCTCCTTGTGGATGCGCGCTTCCACCGTGGCGACGAGCCCCTGCTTCCAGGCGAGCCGCTCGAGCTGCCAGACGCCGAGCCCGACCAGCACGCAGAAGGCCACCAGCGCCGCGAGCGTGACGGGCAGCAGGCTGCGCCATGACGAAGGGCCGGAAACGCTCACACGTCACCCTTGTCGAGCCGGCCTTCCTGCGCGCGCTTGGCATATTGCAGGGCGATCATCGTCGCCTTGAGCGGCCGCAGCAGGCCGAGGGTCGAGATGAGCACGAGCGGGCCCCACAGCAGCGCATGGACCCAGAATGGCGGCGCCCAGGTCAGCTCCACCCAGAGCGCGAGACCGACGACCAGCGAGCCGGCCGCCAGAATGATGAAGACGACCGGACCATCGCCGGAATCGTCGAAGCTGTAATCGAGCCCGCAATTGTCGCAGGACGGCGCAACGGTGAGGAAGCCCTTGAAGAGCTTTCCCCGGCCGCAGCGCGGGCAGCTGCAGGTCAGGCCCGCCGCATAGGGCGAAACGCCGGTGTGGAAAGGTTGAAGGTCCATTGGCGGCTTCTACTCCCATTCGGTCGCGGCGGAAAATCCGCAATACGCCCGATGAACGAAAAAGGGGCGGCCGGAAGCCGCCCCTTCATTCGATACCGGGGTGTTCTCAGTGCGGAGCGCCCGAGCTGCCCCACACATAGATGAAGGTGAAGAGGAACAGCCAGACCACGTCCACGAAGTGCCAGTACCAGGCCGCCGCCTCGAAACCGAAATGATGCGTCGGCGAGAAGTGGCCGGCATAGAGCCGCCCGAGGCACACGGCGAGGAAGATGGTGCCGACGATCACGTGGAAGCCGTGGAAGCCGGTCGCCATGAAGAAGGTGGCGCCATAGATGTTGCCCGAGAAGGCGAACTCGGCGTGGCTGTACTCGAAACCCTGCAGCAGCGAGAACAGGAAGCCGAGGATGACGGTCAGCCACAGGCCCCATTTGGCGCTGTCGCGGTCGCCATGCACCAGCGCGTGGTGCGCCCAGGTCAGCGTCGTGCCCGAAGTGAGCAGGATCAGCGTGTTCAGCAGCGGCAGGTGCCACGGATTGAACGTCTCGATGCCGTTCGGCGGCCAATGCCCGCCGGTGAACTCGGCGCGAGTGAAGTTGATTTCCTCGCCGGCAAAAAGCGCGGCGTCGAAGAACGCCCAGAACCACGCGACGAAGAACATCACCTCGGAGGCGATGAACAGGATCATGCCGTAGCGCAGATGCAACTGCACCACCGGCGTGTGCGCGTGCTCGTGCTGGGCCTCGCGGATGATGTCCCGCCACCACACGATCATCGTGTAGACGACACCGATGAAGCCGACGCCCATGACCAGCGAGGTGAGCTGGCCATGCATCCAGAACACCGCTCCGACCGCGAGGACGAAGGCGAATACCGAAATGACGAACGGCCACGGGCTCGGTTCAACGAGGTGGTAGTCGTGCTGCTTGGCGTGGGCCTCGGCCATGGGTCGCGCTCTCCGTTCCGTCTACTTCTCTAGCGGGCCGTCGATGCGGCCGCAATGTGGCGTTCTGCCCGGTTACAGGGGTGCCTTCCCGTCCCTCGCCTTGCCGGCGGCGAGCGGCGTCGGCTTGGGGAAGAAGGTGTAGGAAAGGGTAATGGTCTTGACGCCGACCATCTCCGGATCCTCGGCGAAAGCCGGGTCGACGAAGAAGACGACCGGCATGTCGAGGGTCTCGCCCGGCTTCAGCGTCTGGTCGGTGAAGCAGAAGCACTGCATCTTCGCGAAATGGTAGCCGGACTGGGCGGGCGTGACATTGTAGGTCGCCGCCGCAGTGACGGACTCGCTGCTGCGATTATGCGCGCGGTAGTAGGCCAGCTTGGTCTCGCCGACGCGCACCGTGACGGAGCGCGCCTCCGGCTCGAAGCTCCAGTCGAGGCCCGGCGCGACATTGGCGTCGAAGCGGATCTCGACGGTGCGCTCCAGCGCCTTCGCCGGCGCTGCCAAGGCCACCTTGGTGGCGCCGCCGAAGCCCGTGACCTGACAGAACATCTGATAGAGCGGAACCGCCGCATAGGCGGCGCCGACCATGGTGACGACGAACGCCGCGCAGCTCAGGGCGACCACGCGGTGGCTTCGCGCCCGCGGCGGCGTGCCTCGGGGAGCCCGCGTCTCGGCGGGAGCCTCGGTCAGCTTCTCGCGTTCACTCGCCATCGCAACCTCACAGTGGCCGGATGAGCACGGCGGGGCCGAGCTTCACAATGGTGACGACATAGAACAGCACGCACAGCGCCGCGAGCACCAGCGCGATGGCGACGGAGCGCGCGCGCCGGCGGCGCTTCTGCTCTTCGGTGAGCACCACGCCCTCGATTTCCGGCGGCTTCGGCACCTTGTTGTCGTCGCTCATCTGCACCCTCGCCAGCATGCGCTCACAGCCCGAACCAGGCCGGCGCGACCGCCTCCACGAGGAGGACCGCGAAGAGCAGAAAAAGATAAAGGATCGAGAAGCCGAACAGGCGCCGCGCCGCGAGTTCCGCGGGCGCGCCCTCGCGGCGGCGATAGACCTGGACGGCAAGCAGCAGCATGAGCGCGCCCGCCACGCCCGACACGACGCCATAGGCCAGCCCGGCCATGCCCAAGAAGAAGGGCGACATGGCCAGCGGCACGAGGAGCAGCGTGTAGAGCAGGATCTGGCGGCGCGTCTCCGCCTGGCCGGCGACGACGGGGAGCATCGGCACGCCAGCGCGCTCGTAATCACCGGACTTGTAGAGCGCCAGCGCCCAGAAATGCGGCGGCGTCCAGAAGAAGATGATGAGGAAGAGCAGCACGCTCTCCAGGCCGATGCCGCCGGACGCCGCCGCCCAGCCCACCATGGGCGGGAAGGCGCCGGCGGCGCCGCCAATGACGATGTTCTGCGGCGTCGAACGCTTCAGCCACATCGTGTAGACGACGGCGTAGAAGAAGATGGTGAAGGCCAGCAGCGCGGCGGAAAGCTCGTTGACCAGAAGGCCGAGCACCAGCACCGAGCCGATCGACAGGGTGATGCCGAAGGCCAGCGCCTCGCCGGGGGTGACGTGGCCGGCCGGGATCGGGCGACGGCGCGTGCGGCTCATCACCGCGTCGATGTCGGCGTCCCACCACATGTTGAGCGCGCCCGAGGCGCCCGCGCCGATGGCGATGCACAGCAGCGCGGTGAAGGCGATGACCGGATGCACCTCGGCGGGAGCGCGCACGATGCCGACCAGCGCGGTGAAGATCACCAGCGACATGACGCGCGGCTTGAGCAGCGCGACATAGTCCGAGACCGAGGCATAGGACGGCATGTCGAGCGCGCGCGGCTCGGTCCGGCTCAGCTCGTATTCGCGCGAGGCGACGTCGCTCATGAATTCACTCCGGCATCGCCGCGCGGCGATGCGTCCCCTGCCGGCGGAGGTCGTCTCGACGACCGGCCCGGCCGATGCTCCGGGCGGCGGCCGGCAACCGGCCTCCTGCCCCCTTTACGAAACCGGCGCGATCGAAATCGCGCCGGGCCTTTTCCTGGATCGTCCGGCCGATCACTTGATCTTGGGCAGGACGTCGAAATGGTGGAAGGGCGGCGGGGAGCTCAGCGTCCACTCCAGCGTGGTCGCCCCCTCGCCCCACGGATTGGCGCCGGCCGGAACCTTGGCCGCGAACATGCGCCAGATGCCGAACAGGAACACCAGCACCGCGAAGCCCGAGATGTAGGAGCCGATCGAGGAGACGAAGTTCCACCCGGCGAAGGCGTCCGGATAGTCCGCATAGCGGCGCGGCATGCCGGCGAGGCCGAGGAAGTGCTGCGGGAAGAACACGAGGTTCACGCCGATGAAGGTCAGCCAGAAGTGAACCTTGCCGATCGTCTCGCTGTACATGTAGCCGAACATCTTCGGCGCCCAGTAGTACCAGCCGGCGAAGATGGCGAACACGGCGCCGAGCGACAGCACGTAGTGGAAGTGGGCCACCACGTAATAGGTGTCGTGCAGCGAGCGGTCGATGCCGGCGTTCGAGAGGACGACGCCGGTGACGCCGCCGACCGTGAACAGGAAGATGAAGCCGATCGCCCAGAGCATCGGCACGCGCATGGAGATCGAACCGCCCCACATCGTGGCGATCCAGGAGAAGATCTTCACGCCCGTCGGCACCGCGATGATCATCGTCGCGGCGACGAAATAGGCCTGCGTCGAGGAGGACAGGCCGACCGTGTACATGTGGTGCGCCCACACGACGAAGCCGACGACGCCGATCGCGACCATGGCGTAGGCCATACCGAGATAGCCGAAGATGGGCTTCTTGGAGAAGGTCGACACGATGTGCGAGACGATGCCGAAGCCCGGCAGGATCAGGATGTACACTTCGGGGTGACCGAAGAACCAGAACAGGTGCTGGAACAGGATCGGATCGCCGCCGCCGGCCGGATCGAAGAAGGTGGTACCGAAATTGCGATCCGTCAGCAGCATGGTGATGGCGCCCGCGAGCACCGGCAGCGACAGCAGCAGCAGGAAGGCGGTGACCAGCTGCGACCAGGCGAAGAGCGGCATCTTGTGCAGCGTCATGCCCGGGGCGCGCATGTTCAGGATCGTCGTGATCAGGTTGATCGCGCCGAGGATCGAGGATGCGCCGGCCAGATGCAGCGACAGGATCAGCAGATCCATCGCGGGGCCGGGATGGCCGAGCTTGGAGGACAGCGGGGGATAGATCGTCCAGCCGCCGCCGAAGCCGTTGGAGCCGGCCGCGCCTTCAACGAACAGCGACAGGATCGCCAGCGCGAAGGACGGCGGCAGCAGCCAGAAGGCGACGTTGTTGATGCGCGGGAAGGCGGTGTCCGGCGCACCGATCATCAGCGGGATGAAGTAGTTGCCGTAGCCGCCGATCATCGCCGGCATCACCATGAAGAAGATCATGATGAGGCCGTGGCCGGTGGTGAACACGTTGAAGGTCTGCGGATCCGAGAAGATCTGCATCCCCGGCTCCTGCAGCTCCATGCGGATGCCGATCGAGAGGATGCCGCCCACGATCCCCGCGACGATCGCGAAGATCAGGTACATCACGCCGATGTCCTTGTTGTTGGTCGAGTAGACCCAGCGCTTCCAACCCGTCGGATCGCCCGCGTGACCGGCTGCGTTTGCCATAGAACCGTCCCTCATTCGCGCCCTTACAGACGCTTCGAAATCTCGATACGCCGAACCGGCACTCTCAGCGCGCCGCGACGCCCGTCGACTCGCTCTGCGCGACACGCGCCGGCGCATCCGCCGCCGCGAATTCCTGCTTCGCCTTCTCGACCCAGGCGGCGAACTCGCCCTCGCTCACCACCCGGATAGCGATCGGCATGAAGGCGTGGTCCTTTCCGCAGAGCTCGGAGCACTGCCCGTAATAGACGCCCTCCTTGGTCGCCTGGAACCAGCTCTCGTTCAGGCGGCCCGGCAGGGCGTCGATCTTCACGCCGAAGGACGGCAGGGCGAAGGAATGGATGACGTCGGCCGCCGTGACCTGGACGCGCACGACCTTGTTGACCGGCACCACGACCTCGTTGTCGACGGCGAGCAGGCGCGGCTGGCCGGGCTGCAGGTCGGCGGTGGCCACCATCAGGCTGTCGAAGCTGAAGGCACCGTTGTCGGGGTATTCGTAGGACCAGTACCACTGGTGGCCCGTCACCTTCACGGTGATGTCCGCCTTCGGCAGGTCGAGCTGCAGGAACAGCAGCCGGAAGGACGGGATCGCGATCGCCACCAGGATCAGCACCGGGACGACGGTCCACAGCACCTCGATCAGCGTGTTGTGCGTGGTCCGCGAAGGCACCGGATTGGCCTTCTCGTTGAACCGCACCATCACCACGACCAGCAGCACGAGCACCAGCAGGACGACGGCGATGATGATCGCCAGCAGGAAGAAGTGGAAGGAGTGAATGCTCTCCATCACCGGAGAGGCAGCCCCCTGCAGATTGATCTGCCACGGCGACGGCTGCCCGGTACCCGCGAGCGCGGCCCCCGTACCAGCCAGCGCCAGCATGACCCCCCCGGCAAGGCCGGCGGCCGTGCGCACAGCGTTGCGGATCCAGGAATTCATCGCGAACGTCACTCCCATCAGCTCCCCCGTGACCCGGACATGGCGATGGCGATCGCGTGTCGGGCCAGTGGCATTTGATCTTCATCAAACACAAAAAGAACCCCTGAGCAACGCGCCACCCGGTCGCTCCTCCTGCGACATGACGTCGGGTGCCTGGAACCGTTCTATCTCCAGGGAGTGCTACATTGCCGCATTCTTGACATCGCTCTGAGGCGTTCTACCGCCCCTGCCTGACGGGCCCGTTCGGGATAACGGCACGATTCGCCTTGTCCCCGGCCGGCGATTCTTTAGAAGACATAGCGGACGACACTTTTCGGGAGACAGCCATGCCCGGCTTCACGGCACTCCGTTCAGCCTTTTTCGCGGTGATCGCCGTCGCAGCCCTTGTTGCCAGCATCGACGGAGCGGCGGCGCAGGGCGTCGTGCGCTCGGTTCATGGCGAATGGCAGATCCGCTGCGACACCCCTCCCGGCGCCCAGTCCGAGCAGTGCGTGCTGCTGCAGAGCGTGCAGGCGGACGACCGGCCCAATGTCGGCCTGACCGTGATCGTGCTGAAGACGGCCGACCAGAAGAGCCGGCTGCTTCGCGTGCTGGCGCCGCTCGGCGTGCTGCTGCCCTCCGGCCTCGGCCTGAAGATTGACAATGCCGATGTCGGTCGTGCCGGCTTCGTGCGCTGCGTGCCCAATGGCTGCGTCGCCGAGGTCGTGATGGACGACAAGCTGATCAGCCAGCTGCGCAGCGGGCAGAACGCCACCTTCATCGTCTTCCAGACGCCGGAGGAAGGCATCGGCATTCCGCTCAGCCTGAAGGGTTTCGGCGAAGGCTTCGACGCGCTCCCGTGAGGAGGCGCCCGTGACCGCCCCACCCCTCGGCATCGCCCCGCCCCGCCTTGTCATCTTCGACATGGACGACGTGCTCCTGCGCTATGATGTGGAGGCGCGTCGCGCCGCCATGGGCGCGCTTGCGGGGCTGTCCGCCGCCGATGTCGAGCGCCTCGTCTGGGCCAGCGGCATCGAGGATGCCTCCGACCTTGGCCGGCTGGCTCCCGATGCCTATCTCGCAGCCATCTCGCAGGCGCTGGGCGTGCCCTTCGGCCGGCCGGAATGGCTGCGCACCCGCGCGCTCGCCATGACCCTCGACAGGCAGGTGCTGGCCTTGGCGCGGGAGGCGGGCGAGCGTGTGCCGATCGCGCTGCTGACCAATAACGGGCACATCATGAAGGAGCACTTCGACGTGCTCGTGCCCGAACTGCGGGCGCTGTTCGGACCCGCCATGCACGTCGCCGCCGAGTTCGGCGACAAGAAACCCGCGCCGGCTATATATAAAGGTGTCGCGTCACTGTACGGCGTCGCGCCGACCGAGGCAGCGATGATCGACGACAAGCCCGCCAACATCGCCGGCGCCATCGCCGCCGGACTGCGGGGCCATCGCTTCCGCACCGCGCCCGAACTCGCGGACTTCCTGCGCGAGACCCATATACTGCCCTGACGCGCTTCACTCTCGTCACGCCTGTCCGTCTTGTCACTCCTGCGAGGTCCGCCCGGCCATGCCCGAGCTGCCTGAAGTCGAAACCGTTCGCCGGGGGCTTTCCCCCGTGATGGAGGGACGGACCATCCTCGCCGCCGTCGCGCGCCGGCCGGACCTGCGCTGGCCGCTGCCCGAGCGATTCGCCGACCGCCTGACCGGACGGCGCATCCTCAAGCTCGATCGCCGCGGGAAATACCTGCTGGCCGATGTCGGCCCGGACGGGAGCGGCGCGGACGAGGTGCTGGTCATGCATCTGGGCATGTCCGGCTCGTTCCGCATCGAGCCGGAGGCGGGCGTGCCGGAGACGCCGGGCGATTTCGTGATGGCTCGCTCGAAGGCCGCCGCGCACGACCATGTGGCGTTCCGCCTCGAGGGCGGCGTCGAGGTGGTCTACAACGATCCCCGCCGCTTCGGCGCCATGCTGCTGGTGCCCCGCGCCGGGATCGACGCCCATCCGCTGTTCCGCGACATGGGGCCGGAGCCGCTCGGCGCGGCGTTCGATGCCGAACGGCTTGCCCGCGCCCTCGCCGGACGGCGGACGCCGCTGAAGGCCGCCCTGCTCGACCAGAAGGTCGTCGCCGGGCTCGGCAACATCTATGTGTGCGAGGCGCTGCACCGCGCCGGCCTCTCGCCCGAGCGGCAGGCCGCCACCCTCGTGACCGCGTCGGGCCGGCCGAACGCCGCCGCGCGCCGCCTCGTCGAGACGATCCGGCTGGTGCTTCAGGAGGCGATCGCCGCCGGCGGCTCGACACTGCGCGACCATGCCCAGGTCGACGGCACGCTCGGCTATTTCCAGCACACCTTCCGCGCCTATGACCGCGAGGGCGATGCCTGCCTCGCGCCGGGCTGCCGGGGAACCATCGCCCGGCTTGTGCAGAGCGGGCGCTCCACCTTTTACTGTGCCGCCTGCCAGCGATAATTCTGCCCGCGACAATCTTGCCCCCCCGATAGGAGACGGCGCGCCATGGCGTACGACAACATCCTCGTCGAGACCAACGGACGCGTCGGCGTCATCACCCTCAACCGCCCGAAGGCGCTCAATGCGCTGAACGCGGCGCTGATCGCCGAACTCGGCACGGCGCTGGACGGCTTCGAGGCGGATGCCGACATAGGCTGCATCGTCCTCACCGGCTCGGATCGCGCCTTCGCCGCCGGCGCCGACATCAAGGAAATGCAGCCGCTGCTCTTCCCGGCAACCTATACCGACGACTTCATCACCAGTTGGGAAAGGCTGTCGCGCTGCCGCAAGCCGGTGGTCGCCGCGGTGGCGGGCTACGCGCTCGGCGGCGGATGCGAGATCGCCATGATGTGCGACATCATCCTGGCCGCCGACAATGCCCGCTTCGGCCAGCCCGAGATCCAGCTCGGCATCATGCCCGGCGCCGGTGGCTCGCAGCGCCTCACCCGCGCCATCGGCAAGGCCAAGGCAATGGAGATGTGCCTGACCGGACGCACCCTCACCGCCGAGGAGGCGGACCGCTACGGCCTCGTCTCGCGCGTCGTGCCCCTGGCGCAGCTCAAGGACGAGGCGATGAAGGTCGCCGGGACCATCGCCGACCTCTCCCTCCCCTCGGTGATGATGGCGAAGGAAAGCGTCAACCGCGCCTTCGAGACGACCCTCGCCGAAGGCATCCGATTCGAGCGCCGCCTGTTCCAGGCGCTGTTCGCCACCGCCGACCAGAAGGAAGGCATGGCAGCCTTCGCGGAGAAGCGCGGGGCCTCGTTCAGGAACAATTAACCAGTCGTCCCGGGCAAGCCGGCGCGCCTAGCATATTGACGCGACGGCGCCCCACGACTATAAGCCCGCCACTCGCGCGGGGCTCCTCCGGGTCTGCCCCGCTTTATCTTTTGCAACCAGATTCCGGCACGAGCGGCGTTCACCGTTCCTGCGACGACGAAGAGGACGGCCGATGGCCAATACGCCCTCCGCTAAGAAGGCGGCTCGCAAGATTGAGCGCCGCACGGAGATCAACAAGAACCGCCGCTCGCGGATGCGTACGTTCGTGCGCAAGCTTGAAGAGGCTCTCGCCACCGGCAATCGTGATGCCGCCGGCGTGGCCTTCAAGGTCGCCGAGCCGGAGATCATGCGCGCTGCCCAGAAGGGCGTGATCCACAAGAACACGGCCTCGCGCAAGGTCTCGCGTCTGGCCCAGCGTCTCGCCAAGCTCGGCGCCTGATCGCAAGCCAGAAGAATACAACCGACAGCTACGTAAAGCCCGGCCATCGTGCCGGGCTTTTCGCATTTCGCCAGCGCGCTGCCGGTCGGTGCGGCGCCGGCCGGCCGGAACGCAGCAGACCCATCCGACAGCCAGTTGCAAAACTGTCACATATGCTGAACGAGGCCAGACGCCGCGGCCAAACACGGCTCTCGGCCCTTGACTCACCCTCCCCTCGCGAAGCAGCCCTCCCGGCCCGTTTTACAGCAGGCGACAGAGATCGGCCGCGCAGAAATAACGTATATGTTTCATTGGGATACCCCCCACCCTCGACACTCCCTTTCGAATCGGTGCGCCCCATGCCCGGCAGGGGGTGGGGTGGGGAAAAATAGCTGAGGAAAGACCCATCATTTCCCACCACAGAATCTTGCAAGCGACTCAGAGATTTGCCGACTGATGGCTCTTTTTTGGGCGGCCGAATCAGCCTCCGGAGCACCCCAAAGCCCCCCTCTGGCGTGCCTATGGCGTTGCGTGGCGGGGGTCCCCTGTGTATGTTGTGTTCATCCGGTTCCGCCGGACACCTCAGCGAAAAGTTGAGTTTTAGAACTACTCATTTCAACATGAGGGGGGCACTGTGTGTTGTATTGATTTCCCCACCTCGCTGAATTTGTGCCGTTTCTCGTGAAATGACACGGCTCTTTTGAGAAGCTCTTGTCTGCGTGATCCCTGGCGTTGTGAATTTCTAGTTTCATCAAAAAAACGAAGACTACTTAGGGCGGCAATGATCTTGCCGCAAAGGGGCTGCTATGACGACGCGAACGAGCGCACGAGAGGGTGCGCGCCCAGATTGCATGATCGCTTTGGCGGTTGCTGTGCGGATCTGCGACGACCAGAATCTGGACCCTCAGTTGCGATGCGTTCCCTCCGAGCCCCCGGCCATCGCGGGCCCTCCCGGTTGAGGCCATGACGTCGGTCGTCTAGTGACATCGCCGAGCGATTGACAGACGACCCGCGCTGAACCGACAGCCACTCCATTCGCATCGAAGGGTATCCGACCCGGATGTTCGCACCAGCGGACATTGCCGAGGGGATGCTTCCTTCGTGTGTCCCAACAACCGCATAAGAAGCGCGGAGCGAACATGTTCAAATCAGATGGCCTCGAATCCTCCAGTCAGGGTCAGTTTTCCGGTGCGGCAGCCCGGGCCGGAGCGCGCGCGGGTTTGGACGTCGAGGCGCGTGAAGCGTGGGATCGGGTCCGCCGACGACTGCGCGCCGAGATCGGCGAGGAAGTCTATTCGAGCTGGTTTCCCCGCCTCGAACTCGACGGCATCGACAGTGGCCTGGTGCGCCTGTCGGTCCCGACGCGCTTCCTGAAGACCTGGATTCAGCAGCATTACGTCGAGCGGCTGGCCGCGCTATGGCAGGAAGAGGGCTCGACGGACCGTGTCGAATTGATCGTCCGCACGGCGGTGATGCGTGCACCGGGCGCGGTGACGACGCCGGTCCGCACCGTCGTATCGGCCGTGACGCGTGCGCCCGCCACGGAATCCGCCGCCTCGGTCGCGGCGACCGCCACCTCCGCGGAAGTGTCGAACGGCTCGCCGCTCGACGCGCGCCTGACCTTCGCGACCTATCGCCTCGGCGATTCCAACCGCCTCGCCCATGCGGCGGCGCGCAAGGTCGCCGACGCTCCCGCCGGCAGTGGCCCGGTGTTCAATCCGCTTTATCTCCATGCCGCGGTCGGCCTCGGCAAGACGCATCTTCTGCAGGCCATCGCCGCCGCCGGCACCGACAATGGCCGCCGCGTCGTCTATCTCACTGCCGAGCGCTTCATGTACGGCTTCGTCGCCGCGCTGAAGAGCCAGTCGGCCCTCGCCTTCAAGGACCAGCTGCGCGGCATCGACACGCTGATCATCGACGACCTGCAGTTCCTGCAGGGCAAGAGCGTCCAGCAGGAGTTCTGCCACACGCTCAATGCGCTGATGGATTCCGGCCGCCAGGTGGTGATCGCCGCCGACCGTCCGCCGACCGAGCTCGACGCGCTGGAAGAGCGCGTGCGCTCGCGCCTCGCCGGCGGCCTCGTGGTCGAGATCGCGCCGCTCGACGAGGAACTGAAGCTTGAAATCCTCGCGGCCCGCGTCGCCATGCTCGCCCAGCAGCATCCCGGCTTCAGCGTCCCGCCGGACGTGCTGAACTTCATCGCCCGCAATTGCGGACAGAACGGCCGCGACCTCGACGGCGCGCTGAACCGGCTGCTGGCGCACAACCAGCTCACCTCCCGCGCCATCACGCTGGAAATGGCCGAGACCGCCGTACGCGACCTCGTGCGCTCCACCGAACCCAAGCGGGTGCGCGTCGACGACATCCTGCGCATCGTCGCCAAGCACTACAATGTGAGCCGTGCCGATATCCTCTCGCAGCGCCGCACCGCCAATGTGGTGAAGCCGCGCCAGATCGCGATGTATCTCGCCAAGACGCTCACCCTGCGCTCGCTGCCCGAGATCGGCCGGCGCTTCGGTGGTCGCGACCACACCACCGTGCTGCACGCGGTGCGCAAGATCGACGGCCTTGTCGGCACCGACCGCGTGCTGGCCGAAGAGGTCGAGACGCTCAAGCGTCTGGTCAACGACGAATAGCGCCGGGCCGGGGGAAGGCGCCGCGCGGCGGCGTTTTCCCCGTGATTACCGTAGATTTCCCCACTAATTCGGCGCATCCGACGGGTGCGCCGCTTGCGTTGGCGCGCCACCGACGGCAATGTCGACGCCCCCGGCGGCGCGCCCGCGCCGTCCGCCCGGGGCGCGTTGCCGGGCGACGCCCGTGTCGGCGGCGCTCCGTGCGCGTTCCTCTTCTCCTAAAGCCACGGGTGTCGCGGCCATGAAGGTCACCGTCGAGCGGGCCGAGTTGCTCAAGTCTCTGGCCCACGTCCATCGTGTCGTCGAGCGGCGCAACACCATTCCGATCCTCGCCAACGTCTTGATGCGCAGCGATCCGCGCGGGCTGGCGCTGCGCGCCACCGACCTCGACATCGAGATCGTCGAGACGATCCCCGCCGAAGTGCAGCAGGAGGGCGCCACGACGGTGCCGGCGCACACGATCTACGAGATCGTGCGCAAGCTGCCCGAAGGTGCGCAGGTGCAGATAGAGACCTCCGGCGACCGCGGCACGCTGACCGTGCGCGCCGGCCGCTCGCGCTTCGCGCTGCAGACCCTGCCCGAGACCGAGTTCCCCGACCTCGCCGCCGGCGAGATGACGCACAGCTTCACCCTGCCGGCCGGCGAGCTGAAGCGGCTTGTCGACAAGACCCAATTCGCCATCTCGACCGAAGAGACCCGCTACTATCTCAACGGCATCTATCTGCACGTCGCCGACGCCGGCGGCCCGGTGCTGCGCGCGGTCGCGACCGACGGCCACCGCCTCGCCCAGGCGCAGACGGCAGCCCCGGCGGGCGCCACCGGCATGCCCGGCGTCATCGTGCCGCGCAAGGCGGTCGCCGAGATCCAGCGCCTCGCCGAGAATGCCGACGCCGAGGTGACGGTGGAACTCTCCACCGCCAAGATCCGCGTCTCGCTCGACCGCGTGGTGCTGACCTCCAAGCTGATCGACGGCACCTTCCCGGACTATGGCCGCGTCATCCCGCTCGGCAACGACAAGACGCTGATCGTCGACAAGGCGGACTTCGCCTCGGCGGTCGACCGCGTCTCGACGGTGGCGAGCGAGCGCGGCCGGGCGGTGAAGCTCTCCATCGCCGATGGCAAGCTGACCCTTTCCGTCACCAACCCGGATTCGGGCAGCGCGACCGAGGAGATCGAGGTCGAATACGCCGCCGAGCCTATCGATATCGGCTTCAACAGCCGCTACCTGCTCGACATCACCTCGCAGATCGAAGGCGGCACGGCCGAGCTGAAGCTTGCCGATCCCGGCTCACCCACGCTGGTGCAGGATCCGGACAAGCGCGGCGCGCTCTATGTGCTGATGCCGATGCGCGTGTGAACCCACGCACGATTTCCGTAGGGCGCATCGCCCGCCTGCGGCTGACGGAATTCCGCAGCTACCACGCTGCCGACGTGAAGGCCGGCGACGGCCCGGTGGTGCTGGTCGGACCTAACGGCGCCGGCAAGACCAATCTGCTCGAGGCCATCTCGCTGCTGGCGCCGGGGCGCGGGCTCAGGCGCGCCAGCCTCGACCAGTTCGCCGCGCGCGCCCCCGACGGTACGCAGGCGGGAGGCTGGGCGGTGTCGGCCGTGGTCGATGGCGCCTATGGCGAGGTCACGCTGGGCACCGGCGTCGAGGCGGAAGGCGAGGCGCGCTCGCGCCGCTGCCGCATCGACGGCGAGCCGGTCGGCTCGGCCGCCGCCTTCGCCGACCATGTGCGCGTGGTGTGGCTGACGCCGGAAATGGACGGGCTGTTCACCGGCCCGCCCGCGGAGCGTCGGCGTTTTCTCGACCGGCTGGTGCTGGCGGTCGACGCCGAGCACGGCGCGCGCGTCAACGCGCTGGAGCGGGCGCTGCGCGCGCGCAACCGCCTGCTGGAGGAGACCTCCACCGATCCGCGCTATCTCGACGCTGTCGAGCAGGAACTCGCCGCCCTCGCCGTGGCGGTCGCCGCAGCAAGGATGGAGACCGTGCGCCGCCTCGCCGCCGGCATCGCCCAGGGGCGCGACCATGGCCGCGACGACACCTCGCCCTTCCCTTGGGCGACGGTGGCGCTGGAGGGCGAGGTCGAACGCGCCCTGGCACGCGAACCGGCGACCACTGTCGAGGACCAGTACCGGCTCGCCCTACGGGCAGGCCGGCCGCGTGACCGAGCGGCAGGGCGCACGCTGGAGGGACCGCACCTGACCGATCTCCTCGTCGGCCACGGCCCCAAGGCGATTCCCGCCGCGCAGGGCTCCACCGGCGAGCAGAAGGCGCTGCTGATCGGCCTTGCGCTGGCCCATGCCCGGCTGGTGGGCGAAATGGCCGGCATGGCACCGGTGATGCTGCTCGATGACGTCGTCGCCTACCTTGATCCCGACCGCCGCGCGGCGCTGTTCGCGGCGCTCGATGCACTCGGCGGGCAGGTGTGGATGACCGGCGCCGACCCTTCCGCCTTCGCCGCCCTCGGGGGGAAGGCGGAGCGGTTCGCCGTGACCCCCGGCCACATATCGCAGCTGCCCGCGCCCTGAGCGTCCGGGCACGCCTTGAAAGCCGACCTCGAAAGCATTAGCTAGGCATCTCGCGCGCGCGGCGCGCTTGCGCGCACGTGAGGGCACCATGGCCATCATCGATCTCATCGTCTTCGCCGCCGCCCTGGCCCTGGCTGCCGCCTCGCCCGGGCCGAGCGTGATCGCGCTCGTCGCGCGCACGCTGGTGCGTGGCCGGCAGGGCGCCGGCCCGCTGGTCGCCGGCATCGTGCTCGGCGACATGGTGTGGCTCGCCGCCGCCGCGCTCGGGCTGGCGGCGCTGGCTGCCGCGCTCGGCTCGCTGTTCTTTCTCGTGCGCCTCGCCGCGGCCGCTTATCTCATTCATCTCGCTTGGAAACTGTGGACGGCGCCTGCCCGTCCGGCGGAGGCCGCCGAGATCCGCGAGGCGGATTCGCGCACCGGCCTGTTCCTCACCGGCCTCGGCATGACGCTCGGCAATCCCAAGGCGATGGCCTTCTACCTCGCCCTGC
This sequence comes from Ancylobacter sp. TW_SC_1, assembly GCF_056836805.1. Lineage (NCBI taxonomy): Bacteria > Pseudomonadati > Pseudomonadota > Alphaproteobacteria > Hyphomicrobiales > Xanthobacteraceae > Ancylobacter > Ancylobacter sp. TW_SC_1. The sequence goes on from NZ_CM166365.1 coordinate 4,147,292, forward strand.
TGCCGAGTATCGTCGACCTCAACCACCTGACCGTGCTCGGCTTTACCGAGCTGTGCGGGGTCATCTCGGTGGTACTCTCGCTGGTGTTCGGCGGCTATGTGATGCTCGCGCACCGCGCGCGGCACCTCGCCGCCAGCGCGCGCGGCGTGAAATTGATCAACCGCGCCTGCGGTACCGCCATGGCGGGAGCGGCCGTGCTTGTCGCCACGAAATAACCGCGCGACTGCGCTATAAATCTCTGTCAATTCAAACGATTCGAAGAGCTGCATCCATGGCCGAGCCCGACAACGCCCCCGCCCCCGCTTCCAACGGGGAGGATTATGGCGCGCAGTCGATTCAGGTGCTGCGCGGGCTCGACGCGGTGCGCAAGCGCCCGGGCATGTATATCGGCGACACCGACGACGGCTCGGGCCTGCACCACATGGTCTACGAGGTGGTCGACAATGCCATCGACGAGGCACTCGCCGGCTATGCCGACGAGGTGACGGTGACGCTCAACGCCGAAGGCTCGGTCACCGTGACCGACAATGGCCGCGGCATCCCGACCGACATCCACGACGAGGAGGGCGTGTCGGCGGCCGAGGTCATCATGACCCAGCTGCACGCCGGCGGTAAGTTCAACCAGAACTCCTACAAGGTCTCCGGCGGCCTGCACGGCGTGGGCGTCTCGGTGGTGAACGCGCTCTCCACCACGCTCGACCTGACCATCTGGCGCAACGGGCTGGAGCACCATATGCGCTTCCGCCACGGCGACGCCGAGGCGCCGCTGGCCGTGAAGGGTCCGGCGCCGGAAGGCCGGCGCGGCACGATGGTGACCTTCGTGCCGAGCCCGAACACCTTCACCCACATCGAATTCGACTACGCCACGCTGGAACACCGGCTGCGCGAGCTCGCCTTCCTCAATTCCGGCGTGCGCATAGTGCTGACCGACGCGCGCCACGCCGAGGTGAAGCGCGAGGAAATGATGTATGAGGGCGGCGTCGAGGCCTTCGTGCAGTATCTCGACCGCTCCAAGCAGGCGCTGCTGCCGAAGCCCATCGTGATCCGCGCCGAGCGCGACGGCATCATGGTGGAATGCGCGCTGTCGTGGAACGACAGCTACCATGAGAACGTGCTCTGCTTCACCAACAACATCCCGCAGCGCGATCGCGGCACGCATTTCACCGGCTTCGCCGCCGCGCTGACGCGCCAGATCATCGGCTATTCTGAGCGCTCGGGCATCGCCAAGAAGGAAAAGGTGGACCCGACCGGCGAGGATTGCCGCGAGGGCCTGACCGCCGTGCTCTCGGTGAAGGTGCCGGACCCGAAATTCTCCTCGCAGACCAAGGACAAGCTGGTCTCCTCCGAGGTGCGACCGGTGGTCGAAGCCCTGGTGAACGAGGCGCTCGGCTCCTGGCTGGAGGAGCATCCGGCGGAGAGCAAGTCGCTCGTCACCAAGGTGGTCGAGGCCGCCGCCGCCCGCGAGGCGGCGCGCAAGGCGCGCGAACTCACCCGCCGCAAGAACCCGCTCGACGTCGCCTCGCTGCCCGGCAAGCTCGCCGACTGCCAGGAGCGCGATCCCGCCAAGTCCGAGCTGTTCATCGTCGAGGGCGACTCGGCCGGCGGCTCGGCCAAGATGGGCCGCAACCGCGCCTTCCAGGCCATCCTGCCGCTGCGCGGCAAGATCCTGAACGTCGAGCGCGCCCGCTTCGACAAGATGCTCTCCTCCGAGCAGATCGGCACGCTGATCACCGCGCTCGGCACCGGCATCGGCCGCGACGACTTCAACGTCGACAAGCTGCGCTACCACAAGATCATCATCATGACGGACGCGGACGTGGACGGTTCCCACATCCGCACCCTGCTGCTGACCTTCTTCTTCCGGCAGATGCCAGAACTGCTGGACCGTGGTCACATCTACATCGCCCAGCCGCCGCTCTATAAGGTCACGCGCGGCAAGTCCGAGCAGTATCTGAAGGACGAACGCTCGCTCGAGGACTACCTGACCAATCAAGGCCTCGACGAGGCCTCGCTGCTGCTCGCCTCCGGCGAGGTGCGCGCCGGCGGCGACCTGCACCATGTGCTGGAGAGCGCCCGCTCGTTCCGCCATGTGATGAACGGCCTGCACCCGCGCTACAACCGCGCGGTGGTGGAGCAGGCGGCGATCGGTGGCGCCTTCACGCAGGGCCTCCTCATCGAAGAGGAACGCGCCGCGGAAGTCGCCACTCTGGTGGCGCGGCGCCTCGATATCGTCGCCGACGATACCGAACGCGGCTGGATGGGCGAGGCGGACGGCGCCGGCTTCCGCTTCACGCGCACGGTACGTGGCGTGAAGGAGGTCGCGGTGCTCGACGCCGCCTTCGTCGCCTCCGCCGAGGCGCGCCGTCTCGACGCCCTCGCCGCCGACCTGCAGGAGGTGCACGCCGCCCCCGCCACGATGCGCCGCAAGGCGCTGGAAACGGTGGTCTACGGCCCGATGGACCTGTTCGACGTCGTCACCGACGCCGGCCGCAAGGGCATCTCGCTGCAGCGCTACAAAGGCCTGGGCGAAATGAACGCCGAGCAGCTCTGGGAAACGACGCTCGACGTCAACGCCCGTTCGCTGCTGCAGGTGAAGGTGAAGGAAGTCGCCGACGCCGACGACCTGTTCAACCGCCTGATGGGCGACGTGGTCGAACCGCGCCGCGAGTTCATCCAGGACAACGCCCTGCGGGCGAGCGTGGACGTGTAAACGCCACGCTTCCCACACCTTCGCCACGCGACACGCCTGCCATACCTCGTCATCCCGGACGGCCGGAGGCCGATCCGGGATCGCGGCCAGAACGGAGAGCGATCCCCGCTCTCCGCTTCGCTGCGGCCGGGAAGACGCCTGCGGGTGCGCCCTCCTCCACCCCGCTGGCGCAGATGTGAGCGGCGGACGGGTCGCCCTGCCGCCGCGGCGCGCCATAGTCTGGAACGACTTCCGTAACGACAGGAGCCGTTCCATGCCCGTCACGATGCGTCCGAAATCCCGCCGCGCCGTCGTCGGCGCCGGTCTTGCCGCATTCCTCGCAGTCTCTGCCCCGGCCCTGGCCCATCACGGATGGAGCTGGGCCGAGAGCCAGCAGATGACGCTGGAGGGCACGATCAAGACCATCTCCATGGCGCCGCCGCACCCCTCGCTGCAGGTCACCGCGAATGACGGCACGCTCTGGCAGGTCGATCTGGGCAATCCCCGCCAGACTGCCGGTTCCGGCTTCACCGGCGACACCGCCAAGCCGGGCGACGCCATAACCGTGCTGGGCAATCGCAACCGTGACGCGTCGAAAGCCCATATGAAGGCCGTGCGCATCACGATCGCAGGCAAGAATTACGACCTGTACCCGGATCGGATCGGCAGCAATTGAAGCCGCCATGGAGGGAGCGTCGCACCTTCTGGCCGTGCTCGGCGGGTGGCCCGGCGCCGGCTGGCTGCGCGCGTCCTGGGTCGCCTATCTGTTCGTCAACGCGGCCCATCTGCTCGGCATAGCGCTGCTTCTCGGCTCCGTCCTCGTGCTGGATCTGCGCCTGCTCGGTGGCCTGCGCCAGGTGCCGCTGGTGGTGATCGGGCCGCTCAATGCGCGCGTGGCGGCCGTCGGTGCCGGGCTGGCGGTGCTGACCGGCCTGTGGCTCTTCACCGTGCGTCCGGCCGACTATGCCGGGAACCCCGCCTTCCAGATCAAGCTCGGCCTGCTCGCGGCCGCACTGGTGAATATCGGCGTCCAGCACGCCAATCCCGCCTATCGGCAGGCGCTCGCCGGCCGGCGGGTCGGAGCGAGCGTGCGCCTGTCGGCGGCGGCCTCCGCCCTGCTGTGGCTTGCCGTGCTGATCGCGGGGCGCTGGATCGGCTTCTTGTGAGGTGGCGTCAGGCGCGTTCCGAACCCGTCGCGCAATCGGCAATGGAGAACGCGTCGTCCGATCAGTTTGCGGTGCAATCTGATCGGCGCGTGTTCTAGAGTGCCGGCCTCCTCCGCCTCGAGTTCCGTGCCACGATCATGACCTCCTCCCCCGCTTCCTCCACTCCCCGCACCGGCGCCCGCATCCTCGTCGATGCCCTGCTCGCAAATGGCGTGACCCGCGCCTTCGGCGTGCCGGGCGAAAGCTATCTCGACGTGCTCGACGCTTTCGCCGACACCGATGTCGAGTTCGTCGTCTGCCGGCAGGAGAGCGGCGCGGCGATGATGGCGGAAGCCTGCGGCAAGCTCACCGGGCGGCCCGGCATCTGCTTCGTCACGCGCGGGCCGGGTTCGACCAATGCCAGCGCGGGCGTGCATATCGCGCAGCAGGATTCGACGCCGATGATCCTGTTCGTCGGCCAGATCGCGCGCTCCATGCGCGGGCGCGAGGCGTTCCAGGAGGTCGACTACCGCGCCGCCTTCGGCCCGCTCGCCAAATGGGCGGTGGAGATCGACGAGGCGGTGCGCATCCCCGAGATCGTCGCACGCGCCTTCCGCGTCGCCATGCAGGGCCGGCCCGGCCCGGTGGTCATTGCCCTGCCCGAGGACATGCTGAGCGAAATCGCTGAGGTGCCGGACGCCCCGCCGGTGGAGCCGGCCGAGACCTGGCCGGGCCTGACCGACATGATGCGGCTGCAGCGCCTGCTGTGGGCGGCGAAGCGGCCGGTGATGATCCTCGGCGGCACGCGCTGGAACGAGAAGGCCGTTGCCTCCGTGGCGCGCTTCGCCGAACGCTTCGACCTGCCGGTGGCGGTGAGCTTCCGCCGGCAGATGCTGTTTCCCGCCGATCATGACTGCTTCGTCGGCGATGTCGGCTTCTCCGTCAATCCGCGGCTGATCACGCGGCTCAAGCGGGCCGACCTCGTCATCCTCGCCGGCGGGAGGCTCGGGGAGGTGCCCTCGCAGGGCTACAGCCTGTTCGGCATTCCCGATCCCGGCGTGCCCTTGGTGCATGTGCATGCCGACCCGGACGAACTCGGCCGCGTCTACCAGCCGGCGCTGGCGATCAACGCCTCGTCCAGCGCCTTCGCCGCCGCGCTTGAAGGCGTGCAGCCGCCGCAGGAACTGGCCTGGCGCGACTGGCGCGCGGAAGCCCGCGCCGACTATCTCGCCTGGACCGAGGCGCCGCCGGCCAATCCCGGCGCGGTGCAGATGGCGACGCTGGTGCATTACCTGCGCGCCCTGCCCGAGGACACGGTGGTATGCAACGGCGCCGGCAACTTCGCCATCTGGGTGCACCGGTTCCATCATTTCCGCGCCTACGGCACCCAGCTTGCCCCGACCTCCGGCTCGATGGGCTACGGCCTGCCCGCCGCCGTCGCCGCCAAGCTCTCCCATCCCGGCAAGACCGTCGTCGCGGTGTGCGGCGATGGCGACTTCCTGATGACAGGGCAGGAGTTCGCCACCGCGCTGCAATATGGCGCGGCCATCGTCGCCGTGGTGATCGACAACGGCATGTACGGCACCATCCGCATGCATCAGGAACGCGAACATCCCACGCGCGTCTTCGGCACGGCGCTGAGGAATCCCGACTTCGCCGCCTATGCCCGCGCCTTCGGCGGCTTCGGCGTGACGGTGGAGACGGATGCGCAGTTCGTCCCCGCCCTCGACGCCGCCTTCGCCGCCGGGGTGCCGGCTATCGTGCATGTGAAGCTCGATCCCGAGGCGATCTCGCCCACCACTTCGCTCAGCGCGCTGCGCGACAAGGCGCTGGCCGCCCGCTCGGTGGAATGAGGGCGGCGCCTATTCCGGCGCCTTGTGGATCGCATCGACCCAGTAGACCGCCTCCGGCTTCTCCACCGGATCGACATCAGTGATGTTCACCACCACCGCCTCGTTGTCGGAGCGCACCAGCACGCAGTCGAGCGGCTGGTCGGGATCGGCGTTGATCTCCTGATGCGGCACGAAGGGCGGGACGAAGATGAAATCGCCCGCCTCCGCCTCGGCGACATATTCCAGCCGGTCGCCCCAGCGCATGCGCGCGCGCCCGCGCACCACATAGATCACGCTCTCCAGCTCGCCGTGATGGTGGACGCCGGTCCTGGCGTTGGGCTGGATCGTCACCGTGCCGGCCCAGATCTTCTGCGCGCCGACGCGGGCATGGTTGATCGCCGCCTGCCGGAACATGCCCGGCGTCTGCGCCGTGTTGGGATCGAGCCGGTCGCCCTTGATGACGCGTACGCCATCGTGCTTCCAGCGCCCGCCCTGCGGATGCGCGTCAGGATGGTGGTGCGTGCTGTCGTCGTGCGTGTGGTCGTGATCCTGGGCCATGGCGTCCTCCCGGCTTTTGCACCAGCCTAGGCCGGCCGACGCCGGGGCGGAAGTCAGGCCGGCTCGTACGGCACCACCTTGACGTCGGCGCGGGCGAGGCGACGGTAGAGCCGGCGCTCCTGCACCAGCGGCCACCAGTCGAACAGGAAGATCTCCATCGGCCGCCAGTTCGCCACCCAGCCGAGGATGACGAGGCCTTCCATCGCCACCTGGGCGAGGCGCGAGTCCGGAAAGAGATTGACCAGCGACTGGCCGACCAGAAGGCAGAGCGCCAGCACGAGGAGGCCGACCAGCAGCGCCTTGCGGCCCATGGAGAACAGCTTGTCGAGCTCGTTGCTGCGCCGCTCGACCTGACGCGCGAAATGGCGCGTCATGATCCCCGGCAACCCCTGGCCGAGCTCGGTCGCCTGCATGGTGGCCGGCAGGTGGATCGCGATGGACAGCGGCGCGTCCGGCGCCACGTCGTCGGCATGCTCGCAGATATAGTCGTCGACCTCGCTGTCGATCCCCCTCTCGCGGAAGGGGAACGGGTCGAGCATGTCGAGCAATTGCTGGGGATCGTCGACCTTGAGGTCGATATGCCCTTTACGTCGCTTTGCCATTCTTGCCGCCTCCGGCCGCGCCCGATGTTCCTGAAATCGACGTTCCGTGAAATCGTCGCGGCCGGTACTGGATTAGCGCTTACACGGCGCCCGTGGTCAGTTCCCCGGCCAGCGCCCGCGCGATCAGCGCGCGCGTCTCCGGGATGCCATAGGCGGCGACGAAGCCGCCGAAACGCGGGCCTTCCTTCTCGCCGAGCAGCAGCTCGTAGAGCGCGCTGAACCAGAGGAACGACACGCCCGGCCCGCCCGTCGGGCTCTTGCGCTTGTGGTCCTGATAGCGCGGTTCCGCACGTCCGACATCGAGCACCGCATTCTGGATGGCGTCGCGGTCCTCCCCGTCCACCGCGGCCAGCGCCGCGTCGAGCCGGGCGAGCGCCTGCGCCTCCACCTCGTCCGGCAGGCGGAACACGCGGCGCGGCTTCACCCGGTCGATGAAGTAGCGCACGGCATAGCCGGCGAGCTTGTCGACGGTCGGGTGGGTCTGCGGCGACGTGCCGGGCGCGTAACGCTCGATGAAGCGCCACAGCACCGCCTTGTCCTCGGCATTGGAGGCCGAGGCGAGCTTGAGCAGCAGGCCGAAGCTGAGCGGCAGCTCCTCCACCGGCGGGTTGCCGGAATGGATGTGCCACACCGGGTTGCCGAGCCGGTTCTTCCAGTCCTGCGCGGGATAGCGGGCGAGGAAGTTGAAATACTCGTCCACCGCCTTGGGGATGACGTCGAAGTGCAGCTTCTTGGCCGAGCGCGGCGACTGGAACATGTAGAGCGCCAGGCTCTCCGGGCTGGCATAGGTCAGCCACTCGTCGATGGTGAGGCCGTTGCCCTTCGACTTCGAGATCTTCTGGCCGTTCTCGTCGAGGAACAGCTCATAGACGAAGTGCTCCGGCGCCACGCCGTCGAGAATCTCGCAGATCCGGTCGTAGATCGGCGCGTTGGTCTGGTGGTCCTTGCCGAACATCTCGAAATCGACGTCGAGCGCCGCCCAGCGGGCGCCGAAATCCGGCTTCCACTGCAGCTTCACATGGCCGCCGGTGACGGGAACGGTCTTGTCCACCCCGTCCTCGTCGGTGAAGGTGACGGTGCCGGCCTTCGGGTCCACGTTCTTCAGCGGCACGTAGAGCACGCGGCCCGAGACCGGCGAGATCGGCAGGAAGGGCGAATAGGTCGCCTGCCGCTCCTCGCCGAGCGTCGGCAGCATCACTTCCATGATGGCGTCGTACTTCTCCGCCGCCTTCAGCAGCACCGCGTCGAGCTTGCCGGAGAAGTAGTATTCGGTCGCGCTGGCGAATTCGTAGTCGAAGCCGAACGTGTCGAGGAAGCGCCGCAGCATCGCGTTGTTGTGGTCGCCGAAGCTCGCGAAGCCGCCACCGAACGGATTGGGCACCTTGGTGAGCGGCATCTGCAGATAGGGCTTCAGCGCCACCGGATCCGGCACGTTCTCCGGAATCTTGCGCATGCCGTCCATGTCGTCGGAGAAGCACAGCAGGCGCGTGGGGATCTTGTCCTCAGTGAGCACGCGGAAGGCGTGGCGCACCATTGTGGTCCGCGCCACCTCGCCGAAGGTGCCGATATGCGGCAGACCCGAGGGACCATAGCCGGTCTCGAACAGAACCTCGTCTTTCGGTTTCCGCTTCAGACGCTCGACGATCTTGCGGGCTTCCTCGAACGGCCAGGCACCGGCGGATTCCGCCAGCGTGCGCAGTTCGACTGCAAAATCCTCGACCGGAGCGGTCGCCGTCATGATCTGCCCTCCTGGGCTTGGCTTCACGAAAATTCTGACGGGCGCGGCCAATGCCGCATCCGGGGGCATGCTCTAGGTAGTGCGGGAGCCCGCGTCAATAAACGCTGATCGGGAACCAGCGCAGATAGAGGTCGGTATAGACCCCTTCTTCCCAGAGCTGGGCGAGGGCGTAGTTGAGCGACTGGCGCAGCGCATCATTGCCCCGCTTCACCGCGATGCCCATTCCTTCGCCGAAATACAGGCTTTCGGTGAAGGGGCCGCCGACAAAGGCGCAGCAATTGGCCGAGGCCGTACCGTTGAGCCAGAGCGCGAGCTGGACGCCGTCGCCGAAGATGAGATCGACCTCCCCCTTCTGCAGCGCCGCGCGCACGGTTTCGGAATCGGCATAGGGGCGGATGGCGATCTCGCCGAAGAAATCGCGCAGATAGGCTTCGTGCGCGGTATCGGCAACGACGCCGACCGTCTTCGAGGCCAGCGCATCCGGCGTCACCTGCGTAACCGCATCGCCGCTCCGGGCGATGAAACGCGCAGGCGAGCGGAAATAGCGGTCGGAGAAGTCGATCTGCTCGCGGCTCGCCGGCGTGATGGCGATGCCGGCGATGGCGGCGTCCGCCTTGCCACTCTCCAACGCCTCGATCAGCGCATCGAAGGTCACGATCTCCAGCGTGCAGCGAATGGCCAGCTCCGTGCAGATGGCGCGGGCGATGTCGACGTTGAAGCCGGTCGGCCGGCCATCCTCGCCGCGGAAGCTGAAGGGCGGGTAATCCTCCGTGGTGACGAAGCGGATCTGGGTCGGCAGGCGCGTGACGTCGGGCCGCTCCGGCCGGCGCTTGGGATCCCAGAAGCCCGGCACCATGACCCCTGCCCTTGCATCGGCCCCCGGTGTGGCGGCGACGGACTGCGCGGCAGCCGGCGCGGCAAGACCGGCCAGGGCCAGAGCGAGGACAAGACCATGGGCAGCGCATCGCGCTGCCAGGGATTTACTTACCGGAACAATATACCGCACACTGGCCTCGCGCTTGGTTCGGCTGCCGCCGCGCTGCAGCGATCTTCTACCGTCTTGGTGGCGACTAGGCGAGGGGGACGCCGCATGACACCCGCGACGCGTAGGGCGATGGCCGGCCGGGACGAGGCCGGCCCGCCGGCCGGCATTCCAGCCGAGGCCGCCAGCCTCACCGACCGGCTGACCCCGGCCGAGATTCATTACGCGCTACGGCGGGCGAAGCGGCTCGGCGTCGGCCTCGACGAGACCCTGCTCGCGACCGGCCTCGCCTCACCGGACATCCTCGCGCAGGCCGCCGCGCGCGAGATGGGCGTCGCTTTCGATCCGCTCGACGACGTCCTGTCGCCCGCCCCCTCGCGCCTCGACCCCAACGACATCGTCGGGCTGCTGCGCAGCGGACTGATGCGCCGCGTCGACGGCCGGCTGGTCGCGGCCGCCCGCGGTTCGCGCCTCCGGCAGCTCGCAGCGACGCTCAAGGAACGTCCGCAACTGCGCCACCATCTCGACCTGACCACGCCCGAACGGCTCGCCGCCTTCATCCGCCGCCGCTTCGAGAGGCAGCTCGGCTGGCGGGCGGCTTATGATCTGCGTGAGCGCCACCCCGAGGTCTCGGCAGGCACGCTCTCCCTGTCGCGCCACCTCTTCGCCTTCGCCGCCCTGGCCGTCGCCGCCCTGTTCCTCGCCGTCAATGCGACCTCGGTCTTCGGCACGTCGATATTGGCCGCGGTGCTGGCGATCATGCTGCTGGGCAGCGCCGTGCTGAAGCTCACCGCCTGCACCGTCGGGCAGCAGGCGCCACCCCTCCCCCTGCGGGAGGACCGCAACCTGCCCGACTACACGTTGATCGTGCCGCTCTATCGCGAGGCGCGGGTCGTCCCGCAACTGGTCAACGCACTGGATGCCATCGACTACCCGCGCGAGAGGCTGCAGGTTCTGCTGGCGATCGAGCCGGACGATGCCGAGACCGCCGCCGCGCTTGCGACGCATGCCCGGCGGCCCGGCTTCGAGGTGATCGTCTCGCCGGATACGGGTCCGCGCACCAAACCCAAGGCCATGAACGCCGCCCTCCCCTTCGCGCGCGGCGCGCTGGTCGGCATCTACGACGCCGAGGATATTCCGGATCCGCTGCAGTTGCGGCAGGCCTGCACGGTCTTCCAGGCCAAGGGCAACCAGAGCGTCGGCTGCGTCCAGGCGTGCCTCGTCATCGACAATCTGGCTGATGGCTGGATCACCCATCAGTTCGCCGCCGAATATGCGGCCTATTTCGACGTGATCCTGCCCATGCTCGGCACCTATCGGCTGCCGCTGCCGCTCGGCGGCACCTCGAACCATTTCCGGCGCGGGGCCCTCGAAGGCGTCGGCGCCTGGGACCCCTACAATGTCACCGAAGACGCCGATCTCGGCGTGCGCCTTGCCCGTGCAGGCTGGCGCACGGCGGTCATCGCCTCCACCACCGACGAGGAGGCCCCGCGCCACCTCGGGACGTGGATGCGCCAGCGCACGCGCTGGTACAAGGGCTGGATGCAGACGCTGCTCGTGCATGCGCGCCGTCCCGCCCGGCTGAAGAGCGGCGCGGGCCTGCTGGGAACGCTGACGCTGCTGTTCCTGCTCGGCAGCGGGATAACTGTTACGCGAAAGATCAGATGGACAGTCGGTGATCTGCCGGGAACAGACGGGAACGGGCGGGAACTGCTGAAATGGCAGAGGGTTAGGCAGCATTCGGCGGGGGATGCCGGGACACGTACCGCGAAGGATCAAATGGCCAGAGCTTCGCAAAGGGCTCCTGGGGCGGATTGTACTCCGTATGAAGCGGAATCGCGCTAACCCTATGCAATCAAACATTTGCTGCGGCTGTGACCGGCTCAACGTTGTTGCGTCGGTGGCTTCCACAGCGAACCAAAATCGGCCATCCCGTCTCCGTTTCGCAAAGACATAACGCTTTGCTTAATAAAACGTTTCTGCAACAAGGCGTTGATTTGAATTTCGGGATTGTGCGAAGTCGGCATTCCCCTAATTCGCGACCAAAGTTAGATTGAATTGCCCTAAGAAATTCGCGATGAAACCTATCTTCGCCTCGGGGAACAATCACAGGGCCGGCGCACCCGTAACGTTGATCCAGCCATTAAAAACAGTGTTTTTGCAATATGATAAAGAGTGCGGGTGCGTGCATTTCGGATGAATGCACCTAGGCAAGAGAATGCCGGCCGAAGGGTTTGCTTCGGCCGGCGTCACTTTGTGCCTTCAAGTTGTTCAAGTAATACGGCCGATCTGGCGCAGGAAGGTGGTCACATCGGCGGGGCTTGGGCACTCCCAGGCGGGCGGCAGGAGCTCCCCTAAACGGTCGGCCAGGCGCTCGGGATCGGCGGCCGGCTCACGCCGGAGAAGCCGGAGAAGCGGGAGGGTCCAAGCCGGTGCCATGTTGCCGGGCGCGGCCTTCGGAGGAGCGGGCGGCAGGACGGGTATCGGAATATCCGGCCCTACGTCCTGTTCGTCGGCGTAGCTCTCAGGCGACGGGCCGATGATGCGGGCCAGCATTTCCTCAAAGGCGGGGCGGGGCAGGCACGAGAAGTGAAACTCGTGCTGCTCGCCCCCGCGCCCCTCCATCGTGCGGTACATCCACTCCTCGTATTGAGCCTTGCGGAACACGCCCTGCCGGGTGCGCGGCAGGGCGGGGAGGCGCATCGCCGCCAGCTCGGAGGCCGCGAACCACTCCTTGAGGCGACGGGAGCCGCGATAGGCTTGCACGAGTGCGGCTTCGAGGTAGCGCTGGCGCCGGGTGATCCGCTCCCAATCGTCGGCGTCCACCGTGACGGTGAGTTTGAGGTCGTCATCCATATTGGTTGCTCGGGATGGAGACATGAAAAAGGGCGGGGCCCGGCCCCGCCCTTGCGCTCTCTCGGATGGATCAGCCGGCTTCAGCGACGCGCGGCGCTTCGGCTTCGTTGTCCGTTGGCTCCGACAGGTCAGGGGCGGGCGGATGGGTCTCGGCGTCGTGCCGTTTGAGGATGGACTCGAAGGCAAAGGCGCGGCACTCGGCATCGTAGAGCTTCACCCGAAGGTCTTCGGCCTCGTCCGCAAGGGTGCGGACGCGCTCCACGGCCTGCTCACCCAGATCGGAAATGCCGCGAAGCAGCCCGCCAGCAAGGCCATAATAGGCGCTACGGGTGTCATCGTCGGCGATGTGATCCTCATCAAGGCAGAAGGCCACCTGCAACAATTGCGCGACCATGGAGAGTTTATGGAAGGCGTCGCCGAGCGTGGTCACGGGATAGCCGGTCTGGATCGCGAAGGGTTCGATGCTGTTCGCTTCGATTTGGCGGGGCGAGAGCATGTCACACCTCCCCCGCGATGCCGGCGAGGCGCATGGCGGCGCCGATAGCGATCCGGGGCCGGCAGATGACAACGGGGCTGGGGATGACGATATGGCGGCCATCGTCGGCATAGCCGCGCACGGTGACGGACAGGACTGCTTCATCCGCCGGGCGCCGCCTGATAGATAGGAAGATAGCTTCGGGCATAGGGGCATATCCTTTGCTCGGGGTTAGGCCGGATGGAGTGGTGGAACACTCCATCCGGCCGCTTGTGCCATTTGCACAAGTTGCACATATGGTGATCGCGCTTCTTGTGCCTGTCAACCAACTTGTGCAATCTGGCCGTAAGGTCGGAGCGAAGCGATGAATGATGAGCCTAAGGATGTGCGCCTGCCCTTGATGGTTACGCGGTCAGAGGCCGACGCCATCGATGATTGGCGTTTTAGGAACAGGATCACCACTCGTGCGGAAGCAATCCGCCGACTGATTGAACTTGGGCTAAAAGCGGGGGGCGAGGCGGAAACCAAGGCCTATAAGGGAGCAGCGCCCGATGACCGAGCCAAGTCCTGACCTGTCTGACGCCCTCACGCCCGAAGGGTTCGCCCGGCGAGTGCTGGAAATGCGGGACCAAGCGGAAAAGTTGCTCGTTGAGATGCGGGCGGGCGGCTCTCCCGCGAAAGACGTTCGCGCAATCGAACGCGAACTGCGCATGCTGGAGAAACTGATAGCCAAGCGCGGCCTGACCCGCTTCGTGCGGCCGACCGTCTGAGACGGGGAAGGTTGCGGGGGGAGGCCGTCACATCCTCCTTCCGGGCGCGCACGCACGGCGGACGTCGATTTCCCCGCGTGACAAGTTTGCCCGTATCGAGTGCGAAAGGAAAGATGCGGAGGGAGGGCGTTACATCCTCCTTGAGCAGGCGTACCCACCCGTGAACGGCAATTTCTCCGCACGCAGACTCTAACGCTGTCTGCCACGCGGCGAAAGAGGCGATTTCTCCGCCTCGCGAAAATGCGCATAATTGACCGCAGGCGGGAAATCACAGTTTTCGGCTCCACGCTCGCGAGAAATCGGAAGCGCCCGCCCACGGCTTTCAAACAGCCTTCAAATTCGATGCTGCGGCCGAACCGATAGCTTCCCCTCATTTTCTTCCGGCACATGACGACAAGAGCGGCGGTGTCTTAGCCCGCCAAGCCGCCTGCCCGGTGACACCTGTCACCGTGACAGATGTCACCGGCCTCAGTCATTCATTTCCATGCAACGCGCGCAAGGAGGAAATCGGTGGCGGATGAGGGAAGTCGACTGCTGGACCTCATCCTTGAATATGGAGGGCCCGAGGCAGCAGACGAGTTCTTGAAAGGTTTCGGCGGGGTCAAAGTGAACGTCCCTGCGAAGGCCCATCCAGAGCATTGGCTTGTTGGGCTCGTCGGTTTCGAGAATGCGCAAAAGATTTGTGCCGAGTTCCGTATTCATCCACTTGGTGGAAGGGGCCTCGGGATGGAAGTTGTTCCGCCACTTAGGTGGCGATCTAGGGGCGCCCTCATTGAGAGGGAATGCGAAAAGCTCACCGACCAGGGAGTTTCTGGACGGATTGTTGCACTTCGTCTTGGAATATCACTGAGAACGGTGAGGCGTTACACAGCCAAGCTCCGCAAGAGAAGGCGAGTGCCCCGAGCGCCGTAACCTTCTCTTGCCGGGCGGCCGCTTGGGATCACGGGATCAATCCCAAGCGGCCGATGCCCGACATCATCATTCGGCTTTCCACACAGAGCCACACAGGATCGAATATATGATTATCGACGGCCCGAACCTCGACCTTGCTTTCAAGGGCTTCCAGGCGGTCTACAGCGAGCATTTCGAGGCGACGCCTTCGCATATCGACAAGGTGGCGATGCGGGTCGGCTCGTCGTCGTCGGAAGAGGAATATGGATGGCTCGGCCAGTTTCCCGACCTGCGGGAATGGATCGGCGACCGTCACGTGCACAGCCTGCAAGCGCATGGCTTTTCCATCAAGAACAAGAAGTTCGAATCGACCGTTACCGTCAAGCGCGATGACATGGCGGACGATAAATTCGGCATCTACAAACCGCTCTTCTCCGAAATGGGCCGCGTAACTAAGCAACACCCGGACAAGATAGCGTTCGGTCTGCTCGCGAAGGGTTTCACGTCCAAATGCTATGACGGCAAGAACTTCTTCGACACGAAGCATCAGGTCGTAAAGGCCGATGGGTCGAAGGAGAATGTCTCCAATATGTCGGCCGGCGAGGGACCGGCGTGGTTCCTTCTCGACACCTCGCGGGGAGTGAAGCCGCTCGTGTGGCAGGAGCGCGAAAACTACGAATTCCAGAGCGTCACCGAGGGCAGTAGTCAGTCGGTCTTCATGCGGGATGAATTTCTGTACGGCATCCGCGCCCGCGTGAACTGCGGCCTCGGCCTCTGGCAGCTTGCTTACGGTTCCACGGCCCCGTTGACGGCCGAGTTTTACGCGGCAGCGCGCGAGGCGATGATGAACCAGCGCGGCGACCGGGGCCTCATCCTCGGCGTGACGCCGACCGATCTTGTGGTGCCGCCGTCGCTGGAAACGCAGGCGCGCCAGCTTCTTACCGGCGATACCGTCGAAGGCACCACCAACATCTGGAAGGGAACGGCGAACCTCATTCTCACGCCGTTCGTGGCATAGGAGCGGGGCTATGAGCTTCGCCTCGTCCCTCGCGAGTCTCGACACGGCGGAAGCTGCCGGCAAGCGGCGGCAGTGGGTTCACCTGATGTCGCCCGGCGTGCTTCGCTGCCGCGATGGCCGGCGCTTCGAGCTTCGGAACCCGGAAGAGGTGATCGCCGCGACGCTCGCCCGCGCTGGCGGAACGCAGCTGCCAATCGACTACGATCACCAGACGGTTCGCTCGGCCAGGAACGGACAGCCGGCACCGGCCGCCGGCTGGGTACAGAAGCTAGAAGCGCGTGCCACCGGCATATGGGGGTTGGTTGAATGGACCCCCCGTGCCGCCGCGATGCTCGCCGCGCGCGAGTATCGGTACATCAGCCCGACCTTTCTGCACGCCGAAGATGGAACGGTCGGGCCGATCCATAGCGCCGCGCTCACCAACACCCCCGCTCTCGACCTCGTCGCCGTGGCGTCGGCGCAGCCGTCCGCCCCTTCACGGAGTGCTTCCGTCATGACCTTTCCGAAGTCGCTTCTCGACCTTCTCGGCCTTCAGGCGGATGCCGATGAGCCGGCGGTCATTGCCGCCATCACGGCGCTGAAGACAAAGGCGGCTGGTTTCGACGAGACGCCTGCGACGATGACGGCTCTCGCCTCGACGGTCGCCGAACTCGCCGCCGAACGCGAGGCCGGCAAGCGCCAGCGTGTTCTCGACAAAGTCGAAATGGCGTTGCGGCAGAAGAAACTGGCGCCGGCACTGCGGGAATGGGCGGTTGCCCTTTGCAGCACCAATGAGCCCGCGTTCGACACCTTCGTCGCACAGACCGGGCCGGCCTTCGCCAGTCTGTTCGCCTCCCCCTTCACGCCGGAGGTGGAGGCGAGCTTGACGGCCAGCCTTGCGGCGGAGGGCGGTGCGCAACCGTCCAATACCGCCCGCGACACGATCAGCCGGCAGCTTTCGCTGAAGCCGGGACAGCTGACCTGAGCCCGTTTTCACTGGCGCGAGGAACCGACAATGATCCCTCTTTCCCATGACGATGAATCGGCGGATGCCCTGTATCTCAACGCGCGGGCCACTCCCGAGGCGCCGCCCGAAACTGTTACGCCCCCGCCCCCGGCTCCCGCTCCGGGGATGGTGTTTCTCGATCAGCACCGCCGGGAGCGCGTGGTTCCGCTCGCCTTCCCGTTTCTGTGGGAAGGTCGCGTTCTCAACGAAGTGAAGGTGAGGCGTGTGACGGCTGGCGAGTATGGCGGCTGGGCAGACCGGACCACGGCGGGACAAGCCGACTCGGCTGATCTCTACGCCATCATGACCGGCCTTCCCTCCAGCGTCATTCGCGGGCTCGACGCCGAAGACGGCCTCACGGTGGCAGAGGCGGCCTTCGATTTTTTGCCCCGAGAACTCCGCGAGGGTATCGCCTCGCCGGAGTCCCGAGCGGATGGCGCTCCTATGTCAGGAACGTAACGCAGGCCTATCACACGCCACTCACCGCCGTTCTGGTGATGCCTTGGGACGATGTTCTCCAGTGGCATCACGCCGCCCATCCCGTTGCTGAGGAACAGGTATGAGCAATCTTGACGTAGCCCTGCGGGTGAAGTTGCTCGCCGATCTCGGCGGACCGGCGCGCAAGGCCGAGCGAGATTTGAACGGCATCAGCCGCGCGCTGGACGGCGTCAAGCGGTCGGGCAATGGTTCTGCCCCCGCGAGCCTCGCCGGCATCGCGCCCGCTGCCGAGCGGGCGAAGCGCAATCTGGGCGGCGTCGCGCGGGAGGCTCGCCTGCTTGAACAGCTTCGCCCCGGCCGAGGGGTAGGCGATAGCCTCAAACGTGCGGCTGAACAGGCCAAGCTCACTCAGAGGGAACTGGACCTCACCAGCGCCAAGGCGAAGCAGCTGGAGAATGCCGGTTCGGGCTCTCTTGGCGGCTTGAAGAAGGGTATGGGGGATGTCGGCGACAAGGCTGGCGTCCTGGACAAGAATTTCGTCAATCTCGGCGCCTCGGCAAAAGATGCGTTCTCGTCGCTGCTGGCTTTCGCCGCTCCCGCCGCGATCATCTCCGGCCTGAATGAAGTCGAGAAGCGCGTCACGGCTCTGGATCGGAAGTACGCTTCCCTCGCGGTGACGGCAGAGCTGCGCGATCCGGCGGTCATCCAGCGGCTGCGCCAGCAGGATACGGCCATCGGCCTGAAATACGGCATGAAGCCGGAACAGGTGCAGCCGCTTCGCAGCGCGTTCGTGGCCGGCGGCGTCGATCTCGACACGGCGCAGAAGATCACCGATCCGTCCGCGCGTGCGGTGAAGGCGATGGACGCCAGCCCCGAGAACATCGCGCAGACGGTCATTGCCGGCATCCAGAATCTGAACCTCACCCCGGACCAGATCCCCGCCTATCTCGACCAGATCGCCAAAGGCACCAAGCTCGGCCGGTTCGAGGCCGACTCGGTCGCGAAATTCATGCCGCAGTTCGGCGCGTCCTATCAGGGGATGGGCTACACGGGGCTGGACGCTTCCGCCGAAATCAACGCCCTGGCACAGATCGTCCGGCAGGGATCGGGCACCGCCGACGCGGCCGGTAATAATCTGGCGAACCTGTTTCAGAAGGTGTTTTCGCCGGACGCCGTCAAGAACTTCAAGGAAAAGGGCGTCGATCTTCGTGACGTGTACGCGCGCGCCCAAAAAGAAGGAAAATCGTACGTCTCTGCCATTCTTGAGACAGTCGATAAGAAGACGAAAGGCGGCGACCCGTTTCTTGTTTCAGAACTGTTTGGTGACGCTGAGGTGCAGAATGCCTTGCGCGCCACGCTTCCCAACCTAAAACAGCTTGACGAATGGGTGAAGGCTATCCGTAACGGCTCGGCCGGCACCGTCGAAAAGGACTGGCAGTTTTTGGCCGAAACGCCCGCCGAGAAGCAGGCGCAGGCCGATGCCTCGGCGGCACAGAAGCTGGATAGCTGGGCGCCCCTGCCTCAGAAAATCAAGCTGGCGTGGAAACGCACCCTTGATGACCTCTACGACCCGATGACGCCGTGGCTCGGCAGCAAATGGCTTCCCAGGCCCGATGCTGCGCAGGAAGAGCAGGCCCGGCGCCGGGAGCAGCAAGAGAGGCGCGCAACGGGCGCCGCAGCAGCGCGCGACATGCCTGGCTATACGGCGGCGAGTAAGCCGCTTGACCTCGATGCGCTGCGAAAGAACGGCGCCGATGCGGGTTTCGCCCTTGATCGGGGACTCCGTTCAACGGGGCCGGAGGCCGTCAAGACGATGGACGATCTCATGCGCCAGATCGAACAGCGGGGAAGCGTCACGATCACGCCGCGCATTCGGCCCCAGATCGAGGGCGGCGTGACGGTCGAGCCCATGTCGTTCCGTCCGGCGCCGCGCGCTTCCGAGCCGACCCCGGGACCTTCGGCACCGGCCGGGCGGGGCGCATCGCTCGGCGGGCGCGGCGTCACTCAGAACTTCGCGTTCAACATCCGATCCACCGACCCTGCGCGCACGGCTCGCGAGGTGGATCGCCGCCTCGCCCGTCTCTCGACCGGCGCCAGCGCGCTTCATGACCTCGTTTGAGGCCCCTTCAACCCACCTTCAAAGGAACAATCATGGCCGCTCTTACTGCTCCCCGCGCGACACCCTACAAGGCCGGTTTTGCTTCAACCCCTCCTGTAGCCGCCGACACCCTCATCCATCGTGGCGCGCTGGTCGTGATGGCCGATGGCTACGCCGAAGCCGGGCACACGGCGACCGGGCTTATTGCTCTCGGCATCGCCGATCACGGTGTGGATAATCGCGGCGGGGCAGCAGGCGCGCAGGCAGTCACCACACAGCGAGGCACCTTCTGTTTCATGAACCTACCCGCCGACGCTGTGACCCCCTCGGAGATCGGCAAGGACTGCTTCATCGTGGATGACCAGACCGTCGCCAAGACGCATGGAGGCAGCACCCGCTCTGTCGCCGGTGTCGTGGTTGACGTCGACGGTGCCGGCGCCTGGGTCCGAGTCGGGTGGGGCTGAGACATGAGGGTGTTCCGGCGTGGCGTGCCGAGCAGCGTGGAACGGCTCGCAACGTCCGCGCCGGACATCTTCGAATGGCTCTGTGCCGAGGTGGATCACGGGACGCTGAGACAGGTCGAGATTCGGGCCGAAGTAAACCGGCACCTTTCTTTGCGAAACCTTCGACCCATAAGCCGCTCGGCGCTCAATCGGTGGGTTGTGGCGGTGGCGGCGGCTTCCCGTGCGAAGGGCAATACTCGACATCTGAATGTTGAAGGCGCCAGCTATTGCCCCCGCTGCGGATCCCAGTTTGCTAGCGGTTGACTAAGCGGCGACAAAACGCCCCCTAAGCCGCTGGCCATATGATCCTTCGCGATTGGCCATTCGTTTTTTCGCGCTACAATAACGGCGGCGCTACTTGTAGCGCGCAAAAACAAATGGCCAATCGCGAAGGATCATATGGCCAGCCGCTGAAGCGGGTTTGAAGGCCAATTGACCGGCTCCAGCGGGTGCTATCCGCACCTCTTCATGCAGCGTGATCCATTTTTCAGTTGTTCTCTTTTTGTTCTCATGGAATCAATCTCGCCATCAGCGAGGGAAGACGACCATGACGAGCGAGCAGCCGCCCGCCGAACGGGAACCCATTGCCGTGACGGACGCCGACGTCGACGAGGTGCTGTCGATGTGCGGCGGAAATCCTCGGGCGGCGATAAAGGCGTTCCTGATCGGGCAGCACTATCTGGAGGTGGAACTGGAAGTGGCCCGCAAGGAAGCGTCGTGGGGCTATGTCCGCGCCCGTCCTTCTCGGAAGATCGCCCGTGCGTCGGAAGGGTGAAATCAGTCCGGGAATGATCCGCCGGGACTATCCCTACCGGCTGCTCTTTCCCGAGGAGCACCACCGGGATCTTCTCGCCGGCGGGCGGTTCTATGCCTCCTGTGCTCCACGCTCCCTCGGCGAGACGATCGGAGAACAACGGTTCATCGCCATCCATTTCAGCGATGAGGCGGACGCACTCAAATTCCAACGTCATGCCGGCGGAGAACTCCGGCGAGGGAAAGGCGATGGCTAGGATCACATACTTTGTGGCGTTGCCGTTTATCGAGAACGATGATGGCGACCTCGTTCCCGGAGAGCCCGCCGAGGCGCAGAGCGCCCCGGCGGCCATATCCCGCGCCAGTGCCATGGCAGCCCGAGGCGCCGGCGCGCTGGCCTTCGCCCGCTCGGGCGATCCCAGCCTTGGCGACTTCGAGCCGGCCGTCATCCTGGCCCGCTATGGACTGACGCCGGACGAGTTGGACTAGCTGCCCCACCTTCGCGCAGCCTTCCAACGGCAATATCGAAATACGCCTCTTCCACCTCGATGCCGACATAAGGCAGACCGCGGCGGGCGCAGGCTAAGCCCACTGTGCCGCTGCCCATGAATGGATCCAGCACCGGTCCCTCGATCGGTTTGAGCAAGCCCTCCATCAGTTCCACCGGCTTCCCGGCGATGTGATGCTTCTTGTGCGGTTTGGGCATCCGGAAGACGCCCGGCGCCGTACCGCCGGCGAGCGGTCGGGGCCCGTTGGTGCCCCACACGACGTACTCCGCTTGAATGCGGTAACGCCCCTGCTGGGGCCGGCTGCCCTCGGTCTTGTCCCAGGGGACAATGCCGCGCCAGATCCAGCCTGCGCATTGCAGGGCGTCTGTGGTGACCGGCAGTTGCCGCCAGTCGGAGAAGACCGCGCAGATGGCGCCGGGCAAAGCCAGCTCCCGTGCACGGCCGAGCCAGAGCGTCGACCAGGCGAGAAAGGACCGCTGATCGCGGGTATCACCCGCGAACTCGGGATAGAGCCCTCGATTCTCCGGAGACTGGTATTTGGCGCTGGTGGCCCTGATCCGTTCACCAGCCGTCGCCCCACCCGAACAATAAGGCGGATCGGCCAGCACCATGGCGAAGCGGCGATCGAGGCTCGGCATGATCTCCAGAGCGTCGCCCAGATACAAGGTCGCCTGGTCTATCGTCTCGGCGTGATGCCGCATGCGTCGTCTCCATTGGACAGACGCTCGCGGCGCTCGGATTCGGGCTCGATCGGCCTCAACAGATTGATCGTGCCGCACCGGCGGCACTTGATCTCGACAGCTCCCCGCAGGGCACCGCCGGCGGCGCGGAAAAGCAGCGCGCCGCAGCGGCATCTTATGTCGTTCACGTAATCTTAAGTCCACATGCTGCACCTCGCCCGCGCTCGTCCGAGCTTGGGGCGGGGTTGCGGTCATGTCTGCGCGCCGCACGCGGGGCGTGTCGCAAAACTTGCCCGCGCCGGGGTCCACCCGGACCCCGTCACTCATCACCGCTCTTCCCTCCTTCAGGTTTTGCCGTCACGTCGATCGTCGACAGGACGGGCGAGCCCTTTTGCCAGTTGGTCGAAATCCGCTCGCTCGGCCAGGTGCCGTCGATCCCCTCGCCGAATCCGCTCGCCTCGACGAGGGCGCCGGCCGAATAGACCGGATCGAACTCCACCACGAAGAAGCCGGAACCCGTCTGTGTGTTGAGCTCGCGGGCTCGCGCTTCCGCCGCCGCCTCGGCCTCTGCTTCGGTGGCGCGCGGGTGAATGAGATTGTTCGTCGGCCCCTCGCTGCCGGCGCTTTTCTCGGCCAGCTTGCGCCGGCCGCTGGCCGGGTCCTGCCACGCCGCGGCCACCTTGCCGAAGCGCGGGCGCGGCTCGCCCTCGACATTCCAGCCGGAGCTGCCCACACGCTGCACCCGGATGCGCGGCAGCTCGGTGCCAGCGGCATCCGTGCCGGCGCCGCGGCGCACCACGGCGAGCTTCTCGCCGCCCGGCTTCACGACGCCCCCGTGCTCGGCCGCGAGGCGGGAGGCGAAGTCGATTGGCGAGGCCTCCCAGCGCAGCACGTAGGGTATGCGCACCTCGGCAAGCTGCGGATCGATGGCAAGAGAGAAACCGGCCGAGCGCGCCGCCTCGCCCAGGATGTAGGCAAGGCTCTGGTTGTCGAAATGCATGGTGCCGCCGGCCTTCACCTCGCCGGTATAGGTGAGCGCTCGAGCCGTCATCACCATCGCCTCGGCGCCGCCGGGCTCCCAGCCTAGGCCGTATTTCTCGATCTTGAAGGCACCAAGCGGGCGCACCTGCGTCTCCTCGTAACCGGCCCACGGCTTGAGGAGATCGCCCTCCTTCGGCAATGGCAATTGCCGGAGGTCGTCGTTGAGGAATACCTGCAGCTGGTCATTCTGGTTGCCGACCTCATCGGTCAGCGATGCGCCGAGAAAATAGGCCGCCATCGAGCCCATAAGGTTCGTGTCGCCTTTGAAAAGCTGGAAGACCGGGGTTTTCATCAATCGCCCCAGATCCGCGGCACCTTCACGGACGCTTTCGCCGTCCCGCGCGGCGGCAGCTTGATATCGGTGCCGACCGGGAAGTGCGGCCCCTTGCGGGCGAGGCCAGGATTGAGGTCGAGAATGGCCTCGACCGTGCCGCCTTTCTCGGTGCCGAGCTCGGCGCGGGCGATCCTGTCCAGGCGCTCGCCGTCGCGCGTCGTGCGGTAGATGCGATCGACCGTCATACCGTCCGCAACTCCACCTCGAATCCGAGCTTCTGGCCGCCGTACTCGGACAGGTCGGACACACGCTCGACCGCGAAAGTGCCGAGCACCGTGCCGACGAAGCCGGCCGCCATCTGGATCACGGGGAGCGCACGGCCGCTGTGCTGGCTGGCGCGGATCGCCTGATAGTCGGGAAGGCCGCCAATGGCTGACGGGAACAGCACACCCATGATGACAAAGGTGTCCCGGCGCATGCCATGAAACTGCGCACCGTCCGCCCCTCCCCAGCGAGGGAACTCCGCAAGGACCGCCTCGGTGGTGAACTCCATTTCCCGACCATTGAGCCCCACGGGTCGGAATACATGCGGGCCGACGCACATCAGCGCCATGGATCAACCCACCGTGTCATTGAGAGCGCTCGCACCGGAGCCGAGCCGCGCCAGACGACGATCGACCGCCCGCGCCGAACGCTGCGGGTCGGAAGCGCCGTAGATATTGATGGTGTTGGCCTGGGCGACGGAACGCGAGTTGTTGATCGAGCTCGTTCGCTTCGGCTTCGAGGGCGGCAGCGGAACCGGTGAGCCGTCTTTCATCGTGGCGCCGCCGCCCGGCGCAAACTGCGGCGAGATAGTGGGCGTGGCGGTGAAGTTGAAAAGTTGCCGAATGCGATCGGCTATCGCCTGAGCCTCCTGTACAGCCTGCTCGCCCTCCGAACCGATCGCCTTGGCGACCGCCGCCATGGATTGAGTGGCAGCCTCGGCCGCGCCCGGCACCTTCATCGCCGCCTCAATCTCGGCGTTTATCTGGTTCGCTTGAGCCCGGAGATTGAGAAGGCGTTGCTGCGCCCCGATGTCGCCCTTACTCGCGGCCGCTTCGTCGGCCGCGATCTCGTGCTCCAGTTCCAGCTGCCGCTGCACGGCGCCGATGATAGGATGATCCTTCTGCCCCGTCGCGAGCGTGACCTCGCGCTTGAGGGACGGATCGTTATTCAGCTTCTCCTGCTGCTCGGGGGTCAGATCCTCACCCTTCGCCCGCTTCGCCGCCATCTCCTCGATCTGCGCCGATCGGTCGAAAGCGGCGTTGATCTTCTCCAGGAGAGAGGCAACGGCATCCGCGGCTCCTCCGATGGCGGGGGTCAGCCACTTGCCGATGTTCGCCCCGAGGGCAGCGAACTGGTTGCCGGCCTTGGTGAGTTTGGACGAGGTCAGTTCGTCGAAAATGCTGAATGCGCGCTCGACAGACCCCTTGCTGCGCGCCGGATCATTGATCATGTCGAGCGCCTTGATGATCAGATCCAAAGACTGCGCCATGCGGGCAGCGTCGTCCGCGTATTCAAGGCCCATGAGGTCGGTGAGAACACCCATCTGCTTTTCGGGCTTGAGTTCCTTGATGCGACGGAACACCTCGACGATCGCTTCGGCCGGCCCTTCCGCGATCATCTTGGACAGTTGCTTGCTCGACAGGCCGAGCTCCTTCAGCCCGCCCTGGAACGCCTTGCTCTGCTTCGAGGAGGTCTGGAGCTTTGTGAGTAGTGAGTTGAACCCGGTACTCGCCACCTCGGACGAAACGCCGAGCGAGAGAATGGCCGACCCGAAAGCAGCGGCTTCGGCCTCGGCCAGGCCGAAGATGCGTGCCTGCCCGCCGGTGCGCGAGAGGAACTCCATGATGTCCGCTTCCTTCGCGGCCATGTTGTCGCCGAGATAGTTCACGGCGTCGGCGAGCGCCTCGATCTGCTCCTGGTTGAGCTGGAAGACATTGCCGAGCTTGGCTAGACGGTCTCCGCTTTCCTCGGCGGAGAGCCCGAAGGCGACCGCGGCCTTGGCCGCAAAGGTTCCAAAGCGTGCAAGATCCTCCACCGGGCGCCCGGCGAAGCCGGCCTGGGCAACCAGCTTGGCAATCTCCTCCTTGGCGAGGGGGGTTGTCCGGCTCAGGCTTAGGATAGTCTGCTCCAGCGCATCGAACTCAGCTTGGGGCATCTCCACGGCCTTGCGGACCTCGGCCATGGCATTCTCGAAGGAAACAGCCTGCGAGACAGCGCCGCCGAGAGCCGCGCTCACGCCTGCTACGGCCAGCGCTGCCCCCCCGCCCGCGACGCCCAGGCCGCGCCCGGCGAGCCCATACACCAGCGGTGACGCTCCAGCTGCGGCCGCCGCCTCTTCTGCGCCGGCGAAAGCGCCGGCGCGTACTCCGCCCGCCCCCCGAACCGCACCGCCGAGGCCGGCGGGCGGAAGAAAACGGCCGCGCGCATCTCGTAGGCGGGCGGCACTGCGATCAAGCTTGCGCATCGCCGCGTCGGCTTTATTCGCCTCACCGGTGACCTTCGTAAGATCGCCGGCAAGCCGCTGGCCGCCGCGGGCACCATTCAGACGTCTGGCCGCGCGATCAATGTCACGCAGGTCCTTCTCCGCCTTGTTCGCAGGACCCGACAATTGGTTGACCAGCCGGAGACGCAACGCGACGTCGAGATTGCTCATGCGTCATCCCCGGTGGCGCGAGCGGCGAGCAGGCGCAACGGCGCCCAGCGTTCGCGGTCGATGTCCCGCGCTTCATGAAACCAGAGGAGGACCTCGTCCCAAAACATGGCCATGACCGCGGGCAATGGTGTGCTGAAGGTGGCACTGACGCGGCCCGCTACGGCCCGCCAGTCCGCCGGGTTCACTTGAAGCCGAACACCGCCTTCAGCAGTCGGGGCAAAAAACCGGAACAGACCCCCGTCACCGCGAGGCCGTCCTCAGCATCGAGCCCGCGCAGCACCGCCGACGGCAGGCCGGTCATCACGGAATAAACCTGGTAGAGGTCGAGATTGCGAGAGCCGCTGCCCATGACGTCACCGACCTCCTGCGTCGTCAGGCGACGAATGCGGATGGTCTCGTGACGCACGCCGTCGAAATCGAACGGAAAAAGCAGAGGAAGGGTTTTCTCGCGGGCCGCGCTATCCGCGAAGGCAAGCTGCGCGATGTCCATCATGGGCGCCGCCGGTGCGGCGCTCCGGCGTTCCTCGCCTCGCCCCATTGCGCCTTCGCCCCCGGCCTCCATCGGCTTTCCGCTCGCGGGCATGATCGGGGTCAGAGCGGGTTCGCCGTCGATCGGCGGTGGCAGGGCTTCGGCCATGGCAATCACCTCGGGGACAGGGCTTGCGCCTCGGGACAGGAGGGCTTTCAAGGCGCCTTCAAGGGCGCGGGATCAGAGCGTGGCGCCACCGGAAATCCGCAGGATGCGGTTGTCGTCGTCGCTGCCGGCAGTGATGCCGTAGCCGGACCAGGTGTTGGTCCAGAAGTTGAAGCGCGCGACGATGCCGTAGCCCTCGATCACGTCCTCATATTCCGTGATGGACTTGATCAGGTGGCCGTAACCTTTGACGCCGCGGCCGGCCATTTCCTCCGGCGTGTTCTCGGCGGAAATGCCCCGTACGGTGATGATGCGCTCACGCTTGACGCCGGAGCGCTCGTCCTGGAGCAACTCGTAGATGGTGTAGAGCCGCGCGTGAGAGAGGCTCATGCCCATCGTGCCGAGCTCGCCGGGATGCGCCGAGGTCAGGTTGTAGCCCAGCGTCAATGGCTCGATGGCACCGATCGGCACGTCGAGATCCATGATGCCGCCGCCCGGCGAAAGCGTCTCGGTCTTCACGCGCGGCGTCGGAAGCTGGTAGCTGCGCAGCTTCTGCCAGTGGTTCCATCCCTCGCTGTAGAGGTTGCCGCCCTTGCGAACGAATTCCATGGGTCAGTCTCCCGATCAGGCCGCGAGGGTAACGGCGTCGTAGCCGCCGAGCGCGCGCTGGATGTCGGCCGCGAGAATGTCGAAGGCCGGGCTGTAGGGCCGCATGCCGAACTGCATGTCCGACAGGATCGGCGTGTTCTCGTGCGGCAGCTCGATCCGCAGGATGCCCTGGCGCATGTTGGCGTTCGGGTTGAGCGCCCGGTCGAAATACCGGGTGTAGCCCAGCACCACGCCGAGCCCGACGAGCTCGTCGAGGAACTGCTCGACCGTCTTCACCACCATCAGGGCGTTGTGCGCGGTGAAGTTCTCGCCGCGCCATTTGCGCAGGGCGCCCGGCAGAGAGGCGCGGATGGCGTTCTCGGTGCGGACCTTGTTGACGAAGCGCCAGTTCGTGTCGTTCGACAGCGTCTCGGAGCCGTACAGCTCCTTGCCTTCGATGAAGGTGTTCACGCCACAAGTCGAGACGAGGAAGTTCGCCTCGTGGTCGACCTCGCCATCATAGTAGGAGATCGGCCGCGCCGTGCCGACGATGCCGCTCGACGTCTGGTTTTCCGGGCTCCAATAGGGTCCGCCGCGAGCACGGTCGCGCTTGGCGAACATCGCCGCGACGGTGGCGGAGGCCGGACGCGTGAGGATCGTGTCGTCGGAGCCGTCGAGCACGGCAAAGCGGCGCACGGCCGGGTCGATGGCGTAGAGGTAGCGGCCGTCGTCGCGGCGCAGGCGTTCCGCCCACAGGGCGGCGGCCGTGCGGTCGAGGTTCGGCCCGTCGACGATGCCAATCGCCAGCATGCGCTTGCACACGGCCGACATGGCAAGCGCGACCGGATTGGCGACCGGGCCGGTGCCGACCGTGCAGGTGGCGCCCTCGCCATTGCCGGCGATGGTGCAGGTCACGGCGCCGACGATGCCGATGCCCGCATTGTCGATGGTGACGCCGATGACCTTGCCCGCCTCGATGACGCAGGTGCCGGTCGGCACCACCAGGGCGCCGGCCGACACGAAGGTCGCCGTCGCCTGGGTGTAGCCCGAGCCTTCCGCGGTCATGGTGACGAGGGTCGCGCCGATCAGGCTGTCATTGGTGAAGCCGGGCGAAATAACGAGACCCGGCCGGACCAGCGTCTGCGCGCGTGCATCGAGCAGGCCCCACAGGCCGGTGCGGTCGGACGGGTCGCCGATGATGGCGCCGAGCTGCTCGTTGCGCGTCTCCCGCTTCTCGACGCGACGCACGAGGATGGAGGCGGCGACGCCTTCGGAGAGGATGTCGTCGATCGCATCGCCGATCTCGCCGGCGTCACCGAGCTGGGCGATCTTGTCCGCCTCGTCGCCATAGAGATGAACGTTGGTCTCCAACGGGAAGACGCTCGGGTTCGCCTCGTCGGCCGGCGCGACGATGGTGAGTGTCGAGAAATCCGGCGTGACGACGGTGCGCGCATCCTCGCCCGCGTCGAGGAAGCGAACGCCGTGGTTCTTGGTGAGGGCTGCCATGCCTTTTGCGCCTTGACCGTGAGAGGATCGAAGGCGAGGCTAGGTGGCAACGCAGGAAGGCGCGCCGGTGACAGATGTCACCGGCCTGAGCTGTTGGCATCAACCTGGAAGCGAGCTCTTGTTCGTGTTCGATTCTTCATTATATTAGTTTGGTCAATTGATATTGATCAGGACCTTCTGACGGCATGCATCCAGTAGCAATAGAGCAAGCAAAGCAGCGCCTTCGTTCTGCATGTCGATCAATTGAAGAAATGACGGACGCCGATAGCTACGATTCGTTTTCTGATGCATGGAACTCTTTTCTTCTAAGCTTTCACGGATTTTATTCAAAACTGACGATTGGCGCGAAAAATGTTCCGCAAAGCCGACAATGGATAGGCGGAGAGAAGTTTTTTCGAAAGAACGACGATCTATTAAGGTATCTCCACCAAGCTAGAAATGCCCATGAGCACGGCCTTATTGATGTTATGAAGCTTGATCCTGGCGGCATTACGATTGGTGGAAATAGAGGTCCGGTTAGATTGTCAATGCTGGCCATTTTTAAAGACGGATCGGTCTTAACCGACGCGGATCCGCCTGATAATTTAGATATCCGTGTTAAAGGTCCCAAAGCTATCTTACAACGAGTGTACGACGACAGAAATAAAGTCTGGCATAATCCGCCGCTAATTCACTTAGGTCAGCGCATTTCCGACCCATCTCCATTAATCGTAGCAAATCTGGCAAAATCCTACTTGCAAAAGATGATAAACGAGGCCGAGAAGCTTCCTGCCGATCAATCCTAAATTGACCGGCAGAGGTCTGGTCTTCCTTCGAATCACGTAGAGCTGAGAGGTGCTGGCGCGCCGAACGAATAGGCACTGCCGGCGAACGTCGGCGTGACGCGCAGGCTCTCCAGATCCTCTGACGTCGTGATCGTGTGCAGGATCGCGCCCGTCTCGCGGTCGGCGATCAGCACGCAGGCCTCGCCCTCGATCGCCGGGTCGCGTGCCGGCCGGGCGATGATGAGGAACCACCCTTCCAGGGGGGCGCGGATCTCCTGCTCGATGGGGCCGACGTCCTGCACATCGACGGTCTCGGTACCGGTCACACGATAGACGTCGACCGCAGAGATGACGCAGGATGCGTCCCAATGCCATTCGCCCGGCTCGATGCCTTCGAGCACATAGGCAGGCAGCGCGGCCATGGCGCTTGCTTCATCCGCAAATCGCAAGAGATGGTCGATCATGCCAGCAGCCCCCGTAGCTGGTCGTCGGTGAAATTATCGTGCGGCCACAAGGCCGCGCGCTCGACGGTGCTGTTCCAAGGCGCGAGACCATGTCGATTGCCGATGCCCAGCTTCTCGAGCGTGGTCGCTGGAGGAGATGCAAGGGCGGCGCTAGCGACCGCGCCGCCGAGGAGCGTGCCGCGCAGGCCCCGCGCGGCCGACCAAGACACGGCGAGCCGAAATGGCTGGTCGGGTGTCAGTGTGGTCGATCCGCCGAGCGTGAGGTGGCCTCGATAAGCGTTCGCGACGTAATTGTAGATGGTCAGTTGGTTGCTCGATCGACCGATCGAGAAGCGGTCAGCGATGCCACTTGCGGGCGTCCAGATCAGGAGGCTGTTCTCGTCACCCGAATTCTGGCTTACCGGGCGACGGGCGGCGGCGGCGACAGTGAAACCATCAGCGAGGGCGACAGGCGACACCATACTTAAATTGTCGGCCGCCCTCGCTTGCAGGCTGCCTACCGGCACGATACGCGGCGAGCTGTGCAAAGCGCCGGTAGAGGCACAGGCGTAGTGAAGGATGCACTCCTGACCAGTGACAGCACCCGACGACCCGTTGGGATACACGTAGACGAGAGCAGAAGCGTGCTCGCCCGCGTTGATCACAGCAGATAGCCGGACCATCTGGCCGCCGTTGGGGCCGGAGCCAAGCTGCTCGACAATGATGTCGGTAGCCGCGCCCTGAGGGACGGTCATCGACCCATTCGCCCAGTTGTAGAATAGCAGCCCCAGCCACGATCCGGCCAGCAAGCCAAAGGTGGAATACGGGGCCTGGTCGGGCAGCCTCTCCAAGATGACATCCAAGCGATAGCTTTGCCCAGCGGTCATGGTCACGGTCTGATATCGAGCCTGAGAGCCCCCGACGTGGCAAATGTGCTTCGCTGCTCCGCCGCCGTTGAAGGCGCTCGTAACAGGCACGACGTTTTCTGCGAAAAAACCACTTGTCCAGTCTGTGTCACCCAGCGTGAATGCCACGGTGCTAGTGGTAATCGCCGATAGATAGCTCTCGATCCGCACGCCCAGCGGCGTCCGGGTGACCGGGTCGTGGTCGTAGCGGAGCACGCCGCTGCCGACCATCTCGTACCCGCCGGCGGCCGGCCAGCGCCCGGCCGACGACGCGCGGGCGAAGGCAAGGTCGCCACCCACTGAGCCCCAGCGCGGCGCGCCGGCGGCGTCGCGGATGCCGACCTGGCCACCCGCGAAATCGACGAGCATCGCCGCGCCGGGCGCGCCCCGAGCCGCCATCCAGCGGCCGACCTCGGACGGCCCGATGATGGCCGGGGCGCCGCCGAGCAGCACGGTCACGAGAGGTCTCCCTGCACATGCCAGGTGACGTTGGTGCCGTCATTGGCGATGACACGGGCCAGCACCAGCGCGCCGTCCGGCGGCAGCTTGGTGCCGACCGGATGGGTCTTCAGCGTCGCGCCGGCGGCGGCCGCGATCGTCACCTCGCCGGCGCCGAGGCGCGACAGCGGGATGTTCCAGCCGGTCGGGAAAACCGGGTCATTCGGGAGGGTGACGAGGCAGGCGGCCGTGAAGTGCTTTTCAAGCCCTCGACCGCCAAGCGCCGGCGACCAGGCCGCCGCGCTGATCACCTCCGGCGTGCCGCCGACGATGGCGGTGAAGATCGCCTCGACCGCCGTCGCGCGGGCTTCGAAGTCGGTCCATTCCGGCTGCATGAGAGTCTTGAGCGCCGCGACCAGGTCGGCGCGGCGGCCGGCGGGATTGCCTATGTCGATCGCCATCAGCTCTCTCCGGCCTCATAGGGTGCAATCGGGCCGGCCTGGCCGGCGATAACGCGCTCGTGGACGTCCCGGCCGGCGGGCTCGGGATCGTCGGGCGACGCGGTGAAGGGCAGATAGACCCCCTCAGCGAGATCGAGATGCGGCGGCCGCACCCTGCAGTCGATCGTGCCGGTCGCATTGATGGCCGCCGAGCCGTATTCGATCTCATAAGGCTGCACGTCAGACATCACGAGACCCTCTGCCAGAGACCAATTCGCCCGCTCGCGCCCAGCGCGAACGGCACGCCCAGGCAGCGCCACGACCCGCCGGCGAGAGTGGTGGTAATTCCGCCGATCCCATAGTCGACGGTGATCGTGGAGCCCGCGACGATGTCGCCATAGCCATTGCCGCCTGCTGTGCCGAAGGCCAGCGCGCCGATCTGCCCAAGGCTGCCGCCGATCGCGGCGTACAACCCGGCCCGGTCCTGGATGAGGACTTTGGTGGCGATGAGGTGCTGGGTGAAGGCGGTGGTCGCGATTGACGTATCGTTGTCAGTGGAAGCCGGCGATGGCGCCGACGGCGTCCCGGTGAAGGTGGGCGAGTCGAGGGTGGCCAGCGCGGCGGTCACTGCCTTCAATGCGGCCGGGGTTACGGCACGCGCGGCATCCGTGCCGGCGACGGCTTCGGCATTCGTCGCCAGCTCGACAACGCCGGTCACGATCGCCGTCGCGGGCTGCTTGATGCCGAGCCAGAGATTGAGGACCGACGAGTACGGCAGGAGCTCCTTGATGCCCGCGCCGAACCCGAGCGTCGTCAGCAGGGCGTCGGCGTTGGCGTCGTCCAGAAGCGACCGCACGAAGGGCGTGACGCCGAGCGTGGTCAGAGCCTCCGAGGCACTGGCGTCGTCGAGCAGGCCCCGGATGAAGGCCGTCACGCCGAGGTTTGTCAGGGCCTGCGCCCGCTGGGCGGGCGATAGCGTCTGCGCAGCATCGAAGCGCAGCCGGTAGCCCAGCGCGGTCGAGATCGTGGTGGCGAATGCCGGATCGGAGCCGAGCGCCGCCGCCAGCTCGGCGAAGGTGTCGAGCGCCGCCGGCGCCGCGCCGGCGAGCGAGGCGATGGCCTCCGCGATCTTCGCATCGACGGTGCCTTCCCAACTCGGCACATCGCCAAGGTTAAGCGTTGCCGCCACCCAGCGGGTGCCGACACGCTTGATCACCATGCTGTTGGCCGGGTCGGCGGCATCGACGTCGGACAGGTCGTCGAGGGCGTGCAGGTGCGCAAGAGCCGCCTTGTCGGCGAGAGCCTCCACCAGTCCGATGATGGCGCCCATGGCGTGCGTATGCTCCGCCGGGGCTTTGCCCGCGACGGCCGCCGCAAGGGCGGCGAGCGCAGCGTCGACCAGGGCGAAGGCCTCCGCGGTGCGCGGGATGTCATAGTCCTGCGTATTGCCATCGAACACGGGCACCGGGAGGCCGTAATGCTCGGTCCTGCTGTCGATCATGTCGGGCATGGCAGACCTCAGATGGTGGCGAAGCGAGGCTCGGCGACGGACGGCCGGGCCGCCGGCGTCCCTGCCAGCTCGATCTTGATGCGGACGGCGTCGGCGGTGAGCGATGCCAGCTCGTGCCGGCGCTCGATCCAGCCGTCATTGAGCACGGCGGTGGTGTCGATCGGCATGGCCGACCAGACATCATCCGCCTTGTCGATCGTCAGCGTGGCGGATGACCCGGCCGGCAGGAGCGCCTTGTAATGGGCGATCGCCGTCACGCCGGTCGCGCCATCGAAGGCCCGGCAGACATAGTCGCCGGTGGCGCGCAGCTTGCCAGCGAGCACGGTCACGCCCGGAAAAAGCACCGGGCTCACCTTGCTGGTGCCGCGAAGCACAGCCCACACCTTGACCGCCTCGGTGATGTAGCTGTCGAGCTCGACATTGTCGTTGGGCAGGAGGCGGAAGACGCCGCCGGACGCGCGCTCGACCTCGAAGTACAGCTCGCAGGCGTCGGTCGGAAGCTGCACCGTGGCGCGGATCTTGATGTCCGAGCAGTCGACGAGATTGACGGTCCCGAGCAGCACCCGGCGCGAGGTGGCGATGAATTTCGCCGCCCGGAGCCAGAAAGTCAGGTCCGAGCCCTGATGATGGTCCCACGAGACCGCATTGCTGGAGCTGTGACGGTTGCCGATCGTGTACGGATTTTTGGTCACCCACTCGTCGCGATCGTCGTCGTAGCCGCCGAGGTCGGCGATGGAGATCGAGTGCTCGTTGTCGTCGCTCTTGACCACCATCGCCCACATGCGATCGGGCGTGAGCACCACCGGCGCCTTCCAGGTGCCCTTCACCCGGTCGCCGACCGCCACCGTGGTCATCGGCACGATGGTCGAGGCCATCGTCTCGTCGGTCGGGTCGCCATCGCGCATCGGCGTCAGCTCGATGGCGATCGGGTTGCCGGCATTGCCGATCTTGCAGATCCGCACCTCGGCACTGGTGAGGTGCCGGATCTCCGGCACGGCGAAGGATTCGGCCTGCGGATCGGTACGCGTGCCGAAGGAGACAGGGCGCGAGGGCCGGCTGATGACCTGCGGCAGCTCGGGATCAGGATCCGGCTCGTCCTCCGGCGGATCGGGCGTCGGCGGCACGGGCGGCGGCGCGATCTCGATCGACACCAGCCGCTGCATGACGGTGATGTCGATCTCGCCCTGCCCGACGAACTGCGCCCAGGCTTCCACGCCGCTGGCGCCGCGCGCATAGAGCCATTTCGTGCCGGCGGTGACATTGGCCGGCACAGTGAAGGTACCGGCAATCTCGCCGTTCTCGTCACCCTCGGCCGCCGGCGGCGTGATGTCCAGGCCGTCGAAGGCGAGCACACGCAGCTCCTCTCCGGGACCGAACCCCTCGATCGTGTAGGCCACCTCGATCTGCCTGAGATAGGCGAGCGATTCCTTGCGCTGATCCACGACCTCTGTGGTGACGGTGGTGCGGTCGGTGAGGCCGGAGATCTGCTGGGTCTTGTCCGACAGCCAGTCCGTGCGGGTCTCGGACCAATAATCGACGGCGGGCGTGATCGTCAGCTTCGCCGGCAGCGGGTCGAAATTGCCATGCGGGTTGATCTTCACGCAGCCAGTCCGGCGCGGCTGCTCGATGATCAGCTCCTCGACATATTCGAGCATCACCGGCCCGGCCATCGGGATCTGATGCAGCGTCTCGTCGATGGCGAGCTGGATCGAGCCGCCGAAGACCGCTGCCGTCTGCGACTCGCCCTGGTCGCGATAGGTGTCGTCGATGCACGGATCCACAAAAAGCCCATGCTTGGCGACGGGCTCGCGGCTGTCGATGTCCCGCTTCAGCCGCTCCAGCGCCACGAGGTCGAGCAGATCGACCACGCGGTTGAGGTAGCGCCACAGCAGCGCGAGATGACACACGCGCACGCCATTGTTCGTGACGACCGGCGCGCCACGCCAGTCATTGTAGATGTCGGCGAGGCCGAGGAGATTCGATCGGTCGGCCGGCGGTTTGGGGCGCACGGCCGAGGAGACACCGCGCACATAGACCACCTGCCCGTATTCATCGAGGCACAGGCGATCCACGCGCGGCAGCTTCCACTTGTAGGCGACGAGGACCGCTGTACCGGTGACGCCGCCGGCGACCGTGACGCTCTGGACGCCGAGGTCGGCGACGGCGACCGCCTCAAGGTGGCGATAGGTGACCTGATAGCTCGACCCGACCGCCGGCTCTGTGCCCGCCGGCGACCAGTCGACCGCGTTCGCCGTCAGATCCCACGCCGTATCCGGATAGGTGGTCGCGCCCTGCGTGACGGAGATGATCTCTGTCGCGCTGGCGCGGGGCAGAGGGTCGGAGGTGCCATTCGGCGAGCCGCGCACGATGGTGTCGGTCGCCTGCTTGGTGACGATGACCGTAAGGATCTGGTCCACCGGCCCGCGATTGAGCGGGATGACGGCCGTGCCGGTCCCGGCGTCGGCAAAGACGTGCGGCTCGGCGTCGATCTGCTCGGTGTCCCATGCCAGCGGCTCGCCATAGCGCAGCGCGGCCGAGCGGGTGCGGGTGTAGCCATAGATCGAGGCCGCGCCCTCGCTGATGGCGAAGTGCATCGCGCTGCCGACCTGACCGATGGCCGTGACCTGACAGCCCTCGATGACATAATTGCCGCCCGTCACCGCCCGGTCCTTCGCCGCGATCTGCTGGGCGATCTGCGTCAGATTCGACGGGGCGGTCTGGTCGATGACCGTGCCGTCCTTGGCGAGGTAGACCCGATAGAAATCGCCGGGCTCGTCGAGCGATCGCAGCGACCAGGACACGTCCTCGATCTCACGGGCAGCGGTCGGCTCGCCCTCGGACTCGGCGCCGGGCGCGAGCCCGTACAGGGCGGGCTCGTCCTCGGCGGTGATGTAGCGCCGCACGAGGCGGATGCCGATCGACACGTCGCCGGCCAGCTCCACGTCATCGAGGACGCGCGCGGGCACGGTGCGGACGTCGCCGGCGGCATAGATCAGCCCGCCCGCGAGCGTGATGCGTCCGGCCTCGACATCGATCACGACCGCCGCATCGGCCAGCCGGTCACCGTCACGCGCCACCATGTCGCCGATCCGCTGCGCCCTTTTGCGCATGATGGACTGCAATTCGTTGTGTTCAGCGCCTTCGCCAAAGGTGCGCTCGGAGAAAACGAGGCCCGACATGGCCGGGAAGGCGGCGGATCGGTCGAAGGTGTAGGGCAGTCCGGAAGGATGCTCGTAAGCCATCAGAACCTCAGCAGGCAGGCCACGCGCTCGCGCACGGTGCGGCCGAACTCAATGTGAAAGAGCGTCTCGGCGATGATCGGCCCGGCCGGCTCCAGCTCGCCGGGCTCAAGATGCGCCGCCCCGGGCTTGAGGCCCGAGGCGGGCTGACCGGACAGGATGAAACCGACGCTCGCGGCGACGCGGCCGGCGCCCTCGCCGAAATCCGTCATGGCCTCGATGTAGAGGCGCGTCGCCGCAGCATCCGTCGGCGCGAAGCGGCTGCCGGCGATCTCGTAGATGCCGGCGGGATCGGCCTTGACGCGCCGGCGTGCCCGGGCGCGGCGATAGAACAGCACGGCGCCGGCCTCGTCCTTGAAGACCGCCCAGGCCGGGCCCGATCCGGTGGCTTCCAGCGTGGCGGCCGACGCGTTGAAGGTCTCGGTGGAGCGCCACGGCACCGCCAGCCACGGGCCGCCCCAGCGAACCGACGTGCCGCCGGCGGGCACGAAGCGCAGCGCCTCGCCATCGAGCGTCAGCGGCTCGCCGTCGATCTCAAGCGCCCATGGGTCGGGGATGCCGTGCGCGGCGAGGTCTTCGGCGGTCACCTCGTGCACGATCTCGTAGCGCCGGCCGAAGCTCCATTTGGCGCGGGCGCCGTCGATCAGGACGCCGGAATCGTCGCTCCACATCGCCTCGCCCCAGCGACGCTCGCCATATTCCAGCGCACGGACGTCGTAGCCGGCATAGGCGCGCCAGAAATCCGAGCGCAGCGGGATCGACAGCCAGGTCAGGCCGTCGATGCGGATGAGGTCGGCCTCGTCGTCGCGAACGCGGTCGAGGCCGAGCTGGCAGCAATTCCACCAGCGCCGGCGCACCGGGGCGTATTCGATCGCGGCTTCATACCCGACCCAGCCGAGCGCCATGTCGACCGCCGCCGGCGTCCCGCGCACCCGCTGCCAGTCGATGCCCTCGGCGATGAGATCGTAAAGGTTCGGCACATAGGGCGAGAGCATGCCGAGCCCGTATTCCCACACCAGATAGGGCAGAAACGACGCCGGCGGGTTGAGGATCTTCAGCCCGTGCAGGCTGTCGATCGACGGGCCGACCACATCGGTGGTGTCGACGGCACGGGCGAGCGTCCTCTCATAGACATGAGCGGAGGTCGGCAGCAGCTGCGCGGCGTCATGGGCGCTCAATAGTCCCTCCCGCGATAATTGGCTGTCACGGAACGGATCGAGATCGCCTCATAAGGCGCGGCCGTGATCTCGACGGAGGTCATGCGCGCCCGGCGAACACCCGCGATCATCGCCCGCGCCTGGACCCATTCGCCCGCGAGATCGAAGCCCATGCCGGTCTCGCTCGACCAGGCCTCCGTCACGGCGGAGGGGATCGCCTCAAGGATAGATTCCAGAGCATCGGGCAGCAGCCAGACATCGAGGGTGATGTCCGCCGCTATGAAGACCGCGGCCCGCACGTTGAAAGTGTCGTTGATGAGGCCGTGCGCCCTGCTTTCCAGCGCCGCCCGCACCTTCGCCAGCAGCGCCGCATCGGCGACGCCGGCATTGTCCGTCGACCAGATGGCGATATGGATCGTCGGGTCGCGGCCGATACGATAGGCGTGCGCGTGCTTCACCCGCACATCGGCGGCGCGGGCGATCGCCTCGTATCGCTCTTTCGGGCCGCCGGGGCTGCGGCCGGCAATGGCGAGGATGGTGCGGGATTTCACCGCGTCGTCGGCCTCGCTATACATGCGCAGCACGTCGTGGAAGATGACGAGATGATCGATGTCGCTGCCCTGGGAATAGAACAGCAGATTGGAACGCGCGGCGTCATTGACGCGGGCCCGCAGTGCCGCCTCCTCATAGGCGGCCATCTCGATGATCTTCCGGCCGGGGTCGCTCGGCAGATGCAGCGTGTCGATGGCCGGCAACGCCGGATTGGCGGCCCGCTCGATCGTCCAGAACTCTTGGAAGCGGGCGACCTTGCGCTCGGTCATCGCCTGCCAGGACAGCTCCTCAATGATCTGCGCTGGCGGCAGGCCCGCCAGTGCCGCGACCGTCACCCCGTCCGTCATGCCGCCGCACTCCCGCGCACCAGCACCGAGGCCGGAAGGGTGAAGGTGAAGCCCTCGGCGACGCTGTAATCGCCGAGGTGGCCGTAGGGATAGAAGACCTGATGGAGATCGAAGCCGATGGCGCCCTCCCGTCCGGCGAGATAGGTCGGCTCCATTCGGGCGATGCGGATGCCCGGCTCCTGCGAGTGAACCGCTTCGACGATCTCGGCGTAAGCCCTCAGCACATTGGCCGCGGTCATGTTCTCGCCGCGAAGGGCGGCGAGGTCCGAGCCATAATCGAGGTTCATGACCCGCTGGAGCTTCCGTGTCGCGAGGATGTCGCGCACGGACTGCTCGGCATGCGCACGCCCGCGCAGCAACCGGCCGGTCGCACGATCCATTCCCGTTCGCGTCGTGAGGGTCAATTCAAAGCTCCTTCAAGGCGTGATCAGTCGGCCTTGTCGGCCGCGGCCTTCTTGCCCTTGGCCGGCGGATCGGGCTGCACGGGCTCCAGGCCGCCCCAGGGCGCCTCGGCGGCGTGCTGTCGGTCATCGAGCGAGACGATCTCGCCGACCTTGCGCATGCGGCCGCCGATCGGGCGACGTTCGGTGATGCGATAGTCCTTCATGCGGTTCTCCTTCAGAGGGGCGGGCCAGAGGTGCCGGGCCCAGGCATCACGGCGATATGGACGTGATCGTTCGAGATGTTCTTGCCGTTGTGGGTGAGCGCCTCGCCGGTCAGGCCTATCGCGCCGGCGACGCTGACGGTCTCGCCATTGACGCGAACCTCGCCGCCATCGAGCGCGACCGTCGAACCGCCCGAGGTGATGACGATGCGTCCGTCCGCAATGGTGATGCGGCTTTGCCCCCGCTCCAGCACCACGTCCTCGCCGCCGGCGGGCGCGGAGTGGTCCTGGTCGAAAGGGCCGCGTACGCACCAGCTGCCTTCGCCGACCGTGCCGGACGGCGAGAGCATGCCGAACCGCTCGCCGATGGAGGGCCTGACCTTGACCTTGAGAGCGCCGGCGCTGACCGGCTGCACCGGAAGCCACGGGGACAACACCGCCTTGCCTTCGGTATTCGCGCCGAGATCAAGCCGCACCTGCCAGTCGCCGGCGACGGCACGGGTCTCGGCGACCTTTCCGGGCATGAAGACGCGCGCGACGCGCTGATGAGCCTCGCCGAGGCTGCGCTCGATCATGTCCAGCCGTCGCGCCAACTGGCGCCAGCGGAACTCTTCGCGATGCGGCGCGGCGCTCATACCGGGGCCTCCGACAGATCCGCCGGGAACTCCACGACGGAACCATCCTCGACCGCCTCGACTCCGGCATAGGGCATCCGGACCAGTGGGTCCGAGCCCATGCCGAGTAGCACCTGGCGCCAGGTCAGCGAGTAGTAGGCCGTGCCCTTCGCGTAGCTCTGCGCCGTCACGAGCGGGCGCATCTCGGCATCCTCCGGCAGCCGGAGCGATGTCAGGCCCCAGCGCGGCACGTCGAAGTCTGCGAGGATCTCGAAAAGTCCGTAGCCGAGGGCATGGGCGACGGCCTCGCGGCGCTCCGAGCGGGAGCCGATGACCGTTTCCTCCGTGACGAGATAGGCGACGAGTTCGACCGGCAGATCAAACGAACCGCCGACATGGATCGGCTGGCGCACCCGCGAGAAGGTCACGCCGATCATGGGCGGAGGGAAGACGTCGCCGGCGATGATGTCGGAGATGTCGATCCGGCCAGGCAGCTCGCGCAGCTCGACGCCGGGAAAGAGCGGCTTCAGCGTGGCGACGATCGCCGTCACCAGCTGGGCGACACGGGCGTCCTCCAGGCGTTGCGCAAGGGTTCGGGGAGCAATCATCATCGCGCTCCCGGCAAGCCGGAGACGAGGCCCGAAAGCCAGTCGAGCCCCACCCGCTCGATCTCGGTCTCGTCCTCGGCCGAGACACCGACGAAGGGACGGGCCGGGATCGTCACCTGACGGGCGAACACCGGCGTGTTGCCGACCATGAAGTGCAGCCGCGTGGCGCTCTTGGGCTTGATGACGGCACCGTCCTGGTGGACATGCGCGTGCTCCCAGGCGGCGCCAACCTCCACCTCGGACGGCGCCGCTATGAAGGCGACGCTGTCGCGCAGATGGCGGCCGGTGGCCAGGAGCGTGGACGTGCCCGCCCGGTTCTCAGGCCATGGCGTCCCGTCCGGCGCGGTCTTGGTGTCCTCGATGCGCTCGCGCGTCGAGGATTCCAGCACAGCGCCGATATCGGTCATCAGCGGCAGCGTGTCGGACAGGCCGTCCGCCAGCCGTGCCAGCATGTCACCGGGGAGCACGCCCTCGACATCGATGACCAGGCGGATGCCGTCCATCACCAGCCTCGCATGCGGTCGCGGGTGAAGACGCGCTCGGGCGCGACGACGAGCGGCTCGGACGGCCCGACAGTCGAGGGTTCGCCGGGCAGTCCGCCGCCGGGCACGCCACCGCCGCCCGGCCCGTCAAAGGTCAGTGCGCCCTTACCGGCGGCGATGGCCTCCAGCCGCTTCACCGCCACGTCGTACCGTTCCTTGATCCGCTCATTGCCGCGACCGAAGGAAAGCGCGACCCGGTAGAGCGCGATGTCGGTGGCGTAGATGCGCAGCACCTCGCGGCTGTCATCGTCGATGCGACCGAGCTCGTCGCGGGTGTAGCGGGCGAACAGCACCGCGCGGATCTCGGCGCCGACGTCGACCAGCGCCGCCTCGATGCGGGCATCGTCGCGCTCGCGCGTGGTCTCGTCGGCGGCGAGGACGGTGGCCTCGGCGGGGTAGCGCTCCAGGACGTCGGCGAGAGTGGCGAAGGCGAAGGCCATGATCAGGCGCCCACCATGCCGAGCGCCTGCAGATACAGGTCGACGATGGCCTCATGTTCGGCGCGCTGGTCGGCGTCCGACTTGCGGATCTTCAGGATTTCCCGCAGCGCCGAGGTGTCGAACCCGGTGCCCTTCGCCTCCAGGAAGACGTCCTTGATGTCGTCGGCGATGCTCTTCTTTTCCTCTTCGAGCCGCTCGATGCGCTCGATGAAGGATTTGAGTTGTTCCTTCGCGAAGCCGGCCGCCGCGTCGGAAAGGGGCTGATCGTTCGGGATGTCGGACATGGGCGGGCTCCTGGTGCGGGAGGGGTGGACGGGGGCGGCGTACCGCCCCCGTCAGGGGCCCGGAGGTCCGGGCCGCGCGGCTCCCGCGCGCCTGTCGCGTGCAGCGCGGTCGGCCGGGTTCAGTCGGGCCAGTCCTCGGCGACCACGCCGACGGACTTCAGGGCCGCATGCTCTTTCCGGGTGAGCGGCACCCAGCCATCCGGCGTGTAGTAGTGACCGCCGCGCTTGACGCGGGAGAGCAGCCGGAACATCCGCTCGTTCTCGCCGATGCCGCCGGACGGCTTCCTGTCGGCGCGCTCGCGCACGGTGCCGCTAAACGGGTCGAACACGAGCGGAAAGGCGTCTCGAAACCAGACCGCCAGTGCGAGCTTCTCGGCCTCGCCGAGGCCGGCGACGAAGGCTGCGGGATCGAAGGGGGCAGCCAGCTCGTGCGGGGTTCCATCCGCAGTGGCGGGGATGGCCGTCTTGGCGACGCCGTCGCCAGCGTCGCTCTGAAGATCGGCGTCGGAGGCGGCGCCAGCCGGCGCGCCGCTCCCCGTCGCCTCGCCGGTTTCAGGCGCGGACAGCCCGGACGTTACTCCGCTCGTCGACGCCTGGGCGGCTTCCCCGTCGACCTTGTCGACGAGCTCGGCCTCCGGCTTTGCCGTCCCGACCGAGCTGCTGTGCTCCGGCTGCTGGTCGGCAGGTATGGATGACGGGGGCGCGGACTGTGTCCCGGACGGCGCCTGCAAAGCGTCGTCACCGCTACCGGCGCTGGGGGCCTCGCGAGCCGTACCAGGCGCCCCCTCGGGGGTATTTCCGCGGGCGGCCTTCGCCGCCCTGGTCTTTGTCGCGCGCGGAGCCATCGTCAGCTGACCGCGTTCTTGATGAGGTAGCCGACATCCTTGGCGATCATCAGTTCCTTCACGCGCTCGCCGGCACGCACGCGGTGGCCGCCCTCCAGGCCGAGATCCGGATCCTCGATGCGCCCGGCGATGCGGGTGCCGAACTGCGCGGTCATTCCCCAGGTGATGCCCTGGCCGGGAGTCGCCGCGGGATTGATGTGCAGCAGCGCGATGTTCTTGCCCCACACACGCTGCAGGTTCGGGGCCTGCCCCTTGTGCGCGAGGTTGACATGGCCCTCGCCCACGAGCAGGCGCTGGATCTCGAACAGCTCGCAGAACTGCTCGCGCGTGATCATGCCCTTTTCGGTCAGGTTGCCCTTGATGGCATTGACCAGATGCGGGTGGCGCCGGACCTTCGACCACACGACGGAGCCCATGACGCAGGTGTTCGGCCGGTAGATCAGCGTGCCATCGATGCCGTCCTGGATCGTCTCGATCGGATCGCTAGCCTCGTAATTGTCCAGCTGGTCGCTGCCGGCGAGCACCACGCGGCGCGCGGCAGCGTAGTTGTTCTCGTCCTGCACCACGGCAGCCACGCGCACTTCGCGCGCCAGAGTGACGAGATCGGTCAGCCCTTCGACCGCCCGAGCCTCGGGGTCGTAGATCGAGCGACCGGCGGCGCGGGCGGCTGCCGCCGCTTTCACGTCACTGTTGACCACCGGTGCATCGAGGCCGTGGTCTTCGACCTCGCTGGTCTCCTCCTTGCCGGAGAACTCGACCTCATTGACCTTGCCGGTGCGGCCGACGCGGGTCTCAGGCACCGTGAAGGCATCTGCCAGCGGATAGGACGTCCAGCCGAAGCGCTCCTGGGCGACGTCCTGGCGCGGCAGCACCTGGTCGGCGATGAGCATCTGCGCCTGGTTGCGGTAGGCGATGGCGACCGCGGTGAGCACCGGGTCGACGGAGAAGGAACGACGGGGAGCCATGGAAGAACCTCGAATTGGCGGGTGGCGCGCGCGACCGTCAGGCCGCCGGCGTGGGAAGGAGGCTCTTGGCCACCGTGATCGGGAGGATGTCGTCAAGCGCGGCGGGCGCGCCCGCCCAGCC
Organism: Ancylobacter sp. TW_SC_1; assembly: GCF_056836805.1. Lineage (NCBI taxonomy): Bacteria > Pseudomonadati > Pseudomonadota > Alphaproteobacteria > Hyphomicrobiales > Xanthobacteraceae > Ancylobacter > Ancylobacter sp. TW_SC_1. The sequence continues at coordinate 4,190,373 of NZ_CM166365.1, forward strand.
GACGATGACGACGGTCTGCCCGGCGATCGGCACGGCCTTGACCGCCTTGCCGTTGGCGTCGCTGGTCAGCGGGTCGCCGAACGCGATGTTGCCGCCGGCGCGCACCTCGGCCGGCCCGGAGAGAACGACGTCGACGGTTCCGCCCTGGTCGCCGCCGAGCGCGTCCGTCACGCCGAGCAGGACATCGGTGGCCGCCGTTCCGGGGCGCACCGTCGTGCCAGTGGTGGGCGCTGCCGCCGTCACGATGAGGTAGGGGTCGACGGCTACAGCGCCGATATAGGATTTGATGAGCGCCCTCACTTCTTGCCCTCCTTCACCGCATGGACGGCATCCGCCGTCGAGATCGTGATGCCGTCGCCGGCGAGCCTCTTCTGGTAGGCGACCGCCAGGGCGGCGAGCGTCGTGGCATTGATGTCGCCCCCGGCGGTCGGCACCTCGCGCTCGTCGAGCGCCGACGCCTGGAGATTGGCCGGCGTCTTCTCGATCAGGTTCTTGACCTGCTTCAGCCCTTCCGGCGTGGCGCAGAGGCTCGCGTACTCCTCGCGCTGGGCGGGGACGATCTTCTTCTTTGTCAGCGCGTCGTCGAGCAGGGCGTCGACGTCCTTCTTGTGCGCCTCTGCGGCGAGCGTGGTGAGCTTGGCCTCGGCCGCGTCCTTCGCGGTCGTGATGGTGGTAAGGCTGGCGAGTGCCTGCTCATGCACCGCCTTGGGAACCGTTTCCGCCTTCAGGCTGGTGATGGCGGAAAGGCAGGTGGTTTCGTCAGCGGCCTCGGTCAGGCCGAGCGCCGCCGCGATCTTCTTCAGCATGGGCTGATCCTCTTTGGTGAAGCCGGCCGAGGCGACGGCGGGCATGGCAAGGGCCGGCGCTGGCACGAGCGCGACCGAATGCAGCCAGGTCGCATTGCCGGCGTCGTCGTGATGAAAGGTCGGGGATACGAAACGATGGGTGCGGGCGGCGAGCGCGACCGTGCCCGCCTTCAGCCACTCGACCCGGGCGTAAAGGCCGTCCGCGCGGGCTTCCAGCTCCGGCGCCCAGCCGACCACGGTTCCGGCCTCGCCGAACATGGCCTTGCGCGGAACGCTGTGATCGAGATCGACCGGGATCGAGATCGCGTCGGACTTGAACCGGGCGACCAGCGCGGCAGGGTCGAAGGCGTAGGAACGTCCGTCGCGCGTCTCGACCCGCCCGGCCGGCGCGACCTTGATCCAGGCCGGTGCCGTGCCGCCGACATCGAGCGCGGCGAGCTCGCCGGCAATGATGCCGGTGGTGAAGGGTTCGGAGGGAGTTGCGGAGCGGTGCGACATGGGGGCACGCTAGGCGAGCCCCGCACGATCGGGCCGGTGACAGCTGTCACCGGGGCGGGGAATGCGCTCCCCGAAGCGGATGCGGTCGACCCTAACCGATCAGGATCGTTTTTGAAGGTGTTTTGAAAGCCGTGGGCGGCGATTTGCGCCCTTGCGGCGGGAACGGGCCGGGCGGATACCGCCAGGCGGTCACGGGGGCCTCTGGGAAGGTTCGCTCGGCTTGCAGCGCCAGCGAAGCGCCGCTACATTGTCAGAGCGGAGAAATCGACGTCCGGCTCGGGTACGCCCTAGCGAGGAGGATGTGACGGCCTCCCTCCGCGCCTTTCACCTTATCCGATCACACCGCTCCACCTGCTTGCGGGCGTAGCTGCCGTCCCGCCCCCCTCGCCCCCGGAACAGGGTGCTCACCTGGAGCCCACCGCCGGGCGTGGGTCGGAGGATCGCGAACCAAAGCACGCCGTCGACCGTGGCGAGGGCAAGGGTAGCCCCATCGTCGCGCCGGTGCCAGATGTCGTCTCCATCCAGCGCGATCTGCACGATTCGCCACATGGCGGTTCGCAGGGGATGCGTCACGTTGTGGGCGATCGCGTCGTCACTGATGACGACGGTATGGCGCACGACGCCGAGATCGCGCGCGAGGCCCGGACTGACAATGGCGACCGGCTGCGTAGCGAACGTCCACGGCTCAATCTCGTTGACCAGATCCGCCGGCCGCTGTGATGCCTTCAACGCCGCCTCGACGGCGTGACGGCGGACGCCGCGAGCTCGCGCCTGGACGACGTGGGAGAGGAAGCCGTCGCCGGCGACGATCTTCTGGACGCGTGCTGCCGCGAGTTCCGCCGGCGTCTCGTCCAGTTGCTCCTGCAGAATGCGCCCCAGCGTGCGCGAGCGGCCGACACCGGGGTTGCTGTGCCAGCCGGGGTCGATGCCGTCCGGCACCTGCGTGCGCTGCCCGGTGCGCTTGTTGACGAAGATGCGCATCCGCTCTTCCGGCGGCGTGTCCCGGTAGATGACGCCGCCCTCTTCCGGTTCCCGGCCGAGCAGGCGCGCCGCCTGGGCGGCCGAGATCTGCCGCACGGCGCATTTGCAGCCCCAGCCATTGGGCGGAAAATGCGTGCGCCAGAACGGATGATCCACCGGCAGGATGATGCCGGCCCAACGCAGATGCTCCGGCCGCGGATCGCCGGCCGTCGTGCGCACATAAAGGATGTAGGGCAGCGCCCGCTTGGTGCGCTGGATGCGGTCCCATTGGCCGGCGGCACGCGCCGCGCGCACATTCGACCAGAATGTCGTCTCCAGGCGCCGGGGGCGCGTGAAGTCGACCGTCTTCACCTTGGTGCCGTCCGGGTCGATGACGCTTCGCGGCCCCCACCATCCCAGCGGCTTCAGCCGGCGCTGCATCTCCGCCTTGAAGCTGTCGAAGCCGGTACCGTTGGCGAGTGCCTGGTCGAGGCCGGCGCGGAACTCGGCAAGCGTGCGCTCCTCCAGCACACCGGCGACGGTGAAGGCATGCGCGTGCTCCTCTCCCCACACGTCGAGCCAGGAGAAGCGCGGCGCCAGCTTCTGGTCGCGGAAATAGTCCAGCACCTCCGGCGGGGTCGGGAAGCCGCGCTCGATGCGGCCGCCGGCGGCGAGCGAGACGAGCCCGGCGATGAGGTTCGCCCGCGCGACCGCCTCAGTCGCGGACATCGCCCAGCCCGCGCGCCTTCGCCATGGCGATCGCCAGCTTGATGGCGATCTTGTTGCCGTCGACCTCGCCGGCGATCCGCGGCAGCATCGCCTCCAGTTCGGCGAAGGATGTCGCTGCCTCCACCGCTTGGCGCAGGGGCGCGAGCAGCGGGTCGGCGTCTTCCTCCCACTCCGCCATCGCCTCGGCGATGAAGTCGTCGAGCTCGTCCTCGACGTCGATGTCGCCCGGCTCGGCTGCGAGGGTCGCGGGCGCACCCGCCCGGCACGAGGAGCAGCGGCACCCGCCATGATGGGCGGAAAGCGCCGCCTTCTTGCCCGGCGCCGGCGGCGCGGGCGGCACGGGCGGATTGCCCTCGGCCGTCACCTTGCCGGCCGGAGGAACGGACGGTGCCTCCGGTGTTAGGAGCTCGTCCTCGTCGTCGGGCTCCGATAGCCCGATCTTCCCGCGCATCTGCTTCTGGCCAACCTTGAGGCCAAAGGGCACCAGGCGCGCCACGGCCTCGGTCAGCTCCTTGATGTCCTCCGGCTCGGCGACCGGCAGCGTCACCTTGGGATAGACGTCCTGCGGCCCGTAATTGAGGGCGACGTACCAGGGGATGAGGTCGCGGTTCAGCGTGTTGCCGAGCTGGCGGCAATCGGCCTGGGTGATGTCGAGGCGTACCTTGTCGTGGATCTTCGCCTGCGCCTGCGAGGAGCCGTCGTCAGCCGTCATGGTCTGGCCGACAACGAGCTTTGAAACCTGCTTGTCGAGATAGTCGAGCAGCCCGCCAAAGACCGCCTCGCCCTTCGAACCCTGCGCCTCGATGAACTCGATCTCCATGCCCTGTGGGATGATCGCGGCGGCGTCGTTGGCGATGGCGGCGACCGCCCGCAGCAGCGCCTTCTTGTCGGCGGCCGAGGCGCCGGCGTGATATTTGCCCACGCGCATGGGGATGCCATAGATCTCGGCGAAGGCGGCCCAGTCCTTCAGGCCGAAGGATTGGAGCATGAAGGCCCAGGTGGCGGCGCGGGCAAAGCCCCGGCGCAGCGGAATGCCGGTCTTCGAGCGCGGCATGTGGACGATGAAGGTCGGCTTGTCGATCGGCACGCCGTCGAGATTGCCATCCACCGCCAGGCGCAGCTCGGAAAGGCCGACGCGGTCGAACTGGAAGAAGCGAGGGTCGCGCCACTTGAAGGCGACGGGTCGGAGCCGCTTGCGCTCAAACTCCCAGATCGGCTCGACGACGGCATAGCCCTTGGCGATACCGTCCGTCAGGGCGCCGATGGCGTCGAGCAAGTTCGGATCGTCGACCAGCTCGTGCACCGCGTCGACGATCTCTTTCGGGTAGCCCTTCGGCGATTCAACCGCCGGCGCCACTCCCTCGATGGCGAGGCGTCGCGTCTGCACCTGCGAGGCGTAGTGCAGGTAGCGCTCCTCCATCTCCTCGGCGAGGGTCAGGTAGTCGCGGGCATTGCCCATCGCCGCCTGCTTCAGGATGTGCGCCAGGCGCTCCGGCTTCAGCCCGGAGGCGACGCCGTCCATATGGGTGGAGCGCACGCCCATCAGCGTCGGCGTCGCCACCTCTTCCGAGAGCTTCTTCGACGAGACGGGGCGACCGTCCGGCCCGATCAGGCCTACCATAGCGCGCGCCCTCCAACGTCCTCGGCAAAGATGCTGTCCGATCCCCCATCAAGGGCGGAAACCGGGATGTAGGCGTAGTCGATCGGCGCCAGGCCGGTGGCGTGCCACATCAGCACGCCGGCGATCGCGGTATCGCCATGACGCTCGTATCCGTCCTCGCCCTTGAAGCGATGATCGTCCGGCACCTTGATGATGCCGTTGACGTACTGGAGCGCCTGGTGGTCGCTGAGGACGTCGGCGTCGCGCGGTAGCTCGACCGTGCCGTCGCCGAATGCCTCGACATAGGCCGTCGAATTCTTGCGATACCAGTCCGGCGTCGCCTTCACCTCGACGATGCGCTGCGCGCCGTAGCGCTGCTGCGCCACCTCCGCCAGATACGCGCCATTGCCGTTGGCATCGAGGGCGCCGCCGGAAAAACGCGGCAGCCGATCGACGATGTAGAACAGGATGTCGCGCTGCTGCTCGAAGGGCACGTTGCGGAGCTCGACGAGCAGCTTGACGCGCCGGATGAGATCGCGGCCGAGCTCGCAGGGCATGATGGCGGTGACGTCGCCCGTGCGGGCGAAGTCCTCACCAAAATAGTGCGGGCGGTGCGGATCGAGCGCGTCGAGGATCGGCTTGAGCTCGCGCTCGCAGAAGGCGATCGCCTCGGCCCTGCGGATGTGTTCCGGCGCGCTCTTGAAATCGTCCGCGCAGCTCCAGCGGACGACCGGCGCACCATCGGCCATGCGCGCCTCGATCTGCACCCGGGACAGGGCGGCGCCTTCGGCCTCGGCGGGGATCGCATCGAGCTCCTGGCGCATGGCCGCGGTGCGCACGCCGTAGGCGCCGCGGATCTTCGCCTCCCACGCCGCCTCGGCCTCTGCCGACCATTCCTTGCCCGACATGAGGCAGACGCGCTTGAACAGCCCGTTGGCGACGGCTTTGGCAAACGGGATGAAGTGGCAGGAGAAGGGAATTTTTCCGGCCTTCGCCTCGCGGATCAGTTCGTTGAAAGGGTTCAGCACCCCGTTATGGGTACTGATCACCCGTACCTTGCCGCCCCAGATCAGCAGCGCCATGACGGCGTCCAGGACGAGGCGGACATTCTTGTGATAGGCGGCTTCGTCGATGCAGACGACGCCCTGCAAGCCGCGGATGTTCTCCGGTCGGGATGAGAGCGCCTCTACGCGAAAGCCCGAGGTGAACTGGCAGCGGAACGCCGGTATCTGAGCAACCGACCCGTCTTCCTTTTGGTCCTCGAACAGAAATTCTTCGATTGAGACGAGTTGCTTCGCTACGACACGCGCGAAATGCGCGACGTAACCAATGAACTCGCGCCCCTTGTCCTTGGTATCGCCAATGTAAAAGCAGTTCTGGCCGCCGGCGGAACGCTTCGCCGCCGCGACCAACGTCTCGTCGAGCGCCTCGGCAAAGGTGACGCCGGTGCGGCGCCCCTTCTCCCCTAGCTTGAGGTCGGAATCGTCCTCGATCCACTCAGCCTGGTGCCGCATGAGCACGCCCTCGGCGAGCGGGTCGAGATCCTCGGGGATCTCGCCGCCGCGAGGCAGCTCTGGCGGCAAGGCGCTTTCAGTTCGGGGCAGAACCGGCGCGCCGGCGACGCGATCGGGATCAGGAGACGGAAGCATCGCTACCCGCCTCCGCCTTCGCCTTCGGCCGCACGCCGAGGAAGTCGCGGCGCAGCTGCGCCACCACCTCGGCCGAGAGCCCACCCTCCTTCGCCGCGGCGTCGATGATCTTGGCCGTCTTGCTCTCGTAATCGGTCTGGAGCTTGCGACGGCGGTCATCGGAGATTTTCATACCCGAAACAATCGCCTGGAAGGCACGCGCCAGTTCCATCGCGCCCTTCGAGTCGAGGCCGCCTCCATCGGCGATCTCCAACACGAGGGTTTTCAGGAACTCGCCCAGGACGACGGAGCTGGCATCCGTATCGTTGTGATCGAACTGAGTGGCCAGTCCCTCATAGAGCGCCTTGGCTTCCGCCATTTTGCGGACGGCAGAGGCCCGGCGCATCGACAGCCGATTGAGCGAGGACCGGCTCGCCTGGGGAATGTCGGCGGTGAGGCCATTCTGCCAAGCCGCGGCCCGCAGCCTCTCGTTGACGCCGTCGAGGATCTCCAGCTGGGTAAGGGTGCGCTCCGCCAACTGGCCGAACGCCCACAGGCGCGCCTCGTCGCCCCATTCCGGCAGCGTGTCCCAAAAGGAGAGCCGTCCGCGTCCGATGGCCATGGTTATTCGCCCGGCCGGGAGGGTCGTTTCACGCCCTCGATGACGAGCTCGCGGCGCAGGTGACGATGGCCGTCATTCGCCAGGGTCGCGATCTTGACCGTCTCGGCGTCGACCAGGCTGATGGCGTCCATTTCGCGCAGATAGTCGAGCTGGCGATGGATCCACGGACGGTCGCGCGGAATCCCGAACCGTTCGCGCAGATGGCGTACGAGCAGGTTGCTGTTGAGGCTTTCATTCACCTCTTCCGCAAGCACCCGCAGGATGATGAGCCGGGCTTCCTCAGCGAGCCACTGTTCGCGCTTGTCGTTCACGCCGTCCGAGCCTCCCCAAACACCATTTCCTGCGCCCGCTTCGCCATCTCGCTGACGGGCTTCAGCCGCTCATCCATGACCTCGATCCGGCCTTCGAGCTTGCTGATCGCCAGTTCGAGCCGGTGCGTGATCTCGCGGTCGGGCAAGTGCTTGATCTCGCCTTCGACCGCGGCCAGCCGTTCGTCGATGGAGGAAGTGCGCACCTCGATCTTGGACACGCGCTCGCTGGCCGCTTTTCCGCGGGCCGAGCCGATCGCGTAGGCGACACTGATGAATGACAGCAGGAGCGGCCCCCACCGCAGCAGCAGGTCCTCCATCAGGCGCCTCCGGCCGGCTTCCACCCGCAGTGGGCCTCGCCATATTCGTTATGCGTCACGAGCTTGGCCTTGTTGTCCGAGGACATCACGGCAAACTCTGCCGTGGAGACGATCCAGGGCGCGTTGGTCTGGCACCAGGACGAGGGGTCAGCGGGCTTCGTCGTCACGCACCCAGCGCTCAGCACGGCGATCAAGCTCAGCATCGGAAAGATCGGCCACTTCATCCTGCTTCTTCCTGTAGTCGGCGACGGCCTCGTCGGTGTCGCGGGTGAGCTTGGCCTCGCGGTCCTGCCAGCCCTGCTGGCGGGCGCGGCGGAGCATGACGGCGGCACCGAGGGCGGCGAGCAGGCCGGCGCCGATCTGGAGGGCGCGCGTCAGGCCGACGACGCGCACCAGCAGGACGACGGTGATGACAAGCGGGACGAGACCGAGCCCCGCCCACCACTTCCACCCCACCCCGTAGGTCAGGAACAGGTCGATCATGCCGGCACCGGCGCCTTGGCCGGCCAGATGGCCGGGATGACGTAGGTGCGGACGATGCCGAAGACGATGATGCTGACACCAATGGCCATCACCGCACCGGCGCCGTAGGCGAACCAGTCCGACAGGCCTGCATAGCCCTGGAGCACGTCGGCCTTCTCGGTGATCTGCTGGCCGGCCTCTGCCAGGGCAATCGTGCTGACGCCGGCGGCGACCGGTGGGGCGACGGGCGGCGGGTCGGAGACCGTGACCGTGCCGGTCGCCGGCGACGTGCCGGCGATGCGGGCGGTGATGGTTTTCGTGGTGAGATCGCCGGCGATGCCGTCCGTCTTCAGCCCGTTGGCCTTCTGGAAGGCGACGATGGCCTCGGTGGTCGCCGGGCCGTAGAGGCCATCGGCCTTGATGTCGTAGCCGAGCTCGCGCAGCTGCGTCTGGAGCACGCGCGTGGTCTCGGAGGGCTGTGCCGCCTTCCAAGATTCCGGCGCCGCGCTGCCATCGCGCAGCAGCGGCCAGATGCGGTTGAACCAGGCGACGCGATCGTCATAGCCGTTGTACCCGCCGTTGACCTTCTGGGTGATGGCGCGGGCGTCGTTGAGGTCGGCAAGGCGATTGCAGCCCGTGCGCGTCCAGTGATCGAAAGCGCCGCGCAGGCAATGCCCGGCGGTCTCGATCAGATCGGGATGCTCGTCCAGGCCGAGGCGTGTATAGGCATTGCGCCCGGTGGAGTGCATGGCACCGCCGCCGCGAAAAGCGAACCCGTCGCCGGCATATAGGTTTCCCAGATCCTTCGCCTTGACCGGATTGCCGATGCCGTAGACCCGCTCGAACAGGGCGCGCTCGTTGCCGGCGAGCTTGGCCGCCTCGGCCGCTGTGACGGCCGCCGAGTGCTTGCCGACGCCGAAGACCTTCACGATCTGCTTGGCCGAGTAGTGGCCGCTCTCGCGCAGCTTGGTGAAGCCCTGCGTCTCATGGGCGATCTGCGCCATGAAGTGCGCGAGACGCAGCGGCGTGGTGAGGCCGGCGGTCTTGAGATCGGAGGTGCGGCCGAAGGCGGCGACGAGCGCCGGCGCGGCCTTGGGCGCGATCTGGCGGAGGATGGCGACGGGGGACAGCATCGTGCGGCTCCTGTGAGGAGCCGAAGGTGCCCAAGGGGCGCACCCGAAAGGCCGGTGACATCTGTCACCGGGCGACAGAGAGAGCGGGCGCGCCGCATCTTTCCCAAATCCGGGCGTCAGAGCAAGGTCAGCTGACGTGGGTCCTTTTTCCGCATGCGGTAGGCGGTGCGGCGGGAAAGGCCCGTTGCACGCGCCGCCGCATCCGCCGGCATTCCAGCATCGAGCGCCTCGGCCATCCGCCGCCGCGCCTGGGCTAGGGTCCCGGTTGGGCCGCGCGGCATGTCGATCTCGACGCCGCGCTCGGCGCCTTCCGGCGACAAGGTGCGATAGTGGGCACAGAGCTGGTCTGCGGCCTCACGGCCGAGCAACTCCACCAGCCAGTGCCCGGCAGGGGCACGCGCCGGCACGGTGAGCCGTCCGCCGCCCCGCACCTCCGCCAAGCGGATCGCGAGGGGCAGGCCGATCACCTCGGCGATCTGGCCAAATACGTCGCTCACCGGATGACGAGCCCCTGCGCGACATAGGTGATGGTGGCGACGACATGGTCGCGATGCCGCCAGACCATTCGCGCGGTCACCGATCCATCCCGGCAGCGCCAGACCCGGCAGGAGGTGCGGGCATAGCCGCGCCCCACCCACGTGGCATCGGCGGCGGCGAGGTTCGCATCGGCAGCGAGCACGGCCGCGACGGCGGCGGCGTCGTTCGGGAGATGGCGCGCGCGTTTCATCGGGCACGCTCCCACTCGGCTTCCATCGCCGCCCAGCAGGCATCACGCTCCCGCTCGGCGCGCTTCCTAGTGCGTTCGGCCCTATCGGCCGCGTCCTTCAGGTCGAGGTAGATGCGCTCCAGCTTGTTCTTTTCGCGATGATCACCATTGCAGGCTAGCCACGCCTGCATGGCTCGCGCCTGGTTGCCGCACGCAATGATCCACCTGTCCGACGCGGCCGTCTTCTTGGCCTGCAACGTCTCGTGTCGTACCGAAAGAAGATCGGCCTGACGGACAGGCTCCCCGAAAATTGCGCGCGGCAGGACACTGTGGCCGATCCACGCCAGCAGTTCCTCGCGCGAGAGGTCTTCCAGGGCGAGCTTCTTCACGCCTGCTCTCCCAGCGCCGCGCGCAGTTGCTCGCCGCCAATCCGCATCCACTCGACAAACTGCGCGCTCTCGAAGCGGCTGGTGTCGGCCGGCATGTGGACCCGCACCCGGCGCTCGGTGAGCCGCCGCCGCAGGGCGTGATAAGCGGCCTCCTGCGCGCCGCGCGTGGTGCGCGCCCGGCTCCAGTCGACGCCGGCCTCGCGGCCGATCCACGCCTTCAGCCCCTCGATCGCCGCCTGCGCCGGCGCCGAGTCCCGCCACCAGTTGGGATGTGCGATGCCGGTTTGCCGTTCGCAAAAAGCGAGCAGAGCTTTGTCCGAACGGTCCTCGACCACACCGAGATTGTAGCCGGTGATCCAGAGCGCGCGGAGCTTGCCGGCATAGGTACCGTCGATGCGGACGGCCTTCCGGCCCTTTGAAGATGCCTTCAAGGGAATATCTGGCCGGCCAGGGAGCGCGCGCAGATAGTCCAGCACGCGGCCGGCCTCGCCGGCGTTGAGGTTCTTCGACGACTGCTGTCCGGTCTCGCGGCGCAGCATGTCGCGGTAGCTGTCATCATCGAGCCCGGCGCGACTCTTGGCGGCGTGGATGGCGCCGATCTGCTGGCGCGAGGCGGGTGCGGTGCTCATCGCTTGGCCTTTCCGCCGAGAGCGAGCTCGGCCGCGAGGATCTGACGGGTGAGGAGCGCGATTTCGCGCTCGGCATCGAGACGGCGCTGCGAGCGCGGCGCGATCCTGACGAGCCGCCGCAGCAGCTCGTGGCGCTCGCGGGTCAGCTCGGAGAGCCGGCCGAGCGCCTCAAGGGCGAGCAGCGGGGGCATCTCCGGCGACACGGCGCGAGCGCGGGGCATCAGCCTTCTCCCGCTGCCAGCGGAGAGAGATCGGCGGGACGGTGCGGCTTCGGGTTCCACACGTCATGGCCCGGCCAGGGCTCGATGCCGAAGAGCTCGGCGCCGAAGGCGTTGGGTCGCAGCCGCTGGGCCATGGCCCGCATCTCCGGCGGCTTCTGGCTGTGCAGGCGGCGCGGGCTCTCGATGAGGTTCCGCACGGCGCGGTCGCCGATCTCGGGGGAACCTATCGTGCCGACGAGGAAGGGCTCGCAGCTGGAGCGAAGGATGTAGCCGGTGCCGAAGGCGCGCTTTCCGGTGCGGGTGGTCTTCGTCCAGCTGCCGCCGGTCTTGTAGGTGAAACCCCAGCGCCGCAGGACGTCGATCGCCACCGGCAGCTTCGGCCAGACCGCCCACATCAGCAGGATGCAGCTGTCGGTGGCGAGAAGATGCACCGGAAGCGCGGCGATCTCGTCATCAGCCATGGTCTCGTAATGGGCTTCCGGCGATTTGCCGTAGCCCTTGTCCGACCACATGTCGTAGCGCCACGCCGGATCGGCGATGATCACGCCGTACTTGTACTGTCGGAGGTGGCCGAACGGCCAAGAGCTCGCGGCGGCGGTCACGGCGTGCGCTCCCCGCACCAGGGCTGGCGCGCGGGGCAGCGCCCGTGCGGGCAGAGATAGGGCCGAGCCAGCCCTTCGGCGATGAGCGCGGCGCCGAGATCGCGGCCGCCGACGCCGATCCGCGCCAGCGTGCGGCCGTAGCGGTCCCGCTGGTTCTGGCGGTCGATGACGAGACAGCGACTGACATCCGCCTTCGCCAGCGGCCCGCACACTTCCTGCAGCAGGGTGATCACGCGGGCCTTGGCGTCGAGCCCCAGCCGCAGCTCGGCGTCGCACTGCGCCCGCCGCGTCTCGGGAGCGTCGATCCCGACGACACGGATATGCTCCCGGCCAACGACGATGGTGTCGCCATCGATGACGTAGATGCCGGCGGCGGCCGACGAAGTGAGAGCGAGGGCAAGTACGAGACCGGGAAGAGACGACCGGATCATGACCGATCTCCCGAGGTCAGCAGCCCGGCGACCGCCGGGCCGGAGAGGGGCGCATCGATGTCGACGGCTCGGCCGGCGGCGAAGCCGTCCCAGCGGGCGACGTCGCGAAACTTTCCAGCTGCGGGCGCCAGCGCTCGGGCCGGGTCGAAGGACATGCCGCGCCGCCCCAGCTCCTCCTTGATCGGCCCCCGGATCGACTGGACCAGCGCCTGCCGTTCCACCAGCGGGTGGCCCGACATGCCCTTTCGCTTCCAGAGACCCGCCAGGATCTTCGGAGCAATGCCGGCGGCGAAGCCTTCTTCGAGTGCCTTGAGCGCCTGAGCTTTCGTCCGCGCCGTGCGGCGGCGGCGGTATACGTCGCTGTCACGAAACTCCCGCGCGGCCGTGCGGGCGGCGCGGCGCACGACCTCATGGACGTACTCGGCGACCAGGACGTTGGCGGGGTCGCCGAAATAAACCCAAGACCACCGGCTGCCGGCCTTCTCCAGATAGCCATGGCATTCGGCGAAGACCGCCACGGTGCTCCAGACGCTGTCGATCGGCCGGCGGCGGGTGCCGATGGCGACGGAGAGTCCCTCCATCAAACTGGCGTCCAGTTCGACATCGGTCATGCCGGTGGATGCGAGCAACTCGGCCGCCTTTTCCGCCGCTGCGAGCGCCTCGGCCTCGGTGCAGCCTTTCGCTGTTGTCTTGCTGCGAAGGGCGGCGATCCGCTGTCGGAGCTTGGAAAGGTCTCGGGTCATGGTCCGACGTCCTCCCCGGCTTCCAGGCGCTCGCGGACGCTGGCACGTTGCCCCGACATGAATCTGTCGAGCGCGGCCGTCAGCTCCTCGGCCTCGTTGACGGCGCCCTGATCTACGTCCCCCCAGATGCTCATGACGTCGAGAAGGGCGGCCTTGGCGTCCTCGATCCGGCATTCCATCCGGCGCAGGGCAATCGCCGGCGTCCAGCGGGACATGGGATCGTAGCGAAACAGGCGACGACGGCGCATCATGCCGGCCCCCCGATTTTTTGGAGCGCCGAGGTGCGCCAATTACAGAGAGCGGCAGCGTGGCCGCAGGTCGAACTGGCACGGAGACCGCCGAGCCTGACGGAAGTTTCAAACCCCTTGTCGCTCCAGCGGGCACCCTCGGAGCGGGCGAGATCATCAAGAGCCGCCTCCGCTGCCCTCCTGTGCGCGGTGTGGCTGCCGTAGCAGTCGTTATCGACCTCCGGCAATTGGTCGAGGATCGAGTCGACGACGCCGACAAGGCGGCGCAGCCGGTCGAGATCGAGGATGCGCTTGCTCATGACCGCACCTCGCGGATTGCCGCGCGGGCCATCTCGGGATCGGCATGCACACGGCCGGCGTCAACGACGATCGAGCGCTTCGCACCGAGAACATGCACACGGTGCTTGCCGAACGGCGCCTCATGGGCACGGACCAGGGCTGCCTGGCGCACGCCGGTTCGGATGGCGACGAATACTTTCGGGTAGGCGGAACGGCGACGGGTCATCCGCGCCCCCTCACGCTGCAGCCAGATCGATGGTGACGGCCTGCCACGGGCCATCCGGAGCGTCGCGCCGGTGGAAGCGGATATACGTCTTCGAGCCGATCACGCGCATCGAGTCCCTGAGGGCGTCCATGGCGCGCTGCCAGCGCGGCTCCTCGATGGCGAGACGCATCAGGCTGAAAAGAGCCGAGCGGTTGATCTGCCCTTCCTTGTCCACGTCGAAGGTCTGGTTGACCACGGCGCGGAGATTGTCGCCGGCCTCCGCGCCCCATTCGGCCAGGCACTCGTCGATCAGCTTCTTCGCCGCCTGGAGCTCGGGGCCGAACATCAGCTGATCAGCGACCTGAATGGTGACTTTCATGGTCCCGTCGAACGTCGGGAGGGTGATGTTCCCCTTCTTGCCGCCTACGCTGGCGCCATACTCCTGAGCAAGCAGCGCTTGCAGGGCTCCCACATCATCGAAGCAGTGGCCACGAAAGCGCGCGATCCGGGCGTTCAGATCGATCGCAAAGCCCATCATCTTGCGCACGGTTTCGTCGATCAGCAGATCAGTCGCCGTGACCTTGGAAAGCGGGACGTGATCGCCCTTCGCATTCGTCATCACCGGCTTGCCCTTCACGTAGAAGGCGCCCGGCGGCAAGGCGGCGGCCGCCTCGGCTGCTACGGTTTCACTGTGCTCGTTCATCGGGGGATTCCTGTTCGGCGGGGAGGAAGCCGAGCGCCATGAGGGCGTCGGTGAGGGTGGCCTCGTGTTCGGCCATGTCTTCGAGCGCGGACACTTCGGTTTCGATGTCGCCGCTCACGCTAGCCGCGTTGGCCCGGCCAGCGTCCTGGAGTAGCTCGGCTGCAGCCTTAGCTATGTCGTCGAGCGCGCAGACCGTGTGCGCTATGGCGAGGACGTGGTGCACGCTGATGCCGATCGCGCGACGCGTTCCGTCGTGATTGACGATGTCGCGTGCGGTCGCGCGCACCTCGTCGAGCGTGACGATGACGGGCGGGTGCTCGCTCATGCTGCGGCTCCCTTGCAGTGGGTGGCGTGCGGACAGCCGCTCCGGCAGGCATGGAACAGACGGACCCGCACCGACGATGTCGCCGCATAGGGCCGTCCCTGTTCTTCAAGACACCGGTCGCGGCCGATGTCGCCGAGCACCGGGCAGCTGACCGTGACGCCGAGATAGACGCCACGCACAAGCTGCTCGATACGGTCCAGCCGGCCCGCATAGTTGTTTCCCAGTACATGCGAGATCTGCGAGCCGGAGACGCCGAGGCGCCGCGCGACACCGCTCTGCGTCTCGCGCTGGCAGGCTTCCGCCAGGGCGACGATCCAGTCGGGCGGGTTGCCCCAGGCCGCTCGCGCCTTGGCGAGGAAGTCGGGTACAGGAGCCGCCATCAGAGCGCCCCCTCGGTATCGGTGGCTGCCCCGGCGATGGCGGCGCGGTTCTGGTCCCACACAAACCGGGTGTGCATGACGATCGGCGGCAGCGGCCCGGTGTTCATCGCGGGCTTCAAACGCCAGATGGCCAATTGAGCCGCCTTGCCACCCTTCGCCGGACGGACAACGGCGAGATACCCGGCGCAGGCCAGTCGCGCGACGTAGCTCTTCGCGGCGACCATGCTGACGGTGACGACGTCGGTCGAGGCGCTAAAGGCAAGCTCCCGCGCGTCGAACTGTTGCAGGCTGCGCATCGCCCGCCACATCTGCTCCTGTTCTGTCGGTGGGCATTCCGAGCCGTCCTCGCGAACTCTCGGCGCCTCGACCGGAGAGCGGGTTAGCCGGTACAGAGATGCAGGCTTGGGGCCTTCGCCGGGGGATTGGCCGACAACATCGGCGAAGCCGGCCTTTTTCAGCCGCCGCACATAGCGACCGATAATCTCATGGTGCGAGCGCGTCCGACCGGCGATCATCGCGATCGTCCACGGTCCAGCGGCGTCAGCCTCGCGGATGATCTGCCAGTAGTCGGCAAACCCTCGCGGGATATCCACGCGAAGCTCGTGCAGCTTGACGGTTGAAGGTCGGTGACCACCCATCACGCCACCGCCAGTTCGCTGTCGCGACGGGCGCGGGGCGCCTTGGCCGTGTAGAATTCGGCGCGCCCCCAGGAAGAGCGATCCAGTGACTTCACGCCGCGATTGCGGGCGATCTCCTGAACAAGGGCGAGGTTGACCACAACGCGGCGCGCGCGGCCTTGGCTCTGACGTCGGATCTCGTCGAGCAGGTCCTCGGAAATTTCGACATTGGGGCAGAATGCGCGCGCGAGATGCTGCACGTCCTCGATGTCGCAAGGTTGGGCGGGCATCCAGTCGAGGACGCGGTTCGCGACGCGCTCGATGCGCTCCAGCTTCACCGGGAGCTTTTCTTCGCCGATAAGAAGAACCGGCGCGCCCGAATGTTCCTGCAGTTCCCGGACGAGTTCGATGTAGCCCTTGTCGACGATCTTGTCGGCTTCATCGATGATGAGCGGGCGGCGAGGATTGTCGCCCAGCGCCGCCTTCGCCTTCTCTGCCATTGCGGCGACGGTTCCGCGCGGATCGAAGCCAAGTTCAAACAGGATGGCTCGCAAGAAGGTCCCGCGCGTCCAGCTGTCGCCGACCTCGACACGTACCGCGCGGGTCTTGTTCTGGCAGAAGATCGACGCATAGGTCTTGCCGTAGCCCGAAGGGCCGAAGCACACGCCGATGCCGGGAAGATGCGGCGAACGGTCGATCAGCTTCGTCGCCTGAGCCATGAAGGCGGCAACGTTCTTGAGGGCGATCGGCCCATTGACCTGCGGAACGGCGACAGTCATTCTGGTCTCCTCAATCGACTTTCAAAGCCCGGCTTCGGCCGGGTTTTCTTCTTCGAGCGGGTCGCCCCACGTAGCGGCGAAGCCCCGGTATTCCGGCCCCTCGCGGTAGCCCCCGAGCCACATCAGATCGGCCGGATTGACCGGCTCCTTGGCGACGAGGCGCGCAGCGATCGCGCCGGCCCGCTTCCAGCGGTCATGGGCCGTCTCGACGCGGCGGAGCGGGGCGACGTTCTCCTCCGCCATTAGCTGGCGCTGCATATCGAGGATCGAGGCCGCGACGGGCTGCGGCGCGGCGGGCGTGACGGCGTCCAGCGCGGCACCGAGCGCGGGCGTTGTGTGGGTGTCTTCGCGCTTCGGGAAGGCGATCAGCGTAGCCGCCTGCGCCTGCCCGTGCCGCACCACCGCATCGGCAAAGTCACGAGGCTTGAACTTGACCTTGCGGAGCTCGGCCGTCCGCTCGGCCATGAACGCCTTCTGCGCCGCCTGCGCCCGCTTCACCGCTTCCGCCGGGTCGACGCCGGCGAGCTCGGGCGCGATGGCCTCGCCCAGGAAAGCCTCGCCGGAGGCGTCGAACAGATAGGCGCGGCCCATATCGGCCGGGTCCATGCGCACAAGCACTTCGGTGCCCGGCATCACCCCGGCGGCGATGTAGACGGTCCGGTCGATGGGGATGCCTTCCTTGCCGACTGTGCGGAGTCCGTCGCGGCCGGCGATCGGCGCGAGCAGCATGTCGAGGGCGCGAACATCCACGCGGCGGATCGGCGTCCGGTCGGCGCTGGCGACCTGGAACGGCGTGGCACCGGAAAGCCCGTCATGCGGACGATGGGCGTAGCGTCCGGCTGCCCAGCGGTCGCAATAGTCCTGCAACTCGGCCGGCGTCAGGTCGACCGAGAACGCCTTGTCGACGTCGCTGCCGAGCCGCTGGGCGAACGCCTTGCGCCCCTCAATCGCCTTGCGGTCGGCGACCGAATGGCCGACGAAACCCGGCAGCGTTCGCATGAGGTCGCGCTGCATCGTGCCGATGGCGCGCTCCACCGTGCCCTTCTGCCAGGGCGAGAAGGGCGCGGAAAGCTCGACATCGATACCGAGGCTGGCCATCACCCGCTGGGTGTACTTCGCCACGAAATCCGAGCCGTTGTCGGTCTTCACCCGCTCCGGCACGCCCCATTCGAGGATGGCGCGGCGCATGAGCAGGCCCACCGCTGCCGCCTTCGGGGTCTTGGAGACGAAGATGATGAGCCGCCGCGAGAAGACGTCGATGGCGACATAGACGCTGTGGCGGCCATCCTTGGTGAGCACGTCCGCCGGCGAGGCGTCGATCGCCCAGAGCTCGTTGCAGCGGCTCACCAGATGAGCTGAGCGGCCGGAAACGCGGAAGCTGTTCTTGAAGGCGTCCGGATCGGTCAGCGCCAGAAGCTCGGCCGAATAGGTCTCGCGCCATCCCTTCAAGGTCATTTGAAAGGTACGGACGGAGGGCACCGGCGCCACGGCGTCGCCCATGTCGAGGCTGGCGCCGAAGCGGTCGATGATCAGGACGCGCATATGATCGGCCGACAAATATGGGTTCTTGGCCATCGCCGCGAGGATGGTGTTGCGCACCTCGCCGCCATTGGCGAGGTCGAGCACCCCGCGATTGCGGCGCGCGGCGCCCTTGTCGACGGCGAGCCGATGCGTCTCGCCGGCCTTGAGAGCCGTCCGCCAGCGGCGCAGCGTTCGCGGCGTGAGCCCGCGAACAGAGGACCGCACCCACTCAGCAACTGGAATGCCGCCGGCATTGTAGGCGTCGCAGAACAGGGCGTCGGAGCCGAGGAGCCCGAGGCCGCTGTCGCGCTGAAAGCGTGTCAGGGCATTGAGAATGACGAGACGCGCGTCGCGCTGTTCGGCGGCGCTGCACGAAAGCTGCTGGGCCTCTGGCTCGGCCGCTGCGACAGCCGCGAGCGACGACGGCAGGTCGACGGCAGCGAGTTGCGCCTGGGCGCAGGCAAGTCGCACGTCCTGCGGCAGGCTGGCATAGCCATAGAGCCGCGGCCGGCCAGTGCCGGCCCCGACCGTGAACGGCCATGCCTCGCGCTGGGCGCGTATCTCGGCGCCGCGCTTGGTGACGTTCAGGGCCTGGGCGATCTGCGAAATGGAGAGCGGCTGCATCAGCGGCCACCCCGCCACTGCCGGCGACCGAGCCTCTTGATGCGCTCCAGCTGCTCGATCTGCTCGGTTGCCATCGCCTCCTTGATCGCGCCCTCAAAGCGCGCTTCGACCACGATCCGGTCGAGAGGGTCGGCTGCGAGTTGCAGGAGGCGCTCGTCGCCGGTGACGGCTCCTAGGGCGATCACGCGCAGGAACGAGATAGTGTGGCCTTCCTTGGCCTGGCTGGCGTAATTGTCCAGCATGCCGCGCGTGACGCCGCCGTCCTCGTCACCGAGAAACTCATTCATGCGGTCGGCGATGTCCTCGCGTGTCATTTTGCTTGCGTGCAGGGCCTCGGCGACGGCGCGGGCCACCTGGTCGCGCCACGTCGCGGCGCGCACGCGCTGGGCGTCGAAGCGCTTGACGACGGCCGGCGGCGTCCAGTCGAAGAGGTCGAGGGTATGAGAGTCGCGGCGGCTCAAGTCAGCGGCCCTCCCGCGCATCGTCGAGCACCGCGTCGACGAGATCATCCAGCAGCACCTTTTCAAGGATGGCGCTGGCGAGTACCGACCGCATGATCTTGCGTTTGTCGGCCTCTATTGTGAGGAGGGCGGAGGCCCGCGTCGTCATGTGCGCGATCGGCAGCGGGCCACCAGAAAGCGGCTCACCGCCGTCTAGGCCGGCCTTGCGGATCTGGCTCAGATAGACACGAACGGTTCCGGGCGTGAGCCTGCCATCCAGGCAGCAAACGATTTCGTTGGGATGCAGGCCGTTTCTGACCAAGCGCATCACCTCGGACAATCCAGTGCTTCGGTCGTCGGTCAATTCGACTCGCCGCACCATGTCAGCGCCCCTCCCCAAAGGGCGCCGGGCGGGCGATGCGAGACAGGCCCGCCCGGCAGTTTGGCTCAGGGAGGATGCGAGTAGCCCCGCCGCCCCACCACTGGCGCAGGTGGCGCGCTTCCCCGATGCTCAGGTCGCCAAACACCGAGTCGGAGGAAGCCGAAATATGAGTTGCGATCGAGAAGCAGGACATCACGCACGTCCTCGCGGGCGGAGGACGAACAATGCCGCTGCATAAATACGCGTCGCAGTGTTTCGCGCTGTCCGAAGAAGTCCAGTCGTTCTTGACCGGGGACGAGTACGAGGATGTCTTTGAGCTTTTGAAGGAGTTTTCGTACGTTGATTGGTTGCGTTGGCGTAGTGAAAGAGCCGACGCTCTGCGCGCGCTCGCAGCAGCAACTCCTGCCAAGCAGCAGCAGAAGCTTCACAAGATGCCGTCGAGAGAGCGCCTCCTAACGGTCTTTGCCCTGTCGCAGTTCTACGCTGAGGCGGGCGAACTTCTCGAAGCGGCGTCAGATCTGCAAGCAGGCGGCTCGTATCGGTCGACAGCTGTGTGGGCGTGGGATCGACGGCAGAAATTGGAGGGAGCTGAGCACTCGTTTTGGCCGTGGGGCGGCTCACCCACGTTCCGAAACCCTTAGCCAGCGCGCGTGCAGCGGCGAGAATGTGCCCGCGCAGCCTCATGCCGCCCTCCCGAAGTCTTCCGGGAGTGGCATTGCGCGCCAGAGCGATCCGCCGGGCGAACGCTTGAGCGCCGGCGAGGTGTTCAGCCACAGAGCAAGGCCATGGGCGACATCGGCATCCGTCACCACCAGCACGCTGTGCCGGTTCACGGCCTCGCCGATCAGCATGGTGGCGCCGACCACCGGCGAGGGATCGATGGTGACGGACCCGCTCCAGTAGATGCAGCCGGAGCGGTGGTCGGGCTCAAGGCGTCCGATGACGTACATCACGGCGCCACCTCGCGCAGTGCGCGTTCCGCCAGCGCCATGACGCTGGGCCGATAGGCAAGTGAGCGTTCCACCTTCACGCCGAGAGCGGCGAGGACCCCTTCGGGGAGGTCCCGGACGTTGTCAGCGACGATGCGCTCCGGCGCGCCCCACTTTGTCAGGGCAGCCGAAAGGGCACCCCATACCGCCGCCGTCTGAGAGCCGCCCGTGTAGTGGCCCAGCGTGGTGCGCGAGCGCACGTCGACAATGGCCGCGAGCCAGGGACGGCCTCCCTCGACGATGACATCGAGCGACTTCACGTCCACAACCCAGCATTCATGATGGCGCAGAGGCGTTCTGGTCATGGCGTTCACCACCGGCCGAGGCCGGCGAGGACGTTCGCCGTGCCGATGATGAGGGTGGCGATGACGAGCGCCTGGATCAGCAGTGCGTCATGGCGGCGGGGCCGGCGGCAGGGTCGCAGGGGCATGTCAGGCAGCCTCGATGGATTTGCCATGGCGGTACGTGGTCGATCGGCTATTCTTCGCCCTGTGCAGCAGGGTGCGTTGCTTGGGGATTCGCACGCCGGCCGACGTCCAGTGCTCCGGGAAGAGGACCTGCGGCGTCACGTCGAGCGTGGCAGCAAGCGCGCTCTCGATGGGAAGAGACGGAGCCCCCGCGGCGGTCGCCTGGACCGCCTGCCGGGTGACGCCGATCTCTTTCGCGAGAGACGTCCACGAGGACCCGACAAGCTTCAGCTGCATGTGGATCCACGCCCGCCTCACAGCGGGATTTTTTGGGATGTCTAAGGTTGCGTTCGCTACTGCCATGGCAACGAGAATGCGCTGAAAACAGCGTGTGTCAACGCCACTATCAGCGGTTCGCAAAGCCAACCCGACGCGATATGCGCCAATATCGGCGTATCTCTTTGAGTTTGCGCTGTTTTCTGCTTCTGCGAAATGGCTGACCAAATGGTGGATTCATTTCGCAAAGAGCCCTTCGATGACGCTTCGCTTGGCGAACGACTGAGGGAGTTCCGCGAATCACTGCATCTCGATCAAAAAGCGTTTGCTAAGCAGCTGGGCGCTGGTTTCCGCACCTACCAGGAGTACGAAGCCGGTAGATCTGCTCCGAAGGTGAGCGTGCTGCGTCTGTTGGCAGAGATGGGCTGCGATCCCACTTGGCTCTTGACCGGAAAGCGCAATGACAAGCCGGCACCGTGGGCCCATTTCACGCCAGATGCCGAGTTGTTGGGTCGTATCACAGACATGATCGCGCGCGTTTACCGCGAGGGTGGAGCGCCATTATCTATGGTCGATCTCGGCCGCTTAAGTGCCGAGAAATACAACGAAATCGCAAACGCCACGGACAATCCGGACGAGCGTTTCACCATGGTTAAATTGCTCGCCTCGCAGCTGAAAAGCGATCTAGCGAAATCTGAAGCCGGCTCCGGCAAACGCTCGGCCTGAGGTTGATCCGCGGGGAACGAACTACAATTATCGCGGGAATGGTATCCTGTTGGTGTATAAAATTGTTTGTGTGGTAACGAACGCGCTATCAGAACGTGCGCCCGGAGATGAAAAATGCGGCTCTTTGTGACCTGCACGTTATGGCTTCTGCTGGCGAACTCGGCGAACGCCTTCACCGTCACGGAGCAGGTAAAGATGCTCCAACGGGCAGAAAAGCAGGCCTCGTCAGCCATGATAAGTGGAGACGTCGCCGCGCTCCGGCATCTAAACAAGGACTTCTCGTCGCAACTTCAATCGCTGCTTGCGTCGGATGCGCCGTTCGAATGCAAGATGGCCGGCAACGCGATGCAGGGCCTACTCATAAGCGTTCTGTTGCCGCCCTCCGCTAGGAAATTGACGGCGATCGACCACGACGCGGGTCAGTGGGAAAAGAACATGGACGCATGCGAGCGGGATTTGCGTCTGCCATCTAAGCGCCTGATCACCCGGTAGCATTCCGCGAGAGCAGGCATCGGACGTTGGCCATTTGATCCTTCGCGCCCCTTTGGCGCCCGGTCACTGGCCATTTGATCCTTCGCGCCGCTCGTTTCATTGGCGCCCGCGCAAACCCTTGCCGTACCGCGCTTTCCCGCACGTTCCCGCCTAATCCCGCCAGATCACCGATTGTCCATCTGATCCTTCGCGTAACACTACTGCATCCGGTGCTGGTGGCGACGCTGCTGATGAACCTGACGTTCCGCGCCGAAGCCAGCCTCTCGCATGCAAGCTTGATCCTCGATGCGGTCTGGTTCTGCGTGCTGCTGATCGGCTATGGCAGCGCGGTGCTGTCGACGGTGCTCGGCATGCGCCGGCGCCGCGTGCCGGGGATCGGGCGGGCCATCGCGCTGATGCCGCTTTATTGGCTGATGATGTCGGCCGCGGCCTGGCGTGCCGTTCTCCAGCTCGTGATGGCACCCTATCGCTGGGAGAAGACGGACCACGGGCTGGCGCGCACCTCGCGGCGGCGCCCACGAATCCTGCGCACGGCACCGCCTAGAGGTAGCGGCGCAGTTCCTCGGCGGCCTCGGCCGGCGACCGCTTGAGGTTGAACGGCGCGATGAAGGTGCCGTCCTTGCCCATGAGATAGATGATGGCGGTATGGTCCATCGTGTAGTCGCCGTCCTGCGTCGGCACCTTCTTGGCATAGACGCGGTAGGCCTTGACGACCGCGGCAATCTGCTCGGGCGTGCCGGTCAGGCCCTGTATGCTGGGGTGGAAGCTGCCGAGATACGACTTCATCACCTCAGCCGTGTCGCGCTCGGGATCGACGGTGATGAACAGTCCGGTCACCTTGCGCGCATCCGGCCCGAGCGCCTCGAAAAGCTGTGACATCTCGAACAGCGAGGTCGGGCAGATGTCCGGGCAATGGGTGAAGCCGAAAAAGACCAGTGTTGGCTCCCCGACGAAGGTTTCCTGCGTGACCTTCTGGCCATCCTGATCGGTCAGCTCGAAGGGGCCGCCGATGGCGGTCTGCCCAGAGACCGCGACCGGCCCCTGCGGAAGCAGCGCAAGGGCGCTGGCGACGATGATGACGGCACCGGCGACGAAGGCGGCCAGCAGCAGGAGAACGCGACGGTTGGACATGGCACCCACGGCAGATTTTTCGGTGGCGCGCCCGGACCGGCCCGCATGTCGGCGGATTCAGTCAATGGGACGCTTCAAGCCTAGAAGCAATAGGCAATTCCGGCCGACAGCATGTCGAAGAAAACGGCGGCACCATGACGTGCCCACAGGCCGATCGCCGCACCTATCAGTACAATTACGCAGGCCGCGAAGATCCATCGTCCCAACATGCCTAGCCCTGCCGCGCGAGCCGTCATATATTCCTCCAGGTTCGGGTGAATACGTTATGCTGAATTTTGCCGTCTGACGACCTTAGCCCCACGATTCACCTAGGTTGCATGAGTGGCAAAATAGTACTCTAGTATATGAGCGTTCATTTTCGGAATGCGGGCGGGGCAAGACGCCGTTTCGCTGTCGCCCAACGTGGGACGGTGGAGGCGGAAGCCGGATGGATGGACCATTCGGAATGATGAGTGCTGGAAGGTCAACGCTATCCGGTCTCGGCCCGCGATCGGCGGAGCCGGAAGGACAAAAGCCTGGTGATGTCGACATCACCGGGTTGCTCAACTGCATGCGCGACGGGTTGGCGATCTTTGACGCCCAGGATCGCCTCGTTTTTCACAATCGACGCTTCCTTGAGCTGTTTCCCTTTCTCGAGCCGCTGGGCGATCTGCAGGGGCTGACCTTCTATGCCCTCGCCTCCGTTCCCAACGGCGAATGGCGCTGGGCGAAAAACCCGGAAGACCACATCGCGGAACGGCTGCGCCGGCATGCGACGGCCGATGGCACGCCCTTCCTGCTTCAACTGGAAGATGGTGGCTGGGTGCAGGTGCGCGAGCAGCGCACGCCGGAATCCTGGATGATCTGCACCTGGGCCGACGTGTCCGGGCTGAAGATGGTGGAGACCCAACTGAACGACGCGGTCGACGGGATCGCCGCGGGCCTGATCGTCCTCGGTCCCGAAGGACGGATCATCCAGACCAATAGCGGCATGCGGCAGATCTTTGCCGCCTCCGGCACCGCCCTGCGTACCGGACGGTACCTTTCGGAGGTGCTGGACGAGGCGCAGGCCAACGGTTTCTTCGGCGATGGCGCCGCCAATGCGCTCGCCCTGCTCAGGGACGGCCCCAACAAGGACGACGAGCGGCCGGTCGAGATCGTGCTGCGCGACGAGAGCTGGCTCCTGGTGAGCCAACGCCGGCTCGCCAATGGCAGCATGGTCGGCATCTGGACCGACCTGACCGCGCAGAAGAAGCGCGAGGCCGAACTCGTGGCCATGCGCGAGCAACTGCGCGAGCACACAGAGGCGCTGGCGGATTTCGCCCGCCTCGTCGCCCAGCAGGCACGCCACGACATGCTGACCGGCCTGCCCAATCGTTTCGCGCTCGAGGAACGGCTCGACCAGGTCCTGCGCGACGGCGTGACCGGCGGCGTGTGGGTCGGGGTCATCGACATCGACCATTTCAGTGGCATCAACGACGCGGTCGGCCACACCGCCGCGGACGAACTGCTGCGCGAGATCGGGCGCTTCCTGCGCGGGCAGCTGCGTGGCGACGACATGCTGGCACGCATCGGCGCCGACGAGTTCGCCGTGGTGCTCACCGGCCTCAGCGAGATCGAGATCGTCAGCATCGCCAACCGCCTCAATGGCGCGATCCAGTCCCACCCTTTCCGCGTCAACGGGCAACGCATCACGCTGACGGCGAGCATGGGCCTAAGCATGGCGCAGGCGCCGCTGCGGACGCCCTCCGGCCTGCTCGCAGCGGCTGACACGGCCTGCCGCGTGGCCAAGGAAGGCGGACGCGATCGCGTCCAGCTCTATGACCTCGGCGATCCGAAGGTGAATACCACGCATCAGCAGGTCGGCTGGGCCGAGCGGATCCGGCTCGGGCTGGAACTGAACCGCTTCAAGCTGCACCTGCAGGCCATCGTCGATTCCCACCAGCAGATCTGTGGCTATGAGGCGCTGATCCGGCTGACCGACGACAATGACAGCTATTACAGCCCGGCCCAGTTCCTGCCGGCGGCGCGGCGTCTCGGCCTCATGGGACGCATCGACGACTGGGTCTGCCGCCAGTGCGTGGACTTCGCCATGCAACTCATCCAGCGTGGGGGCGGTCAATACGTCTCGATGAATCTCAGCGTGCAGACGCTCGCCAACGCCACCTTCCAGCGCCGGCTGCTGGAAATTATCGAGGCGCATCCGGGGGTCGAGAAGGCGCTGCGGATCGAGATCACCGAAACCGACGTGATCTACGACGCGCATCAGGTGACCAGCTTCCTGATCGCGCTGCGCGCGCATGGCATGCACGTCTATCTCGACGATTTCGGCAATGGCTACAATTCGTTCGACACGCTGAAGCAGTTTCCGGTCGACGGCATCAAGATCGACTGGACCGTCACCCGCGATCTGCTGAGCGACCCGATCGACGAGGCGCAGATCAAGGCGGCGATTTCCATCACCGACTCGCTGGGGCTGGAACTGGTCGTCGAGGGCGTCGAGGAGGAGGAGCAGCTCACCCGGCTGAAGGAGCTCGGCGCGACGCTGTTCCAGGGCTTCTATTTCCACCGTCCGGTCAACGCCGACACCCTCTTCAAATGACCGCCACCTCCGCCGGGCGGGCCGAGGCTGCCTAATAGCCGCGGCGCGGATCGACTTCGTGCAGCGGCGCCAGCCCCCGACGCATCCGCCGGATGCTCTCCGCCACGTCCCGCGCCGCGAGCGTCGGCACGGTGATGCTGGCAAGATGCGGGGTGATCAGCACATTGTCGAGCGACCATAGCGGGTGGCCGGGCGGCAGCGGCTCGGTCTCGAAGACGTCGAGCGTCGCCTCGGCGATGCGGCCGGAGCGCAACGCCTCGACCAGCGCCGCCTCGTCCACCACGGCGCCGCGCGAGGCATTCACGAACTTGGCGCCCGCCGGCATGAGCGCCAGTTCGCGCGCGCCCAGCATATGGCGGGTGTCGGGCGTGAGCGGCATCATGCAGACGATGATCTCGTTGCCGGCGAGCACGCGCTCCAGCCCGTCCCGCCCGGCATGCGTCGTCACGCCGGGAATGTCCTTGGGGCTGCGCGACCAGCCCGACACCGTGAAGCCCATGGCCGCCAGCATGCGGGCCGCCGCGCCGCCCAGCTCGCCGAGGCCGAGCACGCCGACCTTGATCTCGAACAGCGGGCGTGGATGGACATAGTCCCACTCGCCGCGCCGCTTGGCCCGCTCGAACACGGGAATGTCGCGGGCGTAGCGCGTCACGGCGAAGACGACGTAGCTGGTCATCATCGCCTCCATGCCGGGATCGTTGAGGCGCGAGAACCTCACCGGCACGAGATCGTCGCGCTGCATCAGCGCGTCGACCCCGGCGCCGAGATTGATGACGAGTTCCAGATTGGGAAAACGGGCGAAGAAGCCCCTGGGCGGCACCCAGGCCAGCGCGTAGCGGATATCGGCGGGATCGCCGACATCGGGATCGATGCGGACGTCGAGGTCGGGAAGCTCGGCCTGCAGGGCCGCCCGCCAGGCCGCCGCATCGTCCACGGCGCTGTAGAAAACGAGCGCATCCTTGCTCACCAGACAACTCCCAGCCGGGCCGACCGATTCGGCGGACCTCTCGGCGGCTATCCTACCGGGCGCCGGGCGGCGCGAGAAAGCCGGCTGCGGCGGGCCGCCGGTTGCAGGTGAGAGCCGTCGACTTCGCCGATCCGGGCAGGCCGGGTGCGCGACGCTCCTAGCCATCCGCCGCCGTCTGGAAGGCCGCCTCGGCAAGGTCGGTCTCACGCAGCAATTTGTGGGCGAGATCCGTCGAGATGCGATGGCCGCGCGCCATGTTGGCGATGGCCGCGCGCTCGGCCCTCAGGGCGAGGACGTGCAGCCGCTCCTCGGTATGCAGCCGGTCCTCGCCCTTTGCGACAAGCGCCTCCGGCTGCAATTGCGCGAGGCGATGCTGATAATAGTCGGCCACCAGGGCGATGGCGGCGAGGTCGCTCCCTGCCGCGCGCCCCTTGCCGTCGCTGGCGCGGGCGAGAGCGGCGATCGCCGCCTTCGCCACCTCCACGCGGGCGTTGCGCTCCTTCGTGTCGCGGCGCGGCTCCGGTGGCATCTCGACTGCGCGGAGCAGGCGCGGCAGGCTCGCATTGGCCACGACGAGCGAGACCAGGATCACCCCCGCCGCGATGAGGATGACAAGATCGCGGGAGGGGAAAGGCGCGCCGTCGGGCAGCGCCAGCGGCAGGCTGAGCGCGCCCGCCAGCGTGACCGCGCCGCGCACCCCCGCGGTCGACATGGCGGCGACGAGGCGCCAGTTCGGCAGCATGCGTTCCGGCCCGGAGACGCCATGCCGCCAGCGCCAGATGGTGACCGACACCCAGACCCAGGAGAAGCGCAGCACGGCAAGCGCCGCCGCCACCGCCGCCACATAGAGGGCAGGCCATTCCAGCCCGCTATGGCCGCTTTCGGCAGCCCCCGCATGCACGCGCGCCAGGATTCCCGGCAACTGTTCGCCGAGAAGCAGGAAGATCGAGCCGTTGAGCGCGAACTGCAGCGTCTCCCACACCGCGTTGCGGCGGATACGGGTGACGGCGAGCGCCTGCCCGCCGACCTCGATCCGGCTCATCATCATGCCGGCCGCCACTGCCGCCAGCACTGGCGAGCAGCCGAGCGCCTCGGCCAGAAGATAGGCGCCATAAGGCGTCAACAGGCTGATCACGATCTGCGACGAGGCATCCTCGCCGAGCCGCGCGACGACCCAGAACTTGGCGAAGGACACGAGCCAACTGAGACCGAGGCCGAGCGCAATGCCGCCGGCCGCCGCCCAGACCAGCCCGCCGACGGAGGGCCAGAAGGGAAAGGTGCCGGTCATCGCCACCGCCACCGCAACGCGCAGGCAGACCAGGCCCGAGGCATCGTTGAACAGCGCCTCGCCTTCGAGGATGCGCAGCAGGCGGCGCGGGACCGGCACGTTCGCCATCATCGAGGTGGCGGCGACGACATCGGTCGGCGAGAGCACCGCCGCCAGTGCGAAGCACACCGCCAGCGGCATGGCCGGCACCATCAGGTGCAGCAGCAGCCCGACGCCGAGGACGGTGAAGAAGACCAGCCCGAAGGCCAGCGAGAGGACCGTGACGACATTGTCCTGCAAGTCCTGCTTGGGCACGCGCCAGCCATCGAGAAACAGCAGCGGCGGCAGGAAGAGGACGAAGAACAGCTCGGGCTCCAGTCGGACGCCGAAATCGCTGGTCAGGCCGATCGCGGCACCGGCGGCGATCTGCACCAGCGGCAGGGCCACACGTCCGCCGAGCGCCTTGGCGAGCCAATGCGTGGCGACCACGCCGGTCAGGAGAATGAGGATGATGCCGATGGCGTTCATGCGGGGTCCGGGGATTTCCGTCGAGCAGCCACGCCTCGCGACGCGGTCCGGGGGCGCACGGCGACGCAGGAGGTGGCAAACGAACTTCCCCCATGCGCACGCGGGACCGCGACAACGACGCCGGACCGACCAACCGTACCGCCCCGCGCCGCCGGCGTCTTTCCCCTCGGCACAGACGCAGCAAAATCGCACGGCCCGGGGCGCGCCAAGCGAAGACCGCTCCGCCCGCGGCTCCTGTCGATCACCGTCGACCTTCCGCCGCCGGGGCAGAACCGACTCGCTATCCACGGTTGGCGATCAGCGCCGGGCCATCCCGCGGTGCCCAGGACCGCCCGCACTCCGCCGTCGCAACGACATGCGCAACGCCGCGCCAAGCAGCCGCGCCAAGCCACCGGCGTCGCAGGCCATTTGATCTTTCGGGGAAACTGGAGCGGGCGAAGGGAATCGAACCCTCGTATGCAGCTTGGGAAGCTGCCGTTCTACCATTGAACTACGCCCGCTCGGGCAGGCCGCACCATAAGGGCGGCAAGGGGGTGGTTCAAGTCCCCCGGCGAGGAGCTTCACAGGAGAGAACGAGACGCGCCTGCCCGCGTACTCAAGCACAATCCGGGCCCGAACCGACGACAATACGCCCAGCATCCAACCAATCGCCGGAGCATCCAGCTTCTGGAACGTCCGCATCTCACAATCGTGCCCGTACATGCCACCGGCTCGCTCTGCCCTCGCTTGTCAGCAGCCCGCCACAGCTCCCTGAAAAGATTGCGGCGCCTTTCCGCCCGGCGGCGCGGAATCAGGTGCGGATGGCCGGCCATGGCCCGAGCCCGGCGAAAGGATGCAGGCGGCGCCGTGCCCAATTTACGAATGAAACTCATTCGCAGTTGCAAACGTCGCGATCTGGCATAAGGTGCTATTGCAAATCATTCGCAAGAGGAGAGGCGCATGCCCAGCAGGCGTGTCGTTCTGGCTGGTCTGGCGACCATTGGTCTTCTTTGCACGGGGGCATCGATCGTCTCGGCGCAGGCGGGCAGCGAGGGCAAGTTCAAGGCGGTGACGACCTTCACCGTCATCGCCGACATGGCGCGCAACGTGGCGGGCGACGCGGCGGTGGTGGAATCCATCACCAAGCCCGGCGCCGAGATCCACAATTACGCTCCCACCCCCGGCGACATTCAGCGCGCGCAGGGCGCCCAGCTCGTCCTGTGGAACGGCCTCAACCTCGAACTCTGGTTCGAGCGGTTCTTCCAGAACCTGAGGGACGTGCCGAGCGTGGTGGTGTCCGACGGCGTCAAGCCGATGGGCATCGCCGAGGGCCCCTATCGCGGCAAGCCGAACCCGCATGCCTGGATGTCACCCAAGGATGCGCTGATCTATGTCGACAACATCCGCGACGCCTTCGTGAAGTACGATCCGGCCAATGCCGGAACCTACCGGGCCAATGCCGACGCCTACAAGCAGCGCATCGAGGCCGCGGTAGCGCCGATCCGCGAGAAGCTGGCGGCGATCCCCGCCGACAAGCGCTGGCTGGTGTCGAGCGAGGGCGCGTTCTCCTATCTCGCCCGCGATTTCGGCCTGAAGGAGCTCTATCTCTGGCCGATCAACGCCGACCAGCAGGGCACGCCGCAGCAGGTGCGCAAGGTGATCGACGCGGTGCGCAAGAATGCCATTCCCGCCGTGTTCAGCGAGAGCACCGTCTCCGACAAGCCAGCCCGGCAGGTGGCGCGCGAGACCGGCGCGCATTATGGCGGCGTGCTCTATGTCGACTCGCTCAGCGAGCCGGACGGCCCGGTCCCGACCTATATCGACCTTCTGCGCGCCACGACGGGCACGCTGGAGACCGGGCTCGCCCAGGGGCTGTCACAATGACTGCTGTCGCACTGAACGTGCACCCCGCCCGATCGTCGCGCCCGGCCCACAGCTCCGAGACCGGGCCGGGCCTCGCGGTCCGCGACGTCACGGTCACCTACCGCAACGGCCATACCGCGCTGCGCGACGCCAGCTTCGACATCCCGACCGGCACCATCACTGCCCTGGTCGGGGTCAACGGCTCGGGCAAATCGACGCTGTTCAAGGCGATCATGGGCTTCGTGCGCGTCTCGCGCGGGAGCATCTCGATCCTCGGCCGCAGCGTCGGCGAGGCGCTGAAGGGCAACCTCGTCGCCTATGTGCCGCAGAGCGAGGAGGTCGACTGGAACTTCCCCGTGCTGGTGGAAGACGTCGTCATGATGGGGCGCTACGGCCATATGGGCTTCATGCGCATCCCCCGCGCCGCCGACCGCGCGGCCGTGGAGGTGGCGCTGGCCCGCGTCGGCATGGGCGAGTTCCGTCACCGGCAGATCGGCGAACTGTCCGGCGGTCAGAAGAAGCGCGTCTTCCTCGCCCGCGCGCTGGCGCAGGACGCCCGGGTGATCCTGCTCGACGAGCCCTTTACCGGCGTCGACGTGAAGACCGAGGAGGCCATCATCGCGCTGCTCCGGGCGCTGCGCGAGGAAGGCCGGGTGATGCTGGTCTCCACCCACAATCTCGGCAGCGTGCCGGAATTCTGCGACCGCACCGTTCTCATCAAGGGCACGGTGCTGGCGCACGGGCCGACGGCCGAGACCTTCACCGAGGCCAATCTGGAGCGCACCTTCGGCGGCGTGCTGCGCCATTTCGTGCTCGGCGGCGCCGGGCTGCACGAGGATGACGACCGGCGCCACCTCGCCGTGCTCACCGACGACGAGCGCCCGCTGGTGCTCTACGGCGAGAAGGGCGCGATGCAGCCGAAGACCGCCGACGAGAAGCCGGGCAAGGGGGACACCCCGTGATCGCGCTTCTGAGCGAGCCCTTCGGCTACGAATACATGCGCAACGCCATGTGGGTGTCGGCGCTGGTCGGCGCGGTCTGCGCGTTCCTGTCCTGCTATCTCATGCTCAAGGGCTGGTCGCTGATCGGCGACGCGCTCTCCCATGCCATCGTCCCCGGCGTCGCCGGCGCCTATATGCTCGGGCTGCCCTTCGCCATCGGCGCGTTCTTCTCCGGCGGCCTCGCCGCCGCCGCCATGCTGTTCCTCAACCAGCGCACGCGGCTGAAGGAGGACACCATCATCGGGCTGATCTTCTCCTCCTTCTTCGGGCTCGGCCTGTTCATGGTCTCGCTCTCGCCGACATCGGTGAACATCCAGACCATCGTGCTCGGCAACATCCTCGCCATCACGCCGGAAGACACGCTGCAGCTCGTCCTCATCGGCGTCGTGTCGCTGGCGATCCTGCTGGCGAAGTGGAAGGACCTGCTGGCCGTGTTCTTCGACGAGACGCATGCGCGCTCGATCGGGCTCAACCCGACGGCGCTGAAGGTGATGTTCTTCACGCTGCTCTCCGCCTCCACCGTGGCGGCGCTGCAGACGGTCGGCGCCTTCCTCGTCATCTGCCTGGTGGTGACGCCCGGCGCGACCGCCTATCTGCTCGCCGACCGCTTTCCCCGCCTGCTGGTCATCGCCGTCGCCATCGGCGCGGTGACGAGCGCGGTCGGCGCCTATGCGAGCTATTTTCTCGACGGCGCCACCGGCGGAATCATCGTGGTGCTGCAGACGTTCATCTTCCTCGCCGCCTTCGTCTTCGCACCCAAGCACGGCATGCTGGCGGCGCGGCGGCGGGCGGCCAGCCTGCCGAAGGAGATGGAGCTGTGAGCCTCCTCGAGACGCTGCTGGCGCCCTTCCAGTTCGAGTTCATGGTGCATGCGCTCGTCATCTCCGCGCTCATCGCCGTGCCGACGGCGCTGCTGTCGTGCTTCCTCGTGCTCAAGGGCTGGTCGCTGATGGGCGACGCGATCTCCCATGCCGTCTTTCCCGGCGTGGTGCTCGCCTACATCACCGGAATCCCCCTGGCGATCGGGGCCTTCGCCGCCGGCATGTTCTGCGCCGTGGCGACGGGCTTCCTCAAGGACAACAGCCGCATCAAGCAGGACACGGTGATGGGCATCGTTTTCTCGGGCATGTTCGGCGCGGGGCTGGTGCTCTATGTGAAGATCCAGACCGAGGTGCATCTCGACCACATCCTGTTCGGCGACATGCTCGGCGTCTCCTTGTGGGACATCGCCGAGACCGCCCTTATCGCCGCCGTGACCGCCGGCATCATCGGCCTGAAGTGGAAGGACTTCCTGCTGCACGCCTTCGACCCGGCGCAGGCGCGGGCGGTGGGGCTGCGCGTCGGGCTGCTGCATTACGGCCTGCTGTGCCTCATCTCGCTGGCCGTGGTCGGGGCGCTGAAGGCGGTCGGCATCATCCTCGCCATCGCCATGCTGATCGCACCCGGCGCCATCGCCTTCCTGCTGACACGGCGCTTCGGCGCGATGCTGCTGGTCGCGCTGGCGATCGCGGTCGGCGCCTCGCTCGCCGGCGTCTACCTCTCCTTCTTCCTCGACAGCGCGCCGGCCCCGACCATCGTGCTGCTGATGAGCCTGCTGTTCGTTGGCGTCTTCATCCGCGGCCAGATGGCCTCGCCCCGCCCGGAGACGTCCGGCACGGGCTGAACCCGCGCGGCGACCGCCCCCCCGCAGGCCTCCTGCGTGCCGGGCACCGACTTGGCTACCCAGAGGAACCTTGTACCATTGCGTTTTTGCGAAGCTCAGGCGCAAGCTCCTGCGTCGACAACCCGCCGCGGCAGCCCTTCCGGCGAAATGTGAGCCGGCCCCATGGCCGTCTCACGCCACCAGCCCGGCTCGGGCCGCGCCGGCGCCTCCGACGAGAAGGCATCGCCCGCCGAATGATCGTCTTCATCACTTATCGCGGCCATGGCCGGGCCGTGCAGAGCCTGGTCGAGGGCACCCTCGGCGTGCCGACGCCGCACATTCGGCACACCCATTACGAGCGCCTGTTCCGCGCCTGGCGGGTGCCGCGCGCGACCTATGTCTTCTGCGATTTCGAGTGTCTTCTGCCCTGGAAGCTGGAGCGCGCCGCGCAGCTCTACCGGATGATGCGGGCGGCCGGGCTGAAATGCCTGAACGATCCGGCGATGGCGATGTCGCGCGTCGAGTTGCTGACCACGCTGGAGCGGCGCGGGATCAATCCCTTCGGCGTCTACCGCGCCGACGCCGACCCGCGCCCGCGCCGCTTTCCCGTATTCGTTCGCGCCGAACTGGGGCACGGCACGCCTTCGACGACGCTGTACGAGGACCAGGAAGCGCTGGCGGCGGCGCTCCACGACCTGCAGCGGCGCGGCGTGCCGCTACGCGGGCTGCTGGTCATCGAGCTCGCGGCCGAGCGTTACAATGAGACGCTGTGGGCCAAATGGGGGACGTGGCGCATCGGGCAACGCACGGTGCTGGAGCACATCGCCGTCGACGATACCTGGATGGTGAAGATCGGCGACCACGCCAAGGTCTCCCAATCCGTGGCGCAGGACGAGCACGACGCCGTCGTCGCCAATCGCTATGCCGAGGACATGTCGGCGATCTTCGATCTCGCCCATGTCGAGTATGGCCGTGCCGACCATGCGCGTTTCGCCGGCGGCACGATCGTCTTCGAGATCAACACCAACCCGTATATCGGGCACTTCGTGCCGGACCGTAATCCGGTGCGGCGCGAGACGCAGCTGATCGCGCGCCAGCGCATCGCCGACGGCCTGCGCGCCATCGACACGGCGGAGGGCGGAGGCGTCTGGCTGCCGGACTGGCGCAAACGGCGGCCGTGGGGGTGGATGCGCCCGCGCCTGGGCGGCCCGCCGGGGCCCTGACGGCCGCGAAACCGCCTCTAACGAAAGCGCCGGCCTTTCGGCCGGCGCCCAGTCGACCGCAAAATCGGGTCGGGTCTTACGCCTTGGTCAGCGGCGAGGGCGGCGGCGGACCCATGGGGGCAACGGACGCAACCGGACGAACGGTATACTTCATTACGTCTCTCCTTGATGGCCGTATCGAGTTTTCTAAAGCGGCATCCTCACTAGAACGAAATATTTCTATCATTTCTCTTTTGATGCGTCTTCATGATCCGCAGAAGGCGTCGGCAATTCCTCAGGATCTGGCGCGCCAGGATTCGGCGCGCGATCAACCGTCGGTTCGGCGGCGCGAAACTTGGACAGGTGCAGGGGATTACCGTGTCGTCCATCGGGATGGACGCCGCGGAAATACCACTTCTGCCAGCCCTGGCGGATCGCTTCCGGCTCCCCGGCATTGAGACGCTCGTTGAAGGCTTGCCTCATCTCGCCATAGCGCCCGATGGCCTGCACGCGCTCGGGCGCGGTCTCGACCGGCACGATCGCCGGCCGCACCGATTCCAGCGCCCGGTAGGGCATCGGCGCGAGGAAGCAGAACGGCTCGCCTTCCTCGAAACGCACCGTGCCCGGGCGGGTGAACTTCCAGTTCATGGTGAAGGGGAGATCGAGCCAGTCGGTCTCCACGATTCCTTCCAGCGGATGAATGCCGTCCTTGGGCAGGTTCGGGCTGCCGCGCACGTTCATGCCGATCCCCTGCTCCGTCCTGAACAGGTAGTGCGTGATGAAGGTCAGCACGCCGGAACCGAAATGCGAGGCCGCGTAACGTTCGATCGTCGGGGAACCGGCATGCAGGGCGAGGCTGTCCAGCCCGGCCTCGCCGTTCCACTCCGCCTCGAAGGTCATCGGGCACAGCAGTTCCCAGCCCATGCTGTTGGCGATGGTGAGCGGCAGGCAGCGATAGGCGAAACGCTGCTCCGTCGCGTCCATCCAGGCGCGCTCCGCCCGCGCGGGGACGAGGAGCGGCGCATCAGAGTTCAGGCGATAACACGTCAGCGACGTCACGCGGACCATCCTTCGATACTGCCGGGCAACCGATGGTATTTTCCCGAGAGTACCTTCTACGTGCCCGCGCACCGACGTGGCAAAGTCGATTTTTCCTCGTCTGCGCATCGGAACATCGGCAATCGATCCGCCGCGCCGGCCCGCGTGGAAAACCTGCCCCGACGACCGGCGGGTAAGTCGGTATGGCGCTGTCCGGCGGATTGCGGCGCGCAGGGTGGCGAAGCGTAACATTTTGGCCGCGCCACCCCAAAAATACACCGACGAGGGCCACTAGGGGCCTTTCCCGTATTTGCCTGATAGATCGAAGGTGGTAGAAATCTAGACGATTATTACGCATGGTTGCGGCCGGCGGAAATCGAGGGGGCGATGAAGCGTACTTTTTTGATGGCGGCTGCTCTTGGAGCAGTTTCAATCGGGGCTGTTGGCAGCGCGTCTGCGGATGTCTGCCTGACGCAGGGTACTCTTACGCAGGCCGTCGGCACGGTCCTGGTGGATAAGGGTGCCGGCTATGCCCCTGGCGTGATCGGCACGTCTCTGAAGAACGGTGACAAGATCACCGTTCAGGGGCCTGGTACCGCGGTGGTGGATTTCGGCAATGACCGGACCTTGACCGTTCCGGCCTCCACGACCGAGACGCTGCGCGCTCCCGGTTGTGGCGGCTTCGCGTCGACCAATCCCACTCTGGGGATTCTCGGCTCGCTGGCTGTCGGTGGCGGTGTCGCGGCGGCGATCGCAGCGTCGGACGGCAATAGCGGCGTGCAGTTCTTCCCGATCAGTCCCTGATCGGACCCGCCTGATTACAGGCACGCGTGAAGATTCGGGACCGGCGCGCGTTGCGCCGGTCTTTTCGTTTTGCGGGCCTCGTCCTTGGGATCTGGCGCGAGCGACCCTTTCCGCGCCACGCCCGGCACGTCCTAGCGGAAGGGTGGCTCGTCGAAGGAGCGCAGCTTGCGCGAATGGATGATGTCGCCGGCCAGCCTGAGCTTTTCGAGCGCGGCGAGGCCGATCCTGAGATGTTCGCCGACCGCGCGCTCGTAGAAGGCATTGGCGGCGCCCGGCAGCTTGATCTCGCCATGCAGCGGCTTGTCCGACACACACAGCAGCGTGCCGTAGGGCACCCGCAGCCGGTAGCCCTGTGTGGCGACGGTGCCGGACTCCATGTCGACGGCGATGGCGCGGGAAAGGTTGATGCGGCGGCGTTCCTGCGTCCAGCGCAGCTCCCAGTTCCGATCGTCCTGCGTGACGACGGTACCCGTGCGCAGGCGCCGCTTGAGCAGGTCGCCCATCTCGCCGGTGACGTCCGCCGCCGCCTGCTGCAGCGCGACCTGCACCTCGGCCAGCGCGGGAATCGGGATGCTGGGCGGAACCAGCTCGTCCAGAATGCCATCCTGCCGCAGATAGGCGTGGGCGAGTACATAGTCGCCGATGACCTGCGTCTGCCGGAGCCCGCCGCAATGGCCGACCATCAGCCAGCAATGCGGCCTCAGCACAGCGAGATGGTCGGTGATCGTCTTGGCATTGGAGGGACCGACGCCGATATTGACCAGCGTCACCCCCGCGCCTCCGGCCCGCACGAGGTGGTAGGCCGGCATCTGGTAGCGGTGCCACGGCGCCGCCATCACCCGCTCGACCGCCATGGCGTCGAGGCCGGCGCGCTCGATCCGGATGCCGCCCGGCGTCACCAACGCCTCCGCCGTCCCCGCCTCGATCTCCGCAAGGCCGGCACGGATGAACTGGTCGACATAGCGATGATAATTGGTCAGCAGGATCCACGACTGGAACGTCCGCCAATCGGTCCCGGTGTAATGGACCAGCCGGCGCAGCGAATAGTCCACCCGCACCGCGTCGAAGAGCGCGAGCGGGCGCGGCTCGCCCTCCACCAGCTCGAAGGCGCCGTCGGCGATCTCGTCGCCGACCAGCGACAGCAGCGGCGTCGGGAAATGCCGCGCCAGCTCGGACGCCGTGACTTCGCCGCGCCCGAGTTCGTCGCCGCCCTCGAGCGCGTAGGGATAGGGAATCTCCTGGTGGCTGACGCCGGTCTCGATCGTCGCGCCATATTCCTCGACCAGCGGAGTCAGTTGGTCGAGCAGATAGGCGCGGAACTCGGCCGGCTGGGTCACGGTGGTCTGGTGGACGCCTGGCACCGCAAATTTGGCGTAGCCGCGCTGGGTACGCGCCATGGCCGGTTTTGACGGCTCGTAGGTGACGCGCAGGAGTGGGTAGCGGTAGCGTGCCCGCTCTTCGGCGGACGGCGCCTGCCGGGTCTCGAAGAAGCGGTTGAGGTCCTGGCGCAGCGCGTCGCGCGCCGCCCCGTAAAGCCTCTCCAGCCGGTCGATGGCCTCGTTCGGGGTCGCCGCTGTCTCGAACATCATCGGATCCGCACCTCTGTCGGACTGGCTGCTACAGTGCTTTGGCTGCGACGTAAACGCCGGACCGCCGCTCGGGCACGAGAAGCCCTGTTGGATCACGGCTCGCCGGACGTGGTATCAGGGCCGCGGCTCGACTAAAGATGACGCTCCAAACCCCTTCCGATGGCTCTTGTTCGACGCCTGACGACATTGCGAGATAGGCAGAACCGGCCATGCCCTTCCTGACCACCAACCCCGCGCTCGCCCGCGCCCTTGCCGAACGGGACTACGACAACCCCACGCCGGTGCAGCTCGCCGTGCTCGCCCCCGAGGCGGCGGGCCGCGACCTTCTGGTGTCCGCCCAGACCGGCTCCGGCAAGACCGTGGCCTACGGCCTCGCCGTCGCCGAGACGCTGCTGGGCACGCAGGAACGGTTCGGGCCGGCCACCGCGCCGCAGGCGTTGGTGGTGGCCCCC
The DNA here is from genome assembly GCF_056836805.1 of Ancylobacter sp. TW_SC_1. Classification (NCBI taxonomy): domain Bacteria; kingdom Pseudomonadati; phylum Pseudomonadota; class Alphaproteobacteria; order Hyphomicrobiales; family Xanthobacteraceae; genus Ancylobacter; species Ancylobacter sp. TW_SC_1. The sequence continues at coordinate 4,228,597 of NZ_CM166365.1, forward strand.
ACCCGCGAACTGGCGCTGCAGGTGCAGCGCGAATTCGACTGGCTGTACGCGGCGACCGGCGCGCGCATCGTCTCCTGCGTCGGCGGCATGGATCCGCGCCAGGAGCAGCGCCTTCTCAACCAGGGCGCGCACATCGTCGTCGGCACGCCCGGCCGCCTGCGCGACCATCTGGAGCGCGGCCGGCTCGACATCTCCGCCCTGCGGGCCGTCGTGCTCGATGAGGCCGACGAGATGCTCGACCTCGGCTTCCGCGAGGACCTCGAATTCATCCTCGACGCCACCCCGCCGGGCCGGCGCAGCCTGCTTTTCTCCGCCACCATGCCGCGCGGCATCGCCGCCCTCGCCAAGCGCTACCAGCAGGAGGCGCTGCGCATCGAGGTGGCGAGCGCAGCCGGCGGCCATGCCGACATCGAGTACCGCACCATCCGCATCGCCCCGAAGGAGGTCGAGTACGCCGTCGTCAACGTGCTGCGTTTCTACGACACGCCGAGCGCCATCATCTTCTGCAACACCCGCGAGGCGGTACGGCATCTGCACGCGACGCTGCAGGAGCGCCAGTTCTCGGCCGTGGCGCTGTCGGGCGAGCTCAGCCAGAGCGAGCGCAACCACGCGCTTCAGGCGCTGCGCGACGGCCGGGCGCGGGTCTGCGTCGCCACCGATGTCGCCGCGCGCGGCATCGACCTGCCCAATCTTGGCCTCGTCATCCATGCCGACCTGCCCAACGACGCCGAGAGCCTCCAGCACCGCAGCGGCCGCACCGGGCGGGCGGGGCGCAAGGGCGTCAGCGTGCTGCTGGTGCCGCCGTTCCGCCGGCGCCGGACGGAAGACCTGCTGCGCGGGCTGGGCGTGACGCCGGTCTGGTCGGGACCGCCGACCGCCGAGGAGATCCGCAAGCTCGACCATGAGCGCATGCTGCGCGACCCGCTGCTGACCGACACGCCGAGCGAGGACGATGCCGCCGTCGCCCGCACCCTGCTGGCGAACCACCCGGCCGAACACATGGTCGCGGCGCTGGTGCGCCTCTATCGCGCCGGCCTGCCGGCGCCGGAGGAGGTCGCCGACCCCGGCGAGCCGCGCGCCACCCGCGAGCGTCCCGCCCAGCGCGAGTTCGGCGGGCCGTCGGGCGCCGGCGGCAGCGCCTGGTTCCGCCTCAATGTCGGACGCCGCAGCAATGCCGATCCGAAATGGCTGCTGCCGCTGATCTGCCGGCGCGGAAACGTGACGCGCCAGGACATCGGCGCCATCCGCATCTTCGACGAGGAAACCACCTTCGAGGTCAGCCTCGCCGCCGTGGAGCGCTTCACCCATGCGCTGCGCAAGACGGAGGGCGCCGAGGTGGCGATCGAGCCGCTGTCCGGCCCGCCGCCGGCGCGCGGCGAGGGCCCCGCTTCCAGCCGCGCGCCGCGCGGCAAGCCGCGCTACGACCCGCTGGCCGAAAAAGCGCCCGCTGAGCGGACGCCCCACGAGAAGCCGTTCCGGGAGAAACCGTTCCGCGAAAAACCCTTCCGGGAGAAGCCGCGACGAGAAGAGACGCCCGGCGAAAAAGCCGCGCCAGAGGCGGCTTACGCCAGGTCCGACCGTGCCAAGGCTCCGTACGCCAAGGCTGCTTACCCCAAGCCTGATCATGCCAAGCCCGACCATGCCAAACCGGCTCGCGCCAAGGCTCCGTACGCCAAGCCTGATCATGCCAAGCCCGACTATGGCAAGCCGGCCCCTGTCAAGGCTGACCACCCCAAGCCGGCGCGTGCCAAACCGGGCTTCGACAAGCCGCGCGGTCCGAAGCCGGCGGGGCGCGATGCCAATGAGCGCCCGCCCGGGCGGGACCGTCCGGGTGCTTTCGAGGGTAAGCCCAAGGGGAAGAAGAAGCCGCGGCCCTGACCGCGCCGACACCGCACTAAAGCAGCACGCCCGGCCCCGGCATGCGGCCGCGCCCCGTTGTCCGGGACGCGGCCGCGCTGCGTCAGAGCGACCAGCCGCCGTCGATGTTGTAGGCCTGCCCGGTCGTGTAGGTCGCATTGGCCAGATGCACCGCGAGGTCGGCGATCTCCTCGGGCTGGCCGAGCCGGCCCAGCGGCTGACGCGCGATGAAGGCCGCGCGGGCGGTGTCGTAGTCGCCGGCGGCGCGGATGCGCTGTTCCAGCGAGGGGCTCTCCACCGTCCCGGGGCAGATCGCGTTGCAGCGTATGCCGCGCCCCACATAATCCGCCGCCACCGACTTGGTCAGCCCGACCACCGCCGCCTTGGTGACGGCGTAGACGAAGCGGTTCGGCGCGCCCTTGGCCGCCCCGACCACCGAGGCCATGTTGATGATCGCCCCCTCCCCGCGCTCCAGCATGCCCGGCAGGGCGGCGCGGATGGTTCGGATCATCGAGCGCACATTGAGGTCGACGGCGAAATCGAACTCATCGTCCTTCATGTCGAGGACGGTGCCGGAATGGACGAAGCCGGCGCAGTTGAACAATACGTCGATCGGGCCAATCTCTGCGAAGGCGGCGTTGACCGCCGCGTCGTCGCGCACGTCGAGCGGGCGGGTCACGATGCCCGGCACCACGCCGAGCCGGGCCAACGCCTCGGCATTGACGTCGGTGGCATGGACCCGCGCGCCGGCGGCCGCGAAGGCAAGGGCGCTGGCGCGCCCGATGCCCTGCGCCGCCGCGGTGATCAGTACCGACCTGTTCTTGACCCAATCGCTCATGCGTTCACTCCAAAGCGCTTTGCCGCGACGTCCGCGTCGAAGAACTCCCGATTGACGCAGTCGCGCGAGGCGGACGTGCCGAGATATTCCAGAGCGGTACGTGCCGATTTCTGCCGGAGGTCGACGAGGCTCGACGGGCTGTAGAAGGCGGCGTGCGGCGAGAACATCAGTTTATAGCGGGCGGCGGATTCCGGTGCACGCCACAGCTTCATCAGGGCATGCGCGGGATCGAGCGGCTCCTGTTCCAATACGTCGAGGCCCGCCCCTCCCAGCCGCCCGGCCGCGATCGTCTCGGCGAGCGCGGCGAGATCGACCACGCCGCCGCGCGCCGTGTTGATCAGGATGGCGTCGTCCTTCATCGCCGCGAGCGCGGCGGTCGAGATGAGGTGCCGGGTCTCGCGCGTCAGCGGCGTGTGCAGCGACACGACGTCCGACTGCGCCAGCAGCTCGTCAAGGCTGTGCACCCGCCCGATGCCGACGGCGAGCTCGCTGCCGGTCGGCTTGTAGGGATCGTAGAAGATCACCCGCATGCCCAACGCCTTGGCGCGCAGCGCGGCGGCGGTGCCGATGCGCCCGAGCCCGACCACGCCGAAGACCTGCGTCGACAGCCGCCGGATGGTCGGCACGTCCTGGAAGCGCCAGCCCCCAATGGGATCGTTCAGGATCGCGCTGTTGTAGTGGACGATGCCGCGCAGGAACCCCAGCGCCATCGCGATGGCGTGGTCGGCGACGTCCATCGTACCGTAATCGGGCGTGTTGCAGACGGCGACGCCGCGCCGGCCCGCCGCGGCCAGGTCGATATTGTCGAAGCCGACGCCGGCCCGCACCACGACGCGACAGTTCGGCATGCGGTCGAGCACCGCGTCGTTCACCTCGATCTCGTGATAGCAGACCATGGCGACGGCCTCGCGCCAGGTTGCCTCGGGGATATTGCCGAGGTTCTTCGACTGCGAGATGTGGACCTGGTAGCGCGAACCGTAGACGGCCTGCTCCAGATCCGCCTCGCCGTCGAACTGGACGTCCGGCTGCAGAATGATGTTCGGCATTTTCCAACCCTTCTTGGAAGGCGCGTGCGTGTTCGCTGCACTGTCGCCGTAGTGAGTGTCCGGGAATGCGTCAGTTGTGGAGGCCCGCGACGCGGGGCAGCCACAGCGAGAGCACCGGCACATAGGTGATGATGAGGAGAGCGAGGATCTTGATGGCGTAGAAGGGCATCAGAGCCCGTGAGACCGCCATCATCGGCCGGCCCGCCACCGAGGAGATGACGAACAGGTTGGTGCCCACCGGCGGCGTGTTCAGCCCGATCATCAAATTGACGATCACGATGATCGCGAAATGGATCGGGTCGATGCCGAACTGCACCGCCGTCGGCTGCAGGATCGGCACGAAGATGAGGATCGCCGGCACGGTGTCGACGAAGGCGCCGACGACCAGCAGGAAGACGTTGACGATGAGCAGGAAGACATAGGGGTTGTCGGTCAGCGACTGGAACAGGTCGCGCGCCGCGTTGGGCACGTTCTCCATCGCCAGATACCAGGCGAAGAGATTGGACGTCGCCACGATGATCATGATCGTCGCCGAGGTCATGGCGCTCTCGCGGAAGACCTCGACGAGCCTCCTGAGCCCGACGGTCCGGTAGGCCACGACGCACAGCAGCATGGCATAGCCGCACAGCACCGCCGCCGCCTCCGTCGCGGTGAACATGCCGCCCCGCACGCCACCGACGATCAGCAGCGGCGCCGCCAGCACCGGGAGCGCCTTCACCGTCGCCTTCGCGAATACCATCGGCCCGGTTTCCTGCGGAACGATGACCGGATCGTTGCGGCGGGCGAAGGCGACATAGCCCATCAGGAGAACGGCGATCAGGAAGGCCGGCAGGATGCCGGCAAAGAACATCGCGCCGATCGAGAGCTTGGTGGGGATCGCATAGATCACCATGATCAGGCTCGGCGGCAGGATCGGCGCCATGATCGCGCCGGAGATCGTCAGCGCCGCGGCGAAGTCGGCGGTGTAGCCGCGCGCCTTCATCGCCGGGATCATCACCGCGCCGATGGCGGCGGAATCGGCCGTCGCCGAGCCCGAGACGCCCGCCATCATCAGATTGGCCAGCACGTTGACATGGGCGAGGCCGCCGCGAATGCGCCCGACCATGACGTCGGCGAACTCGATCAGCCGCTGGATGACGCCGCCGGCGACGAGGATGTTACCGCCGAGGACGAAGAGCGGCAGGGCCAGCAGCGCATAGGCGTTCATGCCTGAAAACATGCGCTGGGCGGCGATGCTCGGGCTGGTGATGCCCGCCAGGGTGAGGCCTGCGACCGCTAGGAGGCCGATGCTGAAGGCGATCGGCACCCCGACCACCAGCAGCACCACGAGAAGCAGGACGAGGATCACCGCCGTCATTGCACGGCCTCCTTCCTCGACAGGAGCAGGTGGATCTTGCCGAGGAAGGCCAGCACCGACAGGAAGCAGGTGACGGGAATGACCATGTAGAACAGGCCCATCGGCAGGCGCATGGCGGTCGAGGGCTGCGACCAGGAGTTCCGGGCGAGCTCGAGGCCGCCATAACCGATGTAGCCGACGAAGAAACAGGCCGCGAGGAGGCCGCCAGCTTGAAGGAACCTGACGGCCATTGATTGACCTTCGCGCGGAAGGACGTCGAGCCGAATGTGCTGATCCTTCTCGATCGCCCGGTACATGCCGAAGAAGGACAGGACGACCAGAAGAAGCTGGGACAGTTCTTCCGGCCAGGGCAGCGCGGCGTGATAGAAGTACCGGGCGCAGACTTGGAGGATCATCGCGAAGACGATGACCGCCAGGCAGGAAACGATGATCGTGTCGACGATTTTGTGAAGAACGGCAATTCGGCTCAAAGGAATACCCTTTCCGAACGTGATGGTGCCGCAGACTGGAAGACGGTTACTTCACGGCGGCGGCGCGTTCGGCGCGGATCGTCTCGATCTCGTCATAGACCGCCTTCACGAAGGCCGGATCGAGTTCCTTGTTGAGGTATTCCTGCATCGGCGCCTTGACGGCGTCGCGGAAGGTCGCCGCCTCTTCCGGCGTCGGGAAGTAGACCTGCATGCCCTTCTTGCGCAAGGCATCGACGGTCACCACGCGGGACTGGTAGTTGCGCGCGCCATATTCGGTGGCCGCGGCCATCTGCGCGCCGACGGCGACGATCTCGCGCAGCTCCGGCGACAGGCTCTTGAAGAACGGCTCGCTGATGACGATGCTGTTCAGGCCGAGCTGGTGATTGTCGACCGTCAGGAACTTCTGCACCTCGTAGAACGAGTAGTCGTGGATCACGCCCAGCGGGTTCTCCTGTCCGTCGACCACGCCGGTCTGCAGCGCGCCGTAGAGCTCCGCCCACGGAATTGGCGTCGGCGAACCGCCCATGGCCTTGACCATCGCCAGCGACATCGGGCTCGGCGGCACCCGCATGCGGATACCCTTCATGTCCGCCGCCGACTTGATCGGGCGGACATTGTTGGTGAAGTCGCGGAAGCCGTAGGAGGCGGCCGAGAGCAGGCGCAGGCCGGAGGCCGCCGCCATCTCCTCGTTGGTCTTGGTGAACAGGTCGCTCGCCAGGAAAGCGCGCGCCTCCTCGTCATCAGCGAAGAGATACGGCGTCGCCAGGATCATCATCGGCTTGTAGAAGGCGTCGAGCGTCTGTTCGTCGGCCTGGGCGATCTGGATCGCCCCCGCCTTCGCCTGTTCGAGGCCGTCGGTGATCGAGCCGAGCTGGCCGGCCGGCGAGATGACCACCTCGATCTTGCCGCCGCTGGCGCCCTCGACATAGGCCTTGAACACCTCATAGCCCTTGTGCAGCGGGCTGTCGGTGGCTTCCGAGTGGCTGGCGCGGATCTTGTAGTCGGCCGCCATGGCGCTGACGGGCATCGTCAGGCCAGCCGCCACCAGCGCGGCGGTGAGAGTCCTCATTCCGTTGTTCATGCCATTCCCCTTGGTTTGCGCTTGTGCGCTTGGTGAGACGAACTCACAGGACGCCGTATTTGGCGTAGACCTCGCCAAGCAGCAGGCCGTTCTCCAGCTCCTGCCGCGTCTTGTTCTCGCTGGTCACCTTGGTGAGGGCCGCCTCAATCACCTCGGCGGCGACCTCCTGCGGGATGACCACGACGCCGTCGACGTCGCCGAAGACGATGTCGCCGGGCGCGACGCTGACGCCGCCGCATTCGATCTTCACGTCATAGGCCATCATCTTGCCGCGGCCGCGCGAATCCAGCGGGCCGATGCCGCCATGGAAGACCGGGAAGCCGAGCGAGCGGATGTGGCGCACGTCGCGCACCAGACCATCGGTGACGCAGCCGACCGCCCCCCGCTTGAGCGAGGCGGTGGTGAGCAGTTCGCCCCAGGGCGCGATGCGCTGCGTGGGCCCGGCGCAGCCGAGCACGGCGACGTCGTTGGGCTTGAGGTCGTCGATCAGCGCGATCTCGATCTCGTAGGGGTTCTCGCCCTCGCGCACCGAGTAGGTGTTCATGAACAGGCCCGTGCGGGCATAGCCCATGAGCTTCTGGCTCTCGTCCAGCGGACGGACGAAGGGCGCCATCGCCTGGTCGGGAAGGCCGAAATCATCCAGCACGTCGCTGAGGACGGCGGAGTAGAGCTTCGCCTTCAGGGTTTCGAGATCGAGATCATTCTTGTGCAAGGAGCGTCTCCAAGGCTTCATGTTAAACGTTTAACAAAACCATAAAGTTGTTTATCGATACCGTCAATGGCCCCATAGAGAGTACCCTTCCAGGACGAACGAATGGCCAAGCCGAACCTGCACACCGTCGCCGCGCATGCCGGCGTCTCGATCGCCACGGTCTCCAAGGTCGTGAACGGCATGCGTTACGGCATCTCGGTCGAGACGGTGGAGCGCGTGCAGGCGTCGGTGCGCGAGCTGGGCTACCGCCCCAACCGCATGGGGCGCGGGCTGCGGACACTGCAGCGCTCGATCATCGGCCTGACCATCGTCGATCCCTCGCCGATGTTCCTGGCCGACCCCTTCACCACCCATGTCGCGGCGGGTCTGTCCAACCATCTCAGCCAGCACGGCTTCGGGCTGCTGCTGCACGGCGTCAAGCCGAAGCAGATCGGCGAATCCTTCCTCGTCCGCGAGGCGGTGGTGGACGCCATCTGCATCATGCTGTCGGGCTCGGCCGCCTCGCGCCGGACCAATACCGAGCTTCTCGCCAGCCTCGGGCAGCCGATGATCGTGTTTCAGGACAGGCCGATCGCGGACCTCGCCGACACCTGCTTCGTCAATCAGGACGACGCCGGTGGCGCCAGCACGCTCGCGCGCCATCTGCTGCGCCGCCATCCCAAGAAGGTGGCGATCGTCATCCCGCACATTCCCTGGCCGGCCATCGAGCTGCGGCTCGAGGCCTTCCGGCAGGCGTTCAGGCAGGCGCGGGTCGGCGTGAAGGTGCTGCGCTGCGACGAGAACGACCCCGACGCCATCGCCCACGTGATCGGCGAGCATATCGAGGATCACGGCCTGCCCGACACGATCGTCGGCGCCAACGACAAGATCGCCATCGTCGCGCTGCGGCTGCTGGACAGCCGCGGCATACGCGTTCCCGACCAGGTCGCGGTCTCCGGCTTCAATGCCTTCGAGCCCCACAGCTATGGCGGGGTCAGCCTCACCTCGGCACGCTCGCCGGCCTTCGAGCTGGGCGAGCTCGGCGCGAAGCTGCTGCTGGAGCGCCTGCGCACCGGCGCCTTCGAGAAGCGGGAATACACGCTCCCCGTCACCCTGGTCGAGGGTACCAGCGCCTGAGGCGCGGCGCCCGAGGCGGCCCGCGCCCGCGCCACCTCGCGGATGACGATCATCGGTCGCCATGTGCTAATTTGGCCGCCGGGCTTGACGGGAGATTCGCATGGGAAAGCGCGCCGCACTGCTGGTATCGGCCTACGTGTTCCCTCTTGTGACGGCAGTCGCCGGCATCGCCGGTGCCTCAGACCTCCCTGCGCCTGCGCCGGCAACTCCCGCGGCCTCGTGGACCGGGCTCTATCTGGGCGTGCATGCCGGTTCGGGGCTTTTCTCCACGCAATGGGGCATTGGCACGGGCGAGCTTGCCGCCTCCGCCGCGCAGAGGTTGCCGGTCGATGGCGACGCCGGCGGCGTGTTGGTCGGCGGGCAGATCGGCTACAATCAACAAATTGGCGACATCGTGCTGGGCGCGGAGGCCGACGTCAGCGCCGGCCAGCTCAATTCGATGGTACGCTGCCTGAACGACTGGTGGTCGACCTGCAGCACCGACACCGATGTGATGGGCACGCTCACGGCACGCGCCGGCTACGCGTTCGACAATATGCTGCTCTACGGCAAGGCCGGCTTGGCGCTCGCCAACAGTAATTTCGCGGTACCGGGTAGCGGCTATGTCGGGCGCTACACCGGCTCGGACACGCTGGTCGGCTGGACGGTCGGCGCAGGCGTCGAGATCGCGCTGACGCAGGAGTTCTCCGCCCGGGCGGAGTACAATTACATTGATTTCGGCTCGGCCTCCGTGGGGCTGGAGAATGGCGGGCTGTCGAGCTCGGTTGACCTGTCCCAGTCGGCGCAGATCGTCAAACTCGGTCTCAACTGGCGTCCCGGCGCGGCGCCCCTGCCGGGCACCGCACCGGCCGCGAGCGCCGCTACGCGCGACTGGTCCGGGCTCTATGTCGGCGGCCATGCCGGCGGCGCGTGGGCGCGCGATGAATGGATCTCGAGCGGCGGCATGCTTGCCTCCGTGTCCGAACTCGGCAGCTTCCCCGGCGCCGCCGACGGGCAGGGCCTGTTCGGCGGCGGGCAGATCGGCGTCAACTACCAGTTCGGCTCGTGGGTGGCCGGCCTCGACGCCTCCCTCAGCGCGACGGACCTCGACAGCCATGCCAAGTGCGCGACGAACAATGTCGGCTCCGTGAGCTATGTCTGCCACGACAGCATCTCGTCCCTCGGCACGGTGGCGGGCCGGCTCGGCCGTGGCTGGGGCGACTTCCTGATCTACGCCAAGGCCGGCGCCGCCTGGGCCGATGCCGGCAGCGAGGTTCAGGAATCCGCGTCCACGGACCACAGCAACAGTTCGGGTACGCGCTGGGGCTGGATGGCCGGGGCCGGCGTGGAATACGCGATCGACGCCCGTCTCAGCGCCTTCATCGAATACAACCACATGGATTTCGGCACGCAGGACCTCGCCTTCGCCGGAGCCGGCGGCGCCTCGACCGCCTCGCTGAACCAGACGCTCGACGCGGTGCGCCTCGGCCTCAACTACCGCTTCGCCGGCGACGACACTGGCTCACAAGCGGTCGCGACGCCTGCCGCCTCCACCCCTTCAGGCTGGAGCGCGGAAATCGGCGCCCGCTACTTCCTCAGTTCCGGCCGGATGCAGAAGGACCTCTTCGACCCCCATGAGACACTGCGCCTCAACTCCCGCCTGATCTACGAGGACACGACCGGGCAGGCGGGTGAGACCTTCTTCCGGTTCGACAACGACAACGGCCTGTTCCTCAAGGGCTTTGTCGGCCTCGGCCAGCTCAATGGCGGCTCCCTGCATGACGAGGACTTTCCCGCCGGCCCGGCCTATTCCAACACGCTCTCGTCGCTGCACGCCGGGCGTCTGTCCTATGGCGCGCTGGATGTCGGCTATGACGCCGTCTCGGTGCGAGGCGGTAGCCTCGGCGCCTTCATCGGTTATCGGGCGCTCTATCAGGGCGCCGACGGTTATAGCTGCACGCAGGTCGGGCTCTCCGATATCTGCGGCGCGGCCGATCGCGCCGCCTATCCCGCCCTCGCCTCCAACCTCGGCCTGAGCGAGACCGAGCTCTGGCAGGGTGTGGCGCTCGGGCTGAACGCCCGCCTGCGCCTGTCCGACCGCGTCACGCTCGACGTGGATGCCGCCTATCTGCCCTATGTCACGCGCTCGTCCTACGACAATCACTGGTTCCGTCCCGACATCAATCCGCAGTCCGAGACGGGCGACGGATGGGGTACGCAGATCGAGGCCGCCCTGACCTACGCGGTGAACGACCGCCTCGATATCGGCATTGGCGGGCGCTACTGGTTCTTCGCCACCGACAACGCACAGACGCAGTTCCCCTCCACCCTGTTGCCGTCGCCCCAGACCTTCTATACCGAGCGCTACGGTGCGTTCCTTCAGGCCTCCTACCGCTTCGGCGACCGGCGACCGGCACGCGAAGCGGGCGACCTGCCGGTGAAGGCCACCGAACCCGCCATGAACTGGACCGGCCTCTATGCCGGCGGCACGCTCGGCGCGGGCAAGGCCGGCAGCAGCTACCAGTCCCCCTTCGTGCCGCCGGTCACCGGCGATGCCGTCGATCTGGGCGGGGCGATCGCGGGGGGCCAGATCGGCGTCGACTACCAGATGGGCGATATCGTCATCGGCGCCGAGGCATCGGGCGCCTGGGCCAACATCGTCGGCACCAACACCTGCTTCTCCACGGCGCCGGCGGGCGACCTTTCCGGCTTCAACTGCGGCAGCCGGGTCGATGCGCTGATGACCGCGACCGCGCGGCTCGGCTACGCCTTCGATCGCGCACTTGTCTATATGCGCGGCGGCTTCGCCTGGGACCGACAGAAGGATTCCTTCAACAATTTCAACTTCGTCGGTCAGGTGCTGGACAACAGGAGCAGCAATGGCGGCTGGACGCTGGGCGCCGGCATCGACTATGCGCTGCTGCCCAACATGTCAGTGGGGCTGGAGTACCGACATGTCGAGCTCGACGCCTCCTCGGCCTTCTACACCACCGCCCCGGCCTCGCTGACCGGCGTCAGCCTCGCACCCGACAGCACGAAGCTCGATATCATCGCCATGACGGTGAACTGGCGCTTCGGCGCCACGCCGTAAACCCGGCGCTCAGGTCCGCAGGCCCGGCGCCTCCTGGCCGGTGCGCGCGACATATTCCGTGTAGCCGCCGCCATATTGATGGATGCCGTCCGGCGTCAGCTCCAGCACGCGGTTCGACAGCGCGGCGAGGAAATGCCGGTCATGCGAGACGAACAGCATGGTCCCCTCGTAATTCGCCAGCGCCGCCACCAGCATCTCCTTGGTGGCGATGTCGAGATGGTTGGTCGGCTCGTCCAGCACCAGGAAGTTCGGCGGGTCGAACAGCATCTTGGCCATCACCAGCCGGGCCTTCTCGCCGCCCGAGAGCACCCGGCACTTCTTTTCCACGTCGTCGCCCGAGAAGCCGAAGCAGCCCGCCAGCGCGCGCAGCGAACCCTGCGCGGCCTGCGGAAACGCGTCCTCCAGCGACTGGAACACGGTGCGCTCGCCCTCCAGCACTTCCATGGCGTGCTGGGCGAAATAGGCCATCTTCACGCTGCCGCCGAGCGCGACCGTGCCGTCGTCCGGCGCGGTCGAGCCCGTCACCAGCTTCAGCAGCGTCGACTTGCCGGCGCCGTTGACGCCCATCACCGCCCACCGCTCGCGCCGGCGCACATGGAAGTCCAGCCCCTCATAGATGGTGCGGGTGCCGTAGCTCTTGTGCACGTTCTTCAGGCTGACCACGTCCTCGCCCGAGCGCGGCGCCGGCTGGAACTCGAAGGCGACGGTCTGGCGGCGGCGGGGCGGCTCGACGCGCTCGATCTTGTCGAGCTTCTTCACCCGGCTCTGCACCTGCGCGGCGTGCGAGGCGCGCGCCTTGAAGCGTTCGATGAAGGCGATCTCCTTGGCGAGCATCGCCTGCTGGCGCTCGAACTGCGCCTGCTGCTGCTTTTCCGACAGTGCCCGCTGCTGGGCATAGAACTCGTAGTCGCCGGAGTAGCTGGTGAGCGCGCCGGCGTCGATCTCCACCACCTTGTTGACGATGCGGTTCATGAAGGCGCGGTCGTGCGAGGTCATCATCAGCGCGCCGTCGAAATTCTTCAGGAACGCCTCCAGCCAGATCAGGCTCTCGATGTCGAGATGGTTCGAGGGCTCGTCGAGCAGCATCACGTCCGGGCGCATGAGCAGGATGCGGGCGAGCGCCACGCGCATCTTCCAGCCGCCCGACAGCTTGCCGACATCGCCTTCCATCATCTCCTGCGTAAAGCCGAGGCCGGCCAGCACCTCGCTCGCGCGACCCTCCAGCGAATAGCCGTCGAGTTCCTCGAAGCGCGCCTGCACCTCGCCATAACGCTCGATGATCGCGTCCATCTCGTCGGCCCGCTCGGGATCGACCATGGCCGCTTCGAGCTCGCGCATCTCGGCGGCGATCGAACTCACCGGGCCGGCACCGTCCATCACCTCGGCCAGCACCGGCTGCCCCGCCATCTCGCCGACATCCTGGCTGAAATAGCCGATGGTGATGCCGCGATCGGTGGAGACCTGCCCCTCGTCGGGCGCCTCCTCGCCGGTGATCAGACGGAACAGCGTCGTCTTGCCGGCGCCGTTGGGGCCGACCAGCCCCACCTTCTCGCCCTTCAGCAGCGTCGCCGACGCCTCGATGAAGACGATCTGCTTGCCGTTCTGTTTGCCGATGGAGTCGAGCCGGATCATGCGTGCACGGATTCCTTGGGAGAGATGCGCGCACTTAGGCCATTTGCCGCCCCGAAGGAAGGGCGCGGGGGCGAGAGTACCTGCCGACGCACCTGCCGGCGGGCCTTTCCGCGTCGATCTGTCTGGTCCGGTCGCCGCCCCGACGGCGCCGTAAAACGCTTTATCCGACGGCAGTTTCGGGGCGAAACCGGGCGACCAGGGCGGTCGCGGATTGCGGGCTCAGTTCCACGCGCTCCGATCCTTGCACCAGCAAGGCGTCGCCGGCGTCGAGCGCGACGCCATCGGCCGCGTGCCATGTGCCGGCGACCGCATAGACGATCGCAAGCTCGTCCGCGCCGAGCAGCAGCTCGCCGGCCTCGCGCCACACCGCAACCTCCGCCGTCCAGCGCCCACGGCGTGTCATGACGTTGATCACCCGTACCGGCCCCGAAGCGAGGCGGGAGACCGGCGCGGCGGCACTGTCGAAGAAGAGCGGCGTCAGGGGATCGAGACGCCGCGTCATGCCGCCGAAATCAAGCGCCAGCCCGTGTCCCTCGATGAGGGTAATGTGGCGGTCGATGCCGGGAAAGGACGAGAACGGCACCTCCTCGTCGATCGGCGCGAGGCTGATGCGGATGTCGAAATCCCGCCGGCTCGCGCCTTCCGGCAGCAGCAGGACATCGGTGGTGACACCGTGTCCGTTGTTCCACGGCGTCGAGACGTAGTCGTGCTTGGAGAGGATGCGCAGCATTTTCCGGTCCTGAGGTCGCCGAGGACTAGTGAGCGTTCCGCCCCGCGTCAATCGACGCGCGACGGGGGCGGTCAGATGCTGATGCGCCCGGTCGCCAGCCCATAGAGCGCGACCACCGCGCCGGCGGCCGCGGCGGCGAAGAGCAGGGCCTCGGCGTGGGTGAAGACCCGGTGCTCGCGCTCCTTCTGCGCGATGACGAACAGCGCGGTGCCCGGCGCGTAGATCACCAGCGAGAGCAGCAGGAACTTCAGCCCGCCCGTATAGATCAGCCCGGCGGCATAGATCGTCGCCAGCACGGCGCGCGTGAGATCGACGCCGCGCTCGCGCGGCTGCCCCGCATAGGTCTCGCCGCTGAGGGCCAGCTTGAGCGCATAGGCGGCGACGAGGAGATAGGGCAGCAGGATCATCGACGAGGTGAGCTTCAGCGCCAGCAGGAAGGCCTGCTCGGCGAACAGCGTCAGTATCAGGAAAAGCTGGATCAGGATGTTGGTCAGCCACAGCGCGGCGAAGGGTACCTTGTTGCGGTTCTCCGCCGCCAGGAAGGCCGGCATGCTTTCCATCTTCGCCGCCGAGAACAGCACCTCCGCCGCCAGCAGCGACCAGGACAGATAGGCGCCGAGCACCGAGATGATGAGGCCGACACTCACGAAGACCGCGCCCCAGGGGCCGACCACGGCCCGCAGCACGCCCGCCATGGACGGGTTGCGCAGTCCCGCGAGGTCGGGACGCAGCATCACGCCATAGGACAGCATCGTCACCAGCACGAGCAGGCACAGCACGCCGAGAAAGCCGAGCAGGGTCGCGATACCGACATCCGCGCGCCTGCGGGCATAGCGGGAATAGACGCTGGCGCCCTCGATGCCGACGAAGACGAACACCGTCACCAGCATGGTGCCGCGCACCTGCGCGAACAGTCCCTCGGCCTCCAGCCCCGGTCCGCCGTAGAAATTCGCGGCGAAGATGTCCGCCTTGAAGCCGACGCCGACGAAGACGAGGAAGACCAGGATCGGAATGATCTTCGCCACCGTCACCACGGTGTTGACGAAGGCCGCCCCGCGCACCCCGCGCAGGATCATGAAATGCACGACCCAGATGCCGACCGAGGACAGGACCACTGCCACGACCGTGTTGCCGTCGCCGAGGATGGGAAACAGCGCGCCCCAGGTCGACTTGACCAGCACCCAGTAGGACACGTTGCCGAGGCAGCAGACGGTCCAGTAGCCCAGCGCCGAGAGAAAGCCGGGATAATTGCCGAAGCCGGCCTTGGCATAGGCATAGACGCCGGCGTCGAGTTCCGGCTTGCGGCGCGAAAGCGTCTGGAACACGAAGGCCAGCATCAGCATGCCGCCGCCGGCGATTGACCAGGCGATGAGCGCGCCCAGCCCCCCGGTCACCTGCCCGAAGGTCTGCGGCAGCGAGAAGATGCCCGCCCCCACCATGGAGCCGACCACCATGGCGGTCAGCGTGGGGAGCGCGAATTTCTGCGGGGAAGGCTGGGTCATCGGTCGCCTGAGTACGTGGTCCGGACGGCATCGAAGGCTGCGCGGGGTTCGGGCGCGGCGTTCACCGCTCCCGTTTCCCGGCCCAGCGGAGGCGAAGCCAGAGCGCCGAGCCGGGATCCAGCGCAAGACTCCACCGCAGGCGCTGCACTCGATCCCCCTGAGGGGATTTCGAGGCTTCGGCCCTTTTCCCCCGGACCCCGGATCGGCGCTGCACGATGTGCAGCTTGTCCGGGGAACGGGAAGAGGCCGCCCTCAGAACTCCACCGCGTCGCGGATGATCGGGCAGGTCATGCAATGGCCGCCACCGCGCCCGCGCCCGAGCTCGGAACCGTCGATGGTGATCACCTCGATGCCGGCCTTGCGCAGCAGCGTGTTGGCGTAGGTGTTGCGGTCATAGGCGAACACCACGCCGGGCGAGGCGCAGACGAGGTTGGCGCCGGAATCCCATTGCGTACGCTCGCGCATGTAGTCATTGCCGCCGGTCTCGACGACGCGGATTTGCTTGAGGCCGAGCGCCTCCTTCACCGTCTCCACGAGGCCCTTGTCCTTGGAGAGCTCGACGCCGCCCTTGCCATCCGGCCGGTAGGAGAAGCACTCGATCTTATCGACGATGTCGGGATAGAGCAGCACGCAGTCGCGGTCGGCGAAGGTGAACACCGTGTCGAGATGCATCGCCGCGCGCAGCTTCGGCATGGCGGCGACGATGACACGCTCGGCGGCGCCTTGCGCGAACAGCGCCGCCGCCGCCTGGCTGATCGCCTGGCGCGAGGTGCGCTCGCTCATGCCGATCAGCACGTTGCCCTTGCCGATCGGCATGACGTCGCCACCTTCCAGCGTGGCGAGGCCCCAATCCCTGGTCGGATCGCCCCACCACACCTTCACCTTGCCGGCGAAATCCGGGTGGAACGTGTAGATCGAGGTGGTGAGGATGGTCTCCTCGTGCCGCGCCGGCCAGTAGAGCGGGTTCAGCGTCACGCCGCCATAGATCCAGCAGGTGGTGTCGCGCGTGTAGAGCGTGTTCGGCAGCGGCGGCAGCAGGTATTCGTTGACGCCCGCCGCGTCGCGGATCAGCGCCAGCGTCTCGCCGCCGATGGTCTCGGGGAACTCATACGTCGACAGGCCGCCAATCAGCGTCTCGGCGAGCTGGCGGTTGGGCAGACCTTCGAGATAGGAGCGGACCTCGTCGACAAAGCCAAGGCCGATCTGGTTCGGCGCCACCTGGTTGTCGAGGATCCACTTCTTCGCCTCGGGGATGGCGACGGTCTCGGTGAGCAAATTGTGCATCTCCACCACCTCGATGCCGCGGTCGCGCATCTTGGTGATGAAGTCGAAATGATCGCGCTTGGCGACATCGACCCACAGCACATCGTCGAACAGCAGGGAATCGCAGTTGCTCGGGGTGAGGCGCTGGTGGGCGCGGCCGGGCGCGCAGACCATGACCTTGCGCAGCTGGCCGACCTCGGAGTGAACGCCGAAATTGGTTTCCATCATTGGGCTCCAGGTACGTTTCTTGTCAGGGTGTTATGGTGCCGGTCAGCAGGCCATACGCGCCGATCACCCCCGCCACGACCGTGACGCCGAAGACGATGAGCTCGACCGGCGTGAAGAGGCGTGCGCGCTGCTCGCGCCGGGCCCAGAAGTACAGGATCGTCCCCGGCACGAAGAGCACGGCGACCAGCAGCACGTATTTCAGACCCGCCGCGACGAACATGAACAGCGTGTAGACGACGGCGATCCACGCGAAGATCTGGTCGCGGCCGCGCTGCTCGGGCGTGGTCTCGTAGCCCTTGCCGCTGCGGGCGAGCAGCACGCCATAGCCGGCGACCAGCAGATAGGGCAGCAGCGCCGTCACGCTGGTCATGTCCAGCATGAAGTTGAAGGCGTCGCGCGACCAGTAGGTCGAGACGACGAACAGCGAGACGACGATATTGGTCAGCCAGAGCGCGTTGGCCGGCACGCGGTTGCCGTTCTGCGCTGCGAACATCTTCGGCATGTCCTGCGACTTGGCCGCGGCGAACAGCACCTCGGCGCAGATCAGCGACCAGGCGAGATAGGCGCCGAGCACCGAGACGAGCACGCCGATGGAGATGAACACCGCGCCCCAGTGCCCGACGACCAGTTCGAGGGCGCCGGCAAGGGAGGGATTGGGCACCCCGGCGATGGCCGCGCGGGGCGCCGTGGCGAAGGGCAGCAGCGTGACAGCGACCATCAGGCCGGTCACGGCGACGAAGCCGAGGATGGTGGCGGAGCCGACATCCGAACGCTTCTTGGCGAAGCGGGAATAGACGCTCGCGCCTTCGATGCCGAGGAACACGAAGACCGTGATCAGCATCGTGTCGCGGACCTGCGCCACCAGGGTCTTCTCCGGCATACCGACGCCGCCGAAGAAATTCTCGGAGAACTGCGAATAATTGAAGAAGAACACGAAGGCGAGGATCGCCACGATCAGCGGCACGATCTTGGCGATGGTGACGACGCTGTTGATGAAGGTCGCCTGCTCGACGCCGCGCAGGATCATGAAATGGAAGGCCCAGATGCCGACCAGCGACACGATGATTGCCGTCGCCGTGCTGCCATCGCCGAAGAAATCGGGGAAGAAGCGCCCCAGCGTCGAGCCGATCAGCACCCAGTAGAACACGTTGCCGAGGCAGCTTCCCAGCCAGTAGCCGAAGGCGGAGAGGAAGCCCATATAGTCGCCGAAGCCGGCCTTGGCGTAGGCGAAGACGCCGGAATCGATGTCCGGCCGCTTTTCCGCCAGCGCCTGGAAGACGCGCGCCAGCATGTACATGCCGGTGCCGGCGATGATCCAGGCGATGATGGCGCCGAACGGACCCGTCGCCGTCGCGAAACGGCCGGGCAGGTTGAAGATGCCGGCCCCGACCATGGAGCCGACCACCATCGCGGTCAGGCTAGGAAGAGAAAGCTTTCCGGCCGACGAATCAGCCATGACGCACCTCACCGAAAGAGAACACGAATCGATGCATCCACTACAAGGCTCGGAGCCAAATAACGCGGCATAAAGCCTCTGACTTATCGATCAAATACCAATTCGGACGGCGTGTTAAGCCTTATCTTCCGGAAACTATGCTGCACCTGCGAAATGCTAACGCGCGTACAACTGGACACGATATGCCCGCCGAACCTCACAAAACGAGCAGAAAACCGAACCGGACCCACGACCGCCGCGACACCGACGCGGCTTCTTGGGCACTCGCGATACCGGCCCGAGAGCGCAACTCCTACGCGCCGGAGTCAGGCCTGTGGAAAGGTGGCGTTCAGAATCAAGACGGCACATTCCCTAACGCCGACGACACGCCCGGCCGGCAGCTGATGGCTTTGGAGGGTGTCGAAACGCGCCGTCGGCACCGCGCGGCGCGCTCCTGCAAAGGGGCGTTGCGATTGACAGTGCGCACCCGGGCGCCCTAAAATCAGGCAACATTGCGCAACGGTACTTGCGTGTGCAACTTAGTCTCAAAGTGCGCACTTTCGTGTAGTGTCAAAGATATAACACGCCAGAAAAGTGGGCATATGGATCATTCCGAGATTCTAAATTCTATGAATGTCGACGCCATCGAAAAGATGGGCGAGACGATCGCCGGCAAGGATTACTTTGAACGCAAGCCCGCCTGGATCGGCGGCAATATTTCAATCAACGACTCACGGTTTCTAGCCGGCCTGGTCCACGCCGTTCAACCCAGGAAGGTCGTCGAAATCGGCGTTGCGAGCGGATGGAGTTCGTCCATTCTTCTCAGAACGTTGAAAGGCATCGGGCACCCATTTCACCTTGTCGGCGTCGATCTGTTTCCTGAATACTATCTGGACAAGTCAAAAGCCACAGGCTCTGCGGTCAGCGAGATGGAGGGAGATGTCCGCGATTGCTATGAGCTTCTCACCAGCGGCATCGCTCTCGATCAGATGGATGGCATTGGTCGCGTCGACTTTGCCTTCATAGACGCCAACCATCTCCATCCCTGGACGACCTCCGATCTGATCGCGGTCCTGCCCCATCTGGCGCCGTTATCCTGGATTGCGATGCATGATCTGAATTTGTGCATGTTCGAGCGGCATGGACACAGAAACCGCGGCCCGTTCTATCTGTATAATTTCTGGCCAGATCGAAAGTTTCATTCCACGCAGAAGCCGCCCATGATTGGAGCGGTGCAGTTATCATTGGATTTTACTGCTTATGCAGACATTCTCTGCGAAACTCTGGCCACACCGTGGGAAACACCCATTGCCGATAATGTCATCGAAAGCCTGCTGGAGTTTGTCCAGCGGCATTTTGGCGATAAAACGTCGGAACGATTTGCTAAGGTGTGCCACGCTCAAATGAAGCAGATTGGGTGACCCACTCTTCGCTGCGTTTCTTTGAGAGATTTGAAAAATTCGACCATGACACGAATTCACATTCGAATTGCCGATTCCGGTTGGATCCTTGAGAAGTGTGCAAGGGAAATCGCCGGACGTTCATCGCAGGTAACCTACGGCCTGAGCGGCGATCCATTCTCTGATCTGCAATATTATATCAATTATTCGGGCTTCAAGGGGCGCATTTCACCTGTCGAAGTAGCTTTTTTTACGCATTCCGAGCCCATTCCCGTCGCCAGGGAGCGTTATTTCTCTGTCGCGCGGGACGTCGATCACCGCATATGCATGTCGGAGCGGTACGCGCAAGAGATGCGCGAGGAGGGCCTGAATGAGGTGAGCCTCATCTCGCCCGGCGTCGATCTGAGGCTGTTCAAGCCCGTGGTCCGAATTGGCGTCATCGGCAGGACCTACCATACCGGACGCAAGGGCGAAGCCTTGGTCGCCGAAGTTATGGATGTTCCGGGAATCGACTGGCAGTTCACTGGCGCCGGCTGGCCCAAACCCTCGGTTACCGTTGCGGACTCTGCCCTTCCCGATTTCTACAACAGCCTGGATTACGTGCTCATCCCCTCCCTCTATGAGGGCGGTCCCATGAGCATGCTGGAGGGGCTGGCCTGCGGCGTGCCGGTCATTGCTCCGGATGTTGGCTGGGTGGGCGAATTCCCGCATATCCCCTTCGAGCGGGGCAATGCGGCTTCGCTGCGCCAGGTTCTTCGCTCGCTAGTGGAGGAGCGTGCCGCGTTGCGCGAGAGCGTCAGCGGCCGCACCTGGGAAGCCTGGGCGGATGCGCACCTGTCGCTATTCGATCATCTGCTTTCGAAACAGCCGGCGCGGGCGGAGCGCCCGGTGCTGCCCAGATCGCGCGGGGCGACAGCGGCTATCCTATCCGCCAGCAGCGAGACCGTGAGCCGGGGCGGGCCGACGACCCGCATCGCGAATATCGTCGCGACCGCCGCCCAGCGCAACGAGACGATCGAAGTCAAGACCACGCTGGCCGAGGAGGACACCCACTCGACGGTGCATGTCTTCAACTCATGGCCGCTACACTACGCGTCCGGGCAACTCGCGCTGGCCAAGCGCATCGGTGCCCGGTCGGTCTATTCGCCGATCGCCCTGAACCTCTCCTACCTTCCCTATTTCGTCGGGGCCATACCCGCCGCGCTCCGACTTACCTCGGCCGGCACCACGTTGCGGCAGGGTATCGGAAATATCCACGCCCTGACCCCGCCCTACCTGGCCGGTGCGGGCGCACCGCCGGCGGAAGGCGTGAAGGGTCACTTCTCGGCCCTCAAACGAGGCGCCGAGCTGGCGGACCATGTGATCTTCCTCAGCTCCTACGAGGAAGGGTTCGTCCGGTCACTCGGCGCACAAATTCGTTCGTCGAGTGTCGTGCGAAACGGCGTGGACACCGCCGCAATGGTGGCCGGCGACGCGGCGAAATTCACCAATGCTTTTGGGCTGAGGGATTTCGTGCTCGTCGTGGGCCGCATCGAACCGCGCAAGAATCAGGCTCTGATCGCCCACGCCCTCAAGAATATCGACCGCCCCGTCGTACTCCTCGGACATGTCGGGGACGCCGACTATTTCGCTCTGCTCAAGAAGTGGGCCGGCCCCAACCTTGTCCATCTCGACCGGATCGAGGACCGGGCCATGCTGGCCGCTGCCTTCAAGGCGGCAGCCTGCCTCGTGCTGACGAGCTGGGCGGAAGGCGCCCCCTTGGCCGCCCTCGAGGCGGGGGCCGCCGGCACGCCACTGTTCCTGTCGAACATGTCGGGCGAGAGCGAGTATTTCGGCGATCTGGCGAAGTACTTTCATCCCTGTGACCTCGACGGCTTGACCGAAGCAGTGCGCAGGGAGCTTGCCGAACCCGAGACATCCACCCAGAGGCAACGGCGATCGCAGTTCGTCTGCGAGCATTTTGACATAGGTCAGCACGTCGACGGCACGCTTGCCGTCTATCGCAGCCTGATCGAAACCGAGGCAGGCCAGAAGGACGCCCGGCGTGCCCCGCCGGAGCCGAGGCTGTATCTGGAGAACAGTCATCTGTTCCATCAGCAGGCGCATGGTCGTCCTCTTACTGGAGTGACCGGGCTCGAGCTGAATACCTCGGATGCCCTGGTGCACATGAAGCCGGATTGCCGCTCGCTCATCTGGGTCGACCAGAACACCGGATACGTTGAGGAGAGCTTCGACTACGTCGAATCGGGCGGCCGCCGCGCAAGGCTAGCGACCTCGCCCGGCGACGGAGAGAGCCGCCGTTATGTGAAGCTGCTTGAGGTGCAGGTAACACTCCGCCCCCTCGGCGATCCCGCGCCTGGAGAGATCGCGATGCAGGCGGCATCGCCGCGGCGGCGCAGGCGCAGGGTGATCCCGCGTCGGATACGCCTGGCGTGGCGTGCTTTCCTTCACGGCGAAACCCTGCTTCCGAAGCAGGAAGTGACGTCCGCCAAAGGCGTGATCCAGCCTCACGCGCCGGAGGTGCTGAGCGTCATGCCCCGCTATGCATACTTCGATCTCGACCATCTGCCGGATCTGAACGCCGGAGACCGGGTGTTCGTCCTCGGTCAGCCCTGGATCTCGAACGAGGTGATGCTCTCCGATTTTTGCAATCTGGTCCGAAGCCACCAGGTCAAGCTCCGCGTTCACGTCCCGGACATCGTCTACGTAACGGACCCCGCCTCGTTCGACGCAGATACAAGGGACGCCTACCGTAGGAGGTTGACGACGCTTCTCTCGGTCGCTGATTCGGTCATCACGATCTCGCGCCAGTCGCAGACCGAGCTGAGGCGTTTTGCGGCCGATGCCGGGCTGAAGCTGCCGGTGACGTGCATGCCGCTCGGCGTCCGCAATGATCTTGTGAGCGCGGAACCGATCAAGCCGGACTGCACCCTGCCCGAGAACTTCGTTATCTTCGTCTCATCCATCAATCATCGGAAACGCCACGATTTCATCGTCGACGTCTGGAAGGAGTTCATCAGTTCCTCTTCCGACCCGCGCGTGCGCGACCTGCATCTCATCCTGGTCGGCGGCGTGCAGCGTGGCTTCGAGCATTACGATAGTCCGCGCATGGCGAGCGCCCTGGCCCAACACAATATCATCCAGCTGCGCGGCACGAGTTCCGAGCAACTCTCCTGGCTCTACCAGAACTGCCGGTTCACGCTCTACCCACCACGCTGCGAGGGTTGGGGCCTGCCACCGATCGAGTCCCTCCATTTCGGGAAGGTCTGCGTCGTGTCCGACACTGTGCCGGCGGCGCGGGAGACCGATTGTGCGGGCCTGATCAGGATCGCCCCGAACGACTATTACGCGTGGGTCGATGCGCTGAAGACGCTGGCGATGAATGACGGCCTGAGAACAGCGCTGGAGAAGAAGGCACGCGAATATGTCGCCCCCACATGGGATGATGCCGCGCTCGCGCTGCTGGACGCCTGACTGGCGCCCCGGAGTCAGCGCCTGTCGGCGTCGCCCGCCTCAGGCGGCGTCGGAATCCGCCGCCTCATAGGGCTCGCTCTCCACAACCGGAAACTCCAGCACCTGCAGCAGCCCGTGCGCCATGTTCTGCAGGACCAGCGCACCGCCGTTGCGGGTGACGATCTGCTGGGCGATGGCGAGGCCGAGCCCCGCCCCCGGCGTGGGCGCCCGGCGCGCCGGGTCGACCCGGAAGAACGGCTCGAAGACCCGCGGCAGCAATTCCTCGGGAATGCCCGGCCCGCAATCCTCGATCGTGACGCGCGCCCTGCCCGCCTCCGCGCTCACCCGCACGGTCGCCTTTCGGCCGTGCGTCGCCGCGTTGATGATGAGGTTGCGCAGGGCGCGGCGCAGCGCCTCCGGCCGGACGCGGATCGACACCGGCACCGCCGCCGCCAGATCGGCCGCGAATCCGATGTCTTGCAACTCCGTGACGGTGTCGGCGACCATCCCGTCGAGGCGGATCGTCTCGCCGGCCCCTCCCTCGACCTCCTCGCGCACGAGGCGGATGGCACTGTCGGCGATGCGGTCGAGTTCGTCGAGATCGTTGATGAAGTCGGCACGGTCGTCGTCGGAGAGGAATTCGGCGCGTAGCCGCATCCGCGTCATCGGCGTGCGCAGGTCGTGCCCGGCGGCGGCGACGAGCCGCATGCGGCTCTCCATTGCCTGCCCCAGGCGCAACGACAGCAGATTGATCGCCCGCGCCGCCGCGCGTACCTCCGTCGGCCCCCTTTCCGGCAGGGGCTTGAGTTCGCCGCAGGGGTCGATGGCGGCGGCGGTCCGGCGCAACAGCGCCAGCGGCTCGGTGAGGCGCCGCACGGCGAACACCATGACGAGCGTCGTCCCGAGGGCCACGAGGACGAGCCAGCCGACCAGAGCCCACGCGCCATCCTTCCCCGGCGGCATGATCGCCATGGGCACGATCAGCCAGCGGCCGTCGGAGAGCGGTGCCGATATGATCGGCCACGGCATGTCCGGCGGTTCGGTTATCGTCACGCGCTGGGTGCGGCCCCGACGCCTGAGCGCCTCGTTGATGCCGCGAAAGGCCTGATCAACGACCTGGCCGCCCGCGGGTTCCTTGGCGATCTTGCCATAGGGGTTGTCGACCAGCGCCTCATGGTTGCTCTCGGCGAGGTCGATCAGCATCTCGAGCTGAACCGCGGTGGCATCGTCGATCTTGCTGAAATCCGGCGGCGTGAGCATCAGGAACGACAGTCCGGTCGCAACCACCAGCACGCCAAGAACCGAACCGACCAGCAGCACGGTGAGCTTGGTGCGGATCGTGTTCACGGTGCCGTCGTCTCCGTGCCCGGTGTGAGCTCAACCCGCGCGGCCAACTGGTAGCCACCATTGCGCAGCGTCTTGATGATCTGGAAGCTGCCGGCATCGCCCAGCTTGCGGCGCAGCCGGCTGATCAGCACGTCTATGGAGCGATCGAACCCGACCGAGCCGCGCCCGTGCGTGATGTCGAGAAGCTGCTCGCGCGACAGCATGCGCCCGGGCCGCTCCAGCAGCGCCAGAAGCAGGTCGAACTCGGCGCCGGTGAGCACGATCTCGTTGCCCTCGCGGTCCCAGAGCTGGCGGCTCGCCGGATCGGCGACGAAACCGCAGAACTGCATGCGCAGCGTACGCGGCGCGGCGGCCGCGGCACGCGGCGACAAACGGCGCAGCACCGCGCGGATGCGCGCCACCAGTTCGCGCGGGTTGAACGGCTTGCCGAGATAGTCGTCGGCGCCGATCTCCAGCCCGATGATGCGGTCGACATCCTCCTTCAACGCCGTGAGCACGATGATCGGAACGCTGGAGCGCCCTCGGATCGCGCGGCATAGGTCGAGGCCGGAGACGTCCGGCAGCATGAGGTCCAGCACCACGAGGTCGATGCGCCCCTCGGTGAGCCGGCGCTCGGCCTCGCGGCCGGTCGCGGCGAGCGAGACACGGAAGCTCTGCTCAGCCAGATACCGCCCCAGAAGCTTGCGGATCTGCTGGTCGTCGTCGACCACAAGTATGTGCGGGCCACTGCCCGCCTCGCCATCGCGCATGTCGTTCATGTTGCTCATATAGCTACACACTTCCGGACGTGCTCGGGATTTTTGCGAACGAGCGTTGCTATTCCCTCCCGAGCAACGCTGCGCAACAAATATCCGCCTTTCGCGGTGCCGCGTGAAACAAACGGGAAACGCGGCACGTCTAGTCGTTCGTTGGCTGGCCGGGGCGGCACCCACGGAAAGAACCGAGTGACCGAATGGTGAAGGGCAGGCTGTTCAAGCCGCTGCTGTTTGTGGCTTTCTTTGTATTGCTGGCCGGAATCTATGCTGCCCGCAGCCAATGGGTAAAGGACCCGTCCTCCTCGCTGGTGACGGCGCCCGTCGTGCGCGGCGACGTGGAGGAAGCCGTACTGGCCAGCGGCACGCTCAAGCCGGCCAAGCTCGTCGCGGTCGGCGCGCAGGCGTCCGGCCGCATCACCCGCGTCGCCGTTTCGCTCGGCCAGAAAGTGACCGCCGGCGACCTGCTGGCCGAAATCGATTCCGTACCGCAGGAGAACGCGCTGCGCACGGCGCGCGCCGCGCTCGACAATGCACGCGCCCAACTCACGGAGAAGGAAGCCCTGCTTCACCGTGACGAACTGATCCTTGAGCGCCGCACCTCGATGGTATCGCAGAAGGTCGTGTCGCAGGCCGATTTCGAGGCGGCCGAGGCGGATGTGAAGGTGACCCGGGCGCAGATCGCCCAGCTCAAGGCCTCGATCATCGAGGCGGAGGTCGCTGTCGAGAATGCCCAGTCCAACCTCGGCTATACCCGCATCACCGCGCCCATCGACGGCACCGTGCTCGCCATCGTCAGCCAGGAAGGCCAGACGGTGAATGCCACTCAATCGGCGCCGACCATCGTCGTGCTCGGCCAGCTCGACACCATGACCGTGCGGGCGGAGATTTCGGAGGCCGACGTGGTGCGGACGGCACCGGGCCAGCGCGCCTATTTCACCATCGTCGGCGAGGGTACGCGGCGCTACGAGACCGAGCTCGCCTTCATCGAGCCGGCGCCGGAATCGATCAAGAGCGATGACAGCTTCTCATCCAGCACGGCGAGCAGCAGCACCTCCTCCAGTTCCTCCAGCAGCAGCAGCTCGGCCATCTACTACAACGGCATCCTCAACGTGCCGAACCCGGAGGGCCGGCTGCGCACCTACATGACCGCCGAGGTCCATATCGTCGTCGGCGCGGCGCAGGGCGTGTTGACCATTCCAGCCATGGCGCTGGGCGCGCGTGACGCTACCGGGCGCTACGAGGTCCGGGTGCTCAGCGCGGACGGCAGTCCGGAGACGCGGGTGGTCGAGATCGGACTCAACGACAAGACCGTGGCCGAGGTGCGCGCCGGCCTCGCGGAAGGCGAACGTGTGGTGACGGGCGACACGGCGAGCGTGGCGCCGGCGAGCTCCGGCATGCCCGGCCCTCCGCCGATGGGGCTCTGACGATGGATCGGCCGGTATCGACCGACACGCCCCTCATCGTCCTTGAGGGCGTGAGGCGGGACTACGCTTCCGGCGAGGGCACGGTGAGCGTGCTCAACGGCATCGACCTCACCATCCGGGCGGGCGAGATGGTCGCCATCGTCGGCGCCTCCGGCTCGGGCAAGTCGACGCTGATGAACATTCTCGGCTGCCTCGACCGGCCGAGCGCGGGCAGCTACCGCATCAACGGACGCGACACCGCGCGGCTTGCCGCCGACGATCTGGCGGCGCTCCGGCGCGAGCATTTCGGCTTCGTCTTCCAGCGCTACAACCTGCTGGCCGAACTGACCGCTCTCGGCAATGTCGAGATGCCGGCGATCTATGCCGGCCGCCCGGCGCAGGAGCGGCAGGCCCGCGCCGCGGCCCTGCTTGGACGGCTCGGCATGGCCGGGCGGCTCGGCCACCGGCCGGGTCAGCTCTCCGGCGGCCAGCAGCAGCGCGTGTCGATCGCCCGGGCGCTGATGAACGACGCCGACGTGGTCCTTGCCGACGAGCCGACCGGCGCGCTCGACCGGCAGAGCGGCGAGGAAGTGCTCAGGATCCTCGACGAACTGCACGCCGAGGGTCGGACGGTGATCATCGTCACCCACGACATGAACATCGCCGCCCGCGCCGGACGCATCATCGAGATCGAGGACGGGCACATCATCGCCGACCGCCGCACCGCGCCCGATGTGACCGAGCCGGGCGGGCTGGACATGGCGGCGGAGCCAGGCACGGCGGAGGCCGCACCTGGCCGCAAGCCGTCCTGGCGCAGCGCCCTCGACCAGTTCGGCGAGGCGTTCCACATGGCGCTACGCTCGATGAACGCGCACCGCCTGCGCACCGGCCTCACCATGCTGGGCATCGTCATCGGCATCGCCTCGGTGGTCTGCGTGGTGGCGCTGGGCGAAGGCTCGCGCCAGAAGGTGCTCGCCAATATCAGCGGGCTCGGCACCAACACGATCGAGATATTCGCCGGCAAGGACTTCGGCGACACGCGTTCGGGGCGGATCACCACGCTGGTGGTGGCCGACGTCGACCAGCTCGCCCGGCAGCCCTATGTCGCCGCCGCGACCCCGACCGTCTCCACGCAGAGCACGGTGCGCTTCGGCGCCAAGGAGGCGAACGCGCTGGTGAATGGCGTCAGCGAGCAGTACTTCGCCGCCAAGGGCACCAAACTCGCCGCCGGCCGGTTCTTTGATGCCGACGCCGTCGCCTCCCGCGCACTCGACGTCGTCATCGACGAGAACACCCGAAAGGCGCTGTTCGCCGAGGCGGGTGCCGATCCGCTCGGCACGGTGATCTTCGTCGGCACGGTGCCCGCCCGCATCATCGGCGTCACGCAGACGCAGCAGGGCGGGTTTGGGTCGAGCCAGAACCTCTCGCTCTACATGCCGTACACGGCGGTGCAGACGCGCATCCTCGGCTCGACCTCGCTGCGCTCCATCACCCTGAAGATCCGCGACGAGGTCGACAGCGCCTATGCCGAGCAGGCGGTGACGCGCTTTCTCACCCAGCGCCACGGAACGAAGGACTTCTTCATCATCAACACGGACGACATACGCCGCACCATCACCAGCACCACCCAGACCCTGACGGTGCTGATCGCCGCCATCGCCGTCATCTCGCTGGTCGTCGGCGGCATCGGGGTGATGAACATCATGCTGGTCTCGGTGTCCGAGCGCGTCGGCGAGATCGGCGTGCGGATGGCGGTCGGCGCCCGCCAGAACAACATCTTGCAGCAGTTTCTCACCGAGGCGGTGATGGTGTGCCTCATCGGCGGGGCGGCCGGCATCGCCCTTGCGCTGGCCTTCGGCGTGGGGTTCAGCCTGCTCGGCTCGAACTTCTCGCTCGTCTACTCGACCGGCTCGATCCTGCTCGCCTTCGCCTGTTCGAGCCTCATCGGCGTCGCCTTCGGCTACCTGCCGGCGCGCAACGCTTCGCGCCTCGATCCGGTCGCAGCTTTGACCAATTCTCGTCAGTAATATTCAGCAATATAAATGTAAATCTCGGAAACAGTTTCACCATACTATGAGCAAATTGCGCATCGATTGTACAGACAACAAATTGTTATCGTGAAAAAGCGCACCAATGCTCAATATCATACGGCGACTATGGCACTGGCTGACAGACCCGTACGTCTATACATGCCCGCATTGCGGAAACGAAGAGATGTGCGACGAGTGTCTGGAGTATTGGGCAATAAAATAGCCGCCATGGCGCGCGGCGCACGCCCCTCGCCCGAGCGCGTTCCCCGCGCATGACGGAAGCGCATCGCGCCGAAGCGGGACGGCCTCACTCCGCCGGCGTGTGCACCAGCCCCGGAGCGACCTCGGTATGAGCGGTGTGGTGGATGCGGCCGATCAGCGAATAGACCACCGGCACCACGAACAGCGTCAGCAGCGTCCCCAGCGTCATGCCGCCGACCACGACCCAGCCGATCTGCGAGCGGCTCTCCGCGCCCGCGCCCTGGGCGAGCGCCAGCGGCAGGGCGCCGAGCACCATCGCGCCGGTGGTCATGAGGATGGGCCGCAGGCGCAGCACCGCCGCCTCGATCACCGCGGCCCGCCGGTCGTATCCGGCTTCCTGCTGCTGGTTGGCGAACTCGACGATGAGGATGCCGTGCTTGGTGATCAGACCGACCAGCGTCACGAGGCCGATCTGCGAATAGACGTTGAGCGAGCCGCCGGTGAAATACAGTGCCGCCAGCGCACCGGTCATCGACAGCGGCACAGTGAGCATGATGATCACCGGATCGCGGAAGCTCTCGAACTGCGCCGACAGCACCAGATAGATGAAGCCGAGCGCCAGCAGGAACACCACGACGAGGCTTTGGCCGGCGGCGCGGAACTCGCGGCTCTGGCCGGCGACGTCGGTCTGCACCGTTTGCGGCAGCACCTCATGCGCGGTCCGGTCGAGGAAGGCGAGAGCCTCGCCCTGCGAGAAGCCGGGCGCCAGATTGGCGGAGATGGTGGCTGCGCGAAGCTGGTTGAAGCGCTTCAGCTCCTGCGGCGCAACGCTCTCGCGCACCGTGACGAGGTTCGAGAGTTGCACCATCTCTCCGCTCACCGAGCGCAGATAGATCGTGTCGAGCGTCGCCGGGGAGGAACGGTCGCGGGCGTCGAGCTGGACGTAGACGTCATATTGCTCGCCCGCCACCTCGAAGCGCGTCACCTGCCGGCCGCCCAGCAGGCTTTCCAGCGTGCGCCCGAGCACGGCGACATCGATGCCGAGATCGGCCGCCTTGGCGCGGTCGATCGCCACGGAAATCTCCGGCTTGTTCAGCTTCAGGTCGCTGTCGACGCTGACGAGGCCGGGATAGTCCTTGATGCGGTCCAGGAAGCGGTCGACATATTCGTCGAGCTGCTCATAGGTGCCCGATGTCTGGATGACGAACTCGATCGGCCGCGAATTATTCGAGGCGCCAAGCGAAGCCGGATTGCTCGCATAGGCGTTGATGCCGGCGATGCGCCGCAATTCCGGCGAGACCTTCTCGACGATCTCCTGCTGGCGGCGGTCGCGCTCGTTCCAGTCCTTGAGACGCCCGATGACGAGGAAGCGGTGCACCTCGGGGAAGCCGTTGATGATGAGCACGCTCTCCATCTCCGGCTCCTTCTCGAGCACGGCTTCGACCTGGTTGGTGTAGCGGGAGGTGTACGCCAGGGTCGACCCCTCCGGGCCGCTGCCACGCACGCGCACCACGCCCCGATCCTCCACCGGCGACAGTTCGGACGGAAGCGCCATGACGAAGTAGATGCTGCTGGCGGCAACAGCGAGCGCCATGGCGAGCAGGACCGGGCGGACCCGCAGCGCCCCGTCGAGAAGGCGCCGGTAGCCGCTCTCCAGCGCGCGCAGGCGGCCCTCGATGAAGGTCGAGACCCGGCCCGGCTTGCTCTCGTGCTTGAGCAGGCGCGAGCACATCATCGGCGTCAGCGTGAGCGCGACGAAGCCCGAGATGATGACGGCGCCGGCCAGCGTCAGCGCGAATTCGAGAAACAGCCGCCCGGTGCGGCCGGAGGCGAAGGCGACGGGCGCATAGACCGCCGCCAGCGTCATCGTCATGGCGACGACGGCAAAGCCGATCTCGCGCGCGCCCTTGATGGCGGCGGGGATCGGCTTCATGCCGTGCTCGATGTGGCGGAAGATGTTCTCCAGCACCACGATGGCGTCGTCGACGACGAGGCCGATGGCGAGCACGAAAGCGAGCAAGGTCAGCGTGTTCACGCTGAAGCCCAGCGCGTACATGATGCCGAAGGTGGTGATCAGCGAGATCGGGATGGTGACGATTGGGATGATCGAGGCGCGAAGGGAGCGCAGGAACACCACGATCACCAGCACGACAAGGGCGACGGCCTCGAAGATGGTGTGGAACACCGCCTCGATCGAACGGTCGATGAACACGGCGTTGTCGTTGCCGATGGTGGCGCTCATGCCTTCCGGCAGGCTCTCATTCACCGCCGGCAGCACGGCACGCGCGCCGGCCGAGACGTCGAGCGGATTGGCCACGGCCTGCTTGATCAGGCCCACAATGATCGCTGCCCCGCCATTGAAGCGGCTCGCCCGTCGCTCGTCGGCGGCGCCCAGTTCGACGCGCGCGACGTCGCTCATGTGCACCTGCGCGCCGCCGGTGCGCTTGACGACGATGTCGTTGAACTGGTCGACGGTGGTCAGCCCGGTGCGCGACAGCACGGTGAACTCGCGGTCCACACTCTCGATGCGACCGGAGGGAATCTCGACGTTCTGCGCGTTGAGCGCGTCCTCGATGTCCTGCACCGTGAGGCTGTAGGCGGCGAGCCGCTCGCGGTCGACCCAGATGCGCATCGCATAGCGCCGCTCGCCGTAGATCTGCACGTCGGAGACGCCGCTCACATTCTTGAAGCGGTCGACGACATAGCGGTCGATGTAGTCGGAAAGCTCCAGTGCCGACATCCGGTCCGAGCGGAAGACGATGAACAGTACCGGCTGGGCGTCGGCCTCGACCTTGGAGATGACCGGCTCGTCGATCTCGTCCGGCAGGCGCTGGCGCACGCGGCTCACCCGGTCGCGCACGTCGCTGGCGGCGACATCGGGGTCGATCTCCAGCCGGAAGCGGACGGTGATGCGGCTGGATTCCGAGCGGCTGGTCGATTCCAGCACGTCGATGCCCTCGATGCCGGCGATGGAGCCTTCCAGCACCTGCGTGACCTGGCTCTCGACGATGCTGGCCGACGCGCCGGAATAGGTGGTGACCACCGAGACGACGGGTTCGTCGATATTCGGGTATTCGCGCACGGTCAGCCGGCTGTACGACACGATGCCGACCAGCACGAGCAGGAGGCTGAGCACCGTCGCGAAGACGGGACGGCGGATGCAGAATTCGGAAAGACCCATGGCCGCGCCTCAGCCCTGAGGCGCCGGCGGCGGCGCGATCACCTCCACTGCGGCGCCGGCCTGCAGCCGGCCCTGCCCCGCCACGACGATCATCGCACCGGCGGGAATGCCCTTCACCTCGACCTCGCCATTGCTGCGCTGGCCGATCTGCACCTTCACCTGCTGGGCCTTGCCGTCCGCGATCTGCCAGACTAGTCGCTCCTGGCCGCGCGGCACGATGGCGCTCTCCGGCACGAAGACGGCGGTGCGCGTGTCGCGCCCCTTCACCACCACGCGGGCAAACAGGCCCGGGCGCAGCGCGAGCCCGCTATTGGCGAGCCTCGCCCGCACGCTGAGCGAGCGGCCGTTGACATCCACCATCGGGTCGATGGCGTAGATCGTGCCGGTGAAGGTGCGTTCCGGCAGCGCGTCCACCGTGATGATCACCGTCTGGCCGGGCGAGATGCTGGCGAGGTGCGTCTCCGGCACTTTGAAGTCGAGCTTGAGCGTGTCGATCTTCTCGAGATTCACCAGTTCGGTGCCGACGGCGATATAGGCGCCGTTCGACACCGAACGCAGGCCGACGACACCGTCGAAGGGTGCGGTGATGGTGTGCTT
The DNA here is from genome assembly GCF_056836805.1 of Ancylobacter sp. TW_SC_1. Classification (NCBI taxonomy): domain Bacteria; kingdom Pseudomonadati; phylum Pseudomonadota; class Alphaproteobacteria; order Hyphomicrobiales; family Xanthobacteraceae; genus Ancylobacter; species Ancylobacter sp. TW_SC_1. Next base: position 4,261,301 of record NZ_CM166365.1, read on the forward strand.
GGCGATCTGCACGCGCTGGGAGTTGAGCAGCGCCCGCGACGTGTTCAGTTCCGCCTGCGCCTCGTCGAGCGCGCGCGCCGTGCCCGAGCCGGATTGCTGGAGGCGCTGGGCACGGCCAAAATTGGCCTCGGCGAGGGCGAGCCTTGCCTCGTTCTCTTCGAGCGAGGCCTTCACCAGCGCTGCGTCGAGTTGCACGAGCACGTCGCCGGCCTTGACGTGCTCGCCTTCCCGAAAGCGGATTTCCTGAATGCGGCCGGAAACCTCGGACGCCACCTTCACCGACTCGTCCGACTGCAGCGAGCCGATGGAGGCGATATCGGTCGTCACCGCCACCTCGCGGGCCGGCGCGACCTCGACCGGAATGTGAGGAACGGCCTTCGGCTCGGCGGCGGCAATGGCGGCGCCCTGCCCGCCGAACAGCGCGGCCGCGTCGACCCAGCCCTTCTCATGCGCGAACCACCCGGCCCCCGCGAGAACGGCGATCGTCAGCAACAAGCCGGTTCCACGTCGCATCAGGGCCCCATCAAGCTGCATCGGAAGCACGGAAATCCATGCTGCGACACAACAGATATGAGGAAAAGTTCCAACTTAATTATGCGTCACGCCCTGACCGCGGCGATCACATTCGCGCGGTCACCACATCATCATACTCCATCCGCCGCCGCTTTGCCGACGGCCCGCCGCGAACACCGAGGCGGGCGCGCAAGGCCCTCCGGAATCAGGCGTTCTTCACCATCACATGGCGCACGACGGTATAATCCTCCAGTGCATAGGCGCTGAGATCCTTGCCGTAGCCGGACTGCTTGAGGCCGCCATGCGGCATCTCGCTCACCAGCATGAAATGGCAGTTCACCCAGGTGCAGCCATATTGCAGGCGCGAAGCGGTCGCCATGCCCTTCGCCACGTCCCTCGTCCACACCGAGGAGGCGAGGCCGTAGTCGCTGTCATTCGCCCAGCCGACCGCCTCGTCGACATCCGAGAAACGCGTGACCGAGACCACGGGCCCGAACACCTCCCGACGCACGATCTCGTCGGACTGCAGCGCGCCGGCGACGACGGTCGGCTCGTAGAAGAACCCCTTGCCCGAGGCCGGACTGCCGGCGATCTTGCCGCCGGTGGCGATCTCGATGTGATTGAGTTCGGAGGCGCGCTCGACGAAGGAGGCGACGCGGGCACGCTGGCGGGCTGAGATGAGCGGACCGATGTCGTTCTGCGCGTCGTCCGCCTGGCCGAATTTGAGGCCCGACACGGCCGAGGCGAGGTCCGCCACCAGCCTGTCGTAGACCTTCGCGCCGGCATAGATGCGGCAGGCGGCGGTGCAGTCCTGCCCGGCATTGTAGTAGCCGAAGATCTTCACGCCCTCGACCACCGCCTCGATGTCGGCATCGTCGAAGACGATGACCGGCGCCTTGCCGCCGAGTTCGAGATGGGTGCGCTTCACCGTCTTGGCGGCGGCGGTGAGCACCTTCTTGCCGGTGGCGATGTCGCCGGTCAGCGAGATCATCGCCACCTTGGGATGGTTGATCAGCGCGTTGCCCACGCTCTCGCCGCGCCCGACGACGACGTTCACCACGCCCTCGGGGAAGATGTCGGCGATGATCTTCGCCAGCTTCAGCATGGTGAGCGGGGTCTGCTCGGACGGCTTGATCACCACCGTGTTGCCGCCGGCCAGCGCCGGGGCGAGCTTCCACGCCGCCATCATCAGCGGGTAGTTCCACGGCGCGATGGAAGCGACGACGCCGACCGGATCGCGGCGGATCATCGAGGTGTGGCCGGCAATGTACTCGCCCGCCACCATGCCGTGCTGGGTGCGCACGGCGCCGGCGAAGAAGCGGAAGCAGTCGACCACACCGGGCATCTCGTCGTTCAGCACCGCATGGCGCGGCTTGCCGCAGTTCAGCGCCTCCAGCGTGGCGAAGGATTCGGCCTCGGCCTCGATCCGGTCGGCCAGCTTGAGCAGCAGGTAAGAACGCTCCTGCGGCGTGGTGCGCGACCAGCTCGCGAACGCCTTCGACGCCGCCGTCACCGCCGCGTCGATCTGGTCCGGGGAGGCCTCCGGCAGCTCGATCAGCGTCTCCTCGGTCTTCGGGTTCAGCACCGTCTCTTTCGTCTCCGTGCCGGCGACGAAAGCGGAGCCGATGAGCATCTCGGTATCGGACAGGCTGGTCATGGGGCGTCTCCTATTTTCCTGAGCCGGCCACCGCCTCGCCCTCGCGGGTGAGGTAATAGGCGGCGAGGATGGGCAGGAAGGTCACGAGGATCACGAGCACGGCGACCACGTTGGTCACGGGCCTCTGCCGCGGGCGAATGAGTTCGGACAGCATCCAGATCGGCAAGGTGGACTGCTGGCCGGCGGTGAAGGTGGTGACGATCACCTCGTCGAAGCTGAGCGCGAAGGCGAGCATGCCGCCCGCCAGCAGCGCCGTGCCGATATTCGGCAGCACCACCAGCCGGAAGGTCTGGAAGGCGTCGGCGCCAAGGTCCATCGACGCCTCGATCAGCGAGGGCGAAAGCCGGCGCAGGCGCGCCACCGCGTTGTTGTAGACGACGACGATGCAGAAGGTCGCGTGGCCGAGCACGATGGTCCAGAACGAGAAGGGAATCTCCATGAGGCCGAAGGCCTGGCGCAGCGCGATGCCGGTGACGATGCCGGGCAGCGCGATGGGCAGCACGAAGAGCAGCGAAATCGGCTCGCGCCCAAAGAACCTCGCCCGCGCCAGCGCGCCGGCCGCCAGCGTGCCGAGAACCAGGGCTAGAAGGGTGGCGATGGTCGCGACCTTCAGCGACAGCCCGACCGCCGCCCAGATGTCCGCCCGCTCCCACACCACGCCGAACCATTTCAGCGTGAAGCCCCGCGGGGGGAAGGCGTAGCTCTTCTCTTCCGTGGTGAAGCAGTAGAGCAGGATGAACAGCAGCGGCACATGCAGGAAGGCAAGCCCGCCAAGCGCTGCGACCTTGAGGGAGAGCGGCGCGCGGGTCATGGGGCGTGGCTCCCGTGTGGGAGAGAGGCAGATGACACCTTCGGCGGAGGCTCCCCTGGATCCCGGATCGGCGCCGCGCTGCGCGCAGCTTGTCCGGGAAACAGCGTGTCCCGGACAAGCGACACCGCAGGTGGAGCGCCGATCCGGGATCCAGCAACGACTCTTTTGCCGAATTCTTCCATCTCACAGCGCATCGAACGCCCCCGTCCGCTTGGCGAGCGTGAGGAACACCGCCATGACCAGGATCGGCACCAGCGAGAAGGCGGCGGCGAGCGGGATGTTACCGGCCGTGCCCTGCAGCGTGTAGACCGCCTGTCCCAGCACCAGCGCCGAGGTGCCGATGATCTGCGGCACGATGTAGTCGCCCAGCGTCAGCGAGAAGGTGAAGATCGCCCCCGCCACCACGCCCGGCATGGCGAGCGGCAGGATGATCGTGCGGAAGACGAGGCCGGGCGCGGCGCCCAGATCGCCCGCCGCCTCGATGAGATGCGGCGGCACCCGCTCCAGCGCCGCCTGGACGGGGAGGATCATGAAGGGCAGCCAGAGATAGGTGAAGGTCAGCACCATGCCGGTATAGCTGACCGAGAGCGAGGGGCCGCCCACCACCGGCAGGTCCAACCAGGCCTGCAGCACGCTGCCGAGGCCGAGCCTGTCGGCGAACCAGCCGATGGCGCCCTCCCGGGCGAGCAGCAGCTTCCAGCCATAGACCTTGACGAGGTAGCTCGACCACAGCGGCATCATCACCGCAAGGTAGAAGGCCGCCTTCACCTTCGGCCCGGCATAGCGGGCGGCGTAATAGGCGATGGGAAAGGCAAGGATGGCACAGAGCGCCGTCACCGCCGCCGCCACCCCGACCGTGCGCAGCACGATGTCGTAATTGGCCGGGCGGAACAGCTCCAGCAGCGTCGCGGTCGTCGGCTCGCGCACGATCGTGCCGGAGAACTCGTCGATCGAGAAGATCGACTGGCCGAGGAAGACGAACAGGCTGCCGAGATAGACGAGGCCGATCCACAGCAGCGGCGGCACCAGAAGCAGCAGCGTCAGCAGCCGCGCCCGCCGCACCAGAACGTCCGAGATCCGGCGCAGCACGCCCTCGCGTGGGGCGGGAAGGTCGAGCGTGGCGAGGCTCATCCCTCGCCCTCCATCGGCCGCACGGCGCCGCGCGGCACGGCGAGGCGCACGCTCTCGCCCGTGGCCACGGCACTGGCGCTGGCCGGCACCGCCACCGTGAGCTGGAGCCCGTCGGCCATCCGCGCAAAGATGCGGCGCACCGGCCCCTGATAGGACACCTCGGCGACGCTCGCCTCGACGACGATGCTGCCGTCCGGCGCCGGCCCGCTGGGCGGGAGCAGGAGGATCTTCTCCGGCCGCAGGCTCGAGGGCCGCACATCCCCGCCGAGGGCCGCCGCCTGGGCGGCGTCGAGCACATTGGCCGAGCCGACGAAGCGGGCGACGAAGCGCGTCGCGGGACGCTCATAGACGTCCTCGGGCGGCCCGACCTGCACGATCCGCCCGTCATTGAACACCGCCACCCGGTCGGCCATCGACAGCGCCTCGCCCTGGTCGTGGGTGACGAAGACGAAGGTGAGGCCGAGCGATCGCTGGAGCCCTTTCAGCTCGCTCTGCATCTCCTCGCGCAGCTTGAGGTCGAGCGCGCCGAGCGGCTCGTCGAGCAGCAGCACCTTGGGGCGCACCACCAGCGCGCGGGCGAGCGCCACGCGCTGGCGCTGGCCGCCGGAAAGCTGCGCCGGACGGCGCGTCTCCATGCCGGCAAGCTTGACCATGGCAAGCGCCTCGCGGGCCAGCCGGTCGCGCTCAGCGCGCCCCACGCCGCGCACCTTGAGGCCATAGGCGACATTGTCGCCGACCGAGAGATGGGGAAACAGCGCGTAGTCCTGGAAAACCGTGTTCACCGCCCGGCGATAGGGCGGCAGCCCTTCCACCGCCTCGCCGAAGATCTCGATGTGCCCGGCATCGGGCTGCTCGAAGCCGGCGATGAGGCGCAGGCAGGTCGTCTTGCCCGAGCCGGAGGGCCCCAGCATGGCGAAGAACTCGCCCGGCGCGATGGCGAGGTCGACGCCGTCCACCGCCCGCACCGCGCCGAAATGCCGGACAACACCGGCAAAGCGGACGGCGGGGGTGGCGGGCGGGGAAGCGGAGGCATGCATGAAACATCAATCCGAGGAAGGCGGCTTGAAAAGCGCAGGAATGAAGGACGCTGCGCGGAGTCGGCGCCGGGTCACTGATCGGCGCTGCGTTTCACGCAGCTTGTCCGGGAAACAGCGGGACTTAGTATCCCGGACAAGCGACGCCGCAGGCGGAGCGCCGATCCGGGACCCAGCGAACAGGTGCCGCCGAAGGCGGCGCAAAACCTCCCCCTCACTCAGGGAGGGGGAGGCGAGACGCCAGCCCTACCGCCCGCCGAGCACGGCGATGTAGTCGGACACCCAGCGGTAATAAGGCACGCAGCCTTCGGCCTGCGTGGCGCATTTGGCGACCGGCGTGCGCCAGAAATGGATCCGCTCGAACTCTTCCATGCCGTTGGTCTTGCAGCCCTCCGCGCCGAGCAGTTCATTGCCCTTGCAGGCTGCGGGCACCGCCGGAACCGAGCCGAACCAGGAAGCGAGATCGCCCTGCACCTTCGGGCTGATCGAATGCTCCATCCACATATAGGCGCAGTTCGGGTGAGCGGCGTCGACATGCATCATGGTAGTGTCGGCCCAGCCGGTGGCGCCCTCGGAAGGGATGGTCGAGGCGATCGGCTTCTTCTGGCTCTGCAGCAGGTTGACCTGGAACGGCCAGGAGGAGGAGGCGACGACGCCCTCATTGGTGAAGTCGTCGATCTGGATCATCGCGTCGTGCCAGTAGCGCTGGACGATCTTGCGCTGCTGGCGCAGCAGGTCGAGCGCTGCCTTGTACTGCGTCTCGGTCAGCTCATAGGGGTCCTTGATGCCGAGCTCGGGCTTGTGCGCCATCAGGTAGAGCGCGGCGTCGGCGATGTAGATCGGGCCGTCGAAAGCCTGGATGCGGCCCTTGTTCGACTTGCCGTCGGGCAGCGTCTGCTCCTCGAACACCACGTTCCAGCTCTTGGGCGTCTCGCCCTTGAAGGCTTCCGTGTTGTACATCAGCACGTTGGAGCCCCACTGGTAGGGCACGCCGTAATGCACGCCGTTCACCGTGTGCCACGGCGCGTTCTGCAGCCGCTCGTCCACCGTGCCCCAGCTCGGGATCAGCTTGGTGTTGACCGGGGCGACCTTCTTGCCGGCGATGAGGCGCAGCGAGGCGTCGCCGGAAGCGGTGACGAGGTCGAAGCCGCCCTCGTTCATCAGCGCGACCATCTCGTCCGACGTGCCGGCGGTCTTCACATTGACCTTGCAGCCGGTCTTCTTCTCGAAATCGCTGACCCAGTCATAGGCCTTGTCGGTATCGCCGCGCTCGATATAGCCGGCCCAGGCGACGATATCGACCTGACCCTCGCCCCTGCCGACCGCCGTCATCTCGGCGGCGAAGACCGGCTGGAAGGCGAGCGAGGCGCTGGCGGCGAGCGCCGGCAGACGCAGATAACGGGAAATGCGCGGCATGGTCTGTCCCTCTGTTCTGCGGGCGCTGTCGGCCCTTTGAGGGAAGTGTGCCGTTGCGTCGGGTCCCGCGCCACACCAAAGATCAGAAGTGAGATATCGGAAAAACCGATGAGTATCCGGTAGGCAGCGAGGTCAGCGCCCGCGTGGGCCGTGGCGGGTCGCGGCGATCGAGACGAAGCCGGCGGCGGCGGGCGACAGGGGCGAGCCGCGCCGCCAGGCGGTCGCGACCTCCACCGCCGGCACGTCGTCGATCAGCGTGCGCGCCTCGATCTTGTCGCCTTCCAGCGACCAGGGGCGATAGGTGAGGTCCGGCAGCACGGCGACCCCGGCCCCGGTGGCGACGAGCGAGCGCACCGCCTCGACCGAGCGGGTGCGGAACGCCACCGGCGGGCGGATGCCGAGCCGGCGCCAGACGATCTCGGAGGCCTCGGCGATCTCGTCGATGGTGAGCAGCACATGTGGCTCGCCGCTGAAATCGCGCAGGGAGACGCGCTCCTCCGCCAGCGCCGGATGGCCGAGCGGCATCCACACCCGATAGGGCGAGATTTCAACCGCTTCGGTCTGCAGCGCCGCCGATTGCCGGCCGGGCGGCAGCACCATGACGGCGACATCCAGTTCGCCGCCGACGAGAAGATGCTCGAGATAGTCGGCGGCGTCCTCCACCGCCTCGACCGCGATGCCGGGAAAGGCGCGGCGAAAGCGGGCGATGAGGTCGGAATAGATGTAGCCGGCGACCAGCGGCGTCACCCCGACCGCGAGCCTCCCCGTGAGCGCCGCCGTCTCCGGTCCCGCCAGGGCGCGCCGGGCATCGGCGACATCGCCGAGGATTTTTCGCGCGTGACGCAGGAAATGATGGCCCTTGAGCGTCAGGTCGGCGCCGCGCGCGTGCCGTTCCAGCAGCTTGAAGCCGAGATCGAGTTCCAGCTCGCGCAAAGCTTCGGTGACGGTCGACTGCGAGATGGACAGCGTATGCGCGGCCGAGGAGACGGAGCCGTTCTCCGCCACCGCGACGAAATACTGGAGCTGGCGCAGCGAGAAGGCCATCGGATTATCCGCGGTAAAGAGGATTTTCCGATGATAGCAGAAGTGGCGGCGCCGCGACATGGCGCGCGCGTCCGTCGTCGTCATCCCGGACGGTGCGCAGGCCCATCCGGGATCGCTCGACACGGACACGTGACCCCGGCTCTCCGCTGCGCCACGGCCGGGATGCTGACGAAGAACGCGGCGGCTCTACCGGCCCAGCAGGCTCTTCAGCTCGAAGCCTTCGTCGCCCGCCTGCTCCGGGGTCAGCGTCGGCGTGCCGGCGAGCAGCCGGCGGCCGAGCATGTGGTCGGCCGGGCGGTTGACGCTCTCGATGGCGGTCAGCACGCCGTCGCGGAAACGGAAGACCGAGAAGCGGCGCGAGGCCGGATCGCCGCGCAGCACGGCGTCGTCCGTCGGCCCGGCGAGACCGACCATCTGCAGCTTCAGGTCGGCCTGATCGCTCCAGAACCACGGCACCGCCTCGAAGGGCGCGACCTTGCCCGTCAGGCGATGGGCGAGGCAGCGCGCCTGGTCAGCGGCGTTCTGCACCGATTCGAGCCGCACCATCCCGCCGGCGAAGCGGCTGGGATAGGCCACCGCATCGCCGAGCCCCGAGATCGAAGGATCACGGGTCGCCAGGTGCGCGTCGACGACGATGCCGTTCGCCACCTCAAGCCCGGCTTCAGCGGCGAGTTCGACATTGGGCACCACGCCGATGCCGACGAGCACGAAATCGGCCGGGTGCACCGCCCCGTCCGTCGTCTCGACGCCGCTGACATGGCCGTCCTCGCCCGTGAGGCCGATGACGCCGGCCCCGAGCAGCAGCGTCGTGCCCATCGCCGCGTGCGCCTGCGTGAAAAAGGCCGACATTTCCGGCGAGACGGCACGGCCGAGCGGGCGGGCGGCAGCCTCGATCACCGTCACCTCATGGCCGAGCGCACGGGCGACCGCGGCGAATTCCAGCCCGATGAAGCCGGCGCCGATCACCACCACGCGGCGGGCCTCGGCAAGCCGCCCCTTCAGCGCGTCGGCGTCCGCGCGGGTGCGCAGGTAGAACACGCCGGCCAAATCGGCGCCCGGCACCGGCAGCGGCCGGTTGCGCGCTCCGGTGGCGAGGATGAGATGGCCATAGGGCAGCGCCGCGCCGTTCTCCAGCCGCAGCAGCTGCGCCGCGCGGTCTATGGCGACGGCGCGGCCGTTGATCAGTTCGATGCGGTGATCGGCATAGAAGGCGCCCGCGCGCAGTTCGATCTGCTCGACGCCGGCCTCGCCCTTCATATAGGCCTTGGAGAGCGGGGGGCGCTGATAGGGCAGGCCCGGCTCGTCGCCGACCAGCACCAGCCGGCCCTCATACCCCGCCTCGCGCAGTGACGCGGCGGCCTGGAAGCCGCCCTGCCCCGCACCGACGATCACGATGCCGGCGTCGCTTCCTGCGCTCATGCCGTGCTCTCCGCTTCGGCGACCAGACGGTCGCGCTCGTCATAGATCGCGTCGCTGATCCGCCGCATGAATTCAGCATCCGGCAGGCCGGCGGGAATGGGCGGCAGATAGGAGACGGTGATGGTGCCCGGACGGATGGCGAAGCTGCGCGCGGGCCAGAACAGGCCGGCATTGTTCACCATCGGCACCACCGGCAGGTTCAGCGCCTTGTAGAGCAGCAGCACGCCGCGATGGAAATCGGCGCGCTCGTCCACCGCCCGGCGGGTGCCTTCGGGAAAGATCAGCAGGTTGCGGCCCTGCGCGCTCGCCTCGCGCCCCTCGCGGAACATCTTCTTCATCGAAGAGGCGCCGCCGGCGCGGTCGATGGCGATCATCGGCGAGTTGCGCAGGAACCAGCCGAACACCGGGATGCGGTAGAGCTCTTCCTTGAGCACGATCGCCACGTCCGGCAGCAGCGCCGCCGCGGCGATGGTCTCGAAGGCGGACTGGTGATTGCCGACATAGAGCGCCGGCGCGGGCGGCCGGTTGGCCATGCCGACGGTGCGGTAGGAGAGGCCCACCAGCCGCAGGATGGCCAGCACGCCCCGCACCCAGAAGCGCGAGAAACGGCGGGTCGCCGGCGGCGCGCGGCGAAGCGCGTAATAGGGAATGGTCACGGCAAGCAGCAGCGTCCAGAAGACGAGCAGCAGCAGGAAGACGGACGAGCGCAGACGGGGCATCGGCGGCGAAATCTCGAAATGGGCGGGCCGGGTCTAGCAGATCGCGCCGGGCAAAGGGAGGGCCAGTCGCCGGCGGGCCGTCGTCCTCCCGGCCGAGCGCCGCAAGAGCCGGCACGACGATGGCGGCCTACCCCTCGATCAGCATGAAGGTGTTGACGTCGAACATGCCGAAATCGGTGATCTTCAGATGCGGGATCACCGGCAGCGGCAGGAAGGCGACCTGCAGGAACGGCTCGGGCAGGACGACGCCGAGCGCCTTCGCCGCCGCCCGCAGCGGGATCAGCGCGTCGTGCACCTCCTCGAAGGAGGTCGTCGCCATCAGCCCGGCGACCGGCAGCGCCAGCTCGGCCCGCACCTCGCCGCCCTGCACGACGACGAAGCCGCCCTTCAGCTCGACCAGCCGGTTCACCGCCACGGCCATGTCGGCGTCGTCCGCCCCGACGACGCAGATATTGTGGCTGTCATGGCCGACCGAGGAGGCGATGGCGCCGCGCTTCATGCCGAAGCCGTGCACGAAGCCGCGGCCGATATTGTCGTTGCGGCCATGACGGGCGACGACGCAGACCTTCACCGCGTCCTTGTCGAGATCGACCAGCTTCTCGCCGTCGACGACCGGCAGGTCGAGCGCCACGTCCTCGGTGATGATGCGCCCGGGCACCACGCCGATGACCCGCGTGGCGCTGCCGGTGGCGGGGATGCGGAAATCGGCGGCGGAGACCGTCGCGGCCTTCACCGAATCGAGCCCGACCGGCTCGACATGGCCGCGCGTGGCGAACAGTTCGGGCGTCACCAGCCGGCCGGCGCTGATGACGTGGCGCACCGAGCAGGCCTCGAGGTCGTCCAGCAGCACGATGTCGGCGCGCCGGCCCGGCGCGACGAGGCCGCGATCCCTCAGCCCGAAGGCGTTGGCCGCCGACCAGCTCGCCACCCGGTAGACATGGTGCAGCGGCGCGCCGCCGGCGATCGCCTCGCGGATCATGTAGTCGAGATGGCCCTGCTCGGCGATGTCGAGCGGGTTGCGGTCGTCGGTGCAGAAGGCGAGGAAGGCGGAGGTGTCGGCGGAAATCAGCGGGATCAGCGCGTGCAGGTCCTTCGACACCGACCCCTCGCGGATCAGCACCGTCATGCCCTTCATCAGCTTCTCGCGCGCCTCGGCGAGCGAGGTCGCCTCGTGCTCGGTGCGGATGCCGGCGGCAATGTAGCCGTTGAGGTCGCGCCCGCGCAGCAGCGGCGCGTGGCCGTCGATGTGACCGTCCGAGAACAGCGAGAGCTTGGCCAGGCATCCCTCGTCGCGGAACAGCACGCCGGGAAAATTCATGAACTCGGCGAGCCCGATGCCGCTGGCATGGCCGCGCAGCAGTGCGAGGTCCGCGGCGACGAGCTCGGCGCCGGCGGTCTCGAAGGTGGTCGCCGGCACGCAGGAGGAGAGCTGCACGCGCAGGTCCATGATGGTCCGCTCGGCGCAGAGCTGGAAATAGGCGATGCCCTCGGCGCCCAGCACGTTGGCGATCTCGTGCGGGTCGCAGATCGCCGTGGTCACGCCGTGCGGCAGCACGCAGCGGTCGAATTCGAGCGGCGTGACGAGGGAGGATTCGACATGCAGATGCGTGTCGATGAAGCCCGGCACCGCAAACAGGTCCGTGCCGTCGATCTCATGAGCGCCGTCATAGCTGTCATAGACGCCGACGATGCGGTCGCCGACGATCGCGATGTCGGTCTGCGTGATGGCGCCGGTGATCACGTCGAGCAGGCGGACGCCCTTGACGACGAGATCGGCCGGCGTGACGCCGCGCCCTGCATCGATGAAGCCGCCGATCTCGGCCGGTCCCCGCGTGATCATGGTCTCATTCCTTCCAGGCGCTGGCCTGATCGAGCCGGGCGATCTCCGCCCCGGTGAGCCGGAGCGCGGCGCTGGCGAGCAGTTCGCCGAGCTGCTCCACCTTCGAGGCGCTGGCGATGGGCGCGGTGACGCTGGGCCGCGCCATGATCCAGGCGAGCGCCACCTGGGTCGGGCTGGCGCCATGGGCGTCCGCCACCTGGTCGAGCGCGGCGAGAATGCGCAGGCCCCTGTCGTTGAGATATTTGTCGACCGCCCCGCGCCCCCGCACGCTCTTCTGCGCGTCGCCGGCACTGCGGTACTTGCCGGTGAGGAAGCCGGCGGCGAGCGCGAAATAGGTGATGACGCCGAGCCCGTTGGCGGCGCAGATCGGCTCCAGCTCGGCCTCGTAGCCGGCGCGCGCGCATAGATTGTATTCCGGCTGCAGGGTCTCGTAGCGCGGCAGTTTCTCGCGGCTCGCCACCGCCAGCGCCTCGAACAGCCGCGCCGGCGACAGGTTGGAGGCGCCGATGAGGCGCACCTTGCCGGCCTTGATCAGCTCCTCATAGGCGCCGAGCACATCCTCGAACGGCGTGTCGGGATCATCGTAATGCGACTGGCAGAGGTCCACATGGTCGGTCTGCAGTCGCGCCAGCGAGGCCTCGACGGCACTTTTGATGTAGTCCGGCCGCAGGCACACCTTGCCCAGGCCCATGTCGGCGCCGACCTTGGTGGCGATGACGAGCTTCGTGCGATTGCCGCGTGCCTTCATCCACTTGCCGATGATGGTCTCGGACTCGCCGCCGACATGCCCGTTCACCCAACGCGAATAGACATCGGCGGTGTCGATGAAGCCGAAGCCGGCGTCGAACAGCTGGTCCAGCAGGCGGAACGAGGTGGCTTCATCGGCGGTCCAGCCGAACACGTTGCCGCCCAGGCAGAGCGGCGGGACCAGAATGTCGGAGCGGCCGAGGCGGCGCAGTTCCATTCGTCTGTCCTCCGGCTTGTTCGCGGACGGCGAGTTTAGGGCAGGAGCGCGCGGGTGCTAAGCACCCCTGTGTTGCAATGGCGAGGCGTCAGAAAACGTCCTCGTCGAGGCTGCCGACCTCGATGAGTTCCACCTGGTCGCGCTGGCACACGGTACGCAGCTCGGGCGACGACACCGTGTCGGTGACGAAGGTGTCGACCTCCGACATGGCGCCGATACGCACCGGGGCGGTGCGCTCCAGCTTGGAGCGGTCGGCGACAAGGATGATCTGCCGGGCATTGTCGATGATGGCGCGGGCGACCTGCACCTCGCGATAGTCGAAGTCGAGCAGCGTGCCGTCCTCCTCGATGGCGGAGGCGCCGATCACGGCGTAGTCGACGCGGAACTGACGCACGAAATCGACCGCCGAGGAGCCGATCACCGCGCCGTCGGCGTGGCGCACCGGCCCGCCGGCCATGATCAGCTCGATCTTGGGGTGGCGGTAGAGCAGCGTCGCGACGTTGAGGTTGTTGGTGATGACCAGCAGGTCCTCATGGTCGGCCAGCGCCCGGGCGACCTCCTCGGTGGTGGTGCCGATATTGATGAACAGCGAGGCACGGTTGGGCACGATGGCCGCCGCCGCCTCGGCTATGGCGCGCTTGGCGCCCTGCGCCATGGCGCGGCGCGCCTCATAGGCGAGGTTCTCGACCCCGGAGGCGACCACGGCGCCGCCATGCACGCGCGACATCAGCCGGCGCACGCACAGATCGTTGAGATCCTTGCGTATGGTCTGCGGCGACACGACGAAGCGCGAAGCGAGGTCCTCGACGCTCACTCGCCCCTGCGCGCGCGCCAGCACGAGAATGTCCTGCTGGCGAGAGGAGATCGCGTTCATGCGGCCAAGCTGGTCCTGTCTCCCGGGAACGGACGCTCGTCTTCGAGGGACGATTCGTCACGCATCCTGCACAAAGCAGGGGGGCGCGGCAAACGGCGGATTAGACGCGTTGCAACATGAGCGCGCTGCCGAGCCCGCCGGCCGCCGCGATGGCCGCGAGGCCGCGCGCACCCGGCGCCCGCCCCTTCAGCTCGTGGAACAGCCGCACCGCGAGGATCGCTCCCGACGCGCCGATCGGGTGGCCGCGCGCCAGCGCCCCGCCGCCGACATTCACCCGCGCCGGGTCGAGGCCGAGCGCCGCGATATTGGCAAGCGCCTGCGCGGCGAAGGATTCCATCAACTCGACGCAGGCGAGATCGCGCCCATGGCGCTCCAGCAACCCCGCCGCCGCCGGCTCCAGCGCCCGGGCCGGCCGCTCCGGCGCGGCCCCGGCCGAGGCGCCGTCGAGAAAGGCGATGCCGCCCGCGCCGATGCAGGCAAGGCGCTCCGCCGAGACCACCAGCACCGCCGCCGCCGCATCCGCCTCCACCGCGACGCCGGCGGCATTGAGGGCGAACGCGCCCTCCCCGGCCAGAACCGGCGCGCGGGCGCAGAGCTTCGATGTCAGCGCGCGGGCGTAGGCGTCGTGCGCGAGGCCGGCGAGGGGAACGATCTCGGCGCCCGGTCGCCCGCGCGCCGCCCGCGCATGGCTCCCGACCGCGAAGGCGTCCTGCGCGGCGCGGGAAATCCCTGCCTCGCGGGCCAGCCCGGCCATGGCCGCGAGCAGGTCCGGGTCGCGCACCGGCCATGGCGCGAAGGGCGGACGCTCATAGAAGGCCGGCTCCTCGCCGGGCCCGGCCGGGCGGCGGGCGCGCAGCGGCGCGCGGCTCCAGCTCTCCACCCCGCCGGCGAGCACCGCCCCGGCCGCGCCGGCCGCGACCAGCCGCGCGGCGAGGATGACGGCGTCGAGGCCGGAACAGCATTGCGTGTCGAGCGTCATCGCCGGCACGCCGTCCGGCAGGCCGGCGGCGAGCGCGGCGAGGCGGGCGACATTGCCACCGCCGGAGAGCGCATTGCCGAGAATGACGTGATCGACCTCTGCGAGCGCGAGGCCGGCATCCGCCAGGCATGCCCGCAGCACCGGCGCGGCAAGGTCGTGCGCCTCCACCGCCTCGAAGGCGCCGCGGCGCGGCGCCACGGCGGTACGCCGCGCGGCAATGATGAAGGCCCCGCTCATCGCGCCAATCTCTCGGCGACGAGCGCTTGCAGCGCGCGCAGATCGGCCTTGCCGCCCGAGGTGCGCGGCCAGTCCTCCAGCACGAGGAAGCGGCGCGGCAGCTTGGCGGCCGGCAGCAGCGCCCGGCAGGCGGCGCGCAGGGCGGGCTCGTCGAAGGGCGCGTTCGTCCGAGGGCGCAGCATGGCGACCAGCTCGACGCCGCGCAGCGGGTCCGGCAGGCCGAACACCGCCGCCTCCTCGATGCCGGACAGGCTGGCCAGCACGGCTTCCACTTCCTCCGGGTAGACGTTGAGCCCGGAGGTGACGAGCATGCGCTTCTCGCGCCCGTGCAGATAGAGGAAGCCGGCCGCGTCGAGCCGGCCATGATCGCCTATGGTGAGAAAGCCGCCCTCGCGGCGCGTCTCGGGCGCGCTGCCGCAGGCATAGCCGTCGAACAGCATCGAGCTGCCGACCCAGATCGCCCCGGCCTCGCCCGCCGGCAGGGCGCGGCCGGCGGCGTCGCGGATGCGCAGGGCGACACCATGGGCGGCGCGGCCGACCGAGCCGGCCGGCACCGGCTCGAGAGGGTGGCCGATGGTGACGAAGCTCAGTTCCGAGGCGCCGTAGAACTCGGCGATGCCCGCCTTGGGGAACAGCGCCCGCGTCGCCGCGCGCGTCTCCGGCCGCCATTTGGCGCCGCTGATCATCAGGATGCGCAGCGTCGGAAAGCTCCCCCCCGCGCCCGCCTCCACCAGCATCTGCAACTGGGTGGGCGTGGCGTAGAGCGCGGTGACGCCATGCCGGGCGATGAGCCGCAGGGCGCGGCGCGGGTGGAACTGGCGCATCATCACCGCGGTGGCGCCGACATGCAGCGCATGGACGACACCGTAGAGGTGCAGCGAGGCGGCGAGCCCGCCCGGCGCCATGATCACGTCGCCCGCGCCGAGGCCGAACTCGGCGGCGCTCACCTCGAAGCTGTCGATCCAGGAGCGGTGATGGCGCCGATAGCCCTTGGGCACGCCGGTCGAACCGGAGGTGAAGCCGACATAGAAGGCCGACTGCGGCGCGGGCGGCGGGGGAAAGGGCGCCGGCGCGGCGAGCGGGGCTTCCTCCAGCGTGAGCGCCGGCGCCAGCGCGGCGTCGATGGCGGCGCGGTAGGGCGTGGGCCAGGCGGGATCGTAGACCAGCGCCTGCCGGCCGCTCACCGCGCAGGCGAGGAACGCCTCCACCAGCGACGGCGCATTGCCCATGGCCAGCGCCACCGCTGCGCCCGGCGCGGTGCGTTCCGCCAGAAAGGTCGCGATGCCGCCGATCCGGGCCGCCAGACCCGCCCGATCGCCGGTCTCGTCGTCGCAGACGAGAGCGGGACGCTCCGGCGCCTCCCGGGCAAGGGCCGGCAGATCGGCGCCGATCGTGTCCCTCATCGCCCTTACGCGCCGCGCGAGAGCAGCGCCTCCGGCATCCCCCGCGCCACCGTCTGGGCGATGAGCGCCACCAGCACCGCCTTGATGGCGTCGCCGGGGATGAAGACCAGGCACGCCTTGGTGGCATCGAGCACCGAAAGCCCGCCGACCAGCGCCATGCCGGCAATGCCGAAGGCATACATCACGACGATGCCGCCGATGACCGAGGCGATCAGCGCGGAGGGGAAGACCGGCGCCGTGCGCAGCGCCCGCATGATCCAGCCGGACACAAAAGCCACGGCGATCCAGCCGAAGATGAAGCCGACCGAGGGCGAGAAGAACACGCCGAGCCCGCCGCGCCCGCCGGCCAGCAGCGGCGCGCCGAGCGCCACGACGAACAGCAGCAGCACCATGGCGAGCGCCCCGCGCCAGGCGCCCAGCATCACGCCCGCCAGCATCGCGCCCATGCTCTGCGCGGTGATCGGCACGCCGCCGGCCACGGGAAGATCGAAGCGCGGCAGCAAGCCGAGCATGGCGAAGATCGCGGCATAGAGGGCGATCTGGACGAGGCTACGGTCCTTCATCGGAAGTCCTTCATCGGCGGTTTCGCGCGGGGGGCGCCGCCGCGCGCGGCCAGCGCCTCGGCGGTGTGATGGGACAATCTCACCGTCTGGATACAGAAAGGCGCGAGCAGGCGCCAGCCGCCGCGCCTGCCGGTGCGGGCGCGCCAGGATTCGTTGAGCGATTCCCACAGCGCGAAGAGCAGCGGCACGAAGCGGATCATCATCGCCACGGCGAGCGCCACCGCGCGCGGCGCCACGCCGAACCAGGCGAGCGGGCGCAGCAGCGGCTCGACCGCGTCCATCATCGCGTCCATGCGCGTGGTCATGGTCACGGCATTGGCCAGCAGCACCATGGCGAGGATGCGCAGGCAGACGACGAAGCCGAACACCAGGTCGCCGTTCCACCAGTGAAGCGCCACGAGGATGGCGAAGAGCGGCCACATCGGGCGCAGCAGGGCGATCTGTGCCAGCGCGGCGCGGCCGAGCGAGGCATAGAGCGCCAGCACCGCGACGACGAGACCGGCCATCAGCGCGAGGCTGTCGACGGGCGCGACGGCGAGGCTGACCAGCGCTAGCGCAAGGAGCTTCCAGCCGGCGGGCACACCATGCAGCCAGGTGCGCTCGGGCAGATAGAGCGAGATCACCGCGCCGCCTCCGCGAAGGCGCGGTAGGCCGCGATCACCTCGCCCGGCGCGCCGTCCATGCGCACCCGGCCCTCGTGCAGCCAGAGCACGCGGTCATAGGCGGCGAAGGCATCGAATTCGTGGGCGATCAGGATCACCTGCTGGTCGAGGCCGGCGATCAGCGCCTCCAGCCTCCGCCTTGTCGGCAGGTCGAGGCTGGAGAAGGGTTCGTCGAGCACGAGCACGGCCGGCTCCATCACCAGCACCGCGATGATGCACAGGAGCTGCTTCTCGCCCTCGGAAAGCGCGTGCACCGGTCGCTCGGCCCAGTGCGCGCGGCCGAAGCGCGCGAGGGCGGGAAGAGCCTCGCGCGCCGCCTCACGGCGGGGACGGCCGGCCTGTTCCAGGCTGAAGGCGACTTCCTCGGCGACGGTGGGGAAGATGATCTGATGGTCGGGATTCTGGAAGATGAAGCCGACCTTGCGCGGCAGCTCGGCCGCCTTCTCCTTCGCGTCGAGACCGTGCACCACGACGCGCCCCTCGTCGGCGCTCAGCAGCCCGTTGAACAGCCGCACCAGCGAGCTTTTGCCCGAGCCGTTATTGCCGATCAGGCCGATGCGGCGCTCGGAGAGCGCAAGCGACACGGCGTCGAGCACCACCCGTCCGCCGCGCGTGAGGGTGACGTGGTCGAGGCGGATCAGCGGGGCATTCGGCACGGGCGGGGTCCGGCGGTAGAAAATGAACAAGACGGGCGGCCACGGCTCGCCACGTCGCAGCTTATTGGTCGGGAATGGCGTGCTGTCGAGTGGGCGTTTCGTCGGCACCGCCCCTCGGCTCTCAGGCGCCGGCCGTGCCCGCCCCGCGCACCAGGGTCGCCAGCGTGAACTTGCGGAAGCGGGCGAAGGCCCCCGGCTTATCCCCGGCACGGGCCCGGATGACCGCCCCCTCATAAGCGTCGATCACATGGGCCGCCGCCTCGACGGGATCGAGCGCGGCGTCGACCTCGCCCGCCCGCTGGGCCTCGCCGATCAGGGCGGCGAGATCCTGTTGCCATGCGGCGAAAACCTCGTTCAGCTGCTCGCGGAGCGTGGCGCCGAGCCCGGGGGCGGCCTGCGCGAAGACGCCGTAGAGACAGCCCGTTGCGTCCGCTTCCGCCGCCGAATCGTGCTCGACTTGCGCGAGATGACGCTCGATCCGCTCCAGCGGACTCAACGTCGTGTTCGCGAACAGTTCCTGCCGCTGCTGGCGATACTGCCCGGCATAGGAGGCGAGGACCGCCGCCGCGAAATCCTCCTTGCTGGCGAAGAAGTGGTAGAAGGAGCCCTTGGGCACCGCGACCGACGCCAGGAGCGGACCGATGCCGGTGCCATCATAGCCCTGCTCCAGCATCGCCTTCCTGCCGGCCGCGACAATCCTGTCGCGTGTGGATGTTCTGCCTGCCATATCTAGACGACCGGTCTACTTATGCCTATCCTGTGGCGGATCGGAACACAGAGAGGCAGCCATGTCCATCGTACCCAGGCGTTCGGCCGGTCTCGTCATGGTGCTCGTCGCCACCCTGCTGTGGAGCCTCGTCGCTCTCTTCGTCCGCATGGCGGACCTCGATTCCTGGTCGATCATCCTCTGGCGCTCACTCTTCGCCGTGCTGGCCCTCGGCCCGTTCTGGCTGGTCGCCAGTCGCGACAAGGCGAACGCCCTCCGCGCGACCTTCTCGAAGGCCGGCCTTCTCACCGTCGCGTTCGCGGTGGCCGGCAACATCTCCTATGTCGCCGCCCTGCAGCTTACCTCGGTTGCGACGGTGATGATCATCTACGCCGCGCTGCCCTTCATCACCGCGGCCATGGGCTTCTTCCTTCTGCGCGAACCGCTGAACCGGCGTTTCGGCGCGGCGGCCGCTCTGGCGACGCTCGGCATCATCATCACCGCCGGCGCCGCGATGTCCGCGGCGGACGCCGCCGGCATCGCCGTCTCCTTCCTGATGACGCTGAGCTGGGCCGGACTTCTGGTGCAGGCGAAGAAGCATCCCACGCTCGACCTGACGCTGGTCAGTCTCGCATCCGTGGTCGGCGCGGGGCTCATCGCCCTGCCGCTCGTGCCGGCCGGCCTGCCCCCGCTCCACGCCCTGTGGGCCTGCGCCCTGATGGGGGTGCTGACCTGCGGCCTCGCCAATGTGATGACACTGATGGGCGGGCGCCACATACGCTCGGGCGAAACCGGCCTGCTGATGCTGCTCGACGTGGCGCTGTCGCCGCTCTGGGTCTGGCTCGCCTTCGACGAACAGGTCGGCACGCCGGCGCTCTTCGGCGGCGCCCTGGTGGTCACCGCCGTCGCCGGCTACCTGATCGTCGACGCCCCGCGCCGGACGGCGAGCTGCCCGGCAGCCTGAGCGGGCCGGGCGGCGACAGCCCGCCTCACAGCATCTCCAGCGAACTCTTGCGGCGCGGCGGCGGGAAGGCGCGGTCGAGCGCGGCAAGGTCCTCGGCGTCGAGCGCGATGTCGCGCGCGGCGGCGTTCTCGCGCATGTGCTCGGGGCGCGAGGCCTTGGGGATGACGATGTTGTTCGGGTTGCGCAGCACCCAGGCGAGCGCGACCTGGAAGGGCTTCGCCGTGTGCTTGGCGGCGATCTCGGCGAGTACGCCGGAGGTCTTGATGCGGCCCTGCTCGATCGGGCTGTAGGCCATCAGCGGCATCTCGTGCTCCTCCAGCCACGGCAGGAGGTCCCATTCCGGGCCGCGCCGGGTGAGATTGTAGAGCACCTGATTGACCGCGCAGCCCTCGCCGCCGGGGGTCTCGTACAGTTCGTTCATGTCGTCGGTGTCGAAATTCGAGACACCCCAATGGCGGATCTTGCCCTGGGTCTTGAGGTGCTCGAAGCCGATGATGGTCTCCGCCAGTGGCACGCCGCCGCGCCAGTGCAGGAGATAGAGGTCGAGATGGTCGGTCTCCAGCCGCTTCAGGCTGCGCTCGCAGGCGGCGATGACGCCGGCGCGGCTGGCATTGTGCGGGTAGACCTTGCTGACGAGGAACACCTTGTCGCGCAGGCCGGCCAGCGCCTCGCCGAGGAAACTCTCGCAGGCGCCCTCGCCATACATTTCGGCGGTGTCGACCAGCCGCAGGCCGAGCTCGACGCCGAGCCGGACCGATTCGGCCTCCTCCTTACGCGCCGCGGCGCGCTCGCCCATCATCCAGGTGCCGATGCCGAGCGCCGGGACCTTTTCACCGCCGGGAAGAACCACCTTGCCGCTCATCGCGCGCCTCCATTCGATCCTCAGCCGGAGTGCCACTCCGGCGCGGCCGGCGCAAGCGGTTCGGGCGCAGGCGTGCTATCTTGAGGCACGCGCGGATAGGCGCGCCTACCGACGAATGCCGACTGCCCGGAACCCGATGCCTGCGACGCCGCCGCCCCACACGACCACCGACTCCGGCCGCGCCGACGCCCTTGAGCCCGGCCTCGCCATCGGCCTGTCGGCGGTGATCGTCACCGTCACCGGCGACGATCCCAAGGTGCTGACGATCCGTCACGGCGACGGACGCGATTCGTTGCCCTCCGGCCCGCTTGAGCGCGGCCACCGCACGCTGGAAGTGGGCCTGCGCTCCTGGGTGGAGCGGCAGACGCTGCAGGAGCTCGGCTATGTCGAGCAGCTCTACACCTTCGGCGACCGCGACCGCGGCGAGGACGGCGCGCGCGCTCTCTCCCTCGCCTATCTCGCCCTGGTGCGCGAGGCGCGCCCGGCCGGCGACGCGGATGCCGCCTGGCAGAGCTGGTACCGCTATTTCCCCTGGGAGGACTGGCGCGGCGGACGCCCCGCCGTGCTCGATAGCCTGGAGCACGGCCTGCGCCGCTGGGCGGCGGGCGCCGCCAGCTCGCGCATGGGCGAGATGCGCGCCGAGCGCGTGGCGCTGTGCTTCGGCGCCGGCTCGAGCTGGAACGAGGAGCGCGTGCTGGAACGCTACGAACTGCTGTACGAGGCCGGCCTCGTCGCCGAGGCGCTGCGCGAGCGCGGCTCCGAGCGGATCGCCGCCGGCCCTTCCGGCACCGAGATGCGCGAGGACCATCGCCGCATGCTGGCGCTCGCCATCGCCCGGCTGCGCGGCAAGATCAAATACCGCCCGGTGGTGTTCGAGCTGATGCCGCCGAGCTTCTCGCTCGGCCAGTTGCAGCAGGCGGTGGAGGCTTTGTCCGGCTCACGTCTGCACAAGCAGAATTTCCGCCGGCTGATCGAGCAGCAGCGCCTCGTCGAGGAAACCGGCGAGACCACCAGCGAAACCGGCGGCCGCCCGGCCCGGCTGGTGCGCTTCCGCCGCGAGGTGCTACTGGAGCGCCCCACCCCCGGCGTGCGCCTGACCGGCGGCTTCGGACGGCGGTGATTGCCTGTTCCATCCCGCTCGCAAGGGAGAAGTCGCCATGGCTCGCTTCACTCATAAACGTGTCCTCATCACCGGTGGCAGCAGCGGCATGGGGCTGGCTGGCGCCCGCCGTCTCAGCGCCGAGGGAGGCCTCGTAGCCGTGACCGGCCGCGACCCGAGTCGTCTCGACGCGGCGCGACGCGCCCTGCCGGCCGGAAGTCTGGTTCTCGCCAACAACGCATCCGATCCCGCCGCGGCCGATGCGCTGGCGGAGGAAATCGCACGCTTCGGCGGCCTCGACGGGCTGTGGCTCAACGCCGCCTATGCAGAGATCGGTGCACTGGAGACCGTCACTGCCGACGCCTTCGATGCGATGATGGCCGCCAATGTGCGCGGGCCGATGCTTCAGCTCGCCAAACTGTCGCCGCTGCTGCGACCTGGGGCGTCGGTGGTGATCACCTCGTCGAGTTCGGCTTACGAGGGCGCGGCGTTGACCGGCCTCTATGCGGCGACCAAGGGTGCGGTAATCGCGATGGCACGCAGTTGGGCGACGGCCCTTGCCGCGCGGAATATCCGGGTCAACACCCTGGTGCCGGGACCGATCGAAACCAATTTCCGGCACTTCCTGCCCGACGACGCCCGCAGCGCCTTCGAGGATTTCGTTGTCGGACAGGTGCCGCTGCGCCGGGCCGGCACAGCGGATGAAGCTGCGGCGGTGGCGCTGTTCCTGCTATCGGACGACGCCTCCTATGTCACGGGAAGTCAATATGCGGTCGATGGCGGGCTCATCATGCAATGAGACCTGTCATGCCCGCCCGTCGATCCATTTCGACATGACCACGCGCGGGGCGACCTCGAAGCCGAGCTTCTCGTAGAAGGCGACGACCGCCGTATTCGTCTCGCGCACCAGGAGCTGCACCTTCGGCACGCCGTGCGTCTGCAGCCACGCCTCCGCTGCGGCCACGATCTCCGCGCCGACGCCCTGGCGCTGCAGCATCGGGTCGACCGCGACGTAGTAGATCCAGCCCCGATGTCCGTCATGGCCGACCATCGCCGTCGCGCCGACTCGGCCGCATTCCAGGCGCGCCACCAGCACCTCCGAACTCGCGCCGCCGCGCGCGAAACGGAAATCCGACGCCGGGTCGTTATAGGGAACGGTGAGCCCGCAGGCCTGCCAGAGATGGACCACCGCGCGCTCGTCGCCCTCATGGGCGGGCTCGATCTTCAATGTCATCGTCACGACTCCCCGGCGGACTGCCGCATCCACCGATCAAAAAGCCATATGGCCCGATTTGTGACGAAGTGTTGACAGCGACTTATACTCAGTCCTAGCATAACATCCGATCTGCCGGGCACGTTTGCCCGGTCTTCTTTGGCCTGAGTTATACTCATAACGAGCATAAGGGAGGATGCGATGCTGGATCTCAACGTCGCCGCCCGTGCCGAAAATACCGAGGAATTCGCCTACGCCGCGCGCGGCCTGCCCGCCGCCCCGGCCGGCAGGACTCCGTCGGAGAGGACGCCCGCCGAGCCCGCTCCGGCGATGCCGCTGGCGCACCTCTATGCGCGCGTGTCGAAGCATGTGACGCCGGCCGAGTGGCCGCTGATCGCCCGCGACGTCGAGGCGATCGAGAAGCTGAAGCGCGAGCGCAACGCCGTCGTGCTCGGCCACAACTACCAGGCGCCGGAAATCTTCAACACGGTGGCCGACATCGTCGGGGATTCGCTCGCGCTCGCCCGCGAGGCGGTGACGGTCGATGCCGACGTCATCGTCATGGCCGGCGTGCACTTCATGGCCGAGACGGCCAAGCTGCTGAACCCTTCCAAGACCGTGCTGATGCCGGACATGGCGGCCGGCTGCTCGCTGGCCGACAGCATCACCGCCGCCGACATCCGCCTGCTGCGCCAGCATTATCCGGGCGTGCCGGTCGTCACCTATGTCAACACCTCGGCCGAGGTGAAGGCCGAGAGCGACTATTGCTGCACCTCCGGCAACGCCGCGAAGGTGGTGCGCGCGGTGGCGAAGGAATGGGGTGTCGACCGCATCCTCATGCTGCCGGACGAGTATCTCGCCCGCAACGTGCAGAAGGACGTCCCGGAGATCGAGCTGATCGCCTGGAAGGGCCATTGCGAGGTGCATGAGCGCTTCACCCCGCAGGACATTCGCGATCTGCGGGAGAACCATCCCGGCGTCGTCGTGCTGGCGCACCCCGAATGCCCGCCGGACGTGGTGGCGGCGGCCGACTATGCCGGCTCCACCGCCGGCATGGCCGACTATGTGCGCGACGAGAAGCCGGCCCGCGTGGTGCTGATCACCGAATGCTCGATGGCCGACAATGTCGCGGTGAATCACCCGGACATCGAGTTCGTGCGGCCGTGCAATCTGTGCCCGCACATGCGGCGCATCACGCTGCCGAACATCCGCCGCGCGCTGGAGACGATGACCCACCAGGTCGAGATCGACCCGGCCATCGCCGACCGCGCCCGGCTTGCCGTCGAGCGCATGCTCGCCATCCGCTGAGGACATGCCCGGAGGGCCTTGCCTTGAGCCATTCGCCTGAGAGCATCGTCGTGGTCGGCGGCGGGGTCGCCGGCCTCGCCACCGCGCTGCGGCTCGCCCCGCTCCCCGTGACGCTCGTCGTCGCCTCGCCGCTCGGCAACGAGGCGGCGACCGGCTGGGCGCAGGGCGGCATCGCCGCCGCCCTCGGCGCCGACGACCGGCCGGACTTCCACGCCATCGACACGCTGAGCGCCGGCGCCGGGCTTTCCGAGCCGCATGTGGCGCGCCGCGTGGCGGGCGCGGCGCCGCGTGCCATCGACTGGCTGGTCGGGCTCGGCACGCCCTTCGACCGCAACCCCAATGGCAGCCTCGCCCTCGGGCTGGAGGCCGCGCATTCGCGCCGGCGCATCGTCCATGCCGATGGCGACGGCACCGGACGGGTGGTGCTGGAGACGCTGGCCAAGGCCGCGCGGGCCTGCCCGAGCCTGCATGTGATGGAAGGCTGGCGGGCCACCGAACTGCTGACCGACGACACCGGACGGGTCGCCGGCCTCGCCGCGCGCGATCGCGACGGACGCACCGTGACGCTGGTCGCCCGCGCCGTGGTGCTGGCCACCGGCGGGCTCGGCGGCCTCTACGCCTCCACCACCAACCCGCTCGGCGCGGTGGGCTCGGGGCTTGCGCTGGCGGCGCGCGCGGGCGCGCGGCTGCGCGACATGGAGTTCGTGCAGTTTCACCCCACCGCCATGGCGGTCGGCGGCGATCCCGAAAGGGCCGCTCTGGCGGGTGGCCCGGCGCCCATGCCGCTCGCCACCGAGGCGCTGCGCGGCGAAGGCGCGACGCTGCTCAACGAGCGCGGCGAACGTTTCATGGCCGAGGTGCCGGGGCAGGAGCTGGCACCGCGCGACGTGGTCGCCCGCGCCATCTTCGCCGAGCTTGCAGAGGGCCGGAAAGTCGTGCTCGACGCGCGGCTGAAGGGCATCGAGCGGCGCTTCCCCGGCGTCGTCGCGCTGTGCCGCGCCAACGGGCTCGACCCGGCGCGCGCGCCGATCCCGGTACGGCCGGCGGCGCATTACCACATGGGCGGCATCACGGTGGACGATGCGGGCCGCTCCAGCGTGCCGGGGCTGTGGGCCTGCGGCGAGGTCGCCTCGACCGGGCTGCACGGCGCCAACCGGCTCGCCAGCAATTCGCTGCTGGAAGCCCTCGCCTACGCGCAGTGGATCGCCGACGACATCGCCGGGCAGGACGCCGGCGCCCGCGCGCCGCTGCCGGCGGGCGCTCCTCGCCCGCTCTCGCCGGCCCGCGCGGAGATCCGCGCGCTGATGGACCGGCAGGTCGGCGTGGTGCGCGACGCGCAGGGTCTGGAAGCCGCCGCCCGGCGCCTCGGCGAACTCGCCGACGCGACCGGCGACGACTTCTCGCTGGTGGCGCTGACGATCGCGGAAGCCGCGCTGCGGCGGATCGAGAGCCGGGGCGGGCATTTCCGCGCCGACCACCCGACGCCGGCCGCGCACGCCCGTCATTCCGAGACGCGATTCGCCGAGACAAGGCTGGCTGACAACCGGCTGGCGGACGCGAGGGCGGCCGATGCCCTGGAAACCCGGCAGGTGGCGTGAGGAGAGCCGACGTCCGCCTTATCGCCCGCACCATGTCATCCTGAGGCGCCCGGCATCGCCGGGCCTCGGGCTTGCCGGAGGCAAGACCCGGGGGGCGCACCCAAGGATGACGTCGCCCCCAACCGGATGAGTTGACCATGCCCCTCCCCCCCCTTCCCCGCCTGCTGGTCGAGCCGCTCATTCGCGCCGCGCTGCTGGAGGACCTCGGCCGCGCCGGCGACGTGACCACCGATTCCGTCATCCCCGCCGAGGCCCGCTTCGAGGCGGTGATCGCCTCGCGCCAGCACGGCGTGATCGCCGGCATCGACGCCGCGGTGATCGCTTTTGATCTTATAGACCAGAGGCTTAGTGTAGACGTCGAGCGCGGCGACGGCAGCGTCGTCGCGCCCGGCGACGTGGTGCTGCGGCTCGAAGGCTCCGCCCGGTCGATCCTCACCGCCGAGCGGGTGGCGCTGAATGTCGCGTGCCGCATGTCCGGCATCGCCACCGCCACGGCGGGGCTGGTCGCGATCGCCCGCGAGCACGGCAAGGCGCACATCGTCTGCACCCGCAAGACCACGCCGGGCCTCAGGGCGCTGGAAAAGCACGCGGTGCGCGCGGGCGGCGGCTCCAACCACCGCTTCGGCCTCGACGACGCGGTGCTGATCAAGGACAACCACATCGCCGTGGCGGGCGGCGTGGTGCCGGCGATCCGTGCGGCGAAAGCCCATGCCGGCCATATGGTTAAGATCGAGGTCGAGGTCGACACGCTGGCCCAGCTCGACGCCGCCATGGCCGAGGGGGTCGACGCGGTGCTGCTCGACAACATGACGCCGGCCATGCTGGCCGACGCCGTCGCGCTGGTCGGCGGGCGGGCGCTCACCGAGGCGTCGGGCCGGGTCTCGCGCGAGACGGTGGGCGCGATCGCGGCGAGCGGCGTGGACCTGATCTCGGTCGGCTGGATCACCCATTCCGCCCCGATCCTCGACCTCGGCCTCGACGCGGCGGGAGTGTGATCCGCCGCCATGGCCGACTGCCGGCGCTGCTGCCATCTCAAGCTGCCGCTTCGGACTGCACGCTGCGGCTTGCCCCCACAGGCTGCGGCACGGGCATCCCATGGGTTCCCCCGCCCCCTCCCCCCACCAAGGTCGCAGCCTCAACACCGCGCGAGCACGCCCGCCTGCCCTTGAATGAGGCATGCTTTTGTGCGATGCATATAGCCGTCTGCTAATGGTTATGCGGGAGAGATCGACAGTCCTCCCGGACAGGTGTCGACGCCGACGGAGCAACCCCCCAGGAAACTCTCAGGCATCACGGACCGCATAATCAGGACAATCTGGAGAGAGGCGTCGGCGCCGGTCATTCGGTGTCAGGACGTCCACCGAAGGGGAAGCCCGGGATGGTCTGACGGCGTCGCCGTCTGTCTCGGGGCGAGCTCTCAGGTACCGCGACAGATTGGGGACCGTCGGCTGGAACGCCAGGTGGAAGTACCACGCGTTCGAGTCTCGTCGTCCTCAAGCGCGGGAGCTCCCCATGCGCCAGATCGCCGTTATCGGTGCCGGCATCACCGGAATCACCACTGCCTACGCCCTCAACGAGAAGGGCTACGACGTCACCGTCATCGACCGCCAGCGTTACGCCGCGATGGAGACCTCCTTCGCCAATGGCGGCCAGCTCTCCGCCTCCAATGCCGAGGTGTGGAACTCCTGGGAGACCGTGCTCAAGGGCATCAAGTGGATGTTCACGCCGGACGCCCCGCTGCTGATGAACCCCAAGCCCTCCTGGCACAAATATTCCTGGATGGCCGAGTTCCTCGCCAACATCCCGAACTACAAGGCCAACACGGTCGAGACCACCCGCCTCGCCATCCAGGCGCGCAACGTCATGTTCGAGATCGCCGCGCGCGAGGGCATCGACTTCAACCTCGAAAAGCGCGGCATCCTGCACGTCTACCGCGACAAGGCGGCCCAGGACCATGCGCGCATGGTCTCCGGCCTCTACGCGCAGGGCGGGCTGGAGCGCCGCGAGGTGACGCCGGCCGAGATCCGCGCCCTTGAGCCGACCCTGCAGGGCGACTTCTATGGCGGCTTCTTCACCCCGTCGGATTCCACCGGCGACATCCACAAATTCACCTTCGGCCTGGCCGAAGTCTGCCGCCGCAAGGGCGTGCGCTTCGTCAGCGAGGCGCGCGTGGACGGCGTGACGCACACCGGCAAGGGGCCGGAGGGCACGGGCGTCGAGATCGCCTTCACCATCGCCCCCGACGCCGAGGACGCCACTCCCGTCCGTGAGACGCTGCGCTTCGACGGCGTGGTGGTGTGCGCCGGCATCGGCTCGCGCGCCATCGCCTCGCGCCTCGGCGACCGGGTGAACATCTACCCGGTGAAGGGCTACTCGATCACGGTCATGCTCGACGACGAGCAGAGCCAGAATTCGGCGCCCTGGGTGAGCCTGCTGGACGACAAGACCAAGATCGTCACCTCGCGCCTCGGCAAGGACCGCTTCCGCGTCGCCGGCACCGCCGAGTTCAACGGCGAGAACCGCGATATCCGCGAGGATCGCATCCGTCCGCTGGTCGACTGGACCCGCAAGCTGTTCCCCGGCGTCTCCACCGAGCGCGTCGTGCCGTGGGCGGGCCTCAGGCCGATGCTGCCCGACATGATGCCGCGCGTCGCCGCCGGCAAGCGGCCGGGCGTGTTCTACAACACCGGCCACGGCCATCTCGGCTGGACGCTCTCCTGCGCCACCGCGCAGATCATCGCCGAGAAGGTGGCCGATGCGATGCCGGTCGCGCCGCTGGCCCCCATGCTGCGCATGGCGGCCGAGTGATCTTAGCCGCGTGATCGTGGCCGCGTAGAGCTTCACGAACCCCGCCCCGGGCCGGCTTGCCGGTCCGGGTGTCTCGGAGCCGATCCCTTCCGGCTCCCGCCCCGCCTCCGGAGAATATCCGGGGGCGGGGTTTTTTCATGGGGCGCTCAGAACACCAGCGAGCGGTGAATCTGCATCCCGGCCCACGCGCCATCGGCGACGGTGAGCGAGACGGAATGCGGTATCCGCGCGGCATCGCCGCAGGCGAAGGCGCCGGGGATGCTGGTTTCCTTCGTGTCGTCGGTGCGCAACTGCGTGCCGAAGGGTGTTTCCTCCAGCGCGCAGCCAAGGTTTTCGGCCACCGGGGAGGCCGGCTTGTTGCGCGGGGCGGTGAACAGACCGGCGAAAGCGAGCCGGCGGCCATCGGCAAGCACGACCTCCGCATGCCCCTCCAGCCGCGCCACCGGCGTTTCCTCCAGCGTGATGGCATGGGCCGCGAGTTCGGCCCGCGTCGCCTCGTCCGGCGCGAAGGTCGCGTTGGTGAACAGCGTCACCGTGCCCCACTCATTCACCATCCGCGCCTGGTGCACCGACAGCGGCCCGGTGGCGAGGACGCCAATGGCCCCGCGATCGAGTTCGTAGCCATCGCAATAGGGGCAATGGAACACGCCGCGCCCCCAGCGCTCGGCCAGCCCCTCGATGGCGGGGAGTTCATCGCTGACCCCCAGCGCGAACAGCAGGCGTCGGCCGCGATGGAGAGCGCCGGCCGCCGTGGTGACGGCGAAACCGTCCTTCTCGCCGGCCGCGCTGTGCGCCTCGCCCTCGATCCATTCGAGCGTGGGATAGGCTTCCAGCTGGCGCCGCGCGGTGCGGGCGATCTCGCCCGGATCCACCCCGTCCTGTCCGAGAAAGCCATGCGCCGCGCGGGAGAAGCGGTTGCGGCGCAGGCCGGAATCGATGACCAGAACCCGTCGCCGGGCGCGCAGAAGCTGGAGGGCGGCGGCCATGCCGGCATAGCTGCCGCCGACAACGATGACATCATGCATGTCAGGCATTCCTTTCGCGCCAGGCGGCGTGCCGGCGGCTGAAATCGGCGGCGAGATCCGCCAGTGTGATCTGACCGAAACGTTCGAGAAGCAGCGCCTCGGCCTCCGTGAAGGCGCCGTCGAGCGCGGCGTTGACCGATTGTTCGACGAGGCAGGCCGGTGTCTCCTGCCGGTTGCCGATGGCGAAGATCGCCGGCTCGCCCAGCGTCTCATGCAGCTGGCGCAGGGTGATCTGCGCGAGGTCGGCGCTGATCCGCCAGCCGCCCTGCGGGCCCCGCGCCGAGCGCACCAGGCCCACCTCGCGCAGCATTCCCATAGTGCGGCGCATGACCACCGGATGGGTGCGCATGCAGGCGGCGAGTTCTTCCGATGTCATCGGCCCCTCGCGCTCCGCCATGTGCAGGAGAGCGTGAAGAACCGAGGAGAGGCGGCTGTCTCTTTTCATGTAACTTCGATTATTACGATTTAGCCGGCACCGCAAGGGCGGCTGCCCGGCGCGGCGGCTTCGCGCCGCAAGTCCGGGGAACGCCCCTCGTGTCCCGGACAAGCGCAGGCACAGCCGGAGCACAGAGCCGGGACCCAGCGAAGACTCTTCGGCAACTCCTCGCGCGACGGGAGGGACAAGGCGGCGCTCCTCGTCCCCCTGGGCCCCGGATCGGCGCGACGCTGCGCGTCGCTTGTCCGGGGACGGCTTCGGCAACCGGCGACTGGGTCCCCGGGTCAAGCCCCGGGGATGAGGGCGGCGTGATTTCAGCGATGCCCTACAGCTTCATCGCCCGCAGCCGCAGCGCGTTGCTGATGACGCTGACCGAGGACAGCGCCATGGCCAACGCCGCCACCATCGGCGAGAGCAGCAGGCCGAAGACCGGGTAGAGCACGCCCGCCGCGATCGGCACGCCGGCGCCGTTGTAGAGGAAGGCGAAGAACAGGTTCTGCCGGATGTTGCGCATCGTCGCCTGCGACAGCCGGCGGGCATGGACGATGCCGCCGAGATCGCCGCGCAGCAAGGTGAGCCCGGCGCTCTCGATGGCGACGTCCGTGCCCGAGCCCATGGCGATGCCGACATCGGCGCTGGCCAGCGCCGGCGCATCGTTCACCCCGTCGCCGGCCATGGCGACGACGCGGCCCTCGCGCTTGAGCTTCTCCACCACCGCCGCCTTGTGCTCGGGCGCCACCTCGGCCTCGACCTCGGCGATGCCGAGCCGGCGGGCAACCGCCTCGGCGGTGGTGCGGTTGTCGCCGGTGAGCATGACGACGCGGATGCCGGCGGCGGCGAGGTCGCGGAGCGCCTGCGGCGTCGTCGCCTTGATCGGGTCGGCGATGGCGATGGCCGCCGCCACCTGGCCGTTGATGGCGACGAGGATGGCGCTGGCGCCCTCGCGCCGCAGGTCGTCCGCCGGCCCGGCGAGGGGCGCGGCATCGATGCCCAGTTCCTTGAGGAAGGCGGCGCTGCCGAGCACCACGCGCTTGCCGTCGACGAGGCCATAGGCGCCCTTGCCGACGGGGCTGTCGAAGCCGCGCACCTTGGGAATGTCCAGCTCGCGCTCCTGCGCCGCGGCGACGATGGCGCGCGCCAGCGGATGCTCCGAGGGCCGTTCGACGGCGGCCGCATAACGCAGCACCTCGGCCTCCGCGACGCCTTCCGCCGTGACGATGGCGGTGACGGTGGGCCGCCCTTCGGTGAGCGTGCCGGTCTTGTCGACCACCAGCGTGTCGACCTTCTCCATGCGCTCCAGCGCCTCGGCGTTCTTCACCAGCACACCCATCTGGGCGCCGCGCCCGACGCCGACCATGATCGACATCGGCGTGGCGAGGCCGAGCGCGCAGGGGCAGGCGATGATCAGCACCGCCACGGCGGCGATCAGCGCATGGGCGAAGCGCGGCTCCGGCCCGAAGCTGGCCCAGGCGAGGAAGGCGAGGATCGCACAGGCGACCACCGCCGGCACGAACCAGCCGGCGACCTGATCGGCGAGGCGCTGGATCGGCGCGCGCGAGCGCTGCGCTTCCGACACCATCTGCACGATGCGCGCCAGCATGGTGTCGCGCCCGACCTTCTCCGCCTCGATCACCAGACCGCCGGAGCTGTTGAGCGTGCCGCCGATCACATGGTCGCCCTGCGTCTTGGTGACGGGCATGGATTCGCCGGTGACGAGCGATTCGTCGAGCGCCGAGCGGCCCTCGACGACCTTGCCGTCGACCGGCACCTTCTCGCCGGGGCGCACGCGCAGATGGTCGCCGACCGCGACCTGGTCGAGCGGGATCTCCTCCTCGCTCTCATCGGCATTGATGCGCAGCGCGGTCTTCGGCGTGAGGTCGAGCAGCGCCTTGATGGCGCCCGAGGTGCGCTCGCGGGCGCGCAGCTCCAGCACCTGCCCGAGCAGCACCAGCACGGTGATCACCGCCGCCGCCTCGAAATACACCGCGACCGTGCCGTCCGCCGCGCGGAAGGCCGGCGGGAACAGGCCGGGCGCCAGCACGGCGACGAGGCTGTAGAGATAGGCGACGCCGGTGCCGATGGCGATCAGCGTGAACATGTTGAGGTTGCGCGTCGCCACCGACTGCCAGCCGCGCACGAAGAACGGCCACCCCGCCCACAGCACGACGGGCGTCGCCAGCGCGAGCTGGATCCAGTTCGAGGCATCGGGCGGCACGACATCGTGCAGGCCGGGGATGAGATGCGCGCCCATCTCCAGCACGAAGACCGGCACGGTCAGCGCGAGGCCGATCCAGAACCGGCGCGTCATGTCGATGAGTTCGTGATTGGGCCCGCCGTCGAGGCTCACCAGCATCGGCTCCAGCGCCATGCCGCAGATCGGGCAGGTGCCGGGACCGACCTGCACGACCTCCGGGTGCATCGGGCAGGTATATTCCGTGCCCTCGGGCACCGGCTCGGCGCTCGCGCGGCCTTCCAGATACTTGCCCGGATCGGCGACGAACTTGGCGCGGCAGCCATCGCAGCAGAAATAAAACGTCCGCCCGCCATGCTCGGCCTTGTGCCGGGCGGTGTGCGGATCGACGTCCATGCCGCACACGGGATCCTTCGCCATATGCGCGCCCGCCGCATCGGCCTGTGCGTGCTCGTGCGGATGGCGGTGCGCCGGCGCGCGGTCATGATGGGCGTGGTCGTGATGAGCGTGGTCGTGCGCGCCCGTCGGCGTCGCGCCGGCTCCGTGCCCGCCGCAGCAGGAACCGCCGGAAGAACCGCCCACCGGACCGCCCTTTTGCTTCGCCTCGTGCTCGTGCTCCGCCATGGCCACCTCCCATTGCATACCCCATGAGGGTATTGGACACTTGCGATATATACCCCATGCGGGTATATGGCAAGCATGCAGAACGATACGCGCAACGCCTGTCTGAAACGCCTGAGCCGCATCGAGGGCCAGGTGCGCGGCCTCTCCCGCATGGTCGAGGATAACCGCTATTGCATCGACATCGTCACACAGGTGGCGGCGGTGCGGGCGGCGCTGAAGAAGGTGGAGGAGGAAGTGCTGCGCGACCACGTCGCCCATTGCGTCGAGCACGCGATCGCCTCCGGCGACGCCGACGAGCAGCGCACCAAGGTGGCGGAGCTGATCGCGGTGCTCGGCAAACTGCGGGGGTGAGCGGGGGCGCTCAGTTGCGCTGCAGCGCCAAATGCGCGCCGAGCCCCACCAGCACCGCCCCACCGGCGCGACGCATCATCTGCTGCGCGCGGCCCGAACGGCGCAGCCGCTCGACCAGTGCCCCCGCCACCATGACGCAGGCCAGATCGGTGGAGGTGAACATGATGTTCACCAGCGTGCCGAGGATGAGGAACTGCGTCCAGACCGGCAGGCTCGCCGCCGGGTCGATGAACTGCGGCAGCAGCGCCACGAAGAACAGCGCCGTCTTCGGGTTCAGCACCTCGACTGCCACGCTCTCCACGAAGGCGCGGCGGGAGGATTTCCGCCCGAGCGCCGGGAGGCCCGCCGCCCCGCCCTTCGCCCGGGCGCGGAACATGCCGAGGCCGAGCCAGATCAGATAGGCCGCGCCGGCCAGCTTCACCGCCATGTAGAGCAGCGGCACGGCGTGGAAGAGAACGGAGAGTCCGGCCGCGGCGGCGATGACGTGGACATAGCAGCCCAGATGCAGCCCGAGCACCGCCATCAGGCCGGAAAGCCGACCGCGCGCCAGCGTCTGCGCCGCCGTGTAGAGCATGGCGGGGCCGGGAATGCAGGCGAACAGCCCGGCAGTGGCGAGGAAGGCCAGAAAAAGCTCGGTGCGCGGCATGGCGGTTCCGGAGTCGGCATCAAGGCGCGAACGACCGGTTCCTAGCACGGCACGGCGTTTCCGTCGTGTCCCGGCCGTCATGCCCCGGCCGTCGCCTCACCCCCCGTACAGTCCCCTGTACTGCTCGCGCAGCAGGTTCTTCTGCACCTTGCCCATGGTGTTGCGCGGCAGGTCGTCGACGAAGATCACCCGCTTGGGGAGCTTGTAGCGGGCGAGCCGGCCCTCCAGCGCGTCGATGACGGATGCCTCGTCCAGCGTCGCCTCGGGGCGGGCGACCACCACCGCCGTCACTCCCTCGCCGAAATCGGGATGGGGAATCCCGATCACCGCACTCTCGATGATTCCGGGCAGCGCGTCGATCTCGCCCTCGATCTCCTTGGGGTAGACGTTGTAGCCGCCCGAGATGACGAGGTCCTTGCCGCGCCCGACGATCTGCACATATCCGTCCGACCCGATGAGGCCGAGATCGCCGGTGACGAACCAGCCGTCGTGGAACTCGGCCGCCGTCTTCTCCGGCAGGCGCCAGTAGCCCCTAAAGACGTTCGGGCCCTTCACCTCGATCATGCCGATCTCGCCGGCGCCGAGCGCCTCCCCGCTCTCGGGGGAGACGACGCGCAGTTCCACCCCCGGCAGGGGAAAGCCCACCGTGCCGGCGATCCGCTCGCCGTCATAGGGGTTGGAGGTGTTCATGCCGGTCTCGGTCATGCCGTAGCGCTCGAGGATGGCGTGGGACGTCGCCGCGCGCCATTCGCGGTGCGTCTCGGCCAGCAGCGGCGCCGAGCCGGAGATGAACAGCCGCATGCCGGCCGCCGCCTCGGGCGTGAGGTTCGGCGATTTCAGCAGCCGGACATAGAAGGTCGGCACGCCCATCAGGACGCTCGCCCGGTCCATCAGGCCGAGGATCAGTTCCGGGTCGAATTTCGGCAGGAAGATCATCGACGAGCCCGCCGCCAGCGTGACGTTGATGGCGACGAACAGGCCGTGCGTGTGGAAGATCGGCAGCGCATGGATCAGCACGTCGTCGGGCGTGAAGCGCCAGGTATCGACCAGCGCCAGCGCGTTGGAGACGAGATTGCCGTGGGTGAGCATCGCCCCCTTGGAGCGGCCGGTGGTGCCCGAGGTGTAGAGCAGCGCGGCGAGGTCGTCCGGCCCGCGCGGCACGTCGGCGAAGCTGGTCGACGCCGCGTCGGCCGCCGCGCTCAGCGTGCCCTTGCCGGCGGCGTCGAGGGTGAGGAGGCGGGCGACGCCCTGCGCCTCGGCGATGGGCCGCAACGCCGCTTCAGTGGACGGGTCGCAGACGAAGATCGCCGGCTGCGCGTCGCCGAGGAAATACTCCACCTCCGGCGCCGTATAGGCGGTGTTGAGCGGCAGGAACACGCCGCCGGCGCGCACCGTGCCGAGATAGGCGAACACCGCCTCGACGCTCTTCTCCACCTGCAGCGCCACCCGGTCGCCGGGCCTGAGGCCCATCGCCACCAGCGCGTCGGCGTACTGCGCCGACCGCCGCTCGGCATCCGCATAGGTGAGGACGGCGCCGTCCGGCGTCTCGATGAACACGCGGCCGCCATCCGGCTGGCGGGCGCGGAAAGTGTCGAACAGATGGTTGGTCATGGAGTCTCGGTCACGGGCAGGAAGCGGCGGGCGTCGCCGCGCCGGCGGGCGGCTCGGCCGAAACCGGCGCGGCGGAGGCGAGCCGGGGACAGGTCGCCGTCAGGCCGAGCGAGGCGACATAGCTGGCGCGGATGGTGGTGTTGGCGAAGCGCGCCTTGTCGATGTAGTCGCGCAGCGTGGCGACGACCGCCTCGCGCGGGGGCTTCTCCATCGCCTCCCACTGGCTCTTCGGCACGCTGCCGAAGAGCGCGATGGCGTCCCAGCCCTGCGGGCGGGTGATGGAGGAGACGGTCGAGGGCGTGTCGAGGTTCTTGTAGGTCCAGAAGCTCCAGCCGAGGCCGAGGCGCTCGTTCAGCGCGCGGAACCTGGCGTTCCAGTCGTCGTTCAGCTCACCGGTCTCGCCGATGAAGATCGGCACCTGCCAGCGATTGGCGAAGTTGACGTATTTCTGGATCGAGCTGCGCTGCGGGGCGGCCCAGAACATGTGGTAGGTGTAGCCGAGATTGTCGGCGAAGGGCGGGCCGAACACGTCGAAATTCGTGCTCCACTGCGCCCCGGCCAGCATGATCGGGTGGTTGGGGTCGACCTCGCGGATCGCCGCCACCAGCTCCGCGTAGAAGGGCTCCAGCCGCGAATTCAGGAAGTCGGTGTCGTGATAGGGCGTGATCGGCTCGTTGAGCAGGTCGTAGCCCAGCACCGCCGTCTCGTCCTTGTAGCGTTCGGCGATGGCGCGCCACAGGGTGATGGTGCGGCGCCTGTATTCCGGCACGTAGAAGGTGAGCGGGTAGCCGACGCCGTCGTCGTGGTTCACCCCGGTCTGCCCGCCGGGGGCGGCGTGGATGTCGAGGATCAGCTTGATGCCGTGCGTCCTCGCCCAGCCGACGAGCCGGTCGATCAGCGTCCAGCCTTCCCCGTCGGGGTCGACGCGCGCGGGGTCGTTGCGGTCGAGGAAGAATTTCCAGTGCAGCGGCACGCGCACCGTGGTGAAGCCGGACGCCGCGAGGAAGGCGACGTCGGCCTCCTGGATGTAGGTCTCGCGAAATTCCTTCCAGAAGCGCGCCGCCTCCTGCGGGCCGGCGAGGTATTCGATCACGTCCTCGATATCCTGCGGCGAGCGCTGGACCGTGAACTTGAACATGTAGCCTTCCGGCAGCAGCCAGTTGCCGAAGCTCATGCCCTTGATGAAGAAGGTCGAGCCGTCCGGATTGACGAAGCGCGGCCCCTCGGCGCGCACGAAGCCGGGCGCGATGTTTTCAGGCGCGGCGGCCGGCGCCACGGGGGCGTCGGTCAGCGCGAGCGCCGGCGCGGCAGCGAGGATGAGGGCGGTGGCGAGGGGAAGAGCGCAGCGGATCATGGGCGGCAACCTAGTAAAGCCCGCGCGCGGCGGCAATGGCGTCGAGGAAGCGGAGCGCGGGCACGACAGGCAAAGAGGGCGCTGCGGGTCACGAGGCCCGCGCCGGGGTCGATTTTCGACATCCGTTGAGCCCGATCAAGCGCCCCTCGCCCGCATGGCCTAGGCTGCCGGCTGGAGGAGTGTCACGATGAACAGGCGGCACATGCTTATCGCCGGAGCCGGCGGCGTGGCGGCGGCGGCTACCGGGGGATGGCTGGGATGGCGCGGGGCGGTCGGCAGCGCCAGCGCCTATGAACGCTACAGCGCGGAGCTGCGGGCGCCGCTGCCGGAGGA
The DNA here is from genome assembly GCF_056836805.1 of Ancylobacter sp. TW_SC_1. Classification (NCBI taxonomy): domain Bacteria; kingdom Pseudomonadati; phylum Pseudomonadota; class Alphaproteobacteria; order Hyphomicrobiales; family Xanthobacteraceae; genus Ancylobacter; species Ancylobacter sp. TW_SC_1. The sequence continues at coordinate 4,298,352 of NZ_CM166365.1, forward strand.
CCCACCTGTTCTCGACCTCATCCGCACCGCCACGCTCGCCGCCAGCGGCCACAACACCCAGCCCTGGCGCTTCCGGCTCGGGGCGGGCACGATCGACCTGCTGCCGGATCTCACCCGGGCGACGCCGGTGGTCGACCCCGACGATCACCATCTGTTCGTCAGCCTGGGCTGCGCCGCCGAGACGCTCGCCATCGCCGGGGCCGCCACCGGCCGGCCGGGCGCGTTCAGCACCGCGCCGGAGGGCAGCCTGCGCTACAGCTTCGCCCCCGCGCCGCCGCGACCGGACCCGCTCTTTCCCGCCATCGCCCGGCGCCAGAGCACGCGCGCGCTCTATGACGGGCGCCCCGTGCCGAATGAGGTGCTGGCGACGCTGCAGCAAGCGGGCGAGCGCGAGGGCGTGCGCTGCGTGCTGCTCACAGAGCGCAGCCGCCTCGACCAGCTCCGCGACCTGACGATTGCGGGAAACGAGGCGCAGATGCGCGACCCCGCTTTTCTCGCCGAGCTGAAGCACTGGCTGCGCTTCAACCCGGCCAGCGCCATGCGCCATGGCGACGGGCTCTATGCGGCGGCGAGCGGCAGCCCGACGCTGCCGGACTGGTTGGGGGCGCGCGCTTTCGACCTGTTCGTCACGCCGGCCGCCGAGAACGACAAATATGCAAGGCAGATCGATTCCTCGCCCGGCGTCGCCGTCTTCCTCGCCGCGCAGGCCGACCGCGCCCACTGGATCGAGGTCGGCCGTGCCTGCCAGCGCTTCGCCCTCGCCGCCACCGCGCTGGAGCTGAAGCTGGCCTGCATCAACCAGGCGGTGGAAGTGGCCCGGCTGCGCCCCGCACTGGCCGCGCTCGCCGGCGAGAAGGGGCTGCGGCCGGACATGGTGATGCGCTTCGGCTATGGGCCGACGCTGCCCTTCTCGCCCCGCCGCCCGGTGGCGGCGGTGCTGGCGTGAGGCGCGCGCGCCGGCGGGAGAGCGGGACGCGGGCGGGGGGTAACGGGTGCCGCTTCGTCACGTCGCGACGATCATCCTTCTCGCCACGGTGACAGCGCACGCCGGGCGGGCTAAGCGTGAAGCCTGCCTCTGCCGCCGCTTTCCCTCCGTCCCGTGTTCCCCGCCCCATGTCCTTCCTCACCTACGCCGCCATCTTCGTCGCCGTCGTGGCCGTCTTCGCGCTGGTCACCGCGCGTGGCAGGGTCCATCCCTTCATCGCCCTGGTGCTGGCTGCCTTCGCCTTCAATCAGGGGGTGGGCTGGTCGCTCAGCTTCGTGGTCAAGTCGTTCAGCACCGGCTTCGGCCAGTCGCTGGCGGCGCTCGGCCTCGTCGTGGTGGCGGCGGCGCTGATGGCCGAGATCGCCGACGGCACCGGCGCCACGGCGCGGCTGCAGCAGACGGCGCGCGGCTGGCGCACCCGCTCGGCCCCGCTCGCCGTGCTCGGCCTCATCGGCGGCATGTGCTCGACGCCGGCAGCGGCCTTCGCGGTGCTGAACCCGCTGCGGCGCGGCATCGGCCGCGACAGCCCGCGCTCGGCGCTGACGCTGGGCCTGTCGCTTTCGGCGGGCCATGGCCTGCTGATCCCCGCCCCCGTCGTGCTGGCGAGCCTGACCATCCTCAGGGCGGACTGGGCACTGGCGGTCGCCGTCGGCGTGCCGGTGGCGGTGCTTGCCGTCATCCTCGGCGTGCTTTTCGCCCGCGCCACCACCCGCGGCCTGCCGAACCCGGTCGACACCGCCGCCGGCATCGGCGGGGCGACGCTGCACGCGCCCCGGCGCGGCGCGTTCGCGCTGGTGCTCACCAGCCTCGTGCTGGTGGCGATGCTGATCGTGCAGTCGCTCGGCGACATCGCCTCCGAGCCGTTCGGCGGCGGCAATGACCGCCATTTCATCCTCGCCCTCGGCAACCCGGCGCTGCTCCTCCTGGTCGGCGTCGTGCTGCTGCTGCTGCTGAGCTGGAGCTGGGAGCGCGGCGGCCTGAGCGAGACCGGCTGGGCCGGGCGGGCGCTGGCCAAGGCCGCGCCGCTGCTGCTCATCGTCGGCGCGGCGGGCGGCCTGTCGAAGGTGGCGCAGGATGTCGGCATGGCGGAGATGACCGCCGAATACCTCATCGCCTACGCCCCGGCATCGGGCGCGCTGGTGCTGGTGCTGCCCTTCGCGCTCGCCGCCGTGATCAAGACGCTGCAGGGCTCCTCGCTGGTCGCCTCGATCACCGCCGCCGGCATGATGATGGAGCTGGCCGCCCCGCTCGGCATCGGCGACCCGATGGGCCGCACCCTCGCCGCGCTGGCGGTGGGCGCGGGCGCCATGACCGTGCCGCAGATCAATGACGGATTCTTCTGGCTGGTGACACGGGCGGGGCGCTTCTCCCCGCCGGCGGCGCTCGCCCGCCTGTCGGGCGGCGTGCTTGTGCAGGGCGGCCTGATCCTGCTCTGCCTCATCGCCGTCCGGCTCGCCATCGCCTGAGGGTTCGAGAGAGATTTTGCCGATGCTCCGACGCCGTGACTTCCTCGCCGCCGCCGCAGCCGCCGCCGCCATGCCCGCCCTGCCCTCGTCCGGGCGGGCGCAGGAGGGCGCGGTGCCGCCGCTGGAGCCCGCCGGCACGCCCCGGCTGCCGCCCGGCTTCCTCTGGGGCGCCTCGACCTCGGCCTACCAGATCGAAGGCGCGGTGAAGGAAGGCGGCCGCCGGCCCTCGATCTGGGACACCTTCTCCCACACGCCGGGCAAGATCGCCGACGGCACCACTGGCGACGTCGCCTGCGACCACTACAACCGCTACGCCGACGACGTGGAGCTGATGGCGCGCCTCGGCTTCCAGGCCTATCGCTTCTCCATCGCCTGGCCGCGTGTGATGCCCGAGGGCACCGGGCCGGTGAACGCCGCCGGGCTCGATTTCTACGACCGGCTGGTGGACAAGCTGCTGGCGCGCAACATCCTGCCCATGGCCTGCCTCTACCACTGGGACCTGCCGCAGGCGCTGCAGGACCGCGGCGGCTGGCACAATCGCGACATCGCCGGCTGGTTCGCCGACTATGCCCGTGCCGCCGTCGGCCGGCTCGGCGACCGGGTGAAGCCGTGGGCCATGCTCAACGAGCCCTCGGTACACGCCATCTTCGGCCACGGCTTCGGCAGTCAGGCGCCGGGCCTGACCGGCTGGCCGAGCTATGTGATGGCGCAGCACCACCAGAACCTCGCCCAGGGCACCGGCATGACGGCGGTGCGCGCGCTGCGCTCCGACCTCAAGGTCGGCACGGTATTCTCGCTGCAGCCGATCTTCCCGGCCTCGCAGCAGCCGGCGGACATCGCCGCCGCGCAGCGCTTCGATGCCTGCTGGAACACCATCAATCTCGATCCGCTGTTCCACGGCCGCTACCCCGCGCCGTTCGACAGCGTGTTCGCGCAACTGGTGAAGAACGGCGACATGGAGGCGATCCGCGTGCCGGTCGACTTCCTCGGGGTGAACTATTACGGGCCGGCCTACATCAAGCACGACCCCGCCATGTTCCTCGCCCAGGCCGGCTATGGCGCCGTGCCCGAGGGCATGCCGCGCACGCTGCTGGGCTGGCCGATCAGCGCGCAGGGGCTCGTCGAGGTGCTCACGCGGCTGCGCGACGACTACGGCAACCCGCCGGTGTTCGTCACCGAGAACGGCGCCTGCTACCAGGACCCGGCCCCCGTCAGCGGCGTGATCCAGGACCCGCAGCGCACCGAATATATCCGCGCCCATCTGGTGGCGGCGGGCGAGGCGATCGCCCAGGGCTGCGCGCTCAACGGCTATTTCGCCTGGTCGCTGCTCGACAATTTCGAATGGGCGGAAGGCGAGCGCCGGCGCTTCGGCGTGGTCGGCGTCGACTTCGCCACCCAGCAGCGCACGCCCAAGGCCTCGGCGCTGTTTCTCTCCCAGCTCATGCGGGCGCACCGCGCCGGCGGCAAGCCCTGAGGAGACGCCCGCCGCCCTCCCGATGGGGACAGTGACATGCGCCGGACACATATGTCGGTCATTTGACGCTGCTGCCCGAACCGCCCTTCTATGTGGTACCTAACGTCCTACTCCGGCTACACGCCGACGCACGAGACAGAGCAGACGCATGCAGACAGACGATCCCGCCATCGCCGAAATCGTCGAATTCATCTCCGGCGAGGTCGGGGTCGATTCGGCCCTGCTCACGCCGGACACGCCGGTCGCGGAGCTCGGCATCTCCTCGCTCGACCTCATCGAGACGATCTTCAAGCTGGAGAGCCGCTTCGGCATCGAGATCCCCAATGACGGCCCGCTGAACGGCAATGACGTCACGGTCGGCACGCTGGTCGACCATGTCGCCGAGCTGCTCGCCGCGCAGAAGGCCAAGTCGGCCTGATGGCGGCGCGCGTTGCCATCACCGGGCTAGGTTCGCTCTCCGCGCTCGGCAACGATGTGGAGGCGCATCTCGCCGGGCTCCGGGCCGGCACGGTTGGCATAGGCGAGACGCAGGGCGTCGACGTCTCCTCGATGAAGACGAAGATCTCCGCCGAAGTGCGCGGCTTCGTGCCGGAGGAGCATTTCGAGCCGCGCCAGCTCGGCCTGCTCGACCGCACCTCGCAATTCGCCGTCGTCGTCGCCCGCCAGGCGCTGGCCGATGCCGGTCCGGCGCTGGAGGGTCTGGCGCGCCACCGCGCCGGCGCCATCTTCGCCGCCTCCGTCGGCTTCCACGCCGTCGACGACAGCTACCGCAAGCTCTATGTCGACAAGGCGCCGCGCCCGCACCCCTTCACCGTGCCGCGCGCCATGCCGAGCGGGCAGGTGAGCCACATCACCATGGATCTCGGCATTCACGGCCCGGCCTTCTCCATCGCCTCGGCCTGCTCCTCGGCGGCGCATTCCATCGGCACGGCGTTCCACATGGTGCGCTCGGGCATGCTGGATGTCGCGGTCGCCGGCGGAGCGGAATCGCAGATCACCTACGGCATGCTGAAGAGCTGGGAAGCGCTGCGGGTGCTGGCCGCCGACGGCTGCCACCCGTTCTCGAAGGACCGGGGCGGCCTCGTCATCGGCGAGGGCGGCGGCGCCGTGGTGCTGGAGAACATGGACCGCGCCATCGCCCGCGGCGCCACCATCCATGGCGAGATGATCGGCTTCGGCATGAGCGCCGACGGCATGGACATCACCGCCCCCGACATGGCCAGCGCGGCGGCTTCCATGCATTTCGCGCTGGAGGATGCCGGCCTCGCGCCCGATCAGGTCGACTATGTCAGCGCCCACGGCACCGCCACGGTGCTGAACGACAAGACCGAGACGGCGGCGCTGCGCCAGGTGTTCGGCGCCCATCTCGCCCGGCTGCCGGTCTCGTCCTCGAAGTCGCAATACGGCCACACGATGAACGCCTCGGGCGCGCTCGACTTCGTGACCACGGTGCTGGCCCTGCGCGAGGGTTTCCTGCCGCCGACCATGGGCTTCAACGAATTCGACCCCGACTGCGACCTCGACTGCGTGCCGAACGCCGCGCGCAACGCGCCGATCGAACACGCAATCTCCTCGTCCTTCGCCTTTGGCGGGCTCAACGCCGTTCTGGCGCTCAAGCGCTACGAGGTGAATGAAGACATTTGAATCTGCAGAGCCGGGATTTGACGGGATTCGGCGGGAACTGGCGGGACAAACCGTTACGACGTCGGCGTTGGGGGGGCATCGGCGGTGGTCTCGGACCATGGTCGGCGGTTTTGCAGAAGGTGGAAAGGAACGGCGGGCGAGACAGTTGATCTTGCAGAAGGTCCGTCCGGCGCGGGCGGCGTGTCAGAGGCTCTCAACAGTCGCGTAAGAGCCTCTTAAAGGAGCGGCTCGGCGGTGGCATCGAGTCCCTTTGCGGCGGGCCGGCTTACGCTCTCATCGATCTTGCCGCCCGCCAGGATGCGTCGGCCGATGTGGTGAGCGTCGTTGCGGGCAATCGCGATTTGATCAGCCGTCAGCAACCCGCAGTTGACCCGCATGTTCTCAAGGTCGGTCTCCTGGAGCCCCGCCGGCTTGAGCGCTGCAATGGCCATGTGCCACGCGCACCCCGCCTGCCACTGTGCCGGCACAATGGAGGTGCCGCGCCAAAGAGCACGCGCGACGGCGCGCTGCGCGCGAAGGTCGTTGCGGTACGCGGCCTTGTACAGTCGGCGGAACTCGGCGCGCTGCTGCTCGCAGTTGGCAACGTCCTGACCACAGATAAGGACCATGTATTGATCTGCCTCATGAGCCGAGGCCGAAAAGGGTACGGCGGCTAGAAGAGCAGCGATCAGAAAACGTCGCACGATCAATCACCTACAGTTCGCGAGCACCCCAGCAGATGCGACCGATAATCCGAAAGGGTTCGCCGTGGGGAACCGGTCGGGCCGGGAAATGCTCGGCATTGTCGGATACCATCATCAGCTGGCCGGGCTCCCGCCGCAACCGCTTGATGAACGCCTCGTCGCCGATGGTGAAGGCATAAATGGCGTCATCGGCGATGCGCTCGCGCGCCGTCGGCGAGATGTCGACGAGAAGCGGGTCTCCGTCATGAATGGTCGGCGTCATTGAACTGCCGACCGCGTCCAGCATCCGCGCATGCTCGGGGCGCAAGTGAAGTCGCTGGAGCAGAGCCTTCGGAACCGGCACCGTGCCGGCCCCCTCCTCGATCACGAGTGATCCGGCGCCCGCCGAGCCCGCAAAGGCCAGCCTCTCAATGTTCGCGATGCTATCGACAAGCACCGCAAGCTCGCCCCCGGCCTTGGATACAAGTTCATCGCCAGCCTGCAGCAGGCCGCTCTCGCTGGGATGGGGTGCGATCGAGAGCAGCCAGTCGACGGAATAGCCCGTCGCGGCGGAGATCTTCGCCAGAGCCGATGCCTTGGGCTCGTTCACCCCCCGCAGATAGTTGTTCAACGTGCCAAGCGGAACACCGCTCTTAGCGGCAACCGCCTGATTGCCCCCCGCCGCATCGACCGAGTGCCGCAGGCGGCGAACGAATTCGGACTTCGCCGACCCAACTCCGAAATCGGCGTCGGGATCGGAATATTCGTTTCGGAGTTCTACTTTCGCCATTGCCGCCAAGCTCTTAGGCCGTTTGCTCGTCCAAAATCGCTGTTTCGGAACTGCGAAGCGAAATTGGACTGGATATGAATTCCGAATCTGCTATTTTAATTCCGCAACGTGACTAATCTGCACCGCGTTTCGATACCGGAATGCGGCTGTAGCGCCCCACGGATTCGGAACCTGACAAGTGCAGAACCAGAAGCGAATAGCACAGGACTGGCACGCGGAGCAGGTAAAGGCGTCCGTCCGCATGCGTGGAGTTACGCTGAGACAGCTTGCTGAGAGCCACGGGTACGAAGCGTCGGCGATACGCAAAGCGCTGACCAAGCCGTGGCCGGCCGTCGAGACCATCATCGCACGATTCCTCGACTCTCGCCCCCAAGACATCTGGCCCTCCCGCTACGACCGCGCCGGCAACCCGGTACGGCGAAAAGCTAGGCGGGAGCGGGCTACCCGTCTCCGTCAAAACGACAAGGCCGCCTAGACATGCGCGTGACGCAGCTCATCCCGCTCGCCGACATCATTGTTACCGACCGCCTGCGCAAGGTGGACCGCGATCAGGCCCTCTTCATCGCGGTCAGCATGAAGGAGAACGGCCTCGATACCCCGATCGAGGTGCGGCCGGCGCCGAAGAAGCCGGGCAAGTTCATCCTCGTAAAGGGCGGGCACCGTTGTGCCGCGGCGACTCTGTTGGAGTGGGCCGAGATCGAGGCCTATGTGCTCGACCTCACCGCCGATCAGGCGCGGATGCGGGAGATCGATGAGAACCTGTACCGGGTCGACCTGACCGAACTCGACCGCGCCGTGTTCCTCAGCGAGAAAAAGCGGCTGTGGGAGAAGCTTCACCCGGCGGCGAAGCATGGCGGCGACAGGAAGTCGGATCAAGCCGCCATTTTTGGCGACTTGATCCCCCGCTTCACCGAGGAGGTGGCGGACCGGCTCGGCCTCTCAGAACGCACGTTGCAGCGGACCCTTGCCCGCGCGGCGCTCCCGGCCGACGTGCGCGCCCGGATCGCCGGCACGCCGATGGCGGACAAGGGCTCGGACCTCGACGCTTTGCTCAAGCTGTCGCCCGAGCAGCGCATGCCGGCTCTCGACCTTCTGTTCGGTGAGGCCGACGACGCCCCCCGAACCCTCGGCGAGGCCGTACAGCGCCTTAGCGGCGCTCGGCCCGCCGCGCAGTCGGCCGACGACGCCCAGCTCGACGCGCTCATGAAGGCTTGGCGCCGGGCCGGCGCCGGTGCGCGCCAGCGCTTCGCCGCCTTCCTCGACGAGCAGTCGGAGGAAGCGTGATGGCGAAGCGGGGAGCAAAGAAGCCGTTGCGGAAGCAGCTGGTCGCAGCGCTGCAGTGGCTGCTCGACGACATGCACGATGCCGGCGAGACCCATGACAATGTTCGCGGTGACATCTTCGACAGCGTCGAGGAGGCCGCCGCTACCTTGGTAGAGGCCGGCGGCAACCTCAATTGGTACAGCACAGCCGACGCGCAGGCTTACCGCCAGCGCGAGGCGGAGGGGCTCTGAATGTCCCGCCGCCCGCGCCATCCTGATCAGCTCGATTTGCTCGGCTGGGCGCCGTCCGAGCCGGTGGTCGCCTTCGACCCCTGCACGGTGCGGGCGGCGAGCCTCGCGGCCTCAATCTCGAAGGCGGTATCGCAGTCGCTCAAATCCTGCGGCCGGCCGCGCGAGCAGGTCGCCGAGCGCATGAGCGCCTATCTCGACGAGCAGGTGAGCAAGCACATGCTCGACGCCTATGCCGCCGAGGCGCGGGGCGAGCACATCATCAACATCGTGCGGTTCGTGGCTCTGATCGAGGCGACCGGCGATCGCCGGTTGCTCGAACTCATTGCCGCGCTGTTCGATTGGACGGTGATCGAGCGGCGTTACCTGCCGGCCATCGAACTGGCCGAGCGGATGGAAAAGCGCGCCGAGATGGATCGCGAGATTGAGGCCACGCGCCGGCTCCTGAAGAAGGAGCGCGTGCTGTGAAGGAGTTCTTTTCTCCGGCCGACCTCGTCGCGTTGAAGCTGCCGGATATGCCGTCTACCGAGCGTGCCATCCAGCTGATGGCCGACCGCGCAGGCTGGCGCGAAGCGGCTCGCGAGTGGACGCCGGAGCGTACGGACGGAATCTGGCGCCGCCGATCCGGTCGGGGCGGTGGCTACGAGTACCGCTACGACATCCTGCCGGCGCGCGCGAAGCGCAAGCTGCTGCTGGCGCAGCGCCGCGAAGGCGCACAGGACGCCCGCGCCATAAAGAAGGTGGGGCTCCAGCGCGACGCCTTGTGGGACTGGTTCGAACGCCTGCCCGCCGCGCGGCAGGAGAAGGCACGCGATCGCCTTGCCGCGCTGGAGGCGGTGGCCGATCTCGTCGCGGCGGGGCGGCAACGCGACGTCGCGATGATGCACATCGCCGCCGAAAAGAGGGTCGCCCTGCGCACCCTATACAACTGGGCCGAGCTGGTGGCCGGCGTCGCCCGCGTCGACTGGCTGCCACACCTTCAGCCGCGCCATGCCGGCCGGCTGGCCACCGCCGCCTATTCGGAGGAGGCGTGGGACTGGTTTCGGGACAATTACCTGACGCAGTCCGAGCGCTCCGCCGCCTATGTCTATCGCGACCTGCAGAAGATAGCCGCGGCGCAGGGGTGGACAATCCCGAGCTGCAAGACGCTGGAGCGGCGGGCTGCCAAGATCGACGAGGCGCAGCGCATCTATATGCGCAAGGGCCCGGAGGCGTTGAAGAAGCTCTATCCGGCGCAGGAGCGCGACCGTAGCGCGCTGCAAGCGTTGGAGGCCGTGAATTCTGACGGCCATGTCGTGGATGTATTCGTGCGGTGGCTCAATGGCACCGTGTGCCGTCCGGTGCTGATCGGCTGGCAGGACATCTACAGCGGCAAGGTGCTGTCGTGGCGGCTCGACGTCGCGGAAACGTGGGAAGGCGTGCGGCTCGCCTTCTGCGACATGGTCGAGACCTTTGGTGTGCCTGAGCGCGTGCTGCTCGACAACGGTCGCGCCTTCGCCTCGAAGAAGCTGACCGGCGGGACGCCGAACCGCTACCGCTTCAAGGTGAAGCCGGAAGAACCGGAAGGTGTCATTACCTCGCTCGGCTGCAAGATCCACTGGGCGACGCCCTATCACGGCCAGTCCAAGCCGATCGAGCGCGCCTGGCGCGATCTCGCCCATGCCATCGGCCGCGACGTCCGCTGCGAAGGCGCGTTCACCGGCAACAACGTCAACGCCAAGCCGGAGAATTACGGGTCGCGCGCGGTGCCGTACGAACTGTTCCTGCAGGTCGTCGCCGAACGAATCCTGGAGCACAACGCCCGTGTCGGCCGACGGTCGAAGGTCTGCGGCGGCAAGTTCTCCTTCGACCAGGTGTTCGCGGCGTCCTATGAGACCGCGATCATCACCCGGCCGCATGACGCGCATCTGCGCATGCTGCTGCTGTCATCCGAGCTGAAGTCAGTTCGCGATGACGGCAGCGTCGAGCTGGCGGGCAACCGCTACTGGTCCGAGTTCTTGCTCGCCGAGCGCGGCCGCAAGGTGACGCTGCGCTTCGATCCCGAGGCGTTGCAGGAGCCGATCCACGTTTATCGGCCGAACAACGCCTATCTCGGCGCGGCGCCTTGTATTGAAGCGGCGGGCTTCTTCGACATGGACGCCGCGCGCTCCCATGCCCGTATTCGCAACGAGTTTGCGAAGGCCACCAAGGCGGCGGCGCTCGCCGCGCAGAAGCTCACCCTGGCCGAACAAGCGGCGCTGCTCCCGAAGATCGACATGCCGGAGACGCCGGACGCCAAGGTGATCCGGCCCTTCATCACCACGCGCGGCAATGCCGCCGTGGCCCTTACCCCCGCTAATTCAGTCGATCCGGAAGAAAGCTTCTGGACCGACTTCAACCGCTCGGCCGCGCCGCTCCTGCGGATGGTCCGAAACGAAGACGGCGCCGACGATTGAGCCCGCCAGCGCCGTCGATAGTCCAAAGCAAGAGGTGAATATCATGCTCGACATAACGAAGGAAAGCCCGGCCCCCCAGCACGCCCCTGTGCGCGAAGAGGTGAAGGCTATCAAAGAGGCCGAGACCCTGTCGTGGGAGGCGCTTGGCCGGGAAAGCGGTGTCGCGGCCAGCACGCTCGCCGCGTTCGTCGCCGGAACGTACAAGGGCGACAATGGCCGCGTCGCCGCCGACCTGCAGCGTTGGCTGGAGACGCGGCGTCAGCGCGAGCGTGTGACGGCCGAACTGCCGGCACCGCCCGCCTTCCTGATGACCCCCACGGCGCAGGACATCTTCTCCTCGCTGTCCTTCGCGCAGGCCGCCCCGGACTTCGCGGTGCTGGTCGGCGGCGCCGGCATCGGCAAGACGACCGCGCTCGACGAGTACCGGAAGCGCGGCTCCAATGTGTGGGTGCTCACAGCCGACCCCTCGATCGCGAAGGCGGCGAACGTCCTGTCGATCCTTGCCGAGCAGCTCGGCGTGTCGGAGCGGCGCAACGCCTTCATTGCCCGCGCCATCTCGGCGCATGTGCGGGGCAAGAACGGCCTCATCATCGTCGACGACGCCCAGCAGCTCGAAGCGAAGGCATTCGACCAACTTCGCACGACGGTGCTCGATCTCGGCGGCTGCGGCATCGCCGTGTTTGGCAATGAGAGCATGCTGACGGCCCTACAGGGCTCGGCCGATCGCCGGACGCAGGCCTTTGCACAGCTGCATTCCCGCGTCGGCGTGCGCAAGGTGCAGCACGCCGCCCGCGCGGCCGACGTCTGCATGGTGCTGGAGGCGTGGGGCATCACGGCGCCCCCCGTGTTGCAGGTGTTGAAGCAGATCGCGCGCAAGGCCGGCGCCATCAGGATCATGAACAAGGTGATCCGGCTGGCCGCCTTCGGTGCGGGCTGCACGGTCGTGAGCCTGACCGTCGCTCATATCGAGCGCGCCTGGGCGCAGCTCTCCTCTCAGACCATCGAATCGTGAGGGGGCGACCATGCACATGGATCCACGCATTGCTGACGTTCGCAGCCGGCTTCAGCCGATCCGGACGTTTCTGGAAGGACACTTTTACGACGGCGCCCACCTGTTGCCGGAAGCCTGCGTAGAGCTTTGGAACGTGCTGACGCTGATCCACGATGATCTCGGCGCGATCGGCCTCGACCACGGCGCGCTCGCCCGCGCCAACAAGCAGCTGCATGCCATCGCGCGCGATCTCGACCCCGCCCGCATAAGCGACGAGGCGCCGGAGCCGCACGGACAGGCGGGCGGCAAGCCCGCCAAGGTGCTCGCCTTCCGGCGCCCCTCGCCGCCGCCGCGCCCGCTCTATGAGCCCGCAGGGCCGGGAGGTGCGGCATGAGCGATGTCATCGACCGCGAATTCGCCGCGCCGGCCTCCATGATCACCGTGCGCCAGATCCTGCTCACGGTCGGCGAGCACTATGGCGTCCATCCCGAAGACATCCGCTCGCACCGGCTCGGCCGCCATCTTGTGTGGCCCCGCCATGTGTCCTGCGGGCTGGCGGTGCGCCTCACGGACTACAGCTACCCACGCATCGGCCGCTTCATAGGGGGACGCAACCACGCCTCCATCATGTACGCCCGCCGCATCTTCGAGCGGCGGGTGGCATCCGATGCGGAGGCTGCGGACCATGTGGACCGCATCGAACGCCGGCTGCGCGCGGGCGAAGCGCCGCTGCCGGGTGAGCTGGCCGCCGTGGAACGGGAGATCGAGGGACGTCTCCAGGAACTCAAGCGGGTCGATGCCATGTTCGCCGCCGGCGAACGGAGGCTTGCGGGTGTCACGGGCAGCTTCGCCATGATCGCCGCCGCGCGCCGGCTGGCGCGGGCGGAGGCGCAGTTGCGCGCCACGCTCTGGACGGGCGCCGAGCGCGATAATCGCGCGAAGCGTGATCGCCTTCTGGATCAGCTCGTGCGCGCGGTGGAGGCGGCTCATGTCTGAGGCGCCCAAGCACGCGCCGCTGCCCGAGGTGCTCGCCACGGCCCGCGCCATTGTCAATCACAAGACCAGCCGTGGCGCGATCGGCGTCCCGGTCACGCACATCACCGGCATGGCGCATGCGCTATGTGCGCTCGCCGACGTCGCGACGTCGGCGGCGGAGTACTTCGCCGCCCGCGAGCGGATGTTCGCGGCCGGCGCCGCCGGAGACCCGGCCGCTGAAAGCGCCGCCGATGACGAACTCGAACAGATCGACGCCGACCTTACCGGGAGCCTGCTGGCGCTCGGCTTCCTTACCCTCGCTCCTCAGGAAACAAATGATGAACGCACAAGCTGAATCCACTGCGGCGGCGCCCGCCGCCGCTTCGCCGCCTGGCACCATTGAAGTCGCGGGCAAGCACTACGTCTACGACGCGAAGGGCCACCTCGTGCCCGTCGAGAGCGTCGGGGCCGAGGACAAGCTTGAGGATGAAACTGTCCGCAAGATCTTCTCCTATGCCGAGCCGCTCGCGGCCGAGATCGCCCGTTTCAAGGCGCACACCTTTGCCGACGTGAAGGCCTACCAGGCGCTGCTCGCGCAGGAATATGGCGCCACGGCCGGCGGCGAGAAGGGCAATGTCACCCTCAATTCGCTCGATGGCCTGCTCAAGGTGCAGGTCGCGATCGCCGACCTGATCGAGTTCGGCGCGCAGCTGCAGACGGCGAAGGTGCTCGTCGACGAATGCCTGCGCGAATGGTCGGCCGACAGCCGCTCCGAGATCCGCGCCATCATCACCCGCGCCTTCTCGGTCGACCAGGCCGGCAAGGTGAAGCGCGCCGAACTGCTCTCTCTGCTCCGGCTCAACATCGAGGACCAGCGCTGGCTTGAAGCCATGCGCGCGATCCGGAACTCGATGAAGCCGGTCGGCACGAAGGAATATGTCCGCTTCTACCGCCGCGCCACGCGCGAGGCGGCGTGGGAAGCGGTGAAGATCGATCTGGCGGCGGCGTAGGGGAGCGCTCATGACCACGCTCCTCCACCGCCAGCGCATCCACAAGCTCACCGACGCCATGCTGACCGGGCTCGATCTGCTGATCCATCGCGGCAGCGCCATGCGCTACCGCACCGGCTGGGGCTTCGGCTCGCTCGACGGGCCGATCATCGCCCCCGCCACCATGGACGCGCTGTTCGAGCGCGGCTTCGCCCAGCGCCGGCATTCCGGCGCCGAGGTGACGAAGGCCGGCCGCGAGGCCCATGCCGAGATCACGAGGGCGGTGGCATGAGCAAGCGCGCCCTCGACCTCGACAATTTGCGCCGCCTCGTCCGCGTCGTGGCCGCAGTCCTCGACGGCCTGCCGGCGGTCGATCACAACCGCTACGCCAGCCATGCCGAGCACCGGAGGGCGGCGGAAGCCGCCCTCGACGGCCTTGTCCGCAGAGAGGGCGCACGCTGGCACGACAGTGGGGCGAACCTCACCGTGATGCTCGGTGGCATTCGGGCGTCCTCGACGATGGGCGCGGCGGCGGCGCTGCGCAACTGGCGCACCTCGGCGCACCAGAAGATCGGGGGAGCGGCATGAGCACGGCCCTCCGCAGTATCGAGCGGCCGGAAGATGCCGCTAGTCGTGCCGGTCGCCGGGAGGGGGCCGGTCCGGCTCCGCAACTCGCGTGGCTTGACATTTCAAGCCTCGTCGTCGATCCCGCCTATCAGCGGCCTATAACGCGGGCCGGTCAGGCGAACATCAGCAAGATCGCGGACGAGTTCCGGTGGTCTCGCTTCAGCCCGGTGATCGTCGCGCCCATCGAGGGCGGGCGCTACGCGATCATCGACGGCCAGCACCGCGTCACAGCGGCGGTATCGATCGGCATCGAAAGCGTGCCGTGCCAAATCGTGCTCGCCACGCCAGACGAGCAGGCCGAATCCTTCTCGGCGATCAACGGCGCGATCACACGGGTCTCCGCGTTGGCCTTGCACCGCGCCGCGGTAGCGGCCGGTGATCCCTCCGCTGTCGCCGTCGCCAATGTGGCCGAGCGGGCCGGCGTCCAAATCCTCGCCTATCCGGTTCCGACGTTGGAACAGGCGCCGGGCCAAACCATGGCAATCGGCGCCATCCGTTCCTCCGTCGCCCGCCATGGCGCGGCGGTCGCCATCCTTGCGCTGCGCTGCATTGTCGAGACCCCTCGCAACAACGTCCGTGGCGGCGTGTTGGCGTCGATTGTGACGGCTGCCGCTCAGGTGGTGCACGAGCTGCGCGCGGACGGCTGTGACGATGCCGAGATCATCGGAATGTTCAATCGCGTGCTGCTGATCCGCGAGATGGACAAGGCCCGGCTCGCGCGCGAACCGGGCGTGCCCATCCACACGACACTTACACAGCGGCTTCGCACGGCTTTCGGCAGGAAGGGAGATCGGCCATGAGCGCGCGCCCCTCATCGACTGACTTCCCCGACGATTTCGAGAACGACTTCGACGAGGACGACTTCGATCCCGGCGAGGAATGCGGTCGCTGGGGCAGCGACGGCAAGCCCGGCCTTGGCCGCTACTGCACCAAGGCCGGCACCGAGTTCTGCGACTGGGACTGCCCCCTCAACGGCGGCGGCGACTGATGCCCCGCCGCCCGGCCGCCCCGCTCTCGCTGCTGATGTGGCCCGAGCTGCAGCGACTGGGGGAGCTGGCCGGCCGGCGCGAGGCTCTCGCCGCCCGCATGCACCGCATGCCCCCGCGCAGCCGCCGCCGGCGGCTCGCCGAATCCGAAATCGCCGCGCTCACGCGGCAGATGCTCACCCTTGAAATGGAACTGCGGAGGCTCCCGTGACCGCCGTGACCGCCCCACAGATCGGCGCCATTCATGCGCTTCGCGCCCGCGCCAAGCTCGACGACGACAGCTATCGCGACCTGCTTGCCCGCGAGACCGGCCGGCGCTCCGCGAAGGAGCTGACAGCCGACCAGGCCGGCCGCGTCATCGAGCGGCTCAAGCTGCTCTCAGGAGGCTCTCCGAGCCCCGTAAGAGCCGCCGAAAAGCCGCTCGCCGAGGGCGCGCTCCGGCTCGAAGGCCCGTTCGTCGCCCAATGCCGCACCCTCTGGATTGCCGGCTATAACCTCGGCGTCGTCGACAACCGGACGGATCGCGCCCTGGTCGAGTTTGTTGCGCGACAGACAAACATCGCCTCGCTGTCCTGGCTGCGCGATCCGGCGGACGCCCGCAAGGTGATCGAGGCGCTGAAGGCGTGGATCAACCGCGTGGCGCCGGTGGTGTGGGACGCCGAGGCCCGTGCGCTGCGCGTCCGCGGCATCTCCGCCGGACGCTGGCGCAAGCTCGCCGTCGTGCTCGCCCAGTGCCGCGTGCTGGCCGAGGACGCGCCCGCTGACCTCTACGCGCAATCCGACGCCCAGCTGCAGACGCTTCAGAGCGCGCTCGGCCGGCGTATCCGGCGCCAGAAGGACCGGAGGGCGCGCCGGTGACCGCGAAGCGAACCCGCCGAAAGGCTCCCGTTGTCCAGCTCGACGCGCTGCTCGCCGCCTCGACGCGGCTTGCCTTCATGCACGAGAGCCTGACCGCACAGGGCTACGATTGCTCGGGCGGCCGGCTTTCCCGACGAAAGGACGGTACGTGGTCGGCCCGGCTCGTCTGGCGCAACCGCCCGGCCCGCCTGTGCGTGTCGTTCTCCGCTGATGGGCTGGTGCTGCGCCCATGACGCTGCCGCGACCCATAGGCGCGATCGCCCGCTTAGCGCAGCTGCTCGGCCCGGAGGTGGCATTCCGCCTCGCCGAGCAGCGTGGCGGCACGCGGCTCTATGTGCCGCACCGGCCGGCCGGCACGGAACTGGCGCGCCTCGTCGGCGAGGACGGAGCCGCGCGGATGTCCGAACGCTGGCCCGGCGAGCAGATCAAAGTGCCTGTTGCGCGTGAATGGCGGGTCGTCGCATATAGGTGCGCTCGTCACTCCTATGACGATATCGCGGTTCGGCTGGGCATCGACATCGCGACCGTGCACCGCATCCTGCAGCGTCAGGATATGACGGCCCGTCAGCTCGACTTCTTCGAAAACTAGACCGCGCCTGCGGTCATGAACGCAGGCGCGCGCGCGCGGCACTGTCGGCTCCTCATCAATGGAGCCGATCCATGTCCCTCCTCACATCCATCCTCGTGATCGGCGCGGGCGCCATGCTCGGGTCGGCGCTTTACCTCATTTCCGGTCTGCGCGCGCCGGACAGCCCGCGCGCCGCCAGAAGGGCTGCGATCGCCGCTGGCGTGATCGGCGCGCTGCTCCTGGTGCTCGTCATCGCGACGCTGGCGGGGGGCTAAGCCGATGGTTTCCGCGCTCCTCATCCTGCGCCAGCTCGCGCCGAACGCGGCGCCCGCCCTCGTCGCCGCCTTCGCCCGCTCATCGGATCTCGCCGCCGCCGACATCACCACGCCGCTCCGGCTGGCGCATTGCATGGCGCAGATCGCCGTCGAGACGGATGGCTTTCGCCGGCTCCGGGAGAGCGGCAAGTACTCAGCCAAGCGCATCGCCGAGGTTTTCGGCGTCGGCAAACACTCTGCGGCCGTCACGCCCGCCGAAGCAGCGAAGCTCGCCGGCAACGAGCACGCGCTGTTCGAGCGGGTTTACGGCCTCGGCAATCCCCGCAAGGCGAAGGAACTGGGCAATGTCTGGGCCGGCGACGGCTTCGCGTTCCGGGGCGGTGGAGCGATGCACAGCACCGGCCGGGCTGCCTATGCCCGCCTCGGTCTCGACGAGAACCCGGACCTGATCGAAACGGCCGAGCATTGCCTTCGCGGCGCGCTCGACCACTGGACCCGCACGGGCTGCAACGCCCTCGCCGACGTCAATGACATCCGGGCGATCACCCGCAAGGTGAACGGCGGGTACAACGGCTACGACGCGCGTGTCGCCTGGTTCAACAAGATCTGGCCGCTCCTGCGCGGCGAGGGCTCGGCGCCGGAATCGTGGAAGGCGGCCCAGCCGTCCGAGGTGACGCGCCATCTGCAGGCGCAACTGCGCCAGCTCGGCTACGACATCAAGGCCGATGGCCTGTACGGCCCGGCCACCCGCGACGCCGTCGTGGCCTTCCAGCGCACGAACGGATTGCGGGCGGACGGCATCGCCGGCGATCTGACCACGGCGGCCATCGCCTCCCGCCTCGCGGGCACAGCGCCCTTGACCGGCACCACCACGGTGAACGATCCGCCGCCCGTGGCGCCGCCGGCCGCGGCCGGGCTCGGTGCCATCGGTCTCGCCGAGGCGGGCCAGCAGATCACCCAACAGGCCGACGTGCTGAATGCCTATGCGGGCCTCATCGAGTGGGTCGGCTACGGCGCCGCCGGCCTGACGGCGATCGGCGTCACCATCATCGCGGTGGGCATCATCCGCACCTACGTCATCCCGGCCATCTGGCCCGCCAGGGCGCCGGTGCCGGCATGATCGAGCGCATCCGCGAGGCGCTGGTCTATGGCATCGGCTGGGAATGGTTCCCAGTGCTCTCGATTCCGGCCGTGGTCGCGGCCGTCGTCATCCTGGCGCGCGTCGTCGGGCTCAAGCGCGCACTCCAGATCGGCGCCGGCCTCGGCGCCATCCTCGGCTTCCTCTCGCTGCAGCGCCGCGCCCGCCAGCAGGGCTGGCAGGAGCGCGAGGCCAAGCTCAACCGCGACACCGACGAGGCCGTCGCCAAGTACCAGGACAAGAAGGATGAAGTGGCGCGCCTTGATCGCGATGAGCTTGATCGCCGTGCTGGCCGCTGGGTGCGCCAGCCGCCCGGCGGCACCGCCCCCTGATGCGTGGTGCCTCATGAACGCGCCACGCTACCCCAGCCCCGAGGTCTTCGCCGTCATGAGCGTCGGCGAGAAATCGGACCTCGTCGTTCACAACGAGACCGGCGAGCGGCTCTGCGGGTGGGAGGCAGCCCGCTGATGGCCGACGAGGTTGATCTCGCTCAGGCGCTCGAACAGCGGCAGCGGGAACTGGCGATCCTGCGGAACGCGGCGGCGATGGAAGGGGAAGGCCGTGCCAACTGCAGTGTGTGCGGCTTCCCCATTGGAGGGGAGCGCCGCCGAGTCATGCCCTCGGCGACGCGTTGTGTCGATTGCGAGGGGCGCCGTGAGCGCTGGCTCAAGGTGCGGAGAAGGTAATGCCGGACTGGTTGAAGGAGTGGTGGCCGGTTTTCGCCTTGCTGGGGCCGTTCGCTGTCGCAGTGCTGGGCTGGATCATCCGTCAGGGTCTTGCCTCGAAGGCCGACCTGAAGGCCGAGCAGGAAGCCCGGAGCCAGCAGATTGAGGCCGCGGAAAGCAGGATCGCCGCCTCGCTCAAGTCGGTCGCCGACACGGTCGGCAAGGTGGACGGCCGGGTCGCGAAACTGGAACACGACTTCCAGCACCTCCCGACGAAAGAGCAGGTCCACAAGCTGGAAGTCACCACGACCGAGATGAAGGGCGACGTGAAAGCGATGAACGAGATGGTCAAGGGCGTAGCGGGCACGGCAAGCCGGCTGGAGAGCTACCTGCTCAACGCCGAAAGCCGCCGGGGGACCGCGTAGGGAGCCGTCATGAGTTTCGAAAAGTTTCTCGCCGAAGACGCCCGCCTTGTCATTCTGCGCGAGCTGAAGGGCCAGCTGGACGGCCGGTTGAACGATACGCTCATCACCCGCGTGCTCGAAACCTTCGGCCACCGGCGATCACGCGAATGGGTCCGCACCCAATTGCTGGTTCTGAAGGACATCGGCGCCATTGGCATCACCGATGCCGGCACTGTCATGGTCGCAGAGCTGAAGCGGCCAGGCATTGACCATGTCGAGCGCCGCGCGCGGCTCGACGGGGTCGCCATCCCGAGCCCGGATGCGTGATCATGAGCGAAAGCGCTCGTCTCAACTCCGTGGATCTGCTGCCGGCCGAGGCCGAGGACGATGTCGTGTGGGTATGCCAGGAGCTGGCGAGCCGGAAGCGTACCCGCCTGGAGATCCTCGTCGAGTTCAACGAGCGCCTGACGGAAAAGGGGATCAAGCCGATTTCCCGGTCGGCGTTCTATCGCGCGGCGGTAGACCGAGCGGCCGCGGTCACGCGCATGCAGCGCGCGCGGGAGATGTTCAAGGGCATCGCCAGCCAGTTCACCGCCGAGGACGTCGACGAGAACACCATCATCCTCGGCGAGTTCATCAAGACGCTGATCATCGAGCTGACGGCGGACGGCGCCGGCGCCAAGTCGCCGAAATGCGCGATGGAGCTGGCGCGGGCCTTCCAGGCCACCGTAGCCGCGCAGAAGATCTCGACCGATCGACGCCAGAAGCTGCAGGCCGAGTTCACCAAGCGCACCGAGGCGACCATCGAGAAGGTAGCGCGCGAGGGCGGGCTTTCCGCCGATGTCGTCGCCCAGCTGCGCCGCGACTTCCTCGGCGTCCGGCCGAAGCCGGCAGCGGAGGGCGGCGATGCAAGCCCCGGATCCTGACAAGGTCGTCGGCCAGCCGGTTCTTGCCCGCACCGACGCCGGGCTGCCGGCCGAGCTGCCGCGCGGCGCGGAGATCCCGGAGGATCTCGATCCGCTGGCCGAGGGCGTGCTCATGCGCCACCAGGCCGACTGGCTGGAAGACGAATCCGACCTGAAGCTCGCCGAGAAGGGCCGGCGCACCGGCGTCACCTTCGCCGAGGCGCTTGACCACACGCTGATCGCCTCGCTGAAGAAGAGCGCGGGCGGGCAGAACTGTTTCTATATCGGCGACACCAAGGACAAGGGCCGGGAGTTCATCGGCTATGTCGCGCATTTCGCCCGCATCATCGCCGGCGAGCTGGGCAAGGTCGAAGAATTCATGTTCGACGACTACCGCGAGGACGGTAGCCTCGCGGGTCAGATCTCGGCTTTCCGTGTGCGCTTCTCCAGCGGGCGACGCGTCGAGGCCCTGTCGTCCCGGCCGGAAAACATTCGCGGCTTGCAGGGCACGGTGTGCGTCGACGAGGCGGCGTTCCACCGCGACGTGCGGGGCGTGCTGGACAGCGTCAACGCGCTGCTCATCTGGGGCGGCAAGATCCGCGTCATCAGCACGCACAACGGCGTGCTGAACCCGTTCAACGAGCTGATCCGCGAAGCCAAGGCCGGCAAGGTTCCGTTCTCGTGCCACTTCATCCCGTTCGGCAAGGCCGTGACGAACGGCCTGTTCCGGCGTGTCTGCGAGATGTCGGGCAGGACCTGGTCGCCGGAGGCCGAGGCCGAGTGGGAGGCGAAGATCCGCGGCGCCTATGGCGTTCGCAAGGCGGCCATGCGCCAGGAGCTGGACGCGATTCCCGCCGAGGCCGAGGGCGCCGCGCTCACGCGCGTGCAGATCGAGGCCCGCATGGACGGCTTGATCCCGATCCGCCGGTGGCAGCGCGACGACGATTTCAAGAACGCGCCGGAGCATGTGCGCAAGGCCGATGCCCGCGACTGGTGCGAGCGCGAGCTGAGGCCGATCCTGGAGGCGCTCGATCCGCGCCGCCCGCACTATTTCGGCGAGGACTTCGCCCGCTCCGGCGACGCGACCGCCATCCTGGTGTTGGAACAGGAACCCACGCTGGTTCGACGCTCGAAGCTGCTCGTCGAGCTGCGCAACGTGCCTTTCGACCAGCAGCGCGAGATCCTGTTCTATGTCGTCGATCGGCTTCCGCGCATGTCCGGCGGCGCGCTCGACGCCAACGGCAATGGCTCGTACCTCGCCGAGGTGGCGGCGCAGCGCTATGGCGCGCAGCGCATCGCCGAGGTGAAGGCCAGCCCGGACTGGTATCGCAAGAATTCGACCGCCTATGTCGAGGCGTTCGGCGACCAGACCATCGTGCTGCCCAGGCACGAGGACGTGCTCCAGGACCATCAGGCGCTCGCCTATGTCAACGGCGTGATCAAGGTGCCGGACGATCACCGCTTCAAGGGCGCGGATGGCTATGAGCGCCACGGCGACACCGCGATCGCCGGCACCATGGCGTGGTTCGCCAGCACCATGTCCCCGGTCGAATACGGCTACCGGGCCGCGCCGACGCCGCGCGAGGCTCTGGGCGGGGGCTCGTCGTCGAGCTGGTCGCGGCCGAACCATGATGATGACGACGATCGCCGTGGCGGCATCCTGCCCGGCCTGCGCGGAGGGATTTGATGGCGCGGCTCTCAACCATTCTCGGGCTGGACGGACGGCCGATCGACAAGGATCAGCTCTTCGGTGAGGCCAAGTCCGGTCCGACGCTCACGGGCGTGCGCTCGCCGATCTCCGGCCACCCCGCCGATGGGATGACGCCGCACCGCCTGGCGGCGATCCACCGCGCCGCGGCGTCCGGCGACCCGCTCTCCTATTTCGAGCTGGCCGAGGACATGGAGGAGCGCGACCTGCATTACGCCGCCGTGCTCGGCACCCGAAAGCGCCAGGTCTCGCAGATCCCGATCACGGTGGAGGCGGCAAGCGAGGACAAGGAACACGAGCGCCATGCCGACTTCGTGCGCGCCTGGCTGGCCGAGAAGGTGCTCGCCAACGCGCTTTTCGACATGCTCGACGCCATCGGCAAGGGCTTCTCGATCATGGAGATCGAGTGGTCGAGCACGAAGGAAGGCGTGACGCCGGCGGCCCTGCTCTGGCGCGAGCCGCGCTGGTTTGGTCTCGATGACATCTCGCTCGACGAACCGCTGCTGTGGGAGCCGGGCGGCAAGGAGCCGCTGGCGCCGTACCGCTATGTCGTCCACCGCCACAAGGCAAAATCGGGTTTGACCATCCGTGGCGGGCTCGCGCGAGTCGTGTCCTGGGCGTGGATGTACAAAGCCTTCACCCAACGCGACTGGGCGATCTTCGTGCAGAATTACGGCCAGCCCGTGCGCGTCGGCAAGTATCACCCCGGCGCCACCGGCGACGAGCGCGAGGTGCTCTGGTCGGCGGTGCGGAACATCGCCGGCGATTGCGCCGCCATCATCCCCGAGTCGATGACCATCGACTTCGTCGAGGTGAAGAACGCCTCGGATGGCTCGAAGGTCTATGAAAGCCGCGCGGCCTGGTACAACAGCGAGGTCTCCAAGGTCGTGCTCGGCCAGACCGCGACCACGGACGCGACGCCGGGCTCTCACGCGGCCGGTAAGACGCATCGGCTTACCCAGGAGGATCTTGAGCGCTTCGACGCGGGGCTCACCTCGACCACGGTGCAGCAGCAGCTGGTCGAGCGCATGGTCGCGTTCACCTACGGCCCGCAGGAGAAGTACCCGGTCGTCACCATCGGCCGGCCGGACGAGCTGCCGATCGAGGTCGTCGCCTCCGTGCTGGATAAGCTCGGGCCGCAGGGGCTTGAGATCGAGGAGAGCCAGATCCTCGATCGCTTGGGCTTTACCGGACCCGCCGAAAGCGCGAACGGCAAGCCGGTGCGGATGGTCGGCGGTCGCCGCCCGGCGCCGGCGGCAACGCCGCCGGCCAATCCCGAGCCGCCGTCGGACAAGAAGGCGCTGGAGTTGAACAGCCGCTTCCTCAACAGCCTGTTCGACCTGCATGCCCGGCAGAAGGAGCCCGAATATGTCGAGCGCCTGACGCAAGCGCTTGCCCAGGACGCCGCCGGCGCGTTGGCCGGGCTGAAGGACAAGATCCGCGCCGAGTTCGAAGCCGCCACCGACATGCCGGACCTGATGTCCCGGCTGGAGCGCCTGCAGCTCGATCCGGCCGAGCTGCGCGACGCGATGGGGCGTGGCATGGCGCTGGCGCATCTCGTCGGCCGCGCCGCCGTGCTGGACGAATTGCGCGAGGCGTGATCGCGTGACCACCACCCTCAGCGCGATCGACCTGCCGTTCGACGAGGCCATCGCCTATCTGCGCCAGAAGACCAACGTCACCTCGGAGCACTATGCCGACGTGTTCGGCGTCGCCAACGTGAAGAGCTTCACCGTTGCCGGCGCCGCCACCGAGGCGCTCGTCGGAGACTTTCGCGAGGAGGTGGCGAAGGCGCTGGAGAGCGGCATGTCGCTCGGCGCATTCCGCGGGGGCTTCGACGACATTGTGCGCCGGCGCGGCTGGGAGCACACCGGCACGCCCGGCTGGCGCGCCCGCGTCATCTACGAGACCAATCTCGGCATGGCCTATTCGGCCGGCCGCTTCGTCCAACAGACCGAGCCGGAGACGCTCGCCGCTTTTCCCTACTGGCAGTATGTCCATAGCGGCGCCACGCATCCCCGCCCCGAACATTTGGGCTGGAACGGCACGACGCTGCTGGCCAGCGATCCCTGGTGGAACACTCATTACGGCCCGAACGGCTGGGGCTGTGGCTGCTGGGTCCGCGCGCTCTCCGCGCGCCAGCGCGCGCGACAGGGCAAGATCGGGCCCGACACCACGCCGCCGATCGAGTGGCGCCCCTGGACGAACCCGCGCACCGGCGAAGTCGTCCAGGTACCGAAGGGAATCGATCCCGGCTTCGCCTACAATCCCGGCCGCGAGTGGAAGGCCGAGCGGGTCGACCTGCCGGCGAATGCCACGCTGACGCCGGGAAGGTCGATCGGCCCGGCTCCATCCCCAGTTGCCCAGCCCGCCATGCCGGCGGCGCTTCCCGCCGCGACTGTCCCGCCCGCGCCTGTTGGCGTTCCGCCGCCTCCGGCCCCAACGCCGCCGCCGATCCCGGTCAGAGCCGCGTCGCATGCGGACGCCGAGGCCGCCGATTGGCTGCTCACCTCCGACTTCGCCGGCTGGGCGCGCCGGCTGCGGCGCGACGAGATCAATGCCTTAAGCGGCTACAAGGGTGTGCTCTATCGCGAAATGAATGAGCAACTGCGCGGCGATCGCGTCATGTCCTATCTGCAGCCCGCTATTGACGCGCTCGATTCGGCGCTGGCGCGGGCACGGACGTCGCGGTCTATCACCGTGTTCCGCGGTGTCACCGGACGTGCGCCATATGTGCAGGCGCGGCTGGGCGACATCATCGAGGAGCGCGGATTCCTGTCGACGTCGGTCAGCCCCGACACAGCGCGAACATTCGCCTCTGCTCATGACGGCGCCGTCATTGAGATTCGCCTACCGCAAGCGTATGCTGGTGGCGCTTATGTTAATCATGTCCCGGACCTCGATCATCTGGAGTACGAGTTCCTGTTCCGGTCCGGTGCCCGTTTCCGGGTAGTGGAACGCTCCGGGTCCCGTATCGTCGTGGAGCCTGTCCGTCGTGCAAGCCGCCGAGCGTCAAAAGCTGCTGGATCGCCTGGTTGAGATCAACCGGGGCAACAGGTTTGTGGCCGACGCGTACTCGGCGGCAAGCGACGACGAGTTGCGCGCCGTGGTGCAGCGGCTCGAACAGACCGCTTCCCGCGCCCGCGCCGGCGGCCGTCTTGCGGACATGTGGAGCGACGACGAGAGCGCCGTCATCGTAGAGCGGGCCGAGAAGGCCGCGGCCGAGTAACGGCCGACATGGCCGGCGTGATCCTCGAAACCAAAGTCGTCGGCGATGCCGCGATCCGCGCCTTCGCCCAGCTCAGCCTGGTGGTGAGCAACACCACGCCGGTCATGCGCGCGATCGGCGTCGGCCTGGTCGGCATCCGCCATGACCGGTTCCAGCGCGGCTCCGGTCCGGACGGCATAGCGTGGGCACCGCTGAACCCCGGCTATGCCGCGATCAAGCGCGGACCGGGCATATTGCGCGAGAGCGGCATGCGTGGCGGCCTGATGGGCTCGATCACCAGCCGCGCCGGCAGCGACAGCGTGGAGATCGGCTCGAACAAGATCTATGCGGCAATCCACCAGTTCGGCGGCATCATCCGGCCGGTCTCGGCAGAGAAGCTGCGCTTTCCCCTCTTGGGCGGCCTGGTGGCGGTCGACCAGGTCGAAATTCCGGCGCGCCCCTATCTCGACATTGACCGCGAGGACGAAATAGTCATCCTCGAAACGCTGGTCGACGCGCTCGGTCGCGCCGCCGGGATCGGGCGGTGAAGCTCGTCGCGGGTTTTAAGAGCCCGTAAGAGCCGTAAGAGGCGCCATGGGCGCCCGATCGGCAGGCGCCGGCTAGATCGGCCCGGCCCGGTTCCCGCGAGCGGCCCACGGTCGCCCTGTGCGAGGCGCTCTAGACCGCGCCTGCGGTCATGAACTTCCCCCGCATGCCCCGCCACAGTGGCGGTCATGCTGACTGTCATCCTTCATAGCGCACTGCCCGCCGGTAATGGCGCGCCCCAATGGGTGCACCTCGTCCCGGCCGGCACGTTCACCGGCGCCGATGGGCGCGGGCCGTACCATGTCCGCGATGCGGCCGCAGTGATCGCGGCGTCGATGAAGGCCGTGCGCCTGCCGATCGACGAAAACCACAGCACCGATCTGAGCGCGCCGAAGGGCGGGCCGGCGCCGGCACGCGGCTGGATCGTCGAGCTTCAGCAGCGCGCCGACGGGATCTGGGGCCGCGTCGAGTGGACCGACGAGGGCCGCCGCATGGTGTCGGCCAAAGAGTACCGCGGAATCTCCCCCGCCATTTCGCGCACCGAGGGCGGCGAGATCGTCCAGGTGCTGCGCGCCTCGCTCACCAACACGCCGAACCTCACCCAGCTCGCAACCCTCCATAGCCGGAGCGACTCCATGGATCTCCTCGAACAGCTGCGGAAGCTGTACGGCCTCGGCGCCGATGTGCCCGAGGCCGACGTGCTCGCGGCGGTCACCGCCAACAAGACGGTGGTCGACAGCCATTCCGCCTCGATCAAGGCCATCGCCACGGCTGCCGGCCTTTCCGATGCCCTGGCGGCGGACGGCATCGTTACCGAGCTGCAGTCGCGTCAGGCAGGCGGTGACCAGGTGGCGGCCACGCTGCGCAGCGCCGTCGCCGATCTGCAGTCGCAGCTCACCACGCTGCAGGCGGACAGCGCCAAGAAGGAAGCTACCCGCTTCGTCGATGACGCGATCGCGCT
This sequence comes from Ancylobacter sp. TW_SC_1, assembly GCF_056836805.1. Classification (NCBI taxonomy): domain Bacteria; kingdom Pseudomonadati; phylum Pseudomonadota; class Alphaproteobacteria; order Hyphomicrobiales; family Xanthobacteraceae; genus Ancylobacter; species Ancylobacter sp. TW_SC_1. The sequence goes on from NZ_CM166365.1 coordinate 4,325,123, forward strand.
CGGTCGCGCCGGCGTCGTGCCGCTGCGCGACCACTACATCGAACAGCACATGAAGGACCCGGCAAGGGTTGAGAAGGAGATCGGCGCGCTGCCGATCCTCAATTCGCGCCAGAGCCGCACGCCGGCGGCCGATCCGGCCGACCCCGTCGCCGCGCTCACCGATGATCAGCTCAAGGTCTGCGAGCTGATGGGCGTTGATCCGGCCGAATTCGCGAAGACCGCGAAGGCCCAGAAGGAGCTGGTGTGATGGCGGCAACCAAGGACCGCATGGTGCCGCAGCGCGACGGGCGTCGCTGCGGTTACCCGATCAAGGGCGCGACGCGCATCTTCGCCCGCACTCTTGTCGGCGTCACCGCCGCTGGGCTCGCCGTGCCGGGTGGCACCGCGGGCGCCGTCGTCATCGTCGGCTTCGCCGCGCACCATGCCGACAACCGGGATGGGGCGGACAGCGCCGGCGTGATCAGCGCCGAGCGCGGCGTGCTGCCCTTCGCCTTCGCGGGCGCGGCGCCGACCCCCGCCAATATCGGCGCGACCGTCTACGCGGTCGACGACGAAACCGTCTCTCTCGATTCCTCCTCCGGCACCCGGCTCGCCGCCGGCACGCTCGACGGCATCGAGGGTTCCATCTTCTGGGTCCGCGTCTGAGAGGGCACCATGGACGTCAATCCGCAGAACCTGCGCTCGATCTACACCGGCCTTTCGAACGCCTTCAACGCCCGCTTCGCCGCGACCCAGACGCTCTACGAGCGCGTCGCCATGACCGTGCCGTCGACCACGTCGAAGAACGAGTATCCGCGCCTCGACGACCTTCCCGGTTTCCGCGAGTGGATCGGCGACCGGCAGGTGCACGACGTCTCGGCGAACATGTTCGAGATCGTCAACCGCGACTTCGAGAAGACGATCAGCATCGACCGCAACAAGATCGAGGACGACAGCTTCGGCGTCTTCACGCCGATCGCGGCGCAGATGGGCCAGGACGCGAAGGCGTTTCCCGACCTGCTCACTTTCGGCCTGATGAAGAAGGGCGCCACCACGCCGTGCTTCGACGGCCAGAACTTCTTCGACACCGACCACCCCTCCTACGATTCCGAGGGGCAGGAGATTTCGGCCTCGAACTACCAGGCCGGCGCCAATCCGGCCTGGTACCTGGTCGATGACACGCAGGTGCTGAAGGCGCTGGTCTACCAGAAGCGCAAGGACTTCAAGTTCGTCAGCATGACCCGGCCGGAGGACCCGAACGTCTTCAACCAGAAGAAGTTCGTCTATGGCGTCGACGGTCGCTCGAATGTCGGCTTCGGCATGTGGCAGTGCGCCTTCATGTCCAAGGCCGAGCTGAGCACGCCGAATTTCGAGGCGAACCGCGCCACCTTCATGAGTCGGTTCAAGCGCTCGGGCGAGGCGATCCCCGTATCCCCCCGCGTGCTCGTCGTCCCTCCCGTGCTGGAGGGCGCGGCTCGCCGCGTCGTCGGCGCGGCGCTGATCGCCGGCGGCGAGACCAACGTCTGGGCCGGCACGGCCGAGATCCTCGTCGTTCCGCACCTCGCCTGAACGGAGGGCGCCGATGTCGACCATTCGCATCCTGTGTCGCCGCCCCGGCTTTCGCCGGGCCGGCATCGCCCACCCGGCGGTCAAGGACTACAAGCCGGGCGAGCTGACCGCCGGGCAGCTCGACGCCATCCGCGCCGAGCCGATGCTTACCCTCGTCGAGCTGCAGGACGATGCCGACGCCACGATCCGTGTCGGCAATGGCGAACTCGCGCTGGCCGAGCTGCGCGCGGCCGCCCGCGCGGCGTTCTTCATCGGCATCCCGGTCGCGGACTTCTCGTCCATCATCATGGGCTTCATCGCCGACGAGTGGAACGCGCTGCAGGCGGCAAAGCCGGAGGCCGAGATTGCCGATCAGCACGGCAATGAGGTCGTCAAGGCGTCGGGTTCCGAGGTCTCCAGCCTCCCGGATGAGGTCTCCAGCCTCGCCGTGCCGACGTTGACCGGCGAGGCGGAGGGGAGCGGCACGGCTGCGGCCGCCCCCGCCGCCGATCTCTCTCATCAGGATGCGGAGCAGCCGGCTAATGCCGGCGCCGCCCCGGCCGAGGGGGCAGGTGCCGCCGCTCCCTCGGCCAACCCTCCCGCCGCGAAGCCGGCCAAACCGCCCCGCAAGGGCAAGTAAGACCCCTCTTAGAGCGCCCTGACCCATGGCTTACGCGACCGTCGACGACATGATCCAGCGCTACGGGCAGGAGGAGATGATCCGCCTGTCCGTGGCCGATGGCGACGTGCCCGAGGCGATCGTGCCGGGGCGCATCGAGGGCGCGATCGGCGACGCGTCGAGCCTGATCGATTCCTATCTGAGGGCGCGCTATGCCACGCCGGTCCTGCCGTCGCCGCCCGAGCTGGTGCGCTCGGCTTGCCTGCTGGCCCGCTACGATCTGGCTCATGGTGGCCAGCGCGAGCCGACCGAGCAGATGCGCCTGGCGCGCAAGGAGGTCATCGCCTGGCTGCAGGCGCTGGCGGATGGCTCGACCTCGCTGGAAGGCGCCGTGGCGCTCAATTCAGGCGGCGGCGCGCGGACCTCCGATCGGCCGGCGGCTTTCACCACTCCCGCGAATGGGGGGCTTTGATCATGGTGGCTCTCGATCTTGCCGAGCTTGATCCGATCTCGGCCGTGTCGCTGGCACTGGCAGCGCGGGTCGCGCCTGTCTTCAAACCGCGCGAGTGGGGCAAGCCGAACGTCATCGGCCTGCCGTTGACCGCGGACGAGTTCAAGCGCCTCGCCGATTCGACGCCGCGCCTGCATATCGGCTTCGAAGGGTTCACCCCGAAAAACGCCGGAGCCCGTCAGTTTGCCGGCGAGCTGTCGTTCCGGCTCATCGCCGTGGTCAAGAACACCGGCAACCGCGAGGCCGTACAGCTCGGCGACCGCCTCGGGCCGGGACTCTATCCGGCGGCGATCGCGCTGGTCGTGCTGCTGCACGGCTGGACGATCGACGAGGACATCGGCTCGGCCGAGGTGACTGGCGTCAATCAGGCCACCATTGACGGCTGGCGTGCCGCCGGCACCGGGGCTGTCATCGTCGATTTCAAGGTGCACACCAAGCTCGGCGACGTGCTGGGCGAGGCGGCCTCGGCACCGGCCTTCCTGCGGTTCCTGTCCAATTTCGAGGTCAACACGCCCGCCGACGCCGAGGCGTCGGTTGCGGTCGAGGCCACCATTCTCCTTTCCGGAGCGCCCGCACCATGAGCCAGAAAGTCTATGTCGTGCCCGCGCTCGGTGAGCCGCTGCCCTATCCCGGCGGTGTCCTGCCGATCAAGGGCGATTGGGTCGATCCGACCGACACGTTCTGGCGCCGGCGCCTGGCCGACCAGGACGTCACCAAATCGAAGCCGCCGGCGGCGACCGATGCCGTCGAGGTGCCCGCCAGCTCGGCCGAGCCGGCCGCCCCCAGCAAGCCGAAGAAGTGAGGTGAGCCGTGCTGTCCTTTGACGAGATTCCGTACTCCTGGAAAAAGCCGGGCGTCTATACCGAGGTCAAGCCGGCCTATGACCGCATGGGCGTCGCCGACTATCCGGCGCGCACCCTGCTGATCGTGCAGAAGCTCGTAACCGGCGCCGCGATCGCCGGCCAGCTCTACCCGATCACCCGACCCGAGGAAGGCATCGGCTATTTCGGCGCAGGCTCTGTCGGCGCGGAGATGGTCGATTATTACAAGCGCGCCAACCGGACCACCGAGGTGTTCGCGCTCGCCCTGGCCGACAACGTCGCCGGCATCGCGGCGACGAAGACTTACACCTTCACCGGCACGGCCACGCTCGGCGGCGCCCTGGCGCTCTACATCGAATCGACGCGCATCCCGCTCGCCGTCGTGGTCGGGCAGACCGCAGCGCAGATAGCGACTGCGGCGGCGGCGGCCATCAACCTCCTGACCGACTGCCCGTACACCGCCGCAGCGGCCGCCGGCGTCGTGACCCTGACCGCCCGCCACAAGGGCGAGGTTGGCAACAATTACTCGGTCACGGTGGCGCGCCGTGTCGGCGACACCATCCCGCCCGGCATCGCGGTCGCGGTCGCTGCCGCCACCGCCGGCGCGACCAACCCGGACGTCCAGGCCGCGCTCGACGCGATCGCCAGCGAGTGGTTCACCGACATCGTCATCCCGTGGGACGATGCGACGAACCTCGGCAAGATCGCGGCGGACTTCGCCACCCGCTACAACGCCATGAGCAAGCGCGACGCACATGGCTATTTCGGGCACCGCGGCACCTATGCCGAGCTGGTCGCCAAGGGCGCGCTCACCAACTCGCCCTTCATGACCGGCATCGGCGCCAAGAACTCGCCGACCGCGCCGCACAAATGGGCGGCTTCGCTCGCCGGCGTCGCGGCCTTCCAGCTCACGAACGATCCCGCGCGCCAGCTGCGCTCGCTGGTGCTGCCGGGCGTCGAGGCGCCGGCGCCGATCGACACCTTCCTGGAGAGCGAGCAGAACCTTCTGCTCGGCAAGGGTATCTCGACCTTCAACCGGCTGCCGGATGGCACGGTGACGCTCGACCGCGTGGTGACCACGTACAAGGTGAGCGCCCTTAATGTGGCCGACACCGCCTGGCTGGACATCATGATCCCCAAGACGGCCAGCCGCATCCGCTACGACTGGGGCGCCTTCTGCACGCTGACCTATCCGCGGTCCAAGCTGGCCGATGACGACTCGATCGCCGCCAACCATGCCGCGAATGTCGCCACGCCGCGGCGCGTATGGGGCTCCTGGATGTCCCGTTGCACGCTCTATGAGCGGCTCGGCTGGATCGAGCAGTCGACCGAGACGGTCAAACACTCGATCTTCGAGCGCGATGTGAGCGACCGCAACCGCCTGAACTCGCGCCTGCGCATCATCATCATCGGCAATCTGATGGTGCTCGCCGGCTCGCTGGAATTCGAGGTCTGACGCGCCGCGCGCGCAAGAGGAGAGTGAGCCATGGCGCAGGTGCTCGGCATCGTCGACATCGTCTGGAAGGGCGTGAACATCCCGGTCGAGAAGGGGGCGAAGCTCCGGCTCGGCGGGCTCAAGAACAACCCCGTCACCTATGGCCGCAAGGTCGGGCGTGCCCAGGAGTTCCAGGGTTCAGAGGTCACGGCCAAGACGCATCTGCAGAAAGGCCAGCGCTGGAGCGACCTCTATGGCGAGGGGGAAGGCGAGTTGCAGGTGCATTGCGACACCGGCCAGATCTACACCTTCCCGGATGCCTTCCTCTCCGACGACATCCCCAGCATGACCGGCGGCGCCGGCGGCGAGATCGAACTCAAATGGTCCGCCGGCCAGTGGGAAGAAGTCGTTTCCTGATGATCGGTGCCGGCGCCGGACGCCGGCGCCTCCTTCCCTAGAGATCCGGCCGAGGAGCCACCATGACCCCGCGCACCGATTCCCCCGTCATCATCGAGGACGAGCCGGCCAAGAGCGCCGTCGTCGCCGCGCCGATCGTCGTGCAGGAGGCGGGCGATACCGCCGTCGTCAACGAGGATGCCGACGCTGGTTTCGAGCTTCCCGCGCGCGCAAAGCGTAACGACGACGGTACCATCACGCTGGCGCTGTACAGGCCGATTCCGGTCATCATCCGCAATTCGCGCAACGGCGAGCGTACCGAGAGCTATGACAGCCTCACCTTCGGCCGGCTGAATGGCGAGGCCATTACCGCCGTCACCAATGCCGCTGAAGCCAGCCGCCCGATCGTCATGCTGGCGAAGTCTGCGGTGATCAACGAGCAGCTGATGGCCGCGCTCTGGAAGAAGATGGACGGTGCGGACATCACCGCGGCGGTGGAGATCGTCGCGTCTTTTTTCGAGAGTGGCCCGAAGACCCGCCGCCCCAAGTGATCCTTGGCGGGCTGGCGGCCGAGAGCAGCTTCGGCCGGGCGGAGATCGAGGCGATGACGGCGGACGAGGCGCGCTGGTGGTGGAACGCGATCGGCGCCTTCCACCAGTTCGTCAAGGATCAAGCCTCGGACTGACAGGAGCATAAGCATGGCCGGCCGCACGATGGACGTCTCGGTGCTCGTGCGGCTGGTGGACCGCATCACCGGCCCGCTCGGCGCCATCCAGCGCAAATTCGCCCAGTTCGCCGCCATCGGCCAGCGCATCGGCATCCTCGGCGCTGCGGTTGCCGCACTCTCCTTCATGGGGCCGATCACCTCGGCCGCTCAGTTCGACCAGTCGCTGCGCGACATCGTGGTCACGGCGAACTATGTCGGCGATGCCGCGGAAAGGCGTATCGCAGCGCTTTCCAGCACGGTGTCCCAGCTCGCCCTGCAGGTCGGCATAGCGTCATCGTCCCTGGTCGACGCCGGCGGGCTGCTGATCGCCGCCGGCATGGACGAGGCGCTGGCGGAGCGCCTGCTCACCCCGATCGCCCGCGTGTCGAAGGCGGCGAGCGCACTGCCCAACGATGTGGCCAAGGTTGCCTTCGCGCTCAACAACAGCCTGCGCATTCCGGTAGAGCAGTCCGAGCTGGCTCTGGCGAAGCTGGTGACGGCGGGCAAGCTCGGCCGATTCGAGTTCCGCGACATGGCGCGCGAGATCCCCGAGCTGGCGGCGCAGTTCCAGAAGTTCGGCATCACCGGCATGGAGGCGGTCGAGACGATCGGCGCCTCGCTCCAGGTCGCGATGTTCGGCACCGACAACACCCAGGCGGCGGCGAACAACTTCAAGAATTTCCTCTCCAAGCTGCTTAGCCCGGAGACGAGGAAAAAGTTCGAGGATATGGGCGTCAACATCGCTGGCGTGATGCAGAACGCAGCGGCGCGCGGCATCAACCCGGTCGAGGCGGCGATCCAGAAGATCGTGACGCTGACGGGGCTATCCTCGGAGAAGCTGAGCGGCATTTTCCAGGCGAACAAAGCGAAGGGCTTGACTGACGCGGAGGCAACCGCCGCGGCGCTGGAACAGATCAAGAAGATCGCCGGCGCGGAGAAACTTGGCCAGTTGTTCGGCGACATGCAGGTGCTCGACTTCCTGCTGCCCATGCTGGCGAACATCGACGCCTATAAGAAGTTCAAGGAGGAGATCAAGAGCGCCGGGCTCGACGTGATCGCTCAGGACTACGCCACGCAATGGGCCGGCATCTCGACGCAGCTCGCCATTACCGGCGAGATCGGGACGCAGGCGATCAACCGCATCGGGCTCGCCTTTGCGAAGAACCTGCCCTGGATCAACGAGCTGGGCATCGCCGCGCTCGCCTGGGTGCGTGAGGTCGACGCGCAATATCCCGGCGTTATCGACCAGGTGCTCGCCATTGGCGGCGCCTTCCTCGCCGCGGTTGCCGGGCTCGCCATCATGGTGCCGGTGCTCACCGTCCTGTCCGCCGCCTTCGGTGTACTCGCGGGCGTGATCGGCTTCGTGCTCTCGCCGATCGGCCTGCTGGTCGCGGCCCTCGCGGGACTGGCCTATCTGATCTATTCGGAATGGGACGAGTTCGCGCCGTACTTCCAGGACATGTGGCACATGGTGACGGCCGCGTTCGACGCCGGCGTTGCCATGGTCAAGGCCCTGTTCGCCGGCGACTGGGCGGGCGCTCAGGCAGCCGGCGCGCAGGTGCTGGCGGCGTTGGGCGATCTCGGCAACACTGCGCTTGATGTGCTCTCGACGGCGCTCAGTCCGGTCATGGCCGCTGTCGACGAGAAGCTCGGCGGCATCCCCTCCAAGCTGGTGTCGATCGGCGCGGGCATCGGCACCGCGCTCGGCTCGGCGTGGGACGTGCTCGCCACCCGCTGGGGGCCGGGCATGGAGGCTGCGGCGCGCGGCGCGATCGACTGGGCGACCGGCTTGCCGGGCCGGATCGTCACGGCATTCGGCGGCGATGGCGGCGCGGTCAGCCAATGGTTCGCCGATCTCGGCCCTCGCGCCCTCACCGCCCTGTCGCAGATCGTCGATGAGCTCGCCGGCATGAGCGACGAGGAGTGGGCGGCGCTCGGCACGCGACTCGGCACCGCCATCGCCGACAGCGTGGAAAGGGCGGTCGACGGGCTCTCCTCGTTCTTCTCCGGCCTGCCCGGTCGCATCATGGGCTGGATCGGCAGCATCGACATCGGCAGCCTGATCAAATGGCCGTCGCTGCCGAGCTGGCTCGGCGGCACCGATGCCCCGGCCGGCGCGACGCCGCCGGCCGGCAATGACAATGCGCCAGGGGCGCCGAAAGAAGGTGGCGGGCGGTATGGGCAATCCCGCTTTGCGCCGGCCTCCTCTGTCGCGGCCAATGCTCAGGTCGGCGGGCAGATCGTGGTCTCGGCGGCGCCGGGAAGCCAGGTCGAGAGCGTCAAGAGCAGCAATCCGGCCGTGCCGCTGAAGCGTGCTGATAACGGCCGCGTCATCGGGAGGGTATGAGCCGTGTTCTGGGACAATTGGAGCGAACTGCTTCCCGGCCTCTTGCCCGCCTCTTACCGGGGCGTGCGCTTCCACGTCGTCAATTCCGATCATGAGGTCGGCCGGCGGCTGATCCTGACCTATTTCCCCGGCATCGATGCGCCGGCGGTCGACGATTTCGGCGCCTATGAAGGCGCGATACAGCTACGCGGCCTGGTTATCGGCGACGACTACATTGCCCAGGCGGCGGCGCTGGAGGCCGCCTTCAAGACGCGCGGCATCGGCACGCTCATGCATCCGTGGCTCGGCGAGAAACTGGTGCAGATGGAACAGCCGGCGCGCATCCGCTTCTCGGATCGCGAACTCCGCGTCGCGTGGTTCGAGGCGGGCTTTACCCCTGTCGTCATCTCGCTGGCGCCCATGGTCGACACCGCCTCGCTGGTGCTGGGCGGAGCGGACGCGCTGCTCGACGCGGCGGCGGGCTATCTCGGCGACGTGCTCGGCGCGTCCATGGCGGTCGCCACGCTCGCCCAGGCGCAGACCGCCGCCGGCGCGGTCGCCAGCCTCGTCGCCTCCCGCGTCGCGCTGGCGCCGGAGGCCGCCGGGCTCGTGCCGCTGGTGACGCCGGCGGTGGAGCTGGTCGGTACTGTGCTCTCCGGAGCGACCGCATGACCACGCTGGCCGAGGCCGTCACCGCCCTCACCGTACCGATTGCCGACGCGGCGCTGGATCGGCCGGCACCGGCGATCGGCGCCGCGGCCGGTTATGAGGCACCGGCGGCCGTGCTGACGCCGCGCCGGGCGGTATCGCTGCTGCGGGCGATCGCGACCGATATCGCCGCGCTGGACGTGATCGGGGCGGAGGCGGAAGCGGTGCGTCTTGCGGCCCGCTGCGCCGCCTTGGCGCAGGCGGTGCGGGCCGCCGTCGATATCGCCTATGAGAGCCGGCAGGACGCCGAGACAGTGCGCCAGGCGCTCGACGCGGATCTCGCCTCGGTCATTGAGGTGGCCGCCGAGGCGGCGCTTGCCTCACCCGGCTATGGGGCTGTGCTCTGGTCGGCCCTGCACGAGCTGCGCGCCCGGCTCTCGCGCGACCTGCACGAGATCATCGGCCGGCTGCCGGCGGTCATCACTGTGGCGCCACCCTATGGGATTTCGGCCTGGCTGATCGCCCAGCACTTCGCCGGCGACGATCCGCGCGGCGTGATCGCCATGTTCGGCGACATCGTCACCCGCAACCGGCTGCGCCATCCCGGCCTCATCACCGATGATGCGATCGAGGTGCTGCCATGATGATACGCGCGACGCGACGTTGGGCGCTGGTGCTCGCCGGCCAGATTTTCGACGAGTGGACCTCGGTCGAGATCAACCGCGACATCGAGGATCTGACAGGCAGCTTTTCATTCGAATTGCGCGACGCGGCGCGCTCCGGTGCCGCGCATCCCTTCGCGACGTTGGCCAGTTATCGTCGCATGGTGCCGGTCGGCCTTGAGGTCGAGATCCGGCTGGACGACCGGCCAATCCTCAAAGGCTGGATCGACCGCATCGCGCCGCATGCCGGCGAGGACGGCGCCAGCGTCACCATCGAGGGCTCGGACAAGGCGCGCGACCTGATCGACGGCGCGGCGACCGTCGACGGACCGAGCGAGTACCGGAACAAGACCGTGGACCAGGTCGGAAAGGAGATCGTGAAACCATATGGCCTCGACTTCCGTGCCGAGGTCGATCCGGGCGAGCCTTTTGAGCGCTACGTAATCGAGCCCGGCGAGACCGCGCTGTCGGCCATCGAGAAGGGCTTGCGCCAGCGCGGCGCCTTGCTCACCTCGGATGGTGTCGGTGCCGTGGTGATGACGAAGGCGGGCAAGGAGCGCGCCGGCGCGCTGCGCTATCCCGGCAATGTCACCTCGACCGATGGCGAGTTCTCGATAGAGGGACGCCACAGCGAATACTGCGTCAAGGGCCAGGCCGAGAAGGCGCAGGGTCAGCGCGGCGCAGCGCGATTGAGCGCCAGCGCCGCCCCGCTCGTCGGCGACCCGACCGCGTGGATCAATGCACAGCTCGACCGCGAGCTGGGCGGCGTCGCCATCGAAGGGCGCAAGAAGGACGCCGAGATGGTGCGCTATCGCCCGCTGGTGACGCTCGGCCGGACCCAGCTCACTGCCGAGGGCGCTCAGAAGCAGGCCGAATGGATGGAGCGCACGGCCAAGGGCCGCAGCGAGGAACTACGCCACCAGGTGAAGGGCTATCACGACGAGGACGGCAAGCTCTGGCGACCGAACACGCTGGCGCCGGTGTCGGACGCCTACCAGGACGTGGAGCGCGACATGCTGATCGCCGGCACCATCTACCGCTACAGCGAGGATGATGGCGAGGTGAGCGAGCTGCGCATCACCCCGCCGGACGCCTATGACACCGAGCCGGTGGCTGGCCGGCGTACCAACCGGACCAAGACCAAGAAGTCGGGCACCTCCGCCCCACTCGATTCGACGGCGAGCCCATTATGAAGCTTTGGGAGATCGCCCAGCAGCTGCGCGGCCTGGTGCGCCGCGGCGTGGTCAAGAAGACCGACGACGCTGGCGAAAGCCAGACGGTCAGCGGCACCATGTACAAGGGCCACGACTTCGCCGATGTCGAGGTGTTGTTCCCGAGCGGCTTCGTCTCGCGGCCGCCCAAGAATAGCCTCGCCATCTTGCTGGCGGTCGGCGGAGACGGCGGCGACCTGGTCGCGCTGCCGACCACGTCGCCGGGCAACCGCCTCGGCAATCTCGCCGAGGGCGAGGCGGCGATGTATTGCGTGTTCAACGGCTCACGCGTGCTCATCAAAGCAGACGGGACGGTGCATTCGTGGTCGACCAAGCGCGTGATCGCCCAGGTCGACGACAATGAGATCGACCTCTCGGCCGAGCTGATCCGCATGCGCCGGGGCACCGGCGAAAGCGCACCGCGCGTCACCGTCACCGACGAGGTGGTGAAGATGCGCCTGGCCAATGACTGGGTCGTGGTGCGCGACGGCCAGATCATCGTCTCGAAGGCGCCGATCGTCGGCCCGGACCCAGACCCGAACGTCTAGACCGCACATGCGGTCATGAACCGCGACGCGCGCGCGCGGGATGATCCGCGCCATGGCTGACTTCTTCGACCTCGCATTCACGTTCGATCCGGACACGCGCCGCTGCGACCTGCAGCTCGGCGCGGACGGCGATCTTGCGATCGACGAGACGCCGGCGACGGCCATGATCCTGTCGTATGGGCTCGATCGTCGCGCCCGGCCGGATGACGAGCTGCCCTCGGGCATTTCCGAACTCAACCAGCCTGTCAGCTTCGTCGAGCGGCGAGGCTGGGCCGGCGACGCGCTCGACATCGACTATCGGCAGGCCGGGTGCCGGCTGTGGCTGCTGGACCGCGCCAAGGAATGGCCGGCCACCACGCTCATGTGCACGCAATGGCTCAAGGAGGGTTTCGCCTGGGTCGCGGATGAAACGGGCAAGGCCGCCGAGATCGAGGTCGACTGGGTCTCGCGCGGCATCCTCGGCACCCGCATCGTCGTCGACGGCCGACCGCTCAAGGCCAACCTGCGAATCGGCGGGGGCACCTGATGGCCTTCCCGATTTCCGACCCACGCACGCTGACCCGACGTCTCGAAACTCTCATGGAGAGCGAGATCCGCACCGTGCGTCCGGACGTGGCGCCGGCGGCGATCGCGCGGGCGGTGCGCAGCCCGCGCGGCATGCTCGCCATCATCATCCGCACCTTCGTGCTCGGCCTCTACGAAGTGCATCTGCATCTGCGCTGGTGGGGCCAGCAGTATTTTCCCGATACCGCCGAGCTGGAGTTCTTGGCTCGGCACGCCTCGATCTGGGGCGTGGTGCGCCGGCCGGCGACCAAGGCGATCGGCAAGGTCGAGGTCGAGGGCACGCCCGGCACCATCGTCCCGGCCGGGCGGCTTCTCCAGGGCGCCGGAGGTACCTATGAGGTGCTCGCCTCCGAGACCATGGGCGACAATGGCGGGGCGGTGCTGGACGTGCGCGCCACCCTCGCCGGGCCGATCGGCAATGCGGCGGCCGACACGCCGCTCTCCTTCATCGAGGAGATTGCCGGGCTCTCGACCCAGGTCGCAACCGTCGACGCGTCGGGTCTCGCCGGCGGCGCTGATGTCGAGGTGCCCTCAGCACTGCTCGGCCGGCTGCTCGCCGAGATCCAGGATCCCGCCCATGGCGGCGCCAAATTCGACTATCCGCGCTGGGTCACCAACGTCTTCGCCGCCTCGCAGGTCGAAGCCTATGGCGACTGGGTCGGCCTGGGAACGGTCGGCGTCGTCGTCGCCATGGGCACCCTCTACGCGCCGCGCGTGCCGACCGAGGCGGAGCTGGACGCGATCGCCGCCGAGATTGAGGTCCAGCGGCCGGTCACCGCCGAGCGCGTCATCGTGCCGGTAGTGCTCAAGCCTGTACCGCTGTCGATCGAGATCGAGCCTCTCTCGGCGCCGGTCAAGGCCGCCGTCGAGGCGGCAATCCGCACCTTTTTCGCCGTCGAGAGCAAGATCGGTGGGAAGCTCTATCTCTCGCGCCTGTCGGAAGCGATTTCGTCGGCCGCCGGCGAGTATCGCCACCGGCTCGTCGCGCCGAGCGCGACCATCTCGACTGAGCGCTATGAGCTGGCCACGCCCGGCGCGATCAGCTGGAGCGCGCCGGAATGAGCCGCTCGGCCGAGGATGCCGATCACGAGCTGATGTCGCTGCTCCCGCCCGGCTGGATCATGCCGCGCGTCGGCGACGGCTCGCTGCTCGGCGCCGTGCTGGCCGCGCCGGCGCGGCTGATCGCTGAGGTCGAGGCGGTCGCCGAGGAAATGATGGATCAGGTCGACCCGCGCACGGCGACCTACACGCTGGGCGATTTCGAGCGCGTGCTCGGGCCGGACCCGTGCGGGCGCGACCCGGCGACGATGACACTCGCCGAGCGCCAGCAGCTCGCGCATCAGCGATGGACCGCGCGCGGCGGCCAGAGCATCGCCTACTTCACCGACCTTGCGGCAAAGCGGGGCGTGGAGATCCGCATCCGCGAGGCGCATCCCAGCCAGGTCGGCGTGCTCCTGGCGGGCGGCGAACTGGTGGAGACGCCGGAGCAATTCATCTGGCGGGTCGAGTTGCTGCTGGGCGAGTGGGACTATTTCCGGGCGGGCGAGCACGCCGCCGGCGACCTGCTCTACAGCTTCGAGCTTTCGGACATCGCCTGCGATCTGCAGCGGCTCCAGCCGGCACAGTCGCGGCTCATCTTCGCCACCCTGCCCGAGTTCACGGAGCTGGTCGGCCTGTGGGCCGAGGGCGAACCGCTTTTCTGCGATGGCGAGCAGCTCGCCGCCTACGTTCCCGAGGGGCAATGACATGGATCGCGTAGACGGACTCAATACGGTCGACATCGGCGCCGGCCGGCGCGGTTTCCGGGGGCGCAACGGTTCGGTCGGGCAGCCAGGCACCGAGGTAACGGAGGCGTGGCTCAACGACGTCCAGGAAGAGCTGCTCTATCTCTTCGAACCCGCGGGCATCCTGCCCGTGAAGGGCGATACAACGAGCGTGGCGCGGGGCCTGCGCACCCAGATCCTCAACTATGCGGTGGCGGGTGGAACGCCGAATGCCTTGGTGGTCGCTCTGGCGCCCGAGCTAACGGCGCATGTGCCGGGCATGCCGCTGAGGGTCAAGATCACCTCGGCCAACAGCGGGCCTGCCACGCTCGATGCCGGACCGGGCCCGCTGCCGATCCGGACGATGCGGGGCGCGGGCTTGGCCCGTGGTGATCTGCCCATCGGCGCGGTCATTACGGTGATCTGCACCGGCACGGCATGGGTGCTCGCCGGGCTGGCCTACTCCGAGACCCTGATCCCCGACGTGTCTCCAGTCTTGTATGTGCGCCCCGACGGCAACAACGCGAACGATGGTCAGGCGAACACGGCGGAATCCGCCCTCGCGACCATCGCCGAAGCGATCTCGCGGCTGCGGCGGTACATGCTGTTTAACGTCCCCGGTCGGGTCATCCTCGGCGTTATGGGGACCTACGCCGCGCCGGACGTGGTCGCGGTCAATGGCAACGTCGAGATCTCCGGCAATCCGGCCAACCAGAATGGCTACATCATCGAGTGCCAGCCCGGTCAAGCGAGTGTCATTACCGTCAATGGCGGGATCGTCACCACAAACGGCTGCTTTCTGCAGTCACCGGTAGATGGCACGTCTGTCGCGGGCGCGACGGATGGCGCCAGGTTGCGCCTCAATAACACGTCGCTAAAATTCACAACCGCCGCCGGAGCTTTCCTTGCATCCACTGCTTACGCCGGCCTGATCCAGGTCGGCGGCGGCTGCCAGTTGCGCGGGGCCGCCCAAAGCGCATTGCGAGCCGGAACCGGCTCGCAGATCCAGATCGCGGGCGCAGTTACCTACACGGATTCCGCAGCGTTTTCTGTCGCGAACGTCTACGCATCGACGGGGGCGGTGATCTCGCTGGGCGGCGGGGGGTCCGTCTCCGGCAGCGCTACCGGGAAACGATACAACGCGGTGTCGAACGCGGTGATTTCGACCTCTGGCGGTGGTGTAAATTTCTTCCCGGGCACGCTCGCCGGCACTGAAGATGGAGGCCGATATGTATGATCCCCGCGCCTGGTACTGGCGCGCCGACGACGGTGTGCGCCTCTATGCCTCGGCCGCCGGGGCGCTGATCGAGGACACTGACCCCGCCTATCTCGCATGGCAGGCGGGCGGGCATGTCGCCACGCGGTGGCCTTGTGACGATGCCGGCGAGCAGACGGACGCGGCGCTGCAGGCGGTGCTGGCGCCCTACCGGATCGGCGTCTCGCTCGCCACGCGCAAGGTGCTGCTAATGGCCGATGTGGATGCCGCAGCCGAGGTCGAGCGGGCACGCTACATCACGCCCGGCGCCGGGCAGGCGATGACCTATCAGGCCAAGGCGGACGAGGCGCGGCGGTTCGCGGACGCGGTCGCCCCCGATCCGGCGGACTACCCGCTGCTGTCGGCCGAGGTCGGCATCACCGCGCCGACGCTGGCGGAGGTGGCAGGCGTAGTGAGCGCCGCTCACCAGCAGTGGCAGCTGATCGGCGGGGCGATCGAGGCAGCCCGGCTCGGCGCGAAGAAGGCCATCGCGGCGGCGGAAACGGCAGAGGCGGCCGAGGCGGCGGCCGCCGTCGCGTGGCCGGGAGGCGCCGATGCGTGACATCACGTCGGCCGGCTTCCGGGAGGCATATCCCGGCACAATCAAAGCCCTGCGGTCGATCCTCGGACCTGTCGACGTCGTCCAGGTCAGCGGCCCTGTCGCCTACGATCCGGCGCTGCACCTGTGCGCCGTCCTGCGTCTGGATGCGGGGCTGGGCGAGGTGGTGATCACAGTGCCGGCGGACACACCGGCCGGGCACAGCTTCGCCGTGGCATCGCCGGCAGCGTCATGGCCCCGCATCGTCATGGCCGGCGGCGGCACGCTGGAGCACGCCTTCAGCCACGCGGCGGGCCTGCCGAGTGGGATGGTGTCGGTCATGATCGTTGCGAATGCGAGCGGCACGGCCGCCGTAGCGCAGCTGTTGGGAGTGACCCAGCCGTGACCTTCGCGGGCCTCGCCATGGCTCCCATGCTTTCCGCCCTCGCCGGCGCGACCGTGCACCCGCTGGAGGCCGCGCTGGTCGACACGCTGCGCGGCCGTGACGGCCTGGTGCTGGACTTTGCGCGCGGCCACGCCCTGCAGCGTCTGCCGGGCGGTTCGTTTCTCCGGCCGATCGGCGACGTGACCAGTTTCGCGCGCACATCGGCGGCGGGCCGCTGGCCGGCGGCCGGGCCCTACGAGATGGTCGGCAGCGGCGTGCTCCGCCACGACCACGACCCGGTCACCCGGACGCCGCTGGGCGCACGGATCGAGAGTTCTCTTTCATCGATTACCACGAGCACCGTGGCGTTCACGCTGGGTGACACAGACTGGGTAAGTGGTTTCTTCGCAGAAAACGTCGTGCCTGTTACAAGCGCCTTCACAGGCGGCGCAGCGAAGCACATTTGCCACGTCGGGGGCTCTCAGGCTCGATATCAGACCGTGACCATGACCGCCGGGCAAAGCTATCGCTTGGATGTCATCTTGGAGAGGCTGCCCGACCAGGCCCCGTATTCTACGTTTGGCTTGCTGGCCGGATCGTGGCTGGGGCTGCTCTTCTATAACTGGTCAACCGGGGCGGTGACCGTCCCTCAGGGCGCCGCTACCGACATCGTTGTCGAGCATCTTGGCTCCGGCCCCAACGGCGGCCAGATGGTCCGGCTATCTGCTGTGATCAACGCGGGCGCGAACGCTTCTGCGCTCGTCTACGTGTATCCCAACGGGTCGTCGGGCGCTGTCACTGGTCAGGAGTGCATCCTTCACTACGCCTGTGCCTCTACCGGCACGTTGTACAGCTCGCCGCTTGTCGTACCGGTAGGCAGCCTGCAAGCGCGTGCGTCCGACAATTTGAGCATGGTCTCCCCGGTCGCCCTCGCGGACGGTTTCACTTTCGCCGTCGCCGCTCGCAGGCCGGTCTTTCAGAATGTGGGCGACGAAAACGCTCTGATCAATTGGACGCCACCAAGCGGCTTCGCGGATCGTTTCACACTCGGGCGGTCGAGCAATCAACTCACTGTCTACAATTACGTTTCGAACGCGTATCGCGGTAGCCTCTCGCTCAGCGGGGCCTCAGCACTGGTAGCCGACCAGCCATTTTGGCTTGCCGTATCGTGGTCGGAGGCACAGGGCCTGCGCGGGACCCTACTCGGCGGGGCGGTCGGCCACGCTACGCTCGCATCTCCTCCGGCGGCCACGCTCACGCGGCTCGGGATCGGCAGTCGTCAGGGTGCTGCGGCTTGGAACAGCACCGTCGAGCGACTGGCTGTGTGGCCGCACGACAATTTCACCGACGACCAGCTACGGGAACTGATGGCGACATGATCGACCACCTCTTGCGCTATGCGGACCAGGCGTCCGCCATGGACGCGCTGCCGGCCTATGCCATCGAGGGCATCGAGCCGGGCGAACGGCATTGGGATGCGTCCTGCGTCATCTCTGCGGTCGGCGTCTATCGTGTGACCGGTACCGAGACCGTCGATGTGCCCGACGTCGGTCCCATCGCGCAGGAGATCCGCGCCTACCTGCCCGGCTGGTACATCATCATCGCCCGGCCGGCGCGCGACGCGGCACTCGAAGGCGCGGCCTGCGTGCTGATCGCCGACCGCGAGACGGGCGCGGTTCTCTACACCATCACAACGTCGGAGGATCTAGCGACGCTGCGCGTCGAGCCGGTCTTCGCCGGCAGCGTCTACCCGTTCGGAGCGCCCATCATCGCTGACGGGTGACGGGGTCCGGGTTTCCCCGGCGCGGGACTGGTTTGGCGACTTACCCCGCGAGCGGCCACACGACATAACCGCCACCCCGCCCCTGTGCTCTGGTGAGCAGCGGCGACGTGGCACGACTCGGCAATCATAGGCAATGGAGAATGTGCGCTGCGGGTGCGGAGCCCTCTTGTTCCGCGCCGGCCATGGAGCGATCCATGGCAAGATCGAAATCAAGTGCCGCCGCTGCGGCACGCTCAACTCCCTGAGGCCGGCAGAGCCCTCAAACGAACGCCGCGAGCGTCCTTCAGAAAGAGACGCATGCGCTTCCATCGCGAGACGATAGGCAACGCCACCCTGTATCTCGGCGACGCCCTTGAGGTGCTCGCCACCCTTGAGACCGGGTCATTCGGCGCGGTGCTGACCGATCCGCCCTATTCGAGCGGCGGTCTTCACTTCGGTCAGAGGACCCTGCGCACCACGGCAAAGTATCTGTCGACGCAACGCGAGGTGTATCCCGAGTTTCAGGGCGACACCCGCGACCAGCGGTCCTATCTGGCCTGGTCGACGCTCTGGCTCGGCCGAGCGCGCGAGCTGGCACGGCCCGGCGCGATTTGCGCGACCTTCACCGACTGGCGTCAGTTGCCCGTCACCACCGATGCCCTGCAGTGCGCGGGGTGGATTTGGCGGGGTATCTGCCCGTGGGACAAGACCGAATTCGGCGGCCGGCCGCAGTTAGGCCGCTATCGGCCCCAGGCCGAATATGTGGTGTGGGGATCCAACGGACCCCGCCCGCTCGCCGGCCCGGTGGCGCCGGGCGTTTTCCGCGAGGCGGTGCCGAAGACCAAGCACCATATCGCGGGCAAACCGGTGGGGCTGATGACCGGGCTGCTCCGCATCATGGACGGCCCGATCCTCGACCCGTTCATGGGATCGGGCACGGTGGGCCTTGCCTGCGCCGAGCTGGGGTTGCCCTATGTCGGCATCGAGGTCGAACCGGCCTATTTCGAGATCGCCTGTAGACGGCTGAGGGAGGCTTCGGATAATGGCGCCTTCAAGAGCCCTCTTAGAGCGGCTTCATAGGGGTCTTAAGCGTGGGATCGAGCGGTGCAAAATCATCTGTCCCACGCTGCAGATTCAAAAGTCGCGCTTCACGAGGGGTGAGACGGCCCCCACCTCCCTCTCCCCGCGGGGAGAGGGAGAAGTGGCGACACTCACGGCTCCACCACGAATCCCGCCGCCAGTTCCTCCCCCACCAGCGCCGACAGCGCCGGGCGCTCGGCGGCGAGGCGCGCGCGGCAGAAGGCGGCGACCTCACGCGGCAGGCGGCCAAGCTCCTGCCGGCGGGCGATCAGCGTCAGGTGCCGGGTCAGGCCCGGCCCCGGCAGCGCATGGCAGGCGAGGCCGTCCAGCGGCAGCCCCGCCTCGATGAGGCATAAGGGCGTGGTGACGGCGAAGCCGGCCCCGTCCGCCACGGCCGCCGTCACGCCGTAGGGCGTGTCGAATTCCAGCGGGCGCGGCAGGTCGAGCCGCAGCCGGCGCAGGTGCCGCTCGACCTCCATGCCGGTCTTGGAACGGGCCGAGAAGCGCACCAGCGGCACCTCGCGGGCCAGTTCCGCCATCTCGGCGGCGCTGGCGGGGGCCGGCAGGGCCGCCGGCAGCAGCAGCACATAAGGCTCGGTGATGAGCGGCCAGCGCTCCAGCCCCTCGATCTCGTCGAGGTCGTCGGCGCCGACCAGAAGGTCGAGCTGGCGGGTCAGCAGCGCCCCGGCATGCGAGGCGGTGAGGCCCGAGAGCAGCGAGACCTGCTCGGCCTTCTCGGCCAGAGCCCGCGCCAGCGGCGCCATCAGCACGCGCGAGAGCGAATCCACGAGGCCGGCGCGCACCAGCGGCAGCCGCGCATGCTCGGCCTCGCGCAGCAGCGGCGCGATCTGCCGGGCTTCCGAGATGAGCGCGCTGGCGCGCTGGCGCAGCGCGCCGCCGGCGGCGGTGAGCGCCAGCGGCCGGGCGCGGCGGTCGAACAGCGCGATGCCCATGCGCCGCTCCATGTCGGCGATGGCCTGCGAGATGGCCGGCTGGGTCAGGCCAAGCCGGCGCGCCGCCTGCGCCATGGTGCCGGCGTCGCAGACGGCGAGGAACAGCTCCAGCGCGCGCAGGTCGAAGGGAAGGGTGTCGGGTGGAGGCATGTGCGGGGCCTGTTCCTTGATGTTTCCTCTCCCCGTCGGGGAGAGGTGGCCCGCGAAGCGGGTCGGTGAGGGGCGCCATGCCGGTGGAGCATCGAAGACCCCTCACCCCATCCCTCTCCCCGACGGGGAGAGGGAGCCGGAAACATCCGCTGGCTCCACCCGGCGACCACGGTCCTGCCGCCTCTATAACCAAAACTTATATTATCACCGGATCGGCGGTGATCTATAGCTTTCCGCCGTGTCCGGCAGCGAGCCCCAAGCGAACGCCCCAGCGAGCCCCTATGCGCTATTCCTTCCTCAGCATTCTCGCCAACGGCCTCTCCGGCCAGTCCGGCTGGACGCCCGCCTGGCGCGACGCCGCGCCTAGGCCCGCCTATGACGTGATCATCATCGGCGGCGGCGGGCACGGGCTGGCCACCGCCTATTACCTCGCCAAAGTCCACGGCATCACCAATGTGGCGGTGATCGAGAAGGGATATATCGGCTCCGGCAATGCCGGGCGGAACACCACCATCATCCGCTCCAACTACCTGCTGCCGGGCAATGAGCCGTTCTACGAATGGTCGATGAAGCTGTGGGAAGGGCTGGAGCAGGAGCTGAACTACAACGCGATGGTGAGCCAGCGCGGTATCCTCAACCTGTTCCATTCCGACGCCCAGCGCGACGCCTATGCAAGGCGCGGCAACGCCATGCGGCTCGCCGGTGCGGATTCGCAGCTGCTGGACAGGCGGCAGGTGCGGGCCATGTACCCGTTCCTCGACTTCGACAATGCGCGCTTTCCCGTGCAGGGCGGCCTGCTGCAGGCCCGCGCCGGCACCGCCCGCCACGACGCGGTGGTGTGGGGCTATGCGCGGGGCGCCGACCAGCGCGGCGTCGACATCGTGCAGAACTGCGAAGTGACCGGGTTCTTGCGCGAGGGCGACGCCATTGTCGGCGTGCAGACGTCGCGCGGCGAAATCCGCGCGGGCAAGGTCGCGGTGGCGGTCGCCGGCAATTCCTCGCGCGTCGCCGGCATGGCCGGGCTGCGCCTGCCGATCGAGAGCCATGTGCTGCAGGCCTTCGTCTCCGAGGGGCTGAAGCCGATGGTCGACGGCGTGATCACCTTCGGCGCCGGGCATTTCTACATCTCGCAGTCCGACAAGGGCGGCCTGGTCTTCGGCGGCGACATCGACGGCTATAATTCCTACGCCCAGCGCGGCAACCTCCCCGTGGTCGAGGACGTCGCCGAGGGCGGCATGGCGCTGATGCCGCGCATCGGCCGGCTGCGGCTGCTGCGCATGTGGGGCGGCATCATGGACATGTCGATGGACGGCTCGCCGATCATCGACCGGGCGCCGGTGCCAGGGCTCTATCTCAATGCCGGCTGGTGCTATGGCGGCTTCAAGGCGACCCCGGCCTCGGGCTGGTGCTTCGCCCATCTGATCGCCCGCGACGCGCCGCACGAGGTCGCCGGCGCCTTCCGGCTCGACCGCTTCCGCACCGGCCATCTCATCGACGAGAAGGGAGTCGGCGCCCAGCCGAACCTGCACTGATGATGGCGTGTTTTCCGATGCCGACGCCTGCGGCGGAATTTCCCCTGGATCCCGGATCGGCGCTGCGTGTCGCGCAGCTTGTCCGGGAAACGGATCGTTCCCTGTTTCCCGGACAAGCGACGGCGCAGCCGGAGCGCCGATCCGGGAAACAGCGCAAAACCCCGCGTAGCGCCCTTATCCCCTTCGCCTCTGCCCAAGGTGCCGCCTGATGCGTATTCCCTGCCCCTATTGCGGCGAACGCGACGCTCACGAATTCAGCTATCTCGGCGACGCCACGCTGGCGCGGCCGGACCCGTCGGCGCCCGACGCCGAGGCGCGCTTTCACGACTACGTCTATCTGCGCGACAACCCGGCCGGGGCGCACAGCGAGTGGTGGTACCACGCCAATGGCTGCCGCCAGTGGCTGCGCGTCGCCCGCGACACCCGCACCCATGCCATCGCCGGTGCCCTCGCCGCCCGTGCGTCGGGAGGCGCCGCATGAGCCGCCAGAACCGCAACCGGCTGGAGACCGGCGGCCTCATCGACCGTTCGACGCCGCTCGCCTTCAGCTTCGACGGCCGCCGCTACCACGGCTATGCCGGCGACACGCTGGCCTCGGCGCTGCTGGCCAACGGGGTGCGGCTGGTCGGCCGCTCGTTCAAGTACCATCGCCCGCGCGGCATCTTCTCCGCCGGCGCGGAGGAGCCGAACGCCCTGGTCGAGCTGCGCACCGGCGCGCGGCGCGAGCCCAATACCCGCGCCACCGTCGCCGAGCTCTATGACGGGCTGGAGGCCACCAGCCAGAACCGCTGGCCCTCGCTCGGCCTCGACCTGCTGAGCCTCAACCGCTTCGTCTCGCCCTTCCTCGGCGCCGGCTTCTACTACAAGACCTTCATGTGGCCGGCGAGCTTCTGGGAGAAGCTCTACGAGCCGATCATCCGCCGCGCCGCCGGCTTGGGGCGCGCCGCCGCCGAGGCCGATCCCGACCATTACGAGAAGGCCACCGCCTTCTGCGACGTGCTCGTCGTCGGCGCCGGCCCGGCCGGGCTGATGGCGGCGCTCGCCGCCGGGCGCACCGGCGCGCGGGTCATCCTCGCGGATGAGGATTTCCTGCCGGGCGGCAGCCTCAACGCCGACCCCGCCGAGGTGCACGGCCAGTCCGGCGCCGCCTTCGCCGCCCAGGTCGCGGCGGAGCTGGCGAGCCTGCCCAATGTGCGGGTGATGACCCGCACCACCGTGTTCGGCGTCTATGACGGCGGCACCTATGGCGCGCTGGAGCGGGTGAGCGACCATCTGCCGGTGCCCGCGCCGTTCCAGCCGCGCCAGCGCCTGTGGCGGATCGTGGCCCGGCGCGCCGTGCTCGCCGCCGGCGCCACCGAGCGGCCCATCGTGTTCGGCGGCAATGACCGGCCGGGGGTGATGCTGGCCGGCGCGGTCGGCACCTATGTGCACCGCCATGCCGTGCTGCCGGGCCGCCGCATGGCGCTGTTCGCCAATAACGACGCGGCGTGGCGCGGCATCCTCAAGGCCAGCACGGCCGGCGCCACCGTCGAGACCATCGTCGACGTGCGGCCGGACGTGGCGCCCGGCCTCGTCGAGGCGGCCCGCGCGCGCGGCATCCGCGTCTTCACCGGCGCGCGCGTCGTCGCCACCCAGGGCGGCAGGCTGCGCACCATCGACATCGCCGCGCCCGGCGGACGCGAGCGGCTGGCGATCGACACGCTCGCCGTCTCCGGCGGCTGGTCGCCCTGCGTGCACCTCACCTGCCACCATGGCGGCAAGCCGGCATGGGACGAGGCCATCGCCGCCTTCGTGCCGGGCACGACGCCCCCCGGCCTCGCCGTGGCGGGCGCCGCCAACGGCGCCTTCGGCCTCGGCGCCTGCCTGAGCCAGGGCGCCGCGCAGGGTGCCGAGGCCGCGCGGGCGCTCGGCTTCCCGGTGCCGCCGCTCGACGTGCCCACGGTCGAGGACGAGGCCTTCGTCCTCACGCCGTTCTGGCATGTGGCGGATTCGAGGGGCGCCGCCTTCGTCGACCTGCAGAACGACGTCACCGCCAAGGATATCGGCATCGCCCACAAGGAGGGCTTCCGCTCGGTCGAGCACCTCAAGCGCTACACCACGCTGGGCATGGCGACCGACCAGGGCCGCACCTCCAACGTGACCGGCCTCGCCATCATGGCGAGCCTCACCGGCGCCTCGATCCCGGAGACCGGCACCACCATCTTCCGCCCGCCCTACACGCCGGTCTCATTGGGCGCGCTGGCCGGTCATCACCGGGGCAAGGATTTCCGCCCGGTCCGGCTCACCCCGACGCATGACTGGGCGAAGGCGCTCGGCGCCGTCTTCGTCGAGACCGGCCCGTGGCTGCGGGCGCAGTACTTCCCGCGCAAGGGCGAGAAGGACTGGCTGGAGACGGTGTCGCGCGAGGTCACGGCGGTGCGCTCCTCGGTCGGGCTGATCGACGTGTCGACCTTCGGCAAGATCGACCTGCAGGGGGCCGATGTCGGCACCTTCCTCGACCGCGTCTACATCAACGGCTTCGCCGCCCTCGCCGTCGGCAAGGCGCGCTATGGCGTGATGCTGCGCGAGGACGGCATGGTGATGGACGACGGCACCACGGCACGGCTCGCCCCCGAGCACTACGTGATGACGACGACCACCGCCAACGCCGCCAAGGTCTTCCAGCACCTCGAATTCTGCCTGCAGGTGCTGTGGCCGGAACTCGACGTGTCGCTCGCCTCGATTTCCGAGCAATGGGCGCAGATCGCCATCGCCGGGCCGCGTGCCCGCGACGTGCTGGCGCGCGTGGCGGATGGCGACGTCTCGAACGAGGCGCTGCCCTTCATGGGCGCCATCGAGGGCACGGTGATGGGCGGGGTGAAGGCGCGGCTGTTCCGCCTCTCCTTCTCCGGCGAGCTGGGCTACGAGATCGCCGTGCCCGCCCGTCATGGCGCGGCGCTCGCCGCGGCGCTGATGCAGGCCGGCGAGGAATTCGGCATCACCCCCTACGGCACCGAGGCGCTCGGCGTCATGCGCATCGAGAAGGGCCATGTCTCCGGCAACGAACTCACCGGCCAGACCACGGCGCGCGACCTCGGCCTCGGCCGCATGGCCTCGACCAAGAAGGACTATGTCGGCCGCGTCATGGCCGGCCGGCCCGGCCTCGTCGATCCGGCACGCCCGAGCTTCATGGGCTTCAAGCCGGTCGACCGCACCCGCCGGCTGCGCGCGGGGGCGCATTTCCTCGGCCTCGGCGCCCGGCCCGAGACCGCCAATGACGAGGGTTACATGACCTCCGTCGCCTATTCGCCGCATCTGGCGCACTGGATCGGCCTCGGCCTCATCACGCGCGGACCGGAGCGCATCGGCGAGCGGGTGCGCGCCTATGACCCGGTGCGCGGCGAGGAATTCGAGGTAGAAATCTGCGCGCCCGGCTTCATCGATCCGGAGGGAGAACGTCTCCGTGGCTGACCGTTCGTCTCACGACCCGCTCGCCGGCATCGCCTTCGACCGCGTGCCGCCGGCCGGCGCCTATGGCGCGGCAGGCACGCCCGGCATCCTTGTCTCCACCGCCGAGGCGCCGTTCATCGCGCTGGTCGTCGCCCGGCAGGGCTTCGCCGCGAGCGTGACCGACCGGCTGCGGCGCGCCTTCGGCGTCGAGCTGTCCGACCGCCCGCACGCGGCGATCGAGGGCAACAGCACCGTCGTCGGCACGGCGCCCGGCCGCTTCCTCGTGCTGTCGAAGAGCGAGGCGGACCTCGCCGGCACGCTGCGCGCGGTGCTCGGCACCGAGGCGGCGGTGACGGAACAGGGCGACGGCTACGTCACCTTCGACCTCTCCGGCCCCCGGGTGCCGGAACTTCTCGCCAAGGGCGCGCTGATCGACCTCGACCCGCGGGTATTCCGGCCCGGCGACGCGGCCACCACCGTTCTCGGCCATGTCGGCGTGACCCTGTGGCGGACCGATGAGACGTCCTTCCGCGTGCTGGTGGGGCGCAGCTTCGAGGCCGCGTTCACCCACTTCCTCATCGCCGGCGGCGCCGAATTCGGTCTGCGTCTGCAGGGACGAGGTTGAAGGCGGCGCGCCGCGCGCTTCCCTGAACACCTCATCTCCCCTAAAACCCGCCCGGCTGCCCCCCGCGCTGGCGTCGGCGTTGCGACGAGACCGACATGACCGAGAACACCCAGCCTTACGTCCTCACCCTCTCCTGCCCCGACCGCCCGGGCATCGTCGCCACGGTCGCCAGTTTCCTGTTCGAGCATGGCGGCAACATCCTCGAAGCCCAGCAGTTCGACGACACCGAAAGCGGCCGCTTCTTCATGCGCGTCATGTTCGACCGCGCCGCCGGCTCGGGCACGCTGGAGGCGCTGAAGGCCGATTTCGCCGAGGTGGCGCAGAAATTCGCGCTCGACTGGCGCCTGCGCCCGCGCGGCCAGAAGCGCCGGGTGATGCTGCTGGTCTCCAAATTCGACCATTGCCTGGCCGACCTGCTCTACCGCTGGCGCATCAACGAGATCCCGATGGAAATCGTCGCCATCGCCGCCAACTACCCGCGCGAGACCTACGCCCATCTCGATTTCGCGGACATCCCGTTCCACCATCTGCCGGTCACCAAGGCGACCAAGATGGAGCAGGAAGCCCAGCTCTGGGAGCTGTTCCAGTCGAGCGGGGCGGAAGTGGCGGTGCTGGCGCGCTACATGCAGGTGCTGTCCGACGGGCTGTCGGCCAAGCTGTCCGGGCGCTGCATCAACATCCACCACTCCTTCCTGCCGGGCTTCAAGGGCGCCAAGCCCTATCACCAGGCGCATGAGCGCGGGGTGAAGCTGATCGGCGCCACCGCCCATTACGTCACCTCCGACCTCGACGAAGGCCCGATCATCGAGCAGGACGTGGAGCGCATCAGCCACCAGGACTCCGCCGAGGACCTGGTGCGCAAGGGCCGCGACATCGAGCGCCGCGTGCTCGCCCGGGCGCTGGCCTGGCACCTCGACGACCGCGTGCTGATGAACGGGCACAAGACCGTCGTGTTCCGCGACTGAGAGGGATATGCGTGCTTCGAGACGCGGGGCGCTGCCCCGCTCCTCAGCATGACGATGTCGTTCGACGCGCCCGCACCCCGGGAGTGGGCGTAGCCGTCATCCTGAGGTGCCCGGCTTGCCGGGCCTCGAAGGACGCAGGATGAGTGCCGCCCTGGCAAGGGCACCGCGCTGGAGGAAAAAATGGTCGAGACCCGCCTGATCGACGGCAAGGCGTTCGCCGAAGGAATGCGCGCCCGCCTCAAGGACGAGGTGGCGGCGTTCGAGACGGAGACCGGCGTCACCCCCGGCCTCGCCGTGGTGCTCGTCGGCGAGGATCCGGCGAGCGCGGTCTATGTCCGCAACAAGGGCAAGCAGACGGTGGAGGCCGGCATGGCCTCGATCGAGCACAAGCTGCCGGCCGACACCTCGCAGGAGGACGTGCTGGCGCTGGTGCGCGCGCTCAACGCCGATGCGAGCGTGCACGGCATCCTCGTGCAGCTTCCCCTGCCCGGCCACATCGACGCGCAGGCGGTGCTCGCCACCATCGACCCGGCCAAGGATGTCGACGGCTTCCATGTGGTGAATGCCGGCCGCCTCGCGGTCGGGCTCGACGCGCTGGTGCCCTGCACGCCGCTCGGCTGCGTCATGCTGCTGAAGGACACGCTCGGCTCGCTCGCCGGGCTGGAGGCGGTGGTGGTGGGGCGCTCCAACATCGTCGGCAAGCCGCTGGCGCAGCTGCTGCTGCGCGAGGACGCCACCGTCACCATCGCCCATTCGCGCACCCGCGATCTTCCGTCCGTGTGCCGGCGCGCCGACATACTGATCGGTGCGGTGGGGCGGCCGGAGATGATCAAGGGCGACTGGATCAAGCCGGGCGCGACGGTGATCGATGTCGGCATCAACCGCGTCGAGAAGCCCGGCGGCGGCACGCGCCTCGTCGGCGACGTCGCCTTCGACGAGGCGCAGGGCATCGCCGGCGCCATCACCCCGGTGCCCGGCGGCGTCGGCCCGATGACCATCGCCTGCCTGTTGGCCAACACGCTGACGGCGGCACGGCGGCAGGTGAAGGGGTGACGGTGCCGGGCCGAAGGTGATCGCAAGGTGCATATGCGGCGAACGACTTTCCTTCCCTCTCCCCGTGGGGGAGAGGTGGCCCGCGAAGCGGGTCGGTGAGGGACTGCGCGATTGCGGAGCGTCTAAGACCCCTCACCCCAACCCTCTCCCCGTGGGGGAGAGGGAGAAACCGCTGTCGTTGCTGACGTTTGCGACTATGAGCAGGCTCTCGGGATAGAGGTCTTCTTTCGATTGAGATGGACCTCATCCTGAGGCGCGCGCGCTGCGAGCCTCGAAGGATGGTTCTCTCACGCACCCGGACGAGCCTCCTACGCGGCCCGGCCTGTGGCCGGGCTCCTCAGGAGGACGTCGCGAACAGCCAAGGAGGGCGCCCCCTCACGCCCGCGGCATGCGGTTCCAGGCGTCGAGGCCGGCGATCTTGTAGGCCTCGGCGAGGGTGGGGTAGTTGAACGTGTTCTCGATGAAATAGTCGATCGTGCCCTTCAGGTTCAGCACCGCCTGGCCGATGTGGATCAGCTCGGTGGCGCCCTCGCCGACGATGTGCACGCCGAGCAGGCGGCGCGTCTTCACCGAGAAGATCATCTTCATCATTCCGTTGTTCAGCCCCATGATGTGGCCGCGCGAGGTCTCGCGGAAGCGGGCGATGCCGCACTCATAGGGAATCTCGCGCTTGCGCACCTCCTCCTCGCTCATGCCGACGGTGGACATTTCCGGCACCGAATAGATGCCATAGGGGAAGAATTCCGGCGGCGGCGGCGGCTGCAGCCCGAAGGCGTGGCAGGCGGCGACCCGGCCCTGCTCCATCGAGGTCGAGGCGAGGCTGGGGAAGCCGATGACGTCGCCGGCGGCGTAGATGTGCGGCACGGCGGTCTGCAGCGTCTTCGGTTCCACCGCGATGCGCCCGCGATGGTCGACGGCGAGCCCGGCCGCCTCCAGGTTGAGCCGGTCGGTGGCGCCGACCCGGCCGGCGGCGAAGAGCAGCATGTCGGACTGCACCGAGCGCCCGTCGGCGAGCCTGCAGACCGGCCGCTCGTCCGGGCCGAGTTCGATGGACGTGACCGCGGCGCCGAAGCGCAGCCCCATATTGCGATCGCGCAGATCGTGGATGAACTCCTCGATCAGTTCCTTGTCGATGAAGTCGAGAAAGGTGGAGCGCGGCTCGATCAGCGTCACCGCCACGTCGAGCGCGCTGAAGATGGAGGCGTATTCGACGCCGATGACGCCGGCGCCGATGACCGCGAGGCTGCGCGGCAGCTTGGGCAGGTCGACGATCTCGTCGCTGTCGAACACGCTCATGCCGTTGAACGGCACGTAATCGGGCCGGAACGGGCGGGTGCCGACGGCGATGAGCACATGCGCGCCGGTGACGGTGTCGACGTCGCCGGCCTCGCCGGTGATCTCGACGGTGTGCGGGTCGACGAATCGGGCCTCGCCGCGCGCGGTCTTCACGCCGTTGCGGGCAAACTGGTGCTCCAGCACGTCGACCTCGTGGTCCAGCGTCTTGTGCAGGCGCGACATCAGATCGCCGGCGGCGATGTCCTGCTTCACCCGGTAGGAGCGGCCGTAGAAGCCGCGCTCGCGCCAGCCGGAGAGGTTGAGCACCGTCTCGCGCAGCGTCTTGGAGGGAATGGTGCCGGTATGGACCGAGACTCCGCCGACGCGGCGGCCCTTTTCCACCACCAGCACGGACTTGCCGATCTTGGCCGACTGGACGGCGGCGCGGCGGCCGGAGGGGCCGCTGCCGATGACAATCATGTCGAAATCGTACATGGAGACGTCGGACCATTTTCTGGCAGCAGGGGACTACCGTTCATCGATGCACGATGAATGCCAAGCTTCGATGACGGGGTCCTGCACGCCGCGCTTGGCTTTTGCCGCGGAAACGGCTCCCATCGGTCGTCCGATGCACAGGGAGAAGCCAAGGTGAACGAGACGCCACGCAAGCGCGCAGCCCGGACGGCGGACGGCAAGGTCGCCGCCGTCGCGAGCGTCGGCGAGGAGCTGACCACCGGCTCGGGCGCGCCGCTGGTCAATGAGCGCACGCTGGAACAGGCGCTCGGCCAGCAGGTGCGCGCCATACGCCGCGAGCTCGACCTCACCGTCTCCGACCTCGCCAGCGCGGCCGGCATCTCGGTCGGCATGCTGTCGAAGATCGAGAACGGCCTGATCTCGCCGTCGCTGGCGACGCTGCAGGCGATCTCCAACGTGCTGAACGTGCCGATCTCGACGCTGTTCACCACCTTCGAGGAGAAGCGGGACTGCTCCTTCGTGCCGGCCGGACAGGGCGTGCACATCGAGCGGCGCGGCACCAAGGTGGGGCACCAATACGAGCTGCTCGGCCACGCGCTGGGCGGCGAGGTGGCGGTCGAGCCCTATCTCATCACGCTGAGCGAGGAGGCGGTGCCCTATACCGGCTTCCGCCATGCCGGGGTGGAGTTCATCCACATGCTCACCGGCGAGGTGATCTACCGCCACGGCGACCGCACCTATCACCTGCGGCCGGGCGATTCGCTGCTGTTCGATTCCGCCGCCACGCATGGGCCGGAGGAACTGCTGGTGCGGCCGATGAGCTACCTCTCCATCATCATCTACCCGCGCATGCCGGACCGCTAAAGGTTTCCTCAGAAGAAAATTTTATTCTCCTATTATTGACGCCCGCGCCGGCGGCTCCTAAAAGATTGGGCACGTCCTTCCACCGCCCTTTCCACCTTGCCTGCCAGGAGTTCCGCCATGTGCGGCATTGTCGGCCTGTTCCTGAAGCAGCCGAAGCTGGAGCCGGAACTCGGCGCCATGCTTTCGGAAATGCTCGACATCATGTGTGACCGCGGGCCGGATTCGGCCGGTTTCGCCGTCTACGGCGCCGGCACGCCCGGTTTCGTGAAGCTCACGCTGCGCGGCCCCGCCGGCACGGATTTTTCCGCGCTCGGCGCCGAGATCGGCCACCTCGTCACCCCGCGCGACACCCATGCGGTGCTGAGCGTGCCCGCCGCCGAGGAAGCCACCGTCCGCGCGGCGCTGGCGCGCCTCGCGCCTGAGGTCCGCGTCGTCGGCACCGGGGCGCGCATGGAGCTCTACAAGGAAGTCGGCCTGCCCGCCGACGTCGCCAAACGCTTCAAGCTGGAATCGATGAGCGGCACCCACGCCATCGGCCACACCCGCATGGCGACCGAGAGCGCCGTGACCACGGACGGCGCCCACCCCTTCTCCACCGGCCCCGACCAGTGCCTCGTGCACAATGGCTCGCTGTCCAACCATGCCGGCGTGCGCCGGCTGCTGGCCCGTGAGGGGCTGGAAGTGACGACCGAGAACGACAGCGAGGTCGCGGCCGCCTACCTCACCTACCGCATGCGCGGCGGCGACACTCTGGGCGAGGCGCTGGAGCACTCGCTCGACGACCTCGACGGCTTCTACACCTTCGTCGTCGGCACCGAGAGCGGCTTCGGCGTGCTGCGCGACCCGATCGCCTGCAAGCCGGCCGTCATGGCCGAGACCGACGACTACGTCGCCTTCGCCTCCGAATACCGCGCGCTCGCCGGGCTGCCGGGCATCGAGACCGCGCGGGTGTTCGAGCCGGAACCGGCGCGTGTCTATTTCTGGGATCGTGCAGCATGAGCCTGAAGCTGAAGCCCCTCGCCGCCACCGGCGAAACCTTTTTCGATCTTGCCGTCTCTCCGCTGCGCGAGCTGAACGCGACCCTGCACGGGCTGCCGGCGGACACCAACGAGACCTGGTGGAAGATCGCCAACCCGGCCGGCCGCCACGCCATCGCGGCGGGGCTCGACGTGCCCGTCACCGTCGAGATCGACGGACCGGTCGGCTATTACTGCGCCGGCATGAACAAGCAGGCGCACGTCATCATCAACGGCAATGCCGGGGTGGGCGTGGCCGAGAACATGATGAGCGGCCTCGTTCATGTGAAGGGCGATGCCAGCCAGTCGGCCGGCGCCACCGCCCATGGCGGCCTGCTCGTCGTCGACGGCAACGCCTCGGCGCGCTGCGGCATCTCGATGAAGGGCATCGACATCGTGGTGAAGGGCGCCATCGGCCATATGAGCGCCTTCATGGCGCAGGCCGGCACCCTCACCGTGCTGGGCGACGCCGGCGAGGCGCTGGGCGACAGCCTGTACGAGGCCAAGCTGTTCGTGCGCGGCTCGGTCGCCAGTCTCGGCGCCGACTGCGTCGAGAAGGAGATGCGCGAGGAGCACAAGGCGCTGCTGGCCGAGAAGCTCGCGGCCGCCGGCATCCTCGGCGAGGTCGATATCTCGGAATTCCGCCGCTACGGCTCGGCCCGCACGCTCTACCATTTCCACGTCGACAACGTGTCGAGCTACTGAGGGCGCCGCGATGAACGACCACAGCAACATTCCGCGCACCACCCCTCGCGCCTCCGCCACCTTCGACGAGTACACGCTGTCGGAAATCCGCCGCGCCGCGGCCACCGGCATCTACGACATCCGCGGCGGCGGCGCCAAGCGCAAGGTTCCGCATTTCGACGACCTGCTGTTCCTCGGCGCGTCGATGTCGCGCTACCCGCTGGAGGGCTATCGCGAGAAGTGCTCCACCGAGGTCGTGCTCGGCACCCGCTTCGCCAAGAAGCCGATCGAGCTGAAGATCCCGATCACCATCGCCGGCATGAGCTTCGGCTCGCTCTCGGCCAACGCCAAGGAAGCGCTCGGGCGCGGCGCCTCGGCCATGGGCACCTCCACCACCACCGGCGATGGCGGCATGACCAATGAGGAGCGCGGGCACTCGACCCAGCTCGTCTACCAGTATCTGCCCTCGCGCTACGGCATGAACCCGGACGACCTCAAGCGCGCTGACGCCATCGAGGTGGTGGTCGGCCAGGGCGCCAAGCCCGGCGGCGGCGGCATGCTGCTCGGCCAGAAGATCACCGAGCGCGTCGCCGGCATGCGCACGCTCCCCGTCGGCATCGACCAGCGCTCGGCCTGCCGCCACCCGGACTGGACCGGCCCGGACGACCTCGAGATCAAGATCGAGGAACTGCGCGAGATCACCGACTGGGAGAAGCCGATCTATGTGAAGGTCGGCGCCGCCCGGCCCTATTACGACACCGCGCTGGCGGTGAAGTCGGGCGCCGACGTGGTGGTGGTCGACGGCATGCAGGGCGGCACCGCCGCCACGCAGGAAATCTTCATCGAGCATGTCGGCATCCCCACGCTCGCCGCCGTGCGGCAGGCGGTGAAGGCGCTGCAGGATCTCGGCATGCACCGCAAGGTGCAGCTCGTCGTCTCCGGCGGCATCCGCAACGGGGCGGACGTGGCCAAGGCGCTGGCGCTCGGCGCCGACGCGGTCGCCATCGGCACCGCGGCCCTCGTGGCGCTCGGCGACAACGACCCCCATTACCAGGCCGAGTACGAGGCGCTCGGCACCCGCGCCGGCGCCTATGACGACTGGCACGAGGGACGCGACCCCGCCGGCATCACCACGCAGGACCCGGCGCTGATGGCCCGGCTCGACCCCATCGCCGCCGGCCGCCGGCTCGCCAACTATCTCGCCGTGCTGACGCTGGAGTGCCAGACCATCGCCCGCGCCTGCGGCAAGAGCCACGTCCACAACCTGGAGCCCGAGGACCTGGTGGCCCTCACCATCGAGGCCGCCGCCATGGCCAATGTGCCGCTGGCGGGCACCGACTGGATACCGGGGAAGACGGGCGGGTTCTGAGGGGACGTTCCGACATGACGCGCGTCATTCGGGTCGGGCTCGACCTTCTGTCCTCTCCCCATCGGGGAGAGGTGGCCCGCGAAGCGGATCGGTGGGGCGACAAGCTGGGATAGCGCAGAGCCCCCTCACCCCACCCTCTCCCCACGGGGAGAGGGCGAAGACCCCGGGCAAGTTTCCGCGCCCGGCGCGAGACTTGCACGACCACCAACGAGCCCCAACGGGCCGGGGAACAGCGAAACCGGATTGAACCATGGCCAATGATCTCGCCCACGCCGCCAAGGAACTCGGCATCAAGTATTTCCTGATCTCCTATGTCGACCTGTTCGGGGGGCTGCGGGCGAAACTGGTGCCCTCCGCCGCCATCGGCGGCATGCAGAGGGCCGGCGCGGGCTTTGCCGGCTTCGCCACCTGGCTCGACATGAGCCCGGCCGACGCCGACCTGTTCGCGGTCCCCGACCCGGAGAGCCTGATCCAGCTGCCGTGGAAGCCGGAAGTCGGCTGGCTCGCC
Organism: Ancylobacter sp. TW_SC_1; assembly: GCF_056836805.1. Lineage (NCBI taxonomy): Bacteria > Pseudomonadati > Pseudomonadota > Alphaproteobacteria > Hyphomicrobiales > Xanthobacteraceae > Ancylobacter > Ancylobacter sp. TW_SC_1. The sequence continues at coordinate 4,358,777 of NZ_CM166365.1, forward strand.
TCCGACCTCGTGATGAACGACGAATTGGTGGCGCAGGCGCCGCGCAACGTGCTGAAGTCGACCATGCTCGGCGCCGACAGCGTCGGCTACCTGATGAAGACCGGCGTCGAGTGCGAGTTCTTCCTCACCAATGCCGACGGCACCAAGATCTCCGACGCCGCCGACAACGCCACCAAGCCCTGCTACGACCAGTCCGCCCTGATGCGCCGCTACGACGTCATCAAGGAAATCTGCGACTGCATGCTCGCGCTGGGCTGGGGCCCCTACCAGAACGACCACGAGGACGCCAACGGCCAGTTCGAGATGAACTGGGACTTCGCCGACGCGCTCGTCACCGCCGACCGCCACGTCTTCTTCAAGTACATGGCGCGCTCCATCGCCGAGAAGCACGGGCTGCGCGCCACCTTCATGCCCAAGCCGTTCATCGACCTCACCGGCTCGGGCTGCCACATGCACACCTCGCTGTGGGGCCCGGACGGCGCCAACCTGTTCGAGGACGAGGACGGCGAGCTCGGCCTTTCCGACATCGGCTATAATTTCATCGGCGGCCTGATCCACTCGGCCGACGCGCTGTGCGCCTTCACCAACCCGACGGTGAACTCCTACAAGCGCATCAACGCGCCGCGCACCGTCTCCGGCGCCACCTGGGCGCCCAACACCGTCACCTATACCGGCAACAACCGCACCCACATGATCCGCATCCCCGACGCGGGCCGGCTGGAGCTGCGCCTGCCCGACGGCGCGGCCAACCCCTATCTCGCCCCCGCCGCCGTGCTCGCCGCCGGCCTCGACGGCATCCAGAACCAGCGCGACCCGGGCAAGCGGCTCGACATCAACATGTACACGGACGGCCACAAGGTGCGCGGCGCCAAGAAGCTGCCGCTCAACCTGCTCGACGCCATCCGCGCGCTGGAGAAGTCCTCGGTGCTGCGCAATGCGCTCGGCGCGCCGCTGCTCGACGGCTACATCAAGCTGAAGACCGAGGAGTGGAACGCCTATTCGCGCCACCTCACCCAGTGGGAGCGCGACAACACGCTCGACATCTGACGCGGCGCGGCACGGGCCCGCCACAATCCCCAGGGCCCGACCCTGGGGATTTGTCGCCGTCGATTGTCCCCAGTTCAAAGCCGCTTTAGGGCGCGATACGGTATTCTATACCTCGCGCACGGTTGGCGGCGGTGTAGGCTCAGACCGCAATCGGGACATCCAGACGCACGGATTCGGAGCCACAGTTGAAGCATCACGTACTGATCACGGGAACGGGACGCGCCGGAACGTCGTTTCTGGTTCAACTACTTACCAATCTTGGTCTCGACACCGGGTTCAAGTCGAAAAAACTCTCGCTCGACCCCATCGCCCATGCCGGCCTCGAGAAGAATCCGAGGGCGAGCGATGCGCCCTACATCGTCAAGAACCCCTGGATCTGCGATTCCATCGAGGAAATCCTGACCGATACGTCGATCCGCATCGACCACGTCTTCATTCCGGTGCGGAACTTCGAGGCCGCCGCCGCCAGCCGCCGATACGTGCAGAAGGCCAATACCGGCAGCGAGGACCTGCTGCGCCCGGTCGCCGGCGGGCTCTGGCACGTGGAGAAGGGAGCCGATCAGGGCGAACTCCTGCGGCGTCAGTTCACCCGGCTCGTCGAGCAGCTCGTCCGCTTCGACATCGACATGACCTTCATCTGGTACCCGCGGCTCACCGAAGACCCCGCCTATCTCCATTCCAAGCTCGCCGAAGGGCTGAAAATGCCGGATCTGGCGACCTTCGAGACCGTCTTCGCCCGCACCGTCCGGCCGGACTGGGTCCACCAGTTCGGCGCCGAGGACACGAACGGGCCCGCCTGACCACGCGGTCCGGCACGCGTCCGGCGTTCAGTCCCGCACCGAGAACGGCACCACCCCGCGCCGGTCGGGATCGAGCGTGATCTCGCGGTCGAGCGGCGGGAAGGCGCGCTCCGGGCAGGTGGCGCGCGGGCAGATGCGGCAATTGACGCCGAGCGGCGCCACCGCCGCCGACTTCAGGTCGAGCCCGTCGGCATAGACCAGCTCGGCGGCGTAGGAAATCTCGCAGCCGATGCCCAGCGCGAAGCGCCGCTCGCGCTGGCCGTGGCGGATCGCCGGCTTCGACGCGCCGCGCGCCAGGCACAGATAGCGCACCCCGTCCGGCATCTCGCCGACCTGCACCAACGTGCGCGAGGGCTGCTCGAACGCCTCGTGCACGTTCCACACCGGGCAGGCGCCGCCATAGCGGGCGAACTGGAAGCGCGTGGCGCTGTGGCGCTTGATGACGTTGCCGGCGCGGTCGACCTTCAGGAAGTAGAACGGCACGCCCTTCTCGCCCGGCCGCTGCAGGGTGGAGAGGCGGTGGCAGACCTGTTCCAGGCTCGCCCCGGTCATGGCGGCGAGCAGGTCGAGATCGTGGCGCTTCTCCCGCGCGAGGCGCGCGAAGCGGCGATAGGGCAGGATCAGCGCCCCGGCATAGTAGTTCTGCAGCGACAGCCGGCAGACCTCGCGCGCCGTGGCGCTGCGGAAGCCGGCCTCGATGACGTGCCGGTCGATCAGCTCGCTCTGCTCGAAGCGGGCGATGAGCGCGGCCAGCCGGAAGGCCTGGCTGGCACGCCCCTGCGTGCGCGCCAGCGTCGCCACCCGCCGGTGGCGGTCATAGGCGAGCAGCGGCGCGTCGAGCTCGCCGGCCGGGGCCATGTCGACGACGATGTCGTGGCGCTGGCGCAGATGCTGCACCAGCACCGCCACCGCGTCGTCGCGGGCGAAGAGATCGAGCGCGGCGTTGCGCTCCTCCGCCGCGCGGTCGAGCCCGTCGACATAATTGTCGATGTAATGGAAGTGGTCGCGCACCTCCTCATAGGGCGCGAGATGGCGCGCCTCCTCGTGCGGCGCCCCCCCGCGCACCTCGCCATCGACTTCACGCGCGACCGAGACCACCGCGTCGTCGAGCGCGGCGCGGCGCTCCTCCAGCCGGCGCATCGCGCCGTGCAGGCGCAGGAAGGCATGGGCGAAGGCCGGCGCGTGGGTGGTGGCGTTCTTCAGGTCCTGCAGGCTCGGCTCCAGCCCGCGGAACACCGGATCGGCCAGCGCCTCGCGCAGATCCGCCACGATCCGATCGAGATCGTCCGCGCCGAAACGTGTAATGTCGAGGTCGAAGGTGCGGCTGATGGCGAGCAGCACCGCGGCCGTCACCGGGCGCTGGTTGCTCTCGATCTGGTTGATGTAGCTCGGCGACAGCGAGAGCCGCCGCGCGAAGTCGATCTGGGTCAGCCCCAGCCGCTCGCGGACATTGCGCACCGCATGGCCCGCGAACACCTTCTTCGACATGGCCGCTGCTCCGTAACCCGCGGGAAGTGCCTCAACTTTCCCCTCTCCCCGTCGGGGAGAGGTGGCCCGCGAAGCGGGTCGGTGAGGGGTTCTAGCGATTGCGGAGCGGTAGAGCCCCCTCTCCCCGTCTGGGAGAGGGAGAAGACCGTCCGCAGGCTCGTGTCGATTTTGTGAATTTTTTACAATTTTACGATCCGCATTTTCACATCTTATGTTTTTTGCCGCAAGGGCCTAGAAGCGAAACATGTGGCAGCAACGCGACCGAAGGTCCCGAAGAAACGCCAAGGGAAGCGCCCGATGAAGCATATTCTCGACGAGCTCGAACAGCGCCGCGCCGGCGCCCGCCTCGGGGGCGGCGAAAAGCGCATCGACGCCCAGCACAGGCGCGGCAAGCTCACCGCCCGCGAACGCATCGAGCTGCTGCTCGACACCGGCTCCTTCGAGGAGTTCGACACCTTCGTGCAGCACCGCTGCACCGATTTCGGCATGGAGAAGGCCAAGACCCCCGGCGACGGCGTCGTCACCGGCTGGGGCACGGTGAACGGCCGGCAGGTCTTCGTCTTCGCCAAGGACTTCACCGTGTTCGGCGGCTCGCTGTCCGAGGCGCACGCCGCCAAGATCACCAAGATCCAGGACCTCGCGCTGAAGACCCGCGCGCCGATCATCGGCCTGTTCGATGCCGGCGGGGCGCGCATCCAGGAAGGCGTCGCCGCGCTCGGGGGCTATGGCGAGGTGTTCCGGCGCAACGTGCTGGCGTCCGGCGTCATCCCGCAGATCTCCGTCATCATGGGCCCCTGCGCCGGCGGCGACGTCTATTCGCCGGCGATGACCGACTTCATCTTCATGGTGCGCGACACCTCCTACATGTTCGTCACCGGCCCGGAGGTGGTGAAGACCGTCACCAACGAGACCGTGACCTCCGAGGAGCTGGGCGGCGCCAAGGTGCACACCACCAAGTCCTCGGTGGCCGACGGCGCCTATGAGAACGACATCGAGTGCCTGCTGCAGATGCGCCGGCTGATCGACTTCCTGCCCGCCAACAACCAGTCCGGCCCGCCGGCCTGGCCGAGCTTCGACGATGGCGAGCGCATCGACGCCTCGCTCGACACGCTGGTGCCGGACAATCCGAACAAGCCCTACGACATGAAGGAACTGATCGCGAAGGTGGTCGACGAGGGCGACTTCTTCGAGATCCAGGGGGCCTTCGCCCGCAACATCATCACCGGCTTCGGCCGCGTCGAGGGGCGGACCGTCGGGATCGTCGCCAACCAGCCGATGGCGCTGGCGGGAGTTCTCGATGCGGATGCCTCGCGCAAGGCCGCACGCTTCGTGCGCTTCTGCGACGCCTTCGAGATTCCGATCGTCACCTTCGTCGACGTGCCCGGCTTCCTGCCCGGCACGGCGCAGGAATATGGCGGCCTGATCAAGCACGGCGCCAAGCTGCTCTTCGCCTATAGCGAGGCGACGGTGCCGCTGGTCACCGTCATCACCCGCAAGGCCTTTGGCGGCGCCTATGACGTCATGGCCTCCAAGCATATCGGCGGCGACGTCAACTATGCCTGGCCGACGGCGCAGATCGCCGTGATGGGCGCCAAGGGGGCGGTGGAGATCATCTTCCGCGCCGATATCGACGATCCCGAGAAGATCGCCGCCCGGACGAAGGAATATGAGGAACGCTTCCTCTCGCCCTTCGTCGCGGCCGAGCGCGGCTATATCGACGAGGTGATCACGCCGCGCACGACGAGGAAGCGCATCGCCCGCGCGCTCGCCATGCTCGCCTCCAAGAAGGTCGAGGCGCCGGCGAAGAAGCACGATAATCTGCCGTTGTAGCGACCTACTCCCTCTCCCCGCGGGGAGAGGGGTGGGGTGAGGGGCGAGACCGCCTCGACGCCCCGGAGCCGCCTTCCCCCTCACCCGGCGCTCCGCGCCGACCTCTCCCCTCGGGAGAGGTGAAGTAAAGGCCCGAGAACCGATGTTCTCCAAGATCCTCATCGCCAACCGTGGCGAGATCGCCTGCCGGGTCATCAAGACCGCCCGGCGCATGGGCATCAAGACGGTCGCGGTCTATTCCGACGCCGACAAGGACGCGCTGCATGTCGAGATGGCGGACGAGGCGGTGCCTATCGGGCCCGCCCCGGCCGCGCAGTCCTATCTGCTGGCGGAAAAGATCATCGAGGCGGCGAAGCGGACCGGCGCCGAGGCGGTGCATCCGGGCTACGGCTTCCTGTCCGAGCGCGCCAGCTTCGCCACCGCGCTGAAGGAAGCGGGGCTCGTCTTCATCGGCCCGAACCCGCAAGCCATCGAGGCGATGGGCGACAAGATCGAATCCAAGAAGGCGGCGGCGGCGGCGAATGTCTCCACCGTGCCGGGCTATCTCGGCGTGATCGAGGACGCGGGGCACGCCGCGCGCATCGCCGACGAGATCGGCTATCCCGTGATGATCAAGGCCTCCGCCGGCGGCGGCGGCAAGGGCATGCGCATCGCCAACTCCCGCGACGAGGTGGAAGAGGGGTTCGACCGCGCCCGCTCGGAGGCGAAGTCCTCCTTCGGCGACGACCGCGTGTTCGTCGAGAAGTTCATCGTCCAGCCGCGCCATATCGAGATCCAGGTGCTGGGCGACAAGCACGGCAACGTCGTCTATCTCGGCGAGCGCGAATGCTCGATCCAGCGCCGCAACCAGAAGGTCGTCGAGGAGGCGCCCTCGCCGCTGCTCGACGAGGCCACCCGCAAGAAGATGGGCGAGCAGGCCGTCGCGTTGGCCAAGGCGGTGAACTACGACAGCGCCGGCACGGTGGAATTCGTCGCCGGACAGGACAAGTCGTTCTACTTCCTCGAAATGAACACCCGCCTGCAGGTCGAGCACCCGGTGACCGAGCTGATCACCGGCATCGACCTGGTCGAGCAGATGATCCGCGTCGCCGCCGGCGAGAAGCTCGCCATCGCGCAGGACGACGTGACGCTGAACGGCTGGGCGGTGGAGAGCCGGGTCTATGCCGAGGATCCCTATCGCGGCTTCCTGCCCTCCATCGGCCGGCTCACCCGCTACAGGCCCCCGGCGGAAGGCGTGACCAACGCCATCACCGTGCGCAACGACACCGGCGTCTATGAGGGCGGGGAGATCTCGCTCTATTACGACCCGATGATCGCCAAGCTGATCACCCACGCGCCGACCCGCGAGGAGGCGATCGAGGCGCAGGCGGACGCGCTCGACGCCTTCGCCATCGACGGCATCCAGCACAACATCCCGTTCCTCTCGGCGCTGATGACGCATGAGCGCTGGCGGGCGGGGCGGCTCTCCACCGGCTTCATCGCCGAGGAATACCCCGACGGCTTCCACGCCACGGCGCCGACCCCGGCGCTGGCCCGCAAGCTCGCGGCGGTGGCGGCGGTGATCGACAATGTCGGCAATGCGCGCAAGCGCAAGATCTCCGGCCAGCTCGCCGGCCGGCCGGTGGTGTTCGAGCATCAGCGCGTGGTGCGGCTCGGCGATCTCAGCCTTGCCTGCGAGGTCGACCGCGCGGCGGGCGGCTTCATCGTCACCTTCCTCGACGGCGAGGGCCGGCCCAACGGCACGCATGAGCTGCGCTCCGGCTGGCAGCCGGGCGAGCCGGTGTGGAACGGCGTGTTCGACGACGAGGCGATCGCCGTGCAGGTGCGCCCGCGCCTCAACGGCGTGGCGCTGGCCCATCGCGGCATCGCCGCCGACGCGCTGGTCTATACGCGGCGCGAGGCGGAGCTGGCCGCGCTGATGCCGGTGAAGGAACAGGCCGGCAGCGGCAAGCAGCTTCTCTGCCCGATGCCCGGCCTCGTCGTCTCGGTCGCCGTCTCCGAGGGGCAGGAGGTGAAGGCCGGCGAGGCGCTCGCCATCGTCGAGGCGATGAAGATGGAGAACGTGCTGCGCGCCGAACGCGACGCCACGGTCAGCCGGATTCTGGCGAAGGCGGGCGACAGCCTCGCCGTCGACGCCGTGATCCTCGAATTCGCCTGAACCGGGAGCGCCGCGATGGAACGCCCTCTCGACCTCGCCGCCTTCCCCGCCGCCAGCCGCACGGACTGGCTGAAGCTGGTCGAGGGCGTGCTGAAGGGCGCGCCCTACGACAAGCGCATGCTGACCCGCACGGCGGACGGCTATGCGCTCGACGCGCTGCCCGAGCGCCGGCGCGCGGCGACGCCCATCGCCGGGCGCCTGGCCGGCGCGCCGTGGCGGGTGATCGCGCGCATCGACCATGACGACCCGGCGGCGGCCAATGCGCAGCTTCTGGAAGACCTCAATGGCGGCGCCGACGGCGCCACGCTGGTCTTCGCCTCGGCGCCCTCGGCCGGCGGCTTCGGCCTGCCGACCCGTTTCGAGGAGATCGTGCGGGCGCTGGACGGGGTGATGCCGGAGATCGCGACGCTGCGCGTCGAGGCCGGCGGCTTTCAGGGCCGTGACATCGCGCTGGCGCTGGCAAGGCTGTTCGAGAAGGCCGATCCGGCCGCGCTCGACCTGCGCTTCGGCCTCGATCCGATCGGTGATTTCGCCGCCCTCGGGGCCGCGCCGATCGAATGGGAGGCGCTTTCCGCCCGCCTCGGCCAGACGGTCACGGCGCTGCGCGGGCGCGGCCTCACCGCGCCGATGGTGCGCGCGGACGGACGCCTGCACCATGGCGCCGGCGCCACCGACGCGCAGGAACTCGCCGGCGTGCTCGCCACCGCCATCGCCTATCTGCGGGCGCTGGACGCGGCCGGCCTGCCGCTGGAGGATGCCGCGTCCGCCATCGAGGTGACGCTGACTGCCGATGTCGACCAGTTCGGCACGCTGGCCAAGCCGCGCGCCTTCCGCCAGCTCTGGGCGGCGGCGCTCGGCGCCTGCGGCCTCACGGCGAAGCCGGTGGCGATCCACATGGAGACCGCGTGGCGTTCGCTCACCCGGCAGGACCCCTATGTGAACCTGCTGCGCGGCACCGTCGCCGCCTTCGCCGCTGGCGTGGGCGGGGCGGACAGCCTCACTGTGCTGCCGTTCACGCAGGCCATCGGCCTGCCGGACGACTTCGCCCGGCGGCTGGCGCGCAACACGCAGATCATCCTGATGGAGGAAGCCAACGTCCACCGCGTCGCCGATCCCGGCGCCGGGGCCGGCGCCATCGAGGAGCGCACCGAAAAGCTCGCGCCGGCGGCGTGGGAGCTTTTCCGCCAGATCGAGCGCGAGGGCGGCATGGTGGAGGCCCTGGCCTCCGGCGCCTGGCAGGGCCGGCTCGCGGCGGCGCGGGCCGCGCGATTGAGGGACATCGCCACGCGCCGCCTGCCGCTCACCGGCACCTCGGAATTCCCGCTGCTCGGCGAGGCCGTGCCGCCGGTTCTCGCCCCCGCCCGCCGCCGCGCCGCACCCGCCCCATCCGAGGGCGCGCTGCTGTGCGAGCCACTGGCGGGCGAGCGCCTGGCCGCGCCGTTCGAACGGCTGCGCGACGCGGCGGCGGCGACGGCGCCGCGCGTCTTCCTCGCCAATCTCGGCACCCCGGCCGACTTCACCCCCCGCGCCGGCTTTGCCCGCGCCGCCTTCGAGGCCGGCGGCATCGCCGCCCTCTCGAATGACGGCTTCACCGACTGGAACGTGCTTGCCGAGGCTTTCCGCGCCTCCGGCGCGCGCCTCGCCTGCCTGTGCTCGTCGGACGCGGTCTATGCCGCGGCGGCGGAGAAGGCGGCCAAGGCGCTGAAGGCGGCGGGCGCGTCGACCCTCGTCCTCGCCGGCAAGCCCGGCGAAGACGAAGCGGCCCAGCGCGCCGCCGGCATCGACGCCTATCTCTTCGCCGGCGTCGACCTCGTCGCCTTCCTCGGGGAAGCGCAGGCACGGCTCGGCATCACCGCAACGCGGGAGGGCTCGCAATGACCAGCACCGCTCGTCGCATCCCCGACTTCGCGGCGCTCGACTGGCGCGCGCCGCACCTGCCCGCGCCGGCCGCCGGCACGGACGACTGGACGACGCCCGAGGGCATCGCGGTGAAGCCGCTCTACGGGCCCGACGACATTGCCGGCCTCGGCTTCGTCGACAGCTATCCCGGCATCGCGCCCTATCTGCGCGGGCCCTACCCGACCATGTACGCGACCCAGCCCTGGACGATCCGGCAATATGCCGGCTTCTCCACGGCGGAGGATTCCAACGCCTTCTACCGCCGCAACCTGGCCGCCGGGCAGAAGGGGCTCTCGGTCGCCTTCGACCTCGCCACCCATCGCGGCTATGACTCCGATCATCCCCGCGTCGCCGGCGATGTCGGCATGGCGGGCGTGGCCATCGACTCGATCTACGACATGCGCACGCTGTTCTCCGGCATCCCGCTGGACCAGATGAGCGTGTCGATGACCATGAACGGCGCGGTGCTGCCGATCCTCGCGCTCTATGTCGTCGCGGCCGAGGAGCAGGGCGTGACGCCGGCCCAGCTCTCCGGCACCATCCAGAACGACATCCTCAAGGAGTTCATGGTCCGCAACACCTATATCTACCCGCCCGGCCCCTCGATGCGGATCATCTCCGACATCTTCGCCTTCACCTCGGCGAACATGCCGCGCTTCAACTCGATCTCGATCTCCGGCTATCACATGCAGGAAGCCGGGGCGACGCAGGACCTGGAGCTCGCCTACACGCTGGCGGACGGGCTGGAATATGCCCGCGCCGGCGTCGCGGCCGGCCTTCCCATAGACGTCTTCGCGCCGCGCCTGTCGTTCTTCTGGGCGATCGGCATGAACTTCTTCATGGAGGTCGCCAAGCTGCGCGCCGCCCGGCTGATCTGGGCCAGGCTGATGAAGGATCTCGGCGCGCAGAACCCCAAGTCGCTGCCGCTGCGCACCCATTGCCAGACCTCCGGCTGGAGCCTGACCGCGCAGGACGTGTTCAACAACGTCATGCGCACCATGGTCGAGGCGATGGCGGCGACGCAGGGCCATACCCAGTCGCTGCACACCAACGCCCTCGACGAGGCGCTGGCGCTGCCCACCGACTTCTCCGCCCGCATCGCCCGCAACACCCAGCTCCTGCTGCAGCAGGAAAGCGGCACCACCCGCGCCATCGACCCGTGGGGCGGCTCCTTCCATGTCGAGCGCCTGACCGCCGACCTCGCCGAGCGGGCACTCGCCCATATCGCCGAGGTGGAAGCGCTCGGCGGCATGGCCAAGGCGATCGAGGCCGGCATCCCCAAGCTGCGCATCGAGGAGGCCGCCGCCACGACGCAGGCGCGCATCGATTCCGGCGCCCAGACCGTGGTCGGCGTCAACAAGTACCGGCCCGAGCGCGAGACGCCGATCGACGTGCTCAAGGTCGACAATTCGGCCGTGCGCGCCGCCCAGCTGGAAAAGCTCGCGCGGCTCAGGGCCGAGCGCGACCCGAAGGCGGTGGAAGCGGCGCTCGCGGCGCTGGAGAATGGTGCGCGCGCAGATGCCAACCTTCTCGCGCTCGCCATCGATGCGGCCCGCGCCAAGGCGACGGTGGGCGAGATCTCCGACGCGCTGGAGCGCGTCTTCGGCCGGCACCGGGCGGAAATCCGCGCGGTCTCCGGCGTCTATCGTCGGGAGGCGGGAGCGATGACGGACAGGGTGTCCCGCGTGCGCGAGCGCGTCGAGGCCTTCGAGCACGAGGAAGGCCGCCGCCCGCGCATCCTCGTCGCCAAGGTCGGGCAAGACGGGCATGACCGAGGCCAGAAGGTGATCGCCTCCGCCTTCGCCGACCTCGGCTTCGATGTCGATATCGGCCCGCTCTTCGCCACGCCGGAGGAAGCCGCGCGGCAGGCGGTGGAGAACGACGTGCACGTCATCGGCATCTCGTCGCTGGCCGCCGGCCATCTCACGCTGGTGCCGCAGGTGAAGGCGGCGCTCGCCGCCGAGGGGCGGCCGGACATCATGGTCGTGGTCGGCGGCGTGGTGCCGCCGCAGGATTACGACGCCGTCCATGCCGCCGGCGCCGAGGCGATCTATCCGCCCGGCACGGTGATCGCGGACGCCGCCGAGCAGCTCGTCGACAAGCTGGCGCAGCGGCTCGGCCACAAGCGGCAGGCGGCGGAGTAGGCAGCGACCCGCTGCCCCTCGCAGCGGCAGGCAGGGCGGCCTGACTGAATAAGCGGCATACTGCGCGGTTCGTGTGCCATCGGCGTGACCGGCGCACCTATCCGGCCGCTCATCCCGCGAGCCTCGCCCGCAGGTGCCATTCCCGCGGGATGGACGTCATCCTGAGGTGTCCGGCCAGCGGCCGGGCCTCGAAGGAGGCTCGCCCGCGCGCCAGAAACCCAATTCCTTTCGAGGCCACCTGCGGCGGCGCCTCGGGATGACGGCGCCTCGTCCGGGGCGCGACCCTAGGCCGGGCTTGCGGAGCCCTTCAACGCAATGACCCGCCTTGGCACGTCGTTTGCTTACAGGCTTGTATACAAGTTTGTAAGCAAGAGTGCGGGCCCAGCCTGATGAACCCAGCCACCGCCAATATCGAGGAGGCGATCCTTTCCGCCATCCTCGCCGGCCGCATCAATCCGGGCACGCGGCTCGGCGAGCAGAAGCTCGCCGACCTGTTCGGCGTGTCACGCACCCGCGTGCGCGAGGCGATGATGCGGCTGGAGACGCGCGGCGTGGTGCAGGTGAGCGCCCGGCGCGGCTGGTACGTGGTCGAGCCTTCCGCCGAGGAGGCGCGCGAGGCGTTCCAGACCCGCCGCGTGATCGAGACCGGCCTGCTGCATTCCCTGCGCGCGGTCCCGCCCGAGGTGCTGAAAAGCCTGAAGGACCACGTCGCCATGGAGCGCGACGCCATCGGCGCCGGCGACGTGCATTCGCGCGCCTGCCTGCTCGGCGATTTCCACATCCATCTCGCCGACGCGCTCGGCAACCGGCTGCTGACCGAGATCGTGCGCGATCTCACCGCCCGCACCACGCTGATCTCGATGCTCTATCAGCCGACCGACAAGGCCGAGGAATCCAGCCACGACCATGAGGACATCGTCGCCGCCATGGAGGCCGGCGACCTCGCTCTGGCCGCAAGGCTGATGGACGAGCACATCGGCAAGGTCGAGGCCGGGCTCGACCTCACCGCCCGGCCCGATCCGCTCGCCGGGCTGCGCGCCCTGCTCTCGCCGGCGGCCTTCGCCGGCAACGCTCCTTCCGTCCCGCACATCCACGACCATACCCACGGCCATCCGGCCACCAAGGAGGATTGACCGCATGAACCGTCGCACCCTTCTCGCTTTCGCCGCCGGCGCGCTGCTCGCCGCCACCCAGCTGCCCCTGCCCGCCTCCGCCGACGCGCTCGCCACCATCGAGGCGAACAAGGTGATCCGCATCGCCGTGCCGCAGGATTTCCCGCCCTTCGGCACGGTCGGCGCCGACATGGAGCCCAAGGGCTACGACGTCGACATGGCCAAGCTGATCGCCGAGAAGCTCGGCGTGAAGCTGGAGCTGGTGCCCGTCACCAGCGCCAACCGCATCCCGTACCTTCAGACCAACAAGGTCGACCTCGTCATCTCCTCGCTGGGCAAGAACGCCGAGCGCGAGAAGGTGATCGACTTCACCACCGCCTATGCGCCCTTCTTCAACGGCGTGTTCGCGCCGGCGGATGTCGCGGTGAAGGACGCGGCCGGTCTCGCCGGCAAGACGATCGGCGTCACCCGCGGTTCGGTCGAGGACCTGGAGCTGACCAAGATCGCCCCGGCCGACGCCACCATCAAGCGCTACGAGGACAATAACGGCACCATCTCCGCCTTCCTTTCCGGGCAGGTCGAGCTGATCGCCACCGGCAATGTGGTGGCCGCCGCCATTCTCGCGCGCAACCCGCCGAAGAAGCCGGAGATCAAGTTCCTGATCAAGAACTCGCCCTGCTACATCGGCCTCAACAAGAACGAGCCCGCCCTGCTCGCCAAGGTCGATTCCATCATCGCCGGGGCGAAGAAGGACGGCGCGCTCGACGCCATCTCGCAGAAGTGGCTCGGCGCCAAGCTGCCGGCGGATCTCTAGGATTCTGTGTCCCGGCCCAGCGCAGGCGAAGCCGGAGCGCCGAGCCGGGATCCAGCGCAAGAATCCGCCGAAGGCGCTTGCCTGAAGGGATTCCGAGGCTTCGCCCAGTCTCCCCTGGCCCCCGGATCGGCGCCACGCGTCGCGCGGCTTGTCCGGGGAACAGCCGTCTTCCCTCACCCACGCAGCGGGAGTTCACCGGCATGAACTACGCGTTCGATTATGGCTGGCTGTTCGAGTACTGGCCGGTTCTCGTGAAGGGCATCGGCATCACGCTCGAGCTCACGCTGGTCGGCGGGGTGCTCGGGGTCATGCTGGGCATCGCCTGCGCCTGGGCGCGGGCGCTCGGGCCGGGCTGGCTGCGCCCGGTGGTGGCGACCTATGTCGAGCTGATCCGCAACACCCCGTTCCTGATCCAGCTGTTCTTCATCTTCTTCGGCCTGCCGGCGCTCGGCCTGCGCATGGGCGAGCTGGAGGCGGCCAACCTCGCCATGGTGATCAATCTCGGCGCCTATGGCTGCGAGATCATCCGCGCCGGCATCCAGGCGACGCCGAACGGCCAGTTCGAGGCCGGCGCCTCGCTCGGCATGAGCCGGCTGCAGACCTTCTGGTACGTCGTGCTGATCCCGGCGCTGCAGCGCATCTGGCCGGCGCTCTCCTCGCAGATCGTCATCGTCATGCTGGGCTCGGCGGCGGTGTCGCAAATCGCCGCGGAGGACCTGACCTTCGCGGCCAACTTCATCCAGTCACGCACCTTCCGCGCCTTCGAATCCTACTTCGTGGCAACGCTGATCTATCTCGCCCTCGCCATCGCGCTGCGCCAATTGCTGCGCGGCCTCGGCTGGACGCTTTTTCCAAAACGCACGGCACGGTGAGGAGGCGACCATGAACGACTTCACCACCTGGGACATCCTGCGCAACCTGCTGCTCGCCGCGCGCTGGACGGTCCTGCTCTCGCTGGTCTCCTTCATCGGCGGCGCCATCGTCGGCGCGGCGCTGCTGTTCGCCCGCATCGGCCATGGCCGCGCCGGCCCGCTCTTCGTGAAGACCTATGTCGAGCTGTTCCAGGGCACGCCGCTGCTGATGCAGCTGTTCCTCGCCTTCTTCGGCCTCGGCCTGTTCGGCATCGACGTGCCGGCCTGGCTGGCGGCGAGCGTGGCGCTGATCCTGTGGAGCGCGGCCTTCCTCACCGAGATCTGGCGCGGCTGCGTCGAATCCATCGCCAGGGGGCAGTGGGAGGCCTCCTCCAGCCTCGGCATGGGGTACATCCAGCAGATGCGCCACGTCATCCTGCCGCAGGCGCTGCGCATCGCCGTGCCGCCCACCGTCGGCTTCTCCGTGCAGGTGGTGAAGGGCACCGCGCTGACCTCGATCATCGGCTTCGTCGAACTGTCCAAGGCCGGCACGGTGGTGACCAACGCGACCTTCGAGCCGTTCAAGGTCTACGGCTTCGTCGCCCTCATCTATTTCTGCCTGTGCTGGCCGCTGTCCAGGTCTTCCCAGATCCTCGAGAGGAAGCTCAATGTCGCTCATCGAAATCACTGAAGTGAAGAAGCGCTTCGGCGACAACGAAGTGCTCAAGGGCATCAATATCGACGTCGCCCCCGGCGAGGTGATCGCCATCATCGGCAAGTCGGGCTCGGGCAAGTCGACGCTGCTGCGCTGCATCAACGGGCTGGAGAGCATCGACGAGGGCTCGATCTCGGTGGCCGGCACCCAGCTGCTGCCGGACGAGCTGCACCTCAAGGCGCTGCGGCTGAAGGTCGGGATGATCTTCCAGCAGTTCAACCTGTTCCCCCACCTCACGGCGGGGCGCAACGTCATGCTCTCGCAGATGGTGGTGAAGAAGACGCCGAAGGCCGAGGCCGAGGCGATGGCGACGAAGATGCTGGAACGGGTCGGGCTCGGCCACAAGTTCGACGCCTACCCGGACCAGCTCTCCGGCGGCCAGCAGCAGCGCGTCGCCATCGCCCGCGCGCTCGCCATGCAGCCCATCGCCCTGCTCTGCGACGAGATCACCTCGGCGCTCGACCCGGAACTGGTGAGCGAGGTGCTCGCCGTGGTGAAGGAACTCGCCGGCGAGGGCATGACGCTGCTCATGGTCACGCACGAGATGCGCTTTGCCCGCGACGTGTGCTCGCGCGTCGTGTTCATGCATCAGGGCCGCGTGCACGAGATCGGCCCGCCCGGCGAGGTGTTCGCCAGCCCGAAGACGCCGGAGCTGCAGCAGTTCCTCGGCGTCACGCACTGAGGCCGGTCGCGTCAGCCGCTCGGCCGGGCCGCCAGCAGCAGCGAGGAGGCGGCGTGGCGATAGGCGCCGCCGGAGCCGAACAGTTCGGCCACCCAGTCGACGAAGACGCGCAGCCGGCTGCTGAGATGCCGGTTCGGCGCGTAGACGATGTGAAGAACGATCGGTCCCGCGTGCCATTCGGGCAGCACGCGCACCAGCGCGCCCGATTGCAGATAGGGCCCGATCATCGGCTCGATGGTCTGGGTGATGCCGAGCCCGGCGAGGCCGGCGGCGAGATAGGCGGTGGAATCGTTCGTCGCCACGGAATAAGGCAGGTGCAGCTCGAAGCTCTCCTCGCCGCGCGTCATGTCGAACGCCACCGGGCGCCCGGTGCGGGCGTTGAAATAGCCGATGACGCGGTGGTGCCCGCTCGCGAGGTCGCGCGGATGCTGCGGCATGCCGTGGCGCGCGATGTAGGCCGGCGCGGCGTAGAGCATCAGCCCCACCTCGCCGATGCGGCGGGCGATCAGCGTCGGGTCCAGAATATCGCCGCCGCGAATGGCGCAGTCGACATTCTCCGCCAGCAGGTCGACCGTCCGGTCGGTGACGCCGAGGTCGAGCTGGATGTCGGGATAGCGGGCGAAGAAATCCGGCAGCGCCGGGATCAGCGCGTAGAGCGCCAGCGACGAGGGCACATCGACCCGCAACCGGCCGGAGGGGCTGGCCTGCGAGTGCGCCATCGAGCCGTCGAGCTCGTCGAGATCGGACAGCAGCGCCAGCGCGCGCTCGTAATAGGCGGCGCCGTCCGGCGTCACCGCCACGCGGCGGGTGGAGCGGTTGAGCAGCTTGGTGCGCAGATGTGCCTCAAGCTGCTGGATCAGCTTGGTCACGGTGGGCTTGGGCATGTCGAGGAGGTCGGCGGCGCGGCTGAAATTGCCCGCCTCGACCACACGGACGAAAGCCCGCATCGCCGCAATCTGGTCCATTCCAATGCCCTATTATTTCCGTACGTGAATAATGTTATCGCCAAACGACTATTTTTTCGAGAGATGCACCGGACTAGTTTCCACCGCATTGCAGCAGAAGCAATTGGTGAGATCGGGTGGCGGGCGACGCCGGCAACCTGATGGTGGGCGTCATGACCGCATTGTGGACCGAGGACAGGCTGGAGATCGAGGGGACCGTGCTGCCGGCGCGGGTCTATCGCTCCCGCACGCCGCTGCGTCCGATCCCGCTGGTGCTGCACCTGCATGGCGGCTGCTTCACCGATGGCGATCTCGACTGCAGCGCCAAGGTCTGCCAGCTCCTGGCGGAAGCGGGTGCGGTGGTGGTCTCGATCGACTATCCGCTGGCGCCCGACCACCCTTTCCCGGCCGCGCTCAACCTGTCCTTCACGGTGCTCGGCCGGCTTTACGCCGATCGCGCCAAATGGGCCGGGCGCGGGGCCCGGCTGTTCGTCGCCGGCGAGGAAGCCGGCGCCAACCTGGCCACGGCGCTGACCCTCATGGCCCGCGACCAGCAGGCGCCGCCGCTGGCCGGCCAGATCCTGCTCTCGCCCATGGTCGATCCCAGCCTGTGCTCGGGCTCCATCCACGCCGCCTCCGCCGGCGCGGCGGGGTGCAAATGGGCCGATGGCTGGCACCTCTATCTCGGCAGCGCCGACCGAGCGGCGCATCCCTATGCCGCGCCGCTCGGCGCGCGCCGGCTCGGCGGGCTCGCTCCCGCGCTCATCGTCACGGCGGACGACTGCCCGATCCGCGACGAGAGCCTCGCCTATGCCCGCCGCCTCGCCGAATGCGGCGTCGCCGTCGAGAGCCACATGCTGGAAGGCACGGAATGCTCGTCCGGGAGCATGGATGCCGCCATCGAAGCCGCCCCCGTTTGGGAAGGGGTCCTGCGGGATCTCTTCCGGAAATTCCTGGCGGAGAATTCCGCCGCAGCTAGTCGCACCGTTCGGGCCTGAGGGCCGGGAGATCCGTCATGAGTGACAAGACATTCGGCACCGACGCCGCCTCGGCGAGCACCGCACACGCCGTCATCGCCCGCGGCGACGCGTCGACGGCCCCGCGCCGCCGCTGGCGCGAGGCCGGCATCGCGCTGACCCTCGCCACGCTTGCCACCGGCCTTGCGGTGTTCCTCGCCTGGCCGAGCAGCCAGGCGCTGGCGACCGATCCGCCGGCGGAAGCCGCGGCGGCACCGGCCATGCCGGTCGAAGTGGCAGTGCTGAAAGCGCGCGACACCATGAAGTGGGACGAGTTCTCCGGCCGCCTGCGCGCGGTGGAAGAGGTGGAAGTGCGTCCGCGCGTGGCGGGAGCGGTCGAGAAGATCCACTTCCGCGAGGGTGCGCTGGTGAAGCAGGGCGACCTGCTGGTCAGCATCGACCCGGCCCCCTTCCAGGCCGCGGTCAACCGCGCGGAATCGCTGCGCGAGGCCGCCGCCGCCCGCGTCGAGCTGACCCGCAGCGAGCTGGAGCGCGGCAAGCAGCTCGTCGACAACCGCGTCGTCTCGGTGCGCGACCTCGACCAGCGCACCAACGCCTTCCGCGAGGCGGAGGCCAATCTGCGCGCGGCGCAGGCCGCCGTGCAGACGGCCCAGCTCGACCTCGACTACACCGAGGTGCGCGCGCCGGTCGACGGGCGCGTCGGCCGGATCGAGGTCACGGTCGGCAATCTCGTCGCCGCCGGCGCCTCCTCGCCGGTGCTGACCAGCCTCGTCTCGGTCGATCCGATCTATGTCAGCTTCGACGCCGACGAGAACGCGGTGGCCGAAGCTCTGGCCTCGGTCGGCGACCACGATATCGCGCTGACCGAGATCGACCAGATCCCGGTCGAGATCACCACCGCCACAACCGGCGGGCGCACGGTGCGCGGCCACCTCCAGCTGGTCGACAACCAGGTCGACACCGCTACCGGCACGTTCCGCCTGCGCGCCGTGTTCGACAACAAGGATGGCCGCCTGGTGCCGGGCCAGTTCGCCCGGGTGAAGATGGGCCGCGCCAAGACCGAGCCGGCGCTGGCGGTGAACGAGCGCGCCATCGGCACCGACCAGGACAAGAAGTTCGTGTTCGTGATCGACGACGCCAACAAGGCCGTCTGGCGGCAGGTCCGGCTCGGGCCGCCGAGCGAGGGGCTTCGCGTCATCACCGACGGGCTGAAGGAAGGCGAGCGCATCGTCGTCAACGGCCTGCAGCGCGTGCGCCCCGGCGCCGTGGTGGCGCCCGAAATCGTGCCCATGGAAGCCACATCCGCCGCCGCCGCGACGGACCCGACCACCTCCGTCGCCGCGCGCTGATCGCAGCCCCGACGCATCGCCTCCTTGGGGGAGGACGCCATGAATCTATCCAAATTCTTCATCGACCGGCCGATCTTCGCCGGCGTCCTCTCCGTGCTGATCTTCCTCGCGGGGCTGCTGGCCCTGCGGGTGATGCCGATTTCGGAATATCCGGAAGTCGTGCCGCCGCAGGTCATCGTGCGCGCCACCTATCCCGGCGCCAGCCCGAAGGTGATCGCCGCCACCGTCGCCACGCCGATCGAGGAATCGATCAACGGCGTCGAGGACATGCTCTACATGTCCAGCCAGGCGACGACCGACGGCGTGATGACGCTGACCGTCACCTTCAAGCTCGGCACCGACCCGGACAAGGCGACCCAGCTGGTGCAGAACCGCGTCGGCCAGGCCGAGCCGCGCCTGCCGGAAGAGGTGCGCGCGCTCGGCATCACCACGGCGAAGAGCTCGCCGACCTTCCTCATGGTCGTGCACCTGATCTCGCCGAACGACCGCTATGACATCACCTATCTGCGCAATTACGCGGTGCTGAACGTGAAGGACCGGCTGGCCCGCATCGGCGGCGTCGGCCAGATCGAGATCTTCGGCGGCGGCGACTATTCCATGCGCGTCTGGCTCGACCCGCAGAAGATCGCCGAGCACGGGCTTTCCGCCGGCGACGTGGTCAACGAAATCCGCGCCCAGAACGTGCAGGCCGCCGCCGGCATCGTCGGCGCCTCGCCGGCGCAGCCGGGCGTCGACCTCCAGCTCACCATCAACGCGCAGGGCCGGCTGGAGACCGAGGAAGAGTTCGGCGACATCGTCGTCAAGACCGGTGCCAACGGGCAGGTGGTGCGCCTGCGCGACGTCGCGCGGCTCGAACTCGGCGCCGCCGACTATGCGCTGCGCTCGCTGCTCGACAACAAGCAGGCGGTCGGCCTCGGCGTGTTCCAGGCGCCCGGCTCCAACGCGCTGGAAATCGCCGAGAATGTTCGCGCGACCATGGCGGAGATCAGGAAGACGATGCCGGAGGGCGTCGACTTCGACATCGTCTACGACACGACGCGCTTCGTCGACGCCTCCATCGACGCCGTGGTGCACACGCTGTTCGAGGCGGTGCTGCTGGTCGTGATCGTCGTCGTGGTGTTCCTGCAGACCTGGCGCGCCTCGATCATCCCGCTGCTCGCCGTGCCGGTCTCGATCGTCGGCACCTTCGCGGTGATGTACCTGTTCGGCTTCTCGATCAACGCGCTGAGCCTGTTCGGCCTGGTGCTCGCCATCGGCATCGTCGTCGACGACGCCATCGTCGTGGTGGAGAATGTCGAGCGCAACATCGAGAACGGCCTGACGCCGCGCGCCGCCGCCTATCAGGCGATGAGCGAGGTGTCCGGGCCGATCATCGCCATCGCCCTGGTGCTGGTGGCGGTGTTCGTGCCGCTGGCCTTCATCTCCGGACTGTCGGGCCAGTTCTACCGCCAGTTCGCGCTCACCATCGCCATCTCCACCGTCATCTCGGCGATCAACTCGCTCACTCTGTCGCCGGCGCTGGCGGCGCTGCTGCTGCGCGGCCACGACGCGCCGCCGGATCCGCTCCAGCGCGTGATCAACTTCCTGTTCGGCTGGTTCTTCCGCGGCTTCAACTGGGTATTCGCGCGCGGCTCGCGCGGCTATGGCGGCGGCGTGCGCGGCACGCTGAAGGTCAAGAGCCTCGTCATGGTGTTCTACGCCGTGATGCTGGGCGCCACCTGGTGGCTGTTCCAGGCGGTTCCGCCCGGCTTCGTGCCGGCGCAGGACAAGCAGTATCTCGTCGGCTTCGCCCAGCTCCCCGACGGCGCCACGCTCGACCGCACGGAAGAGGTGATCCGCCGCATGACCGAGATCACGCTGGCCCAGCCCGGCGTCTCCAGCGCGGTGGCCTTCCCCGGCCTGTCGATCGCCGGCTTCTCCAACTCGTCGAACGCTGGCATCGTGTTCTCGGTGCTCGACCCGTTCGAGAAGCGCCAGAGCCCCGAACTTTCCGCGGGCGCCATCGCCGGCGCGCTGAACCAGAAATACGGGGTGATCAAGGACGCCTTCATCGCCATGTTCCCGCCCCCGCCGGTGCAGGGCCTCGGCGTCGTCGGCGGCTTCAAGATGCAGCTGGAAGACCGCGCCGGACGGGGCTACGAGGCGCTGAACGACGTCACCAACGCCTTCATGGCCAAGGCCATGGCGGCTCCCGAGCTCACCGGCCAGTTCACTACCTACCAGATCAACGTGCCGCAGATCTTCACCGATGTGGACCGCACCAAGGCCCGCCAGCTTGGCGTGCCGGTCAGTTCCGTGTTCGAGACGCTGCAGGTCTATCTCGGCTCGCTCTATGTCAACGACTTCAACAAATTCGGCCGCACCTACTCGGTGCGGGCGCAGGCCGACGCGCCGTTCCGCGCCCGGCCGGAGGACATCGGCAAGCTCAAGGTGCGCTCCAACAGCGGCGAGATGATCCCGCTCTCGGCGCTGCTCAGGGTCGAGACCACGGCGGGGCCGGAGCGCGCCCAGCGCTACAATGGCTTCCTCACCGCCGACATCAACGCCTCGCCGGCGCCCGGCTTCTCGTCGGGACAGGCGCAGGAGGCGGCGATGCGGATCGCCGCGGAAGTGCTGCCGCCGGGCTTCGATTACGAATGGACCGATCTCACCTATCAGGAGATTCTCGCCGGCGATTCATCCTTCCTGGTGTTCCCGCTCGCCCTGCTGCTCGTCTTCCTGGTGCTGGCAGCCCAGTATGAGAGCCTGACGCTGCCCATCGCGATCATCCTGATCGTGCCCATGGGCCTGATGGCGGCGCTGTTCGGCGTCTGGCTGGGCGGGGGCGACAACAACATCTTCACCCAGATCGGCCTCGTGGTGCTGGTCGGCCTGTCGGCGAAGAACGCGATCCTGATCGTCGAATTCGCCCGCGAGCTGGAATTCATGGGCCGCAACCCGGTGGAGGCGGCGATCGAGGCCAGCCGGCTGCGCCTGCGGCCGATCCTGATGACGTCCTTCGCCTTCATCATGGGCGTGCTGCCGCTGGTGCTCTCCACCGGCGCCGGCGCCGAGATGCGCCATGCGATGGGCATCGCCGTGTTCGCCGGCATGATCGGCGTCACCTTCTTCGGGCTGTTCCTCACGCCCGTCTTCTACGTGCTGCTGCGGCGCCTGGCGGGCAACCGCCCGCTGCGGCAGCACGGCGAGGCCCATATCGCGCCGCTTGCGGCCGAGTGAGCCTCGACGTCGACCGGGAAGCGCGCGTCCGGGGAGTCGGTTGCCCCCTCGGCGTTCCGGATTGCACGCTTCCCGGCCGGCTCCTCATCGACAACGCCTCCCGGCGATGCCACATGCATCGCGCAACAGCGGGCGGGCGGCGATGAAGCAGATGAAATCCGACTGGACGGACGTCGTGCTGGTCTGCCGCAAATGCGCGAAGAAGCTGCACGGCGGCTTCGGGCCGCGCGGCGACCAGTCCTTGCCCCGGGCGCTCAGGGCCGCCGTCGCCGAGCGCGAGGGCGGCAAGCCGATGAAGAAGCCCCGCCGCAAGGGCGCCCATGTCGCGGTGATCGAGGTGCCCTGCCTCGACATCTGCCCCAAGGACGCGGCGGTCCTCATTCCCGCCGGCCATCCCGGCCGCTGGCGCGCCGTGCCGCCCGGCACCGATCTCGGCGCGCTGCTCGACGCGATCGCCCCGGCGCGGGACGTCGACTGATCAGGCCGGCCTTTCCGCCGACTTGACCGGATTCAGCGCCCAGACCAGCACGGTCATGATGCTGACCCCGATGATGATGCCGACCAGCCGGTCCACCGGTGGAAAGAGCGAGGTCGGCGGCCCCGGATCGACGAGCGTGACGATGAAGGCGATGGCCGACTGCGTGCCGATATAGGCATTGGGCGTCTTGGACAGATGCACCCGTGCGAAGGAGAAGATGCCGAGAAAGAGCATCGTCGCCCACCAGATCTGATCGGTCGCGTCGAGCCCGATGACCAGCAGCCCCGCCGCTCCGCCGGCGAGGCAGCCGACGATGCGCTGCCAGCCCTTGTGGCGTGTGGCATTGGGGTCCGTATCGACCACGATGAGACTGGAGATCAGCACCTGCGGCAATTGCGGCAGGTCGAACCGCGACCAGATGATCACGATGACGATCGCACCGAAGCCGGCAATCAACGCCTGGCGCAGGGCATTCTCCGGCGTGACCGCGACAGCCTGCGCCTTGAGCCGGGCATGGAGCTCGCCGGCATTGGCCCCCAGCGCCCAGCTCGCCAGCGTGCCGCACACCACGCCGATGACGATCTCGTAGCAGCGATAATGCGCGAAACTGTAGAGGTCCTGCGGCTGGACCATCGAGAACAGCATGATCAGCATGAAGGTCAGGCCGCCATAGAACCAGGCATAGCTGTAGACGCTGCGCTGCTTGCCATAGGTTCCGATGGCTGCGGCGGCCCCCACCAGCAGGGCCTGCTGGATCGGCAGTCCCTCCATCCATTGCGCGACGATGAAGCCGACGCTCACCCCGACCAAGGTGCTCAGAACGCGCAGAATGCCCTTCGTCACCAGCGCGTCGCGGTCGGTGTTGGCGATCATCATGACGCTCAACGCCGCCCAATAGGGCTGGTCCAGCCCCATCGACAGCGCGATATAGACTGCCGCCAGCACGCCGGTAGCGGTGGCGAAGGCCTGCCGGTCGACATCGCTGATCCGGTCGGGGGACCGCGCCTCCGCCATCGCTCAGAACCAGATCAGGACGCGGGCATCGGCGCCGTTGAACAGGCCCAGGCTCTCCGGCCAGTCGTCCAGCGTCACCTCGACCGGGAAGCGCCGGGGCAGCCGCACCCAGTCCGTGGTCGGCTGGACATAGGGCAGCACCTGCGGGTTGTCCGGCGAGCGGGCGACGCCGCCGGCAATGCCGCTCACCCGGCCCCGATGCAGCACCCAGGGGTCGGAGCCCAGAGTCAGCAGCACGCGCTGGCCGATCCTGATGCGGGCGAGATGACGCTCGCTCACATTTGCCACCACCCGGCGGCGGCGATCGGTGACGATGGCGAGCACTTCCGAGCCGGGGCGCAGATAATCGCCGACCCGGGTGACGAAGGGCGCCACGCGGCCGGCATCGGGAGCCGTCACCACGGTCTTGGAGAGGTCGTACTGCGCCTTCGCCACCGCGGCCTCTGCGGCGGCGATCGCCGCCTGCGCCACCGCCACCCGGCGTGACGTCACGGCGAGCCGCGCCTCGGCGGAGGTGACATCGGCGCCGGCGGTGGCGACATTGCGGGTGGCGACGTCAAGCATCGCCTCGGGCGAATAGCCGTCCGTCTCCAGTGTCTTCACGCGGCCGAGCTGGTCCATCGCGTTGGTCTGCACCGCCTGCGCGGCGGTGACGCTGGCCTTCGCGACGTTCACCTCGTCCCGCGCGAGGTCGAGATCGGCACGGGCGGTGGCGAGGGTCGCCTGCGTCTCCTGCAGCTTCAGCGCGTAGGGCGTGCGCTCGATCTCGAACAGCAGGGCGTCGGCGGCGACCTTCTGGTTGTTCTGCACGGCGAGCACCGAGACCGGCCCCTCGATCTCCGAGGACAGGACGATGATGTCGCTCATCACATAGGCGTCGCCGGTATAGGCGAAGAAGCGGACGCACACCTCGTAGAGGGTGAACAGCGCCACGATCACGCCGACGATCAGCAGCACCGGATGTCGAAGCAGTCGGCTCAGCATGTCTACGCGACGCTCCACGGCTCCAAGCCAGTGACTCCCGGCACCCGACGCCCGCATCATCGCGGCTTTGCCGGCCGCGCTCAATCCTCGCCGACAGGCGGGTCCACCCTATTCCCGCCTTTGGTTAGCGCTCGGGGGGCCGTTCCTCGATGGCCGCGATCATCGGCTCCTCGTCCTCCTCGCCGCGCTCGCGCGCGCCGGGATGTTCCTCGATGAGAGGGCCGGGCGTGCGCGCGGCGCGGGCCGCCTCGGCGCGGCGCGCGCGCTGCGGCGCCGACAGTTCCTCCGGCCGCTGGGTGACGACGCGCAGCGGCGGCGCCATGCCCTTCTTGTCGGTGCCGAGATAGACCGTCTGGTGCGGGAACGGCATCTCGATGCCGCGCGCCTCGAAGGCCGCCTTGATGCGGCGGTAGAACTCACGGCGCACGTTCCACTGGCCGAGCGGGCGGGTCTTGAAGCGGCCGCGCAGCTGGATGTGCGACGGCTCGAGCGCCTCGACCCCGACCACTTCGAACGGCGCGATGATGGATTCCGCCAGCGGCCCCTTCTGCACCATGTCGGCCGCCACCTCCGCCATCAGCGCCAGCCCCTCGTCGATGTTCTCGCGGTAGGCGATGCGCACGTCGACGACGGCATAGGCGAAGTCCTTCGACATGTTCTTGACGGTCTGCACCTCGCCGAAGGGGATGGAATGCACGTTGCCGTCGAAATCCCGCATGTGGACGGTGCGGATGGTGATCTTCTCGACGAGGCCGGCATGCGCGCCGACCTCCACCACGTCGCCGACCGAGATCGTGTCCTCCATCAGGATGAACACGCCGGTGATCACGTCCTTCACCAGCGTCTGCGCGCCGAAGCCGATGGCGAGGCCGAGCACGCCGGCACCGGCCAGCAGCGGCGCGATGTTGACGCCGATCTCGGACAGCAGGATCAGCCCGCCCAGCGTGAGCAGCACCACGCGGACCGCGTTCTGCACGAAGGGCAGCAGGGTCTTCAGCCGCGTCGAGGCCGGATTGGTGGCGCGCAGGCGATCGGCAAAGGCCGCCGACAGCTCCCAGGCGAGCAACCCGATGAACACCACGACGCCGATCGAGATGAGCCGGCCAACCGCCCCCTGCCCGCTCTCGGAGGCGAGCCAGGCGAAGGGTTCTGCACCCCAGATCTCCAGCAGAACGAGGCCGGCGACCAGCACCACCAAGCCCTGCATGGCGCTGCGCAGCGCCGGCAGGTAGCGGTTGGCCCGCATCTCCAGCAGCGGAAACCGCTCGCGCATCTCGCCGTTCAGCTGGAACACCTTCTCGAACAGCCGCAGCAGCAGCGCGATCGCCAGCGCGGCGAGGCCGATGGTGATGAGCGACAGCAGCGTCGCGCGGGCGAGGAAGGCGAAGCCCCCGTCCACATCGAGTGCCCAGACCAGGAAGCCGGCGACGACATAGCCGATCGCCAGCACATGCCAGAAGTCCGCCACCGCGTCGCGCACCCGCGCCGCCCGCCCCTCGCGCGCGCCGAGCCGCCTCAGGCGCCGCCCCACGCCACCGCGGATCTGCAGGATGAAGACGATGCCCATGCCGGCGACGAACAGGCCGAGCACATTGCCGAGGAAGTGGTAGGTCGACAAGGCAAGGCCGAGCACCCAGGCGGCGCGCAGCAGGAAATAGCCATAGACGATGGTGTAGGCGAAGCGCCGCACCCAGAGATAGCCATAGACCGCGCTTTCATTGCCGAGCGGAAAGAGCCGCAGCTTCGGCGCGTCCGGCGTCAGCACGGCGCGGGTGCCGGCCAGGATCAGCCGGACCAGTACATTGGCGTTGATCACCGCGACCACCGCGAGCCGCACGATGAAATTCAGCTCGACCAGCGCCAGCACGCCGAACGCCGCGGCGGCGAAGGCCGCGATCGGCAGGATGTCGAGCACGGTGCGCACGCCCAGCAGGATGGCGCGCAGGCCAACGGCGCGCGCCGGCCGCGCCTCGACCGCCCGGCGCAGGCCGGCCAGCAGCCTCTTGGCAAGGTGCTCCGCCAGCAGCGCCGCCGCGAGCACGGCGGCAACCATGATCGCCGCCCGGCCCACCCGCTCCAGCACCAGCGGATCGGACAGGTCGTCGAGCAGGCGCTCGGCCTGCGCCGGGATCTGCTCGATCTCGCCGACCAGGGACAGCACCGCGCTGGAAAAGGCGCCGAGCGACTTCGTCGCGCCGGACAGCCAGTCCTCCCGCCCGGCGGCGGGGCCGGCGGCCGCAGCGGCGTCTCCCGTCGTGGCCACGCCGTCCGCCGCGTTCCCGTCGGCCGCCGCCTCGATCGTCCCGCTCTCGACCAGCGCGCGCAGCCGCGCCAGGAACGCCGCGCGCGCCGTGTCGTCGCTCAGCGTGTCGAGCAGCGCGCGAAGATCGCAGCGCGGCTCCGATTGCCCCGCATCGGGAGCGGGCGCCGCCGTCCGTGCCGGCGTGGTCTGGGGGGAAAGTCCCGGCGCCTGCGCGAGGCAGGCCGGCGCGAAGAGCGGGATGGCGAGGAGGGAAAGGGCGAGGAACAGGATGCGGGAAAGCGCGCGCGGCGGCATGGAGCATTCCGTCGTTCGCGGCCCTTGGCGATCGACCGCGGGCGCGCAGATGCAGGGGAGCCGGAATGGCGGGTGCGGGTTAGTAAACGTGCGAAAACGAAAAAGGTTCCGCACGTCGCGAAAAAAATCACGCCATCGCGCGCGCGACGATTGGCGCGGCGGCGGGGCGCGGCGGATCGGCGCGCCGGCCTTGCTCCGGTCACGTTCGTCTCCACATTGGGCGACGGAGCTCCGACAGTGTGAGGACATGGAAGCATTTACCGCGGATGTGGCCGCCTTTCTGCACAGCCACGACTATCTGATCCCCCTCGTCATCGGCATCATCGCCTTCGGCGAGTCGCTCGTGCTCGTCGGCCTGATCATCCCCGCCACCGCGCTGATGCTGGCCATTGGCGGGCTGGTCGGGACGGGGATCATCTCGCCCGTGCCGGTGATCATCGGCGCCATCGTCGGCGCCGTGCTCGGCGACGTGGTCTCCTATTGGCTCGGCCGCTGGCTCGGCCCGCGCATCGTCCATCGCCGGCCCCTGCTGCGCTATCGCGAGCAGGTGGCGCAGGCGCGGCTGTTCTTCCGCCGCTTCGGCTTCGCCTCGGTGTTCGTCGGCCGCTTCTTCGGGCCGGTGCGGGCCACCATGCCGCTGGTCGCCGGCATGATGCGCATGAACCAGCGTCGCTTCCAGGTCGCCAACGTCTCCTCGGCCGTCGTCTGGGCACCGGTGATGCTCGCCCCCGGCTGGCTGGCCGGCAAGAGCGCCAGCGAACTCGGCGCCCACTCGCAGGGCGAGTGGCTGCTGATGATAGTGGGCGTGACCGTGGTCATGCTGGTGCTGACGGTCGTCGTTCTGCGGGTGATCAAGGGCCGCATCGCCAAGCGCCCGCGCAACCGCCGCCGTCCGGTCGGCGCGCCCGTCGCCTGAAGCGCGGCGCCCGCGCCCAACGCCTCCTCCCGTCTTAACCATTTCGTAAGGAATCGCCCGCCGACGCCCCGCATTCCGTTAATATGGCTTCCGAGCAGGCCGTCGGTGGACGGTGCGACATGCCCGGCGAATGGCGGACGGGAACGAGTGATGATCGACAAGCTTGAGCCACCCATGGACTCCCCCAAGCCGCGCCAGGGCGACGAGGAGGGCGCCGTCGCCGCCCCGCGCCCGCCAGTCGCCACCCCTTCGACCGCTCCCCCCTCGGCCGCCACCCGCGCCAAGGGCCCGCCGCAGGACCCCGTCGCCTTCGAGCGCTGGCTCGGCATCGAACGGCTGAAGGTCGACATGCGCCGGCTGGAGCTTGAGACCAAGCAGGCCGAGACGCCGCCCGCCCGCGCGGGCCATCCCGCGCTTCCCGTGCTGTTCGGCCTGGTTCTGGTCGCCCTGCTCGCGCTGGTCGCGTTCCTTGCTGCGCAGGTTCTGACGATGCGCGAGGATATCGCCGCGCTGCGCAGCGCCCAGAGCGAGGTCGCCGAGCGCCTGGCGGCGGGCGGGCCGCAATCGCCGGCCGCCGACGCCGCGCAGCCGAGCGCCCCGCAAGCCGCCGCCGTGCCGCCTGCGCCCTCTCCTGCGGATGCCGCGCAGACGGCGGCCGAGCCCCTGATAGCTCCGGCGCCGACGGCGTCCTCATCCGGCGCAGCCAATGGCACGCCGGCACCGACCGCCTCGACGGAAACCGCGCCGAGTCCGCCGGCCCTGCCCGGCGCGGGCTATACGGTGCGCATCTTCGCGCCGGTCAACTCGGTGCCGCAGGCGAAGATCGACAACTTCACCAAGCCACTGAAAGCGGCCGGCTTCGACGTCGTGGTGTCGGATACCGGCGTCGTCCAGACGACGAGCAACACGCTGTCCTATCACGCCGCAACCACCGACATGGCGAACGAGCTATCCAACCTGCTGCAGAAGAAGAACCCGTCCCTCGGCATCGAGCTGCGGGCCTCGCCCTCGATTCCCGAAAATGCCCGCCAGATCCTGATCCTCAACCTGACGGACGATGCCTTCAACTGAGGCGGAAGCCTTCAACTGAAACGAAGGGGCGCGGCGGTCACGCGGCGGCGCGGCCCCGGCGCGCGTTCCGCCCGGCCTCGCGGATGGCGGCGATGTTGGCGGCGTAGGCGTCCTTGCCACCCCGGAACACCGCCGAGCCCGCCACCAGCACGTTGGCGCCGGCCCCGGTGCAGAGCGGCGCGGTTTCCGGCGTCACCCCGCCGTCGATCTCCAGATGGATCGGCCGCTCGCCGATCATCGCCCGCAGGCGGTGGATCTTCGGCACCACGTCGGCGATGAACGCCTGCCCGCCGAAGCCGGGATTGACCGTCATCGGCAGGATCAGGTCGACCTTGTCGAGCACATAGGCGAGCGCGCTCTCATGCGTCGCCGGGTTCAGCGCCACGCCCGCCTTCTTGCCGAGCGAGCGGATGAGCTGCAGGCAGCGGTCGAGATGGTGCGTCGCCTCGGCCTGCACGGTGATGATGTCGGCGCCCGCCTTGGCGAAGGCTTCGATGAAAGGTTCTACCGGCTCGATCATCAGATGCACGTCGAACACCCGGTCGGTATGCGGGCGCATCGCCTTGATGACGTCGGGACCGAAGGTGATGTTCGGCACGAAATGCCCGTCCATCACGTCGAGATGGATCCAGTCGGCGCCGGCGGAAACGACATCGCGCACCTCCTCGCCGAAGCGCGAGAAATCGGAGGCGAGCATTGAGGGGGCGATGAGAACCATGGGTTTGTCTTCCTTGGTCGGATGTCATCCCGGACGGCCGAAGGCCGATCCGGGATCGTGCGAAATGGAGAGCGATCCCGGCTCTGCGCTGCGCTTCGGCCGGGATGACGAACCTTGAGGCCCCGGAATGACCGTCAACCGCGCAGCGGCGGATAGCTGTCGATGCCGCCCGAGAACACGCGGCTGGAGAGGATGTCCTCGGCGGTGATGGTGGCGAGGTCGTCGGCCGTCACCGGACGCTCGGCGTTGAACAGGCGATTGGCCTGGCGCAGCCGGGCGCGGTCGAGCGCGTTGCGGATCGAGCGGCCATTGGCGAAATGCGGCTGCTGCATGCGCAGGTCGACATAGCGCTGGAAGGCCGCTTCGGCGCCGGCGTCCATGCGGTAGTTCATCGTCCCGAGGATGCGCCCGCCGATCGCCTCGAGTTCGTCGGCCGAGTAGTCGGGGAAGTCGACATGGTGGGCGACGCGCGAGCGGAAGCCGGGATTGGCGGTGAAGAAGCGCTCCATCCGGTCGGAATAGCCGGCGAGGATGACGACCAGGTCGTCGCGCTGGTTCTCCATGACCTGCAGCAGGATCTCAATCGCCTCCTGCCCGTAGTCGCGCTCGTTCTCCGGGCGATAGAGGTAATAGGCCTCGTCGATGAACAGCACTCCGCCCATCGCCTTCTTGAGGATTTCCTTGGTCTTCGGCGCGGTGTGGCCGATGTACTGGCCGACCAGATCGTCGCGCGTGACGGTGACGAGATGGCCCTTGCGCACATAGCCGAGGCGGTGGAGGATTTCCGCCATGCGCAGCGCCACCGTCGTCTTGCCGGTGCCGGGGTTGCCGGTGAAGCTCATATGCAGGGTCGGGCTCACCGCCTGAAGGCCGAAATGCGCGCGCGCCCGGTCGACCAGCAGCAGCGCGCCGATCTCGCGCAGCCGCTGCTTCACCGGCACCAGGCCGACCAGTTCGCGGTCGAGCTGGTCCAGCACCTCGGCGAGGCCGCTGGCGGCGAACTCGGCGCGCAGGTCGATGGCGTCCGGCACGGCCGGCGCCTCGGTGGCGATGTTCGGATCGTCGATCACGGCGTCCATGACAGCCTCCATTCAGTCTTTCGTCATCCCGGAAGCGGCGCCGCCGCTCTCCGGGATCGCGCGCAGGAAGCGCGTTGGCGATCCCGGTCTCTGCGCTCCGCTTCGGCCGGGATGACGGCCCGAGGCAGAAGATAAGGAAAAGGGGACCGGTTCCGGGCGCGGCTTTCCGGAACCGGTCCCTCGCGGCCGGGGAGGAAACCGGACGACCGCGATTTCCGTCGGGGGAGTAGAGGGAGTCCGACGGATCAGTAACGCGCGCCCTCGGGGCGGTTCGCCGCATAGGCGCGCGTCGTGTAGCGAATGGCCCGGCCGTCGACTTCCTGGCGCTCCAGCGCGAAGCCGGGCTCCTCAGTGGGACGGTCGGTGATGAAGGACAGGCGCAGCGACTCCCAGCCATGGGTGGGGTCGAAGGCGCCGACGCGGATGTAGTGCCGGCCCTTGTAGGCCTTGCGGCACTCGTTCAGCTCGAACATGACGCCGGCGGCGTCCGGCACGTCGAACATCGGCATGCCCCACATCTCCCAATAGGTGTTGCGAGGATGCGGGTCGTCGGTGAACTCGATGTTCACCGCCCAGCCCTTGTCGATGCAGTACTGCACCTGCTTGGCGATCTGCTCGTCGGAGAGGTCGGGCAGGAAGGAGAAGGCTCCCTGGGTGATGCGCATGGTGGTGTCCTCATCTCTGTCTCGTTCCCCGGACAAGCTGCGCGCAGCGCCGTGCCGATCCGGGGTCCAAGAAGCGTCCAATCGAAAAATCGCGAAGCACCGAAAACTCTTGAACGTTCAGGGTCTTGAGCCTTCGGCATGTTCTTGCGCTGGGTCCCGGATCGGCGCTTCGCGTTCCGCGCCGCTTGTCCGGGACACGGCTTGGTCACTCCGCCGCGGTGGCCTGCGGCACGAAGTCGGGCGTGTCGGTGGAGGTGTAGTTGAAGGTCACGTCCTTCCACGTCTCCAGCGCCTGCTTCAGCGGCAGGCAGTGGCGGGCGGCTTCCTTCAGGATCTCCGGCCCTTCGCCGAGGAGGTCGCGGCCCTCGTTGCGGGCGAGCATCATCGCTTCCAGCGCCACGCGGTTGGCGGTCGCGCCGGCCTGGATGCCCATCGGGTGGCCGATGGTGCCGCCGCCGAACTGCAGCACCACGTCCTCGCCGAGCAGGTCGATGAGCTGGTGCATCTGGCCGGCATGGATGCCGCCCGAAGCCACCGGCATCAGCTTGCGGGTCGAGGCCCAGGGCTGATCGAAGAAGATGCCGTGCGCGAGGTTCTGC
Organism: Ancylobacter sp. TW_SC_1; assembly: GCF_056836805.1. NCBI lineage: Bacteria > Pseudomonadati > Pseudomonadota > Alphaproteobacteria > Hyphomicrobiales > Xanthobacteraceae > Ancylobacter > Ancylobacter sp. TW_SC_1. Next base: position 4,390,887 of record NZ_CM166365.1, read on the forward strand.
GGCACGAAATCCTCGCGGCAGAGGTCGTAATAACCCTTGGTGGTGTGGGGGTCGCCCTCCAGCTTGCCGACCACCGTGCCGGCATGGATGTGGTCGACGCCGGCCAGGCGCATCCACTTGGTGATGACGCGGAACGACACGCCGTGCGACTTCTGCCGCGTATAGGTCGAGTGGCCGGCGCGGTGCAGGTGCAGGATCATGTCGTTGCGGCGCGCCCATTTCGACATGGACTGGATCGCGGTGTAGCCGATCACCAGGTCGATCATGACGATGTTGGAGCCGAGGCTCTTGGCGAAGTCGGCGCGCTCGTACATGTCCTCCATCGTGCCGGCGGTCACGTTGAGATAGGTGCCCTTGATCTCGCCGGTCGCGGCCTGCGCCTTGTTCACCGCCTCCATGCAGTAGAGGAAGCGCTCGCGCCAGTGCATGAAGGGCTGCGAGTTGATGTTCTCGTCGTCCTTGGTGAAGTCGAGGCCACCCTTGAGCGCCTCATAGACCACGCGGCCATAGTTGCGGCCGGACAGGCCGAGCTTCGGCTTGACGGTGGCGCCGAGCAGCGGGCGGCCGAACTTGTCGAGACGCTCGCGCTCCACCACGATGCCGGTGGCCGGGCCGTCGAAGGTCTTGATGTAGGCGACCGGCAGGCGCATGTCCTCGAGGCGCAGCGCCTTGAGCGGCTTGAAGCCGAACACGTTGCCGATGATCGAGGCCGACAGGTTGGAGATCGAGCCGGGCTCGAACAGGTCGAGATCATAGGCGATGTAGGCGAACCACGAGCCCGGCGCGTTCGGCACCGGGTCGACCCGGTAGCACTTGGCGCGGTACTTGTCGTGAGCCGTGAGGCGATCGGTCCACACCACGGTCCAGGTCGCGGTCGAGCTCTCGCCCGCCACCGCCGCCGAAGCCTCGATCTCGTCGACGCCGTCCTGCGGGGTGATGCGGAACACCGCGATGACGTCGGTGTCCTTGGGCTCGTAGTCGGGCTGCCAGTAGCCCATCTTGCGGTATTCCATGACGCCGGCGCTGTAGCGGCTGCGCTTCTCCTCGGCGGGCTTGGTCTTGTCGATCGCGTTCATCGATCTTCTCCTGTGGCGTTCCCGTCGGCGCGGCGCTCAGGCGCGCGCCAGCTCGTTCGTTTGATCTCTTCCCCGCATCGGGGACCGTTCACTCCGCCGCGACCCGCGCGCCGCCGATGACCGGATCGAGGCTGCCGCTGGCGTAGCGTTTGGCCATGGCCGCGAGCGGCAGCACCTTGATCTTCGAGGCGTGCCCCGCCGTGCCGAAGTCCTCGAAGCGCTCGCGGCAGAGGTCGCGCATCGCGTCCATGGCCGGCTTGAGGAATTTGCGCGGGTCGAATTCGGACGTGTTGCCCTGCGCGACCTTGCGGAACTGCGCGGTCATGGCGAGGCGGCAGTCGGTGTCGATGTTGACCTTGCGCACGCCGTGGCGGATGCCGCGCACGATCTCCTCCACCGGCACGCCCCAGGTCTGGGGCATCTCGCCGCCGGAGGCGTTGAACAGGTCCTGCAGCGCCTGCGGCACCGAGGACGAGCCATGCATGACCAGATGCACGTTGGGCAGCCGGCGGTGGATCTCCTCGATCACATGCATGGCGAGGATGTCGCCGTCCGGCTGGCGCGAGAACTTGTAGGCGCCGTGCGAGGTGCCCATGGCGATGGCGAGCGCGTCGACCTTGGTACGGGCGACGAAGTCCACCGCCTGGTCGGGATCGGTGAGCAGCTGGTCGTGGCTCAGCACGCCCTCGGCGCCGTGGCCGTCCTCCTGCTCGCCGGCGCCGCTCTCCAGCGAGCCGAGCACGCCGAGCTCGCCCTCCACCGAGGCGCCGACCCAGTGGGCGGCGTCGACCACGCGGCGGGTGATGGCGACGTTGTAGTCGTAATCGGCCGGGGTCTTGGCGTCCTGCTCCAGCGAGCCGTCCATCATCACCGAGGTGAAGCCGTGCTGGATCGCCGAGAGGCAGGTCGCCTCGTTGTTCCCGTGGTCCTGATGCATGCAGATCGGGATCGAGGGGTACATCTCGGTCAGGGCGTCGATCATGCGCGAGAGCATGATGTCGCCGGCATAGGAGCGGGCGCCGCGGCTCGCCTGCATGATCACCGGCGCGTCGACGGCCTGCGCCGCCTCCATGATCGCGATGCCCTGCTCCATGTTGTTGATGTTGAAGGCGGGCACGCCGTATTCGTGCTCGGCGGCGTGGTCGAGAAGCTGGCGAAGCGTGATGCGGGCCATTGGCGTCTCCTCCGGCTCAGGCGCAGGTCAGGAGGTCGCAGGTCGCGTCGACCACCGCCTCCGGGGTTATGTTGAAATGCTGGTAGAGATCGGTGGCCGGGCCGGAGGCGCCGAAGCCCTCCATGCCGACGAAGCGGCCGCGCTCGCCGATCCAGCGGTCCCAGCCGAGCCGGGCCGCCGCCTCGACGGCGACGCGCGGGGCGTTGCCCAGCACGGCGCGGCGATAGTCCGGGCTCTGGCGCTCGAACAGCTCCCAGCACGGCATGGAGACGACCGCGGCGTCGACCTCGCGGGCGGCGAGCAGGTCCGCCGCCTTGAAGGCGATCTCGACCTCCGAGCCGGTGGCGATCAGCGTCACGTCGCGCCGGCGCTTCGGCTTGCGGGCGACATAGCCGCCATAGCCGGTGAGGTTCTCCTCGGAATGCTCGGTGCGGAAGGTCGGCAGGTTCTGCCGCGAGAGCGCCAGCACCGAGGGGGTGCCTTCCGCGTGCAAAGCGAGCTGCCAGGCCTCCAGCGTCTCGACCGCGTCGGCGGGACGGAACACGTAGAGGTTCGGCGTCGCCCGCAGCATGGCGAGGTGCTCGACCGGCTGGTGCGTCGGGCCGTCCTCGCCGAGGCCGATGGAATCGTGCGTCAGCACATAGACGACGCGCTGGCCCATCAGCGCCGACAGCCGGATGGCGCCGCGCGCATAGTCGGAGAAGACCATGAAGGTCCCGCCGTACGGGATCGAGCCGCGATGCAGGGCGAGGCCGTTCATCACCGCCGCCATGGCGTGCTCGCGGATGCCGTAATGCAGGTAGCGGCCGCCATAGCTGCCGGGCGTCACCGGCACGAGACCCTTGGTGTAGGTGAGGTTCGAATGGGTGAGGTCGGCCGAGCCGCCGACCGTCAGGTCGGTCGCCTCGTTGATGACGCCGAGCACCATCTCCGACGCCTTGCGGCTCGCCACCTTCGGCGCGCTCTCGCTCAGGCTGCGCTTGTAGGCGGTCAGCTTCTCGTCGAAATCGGCCGGCAGCTCGCCTTCCATCGCCGCCTCGAAATCCGCGCGGCGGCCGGAGGCGGCGAGCCGCTTCTCCCAGGCGTCGCGGGCGTCGGCGCCACGCTCGGCAATCTGCGCCCAGGCGGCGCGCACGCCGTCCGGCACCTCGAAGGGCGGGAAATTCCAGCCGAGCCGGGCGCGGGCGCCCTCGATCTCGGCGGCGCCGAGCGGGGCGCCGTGCACCGCTTCCGTGCCCGCCTTGGTGGGCGCGCCGAAGCCGATGGTGGTGCGGCAGGCGATCAGCACCGGCCGGTCGCTGGCGCGCGCCTCGGCGATGGCGTCGATCAGCGCGTGATGGGCGTGGCCGTCGACCCGCATCACCTTCCAGCCGGACGCCTCGAAGCGGGCGAGCTGGTCGGTCGAGGTCGAGAGCGAGGTGCGCCCGTCGATCGAGATGCCGTTGTCGTCCCACAGCACGATCAGCTTGGAGAGCTTCAGGTGCCCGGCGAGGTCGATGGCCTCGTGCGAGATGCCTTCCATCAGGCAGCCGTCGCCGGCCATGACATAGGTGTGGTGATCGACCAGTTCGTCGCCGAAGCGGGCATTGAGCATGCGCTCGGCGAGCGCCATGCCCACCGCCGTGGCGAGCCCCTGCCCGAGCGGGCCGGTGGTGGTCTCCACGCCCAGCGTGTGGCCGTGCTCGGGATGGCCGGCGGTGATGGCGCCGAGCTGGCGGAAGCGCTTGAGCTGGTCCGTGCCCATGTCGGCATAGCCGAGCAGATGGTTGATGCCGTAGAGCAGCATCGAGCCATGGCCGGCGGAGAGCACGAAGCGGTCGCGGTCGGGCCAGTCGGGCCGGCGCGGGTCGAGCTTCATGAAGCGGCCGAACAGGGCGGTGGCGACGTCCGCCATGCCCATCGGCATGCCGGGATGGCCCGACTTGGCCTGCTCCACCGCGTCCATGGCAAGGGCGCGCAGGGCGTTGGCCATGTCGTCGTGCGGGATGTCGGCAGGGTCCTGGTGGGGACGCAGCGCCGTGGTGTTCGTGGTCGACATGCTGTCCTCCCGGTTCACGCGGCGCGCCGCTTCTTCTCGACGAGGTTGAGGATCATCGGCGTGAGGATGAGCTGCATCGCGATGTCGAGCTTGCCGCCCGGGATCACGATGGAATTGGCGCGGCTCATCCACGAGCCCTGGATCATCGAGAGCAGGTAGGGGAAATCGATGCCGCGCGGGCTCTTGAAGCGGATGACGACAATCGATTCGTCCGCCGTCGGGATCCAGCGCGCGATGAACGGGTTCGAGGTGTCTACCGTCGGCACGCGCTGGAAGTTGATGTCGGTGTGGGTGAACTGCGGGCAGATGTAGTTCACGTAGTCCGGCATGCGGCGCAGGATGGTGTCGGTCACCGCCTCGGTGGAATAGCCGCGATGCGAACGGTCGCGATGGATCTTCTGGATCCATTCGAGGTTGATCACCGGCACGACGCCGATCTTCAGGTCGGCATAGCGGGCGACGTCGATATTGCCGCTCGCCACCGCACCGTGCAGCCCCTCGTAGAAGAGCAGGTCGGTCGGCGCCGGGATCGGCTCCCACGGCGTGAAGGTGCCCGGCGCGCCGCCATATTCGGCCGCTTCCTTGTCGTCATGGACATAGTGGCGGTACTTGCCGGTGCCGGTCTGCGAGTAGCAGCGGAAGGTCTCCTCCAGCTCCTCGAACAGGTTCGAATCCGGGCCGAAATGGCTGTAGTGGTGGTTGCCGCGCGAGGCTTCCTCGGACATGACGCGCTTCATCTCGGCGCGATCGTAGCGGTGATAGGCGTCGCCCTCGATATAGGCGGCGGCGACGTCCTCGCGGCGGAAGATCTGCTCGAAGATGCGCCGCACCGAGGTGGTGCCCGCGCCGGAGGAGCCGGTGACGGAGATGATGGGGTGGTGGATCGACATCGCCCGGTCCTTTACGCGCGCAGCAGGCCACGCCGGCCGAACAGCGGCGAGCGCTCGGGCATGGCGGCGGCATCGAGGTGATAGCGGGTGATGCGTTCGACCTCGGTCCGCGAACCGAAGATCAGCGGCACGCGCTGGTGCAGATGGGCGGGGATCAGATCGAGGATCGACCCGCGCCCGTCGGTCGCCGCGCCCTGCGCCTGTTCCATCAGGAAGGCGACGGGATTGGCCTCGTAGACCAGCCGCAGCCGGCCCTGGCCATAGCCCCGGCGCGCGTCGCCCGGGTAGAGATAGACGCCGCCGCGCACCAGGATGCGGAACACGTCCGCCACCATGGAGGCGACCCAGCGGGTGTTGAAATCCTTGCCCCGCGGACCTTCGGCACCGGCCTGGCAGTCCTCGACATAGCAGCGCATGGCCACGTCCCAGTGGCGCAGGTTCGAGCCGTTGATGGCGTATTCGGTGGTGTCCGGCAGGACCAGCGCCTGCTCGACGGCGAGCAGGAAGTCGCCGCTGGCGCGGTCGAGGATGAAGATCTGGGTGCCGGCGCCGACGGTCAGCACCAGCGCGGTCTGCGGGCCATAGACCAGGAAGCCGGCGGCGAGCTGCGCCGAACCCGGCTGCAGCAGCGAATCCGCGCCGACGAAGGGCAGGATCGAGAAGATCGTCCCGACCGTCATGTTGCTGTCGATGTTGGACGAGCCGTCCAGCGGATCGACGGCGACGGCGAGCGTGCCGGCCGGATCCAGCGTCACCACCTCCTCGGCCTCCTCGGAGCCGAAAAGGGCGACCGGCGCGGCGCGCAATGCCTCGCGCAGCATGTCGTCGGCGATGACGTCGAGCTCCTTCTGGCTGTCGCCGTCCGCGTGGTGCCCCCGCACCGCGGCCAGCGCGCCGGCCAGCGGCCCGGCGGCGAGAAGCTCGGAAATCCGGATGCCGGCGCCGGTCAGCGCGAGCACGGCGCTCGCGACGTCGCGGCGCGAATCGTCGGCTTGCGACCACCTGTCCAGGTGGTCCTGCAATGTCGGGCGTGTCATGGCGTTCCCCAGTTTATGTCGCGGGCGTTGAGCCCTTTGGCGTGTCGTTTCCGTAGACCTTCGAGCGGGGACCCGAAGCGGCGGACGCCTTTTGTTGATGTGACATTGCCCGAATTGCCAGCGTAAGGAAATTCGAATAATCTTACCGGCAGATTTAGTTTATCTGAAATGTAATGCCAAATGCGTAATGCCACGCTCAAGCAGCTTCGCGCCGTCGCCGCCATCGTCGAGACCGGCAGCGTCACCGGCGCGGCGAAGAAACTCAACGTCACCCCGCCGGCGGTGACGATGCAGGTGCAATTGCTCGAACAGCATCTCGGCCTGCCGCTGCTCGACCGCGCCGGCGAGCGCTTCCAGCCCAGCGCCGCCGGGCGCGAGGTTCTCGCCGCCGTCGCCCGCATCGAGCAGGCGATGGCCGATTGCGGCGCGGCGCTCGACGCCATGAAGGGCCTGCGCTCGGGCCGCGTCTCGGTCGGGCTCGTCTCCACGGCGAAGTACTTCGTGCCGGCGGCGCTTGGCGCCTTCACCCGCACCCATCCCGGCATCGACGTCGCGCTGTCGGTCGGCAACCGCGAGGAGATCATCGCCGGCCTGCGCTCGGACGCCATCGACGTCGCAATCATGGGGCGCCCGCCGCTCGACATCGAGGTCGACAAGACGCTGATCGGCGATCATCCGCATGTGCTGATCGCCCCGTCCGACCATCCCCTGCTCGGCCGGCGCATCGCCCCCACGGCGCTGGCCAACGCGACCTTCATGTCGCGCGAGCCGGGCTCGGGCACGCGCGGGCTGATGGAGCGGTTCTTTCAGCAGTCGGGCATCGAGCCGCGCATCGCCATGGAGATCGACTCGAACGAGACCATCAAGCAGGCCGTGATGGCCGGGCTCGGCCTCGCCTTCATCTCCGCCCACACCATCGCGGCCGAGGTGGCCGACGGGCGCCTCGCCGTGCTCGACGTGGAAGGGCTGCCGGAGGTGCGCAAATGGTTCGTGGTGAAGCGCTCCGCCAAGCGCCTGACGCCGCCGGCCGCCGCGCTCACCGAGTTCCTGTCGCGGCGCGGCGCGGAATTCCTGCCCGACACGCTGCACCTGCCGGGCGTCGCCAGGGCGGTGGAGCACGGGGCGGGCTGAGACGGGGCGGCCGGAAACGGGACGGGCTGGCGGCGCTCAGCGATAGATCGGGAAGCGGGCGCAGAGCGCGGCGACCTCGCCGCGGATCGCTCCGATCTGCGCCGTGTCCGCCGGCGCCTTGACGATACGGGCGATCCAGCCGCCGATCATGTCGAACTCGGCAGCGCCGAAGCCGCGCGCCGTGCCGGCATTGGAGGAGAGCCTGAGCCCCGACGGCGCCTCCGGCGGGCGCGGGTCGAACGGGATCAGGTTCTTGTTCACCGCCAGCCCGGCCTTCTCCAGCGCCTTGGCGGCGACATCGCCGGTGGTGCCGAGTGCGGTCAGATCGACCAGCATCAGCCCGCAATCGGTGCCGCCGGCGACGAGCCGCACGCCCTCGGCGGCAAGCCGCGCCGCCATGGCCCGGGCATTGGCCAGCACCGCCGCGTTATAGGCGTGGAATTCCGGCCGCAGCGCCTCGCCGAAGCAGGCCGCCTTGCCGGCCACGGCATGCATCATCACCGAGCCCTGCACGCCGGGGAAGATGCCGTAATTGATGCGCTCGCTCAGCGCCGCGTCGTTCCACAGCACCAGGCCGCCGCGCGCGCCGCGCAGCGACTTGTAGGTGGTCGAGGTCACGACATGGGCGTGCGGGAGCGGGTCGGGATAGAGCCCCGCCGCCACCAGCCCGGCGAAATGCGCCATGTCGACCATCAGCAGCGCCCCGACCTCGTCGGCGATGGCGCGCAGGCCGGCGAAGTCGATGGCCGGCGGATAGGCCGAGCCGCCGGCGACGATCAGGCGCGGCGCGTGATCGAGCGCGATCGCCCGCACCTCGTCGAGATCGATGCGCTCGCTCGCGCGGTTCACGCCATAGGAGACGATGCGGTAGTCGCGGCCGGTCAGCGTCGCCGGATGGCCGTGGCTGATATGTCCGCCGGCCGCCGTGTTCATCGACAGGATCGTGTCGCCGAGCTTGAGCAGGCCGAGGAACACGCCGGCATTGGCGTTGGAGCCGGAATGCGGCTGCACATTGGCGAAGCGGCAGCCAAACAGCCTCGTGGCCCGCTCCACCGCCAGCGCCTCGATGGCGTCGGCGAACTCCGCCCCGCCATAATAGCGGCCATAGGGCGGGCCCTCGACGGTCTTGTTGGTGAGCACCGAGCCCTGCGCCTCCAGCACGAGGCGGGAGACGATGTTCTCCGAGGCGATCAGCTCGATGCCGTCCTGCTGGCGCGCCTCCTCGCCGCGGATGGCGGCGGCGAGTTCCGGGTCGGCGTCGAGCCCCTGCGTGAAATAGCCGGCATGCAGCGTGGACATGGGGAGCGCCCGGGAGGGTGGCGGGAACGGGTGCGGGGCCGGCGACCGGCGCCGGATCAGTCGCGCTTGCCGGTCAGCCAGGACAGCAGCGGGTTGGTCGGCGCGGCCGATTTCGGCATGGCCTCGACCACGATGACCTCGTCGATCTGGCCCTTCTTGAAGGCGGCGAGGAAGGCGTCGTAGTCGGCGAGCGAGATGCAGCCATTGGAATCGCCGCGCGGCCCGAGCAGGTAGGGATGCAGCAGGAAGCCGTTGCGGCCATACATCTTGCCGTCGCCGACCGGGGTCATGCGCACCGCCTCGGTGCCATGGAACAGCGCCTCGCGCATCCGCAGCCTGTAGCGGTTCGGCGGCGTCGGGCCGAGCATCTTCACATGGACGTAGCGGACATCGTCGAACTTCTCGCCATAGCCCGAATGCGCCTCGAGCTTCTTGCCGCCCGGCAGGTGCAGCTTCTTGGCGCGGATGTCGTAGATGGCGAACTTGTCCTCGGCGCCGGGATAGCGCAGCTCGTCCTTCGGCGCCTGCGTGGCGGCGGGCGGGGCCGTCTCCTCGGGCGTGTCGTCCTCTTCCATCGGCGGCGGCAGGGCGGCGACCTGCGCCTCCAGGCTCGGCTTGCGGGGCGGGCGCGGCGCGAGGGTCAGCGTGTCCTCGGGCTCGTCGCCGGGCATGACGCGGCCGGCGAAGAGCGGATTGGCCATCGGCAGCGGCACGGCGCTGACCGTCTCGACCGTCGGCTCGGAGGTCGGCGGCGGCACCGGAATGGCGGCCACGATGGCGGGGCGGATCGGCGTCACGGCGGGATTGAACAGCCAGTTCTGCGGCTGCGCGACCTCGCCCGACGCGTAGAAATTGCGGATGTCCATCACCGTGCGCTGGGGCGGCGCGGACGGCTCGTCCACCACCACGCTGGCGACTTCCGGTGCCGCCGGCTCAAGGCGCAGGGTGGGATCGACGCGCGCGGCATCGGCCGGGGTCGGGATCGACGCGTTCGACAGCCACGCCACGGCAACCGCCACGCCGACGAAACCTGCCGAGCCGATGAGGAACGATCCAATTAGCCGCATAGCGTCTCTGTACAGATGACGTGCGAGCGCGATTACGGCCTTGCGGTCGTGCGCACCCAGGCGTCAGCCTTCGGTTGCAATCAGACCATCGGCGCCCAAGCCATTGTCCGCCGACGGCCCCCAAGCCAAATCGGGTAGTATCCCGTTTCAGGTAATATTTCATTAATGCCGGATCGACAACCCGACCAAGACACCAACCTTTCGCATCTGCACAGATGTGTGGCGCCGCTGCACGGAGGCATGGTGCCACTGCGCGGATGCGGGATGCTGCCAATGGCAATACCCTGGAACAAATATAAAGTGGTGAGTGCAACGGCTTGTCCCGTGGCGCAATTTCAGGGCCCTCCGTGACGCACCCTCCTTCTTCCGGCCGCTGGCAACGCGCCTGGTCGGTCCTCCGGCGCCTGCAATTGCCATTGGTCGCGCTGGCGCTGGCGGTCAGCGCGCTCGCCTGGCTGATCGGCCGCGGCGCACTCGCCGACGGCATCTGGAGCGGCGTCACCGCCGCCGTCCTCGCCATGCTGGCGATCAACATCGTCGACGCGCTGCGGCGCGGCGAATTCGGGCTCGATCTCATCGCCGCGCTGGCCATGGGCGGGGCGCTGGCCTTCGGCGAGAATCTCGCCGGCGCCATCGTCGCGCTGATGTTCACCGGCGGCGAGGCGCTGGAGGCCTTCGCCCAGCACCGCGCGGCGCGGGAGATGACCGCCCTGCTCGGCCGCCTGCCGCGCAGCGCCACGCGGCACGAGGACGGCCGGCTGGTCGAGGTGCCGCTGGACGCGCTGCAGCCCGGCGACCGCCTGCTGATTCGGCGCGGCGACGTCCTTCCGGTGGACGGCACGCTCGACAGCCCGGCCGCCGCGCTCGACCAGGCGGCGCTCACCGGCGAGCCGCTGCCGGTGCACCGGCGGCGCGGCGACAACCTGCTCAGCGGCACCACCAATGCCGGCGACGCCTTCGATCTCGTCGCCACCCGCGCCGCGGTGGACAGCACCTATGCCGGCATCGTCCGGCTGGTCGCCGCCGCCCAGCAGTCCAAGGCGCCGATGGTACGGCTGGCCGACCGCTTCGCGCTCGGCTTCCTTGCCGTCACGCTGGCGCTCGCCGGCGGCGCCTGGGCGCTGAGCGGCGAGGCGGTGCGCGCCCTCGCGGTGCTGGTGATCGCCACCCCCTGCCCGCTCATCCTCGCCGTGCCGGTGGCGATCATCTCCGGCATTTCGCGCTGCGCTGGCCGCGGCGTGCTGGTGAAGGACGGCGGCGCGCTGGAAACGCTGGCCAAGGTGCGCACCGCGCTGCTCGACAAGACCGGCACGCTCACCGGCGGGCGCCCGCGCCTCGTCGAGATCCGCGTGCGCGACGGCTTTCTCCCGGACGAGCTGCTGCAGCTCGCCGCCTCGGTCGATCAGGGATCGGCGCATGTCGTCGCCGAGGCGCTGGTCGAGGCCGCCGCCGCCAGAGGCCTCGCGCTCGACACGCCGGACGAGGTGAGCGAGGACCCCGGATCGGGCATTTCCGGACGGCTGGACGGGCGGCGGATCGTGGTCGGCGGCCGCAATTTCGTCGCCGCGCACAGCGAAGACGGGCCCTTCGGCGCGGAACTGGACGAATGGGCACGGCGCCCCGGCACGGTGATCGTCGCCGTCGCGGTGGACGGCGTACTGGCCGGCGCGCTGCTGCTCGCCGACGAGGTGCGCGACGAGGCTCGGGCGGTGCTGCGCCAGCTCCGCCAGACCGGCGTCAGCCGCATCGTGCTCGCCACCGGCGACGAGCCGGCGCGCGCGCAGGCCATCGCCGAAGGGCTCGGCTTCGACGCGGTCATCAGCGAGATGACGCCGCAGGACAAGACCCGCGCCGTCGTCGCCGAGCGCGCGAACGGCACGGTGATGATGGTCGGCGACGGGGTGAACGACGCCCCCGCGCTGGCCGCCGCCGATATCGGCGTCGCCATGGGCGCGCGCGGCTCGGCCGCGTCCTCGGAGGCGGCGAACGTCGTCATCCTGGTCGACCGGCTGGACCGGCTGATCGACGCCATGCGCATCGCCCGGCGGGCGCGCGCCATCGCACTGCAGAGCGTCTATGCCGGCATCGGCCTGTCGATGCTGGGCATGATCGCCGCCGCCTTCGGCCTGCTGGCGCCGGTTCAGGGCGCGCTGCTGCAGGAGCTGATCGACGTCGCGGTGATCCTGAACGCCCTGCGGGCGCTCGGCGATCCCCCGGCCATGCGCGCGGCTAGTGCGCCGGACGCGTCGCCGGCGGCGCCATGAAGGTCGGCGCGATCGGCTCGGGCACATGGCGCGCGAGGATCGCGTCGATGTCGTGCCGCGTGGCCGCGTCGAGCGTCCAGCCCTCGATCTCGCCCACCGGGTCGAGCTGGTCGGGACGGCGCGCGCCCCACAGGGCGATGGTCGGCCCCTGGTCGAGTACCCAGCGTATGGCCAGCTCCAGCACGTTGCGGCCGAAGCGCGCGCGCGCCAGCGCATCGAGTTCCGCCACCGCCGCGAGATAGCGCGGGAAGCGCTCGCCGGTGAATTTCGGGTCGAACTTGCGCAGATCGTCGCCGGTGAAGACGGTGTCCGCCCGCATGCGCCCCGACAGCAGGCCCCGGCACAGCGCGCCATAGCTCAGCACGCTGAGCCCGGTGCGCGCCGCATAGGGCAGCACGTCGGCCTCGATCGCGCGCTCGAAGAGGTTGTAGGGCGGCTGCACCGCATCGAGCGGCGCGACCGCACGGAAGGTCTCCATCTGCGCCGGCGAGAAGTTGGAGACGCCGATCGCCCGGATCTTGCCGGCCTTGCGCAGTTCCTCCAGCGTGCGGGCGGTGTCCTCGATCGGGGTTTCGAGGTCCGGCCAGTGCACCTGGTAGAGGTCGATGAAATCGGTGCGCAGGCGGCGCAGCGAATCCTCGATTTCCTGCTTCAGCCGCGCGGGGCTGGAATCGCGATAAACCTTGCCGTCTTTCCAGGCGAGGCCGACCTTGGTGGCGATCTGCGCCTTGTCGCGCAGGCCGCCCTCGGCCAGCGCCTTGCCGACGATCTCCTCGGAGCGGCCGAAGCCGTAGGCCGGGGCGGTGTCGATCAGCGTCACGCCCCGTTCCACCGCCGAGCGGATGGTGGCGATGGCCTCTGCCTCGTCGGTGCCGCCCCACATCCAGCCGCCAATCGCCCAGGTGCCGAGGCCGATGCGCGAGGTCTCGATGCCGGACGCGCCGATCGTGATCTTTTCCATGAACAGACTCCGTTGGTATGGCGCTCAGGCCTCGCCCGCGTCGCGGGCGGCGAGATGGCCGATGGCCGACCAGTCCAGCCCCTCGCCGCCATTGGCGAGGAGCGAGAGGAAGCGGTCGCGCAGCAGGCTGGCGACCGGCAGCGGCACCCGCAGCTCCTCGGCGGCGGCCAGCGTCAGGCGGATGTCCTTGAGCCCGAGCGGCGCGGCGAAGCCGACCGGCCGCGGGCTCGGATCGGCGATCAGGGTGCCATAGGTGCGGTAGACCGGCGCGCCGAACAGCGTCGCGGTGAGGAAGTCGAGATACTGCGTTTTGTCGATGCCGCCCTTGCCGACCAGCGCCATCGCCTCGCCGAGCGACTCGATCACGCAGGCGATGAGGAAATTGCCGCTCAGCTTGACGAGGTTGGCACGCGAGGGGATGTCGGACAGCACGAAGGTCTGCTTGCCGATGGCGTCGAACAGCGGCTGCGCCCGCGCCAGCGCCGCGCCCGCACCCGCCGCCGCGACGAAGAGAGCGCCGGCCGCCGCCGCTTCCGGCCGGCCGAACACCGGCGCGGCGACATAGGACTGGCCGCGCTCGGCATGGGCGTCGGTCAGCCTCGATGCCAGCGCGACGCTGATGGTGCTGCAGGAGACGTGCAGCGCGCCCGGCGGGAGATGGGCGAGCACGCCGCCCTCGCCCTCGACCACGGCAGTGAGCGCCGTATCGTCCGCCAGCATGGTCATCACCGCCTCGCGGCCGTGGCACGCCTCGGGCACGGCGCCGGCGGCGACGGCGCCCGCCGCCACCAGCGGCGCCGCCTTGGCCGGCGAGCGGTTATAGACCGTCACCTCGTGGCCGGCCTTGAGGAGGTTGAGCGCCATGCCGGCGCCCATATTGCCCAGCCCGATGAATCCGATCTTCATGATGTCCCTCCGTTCTGCGCCGGGCATGGCCGGCGGACAGGCGCGGGCGAGAGGATCGCGCCGTGGAGCCGCAGCTACCATGCGGCGACGGGATTAATCTTTCAAATTGAATGTCGAGATGGCATTAAGCGTCATTCCAGATGAATAACGGGCCCGCCATGGAACTCCGGCATCTCCAGCATTTCATCGCCGTCGCGGAGGAGAAGCATTTCACCCGCGCCGCGCAGCGCGCCAACATCGCCCAGTCGGCGCTGTCCTCCTCGATCCGGGCGCTGGAGGAGGAGCTGGGCGCCCCGCTCTTCGTGCGCACCACGCGGCAGGTGCGGCTCACCGCCGCCGGCGACGTCTTCCTCGACAAGGCGCGGCGGGTGCTGGAGGCGGCGCGCGAGGCGCGCGAGGCGGTGGCGGCGGTCAACGGGCTGGAGCGCGGCACGCTCGACCTCGGCGCCGTGCAGAGCCTGCCGGCCTTCGTCGACCTGCCGGCGCTGCTGGCCGAGTTCCACGGGCGCTTTCCCGGCATCGAGGTGCGCCTCAGCCAGGGCTGCTGGCATCAACTGGCGGAGAAGCTGCGCAACGGCGCGCTCGATCTCGCCATCCTGCCGCTCGGCGACCTGTCGCCGGAGATCGCCACCGCCAAGATCGCCTGCGATGCGCTGGTGCTGGTCTGCCCGGCCCGGCACCGGCTCGCCGGCCGCAAGGCGGTGCGGCTGGCCGAGCTCGCCCGCGAGCCCTTCGTCGATTTCCAGTCCGGCTGGGGCACGCGGCGGCTGGTGGACCAGGGCTTTGCCGAGGCCGGCCTCGAACGCCGCACCGCCTTCGAGGTCAGCGATCTCGACAGCATGCTGGCGCTGGTCGAGCGCGGTCTCGGCGTCGCGCTGGTGCCCGAGGAGGTCGCCCGGGCGCGGCGCGAGGCGGGCCGGCGCGATGCCTTCGCCGTGGTCGAGATCGCCGGGCCGGAACTGTGCTGGGAGCTGGTCGTCGCCCATCGCGCGGACGGGCGCAACGGCGCCAGCGCGCTCGACCGCGCCCCGCGCGCCTTCCTCGACCTGCTGATGGCGCGCACCGCGGCCGCGCTTCCGCACGCCGACCTGCCGCAGGCCGGGCCACCACAAGCCGCCTGAAGCTGCCGCCTCGCTCCATCGCCGGAACCCGCCATTCCGCACGGCGCATTGCCGGGCCGCCCGCCCCGCCGCCGGACCGGGCCGGCACTCACTGGCGTTGCGGCAAAGCCACACCATATGAGCCTCCGTGGGCCTCCACCCCCAGGGGAAAACGGGCCTGCCCAGGAGATGCTCATGAAGAAGACTGATCCCCGCCTGTGGATGTGGTCGGACGCCGTCGACATGCTCAACCGCGCCGAGCGCATGCACCGGCAGATGTTCCAGCCGGCGCAGCGCCAGGAGCCGGCGGCGCGCCATCGCGCCCCGTGCTGGGAGCCGCCGGTCGACATGCTGGAGACCGAGCGCGAATTGCTGGTGCTCGCCGCCCTGCCCGGCGTCGATCCGGATCGCATGAACGTGGCGATCCATAACGGCGTGCTCACCATCGCCGGCGAGCGCGTGCTGCCGCCGGAGCTGCGCCGCGCCACCATCCACCGCATGGAGCTGCCGCAGGGCCGCTTCGAGCGCCAGCTCGCTCTGCCGCCCGGCCGCTACGAGGTCACGCATCCGCGCGTCGTCAATGGCTGTCTCGCCATTGTGCTGCGCAAGGTTTGAGGAAGGGGGACCCACGACATGACACACCCCGATTTCGACAGATATTCCCCGCTCCGCATGGCCGATGCCGGCGGCAGCGCCGGCGCCACCAATGGCGGCAATGGCAACGTGCCGGACGATCAGATGATCATCCTGCCGGTGCGCAACTTCGTCCTGTTCCCCGGCGTCGTCATGCCGGTCGCGGTGGCGCGCCCGGCCTCCATCGCCGCCGCCCAGCAGGCGGCGCGCGAGGGGCGCCCGGTCGGCATCCTCATGCAGCGCGACCCGAGCGTCGAGGAGCCCGCCCCCACCGACCTGCACCGCATGGGGGTGATCGCCAACATCCTGCGCTACGTCACCGCGCCGGACGGCACGCATCACCTGGTCTGCCAGGGCGAGCAGCGCTTCCATGTCGAGGAGTTCGTGCGCGAGAAGCCCTTCCTCACCGCCCGCGTGCGGCGGATCGAGGAGAGCGAGGAACTCAGCTCGGAGATCGAGGCGCGCTTCGTCCACCTGCAGGGGCAGGCCAGCGAGGTGATGGAACTGCTGCCGCAGGCGCCGGCCGAGCTGGTCGCTGCCGTGCGCGGCGCCAATTCGCCCGCCGGCCTCGCCGACCTGATCGCCGCCTATGCCGACATCACGCCGGACGAGAAGCAGGAACTGCTCGAGACCGTCGACATCGTCGCGCGGATCAACAAGATCTCGCGGCTGCTGGCGCATCGCATCGAGGTGCTGCGGCTGTCGCAGGAGATCGGCCGCCAGACCAAGGCGTCGCTGGACGAGCGCCAGCGCGAGGTGCTGCTGCGCGAGCAGATGGCGGCGATCCAGAAGCAGCTCGGCGAGGACAATGGCAACAGCCAGGAGATCGCCGAGCTGGAAAAGGCGATCGAGGATGCCGGCATGCCGGAAGATGTGGAGCAGATGGCCCGCAAGGAGCTGGGCCGGCTGCGCCGCATGCAGGACGCCAGCGCCGAATACGGCATGGTCCGCACCTATCTCGACTGGCTGATCGCGCTGCCGTGGAAGCTGCCGGAGACGGCGCCGATCGACATCGCCGAGGCACGCCGCGTGCTCGACGAGGACCATTTCGGCCTCGACAAGATCAAGCGCCGCATCGTCGAATATCTCGCCGTGCGCAAGCTGGCGCCGAACGGCAAGGCGCCGATCCTGTGCTTCGCCGGGCCTCCGGGCGTCGGCAAGACCTCGCTCGGCCAGTCCATCGCCCGCGCCATGGGCCGCAAGTTCGTGCGCGTGTCGCTCGGCGGCGTGCATGACGAGGCGGAGATCCGCGGCCACCGGCGCACCTATGTCGGCGCGCTGCCGGGCAACATCGTCCAGGGCATCCGCAAGGCGGGCACCCGCGACTGCGTGATGATGCTGGACGAGATCGACAAGATGGGTTCCGGCATCCAGGGCGACCCGTCGGCGGCGATGCTGGAGGTGCTCGACCCCGAGCAGAACGGCACTTTCCGGGACAACTATCTCGGCGTGCCGTTCGACCTGTCGCGCGTGGTGTTCATCGCCACCGCCAACATGCTCGACACCATCCCCGGCCCGCTGCGCGACCGCATGGAGATCATCACCCTGTCCGGCTACACCGACAGCGAGAAGCTGCAGATCGCCAAGCGCTATCTGGTCCGCCGCCAGTTGGAGGCGAACGGCGTCACGCCCGCGCAGGTCGAGGTCGAGGACGAGGCGCTCAGCGCCATCATCCGCGCCTATACCCGCGAGGCCGGCGTGCGCAATCTGGAGCGCGAGATCGGCCGCGCCGTCCGCCACGTCGCGGTCGACATCGCCGAGGGCAGCGCGAGCCATGCGCGCATCGGCGTCGGCACGCTGCCCGAGCTGCTCGGGCCGCCGATCTTCGAGGACGAGGTCGCCCTGCGCGTCAGCGTGCCGGGCGTCGCCACCGGCCTCGCCTGGACGTCGGTCGGCGGCGACATCCTCTTCATCGAGGCGACCCGCATCCCCGGGCGCGGCGGGCTGATCCTCACCGGACAGCTCGGCGACGTGATGAAGGAGAGCGCGCAGGCGGCCTGGAGCCTGGTCAAGAGCCGCGCCGTCGAGCTCGGCATCGACCCCGGCCTGTTCGCCACCAGCGACGTGCATGTGCACGTGCCGGCCGGCGCCACGCCGAAGGACGGGCCGAGCGCCGGGGTGGCGATGTTCACCGCCCTGGTCTCGCTGCTCACCGGCCGCACGGTGCGCAAGGACACGGCGATGACCGGCGAGATCTCCTTGCGCGGCCTGGTGCTGCCGGTCGGCGGCATCAAGGAGAAGGTGGTGGCGGCGGCACGGGCGGGGCTCACCCGCGTCATGCTGCCGGCGCGCAACCGGCGCGACTATGAGGACATTCCTCAGGACGCGCGCGACCGGCTGGAATTCGTCTGGCTGGAGCGGGTCGACGACGCCATCGCCAACGCGCTGGAGCCGGCCTCCGCCGCCGACGAGCCGGCGCTCAAGGCGGCGAGCTGACGGACGCGAGGCGGGCCGATACGGCCACCCCGGAGCCTTTCCGGGGTGGCCGCCGGTCCGTTCCGCGCCGCCCGCGCGCCTGCCGTGCGGCCTGCCGGCAACGCCGCTGATGACCTCGCGCGGGAATCCGGCTAGAGAGCCAGCCTTGGGTCCGCTCAAGGGACGGCCGCCATGGAAAGCTTCTGGTCGCATTACTGGCCGCACATCGTGCTCGTCACGAGTGCCGCGGTCGGCGTCGTCGCGGCCATCCATGCCGCGATGACCAAGGACGACGTGCGCGCCGCCATCGGCTGGGTCGGCGTCATCCTGCTCTCGCCGCTGATCGGCGCCTTCCTCTACCTCGTGGCCGGCATCAACCGCATCCGCCAGAGCGCCGCCGGCCGGCGCCGCGCCAGCCAGGACCGCCATCGCCGCCACGAACGCCCCCCCATCGCCATCGCCCTCTCCCCCAGCCTGTCGGCGATGAAGCGGCTGGGCGATCGTGTCGCCGCCTTCCCGCTCACCAGCGGCAATGCGGTGCAGTTGCTCGACAGCGGCGACGAGGCCTATCCCGCCATGCTCGCGGCCATTCGCGGCGCCAAGCGGCATGTCGCGCTGTCCACCTACATCTTCGACAACGACCCGGTGGGCGTGGAGTTCGCCGACGCGCTGATCGCGGCGCACCAGCGCGGCGTCGCCGTGCGCGTGCTCATCGACGCCATCGGCGCGCGCTATTCGCGCCCGTCCATCGTCGGGCGGCTGCAGGCCGGCGGCGTCGTCACCGACCTGTTCATGGGCAATCTCATCGGCCTGCGCCTGCCCTACGCCAATCTGCGCAGCCACCGGAAGATGCTCATCATCGACGGCACGCTGGGCTTTACCGGCGGCATGAACATCCGCGCCCAGTTCACCAGTGCCCATGCCGGCGACGACCCCGCCCGCGACACCCATTTCCGCATCGAGGGACCGGCGGTGGAGCAGTTGCTCACCGTGTTCGCGCAGGACTGGTCGTTCTCCACCGACGAGCATCTCGACGGCCCGGCCTGGGCGGAAGGCGACCACGGCACGCCGCGCGGTCCCGTGGCGGTGCGCGTGGTGCCTTCCGGCCCCGACCGCAACCTCGCCTGCGCCCACTCCATGATCATGGGCGCGCTCGCCATGGCGCAGAGCCGGGTACGCCTCTGCTCGCCCTATTTCCTGCCCGACCAGCAGCTCATCGGCGCGCTCGCCGTCGCCGGACGGCGGGGCGTCGAGGTCGATGTCGTCATCCCCTCGGCCAACAATCTCAAGCTGGTCGACTACGCCATGACGGCCCAGCTCGACCAGGTGCTCGCCGGCGACTGCAGCGTGTGGCGCGCCTCCGGCATGTTCGACCATTCCAAGCTGATGGCGGTGGATGGCTGCTGGGCCTATGCCGGCTCGTCGAACCTCGACCCGCGCAGCCTGCGGCTCAATTTCGAGCTCGACCTCGAACTCTACGATCCCGCCGTCGCCGGGACCATCGAGGCCCGCATCGGGGCGATGGTGGCCGCCGGCCGCCCGGAGACGCTGGCGAGCCTCGCCGAGCGGCCCTTCCTGCAGCGGCTGCGCAACCGCGCCATCTGGCTGGCGTCGCCGTATCTGTAGACCCTGAGCTACATCGTCATCCCGGCCGAAGCGCAGCGGAGAGCCGGGATCGCGCCCCGATCGGCATGCGATCCCGGATCGGCCTGCGGCCGTCCGGGATGACGGCGAATGGAGCCCGATGACGGCTGGACGGAACCGCCCCCTCCCCCGCCAAAAACAAAAGCCAGCCCCGGTAGCGGGGCTGGCTTGAGGGAGACGGGCGGCCCGTCTCAGGAGGCACTGTGGCGGCGGGGCGAAACCCCGCCGCGCTCTTCCTCACGCGGCCGCGACGGCCTTGGTCGGGACTTCCGAAACGGTCTTCAGGACCTGGGAAGCGATGGCATAGGGGTCGCCCTGGGAGTTCGGGCGGCGATCCTCGAGATAGCCCTTGTAGTCGTTCTTGACGAACGAGTGCGGCACGCGGATCGACGCGCCACGGTCGGCCACGCCGTAGGAGAACTTGTTCCACGGCGCCGTCTCGTGCTTGCCGGTCAGGCGCATGTGGTTGTCCGGGCCGTACACGGCGATGTGGTCGTCGATGTTCTTCTCGAACGCCGCCATCAGCGCCTCGAAATAGTCCTTGCCGCCGACTTCGCGCATGTACTTGGTCGAGAAGTTGCAGTGCATGCCCGAGCCGTTCCAGTCGGTGTCGCCGAGCGGCTTGCAGTGGAACTCGATGTCCACGCCGTACTTCTCGGTCAGGCGGAGCAGCAGGTAGCGCGCCATCCACACCTCGTCGGCGGCCCGCTTGGAGCCCTTGCCGAAGATCTGGAATTCCCACTGGCCCTTCGCGACTTCCGCGTTGATGCCTTCGTGGTTGATGCCGGCCTCGAGGCAGAGCTCGAGGTGTTCCTCGACGATCTCGCGGGCGACGTCGCCGACATTCTTGAAGCCGACGCCGGTGTAGTACGGGCCCTGCGGCGCGGGATAGCCATGCTCGGGGAAGCCGAGCGGACGACCGTCCTTGTAGAAGAAGTATTCCTGTTCGAAGCCGAACCAGGCGCCTTCATCGTCGAGAATGGTGGCGCGGGCGTTGGTGGCGTGCGGCGTGACGCCATCCGGCATCATGACTTCGCACATCACCAGCGCGCCGTTCTTGCGGGCCGGGTCGGGATAGATCGCGACCGGCTTGAGAACGCAGTCGGAGCTGCGGCCCTCAGCCTGCATGGTGGACGAGCCGTCGAAGCCCCACAGGGGCAGTTCCTCGAGAGAGGGGAAGTGGTCGAATTCCTTGATCTGCGTCTTGCCGCGCAGGTTCGGGGTCGGCGTGTAACCGTCGAGCCAAATGTACTCGAGTTTATACTTCGTCATTGCGTCTCTCTCATAGCTAATGACCGGGTGCTGCACCCCAGGTCGCTTTGCCGGCCGCGCGAGGAAGGGCCGACCGCCAACGGCTGGCGTTCGTACAAGCATTTGGCGTGCCAAATGGCGAGACGGCGCGCGGGCGCGGCGCCCGGACCCGGTCTGCCGCGGGGCGGCGACGACGGGCGACACGCGGGCCGGAAGACGGCGCTGGCGGATGATTCGCCTTCATTCCACGCGGCTTGGCGCGACGTCCCGGCGCCGGCGCCGCCGCTGCGCCGCACAGCGGAACGCAACCAAACGGGCCGAACTCCCGTTAACCCGCAGGGCCTTGCAAAGCGGTTCGGCGATGCACAATTTCTATTCTCATTGTGATCGCAAAATGTGCATCTTGCGCAAACGCCATGCAAAAGGTGTTATACAGCTTCAACACGCTGACGCGGGAACGCGCAGCCGAAAGGAGAAACGTGCAATGAGTACCCATGTCGGGCGCGAGAGCGCCCAGATCGTCCAGTTCCCCGCAGGCGGCCGCGCCGGTCTCGCTGCCCGTCGCGCCAGTCTCCTGTCTCCCGAGACCCTCAAGGTGGCCCCCGCCGTCAATTTCGGCAGCTGGTACCATGAAGAGGCGATCAAGGAAGACAGCGAGCGCAAGAACTGACATCGTCCATTGGCCCTTTCCCGGACACTGACGATGCCTTGCGCACAGCGCCTTCGGTTTATCCCCGCAAGAGGGCCGCGACCCACCGTCCGGCCCTCTTGTCACATCCGGCGTTAGCCGAAGATCGACCAGCCGAGCCGCTGGGTCAGCGCCTCCAGCGCGAGGCGGCCGAGATGCGAATTGCCGCTGGCGTCCAGCCCCGGTGACCACACCGCGATCGAGGCCTTGCCCGGCGCGACGGCCAGAATGCCTCCCCCCACCCCGCTCTTGCCCGGCAGGCCGACGCGATAGGCGAACTCGCCCGAGCCGTCATAATGGCCGCAGGTCAGCATGATGGCGTTGATGCGCCGCGCCCGCTCCGGCGACACCACCGAGAAGCCGGTCGAGGGATTGCGCCCGTTATGGGCCAGGAAGCGCCCGGCCATGGCAAGCTGACGGCAGCTCATGGCGACGGCGCAGTGGTGGAAATAGACCCCGAGCGTGTAATCCACCGGGTTGTCCAGCACCCCGAACGATTTCATGTAGTTGGCCAGCGCCCGGTTGCGGAAACCGGTGCGCTGCTCGGAGGCGGCCACCGCGTCGTCGATGCTGATCGAGCTGTCCTCGGCGAGAAAGCGCATGAAGCGCAGGATCTCGCCCAGCGCCTCGCGCGGCTGGTGGCCGGAGAGAATGACGTCGGTCACGGCGATGGCGCCGGCATTGATGAAGGGGTTGCGCGGAATCCCCTGCTCGGCCTCCAGCTGAACGATCGAGTTGAACGCGCTGCCGGAGGGCTCGCGCCCCACCCGCCGCCACAGCCGGTCGCCGACCTTGCCGAGCGCCTGGGTGAGCGTGAACACCTTGGAGATGCTCTGGATGGAGAACGGCACGTCCGCGTCGCCGCCGACCGCCACCTGGCCGTCGCCGGAGACCACGGCGATGCCGAAGGCGGCGGCGGCGGCCCGCGCCAGCTCGGGGATATAGCTCGCCACCTCGCCGCGGTCCGGGCGGGCGCGCATCTCTTCGGCGATTTCACGGACGATGAGGTCGAGATCGGGCACGGGGATCAATCACCTTCCTGGCAAACGCGGCATCGCGTGCTGTAGCGCAGCCACGCCGTGCAAGGCCAGTGCCGCCGTTGCAAACGGGAATGTGCCGTCCTTCCGGAAAGAGCCGCGCGGCGCCCGGGTCTAGCGTCCGGATCACCGCCCCGCCGTCATTCAGCGTACCAACCCACGGAGTGAAGCCGATGTCGTCCCGTCACGCCCGCGTCGCGCTGGCCTTTGCGTGCGCCCTCAGTCTCGCACTGCCGCTGTCGAGCCTGCCGACGGCGGCGCAGCCTGCGCCTCTCCACAACATCGTGCTGGTGCACGGTGCCTGGGTCGACGCCTCCGGCTGGAAGGGCGTCTACGACATCCTGATCCGCAAGGGCTTCCACGTCACCATGGTGCAGGAGCCCGAGACCTCGTTCGCGGACGACGTCGCCGCCACCAGGCGCGTGCTCGACATGCAGGACGGCCCGACCCTGCTGGTCGGCCATTCCTATGGCGGCTCGATCATCTCCGAGGCGGGCGTGCACCCGAAGGTCGCCGGCCTCGTCTATGTCGCCGCCCACGCTCCCGATGTCGGCGAGGACGAGGCCGAACTCGGCAGGACCATGCCGAGCGTGCTGGCGAAGACCGACGGCGCCGTCGAGAAGACGCCGGCCGGCTTCACCTATCTGAACCCCGCTCTGTTCCCGAAGCTGTTCGCGCCGGACCTGCCGCGCGCACAGGCGCAGTTCGAGGCCCGCTCGCAGGTTCTGGCCGCCGCCAGCGTGTTCAGCACGCCGCTCACCGCCGCCGCCTGGCAGAGCAAGCCGAGCTGGGGCATCGTCGCCGGCAGCGACCAGATCATCAATCCGAACCTCGAGCGCTTCTATTACGAGCGCGCCGGCGCCCCCATCACCGTCATTGAGGGCGCCAGCCACTCGGTCTACGAATCCCATCCCGCCGACGTCGCCGCCGTCATCGAGCAGGCCGCGCGCGCGCTCGGCAAGGCCGGCGAATGAGGCAGCCGGGATCCGCCCGGCGCCATGCCCCTGCCCAAGCCCCAAGGAGCCCCCTATGTCCCGCCCTCCTCTGCCTCCCTTCACACGGGAAAGCGCCATCGAGAAGGTCCGTCTCGCCGAAGACGGCTGGAACGGCCGCGACCCGGCCAAGGTGGCGCTCGCCTATACGCTCGACAGCGCCTGGCGCAACCGCGCCGAGTTCGTCAACGGCCGCGAGGCGATCGTCGCCTTCCTCACCCGCAAATGGGCGCGCGAGCTGGACTACCGCCTGATCAAGGAATTGTGGGCCTACACCGACAACCGCATCGCGGTGCGCTTCGCCTATGAGTATCACGACGACAGCGGCAACTGGTTCCGGGCCTATGGCAACGAGAACTGGGAGTTCGACGCGGACGGGCTGATGCGCCGGCGCCTCGCCTCCATCAACGAGCACCCGATCGCGGAATCCGAGCGCCGGTTCCACTGGCCGCTCGGCCGCCGCCCCGACGACCATCCCGGCCTGAGCGATCTCGGGTT
This sequence comes from Ancylobacter sp. TW_SC_1, assembly GCF_056836805.1. Taxonomy (NCBI): domain Bacteria; kingdom Pseudomonadati; phylum Pseudomonadota; class Alphaproteobacteria; order Hyphomicrobiales; family Xanthobacteraceae; genus Ancylobacter; species Ancylobacter sp. TW_SC_1. The sequence goes on from NZ_CM166365.1 coordinate 4,414,988, forward strand.
CTGACGCCGCTGCGCGCCGCCCCCGTCGCGGGAGGCGGCGCGCCTGCCCCGGCGGAGCGCCCGGCCGGAGCGGTTCTAGGGCGTGTCGCGGCCGATCGCCGGGATCAGGGCGAGCAGCGCCGCGCCGACGACGATCCAGCCGATCACGAGATAGGGCCACAGATTGCCGGGGAAGTCCGGCACCGGATAGACCGAATTGTAGAGCGGCCACAGCATGGCCAGCGTGCCGAGCACGCCGAGCGCCAGCCACAGCCGGCTGCCCGAGCGCACGGCGTGGACGGCGGCGGCGGCCGTGACGCCGAGATAGGCGATGATCAGCGCCAGCACGCCGATGGTCGCGACATTGTCGTAGTAATCCGCCGGGCCGATGAACGGCGCCCAGGCCAGCAACCCCACCAGCATCAGCACGCTGACGATGCACACCGCCACCGACGGCGTGCCGTAGCGCGGGATGCACCCTGGCCGCCATGGGTGACAGGCCGGCGCGGCCGAGCACGAACAGCATGCGCGCCCCCGCCGAGAGCGTGCCCAGCACGCAGGAGACGGCGGACACCGAGGCGGCGATGTCCAGCGCCGTCGCCATGCGCAGCGTGCCGAATTTCAGCGCCAGCGTATTCAGCGGCGCGTCGCTCGCCGCCAGCGCCTTCATGTTGCCGAGCCCGAAGCCGATCACCTGGATGTAGGAGGCGAAGACGAAGAACAGGCCCGCCAGCACCACCGAGCCGACCAGCGCGATCGGGATCGCCCGGCCGGGCTGCCCGGTCTCCTCGGCCAGCGTGGTCGCCGCCTCGAACCCGGCGAAGGACAGCACGGCGAAGACCAGGGCGTAGCCGATGCCCCACCAGCCGACGGTGGGATCGGGCCGGAACGGCGCCAGGCTGAGCCCCTCGGAGGCGTTGACGGCGATCAGGATGCGCACGCCGAGATAGATGATGACGGCGATGGAGGAGAGCTCCAGCGCCAGCATCAGCCGGGTAGCGACGCTCATGTCGCGGTAGGCGAGCAGCGTCGCGAACAGCAGCGCGACCACGCCGATCGCCAGCCAGTAGCCGCCGATATGGATGCCGTGATCCTCCAGCCCGGCGCGCAGGAAGTCGCCGACCAGCGCCGCGCTGCCCGATCCGGCGGCGATGTAGAGCAGCAGCATGCACCAGCCGGCGATGAAGCCGGCGCGCGGGCCGAAGGTCTTGCCGATATAGGCATAGCCCGACCCGGCATTGGTGACGCGGCTGGCGAAGAAGATGAAGGACAGCCCGACCAGCGCCACCATGACCGTGCCGACCGCGAAGCCCAGCGGCGCCGCCACGCCGGCGGCGCCGACCGCCAGCGTCACGTTCAGCGCCATGCCCATGGTGGGCGCGATGACCGACAATGAAAGGCCGACCGCCTCGATCGGCCCGAGGTCGCGTTTGAGCGTCGCCATGATGTCCCCGTTTCCCGCTGGTCCGCTTTATCGGGCAGGGGATGAGGGTCCACAATGACGGAGTTTGATCGCATCCGGCGCGCGACGCCCGGCGGGACCTCGCGCGGAAGCCGTGTCGCGCCGGACCGCGCCGATCGCCGCGGGCGTCAGGGACGGCCTTTCGAGCTCGGCCGGGCGTGGGCCGCCTCCAGCTGCGCGCGGGTGAAGCCGATGGCCTGGCGCGCCAGCGCCTCGCCGTCGGCCCACAGGTTGCGCCAGATCGCCAGATCGCCCGAAAGCTGTTCCGCCACGACCGCCGAGGAGAAGGATTCGAAGGTGATCGGGCCCGCATAGCCGATATCGGCCAGGGCGTGGAAGAAGCCGGTGAAGTCGATATGGCCGGAGCCGAGCGGCCCGCGATGGTTCTCGCCGATATGGACATAGCCCAGCCGATCGCCGACGAGGTGGAGCGGGCGGACGAAATCATCCTCCTCGATATTCATGTGATAGGTATCGAGGTGGATCATCACATTGTCGGCGCCGATCTCGTCGGCCAGCACCAGCGCCTCGGCGGCGGTGTTGATGACATGCGTCTCGTAGCGGTTCACCACTTCGAGGCCGAGGGTCACGCCGAGGCCGGCGGCCTCCACGGCGAGATCGCGCAGCACCGCCACGGCGTTGGCGCGGCCGCGCGCGCTCGCCGGCCGGTCATATTTGCCGAGCGCGCTGAACAGCGCGCCGGTCAGGATCTTCCCGCCGAGGCCGGCGGTCTTCTCGATGGAGGATTTCAGCAGCGTCGCGCCGCGTTCGACGATGGCGGGATCCTCATGCGAGATGTCCGCGTCGAAGGCGAGGCCGCGCGAGCACACCACCTGAAGCGACGCCGCCTCGATCGTCGTCCTGGCATGGGCGACATCGAACGTGTCGAGGCCATGCAGCGACAGCTCCAGCAGGTCGTAGCCGGCCTGCGAGGTGCGGCGCACCGCGAACTCGATCGACTGGGGCGACGTGTCGCCGACCCAGACGAGAGCATGCACGCCGAGCGGATTGGTCAGTGAACGGGTCATGTCGCGATAGCCTCCTCGCGGGTCGGCACGGGCGGAACCACGCGGGAACCGCGTCCCGCGATCGGGGCAAGGCGGATCGCCGGCAACGGCCCCTGCGACGCTGCCCCGGCTGGTTTCGTCGATTTGCCGCCGCCTGGCAACACGCGCGCCGCCCCCCGGTCGACCCGCAGAGCGCCGATCCACTAGGCAGTGGCCGCCAGGAAGCCGGCGACATGCCGGGCGAAGCTCTCGGCCCGCGTGCGCGGGTAGAAATGCCCGCCGTCGAACGCCACGAGCTCGGCGCCGGGGATGGCGCGGGCGATGCGCTCGGATTGCGCGAACAGGATCATCTCGTCGTCGCGCGCGCCCAGCACCAGCGTCGGCGCCGTGATGCGGCCGAGCTCGGCGGCGCGGTCATAGGCCAGCAGCATGCGGATGCGGGCGGCCGTCACCGGCAAGGGCGCCAGCGTCTCGCCCGCCCGGCCGATGGCGGCGGCGAGGTCCGCCTCATGCGCGGCGATCCACTCCGCGTCATAGCCGAGCACATGGGTGAAGGCCTGGTAGATCTCCGGCCGGCCGGCTTCCAGCAGCGCCAGCCGCGCCTCGAACAGCGCGCGGAAGCGCGCGTCCGGCCCCGGCCAGCTGCCGGAGACGACGATCCGCTCCACCCGCTCCGGCGCGTCGAGGGCCAGCGTCTGCACCACCGTGCCGCCGGTGGAATGGCCGACCAGATGCGCCCGTTCGCATCCCTCGGCAGCGAGTATTTCCGTAACGTCGCGCGCAATGCGCCCGATGGCGTAGGGCCCCTCCGGCCGGTCGCTGCGGCCGGCGCCGCGATGGTCGACGAGGATCAGCCGGAAGCGCTCCTTCAGCCGGGCCGCCACCGGCTCCCAGAAGCGCCCGTCGCCGCCGAGGCCCGGAATCAGCACCACGGGGGCGCCGTCGCCGACCACCTCGTAGTGGATGCGGCAGCCATCGGCGGCGACGATCTCGCTCATTCGCGTCCCCTCAGATCGGCTGCTCGCCGGTATAGCCCGGCCAGGTGTCGCCCAGCCGGTAACCATCCGGGAAGGGGTCGGTCGGGTCCAGCACATATTGGTGGAAGGCGGTGATCCAGGCCGGGCCGGTGATGGTCGGCAGCACGGCGGGCACGCCGGCCAGCTCCGTCGTGCCGCGCAGCCGTCCGATGAACTCGGTGCCGATCAGCGAGCGGTGGGTGAAGGTCTCGCCCACCTTGAGCAGCCCGCGCGCGTGCAGCGCCGCCATGCGCGCGCAGGTGCCGGTGCCGCAGGGCGAGCGGTCGTGCCGGCCGGGCGAGACGATGACGGTGTTCTTCGAGGTGAGGCCATCGGCGGTGCGCTCCAGCGGCCCGGCGAACAGCGTCTGGTTGATGGTGTGGATGTCCGGGTTCTCCGGATGCACCGCCGGAATTTGCTCGGCCGCCGCCTTCTTGATGCGCTCGCCGACCTCGACCAGTTCGCCGGCTTCCCTGAGGTCGAGCGAATAGCCCAGGCTCGCCGCGTCGACGATGGCGTAGATCATGCCGCCATAGGCGACGTCGACGCTGATCGTGCCGAGGCCGGGCACCTCCACCTTGGCGTCGAGCGCGAAGACGAAGCCGGGCACGTTGTCGAAAGTGACGTTCACGCATTTGCCGTCGCGGCATTCGGCCGAGACCTTCACCAGCCCGGCCGGGGCCTCCATCACCAGATGGGTGACGGGCTCCTGCATCGGGATCATGCCGGTTTCCAGCAGCACGGTCACGGTGCAGATGGTGTTGGTGCCGGACATCGGCACGTAATAGTCCGACTCGATGATGACGAAGCCGGCATCGGCCTCGGGCGTGGTCGGCGGCAGGACGAGGTTCACGCATTGCGAGACCCGCCCGCGCGGCTCGTTCAGCAGGAACTTGCGCAGCTCGTCGCGATGCGCCTGCACATATTGCATCTTCTCGAACATGGTCTTGCCGGGGACGTCGCGCACGCCCCCGGTGATGACCTCGTTGAGCTCGCCGGCCGCATGGGCGCCGACCACGGTGATCATACGGCTGAAGCGCATCGCCCTCTCCTCACGCGGCCAAATGCGGGACGGCGGCGAGCGCCTTGACCGTCGCCTCGAGGACGCCGAGCACCCGCGCGCGCTCGGCGCCGATCAGCGGCAGGCGCGGCGCGCGCACCCATTCGGGCGCGCCATAGACCACCTTCTCGGCAAGCTTGATGTACTGGACCAGCTTGACGTCGGTATCGAGATGGAAGGCCGGGGTGAGGATGCGGTAGAGCGCGCGCGCCTCCTCGAACCTGCCGGCCTTGCACAGGTTGAACAGCTTCACGCATTCGGCCGGCCAGGCATTGGTCATGCCCGAGACCCAGCCGGTGACGCCGAGCGCGGCGCTCTCCAGCAGCAGGTCGTCGACGCCGCAGAACACCGAGAAGCGGTCGCCGCATTCATTGTAGAGGTCGGTGACGCGGCGGATGTCGCCGGTCTCCTCCTTCACGCAGACGATGTTCTTCACGTCGGCGAGGTCGTTGAGGATGGCCGGCGTCACGTCCACGCCATAGGCGATCGGGTTGTTGTAGATCATGATCGGCAGGCCGCAGCCGGTGCCGAGTGTGCGGTACCACGCCGCCGTCTCGCGCGGGTCGCTCTTGTAGGCGATGGAGGGGAACGCCATCAGCCCTTCGGCGCCCAGCTTCTCGTAATGCCGCGCCGAGGCCAGCGCCTCGGTCATGCCGACATGGGCGAGGCCCGAGAGCAGCGGCACGCGGCCCGCCACGACCTCCTTGGCGGCGAGGATGACGCTCTCGCGCTCGGCCGCGGTGAGCGAGGCGTTCTCGCCCAGCATCGGCAGCACGATGACGCCCGACACGCCGCTGGCGATCAGCCGGTCGAGGCTGGCCTGCGTGGCTTCGAGGTCGACGCTCTCGTCTTCCCTGAGCTTGGTGGTGACGGCGGGGAAAACTCCAGTCCAGCGGGACGTTGCGGCGGAAAGGGTCATGGCGTTTCCTGAAGCGGTGATGAGAGATGGGCGGGCGCGGCGAGCGGGCGGGGTTCCGGTGTGTCGCCGGCCGCGACGCCGCGCCGGCGGATGTCGGCGCGGGCACGGGCGGCGGCGTCAGCGCATCGGGGAGAGCGGCGTCGGCGCCAGTATGCGGGTCTGCTGGCTCTGGATCATGCCCTTGATCGCGGCGAGATAGTCCTGCCACGGCGCATGGGCGAGCATCTGCGCGCGGCGGGCCTCGCGATCGGCCATGCTGTCATAGCGCCAGAGCGCGACGACATGGTTCAGCTCGCCGATCTCGGTGACGAAATGGCCGACGAACGTTCCCAGAAAGCGCTTCTGGATGTCGAGGCCGAGCGTCTCATAGGCGCTCAGAAAATCGCCCATGCGGCCCGGCACGATATGGTAGTCGCGTTCTTCGAGGATCATGGGTGCCTCACGCCAGCTGGAAGCCGAAGGCGAGCGGGTCGCGCTCGTCGACGGTGATGGTGTTGTGGCCGTAGACGCGGGCCCAGCCGCCGATGCTCGGGCGGACGGCGGGGCGGCCGGCGACCTCGGCGGCGCTTTCCACCCTGCCGTGGAACAGCGTGCCGATGATGCTCTCATGCACGAAATCCTCGCCCACCTTGAGCAGCCCCTTGGCGACGCGCTGCGCCATGCGCGAGGAGGTGCCGGTGCCGCAGGGCGAGCGGTCGATGCCCTTGTCGCCGTAGAACACGGCGTTGCGGGCGTGAGCCTCGGGATGCTTGGGCCCGTCCGCCCACATCACATGGCTGACGCCGTTGATGCGCGGGTCCTCCGGGTGCACCGGCGCCACCGCCTTCTGCACCGCCGCGCGCACCAGCGGGCTCAGGCGCAGGATATCGGCGGCGGAGAGGGAATCGAGGCCGGCAAAGTTCTTCTGCGGCTCGACGATGGCGTAGTAATTGCCGCCATAGGACACGTCGACGACGAGTTCGCCGAGGCCCGGCACCTCGACCGCGACGCCCTCCGCGTGCAGATAGCTCGGAATGTTGAACAGCCGCACCTGGTCGACGAAGCGTCCGTTGCGCGTGTATTCGACCTCGACCCTGCCGGCCGGCACTTCCAGCGCCAGGCGGCCTTCCACTTTCGGCACCACGAAGCCCTGCTCCAGCGCCACGGTGACGGTGCCGATGGTGCCGTGGCCGCACATGGGCAGGCAGCCGGAAACCTCGATGAACAGCACGCCCAGAGCTCGCAATCCTCGCGCGAGGGCGGGTAGAGGATCGAGCCGGACATCACATCATGGCCGCGCGGCTCGAACATCAGCGCCTTGCGCACCCAGTCGTGCTGCGCCAGGAAGATCTGCCGCTTCTCGGCCATCGAGACATTGGGCAGCAGCGGCGCGCCGCCGGCGACCACGCGCACGGGATTGCCGCAGGTATGGGCGTCGACGCAGAGGAAGGTGTGCGGGTGAAACTCTTGCGGGTTCATGGCGCGGCGCTCTCTAGCTGAAGCGTTCGATGGCGAAGGGGGTGACGTCGACGCAGGGCCGCCGGCCGCCCGCCAGCTCGGCGATCAGGCGTCCGGTGGTGGGGCCGAAGGTGAGGCCGGTATGGCCGTGGCCGAAGGCGTAGAAGACATCCTCGCGACGCGGCGAGCGCCCGATCACCGGCAGCGAATCCGCCGTCGTCGGGCGATGCCCCATCCAGCGCGTGCCGCCCTCGATGTTCAGCCCCGGCAGGAAGCGCCGCGCCAGCGCGGCCAGCGCGTCGGAGCGGGCATAGTTCGGCGGTGCGTCGAGCCCGGCGAACTCCGCCGCGCCGCCGATGCGCAGCCCGGCCTCGATCGGGGTGGCGACGAAGGCACGCTCGGCGAAGATCACCTCGCGCGACAGCGAAACCCCGGGCGCCGGCAGCGTCGTGTTGTAGCCGCGCTCGCTCTCGATCAGCGCGCGGTCGCCGATCTGCCGGGCGAGCCGGCCGGACCAGGCCCCGGCGGCGACCACCAGCCGCTCGAAGGGCACGGCGCGCCCGTCCGTGGTCATCACCTCCTGCCCGGCGATGCCGGCGACCTCGCCCTTGATCATCACGACGCCGCGCGCCTCGACATGGGCGCGCAGCCGGTCGACGATGCGCTTCGGGTCGGAGACGTGCGACCATTGCGGGGTCATGATGGCGTGGCGGATGCCGCCGGCCAGCGCCGGCTCCATGCGCCGCGCCTCCTCGCCGTCCATTTCCTCGCAGACGAGGCCGTGCCGGCGGCGCAGGTCGTGGAAGCGGCGATCCGCCTCGAAGCCCGCGCGCGTCTCATAGACCCACAGCGCGCCGACGCGGTGCAGGTCGCCCGTCAGGTCGAGTTCCGCCAGCAGCGGCAGCAGGTCGTCATAGGTGCGTGCCGACAGCGTGGCGAGCGCCGCGCTGATCGCCTCCACCCGGTCCCAGCGCCCTTCCCGGAGGAAGCGCAGCAGCCAGGGCACCAGCCTGGGGAAATGGCCGAGCCGCAGCGACAGCGGCCCGAGCGGATCGACCAGCCAGCCCGGCACCTTCCAGGCGAGGCCCGGCACCGAGGCCGGGATGATCTCGGTGACGCCGATGCCGGCGGCATTGCCGAAGGAGCACTTGTCCCCCGCCGGGTCGCGGTCGAGCACCGTCACCTCATGGCCGTCCGCGCGTAGCGCGCGGGCGCAGGAGAGGCCGACGATACCGGCGCCGATGACGAGACTGCGGGACATGCCGACCTTCAGATCACGAGGGGTTCGAAATGGCGCCGTACGGCGGCGGCAAGGCTGAGCGCGGTCAGCGCCGAGGTCTTCGGGTTGTCCGGCGAGGGCCGGTTGGCGAAGCGCATCAGCGCGCTGCCGGCCGGGCCGACCACCGCGATCTCATGCGTGTTGCCGGTGGCGGCGGGATCGGCGACGGCGCGCACGCTGGTCCGGGCGGCGCCGGCGGCGAGCGCCACGGTGAGCCCGGCATTGAGGTTGCGCGGGTAGCGCCTCGCCGCCTCGGCGGCGCTGCCCTCGAACAGCACGACCTCGGCGCCGAGCCGCGACGGATCGTGACCGAGGGCGCGCAGCTCCGCGCTCCAGGCCGCCGGCGGCTTGCGCGAGGTGTAGCGCACCTCGGCGCCCCGGGTGCCGGCGATGGCGCCGAGATAGTCGAGCCCGCCGATCGCGCCGGCCGGCACGATGAGGCGCGCCCCGCCCGCCGCGGCGGCGAGGGTGAGGCGCTGCAGCAGCGCCGCGTCCGCCAGCGCGCCGGTGGAGGCGATGACGAGGCTGATGCCGGCCTCCAGCAGCGCCGGGCCGTATTGCTCCACCGCCCCCTGCCCGGCCGCCTCGACGACGAGCGCCGGGCGCGCGGCGATCAGCGCGTCCAGCGTGTCGAGGGAGCCGATGCCGGGCGGCAGGTCCCCCGCCCCCCGCCGCAGCACGGCGAGCCGATAGGCCAAATCCTGACCGAGATGGCCCGCCAGCGCGCGGCCGATGGCGCCGTACCCGATCAGTGCGACGAGGCGCGGCGCGGTCATGGCCTCACCAGGCCGACATGCCGCCATCGACGGTGAACATGGCACCGGTGGCGAAGGAGGCCTCGTCCGAGGCGAGCCAGAGAATGGCGTTGGCGATCTCGACCGGCTGCGCCCAGCGGTTGATCGGCGAGCGCGCCTTGAGCTTGGCCTTGAAGGTCTCGGGGTCGGGATGGGAGGCGACCATCTTTTCGAAATAGCTCGACCAGGTGACGCCCGGCGCGACGCAGTTCACGCGGATGTTCTGCTCGGCATGGTCGAGCGCCATCGCCTTGGTCAGCGCCGCGACGCCGCCCTTGGAGGCGACATAGGCGGCGCGGTCGAAGATGCCGACGGTGGCGACATTGGAGGCGGTGTTGACGATGGTGCCGCCGCCCTGCGCCACCATGACGGGAATCGCGTGCTTGCAGCACAGGAAGACGCCCTTGAGATTGACCGCCATCAGCGCGTCCCAGTCGTCTTCCTCGGTATTTACAACCGTGCCGGGGATGCCGTAGCCAGCATTGTTGGCGAGGATGTCCAGACGGCCGAAGCGCTCCACCGCGCTGTCGACCATGCGTTTCACCTCGTCGCTCCGACTGACGTCCACCGACATGGCGGCGGCGTTCGGACCGAGGCGCTCGGCGACCTGCGCGGCCCCCTCGCCGTTACGGTCCGCCAGCAGGACGCGGGCACCTTCCCGCACGAACAGCTCGGCCGCCGCCTCACCAATGCCGGCGGCGGAGCCGGTGATGATGGCGACCTTGTCTTTGAGACGCATGGATTCCTCGATCGTCAGGAAGGGCACAACCGCAATGCGGGGCGGTACGCCGGCTCAGGGCTGGCGCTGGTCGGTCGGCTGCGCCGCGAAGACGGTGTCGCGTTCGATCTGCAGCACGTTGTCGGGCCGCGGGAACGGCTCGGGCGTCGGCTCGCCCGGCTGGCGGGTGCGGCCGATCAGGCGGAAGAAGTCCTCCAGCCCGTTCGGCACGATGAGCCAGGTCCAGAGGATGTCCTCGGTGCCCTCGTTGATGAACATGTGCCGGCGGTTGCGGCCGATGAAGAAGGCCGAGCCCGGCCGCATCTCGTGGCTCACGCCCTCGACCACGGCACGGCCCTTGCCGCTGACCACGAAGATGACTTCCTCGTTCCGGTCATGGGCATGCTCGCGCACATAGCCGCCCGGCGGCACGGTCTGCGTCCCGAAGCCGATGGGAAACTCCATCGGCACGACCTCGGGGGCGAAGATCACGTCGATATGGCCATTGGCCGGCACCGGCTGCCAATAGCTGATCGCCTCGCCCGGCTGCTTCACCAGGACCTCGCCGAGATGGGAGGTCGCGCCCGTCTGGGCCGTCGCGCCCGCTTGTTCCGACATGTCTCTGCTCCACTCTCCACGGAGAGGATTGAATACAATATTCAGCCTAGACCTCGAAAAACAGGAATAAAAGATGAAAAATTAGGCATATTTACCGCATTACTGCCCAATAAACGGGCTTGTTGATCCAGATCAATTGAATATCGTATTCAATATGGAGCGAATGACATGATCGCGAAAGTCGGCCGCCAGTCGTTGACGGACCAGATCGTCACCGAGCTGCGGCGCCAGATCATCACCGGCCAGCTGACCGAGGGCGCCCCGCTGCGCCAGGAGAAGCTGGCCGCCGAACTGGGCGTGTCCCGCGTCCCGCTGCGCGAGGCGATCCGCCAGCTGGAGGCCGAGGGCCTCGTCGTGTCGGAGCTGCACAAGGGGACGGTGGTGTCCACCTTGTCGCTGGAGGAGATCGAGGAGCTGTTCGAGATCCGTGCGCGCATGGAGACCTGGCTGTTCGAGACGGCCATACCGCGCCTGACGGAAGAGGATTTCGCCCTCGCCGAGGCCGTCACCGACGAGGCCATGGCGAGCGGCAGCGTGGAGAACTGGGGCGAGCTCAACTGGCGCTTCCACGAGGCGCTGTATCGCCCCAGCGGCCATCTGATCGCGCTCAAGCTGCTGCGCACCGTGCACGACAACGCCAACCGCTACGTGAACCTGCAGATCGCCGTCGCGGAAGACGTCGAACGCGAGCTCGCCGACCACCGCGCGCTCATCGCCTTCGCCCGGCTCGGCGACATCCGCCGGGGCGTCGACACGCTGCGGGCGCATATCCAGCGCGTGTCGCGCAACCTCATCGCGTCGCTGGCCGAAGGCCGGCTGGGAAAGGCGCGCAACATCGCTTGAAGACCAGGCTGCCGGCGCGTGTTGGCACCCTGCGAGAACGGTCCGGAACGGACCCCAGAGAGAAGGGAACTGACATGCGTATCAAGAGCATACTCTACGCTGCCGTTGCCGTGGCCGCGCTGACGGGAGCAGCCCGCGCCGACATCCTCATCGGCACGGCGGGTCCGACCACCAACGCCGAGGCGCTGTTCGGCACCACCTGGCAGAACGGCATGGAACTCGCCGTGCGCCAAGCCAATGCGGCGGGCGGCGTGCATGGCCAGAAGCTCGTGCTGGTGCGCGACGACGATGGCGGCGACCCCAAGCAGGGCACGCTGATCGCCCAGAAGCACTGCGACGATGCCGGCATGCTGGCGGTGGTCGCCAATTTCAACAGCGGCGTGACCATCCCCTCCTCCGACGTCTACAACCGCTGCGGCATGCCGCAGGTGACCAACGCCTCGAACCCGAAGGTTACCAAGGCCGGCTACAAGAACCTGTTCCGCCCGATCGCCAACGACCTCTCGCAGGGCGCCGCGCCGGCCGACTATGCGCTGACCAAGCTCGGCGCCAAGAAGGCCGCCGTGGTCCATGACAAGCAGGCCTTCGGCCAGGGCGTCGCCGAGGTGTTCCGCGAGAACTTCACCAAGGGCGGCGGCACCATCACCTCCTTCTCCGGCATCGCCCAGACCGATGTCGACTTCAGCGCCCTGCTCTCCTCGATCCGCGCCGAAAACCCCGACGTGGTCTATTTCGGCGGCGTCATGCCGGCGGTCGGCCTGTTCGTGAAGCAGGCCCGCGAGCTCGGCATCAAGGCGACCTTCTTCGCCGCCGACAGCGCCTTCACCCCGGACTTCATCGCCGGCGCCGGGCCCGCCTCGGAAGGCACGGTCGTCTCCTTCCAGGCCCCGCCCTACGATTCCTCGCCCGCCCTGCAGAAGTTCGCGACCGACTACAAGGCCGCCTTCGGCGAGGATCCCGGCCCGTACTCGGCCTATGGCTATGTCGAGGCCACCATCATCATCGAGGCGATGAAGAAGGCGCCGACCCCGCTGACCCGCGCGGGCATCGCCTCCGAGATCGCCAAGAGCGACTTCGACGGCCTCGTCGGCCATGTCGCCTTCACGCCGGAAGGCGAGCTGAAGAAGCCCTTCCTGTTCCTCTACGCGGTCAAGGACGGCAAGTTCGGCCTGGTCCAGTAGGCCGCGCCGACGTCCCGAACTCCGTTTGCTTCATCGAACGGCCCCCTCCGTCGTGAAGCCTCCTGGTCCGGCGCGTGCGCGCCACCCGCGCGCCGCGCCGGACCTCTTTTCGCCCGCCACCGGATGCAACGGACCGAAAGGCTGACATGGGCGCGCTCATTCTCCAGCAGGCGATCAACGCCCTCACCGTCGGGTCGATCTACGCGCTCATCGCGCTCGGCTACACGATGGTCTACGGCGTGCTGCGCCTCATCAACTTCGCCCATAGCGAGCTGTTCACCGCCGGCGCCTTCATCGGCCTCGCGCTCGCCGGCGCGCTCGGCATCGCCGGCCACCCGACCGGCGGGCTGCTCGTGGGCCTGATCACCTTCGTGCTCGTCGGCCTCGCCGGCGTCAGCGTCGAGATCGTCGCCTACCGCCCGCTGCGCGGCACCTCGCGCCTCGCGCCGATGCTCTCGGCCCTCGGCATGGCGGTGGTGATCCAGAACGCGGTGATGCTGATCGGCGGCCGCCGGCCGATGATCTACCCCTCCTTCCTGCCGTCGGGGGCGATCGACCTCTTCGGCGCCATCGTCAGCTACAAGCAGATCACCATCTTCCTCGTCGCCGTGGTCCTGATGATCGGGCTCGAGCTGTTCGTGAACCGCACCAATCTCGGCGTGCGCATCCGCGCCGTGGCCGAGAACGCCGAGACCGCCTCGCTGGTCGGCATCAACCCGAACATGGCGATCTCGCTGATCTTCTTCATCGGCCCCGGCCTCGGCGCCGTCGCCGGCATCCTCTATTCCTCCTTCTACGGCGTGGCGACCTTCACCATGGGCTTCGTCATCGGCATGAAGGCGTTCACCGCCGCCATTCTCGGCGGCATCGGCTCGATCCCCGGCGCGGTGCTCGGCGGCTTCCTGCTCGGCATCATCGAGACCTTCGGCACGGCCTGGATGCCGGTGCTGACCGGCGGCGTCATCGGCACGGAATACCGCGACATCTTCGCCTTCTCCGTCCTCGTCCTGATCCTGCTGTTCCGTCCCGCCGGCCTGCTCGGCGAGCACGTCAGCGAAGAAACCATGGTGTACAAGAGTGACTTCTGACGCACCGAACACCGGCGCGGCTTGCGCTGGCGCCCTCCCTCGCCCGCTCCGGGTCTGGCCGGGCGCGCTGGCGATGCTGCTGGTGCCGGCGCTGGCGCTGCTCATCGGCCCGTTCCTGCCGGCCTATCCGCTGCGCATCCTCGACATGATCCTGCTCTACGCCATTCTGGGCCTCGGGCTGAACATCATCGTCGGCTATGCCGGACTGCTCGATCTCGGCTACGTCGCCTTCTACGCCATCGGCGCCTATTCCTGGGCGCTGCTCGCCTCCGGCCAGTTCGACATCCACCTGCCCTTCGCGCTGGTGCTGCTGATCGGCGCGAGCCTCGCCGGCCTCGCCGGCATCCTGCTCGGCATTCCGGTGCTGCGGCTGCGCGGCGACTATCTCGCCATCGTCACGCTCGGCTTCGGCGAGATCATCCGCGTGCTGATGAACAATCTCGACGGCGTGACCAACGGCCCGCAGGGCATCGCCCGCATCGACGAGGCGCACCTGTTCGGCTGGACGCTGAGCACGCCGCACGACTTCCTCTATCTCCTCGTGGCGATGCTGGCCGTGGTCTTCCTCTTCGTCTGGCGCATCCAGGAAAGCGCGCTCGGCACCGCGCTTTCCGCCGTGCGCGAGGACCAGGACGCGGCGCGCGGCTGCGGCATCGACACGACGCGGGTCAAGCTCGTCGCCTTCGCGCTCAGCGCCTTCATCGGCGGCGGCTGCGGCGTGGTCTTCGCCTCCATGCAGCGCTTCGTCAGCCCGGAGAGCTTCACCTTCTGGGAATCGCTCATCATCGTGCTGGTGATCGTCATCGGCGGCCTCGGCAACCCGTTCGGGGCGCTGCTCGGCGCGACGCTGCTGATCCTCATCCCGGAGCTGCTGCGCGCCTATGCCGACTACCGGCTGCTGCTCTACGGGATGGCGCTCGTCATCATCATCCTGGCCCGGCCGCGCGGCATCATCAGCCGTCATTTCGGCCCGAGCTGGCTGATGCGCCGGCTGGGGGGCGGCAAATGCTGAGATTCGACCACGTCACCAAGCAGTTCGGCGCGCTCAAGGCGATTGACGACGTCTCCTTCGAGGTGAAGCCCGGCATCATCACCGCGGTGATCGGGCCGAACGGCGCCGGCAAGTCGACCCTCGTCAACATGGCCGCCGGCTCCTACGGCGTCAGCTCCGGGCGCATCCTGGTCGACGCGGTGGAGCTGCAGAAGCTGCCCAAGCACCGCATCGCCCATGCGGGCCTGGCGCGCACCTACCAGAACATCCGCCTGTTCGACGGCATGAGCGTCGTGAAGAATCTCGAAGTGGCGCTCGTCCCGCCAAAGGTCGGCCGGCTCGTCGCCGACACGTTCGGCCTCACCGGCCGCGCGGCGGCCGAGGAGCGGCGCGCGCGCTGCCACGCGGTGCTCGAGCGCCTCGGCCTCGCCGCCCATGCCGAACGGCAGGCCGGCAGCCTCGCCTATGGCCAGCAGAAGCTGGTCGAACTCGCCCGCGCCATCGTCGGCGGGCCGCGCGTGCTGCTGCTCGACGAGCCGGCCGCCGGCCTCAACCATGGCGAGACCGAGCAGCTCAAGCAGCACATCCTCGCGCTGCGCGCGCCCGACCTCGCCATGGTGCTGATCGAGCACGACATGAAGCTCATCATGTCGATCTCCGACACCATCGTGGTGATGAATCGCGGGCGCGTCCTCGCCCAGGGCACCGCCGCCGAAATCCGGGCCAACATCGAAGTGCAGGAGGCGTATCTTGGCCAGCCAGGAGCCATCAGGGACATCGAAGCCGCTGCTCGCGGTCGACGCAATCGAGTCCGGATACGGGAGGGTGAAGGTCTTACATGGCATCAGCCTTGAGGTGCTGCCCGGCGAGATCGTCTGCATTATCGGCCCCAACGGCGCCGGCAAGACCACGCTGCTGCGCACCATCAGCGGACTGAACCGCGCCACGCGCGGCGCCATCCGCTTCAAGGGCGAGGACGTCGCCGGGCTGAAGCCGCACCAGATGGTCCGGCGCGGCATCGGCCACTGCCCGGAAGGGCGGCGGGTGTTCCAGCTCTCCGTCGAGGAGAACCTCATCACCGGCTACATCGCCGGCCGGGGCAAGAGCTTCGCCGAGCTGCGCGATCAGGTCTACGGGCTGTTCCCGATCCTCGGCGAGCGGCGCCACCAGTCGGCCGGGCGGCTCTCGGGCGGCCAGCAGCAGATGGTGGCGATCGGCCGCGCGCTGATGGGCAGCCCGGAGCTGCTGCTGCTCGACGAGCCCTCGCTCGGCCTCGCGCCGATCATCATCCACCAGATCTTCGAGATCGTGCTGAAGCTCGCCGAGAGCGGGGTGTCGATCATCCTGGTCGAGCAGAACATCGACCTGTCCTTCGAGGTGGCGGATTTCGTCTACGCGCTGGAGCACGGCTCGCTGCAATGCTCGGGCCCCGCCGCCAAGATGGCGGCAGATCCCCGCATCAAGGACATCTACCTGCCGGGCCTCGACGGCCACGGCGCGCATTGAGGCGAGGAGCACCATGTACGCGTTGCACGGGCGCATTGCCCTGATTACCGGAGGAGCGGTCGGCATCGGCCGCAGCATCGCCATCCGCCTCGCGCAGGAAGGCTGCGACGTCGCCATTCTCGACCTCGACCTCGCCGGCGCGCAGGAAACCGCGGCCCTGATTGAGGCCGCCGGCCGCCGGGCGCTGGCGCTGGCCGTCGACGTCTCCGATTGCGAGGCGGTGACGGCGGCGGTCGCACAGGTCAAGGCAGGGCTCGGGCCGGTCGACATTGCCGTGAACAACGCCGCCATCACCGCCGTCGGCAAGGTAGCGGACATCGACGCGGCCGACTGGCGGCGCGTGTTCGCCATCAACACCGACAGCGTGTTCCACGTCGCCAAGGCGGTGCTGCCGGACATGATCGAGCGGCATGCCGGGCGCATCATCAACGTCGCCTCGTGGTTCGGCAAGATCGGCAAGCCGAGCTACGCCGCCTACTCCGCCTCCAAGGCGGCGGTGATCGTGTTCACCCAGTCGCTCGCCGCCTAGGTCGCGCCGCTGGGCATCAACGTCAACGCCGTGTGCCCCGGCTCGATCGTCGGCACGCGGATGCGCGACGACGCCGACCGCCTGTCGCGCGAACAGGGCCTGCCCACGGCGAAGGAGCGCGAGCACCTCATCCCGCTCGGCCGCGTCGGCGAGCCCGACGACATCGCCCGCGTCGTCGCCTTCCTCGCCTCGGATGAATCCGCCTACATGACCGGGCAGGCGCTCAACGTCACCGGCGGTCTGTGGATGAACTGACGCCGGCCGCGCTCAGCCCGGGACGAGGGTGAGAAAGTCGGCAAGGTCTGGCCGGCGCGGCACGTCGGGGGGAAAGAAATCCGGCGCGCCCTCGGCCACGATGGCCAGGAAGGGAATGCCGAGGTCGAGCGCGGCCTCGAACTCGGTGCGGGAATCCCCCACCGCCAGCACCTCGGCCGGCGCATGGCCGCCCGCCGCCAATATGCGCTGGAACGCGCCGTGCTTTTCCTTGGGCGAGCCGGCGACCGAGGCGAACAGGCCGTCGAGGGCACGGCGGGCGAGAACCGCCTTCAGCTCCACCTCGGGCATGCCGGAGACCAGATGGAGCGGCATGCGCCCATATAGGCCCGCGAGCGCACGCTCGGCTCCCGGGATGAAGGGAGCCTCCAGCAGCGCCGCGTCGACGAGGGCGGCGAAGCGCCGGCACAGCGCCTCGATGGACGCCGGATCGGCCGGCCGGCCGAAGATCGCCCGCTCGAAATACTGGAACTTCTCGCGCCGCCCGATGCCGCCGTGCCGCTCCTGATAGGCCACGACGGCGGCGAGGGCGGCCTCGTCCGCTCCGGCGTAGCACTGCGCGAAGGCCTGCGTCTTCAGGCGCGCGGAATCGAGGATGACCCCGTCGAAATCGAAGATGATCGCCTTCGTCCGGGAGAAATCTGTGGAGGAACGCTCAGGCAAGGCCAACCTCGGATAGCGCAGCCGCCCTGATGCAGCGGCAGGATGTTGCAGCTTGAGAATGCAGCACCGCGTGCAGTCCCGCGAGCCCCGTCGGCGATGGGCGCCCTCCCCGGAACGCGCTGCAGGCACGACGCCGGGATGAATAGCCGCTCCGCCGCGCCGGCGCAGCCCCGCCCCCTGGGGCTTTTTAGCGCCTCCCGGCCCCGGCGGCGCGCCGGCGCGCCGGCTCCGTCTTCGTCGCCCACCCGCGGGAGCGAGCCTTATTGGAATTGCTCCACATCAAGACTGCGTCCATTTCTGGAATGTTTAAACGCCATTTCTTTGAACGAATATAAGTTTCGCGTAACATTTTAACTCGTATAAACTCAAACTATACATAATTTGACTCAAGTATTTACTTGATTTAACCATCATCGCCGAAACGAACTTCCGTGCGGAAGGCTCAGCCACCAACCAGCGCCCAGGCGCCTTCAGGGAACGGCACGGTGCCGCCCGGCACCGCTGCCCGGGGATGAATGACGATGCGAATCACAGCTTGCCGGCAGCCGCTGCCCTTCTCCCGGATCGCACGCATTGCAGGTTGCAGCGTGTCGTGGCTCGCGCTCCTGGCCGCCGCCCCCACCGCAGCGCAGCAGGCCGAAGCCCCTGCCGCCGAATCGACCGCCCAGGTCATCGCGACGGATGAATTCGTCGAGCTCGATCCGATCACCGTGGTCGCCACGCGCACGGCGGAGAGCTGGATCGACACGCTCGCGGGCGTCAGCGTGCTGCGCGAAGGCCAGATCGAGATGCTCATGCCCACCCGCACGGCCGACCTGTTTGAGGGCATGCCGGGCACCACCGCGATCCAGAACGGCAACACCACCCAGACCGCCATCAACATTCGCGGCCTGCAGGATTTCGGCCGCGTCGCGGTGATCGTCGACGGCGCCCGGCAGAACTTCACCCAGCTCGGCCATGCCAACGGCGCCGGCACGTTCTTCGTCGAGCCCGGCCTCATCGCCGATGTCGACGTGGTGCGCGGGCCGGTATCGAACATCTACGGCTCGGGCGCCATCGGCGGTGTCGTCACCATGCGCACCAAGGACGCAGACGACATCATCGCCACGGGCAAGACGTGGGGCGTGGAGGCCGATGGCGAGGTCGCCGGCAACGGACCGATGGGTTACGGCTCGCTGCTCGGAGCGGCGCGCGTCGGCGACAATGTCGACCTGTTCGTCGGCGGCACCTACCGCAACCAGGACGCCTACAAGGACGGCAATGGCGACGTCGTGCCCGACACCGGCTACGAGACCTGGACCGGCCTCGCCAAGGCGACGTTCCGCCCGGCCGACTTCCATGAGATCAAGCTGACCGGCCTCAATTACGACAGCCAGTACACCACCAGCAACGACGCGGCGGCGACCGCGACGCAATACGGCACCAGCGTCACCAACCGTTCGGTGACGGCAAGCTGGAACTACGAGAATCCCGACGACAACCTGTTCGACTGGCGCAGCACGGTCTACTGGAACCAGGTCGACCAGGAGCAGGTGAAGCTCTCCGGCACGTCGAACCCGATCACCGGCGCCGTCGGCGATCCGCGCAGCTTCGTGATCGACACGGTCGGCTTCGACGCCAACAACACCAGCCGCTTCAGCGCGGGCAACTGGGACAACGCCATCACCTTCGGTGGCGACTTTTTCCACGACGACGTCGACAATACCGACAATTACGGCTTCGGCGAAGGCTACAATCCCTCGGGCGAGCGCGGCGTCGGTGGCGCCTTCGTGCAGTGGAAGGCCAATTACTCGACCTGGCTGGAGGCGATCGCCGCCCTGCGCTACGACGCCTATTCGCTGGACGCGGAAGGCGGCGGCGGCACCAGCGGCGAGCGGCTGTCACCTAAATTCACCCTCGGCGTCACGCCGTGGTCCTGGCTGACCCTCTACGGCACCTATGCCGAGGGCTACCGCGCGCCCTCCGTCACCGAGGCGCTGGTGAGCGGTCCGCACCCGCTGCCCTTCGATACGCCCGGCACCATGTTCTACTTCCTTCCCAATCCGGGCCTGAAGGCCGAAGTCGGCAAGAACAAGGAAATCGGCATCAACATCAAGAAGGACGACCTGTTCGTTCACGGCGACAAGCTACGCGCGAAGCTCAATTACTACCAGAACGACGTAGAGGACTACATCGAGCTGGTCGAGTTCGGCGATTCGACGTCGACGATCTGCCCCGTCCCCGGGAATCCGACCATGTGCTTCCCGTTCAACATGGGCGTTCCGGGCTATGCGCAGTACCAGAACGTCCAGGAAGCGCGCCTGAAGGGCTTCGAGTTCGAGGGCACCTACGACGCGCGCAAGTGGTTCCTCGGTCTCTCCGGCCAGATATCGGAGGGAGAGGTGACGGCCGGGACGGACGCCGGCCAGCCGCTCTCGACCATCCAGCCCGACCAGATCTCCACCACGCTCGGCTTCCGCTTCCTCGACGAGAAACTGACGGTGGCCGTGCGCTGGACGGCGGTCGCGGCGGTGAAGGCCTCCGACCTGCCGACCAACTCGGTCTATGAGCCGACCGACAGCTTCAATCTGGTCAGCGTCTATGCCGGATATCAGCCCAATGAGAGCACGCTGTGGCGGCTCTCGGTCGAGAACCTGCTCGACGAGCAGTACACGCAGTATGAGAACTTCCTGCCGAGCGCGGGTCTTACGGTAAAGGCCGGCCTCACCGTACGGTTCGGCGGCGGAGAGGTCGCCTCGGCATCCGACGCGATCTACACGAAGTGACGCGTTCCTGCCCCTGCGCAGGATGAGAAGGAGCACCAGATGACGATCGCCGCCGACCTTGAGGCGCCCAACCGCGCCAAGCGCCTGAAGGCGGCCTCCGCCGCCGCGCATGAACGCGTGGATTCGGGCGTGATGCTGGCCGCCCCGTTTGCGGACCGGGTCCATTACGAGCGTTTCCTGCGCTTCCAGTACCGCCTGCACCGCCGGGTCGAGACGCTCTATGCGGACGAGGCGCTGCAGCCGCTGCTGCCGGACCTCGCCGCGCGCTCGCGCCTCGCAGCCCTGGAGCAGGACTTCGCCGATCTCGGCCTGACGCCGCCCGTCGCCGAGGACGGCCCGGCGCTCGACAAGGCCGAGGCGCTCGGCTGGCTCTATGTGGTCGAGGGGTCGAACATGGGCGCCGCCATCCTCGCCAAGGAGGCGGCAAAGATCGGCTTCTCCGCTGAGCATGGCGCCCGCCACCTTTCCGGACATCCCGAAGGCCGGGCGCTGCACTGGCGCCGCTTCACCGCCGCGCTCGACGCGGTCGAGCTGATGCCGGAGGAGGAGACCCGCATCGAGGCGGCGGCCACCGCCGCGTTCAACCATGTCGAGGCGCTGATCGGCGAGGAACTCCGCTGATCGCCCGGATGCTTGCCGGCCCGGCCCCGGCCTAACGCGTCGCCGATTGCGGCAGCAGGAACGGCGTGGACGGCGCCCAGCCGATCCGCGCCGTCACGCCGTAGAGCTCGGCGATGCGCGCATCGGTCAGCACCTCGTCCGGTGTGCCGCGCGCCGCGACGCGCCCGTCCTTCAGCGCGACGATCTCGTCGGCCGCCATGGCCGCGAGGTTGAGGTCGTGCAGCACGGCAAGCACGCCGAGCCCTTCGCCGGCCAGCCTGCGCATCAGTTGCAGGACCAGCAATTGCTGGGCGAGGTCGAGGCTGGCCGTCGGCTCGTCGAGCAGCAGATAGCCCGGCCCCTCGCCGCGCTCCAGCTGCAGCAGCGCGCGGGCAAGCTGCACGCGCTGCTTCTCGCCCCCTGACAATCCGTCATAGGCGCGCCCGGCGAAGGCGGCGAGCTCGACGCGCGCCAGCGCCCGGCGCACCCGCTCGGCGGCGCCGTTCCCGTCGGCCGCGCCGATGGCGACCACTTCGGCGACGGTGAAGGGAAAGGCCACCTGCACGCTTTGCGGCAGCACGGCGCGGCGCCGGGCCAAACGCGCCGGGGTCAGCCGGGAGATGTCGTCGCCGGCGATCGTCACCCGTCCGCGCCGCGGACGCAGTTCTCCCGCCAGCACCTTCAGCAGCGTCGATTTGCCGGCCCCGTTCGGGCCGATCAGAACGCTGACGCGACCTGGCTCGACCGCCGCCGAGGCCCCGTCCAGCAGGACGCGCCTTCCGGCTTCGACATGGATGTCATCCGCGCGATACATGCCTTACCCGAACAGGGCCGCCCGCCGGCGCAGCAGCAGCCAGAGGAAGAAGGGCGCGCCGATGGCGGCGGTGACGACGCCAAGCGGCAGTTCCGCCGGGCTCGCCACAGTGCGCGCGACGACATCGGCGCCGAGCAGGAGCGCGCCGCCGAGCAGGGCCGCGCAGGGCAGCAGCAGCCGGTGGCCGGGACCGAAGGTAATGCGGATGAGATGCGGCACGACGAGGCCGACAAAGCCGATGACGCCGGCCGCCGCCACCGCCCCGCCGACGCCCGCCGCCAGGCCGGCTATGGCCAGCCATTTGGTGCGCTGGACGTCAATGCCGACATGGAAGGCCTCGGCCTCGCCCAGGGCGAGCGCGTCGAGCGCGCGGGCGAGCCGCGTGCAGACGATGGCGAGAAACCCCAGGAACGGCAGCACCGCCCAGATCTTCTGCCAGGTCGCCCCGCCGAGCGAGCCGAAGGACCAGAAGGTGAAGTCCCGCAATTGCTGGTCCGACGCCATGAAGACCATGATCCCGGTGCCGGCCGCCGCGAGCGCGCTGATGGCGATGCCGGCGAACAGCATGGTGACGACCGAGGTCCGGCCCTCGCGGGTCGCTATCGCATAAAGCGTCCCGGTGGCGAGCACCGCGCCCATGAAGGCCATGACCGGCAGGCCGAAATCGGCGAGCGCGGGCGGCAGGAAGCCGGCGAAGTGGACGCCCAGCACGATCCAGACCACGGCGGCGAGCGCGGCGCCGTTGGAAATGCCGATGAGGGCGGGATCGGCCAGCGGATTGCGGAAGACGCCCTGCGTCACCGCCCCGGCCAGGGCGATGCCGCCGCCGACCAGAAGCCCCAGCAGGGTGCGCGGCAGCCTTATGCCGAGAACGATCACGCTCTCGCGCAGCGCCGCTCCGGTCGCCCGCTCGCCCCGGATGGCCTCGCCGAGGATCTCGACGATCCGGCCGGGCGCGATCATCACCGGGCCGATGGCGAGGGAGGCGACGACGGCGGCGAGCAGCAGGACGAGGCAGAGGCCGAGCGCGAGCGCGGGCCGCCGCGGCCGCCCGATGGCGCTTCCGGTCATGGCGAAGGCCGTGGCGCTCATGGCCCGGGATCGGTCCAGGCGCGGGGCGGCAGAGGCGGCAGGTTCAGCTCGGGATAGATCATCGCCGCAAGGTCGCGCGCGGCCTGCGGCGTACGCGGGCCGAAGCCGAGCAGATAGCCGCCATCGATGCGGAAGAGCCGGTCCTGCGCGACGGCCGTGGTGCCGGCAAAGGCGGGCATCGCCTTGAGCGCCGCATCCGACAGGGCGTGATTGCGATCCTTCATGAGGATCAGCGCATAGGGGTCGGCGCCGAGGATGGCCTCGTCCACGGCGGGCTTGTAGCCATGGACGTCGTGCATGGCGTTGGCGACGCCGGCGAGGGCGAACATCGCGTCGGCGCTGGTCCCCGCCCCTCCGACCACCGGCGCTGCGCCGGAGGCCGAGAGCACGAAGGTCACGTCGCGCGGAGCGCCGATGCGGGCACGCAGTTCGGCCAGTGCCGCGAAATCGGCCGCGACCGCCGCCGCGACCTGCTCGCCACGCTCCGGCACGCCGGCGAGCACGGCTATGGCGCGGATATTGGCGATGACCGCCTTCTCATCGCGCGCCTCGGGAAGGGTCTCGAAGGCGATTGCCGCCGATCGCAGCACCTTGACCGCATCCGGCGGCCCGGCGCCCTCAAGCGCGATGATCAGATCCGGCCCGACCGAAAGCACACCTTCCGGCGACAGCGCGCGGATGTAGCCGACATTCGGCTTCTCGGCCAAGGCACGCGGCGGATAGGTGCTCGACGTGTCGACGGCCACCACCCGGTCCTCCAGCCCCAGCGCGAACAGGATTTCCGTCACCGCGCCGCCGACCGCGACGATACGGCTGCCGGCCACCGGTTGAGGCTCGGCGCCATGGGCAAGCGCGCTCGCGCACACAAGCAGCACCGCCGTCGCGATCGCGCGCGGGATTGCGAGGACTGCCATGATCGTCTCCTGCCGCAGGCTCGGTTCGGGAATAGCCGCAAGGGGAGATAGCGAATTCAGCGACAGATGTAAAAAGCAGAATGAGAAATACAAATGATTGGAACTATAATAATTTGATGTTTATTTTCACCAATCAACGTATTCGACTAAGCCAGACGAGAAACACTCGAAAAAAGAGCATCGCGACAGCGCCATAGCCGGCGCGGACCGCCCCGACGTCCAAGGAAAGCGCCGAAACGGACGGCGTCCTACTGACGATCGGCCCGTAGCCATTGCGGACATTTGCGTTGCGGCGGCTGACAAGGCCGAGGATGCCGCTCCCATCGCCGTCTTGGCCGCATCCGAGGCCTGTGGGAGACGGCGCTGCGCTCACGTCCTCGCCACACCAGGAAGCAAAACCGGGAAAATCCCGATGCCGGCGGATGCGAAAACCGGCGCGACCTCAGCGCCCGTCAAGACCGCGCGCCATCGGGCGCAATTTGTCGAAGCGGCCGAGCGGCGCCGGCGCACTGCCGCCGGGCGAGTAGCCGAGCTGCTCGGAGAGTTCGCCGGCGGCGGAGAGCAGGTGCCCCAGATAGGCGTCGCGGTGGCGCAGCCCGTCCTCGCGCGGGGTGACGAGGCACAGCGTGGCGATGCACGCCCCGTCCGCCTGATGCACCGGCACCGCGAAGCAATAGGTGAAGTTCTCCACCGTGCTGTTGAAGGTGAAGAAGCCATCCGTCGTGGCGCGCCGGGCCTCGGCAATGAACTGCGCGGGCTCCAGCAGCCGTCCGTTCGGCAGTGTGAAATCCTCCGGCGGAATGAGCGCGAGAATCTCCTCGTCGCTCATATGGCCGACCAGCAGGCGCCCGGAGGCGGTCCACGGGATCGGCACGATCTCACCGACATCGGAGGAGATGCGGAACGGGCGCAGGCCCTCGCGCATCATGGCGACGGTATATTTGTTGCCGTCGAGCATGCACATCTGCGCCGTCTCGCGCGTCTCCTCGGCGAGGCGCTGCAGAAGCGCCGCGCTCTCGCGCATCAGGTCGAACTGCGCGGAATAGGCCATGCCGAGGAAATAGAGCCGGCGGCCGAGGAACACCCGCCCATCGCCGCCGGAATATTCCAGCATGCCGTGGCGCAGCAGCAGGTTGACGAGTTCATAGACCGAGGAGCGCGGGCCGCCCATCTCGGCGGCGATTTCGTTGGGACGCATGGGCTGGCGGCGGGCGCGCAGGAATTCGAGAATATCGAAGGCGCGGTCGAGCCCGCGGCTGCGCTTGGCGCCTTCCCTGGCCGCACCGTCCTGCGTCACCGGCTCCTCACCCTTCATCGCGACTTCCCCTGCACGCGCCAACGCCGTCGCGCCCGAAGCCGGACGGGACGGCGGCCGGCATCACATCTTGTCGGCGCGGAAGGCGACGCAATCGATTTCCACCTTGCAATCGACCATCATGCTCGACTGGACGCAAGCACGGGCCGGCGGGTTCTCCGAGAAATACTCGGCGTAGACGCCGTTGAAACTCCAGAAGTCGCGCGGGTCATCGAGCCACACGCCGCAGCGCACGACGTCCTCCACGCCGTAGCCGGCTTCGTGGAGGATGGCGATCATATTCTCGATGGCCTTGCGGCTCTCGGCGATGATGCCGCCGCTCACGACCTCGCCCTTCTCCATCGCCACCTGGCCGGAGACATAGAGCCAGCCATTGGCCTGGGTGGCACGGGCGAAGGGCAGCTTCTGGCCGCCTGCGCCGACTTCGCCGGCGCCGTAACGGATGATGGTCATGCGTACCTGCTTTTCTACTGAAAACTCGAGGATCTGAGGAAGTCGGCCAGC
Organism: Ancylobacter sp. TW_SC_1; assembly: GCF_056836805.1. NCBI lineage: Bacteria > Pseudomonadati > Pseudomonadota > Alphaproteobacteria > Hyphomicrobiales > Xanthobacteraceae > Ancylobacter > Ancylobacter sp. TW_SC_1. Next base: position 4,440,355 of record NZ_CM166365.1, read on the forward strand.
CGTTCGGTGGTCGGCCGCACGAACATCTCTTTCGGGTCGCCCTCCTCGGCGATCACCCCCTGGTTCATGAAGATGACGCGGCTGGAGACCTCATAGGCGAAGCGCATCTCGTGGGTGACGAGCAGCATGCTCATGCCCTCGCCCGCGAGCGACTTGATCACCTGCAGCACCTCGCCCACCAGCTCGGGGTCGAGCGCCGAGGTCACCTCGTCGAACAGCATGAGACGGGGGTTCATGGCGATGGCGCGGGCGATGGCGACGCGCTGCTGCTGCCCTCCGGAGAGCTGGCCGGGATAATGGTCGGCCCGCGCGGCGAGCCCGACGCGCCCGAGCCAGGTCTCGGCATGCGCGCGCGCCTCGTCGCGCGCCATCTTCTTCACCTTGACGAGGCCGAGCATGACGTTCTGCGCCGCGCTCATATGCGGGAACAGGTTGAACTGCTGGAAGGCCATGCCGGTGAGCGCGCGCTGGCGGGCGATCGCCTTCTCGCTCTTGCGCCGGCGGCCGGCCGCTGTTTCCTCGTAACCGATGGTCTCGCCGTCGATGAGGATGCGCCCGCCCTGGAACTCCTCCAGCATGTTGATGCAGCGGAGCATGGTGGTCTTGCCGGAGCCGGAGGAGCCGATGATCGAGATCACCTCCCCCTGCTGCATGGTGCAGTCGACACCCTTGAGCACTTCGACCGCGCCATAGTGCTTGCGCAGCCCGTTGATTTCGAGAAGCGGCTTGGTCATGAGCGCGCGCCTTCAGGACGGAACGGCCGTCTTGCGCTCGACATATTTGCCAAGTCGCTCGATGCCGAAATTGATGAGGAAATAGAGGAAGCCCGCGAGGAAATAGAACTCGAGGCTCAGGAAGTTGCGGGAGATGATCTCCTGCGTGCGCAGCAGCAGCTCCGCGACCCCGATGACCGACAGCAGCGTCGAGGCCTTCACCATCTCGGCGGCGGTGTTCACCCAGGTCGGCAGGATCTGCCGCAGCGCCTGCGGCCACAGCACGCAGGTGAAGGTCTGGCCGAAGGTCAGCCCGATGGCCTTCGCCGCTTCGCTCTGGCCCGGCGGAATCGCCTGCAGGGCGCCGCGCACGATCTCGCCGATATGCGAGGAGCAGAACACCGCCAGCGCCAGCACGCCCGCCTGGAACGGGCCGAGATCGAGCCCGACGGTGGAGAAGACGTAGTAGCTCGCCAGCACCAGCACGAGCACCGGCGTGCCGCGCACGATGTCGGTGTAGACGCGCAGAAGCGCCCGGACCAGCCGGTTGCCGTAGACGAGACCGAGTGCCACCAGAACGCCCAGCACCGAACCGGCGACGATGGCGAGCAGCGAGATCGACATCGTCACGCCCAGCCCCTTGAGCAATGCGAGGCGGGCGATCCAGATCTCGTCGAGGAACAGCATCAGGTCGTTCATCGCACCTGCCTCACCGGGGGATCGCCAGACGGCGCTCGATGAGCCGCATCAGTGCCGCGAGCACGGCGCAGGTCGCGACATAGAGCGCGGAGGTCACCATCCACACCTCGATGACCCGGAAGCTCTCCACATTGATCTTGCGCGCCTCGAAGGTGAGTTCCGGCACCGCGATGGCGGCGGCAAGCGACGTGTCCTTGAACAGCGAGATCAGCGTCGAGGAGAGCGAGGGGAGCACGTTGCGCAGCATCAGCGGGATGACGAGCGAGGTGCGGATCTGCATCGGGGTCAGCCCGATGGCGAGCCCCGCCTCCTTCACCCCACGCGGCACCGCGATCAGCCCGGCGCGAAACACCTCGGCGAGATAGGCGCCGGAATAGACCGCCAGCGTCAGCACGAAGCTCTGGATCTTGTCGATGCGCAGGCCGAGCTGGGGCAGCGCGAAATAAGTGAACAGGATCAGCACCAGGATCGGCAGATTGCGGATCACCGTCACGTAGAGCGCCGCCGGACGGCGCAGCCAGCCCGGCCCGCCGGCCAGCGCGAAGGCGACGGCGAGGCCGATGACCGCGCCGATGACGAGCGCCGCCGCCGCCAGTTCGAGGCTGAGCAGCAGCCCGCCGAGCAGCAGGTCGAAGCTGCGCCAGACTGCAGCGAAATTGAGCGTATAGCCCATGACGGATTCCCGGGAGAGGCAGGACGGGCGCGCGGCGGCAGGCCGTGCGCCCGGCTGGTCGAGGTCAGCTTACTTGTACTCGACCGGGAAGCCGATCTGCGGCGGCGGCAGGTCCTTGCCGAACCAGGTCTTGTAGGACTTGGCATAGGTATCGAACTCGACGCCGGTCATCGCCTCGTGCAGGGCCGTATTGACGAAGTTCAGCCAGTCCTGGTCGCCGCGCTTCACCGCGCAGGCATAGGTCTGCGGGCTCCAGCCATAGCCGGCATCGACGTAGCGCCCGGCATTCTGTGTCATGAACCAGGCGATGGAGGACTGGTCGGTCGCCACCGCGTCGGCGCGGCCGGAATTGAGCGCCTGATAGACGAGGTCCTGGCTGTCGTACTGGTCGACCTTGGCCTGCGGCAGCGCGGCGTGGACCATGGCCTCGGCATAGACATTCTGCAGCACCGCGACGGTGACCTTGGAGCCCGCCGCCTTCAGCGCCGCATAGTCCGCATAGGGACCGCCGGCCTTCAGCATCAGGCCGACGCCTTCGCGATAATAGGGAATGGTGAAGGCCGCCTGCTGGGCGCGGGCGCCGGTCACCGTCATGAACTGGCAGGTGATGTCGACCTTGCCGGTGGTGATGTTCGGGATGCGGGCGTCCGAGGACTGGTTGACGTACTCGACCTTGCTCGGGTCGTCGAACAGCGCCTTGGCGATGATGTGCCCCATGTCGACATCGAAGCCCTGCAGCGTGTCGTCGGCGCCCTTGAAGTGCCAGGGGGCATTGGTCGAACCCGTGCCCATGACGAGATGTCCGCGCGCCAGCACCTTGTCGAGAGTGCTGCCGGCGTCCTGCGCGAGGACCGCGCCGGACAGAAGAAAAGACGAAGCCAGCGCCATGACGCCGGCGCGAAGGGTCGCGCTCATGCCAGTTCCCCATGGTTGGTTTTATGCTATCCATTATTTTGGACACAAGTCCAAATTAACAGATTGACCTATTCACCCTCACACCCCATAGCTTGTCAAGATGAAAGACGAGGGTGGCTGGCGTATCGCCTGAATGCGATGCCCCGGCTGGCCCGCAGCCGAACGGGGACCCGCATGAGCACGACGACCGACGCCGTTCCGGCAACCCGGCCCCTGTCCGAGACGCCGGCGGTGCTGGTGGATCTCGCGGTCGTTCGGCGCAACATCACGCGCTTCCAGTCCTACGCCGACGCGCATGGACTGAAGGTCCGCCCGCACATCAAGACCCACAAGCTGCCGGCCGTTGCGCAGATGCAGCTCGCCGCCGGGGCGGTCGGCATCACCTGCCAGAAGGTCTCCGAGGCCGAGGCGATGGTCGCCGGCATGCCGGATCTCCGCGACGTGCTGATCACCTACAACATCGTCGGCGCGGACAAGCTCGCCCGCCTCGCGGCGCTGGCGCGGCGCGTCGACCTGTCGGTGGTGGCGGACAGCGAGGCGGTGGTGGCCGGGCTCTCGGCCGCCTTCACGCGCGAGCCGAGGCCGCTGACCGTTCTCGTCGAGTGCGACACCGGCGCCCGACGCTGCGGCGTCGCCCGGCCGGAGGAGGCCGCCGTCCTCGCCCGGACCATCGCCGCCTCGCCCGGCCTCGTCTTCGGCGGACTTATGACCTATCCGCCGGTCGGCGCCGCCGCCGACGTCGAAACCTTCATGGTGGAAGCGAAGGCGCTGATCGAGGCGAGCGGCATTCCCGTGTCGGTCGTCACGTCCGGCGGCACCCCGTCCATGATGCACGCCGCCGAAGCGCCGGTAACCACCGAGTACCGGCCCGGCACCTATGTCTATAATGACCGCTCGCTGGTGGAGCGTGGCGTCTGCGGCTGGGACGACTGCGCCCTCACCGTGCTCGCCACCGTCGTCTCGGTGCCGGCGCCGGACCGCGCCATCGTCGACGCCGGCTCGAAGACGCTGACCTCCGACCTGCTCGGCCTCGCCGGCTACGGCCATGTACGGGGGCGACCCGACATCGCCATCGACCAGCTCTCCGAGGAGCACGGCCGCCTCGTCAGCACCGGGCCCATCGGCCTTCAGGTCGGCGACACGGTACGCATCGTCCCCAACCATGCCTGCGTCGTCACCAACATGGTCGACGCGGTCTACGCCCTCGACGGCGAACGGCTCGCACGCTGGCCCGTGCCGGCCCGCGGCTGCATCACCTGACCCGACGAGGAGCCGGCGACCGGTACGCCCTTGCCCGCCGGTCGCCGGTTCTCAGTCGTGCTCCGTGAGAAACGCCGACACCGCGCTCAGGCACGCTTCCTTCTCTTCCACATGCGGCATGTGGCTCGAGTCCGGGAACAGCACCCAACGGCAGTCCGGCACTCTTTCGCGATAGGGCCGCACCACTTCCGGGGTCGCCTCGTCATGTGCGCCGGAGATCAGCAGGGTCGGCGCCTCGATGCGGGGAAGGCGGTCCTCGATGGTCCAGTCCTTCATCGTTCCGATGACATGGAATTCCGTCGGGCCGTTCATGTTGCGATAGACGGTGTTGTCCGCGTCCATCGCCGCGAAGGTGCGGGCGACCTCCTCCGGCCATGGCGTGATGCGGCAGACATGACGGTCGTAGAAGGCGCGGGACGCCGCGATGTAGTCCGGGTCCGTCAACGTGCCCGCCGCTTCATGCGTGAGCAGGGTTTCCTGAATTTCGGCGGGAAGGTCGCGGCGCAGCCGGTTCGCCTCGCTGACCCATGTGTGCATGTTGGCCGGCGAATTGGCGATGACGAGCGCCTTCAGACCGGCAGGCTGGCGCACCGCGTGCTCGGCCCCGAGCATGCCGCCCCAGGACTGCCCGAGAAAGGCGTAGCGCTGCGCGATGCCGAGATGGGCGAGCAGCGCGTCGAGTTCGGCGAGGAAAAGCTCGACCGTCCAGAAGTCGGGACCCTTCTCCGGCAGATGGGTCGATTTGCCGTTGCCGAGCTGGTCGTAATGTATGACCGCACGTCCATCGAGCGCGGCGATGCCCTTGAAGGAATCGACATAATCGTGGGTGCAGCCCGGCCCGCCATGCGCCACTACGAGCGGCAGGCGCGCGCTGCCGAGATCGCCCGTCACGCGGTACCAGGTCTCGTAACCACGGAAGGGCATCCGCCCTTCCACGCTCGCCACGGCATTCATGCCGGTTCTCCCTTGCGACCATCATCGGATGGCCAAGGAAAATAGGCAGTCGCGTGTGGGCGCGGCAGCTATCAGAAGTGATAGGCGGGGAGCGGGAGGTTCTGGCCGGGGCGGGGGCGGCCGGGCGTGTCAGTCCAGCAGGCGCAACCGCGCGGCGCGCACCGCCGCCTGGGTGCGGTTCTTCGCCTGCAGCTTGCGCATGGCGGCGTTGAGGTGCATCACCACGGTCGGCACGGAGCGGCCGAGCGCGCGGGAAATCTCCTTGGCCGACAGCCCGTCGGCGGCATAGCGCAGGCACTCCCGCTCGCGCGCAGTGAGGCGCGGCAGGCCGTCCAGCCGGCGGTCCTCGCGCAGCGCATCGCCCGCCGCGTGCTGGAACATGTGCGCGAGCAGGCCGAAATCGCCGAGACAGCCCTGCGCCTCATGCTCGGCAAAACGCCCGTCGCCACAGCGTATGCCGGTAACGGTGGCATAGTCGCCGCCCGGCATGTGCACCGGCACGGTGACGCCGGCGCTCAGGCCGCGCTCGGCGAGGAAGTCGGCCACCGGGGCGCTGTCCTCGTTCATGAAGGCGCGGATCAGGGTTTCCGCCCGTGCATCATAGTTCCACACGAAGGGCCGCGTCGTGCCCAGTGCCACCTTCTGCACCGGGTCGAGCCGGAAGTAGCCGCGATCGAACCAGTAGTCGCGCATCGTCTCGTCGACATTGCGCAGTTCCAGGACGGACGGCAGCATCTGCTCGCCATGGAGATCGTAGCGCGCGGGAGTATAATCGTAGATCAGCGCATCGAAGCCGAAGCCCCGCATCGCCTCGAACAGCAGGTCGACCCGCGCGCCAAGCGTCGACGCGGCGCCCAGTCGCTGCTCAATCGTCCCGATGTCGGCGCCCATGGCCGCGCGTCCCTCTCCGGTCTGCCGAGCCCAAACCTATCACTTCTTATAGCTGGTTTGGACTCCCGATTTCTCTAGGAATTAAGCATGCCTTTTTGTTGAGCAGGGATGAACCAGGGCGATGTGGCGAGAGATCGAGCCGCATGAGCGGCGTGAGGTGGCGGTGGGCGATCATCGCGTCGTCGCCTACATCTTCGGCGCCGGCGAGGAAACCGTACTGCTGCTCAATGGCGGACCCGGCCTTCCCTGCGACTACCTGCGCGAGGCGCATTCCTGCCTGATCGACCATGGCTACCGCGTCGTTGCCTTCGACCAGCTCGGCACCGGCGCCGCCGACCGGCCGACCGATGCCGCGCTCTGGACGATCGAGCGTTATGTCGAGGAGACCGAGACGGTGCGCACCGCGCTCGGGCTCGGCAAGGTGCATCTGCTCGGCCACAGCTGGGGCGGCTGGCTCGCCATCGACTATGCCCTCGCCCATCCGCAGGCGCTGAAGAGCCTGATCCTCGCCGACACGGTGGCGGACATGCCGCATCTGGTGAGCGAGCTGGAGAAGCTGCGCGCCGCGCTCGGGGCTGAAACCGTGGCGATGATGCAGAAGCACGAGGCCGCCGGCAGCTTCGACCATCCGGAATATCAGGCCGCGATCACCCTGCTGAATTACCGCCACGTCTGCCGCCTACCGGAATGGCCGGCGCCGGTGAAACGCTCGCTCGACGACTGGAACATGGGGCCATACGTCACCATGCAGGGCCCGAACGAGTTTCTCTATACCGGCAACCTGAAAGACTGGAACCGCATCCCGGACCTGCCGCGCATCGCCGTGCCGACCTTCATCGTGGTGGGCGAGCGTGACGAACTCACCCCGGCCTGCGCCATGCGGATGAAGAATGCGCTGCCGGATGTGCGCCTCAACGTCGTCGCCAATGCCAGCCACATGCCGTTCTACGAGAATCCGGCGGGCTATTACCCTCCTTTGCTCGACTTCCTCGCCAGCGTGTCGCGCTAGAGATGCACCGCTACTCCTTCATCCTCACGCGCCCGCTGCAATTCGTGCCGGTCGTCTTCGGCGTCAGCCTCATCACCTTCATACTGGTGCGGATGATCCCGGGCGATCCCGCCCGCGTGCTGCTCGGCGCGCGCGCGACCCCCACCGCGATCGCCAATATCCGCGCGCAATACGGGCTCGATGAGCCGCTGTGGCTTCAATACGTCTATTTCCTGCGCAACCTCGCCCATGGCGAGATGGGAACGTCGATCGTCTACAAGATCGACGTACTGCGGTTGATCGGCACTCGCATCGAGCCGACCTTCGCGCTGGTTCTGTGCAGCGTGCTGCTCTCCATCCTCATTGCCGTGCCGCTCGCCGCGCTCGCCGCCCGCAACCAGGGCCGGCCGATCGACCATGCCGTGCGCATCGTCTCGACCTTCGGCATCGGCTTCCCTCCGTTCTGGCTGGGGCTCATGCTGATCATGCTGCTGGCGGTGAAGATCCCGCTGCTCCCGGTCTCCGGCTATGGCGACACGCTGGGCGAAAAGCTCGCCCACCTCGCCTTGCCCGCGCTCACCATCGCGCTGTCGCTCTCCACCGTGCTGCTGCGCTCGCTGCGCGCGGCCATGATCGAGGGGCTGAAGTCCGACGTGGCGACCGCCGCCCGCGCCCGCGGCATGCCGGAGCGCATCGTGTTCTGGCGCCATGTGCTGCCCAACTCCATCGCGCCCTCGATCAATCTCCTCGCGGTGAACATCGGCTGGCTCATCGGCGGCACGGTGGTGATTGAGAGCATCTTCGCCGTGCCGGGCATGGGGCAGTTGCTGGTGCGGGCCATCTTCTCGCGCGACTACATGGTGGTGCAGGGCGTCGCCATGGTGTTCGCCTGCGCGACCGTGCTGGTGAACCTCATCGCCGACATCGCGACGGTCTTCGTCGATCCGCGGGTGAAGCTGTGAGCGCCCACGCCCCCTCCCGCCGGATGAACCGGACCCTCATAACGGGGCTCGCCATTGTCGGCCTGTTCGTCCTGGCGGCACTCGCCGCGCCGCTGATCGCGCCCTATGACCCGATCTATCAGGATGGGGCGGCGCGCCTGCAGGCACCGTCCCTCACCCACCCCTTCGGCACCGACAATTTCGGCCGCGACATCCTCTCGCGCATCATCCATGGCGGGCGCGTCGACCTGCAGATGGCGTTGATCGGGGTATTCTTCCCCCTCGTCATCGGAACGGTCATCGGTGCGCTGGCCGGTTTCTTCGGCGGCCTGGTCGATACGGTGCTGATGCGGCTGATCGACATCATCCTGGCCTTTCCCTTCCTCGTGCTGATGCTCTCGATCATCGCCATCCTCGGACCGGGCCTTTCCAGCTTCTACATCGCCATGGCGCTGGTCGGCTGGGTGTCCTATGCGCGCCTCATCCGGACGCAGATCCTCGTCCTGAAGAACGCCGACTACGCGGTGGCGGCGGTGAGCCTCGGCTTCTCCCGCTCGCGGGTGCTGTTCCGCCATCTCCTGCCCAATTCGGTCGCCGGCTCGCTGGTCTTCTGCATGTCCGATGCCGTGCTGGTGCTGCTGTCGGGCGCGGCGATCTCCTATCTCGGGCTCGGCGTGCAGCCGCCGATGGCCGAGTGGGGCATCATGGTCGCGGAAGGCCAGGCCTTCCTGTCGCAGGCGTGGTGGATCACGCTGTTTCCCGGCCTTTCCATCGTCTTCCTCGCCTTCGGCTTCTCGATGATCGGCGACGCGCTCGGCGAAATCATGGGGGTGCACGAGTGAGCGCCCCCTCCCCCGACGTCCCCTTGCTGTCCGTCCGCGGCCTGACCGTCGTCGCCCGTGGCGAGGAGGGCGAGCGCACTCTGCTGAACCGCGTCACGCTCGATCTGGCAAAGGGCGAGATCCTCGGCCTCGTCGGCGAGAGCGGATCGGGCAAGAGCCTGTTCTGCCGCTCCCTGGTGCAACTCCTCCCCTCCCGCGCGCTTGCCGTCACCGGTGGCACGGCAAGGATGGCGGGGCGCGACCTGCTCTCCCTGACCGAGGAGGAAATGGGCGAGGTGCGCGGTGCCGAGATCGGGATGATCTTCCAGAACCCGTCGAGCCATCTCGATCCGGTCATGCGCGTCGGCGACCAGATCGCCGAGGGACTGATGTTCCACCGCAGGCTCGACCGCGCGACGGCGAAGGCCGAGGCCACCACGATCATGGCGCAGGTCGGCTTCACCGACCCGGCCCGCCAGTTCGCGAACTATCCGCACGAATTCTCCGGCGGCATGCGCCAGCGCGCGATGATCGCGGTGGCGCTGGCCTGCCATCCCGAGATCCTGATCGCCGACGAACCCACCACCGCGCTCGACGTCACCATTCAGGCGCAGATCCTCAGGCTGCTGATGGACCTGCGGGAGACGCGCGGCCTCTCCATCATCCTCATCACCCACGACCTCGGCGTCGTCGCCCAGACCTGCGACCGCATCGCGGTGATGCGGCAGGGGGAATTGGTGGAGGAAGGCCCCAAGCGCGACATCCTCGCCCGGCCCCGGCATCCCTACACACAGGCGCTGATCGCCAGCCATCCGTCGATGGAGGAGGCGCCGGCAGCGGAAAGCCCGGCATGTGCGGCGGAACCGCGCCGTCCCCTGATGGAAATCGACGATCTCCATGTGCGCTATCCCGTGAGCGGCGGGCTGTTCGGCCGACGCCGCAGCTTCAGTGCGGTCGCCGGCGTGTCGCTGCAGATCATGCCGGGCGAGACGGTCGGCATCGTCGGCGAGAGCGGATCGGGCAAATCGACCCTGGCGCGGGCCATGCTGGGCCTGACGCCGGTGTCGGACGGCCATGTCACCTTCGACGGCGACAGCCTGAGGCTGAAGCCCGGCGCCACGCTGCAGCGGCTGCGGCGCGAAGCCGCCATGGTGTTTCAGGACCCGTTCAACTCGCTCAATCCGCGCCGCACCATCGGCGAGACGCTGGCCGAGGTGCTACGGGTGCAGGGCAAGGTCGCGCCGTCCGCCATTCCGGCGCGGGTCGAGGAACTGCTGCGCCTCGTCGAGCTCGATCCGATCCTCGCCGGGCGCCGGCCCCGCCAGCTCAGCGGCGGCCAGTGCCAGCGTGCCGGCATCGCCCGGGCGCTGGCGGTGGAGCCGCGCCTCATCGTCGCCGACGAATGCGTCGCCGCGCTCGACGTCACCATCCAGGCGCAGATCGTCGACCTGTTCCGGCGGCTGGTGAAGACCATGGATCTTACCCTCGTCTTCATCGCCCACGATCTCGCCATCGTGCGCCATCTCTGCGAGCGGGTCGTGGTCATGCACCACGGCCGGATCGTCGAGGAAGGCGCCTGCGCCGAGGTCTTCGACCATCCGCGCGAGGCCTACACCGCCGCCCTCATCGCGGCGATTCCCGACATCGACCCGGACCGGCCGCTTCACGCGCCGTCGGCGAGCGCCACCAACTCCTAACCGCCAGAGGAAGAACGACATGAGAACCGCTTTCAGGAAGTCCCGCCTCGCGGCCTTTGCCGCGCTTCTCTCGCTGTCGACGAGCTATGCCCACGCCGCCGGCGTGCTCACCATCGCGCGCAATGAGGATTCGACCACCTTCGACCCGATCAAGTCGGCGCAGAACGTCGACAACTGGGTGTTCTCGAACGTGTTCGACGTGCTGGTGCGGGTGGACGCCACCGGCACCAAGCTGGTGCCCGGCCTTGCCGAGAGCTGGACCGTCTCCGATGACGGCCTGACTTATACGTTCAAGCTGCGCGACGCCAAGTTCTCCGATGGCGCCCCCGTCACCGCCGAGGACGCCGCCTTCTCGCTGATCCGCATCCGCGACGACAAGGGCTCGCTCTGGTCGGACAGCTTCATGATCATCGACACCGCCACCGCCGCCGATGCGAAGACGCTGGTGGTGAAGCTGAAGGGCAAGTCGGTGCCGTTCCTCTCCATGATGGCGCTGCCCAACGCCTCGGTGCTGCCGAAGAAGCTGGTCGAGGGCGCGAATGCCGACGCCTTCGCCGAGAAGCCGGTCGGCTCGGGCGCGTTCAGCCTGGTCGAGTGGCGCCGCGGCGACCGCATCGTGCTGAAGAAGAACCCGAACTACTGGGATGCCGGCAAGGTGAGCCTCGACGGCGTCGAGTGGATCGTCGTTCCCGACGACAATACCCGCATGCTGAAGATCCAGGCCGGCGAGATCGACGCCGCCATCACCGTGCCGTTCTCGCGCGTCGCCGAGCTGAAGACCAACGCCGACCTGAAGGTCATCAGCGATCCCTCCACCCGCGAGGATCACATGCTCATCAACCATGAGCATGGAGCGCTGGCCAAGAAGGAGGTCCGCGAGGCGCTCGACATGGCCATCGACAAGAAGGCGATCGTCGAGGCCGCCACCTTCGGCCTGGGCGAGGTCGCCTATTCCTATGTGCCCAAGGGCTCGCTCTACCACTACGCCGACAATCTCCAGCGCCCCTACGACCCGGAGAAGGCCAAGAAGCTGCTGGCCGACGCCGGCGCCGCGGGCCTGACGCTCAACTACATCGTCAATGCTGGCAAGGAGACCGACGAGCAGATCGCGGTCCTCGTCCAGCAGCAGCTCTCCAAGGCCGGCGTGACGGTGAACCTGCAGAAGGTCGACCCGAGCCAGAGCTGGGACGTGCTGGTGAACGGCGACTACGACATCTCCGTCATGTACTGGACCAACGACATTCTCGACCCGGACCAGAAGACCACCTTCGTGCTCGGCCACGATACCAACATGAACTACATGACCCGCTACAAGAACGAAGAGGTCAAGGCGCTGGTGGAAGCCGCGCGGCTGGAGACCGATCCGGCCAAGCGCGAGGCCATGTATGTCACGCTGCAGAAGCTGGCGAAGGGCGACGTCAACTGGATCGACCTCTATTACAGCCCCTATATCAACGTCACCCGCAAGAACATCGAGAACTTCCACCAGAACCCGCTGGGACGCTTCTTCCTTGAGGAGACGGTGAAGAACTGACGCGCCCGCGCGTGCGGACCGGGACGAGCCTCCCGGTCCGCACGCATCCTTCGCGGCCGCGGGAGCGCATCGACCGCCGCGTCACCGCGACGGAGACGTCCCGGTCATGGCGATGGTCGAGAGATCGGTCGCCACCGCCGCCGCCTTGAGGGCGGCTTCCCGCCGCTCGCTGTAGCGGCTGGTGAAATAGTCCCGGCGATCGCGGGTCAGCAGGGTGAACTTCATCAGTTCCTCCATCACGTCGACCACGCGGTCGTAGTAGGAGGAAGGCTTCATCCGCCCGTCCGCGTCGAACTCCTCGAAGGCCTTGGCCACCGAGGACTGGTTGGGGATGGTGATCATCCGCATCCAGCGGCCGAGCACGCGCAGCGTGTTCACGGCGTTGAAGGACTGCGACCCGCCCGAGACCTGCATCACCGCCAGCGTGCGCCCCTGCGTGGGACGGATGCCGCGATATTCCAGCGGCAGCCAGTCGATCTGGCTCTTGAACACGCCGGTGATGTTGCCGTGCCGCTCCGGACTGCACCAGACCTGACCCTCCGACCATTCCGACAGCGCCCGCAATTCCCGCACCTTGGGATGATCCGCCGGCACGGCGTCCGGCATGGGCAGATCGCGCGGATCGAAGATGCGCGTTTCCGCTCCCATGGCGGTCAAGAGACGCGCGGCTTCCTCGACCAGCAGCCGGCTGTAGGAGCGCTCGCGCAGCGAGCCATAGAGCAGCAGGATGCGCGGCGGATGGGTCATCGGCGCGGCCGGCGCCAGCTTGGCCATTTCCGGGCGGTCCAGATGGGCCGGGTCGAGGGCATCGGTGAAGTCGTCAGGCGAAGGCATGCGGGGAACCTGTCCGTCTAGCGTGAAGGCGCTGTCGCCGGGAACCAGCGGCTCCCGAGCCGCAGGGCGACGTGCACCAGCAGGATCAGCACCGGCACCTCGACCAGCGGCCCGATGACGGCGGCAAACGCCACCTTCGAGCCGAGGCCGAAGGCGGCGATGGCCACCGCAATGGCCAGCTCGAAATTATTGCCGGCGGCGGTGAAGGCGATCGCCGTGGTGCGCGGATAATCCGCCTCGATCAGCCGGCCCATGGCGAAGCTGATGAGGAACTGGACGATGAAGTAGATGGTCAGCGGTACCGCGATCATCACCGCGTCCATCGGCAGGCGCACGACGTCACCGCCCTTGAGGCTGAACATGGCGACGATGGTGAAGAGCAGCGCGCCGAGCGTGATCGGGCTGATCCTGGGCAGGAACACGTCGGCGTACCAGTCCGCTCCCTTGCGGGCGATCAGGATGCGGCGGGTGAGAAAACCGGCGAGGAAGGGGATGCCGAGATAGATCAGCACCGCTTCGGTGATGGTCCGGAAGCTGACATCGACGACGCTGCCCTCCAGCCCGAACAGCGGCGGCAGCACGGTGAGGAACAGCCAGGCATAGGTGGAGAAGAACAGGATCTGGAAGATCGAGTTGAACGCCACCAGCCCGGCGACATACTGGTTGTCGCCGCGGGCCAACTGGTTCCACACCAGCACCATGGCGATGCAGCGCGCCAGCCCGATCAGGATCAGCCCGGTCATGTATTCCGGGTGGTCGCGCAGGAAGATCACGGCGAGCGCGAACATCAGCGTCGGGCCGATCAGCCAGTTCTGCACCAGCGAGAGCACCAGCACCCGCTTGTCGGCGAACACCCGGTGCAGTTCCTCGTAGCGCACCTTGGCGAGCGGGGGGTACATCATCAGGATCAGCCCGATGGCGATCGGGATGTTGGTGGAGCCGACCGAGAGCGTGTTCAGCGCCTCCGGCAGGCCGGTGAACACCGTGCCGAGCACGACACCGAGCGCCATCGCCGCGAAGATCCACACGGTGAGATAGCGATCGAGGAAGGACAGCCGCGAGGCCGGGCGGGGCGCGATCGCCAGGGTCTGGGACATGGGGGCTCCGGTTCTCGTTCAGGCGGCGCGGTTGCCGTGGGCGTCGACGACCAACTCGCCGTCTTCCTTGCGGAATTCGCCGCGCTGCGGGGCGGGCAGCAGGTCGAGCACGGTCTGCGACGGCCGGCACAGCCGGACGCCGAGCGGGGTGACAACGATCGGCCGGTTGATCAGGATGGGATGCGCCATCATGGCGTCGAGCAGGGCCTCGTCGCTCAGGCCGGCATCGTCCAGCCCCAGCTCGGCATAGGGCCCTTTCTCGCGCAGCACGGCGCGCACCGGCACGCCCATGCGGGCGATCAGCGACACCAGTTCGTCGCGGCGCGGCGGGGTCTTCAGATATTCGATGATGGTCGGCGCGATGCCGGCATTGCGAATGAGGCCGAGCACGTTGCGCGAGGTGCCGCAGGCGGGGTTGTGATAGATGGTGACGTCGCTCATCGCGGGTTCCTCAGGCGACATCGCGCCGGGGCGCGGTGGCGCCCTCACTGCTGCCAATCTCGCGCAGCCTGGCGCCCAGCGTCATGGTGTCGAGGCTGCGGATCGGCAGGGCGGCAAAGGCGGCAATCCGGTTCTTGAGATAGCGGAAGGCGCGCGCGAAGGCGGCCTCCCTCTCGATCTGCGTGCCCTCCACGGCGGCGGGGTCCTCGATGCCCCAATGCGCGGTCATCGGCTGGCCCGGCCAGACCGGGCAGGCCTCGCCCGCCGCGCCGTCGCAGACGGTGAAGACGAAATCCATCACCGGCGCGTCGTCAGCGCCGAACGCGTTCCAGCTCTTCGAGCGCAGGCCCTCGGTGGGATAATCGAGGCTGCGCAGCGTCGCTAGCGTCAGCGGATTGACGGCGCCCCTGGGCTGACTGCCGGCAGAGAAGGCACGGAAGCGTCCGTGACCATCCTTGGTCAGGATCGATTCCGCCATCAGCGAGCGGGCGGAGTTGCCGGTGCAGAGAAACAGCACGTTGTAGATATGGCCGGCGCTCGGGCCGGACGCGATGAGATCAGACATGGCGCGCCTCCTTGGCGGCGTGGGCTCCCGCCGAATGGGTATCTGCCGAATGGGTCTCTGCCGGGCAGCAGGGCTGAAGATCGGCGATCAGCGGCGCGCAGATCTCGGGCTTGCCGCCGCAGCAATCCTTCAGGATGAAGGAAGCGAGGTCGCGCACGGCGCCCAGTTGCGCGCGGTAGATGATGAGGCGGCTCTGGCGCTCGGCCACGATCAATCCGGCCCGGGCGAGGATGCCGAGATGGGTGGAGAGCGTGTTGTGCGGCACGTCGAGCCTTCGCGCGACTTCGCCTGCGGCCAGCCCCTCGGGCTCATGGACGACCAGCAGGCGGAAGACGTCGAGCCGCGTCGACTGCGAGAGCGCCGCGAAGGCGGAAAGAGCGTGATAACTGTCCATATGTCGACGATACCCGACATGTGGATATGGGTCAAGCAGCCGGATGCCCGCGATCTTGCCGTTGGCGTTGCCGAGAGCGGGGAAGGAGAGCGGGCTCAGGGACCCTCAACGGAGCGGATAAGTGGATTTCGGCCCGAACCCGGCATGATGGCCGCGAAAGCAACGGATATGACGAAGCGAGTTCGCCCAGCGGCGGCGCGACGTTCAACGACCAGGCGGACACGAATGACCTGTCGAAATGAACACATCCGCTTTTCGAGGTGATCACGGCTTCGACGACGCGCGTGCGTCAGTGAATCCCCCCGGAGACGACGGCTTTCATGCGAATAGGCGTCTCAAGATCTTGACGTCGCTTTCCCGCAAGGACTTGCCGGGTGCGATACTGCGATACTTGGACGGTGCTGCGCGTGCCGGAGTCTGATCAGCCGCTTGAGGCTGCGTTCCGACACGTCGAATCGCGAGGCGACGTCGTCCAGTGGTTCGTGCAGCAGTTCGACGGCGACGATCGCCCGCTCGAGCTGGTCCGGCGTCAGCGACGGGCGACGCCCGACATGCTTGCCGTTGCGTCGGGCCGCCTCCATTCCTGCCCGGGTCCGTTCACTGATGAGCGAACGTTCGAATTCGGCAAGAGCTGCCATCATGTGAAACACCAACCGGCCACCGGAAGAACTCGTATCGATGTTTTCGGTCAGCGACCGAAAAGATACGTCGCGCTCACCGAGCCCCTCCATCAACTTAACCAGATGCGAAATAGACCGACCGAGCCGGTCCAACCGCCATACAACCAACTGATCGCCGCTCTGCAACCGGGAAAGCGCCATATTGAGACCGTCACGGTCATACGTCTTTCCTGATATTCCATGGTCATTAAATATAATATCGCATCCTGATCTCTCCAAAGCTTGTATTTGCAGGTCTAGACGCTGCTCATCCGTCGATACACGGTCATAACCGATCTTCATCGTTCAAAATCCGATCCAATTTTCAATCTTTGAAATTTATTTCAATTTTATAATTTCAATAGTCAACACATTTTAGACATGGTAATGACCCTCTCTTGACAATAAGGGTTCCCTTTTTACCTCTATGTCAACTCAGAAAATATTCCATTACGGAATGCGGCAAAATCTTCACTTTAGCTGCATCCGCCCTACCTGCTCTTCCTGCATACGACAAGGGAACCCTTTTGGTTGGGCGTCCCATGGCGAGACGTATGCAAAACGCGTGTCGAATTGCAGGATTTTCGTGCCGCGCTGACCGGCACACCCCCTCGCGAGGGGATCGACGCGCGCCCGGGCGGGGATGGGCCGCATCCGTCGGAATGTGCGGCCGGCCGGTACCGCGGGAAGAAATCCCGACGCACGTCGCCGCCGTTCCGTTCGGCGCCTTTTCCTCGACATCGGATTCGCGTGTCATCGCCCCCGATCAGGCCTCGTTGAGAGAGGGCGTTCTTCTCCAATCGCCCGGCAATCCGAATGCGCATTCCGGAGGGGCGAGATAATGCCCGACCTCCCGGAACGGCCGTTCGATCGCGACACCTTCGCGCCCAAGGCGCTTGCCGTCTGGGAGGTGCTGGAAACGCGCTTCGGGCAGCATCTCGCACCGGACGAGATCGACCATCTCTTCGCCCGCTTCGTCTTCGGGTTGACCTCGCCGCTGCACGGCGACGACGACCCTCGAAACCATCTTCACATCTGCCGGGCGGTGCTCGGCCTCAAGCTGTCGCCCGAGCGCACCGAGGGCGCGCTGCACAGCGTGCCGCAGGCGTCGAGCGAGTGGGTCGCTTCCGCTTTCGACACCATAGAGATCCTCGGCCTCAAGGACGGCCACGCCCTGTACGACCTGCTCAACGCCAAGAAACAACGCCGAGAGAACAAGAAAAGCCCGTCGCCTGACCGATAGATCCGCATCTGGGGGACATGACATGACTGTCGACATCCGCGCTTCTGGCACCGACCGCTCCGCAAAGACAGGTCTGTTCGTCGGCAACTGGGTCGCGGGAGCGGGGAATAGCCGTCAGCTGCGCCGTCGCCTGATGGCGGTGTTGCGACTGGCGCACATGGCGCTGGGCATGGGGCGCAAACGGCTCGGTCTCGGATCGCTCGGCATCGGCGGCGCCATCGCGGCAGCCCTCGAAGCGGCGGGCTTCGCCGGCCATCCGACGATGGCGCGTAGCGCCGCGGGCGCCGGCAATGTCCCGCTCCGCCCCGCTTGCGGCCGGCCGATCGCGTTGTTCGCGAAGGATGTGGGGGCGCTTGCGCGGCGCGGCTCTTCGCAGAACCATCGCTATGGCCGAGCCATACTCGCCGCAGCTGCCATCGGCCTGTTGGCCACGGGTGCTCAACCGGCGGCCGCGAACATCATCAACAGCGAGACGCCGGCTGGTAGCACGGCCTGCACAAGCGGCGGCGGGGGCACCGCCATCGGGAGGCTGACTACCGGCCCGAATACGGGTCCGGCGACCGACGGCACCGGCACCTACAGTCTGGTGGCAGGGTGCAATGCGTCAGCGGCCGGCTCAACGGCTGCGACAGCGTACGGCACCTTCAGCACGGTGACTGGCAACGGCGGTTCGGCAGTCGGTTTCAACAGCGCCGCCGCCAAATGGGGCACGGCTCTGGGGCTGGAGAGCAGGGCCACGGGGATGGGCAGCACCGCGCTCGGCTTTGGCAGTCAGGCCACGAACAGCAACAGTGTGGCCATCGGCAGCGCCGGCGGCAACGGAACGACGGCCCTGTCGGAGGCCAATTCGACGATCGCCTCCGGCACGGGATCCATCGCCATCGGTGCCAACGCCACGCGCGGCGCGCAAGCCACCGGCACGGACAGCATTGCCCTTGGCGGAGAGGCCACCGCCAGCAGCCTCGGCGCCACGGCACTCGGGAACAATGCCGCCGCCCTGGGCGCCAGCTCCTTTGCCGGCGGCCGGGACTCAAGCGCGGCTGGCGGCGAGAGCATCGCCATCGGCCTGAACGCGAACGCTTCCGGGTTGCGGGATACGGCCATCGGCAGTGGCGCCGCCGCGAGCGGCGGCGATTCGCTGGCGCTGGGCGAGGCGGCCACGACGAGCGGCCAGTATGCGGCCGCCGTCGGCACTTTCACGCTCGCCAGCGGCAATTTGAGCACAGCCTTTGGCTCCAGTGCCCAGGCCACCTCCAATCTTGCCACCGCGCTCGGACGCAGCGCGCTTGCGAGCGGCACGAGTGCGACCGCGGTCGGCGATTCCGCGCAGGCGGCCGGCACTCGCGCCGTGGCGCTAGGCGTCGTCGCCACGGCAAGCGGCCAGCGCTCGATCGCGATCGGTACGGCCGCCGCGGCGTCGGCCGATTCGGCGCTCGCTCTTGGCACGAGCGCGAGCGCCAGCGGCGTCGAATCCATCGCCATCGGCGCAAACGCCGTCGCCACCGGCTCGGTCGCCCTCGGCGCGGCCGCGCGGGCCGGCAATGGCGGCACCGCGCTCGGCGACGGCGCGATCGCGACCTATCTCGGCGGCACGACCGTCCCCGGTACGGTCGCCGGCACCGCCGTCGGCCAGAATGCCTCCGCCGACATCTCCGGCGGAACCGCGCTCGGCACCGGCGCCACGGTCAATGACGCGGATGCCGTAGCCCTGGGTTCGGGATCGGTAACGGCGGCGGCGGTCGGTACCGCCAGCACCACGATCGGCGGCACCACCTACACTTTCGCCGGCACCGCGCCGGCCAGCACGGTCTCGGTCGGCGACGTGGGCGCCGAGCGCACCATCACAAATGTCGCGGCCGGCCGCATCTCCGACACCTCGACCGACGCCATCAACGGCTCGCAGCTATTCGCCACCAACACCACGATCGACGATCTCGGCCAGACCGTGGAAGCCACGGCGACGCACTATTACAGCGTCAATGACGGCGGAACCGCCGGCGGCAACTACGCCAATGACGGTGCGCTGGCCACGAACTCGCTGGCGGCCGGCGTGGATGCCCGGGTCGCGGCCGGCCGGTCCGGAAGCATCGCCATCGGCCACGGGGCAACGGTTGGCGGCACGGCGACCGCCGGCCTCACCGACACGGTCGGCGTGTCGATCGGCGCCGGAACCCGGACCGATTGGGGCGTGGCGATCGGCGACCAGGCCACGACACAGACCGGTAGCTACGGTGTGTCGATCGGCCGGCGAACCAGCACCGGCCTGCGCAGCGCCGCGATCGGCTTTCAGGCCAATGCAAGCGGCGTGGGGGCCGTCGCCATCGGCGATGCGATCAATTCGGGCGCGACCGCGGCCGGCGACGGCTCCGTCGCGATCAACGGCGTCGCCGTTGCGCAGGACGGTGTCGCACTCGGCTCCGGCGCGTCGGCCTCGCAGATCGGCGCCGTCGCGCTGGGCGCGGATTCTGTGACGGCGGCGGCGGTCGGGACCGCAGGCGCCACGATCAACGGCACCACCTACGCCTTCGCCGGTACCGCGCCGACCAGCACGGTCTCGGTCGGCGCGGTGGGGACGGAGCGCACCATCACCAATGTCGCGGCCGGCCGCATCTCCGCCACCTCGACCGACGCCATCAACGGCTCCCAGCTCTTCGCCACCAATACGGCGATCGACGAGCTCGGCCAGACCGTGGAAGCCACGGCGACGCACTATTACAGCGTCAATGATGGCGGCACCGCCGGTGGCAACTACGCCAATGAAGGCGCGACCGGGCTGAACGCGCTCGCCGCGGGCGTGGGGGCCTCGGCGGCGGGCGAGGAAGCCACGGCGCTCGGCTTCGGCAACGACGCCTCCGGCAACTTCTCCACCGCCATCGGCACGCGCAGCACCGCGAGCGCCGACACCGCCGTGGCCATCGGCAGCGAAAGCGTCGCCGGCGGGGCAGGCTCCATCGCCATCGGCACCGACGCCGAGGCCAGCGGCGAGCGCTCGATCAGCATCGGCACGCGCAACGTGGTCTCGGGCAATGATTCCGGAGCGATCGGCGATCCGACGATGATCACCGGCAGCGGCAGCTACTCGCTCGGCAACAACAACTTCATCGCCGCCAACGAAGCCGGCGCCTTCGGCAACAGCAACCTGCTGGCCGCCAGCGCCGAGGGAGCGCGCATCGTCGGCAACAACAACTCCGTCTCTGCCGCCGGCGCGATGGCCATGGGCAACGGCATCCTGGTCACGTCCGGCGCGACCGACGGCGTGGCGATCGGCACCAACAGCCGCGTGGCGGTCGCCGACGGCGTCGCGCTCGGCGCGGATTCCATCGCGGTGACCGGCGCGGGAGTAGCCGGCTATGATCCCCTGACCGACCTGCCCTCGACCGACGCTACCAGCACATGGCTCAGCACTCGGGCGGCCGTCTCGGTGGGTGATGCCGGCAACGGCATAACGCGCCAGATCAACAGTGTCGCGGCGGGCACGGCGGATACCGACGCGGTGAACGTCGCGCAGCTCAAGGCGCTGAACGACTATGTCTCCGACAGTCAGACACACTATTACAGCGTCAATGACGGCGGCACCGCCGGTGGCAACTACGCCAATGACGGCGCGACGGGCGTGGAAGCGCTGGCGGCGGGTGTCGGCGCTACGGCAAGCGGCAACAACAGCACCGCTGTCGGCAGTTCGAACACCGTCGCCAACACCTCCAGCACGGCGGCGGGCACCGGAAACACCATATCGGGCAACTATTTAGGGCTTGCGTCGTTGACCCGGAGCAACACGGCGGTGGGTGTCGACAATACCATTGCCGGAAGCACCAATACGGCGGTGTTTGGCGGAGGAAACACGATACAGACAAATGCGGCGATGGTTTCCGCGATCGGCTCCAACAACACCGTGTCGTCCAGCACGGCAGTCGGTGTCTACGGGACCCAGAACACGGTCGATACCGCCCTCGGCGTCAGCATCACCGGCGGCCAGAACACGGTCGATGATTCAGCGAACATCTTCGTCGTCGGTGGCAGCAACGCGATTTCCGACAGCGCGGCCGAAGTCGGGATCTTCGGGGCTTCGAACGTGGTTTCCGCTTCTCAGACCGTGTCCGTCATGGGTGATGAAAACACCATCTCCGGAACCGACACAAGCGGTGTGTACGGTTCGAGCAACACCCTCACGGATACGTCCGAAGCGCGTGTCATGGGTGTTGCGAACACGGTCACTGGCGGGTCGCAGAACAGTGTCATCGGCAGCAATAACACACTGACCAACGGCGCAACGAATTCCGTCATCGGCTTCGACAATATCGTGGGCGACGGCGCCGGCTCCAACCAGATCCTTGCAAATAACGGTACCGTCGCTTCGGGCGTCACCAGTGGTGTCCTGATCGGCACGGGCAGCACCCTGGGTGCCGACAACGCCGTGGCCATCGGCTCTGGCGCCAGCGCGACCGTGGCCGGCAGCGTCGCGCTCGGATATCAATCGACGACGGCCGCTGCCGCCGGCACCGCAGGCGCCACGATCAACGGCACCGCCTACACCTTCGCCGGCACCGCGCCGGCCAGCACGGTCTCGGTCGGCGACGTGGGGGCCGAGCGCACCATCACCAATGTCGCGGCAGGCCGCATCTCCGCCACCTCGACCGACGCCATCAACGGCTCCCAGCTCTTCGCCACCAATACGGCGGTCGAGGCGCTGGGCGATGGCTGGACGATCAGCGCCGAGGGCGCCAACGCGTCCAGCGTCGGCCTCGACAGCGCCACCGGCAACACCGTCGACTTCAACAATGCCGACGGCAACATCACTGTGGCGAAGAGCACCGCCAGCAACGACGTCACCTTCGATCTCGCCGACGATCTCCTCATCGGCAACAGCATCACCGTCGGCTCCAGCCTGCTCGACACCACCGGCCTCACCATCGCCGGCGGCCCCAGCGTCACCACGGCGGGTATCGACGCCGGCGGCATGGTCATCACCAATGTCGCCCCGGGCGTGAACCCGACAGACGCGGTCAATGTCAGCCAGCTCGACAGCGCCACCGCGGCGGTGCAGACGCACTATTACAGCGTCAATGATGGCGGCACCGCCGGCGGCAACTACGCCAATGACGGCGCGACCGGGCTGAACGCGCTCGCGGCGGGCGTGGGGGCCTCGGCCTCCGGCGCCGGCGCAACGGCGATCGGCTTCGGCGCGATTGCCGGCGATGACGGCGCCGTCGCACTCGGCTCGGACAGCGTGACGGCCGCTGCCGTCGGCACCGCAGGCGCCACGATCAACGGCACCACCTACGCCTTCGCCGGCACCACGCCGACCAGCACAGTCTCGGTCGGCGACGTGGGGGCGGAGCGCACCATCACCAATGTCGCGGCCGGCCGCATCTCCGCCACCTCGACCGACGCCATCAACGGCTCCCAGCTCTTCGCCACCAATACGGCGATCGACGAGCTCGGCCAGACCGTGGAAGCCACGGCGACGCATTATTACAGCGTCAATGACGGCGGCACCGCCGGCGGCAACTATGCCAATGACGGCGCGACCGGGCTGAACGCGCTCGCCGCGGGCGTGGGGGCCTTGGCCTCCGGCGCCGGCGCAACGGCGATCGGCTTCGGCGCGATGGCCGGCGATGACGGCGCCGTCGCGCTCGGCTCGGACAGCGTGACGGCCGCTGCCGTCGGCACCGCAGGCGCCACGATCAACGGCACGACCTACACCTTCGCCGGCACCACGCCGACCAGCACGGTCTCGGTCGGTGACGTGGGGGCGGAGCGCACCATCACCAATGTCGCGGCAGGCCGCATCTCCGCTACCTCGACCGATGCCATCAACGGCTCCCAGCTCTTCGCCACCAATACGGCGATCGACGAGCTCGGCACGGAGGTCGGCGAGGTCGCCGACCGCGCGGTGAAGTACGACGGCAACATCGGCGACCCGAAGGACACCATCACCCTCGAAGGCACGGCCGGCACCACCATCACCAACCTGGCGGACGGGGATGTCAGTGCGACCTCGACCGACGCGGTGAACGGCTCGCAGCTCTTCGCCACCAACCAGCAGGTCGACCAGAACACCGCCGACATCACCAATCTCGGCGACACCATCACCAACATCGCCGGCGACACCTCAACCAGCTATACGGACGCCAACGGCGTGGGCATCCGCTACGTCCGCACCAACGAGGCCGGCCTGACGCAGACGGACTCCTTCGCGCAGGGCGTCGGGTCCACGGCCGTCGGCTACCAGGCGACGGCGACGGCGGAAAGCGCGCTGGCGCTCGGCCGCGGCACGCAGGCCAGCGTTGTTGGCAGCGTCGCGCTCGGCGCCGGGTCGATCGCCGACCGGGCGATCGCGCCCTCGACGGGAACCATCCCCGCCGGCTCGGCGATCATCACCTACAACACCACCGACAAGACGATGCTCGGCTCGGTCTCGGTCGGCACGGACAGCGCCTATCGCCAGATCACCAATGTCGCCGACGGCACGGACGCGCAGGACGCGGTGACCATCCGCCAGTTGCAGGGGGCCATCGCCTCGGTGGGCGTGACGGCGACACAGTACTTCCATGCCAACTCGTCCGCCCCGGACTCGCTGGCCGTCGGAACGGACTCGATCGCGGTCGGCCCCTCGACGGTGGTGAACGGCGACAACGGAATCGGCATGGGCAATGGTGCCATCGTCGACATGACCGCGCCCGGCGGCACGGCGATCGGCCAGGACGCGCATGTCATGCTCGCCGACGGCATCGCCTTCGGCACCAGCGCGCAGTCGGGCGGCGAACAGGCGGTGGCGATCGGCGCCGGCGCGGTGGCGGACCATTATCTCGGTGTCGCCCTGGGCGCCGGGTCCGAGACCGCCGCCGCCGTCGGCACGACCGACATCGTGATCAACGGCACCACCTACAGCTTCGCCGGCACAACGCCGCAAAGCGTGGTGAGCATCGGCGCGGCCGGCGACGAGCGGCAGCTGATCAACGTCGCCGCCGGCCGGGTCACGGCCGACAGCACCGACGCGATCAACGGCTCGCAGCTCTACGCGACCACCCAGGCGATCGAGGCGGTCGACGACCGCGCGGTGAAGTATGACGGCAATATCGGCGACCCGAAGGACACCATCACGCTCGAGGGGGCGTCCGGCACCACCATCACCAATCTTGCCGCCGGCGACGTGAACGCGACCTCGACCGACGCGGTGAACGGCAGCCAGCCCCACGGGGTGTCCAGCAGCATCGTCACGCATCTGGGTGGCGGCGCCAGCATTAATCCGGACGGCACCATCAACGGGCCGACCTATGTGATGCAGGGTGGCAGCTACACGACCGTCTACGACACCTTCGCGGC
Organism: Ancylobacter sp. TW_SC_1; assembly: GCF_056836805.1. NCBI lineage: Bacteria > Pseudomonadati > Pseudomonadota > Alphaproteobacteria > Hyphomicrobiales > Xanthobacteraceae > Ancylobacter > Ancylobacter sp. TW_SC_1. The sequence goes on from NZ_CM166365.1 coordinate 4,465,000, forward strand.
GGTCGACGCCAGCCTGACCAACCTCGGCGACACCATCAACAACATCAATAATGGCGGGGGGATCAAGTACTTCCATGCCAACTCGGCGGCGGCCGACAGCCAGGCCATCGGCCTGGAGAGCGTCGCCGTGGGGCCGCGGGCGGTGGCGACGGGTGCCGGCAGCGTGGCGATGGGCAACGGCGCGACCACCGTCACCGGCGCGGCCGGCGCGGTGGCGATCGGCCAGGGCGCGACCGCCAACCACGCCAATGACGTCGCCCTCGGCGCCGGCTCGGTGACGCAGGCGGCCGTCGGCACCACCGGCACCACCATCAACGGTACCGCCTACGCCTTCGCCGGCACCGCACCGGTCGGCACGGTCAGCGTCGGCGACGCCGGCGCCGAGCGCACCGTCACCAATGTCGCCGCCGGCCGGATCTCGGCCGACAGCACCGACGCCATCAACGGCAGCCAGCTCTGGGCCACCAACTCGGCGATCGAGGACCTGACCGACGGCCTCGGCGAACTGGCGGACGGCGCGGTGCTCTACGATAAGAACCCCGACGGCACGCGGGGCAACTCGGTCACGCTCATCGGCGGCGACCCGAGCGCGCCGGTGCTGATCTCCAATGTCGCGACCGGCATCGCCAATACCGACGCGGTGAATGTCGGGCAGCTCAAGGACGGGCTGTCCAACACCCTCGTCGAGGCGAACACCTACACCGACAACCGAGTGTCCTACGCGATCGATACCGCCAACAACTATACGGACCAGGTCGCGGTCTCGACGCTCAACCAGGCGAACGCCTACACCGACTACAAGTTCGCCCAGTTGAACCAGGACATCGGCGAGGTGCGCGACGAGGCGCGCCAGGCGGCCGCGATCGGCCTCGCCGCGGCCTCCCTGCGCTACGACGACCGGCCCGGCAAGATCAGCGCGGCGGTCGGCGGCGGCGTGTGGAGCGGACAGGGGGCGCTGGCCTTCGGTGCGGGCTACACGAGCGAGAACGGCCGCGTCAGGACCAATCTTTCGGCCACCACTGCCGGGGGCAAATGGGGCGCCGGCGCCGGCATCAGCTTCACGCTGAACTGAGGCCATGATGATCCGGCAAGCCGCCCAGGCTCTCCGGCGAGGGCTCCCCCTGGCTTACTCGATCCTGCTCGGCGGCGGTTCCGCCGCCGTCGGGCAGGAGCCTCCTGCGCCGGCCTACCGGATCAAGGCGTCGGATGTCGTCGTTCCGGCGGATGTCCCCCTCGGCCAGTACCGCAGGACCATCCGTCCCTTCGAGAACTGGACCCTGATCTGCGACGAGAACCTGGAGGCGCACCAGAAGGTCTGCAACATCACCCAGATCGTCGAGGATCGGACGGGCAGCACCGTCTTCAGCTGGTCGCTGGCGGCAACCGGGGACGGAAAGCCCTATTTCCTGCTGCGCGCACCGCCGACGACGAGAAGCGACGGCGCGCTGTCGCTGCAGTTCGAGGGCCGCAGGTCCCCGGTCGAAGTGGCGTTGCAGGGCTGCAACGAGGTCGTCTGCATCGGCATGGTGCCCGTCGGGCCGATCCTTCGCGAGCAAATCGGCCGGGAAGCCGATTCCCGCATCTCCTACGTCACCGCCACCGGGGAGACCGTCACCGTAACCGCATCGCTGAAGGGCCTGAGCAAGGCCCTCGCGGCGATCAACTGATCGAGCAACGCATGACACAGCAATCCATCCACGACCGCATCATGTCGCGCGAAGCCCCTCCCCGCAGCGCACCCGGAACGCCGCCCGACCGCCGGCCCGGCGAAGCGCCGCTGCCGTTAAGGCAACTTGTCGCCATCGGCCTGGGCGTCCTCCTCCTTGCCGTGGCGGGCGGGGCCGCGGCCCTGCGGTTCATCGATCTCCCGACCCTCCTCGCCACGCCGGCGGAGGCCACGAAAGGCCCCGCCGCCGCGCTTCCCGACACGCCGTTCCTGGCCCATGCCAAGCAGGCCGGCCTGGCCGCCTGCTCCAATGTGTACCCGGTACTCGGGCAGCTTCTGACCGACGGGGCAGGCTATAATGTCGTGAGCACATGGAACGAGCAGGAGCCCGACAGGCATGCCATCCAGGCGCTGGTCGGGTTGGATTACCAGTCGCCGAGCTATACCGGTTCGGCGGGAGGCGTCGTCGTCGCGTCCCCGAACGGCGCGGCGTGCGAGGGCGCGATGATCCGGGTTGCGCCGCTGTCGGCGGCCTGCCCGAACGTGCCCGCGACGCTGCCGCAGGGCAGCACGCTCACCAATACCCTTGGCAAGGTCCAGGTCTACGCGCTCGCCGGCAATGGCGGGCAGGCGATGCTCGTCCCCTCGGGCGGCGGCTGCGTCGTGGTGTCGATCGCCTGGGCCCGAGGGTGACGGACGCGATCTGAGGAAGAGCCTACCCGGCCGGCCTCTCGCCGCCCGGGATGTGGACGACGATCGAAAGGATCGATGGTGATGAACAGCAGGTTCGGTATCGTTGCCGTCGGGATCCTCCTGGCGTGTGGTCAGCCCGGAATGTCGGCCGATCTTCCCCGCCCTTCGGTCGCCGCGCCGGCGCCCGAGGAGACCGGCATATGGGGCGCCATCGCCTATTCGCCCGTGGACGGCCGCCACGGCTTCTTCTGGGGCGCGGACAAGCGGCGCGAGGCGGAGGAGAACGCGGTGAAGCACTGCGAGAGGGTCGGCGGAGACGGCTGCGCCGTGGTCAGCGTGTTCCGCAATCACCGCCATTGGGACGACGATGACGGCAGCAGCTTCCCCTATGCGCATTGCGCCGCCCTTGCGACGGGAGAGCGGGCCACGGCCGCGTCGACACCCTGGGCCGCCGCCTCCGCCGGAACACGGCAGGAGGCGGAAGACCTGGCGCTGAGCCGATGCGACGCGGGTCTCAAGCCCTGCAAGATCCGAGAATGGGTCTGTACCTGAGTGCGGCGGTTGGAGGCCGGGGTCTGCAGCCTCCCCGCAACTGGCCGCTCCGGGAGGGTCCCGAAGTCACGCTGCGTACGCGCGGCTGAGCGCCGCGCCGCCGCCGGTCCTTCCGGTCAACAGTCCCGCCGGTCAGCGGTTCTGCCGCAGCAGCGCCTCGGCGGCGATGTAGCCCCAGGTCATGTTGGGACCGATGGTGGTGCCCGCACCGACCGCGCGCGTGCCGAAGGGATTGGCCATCGCGAGACCAGCGGCGTAGAGCCCTGCCACCACCGAGCCGTCCGGCCGCAGCACCTGCGCCTTGTCGTTGGTGCGCGCCCCGCCCTTGGTGCCGAGGATCGAGCGGTTGAGCGTCATGCCGATATAGGGCGGCTTGTCGATCGGCTTCAGATGCGCCGGGTCGCTATGCGCCTTGTAGGCTTCCCAACCCGTCTCGCCGCGCCGGAAATCGAGGTCGTGCCCCCCGGCGCAGAAGCGGTTCCAGCGGGCGACGCTCGTCTCCAGCGCCGCGGCGGGAAGGTCAAGCGCCTGCGCGAGGCCGGCGAGGCTGTCGGCCTTCTTCACCCAGCCCGGCTCATAGGAGGCATACCAGCGGAACGCCGGCGAGGTGGACAGGAAGCGGTGATCACCGACGAGGAAGCACGGCAGGTGCAGCGGCGCCCCGTCCGGTCCGCGGGCGTCGAGCGCCTCGCCGATGTTGAAGTCGCTCTCGCTGACAAAGCGCTGGCCGTGGCGGTTGACCACGATGGAATGCGGCTCGGCTTGGAAGGTCATGGGCAGGCCCTGCGGCCGCCCCTCATAGCGGGTCGGCAGACAGGGATAGATGTTGGCCTGATCCATGCGGTCGAGTTGCGCGCCCACGGCGGCGGCGAGCTTCTGGCCGTCGCCCTCGTTGCTGGACGGACTGCCGATCCGGTCCAGCGGCCCGGGGAAATGCCGCTCGCGCATCGCCGGGTCCCATTCGAAGCCGCCCGAGGCGATGACCACGCCGCGCGTCGCCTCGATGACCCGACGCGTGCCGGCCTGCGCGACCTCGACGCCGATGACGCGTGCATCACTGTCCGTCACCAGCCGTACCGCGCGGGTATCGAGCTCGAAGGTGACCCCGGCGTCGAGGCAGCCCCGGACCAGGCCCGTCATCAGCGCCGTGCCCTGCGCGCCGGCATTGGCCAGCCAGCGCCTGAGCAGCTTCGGCCACAGCTTGAGGCCGGCGCGGATCGGGTGATGATAGATGTCGAGATCGACGATCTCCTGATAGGTGAACAGATGCGGAAGGGTCGAGCGGCGCAGCCGGGCAGCGTAGCGCCCGAGCAGGCGGCGGCTGAGCGGCTGCGGCGAGACCATGCGGCCGAATCCCTTGCCGCCCGGCGCCTCGCTGAACGGATCGGGCTCGTTGATCAGCCGGAAATCGAGCGGCGTGTTGTCGGCGAGAAACCGCAGCATGTCGGGCGCCGCGTCGACGAAGGCCCGCCAGCGGGGCCCCTCCGTCTCGGACCAGCCATCGGGCGCCACCGCGCGCAGATAGGCGATCGCCTCCTCCGGGCTGTCGGCTACGCCGGAGGCGGCGGCGACGTGGTTGGCCGGGATCCACACGCCGGAACCCGACATGGCGGAGGTGCCGCCCAGCCAGGCACTCTTCTCGACCACCACCACGCTGAGGCCACCCCTGGCCGCCCGCAGGGCCGCCGCGCAACCGGCAGAACCCGAGCCCAACACCACCACGTCATACGTGCTCATCGTCCGCCCCATCCGTGTTTTGCCGAACTATAGAAAGCCGCACGGATAAATGTCTACTATTGTGTCGACACTTCAGGCGATGATAATTTGAGAGTGTCCGACGGCTCACGCGCCCGCCCCGTCCGGGTGCCCCATTCCAAGGCTTCCTGCTCATCAGAGGTTCCCATGGATACACTCCACCGCCCGACCGCTCCCGCCGGCGTCCACATCTCCGGCCCGGACACCCGCGAAAGCTACTGGCAGCCGGTGCCGGCCAACGGACATATCGACGTCGCGCTCGCCCCGCATATTGTCGGCATGGAACACCCGTTCGGCATGGGCACGCAGTCGGTGGCTCCCGGCGGCTATGTCCGCGAACATACCCATGACCGCAATGAGGAGGCGGTCTACGTCATCGAGGGCCACGGCCGCGCCGTGGTCGAGGGGCAGGAATACCCGATCGGCCCGGACAGCGTGATCTTCCTGCCGAAGAACGTCCGCCACATGTTCATCAATGACGGCGAGACCCGGCTGCGCTGGATATGGCTGATCGTGCCGAACGGGCTTGAGGACTTCTTCCGGCTGATCGGCAAGCCGCGCATGCCCGGCGACCGCGTGCCATCCAATTTTCCCCGGCCGGAAAACGTGCTGGAGATCGAGCGCCAGACGGTGTTCGGTGCCGACCTCACGGACAAGTTCGACCCGGTAAAGAAGGGCTGAGGCCGGTGGAGCGACCATGACCGCCACCCGCGCCGGGTGGCTGGAGGCCGGGAACGCCGACGCGATGCCGGGCGCCGCCTTGCTCACCATGCCGGGCGCGCACTTCCACCGCGCCGCGAATCCGGAGAGGTTCGCCGGCATCGTCCGCCGCCTCGTCATCGCGGCAGCCGATCGAGGAGCCACCCGATGAGCGTCCCTTCCCTCACCGACCCGCGTCTTGCTCCCGGCGCCGAGCTCGTCGCCGACGGCCGGGCGATGGCGCGCGACTGGCGGCTCGGCACCTCCCGCTTCCTGCGCGAGGCCGGCCAGCCCTCGGAAGCCGCCTACAAGCGGCAGGCGGCGGCGGAAGGGCGGATCATGCAGCACGCCCATATCGGCTTCCGCAACATCGAGCGCACGCTGGAGGCGATCCGCGCCGTGCACGGGCGTTGCGCGCAGGCCGGCGTCACCGTCGACCGGTTCGGCATCACCCTCGACTGGTCGATGGGCTATCCGGAAGCCCGGCGAGCCCAGGCCTCGCGCGGCACCGGCATCGTCCTCAACGGGCCGGAGGACTTCGCCCGCGTCACCGAGGCGGCGCCGGCGGCGGCGCATTTCGGCGACTTCATGCTCGGCCTGCCGGCGGCGGTGGAGAATACCCGCGCGGCGATCGCCGCCGGCGCCACGGCGATCGGCAATCTCGGCCAGTATTTCACCTTCCGGCTGCCCTATTGGGACGACGACGTCGCCACCACGCAGGCGACCGTCACCGCGCTCGGCCTGATCGCCGCGCAGGAGGCGGAGATCCTCGTCCATTCCAATCTCGATGACGGTTTTGCCGGACTTTTCCTCGACATGACCTGCGCCCTCGGCATGGTGATCATCGAGAAGCACATCGTCGAAACGCTGATCGGTGCCCGCCTCGCCCATTGCTACGGCCACCATTTCAGCGATCCGCTGTCGCGCATGGCCTTCCACGCCGCGCTGACCCGCGTCACCGACACGCCGGGGACGATGATCTTCGGCAACACCGTCGCCTATCAGTCGAGCCCGGCCGGCAATTACGCCAGTCTCGCGAGCTATCTCACCGCCGACCTGCTGGCGCTGGGCCGCTGGCCTTCCGGCCATGCGGTGAACCCGGTTCCAGTAACCGAGAACCAGCGTATCCCCGACATCGACGAGATCGTCGACGCCCAGACCTTCTGCCATCGTCTGGCCGCCCATGCGCCCTTCTACGATCCGCTGACCGACTGGGCGAAGGTCGAGGCGCTGGCCGGTGACCTCGTCGCCGGCGGCAACCGCTTCGCCGGTACGGTGCTGGAGGGCCTGGCCGCGCGCGGCGTGCCGGTGAACGATCCGGCGGCGCTGATGCTGGCCATTCGCCGGCTGGGACCGAAGCGGATGGAAGCGCTGTTCGGTCCGGGCACCGAGACCTCGCGCGGACGGGCGCCGCTCATCCCGGCCGAATGGGCGCGCGAACTCGACGCCAAGGCGGCGCGCTGGGTGGCGACGCAGACGCCGCTCGCCACGCCGCGCCCGGTCACCGTCTGCATCGGCACCACTGACGTCCATGAGCACGGCAAGCACCTCGTGGAGCAGGCGCTGGACGGGCTCGGCGTGCGCATCGCCGATGCCGGGGTCGCCGTCGACCCGGAAGAGCTGGTGGCCTGCGCGGTCGAGCGCGGCGCCGACGTCCTCGCCATCAGCACCTATAACGGCGTGGCGCTCAGCTATGTACGGGCGGTGAAGGCGGCGATGGCGGCGCGGGCGGTCGCCTTGCCGGTGCTGGTCGGCGGGCGGCTGAACGAGGTGCCGGCGGACTCCAATTCCGGCCTGCCGGTAGACGTCACCGCCGACCTTACCGCCCTCGGCGCTTGCCCCTGCGCCGATCTCGACGCCATGCTCGCCGCGCTGCGCGCCGCGTTCCCGTCCCCCTGAACCGGCGCGAAACTCTGCCGCGCCGGTCTCATGCGCACTGCCGCCGGCCGGGGCGTGAAGCGGCGCGGCGCGCCCTCGTGCCGCCGTGCCGGAACGATCGCCGTCCTGTCCCGCAACCTCACCTGGATACCCTTGTCACACCCTGGTGCATTTCGTCGTGTCAAACGGGTTGCAAAGTGTCGACACCTTTGTATTAAATTCCGACACGCCTCGGGAGGGATCGGTGAAGAACGCACCGTCGGTTGACGAACACCTGGAAATCTACCGTCGGATGCTGCTGGTGCGGCATCTGGAGGAGGGGCTCGGCGCCCTGCACAAGGAAGGCCGGACACGCGGACCGATCCATCGCTGCGATGGGCAGGAGGCCGTCGGCGTCGGCGCCACCGCAGTGCTGGAACCGGACGACAAGGTCACCACCACCCATCGCGGCCACGCCGTCTATATCGGCAAGGGCATGGAGATGCGGCCTGTCATCGCCGAGATCTTCGGCCGCGCCACCGGCGCCTGCGGCGGCCGTGCGGGACACATGCTGATCGCCGATGCCGACAAGGGCGTCATCGGCGGCAATGCGATCGTCGGCGCCAGTATACCGGCGGCCGCCGGCATGGCGCTGTCCATGCAGGTACTCGGCCGCAAGGGCGTAGCGCTGTGCGTGTTCGGCGACGGCGCCGCCCAGACCGGCATCTGCCACGAGGCGATGAACATGGCGGGGCTGTGGAAGCTCCCCGTCGTCTTCGTGCTGGAGCACAACGGCTTTGGCCTCACCGTGCCGTCCGAGGTGCAGTCCCCGGTGCCGGACCTTTCGGTGCGCGCCGCCGGCTACGCCATGCCGGCGGAGATCGTCGACGGTAACGACGCGGTCGCGGTCTACCGGGCGGTCGGGGCGATGGTCGAGCGCGCCCGGCGCGGCGAGGGACCCGGCCTCATCGAGTGCAAGACGTATCGCGTCGAAGGCTTCTCGACTTCCGACATGGGCGGCTACCAGAAGCCCGAGGACATCGCCGCCTGGAAGGCCCGCGATCCGCTGCGGATATCCCGCGCCGCGCTGCATGCTGACGGGGTGAGCGAGGAGAGGCTCACCGCGCTGGAAGCCGCCGCCAAGGAGGAGGTGGACGCCGCCTTCGCCGCGGCGCTGTCCGACCCGTTCCCCGACTTCGCGCCCGATGCGGCCTGCAACCCCTATAGCGAGGCCTACTGACATGGCTCTCATGCGCTATGCCGAAGCCCTGAACGCCGCACTGCGCGAGGAGATGCAGGCCGACCCCTCGGTCTTCCTGTTCGGCGAGGACATTGGCCGCTATGGCGGCGTGTTCAAGGTCAGCAAGGGGCTGATGGAGGAGTTCGGCGAGATCCGGGTGCGCGACACGCCGATCTCCGAGCAGGCGCTCACCGCCATGGCGGTGACGGCGGCGATGACCGGCACCCGTCCGGTGCTGGAAATCATGTATGCCGACTTCGTGCCGCTCGCGCTCGACGCGCTGGCCAATCAGGCGTCGATCTACAACTACATCTGGAACGGCCAGGTGAAGATGCCGCTCGTGCTGCGCACCCAGGGCGGCGGCGGTGCCGGGGCCGGGGCGCAGCATTCCAAGTCGCTCGATTCGATGCTGGCCCACATTCCCGGCATCAAGGTGGTGGCCCCCGCCACCCCCGCCGACGCCAAGGGCATGCTGAAGGCAGCTATCCGCGACGACCAGCCGGTGGTCTTCCTCGAGCACAAGCTGCTCTACAATATGCGCGGCGAGGTGCCGGACGGCGACGTCGTCGTGCCGCTCGGCAAGGCCGCGACGGTGCGCCAAGGCACGGACATCTCGCTGTTCGCGTCCTCCAGGATGGTGGTGGAAGCCACCCGGGCGGCCGAGTTGCTGGCCGCCGACGGCGTCTCGGCCGAAGTCGTCGACCTGCGCTCGCTGCGACCGCTCGACATCGGTGCCATCGTCGCCTCGATCGCCAGGACACATCATGCCGTGGTGGTGAACGAGGGCTGGCGCTTCTGCGGCTATGCCGCCGAACTCTCCGCCAGCATCATGGACCACGCCTTCGACGAGCTCGATGCGCCAGTCGCCCGCGTGACGCTGCCGGACATGCCGATCCCCTATTCCGAGCCGCTGGAGACCGCGATGCTGCCCAACGCGGCAAAGATCCGCGCTGCCGCGCTCGCGACGCTGAAGTGAGGCCAGCGGCGATGACCACCTTTCCGATCCGTCTCGACAGTGCCGGCGGCGAATATATGGAGGACGTGCTGGTGGTCGGCTGGGCAGCCGAGCCCGGCGACGCGGTGAAGGCCGGCCAGCTCCTCGTCACGGTGGAGACCGCCAAGGCGGCGACCGAGATCGAGGCCGAGCGCGACGGCTGGCTGGCGGAGATCTTCTACCCGGCCGGGCAGGAGGCGCCGGTCGGCGTGATACTTGGCACGCTCGCCGACGCGCCACCCGCCAGCGCCGCCACCCCGGTCGACATCCGGTCCCGCGACGTCCCGTCTCCCGAGGCGCCGGCTTCCACTGCCGGGACCTCGGCGACGGCACCCGCCTCGGCCCGCCGCGTGGCGAGCCCGCTCGCACGGCGGGCGGCACAGGCGGCAGGGCTCGATCTCGCCGAGATCAGAGGCACGGGCCCGAATGGCCGCATCAAGCAGCGCGACGTTCTGGCCCGGCTCGCCGCCCGCGATGCGGCTCCCGCATCTGCGGCCACCGTCCCCGTGCCCGGGAGCGCACCGGCGGGCCGCCCCGACCCGGTCGTTCTGCTGCATGGCTTCGGCGCCGACCGGTCGAGCTGGCGCCAGGTGACGCCGCTGCTCGCGGCGGCCCTGCCCGCCGGCACCGAGTTACTGGCGCTCGACCTGCCCGGACATGGCCGCGAGGTCGGGCGCGCCGCCGCCAGCATCGAGGCTATCGCCCTCGACCTGTCGGCCCGGCTCGACTCGGCCGGCATAGAACGCGCCCATCTCGTCGGCCATTCGCTCGGCGGGGCGGCGGCGATCGCCCTGTCCGCCCTCGGCCGCCTCGCCGTGCGCTCGCTGACGCTGATCGCCCCCGGCGGACTCGGGCCGGAGATCAATGCCGGATTCCTCGCCGGGCTCGCCGAGGCCGCGACGCCGGAGGCGCTCGGGCGTTGGCTCGCCGAAATGGTCGGCGACCCGGCCGCCCTGCCCGCTGGCTTCGCCCGCGCCGCCTTCGCCCAGAGGGAGCAGGCCGGCAGCCGCGCCGCCCTCGCCCTGCTGGCCGGGCAATTGTTCGCGGGCGGCACCCAGGGCTTCGACCTCGGCGCCGAACTGGCACGCGTCACCGCCCCGACCCGCCTGATCTGGGGCCGGGCCGACCGCATCCTCCCGGCCGCCCATGCGGCGCGCGCGCCCGGCTTCGCCGCCGTCCATCTCCTCGACGGCATCGGCCACGTGCCGCAGCTGGAGGATCCGGCGCTCACCGCCCGTCTGATCGCCGAAACCGTGCGCAGTGCGGGATAGGCACGTCCGACGCCTTCGCCACCGCCTTTCCCGCCCGACAGGAGCCAGCCATGATCTTCGACCACCGTACCTACACCGCCCGGCCGAACAGGCTGCCGAACTTCCTCAAGCTCTATGAGGAGGTCGGACTGCCCATGCAGCGGCACTATCTCGGCGAGCCCTTCGGCTTTTTCCAGACCCATATCGGCGACCTCTCGCGCACGGTGCACCTGTGGAAATATGACAGCCTCGCCGACCGCGAGGCGCGCCGCGACCGCATGGAGGCCGATCCGGAGTGGCAGGTCTACCGGCTCAAGGTGATCGAGACCGACTACCTCCTCGACATGCGCAACCAGATCCTGAAGCCCGTCTCCTTCTTCGACCCGGGCAAGTGAGAGCAGGGCCGATGGAACTCGTGTTCTCGGCGGAGGGCCGCAGCTGGCCGCTGCGCCTGACCGGCGATGCCGGCCGCACGCAGCGCGCGCTCCTGCGCGCTCTGCCGCTGCCTCTGCAACTGCACACGCCGAAGATCGCCGGCAGCCACATCTACTGGCACGCCCCGTTCGTCGAGGACGTCGAGGGAGCGACCCATGTGCTGGACGCGCCGGCCGGCGCCTTCATCTACTGGCCGGTGCGGCAGTTCCTGGAGATCACCTTCGCGCCGCTGCAGGCCGAGACCGCGCAGGTCACCGTGCTCGGCCATCTCGACGCGCCGGTGGACGGCATCGCGGCGCTGGCCGCGACGCTGAAGCGCGCGCAGGGACGACGGATATTCGCCGGCACCCTCGCCCGCGCCGACGGCGCGCCCGTCGAGCCCGCACTCCCCTCGCCGCTCCCCGGCGATCTCCTCGCCGCCCGCGCGGCGCTGTGGGCGGCCTGCCCGGCCGACATCGCAGGGCTTACCCATTCGCGGGCGATCATGCACCCGGTCGGTCCGGTCTTCGCCGCCGAGGGCGAAGCGCGGGTGCTGCACGAGATGCTGTGGTGGATCCGCGGCGAACGGGAGCGCACCGGCGAGGCCCTGCGCCGCTACGCCGCCGGGCTGGCGCTGAACAAGGCGGCAACCCGGCTGCGCGACTTCTGCCACCTCGACACCACGCCGGCGCTGCTGTTCCGGCTGGAGGCGGCGATGGGCGAGGCGGCCCTGCCCTTCGACGCGCTGCTGGACGAAGCCATCCTCGTCGCCGGCCGGACCAGCGCCTGGATCGACCTGCTCATTCCGTGGAACGACCTCAACGGGTCGTTCCGCGCAGTTCTGGATTGAAGGCCGCCATGGAAAAGCTGACCATCGGCATCGTCGGGCTCGGGGTGATCGGCCAGCGCTGGGCCGCCGCCTTCGCCCATGCCGGCCACGACGTGCGGGGCTACGACGCCGATCCCGCCCGCGCGGCGGCGCTCAAGGAGGCGCTGCCGGCACTGATGGCCGAGCTCGACGCGCTGCATGGCCCTGTCACGGCGCCCGGCACGGTCGCGACCTTCGCCAGCCTCGGCGAGGCGCTCGCCGGCGCCGGCTTCGTGCAGGAGAACGGACCGGAGCAACTCGCGCTCAAGCAGAGCCTGCTGGCGCAGATCGACGGCCTCGTCGGCGAGGAGGTGGTCATCGCCTCGTCCTCCTCGGCACTGCTGGTCTCGCAGATGCAGGCGGGGTGCCGCCATCCCGGCCGCATCGTGCTCGGCCACCCGTTCAACCCGGCGCATCTGATGCCGCTGGTGGAGATCGTCGGCGGCTGCGACACCGATCCCGCTACCCTCGCCCGCGCCCGCGCGGTGTACGAGGCGATCGGCAAGAAGCCGGTGACGCTCAACCGCGAGATTACCGGCCATCTTGCCTTGCGGCTGATGGGCGCGATGTGGCGCGAGGCGATCGCGCTGGTGCGCGAGGGCGTCGCCTCGGTCGAGGACGTGGACCGGGCCTTCATCTATGGCCCCGGCCCGAAATGGACGCTGCAGGGCGCGTTCATCTCCAACGGCCTCAACGCCGCGGGGATGGGGGACTTCCTGGTCAAGTACGGTCCGACCTACCAGGCGATCTGGGACTCGCTGCTCGACGCCAGGCTCGACGACGCCACCATCGCGGCGGTGTCCGCCTCAACCGCCGAGGCGGTGAGCGGCCGCAGCCAGGACACGTTGCGCGCCGCCCGCGACGCCGGGCTCATCGAGGTGCTGAAGACGGTCGCCGCGCACGGCGCGCTGTGACGGCAAGGCTGGAGGACGCCATGGACCACCGCACCGCTCTCGTCACCGGCGCCTCGCGCGGCATCGGCGCGGCGATCGCCACCGCCCTCGTCTCCGAGGGTCTTACCGTGCACGCGCTGGCGCGCGACGCGGCAGCGCTCGGCGCGCTTGCCGAGCGGCTCGGGCCGAGGCTGAAGCCCCTGCCCGGCGACGTGCGCGACCTTGCGGCGATCGCCACCGCGCTCAACGGCACCCCGATCGACGTGCTGGTCAACAATGCCGGCGGCCTCGCCACCGTGCGCCCGCTGCACGCGCAGAGCCCGGCAGAGACGGCGGAGGTGATCGCGCTCAACCTCACCGCGCCGCTCCAGCTCATCCAGCTGCTGCTGCCCGGCATGATCGACCGCCGGCGCGGCCACATCTTCAACCTCACCAGCACCGCGGCCGGCGCGGTATTTCCCGGCACCGCCACCTATGGCGCCGCGAAGGCCGGCCTCTCCCAGGCCGGGCGGATTCTGCGCCACGAGCTGGCCGGCACCGGCGTGCGGCTCACCGAGATCGCCCCCGGCCGGGTGGAGACGGATTTCTATCTCAGGGCCTTCGACAATGACCGCGAGGGCCTGCGCGAGCGCATGTACACGCAGCAGCGCCCGCTCCGCCCGCAGGACATCGCCGAAGTGCTGGTCGGCGCGCTGCGCCTGCCCGACCATGTCGACATCGCCGAGCTGATCGTCTCGCCGAGCGAACAGGCGCCCGGCGGCCACGTCTACCCGCCACCGCCGGAGCGATAGCCGCCGGCCCGGTCAACCGCGCGGGCCGGCAAGGCGCGCCAGCACCGCTTCGCAGGCCGCCTGCCACAGCGCCGGCTGCCCGCCGGCCGCCAGCACGTCGAGCCCGAGCTCGGTGATGCCGCCAGGCGTGACGAGCTCGTCAAGCAGTTGCGTCATCGGCTCGGGTTTCTCGGCGATCAGCCGGCCTGCGGCGACGAAGGTGAGCGCCACCAGCCGGCGCATCGCCTCGGCCTGAGGCCCCTGGTCGGCCGACCATTCGGCCGTGCGGCGGATGAGATCCTGCGCCCAGCCATAGACGGCGGCGTTGACGGTCGCGACCTCGAAATCCGCCTCGCTCGCCAGCGCGACAACTGGACCGAGCCGCTCCAGCACCGCCACCGCGGCCGGCAGCGGCGGGAAACAGGCGGTGGGGCTGGCATTGATCGCGGCGGCAGTCAGCGGCATGGCGCGCACCGCCCGCGCCGGCGCCACGGCGAGGCCGGCGAGCGGCACCCCCGCGCAGGCGGAGATCACCACCTGTCCCTCGCGCCAGGGCAGGCCCGCGACCGCCGCCGCCGCGTCGGCGGGGCGCACCGCGAGCAGCACCACCTCGGCGCCGTCGACGAGGTCGCGGTTGTCCGCCGCGACGACCAGCCCGTGGCGCTCGGCGAGCTCCCTCGCCCGCCCGCGCGGCGACAGCCGAAGCTGCTCCGGTTCCAGCCCGGAGCGCAGGAGCCCGGCGGCCAGCGCCGCCGCCAGATGCCCGACGCCGAGAATGCCCACTCGCATGATCATGTGCCCCGCGTGATGTCGGCCGCTTGCGTTTGGACCGAGATTGGAAAAGGTTGAACCGAACTGTCGACACCCCCAGCCCAGCGCAAGGAAACCTCATGCCGGAGAACTCCGAGATCGCCGACGTCATCGACCCGCCGGCCGAGACCGGCGCCGAGATCGGCACCGAGACGCGCCGCGCGGCGGACAGCAGCGAACGGGCCTATCAGGTGATCCGCAAGATGCTGGTGGAGTTCCGGCTGAGGCCCGAGGAGCGCATCAACGAGGTGCGGCTCTCGCGCAGCCTCGGCGTCTCCCGCACCCCGATCCGCGAGGCGCTGAACCGGCTCGCCTCGGAGGGCTTCGTCTCCCTCACTCCGAATCGCGGCTTCTTCGTGCGCAGCCTGTCGACCGAGGGTCTGCTCGACCTCTACGAGCTGCGCTCGATCATCGAATGCGCCGCCTTCCGACTGATGTGCGAGCGCGCCAGCGACGAGCAGATCGACCAGCTCCGCCACTACTGGGAGGCCATCGTCGAGGGCTACCGCGACCAGCCGCCGGACCTCATCCTCGCCGAGGACGAGGGCTTCCATCTGCTGATCGCCGAACTGTCGGGCAATCCGGAGATCGTCGCCCAGCTCGCCTCGATCAACGCGCGCATCCGCTTCATCCGCCGGATCCAGATCGAGCACCGCACCCATGACCCGGCGCAGGTCGCCGCCCATTCCGCCATCGTCGACGCCGCGGTGCGGCGCGATGTCGAGGGCGGCGTCGATCTGCTGCGCAACCATATCGAGCTCACCATCTCCGCGACGCAGCAGGCCCTGAAAGACGCGCTGCTGAAGGTTTTCAGCTCCAGCGACACACGGCCGCCCCGCCGCCGGACGCCCCTCGCAGCCCCCAAGGATTAGCCAACCCGACAATTGAACGCAACAGTGTCGACACTTTCTTGACGTAACCTCGATTGTCTGTTTCGATGCTCCCCACCGGCATGAAGACCGGGATCACCTTTCAGCCGCAGACCTTCGAGGATAAGGGGAGCCGCAATGAAATCCGTTGCCTTGCTGTGCCTGGGCGTGTCGCTCATCGCCGCGCCGGCCTTCGCCGACGACATCACCATCGGGCTCGCCGGCCCGCTGTCCGGGCCGCAGGCCTATTTCGGCAGCACCTGGCACAATGGCTTCAAGCTCTATGTCGACAAGCTGAACGCCGCGGGCGGCGTCAACGGCACCAAAATCCTGATCAACCAGCAGGACGACAAGGCCGATCCGCGTGAAGGCACGCTGGTCGCGCAGAAATACTGCGACGACGACGAGGTCGTCATCGGGCTCGTCAACTTCAATTCCGGTGTCGCCCAGTCGACCCTGCCGATCTACGAAGACTGCACGTTGCCGACCATGACCTTCGGCTCCAACCCGTCGCTGACGCATCAGGGCTACAAGTTCATGGTGCGCCCAGTCGCCAACGACCTCGCCGGCGCGCTGCTGCCGGCCGAGTATGCGCTGGACAAGCTCGGCGCCAAGACCGCTGTGGTCGTCAACGACAAGCAGGTCTTCGGGCAGGGCATCTCGGAGATCTTTGCCAAGAACTTCGAGAAGGGTGGCGGCAAGGTGCTCGACACGCTGGTGGTCGCGCCGTCCGATGTCGACTTCACCGCCGTGCTGGCGCAGATCAAGGCGAAGAAGCCCGACGTCATCTATCTCGGCGCGGTGATGCCGCAGCTTGCCCTGTTCGCCAAGCAGATGCACCAGCAGGGCGTCAAAGCGACCCTCCTGGTACCGGACGGCGGCTACACGCCGGACCTCATCGCGCAGGCCGGCCAGGACAATGTGCAGGGTACGCTGGTGGCCATCCAGGTACCGCCGATGGATGCCTCGCCGGACATTGCCGCCTTCGCCAAGGCCTACAAGGACAAGTATGGCGAGGAGGCCGGCCCCTACTCGATCTACGGCTATGTCCAGGGCCAGATCCTCGAGCAGGTGCTCAAGGATGCCAAGGGCCACTCGCGCGAGCAGATGAACGACGCCCTGCACCAAGTGAAGGCCAAGACCGCCATCGGCGAGCTCGAATTCGACGACATCGGCGAGCTGAAGGTGAGCCCGTCCTACCTCTACAAGGTCGACGGCAAGGACTTCGTGCTGATCGGCTCGAAGTGAGGCGGCGCCTCCCCCGCTGATGCTTCGCCGGCCACTCCACTTTGGGTGGCCGGCCGCTGGCGGCGGGAACAGTGCGCCCGCCACCCCTGCCGGGCCTCTCCAGCGCGGACGATCGCGCCGTGCCGATCGCCCGCCGCCCCGACGTTCCCGAACAGGACGCCCATGCTCGGAATCCTTTTCCAACAGGCCGTCAACGCCCTGACCATCGGCTCGATCTACGCCCTGATCGCGCTCGGCTACACGATGGTCTACGGCGTGCTGCGGATGATCAATTTCGCTCATGGCGAAATGTTCATGCTCGGCGCCTATGCGGCCTTCCTCGCCCTCGCGCTGATGGCAGGCGACGTGCATTCGGCAGGCGCCCTCACGCTCGCCGCGGCCTTCGTCGTCGCGGTGGTGGCGGTGGGCGGCGCTGGCGTGCTCATCGAGCGGCTCGCCTACAAGCCGCTGCGCAACTCCACCCGGCTGGCGCCGATGCTGTCCTCGCTCGGCGCCTCGCTCGCCCTCGTCGCCGGCATGCAGATCCTCGCCGGCCCGCAGCCGGTGGCGTTTCCGAGCTTCTTTCCGTCGGTCACCTACAACGTGATGGGCGGCACCGTCACCCTTGTGCAGATCGGCATCCTCGTCGCCGCTTTCGTGCTGATGTGCGGCCTGTCGCTGATGGTGAACCGCAGCCGCATCGGCATCATCGTGCGGGCGGTGTCGGAGAGCCGTCAGACCGCGCGTCTGCTCGGCATCAATGTCGACCTCGCGATCTCGATGGTGTTCTTCGCCGGAGCCCTGCTCGGCGCGGCGGGCGGCATCCTCTATGCGAGCTATTACGGCATCATGTCGCCGACCATGGGTGCGGTCGTGGGCCTGAAGGCCTTCACCGCCGCCATACTCGGCGGCATCGGCTCGATCCCCGGCGCCGTGCTCGGTGCCTTCATCCTCGCCTTCGTCGAAGTTGCCGGCACCGCGCTGCTGCCCCTCCTCACCGGTGGGCTGCTCGGCACCGAGTACCGCGACGTGCTCGCCTTCGCCATCCTGATCCTCGTGCTGCTCGTCCGGCCGGCCGGCATCCTCGGCGAGCCGGTGTCCGAGGAGAGCATGGTCTACAAGAGGGAATTCTGATGCCCGCCGACGCGCCTTCCCTGCGCGCCGCCCCGCGCGTCAGCCGCCCGGTCGCCCTGCTGGTGCTGGCGCTGATCGTCGCGTTGGTCGCGGTGACGCCCTTCCTGCCGAACTACTACATTCGTGTCGCCAACAGCCTGCTCATCTACGTGCTGCTGGGCATCGGGCTGAACATCGTCGTCGGCTACGCTGGACTGCTCGATCTCGGCTTCGTCGCCTTCTACGCGGTAGGCGCCTACAGCTATGCGCTGCTGGCGAGCTCGCAGCTCGGCCTGCACCTGCCGCTGCTGGCGATCCTGCCGATCGCGGTGTCGCTCGGGGTGATCGCCGGCGTGCTGCTCGGCATCCCGGTGCTGAAGCTGCGCGGCGACTACCTCGCCATCGTCACGCTGGGCTTCGGCGAGATCATCCGCATCCTCGTCAACAATCTCGACACGGTCACCGGCGGACCGAAGGGCGTGGCGCGGCTCGACAAGGCCTCCGTCGCCGGTCTTGAGGTCGCACGACCGGCGGAGATCTACGTGTTGCTCGTCGTCGTCGTGGCGGTCGCCGGGCTGCTGGTATGGCGCCTGGAGCGCTCCATCCTCGGCAAGGCCTGGGCGGCGATCCGCGAGGACCAGGACGCGGCACGCGGCATCGGCATCAACACCACGAACGCCAAGCTGGCCGCCTTCGCCACCTCGGCGGCGATCGGATCCATCGCCGGAGTGATCTTCGCCGCCTCGCAGCGCTTCGTCAGCCCGGAGAGCTTTTCGCTGCAGGAATCCGTGCTGATCGTGCTGATGATCGTCATCGGCGGCATCGGCAACATCCTCGGCATCGTCGCCGGCGCCGCGATCCTGATCCTGCTGCCGGAGATGCTGCGCGAATTTGCCGAGTGGCGGGTGCTGTTCCTCGGCATACTGATGATCGTGCTGATCATCGCCCGACCCGCCGGGATCGTGCCGCGCTCGATCGGCCCGGAGAAGCTCGTCAGGGGGCTGTTCGGCAGATGACCCTCGCCTTTAACCATGTGCGCAAGCAATATGGCGGGCACGTCGCCATCGACGACGTATCGCTGACCTTCGAGCCGGGTCTGATCTACGGGGTGATCGGCCCCAACGGCGCCGGCAAGTCGACGCTGATCAACATGGCCGCCGGCTCCTATACCGTCACCGCCGGCGAAATCACCCTGGACGGCCGCCGGCTCGACACGCTGAAGAAATACGAGATCGCCCGCGCCGGGGTGGCCCGCACCTACCAGAACATCCGCCTTTTCGACCAGATGACCGCGCTCGAGAACCTCGAAGTGTGCTTCTACCCGGCCGATGTCGGCGGCACCTGGAAAGAGGTGCTGTGGCCGCCCTACAAGCGGACCCGCGAGGCTCGCCGCCAGCAGGCGGCGCGCGACGTGCTGCGCTTCTTCGATCTGCAGGGCTACGCAGAGAGCGACGCCGGCAGCCTGCCCTATGGCCGCCAGCGCATGCTGGAGATCGCCCGCGCCCTCGTCGCCCGGCCGCGCGTGCTACTGCTCGACGAGCCGGCCGCCGGCCTCAACCATCACGAGACCGCCGAACTCACCGCCAAGCTCGCCGAGCTGCGGGTGCCCGACCGCATCATGATCGTCGTCGAGCACGACATGGACCTCGTCATGACGCTCTGCGACCGCATCGTGGTGCTGCATCATGGCCAGAAGCTGTTCGAGGGCACCCCCGCCGAGGTGCAGCACAGCGCCGACGTTCAGCTCGCCTATCTCGGGACCGCCAATGACATCGACGACATCCGAACCGCTGCTCAGGATCGCCGGGCTCAGCTCGGGATACGGGCGCGTCAGCGTTCTTGAAGGCATAGACCTCGAGGTCGACCGGCAGGAGATCGTGGTCATCCTCGGGCCGAACGGCGCGGGCAAGACGACCCTGCTCAACTCGATCTCCGGCGTCGCCCGGCCCACTGCCGGTCGCATCACCTTCAACGGGCGCGACATCACCGGCGCCAAGCCGGAGCAGGTGGTGCGGCTCGGCCTCACCCATTGCCCGGAAGGACGGCAGATCTTCCAGCGGCTCACCGTCGAGGAGAATCTCGTCGCCGCCCATATCGGGCGTGGCGGCAAGAGCTTCGAGACGCTGCGCGCCGAGGTGTTCGAGCTGTTCCCGATCCTGAAGGAGCGGCGCAACGGCATGGCGAGCCGCATGTCCGGCGGCCAACAGCAGATGCTCGCCATCGGCCGGGCGCTGATGGCCGAGCCGGTGCTCCTGATGCTCGACGAGCCCTCGCTCGGCCTCGCGCCGAAGGTCGTGCACCAGATCTTCCGCATCATCCTCGACCTGTCGAAGGCCGGCATCTCGATCCTGCTGGTCGAGCAGAACGTGCAGCTCGCCCTCGAATGCGGCGACTACGCCTATCTGCTCAACACCGGGCGGATACGCCTGCATGGTCCGGCGCAGGAGATCGCCGCCCATTCGGCGCTCGGCGAGGCCTATCTGGGCGGCGCCACCGAGGAGACGCTGCATGTTTGAGGTCGACTGGAAGACCCCTCATCTGTGGCGCAAGACCGCTGTCGCCCGCCGTACGGCGCCGGCGCTGACGGGCGACGACTCCTGCGACGTGCTGGTGGTGGGGGGCGGGTTCACCGGCCTCGCCACGGCGCTCGGGGCGCGCGACAGCGGCGCCGCCGTGATCCTTCTCGAAGGCAACGAGATCGGCTCCGCGGCCTCCGGTCGCAATAACGGGCTGGTCATCTCGCACCATTCCAAGGCCTCGCCGTCGGAGTTCGAGGCGACCTATGGCAGGCTCCATGGCGAGCGCTACAACCGGCTCGTGGCGGACGCCGCCGGCGTCGCCTTCGGGCTGATGCAGCGCTTCGGCATCGACGCCCACCAGGTGCAGGACGGCTGGCTCCAGCCCGCCCACAACGAGGCGACGCTGGCGCGGGCGCGGACGTTCCACGACGAGTGGAAGGCCTTCGGCGCCACCGTCTCCTGGCTCGACCACGACGAGGTGAGCCGGCGCATCGGCAGCCCCTATCTCGGGGGCTGGATGATGCACAATTCCGGTCACATCAATCCCTTCGCTCTGACCGTCGGGCTTGCCGGGGCGCTGGAGCGCGAGGGGGCGCGGATCTTCGAGAACTCCCGCGGTCTGCGGCTGGAGAAGGTCGGCGCCGGGTGGCGGGTCCACACCGCGCAGGGCTCGGTGACCGCGCCGGAGGTGGTGCTCGCCACCAATGCGCTCACCGGCGACATCTGGCCGGGCCTCAAGCGCACGCTGATCCCGCTCAAGGTGTTCCAGGCCGCCACCGATCCGCTGCCGGCGGAGGTGCGGGCGCAGATCCTCGTCGGCAACCCGGCGGTGTCGGACATGCGCGCCGACATGCGCTACTTCCACTATGATCGCGACCACCGGCTGGTGAGCGGCGGCACCCACACCTTCTGGCACGACGAGGCCGAGCGCGGCCGCGCCAAGGTTTCGCGCATGCTGGGCAAGGCCTTCGCGGCGCTGGGTGGTTCGCCGCGCATGAACGAATACTGGAGCGGCACCTTCGCGGTGGTGCCGGACCGTCGGCCGCGGCTGTTCCGCCTGGCCCCCGGCCTCGTCTTCGGCGGCCTGTATTCGGGGCGCGGCGTCGCGCTCGCCCTCGCGCTCGGACAGGAGATCGGCCGCTGGGCAGCCGGGCGGCGGCGCGACGACGAGATGCCGCTGCCGGTCACCGCCATGAAGCCAGTGCCATTCCATCCGATCGCGGTCCAGGTGGCCAACCATATGCATCCCTGGCACCGCTACCAGGACCGGCGCGCCTGATCGGCGCTCCGGTCCGCCGCGTGTCGCCATAGCCGTCGGTGTCGAGGCTGACATAGGCGAGATTGGCGAAGGGCTCGAAGGCGGCGAATGCCGCCAGCCGAGATCGCCGAAAGCCTGGAACAGGCCGGCATTGTAGCCGGCGCTCAGGCTGTCGGCGTAGCCGGGGAACACCTCCGCGCGCGAGGTCGAGACATCCTGCCACCTATAGGCGAGACCGGCGCGCAGGGCGGGCGCGCCCCACTGGTTGCCGCCCTGGGCGCCGATGTGCCAGTTGTCGCTGGCCCGACGAGGCCCGCCCATCGGCATCGAAGGAGGTGTCGCTGTAGCCGCGGGTGGAGCCGGAGAGGCCGGTGGTGTCGCCTGCCTCCGGCATACGCGCCTGCTCGCTCGCCAGTTCCGCGATGCAGGACGTCTGGGGCAGATGACGGATAAGGCGCGGGCGCCATGCCTTTACCGGATCGGCCGGCTGCGGCTCGCCGAGGCGCACGGCGCCCACCCATGTAGCGCTTCAGGCGCCGATGATCTCGCACGTCCTGCCGGGCAGATGGTTGCGCGCCCCCGCGCACCGTGACCATGCCGATATCAGCTCGCCGCCGCAGTCTCGGGCAGCAGTCGGTCGTAAAGGGCGGCCAGCCGGTTGCGGTAGCGTTCTTCGGAGAACAGCGCCGCCTGCGCCCGGCCACGCATGGAGAGCGCGGCGCGCAGCTCGGCATCGACGGCAAGTGTCTTGATGGCGTCGGCGATGGCACGCGGGTCGTAAGGATCGACCAGCAGCGCGGCATCGCCCGCCACTTCCGGGATCGACGCCGTGTTGGCGCTGATCACCGGCGTGCCGAGCGACATCGCTTCCAGTACCGGCAGGCCGAAGCCCTCATAGAGCGAAGGGAACACCAGCGCCTTGGCGCCGCGTATCAGGCTCACCAGCAACGGGAACGGCGCGTAGTCGAAGCGCCGTACCCGGTCGCGCACGAAGGTCAGGTTGTCGAGCTGCTCAAGATAGCGGTTGCTGCCCTCGTTGAGGAAGCGCAGCTCCTCGCCGGCCTTCCACGCCGTCTTGCCGAGCAGCACCAGCGGCTCGGTCACCTGCGCGGCGAGATAGGCCTCGATCAGACGGGCGATGTTCTTCTTCGGCTCTATGGCGCCGAAGAACAGGAAATAGCCCTTGTAGGTGAGCCCGAACCCTCCCTCCACCTCCTCGCGCACAAGCTCGTCCGGCTTGTCGGCATATTTCGCCGGGATTGAGACGGCCTGATAGGTATTCGTCACCTTCTCTTCGGGATAGTCGAACAGGTCGACGATGTCCCTCTTCGAGGCCTCGGAGACGGTGACGATGTGGTCGGCGCGCTTGAGCACGCCCTGGATCATCCGCTTGTAGAACTTCTTGTTGTCGAGCGTGGTGAACGGCAGGCGCAGGGGCACGAGGTCGTGCAGCGTGTAGATGTTGGGCACCCCCGGCAGCCGGATCGGCAGCGGATAGGTCCAGTGCATCAGGTCCGGGCGGGTGACCCCGCCGACCGACATGAAGTGCCGGTAGGCATGGAAGTGCCAGTAGCTGCGCGAGAACAGCTCCGGCGCGTTCCATATCCTGTCGTAATGCGGCAGGCGCGACTGAAAGGTCCGGGTGATCACCCGGCCCGTCAACGGCACCTCCCGCGCCCGCACGCCCAGCGGCGAGGTGCAGAGCTGCTTCAGCCGCCGGGCGATCTCCAGCATCAGCGAGGGCGAGCCGGCATTGGAGTCGAAGAACGATATCTCCCGCAGCAGCCGGTCCGCGCTGGGCGAGGCCCGCGTGCCGTAGAGGATCTCCGTCCGATAGCCGAGATCGCCGCACGCGAAGCTGAGATTGCGGGCATAGGTAGCCACGCCGGTGCCCGCCTCGAGCGCGAGATTGTAGCCGTCGATCATCACGGTCCGGTCGCGTGACGGCCGCGAGGGCATCGACGCAACCGCCGTTCTCCGGAGTGCGGCGCCCGTGCCGCCCGCGTCACCCCGCAACAGCATGGGCCTCCGCAACCTTCGGCCGCGCCGGCACGGGCGCGCCGCCACCATGCGCATAGGGAATGTCGCGGATCAGCGTGTGGTCGAAGACGGTTCCGCCCTTCGGCGCGGTGATCGGCGCGAGATCGATCGGGAAGGCTTCGATGAGCGGATCGATGTCGAAGTCGACCGGCTTCCACGCCGTGTCGATCGACCACATCAGGTGCTCCCAGTCGGTGCGCTTGTTGCGCCGCTGCACATAGACCGGGATGCAGGGGATGCCGAGGCCGAGATAGAGATCGGTGATGCGCAGGTCGTAGCCGTCATCGGGATCCATAGCGCGGCCGATCAACCCTTCCGGCGTGCCGCGCGGAGAGAAATACAGGCAGGGTATGCCGTAACTCTCGGCGAACACCATGCCGTGCAGGCTGGTGGAAACCAGCCGCTTGCACGCGAGAATCTCGTCGAGCTTCTCGCGCATCGATTCCGCGCTGATCGCCGTCAGCGTGTTGATGATGCGAACGCTGCCCTCGAACTCCGCCGGTATGTGATAGCGCTCATACGCCTCGCGCGGCATCGCGTCGAGCGAGCGGCCGTCGAGGTCCGAGAGGTGGACGATGACGCCGACCTCCCACTTCTTCTCGATCTTCGGATTGTAGAAGCGCGGCAGGGCCCAGACGGGATCGCCGAAGACCGGCGCGCCGACGGCGTTTTCCTCTCCCAGAAGCGCGCGGCTCACCGGCCCGCGCGTGGCATACACCCGGTAGCGCGCCGCCGGGTCGGGCAGGAACGGAATACGCTCGCCCTCCTGCCCGGTATTGATGTAGCGCGACGAGCCGGTGCCCCATACCGAGACGTTGCCTCCCTTGAGATTCTGGGCGATGGTACCGACCGCCGCCATGCGCACGCTGCCGGCGTCATGCGCCTGATGGACGATCGGCTTGCCCGACAGCAGGGCCACCATGACCGGGCTGAGGGCGTCGCCGAGGTTGAGATAGTGCTGAACCCGCGTGGCGGCCGCCCAGGTGAGCGGAACGGCGCCCTTGTCGCGGACGATCTTGCGCAAAGTGGCTTCGGTCACGTCGCTTTTCCTTCTGATCCGGTTCAGGAGACGGCGACGGGCGCTGCGGCCTCGACGCGGTTGTAGACATCGTCGAGACGGACGATGTCGTCTTCGCCGAGATAGGAGCCGACCTGAACCTCGATGAGCTCGAGCGGAATGCGGCCCGGATTGGTAAGGCGGTGGACGGCGCCGAGCGGGATGTAGGTCGACTCGTTCTCCTGAACCATGAACACTTTCTCATCCACGGTGACCTCGGCCGTGCCGTGCACGACGATCCAGTGTTCCGAACGGTGATGGTGCCGTTGCAGCGACAGGCGCTCGCCGGGATCGACGATGATCTTCTTCACGCGGAAGCGGCCGCCGAGGTTGATCGTCTCGTAGCTGCCCCAGGGGCGGTGCATCCGGGGATGCTCGGTCGCCTCGTTGCGCCGCTCCGCCTTGAGCGAGGCGACGAGGTGCTTGACCTCCTCGGAGCGCTCCGAGGGCATGATGAGCACCGCATCGCCCGTCGCCACGACCGACAGCCCCTCCACGCCAACAGCCGCGACCAGCGGCCCTTCGGAATGGATGTACGAGTTGGTGGCGTCGACCATGCGCACCGGGCCACGTTTCACATTGCCGCATTCGTCCGGCGCACTGATCTCGCGCAGGGCATTCCAGCTGCCGACATCGGACCAGGGGAAACGGCCCTCGACCACGGCCGCCCGGCTAGTGCGCTCCAGCACGGCGTAGTCGATGGAAAGGCTCGGCGCGGCGTGGAAGTCCGCACCCAGCCGGCAGAATCCAAGATCGCTGGTGGAGCCTGAAACCGCGCGACGCACCGCGTCGACGATCTCAGGCTCGAAGCTTTCCGCCTCTTCCATCATGACATGGGCGGGAAAGAGGAAGTTGCCGGAATTCCAGAGGTAGCCGGCCTCGACGTAATCGCGCGCCGTCTCGGCGTTCGGCTTTTCGGCGAAGGCTTCCACCAGCGCCGCAGCGCCGCCGTTCAGCGCCGCGCCGCGACGAATATAGCCATAGGAGGTGCGTGGCTCGGTCGGCGTGATGCCGAATGTCACGATATGACCGAACCGCGCCGTGGAGAGCGCCTTGCGGCACGCCTCATGAAACTGGTCGATGTCGCCGATGACATGGTCGGCGGCGAGGACGAGCAGGGTCGTCTCCTCGCCATGCATTTTCTGGGCGAGCAGCGTGGCGGCGAGCAGCGCCGGCGCGGAATCGCGACGCACCGGCTCGAGCATGACCGTTGGCTCCACGCCGATCTCACGCGCCTGGCGCTGGGCGAAAAAGCGGAACTCCTCATGCGTGACGATGATCGGCGCGGCGAACAGGTCTCCCTGCGCAACGCGCTGCAACGTGTCCTGAAGCAGCGTGGCGCCGGAGGTCGAGAGCGGCAGGAACTGCTTGGGCAGCGAGTCACGCGAAATCGGCCAAAGGCGGGTGCCAGAGCCTCCAGCGAGAATGACAGGGACGATCTTGGAGTCGGCCATCGGTTTTTCTCCTCACGTTCAGCGTTCTATTTCGGTATTTAATTGCCGAATAGGTACATATATACTATATATATCTAATGATATACGTTATACAAAGCACGTCAATATTAAGTTACGATAAGTATATCGTTTGAATATTGAATGAATTAAATCTAACGACTTGTTTTTACGTTGCTAACGACGACATCGCAGTCGCCCTTTTGCAGCGCTAGAGGTAATTGTCGGCCGGCGCCGCCGCATCGACGGTCGGCGCTGATCCGCCCCTTCGGACGCCGTCGATATGGGCCGCGAAGAATCGCCGCAGCACCGCTTCCCGCAGTACCGCCGGCACGCAGCGCCCCAGCCAGACCAGCATCACCAGCGGCAGGGGGAAGGCGACGCTGCGCGCCCCCCGATCCACCGCCGCGGCAATGGTGGCGGCGGCGCGCTCGGCGCTGCACTGCAGCGGCCGCCATCCGCGATACTCCCCGCTCATGCCGGTCGCGATGAAGCCGGGGCAGGCGACGGTGAGGCGCACCCCGCGCGCCGCCAGCACGGGGCGCAGCGCCTCGCCAAAGGCGATCAGGGCCGCCTTGGTGGCGCTGTAGGTCGGCTGGTCGGGCACCGGCATGCGCCCGGCGAGGGACGAGACGAGCACGACCCGCCCCGCTCCGCGCCCACGCATCGAATCCAGAAGCGGCAGCACCGTCGCGATCGCACCCTCGACATTCGTGCGGATCTGCGCGCGCACCTCCTGCAGCGGCTCCGCCTCTCCCTCGCGGCCGAGGCTCGCCTCGACGCCCGCATTGGCGATCACCGTGTCGATCGGCGTGCGGGCATCCACCTCGGCGACAAAACGGGAAAGCGCCAGGCTGTCCTGCACGTCCTGGATCCTGGTGGTCACCTGCGCGCCGCGCGCGCGGCACTCCTCGGCCACGCCCCCCAGCCGCGCGGCGTTGCGGGCGGTCAGAAGCAATGCGACGCCCGGCTGCGCGTAGTGGCGGGCCAGCGCCGCGCCAAGCCCGTTCGAGGCCCCGGTGATGAGGATGTGCCGCCCGCTCATGCCGGTCGCACCTCCTCGGTCGCCATGCGGGCGAGGAGGCCCTCAACGGCGCGCTCGATGCTCGCCGGGGAGAAGAAGCCGCCGGCGACCTGCGTGCGCGCCAGCACGACGCGCCGGTAGGCCCGCACGAGCACCGGGTCCGGTGGCGCCGCCTCACGCCAGAAAGCGTCGAGTTCTCCCTGATGCGCCAGCCCGGGCATGTCGTAAGTGGCGCGGCCCAGCACCTTCAGTGGCCTCGCATGCTGCAGGGCCGGCAAGGCCGTGGTCGAATTCACCAGCACCACGCCGGCGCTCGAAGCCACCAGGGTGTCGATATCGCCGCGTTCGATGAAGACCACGCGCGCACCGATGCCGTGCTCATCGGCCAGATTCGCCACCATCCGGCGGGTTACCGGCAGACTGGTATCGTAGGGATGCCGCTTGACCACGAGGCGCGCCTCCTCCGGCGCCGTGCGCGCGAAGGAATTGAGCACCAGGCGCACCACCTCCTGCACGGAGCGGAAGCGTGAATGCACCCGCATCTGATAGTCGCCTTCGAGTTGCAGCGGCAGCAGGAAATAGGGCTTCCCGCCGGCGATCGCGGCCTTCGCGACGCGGTCGCGCCGCGCCGCGCGGGCCATTGTCAGCCAACGAATGATCCAGCCGGCATAGTCCACTGCCGGATGCGCCAGCGTGTGGCGCCGGTAATGGGGAAACAGCGGAACCAGCGCGGCGTGGCCAGCATGCCAGGCGACATCCCAGAAAGCCCGGCGGGCAAAAGGCTCGGCAAGCGGCGCCCGCTCCCTCGCCGGCTCAGTATTTCCGCAGGCGGCATCGAGGACAGCGCCAGGGGTGCGCGGGAGATCGGAATGGTCGTTAACGCCGTGCGCTTCGCAGGTGATCCAGCCCGGCCGCACATACCCCTCCTCAAGCAGGTGCAGGCGCAGGCCGCGCGCGCGCCCGATCCGCACCGCCGGCGCGTGGTAGGGCCGGCAGTCGCCGAACAGCACCAGGTCCGTCACCGCTTCCTCGGCCATGAGCCGCTCCACATGGACCGGCCAGTCTTCCGGCCGGCCGCGATAGAGGCGCGCGCGACCGGGCCAGAACACCAGGTCGCCGCCGCACAGATGCACTTTCACGATCCGTGCGCCCCGCCGGCGCAGAGCCCGCGCGAGGCGTATGGCGAAAGGCGAAGCCGGCCCCTGCAGGAACAGGAAGCAGCGACGGCCGAATGCCGCCGCCACGGCGTCTCCGCTGCCGCCCCCCGGCTCCACCCGGCATGGCGCCGGCAACGCCGTTCGCCATATCGGCAGGCCGAAACCAGGGGCTCCGGCGCGGTCCGCACCCGCGCCGCTCAATAGTCGATCCGATCGACGATCTCGGCCGGCAACGGCCAGTTCATCTCCTCCGGCAATACCGCCAGCGGCAGCGGAAAGGCGCGAATAAGAGGCCGGTCATCGTAACTCACCGGCCGCCATTTGCCGTGCACCCAGGCCAGCACCGCGTCCCAGTCCGTCGGCTTGGAACGGTCGAGGCAATAGGAGGACAGCGTCGTCCGCCCGACGCCCGAGTAGAAGTCGCGCATGCGGTGATCGATCTGGTGCTGCGGATTGCCGAGGTCGAGCATCCGGCCCTCGCCCTCGCCATAGGTAGCGAACCAGGCGCAGGGGATGCCATAGGTCTCGGCAATGACGAGGCCGTGCAGGCTGGTGGAGACGATCGCGCGGCAGGAGACGATCTCCGCCACCTTGGCGCGCATGGCCTCGGCGGTGGGCGGGCAATGGGTATTGATGAGCCGGATGCGGTCCTTGAACGCCCCCGGCACCGCGTAGCGCCGCAGCGCCGGCTTGACGCCGGCTTCCGGCGTGCGGTCCTCCAGCTCGGTGATGTGGAGGATGACGCCGAGGTCATGGGTCTTCTCGACCTCCTTCATCGGCCAGAAGCGCGGCAGCATCCACACCGGATCGCCGAAGATGTTTGGGACCTCCATGCCGGCGGCGCGCAGCGTGCGGGCGCTGTTGGGCCCCCGCAGTGCGTGAATGTGGAACTCGGTGTCGGCCGGGCGCACATAGCCGCGCACCAGCGGATCGACCGGGTTGCGCTCGGCGTCGACGCCGGTGCCCCAGAAATGCAGGTTGCCGTTGCGCTGGTTGTGGCCGATCGTGCCCACCGCGACCATGCGCTCGATCGGCTGGTCGAAGCCGGCGCGCCGGACGGTGACGCCCGCCATTCCCGCCACGATCAGCGCGCTCAACGTATCCCCGAGATTGGCATGCGGACTCTCGCGCGTGGTCGCCGCCCAGGAGAGCGGAATGGAGATCCGCTCGGCATTCATCCGCAGGAGAGTGGCGAGGCCCGCCGTCATCGCGGCGGGTGGTGCCTTCTCGGGACCAACGACCTTCGTCACCGCCGACGCCGCGGCGCCTCCCCCGCGCGCCGCCGTCGGCTCCGGTTCCCGCGCCTGCGGCTCGACCTGTCCCACGACGATCGGTTCGGCGTTCTCGGCGTCGCGGTCCTGCTGGCGCAGAAGTGCCACGTCGTGCTGCAAGGTCAGCCCCTTTATGACCGGATGCTCCCAGATGCTCTTGCCCGACGGCGCCTTGAGCGGGGACGGCGTGAACGGGAATGCCTCGATCAGCCGCTCGGCATCGAATTCGGCACCTTCCCAGGCGCGGTCCACCGCATCCATCACGGCCTGCCAGTCGGTGGGCAGGCCGCGATCCTGGAAATAGGCGGGGACGTGGCGCCGGCCGAGACCGAGATAGAGGTCGACGATCCGCAGGTCCGCCGGGCCTTCCGGATCCAGCGCCAGCCGGCCGAGCCCACGCGGCTCGGCGAGCGGCGGGAAATAGAGGCAGGGAATCCCATAGGCCTCGGCAACGATCAGCCCGTGCATGCTCGTCGAGACGATGCGCTCGCAGGCGAGGATCTCGTCGAGCTTGGCCTTCAGCGCCGGCACGCCAAGGGGCGTCACCGTGGTGATGAGGTGGACGTCGTTCTCCAACCCGGCGGGAATGCGGTAGCGCGCGAAGGCCGGCAGGGGCCGCGCCTCATGGGAGCGATCGGCCAGCTCCGAGAGGTGGAGAATCACCCCGAGCTTCCATTTCTTGCGGATGCGTGGGCGATAGAAGCGCGGCAACAGCCAGGCCGGGTCGCCGTAGAGGCCCGGCCGCGGGCCGCCATTGGCCATCAGGCGCTCGGCCACCGGGCCGCTGGTGGCATGCAGCATCATCGCCCCGTGACCGGGCGGGGCGAAGGCGACCCGCCGTTCGACCGGGGCCGACGGGTTCTTCCAGGGTGAGCAACCCGTCCCCCACACATGCACCTGGCCGCCCTCGAAAGTGTGGCCGATAGCGCCGATCGCCGCCATCCGCACCGAGCGCGACTTCGCCGGCACGCGCCGCACCGGCACCCCCCCGACCATGGCGGTCATGACCGGGCTCAGCGCATCCTCGAAGTTCAGATAGTCCATCAGCGTGGTCGAACCCGCCCAACCGAGCCGCACCTCGCCCTCGCTGCGGACCATTGCCTCGAGAGGTGTCTTCATAATACCTCACGCGCTTCAAGCAGATTCGTAATATCCATGCTCACAATCCCGCCTTGTGAATCCATCTTTCCAATATCATTGTTCGATTTACTCCACTTGTCTACTCCGATTGAAATATCCGAAGTCGGGGAACCTAGAGCCGGCGAATGCGTTCTATCGCCCCTCGATGGTCGGATGAGGCGGTTCGCAGGCGCTCCGCAACTCTCACCGAGATGAGGGCTCGCTGGCATACCACGGCAGATTGCAACGCCAGAAATTTACTACCGCAGCGCAGCATGAGAATCTGTCCCACTATCCAGAATTACCTCACATTCAGGCATCGTCACTCGGTAAATTCGCACCATATTCCTTACGTTCACGTTGTCGCCTCAACCTGATGAGTCTAATTACCCGATGAGATTAGCAATTGATTCAACGATACCGACAGAAAAATCATTCGAAAATGTGTCTATTTGCATTGTTGAGTCGATTATTGTCGAATTAGGTTATATTGTACCGCGATTGCTTAATTTATGTGAAATAATACCTCGATCAGTATCTAGACAGGCCGTCATTTTTGATGCTGCAATGCACATGACGCACATCCTCTCTGGACGCCTTGAGGGTGTTCGAAGGGCGATTCTGTTGAAACGCTCGACCAGCAAAACGGGTGGCTCATGAATTTTGAGACCTTCGGGCATCAGGCTGGACGCGATTACGGACCGGAGGGGCTGAGCTCGCCGGTTCAGAATCTGCGCGAAAGGCGGATGGGTGGCGACGACATGAAACCTGAAGAACAACTTCAGGACGCGTGCGAAATTGTCAGATCATGCCACAATTACTTGCGGATCGCGGACGGTGAAGACGTGCTCGGCGGCGTGTTCGTCGAGGATGGCCAGTGTGTCGCCTGGGGCTTCCACCGGGGCGATTTGATGAAGCCGGTCACGCTGCGCCTTGAGGTCGAGGGGAGCCTCGTCTTCGAGCACACGACGTCGCCCGAGGCCTACATTCCCATTCATGCCACCGGCTACCGCCTGTCCGCGCATCGGCAAATGGTGCTGCGCGTCGACGGCGCGCATGCGGCTGGCGGCGCCTTCGCCGCGCCCTCGTTCTGGACCGACCCGGAAACCCGCGAGGAACTCTCCCACTTCGTCACCGGCATCGGGGCCGGCGCCCGCGAGGCGCGCCTGCGCCATCTCGTCTGGCACGAGATTCCCAACGTCACCCGCCGTCTGGAGACGTCCGACGAGCCGCCGGCCCGCTGGCGCGCCTCCGTCTACACCCGCTACATGGCGAACCGCCTGGAGCTGAAAAGCAAGCTGTCAGGCGGGCAGTCGGTGGCGAACTGGATCGTTTCGGAGGTATTCGAGGACTGGTACAAGCGCCACGTCTTCTGCCTCACCGACGAGATCCATGCCCTTCTCAGCGAGCCGGTGATGAACCGGCGGGTGATGAAGCACGAGATCAGCCTCA
This sequence comes from Ancylobacter sp. TW_SC_1, assembly GCF_056836805.1. NCBI lineage: Bacteria > Pseudomonadati > Pseudomonadota > Alphaproteobacteria > Hyphomicrobiales > Xanthobacteraceae > Ancylobacter > Ancylobacter sp. TW_SC_1. The sequence continues at coordinate 4,497,018 of NZ_CM166365.1, forward strand.
CCCTCTTCGCCTTCTGGCGCCGGCATTATCCGCACATTGACATCTTCACCGAGGAAGGCCTGCGGCTCGTCCAGTACAAGTTCGCCACCGCGCCCTTCATCGCCGACAAGAACAACGTCAAGCTGGTCTCCGACGGCCTGCGACGCTCTCTGTCCGCGCCGGCCGACATGTTCCGCAATCGCGATCTGCCCTGGAGCTGGTACTGGCTGTTCCTGCTGGAAGATCAGGGGCTCGGCAGTCAGCTGCGCGACGAGAACTTCATCCGTCTCACCAGCTTCAAGGAGGTGGCGCTCGACGTCACCCAGCCCGACCGGCTCTCCTTCACCCCGCATGTCTGGCGTGCCTATTGGGGCGCCGGCGGCACCCCGGACTTCACCCGCTTCGACCTCGCATTGATCTCGATCCTTGCCAATACGCCCCATCCGGATGTGGCGGTCGCCGAGCGCGGCACCGACTTCTGGCGCGAGCGGCTGCTTCACGACGTCTATTCCCTCGTCCCCGAACTGTCGGCCCTGTCGGCGATGGGACGGGTCGAGACGCCCCCCGTCGCCGCGCGGGACGAAATGCCCCGACGCGACCTCGTCATCATCGGCCATGCCAATGAGAGCGGCCTCGGGCGCAATCTCAGCATGTTCGTCGAGGCGCTGTCGTCCTTCTCGCCGCTGGTGTTCAACGCGGACGACGGCTCCTGCGTCAATCCCGACAGCAGCTACAACCCGACGGTCGGCGTACGCGCCCGCGTCGTCCTGCTGTGCGTCAATGCCGACCGGGCGCCGGAGATGATCGCGCGCTTTGCCGGCCTCTGCGAGGACGCCCACATCATCGGCTTCTACCTGTGGGAGAGCGACCGTCCGCCGGCGAACCACACCCTCGGCGCGCTCGCCGTCGACGAAATCTGGACGCCCAGCAACTACGTCGCCGAGGCCTATCGCAAGATCACCCCGGTGCCGGTAACCGTCGTCGACAAGGGGCTGCATGCTCCCCTTGCCCACGTCTCCTTCCTCGACCGCTTCCGGCGTGAACCGTCCGAATTCATCTTCCTGACGGCAGCGGAGTTCGGCTCTTCCATCGTACGCAAGAACCCCCTCGACGTGGTGAAGGCGTTCCAGCGTGCGTTCGAGGAGAGCGACCTCAACGTGCGGCTGTTGATCAAGATCCGCGAGGTCAATCCCGGTCACTGGAGCAACATCGACTCCTACTGGGAGGAAATCGAGGAGCGGATCGCCGGAGATGATCGCATCGCGCTCGTCGAGGGCAACCTGACCGCCGAGGAATACTGGACGCTGATGTGGAGCGTCGATGCGATGGTGTCGCTGCATCGCTCGGAGGGCTTCGGCTACTTCATCGCCGATGCCATGCTTGCGGGCAAGGCGGTGGTTGTCTCCGACTATTCCGGCTCGCAGGACTTCTGCGACGCCGAGAGTGCCTTCCTCGTCCCGGTGCAGCAGACGCCGGCGCCGCCGGAATATCTGGCGAGCCGGGGTTATATCGGCCAGTGGGGCATTCCCGATATCGAGGCGGCGGCCCGCGGCATGTACCTGGCGGCGGCAGACACCGATCTGCGTGCCGCCCGTGCCGGGGCGGGCTTCGCCCGGGTTTCCGAGAAATATGACTTCGCCCGATGGACCGATGCGGTTTCGACACGAATCCAGCAGCGCATCGATCGAGCCCGTTGGAAGACGGAAGCGGCACCGGACGATTCGACACCGTTCGGGGTGGTGACCTCCGCATCCGGGGAGTAGGCGCCGCCGGCGTCCCCACCCCGGAACGGACTGCGCCGTGGAGGCCCGGTCCGTCACGGCCGCGCGCCGACACCCGGCAGATTTCAGATGAGGTGCCGATTGGATAGCATCGTTCACGGCGCGGATTCCGCCCATTCTCCCGATTTCCCGCAGCCGCTGCACGCTGCGGCGATCATGGGTTGCGCCTGCCGGCTGCCGGGCGCCGCGGACGAGGGCGCCTTCTGGTCCCTGCTGGCCCGCGGCGCATGTTCGGTCAGCGAGATTCCGGCCACTCGATGGTCACACGAACGCTTCCTGCATCCGGTTCGCGGTACGCCGGGCCGGACCTACAGCTTCGCCGCCGGCGTGCTGGACGACATATTCGGCTTCGACCCCGGCGCGTTCGGCTTGTCGCCGCGCGAGGCGGAGCAGATCGATCCCCAGCAAAGGCTGCTGCTCGAACTGGTGCGCGAGGCATTCGAGGATGCCAACCTCCCGCTGACATCGCGCATGGGCGCGAATGTCGGGGTCTTCGTCGGCGCCTCCTCGCTCGACCACTCCCTCCATTTCATTTCCGACATCGCGGCCGCCGACGCGCATTTCGTGACCGGCAATGCCCTGTCGATCATCGCCAACCGCATCTCGCACGTCTTCGGCTTCACCGGCCCGAGCCTCACCATCGACACGGCCTGCTCCTCCTCCCTGGTGGCCTTCGACCGGGCGGTGAAGGCGATCGAGAGCGGGGAGATCGATACGGCCGTCGTCGCCGGGGTCAACATCCTGGCGAGCCCCTTCAATTTCATCGGCTTCTCGCGCGCCGGGATGCTTTCGCCGACGGGCCGCTGCCGCCCCTTCTCCGGCGCGGCGGACGGCTATGTCCGCGCCGAGGGCGGTGTCGTCACGGTCCTGAGCCGTCTCGGCAGCGGCGGCCGGACGCCGCGCGCCGTTGTGATGGCAAGCGGCACGAATTCCGATGGCCGCACGCTCGGCATCGCCATGCCGGAGAGCCGGGCGCAGCAGCGGCTGCTCGAGGATCTATATGTGCGCCGAGGCATCGACCCGCAGAAGCTCGCCTTCATCGAAGCCCATGGCACCGGCACGCTGGTCGGCGATCCGGCCGAGGCCCGCGCCATCGGCGCGGCGCTCGGCGGCCGGCGCTCCTCCCCGCTGCCCATAGGCTCGGTGAAGTCGAATATCGGCCATCTCGAACCCGCCTCGGGCCTGGCCGGTCTGCTGAAGGCGCTGAACGCGCTGGAGCGGCACGAACTGCCCGCCTCGCTTCACCTCGACACGCTGAACCAGCACATCGATTTCGAGGCGCTGAACCTGCACCCCGCCGCCGAGCCGCTCGCGCTCGACGCCGAGGTGCGTATGGCCGGCATCTCCTCCTTCGGCTTTGGCGGCACAAATGCCCATGCCGTCATCCGCCTGCCGGACGCGCACGAACGGCCGATGGTCGATGCGCGGGCCACCGCCCCCGTGCTGATGATCTCCGCGCCGGATCCGCAGACCCTGTCGGCCCTCGCCGACGCCTATGCCGACAGGTTGGAGAACGAGCCGGCACCCGAACGCCTCGCCCACGCCGCCGCGCATGGCCGCGCAACGCTGCCCTATCGCCTGGCGATAGCGCTGAACGGGCCTGACGTCCCGCAGAAGCTCCGCCGCATCGTCGCCGGGACAGGCGAGGGAACGCTCCTGCGCGGCGCACCACGAGGCTCCGATGCCGCGGTCGCCTTCGTCTTCACTGGCAATGGCGGGCAGTATGCCGGCATGGGTCACGCGGCGTGGCAGGCCAGCCCGGCCTTCCGTCGCGGCGTCGAACAGATCGACGCCGTCTTCAAGCCGCTCGCCGGCTGGTCACTGGCCGAGGCCTTCCGGCAGCCCCCGGACGACGCGGCCCTCGCCTCCACCGAGATGGCCCAGCCGCTCATCTTCGCGCTCGAGGTTGCCCTCGCCCGCGCCCTGATGGCGGCAGGCTGCGTGCCCGCGGCAGTGGTCGGCCACAGCGTCGGCGAGATCGCCGCCGCGCATATCGCTGACGCCCTGAGCCTGCTCGATGCGGTCCGGCTCATCTACTGGCGCAGCCAGTTGCAGGGCCGCACGCGCGGCTCCGGCTCCATGGCCTTCCTGATGGCGAGCCCGGAACAGGCCCGCGAACTGATCGACGCCACCGCCCAGGCGGAGGTCGTCATCGGCGCGGTCAACGCCCCGAAGGGGCTGACTCTGTCCGGCCCCGCGCCAGCCATCGACGCCGTGCTGCGGCGCGCGCGCGGGCTGGGCGTGGTCGGCAAGCGGCTCTCCATCGACTACGCCTTCCATTCGCCTGCGATGGGGCCGCTGCACGAGCCGATCCTCGAAACGCTCTCCATGCTGTCGCCGCGCCCGCCGTCGATCCCGTTCATCTCCGCCGTTACCGGACAGTGCGTGGAGGATTCGTCGCTCGACGCCGGTTACTGGTGGGACAACATCCGCCAGCCGGTGCAGTTCGACGCGGCCGTGCGCACCATGGCCCGCGACAGCTCCATCGGAATCTTTATGGAGATCGGGCCAAAGGCTGTCCTGACCGGCTTCCTCAGGGAGATCCTCGCCGACGAGGGACGGACGGCGACCGTGCTCGCTTCGCTGCAGGAGAAGGACACGGCGGAGGAAGATCCCGTCGAGCGCAGCCTGCTCGCCGCGCTGGTCAACGGCGCGGCGGTGGACGAGGAGAAGCTCTTCGGCGCGCCAGTCGCCCCCGGCCGTGTCGATCTGCCGAAGACCCCCTGGGCGCGACAGCCGATCCGTCCGCCGCGCTCCGCGGAGGCGATCGACCTCATCGGCGGCACCGGCCCCGATCATCCGCTGCTCGGCACGCGACTGCTCGCGGACGGTTGCGAATGGCGGGGCACGCTCGACATCGACACCCACCCCTTCCTTGCCGACCACAAGGTCGGCGGCAATGTCGTGCTGCCGGCCACGGCTCTGGCCGAGATGGCGCTGGCGGCTGGGCGCGAAAGGCTCCGCACCGAGCAACTGCGGGTCGAGGATTTCGTCATCCTCGCTGCCCTTCGCCTGTCGCCCGGCGAGAGCGTCGAAACACGGGTGGCGATCGATTCCACAGGTGGCGTTACCATCTCCTCCCGCATCCGCGGCCTGCAGGACTGGAACCTCCACGCGCGGGGCCGCGTGCTGGCCGACAGCGCCGCGGCACCGCCCCCCGGCCCGCCCGCGCAGCGGGACGGAGCCTCTATCGATGCCGAGGCTCTCTACGCCGCGGCCTCCCGGCTCGGCCTCGACTATGGACCCGCCTTCCGTCTTGTCCGTTCCGCCCGGCGCGTAGGCGCGGAAATCCATCTCGCCCTGAACACGCCCGACACGCCGCAGCACGCCTATGTGCTCGCACCGACGCTGGCGGACGCCGCGCTGCACGGTCTGGTCCTCGCGGCCGAGGGGCTGCCGGTGAAGGCCGGCACCGCTTTCCTGCCGGTTCGTTTCGCCGCGCTCACCGTGCGGAGCTCGGCGCTCCCGGTGCGTGCCTCATTGACGATCCGCCGCGCCAGCGCGCGCGCCTTGGAACTCGACCTCGCCCTGTTCGACGAGTCGGATGCGGCGATCGCGGAGATCGAAGGGGTCGAACTTCGGGCGGCGGCGCTCGCCGCCAGCGATACGCTCGACCGTGACTTTCGCCAGAGCTACGTCCGGCTCGGTCCGGCGGCGACGCAGGCCGCCCGGCGCGTCGAGGCATTCCTCGACGCCGCCGACGATGTCCCGGCCTCCGACGACGCCCTGATCCTGGACGCGCTTGCCTATGCCATTGCCCATCGGGCCGTAATCGACATTGCCGGTGACGCGCTTCTGGCCGACGCACCACTCGACGTGGAGACGCTGGTCGAACAGGGCCGGCTGGCCGCGGAGCGCCGGACGGTCTTCCTGTCCCTGCTCGACCTTCTGGCCGAGGGCGGGCTCGCCCACCACACCGAGGGCGAGGGGTGGCGCGTGCAGCCGCAGAGCGACCTGCCGGCGCCCGAGCCGCTGCTGCACGAGATCGCGGGCCTCGCGCCCGACCGTGCGGCCGAACTCGCCATCGGCGCCCGCCTCGCCACCGACCTCGCGGACCATTTGCGCGGCACGCTCCACATCGTCCACTCCACCGGCCTCATCGACCAGTGGGAAAGCGCATCGCCGGCCGCCAGCGCCCTCGCCGAGCAGGCAGCCGCTCTGGTTGCCGAAGCCGCACGCGATCTCGACGCGCCGCTGTCCGTGATCGCGGTGGAGCGGCATGGCGCCGTGGTCGAGGCTCTCCTTCCCCTTGTCGAGGCGGGCAGCATCACCCTGACCGTCCTGCCGTCCGACCCCACCGCCCGCCCCGCTCTCGCCGATCGCATCCGCCCGTCGGCAGCGATTTGCCTGGGCGATGAGGGCGCGTTGCCGGCGGCGGATCTCGTCCTTCATTTCGACCCTCGTCTGCCTCTCGATCCGGCCGGCGAGACCGCCCGACGGCTCGGTGCGGCGCTGCGGCCGGGTGGCGCGCTTGTCTCCCACAGCTTTGCCAGGGCCGGTTTTGCCCGGTTGATGGCGATCGACGCGGCGGACACCGTGCGGGGCGCCCGGCGATGCCGAAGGGCGCGCGCATCGATGGACATCTCGGTTCTCGCCTCGCCCGCGGCCGAGGCAATGGACGACCAGGTGGCCATGACCGCTCTCATCGCCCTTTTGAGGGAGGGAGCACGTTCCTGCCTGATCTCGGATGCCGGCTTCATCTTGGGCCCCGACCCGTCATCCCCGGTGGTTGCGGCGTCAGGCAGCGTGCTCGTCTGGCGGCTCGCGGGCGGACAGGACGCCGCCGCGCCCGCCAGCCGCCTCGCTGACACGCTTGACGAGGCTCGTACGCTGCTGGAGGCTCTGCGCTCCGGTGCGAGACAGCCGTCCCTGCGACTGCTGGTGGATGGCGATCCATTGGGCGACGCCCCCGCCGCCGCCGCGCTGTGGGCCTTCGGCCGCACGGCGATGAACGAATACCCCGATCTCGACATAAGGCTGATCGCCGTCGACAGGCCCGTCATCGACGAGGCGGCGACAGCCGATCTGGCCCGTGCCGTTGTCGGTCTGCCCGGCGAACGGGAACTGGTGCTTGATCGAGACGGCCTGAAGGCGGTGCGCCTGGCATCGGCGATGCCGCCGCGAGCGGACAGGACCCATACCGTCGCCCGCCTTGCCATGGCGCTGCCGGGCTCGCTTGATCGTCTGACATGGCAGTCCGAGGCGCGCCGCGCGCCCGGCACCGGCGAGGTCGAGATTGCGATCGAATCCACGGCGCTGAATTTCCGTGACGTGATGTTCGCGCAGGGGCTCATCGGCGATGACATGCTGGCCAACGGTTTCGCCGGCCCGACGCTCGGTTTTGAATGCGCAGGCAGCGTCGCCAGGATCGGCGCCGACGTCGCCGATGTCCGGCCGGGCGACGCTGTCGTCGCCTTCGCGCCAGGCGCCTTCGCCACCCACGTCACCGTTCCCGCCGCCGCCGTGCTGCGAGCGCCCGCCGGCATCGGCCCGGACGCGGCGGCCACGCTCCCGGTCGCCTTTCTGACCGCATGGTACGGGCTGGTGCACTGCGCCCGGCTGGAGGCCGGCGAGACGGTGCTGATCCATGGCGCCGCCGGAGGCGTCGGGCTGGCCGCCATGCAGATCGCCCGGATGCGCGGCGCGCGCGTCGTCGCCACGGCGGGCTCACCGGAAAAGCGTGCCCTCATCCGGCTCCTCGGCGCCGATGCGGTGCACGACTCGCGCAGCACCGCGTTCGCCGCGATGCTGCGCGCGCAGGGAGGCTGCGATGTCGTGCTGAACTCGCTCGCGGGGCGGCCGATGGAGTTGTCGCTGCGGACGCTGAAGCCGTTCGGTCGGTTCGTCGAGCTCGGCAAGCGCGATTTCGTCGCGAACACGGCTCTCGGCCTGCGGCCCTTCGCCCGCAACCTGACCTATTTCGGCGTCGATGCCGACCAGCTCATCGCCGCCCGTCCGGCGCTGGTCGCGGACCTGCTCGCCGAGCTCGGGCGCCTTTTCGAGGCTGGCACTCTGCGGCCCTTGCCCTATCGCGCGTTCACCTCCGACGAGGTGCGCGCGGCCTTCCGGCTGATGCAGGGCTCTGGCCATGTCGGCAAGATCCTCATCCGCCCGCCGGCATGCGCGCCGGCTGCCCGGACATCCCTCGGAACCTTCGCCGCCGCCCCGGAGGGCGTGCACCTCGTCGTCGGCGGCAGCGGCGGTTTCGGCCGCGAGACGGCCCGCTGGCTGGCGGCGCGGGGCGCACGCCACATCGTGGTGGCGTCGCGGCGCGGCGTCATCGATCCGCCGCTGGCGGTCGATGGCGCGGAAATCGTCGCCGAGCGGCTCGACGTCCGCGATGCCGACGCCTGCGCCGAACTGATCGGACGGCTTCATGCCCAGCATGGTCGCATCGCAGGCGTGGTTCATACGGCCATGGTGCTGGACGACGCACTGATCCGCGATCTCGACCGCGACCGCTTCGAGAAGGTGCTGGCACCAAAGGTCGACGGTGCCCGCCATCTCGACGCGGCCACCGCCGCGCTGGACCTCGACTATTTCGTCCTGTTCTCCTCCGCCACCACGCTGATCGGCAATCCCGGCCAGGCCGCCTATGTCGCGGCCAACGCCTATCTCGAAGGGCTTGCCCGCCGCCGACGCAGAGAGGGCCGGCCCGCGCTTGCCATCGCCTGGGGCGCGATCTCCGATGCCGGCGTGCTGGCGCGCGACGCGGTGACCTCACAGAAGCTGAGCCGCCGCCTCGGCCTCGGCATGCTCACCGCCGCCGCCGCACTGGACCATCTCGGCGCCTGCCTGGCGGATGTCGGTACGCCGCCCGTCATGGTCCATGCGCCGGTGGACTGGCGGGCGGGGCGCGAACTGGCGGTGATGGACGGGGCCAGCTTCGCCGCGTTGCGCCCCAGCTTCGACGACACCACCGACGCCGGCGGCGAGGCCGATCTTATCGCGCTCATCCGTGAGCAAAGCGACCACGAGGCGCGGGCGACGGTGCTGCGCCTGCTGACCGTCGAACTCGGCCGCATACTGCGCCTGCCGCCGGACACGATCGATCCATCACGTCCACTCGGCGACATCGGCATGGATTCGCTGATGGGGCTGGAGCTCGACATGGAAATGCAGCGCCGCCACAACGTAGCGCTGCCCATGCTGGGACTCGGCGCCGGCGCCACGCTGCAGGACGTCGCCGACAGGATGACCCGCAAGCTGCGCCCCGCCGCCGAGAGCGTGGGCGAGGCACTTCCCGCTCCCACCATCCACATCCCCGAGGAGAGCGCCCGGCTGATCGACCGGCACCTGCGCGTCGAACCGTCCGTGGCGGCGATGGAGGCTCTCAAGGCAAAGGCGACGTCGGACCGCCGCGACGGGAGCCTGCTGCGATGACCCTGCACAGCAACGGCATGCAACTCGATGCCGCCGCCAGAGCCGCGCTGCTCACCCGCATGCGCCAAAGGCCGGTAGAGGTCGCCCCCGCGCCCCAGCTCGCCTATGACACCTCCTTCGAGACGCTGCCCGGCTATGACGAGCTGCTGATGGTCCGCGCCACGGGCGAGGCGCTCGGCATCGCCAATCCGTTCTTTCGCCCGCATGAGGGATGCGCCGGCGCGCTGACCCGGATCGACGGGCGGGAACTGGTGAATTTCGCCTCTTACGACTATCTCGGCCTGAATAGCCATCCGGAGGTCCGGCGGGCGGCGCAGGAGGCGATCGAGCATTACGGCACCAGCGTCTCGGCAAGCCGCCTGGTGGCCGGCGAGCGCCCCATTCACCGTGCACTGGAAGCCCGTCTGGCGAAACTGCACCAGGCGGACGACGCCGTCGCCTTCGTCTCCGGGCACGCCGCCAACGTCACCACCATCGGCACCCTCGTCGGCGCCGAGGACGCGGTGTTCCACGACGCGCTGATCCATAACAGCGTCATCGTCGGTGCCGAGCTCGCCGGAGCCGCGCGCCGGAGCTTTCCGCACAACGACCTCGACGCGTTGGAACGCATGCTGGCCGTCGAACGGCCGCGCCATCGCCGGGCGCTGATCGTCGTCGAGGGGCTCTACTCGATGGACGGCGACGTGCCCGACCTCGCCCGGCTGGTCGCGCTCAAGCAGCTTTTTGGCGCCTGGCTGATGGTGGACGAGGCGCATGGCATCGGCGTGCTCGGCGCCAGCGGGCGGGGCATCGCCGAGCAGGCGGACCTTGACCCCGGGCTGGTCGACATCTGGATGGGCACGCTGTCCAAGTCGCTCGCCTCGTGCGGCGGCTACATCGCCGGGCCGCAGTCGCTGATCGACTACCTCAAGGTCTCGGCGCCGGGCTTCGTCTACAGCGTCGGCCTGCCGCCGGCAGCGGCCGGAGCCGCGCTCGCCGCACTCGACACCATGCAGCGGGAGAGCGAGCGCGTGGCCACGCTGCAGGCCAATGCCCGCCATTTCCTGGAAGCGGCGCAGGAAGCCGGCCTGTCGACCGGAACCGCCGAGGGGCACGCCATCGTGCCCATCATGGTCGGCGATTCCCTCAAGGCGGTGCTGCTGTCGGAAAGGCTGCTGACGCGCGGCGTCAACGTGCTGCCGATCACCCACCCGGCGGTGCCTCACCGCTCGGCGCGGCTGCGCTTCTTCATCACCGCCGACCACCGCGCGGAGCAGATCGACGAGGCCGTGCGCGTGCTCGTCGAGGAGATCTTCGAGAGTTCGCGTTCCCTGGCCGCGCTCGGCTTCGGCGACAGCGAGGACAGTGAAGAGAGAACGGCCCCCGTCCCGCAGTGGAGGAAATGACCATGAAGGTCGTGCTCGACATCACCCGACTGTTGCGGCGTTCCTCTCAGGCGACGCCGACGGGCATTGATCGCGTCGAACTCGCCTATGCCCGCCACCTGCTCGGCAGCCGCCACTATCAGGACCGGACCGCCTTCGTCGCACGGGTGCGCGCCTCGACCTGGTATCTCGATGCCGAAACCATCGCCACCTTCATCGAGGCGCTGGCCCAGCGGTGGAAACAGTCCGAAGGGCGGATCACGCGGCGCGAACTTGGCGATGTCGAACGCTTCCTGCACCTGGCGCCGGGCACGCTGAGCGCACTGGAGCCGCCGCCCTCATCGCGCTCGGCGCTGCCGGACGCCTTGCCGCCGCTCCAGCGCCTGTTTTCCCCGGTAAACCTGCTGCCGCGGCTGCTGCGCCGGCGCAGCGCCCACGGCGCGGTCTATCTCAACGTTTCGCATGAGGGGCTGAACTCCATCGCCGGCGTGCGCTCGATGGTGCGGGGCCACGGCCTCAAGCCGATGTATCTGGTGCATGATCTCATCCCGCTCACCCATCCGGAATATGTCCGGCCGGGCGATGCGGAGAAGCACGAGACGCGGATGCGCACCGTGCTTGCCTCCGCGGAGGCCATCATCTGCAATTCGCAGCACACGCTGAACCAGCTCACCGCCTTCGCCGCGCGAAGCGAGATGGCCGTGCCGCCCAGCGTGGTCAGCCCGCTTGGCGTCGAGGACGAGTTCGGCGCGGAGGAGCCCGCGACGCCGCAGGTGCACCCGTTCTTCCTCACCGTCGGTACCATCGAGCCGCGCAAGAACCATCTCGTGCTTCTGCATGCCTGGCGGGTGCTGGTGGAGAAGCTCGGCGACAGGGCGCCCAAGCTGATCATCGTCGGCCGCCGCGGCTGGGAGAACGAGAACGTCATCGACATCATCGAGCGCTGCCGCAAGCTCGGCGACCACGTTCTGGAGTGCAACCGGCTGCCCGACGCACATCTGCGCCGGCTGATGAAACAGTCGCGCGGCGTGCTGTTCCCCTCCTTCGCCGAGGGCTACGGCCTACCGCTGTTCGAGGCGATGGCGCTGCGCGTGCCGGTGATCTGCTCGGACCTGCAGGCCTTTCGCGACATCGCCGGGAAGGCGCCCCGCTATCTCGACCCGATCGACGGGCTCGGCTGGGCGCAGGCGATCGAGGAATATGCCCGGCCGGACTCGCAGGCCCGCGCCGCCCAGCTGCGACAGCTCGCCGAGGTCAGCATGCCGCGCTGGACGGATCACTTCTCCCGCGTCGACCGCATCATCGACGTCGTCGCCGAGTCGGCCGTCGCGGTGGGACCGTGGCGTCCCGCCGCGAGTTTCGAGCGAAGCAGGGCGTTGATCGCGGCCGGCGAACGCATCGAGGCGGGACGCTCGCTCGCCTTCGGCGCCGCCCAACCGCATTCGAGCACGAGGTAGTCCGTGGCCCGGTCGTCCGCCAATCCCTCATGCCCGGGAAGGATCGGAGCATGATCGCCGTAGAAGACCAGCAGCGAGCGGTCGGTGAGCGCGTCGAGCGCCGTGGCCACCGTGCCCAGCAGAGCGTCGGCATTGGCGGCATGGCGGGCATATTGCTCGATCGGGTCGTCGATGCCGGGCAGCCGGCCGGGCCCGTAGGGATCGTGCGCCTCCATGGTAACCGCCATCAGGAACAGCGGCTCGCCCGCCGTCCCGGCCGCCTCGATCTCCTCCACGATGCGGCGGCCGACCGCCCCGTCGCCGACATAGGGCCCGAAGCGGTCACCCGGCTTGAAGGCACCCTCGTCGAGGAAGCGGCCAAAGCCGAGACGGGGAATGGCCCTGTCGCGGCGGAAGAAGCGCGGATCGTGCGGGTGAAGGAACAGGGTGCGCCAGCCGATGGCCCCCAGCCCCTTCGCCAGCGAGGCGGCCGCGAGCCGTTCCGGGCGCAGATAGGGATCGAACCTGTCCATGCGCTGGCGCGCGAAGGCGATGCCGGTCAGCATTTCCACCTCGGAGCGGTGCGTATAGGCGCCGTAGCAGGACACGGCCAGCCGGCCATGCGCCGATGCCTGGCGGCGCAGGCGGTCGACCTGTGGCAGGTCCAGCGCCACGCCGTTCCGCCGCAGATCAGCGAAGGATTCCGACTGCAGGAGAATGACGGCGCGATAGCCATCCGCCGCGAGCGGCACCCCGGACGGTTCGCGCGGGCCTTCCCGCCGACCGTCTTTCCGCCAGAGCGCGAAGCCCGCGACCAGCGACACAGTGAGCCCCTGCGCGCCGACGAATCCGCAGGCCGGCATCTCGAGCAATTGGCGCGAGAGCGTGGGCAGCAGGTCGGCGATCCGGCCCGCCAGCATCGGCAAAGCGGCGGCGATCAGGATGGCCGCCGCGAGCACGAAGAGTTGCGCGGCTTCGCCCAGTACCCGTGGCTCCATCCGGGTCCAGACGAAGATCGCGCCGGCGAGCAGCAGAACGGCGGCGCCGAGGCCGGCCGCCGTCCAGCGTCCGACATAGAACAGCGCCGGGTGGCGGATCAGCGTCGACAGGAAGCCGAGGTCGCTGAACACGAGGGGTTCGCGCAGATAGGCATATTTGACGCGCGAGATCAGCACGAACACGCCAACCGTTACCAGCGCAGCCACGGTGGCGAAGAACGGGCGCGCCGACAGGCCGAGCCAGAGCATCCAGAGCCAGCCAGCGATCGCGGCGCCCAGCGCCTGGGCCTCGCCGGGCCCGCGCGCCTGACGTATCCGCTCCGCGCCATCGCGGGACGGCACCGCCAGACGGTCCAGCCGGCCGGCGCCCGCGAGGGTGACCGCCAGGGACGCGAGCAAGATGGCCGCCACAGGTCTCATCTCATCCATGAATTTGCAGACAACGAAGCATCGACATGCGTCAAATTAATGCGATTCTTTCGTATATTTCAACACAAAATAACTATTAATGATTTTGAATCTCATAATCGTTTAACTATTACGAGAATAATTGACGAATATATACTTATTTCATATCAACGATACGAATATGCGGGTGACGTTAAGTGAACAAGCTGCACCCTATTCTTGAATTCTCGGCGTCAAAGGCGGAGCCTATGGGAGAAATGCCTGTGAAGGCGAAGGTCGTCCCGCCGGCGAAGACCCAGCCCCTGCGCCCCGTTGCGCGAGAGACGCCGGCCGCGGAGGATGCTCGGCCCCCGGTGGGGCGCGCCAAGCCGATGCGGCCGATCACCAAACGCGACGGCTTTCCGTTGCCGGATCGCGACACGTCCGAACTCGCCGCCAGCCTCCCGCGCAAGGTGCACAAGCCCCGTTCGGTCGGACTGTGGGCGTCGTTCCTGCTGATGGTCGCCGCGCCGACCCTCGCCGCCGCGCTCTATTATGGATTCTTCGTCTCCAACCAATATGTGTCGGAGTTCCGCTTCGCGGTGCGCAGCCAGGATTTCGCGCCGGCCGGCACCACCGCCGCCAGCACCGCGCTCGGTTCCGCGGCACGATCGGGCATTTTCACCGACAATTTCCTGGTCGTCGACTACCTCTCCAGCCGCCAGGCGGTGGAAGACCTGCTCAAGACCGTGGACCTGCGCGAAATGTACTCGCGCGCGGGCGTCGACCGCCTCTCGCGGCTGGGCGGCGAGGACACGATGGAGAGCCTCGTCGCCTACTGGCAGTCAATGATCGACGCGTCCTTCGATCTGGCGACCGGCCTCGCCTTGGTGCGCGTACGCGCCTTCACCCCGGAGGACACCCACAAGATCGCCGCCACGCTGGTCGTCCAAAGCGAAAGGCTGATCAACGACATCTCGGCCCGCGCCCGCCGCGACGCCGTGACCTATGCCGAGGCGGACGTATCCCGCGCCGAGGACCGGCTGCGCGGCGCGCGCCTGGCGCTGCGCCAGTTCCGCGACCTCGAACAGACCCCGGACGCCGCACGCACCGCGGGCGGAACGCTCGACCTCGCCATGAAGCTGCGCGGGGAACTGGCCGGGCTTCAGTCCCAGCTCGCCTCGCTGCGCACCTACATGGATGCGAATGCGCCCACCGTGAAGGTGCTGGAAAGCCGCATTGCCGCCACCGGCAAGCAGATCACCGCCATCGAGCGCGAGATCGGCAAGGGGGGCGACAGCGCCAATGCCGCCGCGCCGGCGGCCGGAACGGCGGCCGCGGGCGTGCCGGTGCTGTCGGACGTGCTGTCGAATTACGAGGATGTCGATCTCAGCCGCCAGTTTGCCGAGAAATACTACGAGACGACGCTTTCGGCACTCGAACTCGCCCGCTCCGAGGCCGCCGCGCAACAGACCTATGTCGCGACCTATGTCCAGCCGGCACTGGCACAGTCCAGCCAATACCCGCACCGCAGCGTCTCCGTCCTGATCATCCTTCTTGCCACCGGCGCGCTCTGGTTCATCGGCGTCATGGTGTTCTTCTCCATCCGCGACCACGTGGCGTGAGCGAGGTGCGGCGATGAGCTTCAACCCGCCGATCGACGCCCCCGACGAGGGGTTCGGCCACCGCCGGATCGCGCAGGGCCTGCGGACGCAGGGCCGCGTGGTCATCGCGCTGATGCTCCGCGAGATGCGGCTGCGCTCGGTGCATTCGCGCCTCAGCTATCTGCTCGCCCTGCTGGAGCCGATCCTGCAGCTCGCCATGATGATGGGCATCTTCAGCATCATCGGCCGGCGCCCCGATTTCGGCACCAGCCTGCTGCTGTTCCTCGGCACCGGCATCCTGCCGTTCTTCCTGTTCACCCATGTGTCCGGGCGCACCACCGGCGCGATCCGCGCCAGCGGGCTGGTGCGCGCGCTCGCGCCCATCCAGCCGCTCGACATCATGCTGGCCCGCGCCCTGCTGGAGACCGCGACCCTGCTGATCGTCGCGGTGCTGCTCTTCACGGCCATCTACGCCATGGGCATCCCGGAAGCGATCCCGATCCGTCCCATGCTGGCGATCGAGGGCTTCGCCGCCACCGCCCTGCTGGCCATCGGCGTCGGCCTCATCAACGGCGTGATCGGCGCCTTCTTCCGCTTGTGGGCGGTGGTCTATGGCGTGCTCTCGCGCTCGCTTATCTTCCTGTCCGGCGTGTTCTTCGTGCCGGACTTCATGCCGCCGGAGATCCGCTACTGGCTGAGCTGGAACCCGCTGCTGCACGGGCTGGAATGGTTCCGCTCCGGCTTCTACCTGACCTACCCCACCCTCACCCTCGACAAGTCCTACCTCGTCGGTTTCGGCCTCGTCGCGCTGCTCATCGGACTGGCGCTCGAACGCGTCTTCCGTGCGAGGCTGATATGATGGCGGTGGAGATGTCGGACATCGCCAAGACCTTCCGGGGCGCGCATGGGGCGCGGCGGGTGTTCGAGCATCTCGACGCCGCCTTCCCGCGCCATGCGTCGGTCGGCATCCTCGGCGCGCGCGGCGCCGGCAAGTCGACACTCATCAGGCTGATCGGCGGCTCGACCCTGCCCGACCGCGGAAAGGTTCGCCGCCGCGGCTCCGTCTCGCCGCCCATCGCCAACACGCAGGCTTACCACGCCGCGCTTACCGGTCGCGAAAACCTGCACTTCGTCGCCCGCGTCAACGGCTTCGACGGCGACGCCGCCACGCGCTTCGTCGCCGACTTCGCGCAGATGAGCGAGGAGATCGACCAGCCGCTGTCGAGCTATACGAGGGAGCGCCGCTCCCGCTTCCTCTTCGCGGCCTCCTATGCACTTCCGTTCGACATCTTTCTCGCCGACGAGGCCCTGTTCGGCGGCAGCGGGGCGTTCCGGGCGCGCTGCGCGGATCTGGTGCAGGCGCGCCGGTCGCATGCCACGCTGATCTTCACTACACGATCCCCCCAGATGCTGCGGCGTTTCGCGGACATCGGCGCCGTCCTGCACGAGGGGCGGCTGCACATGTTCGAGCGGATCGGCGACGCGATACGTCTCTTCCGCACCATCGATGACGGAGCACCGTCCGAAACCGACGATGGCCAGGACGATGACGGCGAGGAGGAGCGCCTCGCCGACGAACCCTTTGGGCCCTCGGCCTGAAGACGCCTTCCCTCACTTTCAGTCGGGAGATCCCGACCCAACCTGAAGGAGCCGACATGAACGATCTTCCCGAAATCAGCCGTCAGCTTGAGCGTTTCGTGGCCCGTCGGCTGGTCGAATTCGACCAGGCGGCATGGAAGGAACTGAGCGTGCAGAAGCGCAAAGAGTGCATCCAGGCCGCACGCCGCGCGCTGAAGGCCGAACGGAACTATTTCGCCCGCCAGGCCAACGCGGCAGCCGTCGCCGCCGAGTGAGGCGGACCACCGGCACCGGCCCCTTGCGGCCGGTGCCGGCTTCACGCTCCCGCGGCCGATGCGGGAAGTCGACGCGACACTCATGCATAGTGGTATTATCGTATATCTCTATATTGATCGCATTACAGAGCCATTAATCACCAGAAAAGCAGATTTTCGACCAATTTTTATATCAGTATAGAATTGGTAAGCTTCATTTGTATTGATAGGACTACTGAGTAAAGGGGATCGGGTGGTTTGATTGTCCGGGGTCCGATGGCCCGTTTGGCGGGGCTTGCCGTGCTGAGTCTTTCGCTCGGCGGATGCGTGTTTTTTCCCGGCTCGGGGCCGATGACCCAGGAGGTCGTACAGCCACGCGAGCCGGTCGACTACGAGATCGTCGACGTCAACGCCGACGTGGTGAAGGCCATGCATCTGTGGCGTTCGTCGAGCCTTGCCAGCAGCTTCGGCGCCCGCAGGCCGGCGCCTGAGACCCGGGTGAATGTCGGCGACGTGGTCCAGGTCTCTATCTGGGAAGCGAGTTCCGGCGGCCTCTTCGGGCGGGGCTCGGTCGACGCGGGCTCGGGCAGCGAGATGCTGCCGCAGCAGACCGTCGATCGCGACGGCCGGATCAAGGTGCCTTATGTCGGCGAGGTGTCGGTCGTCGGCAAACGTCCGAGCGAGATTGCCAAGACGATCGAGCAGGGGCTGACCGGCAAGTCGATCGATCCGCAGGTGCTGATCACGCTGCCGCAGCAGACCTCCGCCTCCGTGGTGGTGGTCGGCGATCTCACCGGCGCCGGCCGGGTGAACCTCAACGTGAAGGGCGACCGGCTTCTGGAGGTCATCGCCCAGGCCGGCGGGATCAAGGCGCCACCGCACGAAACCTTCGTGCGCGTGACCCGCGGCAAGCGCAGCGCGACGATGCAGCTGACCGCCGTACTCGCCAGGCCGGACGAGAACATCTTCATGCAGCCGGGCGACACGGTCTATGTGTTCCGCCGCCCGCAGAGCTTCACCGCGCTCGGTGCGGTCAAGGGAGCGGGCGAGGTGGCGATCGACCGCGAGGACTTCACCGTCGCCGAGGCGGTGGGCTCCTCTGGTGGCCTGATCGACGCCCAGGCCGATCCCAGCGGCGTGTTCATCTTCCGCTACGAACAGGCGGCCGTGGTGCGCGCCATCAATCCGCAATCGCCGTTCCTGTCCGGCAACAGCGCCGTCCCGGTCATCTATCGGCTCAATCTGAAGAATCCCTCCGGCTACTTCATCGCCCGGGCCTTCCCGATCCGTGTCGGCGACATCGTCTATGTCGCGAACTCGCCCGGAGCGGAATTCACCAAGTTCCTGCGCATGGCGCTGATGATCTCCTCGATCATCCGCACCAACGACGTGACATGGGTTGAGGACTGACCGGACGGGACATCGATCCAGGCGGAGCGCCAGCCGATCCGGGCCGCTCCGCCTGTCACCCGAAATGGGAGTGACGTCATGATGAGGAACTGCTTCAGCCTGACGCCGGTCGCCCTGCTGCTCGTCGGCCTTTGCGCGCCCGTGCGGGCCGCCGAGCCGGCGGGAATTGCCGACTACATGATCATGGATGTGTGCGTCGACGCGGCGGACCGCATCCTGCCGGGTCTCGTGCCGGGCGACGTGGACTGCGAGCGCCGGCGCGACATCCGTCCGGGAGAGCCGCCCCCCTATGAGCTGCGCAACTTCCTCAATGCCGGCGGCGACTGTGCTGAGGACGGCGGCACGGTGGCGAAGCTCAACCGGCCGGTCGAGCGCGGCGGGCAGACGCGCATCGTCTCGTCCACCCTGAGCTTGCCGGCGAGCGCCTGCGGCGGCGCACGCGGCCGGCCGGGCAGGCCCGGCGAGGGCGGCGCCTCGATCCAGTGGCATGATGAAGGCTACGGCTTCATCATGGGCAGCTACAGCCCGGTGGCGCTGTCGGTGTATCAGACCCCCCTGTGCCGGAACGACAGCGATTCCTCGCGACGCTTCTTCCGCGGCTGGATCATCGCGCCGGCCGCGGTGCCATCGGTGGGCCAGAGCGGCTATGGCGTGTTCGAGAGCCGCCTTGCCACCGGCGCCGCCTCGGCTCTGCCGCAGGCCTGTCCCACCCGCTATCGCCGGGCGCTGACCACCTGGCTGGTCGCGCCGATGCGCTACACCGCCGGTCGCGAGATGGTGTCGATCGTCTCCAGCCACTTCGCACAGGTCAGCCGCGACGGCCTCTCGCCCGGCGCGACGCTGCAGATGGAGCAGACCTACTGGACACGCGAGTTCGGCCTGTCGCGCTGGGAGAAATGGGCGCGCCGGGACTGGGTTCACCCCCGCAGCCGTCGCTCCGCGGCCGACCTCGCCCGCGAACTGCGCCAGCGCGGGCGCTGCGGCCCGCCGGCGGGCGGCACCTTCGACATCTCGTCGCGCACCCGATTCACTGACGCGCCGGGCCACGAGGATGCCTATGCGCGCGCGATCATCGACCCGAAGACCGGCCGGCGCCAGCTCTGGCTCATGACCCTGTGCGAGGACTACACCAACATCCGCGTGCGGCCCGCCGCCAAGGGGCTCCCGGATGTCTCCGCCATTGCCGATCCGGCCTATTGGAGGCCCTGAGCGCCGTCTTTCGCCACATGTGTCTCACGCAACGAAGAGGTCAAGGTTTCATGTTCCCCATCCCTCAGGCGTCACTCGAGCCCAACACCTACGCTTACGAAACCGAGCCGCTGGTGAAGCCGACGGGGTTTCGCGAATATGACGCGCGCTGGCTGTTTGGCAGCGAGATCAATCTCATGGGCGTGCAGGCGCTTGGCCTGGGGCTCGGCACCCTGATCCATGAACGCGGCGTGCGGCCCGAGATCGTCGTCGGCCACGATTTCCGCGCCTATTCCGCCTCCATCAAGCAGGCCCTCGCCAACGGGCTGATGGCGGCCGGGATCGGCGTGCACGACATCGGCCTCGCCCTGTCGCCCATGGCCTACTTCGCGCAGTTCGCGCTCGACATCCCCTGCGTCGCCATGGTCACCGCCTCGCACAACGACAATGGCTGGACCGGCGTGAAGATGGGCGTCGACCGGCCCATGACCTTCGGCCCGGATGAGATGAGCCGGCTAAAAGAGATCGTTCTCTCCGGCGCCGGCAAGGCGCGCGAGGGCGGTTCCTATCGCTATGTCCGGGACTTCCCAGAGGTTTATATCCGGGACCTGACCGGTCGGGCGAGACTGAAGCATCCGGTCAGGGCGGTGGTGGCCTGCGGCAACGGCACCGCCGGCGCCTTCGCTCCGCGCATCCTGGAGGCGCTGGGCGTCGACGTGGTGCCGCTCGATACCGCGCTCGACCATTCCTTTCCGAAATACAATCCCAACCCCGAAGACCTCGAAATGCTGCACGCCATGCGCGATGCGGTGCTGGCCTCCGGCGCCGATGTCGGCCTCGGCTTCGACGGCGACGGCGACCGCTGCGGCGTGGTGGACGACCTCGGCGAGGAGATTTTCGCCGACAAGACGGGCGTCATGCTGGCGCGGGACCTCTCGGAGCTCTACCCCAAAGCCACCTTCGTGGTCGACGTGAAGTCGACCGGGCTCTTCGCCGCCGACCCGGTGCTGCAGGCCAATGGCGTGACGACGGATTACTGGAAGACCGGCCATTCCTACATGAAACGCCGCGTCAACGAGACGGGCGCGCTGGCCGGCTTCGAGAAGTCCGGCCACTATTTCTTCAACACACCGATCGGCCGCGGCTATGATGACGGCCTGGTCTCGGCCATCGCCATTCTCGACATGCTCGACCGCAATCCCGGCAGGAAGCTCTCCGCCCTGAGGGAAGCGCTGCCCAAGACCTGGTCGTCGCCGACCATGTCGCCGCATTGCGCGGACGAGAAGAAGTACGGCGTGGTCGATGCCGTGGTGAAGCACTTCGAACAGATGGCGGCGGGCGGCGCGACGATCGACGGCCAGCCCATACGCGATATCGTCACCGTCAACGGCATACGGGTGACGGTGGAGGATGGCTCCTGGGGCCTCGTGCGCGCCTCCTCCAACAAGCCGGAGCTGGTCGTCGTGGTGGAGAGCCCGGTCTCCGAGGCTCGCATGCGCGACATGTTTCGCGTGGTCGACGGCGTTCTGCGTACCCACCCCGAGGTCGGCGCCTATAATCAAAGCCTTTAGGTGCGTCGTCGGACGACCGGCGCGCAAGCGCGCCGGCAGGTCCGCCGCATGCATCGCCGTCGGGCATCACTCGCCATGCCCCAGTGACCCGCCACTGGGTTTTCACCCAGCGGCGACTGGAGCCTCGCCCGCCGCAGTTGCGCCCGCTGCAGTTGCACCGTGGGGCGAGGGTCGAGCCACCGGAGAACCGGCTGCGGTGAGGAATTCGGCCAAGGTCGCCGGGGTCTGGTATCCGAGCGAGTGATGCGATCTCGCCATGCTGCAGTCGCTCACCCATACGGCGATTGCGCGGCGGGCATGAGCGAGGCTGAGGAACGGGCTCTCGTTCAACAGCTCGCGCGCATCCGGCCATTGAGGCTCTCGATGTAGCCGTTCTGCATCGGGTTCCCGGGCGCGATGGAATGCCATTCGACGCGGCGATCCATCGGCCGGGCAAGAATGGTGTTCGAGGCGAACTCCGTGCCGCGGCGCCGGATCGACTCGATCGGTTTGCGGGCAAGGTGCCGTTCCGCACGGCTTATCTGCGCGCGCTGATCGATGCCGTCGACGTCGACCAGCACGTCGTGCGCATCCACGGCTCAAAAACGGTTCTGGAGAAGGCCGCACTCGCCGACCAAGCCGCCCATCCGGGCGTTCGCAGTTTTGTACCGAAGTGGCGCGCCCGAAAGGATTCGAACCTCTGACCCCCAGATTCGTAGTCTGGTGCTCTATCCAGCTGAGCTACGGGCGCCCGACGTCTTCCGCACCGCGGAGGAAGTCGTGATCGAAACGGACAACGCCGTTGCGAGGGCCCGTCAGCTACCCCGTTTCGGCGGACATTGCAAGACGTCCCGATGGCGGAAGAAGCTATCCACAGCCCCATGCAACACCGTCGCGCGAGCTAGCGCACCGCGAAGGGCATGTTGGCGGTCGCCGCCGCGCCTTGTCCGTCCAGCACTTCGACGAAGATGCGGTAGCGGCCGGGCTTCAGGCCGGACACCCGCGCGCCGGTCGGCCCGCTCTGGCGCACCGCGTCGGCAAACACCGGCGGCGCCGTCTCCGCGTCGCCGCCAATGCCGTGCGCCGCGCTCTCGCCCATCACGAACCAGCGAACATCCATCAGGTCGCCATCGGGATCGACCGCGTCGAGGGTGAAGGCGCCCTCGCCGTCGGCCGGCCAGGTGGCGAAGGGCGCGCTGGGGTCGGTCGCCACGCGCAGGTAGAAGATGCGCGGCGCATGGTTGCCGCCCGGCGTGCCCCCGCCCCAGGCCCCGGCCATCGCCTCCGACGCCTCGAGCCATGTGCCATCGGCGAGCAGCAGGCTGTGCCAGCTCGGCGTCACCTCCTGCTTCTGGCCCCAGAGGAACAGGATGGCGCCGGCCTCCGCCTCGTCCAGCGCCTTGAGGTAGCGGCGCAGCTGGATCGCCTTCTGCGTCGAGCTCGGCTCGAAGGGCGCGCCCCAGGGCGTGTGCGCGGCCTGCCACTGGCCGAGCGCGCCGAGCTCGGTGACGACGACCGGCCCCTGCCAGCCCTGCGCGCGGGCGCGGGCGGCGGCGGAATAGAGCGCGTCGCCATAGGAATTGAGGCCGAGAACCTGAATGCTGGGCGCCTGCCGGAGCAGCTTCTCCACCTTGTCGGTGCCGGTCTCGGCGAGCACGGCGAGGGTCGGATGCGCCGGATCGGTGCGCCGGACCATCCCGGCCGTCTCCTCGATGATCGGCCAGACCGCCGAATCATCGGCCAGATCCACCTCGACCTCGTTGCCGACGGCCCACATCAGCAGGGCCGGATGGTCGCGGTATTTCCGCACGGTCGCCTCCAGCTCGGCGAGTTGGCGGGAGCGGAAGGCCGAATCGCCGTAGTCTGCGCCCTGCCGGGGCTGGCCGACCCACAGGCCGGCGATCACCATCAGGCCCGCCTTCTGCGCCGCGTCGAGCAGCGGGCCGGGATCGCCGCCATAGCTGCGCACCGTGGTGGCGCCGAGACCGGCCAGCGGAGCGAGCGGCCCGTCGCCGGCGACGCCGCGCACTGCGAAGGACTGCCCGTCCACGAGGATCCGGCGGCCGGAGACGGCGACATCGGCGGCATGGGTCATGCCGGTCTGGGCCGCCAGCAGGAACGAGGCGGCGAGCGCCGCAAAGGCCGCCCGGCCGCCGCGCCGGCCCCTGCCCTCGCGCTCAGCCATGCGACCGCAGGGCCCGGTGGGCGTCGAGGTCGACGGGACGGTCGGGTACCCGCAGCTGGAAGGTGGCGCCGATGGTGCCGGGCACGAGCTGGATGTCGCCGCCATGCGCCTGCATCAGCTCGGCGGCGATGGCGAGGCCGAGCCCGGTGCCGCCGCGCCGCGCCGAGCCCTGGAAGGCCTCGAACAGATGCGCGCGGGCACGCTCGGGCACGCCGGGGCCGGTATCGGCCACCTCGATGACGACGATGGCGCCCTCGCGCCGGCCGGTGATGCGGATCTGGTCGCGCGACAGGTCGTTGGGCGTCCGCGCGGCCAGCGCCTCGACCGCGTTGCGGCAGAGATTGAGCAGCACGCGGAAGAGCTGGTCGGGATCGGCATCGACCTCGAGGTCGCGGTCGATCGATTCGACGAAACCGATGCCGCGCCCCTCCTCGCCCGCGCCGAGGCCGAGCGTGTCGCGCACCTCGGCGACCAGCGGGGCGAGCGCCACCATGCGGCGCTCCGGCGGCGGCTCCTGCGCGCGCCCATAGGCCAGCGTGTGCTCGCAATAGGCGATGGCGCGGTCGAGCGCCGCCTCCAGCTTCGGCGCGAAACGCTGCACCGCCGGGTCGCGAATGTCGGCGAGGCGATCGGAGATGAGTTGCACCGAGGCGAGCAGGTTGCGCAGGTCGTGGTTGATCTTCGAGACGGCGAGGCCGAGAGCGGCGAGCCGGCTCTTCTGCTGCAGCGTCTCGGCGATCTGCCGCTGCATGGCGGTCAGCTCCCGCTCGGCCTGGCCGATCTCGTCGAGCCGCTCGCCCGGCTCCAGCTCCGGCACCGGCAGCGCCGGATTGACGCGAAAGGCGATCATGCGCTGGGTCAGCCGGCGCATCGGCCGCACGAACATCCAGGCGAGGCCGAGATAGACCAGCGCGCCGGTGAGCGCGGCGATCACCAGCGAAACCAGCAGCAGGTTGCCGGTGAAGCGCAGCATCGCCTTGCGCAGCGGCGTCTCGTCAAAGACGATCTCGACGAAGCCGTCGCCGCGCGGCGGCGTACCGACGGCGCGGATCACCCGGCCATTGTCGGCGAGCAGCGTGCCGAAGGCCTCGCGCACCGCCTGCCACGGGCCGACATCGCGCACATCGGCATGGTGGTCCACCTGCGGCGGCATGTCGGTCGAGGCGAGCAGGCGACGCGTGTCGTCGCGCTTGAGCGCCACGGTGATGGCGCCGACGCTGCGCAGCAGTTCCTGGGTAAGCTGGGGAGAGATCATCCCGTCCGGCGCCGCGTCGAGCACCAGCGCGGCGGTCCGCGCAGCAGCGAGGCGGTCGGAAAGCCAGTTGAGCCGGAAGGCGGCGACCGCCGGCACGAGAATCAGCACCTCCGCCAGCAGCACGAAGGCGAGGGTGAAGACCAGCAGCTTGCCGGAAAGGCCGAGATGGCGGCGCGGCTTGGGTGTGACGACACCCGGGGCCTGCGACACCACGGCCGGTGCCGCGTCGGCAGCCGGACGCGCCTCCCCGATGCCCGCCACAGTGGCGGGCACGGCGACGGCTCCCGTCCCGACCTCCGAACGCTTCTTCATCGCACCCCGCGATCGCTCCCGACACGCCCCGAAAAGGACGCCCCGGGGGCCCGTTTTCCTATCCGACGCAACGATTGCGGCGCGCACGCGACGCCACGTCACGTATACGCACCTACCCCTGCGTCGGATGTCGCCCCTCGCCTTCAATGTATGGCAGCTTGGCGCGCTCGCCAGGGGGGAACCGTGCGCGAAGCACGAACAAGTTGATCGTCCGGCGCCACGCGCAAGTTGACTCGGTGAAGCGCCCCCCCTATAAGCCCGCTCCAACCAAGGCTGCCTGCGCGGTCGGGTTGCCCCCCGCATGTCCGCCCTTCGCCACGACAGGTTTCGTGGTCCGCGCCG
This sequence comes from Ancylobacter sp. TW_SC_1, assembly GCF_056836805.1. Taxonomy (NCBI): domain Bacteria; kingdom Pseudomonadati; phylum Pseudomonadota; class Alphaproteobacteria; order Hyphomicrobiales; family Xanthobacteraceae; genus Ancylobacter; species Ancylobacter sp. TW_SC_1. The sequence goes on from NZ_CM166365.1 coordinate 4,522,024, forward strand.
GATCCGGGGAGCATTCCGGTCCGGTCTGGCGTATCGAACAAGCGGAGAAAGACCCGTGAAGCGCACTTATCAACCGAGCAAGCTCGTGCGCGCCCGCCGGCACGGCTTCCGTGCGCGCATGGCGACCGCCAACGGCCGCAAGATCATCAATGCCCGCCGGGCTCATGGCCGCAAGCGTCTCTCGGCCTGATCCCGCCTTTCGGCCCCATATGGCTGGGGCGCGCCGCCCTGCTGCCTGAGGATCGGCGCCCCGCCATGCACCGGCTCGTCAAGCGCAAGGACTTTCTGGCCGCAGCCTCCGGGCTGCGGGCCAATTCCGGCCCATTGCTGCTGCAGGGCCGTGACCGCGCGGACGACACCCCACCCCGGATCGGGCTCACCGTCACGAAGAAGCACGGCAATGCCGTCGAGCGGAATCGCATCCGCCGCCGGCTGCGTGCGGCTGTCCGCGACGCCCTGCCGCATGCCGGCAAGGCCGGCTTCGATTATGTGATCGTTGCCCGGCGCGCTGCGCTCGGCACGCCTTTTATCGACCTCGTCAAAGACATAGAGCGGGGCATCGCCCGCCTTCATTCAGGAAGCCGGCGCCCGCCGAAGCCTGCGCGCGGTGACGCTGCGCAGCGCCCGCCGCACGCCGACGGAGAACCGCTGCATGACCAGTGAAAACCGCAACATGATCCTCGCCATCGTGATGTCGATGGCGGTGCTGATTGCCTGGCAGTTCTTCTCCGGCGTGCCGCAGATGGAACAGCAGCGGCAGCAACAGGCTGCCCAGCAGGCCGCTCAGCAGGCTCCGCAGGGACAGGCCGGCACCGATGCCGCCGCTCCGGCGCCCGGCACCGCGGCGCCGAGCCCGGCCGCGACTCCTCCCAAGACTCTGACCCGTGCCGAGGCGCTGGCGCGCACGCCGCGCGTCGCCATCGACACGCCGAGCGTCGTCGGCTCCGTCGCCCTCCGCGGTGGGCGCATCGACGATCTGTCGCTCAAGGGCTATCACGAGACCGTCGACGACAGCAGCCCGATCATCGTGCTGCTCTCGCCCTCGGGCGGACCGAACCCCTTCTACGCCGAATTTGGCTGGGTGCCCGGCGCCGGCTCGACCGTCGCGGTACCGGCCGCCGACACGCTGTGGACCGCCCCGGAAGGCGCCCGCCTGACCCCGGAGACCCCGCTCGTCCTCACCTGGGACAATGGCGCCGGCCTCACTTTCCGCCGCACCCTCTCCATCGACGCCAACTACATGTTCCATGTGCTGGACGAGGTGGACAACGCGACCGCCGAGCCGGTGGCGCTGCATCCCTACGCGCTGGTCTCGCGCCACGGCACGCCGCACACGCTGGGCTACTACATCCTGCATGAAGGCCTGATCGGCGTGACGTCGGAAGGCGGGCTGCACGAGATCAAGTACAGCGCCATCGCCGAATCCCGCAGCCAGACCTTCCCCTCGGTCGGCGGCTGGCTCGGCATCACCGACAAGTACTGGGCCGCGACCGTCATCCCCGGCGCGCAGGAAAAGGTGCAGGCGCGCTTCTCCGCCGCGCAGGCCGGCAACGACCTGACCTACCAGACCGACTTCCTCGGCGACGCCGTCACCGTCGCGCCGGGCGCCAAGGCCTCCACTGACGGCCGTCTGTTCGCCGGCGCCAAGGTGGTGCAGCTCGTCGACGGCTATCAGACGCAGTACAATATCGACCGCTTCGACCTGCTGATCGACTGGGGCTGGTTCTATTTCATCACCAAGCCGCTGTTCCTGGTGATCGACTGGATCTACCGCTTCGTCGGCAATTTCGGCGTGGCGATCCTGGTCGTCACGGTGATGCTGAAGGTCGTCTTCTTCCCGCTCGCCAACAAGAGCTACGCCTCGATGGCGAAGATGAAGGCGGTGCAGCCGGAGATTCAGGCCCTGCGCGAGCGCTACGGCGACGACCGGGTGAAGCTCCAGCAGGAGATGATGGGGATCTACAAGAAGGAGAAGATCAATCCGGTCGCCGGCTGCCTGCCGATCCTGATCCAGATTCCGGTCTTCTTCGCCCTCTACAAGGTGCTGTTCGTCACCATCGAGATGCGGCACGCGCCGTTCTTCGGCTGGATTCGCGACCTCTCGGCGCCCGATCCGACGACGATCTTCAACCTGTTCGGCCTCATTCCGTGGGATCCCGGCACCGTGCCGGTGATCGGCCACTTCCTGCTGCTCGGCGTGTGGCCGATCATCATGGGCTGCACCATGTGGGCGCAGATGAAGCTCAATCCAGCCCCGCCGGACCCGACCCAGAAGATGATCTTCGACTGGATGCCGCTCATCTTCACCTTCATGCTCGGCTCCTTCGCCTCGGGTCTGGTGATCTACTGGGCGTGGAACAACACCCTGTCGGTGATCCAGCAGTCGGTCATCATGCGCCGCAACGGCGTGAAGATCGAACTGTGGGACAATCTGACCGGGCTGTTTTCCAAGAAGAAGCCGAAGGCCGGCTGACCCGTGAACAGCCCCCAGGACGAGCATGACGACGGGAAGGACCGCTTCACCGCCGAGGAAATCGAGGCCGGGCGCCGGCTCTTCGCCGGCGAGTGGACCTTCCTCACGGCGGCGCCGACCATCGCCACCCTGCCCGCCATGCGCAGCATCGAGATCGCCCTTGCCGGCCGCTCCAATGTCGGCAAGTCGAGCCTCGTCAACGCGCTGACCGGCCGCAAGGCGCTCGCCCGCACCTCGGTGACGCCCGGGCGCACGCAGGAGCTGATCTTCTTCGGCCTCGGGCCGGAGCTGACCCTCGTCGACATGCCGGGCTATGGCTTCGCCAAGGCTCCCAAGGACAAGGTCGATGCCTGGACCGCGACGGTCCACGCCTATCTGCGCGGGCGCGCCAACCTCGCCCGCGTCTTCGTGCTGATCGATTCGCGGCACGGGCTGAAGCCCATCGACCTCGAAGTGCTCGACGGCCTCGACAAGACCGCGGTGTCCTACGCCATCGTGCTGACCAAGGCCGACCAGCTCAAGCCGGCCGAACTGGCCGAGCGCGTCGCCGCCACCGAGGCGGCGCTGGTCCGCCGCCCGGCGGCCTTCCCGATCGTGTTCCCCACCTCCAGCCGCGAGGGAGCCGGCATTTCCGAGCTGCGCGCGGCGGTGATACGGTTGATGGCCGAGCGCGGGATCGGCTGAAAGTCCTCGCCCGCCTCCCGAACCATCGCCATGGTGGCCGGCTTTTGACCCCTGTCATGGCGCTATGACAGGAGACGGGCATCCTCCCGCGACATTCACCGCAGGAGTTCCCCATGGCCAAGATGAAAGCCGCGATCTTCGTCGAGCCCGGTCGCATCGTCCTCGACGAGAAGCCGATCCCGGACGTCGGTCCGCTCGATGCGCTGATCCGCATCACCACGACGACGATCTGCGGCACTGACGTGCACATCCTCAAGGGCGAATATCCGGTCGCCCGCGGCCTCACCATCGGCCATGAGCCGGTGGGCATCATCGAGAAGCTCGGCTCGCAGGTGACCGGCTATGCCGAGGGCCAGCGGGTGATCGCCGGCGCCATCACCCCCTCAGGCTATTCCTATGCCTGCCTGTGCGGCTGCGCCTCGCAGGATGGCCCGGGCATGAAGCACGGCTTCAAGCCGATGGGCGGCTGGAAGTTCGGCAATACCATCGACGGCGCCCAGGCCGAATATGTGCTGGTGCCCGACGCCCTCGCCAACCTCGCGCCGGTGCCGGAAGGGCTCTCCGACGAGGAGGTGCTGATGTGCCCGGACATCATGTCGACGGGCTTCTCCGGCGCCGAGAGTGGCGCGGTGAAGATCGGCGACCATGTCGCGGTGTTCGCGCTCGGCCCCATCGGCCTGTGCGCGGTGGCCGGTGCCAAGCTCAAGGGCGCCACCCGCATCATCGGCGTCGACACCGTGCCGGCGCGGCTGGAGATCGCCAAGAAGCTCGGCTGCTCGGACGTGGTGGACTTCAAGCAGGGCGACGTGGTCGAACAGATCATGGCGCTCACCGACGGTCGCGGCGTCGACGTCGCCATCGAGGCGCTCGGCACGCAGAACACCTTCGAGAGCGCGCTGAAGGTGCTGCGCCCAGGCGGGACGCTGTCCTCGCTCGGCGTCTACTCCACCGACCTGAAGATCCCGCTCGGCGCCTTCTCCGCGGGCCTGGGCGACAACAAGATCGTCACCACGCTCTGCCCGGGCGGCAAGGAGCGCATGCGCCGGCTGATCGACGTCATCGCCTCCGGCCGCGTCGACCTCAAGCCGCTGGTGACGCACCGCTTCAAGCTGGACGACATCGAGGCGGCCTATGACCTGTTCTCGCACCAGCGCGACGGCGTGCTGAAGGTGGCGATCACGCCCTGAGGTGATCACGCCCCGAGAGCGGGGCCACCGTCATCCCGGCCGCCGCGTGGCGACGAGCCGGGATCGCGCCATGACAGATGCGAACGATCCCGGATCGGTCCTGCGGACCGTCCGGGACGACGCGCGGGCCATGTCACCCGTCATTGGCGGAACTGAGCCGCTCGGCCGGGATGTAGCCGCCCGGCTGCTTGATGCGCAGGCCCGGACCGCCGCCGCTGCTCGGCTCGCCCGGATCGAGAAAATCGACGCCGGCCTTCTCGAACACCCGGCGCACGCGCGCGGCCTCTCCGGGGTCGAGGTCGTCCGTCGCCTCCGTGCCGCGCTCGAACTCGGCGAGCCAGTCCAGCGTCACCCGCGCCCGCTCGGCCAGCTCCTGCGGGAGCCAGCCCAGCAAGGCGCGCGCCGCACGGCACTGTTCGGGAGCGAGGGGAGAATTGGCGGGAAACGGCGCGTCGGCCATGAACGTCTCTCCTGACAGGCGAAGTCTCGCCCCACCGATCCAGGGCGCCCCGCAACGCTTACAGCACGCAGCATCCCTCTCGGCACGACGTCGCCGGCCGGCGACGCCTCACGCCGCGTCGGTGGCCGGCGTCCCGGTCAGAGTGGCGTGGATGGTCGCCGCGTCGCGCGAATTGCGCAGCTTCCGGGCGACCTCGGGATCGCGCAGCAGCCGCGCCACCCGCGCCAGCGCCTTCAGATGGTCCGCTCCCGCCGCCTCGGGCGCCAGCAGCAGGAAGATCAGGTCGACCGGCTCGCCGTCGAGGGCCTCGAAGTCGATCGGCTTTTCCAGCCGCGCGAACATGCCGAACAGCTTGTCCATCTTGGCCAGCTTGCCATGGGGAATGGCGATGCCGTTGCCCACCCCGGTGGAGCCGAGGCGCTCACGCTGGTTGAGTGTCTCGAAGATCTCCCGCTCGTCCCGTTTCAGGATCTCCGCCGCATGGGCCGAGAGTTCCTGCAGGGCCTGCTTCTTGCTGCTGACCCGCAGGGTCGGGAAGATCGCTGACAGCGCCAAGATATCGTTCAGGGCCATGGGACGATCCGCGTCGTGGCGATGCGAAGCGCGCGAACCGACAGTGCGGCCGCGCGCTTCCCGGAGAAGAGGGGGATCAATGGACGTCTTCCGCCATTGCGCTGGCAGGCGGATCGACCCAGCCGACATGGCCGTCCCCGCGCCGGTAGACGACATTGATGCGGCCATGGCTCGCGTGGCGGAACACGAGGGCCGTGACGCCGGTGAAGTCGAGTTCGAGAACCGCGTCGCTGACGGACAGGCGCGGCAGGTTGGCGGTCGCCTCGGCCACGACCGTGGGGCTCCAGCCGTCGGCGGCCTCGGCATCCTCATGATCGGGCGTGGAGAAGACGGTAAGCGGCACGGTCTCGGCCAGCATCTCGGCCTCCCCATTGACCGCGCGGCGCTTGATGCGGCTCTTGTAGCGCCGCAGGCGCGTCTCGATGCGCTCCACGGCGGCATCTGCGCTGGCATAGGGGTCCTGCGCGTCCGCATGGGCCTGCAGCACCGTCCCGCTATCGAGATGCAGCGCGCAGTCCGAGCGATAGCCGGAGCCCTCGCGGGCCACCGTGACATGGCCGGACCAGCCACCGTCGAAGTACTTGTCCATGGCACCGGCGACGCGGTCGGAAACCCGCTGTCTCAGTGCCTCGCCTACGTCGAGATTTTTTCCAGAAACCCGCAGCGGCATCGTGACTAGTCCCTCTGCTGGGGCATGGCGAAAGGCGCTCGCGATCTACGCCCCCTCCGTGCCCGAACCCCCTACATGCCCGGCCGGTGCCATTAAGACGTAGGAGCCGCGAGGGAATGTGTCAACGAGGGGCAGTGGATAGCTCGGCGGGGCGCCTGCGCCGGACGGCGTTCAGCCCGCCGAAAGCGCGGCCTGCTTCTCGCGGCGGCGTTGAACCGACGAGGGAATCCGCATCGCCTCGCGATATTTCGCCACCGTGCGGCGGGCGATGTCGATGCCGGCCTCGCGCAGGCGCTGCACCAGCGTGTCGTCGGAAAGCACATCGTCGGGCGACTCGGCGTCGATCATCTGCTTGATGCGGAAGCGCACCGATTCCGCCGAATGCGCTTCGCCGCCATCGGACGCGGAAATAGAAGACGAGAAGAAATATTTCATCTCGAAGATTCCGCGCGACGTCGCCATGTACTTGTTCGACGTCACGCGGGACACCGTGGACTCATGCATGCCGATCGCATCGGCCACCATGCGCAGGTTCAGCGGCCGCAGATGCTGCACGCCCAGCGTGAGGAAGGCGTCCTGCTGGCGCACGATCTCGGTCGCCACCTTGAGGATGGTGCGGGCCCGCTGGTCGAGCGACCGGGTCAGCCAGGTGGCGGTCTGCATGCAGTCGGACATGAAGGCCTTTTCGCGCTCGTTGCGCGTCGTCTTCTGCACCCGGCTGTAATAGGCCTGGTTCACCAGCACGCGCGGCAGCGTTTCGGAATTGAGCTCCACCAACCAATTGTCCGGCGTGCCGCGCACGAACACGTCCGGCACGATGGGCTGGATCACGCCGGAGCCGAAGGCGAGGCCCGGCTTCGGGTTCAGCCGGCGGATCTCGCCGACCATCTCGGCCAGATCCTCGTCGTCGACGCCGCAGACGCGCTTGAGCGTGTTGAACTCGCGCCGCGCCAGCAGTTCGAGATGACCGAGCAGCGCCGCCATGCAGGGGTCGTAGCGGTTGCGCTCGCGCAGCTGGATGGCGAGGCACTCGGCGAGAGAGCGCGCGCCGATGCCCGGCGGATCGAAGGTCTGGATGATGCCGAGCACCTTCTCCACCGTCGCCTGCGGCGCGCCGAGCCGTTCCGCCACGCCGCCGAGATCGGCCGCCAGGTAGCCCGCCTCGTCGATGAGGTCGATGAGGTTCTGGCCGATGATCCTCTCGACCGGGTCGCTCACGGCAAGCGTCAACTGCCCTTCCAGATGGTCCGACAGCGTGGTCTCCGCCGAGACGAAGGCCTCCAGATTATAGCCGTCGTCGTCGCGGCCGCCGGAGCCGGAGCCCGTCCATTCCGAAAAGGAGGGTCCCTCGCCGCTCGGCGCGGGACCGGTGGGCTCGCGGCCGGCATCGTCGGGAAAGACGTTCTCAAGCCCGGTGTCGAGACGGTCCTCGATGGCGCTGCGGCTGGTGTCGAGCCGCTCCTCCATCCAGTCCGACACCCGCTCCTCGCGCTCGCCGCCGCTCTCCTGCGTCTCCAGGCCCTGGCCGCCGCGCGGGTCGAGATCGGCGTCGCTGGTGCGCTCGCCGCCCTCGCCGCTCGCCCCCTCGCCGTCGCCCGCCCGCTCGCCCTCGGGCTCGGTCTGGCGCTCCAGCAGCGGGTTGCGCTCCAGCTCCGCCTCGACATAGGCCACTAGGTCGAGATTGGAGAGCTGCAGCAGCTTGATGGCCTGCATCAGCTGCGGCGTCATCACCAAAGACTGGGTCTGGCGGAATTCGAGACGCGGACTCAGCGACATGGCACGCACTCTCCACAGGCGGCATCGAGCGGGACGGCATAGAACGTTGCGGCGAAGAACCCGGCGGCGAAAAACCCGGCGGCGTCGGACGGGACCGTCGGCAGCGGGCGTGCCATGCTAGAGACGGAACTCCTCGCCGAGATAGAGCCGGCGCACTTCCTCGCTCGCCACGATTTCCTCGGGCGAGCCCTCCATCAGCACGGTACCGGAATGGATGATGTAGGCGCGGTCGATGAGGCCCAGCGTCTCGCGCACATTGTGGTCGGTGATCAGCACGCCGATGCCGCGCTCGGTCAGCTGGCGCACCAGCGCCTGGATGTCGCCGACCGCGATCGGGTCGATGCCGGCGAAGGGCTCGTCGAGCAGCATGAAGGTCGGGCGCGAGGCCAGCGCGCGGGCGATCTCGACGCGGCGACGCTCGCCGCCCGACAGCGCGATGGAGGGCGACTTGCGCACATGGGTGATGCGGAACTCCTCCAGCAGCGCGTCCAGCCGGCGCTGACGCTCCTTGCGGTTCGGCTCCACCACTTCCAGCACGGCGCGGATATTGTCCTCGACCGACAGGCCGCGGAAAATCGAGGCTTCCTGCGGCAGGTAGCCGACGCCGAGGCGCGCGCGGCGGTACATCGGCAGATGGGTGACGTCGTGGCCGTCCAGCTCGATGCGGCCGGCATCGGCCTTAACGAGGCCGGTGATCATGTAGAAGATGGTGGTCTTGCCGGCGCCGTTCGGGCCGAGCAGGCCGACGGCCTCGCCCCGGCGCACATGCAGGCTCGCGCCGCGCACGACCTGCCGCCCGCCATAGGACTTGGCCAGGCCGACCGCGTTGAGCACGCCATGATCGGTCGCCGGCGAGGGCGCCCGCGAGCCGACCGGAAGCGGCGGAGCGACAGGGGGCGCGGCGGGGGGCGCGGAACCACGGGGCGGGGCCCGCAGCTCGGCCGCAAGCGCCGCCTCGAAATCCGCCTGGAACTGCGCCTCGATCTCGTCTTCGTTGCGTGTGGCCCGGCCGGCTGTGCCAAAGCCGCGCGGGCGCGCGGCATCGGATCGGGAACCTTGCGACGCCGACTTGCCGCGTCCGACGATCGTCGAGAAAAATCCCACGCGCACCCTCCGTGGTGAAGTCACCACCCGGACGGTGATAAACGCTCAAGGCGCCGCTGGCAAATGACTATGCAAAAAGCGGGCCGAAAACCCCGCCACGCCGCGGCACGGACCATCCGGGCAATGTTCGCACGCCAACGAAACAAGCGCCGGGCCGCCCCGCGCAGGCAGCGCGGAAGCGACGTCAGGGGGCCGGCTTGGCCGCTGGCTTGGGCGCCGGCTTCTGGCCCGGCTTGGCGCCGGGGGCCGCCGCATCCATGTTCTTCACACTGTTGGGGACCAGCAGGCTCTCGATGCGTCCGCCGTCGAAGCGCGACAGGCCGCTGGAGAGGTCGACCGTCAGCTTCTTGCCGCGAATGACGTTCGGGCCCGAGGTCAGCACCACCGGACTGCCGACCAGGGTGATGGTGTTCGACGCCGTCTCGAACACCCCATTGTCGCCGGTCGCGGTCTGCTCCTTGGTGGTGACGAGCACCGAGCCGTTGATCTCCAGCCGGCGGACGGCGGAGGAGTTGATCGGGCTTCCGGCCGCCAGGGCCTCGCCGCTCTTCTTGGCGCCGCCGGTCTCCTTGCCGTCGTAGAACACCACCAGTTCCTTGCAGCGCAGCGTGGTGTCGCCCTGCTGCACCACGACATTGCCGGTGAAGACCGCCTGCTTTTCCTGATCGCGCACCTCAAGGCTGTTGGCATTGATGCGGATCGGCTGGTCGCGGTTGGTGGCGAAGCCCTGAAGCGCGTTGGGCACGTTGCGTCCCTGCTGCGCCAGAGCGGGACGCACCAGCGGGCCGACACACGCGGCGGTGATCAGAAGAGCGGCGAGGCCGATGCCGGCGAAGCGGTGCGACATGTTCATGGCTGCATGTCTAGCCGCGCTGCCCCGGCCGTTCAATGACACGTCTCACGGCGTGGCCCCGGCGCTTGCCGTCCCGCGCAGTTTCGGCGCCGACGCGACGCCGGAGGCGGCCTTCTCCGAGGCCTCCTTGTTCGAAGCGTCCTTGCCCGGCTCGTCCTTGTCGTCGGCCGGCGGCATCTTGAAGTCGAGCTGCACGTTGCCGGTCAGCAGCGCGCGTGAATCCTTCTGCGTGACCTCGATGCTGTCCGCCGTCAGCTTGCCGTCGAGATAGGTCAGGATCACCGGACGTTCCGAGACCAGCTTGCCGCCCTTGATGTCGATCGCGGCGTCCTGCAACAGGCCGCCATAACCGGAAGAGGTGTCGAAGCGCACGCCGCCGGCGAGCCGGAGCTGCTCGGTCTTGGTGTCGTAGCGGCCCGTGCTGGCGGTCAGGTTGGCCCATCCGTGCTCGGCGAGTTCGAGCTTAGCCTCGATCGTCTCCAGCGAGATGCTGTTCGGCTTGCTCAGGTCCTGCGAGGCCGAGATGGCCGTGACGCTGTAGCCGCGATTGTCGGCGGTGAAGCCATGCAGGCGGGGAAATTCCATCTTCACCTGCGTACCCGACAGCGACACGCGCCCGAGTTCGAAGGGCAGGTCGACGGCGATGGTGAACGGATCGAGATAGTTGACGGCTACCGTAAGGCCGACGGCCGTCACCACGCCAAGCGGCAGCGCGACACGGAAAAACCGCACGCGCCGGCTGTGACGGCGGGCCGCCTTGAACCGGTCGGAACCCTTCTGGTCAGCCGTCGCCGCACGCCGAGCCGATGGCTCCGTCGCTCTCGCGCCGAGGCGCACGGGAGATTCGACGTGTTTGTTCATGCGTGGCGGCACTTCCCCGACTACGGTCGACCCCCGTTTCAACGACCATTTCTAAAATGGCGGCTTCCGCTCCCAGGCGCAAGCGCGGGGGCAATGCTGTCCCCTCAACTAGCCTTGAGAAGTCGGCGAATGTCGGGCGGGCCTGCGGCAACGCCCGTCCACGGCCTCAGGAATGCGAGAAAATGTCCTCGTCCGGCCATCCCGCGAGGTCGAGCCGGGCGCGGGTGGGCAGGAAGTCGAAACACGCCTGCGCAAGCTCGCCCCGCCCCTCGCGCGCCAGCATGGCCGCCAGCCTGGCCTGCAGCGCGTGCAGATGCAGCACGTCCGAGGCGGCATACTGGAGCTGCGCGTCGGTCAGTTCCTCCGCCGCCCAGTCCGAGCTCTGCTGCTGCTTCGACAGGTCGATGCCGAGCAGCTCGCGCACCAGTTCCTTCAGGCCATGCCGGTCGGTGTAGGTGCGGGTCAGCCGCGAGGCGATCTTGGTGCACCAGACCGGCGACACCGTCAGGCCGAACGCCTTGCCGAGCACCGCGACGTCGAAGCGGGCGAAATGGAACAGCTTCACGCTGCGCGGATCGGTGAGCAACTTTTCGAGGTTCGGCGCGCTGCCGGGGCCGGCGCCGGCCGGGATCTGCACGATGTCGGCGGTGCCGTCGCCGGGCGAGAGCTGCACCACGCACAGGCGATCGCGGTGCGGGTTGAGACCGAGCGTCTCGGTGTCGATGGCGACGAAGGGCGCCTTTTCGGGCGTGTAGCGGGCGAGATCGACCAGATCGCCGCGGTGCAGGCGTATGCTCATGGGAACCGTGCTTTCAAGGGTTTCGGCTGCTTAGCACCGCCGGGGCCGCTCCGGCAACCGCCGGCGTCAGCCGATCAGCGCCTGCACCATCAGGCCGGCGAACAGGATGAGGCCCGCATCGCGGTTCGAGAGGAACACGTCGCGGCAATTGTCCCGGTCGTCGATGTCGAGACGCCAGACCTGCCAGGCCAGATGCGCCGCGAACAAGGCGAGGCCCAGCCAGGCGAGAAGCCCGCCGCCCGTCGCGCCGATGGCGGCCGCCAGCAGCGCGGCGGCAGTGCCGTAGAGGCCGACCAGCCAGAGCTTGGTCGCGCCGGCGAAGAGCCGCGCCGACGACTTCACCCCGGCCTGCTCGTCATCCTCGCGGTCCTGATGGGCGTAGATGGTGTCATAGCCCACCACCCAGAGCACCGAGCCGGCATAGAGCAGGAGAGCGGCCGGCGGCAAAGCCTCGGCCAGCGCGGCGAACCCCATCAGCGCGCCCCAGGAGAAGGCGAGCCCGAGCACGAGCTGCGGAATCCAGATCACCCGCTTCATCAGCGGATAGACCGCCACCAGCCCGAGCGAGGACAGCGCCACGACGATGGCGAAGTTCGGCAGGCACAGCAGCACCACGAGGCCGGCGAGGCACTGCACCGCGAGAAACACGACGGCGCCGGCGAGCGTCACCTGCCCAGCCGGCAGCGGCCGCGAGCGCGTGCGCTCGACCCGGCCGTCAATGTCGCGGTCGAGAATGTCGTTCCAGGTGCAGCCGGCGCCGCGCATGGCGACCGAGCCGATGGCGAAAAGCACCATCAGCGCCAGCGCCCGCAGATAATCCGGGGTGCCGGTCGCCGCCTGCACGCGCAGGGCGAGCGCCACCGACCACAGGCAGGGAATGAGCAGCAGCCAGCTGCCGATCGGCCGGTCGACGCGGGCCAGACGCAGAAAGGGACGCAGAAACGACGGCGCGTGGCGCTCGACCCAGTTTCCGGCGGAATCGGCCGGCGCCGAAGCGGCGGGGATCATCGCGGCGGCTCAGCGCAGCGCGTCGCCGCCGAGCGTGTCGAACACGCCGCCGGGCGGAGCCGCCATGCTCGGCAGGCCGCTCGGCAGGCCGAGGCCGGCCGAGACCGAGCCCTGGGCCGGCGGGCCGCTGGGCCCGGCACCGCCGCCGCTCTCCTGCACCTTGGCCACCTCGCAGACGCGGTTGCGCGTCGACGTGACCGAGGCGACGTTCTCCTTGATCTTCTTCAGCACGTCGTCCGGCACGCCGCACTTGGCCTTGTTGGTGGTGAGGTAGTCGTAGAAACCCTGCTGGGCGTTGGCGAAATTGCGGAACAGCGGGCACAACTCGGAGGGCGGCCGCTTGCCCTTCGCCGCCTTCTGGATGGACGCGCCGCGCGCCTCGAGGTCGCCGCGGAGCTTCTCCACCTGCCGCTGGCAATCGGCCATGTCCGGGTTGGCCTGCTGCGGCATCGGCGTTGCGGGGGCCGGGGTGAACCCGCCGGTACTGAACCCGGGGGTAATGCCGGGCGAGGCCGTCTGCGGCGCCGGCGTAATGGTCACGGTGCCGGAGCTGGCGCCCTCGCCGGAGCCGCCCGGCGCACCGATCCATTGCGCGCCTGCCGGCTGCGAGCCCAGCAGGCCAACGAACAGCATGCCGGCCAGCGCCGGTAGCCGGGCACGGGCGAGTGAGCGCATCTGGCGAACGTCCAAAGTCCAACCTCTCATCAGAATGTCGGTCGGTGCCGTCTCATTGACCAAGCGTGATACAGACGCATTAAAGATTGGGCAACATCACGGCATCCGTCTTCTGCCCGACATAAGCGAGAAAATGGCCCGCATCATGGCCCGTCCCACCGATGATTCGACCGACCAGCCCTATGATTTCCGTGCCCAGCGGCTCTTCGTCGAGGACGATCTGGCCGAAGGGGCCGTGGTCAAGCTCGACCGCGACCGGGCGCATTACGTGTCGGACGTGATCCGTCTCGGCGTCGGCGAACATATCCACCTGTTCAACGGGCGCGATGGGGAATGGCGCGCCGTGCGCGAGCCGGGCGGCAAGCGCGAGGTGCAGCTGGGCTGCGACATCAGGCTGCGGCGTCAGTCGCCGCGGCCCGATCTCGACTACGTCTTCGCCCCGCTCAAGCACGCCCGGCTGGACTACATGGTGCAGAAGGCGGTCGAGATGGGCGCCGGCCGGCTGGTGCCGGTGATGACCCGCCGCACCCAGGCGACGCGGGTGAACACCGAGCGCATGCGCGCAAATGTGATCGAGGCCGCCGAACAGTGCGGCATCCTCGGCCCGCCGGACGTGCTGGAGCCGGTCGCGCTCCCGCGCTGGCTGGCGGACCTGCCGCCGGAGCGCCGCCTGGTGTTCTGCGACGAGGCGGCGCCGGAGACCGATCCGCTCGGCGAACTGCGCGCGGCGATCGGCGGCCCGCTCGCCGTGCTCATCGGCCCGGAAGGCGGCTTCGCCGACGAGGAGCGGCGCCTCATCGCCGCCCGCCCGGGCACCATCGTACTGTCGCTCGGGCCGCGCATATTGCGCGCCGACACCGCCGCCGTCGCGGCGCTGGCGCTGGTCGAGGCGGCGCGGCAAGGCTCGCGCTGACCCGTCCGCGCGCTCGCCCCGCCGAAAACCTGCCCGGAACCGGAGGGCGGAACCGGAGGACGGCGTGCGCGTTGATGGGCGTCGACGTCGACCCTCTCCTTTGGGCGGGGGCGGACGGCGAGTTGAGATGAATTGACTCCGCACGCAGGTAGTGGAGTGCGTTTATTTTTGACAATTATACTAAATATACGCCTTCATTCCGATATCGCCCAAGTCACAATCCGGTCTTACTTTTCCATCATCACACAACCCGCATGAGGTTTGCCGATTCTGCGTCGGCTAAGCTCAGCATGCCTGCGCTCTTGCAGACCAATGCGGGGGAACAACGCGATGACTCAGGCCATGACTGAAGAATACCGTATCGGCATCGAAGAAGAATATTTCATCGTCGAAGGCGAGACCAAGAGCGCCCTGCGGCGCGTGCCGTCCACCTTCATGGACAAGGTGCGCGATTCGCTCGGCGACGCCGCGACCGGCGAGATGCTGCAGTCGCAGATCGAGGTGATGACCCGTCCGCACCACTGCGCCGCCGATGCGCGCCGCCAGCTGCACGGGCTGCGCCGCACGCTTGGCGAGGTGGCGGCGGGCTTCGACCTCGCCTTCATCGCCGCCGGCACCCACCCGACCGCGAGCTGGCAGACCGGCAAGCGTACCCCGACCCGGCGCTATGACGGGCTGATGCACGACCTGCAGATGCTCGGCGAGCGCAACATGCTGTGCGGCATGCATGTGCATGTGGAACTGCCGGACGCCGACCAGCGCATCGACGTGATGCGCCGCATCCTGCCCTATCTGCCGGTCTTCGTGGCGCTGTCGACCTCCTCGCCGTTCTGGGAATCCAAGCGTACCGGCCTGATGGGGTATCGCCTCGCCGCCTATGACGAGCTGCCGCGCACCGGGCTGCCCGAGCTGTTCGAAAGCTCCAAGGACTATCAGGACTATATCGACGCGCTGGTGGCGGCGCGGGCGATCCGCGATTCGAGCTATGTGTGGTGGACCATCCGCCCCTCGGAAAAGCACCCGACGCTGGAGCTGCGCGCGCCCGACAGCTGCACGCGGGTGGAGGACTCGGTCGCCATCGCCGCGCTCTACCAGGCGCTGGTGCGCCATCTGGTGCGCAATCCGACGCTGAATGCCGGCGTCGACGCGGTCGACCGCGCCATCGCGGTGGAGAACAAATGGCGGGCGCAGCGCTATGGCATCCATGGCAGCTTCGTCGACCGCAATATCCGCGAGGCGATTCCCACCGCGCAGGCGGTGGAGACGCTGATCGACCAGTTGCGCGACGATGCGCAGGCGCTGGGCGGGCTCGACGAGCTGGAGCACCTGCGCACCATCCTCAGCGGCGGAACCAGCGCCGACATCCAGATCGCCGTCTATCAGGAGGCCGCGCACCGCACCGGCAACCGCAACGAGGCGCTCAATGCGGTGAAGACCTGGCTCACCCACGCCTCGGCGCAGTAGCACGGCTCAGGCCGGCTTTTTACCTCTCCCCGCCGGGGAGAGGGAGAAGTGCCGTCCCGGACGGCACGCGCTCAGGTGATGCCTTCCGTCGCCCGCAGCGCCGGCACCGCGAAATCGGTGAAGGCCCTCACCACCGGGCGCATGAAGCGCACCGAGGGATAGGCGAGAAAGACCTCCGACGGGCGCACCTCGTATTCCGGCAGCAGCCGCACGAGGCGCCCCGCCGCCAGGTCGCGGGCGGCGAACAACAGCTGCACCGGCCCGGCCGCGTGACCGGCCAGCAGCGTCTGCTCGATCACTTCGGCGGCATTGGTGCGCAGGATCGGGCGCACCGGCACCTCGAACGCCTCGCCGGCGGCGCTCCCGGCACGCTGCAGGCTCAACATGTCGCGCGGCGACACCACGGCGGGCGTGGTGACGAGGTCGATCTCGGACAGGCGCTCCAGCGTATCGACAGGGCCGCAGCGGGCCAGGAAGCTCGGCGCCGCCACCAGCACCCGCCGCACCAGACCCAGCCGCCGGATGATCAGGTCCTGCCCTTCCGGCCGGCCATATTTCACCGCGAGGTCCAGATTTTCGTAGACGAGATCGACGCTGCGGTTCTCCAGGATGAGATCGACGTCCACGCCCGGATGCGCCGCCTGAAACTCCATGACGATGCCGTGCAGCCGCCGCGCGCCGAGGCAGGCGGGCGCGTGGATGCGCAGCGTCCCCTCGATGGCGCCCATGTCGCGCCGCACGCCCTCCAGCGCGGAATCGATGGAAGCGAGCGCCGCGCGGCTCGCCTCGTAGAGCGCCGCGCCCTGCGGCGTGGGGCGCACCAGCCGCGCCGAGCGCTCCACGAGCCGCGCACCGACATGGCGCTCCAGATTGCGCAGATGCTTGGTGACGGCCGGCTGCGACACGGCGAGGTCGCGCGCCGCCGCCGTCACCGAGCCGCGCTCGACGGTGCGCACGAAGGCGCGCAGGGCGGCGGCGAGATCCATCCATGCCTCTTGGTTATGGGAGTGATTACTCCATAACATATGGACGCTTCCGGCGCCATCGCGCACCTAGGCCGCGATCCCAAACGCATTCAACCGGAGGCACAGACGCCCATGGCCATCGACCGACGCGGTTTCCTTCTCAGCGCGCCCCTCCTTCTCACCGGCTGCGCCACGGCGCGCCGGCCGGCGCCGGCGCCGGTCGCCCGCCCCGTTGCCTCCGCGCCGGCCCATGCGGCGTCTGACGAGGCCATTTATGCCGCGGTCGATGGCGAACCCTACCCGGTTCCGGCGATCGACCTGTCGCGGATCGACCCCCGCTTCCTCCGGCGCGAGGTCGCCTATGCCACCCGCGAGGAGCCCGGCACCATCGTCGTCGACGTCGAGGCCCGCCATGCCTATCTGGTCCGGGAAGGCGGACGGGCGCTGCGCTACGGCGTCGGCGTCGGCCGCGAGGAGGGCTTCAACTTCCGCGGCGCCGCGACCATCGCCCGCAAGGCCGAGTGGCCGCGCTGGACGCCGACCCCGGACATGATTCGCCGCGAGCCCGAGCGCTACGCCAAATATGCCGGCGGCCTGCCGGGCGGCACCGGCAACCCGCTCGGCCCGCGCGCGCTCTACCTCTACCGCGACGGGCGCGACACGCTGTACCGGCTGCACGGCACCGTCGAGCCGTGGACCATCGGCACCATGGTCTCCTCCGGCTGCATCCGGCTGCTGAACCAGGACATCATCGACCTCTACCGGCGGGTGCCGGCGGGAAGCCGCGCCGTGGTCCTGACCTCCGCCGGCGCCACGGGCTGAAACGGCCTGGCGCCGGGCGGCATCATTCCCCGATTTTCATCGGTAGTTACGGCGATTTGCGTCGCCGTTCCGCCTGTGTATGGTCTCGCGCCCAGCATGCCGGCCGGAGTTCCCCATGGCGCGAGACCAGATCGATACGCAGCCCATCGAAAGCCGCGACGAACTCGTCGCGTGGTTCGAGGCGGGCTGCAAGGCGCCCTCGAAATTCCGTATCGGCACCGAGCACGAGAAGTTCCCCTTCACGCTCAAAGGCCATGATCCCGTGCCTTATGAGGGCGCGAACGGCATCCGCGCGCTGCTCGAAGGCATGCAGGCGCTGAACTGCTGGGAGCCCATCATGGAGGGCGAGACCATTATCGGCCTTGCCGACAATGTCGGCGGCGGGGCGATCTCGCTGGAGCCGGGCGGGCAGTTCGAGCTGTCCGGCGCACCGCTCATCACCCTTCACGAGACCTGCGCCGAGGTGAACAGCCATCTCGAACAGGTGCGCGAGGTGGCGACGCCGCTGGGCTTCGGCTTCCTCGGCCTCGGCATGAGCCCGAAATGGACGCTGGGTGAGACGCCCGTCATGCCCAAGGGCCGCTACAAGATCATGTCGAACTACATGCCGAAGGTCGGCACGCACGGCCTCGACATGATGTTCCGCACCTGCACCGTGCAGGTGAATCTCGATTTCGGCTCGGAAGCCGACATGGTGAAGAAGCTGCGCGTCGGCCTCGCTTTGCAGCCGGTGGCCACGGCGCTGTTCGCCAATTCGCCCTTCACCGAAGGCAAGCCGAATGGCTTCCTCTCCTATCGCTCGGAGATCTGGCGCGACACCGACAACAACCGCGCCGGCATGCTGCCCTTCGCCTTCGAGGAGGGCATGGGCTTCGAGCGTTACGTCGACTACGCGCTCGACGTGCCGATGTACTTCATCAAGCGCGGCGACACCTATATCGACGTCGCCGGCTCGTCCTTCCGCGACCTGCTGGCCGGACGGCACGCGGCGGTACCGGGCGAGACGGCGACCGTCTCCGATTGGGCCAACCACCTCTCCACCATCTTCCCCGAGGTGCGGCTGAAGCGTTATCTCGAAATGCGCGGCGCCGATGGCGGCCCGTGGCGCAACCTGTGCGCCCTGCCCGCTTTGTGGACCGGCCTCTATTACGACACGCAGAGCCTCGACGCCGCCTGGGACCTCGCCAGGGGCTGGAGCGCCGAAGAGCGCCAAAAGCTGCGCGACGACGTGCCCCGTCTCGGCTTCAAGGCCGAGATCGCCGGCCGCTCGATGCTCGATCTGGCGCGCGAGGTGGTCGAGATCGCCCGCGCCGGCCTCGCCCGCCGCGACTACCGCGACAGCCAGGGCCGCGACGAGACCCGTTTCCTGAAGCCGCTGGACGAGAGCCTCGCTGCCGGCCTCACCCCGGCCGAGATCCTGCTGGCCCGCTACGAGAACGACTGGAACCGCTCGGTCGAGCCGATCTTCGACGAATACGCCTACTGATCATTCCCCGTTATAGGAGCCGGCGCGGTAGGTGCCGACGCTCCACAGATGCCCCTCGGGATCGCGCACGGTGAACTCGCGCGAACCGTAGGAGGTGTCGTAGATCGCCATCACCACCTCGGCCCCCGCCGCCAGCGCGCTCGCCCACAGGGCGTCGGCGTCCGGCACAACGACATAGGTGCCCTGCGTCACGCCGCCGATCTGCGCCGGGGTGCGCATGCCCAGCGCGTCGTCGCGGTAGCCGCCGAGCATGAGCGCGCCGGTGCCGAGCACCAGCTCGGCATGGGCGACACCGCCCTCGCCGTCGTCGACCACCATGATCGGCCGGAAGCCCAGCGCCCGTTCCAGCCAGGCGATGGCGACATGCGGATCGGCATAGCGGATGAAGGGGACCAGATCTCCGGGCACGGGCGAACTCATCGGATCTCTCCTGCTCACTCCGCCGCGATCGCCGCCTCGGAGATGTTGTCGAGACCCTGAACGATATGATCCGCCAGCGCGTCCGCAAGCCCCGATGCCTCGTGCCGGTTGCGCAGGAGGCCGATGCGGCAGGGCGCGAGCGCGGGGAAGCCGTCGGAGGGGCCGAGCACCCGCATGCCGGGGCGCAGCCCCGATTCCGGCAGCACCGAGATGGCGAGGCCCGAGAGCACCGCCGCCGAGACCGCCGTGCTGTTCGACGAGGTGTAGAGAATGCGGAACGGCCGCTCGACCGCCTGCAGCATCGAGATCGCCTCCTGCCGCCAGTTGCAGGTCTGCCGCCCCAGTGCCAGCGGCACCGGGTCCTCGCGATGCACCGAATGGCGGGAGGAGCCGACCCAGAGCAGCTGCTCGCGGCGGATGATCTCCGTCTCGCGGTTCATCGTCTCGCAATCGGTGATGATGGCGAGGTCGAGATCGCCGGTGTCGATGCGGTCGACGAGGTCGGTCGAGGGATCGCACACCACGGTCAGCTCGACATTGGGATGGGTCGCGGAGAATCGCGCCATGATCTCGGGCAGGTAGCGGTCGGCATAATCGTCCGGCACGCCGAGCCGGACCCGGCCGGACAGTTCGGCGCTGGCGAGGCTCGCCACCGCCTCCATGTTCAGCTTGACGATGCGGCGGGCATAATCGAGCAGCCGGTCGCCCTCGTCGGTGAGCCGCGAGCCGCGCCCGTCGCGCGCGAAGATCGGCTTGCCGACCCGCTCCTCCAGCCGCTTCATCTGCATGGACACGGCCGACTGCGTCTTGTGCACCACTTCGGCCGCTTTCGTGAAACTGCCCGTTTCAGCGATAGTGATGAATGTTCTTAATTGATCAATGTCCAACAGCACGGTCATCGGATGCCTCCCGACGGCTTATCATCACTGCAAATGATATCTCGGATCATAAACATTCGCTAGTGTGATTAATCGACCTCCGTCATAACGATCTCGCCGCGAACGGGTGGCGTCGATATCGGGTGGCCGCGAGTGGCTCCCGGGATCAGAAAGCCCAACGTCACTGCCGCGCGGCCGACAGATGGAGGTAACAATGTCGTATCTTGGCGAAGTCCGGAGAACCGCGTTCTCCTCGTTCGGTGCCGCGGCGAGCGGCCTGCTCATCGCCGCGTTCTCGGGTAGCCTTCAGTTCCTCAAGGCCATCGCCAGCCGTCGTCATCTCGCCCAGCTCGGCGAGTTCGACGACCGCATGCTGCGCGATATCGGCCTGACGCGCTCGGACCTGCGCGACGCCTCGGCCGGTCCGCTCTGGCAGGACCCCACCGCCGTGCTCGTGGTGCGCTCGGTGGAACGCCGCGCGGCCCGCCGGCTTTCCGCGCGCGAGGCCCTGCGCGAGACGGCGCGGCATGAAGATGCCCGCCCCAGCGCCAAACCGCGCAATGACGACCTCATTTCCTGCGGCTGACGCATGCCCGGCTCCCACCCCGGACCACGTCCCGCCGCCCGAGCTTACGGCGACATCGACCCCCTCGTGTCGCCGACTTGAAGCCCGCTGGTTCGTCCAGCGGGCTTTTTTTCGTGCTGGCCACGGCCATCCCTCCGCCCGCTTGCAGAAGTGAAAGCCCGTCCTTGCAGGCGCGATGATGCGCCGGCGGGAACTGTGGTCCATATGGGGGTCGGCCGGCACCTCGCCGGCGCGACGTGGGAACCGCCATGGCACAGCCTCTCGAACTCGGCATCGACACTTTCGGCGACGTCACCCATGGCACGGACGGCAGGCCGCTCGCGCATGCGCAGGTGATCCGCGATCTGGTCGAGGAGGCGGTGCTGGCCGACGAGGTCGGCGTCGACTTCATCGGCGTGGGCGAGCATCACCGCGACGATTTCGCCGTCTCGGCGCCGGAAACCGTGCTCGCCGGCATGGCCACCGCTACCCGCCGCATCCGTCTCGGCTCGGCCGTCACCGTGCTCTCCTCCGACGACCCGATCCGCGTGTTCCAGCGCTTCTCGACCGTGGACGCGCTGTCCAACGGGCGCGCGGAGGTGATCCTCGGACGCGGCTCCTTCACCGAGTCCTTCCCCCTCTTCGGCTTCGACCTGAAGGACTATGAGGCGCTGTTCAGCGAGAAGCTCGACCTGTTCGCCGCGCTGCTGCGCGACAACGGTACGCCGGGCGGCGTGAACTGGCAGGGCAGCCTGCGCCCGCCGCTCAAGGGCCAGCACGTCTTCCCGCCGATCGAGACCGGAACCCTCAAGACCTGGATCGGTGTCGGCGGCTCACCGGAATCGGTGGTGCGCGCCGCGCGCTACGGCCTGCCGCTGATGCTCGCCATCATCGGCGGCAATCCGGGACGCTTCGCCCCTTATGTCGACCTCTACCACAAGGCGATCGGCCAGCTCGGCGGCGAGATGCAGCCCATCGGCGTGCATTCGCACGGCTATGTCGCGGAGACCGACGCGCAGGCGCGCGAGGATTTCTACGCCGACTACAAGCGCATGCACGACCGCATCGGCGCCGAGCGCGGCTGGCCGGCCTATGGCCGCGATGCCTTCGAGCGCGAGATCGAGCACGGCTCGCTCTATCTCGGCTCGCCCGAGACCATGGCGCATAAGATCGCGAAGACGGCGAAGACTCTGGGCCTGTCGCGCTTCGACCTCAAATACAGCGCCGGCCCGCTGGCGCATGCGAAGATGATGCGCGCCATCGAGCTCTACGGCACCAAGGTGATCCCGCGCGTGCGGGAGATTCTGGCGCAGGAGACGGTGAAGGCCTAGGCGGCGCGCCGTCATCCCCGGGCACGGCCCGGGGATCCACGCCTTTGGCAAAGGAGATTCGACTGACGAATTTTGCGCCGGGTCCCGGATCGGCGCCGCACGACGTGCAGCTGGTCCGGGAAACGAAGAGTGGCAAGCGTTTCCCGGACAAGCCTAGCCACAGGCGAAGCGTCGATCCGGGACCCGCGCAAGACGCCGCCGAAGGCGCTTCGGGACCCTCCACACAGGCCCCTATGCCTGTGCCCTCACACGTTCAGCAGCAGATATTCCCGCTCCCAGGGCGAGATCACCCGCATGAAGGTGTCGAACTCGGTCTGCTTCACCGCCGTGTAGGTCTTCACGAAGGACGGCCCGAGCACGGTGGAGATCTCCTCGGAATGCTGCAGCGCCGCCACCGCCTCGAGCAGGCCGCGCGGCAGCTCGAAATCGAGGCCCTTGGCGTCGGCCTCCAGCGGCTCGGTCGGGCGCAGGCCCTCCACGAGGCCGAGATAGCCGCAGGCCAGCGAGGCGGCGATGACGAGATAGGGGTTGGCGTCGGAGGACGGCACCCGGTTCTCGACGCGGCGGGCCGCCGGCGAGGAAGGCGGGATGCGCAGCCCGGCCGTGCGGTTGTCATAGCCCCACTGCACGTTGATCGGCGCCATGGAGTCGCGCGTCAGCCGGCGATAGGAGTTCACGTAAGGCGCGAGGATCGACATCACCGCCGGCAGATAGCGCTGCTGGCCGGCGATGAAGGCGAAGAACTCCGGCGTCGGGTCGCCATCGGCGTCCGAGAAGATGTTCTTGCCGGTCTCCGCATCGACGATGGACTGGTGAATGTGCATGGCCGAACCGGGCTCGTCGGCGATCGGCTTGGCCATGAAGGTGGCGTAGATCTTGTGGGCGAGCGCCGCCTCGCGGATCGTGCGCTTGAACAGGAACACCTGGTCGGCGAGCACGATCGGGTCGCCGTGCAGCAGGTTGATCTCCATCTGCGCCGCGCCGTCCTCATGGATCAGCGTGTCGATCTCCAGGCCCTGCGCCTCGGAGTAGTCGTACATGTCCTCGAACAGGGCGTCGAACTCGTTCACCGCCTGGATCGAATAGGACTGGCGGCCGATCTCCGGCCGGCCCGACCGCCCGATCGGCGGCTTGAGCGGATAGTCCGCATCGGTGTTGGGCTCGACGAGATAGAACTCGATCTCCGGCGCCACCACGGCCTTCCAGCCCTTCTTGGCGTAGAGGTCGACGACGTTCTTGAGCACCTGGCGGGGCGCGAGCTCCACCGGCCTTCCGTCGCGATGATAGGCGTCGTGGATGATCTGCGCCGTCGGGTCCTGCGCCCAGGGCACGATCGCCAGCGTCGAGAAATCCGGCTCCATCACCAGATCGCTGTCGACCACGACGGAATCGACGAGGTTGTCATAGGGCGGGTAGTCGCCGGAAATGGTCTGGAAGAACACTGACAGCGGCAGGTTCATCGTCGGACCGGAGAGGAACTTGGATACCGGCATGATCTTGCCGCGCCCGACCCCGGCAAGGTCCGGAACCGCGCACTCGATCTCGGTGATGCCGCGCGCGGCCATCCACGCCTTCGCTTCGGCGAGCGAGGAGACACCGCGGGGATTGTCGACCGCGTCCCTCTCGGAACGCTTCTTCTTGGCCATGATTGCCTTCCTGATGCGCGATCTGCGCCCGCATGAGGCAATCACGGCCCCCTCATGGCCGTCAAGGCGGACAAGCAGTGCCCTTTTCCGGGCATGGTAAAATTGTTCGCATTGTGCCGTTGAGCCGCCACGCGAAGCCGGATAGCGTTTCCCGGCCGACACATCCGGCGGGGAAACGGGAACCAGTCAGCATGAGCACCGGCGTCGCCGAAAAGACGCAGAAGACCATCGGCGGCATCCGCCGCAAGTTCGCTCCCTGGAACGACCCTCAGGCCGTCCCGCTGATCCGCTACAAGAACGTCACCAAGCGCTTCGGCGAGTTCACCGCCGTCGACAATCTCTCCCTCGACATCTACGAGCGCGAATTCTTCGCCCTCCTCGGCCCGTCCGGCTGCGGCAAGACAACGCTCATGCGCATGCTGGCCGGCTTCGAGGACCCGACCGAGGGCCAGATCACCCTCGCCGGCAACGACCTCGTCGGCACGCCGCCCTACAAGCGGCAGACCAACATGATGTTCCAGTCCTACGCGCTGTTCCCGCACATGAGCGTCTGGGACAACATCGCCTTCGGCCTCAAGCAGGACCGCATGGAGAAGGGCGCGGTCGCCGCCCGCGTCGAGGAAATGCTCAAGCTGGTCAAGCTGGAGAAGTTCGCCAAGCGCAAGCCGCACCAGCTCTCCGGCGGCCAGCGCCAGCGCGTGGCGCTCGCCCGTTCGCTGGCCAAGCGGCCAAAGGTGCTGCTGCTCGACGAGCCGCTCGGCGCGCTCGACAAGAAGCTGCGCGAGGAGACCCAGTTCGAGCTCATGGACATCCAGATGGAGCTCGGCATGACCTTCCTGATCGTCACCCACGACCAGGAAGAGGCGATGACGGTGGCCGACCGCATCGCGGTGATGAACCACGGCAAGCTGGTGCAGGTCGACCAGCCGGCGGTGATCTACGAACACCCCAATTCCCGCTATGTGGCCGATTTCGTCGGCGACGTGAACATCCTCGACGCCACGGTCGAGACGGTCGAGCCCGGCATGGTCACGCTCCGGCCGCTGGCCGCGCCGGACCGGCGCTTCCGCATCGCGCAGAACTGCCCGGCCAAGCCCGGCGACACCGTCGCCATCGCCCTGCGCCCGGAGAAGATGCGGGTCGAGCTCGATCCGCCGGTCGATGCGAGCGTCAACTGCCTCCAGGGCGAGATCTGGGACATCGGCTATCTCGGCGACCTGTCGATCTACCATGTCGAACTGCCCGGCGGCTCCCGCGTCAAGGCCGCCAAGCCGAACCTCACCCGCATGGTCGAGCGCCCCATCACCTGGGACGACAAGGTCTATGTCTCCTTCACGCCCGATGCCGGCGTGATCCTGACAAGCTGAGGGGGCGAGCATGGCGAGCAAGGCCAAGGGAAGATGGCTCGTTCTTGCCATCCCCTATTTATGGTTGCTGGCGCTGTTCCTGGTGCCGTTCCTGATCGTCTTCAAGATCAGCCTGTCGCAGGACGCCATCGCGCAGCCGCCCTATGTCCCGACCTTCGATCTGGCGCAGGGCTGGGCCGCGTTCAAGGAGAACTTCGCCGAACTCTCCTTCGAGAATTACGGCTATGTGCTGAGCTGGGACAATGAGTTCATCGAGGCCTATGGCTCCAGCCTGTGGATCGCCGGCATCTCGACCCTGCTGCTGCTGATCGTCGGCTACCCCATCGCCTACGGCATGGCGCGGGCGCCGAAATCCATCCGCCCGACGCTGCTGATGCTGGTCATCCTGCCGTTCTGGACCTCGTTCCTGATCCGCGTCTACGCCTGGATCGGCATCCTCTCGCCGGAAGGGCTGCTGAACCAGCTGCTCTTCGCGCTCGGCATCATCAGCCCGGACGCGCCGCTGCAGATCCTCGCCACCGACACGGCGGTCTATATCGGCATCGTCTATTCCTACCTGCCCTTCATGATCCTGCCGCTCTATGCGGCGCTGGAGAAGATGGACGAGACGCTGCTGGAGGCGGCGGCGGATCTCGGCTGCCCGCCCTTCGCGGCGTTCTGGAAGATCACCTGGCCGCTGTCGCTGCCGGGCGTCTTCGCCGGCTGCCTGCTGTGCTTCATCCCGGCGGTCGGCGAGTTCGTCATCCCCGACCTGCTCGGCGGCTCGGACACGCTGATGATCGGCAAGGTGCTGTGGACCGAGTTCTCGGTGAACCGCTCCTGGACCGTCTCCTCGGCGGTGGCGGTGCTGCTGCTGATGGTGCTGGTGATACCGATCGTCTTCTACCAGAACGTCCAGCAGCGCGAAGTGGAGGGAAGGTAGATGCGCAAGGGACTTTCCTGGTTCAACGTCACCTCGATCGCGCTCGGCTTCGCGTTCCTCTACATCCCGATCGTGCTCCTGGTGATCTACTCCTTCAACGCCTCGCGGCTGGTGACGGTGTGGGCCGGCTTCTCGACCCACTGGTACTGGCAGCTGTTCCAGAACGAGCAGCTGCTGGACGCGGCCTGGGTGACGCTGCGCGTCGCCTTCCTCACCGCCACCGTCGCCACCGTGCTCGGCACCATGGCGGCCATCACCATGACCCGCTATGGCCGCTTCTTCGGCCGCACGCTGTTCTCCGGCATGGTCTATGCCCCGCTGGTCATGCCGGAGGTGATCACCGGCCTGTCGCTGCTGCTGCTGTTCGTCGCCATCGGCCTCGACCGCGGCTTCTGGACCATCACGCTGGCGCACATCACCTTCACCCTGTGCTTCGTCTCGGTGGTGGTGCAGTCGCGCCTCGTGACCTTCGACCGGAGCCTCGAGGAGGCGGCGCTCGATCTCGGCTGCCCGCCCTTCAAGACCTTCTTCGTGATCACCCTGCCGATCATCCTGCCGGCGGTGATCTCCGGCTGGATGCTGGCCTTCACGCTGTCGCTCGACGACCTCGTCATCGCCAGCTTCACCACCGGCCCCGGCGCCACCACCCTGCCGATGCGCATCTACAGCCAGGTGCGCCTCGGCGTGACGCCGGAGATCAACGCCGCCTGCACCATCCTCATCGCCATCGTCACCGTCGTGGTGATCTTCGTCTCGATCATGACCAAGCGGCAGGAGATGGAGCGCGAGAAAGCCGAGCGTCTGGCGGCGGCGGGGTAGGGTTTCCGTCATCGTCATCCCGGATGGCCCGCGGCCGTCCGGGATGACGGCGAGCGGGATGACGGCGAGAAGGGCGACGCCGCCGGGCAGGCGCGGCGACGCCCTGCTATAGTCTGCTCCCGCGCCTCCCCGAATCGGACCCTGCCGGACCCGCCATGCCGCTGCGCCTTCTGCCCTCCACCCTGGTCGACCGCATCGCCGCGGGCGAGGTGGTCGAGCGCCCGGCGGCGGCGCTGAAGGAGATCGTCGAGAACGCGCTCGACGCCGGCGCCGGCCGGATCGAGATCGTCATCGACGGCGGCGGCCGGCGGCTGATGCGCGTCACCGACGATGGCTGCGGCATGGATGCCGACGAGCTGACGCTGGCGGTGGAACGCCACGCCACCTCCAAGCTCGACAGCGAGGACCTTCTGTCGATCGCCACGCTCGGCTTTCGCGGCGAGGCGCTGCCCTCGATCGGCGCGGTGGCGCGGCTCGCCATCACCAGCCGGCCGAAGGGCGCCGAGACCGCG
The DNA here is from genome assembly GCF_056836805.1 of Ancylobacter sp. TW_SC_1. Lineage (NCBI taxonomy): Bacteria > Pseudomonadati > Pseudomonadota > Alphaproteobacteria > Hyphomicrobiales > Xanthobacteraceae > Ancylobacter > Ancylobacter sp. TW_SC_1. The sequence continues at coordinate 4,549,257 of NZ_CM166365.1, forward strand.
CACGAGATCCGCGTCGAGGGCGGGGTGAAGTCGCAAGTGCGCCCCGCCGCCCTCGGCCTCGGCACGCGGGTGGAGGTGCGCGACCTGTTCTTCGCCACGCCGGCACGGCTCAAATTCCTCAAATCCGAGCGCGCCGAGACGGCGGCGGCGGTCGATGCGGTGAAGCGGCTCGCCCTGGCGCGTCCCGATGTCGGCTTCACCATGGTGGCGGATGATCGCGCGCCGCTCACCTGGCCGGCGCGCTCGCTCGACCCGGCCGGCCGGCGCGCGCGCATCGCCGACGTGCTGGGGCAGGACGTCGGCACCAACGCGCTGGATGTGGAGGGGCTGCGCGAGGGCGCGCGGCTGTCCGGCCTCGCCGGCCTGCCGACCTACGCCAAGGCCAACTCGCTGTCGCAATACCTCTTCGTCAACGGCCGTCCGGTGCGCGACAAGGTGCTGATCGGCGCCATCCGCGCCGCCTATGCCGACCTCTTGCCCTCCGACCGGCACCCGGTGACGGCGCTGTTCCTCGACCTCGACCCGCGCGAGGTGGACGTGAACGTCCATCCCGCCAAGACCGAGGTGCGCTTTCGCGACGCCGGCAATATCCGCGCGCTGATCGTGCGCACGCTGACCGACGCGCTCACCGCCGGCGTGCCGCGCACCGCCTCCACCGCCGCCGACCGGCTGGCGCAGTTCGCCCGGCCGGAATTCTCCGGCTACCGGCCCGAGCCGCGGCCCGGCGCTTACGACTGGACGCGCTCCTGGGCGATGCCCGAGCGCCCGGCGGCCAATGGCGCCCCGCCCGACCGGGGCTTCCATGAGGCGCCGGCCCGTTTCGCCTTCGATGCCCCCGGCTCCGGCAACGGTTTCGATCTCGGCCTCGCCCTCGAACCGGGGGCGGATGCCCGCGCCAACGCCGCCCCGCCGGCGCCAGACCAGATGGAGCGCCCGCTCGGCGCCGCCCGCGCCCAGCTGCACGAGACCTACATCATCGCTCAGACGCGCGACGGCGTGGTCGTCATCGACCAGCACGCCGCGCATGAGCGCATCGTCTACGAGAAGCTGAAGACGGCGATGGAGCGCGACGGCCTCGCCCGGCAGATGCTGCTGGTGCCGCTCGTCGTCGAGCTCGACCCGTCCGAGGCGTCGCGGCTCGCGGAACGCGCCGAGGCGCTGGAAAAGCTCGGCCTCGTCATCGAGCCTTTCGGCCCCGGCGCGCTGCTGGTGCGCGAGGTGCCGGCCCTGCTCGGCGATGCCGACATCACGGCGCTGATGCGCGAACTCGCCGAGCACGCGGCGGAATGGGACGACGCGCTGCCGCTGGAGCGTCGCCTGCTGCACATCGCCGCCACCATGGCCTGCCACGGCTCGGTCCGCGCCGGCCGGCGCCTGCGGGTCGAGGAGATGAACGCGCTGCTGCGCGAGATGGAAGAGACGCCGAACGCCGCCCAATGCAATCATGGCCGGCCGACCTTCGTCACGCTGGCGCTGGCCGATATCGAACGGTTGTTCGCGCGGCGATGAAGGCTCGGCTAAGGTAGTTTCAGCATGGCGTTCGATATCGACCACCCCAAGAGCTGGTACGCCGCGACGGCGAACCGCTTCTCCCCGCTCCCGCCGCTTCAGGGCGGCGCGCGGGCGGATGTCTGCGTCATCGGCGGCGGCTATACCGGCCTGTCGGCCGCGCTGCACATGGCCGAGGCCGGGCTCGACGTCGTGCTGCTGGAGGCCGGGCGTGTCGGCTCCGGCGCCTCGGGCCGCAATGGCGGGCAGATCCACACCGGCCAGCGCCGCGACCAGGACTGGCTGGAGGCGCATGTCGGGCTCGACGACGCCAAGGCGCTGTGGCGCATGGCGGAAGACGCCAAGGCGCTGCTGCACGCCCTCATCGCCCGCCATTCGATCGACTGCGACGTGCGCGCCGGCCTCGTCGTCGCCGATCACAAGCCGGGCTATGTCGCGCACAGCCACGCCTATGCGAAGAAGCTCAACGAGGTCTACGACTATCCCCTCGCCGCGCCGCTGACGCGCGAGGAGCTGCGGGAGATGGTCGGCTCGGACGCCTATCATGGCGGCATGATCGACCATGGCGGCGGCCACCTGCACCCGCTCAACCTGGCGCTCGGCCTCGCCGACGCGGCGCGGCGGGCCGGCGCCCGGCTGTACGAGCAATCCCGCGCGCTGCGCATCGAGGAGGCCGCGAAGGTGCGCGTCATCACCACCGCCGGCACGGTGGAGGCGGACTGGGTGCTGGAATGCGGCGACGGGCTGCAGGACGGGCTCGACCGGCGCGTCGACCATTACGTCATGCCGATCGCCAATTACATCGCCGCCACCGCACCGCTCGGCGCGCGGGCGAAAGAGATCATCTCCAACGGCGCGGCGGTCGCCGACAGCCGCTTCGTGGTGAATTACTACCGCCTGTCGTCGGATGGCCGCCTGCTGTTCGGCGGTGGCGAGAGCTACCGGCGCGGGCTGCGGCCGAACCCCGGCGCCTTCGTGCGCCCCTACATGCTGAAGATCTTCCCGCAGCTCGCCGATGTCGGCATCGATTATGGCTGGGGCGGCATTCTCGGCATCACCATGAACCGCATGCCCTTCGTGCGGAAACTCTCGCCGCGCGTGCTCACCGCCGCCGGCTATTCCGGGCAGGGGGTGATGCTGGCGCCCTATTTCGGCAAGCTGCTGGCGCAAGCGGTGAAGGGGCAGCTCGGCGAGTTCGACCTGCTGGCGCGGCTGCCGGTGCCGGCCTTCCCCGGCGGCCCGCTGATGCGCTGGCCGCTGCTGGTCGCCGGCATGAGCTACTACGCCCTGCGCGACCGGCTGTGAGAACGGCCGGCTGATGGAACTGGAAGCCTATGCCCGCCAGGTGCTGGATTTCGTCGAGACCCATGCGTACTGGGCGCCGTGGATCGCCTTCATCCTCGCCTTCGGCGAATCCCTCGTGGTGGTGTCGCTGTTCTTCCCCGCCACCTTCGTGCTGGTCGGGCTCGGCGCGCTGATCGCGGCGGGCGGGGCGCCCTTCGTGCCGGTCTGGGCGGCGGCGACCCTCGGCGCCGCGCTCGGCGATGCCGTGTCCTACTGGCTCGGCCACCACTTCAAGGACCGCGCGCCCGGGATCTGGCCGCTGCGCAATTTTCCCGGCCTGATGACGCGCGGCGAGCGGTTCTTCTTCCGCTTCGGCACGGCAAGCGTGTTCATCGGGCGCTTCTTCGGCCCGATGCGCGCGGTCATCCCGCTCATCGCCGGCATGTTCGGCATGCCGCATTTCCTGTTCCAGATGGCCAACATCGCCTCCGCCATGGCCTGGGCCTTCCTGCTCCTCGCCCCCGGCACGGCGGCGATGAAGGCGCTGGGCTACTGAGGCGGCTTGCGTTTCCTCAACGACGCCGTCCGCTCCTTCCCCGAAACAGGACGCAATGAAAGCCCACGAGAAGGAAGGACGCCCCGATGGCCAAGATTTATGAAGTGGAAGGCGACATCCTGCTGAGCGCCGCCGCGGTGATCGCCCATGGCGTCGCGCCGAATGATCATTTCGACACCGGTCTGGCGCTGGCGCTGCGCGAGCGCTGGCCCTCTCTGGCCAAGGATTTCCGCCATTATTGCCGTATCGAGAACCCCAAGGCCGGCGGCCTGTGGGTGTGGGGAGGCGTCGCGGAGAACGGCGGCGCGGCGCGCATCGCCAACCTGCTCACGCAGGAGCCGGCGGAGAACGCCCTCGGCCGGCCCGGCAAGGCGACGACCGAGAATGTCGGCCATGCCCTCAAGGCGCTGGCCCGCCATGTCGCGGCGGAAGGCATCGCCAGCCTCGCCCTGCCGCGCCTCGCCACCGGCGTCGGCGGTCTCGACTGGGCCGAGGTGAAGCCGCTGATCGAGCATCATCTCGGCGAACTCGACATCCCGGTCTATGTCTATGTCGTCTACCACAAGGGCCAGAAGGCCCGGGAACCGGGCCTCACCGCAGCGGTGTGAGGCGCGCGCCCGCGCCCCAAAAAACAAGGGCGGCCAAGAGGCCGCCCTTTTCATTCGGATTTCTTGACGAAGCTCAGTTCTTCGACTTGTCGACGAGCTGGTTCTTGGCGATCCAGGGCATCATGCCGCGCAGCTTGGCGCCGACTTCCTCGATCTGGTGGGCGTCGTTGATGCGGCGGATGCCCTTGAAGCGCGAGGCGCCGGCGCGGTATTCCTGCATCCAGTCGGAGGTGAACTTGCCGGTCTGAATGTCGGTGAGCACGCGCTTCATCTCGGCCTTGGTCTCGGCGGTGATGATGCGCGGGCCGGAAACGTACTCGCCCCACTCGGCGGTGTTGGAGATCGAGTAGTTCATGTTGGCGATGCCGCCCTCATAGATGAGGTCGACGATCAGCTTCACTTCGTGCAGGCACTCGAAATAGGCCATTTCCGGGGCGTAGCCGGCTTCCACCAGCGTCTCGAAGCCGGCGCGGATCAGCTCCACCAGGCCGCCGCACAGGACGACCTGCTCGCCGAACAGGTCGGTCTCGCATTCTTCCTTGAAGGTGGTCTCGATGATGCCCGAACGGCCGCCGCCGACGCCGCAGGCATAGGACAAGGCGAGGTCGAGCGCGTTGCCCGAGGCGTCATGGTGCACGGCCACGAGGCAGGGCACGCCGCCGCCCTTCTGGTATTCGCCGCGCACGGTATGGCCGGGGCCCTTTGGGGCGATCATCACCACGTCGACGGTCGACTTCGGCTCGATCAGGCCGAAATGCACGTTGAGGCCGTGGGCGAAGGCGATGGCGGCGCCGTCGCGAATGTTCGGGGCGATCTCGTCGCGGTAGATGTCGGCCTGCAGCTCATCCGGGGTGGCCATCATCATCAGGTCGGCCCATTTGGCGGCCTCGGCGACGGTCATCACCTTGAGGCCGTCGGCCTCGACCTTCTTGGCGGTCGCGGAACCCGGCTTCAGGCCGATGGCGATTTCCTTGGCGCCGGAATCCTTGAGGTTCAGCGCATGGGCGCGGCCCTGCGAGCCGTAGCCGATGATGGCGACCTTCTTGCCCTTGATGAGGTTAACGTCGGCGTCGCGATCGTAATAAACGCGCATGGGTGTCTCCTGTGTCACGCGTTGGCTTTGTGCCGGTCCGGCGCGGTGTTCGCCGTGCCGTAGAGGGTGAGGAACTGGTCGGTGGCGCGGGCCGCGTCGCGCTCGATCTCCGCCGCCGCCAGCGCGAGCGTGTCGCCGAGCAGCAGCCGGATCTGTACGTCGCGGCCGACGAGGCCGAGGAAGCTGCGGAAGGCGGTCTCGGTGTCGTCGAAATCGATGAGCCCGGCCTCGCGGCCGGCATCGAGCACCGGCTTGAGCCGGCCGCCAATGGCGAAGCGGCCATTGGCCAGCATGATGGCGCCCAGGGTGCCGCCGCGCGCGCCGGCGCGAACGCCAGCCTGGGCGATGGCGAAGCGGTTCAGCGCGATGGAGGTCGGGCTGGAAATCACCCCGAGCCAGTTCGCCGCGAAGCGGATCAGGCTGTCGCGCAGAGCGAGGGCGTCGAGCTTTGTCCGATCATAATTGCCGGCGCGGACCTTGGAGGCCTGCCAGCGCACGGTCGCGGTCAGCAGCCCGTCGCGATCGCCGAACCATTTGTACAGGCTTTCCTTGGAACAGCTCGCCTTGCGCGCCACGGCGGTCATCGTCAGCTCGCCGCCCTGCTCGACCATCAGCGCGAGCACGGCGTCCAGAACCGCCTGCTGGCGTTCCGTCAGCGTCTCGTCGGGCTGGTCGGGGGGCATCGTCATGCGCGGAAAGGTCCGTACCGTACGTTACGGTTCGTCCTACAGGAGGTGCCCCCCGGGCGCAAGCGCAACCCGCTCGCGGTTGCCTCCGTTCCGGCGCCGCGCGGTTCCCGCGGCCACGCGCCGGACTCGACATTCGCCCGGACGCCGCTATGTCGGGGGAGCTGACGCGACCGACAAGGGAACACGCCCATGCCCCAGCCGAGCGCCGCCGAGATCCTCGCCTTCTGGCGCGAGGCCGGGCCGGAAAAATGGTTCGAGAAGGACGAGGCCTTCGACGCCGCCATCCGCGCGCGCTTCCTGCCCGCCTATGAGGCGGCCGCCGCGGGCGGGCTGGCGACCTGGGAGGACACCGCCGAGGGCAGCTACGCGCTGATCCTGCTGCTCGACCAGTTCCCGCGCAACCTGTTCCGCGGCTCGCCCCGGGCCTTCGCCACCGACGCGCGGGCCCGCGACGTGGCCGATGGCGCGATCGCGCGCGGCTTCGACCGCGCCTTCGACCTGCCGGAACGGCGCTTCTTCTATGTGCCGTTCATGCATTCGGAGGATCTGGCGGACCAGCAGCGCTGCCTCGCCCTGTGCCAAGCGGCGGGCGACGAGGACGGCGTGCACCACGCCCTCGTCCACCGCGACATCATCCGCGATTTCGGCCGCTTCCCGCACCGCAACCCGGTGCTGGGGCGCGACACGTCGGCGGAAGAGCACGCCTTCCTGAGGGCCGGCGGCTTCGCCGGCTGAGGGTCACCCTCTCAGGCTCACATGCCTTCCGGGCCGCGTCCGATGGCGGCGACGCCGGTGCGCGAGACCTCGACGAGGCCGAGCGGCTCCAGCAGCGAGACGAACTGGTCGATCTTCTCCGGCTTGCCGGTGATCTCGAACACGAAGCTCTCCAGCGTCGTGTCGACGGTGCGGGCACGGAAGCTGTCGGCGATCAGCAGCGCCTCCTGCCGCATTTCGCCCTTGCCGCGCACCTTGATCAGCGCCAGCTCGCGTTCCACCGCCTTGCCGACCACGGTGAGGTCGACGACGCGATGCACCGGCACCAGCCGGTCGAGCTGGCTCTTGATCTGCTCGATGATCATCGGCGCGCCGGTGGTGACGACGGTGATGCGCGACAGGTGCGAGGCATGGCTGACCTCGGAGACGGTCAGGCTGTCGATGTTGTAGCCGCGCCCGGAGAACAGGCCGACGATGCGGGCGAGCACGCCCGGCTCGTTGTCGACCAGCATGGAGAGCGTGTGGCGTTCGGCGGGATCGTTGACGGGAGGCATGGGACACTCTGAAGCGGGAGGCGTCGGGACACTCTGCACCCTCTCCCCGACGGGGAGAGGGATGGGGTGAGGGGCTTCTCGCGGTTCGCCCCCTCACCCGACCGCTACGCGGTCGACCTCTCCCCGGCGGGGAGAGGTTGAAGGGGCACCGCTGGTGCGAGATGTCACACCAGCATCTTGCCTTCCTCGCTGATCGCGTCGTCCAGCGCCTCGGGATGGTCGGGCATGATCATCTCGTTGTGCGGCTTGCCCGAGGGGATCATCGGCAGGACGTTCTCCATCTTGTCGACGAGGCAGTCGAACAGCACCGGCCGGTCGATCTTGATCATCTCCTGGATGGCGCCGTCGAGATCGGCCGGGTTCGAGCAGCGGATGCCGACGCCGCCATAGGCCTCGGCCAGCTTCACGAAGTCCGGCAGCGATTCCGAATAGGAGTGCGAGTAGCGCCCGCCATGCAGCAGGTCCTGCCACTGCCGGACCATGCCCATATATTCGTTGTTCAGCACGAAGACCTTGACCGGCAGGTTGAACTGCAGCGCGGTCGACAGCTCCTGCAGGCACATCTGGATCGAGGCCTCGCCGGCAATGTCGATAACGAGGCTGTCGGGATGGGCGACCTGCGCGCCGATGGCGGCCGGCAGGCCGTAGCCCATGGTGCCGAGGCCGCCGGAGGTCATCCAGCGGTTCGGCTGCTCGAAATGGAAGTGCTGCGCCGCCCACATCTGGTGCTGGCCGACTTCCGTGGTGATGTAGACGTCCTTGTCCTTCACCGCGTTGTACAGCGCCTTGACGGCCTGCTGCGGCTTGATGATGCGGTCGGACGGCTGGAAGGCCAGCGACTTGCGGGCGCGCCAGCGGTCGATCTGCCCCCACCAGGAGGCGATCGCCTGCCGGTCGGGCTCGGCCTTCATGCCGCGCCAGACGGTCAGCATGTCCTCGAGGACGTGCTTCACGTCGCCGATGATCGGCAGGTCGACCTTGACGTTCTTGTTGATCGAGGACGGATCGATGTCGATGTGGATCTTCTTCGAGCCGGGCGAGAAGGCGTCGAGGCGGCCGGTGATGCGGTCGTCGAAGCGCGCGCCGATGCACAGCATGACGTCGCAGTCATGCATCGCCATGTTGGCCTCGTAGGTGCCGTGCATGCCGAGCATGCCCAGCCACTGCTTGTCGGAGGCCGGGAAGGCGCCGAGGCCCATCAGCGTCGAGGTGACGGGATAGCCGGACAGCCGCGCGAACTCGCGCAGCAGGCGGCTCGCCTCGGGACCGGAATTGATGACGCCGCCGCCGGTGTAGAGGACCGGGCGCTTGGCCTTGGCCAGCATCTCGACGGCCGCCCGGACCTTCTCCGGGTCGCCCTTCAGGCGCGGCTGGTAGGTGCGGTGCTGGATGTTCTCGGGGCCGACATACATGCCCTTGGCGAACTGCACGTCCTTCGGGATGTCGATGACGACGGGTCCCGGGCGCCCGTTCTGCGCCACGTAGAACGCCTCGTGCATGACGCGGGCGAGGTCGTTCACGTCGCGGACGAGGTAATTGTGCTTGGTGCAGGGGCGGGTGATGCCGACCGTGTCGCACTCCTGGAAGGCGTCCGAGCCGATGAGGTGGGTCGGCACCTGGCCGGTGATGCAGACGAGCGGGATCGAGTCGAGCAGCGCGTCGGTCAGGCCGGTCACGGCATTGGTGGCGCCGGGGCCGGAGGTGACCAGCACCACGCCGACCTTGCCGGAGGAGCGGGCATAGCCCTCGGCCATGTGCACCGCACCCTGCTCGTGCCGCACGAGGATGTGCTGCACCTGGTTCTGGTGGAACATGGCGTCGTAGATCGGCAGCACCGCGCCGCCGGGATAGCCGAACATGTGCTCGACGCCCTGGTCGATCAGGGCCTGCATCACCATTTCGGCGCCGGTCATCTCGCGCATCATGGTCTTGTTCCTTTTACGCTCGTCGGTCTCTTGCGTCGTTTGCTTGCAGAGGCGGTCGAAGGGGGCCAGAAAATCAAAAGGCCCCGTCAGGGGCCATTTTCCGCGCGTCACCGTTGGGCGGGGCTGCCGTCAGGCAAGCTCCGCGGCGACGCGCCGTCCTACGATAAGGATAATATTCTTGCGCATGGCGGCGCCGCTCCTTCGTAAAGTTGCGCGAGCTGTACAACCGTGCCGCCCATGCGTCAAGCAGGGCGACAGGGCAATGCGAAGAATGTACGACGATCGCGCACTTTTCGTGGCAGGCGAAGGCCGCTATACCGCGCCGGAGACAAGGGAGTTACCCCCCACATGACGCAGATGCGGCTCGTCGTCGTCGGCGCCTCAGGACGCATGGGCCGCGTGCTGGTGCGAGCCATCAGCGAGGCTCCCGACCTTCTCCTCGTCGGCGCCGTGGATCAGCCCGGCAGCGAATTCCTCGGCCGCGACGCCGGCGAACTCGCCGGCCTGCCGCCGCTCGGCATCAAGGTGTCGGACGATGCGCTCACCCTGTTCGCCGCCGCCGACGGGGTGATCGACTTCACTATTCCCGCCGCCAGCGTCGCCTATGCCGCCTTCGCGGCGCAGGCGCGGATCGTGCATGTCATCGGCACCACCGGCTTCTCGCCCGAGGATGACGTGAAGATCGCCGCCGCCGCGCGCCATGCCGCCATCGTCAGGTCGGGCAATATGAGCCTCGGCGTGAACCTTCTGTCCGCGCTGGTGCGCCGCGTGGCGCGCACGCTCGACGAGAGCTTCGACATCGAGATCGTCGAGATGCACCACAACCGCAAGATCGACGCCCCCTCCGGCACCGCCTTGCTGCTCGGCGAGGCGGCGGCGCAGGGGCGCGGCGTGACGCTGGAGGAGAACGGCGTCTTCACCCGTCACGGCATCACCGGTCCGCGCAAGGCGGGCGACATCGGCTTCGCCACGCTGCGCGGCGGCACGGTGGTGGGCGAACACAACGTGATCTTCGCCGGCGCCGGCGAGCGGGTCGAGCTGGCGCACCGCGCCGAGGATCGCGGCATCTTCGCCCGCGGCGCGCTGGCCGCCGCCCGCTGGGCGCGCGGGCGCAAGCCGGACCTCTATTCCATGACCGACGTCCTCGGCCTGACCGACTTCTGACCCGCACGGAGCACGCCACGATGTCCGAACGCCTTCTCGTCCTCGTCCGCCACGGCCAGAGCGAGTGGAACCTGAAGAACCTGTTCACCGGCTGGCGCGACCCGGACCTCACGGCGCTCGGCGTCGAGGAGGCCAAGAAGGCCGGCGCGCGGCTGAAGGCGGAGGGCTACCAGTTCGACATCGCCTTCACCTCGCAGCTCTCGCGCGCGCAGAAGACACTCGATCTGGCGCTCGTCGAGCTCGGCCAGAGCGACCTGCCGGTGGTGAAGGACCTGGCGCTGAACGAGCGCGACTATGGCGACCTCTCCGGCCTCAACAAGGACGACGCCCGGGTCAAATGGGGCGAGGAGCAGGTGCATCTCTGGCGCCGTTCCTACGACGTGCCCCCGCCCGGCGGCGAGAGCCTGAAGGACACGGTGGCGCGCACCCTGCCCTATTACGTCACCGAGATCCTGCCCAAGGTATTGCAGGGCAACCGGGTGCTGGTCGCCGCGCACGGCAATTCGCTGCGCGCGCTGATCATGGTGCTGGAGAAGCATACGCCGGAGAGCATCACGAAGCGCGAACTCGCCACAGGCGCGCCGGTGATCTACCGGCTGAAGGCGGATTCGACGGTGGACAGCATCACCGACCTCGCCGGCTGACGCGGCCCATGCCCTCGCCCGCCACCTATGCGCTGCTGCTGGTCGCGATCACCGCCGAGGTCGTCGCGACCACGGCGCTGGCGCGTTCGGACGGCTTGACCCGTCTGGTGCCGAACCTGATCACGGTGGTCGGCTACGTCCTGGCCATCTGGTGCCTCGGCATCGTGCTGCGCACCATGCCCACGGGCATCGCCTATGCCATCTGGTCGGGCTTCGGCATCGTCCTGATCACGGCGGTGGCGTGGATCTATTACGGCCAGAGGCTCGACGCGCCAGCCGTGATCGGCCTTGGCCTGATCATCGCCGGCGTGCTCGTCGTCAACCTGTTCTCCAAATCCATCACCCACTGAGCCCGCGCACCCTCCGGTGCGCGGTGGCGCGCGTCAGGCGCCGCCCCACTCCTTGCAGAGCTGGCCGGCCTCCCAGCCGAGGATCGCCCGCTTGCGGGTGAGCCCCCAGTGGTAGCCGGTGAGATCGCCGTTCTTGCCGAGAACGCGATGGCACGGCACGACGAAGGACATCGGGTTCTTGCCCACCGCCGCGCCGATGGCCCGTGCCGCCTTGGGGCGCTCCACGCAACTGGCGATGCTGGAATAGGTGGTGGCCTTGCCGAGCGGGATGCGCATCAGCGTCTCCCACACCTGCACCTCGAAATCGGTACCGATGAAGACGATGCGCAGCGGATCGTCCGGACGCCATGTGCCGCGGTCGAAGATGCGCGCCGCATAGGGCGCGGTGGCCAGCGGGTCCTCGATATAGATCGCGTTCGGCCAGCGCCGGCGCATGTCGATCAGCGCCGCGTCCTCCTCGCCCTCGTCGGCGAAGGCGAGGCCGCACAGGCCACGCGGCGTCACCATGGCGAGCGCGGAACCGAAGGGCGAGGCGTGGAAGCCATAGCGCACCACGAGGCCGGCGCCGCCGGTCTTCCACTCGCCGGGCGACATGGATTCGTGCACCACGAACAGGTCGTGCAGCCGCCCCGGGCCGGACAGGCCGAGCTCATAGGCGGCATCGAGCACATTGTCGGATTCCGTGAGCACGCGCCGCGCCGCGTCGATCGTCACCGCCTGCAGGAAATCCTTCGGCGTCAGCCCGCACCAGCGGCGGAACAGGTCGGTCAGTGCGCGGGGATGAACACCGGAGGCGCGGGCGATCTCCTCCACCTCCGGCTGGTCGCGGAAGCGAAGATTCACATATTCGACCGCACGGCGCACGATCTCGTAATCGGCGGCGGCGATCTCCAGCGGATGGGCGGCGTCGAGATTGGGCGCTAGCACGGGCGTTCTCCTCCTGCTGGACCGATCCGAACACGCCTTTCAAACGGGGGCCACCCGATTTCGACATGCAGGCCGAATAACGTCTCAGGACGACGTTCTAGAACGCCGAGCGCACCACGCCGCGCTTGGCCTCGCCCAGCGCCAGGGCAAGGCTGTCCGCCAGTTCCTCGCGCTGCGCCGTGTGAAGGAAGCTGCCGATCACATAGGGCCGCCCGCGCATCTCCAGCGTCAGCCGCTGCAAGCCGTAATCCTCGTGCGATTCGCGGTGCAGCCGGGTCCAGAGCGGATTGAGCTGCTCCTCATAGGTCGTGCCGTCGGGCGTGACGTGGCGCAGCGTGATCAGGCTCGGCGTGACCGTGATTTCCTCGCAGGTCCGCGCCGAGCGGAAATTCATGCGGAACGCCCACCAGATGGCCAGCACGTCGAGGCCGAACAGGCCGAACACCGGCCATGCCCCCATGAGGAGAAAGGCCGTTCCGCACACGAAGCTGATGCCCGCGACGATGATCATCACGATCAGGAAGCCGCGCTGGTCGAGCGAGCGGTAGGGCGTCAGCCGCGCCGCGAACAGCGTCGGCTCGGCATGGCCGTCATCATCGAAATGAGGGGCGGTACTGGCAGCGCTCATGGACTCGCATTATAGGTCGAAAATGGCTGATGGGGACAAGGATTCGACGCGCCGGCCGGCAGGCGCCGGCACCCGGGGCAAGCGCGTGCCGGCGCGCCCGTCTCTTACCGCCGCGACGCGCACCGGCGCCACGGACAAATCGTCCAAGCCGGCGAAGGCCGCGCGGGCGGGCGCCAAGGCTGCCTCGGCGACCACCGCCGCCGCCGCCCGCCCGGCGCGCCGCCGCGCCGTGGCCAATGCCGCCGCCGCGGCGATCGGCGGTGCCTTCGCGCCCTGGACGGTCGAGGAGGTCACAGCCGCCTTCTCCCGCTTCGAGGCGGCCAACCCGCACCCGGAAGGCGAGCTGGAGTATCACGACCCCTACACCCTGCTGGTCGCCGTCGTGCTCTCCGCGCAGGCCACCGATACCGGCGTGAACAAGGCCACGCGCGGCCTGTTCAAGGCCGCGCCGACGCCGCAGGCGATGGTGGCGCTGGGCGAGGAGGGCGTCGCCGGGCACATCCGCACCCTCGGCCTCTATCGCGGCAAGGCCAAGAACGTCGTCGAACTCTCGCGCCGGCTGATCGCCGCGCATGGCGGCGAAGTGCCGCCCGACCGCGCCGCGCTGGAGACGCTGCCGGGCGTCGGCCGCAAGACCGCCAATGTCGTGCTCAACATCGCGTTCCAGATTCCGACCATCGCCGTCGACACGCATCTGTTCCGCGTCGCCAACCGCACCGGCCTCGCGCCGGGCAAGACGCCGCTGGAGGTCGAGCTGGGGCTTGAGCGGGTCATTCCCGACCGCTTCAAGCTGCACGCCCATCACTGGCTGATCCTGCACGGGCGCTATGTCTGCAAGGCGATCAAGCCGGATTGCCCGCGCTGCCTGATCGCCGACCTGTGCCGCTGGCCGTCCAAGACGCCGGCCTGACGCTCAGTAGTCCGCCCGCGACAGGCGCTTGTGCAGCCGCACCATGAAGATGGTGGCGAAGACCGGGGTGACGAGGTTGAGGATTGGCACCGACACCACGGCGGCGATGATCAGCCCGGCCAGGAACACCGCGCCCCCATGATGCCGGCGCAGCAGCGCGACCTCGTCCTCGCTGCGGTAGCGCATCGCCGCGAGCTGGAAATATTCGCGCCCGAGCAGATAGCCATTGGCGACGTAGAACACGACGAGATTGACGCCCGGCACCAGAAGCAGCAGCAGCGCGACGAGGTTCACCGCCAGCATCACGCCGAAGAACTTGAACGTCAGCACCAGCGAACGGCCGATCGGCAGCGCCTCGCCCTTCGGCTCGCCGGGGAAATCGGTGCTCTCCACCTGTGCCGCCACGTCGTCGAGAAACAGGCCGGCGACGAGCGATGTCACCGGCGGCACCAGGAAGATGGCGCCGATGAAGATGCCGAAGGCGGCGAGGATATCGACCGTGATCTGCGCCCAGCGCAGATCGAGCGCCACGAAATAGGTCAGCGCGTAATGCGCCCCCACGCCGAGCGCCACCAGCAGGCCGACGGCGAGGCCGATCGAGCGCAGCAGGATGCGGCGATAGTCCGGAGAAAAGGTCTGGGCGAAGGCCGTGAACGCGTCCCGCAGCATGATGCTCCCCGATGGCGACCGCCTCTAGGTAAGACGCCTGCCCCCGCCTCTCAAGCGAGCCGGATGCGAGGATCTGGGAAAGCCGCGCGATTCCGGGCTTGCAATCGCCGCGCCCGCCCAAGAGTCCCGATTCGTTCCCGCGTGAACAAATCATGATTCGCGCCGGCATCGAGCCGGATCGTCGACGCGCGGCGCCGGCCCGGCTTCGCCGTCCCGCGCCGCCGTGCTAGCGTGACGCCGATCCCCTCCGAGTTCGCTGCATGACCCGACCGCCGTCCTTGCCCGGCACGTTGACCCGCCGGCGCTTCCTCGCCACAGCCTCCCTCGCGCTGCTGCCGGCGCCCGCCTTCGCGCAGGCGAAGGGTCCGGCGGATGTCGACGTCGCCATCATCGGCGGCGGCGCGGCGGGCATCGCGGCGGCGCGCATGATGGCGGATTCGAAGCGCTCCTACGTGCTGCTGGAAGCCGGCCCGAAGCTCGGCGGCCGCGCGCGGACGCAGGACGCCTTCGGCCAGAGCGTCGATCTCGGCGTCGGCGGCTTCGCCCATAGCGACGGAACGCTGGCCGCCAGCGCCTACGCCGCCGGACAGGACCTCATTCCGCTCCCTTCCGGGCGCCGGCTGTTCGTGCAGGGCCGGGAGGCGCGCGAGAGCGCCTATGATGCCTTCACCGCCGCGCTCGGCACGGCGCGGCGCGACATTCTCGCCGCGGCCGACGGCGGCAAGGATGTCGCCGCCGCCTCCGTCCTGCCGCCCGCCGGCACGGCCTGGTCGGCCACGGTGGCGCAGCTTCTCGGCCCGCTGAGCTGCGGCCGGGCGCTCGCCACCCTCTCGACGCTCGACCTCTCCCAGCGCAACGCGCCGGCCGACGACACCACGAGCCCGCGCGGCGTCGGCCAGCTGATGGAGGCGCTCGGCGCCTGGCTGAACGTGCAGACCAACGCCCCGGTGACGCTGATCACCAATGCCGGCCGCTACCATTCGGTCACGGTGCGCGGCCAGCGCACGCCGATCCGCGCCCGGGCCATCGTGCTCGCCATCCCCGCGCCGGCGATCGCGGCGGGCGCGATACGGTTCAACCCGGTGCTGCCGGCCCGGCTGCTCAACGCCTTCCGCGCCATACCGGCCGGAAATCTGGAACAGGTGGCTTTCCGGCTGCCGGGCAATCCGCTCGGCCTGGAGCCGAATGAAAGCGTGCTCGCCAGGGCCGACAACGCTCCCCCTGCCCTGCTGCGCGGCCGGGTGAATGGTGGCGACCTGCATGTGCTGACCTTCGGCGGCGCACCCGCACGCGAGATCGCCGAGAAGGGCGAGGCCGCCGCGCTGACCCTGACGCGGCACTGGCTCAGTGCCGCTTTCGGCAGCGCGGGCAACGAGGTGCGCGAGGTCGTCTGTTCGCGCTGGGGCGCCGATCCGCTGATCCGCGGCGCCCTGTCGGCGGCGACGCCCGGCCAGGGCGGGCAGCGCCGCTTCTTCGCCGATCCGGTGCAGAACCGCATCTTCCTCGCCGGCGACTATGTGCCGACCAGCGGCTGGGGCACGCTCACCGGCGCCTGGAATGCCGGCGAGGCGGCCGCCGCGCGGGCGCTGCGGCTGGTGGGCGACGGCCCGGCATAAGGCAGCGCCTGCCGCCATCCCGGCCGCGGGCGCAGCCGGAGAGCCGGGATGGCGTGCCGAATGTCCGGCGCTCCCGGATCGGCCTTGTGGCCGTCCGGTAAGACGGCGTCACGAGCGCAGCGTGGCGCCGGTCTTCTTGGCCACTTCCGCGACGATCCGGCCCGCCACCGCCTCGATCTCGGCGTCGGTCAGCGTCTTCTCGCGCGGCTGCAGCGTGACCGAGAGCGCCACCGACTTCGCGTCGGCGTCAATTCCCGGACCTTCGTAAAGGTCGAATACGTTCACCGCGGTGATCAGCTTGCGGTCGACGCCCGCTGCCGCCTTCACCATGTCGCCCGCCGCCACGCTGCGCGGCACGCCGAAGGCGAAGTCGCGCTCCACCGGCTGGAACGATGAGAGCTCCAGCAGCGGCTTGACGCGGGTCGCCTTGGCCTTGGGCTCGGGGATGCGGTCGAGCAGCACCTCGAAGCCAACCAGCGGGCCCGCGGCGTCGAGCGCCTCCAGCACCGAGGGGTGCAGCTCGCCGAAATGGCCGATCACATTGGGGCCGAGGCGGAAGGTGCCGGAGCGGCCGGGATGGAACCATGCCGGCGCGTCGGTCGAGATCTGCAGGTTCGCCACCGGCGCGCCGCAGGCCGCGAGCACCGCCAGCGCATCGGCCTTGGCGTCGAAAGCGTCGACCATCTGCGCCTTGCCCGACCAGTGACGACCGGCGCCCGCCGGCTTCGCCGTGGCGCGGCGGATGCCGGTGGCGGCGATGAACTGGTCCTGCGGGCGGTCGCCCCGGAACACCTGCCCGACCTCGAACAGCGCCGCGTCGCCATAGCCGCGATCGGCGTTCGACTGGCTCGAGCGGACAAGGCCCGGCAGCAGGCTCGGGCGCATGTCGGAAAGGTCGGAGGCGATGGGGTTGGCGAGCGCCAGCTCCGGCGCGCCGCCGCCGAAGGCTTCCGCTTGCGCCTTCGACACGAAGGACCAGGTGACGGCCTCCACCAGCCCGCGCGCGGCGAGCGCCCGCTTGGCCTTGCGGGTGCGCAGCTGCAGCGTGGTGAGCACCGGCTTGCGCGCGGTCTCGTCGCGCGGGAAGGGCGTGGAGGGCACGCGGTCGAGGCCGACGATGCGGATGACCTCCTCCACGAGGTCGGCCTTGCCCTCGATGTCGCCGCGCCAGCTCGGCGGGGTAACGCGCACCGTGCCGGAATCACCCTCGACCTTGAAGCCGAGCGTGCCGAGCGTCTCGACCTGCTCGGCATCGCTGGCCACCAGCCCGGTCAGCTTCTCGGTCAGTGCGAGTGGGAACTCGATCACCCGCGTGGTGTCGGGAATGGCGCCGGCCAGCACGACCTCGGACGGCTCGCCGCCGCAGAAATCGAGGATCAGCTTGGTCGCCAGCTCGATGCCGGGAACGGTGAAGGCCGGGTCGATGCCGCGCTCGAAGCGGAAGCGCGCGTCGGAGTTCAGCCCCAGCTTGCGGCCGGTCTGGGCGATGTTGATCGGCTCCCACAGCGCGGATTCGAGCAGCACGTCGACGGTTGCGGCATCGCAGCCGGATTCCTCGCCGCCCATCACGCCGGCCAGCGATTCCACGCTCTTGTCGTCGGCGATGACGCAGATCGATTCATCCAGCGCATAGGTCTTGCCGTCGAGCGCCTTGAGGCTCTCGCCCTCCGTCGCCCGGCGCACGACGAGGTTGCCGTGCACCTTGGCGGCGTCGAAGACGTGCAGCGGGCGGTTCTGGTCGAAGGTCAGGAGGTTGGTGACGTCCACCAGCGCGTTGATGGGGCGCAGCCCGATGGCGCGCAGCTTGGCCTGCACCCAGTCCGGCGAGGGGCCGTTCTTCACGCCGCGAATGAGCCGCAGGCCGAAGGCCGGGCACGGCGCGCCGGCCTCGATGGTGACGGAGACCGGGCACGGGAAGACGCCCGGCACGGGAGCGATCTCGTCCTCCACCAGCGCGCCGAGGCCGGCCGCCGCGAGGTCGCGGGCGATGCCGTGCACGCCGAGCGCGTCGGCGCGGTTCGGCGTCACCGCGATCTCGATCACCGGATCGTTGATGCCGACCCAGTCGACATAGGTCGCGCCGACGGGAGCGTCCTCCGGCAGGTCGATGATGCCGTCATGGTCCTCGGAGAGCTCAAGCTCGGCCGCCGAGCACAGCATGCCCCGGCTCTCGACGCCGCGGATCGAGCCGATTCCGAGCGTGATGTCCTTGCCGGGAATATAGGTGCCGGGCGGGGAGAACACGCTCTTCATGCCGGTGCGGGCGTTGGGCGCGCCGCACACCACCTGCACCGGCTCGCCGGCCCCGGTGTCGACCATGCACACGCGCAGCTTGTCGGCGTTGGGGTGCTGAACGGCGGAGACGACATAGGCGATGGTGAAGCCCTTGAGCTTGGCCGCCTTGTCCTCGACGCCCTCGACTTCCAGCCCGATGCGGTTCAGCGCGCCGAGCACGTCGTCGAGCGTGTAGTCGCCGGAAAGGTGCTCGCGCAGCCAGGAGAGGGTGAATTTCATGGGAGAGCCCTACCGTTCCGCTCGTTCATTTGCTCTGGGCATGGCTTGCCCATTTGTAGCCCTTCTCGCCCGTCCCATCCCCGGACCAGGCGAGGGCCACGTCGTCCGCGGCCACGAGAAACTCGATTCCGATATTCCGCTTCTTCGCCGCGTCGCCATCCGACTTGCGATAGTCGAGAATCTTGCCCTGGCGATAGGACATCTCGGCGCGCGAACTGTGCAGCGCCAGTTTCGCGCCGGCCTGGATGCCCTTGATGACGTCGTCTTCGGGGACGATCCACGAGCCCGTCCAGAAGAAGCCCTCGCCGTCGCCGGTGACGCCGCGGTCGTTCTCGCAGACGAAATGGAACTCGCAGACGAAGTCCCGCGACGGGCGCTTGGCCGGCGACGAAGACGGCTTCTTCACCGGGCCGCGCTCGGAAAGAACTTCCTCGCACAGCGACGCAAGCTCAGACGCGCCGCGCGCCTGCGCATTGGCGAGAAGCTGGCGGAGCTGCGGCGTCTCCATCGCGTTGAGCCGCTCGATGGACCAGTTGGGTGCCTTGATCACGCGCTCAGCCCTCCCGCCAGCGTCGGGAAGTCAAGCGGGCGGAAGCCGTAATGGGCGAGCCAGCGCACATCGGCCTCGAAGAAGGCGCGTAGGTCCGGCATGCCGTATTTCAGCATGGCGATGCGGTCGATGCCCATGCCCCAGGCGAAGCCCTGATACTCGTCCGGGTCGAGCCCGCAATTCCTCAGCACGTTCGGGTGCACCATGCCGCAGCCGAGGATCTCCAGCCAGTCCGAGCCCTCGCCGAAGCGGATCTCGCCGGGGCGCGAGCGGTCGCACTGGATGTCGACCTCCATGGACGGCTCGGTGAAGGGGAAGAAGGACGGCCGGAACCGCATCTTCACATTGTCGACCTCGAAGAACGCCTTGCAGAACTCCTCGAGGATCCACTTCAGGTGACCGAGATTGGAGCCCTTGTCGATGACGAGGCCCTCCACCTGATGGAACATCGGCGTGTGGGTCTGGTCCGAATCCGAGCGATAGGTGCGGCCGGGGCAGATGACGCGGATCGGCGGCTTCTTCGAGAGCATGGTGCGCACCTGCACCGGCGAGGTGTGGGTGCGCAGCACCAGGCGCGAACCGTCCTCCTTGGTGGGCAGGTAGAAGGTGTCGTGCATCTCGCGCGCCGGATGCCCCTCGGGGAAGTTCAGCGCGGTGAAATTGTGGAAGTCGTCCTCGATGTCGGGCCCTTCCGCCACCGAGAAACCCATGTCGGCGAAGATCGCAGTGAGTTCGTCGATGACCTGGCTGATCGGGTGGACGCGCCCGAGCTCGGCCGGCGCCTCGCGCACCGGCAGCGTGACATCGACCCGCTCGGTCTCCAGGCGCTTGGCCAGCGCGGCGGCCTTCAGCTCGGTGCGGCGGGCGGCGAGCGCCTCGTTGAGGCGATCGCGCAGGCCGTTGATGGCCGGGCCGGCGGCCTTGCGCTCCTCCGGGCTCATGCCGCCCAGGCTCTTGAGCAGCTCGGAGACCGAGCCCTTCTTGCCGAGCGCGGCGACGCGGATCGCCTCCAGCGCCGCCTCGTCGGCAGCGGCAGCGATGCCGGAAATCAGCTCGCGCTCCAGCGCGTCGAGATCAGGAAGGGCGGCGACGGACATGAATCAACCTCGACGGCAAGGCAGTGTGGACAGAAGGGAAAGGCAGAGCGGAAGCAAAAACCTCCACCCGCCTGTCGTCATCCTGAGGTGCGAACGCAGTGAGCCTCGAAGGATGTTCATCTGGGACGGCATCCTTCGAGGCCCCGCTTGAGCAGGGCACCTCAGGATGACGGCGCGAGAGGATGACAGCACCTGAAGCGTCGTCTCTTAGCCGAGCCGCGCCAACGCGAAAAGCCCCAACGCTTGCGCGCGGGGCTCCTCGCATTTCGGTCCCGGCATGCGGGAGGGAGATCAGGCGGCCTGCTTTTCCAGCGCGGCTTTGGCCTGCTCGACCAGCGCCGCGAAGGCGGCGGGCTCATGGATGGCGATATCCGAGAGCACCTTGCGGTCGACCTCGATCCCGGCCTTGCCGAGACCGTCGATAAATCGGCCATAGGTGAAGCCGAGCTCGCGGGTGGCCGCGTTGATGCGCTGGATCCAGAGCGCGCGGAAATTGCGCTTCTTCACCTTGCGGTCGCGATAGGCGTACTGCTGCGCCTTCTCGACGGCCTGCTTCGCGACGCGAATGGTATTCTTGCGGCGGCCGAAATAGCCCTTCGCCGCCTTGAGCACTTTCTTGTGCTTGGCGTGGGAAGTTACGCCGCGCTTGACACGTGCCATGGGAGTCTCTCCTGGAACTGGCTAAGGGTGGCGTCAGCCGTTGGGCAGATAGAACTTGCGAACGTTGTCGGCATCACGCTCGGACATGACCGTGGTGCCACGCTGGTCGCGGATCTGCTTGTTGGTGCGCTTGATCATGCCGTGGCGCTTGTTCGCCTGGGCCATGATCACCTTGCCGGTGCCGGAAAGCTTGAAGCGCTTCTTCGCTCCGGACTTGGTCTTCATCTTGGGCATTTGGCTCGATCTCCACGGCCGGCGGCGCTCCCGCGAGGGATGTCCCGGCCCAATCTAGTGTGAGCATTCGAACCGCCACGGCAGCCCTATTGGCCGGGCGGTTCTTGAAGGCCGCACCCTCTACAGGAGCGGCCGGATTATTTCAAGTGCGCGACACGGCGGCGACCGCAGATAGGCTCCCGGACGCCGCCGTTCCGCCGCCTATTGCGGCCGGCACCCCATCATGTTGGGCAGGCAGCCCGGAATGGGGGGCTTCTGTCCCTGCTGCGGCTTGCCCTGAGGTGGCTTGCCCTGAGGTGGCTTGCCCTGCGGTGGCTTGCCCTGGGGCGGCTTCTGCCCCTGCTGCGGCCAGCCCTGAGGCGGTTTGCCCTGCGGAGGCTTCTGTCCCTGCTGCGGCCAGCCCTGAGGCGGTTTGCCCTGGGGAGGCTTCTGCCCCTGCTGCGGCCAACCCTGCGGCGGCTTGCCCTGCGGAGGCTTCTGCCCCTGCTGCGGCCAGCCCTGCGGAGGCTTGCCCTGCGGCGGCTTGCCGTGAGGTGGCTTGCCCTCGGGCGGGCGGCCATCCCAGCCCTGCGGCGGGCGCCCGTTCCAGTTGTTCTGCGGCGGACGACCATTATTGCCCCAGCCGCCCTGCGGCGGGCGGCCGTCATTGCCCCAGTTGTTCTGGGGCGGACGACCATTATTGTCCCAGCCGCCCGGCGGCGGGCGCCCGTTATTGCCCCAGTTGTTCTGCGGAGGATGGCCGTTGTTCCAACCCGGGCCGCCCCAGCCGGGACCGGGGCCGGGCGGCGGCGGACGGCGCGGCGGCCCCCAGCGGTCATAGGTCGAATACCACGGCCGGCCGCGGTAATAGCGGCCCCAGTAGTCGTTGAAGCTGAAGGCGATGATCGGCACGCCGATCGTCGGCGCATAGTCGTAGAACTCGACGCGCCGGCCGCGATATTCCGATTCGATGTACTGCGCCGAGACCCAGCCGCGATAATCGTCCGCGGCCACGTCGCACCAGCTGTAATCGTCGAGGCACCCGAAAATGGCGAGCGGCGTCCCCTCGCCCAGCACCAGCACCGCCGGATAGGCGGTGCCGGGCCCGGCACGCAGATTGACGTCCGTCGTCACGAAACCGCGGTCCTGCGCCAGGGCGGAACCGCCGAGCGCCAGCAGCAGCATGGCGCCCGCGAACAGACTTCTCATCGAAAACTCCCAAAACGTTGTCGTTTCCGAACAACGCCGACCGAGCGGAAATGGAGCCGGCATGTTAGGCGGATTCATGTTGTCGGCGTGTCGCGAAGACGCCCGCGACGAAAAATCATAGGAAGAATCCGACACCGGCTGACACTGCGTCACGTTGATCGCGCGGCGCGAAGCGGACAGGATGCGCCGCCCGGGCTCTCGCCGCCTGCCCTCTCTTCCCATGGACTCCCCGCTCATGTCGTTCGGCACCTTGCTCGAAGCCTTCTTCCTCGGCCTGCTGGAGGGCTTCACCGAGTTCCTGCCGGTCTCCTCGACCGGCCACATCCTGCTCGCCGGGCATTTCCTCGGCTTCGAGAGCGAGGGCAAGGTGTTCGAGGTGGTCATCCAGCTCGGCGCCATCCTCGCCATCCTCGTCGTCTATTTCCAGCGTTTCCTGCAGATCCTGCTGACCCTGCCGAGCAGCCCGCGCTCGCGCAATTTCGTCATCGGCATCCTCATCGCCTTCCTTCCGGCGGCGGTGATCGGGGCCCTGGCGCACGGCTTCATCAAGAGCGTGCTGTTCGAGACGCCGTCGCTGATCTGCGTGATGCTGATCCTCGGCGGCATCGTGCTCCTGTGGGTCGACACGCTGAAGATCCGCCCGGTCCATACCGACGCCATGGCCTTCCCGCGGCTTCTGGCGCTGAAGATCGGCTTCATCCAGTGCCTCGCGATGATTCCCGGCGTGTCGCGCTCGGGCTCCACCATCGTCGGCGGCCTGCTGCTCGGCGCCAGCAAGCCGGCGGCGGCCGAGTTCTCCTTCTTCCTCGCCCTGCCGACCATGACCGGGGCCTTCGCCTACGACCTCTACAAGAATCACGACGCGCTCAGCTCCGACGACGCCATCATCATCGCCGTGGGCTTCGTGGCGGCCTTCCTCGCCGCCATCGCGGTGGTGCGCGGCCTCATCGCCTTCGTCTCCCGCCACGGCTACGCGCCGTTCGGCTGGTGGCGCATCGGCGTGGGCGGTGCCGGTCTCGTGGCGCTGGCGCTGTTCGGCTGACAGCCTTGGCGACCCGCACGAAAAAGCCGCCGGCGCGTGCGCGTCCGGCGGCTTTTGTTTGCGACGGCAAAGCCTGATCAGGCGGCTTCCGGCCGGGTGAACTGGCCGGCCTTGCGGTAGCGCCAGAGATAGCCGGGCAGGATGGCACCGAGCGCCGTCGGCGCGATGCCCAGCCCCTCCAGCGTGCGCCCCTCCCCCTTGGCCGCCTCCGAGACGACATTGTCGTAGCCGAGCTGGCGGACCTGGTCGCGGGTCAGCAGCGGGTTGGGCAGCATTTCGAGGAACCGCGCCTGGAACGCGGCAAGTCCCGCCGGCAGCGACACCAGCAGCCGCTTGCGGTCGATCTCGACCAGCATGATCTCCATGAGCTGCTTGAAGGTCAGCACTTCCGGGCCGCCGAGCTCGTAGGTCGTGCCCGCCCGCGCGAGGCCGTCCACCGCCCTGGCGAAGGCGTCGGCGACGTCGCCGACGAAGACCGGCTGGAGGCGCGTGGTGCCGCCGCCGATCAGCGGCAGCGCCGGCGACAGCCGCGCCATGGCGGCGAAGCGGTTGAAGAAGCTGTCCTCCGGCCCGAACACGATGGAGGGGCGGAAGATGATGGCGCCGGGCACCGTCTCCAGCACCGCCGCCTCGCCGGCGGCCTTGCTCCTAGCATAGACCGATTCGGAATTCGCATCCGCGCCGATGGCCGAACCGTGGATCAGCCGCGCGCCGACCTCTCGGGCCGCCAGCGCCACCTGCCGCGCGCCGAAGCCGTGCACCGCCTCGAAGCTCTGGCGGCCGCCCTCATACAGGACGCCGACGAGGTTGATGACGACCTCCGCCCCTTCCGCCGCGCGCAGCACGGAGGCCGGGTAGCGCAGGTTCGCCTGGACGGGGGTGATCTGCCCGACCGCGCCGAGCGGCTGCAGATGGCCGGCGAGATCGGGCCGGCGCACGGCGACGCGGACGCGCCAGCCCCGCCGCGCCAGCGCGCGCACCACATGACGGCCGATGAAGCCGGAGCCGCCATAGATGGTCACGAGACGCTCCATCGGCGCGGCGCGCCTTACGAGTTCGCCCTCGCTTTCCAGCGGCAGTTCGTTAGACGTGGCGGCGTCGACCATGTGACTTCTCCCGGCCCGGCATTCGCATGCCACGACGATTAGCGCGCCGCCGCGGCAGCGTCCAGCGTTGCCGCGCGCGTGCGACAAGGGCCCGCGCGCCGGGCCTGAACGCGGGGCGCCCGCTCCCGCCCCGCTTGAGGCCGCCGGGCAAGGTCGGGGCCGACGGCGATGGCGCGAGGCCGCAGCGCGCAGTCGGAGACGGCAGCTTGAGGTGGCAGCAGCGCGCAGTCGGCCGCGCGCGGAGATTTCCACCGCTTGGTGGCCTCCGGCGCGAAAGGCGCGTTGACAAGAGGGAGCCCACCCGACTATGTCTCGCCGCCGTGCCCGCAAGGTGCACATGCCCAGGTGGCGGAATTGGTAGACGCGCACGGTTCAGGTCCGTGTGGGTAACACCGTGGAGGTTCGAGTCCTCTCCTGGGCACCATCCGGCCTTTTTACAAGGTCCGAAGACTTCCGAAAATCGTTGAAAATGCTGGATTTCCCGGGCCGAGAGGTTCCGGGAAGGTCCGGCTTTTTCCGTTGGGCGGATCGCCGCCGCCTCGCCTGCGGCGGGCCGTGAATCGTTGCACCCGTCCTTCGCCGAAGGGGACAGCAGGCGCCCGCGCCGGCCATGCCCTGCCAGCGCCCCTCGACAAGCCGGCGTTTCTTCGCCATCTCGCCTGCAGGAACGGGTGGCGACGGGCGGGCGGCACAATGATGAGACCGAGGGTTGACGAGACGGCGCGCCCGAGGCCTCGCACGATAAGGTCCGTGCTCACCCTCGCGGTGGTCGGCCTCTGGCTCGCGGGCACGCCCGCACGCGCCTACGAACCCCCGCCCTGGCCGGACGATTTTCTCACGCGCGTCGAGGCGCTGGCGCTGATCCAGACGCTCAACGCCGATCTCCTCGCCAATGCCAGCGCCACGCTGACACTCGACCGCTGGTGCGCCGCGCTCCGGCTGGCGACGCCGCCCACCATCGTCGCCGACCGCGTGAGCGGGCAGGACAAGGCGGCGACGGCGGAGATCCGCGACCTGCTCGAGGTCGACGCCGCCGAGCCCGTGCGCTACCGGCGGGTGCGCCTGCGCTGCGGCGCGCATGTGCTGTCCGAGGCCGACAACTGGTACGTCCCGGCCCGGCTGACGCCCGACATGAACCGCACGCTCGACACCACCGACACCTCGTTCGGCCGCGTGGTGCGCCCGCTCGACTTCCGGCGCCGCACGCTCGCGGCGCGGTTGCTGTGGCAGCCCCTGCCCGAAGGCTGGGAGACCGGCGCGCCGCTGCCGCCCGCCACCGGCGGTCCGCTCGACATGCCCGCCTTCCTGCTGGAGCACCGGGCGGTGCTGACATTGCCCGACGGCACGCCGTTCAGCGCGCTGGTCGAAAGCTATACGCGGCAGGTTCTCGCCTTCCCGCCGCGCCGCTGAGCTTCAGGGCCGCCCGCGACCAGCGCGACATCGTCGTTTCCTCGCCACTGCGAACCAGCCCGGGACGGAGCCCCTCGATGAATGGAGGACGACCGCCACCCGGCAGATTCCGCGCCTGGCGAAGGAAACGACGACGGGCCGGCGTGCTCAGAAACTGCCGAGATAGTCCGACTTGCCGACCGGCACGCCCTTGTGGCGCAGGATGTCGTAGGCGGTGGCGACGTGGAAGAAGAAGTTCGGCAGGGCGAAGGTCAGCAGATAGCTCGTGCCGATGAAATGGCGCTCGCCGCGCCGCGACTTCTGCACCACAGCGCGCGTCTCGCTGCCCTCGAAGCCGGCGGGGTCGACACTGGCGAGATAGTCCAGCGTCCTGGCGATGCGCTGGTGCAACTCGTCGAAGGTGGTCTCGTCGTCGGCGAAACTCGGGGCGACCGTGCCGGTCAGGCGGGCGGCGCAGAACTTGGCGGAATCGCTCGCGCTCTGGATCTGACCGGTGAGCGGGAACATGTCCGGCGCGAGGCGCGCGGCGGCGAGATCGGCGAGGTCGAGCCCCTGTGCGGCGGCATGTTCCTCGCCCTTGCGCAACAGGGCGCCGAGATTGCCGAGCCCGCGCTGGAAGACGGGAACCGAGGCGGCATACATGGAAAGCGACATGGAGGTCTCCGGGTAGATACATCGAGAGGGATTAAGTCGCGCACGTTATATCTCGCCCACCCGACCCCCGGAAGACACCGGACGGCCGACGACAAAAGAAAAACCCCGGCGCGCGGAGCGGCCGGGGTTTTGTCGTCGGCAGACGGAGCGCGATCAGATCGCGCCGTTGATCCACTGCAGCATCTTGGCCTTCGGCGCCGCGCCGACCTGGCGCGAGGCGAGCTGGCCGTCCTTGAACAGAAGCAGGGTCGGGATCGACATGATGCCGTATTTGGAAGCGGTCGCCGGGTTCTCGTCGACGTTGAGCTTGACGATCTTCAGCTTGTCGCCGAGTTCGCCCGCCACCTCGTCGAGAACCGGGGCGACCATGCGGCAGGGACCGCACCATTCCGCCCAGAAATCGACGAGCACCGGACCCGAGGACTTGATCACGTCGGACTCGAAGCTCTGGTCCGACACCTTTTCGACGCCCATTGGACACCTCTGAGAATCTTGAGAAATCAGGGAAAGTTGCAGGCAAGGTAGGTATCCGCACCCCGCCCCGTCAAGGCAGCGTCACAGCGAAGTGACGCTTTCCACCGCCCGCTCCAGCCCCTGCGTATCGAGCGTGTGCACCAGTGGTCCGGCACTATAGACCAACAGGGCGCGGATTTCCTTGGCAGGAAACAGCTTGCGCAGCAGTCGGGCATAGAGCGCGACCTGCCGGACATGCGCGGGAGGTATGGCAGATGCGCCGCGCGGCACATGCCGGTCGGTCTTGAAGTCGGCGATCAGGATGGCGTCGGGCAGCACCGCCAGCCGGTCGATCCGGCCCGACACCGGCGTTCCGTCGTCGAGTTCGCCGGCCAGCGGCACCTCGCCTAGGCTGCCCGGCGCGAACAGGCCGGCAAGCTCCGGCAAGGCGAGCACGCCGAGCGCCTCGGCGAGCAGTTCCTCGCGCGGCTCGATCGGCCAGTCGGACGCGACCGCGAGCAGCCGGCGGCCAGGCTCGGCGCGCTCCTGCGGCGGCAATGCGGCGAGCGCCGCCATCAGCCGGTGCAGCAGGTCGCCGCGCTCCAGCGCACGCGCCGCCGCCGCGTCCGGCACCGGGGCGAGCAGATCGGATGCCGAAGGGCGCACGCTGCGCCGCGCGGCAGGCTCGACGACGGGACGCGCGAGAACCCGCGCGAGCACCCGCTCGGCTTCATCCGGTGCCGGCGCGGCGAGAGCGGGCTGCGGCGCCACTGCCGCCGCCTCCGCCCGGCCGGCGCGCCAGCGCCAGACGGACCCGGCGAAGCCGGTGGCAGGGTGCTCGGCGGCTTCCGGCTCCAGCGCGTCGCGCACCAGATCGTACCAGCAGTCGGCCGGGCGCTTGCGCGCCCCGTCCGCGCCGCAGAGCACCAGAGCGGTCTCAGCGCGGGTGAGCGCGACATAGAGCAGGCGGCGATATTCGTCCTGCTGGGCGGCGTCGCCGCGCTGGCGCGCCGCCGCCATGGCCGGCGTGTCGGCCTTCTTCGCCGGGGCGTGCAGCGTCACCCGCCGCCCCTCCGGCAGCTCGACGCGCAGCAGCCCGGCGCCGCGGCGGGTCATCGGCCCCGAGGTGGTGTCGGCAAGGATCACATAGGGTGCCTCCAGCCCCTTGGCGCCGTGCACGGTCATCACCCGCACCTCGTCGCGTCCCGCCTCCATGTCGCGCTTGGCCTCGGCCCCGCCGCGCCGCAGGAAGGCCAGGAATCCCGCGAGCGAGGGCGCCTCGACGTTCTCATAGGAGCGCGCCAGCGCCAGCATCTCGTCGAGCGCGTCGGCCGCCTCCGGGCCGAGGCGGGCGAGCATGGCGGCGCGGCCGCGCTCGCGCCCGAGCACGCGGGCGTAGAAATCGAACGGTCGCAGCCGCCGCGCCTCCTCCCGCAGCCGCGCCAGCCGGCCGGCCGCGTCGCGCCATTTCGGCTTCTCCCCGGCACGGGCGACCAGTGCATCCTCGAGCAGGCCGCCGCGCGCCGGAGCCAGTTGCATCAGGTCGGCATCGTCGAAGCCGAAGAGCGGGCTCTTGAGCACGCACGCAAGCGCCAGCTCGTCGTCACGCGACAGCAACGCGTCGCCCAGCGCCATCAGGTCCATGACCGCGATATGCTCGGCGACGGTCAGGCGGTCGGCGCCGGCCACAGCCACGCGGGCGTCCTTCAATTCGCGGATGATCGCCTCGAACAGCGAATCGCGCCGCCGAACGAGAATGAGGAAATCGCCCGGCCGCGCCGGCCGCGTGCCGTGCCGGCCGGTAACGGGAAAGCCCTCATTGATGCGCGCGGCGATGTGGCCGGCGATCTTGCGGGCCAGCCGCCCCTTGGGATCGTCGGCGGCCGGCGCGTCGAGCGGGCGCTGCCAGGCGTCGACATCGACCTTCTCGCTCGGCGCCTCCGGCTCCCACATCTCGACCAGCGCCGGCAGCGCCGCATGGATCGCCTCATGCACCGGCGCCACGCCCTCGGCCGAGAGGCCGTGATGGGCGGTCTCGGCGTGGAACACCGTGTCCACCGCCTCCAGGATGCCGGGCGCCGAGCGAAAGGAGTGGCGCAGCTCGATATGGGCGAAGCGTTCGCCGGCCGCCGCCTCGAACTCCCGCCGCACCGTGTCGAAGCGGCGCGGATCGGCGCCCTGGAAGGAGAAGATCGACTGCTTCTCGTCACCCACCACGAACAGCGTGCGCGGCAGGCCGCTCGCGCCCGAACGTACGCCTTCGCCGGCGAAGAACTCGGCGACCAGCGGGCGGATCACCTCCCACTGCTCGGGACTGGTGTCCTGCGCCTCGTCGAGCAGCACATGGTCGATGCCCTGGTCGAGCTTGTAGTGCACCCAGGCCGAGGCACCCGACGCCAGCAGCCGACGCGCCGCGTCCACGAGATCGGCGAAGTCCAGCACGCCGCGCGCCGCCTTGGCGCGCTCATAGCGCCGCGCCGCCTCGCGTCCCAGCGCCAGTACCGCGCGGCTGCGCTCGAAGGCGCGAGCGGCGGCGAGCGCGCGCGCCAGCGGAGCGATGCGATCGCGTTCGGCCAGAAGCTGGGGATATTTTCCCCGCACCGGCGCGGCACCGAACTGGGCGTCGCCGTAGGGCTCGCCGTCCTCCTTGAGGAACACGCCGGCATAGGCGTCGGCGATGCTGTCCTCAGGCGCGGCGGCGGCGTCCAGCAGCGCACGGCCGCGCCGGGCGGCGTTGCCGCCCTCGACGACCAGCGCCTCGCCCAGACCGAGCCACGCGCCGCGCGGAATGAGAGCGTCGTCGACGATGCGCCGCTCGATCTCGGCCGAGGCGACCGGCGCGTCGAGCCCGACGGCCCGCGCCAGATCGTCGTCGCTCGCCTCCAGCGCCGGCCCGTCGGCGACGAGCTGGGCGATCAACTGGTCGATGCCGTCATCCGACGTCGTGGCGACGATGAGGGCGAAGGCCCGGCCAAGCTCGCTGTCCGGCGCGCCGGCGGCCTTCAGCACCACCTCCGCCCGCACGCGGGCCAGCAGTTCCAGCCGCGCGGCCTCCTCCAGCTCGCCGAAGCCGGCCGGCACCCCGGCCTCGAAGGGGAAGGCGTGCAGCAGCGCGCCGCAGAAGGCATGGATGGTCTGGATCTTCAGCCCGCCCGGCGTCTCCAGCGCCTGCGCGAACAGCCGCCGCGCCTGCGCCCGCCGCACTGGATCCGGCACCCCGCCATCGGTCCTGACGATTTCGGCGTCGAGCGCGGCATCGTCCAGCGTCGCCCAGCGGCGCAGCTCGTCCAGCACGCGGTTGGCCATGTTGGCCGCCGCCGCCTTGGTGTAGGTGAGGCAGAGGATGCGCCCGGGCGGCACGCCGCGCATCAGAAGGCGGATCACCCGCCGCGCCAGGACATGGGTCTTGCCCGAGCCGGCATTGGCCGACACCCAGGCCGAGAGCAGCGGGTCGGAGGCGGTCGTCTGCAGCGCCGTGGCGGCGCGCAGGGGTCCGGGCGCCAGCTCGCTCGGATCGCTCATTCCTCGCCCTCCCCGCCGGTCGACCATTCCTTCACCCGGGCGAGATGGTCGTAGTCGCCGAAGCGCCCGCCGAACATCGGCCGGGCCAGCGAGGCGTAGCCGCGCGAGGGGTTCTCGAAGGCCGCGACGAGCCCCTCCAGCCGCTCCAGCGTCGAGGTCGCGAGGCCGGCCGCGGTCTCGTCCCTGTCCACCGCGCTGACCTGCCTCAGCGCGGCACCGCTCAGGCCGACATAGGCCAGCTCCGCCGCCGCCTCGCCGGGAATGTCGTCGAAGCTGCCGGCAGCGGCCATGGCGGCCTCCAGCGGTAATTGCGGGGAATAGCCGGTCTTCACCTGCTTGGCCGTCGGCACCGCGCCGGTCTTGAAGTCGACGATGGCCAGCCCGCCCGCGCGCAACTGCTCGATGCGGTCGGCCCGCCCGGTCAGGGTGAATCGCCCGCCGGGCAGCGCCAGGCGCCCATACTGCTCCGCGAAGACGCGCCGGATCGTCGCGCGGCGGGCGCGCTCCCAGCCGATATAGCGCGGAACGAGGCGCTCGAAGCGCGCCCACCACAGCGCGTGTTCGGCGGGAAAGGCCTCCAGCGGCGCGAAGGCCTGCCGGCCGCAGGCCAGAAGCGACGCCTCGGCATTTTCCGGCAGCGCCTCGGGGAATGCCTCGGCGAAAGCGCCGAGCGCCTCATGTATGGCGCTGCCGCGCTCGCCGGCGCCGGGCGCTTCGTCCAGCAGGTCGAGCGGGCGCAGCTTCAGCACATGGCGGGCATAGATGGTGTAGGGATCGCGCAGCCAGGTCTCGATCTCGGTAACGCTGAGCCGGGTCGGCCGCAGCGTCACCGGCGGCGCCGGCTCGGGCCGCGCGATGCGTGCGCTGGCGACCTGCTCCTCGATCAACGCGGCGAGGCGGCGGAAACGGTCGCCGCGCGCGATGGCCGCGCGCCAGCGCGCCTCCCCGCTCACCGCCGCGAGGCGCTGGAGGAAGCGTGAGGGCACGGTCGGCGCACCGCCGAGCTTGCGCGGATGCGACAGGATCAGCTCCGGCGCGCCGCAGCCCTGCACGAAGTCATGGGCGGAAAGGCCGGTGCGCCGCTCCGGCGCTTCCAGCCCCAGCGCCGCGCGCATCGGCCGGCTCAGCCACGGATCGGTGCGCACCGCCGCCGGCCAGGTCTGCTCGACGAGGCCGGCGAGCACCACGCGGTCGACACCGACCAGACGCGCTTCGAGCGGGCCGAGGATGCGCAGCCGCGCCCCCGCCACCAGCGGCGGGCGCACGGGCCGGTCGGCCAGCAGCAGCGGCAGCGCGGCGGCGTAATCGGCGAGCGTCATGGCCGGCGCCAGCGCGGCCCCCTCGGCCATGGCATCGAAGGCCCGGGCGAGCTCGCCGAGCGCCGTCTCGTCCTCCATGGCACCGGCATCGGGCCCGCTCCAGGCGGCCTGCACCGCCGCCCGGTGAGCCTCGAGCAGCGCCCCGAAGGAATGCTCGCCCTTCCCCAGCGCCAGCAGCGGCGCCAGCGCCTCGGCGATTCTTCCCGCGAGTTCGGCGGCGCGCGCATGGCGATCCGGATCGATGGCCGCGCGCGGGTCGCTCGGGTGGAAATCGTCGGGGCGGAAACTCGCCACCGCCTCGACCAGGCCGCGCGCGCCCGCCGCCGGGCGCGGGCCGCGCAGCACCGTCATTTCCAGCGCGTCGGCACCGGCATCGAGCGCGGCACGCTCCGACCCGAAGCGCGCCAGCGTCTGGCGCAGAAGCGCCGACAGCGGCACCGGGGCCAGTTCCTCATGGCAGACATCGGCGACCAGCCGGGCGAAGCGGCCCGGCACGCTCTCCGACAGCGGCTCGCCGGCGGAATCGTCGATGGCCACGTCGAAGCGCAGCAGCTCGGCGGTGACGCGGCGGGCGAGGTCGCGGTCCGGCGTGATCAGCGCGGCGCTGCGCCCCGGCACTTCCAGCACCTCGCGCAGGGCGACGGCGATGGCCAGCGCCTCCTCGCGCGCATCATCCGCCTCGATCACGCTCACCTGTTCCAGCGCCGCGTCGATCGCCGTGCCGCCGAGCCGTTCGGCGAGGCTCGCCCAGGCCTCGGTGGAGGCGACGGGCCGCAGCGCCTCGGAGAGCAGCCGCTCGCGCCCGTGCGCGGCCGGCGGCGCCAGCTCCCGCACGACATCGCGGCCGGCCCCCATATAGCGCTTCAGCAGCAAGGCGAGGCCGTATTGCGGGTGGCTCGGCGCCGGCGCCTCCTCATCCGTCAGCGCCGCCCAGGAGCGCGCATCGGCATGCAGATCGAGCCCCGGCAGCACGACGCAGCCCCTCGGCAAATGCGCGACGGCGGCGAGCAGCCGTGCCGTCGCCGGCATGGAGCCGGTCGAGCCCGCCGCGATCACCGGGGCGCCCCCGGGGAGGCTCGCCAGCCGTTCGGCCTCGGCGGCGATCAGCCGGTCGCGCCGCACGCTGGCGTCCACCGCCCCCAGTTCGGCCAGCAATGCCGGCCAGAAGTCGCGGGCGATCTTGAGGAAGTCGAGCGCCATGTCCCAGTAGCGGTCGTGCTGGCCCGGCACCAGCGTGTCGAGCCGCTCCCACAGCACTTCCTGCGCCGCCATTTCATCGATCAGATGCGCCAACGCGTCGGCGAGGGCGAATTCGGCGCCCGGCCCGGCCGCCACTGCCACGCGGCCATCATCGCCCGCCAGCAACCGGCGCCAGCGCCGGATGAGGCTGGCCAGCGCCAGGCGGCGCGTGGTCGGCGGCACGGCGCGCGGCGGATCGGTGAAGCTCTCGGCGAAGGCCAGCGCGTCCTCGTCGACATCGCCCAGCGGCACGATGCGCGGCAGCAGCGTCACTCTCGACGCCATGCGTTCGCGCAGCGCCTCGGCGAGCAGGCGCCCGGCGCGGCGGGTCGGCAGGAACACCGTGGCGGTGGCAAGCGCCAGCGGATCGCCACGTGGCGCGAAGCCCTCGACCAGCCGCCCGTCGAGCAGGGCGTCGGCGAGCGTGGCGAGGAAAGGCGCGGAGGGAGGAATCGTGAAGAGGTTCGGCGCGCGCCGACCCGCGTCGCCGCCCGTATCACGGCTCATGTGCGGCCCCTGCGCAGCGAAACGACAAGGCCGGCGGGCGCAGCCACCGGCTCAGTCCTTCGAACGATCGATGGCCTCCTCGGCCTCGGCGATGGCTTCCGGCGTGCCGACATGCATCCACACCCCTTCCATGCGCTGGCCGAACAGCCGTCCCGCCTCGGCGGCGCGGAAGAACAGACGGTTCAGCGAGAACGCCCCCTCGGGGGCCGCCGCGAAGATGGCCGGCGAAACCACCGCGGCACCAGCATAGACGAAAGGCACGGTGGAACGCTCAGCCCGCGGCGTCAGGCGGCCATCGCCATCCATCATGAAGTCGCCGCGCCCCTCATAGCCGATGGAGGTCGCGGCCGGAGCCAGCAACAGGCAGATATCCATGAGGCGCGGATCGAACCTGCCGGCAAGCGTCGTGAGGTTGGGGCGGATGCCCTCGATCCAGATCGTGTCGGCATTCATCACGAAGAACGGGTCCGGTCCGAGCAGCGGCAACGCCTTGCGGATGCCGCCGCCGGTCTCCAGAAGGTCGTCGCGCTCATCGGAGAACACGATCCTGGGATGCCGGCGCCCGGCGAGGTGGCGCTCCAGCACGTCCGCCTGCCAGTGCAGGTTCACCACCGCGGTCTCGACACCGGCGGCGTCCAGCCGGTCGAGCGTATGGTCGATCAGCGGCCGGCCGCCGACCTCGACCATCGGCTTGGGGATGCGGTCGGTCAGAGGGCGCATGCGCTTGCCGAGGCCGGCAGCGAGCACCATCGCGGTCTTGATCGAGGTCATGTGGCGCTGGATTCGTTCGGCGTTTCGGGCGTGGCGGGCGATGCGACGGTGGCGGGCGGCTCTTCCGGAGCCACGTCGGCAACGGACGGCTCCGACGCCGCCTCCGACGCGGGGGCAGGCTCCGGCGGAGACGCCTGTGCGGCCTCAGGCGCCGCCTCGGGCATCGGAACCGGAGCCGGCACAGGTACAGGCTCAGGCATGGGGGCGTCGGGCTGCGGCACAGGGGCGGGCGGGTCCGTCCGCCGGCGCTCGCCCGGCCCCGGCACATGGTCCTTGTACCAGCTCGCCAGCCCCTCCAGATCGGTGAAGGCAAGGCAGCGCTGGAGATAGTTCCAGATGCGCGGCATGTGCCTGAGATAGGCCGGCTTGCGGTCGCGATGGTTGAGGCGCGCGAAGATGCCGAGGATCTTGGTGGCGCGCTGCGCGCCCATCACCGCATAGGACGCGGCGAAGCTCTTCATGTCGAAGCCGGGATCGGCCAGCCGCCGTGCCTTCACATAACGGCCGAGCAACGCGAGTTCGAGCGATTCGGGCACGTCGATGCGAGCGTCCTGCGTGAGCGAGACGAGGTCGTAGGCCGGCGGCCCCATCACCGCATCCTGGAAGTCGAGCAGCCCGATCCGCGCGAGTCCGGAGCGCTGCGGCAGCCACATCAGGTTCGGCGAATGGTAGTCGCGCAGCACCCATACCGGCTTCTGCGCCAGGGAAGGCGCGAGGATCGCCGCCCAGAGTTGGCGGAACGAACGGCGGGCATCGGCCTCCACCCTCGCCCCGCGATGCGGCAGATACCAGTCCAGCAGCAGATCGATCTCGATGAGCATGGCGTCGAGGTCATAGGGCGGCAGATGGTGATCGATCCCGTTGGCGACCGGGATCGTCGCGGGCAACTCCTGCGCGTGCAGCGCCGCCAGCACGTCGACCGCGACCTCGTAGCGCTCCGGCACCGGTGCCGGCGGGGTGCCGGCAATCACGCCCTCGTCGCCGAGATCCTCGATCACCAGCAGGCCGGCATCGAGGTCGCCGCCATAGATGGCGGGAGCGGAGAATCCGTGCGTACGCAGCGCCCGCGCCATGGCCACGAAGGGTTTCACGTCCTCCGCCAGATGGGCGATGGCGCTGTAGGACTTGCCACCGCGCACCGGCGGACCGTCGGGCCGGCGTGGCGCGTTCATCAGCACGGCGTTGCGCTTGGGACCGATCAGCCGCTCATAGGCGCGGGTCGAGGCGTCGCCCTGCAGATGGCGGCGCTGCGCCGGCCCGAAGCCGGTCGTGTCCAACAGCGCGCGGATCGCCTTCATGCGGAACAGCGAACCCGCCAGCCGACCGAAGCCGAAGAGCCGGAGGCGACGCGCCGTCTCGGCCCCCTCCAGCGGAAGGGTGATGTGAACCTCCAGCCGATCCGGCTGCAGCACCGCGCCCTCGGCGCGTTCGGGCCATTCGACCAGCGTCACCGCGCCGTCGGTCTGCTCCTGCCAGCCAAGCTCGTCGAGCTCGGAAGGGTCGCCCAGCCGGTAGAGGTCGGCATGCACCACGCGGTGGCGCGGCAGGTCGTAGGTCTGGATCAGCGTGAAGGTGGGACTGGGCACCTCCAGCGCGGGATCCCCGGCCAGTTCGCGGATCAGCGCTCGCGCGAGTGTGGTCTTGCCAGCGCCGAGATCGCCGCCCAGCGTCACCAGATCACCGGGCCGCAGCGTGGCGGCAAGGTCCATGGCCAGCCGGCCGGTAGCGGTCTCGTCGGGGAGCACGACGTCCCAATGCGCCACCGGGGTGGTCGGGGCAGAGCCGGTCTTGCGGTTGTCGATCATGGGACTACTCCGCCGCGTCGCGGCTCGCGCCGGCTTCCAGCGGGAAGGTGCAGGTGACGAGCGTTCCCCCGCCCTGTGCCGCGCTGATGGCGACGGTGCCGCCATGCAGCGCCACCAGCGAGCGGACGATGGAAAGCCCGAGGCCGACGCCACGATGGCGCGAGCCGACGGTATGGCTCTCAAAACGGTCGAACACGCGCGCACCGATCTCCGGCGGAATGCCCGGCCCCAGGTCGCGCACGCGGAAGACCACCTTGTCGTCGCGGCGCTCGACGGACAGCGTCACGGTCGATCCCTCCGGCGCGAAGCCCACGGCGTTGGACAGCAGGTTGTAGAGGATCTGACGCACCCGCTTGGCGTCGGCGTGGAAGGTGCCGGCGGCGTTCTGCAGCTCGATCGACAGGCGGATGCCGCCCTCGGCAAGGCGGTCGCGCACGCCTTCCGCCGCCGCCTCCATGGCGGCGCGCACGTCGACCTCGGCGAGTTCCAGCGTCATGGCGCCGGCGTCGATGGTGGCAAGGTCGAGAATGTCGTTGATGATCGCCAGCAGCGCCGCGCTGCTCTCGGTGATGTGGTTCACATAGGCGTGCTGCTTGGCGTTGAGCGGGCCGATGCCGGTGTCGTCGAGAAGCTGGGCGAAGCCGATGATCGTGGTCAGCGGCGAGCGCAGCTCATACGAGACATGGCTGACGAAGGTGCTCTTGAGGTGGTCGGCGGCGATCAGCGCCTCGTTGCGCTCGACCAGCGCGCGCTCGACATGCACGCTGTCGGTGACGTCGCGCAGCGTCACCAGCGTGCCGCCATCGGGCAACGGCTGGGTGGAGCCATCGAGGATGGTGCCGTCGCTGCGTTCCATGCGGAACTCGGTCGGCACGCGCGTCTCGATGCCGGTGACGGCGGCGCGCAGCCGCGTCCACACCGACGCGTCGGCGGTAAGCAGCCGGCAGGCCTCCGCCACCGCGTCGATGTGCGGATGGGAGGCGAGCGTCGCCCCATCCAGATGCCAAAGCCGGCCGAAGGCGGAATTGGACAGGCCGAGCCGCCCATCGCTGCCGAACACCGCCACCGCCTCGGCCAGTGCGTCCAGCGTCTCGCTCTGGATGCGGGTGAGCGAGTTGTAGCGGCTCTCCAGCGCGAGGCGCTCGGTCACCTCGTCGAACAGGTAGGTGACGCCGCCTTCCGGGTTGGGGGCGGTGACGACGCGCAGCGTGCGCCCGCCCGGCAGGTGCCACCAGTGCTCGCGCGGCTCGATCGCACGGTAGGCCGAGTGCAGGTCCTGCCGCCAGACACGGAAATCCGCCTGCTCGGGCAGGCGGCGGGCGGCGCGCAGCCGGTCGAGCACCCCGCCATCGGTCGGGCGGTCCTCGAGGAAGGCCGGATCGAGCTCGAACAGGCTGGCATAGGCGGCATTGTGGAACACGAGCCGCTGGTCGGCGCCGAAGATCGCCACGGCGGTGGCGAGCTGGTCGAGCGTGCGCCGATGCGCGCCGACGACCTGGGCCAGCTCGGCCCGCACCGTCTCGGCTTCCGTGGCGTCGAAGGCGATTCCGGCCGCGCCGCCGCCGGTCGGCACCTCCAGCACGTCGAGCACGTGCCGCGTGCCGGCCACCACGACCGGTAGGCGGGCCTTGAAAGGCAGGCTGGCGGCGTGCGCCTTCCGCGCCGTGTCGCGGCTCTGCTGGTCGAGTAGCGAGAGGTCGCGGGCCGCCGCGTCCGCCCCGTCGCGCGCTTCCACCGCATGGGCGTAGGCGGCGTTGCTCCAGCGCAGCCGGCCGTCCTCGCCGCCGACCCAGGCCGGAGCGGGCAGCGCCTCCAGCAGGGTGCGCAGCGCCGCGCTCTCGTCGGAGAGCGCCCGATAGGCTTCCTGCAGCCGCGCCTGGTCGAGCCGCACGCCGGTGATGTCGCGCAGGCGCAGCACGACGGCCGCGCCGACCGGCCTTCCATCGGCCTCGATGTACCGCCCGTCCTGGGTGGCCAGCGCCGCGGCGAGCGGCGTGCCGCGCGAGCGCAGGCGATCCACCGCCGCCTCGATCTCCCGCGCCGCCGCCGGCGTCAGCCAGGCGCCGAAGGCGAGGATGCGGGCCGGCGCGGCGACGCCGGTGAAGGCGGGCGTGTTGCCGATGATCTCGGGATCGGCCGCCGGATCGCGCCAGACGACGACGATCTGCGGCTCGGCCATCAGCAGCGCGCGCGCCTCGTCGATCTGCGCCTCGAGCCGCGCGATCTCGCCGTACGCCTCCGCCTCGCGCTTCATCGACTGCCGGCGGAAGCGCAGATGGACGATGGCGGTGGTGGCGGCGAAGACGATGAGGCCGACGACCAGCGCCAGTCCGATCAGCGCGCTCGGATCCTGCTCGGCCAGAACCGCGAAGATCTCGTCGGACACGGGCTGCGCCTGTGCAGGGGCGACGACCGCCGTCAGGAGGGCGAAAGCCACGGGAAGGCGTCCGGCGAAAAGGTGAGGAAGGCG
This sequence comes from Ancylobacter sp. TW_SC_1, assembly GCF_056836805.1. NCBI lineage: Bacteria > Pseudomonadati > Pseudomonadota > Alphaproteobacteria > Hyphomicrobiales > Xanthobacteraceae > Ancylobacter > Ancylobacter sp. TW_SC_1. The sequence continues at coordinate 4,587,638 of NZ_CM166365.1, forward strand.
CCGGGCAAGCCGGATGTCCGCCGCGCGACACCCCTCGCCTTCAACGCCGCCCATGACGGCCGGATGCGCCATCCGCGCCCGCCTCCCCCTCTGCCGACCCCTTTGCCGGCATTTAGCCGACCCTTGGCCGACCCATGGTCGACCGCCGTCCCCGGCCGGTATCGCGCCCCGAAGGGCACGCACCGAATCACCGAGACTTTACCGAAGCGGGAGTCGCACTAGAAGGCCTGCCGACACGGCATGGCAATCGGCGATCAGAGGCCCTCGAACAACGCGGTAGAAAGGTAACGCTCGGCGAAGGAGGGGATGATGACGACGATGGTCTTGCCCTCGTTCTCCGGCCGCGCGCCGATCTCCAGCGCCGCCGCCAGGGCCGCGCCCGAGGAGATGCCGACCGGAATGCCTTCCAGCCGGGCGACGGCGCGCGCGGTCTCGAAGGCGGTCTGGTTGCCCACCGTCACCACCTCGTCGATCACCGAGCGGTCGAGCACTTCCGGCACGAAGCCGGCGCCGATGCCCTGGATCTTGTGCGGGCCGGGCTGGCCGCCGGAGAGCACCGGGCTGTCCTCCGGCTCGACGGCGACCATGCGCAGCCCCGGCTTGCGCGGCTTGAGCACCTGGCCGATGCCGGTGATGGTGCCACCGGTGCCGACGCCGGAGACGACGAAATCGACCGCGCCATCGGTGTCGTTCCAGATCTCCTCCGCCGTGGTGCGGCGGTGGATGGCCGGATTGGCGGGATTGCGGAACTGCTGCGGGATGATGGCGTCGGGAAGCTCCTTCACCAGTTCCTCGGCGCGGGCAACGGCGCCGCGCATGCCCTGCGCCGCCGGGGTAAGCACCAGCTCGGCGCCGAGCAGGGCCAGCATCTTGCGGCGCTCGACCGACATCGATTCCGGCATCACCAGGATGAGGCGGTAGCCATGCGCCGCCGCGACGAAGGCGAGCGCGATGCCGGTATTGCCGGAAGTCGGCTCGACCAGCACGGTACCCGGCTTGATGAGGCCCGCCTCTTCCAGCGACTGGATCATCGAGACGCCGATGCGGTCCTTCACGCTGCCGATCGGATTGAAGAATTCCAGCTTGGCGAGAATGCGCGCCTTCACCCCGCGCTCGGCCGGCAGCCGGTTGAGCTGCACCAGCGGCGTATCACCGATGGTTTCCGTGATGGAGTCGTAAACGCGGCCACGGCCGGGCTTGGCGGCGGGCGCGGTGGTCTTGGGAGCGGTCTCGGCCATGGGTGACTCCAGCAGCGCGGGGCCGGGGTCGGGGCCCTAGCCCGTTATTGGCGAACAATTTTCGCCGGCAAGGCTAGCATATTCACGACATCAAGTCGAGAAAACAAAATTTAAACAAAATTAAATTGTGAAATCTATGCCTTCCGGCAATCCCTTGCGCAGCGTCTCCTGCGCCGCCGAACGGCAGAGGTCTTCCACCGTCACGCCATCCAGCGCCGCTTCGAAGGCGCGTTCCGCCTCGGCGACAGCGGGCTGCACGATATCGCGGACGATCGGCGGGAAGGCGTCGAGCGCTTCGTCGCTCTCGGCTTCGACGACGCGGACCACCTCGGCCACCGTGATGCGCCGCCGCTCGCGGGCCAGTTCATAGCCGCCGCGCGGGCCGCGAACCCCCTTGAGCACGCCGGCATGCACCAGCGCCTGCAGGACGGGCTCGAGATGACGGGGTGGCAGGTCGTGCCGGGCGGCGAGCGCCTTGGCCGCGACCGGCATGCCGCGGGCGTGCAGCGCGACGTCAACGACGGCGGCAATGGCGAGGAGGCTTTTGTCGGACAGACGCGGCATGTCCCTTGGCTAGCGCGATAATTGCCGTCCGTCGAGCCCCGTCGAACCAAATCCACCACTGCCGCGCGTTGTTTCGTTCAAATTACCGGTTTCGATCAGCTGAATCCGGGTGACGGACGCCACCACCATCTGCGCGATGCGCTGGCCGCGCTCCAGCACGACCGGCTCCGCGCCGAGATTGACCAGCAGCACCTTCACCTCGCCGCGATAGTCGGAATCGACCGTTCCCGGCGCGTTGAGCACCGTCAGTCCCTGCTTCAGCGCGAGGCCCGAGCGCGGACGGACCTGCGCCTCGAACCCCTCCGGCAGGGCGAGGCAGATCCCGGTCGGCACCGCCGCGCGGGCGAGCGGAGCGAGGGTCAGCGTCTCGCCCTCGGGCAGCGCCGCCATCAGGTCGAGCCCGGCCGAGCCGGCGGTCGCATAGGCAGGAAGCGGCAGGCCCTCGCCATGCGGCAGGAACTGGACGGGAACGTCGATACTCACGATGCGGTCTCCAGGGCACGGGCGACGCGGGCCACCAGGCGCTCGGCCACCTCGGTCTTCGAGGCTTCGGGCCAATGCTCGACACCCTCGCCGGTGATGAGATGCACGGCGTTGCTGTCGCCGCCCATCACCCCGCCGGCGATGCCGCTGCGCTGCGACACGTCATTGGCGACGATCCAGTCGCAGCCCTTGCGGGCGAGCTTGGCCTGCGCATGGGCGACGACGTTCTCGGTCTCCGCCGCGAAGCCGACCACCAGGCGCGGACGGCGGTTCGAGAGATGGGACACCGTGGCGAGGATGTCGGGATTCTCGGCGAGCGCCAGCGGCGGCAGCGACTTGCCGTCCTTCTTCATCTTCTCCGCCGCCTCGCTCGCGGCACGCCAGTCGGCCACCGCGGCGGCGAAGATGGCGGCATCGGCCGGCAGCGCGGCCTCGACCGCCGCCAGCATGTCGCGCGCGCTCTCGACATGGCGCACCGACACGCCCACCGGGTCCGGCAGGTTCACCGGCCCGGAGACCAGCGTCACCTGCGCCCCGGCGCGGGCGGCGGCGGCGGCGATGGCGTGGCCCTGCTTGCCGGAGGAGCGGTTGGCGATGTAGCGCACCGGGTCGATCGGCTCGTGCGTCGGGCCGGAGGTGACCAGCACGTGCCGTCCCTTGAGCGGACCATCGGCAGCGAGAAGCGTTTCGGCCGCCGCGACGATCTCCAGCGGTTCGGCCATGCGGCCCGGCCCATCCTCGCCGCGCTCGGCCATGGCGCCGGCATTCGGCCCGACAAAGGCGACGCCGTCGGCGAGGAGTTGCGTCACGTTGCGGCGGGTGGCGGGGTGAGCCCACATCAGCGGGTTCATCGCCGGCGCGACGAGGATCTTCTTGTCGCTCGCCAGCAGCACGGCGGTGGCGAGGTCGTCGGCGAGGCCATGCGCCATCTTCGCCATCAGGTCGGCGGTGGCGGGGGCGATGAGGATGAGGTCGGCCTCGCGCGAGAGCCGGATATGGCCGATGTCGTGCTCGGCCTCGCGGTCGAACAGCTCGGTGAAGACGCGATCATGGCTGAGCGCGCCGGCGGCAAGCGGGGTGACGAAATGCTGCGCGGCTGCGGTCATGACGACGCGCACCGACGCGCCGCGCTCGCGCAGGCGGCGGATGAGGTCGAGGCTCTTATAGGCGGCGATGCCGCCGCCGATGATGAGCAAGATGCGCTTCGATGCGAGGCTGGCCTCGGGCATGGTTTCTCCCGCCTGTCGCCGGAAGTAGTAAACGGGACGCGCCGGGGCGCAACGGCCTCAGTGGATTATGCTGAACGCCAGCAGGCCCGCGATCACCCACAGCGCCACCGCCACCCAGCGATTGCCGCGCCCCTCGGCCCGGCCGATGGCCTCGGTGGTCCGCGGCGACAGCGCCAGCCCGTCGCGCGTGGCGACGTCGAGCTGGTCGGCGATGCGCTGGCCCTGCGCGATCAGTTCCGGCAGCGATTGCAGCGAGCGCCCCAGAGCGCCGAAGCCGCCCGCCACCTCCTCGATCCGGCCGACCGGGCCGAGATTGCGCTCGATCCAGGCCCGCACCACCGGCTCGGAGGTCTTCCACATGTCGAGCTGCGGATCGAGATTGCGGGCGACGCCCTCGACCACGACCATGGTCTTCTGCAGCAGCAGCAGCTCGGGGCGCGTCTGCATGTCGAACAGCGCCGTCACCTCGAACAGCAAAGTGAGCAGCTTGGCCATGGAGATCTGGTCGGCGCGGCGCGAGTAGATCGGCTCGCCGATGGCACGGATCGCCTGCGCGAAATCCTCCACCGAATGGTGCGGCGGCACATAGCCAGCCTCGAAATGCACCTGCGCCGTGCGCAGCCAGTCGCGGGTGATGAAGCCGAACAGGATTTCGGCGAGGAAGCGCCGCTCCTTCTGCCCGAGCCGCCCCATGATGCCGCAATCGACCGCCACGAGCTTGCCCTCGGCGTCGATGAAGAGATTGCCCGGGTGCATGTCGGCGTGGAAAAAGCCGTCGCGCAGCGCGTGGCGCAGGAAGGACTGCATCACCACCTGCCCGAGCCGCGGCAGATCGTGGCCGGCGGCGCGTAGCGCGTCGAGATCGTTGAGCTTGATGCCGTCGATCCACTCGGTGGTCAGCACCTCGCGGCCGGTACGGTCCCAGTCGACCGCCGGCACACGGAAATCGGCGTCCTCGCGCGTGTTCTGGGCCAGCTCGGAGAGCGCGGCGGCCTCCAGCCGCAGATCCATCTCCATCGTCACCGAGCGGGCGAGGGTGTCGACCACGGCGACGAGGCGCAGGCGCCGGCCCTCGGGCGAGGAATGCTCGCCGAGCCGGGCAGCGCGGTAGAAGGAGGACAGGTCGATGCGGAAGCGGCGCTGCACGTCGGGACGCAGCACCTTCACCGCGACGCGGTGGGCGGTGCCGTCCGAATCGACCACCTCGGCCTGATGCACCTGTGCGATGGAAGCGGCGGCGAGCGCCGGGCCGAACGTCTCGTAGACCTCGAGCGCCTGCCGGTCGAAGGTGCGGGCGATGGTCGCCTCCGCCACCTCCTGCGGGAAGGCCGGCATGCGGTCCTGCAGCAGTTCGAGGTCGTGCGCGAGCTGCGGGCCGACCACGTCCGGCCGCGTCGCCAGGAACTGGCCCAGCTTCACATAGGAGGGGCCGAGCCGCGACAGCGCGGCGCCGAGCCGGGCCGCGCTCGATGCCGGGCCCCGCCGCTCGATGAGCCGGGCAAGGGTGAAGAGCGGCTCGGAGCCGGGCGGGCGCATCGCCGGGTCGATACGCGAGGCCACGCCCTCGCGGGCCAGCACGAAGGCCGCACGGGCCAGACGCAGATAATCGCCGAGGGGAGTGGCCACGCCGCTAGATCCGCACGCCGGAGTGCAGCGCGACGATGCCGCCGGTGAGCGGCGTCCAGTCGACGCGCTTGAACCCCGCGCCGCGCATCAGCTCGGCGAAGGCCTCCGGCCGGGGAAACTTGCGGATCGATTCGACCAGGTACTGGTAGGAATCGGCATCGCCGGTGACCAGCCTGCCCATGCCGGGGATCAGCTTGAACGAGTAGGTGTCGTAGATGGCGTCGAGCCCCGGCACGTCGACATGCGAGAATTCCAGCACGAAGCAGCGCCCGCCGGGCTTGAGCACGCGGCGCATCTCGGACAGCGCCTTATCCATGCGCGGCACGTTGCGGATGCCGAAGGCGACGGTGGCGGCGTCGAAGCTCTTGTCGGCGAAGGGCAGGTCCTCGGCATTCGCCTCGACGAACTCCACCCGGTCGGCAAGCCCGAGCGCGACGGCGCGCTCGCGGCCGACCCCGAGCATGCCGCCATTGATGTCGGCGACAGTGGCGCTTGTGCCCGGCCCGCCGGCCTCGACGGTGCGGAAGGAGACGTCGCCCGTGCCGCCGGCGACGTCGAGCAGCCGGAATGCCCGCGCGCTCTTGGGCGGGCGCAGGCGCGAGACCAGAAGGTCCTTCCACACCCGATGCAGGCCGAGCGACATGAGGTCGTTCATCAGGTCGTAGCGGCGCGCGACCGAGTGGAAGACCTCGTCGACCATGCGCTGCTTCTCGCCCAGCGGCACGGTCCGGAAGCCGAAATGAGTGTCGGCAGCGCCGCCTTCGGCCAGTGTGTCCGCAGCCATCTGCTCGCGGCTCCCGCGTTCGATCCCAAATTCGCGGCGGACCATAGCGGAGAGGCCGCGCGCATCCAAGCCGCCGGCCGGGACGTGGTTACGCCCCAGCCATGCAGCCGGCGCGGGCGGGAGGAAGCAAGGCGAGGCTCAGATCACCCGCACCAGGGTGCCGACATCGACCTGGTTGTAGAGATCGATGACGTCCTCGTTGCGCATGCGGATGCAGCCAGAGGAGACGGCCTGACCGATCGTGTCCGGCTCGTTCGAGCCGTGGATGCGATAGAGCGTCTTGCCGAGATAGAGGGCGCGGGCGCCGAGCGGATTGTTCTCGCCGCCGGGCATGACGCGCGGCAGGTCGGGTCGGCGGTCGATCATCTCCGAGGGCGGGCGCCATTCCGGCCACTCCGCCTTGCGGCTGATCCGCTCGCTGCCCGACCACTGGAAGCCTTCCTTGCCGACGCCGATGCCGTAGCGCACGGCCGTGCCGTCGCCCTGGATCAGGTAGAGATAGCGCGCGCCGGTATCGATGATGACCGTGCCGGCGGGATCGGCGCTGGTATAGCGCACCACATGCCGGTCGAACTTGCGGTCGACGCCCTTGGCGCCCTTGGAGCCGCGATGCAGCGGCATCGGCGGCGCGTCGTCGTCGTAATAGTCGGGCTCTGGCTCGGCGTAGCTGGTCGGCAGCGCGGCCTGCCGGGTGGCGGTGCCGCGCGCGACGGTGCCGGTCGGCCGCGGCACGGTCCGGCCCGCCCCGGCGGCCGCCGCCGCGGCCTCGAAACCACCACTACCGCCGGACGGCGCGGCGTAGCCCCTCGCCCCGGCGCGCGGCTCGGCATAGCCGTAGACGCCGCCGGAGCCGACATCGACGCTGGGACGCGGGGGTTGGTAGGCGTTGCCGGAGGGGTAGACCGGCGCGTTGCCCGGGCGCCAGGCCGAGCCGCGCGCCGCCGCCGCCCGCGAATAGAGCTGATAGGAGGACTGGTAGCCGTAGACGCCGCTCTGGGCCAACGCCGGCGCGAAGCCGCCGCCGATCGTCATCGCCGCCAGACAGATGGCGAGGCCCGCCGCCAATGACGGGCCGGAGCCCGGCACCACCGCATACAGACGTGACGGAACGAAGCTCGAATCACCGCGCATGACTGACGCCCCCGAGGAAAATTAACCACAGGTTCGTTCCGTATGGTTAACGAAACCTGAAGCTCCCGGAGGACGCGTCAGCCGGGCGTACGCTGCCGCCTAGGGGCAGCGTACATAGACCATGGTACCGTAGCGGCCGGCGACTTCCGGATCCATCCACTTGAGAACCATGATCTGGCCGTCGAAGCGCAGCACCTCACGATCCGACTGCGAGCCGGCCGGCTCGTTCGGCAGGCCGATATAGATCGGGCCGCTGCCGACCTGCTTCGACACCACCTCGGACGGCTGCGCGTCGTCGGCGAGGTACATCATGAAGCCGCCGGACGGGCCGGCATTGATGACATAGGGCTGGCGGCAGCCCTGCCGTGCCTGCGCCTCGGTACGCGCCGCGTCTTCCGGACGGTGATAGGCGGCCAGCCCCCACTTTCCGACCACCTGCTGAGGCGTGATCGGCGAGGTGAAATGCGGCGCGGCCGGCTCGCTGCGCTGCGGAGCCTGCGTGGTGGCGCAGCCGGCGACGACAGCGGCAAGGGCGGCAATGAAAGCCAGACGGACGACACGGTTGAACGCGTTCATTGAGCACTCCGGTACGGATGGCTGCCGGACGGACAAGCACAGAGCAGGCAGAAACCTGCCACTTCAGATTCCATACATCAGCATAATGATTGAGCTTTACGCCAGAAGGCCAGCCGAACATAGTCCGCCCGCGCCCCGACGTCGAACCCCTCCCGGCCCTCTTGCCGGAGAAAATAGCCGACGGCCGGGCCGGAGTGGCCGACGTGAACGATTTCCTGATCCGACCGGCGCGCGACGCCGACGGCGATGCCATCGCCGCGCTGATCGCCGCCGCCTTCGCCGAATATGAGGGCTGCGTGTTCGACCGCGCCGCCGAATTTCCCGAACTCGATTCGATCGCCAGCCATTTCGCCGCGCGAAGGGGCACGATCTGGGTCGCCGAGGCCGGCGAGGGTGTCATCGGCTCGATGGCGCTGGCCCCTACCCGCGATGCAGACGCCCCGCCGAACGGGCTGGAGATCTTCAAGGTCTACGTCGCCCGTGCCGCCCGCCGGCGCGGCGTCGCCCGCGCGCTGTTCGCGCGGGCGCTGGCGACGGCCGAAGCCGCCGGCGCGCCGGAAATCCGCTTGTGGACGGATACGCGCTTCACCGACGCGCACCGCTTCTACGAGCGTTGCGGCTTCGAGCGCCACGGTAGCGCGCGCGAATGCCACGACCTTTCCGCCACCTGGGAATATTCCTACCGATTGCCCCTCGGGGCTACCCGCCACCCGGAAGGTTGAGCCGACATGCTCCGACCTTTCATGCGAGGCCGCCGCCTCGCCGGGCCCGCGCTCGTGACCATCACCGCCATCGGCCTGCTGTCGATCATGGACGGGATGATCAAATACGTCACCGCCGAGCACGCCGCCGGACAGATCGCGGTGTTGCGCTACGCGATGGGCTCGCTGGTGGCGGGTGCGGTTTTCTTCGCCACCCGCACGCCCCTGCCCGCCCCTGCGACGCTGCGCCCGCACTTGTGGCGCTCGGTGCTGGTGTCGCTGACCGCCGTCACCTTCTTCTATTCGCTCGCGGTTCTACAGCTCGCCGTGGCGCTGGCGCTGTCCTTCACCTCGCCGCTTTTCATCGCGCTGTTCGCCGCGCTGTTTCTCGGCGAGCGGCCCGGCCGGTCCATCTTCCTCGCGCTGGCGCTCGGCTTCGCCGGGGTGCTGGTGGTGCTGTGGAACGAACTGGGCGGGGGCGGGGATGCGACCAACGGTCTGGGCATCCTGGCCGCGCTCGTCGCCGCGGTGACCTATGCGCTGGCCATGGTGACGCTGAAGAGCCGGGCCGCGCGCGATCCCGCACCGACCATCGTTTTGCTCCAGAACGTGTTCTCCTTTCTGCTGCTGGCGCCGCTGGGCGCCTTGCAATGGACCCCGCCGACGGGGGCGGAGCTTTTCCTGTTCTTCGGCATCGGCCTGCTCGGCACGGCGGGGCACCTGTGCATGGCGTGGGCCTATGCGAGGGCGGATGCGAGCCGGCTCGGCGTGTTCGAGTACACCGCCTTCATCTGGGCGCTCGCCATCGGGCTGGTGGTGTTCAACGAGATGCCGGCACCCAGCACGCTCCTGGGCGCGGCCCTCATTGCCGGCGGCGCGCTCATCGCCTCGCGCCGCGCGCCCGTCGCGGCGGAGCCCGAGGTCGAGATCGGTCCGTGAATGCGCCCCCGCGACGCAGCCGCGGGGCTGGACCACGCGCGGCAAGACGATAGGCTATGCGGCAACCGGCTCCCCCCGCCGGCGGCCCGGACCGGAGTGCACCGATGCGCCATTCGAGCTTCCTGCGCGCCATGCTGTTGAGCGCGGCGGCCGCGATGGCCTGCGCCATGCTGCCGGCGAGTGCCGCCGAGCCGATCCGCATCGGCGAACTCAACAGCTACAAGGCCCAGCCCGCCTTCCTCGACCCCTATCGCAAGGGGATGGAACTGGCGCTGAAGGAGATCAACGCTGCTGGCGGCGTGATCGGGCGCCCGCTCGAACTCATCTCGCGCGACGATGGCGGCAATCCCGGCGATGCCATCCGCGTCGCCACCGAACTGGTGATCCGCGACAAGGTGGACCTGCTCACCGGCACCTTCCTTTCCCATGTCGGGCTCGCGGTCTCGGAATTCGCCAACCGGCACAAGGTGTTCTTCCTCGCCGCCGAACCGCTGACCGACAAGCTGACCTGGACGTCCGGCAACCGCTACACGTTCCGCCTGCGCCCCTCCACCTACATGCAGGTGGCGATGCTGATGCCCGAGGCCGTCAAGGCGAAGCGCCAGCGCTGGGCGATCGTCTACCCGAACTACGAATATGGCCAGTCCGCCGCCGAGACCTTCAAGAAGCTGCTCATGGCGGCCCAGCCGGGCGTCGAGATCGTTGCCGAACAGGCCACCCCGCTCGGCAAGATCGACGCCGGCCCGGTGGCGCAGGCCATCGCCGATGCCAAGCCTGACGGCGTGTTCAACGTGCTGTTCGGGCCGGATCTCGCCAAATTCGTGCGCGAGGCGAACACGCGCGGCGCGCTCGACGGCGCCTTCGTCGTCAGCCTGCTGTCGGGCGAGCCGGAATATCTCGATCCGCTCAAGGACGAGGCGCCTGTGGGATGGGTCGTCACCGGCTATCCCTGGTACGCGATCGAGATTCCCGCGCACAAGGCGTTCCTCGACGCCTACCGCAAGGCGTATGACGATTACCCCCGGCTCGGCTCGATCGTCGGCTACACCACCATCAAATCCATCGCCGCCGGCATCGCCAGGGCCGAAAGCACCGATACCGAGAAGCTGGTCGACGCCTTTTCCGGCCTCACGGTCGAGGGACCGTTCGGGCCGTTCACCTACCGCGCCAGCGACCACCAGGCGACGCTGGGCGCCTTTGTCGGCACCCTCGCGGTGAAGCACGGGCGCGGCCTCATGGTCGCCCCCGTCTATGTCGACGGCGCCACGGTGCTGCCATCCGACGCCGAGGTGGAAAAGCTGCGCCCGGCGGCCAACTGAGCACGGGGCGCCGCGAGGCGGGAAGACGCGATGTCGCTCGACTCCCTTCTGTTCCAGGCGGTCAACGGCTTCGCCTCGGCCTCGGGTCTGTTCCTCGTCGCCGCCGGGCTGTCGATCATCTTCGGCGTCACCCGCATCGTGAACATGGCGCACGGCTCCTTCTACATGCTGGGGCTCTACATCGCCGTCACGCTGGCGCCGTGGCTGGGCGAGGCGTTCGGCGGCGCGGTCGGCTTCTGGGGCGGGATCGTCGGCGCCACCCTCGCCGTGGCGCTCATCGGCGCGCTGGTCGAGGTCGTGCTGCTGCGGCGCATCTATGCGGCGCCGGAGCTCTACCAGCTGCTCGCCACCTTCGCGCTGCTGCTGGTGATCAACGACGCCGCGCTGTTCGTATGGGGGCCGGAGGACATTCTCGGGCCGCGCGCCCCGGGGCTGTCGGGCTCGGTCGAGCTGCTCGGCCGGCGGCTGCCGCAATACGACGTCTTCCTCGCGCTGATCGGCCCCGCCGTGCTGGTCGGACTGCACCTGCTGCTGCGGAAGACCCGCTTCGGCCGGCTGATCCGCGCCGCCACGCAGGACCGCGAGATGGTCGCCGCGCTCGGCATCAACGAGGCGCTGCTGTTCACCGCCGTCTTCGCGCTCGGCACCGGCATTGCCGGCTTCGGCGGTGCGCTGCAGATGGCACGCGAGCCGGCGAGCCTTTCCATCGACCTTTCCGTGCTGGGCGACGCGTTCGTCGTCGTCGTGGTCGGCGGCATGGGCTCCATACGGGGGGCCTATCTCGCCGCCCTGCTGGTGGCGGAGGTGAAGGCGCTGTGCACCGCGCTCGGCGTCGTCGAGATCGCCGGCCACGCCTTCAACATGTCGCGCCTGACCCTGGTGGCGGAGTTCCTGGTCATGGCGGTGGTTCTCGTCCTGCGTCCGCACGGCCTGTTCGGCCGACCCCAGCCGGCGGCGCAGCGGCGCGGCGAGATCGAGCCGCCGCTCGTCCCGCTCGGCCGGCAGGGGCGTGCCCTTGCGCTGGTGGTCCTCGCCCTGTTCGCCGCGGTGCCGCTGGTCGGCCAGTTCGTCAGCTACGCGCCGGTTCTGGCGCTGGACATGGTGATCGCCGCGCTGTTTGCCGCTTCGCTGCATTTCATCACGGGACCCGGCGGGCTGGCCTCGTTCGGCCACGCCGCCTATTTCGGGCTCGGTGCCTACGGCACCGCCTTCGCCGCCACCCGGCTCGGCCTGCCGACGCCGCTCGCCTTCGCCGCTGGCATCGCCATAGCGGCCCTCGGAGCGGCGCTGTTCGGCTGGTTCTGCGTCCGGCTGGAGGGCGTGTACTTCGCCATGCTTACCCTCGCCTTCGCGCAGATCGTGTGGTCCATCGTCCATCAGTGGGAGGACGTCACCGGCGGCTCCAACGGCCTGTTCGGCGCGTGGCCCGACGCGCCGTTCGACAGCCCGGCAGGCCTCTATCTCGCCGCCCTGACGGTAACGCTCGGCGGGCTGGTCCTGATCCGCCGTCTCGTCTTTGCCCCCCTCGGCCTCGCCCTGCGCGCCGGGCGCGATTCGCGCCTGCGGGCGGAAGCCAGCGGCATTCCGGTGGCGCGGGTGCGCTGGCTCGCCTTCGCCGTATCCGGCATGCTGTGCGGCGCGGCGGGCGGACTGTTCACCTTCGCCAAGGGGTCGATCTCGCCGGAGGCGATCTCGGTCGGGCGCTCGATCGACGGGCTCGTCATGGTGCTGCTCGGCGGCGTGCAGAGCCTGATGGGTCCTCTCGTCGGCGCCGGCACCTTCACCCTGCTGCAGGACATGGTGATGCGCGAGAGCGACTATTGGCGGGCGCTGCTCGGCCTGCTCATCCTCGCCGTGGTGCTGCTGTTTCCCTTCGGCATCGCCGGCGGCCTGCGCCGCCTCCGGAGCGCCCGATGAACGCCGCCGCCGTACCCGTGCTGGAGGTCCGGGGACTGACCAAGCACTATGGCGGCGTGCGCGCGCTCGACGCGGTGAGCTTTGCCATCGCACCAGGCGAATTGCTGGCGCTGATCGGCCCCAACGGCGCCGGCAAGTCGACCTGCTTCAACATCGTCAACGGCCAGCTCCGGCCGGACGCCGGAACGGTAGACCTGCTCGGCCGCGACATTACCGGACGCCCGCCGCGCGCCATCTCGCGGCTCGGTGTCGGGCGCACCTTCCAGGTCGCCGCCGTGTTCGGCTCGATGACTGCGGTGGAGAACGTGCAGATGGCGCTGATCGCTGCCCGCGATGGTGTCTTCGGCTTCTGGAAGCCGGCGCGGAGCATCGCCCGCGACGAGGCGCTCGACCTGCTCGAGCAGACCGGCATGAGCGCGCACGCCGAACGTCCCGCCGCCGCGCTCGCCTATGGCGACGTGAAGCGGCTTGAACTCGCCATGGCGCTCGCCGGCGCGCCGCGGCTGCTGCTCATGGACGAGCCCACCGCCGGCATGTCGGCAACCGAGCGGCACGACATGATCGCGCTGGTACGGCGCCTGACGCTCGCCCACGGGCTCGCCGTGCTGTTCACCGAGCATTCGATGGATGTGGTGTTCGGCCATGCCGACCGCGTCGTGGTGCTGGCGGGCGGTCGCCTGATCGCCGATGGCGACGTCGAGACAGTCCGCAACGACCCCTTGGTGCGCGAGGTCTATCTCGGCGGCACCCGGCCGGTGCGGGAGGCCACGCCATGACCGCGCCCATGCTGGAGATCGATGGGCTCGACGCCTGGTACGGCGCGGCGCAGATCCTGTTCGGCCTGTCGCTGAAGGTCGAGGCGGGCGAGGCGGTCGCGCTGGTCGGACGCAACGGCGCGGGCAAGTCGACCACGATGAAGGCGATCCTCGGGCTCGTGCGCCGCCGGGCGCGGCTCATCGCTTTCCGGGGGCGCGATATTTCCACTCTGCCAACCTATCTGATCGCCCGAAGCGGAGTTGGCTACGTACCCGAGGACCGTCGCATCTTCGCCGAGCTGACGGTGTCGGAGAACCTCGATCTGGGATACCGCGCCGGTGATGCGCGCGGGAATGTGCCGATCTGGTCGCGCGAGGCGGTCTTCGAGCTGTTTCCCCATCTGGCCGGACTGCGGAACCGTCCCGGCGGGCAGATGTCCGGCGGCGAGCAGCAGATGCTGGCGGTCGCCCGGGCGCTTGTGGGCAACCCCTCCCTGCTGCTGCTGGACGAACCTTCCGAGGGTGTCGCCCCAATTATTGTTGAACAAATGATCGATGCCCTGGCGCATCTCAAGGCGAACGGCCTGTCGCTTTTGATTTCCGAGCAGAACTCCAGCCTGTGCAAGGCGATATGCAGTCGTGCCTATGTCATGGAGCAAGGTGAAGTGCATTGGCAGGGCGCCATGAAGGCGCTGCCGGAGACTGCAGGACCGACGCCAATCTTTGATACCGGCGCGGCATAATAAGAAATGCCTGACTATTACATTTGCGAGCCGGCTCAATTGTGCTCTGATAGAGTGACGGTAATATGTGGGGGAAGTGAGGCCAATGGGTGCGGGCGGCCCTGACGAGACTGCCAACATCATGACTCCGCAGGAGCACTCCTACCGGCTCGACGAGCAGGTCGGTTTTCTCATGCGCATTGCGAGCCAGCGCCATACGGCCTTGTTCGCCGCACGCATGATCGAGGGACTGACGCCCCCGCAATTCGCCACGCTCGCGAAACTGCGGGAGATGGGCCCCTGCTCGCAGAACCGCCTGGGACGGCTGGTCTATCTCGACGCCGCCACCATCAAGGGGGTGGTCGACCGGCTGCGTGCGCGCGGCTTCGTGCTGACCGCCGATGACCCGCTCGACCGCCGGCGGCGTGCAGTCGGCCTTTCCGACCGCGGCCGCGCCGTCGCCGATGCCGCCGTCGTCGTGGCGCAGGAAATAAGCGAGGCCACCCTTGAGCCCCTCACGCCGGCCGAGCGCGAGCAGATGGTCCAGCTGCTCCGCAAGCTCGGCTGACCGGCCAGGGCCCGTTGACCGGCTAAAGCCCGTTGAATCGCGAGCACTTTCCTACCGCGCCGGTGATTCCACCTGATCGGGAAGGGCTCTAGCCGCCGCGCGGCGCAAAATCGGCCAGCCGGCCGACATAGGGCTTGGCGCGCGGCGCCGCATAGGCCCCCGCCTTCGACGTCGCCAGCCCGGCCCGCACGAGCCCCTCGGCCAGCACGACGGCGCTCGCCACGCCATCGATCACCGGCACGCCATGCGCCTCGCCCAGCGCGCGGGCGAGGTCCGCCATGCCGGCACAGCCCAGCACGATGGCCTCCGCCCGGTCCTCACGGACGGCGCGGCCGATTTCGGCGGAGATTCGCGCCCGGGCGTCCGAAGCGGGATCCTCCAGTTCGAGCACCGCCACCTCCGAGGCCCGCACGGCGACGCACCGCCGATCGAGGCCCGAGCGCATCAGATTGGCCTCGATGACCGGAATCGAGCGCGACAGCGTCGTCACCACGGAGAATCGGTGAGCGATGAGGGTCGCCAGGTGAAATCCGGCCTCGCCGATGCCGACCACCGGCGCCGCGGCCAGGCTGCGCGCCGCATCGAGGCCGGTATCGTCGAAGCAGGCGATGATATGTGCGTCGACCCGGGCGGTCTCCGCCTCGGCGATGGCCGCCAGCAGCCCGGGCAGCGCCAGCGCGTCGTCATAGTGCCCCTCGATCGAGGCCGGCCCCATGCTGGAGGTCGCGTCCACTATCTGCGTGCCCGGCGCCGCCACCGCCCGCGCGGCTGCCGCGATCTTGTCGGTCATGGAGCGGGTGGTGTTGGGATTGACGAGATGAATGCGCAAGGAAGGCACCGCCGCGTAACGACCTGGGGACAAATCAACCTAGCACGCGGCCTGGCTGGGGCGGGAGGATTCGAACCTCCGCATGGGGGAATCAAAATCCCCTGCCTTACCGCTTGGCGACGCCCCAACAGGCCGGGAACCCTGATCGGGTGCGGCCATGGGCGCGGACATAGCCACAGCTCGGCTCCGCTTTCAACCATGCGCAGCCCCGGAACGGAGTCCGTCATCCACAATCATCCACCGGCAAGCGGCACTCGCCCCTTGCGGCCCTCCGCATCTGCATGCTAGAGGCTCGCGCCGCGGCGGAGTGTAGCGCAGCCTGGTAGCGCACCTCGTTCGGGACGAGGGGGTCGCAGGTTCAAATCCTGCCACTCCGACCACTATTTCCCGAGACTATCCAATCCTGCCGAGCGACCGGATCACGATCCGGACCCGCCCCGGCGGGGCGGCGTCGCCAGCGGGCGGCAGCCGGCCATCGCCCTAAGCGCATCGTCCAGGCCATCCGCAAGGCCCGGCCGGTCACGTTGAGGCTACCTACACATCCCGGTGACGACAGCGGCCGAAAGCCGGCGACGGCTCCCGCCACCGGCCCATTCGTCGGCTATGGATCGTGGAGAGACGCAGAACCGCACCGGATGCCGGCAGAAGGCTCACGCCGGCGCGAACGTACCGTCGGCGCGCAGCCGCTCCAACACGCCCGTCGCCACCGCAAAATAGGCGCCCTGCAGCGCAAGCCGTCCCTCTTCCATCCGTTCGCGGATCCACGGGAAGGTCTCGAGGTTGCGCAGCGAGAGCTTGACGCACTGATATTCAAGAATGACCCGGCGCTCGGCGGGATCCTCGCTGAGGTTCAGCGCGATGTCGCGCGCCGGCTGGGCGATGCGGATCCAGTCGGGCAGGAAGTCCTGCGCCTGCGCCGGCGCCCCGTCGAGCAGCGCGCCGGCACCGCCGCACAAGGCGTGGCCGAGCACGACGATCTCCTTGACCTCCAGCACCCGCACGGCGAACTCGATCGCCGCGCTGGTGCCGTGGTGGTCGTGGTCGGGCGTCGTGTAGGGCGGCACCAGATTGGCGACATTGCGCACCACGAAGAGCTCTCCGGGGCCGGCATCGAAGATCATGCTGGGATCGACGCGGCTGTCCGAGCAGGCGATGATCAAGGTCTGCGGCCGCTGTCCGCGCGCCGCGAGCCGTTCGAACAGCGCCTTGCGTTCCGGCCACGCGGTCGCACGAAATCGACGATAGCCATCGAGCAGTTTGTCCATCCGTCACCCTTGCGATAGGCAGGCCGCGCAGTAGCTGAATAGCTGTGCTGGCGTCGGCACGCAAACAGGTCGTGCCCGACCGAGCCGCGCGCGACCACGCGCGGTGCTGCGGGCGGCCCGGCAGGCGACTTTTGGTGAGGAGGCGGAGATGGCAGAGGACATTCCCTTCGAGCGACGCTTCGAGGCGGTGCCGGGCGTGGCGGAAGAGGTTGCGTCCGGCGTGCGGCGCGTGCTCGCGCCCAATCCCGGCCCCTTCACCTTCACCGGCACCTGCAGCTACATCGTCGGCGAGGGCGAGGTGGCGATCATCGACCCCGGCCCGGACGACCCCGCCCATCTCGCCGCGCTGCTCGACGCGGTGCGCGGCGAGCGGGTGACGCACATCTTCCTCACCCACACCCATCGCGACCACAGCGGCGCGCTGGCGGCGCTGAAGGCGGCGACCGGCGCCCCGACCCATGCGGAAGGGCCGCACCGCGCCGCGCGTCCTCTGCATGCACAGGAGAGCAACACGCTGGACGCCGCCGGCGACCGTTCCTTCCTGCCCGACGTCGCCCTCGCCGACGGCGCGCGGGTGGAGGGCGCCGGCTGGGCACTGACCGCGCTGGCGACACCCGGCCACACCGCCAACCACATGGCCTTCATCCTCGAACAGGAAGGGGCGATCTTCGTCGGCGACCATGTGATGGGCTGGTCCACCTCCATCGTCGCCCCGCCGGACGGCTCGATGAACGCCTACATGGAATCGCTGCGCCGGCTCGGTGAGCGGCCGGAGACCTTCTACCTGCCCGGCCATGGCGGGGTGGTGCGGCAGGGGCCCGCCTTCGTCGCCCGCTTCCTGCGCCACCGGCAGGCGCGCGAGACGGCGATCCTGCGCGCGCTGGAACGCGGGCCGCGCGAAATTCCGGACATCGTGCGGGCGATCTATTTCGGCCTCGATCCACGCCTTGCGGGTG
Organism: Ancylobacter sp. TW_SC_1; assembly: GCF_056836805.1. Taxonomy (NCBI): domain Bacteria; kingdom Pseudomonadati; phylum Pseudomonadota; class Alphaproteobacteria; order Hyphomicrobiales; family Xanthobacteraceae; genus Ancylobacter; species Ancylobacter sp. TW_SC_1. The sequence goes on from NZ_CM166365.1 coordinate 4,605,240, forward strand.
CGGCCGGCCTTTCCACGCTGGCGCATCTGGAAGACCTCGTCGAGCGCGGCGACGTGCTCACCGAGGGGCCGGCCATGCTCGGCGGCCTCTACCGCCTGCCCTGAGCCGCGCTACTGGCGCAGCGGGCGGCCCTGCTGGTCGGCAAGCTCGGCGAAGAGCTGCGCGATGCGTCGCGCATTGGAGCCGAAGTCGCGGTCGCCGCTGCGCGCCGTCGAGCGCATGTCGACCCGCGTGCCGGTCGCCGTGCGCCGTACCCGGATCACCAGATCGTCGCGCAACCCGAAGGGCAGGCCGCGCGCGACCGCCTCGATCCGCCCGTCGCGGTCGCCGCGCGGCGGCACGGCATCGACGACCAGCCATTTGTGGCGCGTCACCAGCGACATCAGCACGCGGTAGATCTCGTCGGGCGGCGCGTCGAACGTGATCGGCTTGATGCCGGGATAGAGGTCGAGCTGCTCGGCCGCCAGCTTCTCGCCGGGATAGTCCAGGCTGTTGGCGGCGCGCGAGCGCACGGCGCTGAGCGTGACGAAGGCCGGCGGCTCGCTGGTGTCGGTGGTCACGTCCGGCAGGTTGCGCACCCCGACGCTGAGCGCCGCGACGGTCGCCGTCGGCAGGACCAGCACCAACGCCAGCGCCGCGGCGCCGATCACCCGGCCGAGGCCCTTCAGCCCCTCGTTCCAGATCACCACGAAGCCGGCGAAGGCCAGCAGCAGCGCCAGCACCGCCACCGCCACGCCCGCCAGAACGGTAAAGAGCGCGCTGCGGAAATCGAGCGTCTCGGTCACGTAGAGCATCGCGCCGATGAACGTGACCGGAAAGGCGAAGATGGCGGTGCGCAGGCTCCAGACGGCGAGCCGCGACATGCGCTCCTCGATGTAAAGCCGCCGGCGGATCATCAATGCGCGTTCCTCCGCTGCCCGGTCATGCCGCCGTCCCGGTCGCCAGCCCGGCGCCGCCGAGGATCATCTCGGCCAGCTCCTCCACCGTGTCAACGACGAGGTCGGCCTCATGGGCGAAGGCGTCCACCGAGCCCGGCCCGCAGCGCACGAGAACCGCCATGGCGCCGCCGGCGCGGGCGGTATCGAGATCGTGGCGGGTATCGCCCACCAGCGCAATGGCATGCGCCGGCAGGCCGGTCAGCGCACTGAAGGCCGCCACCATGCCCGGCGCCGGCTTCGAGCCATAGCCGGAATCATGGCCGTAGATCGCGCTCATATAGCGAGCGAAGCCGAGCCGGTCGGCCTGCAGGCGGGCACTTGGCTCGGCATCGTTGGTGGCGATGCCGAGCGGCAGGCCGCGTGCGTGCAGCCGCGCCAGCGTCTCTGCCGGACGACCGATCGGGGTGAGGAAGCGCTCGCCCTCCTCGCAGAACAGCATGTCGACTTCGTGGTAGAAGTCCGAATCCGCCGGACGGTCGAGAATCTCGGCCCAGAGCGGACCGTATTGACGCGAGGAACCGGCGATCAGCGGCGAGGTCTGCAGGAAGCGGTTCTCGTGGGGGAGATAATGGCTGATCTGATGGAGGCGCTCCAGCGCCGCGCCATCGCCCCTGGCGAGCCGGCGCATGACGGCCCCGGCGGCAGGGCCCCAGGTGCGGTCGAAATCGACAAGGGTGCCGTCCTTGTCGAACAGAATGGCGCTTGGGGCGTTCACGATAGGTCGCAATCCGGTTCGTGTCGGCAAGTAGAGGCCTGATAGCATGGAATTTCACCGCCTCCCATCGCGTCCCGGCCTCATCGGCCTTGCCGCGCTGGCGCTGCTCCTGGCCGCTCCCGCGCCTCTCGCCGCGGAGCCGGCGCAGGAGCTCAGGCAGTCCATCGACCAGGCCGGCACCGCCATCAACCGCCAGCTCGGCGGCTGGCTCGGCGTGGCACCCGAAAAGCCGGCCAAGCGCACGGCGAAAACCACGGCGCCCCGTCCGAAGGCGGCCGCCATTCCCCTGCCGACGCCGCGCCCGGCCGACCTCGACGGACAGGCCGCGGAAGCGACGCCTCGCACCGACGGCACGCCGGTTGCCGTCGAAGCCCGGATCACGGCGCCGGCGGTGTCCGCGCCCTTGACCCTTGCACCGCCATCGTCGGCCGTCGCGCCGCTCCAGCCCCGCCCGAGCCGGCGCCCCGATCCGGTCTCGCCGGCGCGGACGACGCTGCCGGAGCCGGAGGAGGAGGCCGATGCCACGTCGCCCGCCGCGGCGAATCTGGCCGGCGCGCCGACGGCCGGCGCTTCCGTGCCCCTGCCTCCCCCCGCCCCGGAACGGCAGATCGCGGCGCTGCCGCCGCCGAAGGAGGAACCTTCGGCGGAACCGGAATCACCTCCCGCCGCCGCGCCGATGGCGTCCGAGACGCTGCCCACCATCTGTCCGGAACTCTCCGGCGAGGATATCGGGGTGTTCACGCCCATCGTCGTCACCGCGACCAAGGCCGCGTGCACGGTCGATCGCGGGGTGAGCCTGTCGGCCGTGCGGATGAAGGATGGCCGGCTCGTCACGCTGGAGCCGGCGGCGGTGCTGCGCTGCGAAATGGCCGCCGCCGTCGCCCGCTGGCTGCGCGAGGGCGTCGAGCCGGCGGTCGCCAGCCTCGGTGCGCCGCTGGACAAGGTGCTGGTCGCCGCCTCGCAGCAATGCCGCCCGCGCAACCGCGTCGCCGGCGCCAAGGTGAGCGAGCACGGACGGGGCAATGCCATCGACACGCGCGGCTATGTGCTCAAGGACGGCCGCCGCTTCGTCATCGGCACGCCGGCCAAGGGCAGCGCCGAACTGCCGATGCCCGTCGCCTTCCAGGAGAGACTGAAGGACAGCGCCTGCGCCGACTTCACCACCATCCTCGGCCCCGGTTCGGACGGCTATCACGAGCTGCACCTGCATGTGGACCGGGCCGAACGGCGCTCGGGCATGGTGCTGTGCCGCTGGGCGGTCGCCGACCAGACGAAGCCCGTGCCCCGGCCGCCGGCCAGGGAGGAGGCAAAGATTCCGAACGCGGATGCCCCGAAAGATGCCGAGGCGACGGGCGATAGCCCGGCGCCGGAAGGCTCGGCCGAGTCGAAAGCGGGTGAAACACGTCAATAGGGGTGTGCTCAGACCAAGGGCGCGCTTTCGGCCGGCCGTCCGGCGATCTAGGGTGGGCGCCTGTTCCACCTCGGCCGCCGGAGTTGCTGCCATGCTCACCAATCTTCAGGCTCGCGATGTCGAGACGCTGATCCACCCCTACACCAACCTCGTCGCGGTGCGCGAGACGGGACCGCTGATCCTCGAGCGCGGCAAGGGCGTCTGGGTGTACGACGTCGACGGCAAGCCTTATCTCGAAGGCATGGCCGGCCTCTGGTGCACGGCGCTCGGCTACGGCAACGAGGAACTCGTCGAGGCGGCGGCGACGCAGATGCGCAAGCTGCCCTTCACCCACATCTTCGGCGGCAAGAGCCACGACCCCGCGATCGAGCTCGCGGAAAAGCTCAAGGAGATGGCCCCCGTGCCGATCTCCAAGGTGTTCTTCACCTGCTCCGGCTCGGAAGCCAACGACACCCAGATGAAGCTCGTCTGGTACATGAACAACGCGCTCGGCCGGCCGAAGAAGAAGAAGATCATCTCCCGCATGCGGGCCTATCACGGCGTCACCATCGCCTCGGCCTCGCTGACCGGCCTCGCCGGCAACCACAATGATTTCGACCTGCCGATCGCCGGCGTGCGGCACACCACCTGCCCGCATTATTACCGGCTCGCGGAAGAGGGCGAGAGCGAGGAGGATTTCGCCACCCGCCTCGCCGCCGACCTCGAGGCGCTGATCATCGCCGAGGGCCCCGAGACGGTCGCTGCCTTCATCGCCGAGCCGGTGCTGGGCGCCGGCGGCGTCATCGTGCCGCCGAAGACCTACTACCCGAAGATCCAGGAAGTGCTGAAGAAGTACGACGTCTTCTTCATCGCCGACGAGGTCATCACCGGCTTCGGCCGCCTCGGCACTGCCTTTGGCAGCGAGGCGATGGAGATGAAGCCCGACTCGATCTCGATCGCCAAGGCGCTGTCCTCGGCCTACCAGCCGATCGGCGGCGTGATGATTCCCGAGGACATGTATCAGGCCATGCTGCAGGAGAGCACCAAGCTCGGCAGCTTCGGCCACGGCTACACCTATTCGGGCCATCCGGTGGCGGCCGCCGTGGCGGTGAAGACGCTGGAGATCTATGAGCGCGAGAGCATCTTCGAGCGGGTGCGGGCGAAGATCCCGCAGTTCAGCGCCCGCCGCGCCGCGCTGGAAGACCATCCGCTGGTCGGCGAGGCGCGCGGGGCCGGCCTCGTCGCCGCGGTCGAGCTGGTGGCCGACAAGAAGTCCAAGCGACAGTTCGACCCCAAGCTGGGCATTGCCGCCAAATGCGTCGGCTTCTGCCAGCAGGAAGGGCTGATCCTGCGCAACGTGTTCGGCGACGCCGTCACCATCTGCCCGCCGCTTGTCATTTCGCCGGCCGAGATCGACGACCTGTTCGACCGCATCACCCGCGCACTCGACAAGACGCTCGACTACGTCGTGCGCGAGAACCTGCTGGCGGCGTGAGCCGACGGGGCGGGCGACGGCCCCCGCGGGTATCGCCCCCCGCGCCCCGATGAAGCCGTCATCCCGGCCCCGCAGCGCGGCGGAGAGCCGGGATCGCGTGAAGGAAAAAGAGCGGCCGGGGGTCCCGGATCGGCCTTTGGCCATCCGGGATGACGTCACAAAGGCATTCGTAACCAGGGCATCCGTAGCCAAGGCATCCGTCGGGTGGCGGAGACAAAAAAAGGGCGCTGCCGGCGGCAGCGCCCTTTTCGTTGATCGTTCGCGTCAGCGTCAGAGCACGACGACGTTCGTACCCTGCGGCACGCGGGTGTAGAGGTCGATCACGTCCTCGTTCAGCATGCGGATGCAGCCGGAGGAGATCGCCTGGCCGATATATTCCGGCTGGTTGGTGCCGTGGATGCGGAACAGCGTGTCCTTGTTGCCCTGGTAGAGGTAGAGGGCGCGCGCACCCATCGGGTTGTGCGGGCCGGGGCCGACGAAGCTCGGCACGCCGGCGATGCGCTCCTTGATCTCGGGGGTCGGCGTCCAGGTCGGCCATTCGACCTTGCGGCCAACCTTGGCGTCGCCCTTGAAGGCGAGGCCTTCCTCACCGACGGTCACGCCGTAGCGGATCGCCTTGCCGCCGTTCTCGACGAAATAGAGATACTTGCGGTCGGTATCGACGACGATCGTGCCGGGCTTCTCCGTGCCGGCATAGTCGACGATCGCGCGCTGGTACATCTCCGGCGGCAACACTTTCTGATACGGCGTGTTGGCCAGGAGCTTCTTGTCCCGCGGCGTCAACGACGCTTCCGGCGCCGGCTGGCGCTGCGAATTGCTGCACGCGCCCAAGAGAACCGCCAACAGGACAACTACCGCCCCGCGCAAAACCATGATCAATGCTCCGAATCCCGCCACGCGACACGCGTGCCCACCATCTCGTACACGTCGATTAGCCCATGTAAGACCTGCCTTGAAGGGGCCACATCGCGGCCACCGCTTCGTCGCCGGAAATTGTTGCGAAAAAACCTCAGTTCCGTTGGAAGAGGTCGAAAAAGCCCGCCAAAACCCGGCTACGTAACGAGAGGCCTTACCTCCGACCTCGACTCTGCATATTTTTGACGCAGTCGGCGCCCACTTCGTCGGCAGTCGCACGAAAAACGGCGACGAACACTTGGAGAAAGACATGTCTACCGAAGAAAGCCCGGCCCAGGAAAGCCGGCCGAGCGAGCGTTGGGAACGTTCGCAACAGAGCGCTCATTGGCGCGAGATCGGCATTTCCGCGGTTGCCGCCGCCGCCCGCTACGCCACCGACAAGAAGACGGTATCCGATGCCCCCGTTCCGGGCGCGGCGCGGACCGAAAATTCGGAAGCCAAAGTCGTCACGCTTCGCGACGTAGAATATTTCGCGGCCTGACGCCGCCGGCCGCAGGGCCGTGCCGCCAGACGCCGCCTCATCTCCCAGAGCCGATGGAAGACGCAACGCTCCCGACCGGACGCCGCCTCATGGCGCGTCGGCGGCGGAAGGGTTTCGCCGGCTGAGCCGGCCGGGATGAAACGTACGAAACCGGCCCGCTGCCGACGGCGGAGGGCCGGCTAGCAACTGGCTTTGTTCCATTGCATGGTCGGCACCGTAACGTCGGAGAGGCCATGATCACCGCCTATTGCGTGCGCGACGGCGTACTCGCTTCCGTTCCCGTCCCGCCGGGCGGGCAGATTCCGCCCGATGCCGTCTGGGTCGACCTGTTCCGGCCGAGCGAAGGCGAGGACCGCGTGATCGAGGCCGCGCTCGGCATCTCGGTGCCCACGCGCGAGGAAATGGTCGAGATCGAGCCATCGAGCCGCCTGCGGGTGGAGGACGGCGCGCGCTACATGACCGGCTCCATCGTCTGCAACAGCGAGGGCGAGCGCCCGGCGCTGGCCGAAATCTCCTTCATCCTGGGCGGCAACCGGCTGACCACCGTGCGCTATGACGAGCCCAAGCCCTTCCGCCTCGTCGTCGCCAAGCTCGACCGGGCCTGTCCCGGCGGGATGAGGGGCGACCGGCTGCTGCTCATCCTGCTCGACACCATCATCGACCGCGCCGCCGACATCATCGAGCGATTGTCGGGAGACATTGACGGCATTTCGCGCCAGATCTTCGAGCGCGAATCCTCGCGCGCCGGTGACAGCCAGCGTTTCCGTGTCATCCTCAAGCTGCTCGGGCGGCGCGGCGACCTCGCCTCCAAGGTGCGCGAGAGCCTCGTCTCCATGGGGCGCGTCGTCACCTTCCTCGCCACCGAGGGCGAGGGGCAGCGCTTCGACAAGGAGCAGCGGGCGATGCTGAAGAGCATGCAGCGCGACGTCGCCTCGCTGAGCGACCATCTCAGCTATCTCGGCAACAAGATCACCTTCCTGCTCGACGCGACGCTCGGCATGGTGAGCATCGAGCAGAACAACATCATCAAGATCTTCGCGGTGCTCTCGGTGGTGCTGATGCCGCCGACCCTGATCGCCTCGGTCTACGGCATGAACTTCCAGCACATGCCGGAACTGGACGAGCGCTGGGGCTACCCGCTCGCGCTCATCGCCATGCTCGCGGCGGCCGTGGTGCCTTATCTGTTCTTCAAATGGAAGCGGTGGCTTTGAGGCGACGACCAGTCATCCCGGACGGCCGCAGGCCGATCCGGAATGACTGCGGGACGTTAAGAGCTGCCTCAGACGTGCTGGCCGCCATTGATGTGGATTTCCGCCCCGTTCAGATAGGACGAGGTCTCCGTGCACAGCACGTAGATGATCTTCGCCACTTCGTCCGGCGTGCCGAGGCGCTGCATCGGAATCTGCTCGACGATCTTCTCGGTGCCCGGCGAGAGGATCGAGGTGTCGATCTCGCCCGGTGCGATGGCGTTCACCCGCACGCCGAGCGGGCCGAAATCGGCGGCCATCTCGCGCGTCAGCCCGGCCAGTGCCGCCTTGGAGGTCCCGTAGGCCGCCCCGGCGAAGGGATGGACCCGCGAGCCGGCGATGGAGGTGACGTTCACCACCGCGCCATGCGTGCGCTTGAGCTCCTCCAGCAGGCCGCGCGCCAGCAGGATCGGCGCGAAGAAGTTCACCTGGAACACCCGGCGCCAGTCTTCCTCCGGCGTGTTGAGCGTGCCCAGCCGCGACCCGCCAGGCCCCTTGGGCGAAATGGCGGCGTTGTTGACCAGCGCGTGCAGCTCGCCGCTCGGCAGGCGGCTGCGGATCTCCTCGACCGCACGCAACGTGTCCTGCGCATCGGAGAGGTCGACCTGGATGTGGTCCTCCGGCCCCATCTCCCACGGACAGTTTTCCGGGAAGGGATGGCGCGAGCAGGTGATCACGCGCCATCCGGCGGCCGAGAACCGCTTGACGGTCGCATGGCCGATCCCGCGCGAGGCGCCGGTGAGCAGGAGAGTACGGCGAGGCTGATTGGAGGTCATGATGGTTGTCTTAGCTCAGCGACGGGGCCATGTCAGGAACAAAGCCGCTCAGGGGAAAAGTCGGGTCCTGGTCCAGCCGGCCGCGTCGGGCGCGTCGCGACGGAAGACGATGCGGTCGTGCAGCCGGAACGGGCGGTCGTGCCAGAACTCGATCTGGACCGGACGGATGCGGAAGCCCGTCCAATGCGGCGGGCGCGGAACGGCACCCAGCGCGTACTGCGCCGTGTAGCGGGCGACCGCCGCCTCGAGCGCGAAGCGCCCTTCCAGCGGGCGGGACTGCTGGCTCGCCCAGGCACCGATCTGCGACAGGCGCGGCCGGCTGGCGAAATAGGCGTCGGCCTCGGCATCGCTCACCGTCTCGACCGGGCCGCGCAGCCGGATCTGCCGGCGCAGCGACTTCCAGTGGAACACCGCCGCCGCCTTGGCGACCGCCGCCAGCTCGCGGCCCTTGGCACTGCCCGTATTGGTGAAGAACACGAAGCCGCGTTCATCGCGCTGGTTCAGCAGCACCATCCGCACGTCCGGCAGCCCGTCGGCGTCGACCGTGGCCAGCGCCATGGCGTTCGGATCGTTCGGCTCCTTCTCCTTCGCCTCGGCAAACCATTCCTCGAAAAGCCGAAACGGCTCCGTCGAGGTCGTGAAATCACCGGATGTTAACTCTTCGGAGGCTTCCATAACGGCATCTTCGGGCAGTTGGACCACAGGACCCATGGGCACGTTCCACAGGTGGCGGACGCGAGCGGCGCAGGATGCGACGCGGGCCGGCTCCTCATATAAGCGCCCCGCGCGCTTCCGCACAGCACCATCGCGCGCGGGCCTGGTCGGCGCCGCGCTCCTGCTTGCCGGCTGCGCCGGCACGCCGCCCGTCGACACGATGACGACCGGCTCGATCCCGGCCCGCACCCTGGCGCGCGAGCCGGTGCCCAAGCAGATCGCCGATGACGACTGGGCCGCCGCCCGCACGGCGCTCGCCGAGGCGCTGAGCGAGAAGGCCAAGGCCCCGAGCGTGCCATGGGAAAACTATGCCAGCGCCACGCGCGGCACGGTCACGCCGCTCGGCGAGACCGCGTCCGAAGGCCGCGGCAAATGCCGCGAGTTCCTGATGAGCTTCGTGCGCGAGGCAAATGAGGAATGGCTTCAGGGCGAAGCCTGCAAGGCGGGCAAGGGCGGCTGGAAGGTGGACCAGGCCCGCCTTCTGGAGCGGGGGTGAGGCGAGCGCCGGGCGCGACAGGCCACATCGCGCCATCGTCACCGTTGCATGCCGGCAACACTGTGCCTACATGCACAGGAGAGCCGGAACCGCCGGACGAGATCATCATCCATGCGCGATCCCTATGACATCCTCGGCGTCGCCCGTAACGCCGACCAGAACGAGATAAAGCGCGCCTTTCGGCGCCACGCCAAGAAGCTGCATCCGGACGCCAACAAGGACGATCCGAAGGCACAGGAGAAGTTCGCCGAACTGAACTCGGCGCACGAGATCCTGTCGGATGTCGAGAAGCGCGGCCAGTACGACCGCGGCGAGATCGACGCCGAAGGCAAGCCGCGCGGCTTCGAGGGCTTCCCCGGCGGCGCGGGCGGGCCTCATCGCGGCTTCCGTCGCGGCCCGCAGGGCGAGTCCGTCTATGAGAGCTTCTCCTTCGGCCCGGACGGCATGCGCCAGTCGGGGCACGGCCCGCACGACGCCGGCGGCTTCGACGACGTGATCGCCGACATTCTCGGCAGGCGTGGCCGCGGCCGGGGAGCCGGCGGCGGCGAGATGCCGCGTGGCGGCGACGTCGAGATCACCGTGCCGGTGTCTCTGGAGCGCGTGGTCGAGGGTGGCGCGGTCAAGGTCCACCTGCCGAACGGCCGGACGGTCGAGGTGAAGATTCCCGCCGGCGTGATGGAAGGCCATCGCATGCGGCTGAAGGGACAGGGCGAGCCCAGCCCCTTCGGCGGCGCGCCGGGCGATGCCTATGTCGTGGTCTCCTACGCCCCGCACCGCCATTTCCGCGTCGAGGGCTCGGATCTGCGCGCCGATGTCTCCCTGCCGCTGGCCGATGCCGTGCTCGGCGGCAAGGTGCGGGTGCCCACGCTCGGCGGCGACGTCGAGCTGTCCGTGCCGGCCCGGACCAATTCCGGCCGCACCTTCCGCCTGCGCGGCAAGGGACTGCCCAAGGGCGACGGCGCCGCCGGCGACCTGCTCGCGACCATGCGAATCATGCTGCCCGAGGCGCCGGACACCGAGCTGGAGGAGCTGATGCGCCGCCGCCGCGACGGCACAGGCTGAGCCGCGCCGGACAGCCATGTCCACCGCTCGCTTGAGCGGGTCTTGCTGCTGTGCGATAGGAACCTCGCCATCGTAAGGTGGATAACGGCTACGGAGCATGGCGTGACCAGCATGGCATCTGGCGGATTGATGAGCGGCAAGCGCGGCCTGGTGATGGGAGTGGCGAACAACCGCTCCATCGCCTGGGGCATAGCCAAGGCAGCCCACGCACAGGGAGCCAAGCTCGCCTTGACCTATCAGGGCGAACCGCTGAGGAAGCGCGTCGAGCCGCTGGCCGCCGAACTCGATGCCGCCATCGTCGGCCATTGCGACGTCACCGACCCGGCGACCATCGACGCGGTGTTCGCGGAAACCGAGCGCCAGCTCGGCGGGCTGGACTTCCTCGTCCACGCCATCGCCTTCTCCGACAAGAACGAGCTCGACGGCCGCTATGTCGACACCACGGCGGAGAATTTCAGCAAGACCATGCTGATCTCCTGCTACAGTTTCACGGCCGTCGCCCAGCGCGCCGAGAAGCTGATGACCAATGGCGGCTCGATGCTGACGCTCACCTATTACGGCGCCGAGAAGTGGATGCCGCACTATAACGTCATGGGCGTCGCCAAGGCGGCGCTGGAGGCGAGCGTGCGCTACCTCGCTGCCGATCTCGGCCCGAAGAACATACGCGTCAACGCCATCTCCGCCGGCCCGATCAAGACGCTGGCGGCGTCCGGCATCGGCGATTTCCGCTACATCCTCAAGTGGAACGAGCTCAACGCGCCGCTGCGGCGCACCGTCACCATCGACGAGGTCGGCGACACCGGCATGTATCTCCTTTCCGATCTCGGCCGCGCCGTGACCGGAGAAATTCATCATGTCGACGCCGGCTACCACATCGTCGGCATGAAGAATCCCGACGCGCCCGATCTCACCCTCGAGCGCGACTGAGCCGATCCACCCGCGGAGCACGCGCATGACCAAGGCTGCCCTTTCCCAGCTCTCCCGTTCCCTGCTGACGGCAGCCGCGCTCGCGGTCGGCGCGCTGGCCGGCGCTCCGGCGCCCGCCGCGGCGCAGACCGACCCCATCATCATAGGGCCTCCGCCGGGCTCGGGCCTCTCCGGCCTGCCCTATGTGCCGCCACCGGATGCGCAGGACAGCGGCGTGCCGCCGAACTTCCAGCAATACCCGCTCATGAACCGCATCTTCGGCTTCGGCGGCGCGATCTTCCCCGGCTATGTGAGCCCCAGCGGCGGGCGCAACGATTTCGACCGGCGCGGCTATCTGACCGGCGGCGGCAACGGCCCCGTCATCTTCGCCGCCGGCTCCGCCGATTCGCTGTGCCAGATGACGCAGGCGCCGCAGGTGAAGGCACTCTCCGTGCCGCCGGGGGTGAAGCTGAATTTCAGCATCGGCAAGTTCACCGCGACGGGCGTCGACGGCGGCGCGCATGGCTGCCTCGGAAAGACGGTCGGCGGCGTGCTGGTCACCTACAAGGGCCGCGCCCCGGCGGGTGCCACGGCGACGCTGCGCGTCTCCTACCCCTTCAAGCGGATCAGCTACACTCATGTCGTGAGCTTTCCGCAGAAATGACCCGACGCATCTTCCTCGTCCGCCACGGCGAGACCGACTGGAACCTCGCCGGCCGCCTGCAAGGCTCGCATGATATCCCGCTCAACGATCTCGGCCGCGAGCAGGCGGCCGATACCGCGCGGGTGGTCGACCGCCTGAGCGGGGGGGCCGCCAGCCTCGACTTCGTGGCGAGCCCGCTCAGCCGTGCCTCGCAGACCATGGCCATCCTGCGCGCCGAGCTCGGCCTGCAGCCGGACGGCTTCCGCCGCGACCCGCGCCTGCGCGAGATCGGTTTCGGCCGCTGGGAAGGCTCGACCTGGCCGGAGCTGCGCCGGCGCGACCCGGTCAGCCTGGCCGCGCGCGACGCCGACCCCTGGAACTACGCGCCGCCGGGCGGCGAGAGCTATGCCGCGCTTTCCGCGCGCGTGCTGGCGGCCATCGGCGAGCTCGCCGGCGACAGCGTGGTGGTGACGCATGGCGGCGTGGTGCGCGCCATGCTGCACGCCTTCGCCGGCATGCCGGCGGCCGATGCGGTGGAGCTGCCGGTACGCCAGGGCGCCGTCTATCTGATCGAGAATGGCGGGTTCGAGCTGGCCGTCGCCTGACGACCGAGAGAGACGAGGTGATGGGCGTGCAATTGATCCAGGCCGACGAGGCCGCAACTCCCCGCCCGATCTGGTGCGTCACCCCGCAGAACTGGCGCGAGGTCGCCGGCGACATCCCCGCTCCGGCCGCAGCCTTCGCCGAGGCGAACGGCTTCAAGGCGGATGCCGGCGCGCTGCTCGTCCTGCCGGCGGCGGACGGCGCGATCGCCGGCGTCCTGTTCGGCTGCGGGGAGGCCCCGCACGACCCGCTCGCCTTCGGCAAGCTGGCCACGGCGCTGCCGGCCGGGGACTATGTCCTCGCACGGTCGCCCGCCGATCCGCGCCTCGCGGTGCTGGGCGTGCTGCTCGGCGGCTATCGCTTCACCCGCTACGGCAAGGCGGCCGGCGCCGACATCCGCCTCGTCGCGCCCGAAGACGTCGACGTGGATTATCTCACCCGTACCGCCGAGGCGGTGGCGCTGACGCGCGACCTCGTCAACACGCCGGCCAATGATCTCGGCCCGGCCGAGATCGAGGCGGCGGTGCGTGCGCTCGCCGCCCGCTTCGGCGCCGATGTGAACGTCACCGTCGGCGACGACCTGCTGGCCGCCAACTTCCCGCTGATCCACGCCGTCGGCCGTGCCAGCCCACGTGCGCCCCGCCTCATCGACCTGAGCTGGGGCGAGGCGAACGCCCCCAAGGTGACGCTGGTCGGCAAGGGCGTCGCCTTCGACACCGGCGGCCTCGACATCAAGCCGTCGAGCGGCATGCTGCTGATGAAGAAGGACATGGGCGGCGCGGCCAACGCGATCGGCCTGGCCCTGATGATCATGGCGCGCGGGTTGCCGGTGCGGCTGCGCCTGATCATCGCCGCGGTGGAAAACGCCATCGACGGCTCGGCCTTCCGCCCCGGCGACGTCTTCCCCTCGCGCAAGGGCCTCACCGTCGAGATCGGCAACACCGATGCCGAGGGCCGGCTGATCCTCGCCGATGCGCTCAGCCTCGCGGATGAGGAAGCGCCGGAACTGCTGATCGACTTCGCCACGCTGACCGGCGCCGCCCGCGTCGCGCTCGGCCCGCAATTGCCGCCGGCCTATACCGATGACGAGGCGCTGGCCGCCGACCTCGCCCGCCACGGTGCCGCGGAGGCCGACCCGTCCTGGCGCATGCCGCTCTGGCGGCCCTATGCCTTGATGCTCGACAGCAAGATCGCCGACCTGAACAACGCGCCGGGCAGCGGCTTCGCCGGCTCGATCACCGCCGCGCTGTTCCTCCAGCGTTTCGTCGCGCGGGCCGGGGCCTGGCTGCATCTCGACATCTATGCCTGGAACCCCTCCTCGCGGCCCGGCCGGCCCGAGGGCGGCGAGGCGCAGACGATCCGGGCGCTCGACGCGCTGATCGCCGAGCGCTTCGGCGCCTGACGCAGCGGTAGAATCGCGCGCCCGTTAACAATTTCTTCGTCGCGACGTCGCCATAGTCCGGGAACAATCCGCAGCCGTAACGACTGCGGACCGGGGAAGGACCATGGCGGTCGAGTTGCGCCCATCGCAGGCGTTGCGCCTCCTGCACGAGCTTTCGCTCGCGCAGGTCCGCGACGACGCGCCGGACCTCAGCCCGCGCCAGCTCGCCATCCTGCTCAGCGTCTATCTCGAAGCCCCGCCGCATACGGTGCGCGGCCTCGCCGCGCGGCTCGGCGTCACCAAGCCGGTCATCACCCGCGCGCTCGACACCATGGGCCAGCTCGGTCTGGTCTCGCGCCGGCGCGACGAGGCGGATCGACGGAACGTCATCATCCAGCGTACGGTGGAGGGTGCGCTCCATGTGGAGCGGCTCGGCGATCTCGTGGTCGCCACCGCGCGCTCCCTGCCAAGATGACATCGACCTTGACCACCGACCTGCCGCCTGACCTAGACCCTCGCCTGACGCCCGCCCGGCCCGACCTCGCCGCCCTCCATCTCGAGGGCCGCGTGACGGCGGCGCGCTTCGTGGCGGGCGAACCGTTCCATGTCGCCCGCCCCGGCGTGCCGGTCCGCAGGGAGCCGGACCCGATGGCCCCGCTGGTGACGGAGGCGCTGTCCGGCGAGACGGTCACGGTCTACGAGACGACGACGGAAGGCTGGGCCTGGGGCCAGCTCGACGCCGATCGCTATGTCGGCTGGCTGCCTGCCGAGGCGCTCGCTCCCGCGGGCGTGCCGGCGACGCACAAGGTCGTGGCGCTGCGCACGCCGGTCTTTCCCGGCCCCAGCATCAAGCTGCCGCCGGGCGATCTTCTCTCCCTCGGCAGCCGGCTGACGATCACCGGCACGCGTGAGCGCTTTGCGGTGACCACCTCCGGCGGCTTCGTCTTCGCCGGCCACCTCGCCCCGCTCGATACGAATGAGCGCGACTTCGTCGACGTCGCCGCCCGTTTCCTCGGCGCCGCCTATCTCTGGGGTGGGCGCTCCAGCCTCGGGCTCGACTGCTCGGGTCTCGTGCAGGTCGCGCTGAATGCCTGCGGCATCGCCTGCCCGCGCGACACCGACATGCAGGAAAACGCGGTCGGAACGCCCGTGGCCTTCTCCGGCGAGCCCGGGGAACTGCGTCGCGGCGACCTGCTCTACTGGCCCGGCCATGTCGGCATCGTGGAAGACGACGAAACGCTGCTGCACGCCACGGCCTATTTCATGTCCGTGGTACGCGAGCCCCTCAGTGCCGCCCTGTCCCGCATCGAGGCTGGCGGCACCCCGCTGCGCAGCGTGAAGCGGCTTTAGACGTTTTCCTGTCGATCAAGTATTTCCGCCTGATCGGAAAAACGCTCTCCCAGGACGTTAGCGGCGCGTGTGCCGTAGCGGGGGCGATATACCTGAAATCATAAGGACGGCAGAAGGTGTTTCCTGTTCAGGCACCCGCCACCACACTCCGCGCCCCGCAGCAGAGCAGGCGAGGCGCATGGCGATTGAACTTCCACTGAACTTGTTCAGGCCAAAGCGCTGAGACGCTCCAAGATGGCGCGCGCCAAATAGTGCGAACCATTGCGCTCATAAGTCTCCGCCATTCTCAGAAGCCCCTCTTCCGCCTCGATTGAATGAGACGCGGTCGGATGCTCTTTCGACAGCTCCCAGTATAGATCCGCAGCCTGACACATCTGACCTTCGCTATGATAGCGCTGCGCCATGGTTAGAAGGTCATCCAAACTCCGGCGGGCCACGTCCCACCTGCGTTCTTGCCAAGGAACATCACGCGACACCGACTGTTCAGTTTGCATAGCACTCCCCTTCGTCAGATACGCGAAGAATGACGCAAGACAACTCTTACGATATCTTAAACCGCCGTTCATGCCTAGCGGGAACGTCTTCGAGCGAAGCGGATTCCGTGTCGCATCAGGAACGCGCGTAAAATCAATGAGATGGAGAAGTTCCGTGAACGGGAGTTCGCTGGAGAAATTCTAGTGATGCGCGGCGACGAAGGCGTCGACGCGCGCCCGGTTCAGCGCGAACCATTGCAGGGCGATCAGTACGAAAGCATTGGTGACGGGCCCCGGAAACGGCGCGTCGAGGCACGCCAGCGCCTCGTCCACCGGCACCAGGAAGGGATGCGTCAGCTCGGTCTCGCCCGGCTCGCCCGCCTCAGCCGGCACCTGCGTGGAATCGACCAGTCCCAGATAGAGCGTGGCGAATTCGTCGGTCACGCCCGGCGTCGGCATGAACCGCGTCGCCGGCAGCAGCGCGCGCGGCGCGACGCCGATCTCCTCGACGCATTCGCGGCGCGCGGCGGTCTCGGCCGCCTCGCCGGGATCGACGAGCCCGGCGGCCACCTCGACCAGCTCGCCGACCCCGGTCGCGAGCTCCGCGCCGAGGCGGAACTGCCGGATCATCACGAAGCAGGCCGCCTGCGGGTCATAGGCAAGCACCGCGACCACCGGCCCGACCCGCAATATGTCGCGTTGCTGGCGCAGCCGCGCCCCGCCGGATCCGTCGAAGGTCGCGACGAAACGGTGATAGGGCCGAAAGCCGCTGCCGACCGAGGTCGGCCCGGTCAGATCGAGGTCGATGGAACGATCGGCCAGCGTGCCGATCTTCGCCCGTTCGTTCATGCGATGGAATCCGTGTCAGAAATGCGTGCCGGGTGCCGGCGCGAGCGCTTCAGGCGCCCGTCTCGGTCTCGATGTTGAAGGCCGCCGCGAACAGGGCGCGCGTATAGTCGGTCTTCGGCGCGGCGAACAGCTCGGCGGCCGGCCCCTGCTCCACCACCACGCCCCCCTTCATCACCATCACCCGCGAGGCAAGCGCGGCGACCACGCGCAGATCGTGGCTGATGAAGAGATAGGTCAGGCTGCGCTTGTGCTGCAGATCGCGCAGCAGATCGACGATCTGCGCCTGCACGATCATGTCCAGCGCGCTGGTCGGCTCGTCGAGCACGATGAAGGAGGGCTCCAGCACGATGGCGCGCGCGATGGCGACGCGCTGGCGCTGGCCGCCGGAGAATTCGTGCGGGTAGCGATGGCGGCTTTCCGCCTCGAGACCGACGTCCTGCAGCGCCGCGATCACGCGGGCGTCGCGCTCCTCGGCGGTAAGCCTTGGCTGATGCACCCGCAGCCCCTCGCCGATGATGTCGGCGATCGACATGCGCGGGCTCAGCGAGCCGAACGGGTCCTGGAAGACCACCTGCATCTCGCGCCGCCGCGCGCGCATCTGCCGGTAGCCGAGCGTGTCGATCGATTGGCCCATGAAGACGATGGGGCCGACGCTGGAGATCAGCCGCAGCAAGGCGAGGCCGAGCGTGGTCTTGCCGGAGCCGCTCTCGCCCACCACGCCCAGCGTCTCGCCGCGCCGGATCTCGACCGAGATGCCATCCACCGCCTTGATGTGGCCGACGGTCTTGCGCATCACCCCGGCCTTGATCGGGAACCAGACCTTGAGATCCTTCGCCTCCAGCACCACCGGCGCCTCCGGATGCGGCGAGGCCGGATTGCCGCGCGGCTGGGCGGCGATGAGCGCGCGGGTATAGGGATGCTTCGGATCGGCGAAGAGCTCCGCCACCGGCGCCGCCTCGACGATGCGGCCATGGTTCATCACGCAGACATGGTCGGCGATCCTGCGCACGATGCCGAGGTCATGGGTGATGAACAGCATCGCCATGCCGAGCCGGCGCTGGAGATCCTTCAGCAGCTTGAGGATCTGCGCCTGCACGGTGACGTCGAGCGCGGTGGTCGGCTCGTCGGCGATGAGCAGCTGCGGCTCGTTGGCGAGCGCCATGGCGATCATCACGCGCTGGCGCTGGCCGCCGGAGAGCTGGTGCGGGTAGGAGCCGAGCCGCGTCTCCGGCTCGGGAATGCCGACCTCGGTGAGCAGCTCGATCACCCGCGCCCGCGCCGCCGGCCCGCGCATGCCACGATGCAGGAACAGGATCTCGGCGATCTGCTGCTCCACCGTGTGCAGCGGATTGAGCGAGGTCATCGGCTCCTGGAACACCATGGTGATGTCGTTGCCGCGCACCCGGCGGATGTCGGGCTCGGCCATCGCCAGCAGGTCCTCGCCGTGGAACAGCACCTGGCCCGAGGGGTGACTTGCAGCAGGGTATTGCAGCAGCTTCAGCACCGAGAGCGCCGTCACCGACTTGCCGGAACCGCTCTCGCCCACCAGCGCGACCGTCTCCCCGCGTCGGAGGTCGAAGGACACATGGTCGACCGCGAGCGTGGTCCGTCCGCCCTGCGCGAAGGCGACGGACAGGTCGCGGATGGAGAGAAGGGGGGCGTCGGTCAACGGGGCCTCGCTCACTGGAAGGTCTTCCTCGGATCGAAGGCGTCGCGCACGGCTTCACCGATGAAGATGAGCAGACTCAACATCATCGCCACGGTGAAGAAGCCGGTCAGGCCGAGCCAGGGCGCCTGGACGTTGGACTTGCCCTGCGCCAGCAATTCGCCGAGCGAGGGCGAGCCGGGCGGCAGGCCGAAGCCGAGGAAGTCGAGCGCGGTCAGCGTCATCACCGAGGACGAGACGATGAAGGGCAGCATGGTCAGCGTCGCCACCATCGCATTGGGCAGCATATGCCGCCACATGATGATGCCATTCGACACCCCCAGCGCCCGCGCCGCCTGCACATACTCGAAGTTGCGCGCACGAAGGAACTCCGCCCGCACCAGCCCGACCAGCGACACCCAGGAGAACAGCAGCAGGATTCCCAGCAGCACCCAGAAGCCCGGCGCGAGGATCGAGGAGATGATCAGCAGCAAATAAAGCGCGGGAATCGAGGTCCAGATCTCGATGAAGCGCTGGAAGATCAGGTCGGTCCAGCCGCCGAAATAGCCCTGCACCGCGCCGGCGGCGACGCCGATGACGGAGGAGATGATGGTGAGGATCAGGCCGAACAGCACGGAGAGGCGGAAGCCGTAGATCAGCCGCGCCAGCACGTCGCGCCCCTGGTCGTCGGTGCCGAGCCAGTTCCATTCGAGCGCGTCACAGCCACCCTTGAGCCCGAGCCGCTCCACCACCGGCTGGCATTGCGCGTCGGTCAGCATCCAGGTCGGCGGCGAGGGGGCCGGCGTCGGCAGGTCGAGATTATGCGTGGAATAGCTGTAGCGGATCGGCGGCCAGACGATCCAGCCGCCCTTCTCCGCGATCAGTTTCTGCAGATAGGGGTCGCGGTAATCGGCTTCGGTCTCGAAGTCGCCGCCGAAGGCGGTCTCGGGGTAGGCCTTGAATGCCGGGAAATAGTAGCCACCGTCGAACTCGACGAGGAACGGCTTGTCATTGGCGATGAACTCCGCGCCGAGGCTCAGCACGAACAGCACGGAGAAGATCCAGAAGCTCCACAGGCCGCGCCGGTTCCGGCGGAAATTGGCTAGGCGCCGCGCATTGATCGGCGACAGGCGCGAGCGGCGCGGCTCTTCCGGCGCCGGCGGGGTGGACGGGGCGGCGCCCGGCGGCAGGACGGTGTTGGCGGCGTCCATGCTCAGACGTCCCGCGTATCGAAGTCGATGCGCGGATCGACCCAGGTATAGGTGAGATCGGAGATGAGGTTCACCACGAGGCCGACCAGCGAGAAGATGTAGAGATTGGCGAAGACCACGGGATAGTCGCGGTTGAGCACGCTCTCGAAGCCGAGCAGGCCGAGGCCGTCGAGCGAGAAGATGGTCTCGATCAGCAGCGAGCCGGAGAAGAAGGCAGCCACGAACGCGCCGGGAAAGCCGGCGATGATGATCAGCATGGCGTTGCGGAACACATGGCGATAGAGCACCGCGCGCTCGGACAGGCCCTTCATCCGCGCGGTAACGACGTATTGCTTGCGGATCTCGTCGAGGAACGAGTTCTTGGTCAGCAGCGCCATGGTGGCGAAGGCGCCCAGCACCATCGAGGTGATCGGCAGAGCCAGATGCCAGAAATAGTCGAGGATCTTCGCCCCGAGCGAGAGCTGGTCCCAATTGTCCGAGGTCAGTCCTCGCAACGGGAACCAGGAGAAGAAGGAGCCGCCGGCGAACAGGATGATCAGCAGGATGGCGAACAGGAAGCTCGGTATGGCGTAGCCGACGATGATCACCGCCGAGGTCCACACATCGAAGCGCGAGCCGTCGCGCACCGCCTTGGCGATGCCGAGCGGTATCGAGATGGCGTAGGTGATCAGCGTCATCCACAGGCCGAGCGAGATGGAGACCGCCATCTTCTCGCCGATCAGGTCGATGACCGAGATGTCGCGGAAATAGGAGCGCCCGAAGTCGAAGCGGGCATAGTTCCACATCATCAGGGCGAAGCGCTCATAGGCTGGCTTGTCGAAGCCGAACTGCTTCTCCAGCTCCTTGATGAAGGCGGGGTCGAGCCCCTGCGCGCCGCGATATTTCGACGACACCGGATCGCCCGTCGCGCCACCCTGCTGCATGCCGCCGAAATCGCCGCCGCCACCGGAGATGCGCGCCGTGGCGGAGGTGCCCTCCCCGGTCAATTCGGCGATCACGCGCTCGACCGGACCGCCGGGCGCGAACTGCACCACCGCGAAGGAGATCAGCATGATGCCGATGACGGTCGGCACCATCAGAGCGAGGCGTCGGACGATATAGGCAAGCATGCGTTCGGGTTTCCTCCGCCGGACCTTTCGATCCCGGCGCACAAGGTGGAGGTCGGGCGCTACCGCGTCAACTTAACGTCCGTTCATGCGGAGGCGTTGCCTGTTGTCTGGCCTTACGCATCGACGTCATCCTGAGGTGCCGTCGCAGGCGGCCTCGAAGGATGGAAGTCTCGGGCACGCTGAAGTGAACATCCTTCGAGGCGCGCTGCGCGCGCACCTCAGGATGACGGTGCTTCGTGAACCATTCACCCCGCCGACCTCTGGCGCGCCGCCCAGATTTCCGGGATCGCGCGGGCATAGGTCGGACGCTGCGTCGAGGGCCAGGCGAACTCGTCCCAGAAGGCGATGCGGAACTCAGCCGAATACCATTGCGGCACCCAGTAACGACCCGCCCGCAGGCGGCGGTCGAGCACACGGCAGGCGGTGCGCAGCTCGCCGCGCGTGGGCGCGGCGATGACCTCCTCGATCAGCAGATCGACCACCGGGTCGTCGATGCCGGACAGGTTGTTGGAGCCCGACGTCTTCGCCGCGCTCGAGCCGAAATAGTTGCGCAGCGACTCCCCCGGCACCGTCGAGACGGAGAAACGCCGCACCGTAGCGTCGAAGTCGAAATCATTGAGCCGTCGCTGGTACTGCGGCGAGTCGATGAGGCGGAAATGGGCCTCGATGCCGAGCAGCCTGAGATTCTTGACGAAGGGGGCGGTATGGCGCTCCAGCCCGTTCTCGTCGTCGAGAAACTCGATGGTGAGCGGCTTGCCCTGGGGGTCGACCAGCCGGCCATCGCGGATCGTCCAGCCCGCCTCGCGCAGCAATGTCGTGCCCTTGCGCAGCAGCGCCCGGTCCTGTCCCGAGCCGTCCGACACCGGCGGGCTCCAGGGCGGCGCCTTCAGGACGGCGACTTCCTCAGGGGCGAGCCGGTCACTGATGCGCGCGATCAACGCGACCTCGTCCGGCCCGGCCGGGCCTTCCGCCTTCAGGTCGGAATTCTCGAAGAACGACGTTGTGCGGTGATAGGCGCCGTACATAAGGTTCTTGTTGGTCCACTCGAAGTCGAAGGCGTAGGACAGCGCCTCGCGTACGCGCGGATCGGCGAATTGCGGCCGGCGCAGGTTGAGGAACCAGCCCTGCGCGCCCGAGGGCGTGCGGTCAGGCAGGATCTCCTGCTTCACCTTGCCCTCTCGTAGCGCCGGGAAATCGTAGCCGGTCGCCCAGGTACGGGAGGTGAATTCCTGGCGGAAGAGATAGGCCCGCGCCTTGAACGCCTCGAAGCCGACCTCGCGGTCGCGGAAATACTCGTAGCGCACCACGTCGAAATTGTTCACCCCGGCGCTGACCGGCAGGTCCTTGCCCCAGTAGTCCGCGACACGCTGGTACTCGATGTAGCGCCCGGGCTCGAAGCGCCCGACCTTGTAGGCGCCCGAACCGAGCGGCGGCTCCAGCGTGCTCTCCTCGAAGGATTTCACGCTGTAATAGGCCTTGGAGAAGATCGGTAGCGAGGCAACGAAGAGCGGCACGTCGCGCGCCCGCTTCGGCGCGAAGCGCACCGCCAGCACCTCCTCGCCCTCGGCCTCGGCGCCCTCCATGTCGCGCAGATTCTGC
Organism: Ancylobacter sp. TW_SC_1; assembly: GCF_056836805.1. Lineage (NCBI taxonomy): Bacteria > Pseudomonadati > Pseudomonadota > Alphaproteobacteria > Hyphomicrobiales > Xanthobacteraceae > Ancylobacter > Ancylobacter sp. TW_SC_1. The sequence continues at coordinate 4,627,238 of NZ_CM166365.1, forward strand.
GCGATGATGGGATGCCCCTTGGCCTTGAGCAGGTTGAGCGAGAAAGCGACATCCTCGGCGGTGAGCCTCGACCCGTCGTGGAAGCGGGCTTCCGGCCGCAGGCGGAAGCGGTAGAGCGTGCCGTCCGGCGAGATGGCGACGCTCCTGGCCACCAGCCCGTAAATGGCGTCCGGCTCGTCGAAGGCGCGCACCATCAGCGTGTCGAAGGTGAGGTCGATGCCCTGGGCGCCATCGCCCCTGAGGATATAGCCGTTCAGCGAATTGAAGGTCTGGAAGGACTGGTTGAACGCCGCCGTCGGCCCGACCTGCGAGAAGGTGCCGCCTTGGGGCGCCTCCGGGTCGACATAGTCGAAATGGGCGAAGTCGGCAGGATATTTCAGATCGCCGAAGACCGAGAGGCCGTGGCGCTCGGGGCCGAATTCCGGTGCCGTCTGCGCGAAGCCGCGGCGCGGCAGGGCGAAGACCGCCCCGGCGCCGGCGGCGAGGGCGAGGATGGATCGGCGGGACAGGGTGAACCCGTCATCCCGGACGGCCGAAACGGCCGATCCGGGATCGCGTGCCGAGGACGAGCGAACTGGATAACGATCCCGGCTCTCCGGCTCCGCCGCCAGCCGGGATGACGACGGAAAGGTAAGACCCTTCACTGCGTGCCTCCGGTCTCGGCAGCCTTCTGCGCGTCCCACCACCAGATGTCGGGGAAGCCGAAGGAATATTTCGGCAGCTCCGCCGGGCGGCCGAAGCGGTTCCAGCGCGCGGTGCGGGTATTGGGATAGTTCCAGCTCGGGATCACATAGTCATGCGCCAGCAGCACGCGGTCGAGCGCCCGCGTGGCGGCGACCAGTTCATCGCGGTCCTTGGCGTAGATCACCTTCTCGATCAGCGCGTCGACGCCGGGATCCTTGATGCCGGCATAATTGCCCGAACCCTCGCGATCGGCGGCGGCCGAGCCCCAGAAGTCGCGCTGCTCGTTGCCCGGCGAGAGCGACTGGCCCCAGCCTGCGATGATCATGTCGTAGTCGCGGGCGCGCAGCCGGTTGATATATTGCGAGAGATCGACCTGCCGGACATTCACGGTGATGCCGAGCCGCTCCAAGCTGGGCTTGTAGAACAGCGCGACACGCTCGAAAGCTGGGTTCGACAGCAGGATCTCCATCGTGAAGGGCTCGCCCTTCGCATTCACCAGCTTGCCGCCCTTCACCTCGTAGCCGGCCTGGCGCAGCAGATTTGCCGCCTCGCGCAGATTGCCGCGCCGCAGGCCCTCGCTCCAGCCTTCCGGGTTGCTGTAGGGCGTGGTGAAGACGCTCGCCGGCACTTTGTCCTTCACGCCTTCCAGAATCTCCAGTTCCAGCCCCTGCGGCAGGCCGGAGGAAGCGAGTTCGGTGTTCTGGAAATAGCTCGATGTGCGCTTGTACTGGCCGAAGAACAGCGTGCGGTTCATGCCGTCGAAATCGAGCGCCAGGTTGAGCGCGCGGCGCACCCGCTGGTCCTGGAACTTCTCGCGCCGCAGGTTCGGGATGAAGGCCTGCATGGAGCCGGAGGCGCGGTCGGGAAACTCCTCGAGGATGACCTTGCCTTCCTTCACCGCCGGGAAGTTGTAGGCGGTGGCCCAGTCCTTGGCCGACGTCTCGACGCGGAAATCATACTGGTCGCCCTTGAAGGCCTCCAGCTCCACCGTCGAATCGCGGAAATACTCGTAGCGTTGTTCGGCGAAATTGTTGGTACCGATGTTCACCGGCAGGTCCTTCGCCCAATAGTCCGGCACCCGCTCGAAGGAGATGGAGCGGCCGGGGAGGACCTGCTTGACCTTGTAGGGGCCGGAGCCGAGCGGCACTTCCAGCGTGCCCTGGCTGATGTCGCGCGGCTTGCCGTTCGCGTCCGTGCTGGTCCACCAGTGCTTGGGCATGACACGGATCTGGCCGACGATCTGCGGCAGTTCGCGGTTGCCCGCCTGATCGAAGGTGAAGGTCACCTCGCGCTCACCGGTTTTCGCGGCCGATTTGACATGGCTGTAATAGTAGGCCTGCCGGGGACTGTTCTTGGTGAGCTGTTCGAAGGACCAGACGACGTCGTCCGCCGTGATCGGCTGACCGTCATGCCACTTCGCCTGCGGGCGCAGCCGGTAGGTGACGGAGGAGAAATCCGCCGGATAGCTCACGGCCTCTGCCAGCAGGCCGTATTCCGTCGCCACTTCATCAAGGGCAGGCGTCATCAGCGTGTCGTAGATGAGCTGAAGCCCGGCTGCCGGCGTGCCGCGCGGGACGATGTCATTGAGCGAATCGAAAGTTCCGTCGACCGACATGCGCAGCAGCCCGGCTTTCGGCGCGTCCGGTTTCACATAGTCGAAATGCTTGAAGTCGGCGGGATATCTCGGCTGGCCCATCAGCGACAGGCCGTGCCGCCACTGCGTCGCGGCGGGCGCGCTCGCTTCCGGGGCGGCCGGCGGCGCCGGCTCCTGTGCCGCGGCGGGGGCGAGGGCCAGGCTCAGTCCAAGCAGCATCTGGCCGAACAGGGCCGCGCCGAGCGCCGGAAGGCGCCGGGCGCCGGGCACGGGAGTGACGGAGCTTCCGAACCGGATCTGCATGCAGGTATCCCTTTCGCACGTCGATGGCGGGACTGCCGTGCCACATTACCGGACACGCCGCCATGACGACTATGAACATTGGCGGCGATTATGAAGGGGTAGGTTCCGAAAAGAATAAGGCCGACGACGCAATGCGCCGCCGGCCTGACGTGATCGTGAATATGCGCGCACCGCGCGCCGACGCCTCAAGGGGCGGCAGGAGCCGCCGGGGCAGCTTCGGCGGGAGCCGCAGGGGTCTCGGCCGGAGCAGGCGCTGCAGCCGGCGCGGCATCGGCGGGCTTGGCGGCCTCGCCCGGCTTGGGCAGCGGCAGTGGGCTGTGCGACAGCGTGTTCAGATAGACCAGAAGGTCGGCGCGCTCGCTTTCCTTGGCGAGGCCGGCGAAGCCCATGGCCGTGCCGGGAATGTCCGCCTTCGGATTCTTGATGAAGTCGCTCAGCGCCTCGAAGGTCCAGTCGCCGCCATGCGCCTTCAACGCCGCGGAATAGGCAAAGCCCGCCGCGCTCGCAACCGGGCGGCCGACGATGCCGTAGAGATCCGGACCAACCTTGGCGCCCGCGCCTTCCTGGAAATTGTGGCAGGCGGCGCACTTCTTGGCGACGGCGGCGCCCTTCTCGGCGCTCGCGGTGCCAAGCAGATCGGCAATCGGCACTTCAGCCGGAGCAGCCGCCTGAGCCGCGCCGGTGGAACCCTCCTGGACGGCGATCTCGAAACCCGGCTTCTCCGGCGCATGGCTGGAGAACAGGATATCGGCGAACACGTTCAGACCGAGCGTAAATGTCAGCACGCCCAGGATCGCACCAGCAATCTTGTTCAGCTCGAAGCTGTCCATCGAAATATTAGCTCCCTCACCCGACGCAGCGGCCATCCGGCTGGCCCGCAAACGCCCCACGCGCAATGTAACAGCCGCCATAGTCGACCGCCAATGGCGCGCGGAACTAATCATTTTGACGGTGGCCGCGCAACCCGTATAAGCGCGCCGCGGTGCTACGTTTCGCCACCCTTGGAGCGGGCGTCGCCCACCGCACGAAACGATGACAAGGCCCTGAAATGTCCGCTCAGGACACGCTTATACTCATTCCAGCCCGCATGGCTTCGACGCGGCTGCCGGGAAAGCCGCTCGCCGACGTCGGCGGGCGTCCGATGATCGTCGAGGTGGCGCGGCGTTCCGCCGCGGCGGATATCGGCCGCGTGGTGGTCGCCACCGACGATGAGGACGTGCGGGCGGCGGTGGAAAACGCCGGATTCGACGTCGTCATGACCCGCTCCGACCATGCGTCCGGCTCCGACCGAATCTTCGAGGCGCTGGGCCGGGTCGATCCCGGGCGCCGCGCCAGCCGCATCGTGAACGTGCAGGGCGACCTGCCGACCATCGACCCCGCGCTCATCCGCGCCGCCATCGACCTGCTGGACGAGCCGGCCGTCGATATCGGCACGCTGGCGGCGCAGATCACGCTCGAGGCCGAACGGGTCAACCCCAATGTGGTGAAGGCGGTCGGCAGCCCGCTCGCCGGCGACCCCGCCGCGCGCCGGCTGCGCGCGCTCTATTTCACCCGCGCCAGCGCACCCCATGGCGAGGGGCCGCTGTTCCATCACATCGGCCTCTACGCCTACCGGCGCGCGGCGCTGGAGCGCTTCGTCGCGCTGCCGCCCTCACTGCTCGAGCAACGCGAGAAGCTGGAGCAGCTGCGGGCGCTGGAGGCGGGCATGCGCATCGACGTCGCCATCGTCGATACCGTGCCGCTCGGCGTCGACACGCCGGAAGATCTGGAGCGGGCGCGCGAGCTGCTCGCGCGCGAAGCCGAGCAAGCCGTGAGGAAACCGTCATGACCACCCGCCGCACCATCGTCTTCCAGGGCGAGCCGGGCGCGAACTCCCACATCGCCTGCCGCGAGGTGTTTCCCGACCATGAGGCCGTGCCCTGCCCGACCTTCGAGGACGCCTTCGCCGCCCTGCAGAACGGCGAGGCCGACCTTGGCATGATCCCGATCGAGAACTCGGTCGCCGGGCGCGTGGCGGACATCCATCACCTGATGCCGACCTCCGGCCTCACCATCGTCGGCGAGTTCTTCCTGCCGCTCTCGCACCAGCTCATGGCGGTTCCGGGCGCGACGCTCGCCACGGTGAAGAGCGTGCAGAGCCATGTCATGGCGCTCGGCCAGTGCCGCAACATCATCCGCAAGCTCGGGCTGAAGGCGGTCGTCGGCGCCGACACCGCCGGCGCGGCGCGGCTGATCGCCGAGGCCGGCGACCCGACGCAGGCCGCCATCGCCTCGCGCCTCGCCGCGGAGATCTATGGCCTCGACATCATCGCCGAGAACATCGAGGACGAGGCGCACAACACCACCCGCTTCATCATCCTGGCGAAGGATGGGGAATGGGCGCCCTCGGGCAACGGGCCGACCGTCACCACCTTCGTTTTCCGAGTCCGCAACGTGCCGGCGGCGCTCTACAAGGCGCTCGGCGGCTTCGCCACCAACGGCGTGAACATGGCGAAGCTGGAATCCTACCAGCTCGACGGCGAGTTCTTCGCCACGCAGTTCTACGCCGATGTCGACGGCCACCCCGACGATCCCGGGCTCAAGCTGGCGCTGGAGGAACTGGCGTTCTTCTCCAAGGAGCTGCGCATCCTCGGCGTCTACCCCGCGCACCCGTATCGGATCGCGCTGAGGGCATGACGGCGGCCGATGGAGCGCCGTCATGGCCGGGCTTGGCCCGGTCATCCAACGCCTGACCGGTGCCCGATAACCCAAATACCCGGCACGAGGCCGGGCACTCACGTGCCGGGACCGAAGCCGACGGCGGTTGCCGCGCCTACTGCGCCGCGACGTCGCCGCCGGCGGCGCGCTCCTCGGCGTCCTCGATGGTCTTCAGCGCGTCCGGATGCGGCATCGAGATGATGTTGTAACCGGAATCGACAAAGTGGACCTCGCCGGTCACGCCCGAGGAGAGATCCGAGAGCAGGTAGAGCGCCGAGCCGCCGACCTCTTCGATGGAGACGGTGCGGCGCAGCGGGGCGTGGCGCTTCTGATAATTGAACATCAGCCGCGCATCGGCGATGCCGGCACCCGCCAGCGTGCGGATCGGGCCGGCGGAGATGGCGTTCACCCGGATGCCCTGCGGGCCGTAATCGGCGGCGAGGTAGCGCACGCTCGCCTCCAGCGCCGCCTTGGCGACGCCCATCACGTTGTAGTTCGGCATCACCCGGGTGGAGCCGCCATAGGTCAGCGTGATGAGTGAGCCACCATTCGTCATCAGCGGCGCCGCGCGCTTGGCGAGCTCGGTGAAGGAGAAGCACGAGATCACCATGGTGCGCGTGAAATTGGCGCGCGTGGTGTCGGCGTAACGGCCCTTCAGCTCGTTCTTGTCGGAGAAGCCGACGGCGTGGACGAGAAAATCGAGCGTGCCCCACTTCTCCTTCAGCGCCGCGAACACCGCGTCGACCGAATCGAGATCTTCGACATCGCAGGCCAGCAGCGTATCGCTGCCCAGGCTCTCCGCCAGCGGCTTGACGCGGCGCCCGAGCGCTTCGCCCTGATAGGTGAAGGCGAGGTCGGCGCCCTGCGCCGCCAACGTCTTGGCGATGCCCCAGGCGATCGAATGGTCGTTCGCGACACCCATGATCAGGCCGCGTTTGCCCTGCATCAGGCTCATGCCGTATTTTCCTTCCGCCGCCCCGCCGCCGCGATCACGCATCGGGGTGCTGGAAGACCAGCACCGCATTCGCCCCGCCGAAGCCGAAGCCGTTGGAGAGCACGCGCTCAAGCCGGGCATTGTCGACGCGCTCGCGCACGATCGGCATGTCGGCGAAAGCCGGGTCAATTTCGTCGATATGGGCGCTCGCCGAGATGAAGCCGTTCTGCATCATCAGGATCGAGTAGATCGCCTCATGAACGCCGGTCGCGCCCTGCGAATGGCCGGTGAGCGACTTGGTGGCCGAGATCGGCGGCGCCTTGTCGCCGAACACGGCGCGAATCGCCTCGATCTCCTTGAGATCGCCGATCGGCGTCGAAGTGGCGTGCGGGTTGATGTAATCGATGCCGCCCTTCACGCCCTTCAGCGCGAGCTGCATGGCGCGTGCTGCGCCCTCGCCGGAGGGGGCGACCATGTCGGCGCCGTCCGAGGTCGCGCCATAGCCGATGATCTCGGCATAGATGCGCGCACCGCGCGCCTTGGCGTGCTCCAGCTCCTCCAGGACGAGGACGCCGGCGCCGCCGGAGATGACGAAGCCGTCGCGGTTCTTGTCATAGGGCCGCGAGGCCACCGCCGGGCGGTCATTATAGTCGGACGACATCGCGCCCATGGCGTCGAACAGGCAGGACAGCGTCCAGTCGAGATCCTCGCAGCCGCCCGCGAACATGATGTCCTGCTTGCCGTACTGGATCATCTCGGCGGCGTTGCCGATGCAGATATTGGTGGTCGCGCAGGCTGCCGAGATCGAATAGCTCAGCCCCTTGATCTTGAACCAGGTGGAAAGCGTGGCGGAAGCCGTGGAGCCCATCGCCTTGGGCACCGCGAACGGGCCGACGCGCTTGGGACTGGAATTCTTGCGGGTGATGTCCGCCGCCTCGACGATGGTGCGGGTGGAGGAGCCGCCCGAGCCCATGATGAGGCCGGTGCGCTCGTTGGAGATTTCGTGCTCCTCCAGCCCGGAGTCGCGGATCGCCTGATCCATCGCTACGTGGTTCCAGGCAGTACCACCGCCATGGAAGCGCATGGCGCGACGGTCGACGAGCTCGCTGGCGTCGAGCTGGGGTGCGCCCTGCACCTGGCTGCGGAATCCGAGCTCGACGTATTTCTCGGCGCGGCTGATCCCGCTCTTGCCTTCGCGCAGCGAGGCCAGCACCTCCTGCGTGGAGTTACCGATGGACGAGACGATGCCCATTCCGGTTACGACAACGCGGCGCATAGGCTTCCTTTCCTTCAAAGCAGGCGAGATGGCGGCGCGCACGGCGCCGCGCAAGGCCCGGCGTTCACGTCTGGAACAGACCCACCTTCAGGTCGCCCGCCCGGTAGATCACTTCGCCGTCCGCTTCCACCCAGCCATCGGCGATGCCGAGCACCAGCTTGGAGCGCATCACGCGCTTGAAGTCGATGCCGTAGACCACCTTCGTAACGGTGGGCAGGACCTGACCGGTGAACTTGATCTCGCCGGCACCCAACGCGCGCCCACGCCCGGGAGAGCCGAGCCAGCCGAGGTGGAAGCCGACGAGCTGCCAGAGCGCGTCGAGGCCGAGGCAGCCGGGCATCACCGGATCGCCGATGAAGTGGCAGCCGAAGAACCAGAGGTCCGGCTTGATGTCGAGTTCGGCGCGCACATGGCCCTTGCCATTGGGGCCGCCATTCTCGGAAATTTCGGTGATGCGATCGAACATCAGCATCGGCGGGGCGGGAAGCTGCGCGTTGCCCGGGCCGAAGAGTTCTCCGCGCCCGCACGCCAGCAGTTCCTCATAGGTGAAGCTCGTCTGCCGCTCGACCATCGTATCGGTATTACCCACGCTTGCCACTTTCTTTGCTTTGAGCGGCTCCGCCGCCGATATTCGCGACGCTGGTTCGGGCTCGCCCCTACCGGCCGCGGATCGCTCGGCGCTTCCTATCACAGCGCCCGGCGCACTCAAAGCCACCGCCCCTGCCCCGGCGACACTCAAAATGTCACGGGCGTGACAGCGCCCCGGCACCGTCGCGGCGCCCGGCCACCCGCCCTCTGCCGCAGCGGATTCGGCGTCACAGATTGGAACAATTACGAATATCGGCCGCGATATTGCCCCGGCGCGCGGCGTGCAGATATAATGCCAATCGAAAAACGCAGCGTAGGCACGGCTTCCCGATTTCTCGGAAGCGGGAGTTGCCACGGTGCATAACCTACTGCGGATCGACGGCGCTGAGGCTCGCATGGCCTTGGGGTCTCGATTTTTGATGGTGCGGATTACGAGATGAGCGAAGGCTTTCGCCCCCATAACGTCGCCATTTCCCGCGTCGTGATCGACGACGAGGAAGCCGTGCTGCCGGTTGCCCGGCTGCGCGACAGCGCCGGTACGAGCCGTACCGGCTGCCCGTTCCACGACGTGCGCCACATGTTGCGCGATGTCGGCCTGCGTCCCACCCGCCAGCGCCTCGCGCTCGGCTGGCTGCTCTTCGCCAAGGGCGACCGTCACGTCTCGGCGGAAATCCTGCACGAGGAAGCCATCAAGGCGCGCTTCCCGGTGTCGCTGGCGACTGTCTACAACACGCTGCACCAGTTCACCGAGGTGGGCCTGCTGCGTGAACTGGCGGTGGACGGCTCCAAGACCTATTTCGACACCAATCCCTCCGATCACCACCACTTCTTCCTCGAAGGCGAGAACAATCTCGTCGACATTCCGAGCACCTCGGTCGAGGTCGAGCGCATTCCCGAGCCGCCGGAAGGCTATGAGGTGGCGCGTGTCGACGTGGTGGTGCGCCTGCGCCCCAAGTGCCGCTCCTAGAATCTTCCGCCGCCTCCGGGCGCACTTTGATGCGAGAATGCGAAGGCCGGTCGGATGACCGGCCTTTTTCGTTGCGTGCCCCCTCAGCCAGCCCGCAGGAAGGCGGCGAGTTCGCGCAGCGCGGCCTTGGCCGGCGCGTCCCCGGCGCGGGCGATGAGCATCACGCTCGCCGCCGGCAGGGCGGGCAGGTTCAGCGCCGGGCCGACATCGACACTGCCGGCGGGAGCGAGATGCGCCGCCAGCGGTGCCACCGCCAGACCTGCCGCCACCGCCGCGCCGACCGATGAAACGCTGCCGCCGGTGAAGGCCTCGTGCCAGGCGATGCCAGCCGAATCCAGCGCTGCGATGGCCACCGCGCGCACCCCGCACGGTGCCGCCAGCAGCGCCAGCGGCAGCGCGTCGGCGGGCTCTCGCCAGCCGCCAGCGGCGAACCAGCCAAAGCGGTCCTGCCGTAGAAGCTCGCCGACGCGCCGGTCGGCCTCGCGCCGCACCACCACGGCGTCGAGCGCGCCCGAATCGAAGGCGTCGAGCAGGGAACGCGAAAATCCCATGCGGATGTCGAACACGATGTCGGGACTGACCGCCGCCAGCCGGCGCAGCAGGCCAGGAAGCGTGTCGCCGGTGGTGTGATCGCTGATGCCGAGCCGCAGGCGCCGGGCGGGACGGGCGTCCCACAGGCGCGCCTCGCGGTCGGCCGCCAGCAGCCGGCGGGCACGCTCCAGAAACAGGGCGCCATCGGCGGTGAGGCGTACCAGACGTGGCGTGCGCTCCAGCAGCGTGCGACCCAGCCGCTCCTCCAGCTTGCGCAGCTTCAGGCTCACCCCGGCCTGCGTGCCGCCCAGCGATTCGGCCGCGCGGGTGAAGCTGGAAAGCTCCGCCACATGGACGAAGGCGCGGACGAGATCGAGATCGAGAGGTCGCTCATTCATAATGATACGCTATCATTGATAGTTTTAACGATAGCATTTTATCATGTTCGTGCACGAGCTACGACTCCCCTCACACACCGCGAAGGGAGACACGCCATGCCGATGATCCAGATAAGGTTCGCCACGCCGTCGGGCGCCACCGGGCTGGAGACCGCCCTCGCCCACCGCGCCGCTCAACTCGCGCAGGAATGGCTCGGCAAGGACCCCGCCGTCACCGCCGTTCTGGTCGAACCGGCGGACCCGGCGCACTGGTTCTGCGCCGGGCGCAGCCTCAAAGAGGCGGGGCTCGCCGCCTTCTGGCTCGATATCCGCGTCACCGAAGGCACCAACAGCAAGGACGAGAAGGCCACCTTCATTGCCGCCACCTTCGCGGCGATGGCCGCGTTGCTAGGCCCGCTCCATCCCGAGAGCTATGTCCATGTCGTGGAGGCGCGCGCAGATGCCTATGGCTATGGCGGGCTCACACAGGAGCGCCGATACATCGTCGGCCGCCCGGCGCCGGTGGCTCACTCCAGCTTCTCGCCGGGATAGACGCCCCAGAGCCGAACCTGCTCGACGAACCCGTCGAAATCCTTGTCGAAGAAGCGGCACCATTTGCCGTCGCAATGCTCGACCTTGCCGAGAACGCCGGGCTCGAGCTGCGCCTTGATGCCGGACGAGGTCGATGCCTCGGCATAGAGCGGTGTCGCCTCGTCGCCCTTCCATGGACTCACCACCGCCGTACGCCGGCCCGACAGCATCGAATGATAGACCCACCCCTCGGCGCCGTCCGCGTCGCGGATGCGTCGCCAGGTCTCGAATTCGGCGGTGATCTCCACCGGCAGCCCGGCGCGGGTGAATACCCACGCGACGGCATGGTCGCGCGTGGGGCCGGAGCGCACATTCACCTTGTCAGCCTTCAGGCTGACGAAGCGCGGCACCGGAAGCCCGCTGGTGCGGCCCACGGGACCGCTCTCGACTGGCGGTTCCTGCTGCGCGCGCGCCGCCGAACCCGGAAGCAGCCCCGCCGCCAACAAGCCGAAAGCCAGAATGAAAACCGTTTCCCGCAGCTTCGCCTTGCCCCGAAGCCAGTCTTTACGCATCGTCTGAATCACCCTTCGCCCGCCGGTGGCGGCGCCATATATACGGCGCGATCTGAGAAACACGCGTGCACTGCGAATGGGTGCATTTTTGTGTTTCCCCGACCCGTCTGCTAATGAACGCGTCGCCCGGATGGCACGAGTGTGGGACCCCTAGCGTTAACGTGAGCTTGATCGCGACGGGGATTTGTACGGGGAGCAACATGGCCCGCAAGAAGCCGCTGGTCGTCGTGACGCGCAAGCTGCCCGACAAGATCGAAACCCGCATGCGCGAATTGTTCGATGCGCGGCTGAACGTCGACGACGTTCCCATGAGCCAGGCCGATCTCATCGAGGCCGCCGCAACCGCCGACGTGCTGGTTCCCGCCATCTGCGACCGCATCGACACGAAGGTGATCGAGGCCGCCGGGCCCAATCTCAAGCTCATCGCCAATTTCGGCAACGGCGTCGATCATATCGACGTCATCGCCGCCACCGAGCGCGGCATCACCATCACCAACACGCCCGGCGTCCTCACCGAAGACACCGCGGACATGACCATGGCGCTGATTCTCGCCGTGCCGCGCCGGCTGACGGAGGGCGCCGCCCTCATCACCACGGACGAAGGAAGCTGGCCCGGCTGGTCGCCGACCTGGATGCTCGGCCACCGCATCTGGGGCAAGCGGCTCGGCATCATCGGCATGGGCCGCATTGGCCAGGCGGTCGCCCGCCGCGCCCGCGCCTTCGGCCTGCAGATCCACTATCACAACCGCCGCCCCCTCCCCGCCCAGATTGAGGAAGATCTCGAGGCGACCTACTGGGACAGCCTCGACCAGATGCTGGCGCGGATGGATATCCTGTCCGTCAACTGCCCGCACACGCCGGCGACCTTCCACCTGCTCTCCGCGCGCCGGCTCAAGCTGGTCCGCCCCGACGCCTACATCGTCAACACCGCGCGCGGCGAGGTCATCGACGAGCACGCTCTGATCCGCATGATCGAGAATGGCGAACTGGCCGGCGCCGGGCTCGACGTGTTCGAGCGCGAGCCGGCGGTGAGCCCAAAGCTGCTGAAGCTCGCCCGCTCCGGCAAGGTGGTGCTGCTGCCGCACATGGGTTCAGCCACCGTCGAGGCGCGCGTCGACACCGGCGAGAAGGTCATCGTGAACATCAAGGCGTTCATGGACGGCCATCGCCCGCCGGACCGCGTACTGCCGGCGATGCTGTGATAAGGGCTGCGCGGCCCGGCTCGTCATCCCGGACGGCCGAAGGCCTATCCGGGATCGCGCGCAAATGAGGCACCGATCCCGGCCCTCGCTAAAGCTCGACCCGGATGACGGTTCGATGGGGTGGCAGAGCCCCGCCTAGCCCTCAGCGTGCGTGCCCCGACAGATCCCGGATCCTCGGGTGCGTCCCGGTCAGCGGGTTTTCCGGATCCCAGCCATAGTTCAGCGTCTCGAAGCGCATCGACTTGGTGTCGATCATCAGCAGCCGCCCGACCAGGCTCTCGCCGAAGCCGACCACGGCGCGGATCGCCTCCAGCGCCACCAGCGAGCCGGCGACTCCCGCCACAGCGCCCAGGATTCCCGCCTCCGCGCAGCTCGGCACCGTGCCGGCCGGCGGCGGCTCGGGGAAGAGGCAGCGATAGGTCGGGTTCGGGGTTCCGTCCGGTGCCTTCTCGTGCGGGCGCAGCGTCGTCACCGTCGCGTCGAAACGCCCGAGCGCCGCCGTCACCAGCGGCCTGCCCGCGAGCGCGCAGGCGTCCGACGCCAGATAGCGGGTGGAGAAATTGTCCGAGCCGTCGATCACCACATCGACGCCCGAAACCAGTTTCAGCGCGTTGTCGGCGGTGAGCCGCGCGTCGATGCCCTCGAAGGCGACATGCGGGTTGAGCGCGGCAATGAAGGCGCCAGCGCTTTCGGTCTTGCGCCGGCCGATCGTCGCGGTCGTGTGGATCACCTGCCGCTGCAGGTTCGACAGCGACACCTCGTCGTCGTCGATCACGGTGAGGCGGCCAACACCGGCGGCGGCGAGATAGAGCAGCGCCGGCGCGCCGAGCCCGCCTGCGCCCACCACCAGCATGCTCGCCCTCTTCAGCTTCTGCTGTCCCGGACCGCCGATCTCGCTGAGCACGAGATGGCGCGCATAGCGCTCCACCTCCTCGGAAGAGAACACGGGGGTGCGCGCGGCAGCGGGGGCGTCGGTCGAGGGATCTGTCATGGTAGGGGCTATATAGCAACGAACGCCCCGCCCGTCACAGGCGCGCAGCGTGCGCGATCCGCATTGGCCGCACAGCGAATCGCCGCTATCTCCGTTCCATGAGCTCCGATCACGAACCGCTTTTCGATGCCGCCCGTCTCCACGCCGGGACGCTCGCGCGCCACCGTCTCGTGCTCTATGCCGGCGCCAACCTGCCCTCTTCCGAGGTGCTCGGCGCCTATGCGCCCGGCCTCGGCGCCATGCCCTCCATGGGCCCGAGCTTCGACAAGGAGCAGCCGGGTACCGAGCTGGTGTCGCGGTTCGAGGTCGCGGCGCGGGAGGAAGCCTGCGCGCTTTTCGGCGCCGCCTGGGCCGAGCCGCGCCTGCCTAGCGCGACACTGTGCAATCTGGCGGTGTTCCACGCCTTCGCCCGCCCCGGCGACCTCATGCTCGCGCCCGACAAGGCGCATGGCGGGCATCTGAGCCAGCGGCGCGGCGGCACGCCGGCACTCGCCGGCCTGTCCTGCGAGGAACTGCCCTTCGACGCGGAAAGCCTCGGCCTCGACGCGGCGGGAGCGGCCCGGATGGTGGAGGCGCGCCGCCCGCGCCTCGTCATGCTTGGGCGCAGCGTGATGCTGCGGCCGGACGACATTATCGCTGTCATTGCGGCCGCGCGGTCGGTCGGTGCGACGACCGTGTTCGATGCCTCGCACGTCGCCGGCCTGATCGCCGGCGGCACCTATCCGAACCCGCTGGCGGCGGGCGTCGATGTCATGGTGACGTCGACCTACAAGACCATTCCCGGCATTCCGCACGGATTGATCCTCGGCCGCGATCCCACGCAGGGCGAGGCGCTGGCGCGGCTCCTCGACGCCCGCTTCCTCGCCAATTACAACCCCGCTTTGCTGCCTCCGCTGCTGCGGGTGCTGCAGGAGGTGCGTATGTCCGGCGTCGCCTACGCGCAGGGCATTGTCGCCAACACCGCCGCTCTCGCCGCCGCCTGCCGGGACCGCGGCCTGCCGGTGATCGCGCCGGAAAATGGCTTCACGCACCAGATTCTGATCCCCATCGCCACGGACGACCACCCACGCGCCCTCATCGCGGCGCTCGCGGAACGCGGCATCATCGTCGGACTGTGTCCCGACGTCACGCGCGAGGGTCGCACGGCGCTGCGCGTCGGCACGCAGTTCATCACCACGCTTGGCCTCGGCGCCTCGCATATGCAGGAGATCGCAAGCATTATTGCCAGCGTGCTCGCCGGCCGGGACGGCGTCTCGTTGCGGCCGACGACACAGAACTGCACCGCCCTCGCCCGCATCGAGACCCTGCTGGCCGGCGCCGCCGGGCACTGATCGGTGAACACGCCGACACGCCGGTTGCCGGGACCCGGCCGTTCGATTATGAAGGCGCAGCATCCGGCGCATATCCTGCGCCGCGGGCACCCGTAGCTCAGCTGGATAGAGCGCTGCCCTCCGAAGGCAGAGGTCGCACGTTCGAATCGTGCCGGGTGCGCCATTTTATAGCGCAAAATCAGAGACTTATCAGCCTCCCCTCTTCGGGCTGTCCGCGTCTGACTCGCTGCGGAAGCACCATGGAAGCAGATTACGGCGTGGGGCAGCGTGCCATCGCGTCGCTTGGGCGGCGAAGAGATTCGCGCGTCGCGGCTCTGCCCTTAGGCCGCTTCCCACACCTTGTTGAGGATCTGCGCTGCCAGAGCAGCCTTGTCCTGGGGCAGGAAGCGCCCGTAACCGGCGCAACGTTACGCGTCTCGATCGCAAGGGGAGCTTGGCGAAGCGAGTACGCCGTGTCGGGCCAGCAACCAACGCGACGATGTGACGAGACCGGACAGAAGAGGACGGCCGCCGATCCGGCCTGGCATCTGACGTCGCCTGATTTCCGCGAGGTCCGGCCACTTTCTGCGGGAAGACGGCCCGATCGACGGCCGTGCCCGTAGCTGTTGAATCCTTCATGAGCTTGCGTGCCGGCAGGGCTTGCGGGCATATTATAAGGGATCTCGCAACGATGGCCTGACGGGTGCCGACGGAACGTCAGCAATCAAGCCGCGTCCATTCAGGATCCCGATCCGGTCCAGCGGTCAGGCTCGGGGTGATCGGCGGGCGTTGATAGCTGACCATGGCCATTTCCCACCTTCGGACTGCCTCATGAGCCTCACGACACCGAGTCCCATGTTCAAGAAGGGCAATTGCCGGACGGTCATCCACCAGCAAAGGTCATGGGGCGATGTCCGGGCCGATCTGGTGAAACGCACCGGCTTGAAGAAGGAGGAGACCGTGCTCGCGGCCGATAGCCATCTCATTCTCCTCAACCTCCAGGGCAACGCCGAGCGTGGCGAGTATTTTCTCGATGGACGACGCGCCGGCTTCGCAAAGCGCATGCCTGGAGCCGTTCTTTTCGTTCCCTCCGGCTGCAATTGGTCGGGTTGGGAGGAAGGTGCATCAACGGCCGCCTATCTTTCCATATCAATCTCTGGCCAGTTCGTGGATTCGCTAGGCCGGGGAATCTTCCCCGGGCCTGGACCGCGCCTTTCACCGGATCTTGGATTTCTCGACCCGATCATCATGCAGGCGGCGCGCGGGATCGGGGCGGAAATCGGCGAGAAAACCCCGTACGGTTCTCTCCTGGCCGAAAGCTACGCCGCGACAATCGTTGCGCAGTTGTTCCGGCGAATGAACTATATGCCGCGCCCGATCAGAGGCGGACTTTCGCCGATGGTCATGAACCGTCTCACCGAGACTATCGACGCCGATCTTGCTTCGGACATGTCACTGTCGTTTCTCGCCGGGCTTGCCGGTGTAAGCGTTCCTCATTTCTGTCGCGCGTTCAGACAATCAGCCGGAATGCCGCCACATGCCTTTATTCACCGGCGGCGGCTCGAACGGGCCAGCGAACAACTCCGTCACACCACGAAGTCGATGACGGAAATCGCCCTCGCATGCGGCTTCTCCAGTTCCAGTCACCTATCCAATGCGTTTCGCAAGGCATTCGGAATGACACCGGGGAGCTATCGGATGTCCTGGCCCATCAGGGCGGACGATTGATTTTGCGATAGCCGCTTGCAACTGCATCAATCCGCTGCAAGCGCGTCCCCATCGGATCGGGACACCCTCGAAGCGGAATGATCGAGGGTTGCATGGTCGACATCGGAGCCGGTGCGAACGTCGTCGAGGCGTTGCGTCTTCACAATCTCAGGAAGCGCTTCGGGCAGGTCGAGGTCCTCAAGGGCGTGTCGCTTGCCGCGCGCCGCGGGGATGTCATCGCCATCCTCGGCAGCAGCGGCTCCGGCAAGAGCACGCTCCTGCGCTGCCTGAACTTTCTGGAGGAGCCCGACGAAGGGGAAATCTGGATCGGCGGCGAGTACCTGGAACTCCGCCGCGGCCTGACGGGTCAGCGGAAGATCAACGCGCTACGCGCCAAGCTCGGCATGGTTTTCCAGAGCTTCAATCTCTGGTCACACAAGACGGTCCTCGAAAACATGATCGAGGCTCCCATCCATGTGTTGGGATTGGGGAGGAGCGACGCCGTGGCGCGCGCGGAAGTTCTCCTGTCGCGCGTGGGGCTCGCCGAAAAACGCGACAGCTATCCAGCGCATCTTTCGGGAGGACAGCAGCAACGCATCGCGATCGCGCGGGCGCTCGCCATGGAGCCGGAAATCCTTCTGTTCGACGAGCCGACATCCGCCCTCGACCCGGAACTGGTCGGCGAGGTTCTGAAGGTCATCCGCGCGCTGGCCGATGAGGGCCGCACCATGCTGATCGTTACCCACGAACTCGGCTTCGCGCGCCAAGTCTCGACGCGCGTGATCTTTCTCCACAACGGCGAGATCGAGGTGGAGGGCCCGTCCGACCAGGTGTTCGCCACTCCACGTTCCTCGCGGTTCCAACAGTTCATGACGTCGAGCCGTCAGGAGACGGCCTGATGTTCGATTTGCAGGGTTTTGGCGCTCAGATCCTTGGGGGTGCCGTCACCACGCTGCAGGTGGCCGGCCTGAGCCTTGTGTTCGGCACCAGCCTGGGTCTTGTGGCTGCCATCGGCAGGCTGGCCCCCGTGAGACTCATTGGTGGCATCGTTGACGTCTATACCACGCTCATCCGGGGCATTCCTGAACTCCTGATCATCCTTATCCTGTATTTCGGCGGCACGGTTGCTCTCACCGCGCTTTCTGAGCGGTACATTGAAGTCAATGCCTTTGCTGCAGGCGTATTCGCGCTGACCGTCGTCTTTGGCGCCTATGCGTCGGAGGTGTTCCGAGGCGCCATCGTCGCCGTGCCGCAAGGTCAGGTCGAAGCGGCCAGCGCCCTCGGCCTTTCGAGGCTCCATATCTGGCGCTTCGTCGTCCTGCCCCAGATGTGGCGCTTCGCCCTTCCGGGCCTGGGCAACCTCTGGCTGGTGCTGTTGAAGGACACCGCCCTCATCTCCGTCGTGGGGCTGGACGACCTGATGCGCAAGGCCGGTCTGGCGGCAGGATCGACGCATGAGCCGCTGGTGTTCTACAGCGCCGCGGCCGCGCTTTACCTGCTGTTCACCTCGGTCTCCCTGCTGGCTCTCACCCTACTCGAACGTCGTGCCAGCCGTGGCATCCGCTTCGCGCATTGATCGGAGGCGTCCATGAACTGGTCACTGATTGCGGAGGCGTTTCCGCGGCTTCTGGAAGGCGCCGGCCTCACTTTGCAACTGACCCTGTCGGCGCTGATCGCCGGTTTCGTCCTGGCTCTGCCGCTGTCGTTGCCGCGCGCTTCGGCTTCGCCGCTGCTCTCCTGGCCGGTGCAGGCCTACACCTTCATCTTCCGGGGAACGCCGCTGCTCGTGCAGCTCTTCCTGATCTATTACGGCGCAGGGCAGATCAGCTGGATCAGGACAAGCCCGGCTTGGCTGCTTCTGCGCGATCCCTACTGGTGCGCCCTGGTGGCTTTTGCCCTCAACAACGCTGCGTACACGGTCGAGATTCTGCGGGGAGGCATCCAGGCGGTGCCGGCCGGGGAGGTCGAGGCGGCCAAGGCGCTCGGGATGTCCTACGGGCTGCGGACGCGGCGGATCGTGCTGCCGGCGGCGTTTCGCATCGCCATGCCCGCTTACGCCAACGAAGTCGTCCTCATGCTCAAGGCGAGTTCGCTGGCGAGCACCATCACGTTGATGGAGATTACCGGAACCGCGCGCAAGATCGTCGCGGAAACCTTTGCTCCCTACGAAATATTCATCTCCGCTGCCTTGATCTACCTGGCACTGACCTTCGTGATCGTGCGCCTGTTTCGCCACCTGGAGTACCGGAACAGCGCCCATCTTCGGCGCCCCTCCGCTGAAACGTCACCACCACCACCGCCGGTCGGCAAGGCCCGGCGCGTCTTCGCAGCCGTGCAGGTTTCATGATGCAGTCCCGCACCTCTCTCATCCCCTGTGCCGCGCCCTCCCCCGTCCTGGGGTCGACCGGGCCGGTCCGCGACACATGGTATGAAATCGACCTGCAGGCGACACGGCACAATTACAGGCAGTTGCGCGCGCAATTGCCGGCCCGGGTGAAGATATTCGCCTGCCTGAAGCGTAATGCTTACGGCTGCGGCGCCGGTTACGTGGCCGAGGCGCTCGCGGCAGAAGGCGCTTACGGGTTCGCCGTCGCCTCGCTGGCTGATGCCATCGCCATCCGCGAGCGGGGCGTGCTCCAGCCGGTCCTGCTCTACCCCGGCCCTCTGCCCACATCGGCCCCGGCTATCGAGGCCCTGGGTCTCACCGTGACCGTTTCCAGCCCCGCCGAGCTGGAACTGTGGCGCGCCGCCTTGCCCGCCCCGCGCATATTCGTGAAGTGCGACCTCGGATTCTTCCGGGCGGGCGCGACTCCATGGGAAGCCGGACGGCTGCTCGCCATGGCGCAGGCATCGGCGAATGTGGAGGTTCAGGGTCTCTATGCTCACCTGAGCGAACTGCCAGGATCGACACCCGCCAACGCCTTCATGCAGTTCGCACGTCTCAAGCGGATCGTCCTTGATGCCAAGGCTGCGGGCACGCTTCCGCCGATCGTGATGCTGTCGAGCACGGAAGGCGTGCTGCGTCATCCCGAGATGGATTTCGATGCCGTCGATCCGGGAGCCCTCTTCATCGGAATGCCGGAAACGGACAAGCCCGTCAGACAGGTCTCGCTCCGGCCGGCGCTCAAGGCGATATCGACCTGCCTTGTTGCCATCAAGCGCACCGACGAGTCGCTCGCCCCCATGCCTGACCTGCCCGGTTTCAAATCTGGAATGACCATTGGCGTGCTCGGAATGGGCTGGGGCGATGGCTACCCCCGACAGGTGCCGCCCAATGCCGAAGTGCTCGTGCGAAACTGCCGGGCTCGCATCCTCCCCCCCGCCCACCTCGAACATCTTCGTGTCGATCTGACCCATGTGCCCGATGCACGTTTCGGCGATCGGGCTTTGCTGCTCGGCCGGCAGGGGGATGAGGTGATCACCCACGAAGACCTCGTCGCGCAGTGGGGAACGGACATCGTGGGACTTCACGCAAATCTTCGCGACCATATTCCACGCGTCTACGTTTGAACCTTCCAGAAAACGAAAAATGGGAAATTAGACATGCGCACCTTCAGAACACTGTTTCCGATACTTGTTGCAGCGGCCGTGTGCGGGCCGGCTCTGGCAAATGAGACGAAGGTGAGGATTGCCACGGAAGGCGCCTTTCCTCCCTGGAACGCCATCGACAGCTCGGGAAAGGCCATAGGATTCGATATTGATGTCGGGATGGCGCTTTGCGCACGGGCAAAGCTCTCCTGCGAGTTCGTCACCCAGGATTGGGACGGCATCATTCCAGCCCTCAATGTCGGCAAGTACGCGGCCATCATGGCCGGCATGTCGATCACGGAGAAGCGCAAGCAAGTCATCGCCTTCTCCGAGCCCTACGCTGTCACGTCGAACTATTTCGTCATGAGCAAGTCGCTCAACTTGCCGGCCACCGACGCCAACGCAAGGATCGATCTTGGAAAGGATGACGCAGCAAGCCAGGCGATGCTTGCCGACCTGAAGGCGAAATTGCAGGGCCGGACGATCGGCGTGCAGCGCTCGACCAATGCGGAAGCATTCGTGCGCCAGTACTTCGGCGACAGCGTGGATGTCCGAAGCTACGACACGCAGGACAACCTGAACCTCGACCTCGTGGCGGGGCGGATAGACGGCGGCCTGGCGGACTACTCGGTCTGGAAGGCATTTCTGGAATCGAAGGATGGCGGGAGTGCGGCCCTGTTCGGCCCCAGGATTTCCGGCGGCCTGTTCGGGCCCGGCATCGGGGTCGGTCTGCGCAAGGACGATCCCGAGCTGGCGGCGAAATTCAACCACGCCATCGAAGCGGCCCGCGCCGATGGCACGCTCTCGAAGCTCAGCCTGAAATGGTTCGGGGCCGATCTGTCGTCAAAGTAGCTGTCGAACGGAGCCCGGCTGGCCGGCGATATCTGCGCGCCAGCCGGGCTTTGACCTCCTTCTGCGTTCATCCGGCTCGCGAGCTCATCCGCTACGCCGCCGATCGCTTGGCGGCGTGCCTCAGCAACATGCCGAACAGGTCGCGCGGCTCGTCCGGGTCGGCCAGGAGATCGAGCTTGTCGTAGAGCCCGGTCGAGCTCAGCTTGTCCCGCACATAGCGCAGGGCCGAGAAATCCTCGATCGCAAAGCCGACGGAATCGAACACGGTGATCTGCCGCCCGTCCCGGCGTCCTGCGGCCCTGCCGGAAATGACCTGCCACAGTTCCGTGACCGGATGGTCGAGCGGCAGTTGCTGGATCTCGCCCTCGATACGTGTTTGCGGCGGATACTCCACGAAAATCTCGGAGCGCATGAGGATATCGTGGTGCAGTTCCGTCTTGCCGGGACAGTCGCCGCCGACGGCGTTGATGTGGACGCCGGTTCCGACCATGTTGTCGGTCAGGATCGTGGCATGCTGCTTGTCGGCCGTGATCGTGGTTATCACCTCGGCCGTCTCGACGGCCTCCTGGGCCGAGCGGCAGATCGTGACATCGAAATCCTTGCCGCCGAGGTTGGTCGCGCATCGGCGCGACGCCGCCGCGTCTATGTCGAACAGTCTGAGCTTCCTGATGCCGAGCAGGGCCTTGAACGCCATCGCCTGGAATTCTGACTGCGCGCCATTGCCTATGATCGCCATGCAGGCGGCCCCCGCGGGCGCCAGATGCCTTGCGGCAACCGCCGACATCGCCGCGGTGCGCAGGGCCGTCAGGATGGTCATTTCCGAGAGCAGCATCGGGTAGCCGCTGCCCACATCGGCAAGCACGCCGAAGGCGGTCACCGTCTGGCGGCCGCCACGCGTATTGCCGGGATGGCCGTTGACATATTTGAAGCCGTAGAGCTCGCCGTCACTGGTCGGCATCAGCTCGATCACGCCGTTGCTGCTGTGCGAGGCGATACGCGGCGTCTTCTCGAAGACCGGCCAGCGGCGGAAATCCTCTTCGATGTAATCCGCGAGCTCGACCAGGAAGCGCTCCATGCCAACCTGCAGCACCAACGTCATCATGTGGTCGACGCTGACGAAGGGAACGACGTTCAAGGCGGGGTTCTTCATCTCAATAGCTCCGCGTCGGCCGATCCATGATGCGACGGCCCATCAGGCTCGCGGCGAGATCGACCATGAGGGTTGCGGTACGGCCGCGTTCGTCGAGAAAGGGATTGAGCTCGACCAGGTCGAGACTGGCGACACGGCCGCTGTCGTGCAGCATCTCCATGACCAGGTGCGCTTCACGGAAGGTCGCGCCGCCGGGGACGGTGGTGCCGACCGCCGGGGCGATCGAGGGATCGAGAAAATCGACGTCGAGGCTGACATGCAGCCGGCCATCCTCGGAGGAAACCCGCTCCAGGAAGGCACGCAGCAGTGGCCCGATGCCATGCTCGTCTATGGCGCGCATGTCGTACATGGTCACGCCGGCCCTATCGAGGGCGATCCGCTCGGCCGAGTCGACGCTGCGAACGCCCAATGCGCAGGTGCGGGCCGGCTCCACTCTGGCGGAGAGCGGCGGAAAATAGCCCTCGAAGCCCGGCTGGCCGGTCGCATACGCCAGCGGCACGCCGTGAAGGTTGCCGCTCACCGAGCTGTCGAGCGTGTGGAAGTCGGTATGCGCGTCCAGCCAGAGCACATAGAGCGGCCGGCTGCATTCTGCCGCCCGCCGCGCCATGCCGGCAAGCGTGCCTGCCGATATGCTGTGATCTCCGCCCAGGAAGATCGGGACGGCGTCGTCGCTCGCGTGATAGGCCGCCTCGGCAATCGCGGCCGTCCATCCCGCTATTTCCGGCAGGGCTTTCAGGCTGGGATTGGGATGGGCGATCGGTACGGATGGCGCCGCCCCCAGCGTGCCAAGGTCGTCGACGGTATGACCAAGCTCCCGCAGCGCCTCCGCCAGACCCGCGACGCGCAGCGCGCTCGGCCCCATCTCGCATCCCAAGCGCCCCGCCCCGTCCTGAACAGGCGCTCCCAGAATCCTGCAGTGCATTCGACCCCTCCGAACCAACCAGGTCGATAAGAGCCCAGAGCGGCGGCATTTCCCATCCACTGAATTGGCAAGTCGGGTGCTTGGATTTATCATTTCGCTATGCATGAGTTAGCGAATTGGAAAAAATGTTGGACGAACTGGACGAACGATTGATCACTCTGCTCCGCCACGATGCGAGGCGGAGCATTTCGGATCTCGCCGGGGATCTCCGCGTGTCCCGTGCAACGGTACGCGTCCGCCTCGACCGGTTGGAGCGCAGCGGCCAGATCGTCGGCTACACGGTCGTCCTGCGTGCGGATGCGGTCGACCAGCCTGTCCGCGGCATCATGATGATAGGGGTCGAAGGGCGCGTGACCGACCAGGTGATCCGGGTTCTCGGAGGCTTGCCTGAAGTTTCGGCGATCCACACGACCAACGGGCGTTGGGACCTGATCGTCGAGCTGGGCACCGCGACGTTGACGGACCTTGATGCGGTGCTGCGCCGAATTCGCCTGATCAGCGGAGTTAACAACAGCGAGACGAGCCTTCTCCTGGCGACACCGCGCAGCGCAAGGGCCAGGCTCTGAAGCTCACAAGGACCCGCGACACGGAGACGATTTTCTCGCCGTTGAATCGGCTGTCGTCCTGCCCGGATGCGCGGCACTCTGAGGCCACGGTTCCCGATGAGGACAAGATTGAGGGCCTGCTGGCGATGCCAGACTGGAAGCGTGAACGCTCGATCGCTCGTCGCAGCGCCACCGCGCACGCACGTCGATTGATGAAGGCACAGACCCGCGACAAGTCTCAAACGGACGCCGACAACTCCGGATATCGTTCAAGCCATTGATATTGCAATTTATTTTCCACCGTTTCGGAAAACTGGGCGCGCAATGCGGCGACGGCGACCGCGGGTTGAACGCCCGCCTCGATCAGATGCATCGCCGCCACCACCCCGCTGCGACCGGCACCATGGTGGCAGCATACGCCCACGGCCTGTCCATCGACGAAGATCCTCTGGCGAAGCGGCTCCAGCCGGTGCCAGGCGCGCAGGAAGGATGCGCCGGGAACGGAGTAATCCTCGATCGGCAAAGCGATGGCACGCGCCCCCCGAGTGCGCGAGGCCTGACGCAGATACGGAATGGCTCCGTCCGGCAACTCGTCCGCCTGCGCGAGTATGAGGAGAAGGCGCAGCCCCGCTGCCGCAGCCGTCTCCAGCGTCGCGTCAAGCCGCTCGGGATTGATCCAGGCGTGCCCGCGCGGATCGGTATCGAGGCCGGGAAAGCCCATGGTGATGACGCGCCCGCCACCGGGGCGGGCGCAGATCGCGCGGACGGATCCTGTCGCGCTTTCGTCGGTAAATCCCATTGGGAAGCAGTCCTGCAGCGGCGTTGCGCGCCCAGTCGGTCGAAGGGGCGCGCAAGGATTGCGATCAGCGGATCGGATACGGGTACATCAGGCCGCCATTCGCCGCCTGGGCGTTGGGCGTCTGCTTGCGGTCGAGCCCGAACGGCGTGTTGACGCCGAGGTGACGGTCGAACACCTCGCCATAGGACCCGACCTGCTTGACGACCTGATACGCCCAATCCTTCGGCAACCCGAGCTTGGCGGCCATGTCCGTCGTGGCGGAGTCGGCGCCGAACATGCGCTTCACGGCCGGGGGCTGCTGATCGATCTTCGCCAGGATCTCGTCGATATTGGCCGAGGTGATGCCGTTGCTGTCCGCATTCAGCATGACCTGGAAGCTCCAGAAGAGCGCCGCTTCAAATGCTTGATCGGGGCGCGCCACGAGCGTCAGCGGCTCATTGGAGATCACTTCGGGCAGGATGATGTAATCCGCCGGGTTGGGCGCCAATTGGCGATCGGCGGTGAGCGCGGTCACATCCGACGCATAGACATCGCATTTGCCCGAGAAGAACGCTTGGAGGCGGGCCGTCTTGTCGGCGATGTTCTCGACGCGATAGCTCATGCCCTGCGCGCCGAACCAGTCGGCGAGATTGAGAAGCGTGGTCGAGCCGTCCTCGGCGCAGACGCTGGCCCCGTTCAGTTCGCGGGCGCTGGTGACACCCAGTTTCTTCGGCACCATGAAGCCCTGACCATCAAAGAAGGTGGTCACGACGAAGGCCATGCCCTCGTCGGCGTCGCGAGTGCCGGTACGGGTGATCGAGCGCGAGGCCATATGCGCTCCGCCGGCGACGATGGTCTTCATCGAGTCGGAAAATCCGACGCCCCGGATGTCGGCCTTGCTGGCATCGCCAAGGATAGCGGCAGCGGCCACGCGGCAGAAGTCGGCATTGAAACCCTGAAAGACGCCCTTGCTGTCCGGCACGGAAAAACCCGGTGCGCTTGGGCTGACAAGACAGACGACGCCGTTCGTGGCCTTGATGTCGTCCATGACCGGCCCTGCGGCGGCAGGCACCGCAGCAAGGACAAGCAGGGCCGGAAGGAGGGACATAACGGGCTTGCAAAGGGACATGGGATTCTCCTGCAGGGGCTGAAAGCTGAAGTCACATCATGTATACAGGTATACTTCTTCGGATTTGTGACAATTTCAACCGCCTTGCGTGCATTGCCTGCGATGCAATTCGCGCCCGACCCAGGACAGGAAGGCGCAGGACAGCAGGAACCAGACCCCGACAAAGGCATAGGCCTCGAGCGAAAAGGCTCCCCAGCCCGGCTCGCTGAAGGCCATTCGCGCCGTCGACGTCAGGTCGTGAATGCCCAGCACGACGACAAGCGACGTGTCCTTGTAGGCTCCGATCACCGAATTGACTAAGGCCGGCAGGCTGCGCGACAGGGCCTGCGGCAGAAGCACGAGACGCATCATCTGCCCCCAGGACAGACCAAGCGAGCGCGCCGCCTCGGCCTGGCTGTCAGGCAGGGATTGCAATCCGCCGCGCACATCTTCGGCGAAGTAAGAGGCGTGGAAGAAGATAAGCGCGATCAGTGTCGCCAACACCGGGCTGATGGCTGTGCCGGGCGGAAGGGTCAAGGGCAAGACAAAGACCCCTACGAACAGCACCGTTACCATCGGTACGCCGCGCATTGTCTCGATATAAGCGATGGCGGCCCTGCGCAGCACCGGCCAGCGGCTTTGATACCGTAGAACCGCCAATGTTACGCCCAGCGGAAGGGACAGCGCTATGGCGATGACCGACAGGATCAGCAGCACCGGCATGCCGTTCCAGCGCGACATGTCCACCGGCGCCAGGCCTGCCCAGCCGCCGCCCATCAGCGCAAGAACCAGTGGGATCATCACGATCCAGACGGCGATCAGCAACCGCGGGCGAATGAACCGGAGCCGCCCGGTGATGCGCAAACCCACCAGTCCCGACAGCGCCAGCAGCAGAAGCGAGACAAGTGCCGGGCGCCAGTGTTCGGCATAAGGGTAGGTGCCAAAGAGCATGAACCGGCCCTTTTCCACATAGAACCGCCAGCATGCCCCATCGGTATCGGCGCAGACCGCCATTGGGCGCAGCGGTGAGGCGGCCGAAAGCACGGCCCAATCGAGCACCAGCCACAACACCCAAAGCCCCAGCACCGCGCTGAAGGCCGACACGAGGGCGGTGACCGGCGTACCGGCCCATTTCCGCAGCAGCGCTCGACGCTGTTTGGGAGGCGCGGCGGCGGGGATCATGGCGCAGTTCGCAGGGTGCGGGCCTGAAGAGTGTCGTTCAGACGATTCATCAGCGACGATGCCAAAAGGCACAGGCCAAGATAAAGACCCATGGTGATCAGCATCATTTCCAGCGGACGAAATGTCTGGTTGATTATCGTGCCGCTTACCGACATCAGGTCTGAATAACCTACCGCAATGGCGATCGACGTGTTCTTGATCAGATTGACATATTGATTGATCATGGGCGGGATGACGGTCCGAAATACGAGTGGCAACACGACAAGGCGCGTCACTTGGCCGGGCGTCAGTCCCAGAGCGCGAGCAGCCTCGACTTGCCCTGGTGGCACGGCGAGAATCCCGCCGCGCACGACTTCGGAGATCTGTGCGCCGTGGTAGAGCCCCAACGTCAGTAGCACGACGACGAACTGCACCGAGAGCCGTGCGCCGCCCGCATAGTCAAAGCGTTCAAACCTTGGCAGGCTGAGCGTTAGCGGCACATGGGCGAGAAACGCAAAGCCCAGCGGTCCGCCAATCATCAAGGCCAGCACCACCGGTACGACCGGCCATTCCCGACCGGTATCGCGCTTGATCCGAGCGACCTTGCGCGCCCACCAAAGCGCCGCCAGCATTGAGGCGGCCACCGGCAGGATCAACCACATCTGGCCCGGATCGGGCAGAAAGGTGGGTAGATAGATCGAGCGGTTCGACAGATGCACCGGCCCGAAGGACAATGCTGCGCGCACCGGCGGCAAGCCACCCACCGCGACCACGTAGAGTACCAGCAACACCAGGATCTTGGGCAGGTTTCGGAACAGTTCCACGTATAACAGGGCGACCGCGCGACCCGGCGGGCTGGGCGTCACACTGACCAAGCCCATCAATACCCCGAGCAGGGTGGCCAGGATCAGCGCCGCGAGCGCAAGAAAGACTGTATTGAGAAGCCCCGCGAAGATCACACGTGCGTAAGTGTCGCCCGCATCATACGGGATCAGACTTTCGCTGAGATCGAAACCGGCCGTTTGCGCCATGAAGCCATAGCCTGGCGTCATTCCGGCGGCCTGCATATTGAGGATGATATTGAAGCCAAGCACCCCAAGCCCGGCAAGAATCACCCCGACGACAGCCATTCCCAGCCAGTCAGGGCGGGGGCGCGCGATAGGGGGGCGGCAATGTTGCAAGGTTTTTGCCCTTGGAGTAACCTATGTTGCATACATGTATACATGTCGCGCGTCAATCATATGACAGACCGCTGACAACAGGCGAAGGACCGCGATGACTTTGTTCTCCCCGCGCCCACGGGCCGATGAAATCGCGGATGCAATCCGCAAGCGCATCTGCCTGCAACCGCTCGATGAACAGGCGATGTTGCTTGAGGGCACCTTGGCCGCTGAATTCGGGGTGTCGCGCACGCCGGTCCGGCAGGCGTTGCAGCGGCTGGCCTATGAGGGATTGATCGAGGTTCGGACAGGGGTCGGCTCGATCTCGAATCCGATTGATCTGACGGCGCGCAGGATGCACTTCGCCGTGCATTGCGGGCTGTTGAGGCTGGTCGCCGCCCTGCCCGACGCACCTCTGCCGCTCGAGGTGAAGGGGCGATTGGCCGGGCTGGCGCAGCATATCCGACAAGGTCAGGCTGGGGCGAAGACCGAAGCCTTCGACCTGTTTGCAGAGTTGAACTCAACTCTGTCGCGGCTGATCCCTGATACGGTCATCGCGGATGCCCACCTTGTCAGCGGATGGCGGGTCGTGCGCTGGTCGCTGGCCGACATGCGGCCTGAGGCAGGAAAGCCGATCGAGAGTTTGGCCCGCCTTTGCATTGCCGCGCAGGAAAAGGCCGATACAGGGCGCGCGGCTTTGTTTCATCTGGCCGCTGACCTCTTCGACATCGAAACTGCCACGCAGTCATGATGAGTGATGTTGGAGTTGGTTCGGGAAGTATGAGGCCGGACTCTAGGTCCTCCTGGAGGAAGAACCCAGTGGCGGGTGAGTGCCGCTACGGTCGCGGCCTGCCTAGCTGACGCATACTGCGGGACCTCGTCCAGCCGGGCGCCCTCCTCTCCGGCCCCCCTGATCCGCCGGCCCCGGGATACTCCCGGCCCGCCGAACGTCGTTTTCCGGCTCCAGGACCCGATCACCCCACCACCAGACAACCGGCGCGCAGGCGTGGAAGGCCAGCGCCGCGGCCTGGATGGCGCCCGGCACGGTGCCGAAGCGGGCGAGATGGCGCGCGGCCGGGACGCCGCACAGGCTCACGGCGACGGCCAGAGCCTCCAGGCAGGCCAGACGCTGGACAAACGCGGCATTCCGGCACGCCGGTGCCCCGGCGCGACAGCCGCCCTCCCGGGTACAGCGGGTTTCGTGCTTCGCACGTCCTAATAATGTCTATACATATTCAGGGGTTACGCTAAACTGTAGCGACCCTGCGGCCCTGTCGCCGGCCAGCAAGGAGGGGCATTCCCAGGTGACCGTGACCGTCCAGTCTCATGCCGCAGCCGAATCGGCGCCGACGCTGCATCAGCGCATCCGCGTCGACCTCGAGGCGAAGATCCTCTCGGGGGAATGGCCGCCGGGCCATCGCATCCCCTTCGAGCACGAGCTGATGGTGCAGTATGGATGCGCCCGGATGACCGTCAACAAGGTCATCGCCGGGCTCGTCGCCGCCGGGCTGGTGGAGCGGCGGCGCCGGGCCGGTTCCTTCGTGGCGCAGCCGCGCCTTCACTCGGCCATGCTGCACATTCCCGACATTCCGGTCGAGGTCGCCGCGCGTGGCGAGATTTATGGTTACACGCTGCTCGGCCGCCGTCGCCGGCCTGCCAGCGCCAAGGACCCGGTCGATCTCCTGGCGCCGGGTGCCGCGCGCGAGGTGCTGGAACTCTCCTGCCTGCATTCGGCCAATGGGCGCCCGCTCGCCCTGGAGGAGCGCCTCATCAGTCTCGCCAGCGTTCCCGAAGCGGGCGAGGCCGATTTCGCCGCGACGCCACCCGGCTCATGGCTGCTGCGCCACGTGCCGTGGACGCAAGCCGAGCATCGCATCCGGGCCGTCGGCGCCAATGCGCGGGCCGCCAGGGTTCTTAACCTGCCCAGAGGCGCGGCGTGCCTCAGCCTGGAGCGGCGCACCTGGCGCGGCGGCGAGACCGTCACCGTGGTGCGCCAGCTCTTCCGCGGCGACGCCTACGACCTCGTCGCCCGCTTCTCGCCGCAAGGCTGACAACCGAAGGCGCCTGCGCCGAACGTGAAACGCCCGGACCCGCGCAAGGCCGGTCCGGGCGTCTGGCAAGGTCGGCGCACTCCGCGCAGGATCAGAAGCTCGCTTCCGTCACCTGATCCGGGGTGCTCATCTCGGTGCCGAACCACTTCTTCTGCAGGGCGGCGAGGCGGCCGTCATGCTTCATCTTGATGATGACGGCATCGACGGCGTCCATCAGCGACTTGGAATCCTCGGCCTTGCTGCCGATGAAGCCGAAATAGACCGGCTTGCCGAAGGGCGGCTCGACAACCTCGAACACATCCGGCTTGGACTTGGCGAGGAAGGCGATGTTGGGCAGCGAGTTCGCCACCGCGACGATGCGGCCGGCACCCAGATCCGCGTAGGACTGGCTGAAGTCGACATATTCCTGGATGGTCGGCGCGCTCGGCAGGGTCTTGGCGAATTCCTGCAGCTGGGCGAGCTGGGCGGTCGCCTTGGCGCTGCCCACCTTCTTGCCGGCGATGTCCTCCGGCTTGGTGATCGAGGCGTCGCCCTTCTTCTTCAGGATGGCGACGGTCGCATTGGCGATCGGCGAGGTGAAGCGGTAGCGCTCCATGCGCGCCTTGGTGATGGTCGCGGGGCCGGCGACCATGTCGAACTTGCCCGCTTCGAGGCCCGGCAGCACGCTCGGCCAGGGCAGGTCGAGGAAGGTGACCTTCACGCCAAGCTCCTTGCCGATCTCGGCGAAGATCTCCTTGTTCATGCCGGCCTGCTTGCCGTCCTCGACGAAGTCGAAGGGCGCGAACTGCAGTTCGGTGCCGACCACGAGCTCGCCCTTGGCTTTCGCCTTGGCCAGCACGTCCTCTGCCTGCGCGAGACCCGCGAAGGCCATGGACGCCACCATGCCGAGCGCGGCAAGGCGCGCGATGCGGGTCACGGCGGAGGCCCGCCGGGTAAGCTGCATCATCTGTCTCTCCTGTTCCCTTGGAAGCTTGAGGCGACACACCGTCACCGGCCTTCCTTATGGATTTAAGTATAGACATAAGCCATTTCGCACCGCAACGGACGGTTCGCCACGGCGCGCAGTCGACGTCACGGCGCCGGCGGCATCTCCGACGACTGCCAGAACACGTTACGCTCGAAGTAGTTCTGCAGGAACTGGCGCAGGCGTGGGCTCTCCTCCCGCCGGAAGACCCGCTCCGGCGAGCCGGAGGCGGCGATCACCCCGTGGTCGATGAAGACCACCGTATCGGCCACCTGCGCGGCGAAGCCCATTTCGTGCGTCACCACCGCCATGGTCATGCCCTCGTTCGCGAGGTCGCGCATCACCTGCAGCACCTCGCCGACCAGTTCAGGATCGAGCGCCGAGGTCGGCTCGTCGAACAGCATGATGTGCGGTTCCATGGCGAGCGCGCGGGCGATGCCGACGCGCTGCTGCTGGCCGCCGGAAAGCTGGCTCGGATAGGCCTCGGCGCGATGACCCATGCCGACCTTCTCCAGCATGGCGCGGGCGCGCCTGGCCGCGTCTTCGCGGGCGATGCCGCGCGCCAGCTTCAGCGGCGCGGCGACATTTTCCAGCGCGCTCATATGCGGCCAGAGGTTGAACTGCTGGAACACGAAGCCGACATTGCGGCGCACCCGCGCGACCTCCGCATCGGAGACGCGGCGGCGCCTACCGTTCTCCAGCGAGAAGCCGAGCAGTTCACCCTCGATATAGATCTCGCCCGCGCTGTACTCCTCCAGAAAGGCGATGCAGCGCAGCAGCGTCGACTTTCCCGAGCCGGACGGGCCGATGATGCAGGTCACCTCGGATTTCCGGATCGCGAGGTCGATGCCCTTCAGCACATCGACCGTGCCGAAGCGCTTCCACACGCCGCGTACGTCGATGATCGGTCGCTCCGCCATGTCCATCCTTTCCGGTTCAGCCTTGCGTGCGCAGCATGAAGCGGCCGACCCGCTTCTCGAGCCGCCGCGCGGCCGCCGTGACGATTTCGAGGAATGCCCAGTAGACGAGCGCCAGGAACAGCAGCGTCTCGGCGAAGGCGAAGGTGGTCGAGCCAATGGACTGCACCACCGACGTCATCTCATTGACGGTTATGACCGACAGCACCGCCGTCTCCTTCGACAGCAGCACCGTCATGTTCGCCAGCGCGGGCAGGATGATCACCAGCATCTGCGGCAGTTGCACGTGCCGCACGATGGCGAGCCGGCCGATGCCCATCATCCGCGCCGCCTCGATCTGGCCGGCCGGCACCGACAGGAAGCCGGCCCGGAAAATCTCCGAGAAATAGGCCCCGCCATAAAGTGCGAGACCGGCGATTCCGGCCACGAGCGGCGTCAGGTCGAGACCGAAGAACGGGCCGCCATAGTAGATCACGAAAAGCTGGATCAGGAACGGCGTGCCCCGCATCAGCGCGACGTAGAAGGTCAGCGGCGCCGCCAGCCAGCGATTGGTGAAGAGCTGGGCGATCGCCACCGCGAGCCCGATGACGAGCCCGATCGCGGTGCCGGCGACCCAGATCAGAATGGTCAGCACCATCCCGTCGGCGATCTCGCGCCAGTTGTCGGTGAGGATGGCGGGATTGAAGGTCATCGCGCCTGCTCCATCCGGAACCGGCTCTCGACGAAGCCGCCGACCAGCGTGATGGCACCATTAATGAGGAAATAGATCGCGCCGGCGGTGAGGTAGATTTCCAGCGGCTGGAAGGTGGAGGTCGCAATGTTCTGCGCGAGCCGCGTCAACTCCAGCACGCCGACCACCGAAATCAGCGAAGAAGCCTTCACCATCATAGTCGTCTCGTTGACCAGCGAGGGCAGCGTGAAGCGTACCGCCAGCGGCACCTCGATGCGGGTGAGGATCTGCGCCCGCGACAGCCCCATCATGCGCGCTGCCTCGATCAGCCCCGGCGGAATGCCGAGAAAGCCGCCACGCAGGATCTCGGCGATATAGGCGCCGGTGCACAGCGCCAGCGTGCCCACCGCCGCCACTGTCGAGGGCACGTTCACCCCGATCAGCGGCAGGCAGTAATAGGAGATGAGGAGCTGCACCAGCAGCGGCACACCGCGAAAGAAGCTCACATAGAAGGCAGATGTCGCCCGGCCGAGGCGCGAGGAAGACAGCCCCGCCGCGCACATCAGCGTGCCGATGCAGAAGCCGATCGCCACCGAGGTCAGCGAATAGATCACCGTCCAGACCGAGGCCCCCAACAGCATCGGAAGTGATTTGACGATGATTTCCGTATTGAACATCAAGATTCCAGCCGCATGTGCGCCTTGCTCCGCTGAAGTCGACAGATCAGGACGCGGCCCGCCGTATCCGATGCATCACCGTACGGCTGGAAGCAAGATGTCCGCCAGTTTTGCGCGCGTCAGGCTCGCGCGAGGTTCGCCGCCATCCCCGCCTGCCGGCGCGCCCGCGCATAACGGTTCTCCGGCACGGGCAGGCCGAGATTGGCGCGCAGCGTCGTGCCTTCATACTCGTCCCGGAACAGCCCGCGGCGGCGCAGCTCGGGCACCACAAGCTCGACGAAATCCTCCAGCGCGGACGGCAGCGTGGGAAACATGAGGATGAAACCGTCCGCCGCGCGGCCCTGGAACCACTCCTCCATGAAATCGGCCACCATCTTCGGCGTGCCGGTGATGCCGTTGCCGGTGTGCTTCTCGCTGAACAGCCGGATCAGCTCGCCGACGGTGTGCCCCTTCATCACGAAGTCGGTCAGCTCGTCGAACAGCGCCTTGGAGCCCTTCGGGGCGGCGGGCAGCCGGTCCTTGGGGAAGGGGGCGTCGAGCGGCACGCCGGAGAGGTCGGCTTCAAGAAATTCGGCCAGCATCGCCCGGCCGACATCCGGGTGCAGCTTCCCGGCGAGGAACTCGACCTTCGCCCGCGCCTCCTCCTCGGTGCGCCCGACATTGAGCACGACGCCGGGCATCACCTTCAGCTCGTCCGGCGCCCGGCCGAACTTCGCCATGCGCTCCTTCAGAGTCGCGTAGAAGGCCTGGCTGCGCTCAAGATTGGAGGCGAGGGAGAACACCAGCTCGGCCGTCTCTGCCGCCAGCTCGATGCCGGCCTCCGAACCGCCGGCCTGGGCGATCACCGGGCGCCCCTGCGGCGTCGCGGCGATGTTGAGCGGGCCGCGCACCTGGAAATGCTTGCCCTTGTGATTCAGCGTGTGGAGCTTGTCCTTGTCGTAATAGACGCCGCTTTCGCGGTCGAGCGTGAGCGCGTCCTGCTCGAAGCTGTCCCACAGCCCGAACACGACATCGACGAACTCCTTGCCGCGCTCGTAGCGCATCGCGTGCGGGTCGAGCCCCTCGCGGTTGAAATTGTAGCCGGTCTCGTCGTGATCGGAGGTGACGACGTTCCAGCACGCCCGGCCACCCGACAGGTGGTCGATGGAGGCGAAGATGCGGGCAAGGTTGAACGGCTCGTAATAGGAGGTCGAGGCGGTCGCGACGAGGCCGAGATGCGAGGTCGAGACGCCAAGTGCCGAGATCAGCGACAGCGGCTCGAAACGGTTCATCTTGGTCGGCAGCCGGCACAGGGCCTCCGGGTCGCCGATTGCCGCGGCGGGCGAATCCGCCATGAACATGAAGTCGAATTTGGCGGCTTCCGAGATCTGCGCCACCTTGAGCAGGTGGCGGAAATCATTGGCGCCGTTGACGTCGCTGCCGGGATGCAGCCAGCCGGCCGGATTGTAGCCGAACGTGTACACGAAGGTACCGAGCTTCAGCTTGTCGGAACGTCTCATGCCGGGCACCTCCTGAGTGTCTTCATCTTATTTGTATAGACCTATTTGTCGAGATCGGCCGAGCCGACATCGCCCTTCCACACACCCGGCAGTCAGCAACCCGCGGCGCCCGCAGCGCCGGCCTTCTCAGCCGAGAATGCCCGGCAGATCGAGCTGGTGCTCGCGCGCGCAGTCGATGGCGATCTCGTAGCCGGCATCGGCATGGCGCATGACGCCGGTCGCCGGGTCGTTCCACAGAACGCGGGCGATGCGGGCGTCCGCCTCCGCCGTGCCGTCGCAGCAGATCACCATGCCGGCGTGCTGCGAGAAGCCCATGCCGACGCCGCCGCCATGATGCAGCGACACCCAGGTGGCGCCCGAGGCGGTGTTGAGCAGCGCGTTGAGCAGCGGCCAGTCGGAGACCGCGTCGGAGCCGTCGGCCATCGCCTCGGTCTCGCGGTTGGGCGAGGCGACCGAACCGCTGTCGAGATGATCGCGGCCGATGACGATGGGAGCCTTCAGCTCGCCCGTGCGCACCATCTCGTTGAAGGCGAGGCCGAGCCGGTGGCGATCGCCGAGACCCACCCAGCAGATGCGCGCCGGCAGGCCCTGGAACTTGATGCGCTCCGCCGCCATGTCGAGCCAGTTGTGCAGGTGCGGATTGTCGGGGATCAGCTCCTTCACCTTGGCGTCGGTGCGCGCGATGTCCGAAGGGTCGCCGGACAGCGTCGCCCAGCGGAACGGGCCGATGCCGCGGCAGAAGAGCGGGCGGATATAGGCCGGCACGAAGCCGGGGAAGTCGAAGGCGTTCGACACGCCCTCCTCCAGCGCCATCTGGCGGATGTTGTTGCCATAGTCGACGGTCGGAATGCCGGCGTGGAAGAAGTCGAGCATCGCCTTCACATGCACGGCCATCGACGCCTTGGCCGCCCTGGCGACGCCGGCCGGGTCGGTCTGCCTGCGGTCCTCCCATTCGCCGAGCGTCCAGCCCAGCGGCAGATAGCCGTTCACCGGGTCATGCGCGGAGGTCTGGTCGGTGACGACATCCGGCCTCACGCCGCGCTTCACGAGTTCCGGCAGCACCTCCGCCGTGTTGCCGAGCAGGCCGACCGAGAGCGGCTTACCCTCGGCGCAGGACCTCTCGATCATCATCAGCGCCTCGTCGAGGCTGGTGGTCGAGGTGTCGAGATAGCCGGTACGCAGGCGGAAATCGATCGAGGACGGCCGGCATTCCACCGCGAGGCAGCTCGCACCCGCCATGGTGGCGGCGAGCGGCTGCGCGCCGCCCATGCCGCCGAGCCCGCCGGTGAGGATCCACTTGCCCTTCAGCGAGCCGCCGAAATGCTGGCGGCCCATTTCCACGAAGGTCTCGTAGGTGCCCTGCACGATGCCCTGGGCGCCGATATAGATCCAGGAGCCGGCGGTCATCTGGCCGTACATCATGAGCCCCTTCCTATCGAGCTCGTTGAAGTGCTCCCAGGTCGCCCAGCGCGGCACGAGGTTGGAATTGGCGATCAGCACGCGCGGCGCGTCCTTGTGGGTGCGAAACACCCCGACCGGCTTGCCCGACTGCACCAGCAGCGTCTGGTCGGCCTCCAGCGTCTTGAGCGCGGCGACGATCCTGTCGAAGCACTCCCAGTTGCGCGCGGCGCGGCCGATGCCGCCATAGACTACCAGCTCGCCGGGCTTCTCGGCGACGTCCGGGTCGAGGTTGTTCATCAGCATGCGCAGGGGCGCCTCGGTGAGCCAGCTCTTGGTCGAAAGCTCGCTGCCGTGGGCGGCGCGGATGACGCGGGTGTTGTCGATACGGGTCATGAGTGTCTCCCTCAGGCGCGCGAGCGTGCGAAGGCGATGCACACCTCGAAGATGCGGGTCAGTGCTGCGCGGGCCGGTGCGGCGTAGCTGGGGTCGTAGGCCGCGGGCCAGTTCTCGGGACCGACGGGGCCGAGCGGTTCGGGCATGTAGGTGCGGCAGGCGAGTTCCATCTGCACCGCGTGCACGCCCGTCTCGGGGCGACCGTAGCGACGGGTGATCCAGCCGCCCTTGAAGCGGGCGTTGCTCACCCGGGAAAATTCGGTCGCGTCGCAGATCGCCTCGATGGCGGCCTGCATCTCGGGGGCGCAGGTCGTGCCGGCATTGGTGCCGACATTGAAGTGCGGCAGCGTGCCCTCGAACAGGCGCGGAACCACCGAGCGGATCGAGTGGCAGTCATAGAGCACGACCGTGCCATGGACGGCGCGGGCATGCTCGACCTCGGCGGCGAGTGCCGCATGGTAGGGGTCGAACCAGCCGGCACGGCGGGCGGCGACATCCGGCCCCCTGCCCTCCTTGTAGAGCGGCTCGCCGTCGAAGGTCGTCGTCGGGCAGAGCTCGGTCGTCGCTTGTCCCGGATAGAGCGAGACACCGGACGGGTCGCGGTTCACGTCGATGACGGTGCGCGAGATCGACGTCCGCACCACGCTGGCGCCGAGGCTGGCGGCGAAGTCGTACAGCGTCTCGATCCACCAGTCGCAATCCTTGCGGGCGATCCAGTCCGAGACGAGGTCGGCGGCGATATCGTCCGGGATTTGCGTGCCGGTGTGCGGCAGCGAGACGACGAGCGGCGCGGTGCCGCGATGAACCGAGATGAAGGAGGGGTGGGTCATGTGCGCGGCTCCCGGCACGTGCGGCCGTACACCCTCTCCCCATCGGGGAGAGGGGCGGGGTGAGGGGTCTTCGACGCTCCGCAATCGTACGCCCCCTCACCCGGCGCCATGCGCCGACCTCTCCCCCACGGGGAGAGGTTGAAGATGTCGCTCGTCTTCATCTCACTCCCCGCTGATGGCCGGCAGAACATCGCCCGCCAGCGCGGCGACGGCACCGGAGCGGACGAGCCCGTTCGCCGCCTCCATGTCGGTGGCGAAATAGCGGTCCTCGTCGAGGTGCGGCACCTCGATGCGCAGCGCGGCGCGCACCGTCTCCAGCACCGGGCTGGAGACCAGCGGCCGGTGGAAGTCACAGCCCTGCGCAGCGGCCAGCAGCTCGATGCCGACCACGGCCACCGCGTTCTCCACCATGCCCATGAGCCGACGCGCGCCATGGGCGGCCATGGAGACGTGATCCTCTTGGTTGGCTGAGGTCGGGATGGAATCGACGCTCGCCGGATAGGCCTTCTGCTTGTTCTCCGACACCAGCGCCGCCGCCGTCACCTGCGGGATCATGAAGCCGGAATTGAGGCCCGGCTTCGGGGTGAGGAAGGCCGGCATGCCGGACAGCGCGGGATCGACCAGCATGGCGACGCGCCGCTCGGCGAGCGAGCCGATCTCGCAGACCGCAAGCGCGATCATGTCGGCGGCGAAGGCCACCGGCTCGGCGTGGAAATTGCCGCCGGAGAGCGCGACACCGTCCTCGGCGAAGATCAACGGATTGTCGGAGACGCCGTTGGCCTCCGTCTCCAGCGTGCTTGCGGCCTGCCGCAGCACGTCGAGGCAGGCGCCCATCACCTGCGGCTGGCAGCGCAGGCAATAGGGGTCCTGCACCCGTTCGTCGCCCACGAGATGCGAGGCGCGGATGGCCGAGCCTTCCATCAGCCGGCGCAGCGCCTCGGCGGTCTCGATCTGGCCGCGATGCTTGCGCAGCGCGTGGATGCGAGGGTCGAACGGCGCGTCGGAGCCGCGCGCGGCGTCGGTCGACAGCGCGCCGGTGACGAGGGCGGCGTGGAACAGATTCTCGGCCTCGAACAGTCCGGCGAGTGCGTTGGCGGTCGAGAACTGCGTGCCGTTGAGCAGAGCGAGGCCCTCCTTCGGCCCGAGCTCGACCGGCGCGAGGCCGGCCTCGGCAAGGGCCGCCGCGGCGGGCTTGCGCGCGCCGCCGACGAAGATCTCGCCGACCCCGATCATGGTCGCGGTCATATGCGACAGGGGCGCGAGATCGCCCGAGGCGCCCACCGATCCCTGGCAGGGAACCACGGGCGTGAGTCCCTTCACCAGCATCGCTTCCAACAGCGAGAGCGTGCGGGGCCGGATGCCGGATGCCCCCTGGGCGAGGCTCGCCAGCTTCAGCGCCATCATCAGCCGGGCCACCGCCACCGGCATGGGCTCGCCGACGCCGGCGGCATGAGAGAGCACGATGTTGCGCTGCAGCCGGGCAAGGTCGGCATCGCCGATGCGTACCGTGGCGAGCTTCCCGAATCCCGTATTGATGCCGTAGACCGGCTCGCCCCTGGCGAGGATGTCGGCGACCGCCTTCGCCGAGCGCTCCACCGCCGGCAGGCAGGAACTATCCAGCTGGACCCGCGCGCCGCGATAAACTGCCCGCCATTCGGCCAGCGACACCGCGCCGGGCGTGAGGATGATCTCGGTCATTGGCCCCTCCAGACCCGCGCGTGCAGCGGATTGAATCCCATGCGATAGACCAGCTCCGCCGGGCGCTCGATGTCCCAGATGGCGAGGTCACAACTCTTGCCGGCCTCCAGCGTGCCGATGTCGCCGAGCCGCCCGAGCGCCCGCGCCGCCTCGCGCGTCACCCCCGCGATGCACTCCTCCACCGTCAGGCGGAACAGCGTCGCGCCCATGTTCATGGTCAGCAGCAGCGAGGTGAGCGGCGACGTGCCAGGGTTGCAGTCGGTGGCGAGCGCCATATGCGTCCCGTGACGGCGAAACAGCTCGACCGGCGGAACCTTGGTCTCCCGGATGAAATAGAACGCGCCCGGCAGGAGCACCGCGACGGTGCCGGCCGTGGCCATGGCGCGCGCGCCTTCGTCATCCGTGTGTTCGAGGTGATCGGCCGACAGCGCGCCGAAATCCGCCGCGAGGCGCGCGCCATGAAGATTGGAGAGCTGATCGGCATGCAGCTTCACCTGCAGGCCGAGATCGCGCGCGGCGGTGAAAAGCCGCGCCACCTCCTCGGGCGAGAAGGCGATGCCCTCGCAGAAGGCGTCCACCGCATCGGCGAGCCCCTTCTCGGCGATGCGCGGCAGCAGCGCGATCATGCGGTCGATATAGGCCGCCTTGTCGCCCCCGGCCTCCGGCGGCAGGGCATGGGCACCGAGGAAAGTGGTGGCGACCGACACCGCCCTTGCGTTGCCGACCGCCCGGGCCGCTCGAAGGCTCTTCAGCTCCGCTTCTTCGGAAAGGCCGTAACCCGACTTGATCTCGATCGTCGTTACGCCCTCGGCGAGCAAGGCGTCGAGACGGCGCACGGCGGAAGCGACCAGTTCGTCCTCGCCTGCCGCCCGCGTCGCCTTCATGGTGGAGACGATGCCGCCGCCCGCCCGGGCGATCTCCTCATAGGAGGCGCCGGCGAGCCGCAGCTCGAATTCGTGCGCACGGTCGCCGCCGAACACCAGATGGGTGTGGCAGTCGATCAGGCCGGGAGTGATCCAGCGCCCCTCGCAGTCGATGGTCTCGTCCGCCGCGAAAGCCGGGGCCGCCTCGGCCGCGCCGGCGTAAACGATGCGGCCATCGCGCGCGGCGACGATGCCATGATCGACAATGCCGAGCCCCGCCTGCGCCGGAGCCAGGGTGGCCAGCCTCGCCTGCCGCCATACTCGGTCGCAGCGCATGAGCCTCTCCTCGGGAACAGATGACAGGCGACGAAATAATGTCTATACATAATCGTAGATTCTGCCGCCTGTCCATAGCTCCCGGGAGCGCCTCGCCATGACCCGCCTGTGGTTCGAATCTGCACTTCTCCCAACGGGTTGGGCTTCGAACGTCGCGATCGGCATCGAGAACGGCGTCGTCTCCTCTCTGTCGCCCGGCGCCACTCCGGCGCCGGGCGACGAACGGCACGCCATCGCGCTGCCCGGCCTTTCCAACCTGCACAGCCACGCCTTTCAGCGCGCCTTCGCCGGCGGCACCGAAGTGCGCGGACCCACGGGTGACAGCTTCTGGACCTGGCGCGAGGCCATGTATCGCGCGGTCGACCGGCTGGACCCTGAGGATGTCGAGGCTATCGCCGCCCAGACCCAGGTCGAGATGCTGGAGGCCGGCTTCACCCGGGTCGGCGAGTTCCACTACCTGCACCATGACCGCGACGGCCTGCCCTATGCCGACATCGGCGAATTGTGCGCCCGCATCGCGGCAGCCGCCGACGGCACGGGCATCGGCCTGACGCTGCTGCCCGTCTTCTACGCTCATGGCGGCTTCGGGCCGCAGGCACCGACGCACGGCCAGCGGCGTTTCATCAACGATGTTGAACGCTTCGGCCGGCTCATGGACGCGGCCCGGCAGGCGCTCGCGCCTCTGCCGGACGCCGTGCTTGGCCTTGCCCCGCATAGCCTGCGTGCCGCGACCGCCGGAGAGATAGCCGCGATCCTGCCGCTCGCCGACGGGCCGATCCATATCCATGTCGCCGAGCAGATGAAGGAGGTCGAGGACTGCCTCGCCTGGAGCGGCCGCCGGCCGGTCGCCTATCTGCTCGACGAAGCCCCGGTCGACGGGCGCTGGTGCCTCATCCACGCCACCCACATGACGGCGGACGAGACGGTGCGCCTGGCGCGGAGCGGCGCCGTCGCCGGACTCTGCCCGATCACCGAGGCCAATCTCGGCGACGGCATCTTCCCCGCGTCCGCCTTCGCCGCCGCCGGCGGCACCTATGGTGTCGGTTCCGATTCCAACGTGCTGATCGATGCCGCCGAGGAACTGCGCCTGCTGGAATATTCCCAGCGCCTCGCCCATCGCGCCCGCAATGTGCTGGCGATGCGCGAAGGCCGCTCGACCGGCGCCACGCTGTTCGAAGCCGCCCTCAGAGGCGGCGCGCAGGCGCTGCGCGGCACCTGCGGCCTCGCCATAGGCACGCCGGCCGACCTCGTCAGCCTCGATGCCACGCACCCGGCGCTGGAGGGGCGGCGGGGCAATGCGGCCCTCGACGGATGGATCTTCGCGACGGCGCAGAACGGCATCGATTGCGTCTGGCGGCGCGGCGTCAAGCTGGTGCAAGGCGGCCGGCACCGTGACCGCGATGCCGTGCGTCGTCGCTTCCGCGCGGCGCTGGGCAGGATCGCGGGCTGAAGCGGCAAGCCTTTGCGGCAACGCCGGAAACCGGCTCGGGCGGTCGGACGGCCGCCGGAGGGGGCGCCTCCCCCTCACTCCAGCCCATCCAGTTGGGTACGAATATGGGCGGCCTCCGCGGCCGTGGTCGCGAGGCTGAGCGCGGTCATGAATCCCTCGCGCGCCTCATTCGTTCGGCCGAGTTGCACCAGCAGCGCGCCGCGCAGGCCGTGATAGTGGAAATAGCCGGCCAGCCGGCCGCCCAGCGGTTCCACCATGGCGAGCGCCGCCTCCGGCCCGCGCAGCTTCGCGATCGCCACCGCCCGGTTCAGCGTCACGATTGGCGAAGGCTGCATGATTTCGAGCGTGCCATAGAGCAGGTCGATCTGCGCCCAGTCGGTTTCCTCCGGCGTCTGCGCCCGCGCGTGCAGCGCCGCGATCGCCGCCTGCACCTGATAGGGGCCGGGCCGGCGATGGCGCACCGCCTTGTCGAGCAAGGCAAACCCTTCGGCGATCAGCGGCCGGTTCCACAGCGCGCGGTCCTGCCGGTCGAGCAGGATCACGGCTCCGTCCTTGTCGAAGCGCGCGGACGCGCGCGCGTGCTGCAGCAGCATGAGCGCGGTGAGCGCCATGATTTCGGGCTCGGCCTGGAACAGGCGCAACAGCAGCCGGGCGAGACGGATCGCTTCCTCGCACAGGGGCTCGCGCGCGGCGGAGGCGTCGCCGGCGGCGGAATAGCCCTCATTGAAGACGAGATAGATCATGGCGGCGACGGCGCCGAGGCGCTCGGCCCGCTCGACAGGGCCCGGCGGCTCGAACGGCACGCCGCCCTCCCCTGCCTGGGCCTTGGCGATGCGCGCCTTCGCCCGTGTGATGCGCTGCTCCATCGCCGCCTCGCTCACCAGGAAGGCACGGGCGATTTGCCGGACCGAGAGCCCCGAGACGATGCGCAGCGCCAGCGCGATCTGCTGCGTCGCCGGCAGGTCCGGATGGCAGCAGATGAACAGCAGGCGCAGCACATCGTCGCGATAATGCGCGCCGTCCATGCGCGCGGCGATCTCGGCCTCGGCATCCCCGGTGTCGGAGAACGCGTCCTCGGGCGGCAGCTCGGCCTGCTTCGCCCGGCGCCTCACCACGTCGAGCCCGGCATTGCGGCCGACGAAGACGAGCCAGGCGCTCGCGTCGCGCGGCGGGCCGTTCTGCGGCCAGCTGTGCAGGGCGCGCAGGCACGCCTCCTGGAACGCCTCTTCGGCGAGGTCGAGATCACGGAAATAGCGCAGCAGCGCAGCGACCGCCTGCGGGCGCGCGGCGGCGAGCGTCAAGCCGATCGCGTGGGCCTCGCCCGTCATAGCCGCGCCGCCGGGCCGAACCTGCCCGCCCCGGCGAGCCACGCCTGCGCGATGGCGAGCCTTTCCGTCACCGCCTCATCCCGTTCGCGGGCCCGGGCACAGACGACGTCTTCCTGATGGTGGCAGAGCAGGGCGTGGAACATGTGTGGCCTTTCGCAATGCTGGAAGGGTCAGCCGCCGGTGATGACGAAGACGTCGGCGCCTCGGCGCCAGCGGTGCCGGGAGGCGGGCGCGAATGAGGCCAATTCCGGCACGAGGAGGCGGTGCCTTTTGCAGCAGCGGGAGAGGCACAGCTGAACCGCCCCGGCTCGCCCCCACCTTCTCAGGCGCCGAAGCCTCCGACAAACCCGGGGCGATTGAAATCGTGTCGGGTGCGCCACTTCCGTACAGAACCGCGAACGTTGCCCGCTTGAGTTTACCGGGGCGGCCTGATCGTGCCAATTGCCCCCGCCAGGATGCTTCCGGCACAGGTCGACAGGGTGTCGATGGCCGTTCCGGCGGCGTGCCCCCCCGATCTCCCGCATGAAGGATGGAGCGCCCGGTGCTGAACCCGCAGCATGACGCGTACTGGAACGACGAGGTCCGTCTTGCCGGGCATGGGGACGTCGACAGCGCCGGTACGACCTGCTCAAGGCCTGAGCGGCAGGAGACTTCAGCGCCGACCGGCGGCTGGCGGTATGCCTGCCCGCGGGCGGGCGGGGCATGGCCCCTGTGTGGCACCGGTGTAGCGCCTGCCGCTCAGTCGGCGGGACAGGCGGCGCCGGTGTCGATCCAGGCTTCAACCAGCGCCTTTGCCTCCAGCTGGGTACCCGGCGCCGGAATCCGGCCGGGGCCGGGGTGCCAGGCCCAGCCGACCAGGCTGTCGTCGCCGATATGCTCCACGAGGTCCTTGAGCGACCGGCCGCCGTTCCGGGCGGGGTCCTTGATCTGCCGGCAGATCTCCGCGAGCGTCTTGCCCTCGAACGCCATCTGCCGCGGCGCCAGCGCCCACGGATCGTGGCCGGGCATGCGGGCGGGATCGTAATTGGCCTTGCCGTGGCAGATCGGACAGCGCATCGCGGCGAGCCCCATGCCGTCGACGCCCCGGAACACCGGCGGCTGGTGAAGGCGCCGGCTATCGCCCTGCCGCGGCCTGTTGCCGGCGG
This sequence comes from Ancylobacter sp. TW_SC_1, assembly GCF_056836805.1. Classification (NCBI taxonomy): domain Bacteria; kingdom Pseudomonadati; phylum Pseudomonadota; class Alphaproteobacteria; order Hyphomicrobiales; family Xanthobacteraceae; genus Ancylobacter; species Ancylobacter sp. TW_SC_1. The sequence continues at coordinate 4,670,928 of NZ_CM166365.1, forward strand.
GATGACAATTGACGCAGCGAGGGCTGGTCAGCACCCGGCCGAGTTCGGTGAAGACCGCCGCCGAGCGCGCGGCCTCGTCGCCGAGCGTCGCGAAACTCTCCGGCGGCGCGAGGCCATCGGAGGCCGCGCCCGCAACCGGACGCGCCGCGAGAAGCGCCAGAGCGAGGGTGGTGGCGAGGGTGGCCGCGAGCGTTGCCGCGCCGACGCAAGCCAGCCATGGCGGAAGGCGCAAGATGGAAATCATCGTCGATCGCCCCCTGAGAGATGTGACCGGCCGCCCCCGGACGTCTAGGCGAGGTAACGGCCGGGGTCGGCGAGAACGACATTCCTGACCGCCTCGTGATAGCGGACATATCCCGAGCACCGGCACAGATGCCCATCCAGCGCCTCGAGGATCGCCTGTTCGAGCGTCTCGCGGGCGATCGGCGTCGCTTCGAGCCGCTCGAGAAACACCTGGCCCTCATTGAGGAAACCCGCGGTGCAATAGCCGCACTGGAACGCGAAATGCGCGATGAAGGCCTTCTGCAGGGGCGTCAGCCCGTCCTTGCCGGCATGGCCCTCGACCGTGCGGATGCGCTTGCCGTTGAATTCGGTCGCCGGCGCGACGCAGGTGGGCTTGGTATAGCTCGTGCCGTCGGGATCATCGACGATGACGGCGCAGCTCAGGCACTGGGCGGCACCGCAGCCGAACTTGGTGCCGGTCATACCGAGAACCTCCCGCAGGAAGTCGTTCATCGAGAGGTCGTCGCGGACGTCGATCGGGCCGTGCGGGCGATCATTGATGGTCAGTGAAATGGTGGTCACGCGAGCACCTCCCGCAGCATCTCCTGCGTCACCGGCAGCGACTGGAAGCGATGCCCGGTGGCGTCGCAGATCGCGTTGAGAAGCGCCGGCACGACCGGAAGCATGACGACCTCGGCCATGCCCTTTGGCGGCTCCCTGGCCGAGATCGGCGGCAGCACCTCGATTTCGAGGCGATGGAGCGGCAGGTCCGAGGCGCGGGCGACGACATAGTCGCCGAGGTTCCAGCGGCCATTGCCGGGGCCGTCCTCGAAGGGCGGCAGAGATTCCAGCAGCGCGTAGCCGACGCCCATCGCGAACCCGCCCTGTGCCTGCCCCTGCACCAGTTCCGGCACGAGAACCTCGCCGCATTCGAACACGCTGTAGGCCTGCGCGATCCGGATCTCGCCGCTCGGCACGGCGATCTCGACACGCACAGCCGTGCCACAGGACGAGGTGAAGGCCGTGCCGATGCGGTTGTAGTCGGTCGGCGGGAAGAACACGAAGCTGCGGTCGAGCACCTCGAAGCCGCCCGTCCCGCGACGGACCGCCAGCGCGTCGATATTGGAAACCCAGTCCAGTCCGTCGAGCGGGAACGCCGCCTGCGCCCACGCCCAGCGCGAGAAGGCGTGGGCCATCGCGCCCGTCACAGCCCCCCGCTCATGCGCCCTTGCCGCGATGTCCGCCTGGGCGAGCGGCGGCATTCCCGACAGGATCAGATGGTCGTCCTGCCAGAACGCTTCCTCCCAGAGCGCCTCGCGCGGATCGCCGGGGCGAATGTTCCAGAGATCGAGCGCGGCCGGCCAGAGGCCGAAGCGCAGGACGATCCGCGCCGCCTGCGCCGCCGCCTGGGTGCCCACATGCGCCCCGATCGACGCGCTGGTGGCCGAGCTGATCGCCGGAACCCAGCGCGGGTTTCGCGCCGCCGCGTCCTGCTCCGCCTGCGTCATGCTGTAGGGATCGCCGGAGGACACCAGCCCGAGTTCGTCGAACCGGTCGATTTCGGCGACCGTCACCGCATCGGCGGTCCGGCCGAGGATCCCGGCGACGCGATGGGCGATCGCCGTGCCGATCCCGTTGCCCATCTCGACCGCGTCGGCATGGATGGCGATACGGCCGTCCGGGCCGACCTCGACCCGGCCGAGCGAGCAGTCCGCGCCGGTTCCGTAATCCTTGGTGCAGCAGGCGACGCCGGTGCCCACGCGGGTCCCGTGCGGCGCCGCCGCCTTGTTAGCGGCACGGTCGCGCCAAATCGGATGCGCCTCCAGCCTGTCGAGGATTTCGGGCGTGCGCACCGACACCGTCCAGGGATTGCCGGTCATGGTGCGCGCGCCGGCGAGCAGCAGATTGCGGCGGCGCAGATCGATCGGGTCGATCTTGAGCTCGACGGCGGCTTCGTCGATCAGCGTCTCGATCGCGGTCATCGTCTGCAGCGTGCCGTAGCCGCGCATCGATCCCGCGGTGACGCCGCGCGTGTGCTCGGCGACGGTGGTCACGTCCACCTTCGGGATATCGTAGATGCCGGTGGCGGCGGTCGCGCCGACCACGGCGACGCTTGCCGAGTAATTGGCGAGACCGCCCCCATCGAGCACATGGTCGCCGGCGAAGGCCACGATCCGGCCGGTCGCGCGGTCGATACCGATCTGCGAGCGGATCTGAAAGGCGTGGCGCTTGATGCCTCCCTGGAACTGCTGGTAGCGGTCATGCGCCAGCCGTATCGGACGGCCGGGCAGGAACAGCGCGGCCAGCGCGACATAGAGCGGGAACGGCGTGTGATCGCGCCCGCCGAAGCCGCCGCCGATCGAGGTGAACTGTACCTGGAGCCGCTTCGGCCTGAACGCGGCGGATGTCTCGCCGAGCATGAACTCGACCGCCTCGGCGGCCTCGAAGGGCGACTGCACGCCGAGCACGAGATGGAGCGCGGCCTGCCCGTCCTCGTACCAGGCCAGGCCGCATTCCGGCTCGAGGAACATCGGGTCGACCGACTGCGTCTGGAAGCTGCGGTCGAGGACGAGGAGCGCCGGGTCGTCCGCGGCGAGCCGTTCGCGGATATCCTCGCCGAAGGTCGCACCCCTGGCGTAGTCGCCGCCCTCGGCGAGCGGAAGCGGCTTCCAGATCGGCCGGCCGTTGCTCTCGGTGAAGCCGGGGCTGATCCAGCCCTCCTGCAGCGGCGAATAGAGGTCGGGCGAGGACGGCGTCGGCCCCGCGACCCGGGTGAAGCGCAGGGCGGCATAGTTGGGCAGCGTGCGCGGCCCGGTCTCCGCGCCGAACCGGACCGGATCGCCCGTGCGCAAGGCGACGCGCGCGCGGTCGAAGGCGTCGAAGGTCTCAAACAGAAGCAACGCCACCGGCTGGCCGAGATAGAGCGGCGTCGTTCCGGCCGGACAGAACAGGTCGCCGGCGTAGAAGGGCGGCACGCGGGTGCCGACCCGCGCGAGATCCTCCGCCGTCACCACCACGGCCGGCCTGGCGTCGGCGCCAAGCGCCGCCAGATCGATGCCCTCATAGACATGGGTGGCATCCGCCGCGCGGACGAGCAGCGCATGCGCCGTCCCCGACGGCCAACCCTCCATGTCGCTCGCCCGGAAATCGGAGACGTAGAGCTTGGCGCCGGTCACCTTGGCGATGCCGTCGATCCGCCCGCGCCCGGCCAGAGCGGGGTCGGGCCAGCCCGGAAGGGTCTGCGTCGCCTCGAAAGGCAGGGCGTGCGCCGGAACGAGGCGCGAGAGGCCCAGCGTGATGCCGCTGGCCGCGACCCAGCTTACGAATTCACGACGCGTCGGCCGCATCGCCGCTCTCCACTCGGTGGCCTGATCGCCGACACCGCCGCGACGGAGGCAGATTAGAATACTTCCCACGTGGCGACCAGCGAATGACCTAACGTTATTCGGGCCCGCAACTGACCGCGATCGTCTTCATCGCGCGACCATCCTTGCCGTCATATGCCGGCCACCCCGGGGTGGCCGGCGCGACAGGGCGACCGTCGCCACGGCAGGCGCGCATGCACCCTGTCACCCATCATGCGGCCTCTTGATCCCGCCCGGAATTCCATCGTCGCTCGCCCGTGTCGGGAGCGCATCCGTGATACGCTGTCTCAAGAGGCATGCGGGCCTCGGGGGCGTACTATGAACCGTTCCATCCGGCAGGTCGCCCGGGCAATCCAGGCGACGATCCTCCTCGTAGCGCTGGGCGTCGGCCCGGCATCTTCCCAACCGTCCGCTCACGTCGCGGCCGAGTTCCGCGAGCCCGTCACGCTGTCGAGCGTCGACGGCGTGCTGGAGGTGACGCTCACCGCCCAGCAGAGCGAGGTCGAGCTCGACACCGCGGCGGTGCCGGTCAGGAACGCCCTTCTGTTCGGCTACCGTCTCATTCGCGGAAAGGCGTCGAATGGCGAGACCAGCGCGCGCGGCATCTATCCCGCGCCGACGCTTCAGGTCTTCCCCGGCGAACGGCTCGTCATCCATCTCGAGAACGGCCTCACGGGCCTCGACATCCGCGATTTCTACGACCCGAACTACACGCGCGACGGCGCGGATGTGCCCGTCTATCCCTCGCCCCTCACAAAATCGCCGCTGAACCTGCACACCCACGGCCTGCACGTCAGCCCGAAGGGCAACTCGGACAACGTGCTGCTCCATATGCCGATCGGCGTGGTGAACACCTATGTCTATGACGTGCCCACCAGCATGCCGCAGGGCGCCTACTGGTACCATCCCCATCTCCACACGCTGACGGCGGCGCATGTCTATTACGGGCTCGCCGGCCTGCTCGCCATCGGGCGGACCGACGGCAATCTTCCGCTCGTGACGCAGAAGGCGATCCCGATCCGGAACATGGTGCTTCAGTACAATTTCGTCTTCGACCGGCAGGGGCCCGATCCGCAGTTCAACAACCCCAACTGGCCGCAATTCGTGAGCACGCTCACGCCGCCGGCCGAAGGCGAGCTGGCGGCCGGAACCTATCGCCCGGTTCTGGCGCCGGTGAATTTCACCCAGTCCCGGAAGGGCGCGCGCTTCGCGACCGTATGGTATGCGGGGCCGCTGTCGATCAACAACATGCGCGGGCGCTTCCAGTTCATCCCGAACAACCTGCAGTCCTTCACGGCCACTGCGGGACCCGAGGGAAACGTGCCGGCCGATCCCTCGCTCCCCGACCATCTGCGCGACATCCAGTTCACCGTGAACGGCCAGTTCCAGCCGGTCATCCGCAGTAAGCCGGGGCAGACCGAGATCTGGGTCCTCGCGAATATAAGCGACATGGCCTACATCACCGTCCGGCTGACCGAGACGGCGACCGGCCGTCACCCGAAGATCGCCATCGTCGGGCAGGACGGCAATCCGAGCCCCTCGGTGCGCACCCCGGTCGAAGAGAACGGAACACGCCTGGTCATCGCGCCCGCGTCGCGCTTCGCCATCGCGGTGACCATTCCGGAAGAGGGCGAGCTGGTGCTCGACATGCCCGAGCGGGGCGGCGGCGCCAGGACGGAGAACGCGCCGGGCATCCTCTACACCAATGCCGGCACGGAAAATCCGCCGGCCGTGCTCGGCACGCTCAGCGTGGCGCCGTCGGCCGTGAGCTACTATGACGGGTTCTTCTACTTCCCGACCCAGGTCCTCGCACGGGCGGTCGCCGGCGAGGGCCGTGGCGAAACGACGGTCTTCGCCGACGGCCAGCCCCTCGGGGCCTTCACCTCCTTCGACGATCTGTCCACCGTCACGCCCGACCTCACGCGCAACATCCTCATCAATGGCGGCTTTCTCAACAACCTCGCGAGCAAGGCCGATCCCAAGGCCTTCATCTATGCCTTCAACAGCGAGGCGTTTCCCAACGTCCCACTGATCCAGCCGCGCCTGAACTCGGTGGAGGAATGGGCCTTCCGCAACGAGAACAATGACGAGCACCCCATCCATGTGCACGTCAACGATTTCCAGATCACGAGCGTCTCCGACCCGACCATCGGCCTGAAGCTCGGCCCGCAGATGCAGGGCATCGACAACGCCAACGTGCCGGCCCCGAATCTCGGACCGAACGAGACGGTGATCGAGCCCGGCACGCTCTCGATACGTACCCGCTTCGAAGACTATGCCGGGCTGTTCGTCATGCACTGCCACCGGCTCAACCACGAAGACAACGGCCTCATGGCGCTGGTCAACGTCATCCCGGCGGTCTCCTCCTATGCGGCGGCGATCCCCGGGGGCCCGGGGCGACCGGCCACGGTGCGCCTGATGGACGGCGACAGGGAACTCGCCACCGTGACGCCGTTCCCCGGCTTCGAGGGAACGCTCAGCGTGGCGATGGGCGATGCCGACGACGACGGTGTTTACGATCTGGTCGCCGGCGCCGGTCCCGGCCACGCGCCGGACGTCGTGGTGCTGTCGGGCGCGGGCGGGAACGGGACAGCCCCCTTCACGCGGGAGCTGGCGCGCTTCACCGCCTTCGACACCGCCATGACCGGCGGGGTGAGCGTCGCGCTCGCCCAGATCGACGGCCTCACGTCGGGCGACAACATCATCGTCGGTTCGGGACCCGGCACCTCAAGCGAGATCCGGGTGTTCAGTTCGATGCTGCCGCCCCTCGGGAAAGCCCCCGAGCTCTTCGCCACCTTCAACCCGTTCTACGGCGAGCGAAACGGCGTGGTCGTCAGCACGGGCTTCGTCGATTTCACCACGGGCCGGCAAAGCATCGTCACGGCGCCCGGTCCCGGCTCGCTGTCAACCGTCAAGGTGTTCGTCTTCCCCCTGTTCACGGCGATGGACGGCGTGATCGGGAGCCACCTGCACCGCGTGAAGGGCCCTCCCCGCCCGGCGCTGTCCACCTCCTTCACGCCGTTCGGCGAGGACTACCGGGGCGGCGTATCGCTGGCGACCGGCTGGCTCGCCGGGGTGCTGGGCGGCGCCGAGCGTATCGTCGTCGGTCAGAACGACGGGGCCGAGGTGCGCGTTTTCTCCAGCGGCTCGGCGCTCGACGGCGGACCTTCCATGTACCTGCACAGCGCCGCCGCCCACCCGAAGGCCGTCTTCACCGAGATGGCGCGCTTCACCCCGTTCGGCGCCGACGCCCGCGGCGTGAGCGTCGCCACCACGAGCACGACGACGGGGGCCGATCTTCTCGTCGGCGCCTCGCCTGGGAAGGGAAGCGCCATGATCCGCCGGCTGTCATTCGAAAGGGCGAGCGAGACGGCGACCTCGCTGACGGCCACGCTTGTCAGCGAAGCCTCCGTGGAGAGCCCCGGCGCGACGGGCCTCGGCGGCGACTAGTCGCGAAGGCCGCGATAGGCGGCCTGCAGCGCTTCGAAGCTCCCGAACCGGCGCTCGTGCCAGGCGCGGTTGGCGGCGGTCGGCGAATGGACCACGTCGATCTCCGACATGGACAGCATCGCCGTCTCGAAGCCGTCATAGTGGCCGGCGGCCACGGCGCCGAGCATGGCCGAGCCGAGCAGCACGGGCTCCGGCGAACTGATGCCGGCGATGTTCACGCCCGCCGCATCCGCCAGCACCTGCCGCACCAGCGCGTTCTGGCCGGCGCCGCCGGACACCACGACGGTGTCGGTCCTCGCGCCCTGCGCCGCCTGCGCGTCGAGAATCTGCCGCAGCCCGTAGCCGATGCCGGCAAGGCCCGCCATGTAGAGTCCGACGAGGCTGTCGAGCCCTTCATCCATGCCGAGCCCGGCGATGATTCCGCGCGCGAGATGGTCGGCGAAGGGGGCGCGGTTGCCGAGAAATTCCGGCACCACGTGGAGCGTGCCGACGAGCTCGGCGATCGCAGCCGCGCCGCCTGCCGCCTCGGCGCGGCCGGCGAGCCACATGCTGAGATTCCGGCCGTCCGCCCGCGCCGATTCCAGGGCTTGCGGCGCCGCCGGATGCAGACGCACCAGCCGGTCGATCGCCGCGCCGGCGGCGGACTGGCCGCCCTCGTTGAGCCAGAAGCCCGGGATCATGGCCGAGAAATAGGGGCCCCACACGCCGGGCACGAAGGCCGGCTCGGTCGTGGTCAGCAGCGTGCAGGCCGAGGTGCCGAACACATAGGCCATGCGGTTCAGCGCGCCTCCGGTGCCGCCGCGCGCGCCGACCGTGCCGAGGCCGCCGGCATGGGCGTCGATCAGACCCGCGGCGACTGCCGTGCCGGGAACGAGGCCGAGCGCGGCAGCGGCCGCCGCGGTCAGCCCGGCGCCCAGCGGGGTGCCGGCGGCGGCGATGTCCGTGCCGATCCGCGCAAAACCCTCATCGGCCAGCACACCAAGGCCGATCCGCCGGAAATACTCCTCGTCCCACCGCCGCTCATGCGCGAGATAGGTCCATTTGCAGGCGACGGTGCAGACCGAGCGGACGAGACTGCCGGTCGCCTTCCAGGTGAGGAAGTCGGCGAGATCGAGGAACTGCCAAGCGCCGTTGAAACTCTCCGGCAGTTCCTCATGCAGCCAGAGCAGCTTCGGCGTTTCCATCTCCGGCGAGATGGTGCCGCCGACATAGTCGAGCACGGGGCTGCCGAGCGCGTTGATGCGGTCGGCCTGTCCGGTGGCGCGGTGGTCCATCCAGACGATGACGTTGCGCGCGGCATCGCCGTGACGGCCGACCGGCACCGGCCGGCCCTCCGCCCCGAGCACCACCAGCGAGCAGGTGGCGTCGAAGCCGACGCCCTTGACCGCGGCCGGAGGGACGCCGGAAGCCTCGAGCGCCTCGCGCACGCTGGCGCAGACGGCCTGCCAGATGTCGTCGCTGGACTGCTCGACGATGTCGCCCGGCTCCTTCCAGATCCGGATGTCCCGCTTGGCCGAGGCGAGCAGCCTGCCCGTCACGTCGAAGATGCCGGCGCGGACGCTGCCGGTTCCGACGTCGATTCCGGCGAAACACCCGTTCATGGTCAGAGGTCCGTTCCGTTCGGCAGGATCACGAGATCACGAATGGTGACATTGCGCGGACGGGTCAGCATGAAGATGACGCTGTCCGCCACTTCCCTTGGTTCCATCAGCGCGCCGGAGGCAAGCGCCTCGTCGAGCTTGGCCTGCGGCCAGTCCTTGATGAGGGCGGTGACCACCGGCCCCGGCAGCACGGCACCGACGCGCACGCCGTCTTTCGCCACCTGCCGACGCACCGTGTGGACGAAGGCCTGCACGGCGAATTTCGAGGCGGTGTAGACCGGCTCCCACACCACCGGCACCACGCCTGCGATGGACGAGGTGAAGATCACGTCGCCGGTCTTGCGCTCCACCATGTGCGGCAGCACCGCCCGCACCGTGCGGAAGGCGGCGTTGACGTTGAGGTTCAGCACGCGGTCCCACACATCCGGGTCGCCGTCCACCACCGGGCCGCCAATATAGGCGCCGGCATTGGCGTGAAAGATGTCGAGCTGGCCGCATGTGTTGAGGATCGAGGGCAGCATGGTGGCGACGCTCGACGGATCGAGCAGGTCGACCACCAGCGGCACCGCCCGGTCGCCGAGCCCGGCGCAGATCTCCGCGAGTGCGTCGGCGGCGCGGTCGACGAGGACGACGGTCGCCCCCTCCTCCAGCATCGCGCGGGCGCATTCGAGGCCGATGCCCGACGCCGCGCCGGTAATGGCGGCAACCTTGCCCTGAAGCCTGCTACCCATGTGGAACTCCGATCGGGTTGATGTAGACGCCCGGTCGAGCGGGCGGGAAGAAGCTTCTTTCTTTTCCTCTTCCCGATGGGGAGAGGGGGCGCGGCCGTCTGTTTACTCGGCCGCGCTCTAGCGCTCAGCCCGGCATCCTGATCTGCAGCTTCACATCGGTGGGCAGCCCCTTCGCCGCGCGGTCGAACGCCTCGATGCTGCGCGCGAAGTCAAAGGTCTCGGAGATCAGCGGCTTGAGGTCGACCTTGCCGGAGGCGATCAGGTTCACCGCGCGGTCGAAATTGTTGGCGTAGCGGAACACCGTCTCGATCCGCGCTTCCTTGATGATCGCCGCGGCCACGTCGAACCTGGTGGTCTCGACCGGCATGCCGATCAGCACCAGCGTGCCGCCGGGGCGCACGATATCGAAGATGCCCTCATAGGCGCGCGGGCTGCCGCTGGCCTCGAACACGACGTCGGCGCCCCAGCCCTCGGTCTCTTCCGCGATGACCTCGGCCAGTGGGCGCTCGGTGATGTTCACCGGATGGATGCCGGGATACTGGCCGGCAATGGCGAGCTTGGGCGCGGAAAGGTCGGAGATGTAGACGCGCGAGCAGCCCCCCGCCAACGCCGCCAAAGCCGTCATGATGCCGATCGGGCCGCAGCCGATCACCACGCCCACATCGCCGGGCGTGATGCGCGCGCGGGTCGCCGCCTGGAGGCCGACCGCGAAGGGCTCGACCATGGCTCCTTCCGCGAAGGAGACGTTGCCGGGCAGCTTGTAGGTGAAGGCGGCGGGATGGACGACCTCGGGGGTGAGCACGCCATGGATCGGCGGCGTCGCCCAGAAGCGCACGTCCGGGTCGACATTGTAGATGCCGAGCTTGGTGGCGCGCGAATTCATGTTCGGCACGCCCGGCTCCATGCAGACCCGGTCGCCCACCTTCAGGTTCTTCACATGAGCGCCGACCGCCGTGACGGTGCCGGCCGCCTCGTGGCCGAGCACCATGGGCTCGCGCACCACGAAGGAGCCGATGGCGCCGTGTGTGTAGTAATGGACGTCGCTGCCGCAGACGCCGACCGTGTGGATGGCGATTTTCACGTCGTCCGGGCCGACCTCCTGCGGGAGGTCGATGTCGCGAAGGGAAAGCTCGCCCTTCTTTTCGAGAACCAGTGCCTGCACCATGGGGCTTGTCCTGCTGGAGTTGCCGTCGTCGGGACCGCTCAGAGAGCGAGGCCGGCGGCGTCGAAGAGATAGATGTGGCGGGAATCGATCCCGAGCTTCAGCACGTCGCCCGGCTTCAGTTCCGGGCGTCCGGCCGTGAGCGCGATCACCGGCTCGCCGTCGCCGCGCGCATAGAGCTGGGTCGACCCGCCGAGACTTTCGACAAAGTCGAGGGTGAGCGAGAGGACCGGATCGGCCGCGTTGACGACCAGGTGCTCGGGGCGCAGGCCGACCGTCACGGCGTCGCCGACCTTGACGCGGCCGGCGGCCGGCGTGTCGAGGGTCAGCGTGCCGCCGGCGAAGGTCGGGTGCTCCAGCGCGAGGCTGGCGCCGGAGACGGAGGCGACCCTGGCATTGATGAAGTTCATCTTCGGCGAGCCGATGAAGCCGGCAACGAAGGTGTTGGCGGGCTTGTCGTAAAGCTCGGTGGGCGAACCGATCTGCTCGACCAGGCCGGCGCGCAGCACCACGATGCGGTCGGCGAGCGTCATCGCCTCCACCTGGTCGTGGGTGACGTAGACCATGGTGGCGCCGAGCGAACGGTGCAGCTTGGCGATCTCCACGCGCATCTGCGAGCGCAGCTCGGCGTCGAGATTGGACAGCGGCTCGTCGAAGAGGAACAGCTTGGGGTGGCGCACGATCGAGCGGCCGATGGCGACGCGCTGGCGCTGGCCGCCGGAGAGGGCGCGCGGCTTGCGCTCGAGCAGCGCCTCGAGCTGCAGGATGCGGGCGGCCTCCAGCACCTGCGCCTTGATCTCCGCCTCCGGCTTCTTCGCCATGCGCAGGCCGAAGGCCATGTTCTCGAACACGCTCATATGCGGGTAGAGCGCATAGGACTGGAACACCATGGAGACCTCGCGCTTGGCGGGCTCCTCATAGGTGACGTCCTTGTCGTCGATATAGAGCTGGCCGGAGGTGACGTCCTCGAGCCCGGCGATCATGCGCAGCAAGGTGGACTTGCCGCAGCCCGAGGGGCCGACGAACACCACGAACTCGCCCTTGGTCGCAGAAAAGCTGACGCCCTTGATGACGGAGACGTCCGCGTAGCTCTTCTTGATGTTGTCCAGCCTCAGGAAAGACATCGGCTCATACTCCAAAATCTCCGGCCACGGCCCCTTCGGGTCTGCGTCGGGCGGTGTTGATCATCGCTCCAGCAGAGCAGCGGCGCATTTTTCGTCGGTCACGAGGTGCTTCACGTAACCACCCCTCAGGATGGCCCGGATGATCGGCTGCTTGTGCAGGCCGCCGGACGCCAGCAGGGAGAACTTCACCTTCTTGAGCTCGTGCGGCGACAGCGACAGCACCCGCTCGTTGAGCGGGTGGTCGAGCGGGCGTCCCTCGGCATCGAGGAACACGCCGAGCAGGTCGCCCACCGCCCCCGCCGCGATCAGGCTGTCGCGGTTCTCGGTCACGGTCTGCGTCTGGACCAGCAGCGAGCGGTCCGTCATGTCGCCGCAGGACACCAGCGCGGCATCGACCAGGCGCGCGCGCCGCAGCGTCTCGCCGATGCCGTGATGCGACAGCAGGATGCTGCGGCTCTCGGGCGTCGGCATGTAGATGGGGGCGGCGATGTAGTAGCAGTCGGCCGAGATGGCCCGCGCATAGCCGGTCGCCACCTCGAAGGTCGAGGCGCCGGACCCGCGCGTAACGCCGCCCATGATCGAGGTGACCCAGGCATCGGGCAACGGGCGGACGGAAATCCGCTTCAGCCCGGCGGCCAGCGTCTTGCCCCAGCCGACGCCGATGCCCATGCCGTCGGTCAGATGGCGGTCGAGGATGGCGCCGGCCGCCTCGCCGATCACCCGCTGCTGGTCGGCATCGTCCGGCAGGCTCGGCACCACGCTTACCCCGAGCAGGCCGTAACGCTCGCGCAGGCCCTGCTCCAGCTCGACGCAATCTGCCATGGGCAGGCGGATATCGATGCGCACCGAGCCATCGATGCGCAACTGGCCGAGGATCTTGTTGATCCGCAGCCGGGTCAGCCCGAGCTGGTCGGCGATGTCCTGCTGGGTGAGACCGCCGATGAAATAGAGCCAAGCGACGCGGGCGCGAATCTGCGCCGCCTCGATGTCGTCCAGCGAGGTCGGTTGGCCGGCGGTCTGGCCATTCCTGTCGCGTACGCCCGTCATGCTCCCGGCCTCCTCAGGCGAAGGCCTGCTTGAGATGCGCCGACGACGCCTCCAGCACCTTCAGGATCGACAGATCGTCGCGCTCGAAGGGATAGAACACTTCGAGGAACACCGGCGTGCCGCCATGGCCCGTGCGGCGCAGCAGGGCGGCGGCGGCGGCGGGGTCGACCCTGCCGGGCACGGTGAAGTCCCAATGGCGATCGAGAGCGAAATCCGTCTGCTGGATATGCACGGCGGTGGTGACGTCGGCAAGCTCGCGCAGCCACGGCTCCATGGCACCGTGATCGGGGCCGTAGAGCGGCTCGAAGGTGCCGTGCCCCCAGTCGACGCAGAGCCGCCACGGCACGGCGCTGTCGGCGACATCGCCGGTCATCTGGCGCGCCTGCGCGATCGTCCACGGCCATTCGCGGCGCAGCGGCGTCGGCTCGATGTAGAGCTCGTCGAGGCCCTCGGCCGCGGCGCGCTCACCAAGCCGGTGCATGCGCGTGATCAGCTCGGCATAGTCGGCCGGGTCGAGCGCCTCGGCCTCGCTTCCGTCGAGCCGGGAGGCGATCGCGCCCAGCGGACCGCCGACGCGCCGGATGCCGGCCAGCGCGGCGAAGCGATAGGCCCGCCCGAGCCAGTATTCGGCATAGTTGCGCACCGCCGGATCAGGATGCAGCAGCTGGTTGAAGGTGTAGTGGGCGAGGCCGATGAAGGCGCTGTGGATGGTGATGCCGGCCGCCTCCGCCTCGCGCCGGACGGCGGCGGCGTGGCGGTCGATGATCGCGTCCGGCCACATCGGATCGACGAGGTCGAAGGAGAACTGAACGAGGTCGAGGTCGAGCCGCTCGCGCACGACGCGCGTCCACAGTTCCGGCGTCACCCAGCGCTTCACGCAGAAGCCCAGATTGATGCCGAAGGGGATCGGGGCGTGGCCGCTCACTTGGTCGCCCCCATGGTGAGGCCGCGCACCATGTGGCGCGAGACGATGAGCGCGAAGATCGTCACCGGCAGCACGATCACCGTGCCGGTGGCCATGATCTTGCCCCAGGGCAGTTCGTAGCCGGACATGAAGGAGGTGGCGACGACGGGCGCGGTCTGCGCGCTGCGGCGCGTGAGCACCAGCGCGTAGAGCAGCTCGTTCCACGAGAAGATGAAGGAGAAGATCGCCGATACCGCGATGCCCGGCGCGCCGAGCGGCAGATAGATCCTGCGGAAGATGGTGAACTGGTCGGCGCCGTCGAGCCGCGCCGCCTGTTCGAGGTCGGGCGGGATCGACTTGAACTGGTCTGTGACGATCCACACCACGATCGGGATGTTGAAGGTGAGGTAGATCAGGATCAGCACGAGATGGGTATCGAGCAGGTTCGCATACATGGCGAGGAGATAGACCGGCAGCGCCAGCACGATCGGGCTCGTCATGCGGTTGGAGATGAACCAGAACCACAGGTCCGACTTGCCGCGGAACTCGTAGCGGGCCAGCGCGAAGGCGGCCGGCGTGCCGAGGCCCACCGCCAGCAGCGTGGTCGCGGTGGCGACGATCAGCGAATTGACGATCGCGCCGGAAACCTTCGTGTCGGCGAAGATCTCATAATAGTTCTGCAGCGTCGGGGTGAACAACCACACCGGCGGCGAGGCGAGGATGTCGGACTGGGTCTTGAAGCTCGCCGCCACCATCCACAGGAACGGGAACAGCGAGAACAGCACGACGGCGGCGAGGCCGAGCGCGTGCAGGAGCTTGCCGGACGAGCGCATCAATTGACCTCCCGATAGAGCAGGCGGATGTACAGCCGGCTGATGACGATGGTGATGATGAGCAGGAGGATCGCCTGCGCCGAGGCGGTGCCGAGGTCGAAGATGCGGAAGCCGACGCGCTGGATGTAGATCGAGATGAGGTCGGTGGCCGAGCCCGGACCGCCGCGGGTCATCACGAACACCATGTCGAACAGCTTCAGCACGTCGGCCGAGCGCAGGATCATCACCGCCGTGAGGCCGGGCATCAGATAGGGCATCTGAACGTGGCGCAGCAGCGCGAGCTTGGACGAGGTCTCCAGCCGCGCCGCTTCCTCGATCTCGCCCGGCACCATCGACAAGCCGGCGAGGAAGATGAGGGCGCAGAACGGCGTCCACTGCCACACATCCATGATGACGATGGCGGCGAAGGCTCCCCCCTGGGTGCCGAGCCAGTCGATGTTTCCGATGCCGAGGCCGCCGAGGAACTGGTTGGCCACGCCGAATTCGCGGTTGAAGATGAGGCGGCCGATGAGGCCGACCACCGCATAGGTGGTGGCGAGCGGCACCACCAGCGTCACCCGCGCGAGCGATTTGAGCAGGCCGAGGCCCGGCTTGTGCAGCAGCAGCGCGACGATCAGGCCCAGCACCACCTGGATCGGCAGCACGGTGACGTAGAACTTCGCGGTGAGCAGCAGCGACGCCCAGAAGGTACTGTCGGTCAGCACCGCGACATAGTTCTCGAAACCGACGAAGGGAAAGCCTTCGCGCGGGCGGGCGATGTTGTAGCGCCGGAACGAGGTGACCAACGCGAAGATGGTCGGATAGATGCCGATCAGGAACAGCGTGAGGACGGCCGGTGCCAGGAACCAGGCCGGCGTCCAGCGGCCATATCCTCGATTGGGCTTGGCGGCGGGGGCTTCACTCATGGGCGTTGGGTCCTGGTGGCCATCGATCTGGCAGGGCTCCTCGACGGGGGCCGACGGGTTGCGGGGCGCCGACAGGGGCCGGAAGCGCATCCCGGCGGTCACTCCAGATTGGTATGGTTCGCCCGCATCTGCGCCGGCGTCACCCCCAGCCTGTCGCGCAGGCTCAGGATGAGGATCTCGAACAGTACATAGAGCGCACCCTCATAGAGCGAACCCATGGGCAGCACCGACGTGGCGCCCGCCCCCTGGTCGCGCGCCATGGTCTGCGCGGGCACGGCGAGCACGAGGTCGGCGCGCGCGGCGGCGGCGCCTTCCGGCTCGGCGGTGACGACCAGCACGCGGGCACCGGCGGCGCGCGCGACGCCGATGAGCGCCGAGACGGTGGAGAAGTCGCCCGGACCCGCCGAGACGATGAGCAGATCGCCGGGACCGACCGGCGGGGTCGTCATGTCGCCCACCATCGCCGCCGGGCGGCCGAGATGGAACAGCCGCATGGCGAGGCCCTTGATCTGCAGGCCCTCGCGACCAACGCCATAGAGCGCGATGCGCCCGGCATCGGCAATCGCCGCGACGGCCGCGTCGAATTCCTCGCGGCGCACCTTGTCGAGGCAGCCGCCGATCTCGTCGAGCGCCTGACGGTGAAGATGGCTCATGACATGGACACCGGATTCACGAGGCGGAAGGACCGGGCGGGCGCCGGCGTGCGGGAGTACGCGTCGCCCGCCCGGATCGGCCGACCGGACACGCCGCGTGGAAAGCGGCCCATCCGGTCGGCACGAAGCTCAGGAAGCCGCACTCACTGCAGCAGCTTCTTCTTGCCGTCGTAATAGCCTTCCTTGCCGAGGATCGCTTCCATGCGGGTGCCGATCTCCTTGGAGCCGGCCTCAACGGAGACTTCGCCGAGCTCGATCTTCGAGCCCCATTCGGCGACGATCTCGGAGATGGCCGGCCACGCCGGGAAGCGCGGGCGATACTCCGGCACGCCCTTCTCCCAGGACGCGACCATCGGCTCGACGAACTTGTACTTCGCCCGGACCTCCGGGTCCTTGTAGACCGCCTGGCGGCCGGAGACGCCGCCGGCGTCGACATAGGCCTTGGCGATCTCTTCCGAGGTGGCCCACTGGATGAACAACCAGGTGGCCTTCTGCTGCTCGGGCGTCGCCTGCGCGGCGACGGCGAGCGAGAAGCCGCCCAGCGCCGGCAGGCGGCCGGCCGGACCGGCCGGTTCCGGCGCGACGGCGAGGCAGTCGCCAAGCTTGGAGGTCGCCGGGTCGGCGAGCGTCGAGTAGAAGGCCGACCACTCGGTGATCATCGCGACCTGGCCCTGGGCCAGCGCGTTCACGGCTTCGGCGTGATCGAAGCTGACGACGCCGGGCGGCTGGTACTTGAGCAGTTCCTGACGGAAGTTCAGGCCGTCCTGGCTCTCCTTGCTGAGCAGGTTCGACTTGAATTCCTTGTTCAGCAGCGAGCCGCCGAAGGGCCACAGGAAGCGCATGAAGCTGTCGGCCGACTGGGTCTCGCCGCGGCGCGACTGCAGGGCGTAGGCGTACTGGTTCTTGGAGGCGTCGGTCAGCTTGGGCGCGTAATTGTCCTTGAACTCCTGCCAGGTCGCCGGCGGCTTGTCGAAGCCGGCCTCCTTGAGCTTGCAGGAATTGTAGAACAGCAGGCCCGAATAATTGTCGAAGGGCAGGCCGTAGGTGGTGCCACCCCAGGAGCCGAAGGCGTCGAGCAGCAGCGGGAAGAAGCCCTTGAGATTAAGGTTCGGATCGGTGGTGGACGCGTCCTTGGAGAGTTCGTCGACCGAGACCAGCCAGCCGTTCTCGGCGAACTCGCCGATCCACACCAGGTCGACCAGCGCCATGGTGGCGTCGCCGCGCGAGGTGAAGTTCAGCACCTGCTTCTCGCGGGCGTTCTCGTAGGGGACGATCTCGTAATTGACCTTGATGCCGGTGCGCTTCTCGAACTCCGGCAGCAGCTTGATGATCGCCCGGTAGCCCGGACGGTCGAGGAACACGCCGGAAATCTCGGTGCCCTTCAGCGGCTTGGCGGCGTCGGCGAGCCAGTCGGCGAAGGCGGCGACCGGCATGGTCGCCGTGGCAGCAGCGACCGCGGCGATGCTGGCGCAGATTCTCAATGCACGTTTCATTTTTTCCTCCTGAGATGGTGCATCGCCACAGGGCGGGCGAGGCCGGCATCCGGGCGGCTTGGGCCGCCTCTCATCATTGGCGGACGCACCAGGAAGGGCGGAAATGCCACCGCTTCCGGCTCATCCACGAGTCGTCTGCGTGCCCCTTCGACCCGGATGCTCTCGAACAAGCACGACGGTCCAGGGCTCAACAGCACGTATCCGATGCCGAAACCGATACATTTGTAATTTGAAATATGCAATAGGATCAGCGCAAGCTGACGCGCGTTGGACCACGACAAGAGGCCGGGAGACCTTCGAGGATGAGTGCGGGACAGAAAGACGTGAGCGCTGCGCTCGAAAGCCGGCTTGCCCTCGCCGAGCGGCTGGCGCAGACGGCCGGCGACAAGGCCCGCGCCTTCTTTCTCGATCGCGACACGCTGCATCCCGAATCCAAGTCCGACTCGCAGGACCTCGTCAGCGAGGCCGACCGGGCGGTCGAGAGCTTCCTGCGCGGCGCGATCCGCAAGGCGTTTCCGGAGGACGGAATCGTCGGCGAGGAAGAGGCCGCCGCAGAGGGCCGGTCGCGCTTCGTCTGGGTGATCGACCCGATCGACGGCACCATGCCCTTCCTGGTCGGCCAGCCGAACTGGACCGTCTCGATCGGCATCTCCTGCGAAGGCGAGCCGGTGATCGGCGTCATCTTCGCCCCCGTGCTGCAGGAGCTCTATTCGGCGCTGAAGGGCGGCGGCGCCTGGCTCAACGGCCGCCCCCTGACCATCAACCCGGACTGGACGATCGCCTCCACCACCATCGGCTTCGGCGCCACCCAGAAGGCCGCGCCCAAGGAAGTCGGCGCCTTCGTGGAGGCGCTCTACAGCGCGGGAGGGGTTCTGTTCCGGGTAGGATCGGGGGCCCTGATGCTCGCCTATGTCGCGGCCAACCGGCTGGCCGGCTATTACGACCCCACCCTGTATTGCTGGGACTGCTGGGCCGGCATCGTGCTCGTCCGGGAAGCCGGCGGCGTAGTCACGTTCGATGGCGACCTCACCCGTCCCGGCCCGATGTGGGCCGGCAACCGGCACGTCCATGACGAGCTCCGCCGCCTGAGCGGCACGGCGGGTGACAACGCGTCCTGAAGCGCTTGCGGCCGCATCACCCCGGTCATTCGCCTCTGGGATAACGTTGGCGGTCTTCCAGCACGTTCAGGTCCATGTGGTTGCGCATGTAGCGCTCGGAGGCCTTCTGCAGCGGCTGGAAGTCCCAGGGGTAATAGGCGCCGTTGCGCAGCGCCTCATAGACGACGTGCCGGCGCGCCTGGCTCGAGCGCACCTCGGCGTCGAAACGGGCGAGGTCCCAGCGCGCGCGCATGCGGGCCGTCAGGTCGGCGAGCACGGCTGCACAGGCAGGGTCCTGCGCGCGGTTGACCAGTTCGTGCGGGTCTTCGTCCAGATTGGTGAGGATCGGCGGGTCGAGATCGCACAGGACCAGCTTCCACGGCCCGTCGCGCAAGGCGACCAGCGGCGCGTAGGAGCCTTCCGCCGCATATTCCATCGGCACCGGACCACGCGCCCCGCGCCCCAGCACGGTGGGGATCAGGCTCTCGCCATCCGTCCATGGCATGATGCCGGTCAGGTCCAGCGCGGCGAGATCGGCCAGCGTCGGCAGCACGTCCAGCGTCGAGGCCGGCCGGTCGATCCGGCCCGCCGGCAGGCCGGGCGCGGCGATCATCAGCGGCACGCGGGCGGAACCCTCGAAGAAGTTCATCTTGAACCACAGCCCGCGCTCGCCGAGCATGTCGCCATGGTCGGAGACGAACACGACGATGGTATCCTGCGCCATCCGGCAGCGTTCGAGTATGTCGAGCAACTCGCCGATCTTCTCGTCGATATAGGAGATGTTGGCGAAATAGGCGCGGCGCGAGCGGCGCACATCCTCCGGCGCCACATGGCCGTTGGCATGGTCGCTCGCCAGCATCAGCCGCTGCGCGTGCGGGTCCTGCCGCTCGAACGGGATCGGGGCGATCGCGGGGTCGAGCACCGGGCAATCCTCATAGAGGTCCCAGAAGCGTCGCCGCGCGACATAGGGGTCGTGCGGATGGGTGAAGCTCACCGTCAGGCACCACGGCCGGTCGTCCTGCCGGCGGGCCAGGTCATAGAGCTTGCGCCCGGCGTGATAGGCGACCTCGTCGTCATATTCGAGCTGGTTGGTGATCTCCGCGACGCCCGCGCCTGTGACCGATCCAAGATTGTGATACCACCAGTCGATGCGCTCGCCCGGCTTGGTGTAGTCCGGTGTCCAGCCGAAATCGGCCGGGTAGATGTCGGTGGTCAGCCGCTCCTCGAAGCCGTGCAACTGGTCGGGCCCGACGAAGTGCATCTTGCCCGACAGGGCGGTGTGGTAGCCGGCGCGGCGCAGATGGTGCGCGAAGGTCGGGATGTCGGAGGTGAACTCGGCGGCGTTGTCATAGACCCGCGTGCGGCTCGGCAACTGCCCCGACATGAAGGAAGCACGCGCCGGCGCGCAGAGCGGGCTCGCCGTGTAGCTGTTGGCGAAGCGGGCGGAACGCTGCGCCAGCGCCTTGAGATGCGGCGCGTGCAGGAACGCGGCCGGCCCGTCCGGGAACAGCGTCCCGTTGAGCTGGTCGACCATGAGGATGAGGATGTTCGGCTGCGTCATTGCCCGGTCCGTCGCAAGGAAGGAGGACGGGCGCCATCCGCAGGGGCGCCCGCCCGCAGTTACAGGAGGAGCGGGTCACAGACCGAGCGCGGCGTTCACGGCGGGCAGGCCGGGCTTGCCGTCAAGGGTGGTGACGCCGTCGAGCCAGGGCCCGAGCGCATCGGGATGCGCCTTCAGCCAGGCCTTGGCGGCGGCATTGGGCTCCTGCCCCTCGTCGAGGATCTTGCCCATCATGGCGTTCTCGATCGACAGGTCGAACGTCAGATTGCGGAACAGCGCCGCCGCATTGGGGCATTCGGCCGACCAGCCGGTGCGCGCCAGCGTGCGCACGTCGGCGCCGCCATAATTCGCGCCGAAATAGGCGTCGCCACCTGAGAGGTAGGTGATGGCGAAGCTCTCGTTCATCGGGTGCGGCGCCCAGGCGAGGAAGACGATCCAGTCCTTGCCGTTCTGCGAGCGCTTGACCTGCGCCAGCATGGCCTGCTCGCCGGATTCCACCAGCTTCCAGCCCTTGAGACCGAAATCGTCGGCATCGATCATCTTCTGGATGTTGGCGTTGGCCGGCGCCCCCGGCTCGATGCCGTAGATCTGCGTGCCGAACTTGTCGGCATTGGCGGCGAGGTCCTTGAAGTCCTTGACCCCGGCATCGGCGACATAGTTCGGCACGGCGAGGGTGAACTTGGCGCTGCTCAGATTGGTCGCCAGCACCTCCACCGCCTTCGCCTCGTTCAGCGCGTCGATGAACTTCTGCTGCGCGGGCATCCAGTTGCCGAGGAAGACGTCGAGATTCCCGTTCTTCATCGACTCGTAGCCGATGGGAACGGAGAGGGTCTTGACGTCCTGCCTGTAGCCGAGCCCGTCGAGCAGCACGCCGGCGATGGCATTGGTGGAGGTGATGTCGGTCCAGCCGGGATCCGACATGCGGACGGTCTTGCAGGCGGGCGCGTCCGCCGCCGCGGCCGGGCCGGCGGCGAGGACGATGACGAGGGCGCCGGCAGCCCAAGCGAAGCGATTCATGGTCGACCTCTGGAAAGGGTGTGAGCTGAAGGATCGCAAGAGGGGGTGCCTTGATTGGGTCTGTGGCCCGCCTTGCCCTGGCGTTCATCAAATCGTTAAATGACAACCTGTGTGAAGCTCCCGCTTTTCAATGACAGACCCAATGGATTTTTATGGCTGAGCGGCTTCTTGACCTTGGCTGGGTGCGGGTGTTCGACGCCGTCGGCCGGCTCGGCAGCCTCACCGCGGCGGCGCATGAGCTCGGCCTTTCCCAGCCGGCGGTCAGCTACACGGTACGCAATATCGAGCAGCAGCTCGGCACGGTGCTGCTGGAGCGTGGCCATCGTGGCAGCACGCTCTCCCCGGCCGGCGAGAGGCTGCACCGCGCGGCCAGTGCCGCCGTGGCCGAGCTCGATGCCGGCGCCCGCGCCATCCGCCGCATGAACCGGCGCCCCGTGGTGCGGCTGTTCACCGATTACGGCTTCGCCTCGTTCTGGATGATGCCGCGGGTGGCGCAGTTCAGGCTGGTGCGCCCGGAGACCGAGGTTCACATCATCGCCTCGGCGGCGGCCGATCCCGGTGCGGACGAGGCCGAGGACGTCGCCGTGCTGTTCGGCGCGCAGTCGGACTTCGGCGACGGCGCCACCCGGCTTTTCGAGGAATGCGTCTTTCCCGTCTGCAGCCCGACATTCGCCGCACGGCACGGGTTGGCGGATGACCCGCATCTCATCGCCCGCCTGCCTCTGCTGCATCTGGAGAGCACGCCACGGCCGCGCTGGTTCACCTGGCACGACTGGTTCGCCGCCATGCATGTGGCGCGCGAGCCGGGACCGGGCGATTTCAGCCTGAATACCTATGGCCTTGTCGTGCAGGCGGCGATCGCCGACCAGGGCGTGGCGCTCGGCTGGGCCGGCCTGATCGACGGCGCGATCGCCGACGGCACGCTCATGCCGGTGGGCCCGCCGCTGTCGCGGGCCGGCAGCGGCTATTGGGTGAGGCCGGGGCCCGAGCCGTCGGCACAGGCCAGCGACCTGATAGACTGGATCATCCGCGAAGCGAGCTCGGCGATTCCGGCATGACCGGTACGGCACGGCAGGCCGATCCTGCGCAACCGATCATCTGCACTTCGATACAGGTCAATCAATCCAGCTTGCGACGGGTAGGGTCTCGGTGCGGTGCCGGTCTCAGCGGCATGATCGCCAACACGAGGGAACAGCAATGATTTCGCGCATTCTCGTTGCCTGCGTCACCTTATCGACGCTCATGTCCTCCTCCGCCTTCGCCACCGACCCGGCCTCCTGCGCCAAGCCGCGCTTCTCGGATGTCGGCTGGACCGACATCACCGCGACCACAGCGCTCGCAAGCGAGGTCCTCAAGACCCTAGGCTACAAGCCGGACGTCGCCGTCCTGTCGGTCGCCATCACCTTCAAATCGCTGGAGAATGGCGACCGCGACATCTTCCTCGGCAATTGGATGCCGCTCCAGGAGCCGATGCAGGCACCGCTGGTGAAGGCCGGCAAGGTCGAGGTCGCCGCGACCAATCTTACCGGCGCGCGCATCGGCTTCGCCACCTCCAAGGACGCCTATGACGCCGGCCTGAAGACCTATGCCGACATCGCCGGCTTCAAGGACAAGCTCGACGGCAAGATCTACGGCATCGAAGCCGGCAGCGGCGCCAACGGCACCATTTCCAAGATGATCGCCGACAACACGTTCGGCCTCGGCGGCTTCTCGCTGGTCGAGTCCAGCGAGCAGGGCATGCTGGCGCAGGTGACGCAGAAAATCCGGCAGAAGCAGCCGGTGGTGTTCTTCGGCTGGCGGCCGCACCCGATGAACGTCAACATGCCGATCGCCTATCTCGAAAAGGGCAACGACGTCTTCGGCCCCAATGATGGCGGCGCCACGGTCGTCACCCTGACGCGGCCGGGCTACTCCAAGGAGTGCCCGAATGTCGGCCGCCTGCTGGCCAATCTCGTCTTCGACGTCGAGATGGAGGATCGCCTGATGAGCGACATCCTCGACAAGGGCATGCAGCCCGAGGCGGCGGTGCGCGCCTGGATGAAGGCGAATCCGGCGGCGCTCGATCGCTGGCTCGACGGCGTGACAACGCTCGACGGCAAGCCCGGCATTGCCGCCGCCAAGACCGGCCTCGGCCTCTAGCTGCGTCTAGAGCCGCGCCCGCCGGGCGGCCGAGGGCGGCACGCCGAACTGGCGCCGGAAGGCACGCGAAAGCGACGCGATGGCGGAGAAGCCGGTCCGCTCGGCGATATCGGCGATCGGCAGATTGGTGTCGAGCACAAGGCGTCGCGCTGCGTTCAACCGCAGCGTGACGTAATACGCGCCCGGAGTGGCGTCGACGGTTTTCAGGAACAGCGTTTCGAGCCCGCGTGTCGACACCCCGACCCGGCGGGCAATGACGGCGATCGTCAGCGGCCGATCGATATGCGTCTCCATGATGCGGATGGCTTCCGCCACGCGCGGCTCGTGCTGGCGGATGCGGCCGAGCGAGACGATGGGCTGCACGTCCGATCCGGTCCGCACCTCCTCGTAGATATAGAGGCTGGCGACGTCGAGCGCGGCGGAATAGCCGTTGCGCGTGCGGATCAGCGACAGCATGCAGTCGAGCGCCGGCGTCGCGCCGCCCGTGGTGAACACCGGCTCGTCCACGACGAAGCGGTCGGGATGCACGTCCACATGCGGGAAGCGCGCGGCGAAATCCTCCAGATCCTCCCAGTGCGTCGTGGCACGGCGACCGTCGAGCAGGCCGGCGAACCCCATGAGCCACGAGCCGGACTCGATCCCACCGACCGCGGCCGAGCGCTTCGCGCCGGCACGCAGCGACCTCAGGATCTTCGGGGTCGCATGGCGCATCGCATCGAAGGCGGCGATCACGATCAGCGCATCCTGCCGCTCCGCCGGATCGAAGGCACCGTCGACAGGTATGGGCAGACCGCAGCTGGCAACCGGCATCGCCCCGTCGATCGACACCAGCTTCCAGCGATAGGCCGGACGCCCGAGCACGCGATTGGCGCCGCGCATCGGGTCGAGCGTCGCCGCCAGCGAGAGCAGCGACAGCCCGGAGAACAACAGCAGCGTGACGTCCAGCGGCTCGTCGGAATGGGCAAAGATCATGGCTTCGCAGAATGCTAAATGGTTTACGCAAATAGTTGCGTCACGGTTGCGCTTTCACGTCAAGCTGGACGCCTCAGTTTGGAGGTCGAAATGCCCTTGTCGATGAATCGCGACGTCTTCATCACCTGCGCCGTCACCGGTGCCGGCGACACGGTGGGGCGGTCGCCGCATGTGCCGGTGACGCCGCAGCAGATCGCCGATTCCGCCATCGACGCGGCGAAGGCGGGCGCGGCGGTGGTGCACTGCCATGTGCGCGATCCCGAAACCGGCGCCGCCTCGCGCCGGCGCGACCTGTTCCGCGAGGTAACCGACCGCATCCGCTCCGCCGAGATCGACGTCGTGCTGAACCTGACCGCCGGCATGGGCGGGGACCTTGTCTTCGGCAGCGTCGAGGCGCCGTTTCCGTTGAACGAGAAGGGCACCGACATGGCCGGCGCCACCGAGCGCGTCGCCCATGTCGCCGAATGCCTGCCGGAGATCTGCACGCTCGATTGCGGCACGATGAACTTCAACCTCGGCGACTATGTCATGACCAACACGCCCGCCATGCTGCGCGAGATGGCGCGGCAAATGACGGCGCTCGGCGTGCGGCCGGAAATCGAGGCCTTCGACACCGGGCATCTGTGGTTCGCCAAGCAGCTCGTCGAGGAAGGGCTGATCGAGGACCCGGTGCTGATTCAGCTCTGCATGGGCATTCCCTGGGGCGCGCCGGACGACCTCAACACCTATCTGGCGATGGTCAACAATGTGCCGGCGGGCTGGACCTTCTCCGCCTTCTCCATCGGCCGCAACGCGCTCGCCTATCCCGCGGCGGCGGTACTGGCCGGCGGCAATGTGCGCGTCGGGCTGGAGGACAATCTCTATGCCGGCAAGGGCCAGCTCGCCACCAACGCCCAGCTGGTCGAGAAGGCGGCGACCGTGGTGACGCACATGGGCGCGCGGATCATCGGCCCGGCCGAGGTGCGCGAGAAGCTGAAGCTGGTGAAGCGCTGAGGTGACGACGATGCACGCCCCGAATCTCGCTCCCATCTCCCGCGCCGCCTGCATCGGCGGCGGCGTCATCGGCGGCGGCTGGATCGCCCGCTTCCTGCTCGCCGGCATCGACGTGAAGGTGTTCGATCCGCACCCGGAGGCCGAGCGCATCGTTTCCGAGGTGCTGGCCAATGCCGAGCGGGCCTATGGCCTGCTCACCGGCGCGCCGCTGCCGCCGCGTGGCCGGCTCGCCTTCTGCGCCAGCATCAACGAGGCGGTGGCGGACGCGCAATGGGTGCAGGAGAGCGTGCCGGAGCGGCTCGACCTCAAGCGCCGCGTACTCGCCGAGATCGACGCCGCCTGCCCGCCGGATGCGCTCATCGGCTCGTCGACCTCCGGCCTCAAGCCTTCTGACCTTCAGTCGGAGCTGACGCACCCCGAACGTCTCTTCGTCGCCCACCCCTACAATCCGGTCTATCTGCTGCCCCTTGTCGAGATCGTCGGCGGCGCGCGAACGACGCCGGATACCATTGGGCGCGCGAAGGACGTGCTCGAGGCGATCGGCATGAAGGGCGTCGTCATCGCCCGCGAGATCGAGGCGTTCGTCGGCGACCGGCTGCTGGAGGCGCTGTGGCGCGAGGCGCTGTGGCTGATCAAGGACGACATCTGCGACGTCGAGACGCTCGACGACGTGATTCGCTATTCCTTCGGCCTGCGCTGGGCGCAGATGGGCCTGTTCCAGACCTACCGCATCGCCGGCGGCGAGGCCGGCATGCGCCATTTCCTCGCCCAGTTCGGCCCGTGCCTGCAATGGCCGTGGAGCAAGCTGACGGACGTGGTCGACCTCGACGACGCCCTCGTCGAGAAGATCGGCGCCCAGTCCGACGCTCAGGCGCCCGGCCTGTCGATCCGGGAACTCGAGCGTATCCGCGACGAAAACCTCGTCGGCATCGTGCAGGCGCTGAAGGCCGGGCGCGGTGGCGAGGGTTGGGGTGCCGGCAAGCTGCTGGCCGATTTCGAGCACCGGCTGCTGGCCCGAGCCGAGCCGCCGGGCTCGGCCGACGTCGCCGCGCCGCTGCCGCTCGTCGAGGCCCGCGTGTCGCCGGCCTGGATCGACTATAACGGCCACATGACCGAGCATCGCTATTTGCAGGTCTTCGGCGACACCACGGACGCGCTGCTGCGCCTCATCGGCGTCGATCTCGCCTATGTCGAGGGCGGCCACAGCTATTACACGGTGGAGACGCATCTGCGGCATCTCGACGAGGCGCGGCTCGGCGAGGAGCTGAGAGTGACCTGCCAGATACTGGCCACGGACGACAAGCGCATCCACGTCTTCCACCGGCTTTTCGCCGGTGCGCAGGGGCGCGAGATCGCCACCGCCGAGCAGATGCTGCTGCATGTCGACAGCAAGGCGGGACGTGCCGTTCCGGCACCCGCCGACGTGCTGGCGCGGCTGCGGCCGATCGCCGACGCGCATGCGCGGCTCGAAAGCCCGCCGGGCACCGGCCGGGCGGTCGGCAAGAAGCGTGCGGCGCCGACGGCGGCCTGACCCCGGCAGGAGACTCCCGGCGCCCTGCCGGGCAGTCTCCGTCGCTCGCCGAAGCGGTCTCACTTCACCGCCGCCTCCGTCGACCTTAATGTGCCCGCGCGAACATCTCTTGTTCTGCCCCCATGAAGGGCGATACGCGACGCACATCATCGTCCGACGGGTTAGCGCATGATTCCCTGGTCCCTGCTCGACACCGCGAAAGTGCCCGACGGATTCGGCGATCTCCGCCTGATGAGGCGGGGCGACGAATTCTCCATCATGTCGGGCGCCACGGAGCTGATGAACAGCCGCCTCAGCGGATCGGAGAAGGCACTCGCCACGCTGGTCTGCGAACGGCTCGGACAGCGCCCCAAGCCGCGGCTGCTCATCGGCGGGCTCGGCATGGGCTTCACGCTGCGCGCGGCGCTGGCCCAGCTCGGGCCGGACGCAGACATCGTCGTCGCCGAGCTAGTGCCGGCCGTCGTCGCCTGGGCGCGCGGACCGATGGCGGGGATTTTCGGAACCAGCCTGAGCGACCCGCGCGTCAGCCTTTACGAGGGCGATGTCGGCGAACCGATACGCGCCGGCCGGGCCACCTATGACGCGATCCTGCTGGATGTCGACAACGGCCCGGGCGGGCTGACCCGCGCGGCCAATGACGGTCTCTACGATCCGCGCGGACTGCTCGCCGCCCGGGTCGCCCTGCGCCCCGGCGGCCTGCTCGCGGTGTGGTCGTCGGCGCCTGACCGCGATTTCACCCTGCGCCTTCGCCGGGCCGGGTTCCGCGTGGAGGAAGTGCGGGTACGGGCGAACGGCAAGGGGCGTGGCGCGCGGCATGTCATCTGGATCGCCACCCGGCTCGCCGATGACGCCGGCCCGCCGCCGGCGCGCACGCGGAACTGATCGCGCCCCGCCCCTGCCATCCGGGCTCCTTCAGGCGAGCCGACCCGTGGAGAACCTATCCTGGAGACGTCGCTTTACCTGCCGGTCAAACGGTTCATCGAGGGCCTCGGCTTCACCGTCAAAGGCGAAATCGGCGGCTGCGACCTGCTTGCGCTCTCGGCCGACAACACGCCGATCGTCGTCATCGGCGAGATGAAGCTCAGCTTCAATCTGGAGCTGGTCCTTCAAGCCGTCGATCGTGCCGGCGCCTGCGACGAGGTATGGCTGGCGGCACGCGCCTCGCTGCGCGGGGGCGGCCGAGAGAGCGATACGCGCTTCCGCAATCTCTGCCGCCGACTGGGTTTCGGCATGCTCACGGTCTCGCAGGCCGGCGAGGTGACGATCCTCGTCAGCCCGGTCTCGCCCATGCCGCGCAAGGACCCGCGCCGCCGATCGAGGCTGGTGGAGGAGCATAAGCGGCGGTTCGGCGACCCGGCGGTGGGCGGCAGTTCGCGCGTGCCGCTGATGACCGCGTACCGCCAGCAGGCGCTCGCCTGCGCCGCCGCCATGGCCTCGGGTCCCAAGCGCCCGCGCGACCTGCGCGCCGTCGCACCGGATGCGGGAAAGATCCTGCTCGGCAACGTCTATGGCTGGTTCGTCCGCGCCGAGCGCGGCGTCTACGCCCTCACCGAAGCTGGGCACGAGGCGCTGCGACGCTGGCCGCAAGGACGGCCGGACACCGCTGCCGGACCCGAAGGCGTGGCGGTGGATTCCTGACCGGCCGGAACGCGCGAGGCGCGGTCCTTCCCTATCCGGCCTCATCGCCCAATAGAACATTACAATATAAACATGTCTTTATATCTTGCTTGACAGCACGGACCTTCCGGCACATTTTCATCGTGTCGAGGTTCTTCGGCGTCTTTCGTATGGGCGCCGGAGCTAAGAGGGAATCCGGTGAGCCATTGCCCCTCCAGGGCGGGTGATGCCGGAGCTGCCCCCGCAACTGTGAGCGGCGAGTCTTCGTCCATTCAGCGTCACTGAGACGGCACGTCACTGAGGCGTCACGTCTCGGGAAGGCCGGACGAAGACGGCGACCCGCGAGCCAGGAGACCTGCCCCGGCAACATAATCGTCCCTGGGCGGGGTGTCCCGGTGGTGCGTTCGCGCGTCCGCCGGTGCCTCGCGCCGGTGGGTGCGCCTGCGTCCGCTCGGCCTTTGCCCCCAATTCTGATTGGGGTTAGCCGAATGAACTTCCCTTATTCCGCCGGCTCGGTGCCGGTTTCCACCCTCGGCACGCCGCGCATCGGTCCGCGCCGCGAGCTGAAGACCGCACTGGAAAGCTACTGGTCCGGCAAGAGCGACGCGCAGGCGCTGCTCGACGCCGCCGCGCGCCTGCGTGTCGCCAACTGGGCGCGGCAGAAGGCGCTCGGCGTCACCAACATCCCGTCCAACGACTTCTCGCTCTACGACCATGTGCTCGATACCGCCGTGATGGTCGGTGCGATCCCGGACGCCTATGGCTGGGGCGGCGGGCCGGTATCGCTCGACACCTATTTCGCCATGGCGCGCGGCAGCGAGGGCGACGCCCACGCGGCCTGCGGACACTCCCACGGCTCCGGTGTCCCGGCGCTGGAGATGACCAAGTGGTTCGACACCAATTACCACTACATGGTGCCGGAATTCGCGCGCGGACAGCGCTTCACCCTCGCCTCGACCAAGCCCATCGACGAGTATCGCGAAGCTAGGGCGCTCGGCTATGAGACGCGCCCGGTACTGCTCGGCCCCGTCACCTTCCTCAAGCTCGGCAAGGCGAAGGAGCCGGGCCTCGATCCGCTCACGCTGATCGGCGAGTTGCTCCCCGTCTATGTCGAGCTGCTGCGCCGGCTTTCCGCCAACGGCGCGGAATGGGTGCAGATCGACGAACCCTGCCTCGTGCTCGATCTGGACGAGGCGACGCGCGCGGCGCTGCGCGAGGCCTATGGCTTTTTCGCCCACGCTCTGCCGAAGCTGAAGATCATGCTCACCAGCTACTTCGGCCGGCTCGGCGACAATCGCGACACCGCCCTGTCGCTGCCCGTTGCCGGGCTGCATCTCGATCTCGTGCGCGGAGCCGACCAGCTGCGCGAGGTGTCGGAGAAGGCACGGCCCGGCCTGGTGCTCTCGCTCGGCGTCATCGACGGACGCAATGTCTGGCGCGCCGACCTACCGAAGCTGCTCGACGCGCTGGAGCCGTTCGTGCGCAAGCGCGGTACCGATCACATCGAGATTGCCCCCTCCTGCTCGCTGCTGCATGTGCCGATCGACCTCGCGCAGGAGACGCAGCTCGACCCGGATGTGAAGAGTTGGCTGGCCTTCGCCGTGCAGAAGATGGAGGAACTGTCGACGCTCGCCACCGCCCTTGCCGGCGGGCGCGAAGTAGTGCTCGGCAAGCTGATGGAATCGGGCGCCGCAGCTTATGCGCGCCAAGCCTCGCCCAAGGTGCACAACGCCGCCGTGGCCACACGGCTGGCCGCGGTCACGCCCGCGCAGGCGCGCCGCGTCAGCCCGTTCGCCGCGCGCGCCGACGTGCAGCGCAAGCGCCTCGGCCTGCCGCCCTACCCGACCACGACGATCGGCTCCTTCCCGCAGACGAGCGAGGTGCGCAAGGCGCGGGCCGCCCATGGCAAGGGGGAGCTGAGCGACGACGCCTATGACGTCTTCCTCAGGCAGGAGACGGCAAAGACGATCCGCTGGCAGGAGGAGATCGGCCTCGACGTGCTCGTCCATGGCGAGTTCGAACGCAACGACATGGTGCAGTATTTCGGCGAGAAACTGTCCGGCTTCGCCTTCACCCGGCATGGCTGGGTGCAGAGCTACGGCTCGCGCTATGTCCGCCCGCCGATCCTGTTCGGCGACGTCTCCCGCCCCGAGCCGATGACCGTGGAATGGTGGCGCTATGCGCAGGGCTGCACCGACCGGCCGCTCAAGGGCATGCTCACCGGTCCCGTCACCATCCTCAACTGGTCCTTCGTGCGCGACGACCTGCCCCGCAGCACGGTCTGCCGGCAGATTGCCCTCGCCATCCGCGACGAGGTGCAGGACCTGGAGGCGGCCGGCGCGGCGATGATCCAGATCGACGAGGCGGCGATCCGCGAGGGGCTACCGCTGCGCCGCGCCGCGTGGGACGCCTATCTCGACTGGGCGGTGGAGAGCTTCCGCCTCTGTGCCTCGGGGGTGAGGGACGCGACGCAGATCCACACCCATATGTGCTACTCGGAGTTCAACGACATCATCGCCGCCATCGCCGCGATGGACGCGGACGTCATCTCCATCGAGACTTCGCGCTCGAAGATGGAGCTGCTCGACGCCTTCGTGTCCTACCGCTACCCCAACGAGATCGGCCCCGGCGTCTACGACATCCACTCGCCCCGCGTGCCGCCGGTCGAGGAGATGGCCGATCTGCTGGTCAGGGCGACGCAGCGCCTGGCGCCGGAGCAGATCTGGGTCAATCCCGATTGCGGGCTGAAGACGCGCAGGTGGGAAGAGGTGCGCCCTGCCCTCGCGAACATGGTCGCGGCGGCGCATCGCCTGCGTGAAAAGCTCGCGCAGGCTGCCGAATGAGCGGCGAGACAAGCCAGGGAGTGACGCGTCTCGTCGACATCGTCTTCCCCGGCGCCACCAACCATCACGGCACCCTGTTCGGGGGTGCCGGCCTCGCCCATATGGACCGTGTCGCCTTCATCGCGGCGGCCCGGCACGCTCGATGCGACGTCGTCACCGCCTCCTGTGAGCGCATCGACTTCGTCGCGCCGGCGCATCTGGGCGAGATCGTCGAGCTGACCGGGCGGGTGATGCGGGTCGGGCGGCGCTCGCTCGGCGTCGAGGTCGAGATGATCGCGGAAGCTGCGCTGACCGGCGAGCGGCGGCGCTGCACATGCGGTGTCTTCAACATGGTAGCCGTCGGCACGCCGGGCGCCTTGCCGCAGCGTCCCGCGCAGGACCTGCCGGGCGAGGGCGGGTTGCGCATGGCGGATCTCGTGATGCCGGAGCAGACCAACCATTACGGCAGCCTCTATGGCGGCAGCGCGCTCGCCATGATGGCCAAGGCCGCCTTCGTGGTGGCGACGCGGCACGCGCGCCGGGCGGTGGTGATGGCCTCCTCGCGGCGCGTCGACTTCGTGAGCCCGCTCCGCCCCGGCGAGGTGGCCGAGGTCGACGCCTGGCGCGCCGAGACCGGCCGCAGCTCGATGACCGTCGAGGCCCGGCTGTGGTCGGAAGACATCGCCACCGGCGCGCGCCGGCTCTGCGGCACCGGCGCCTTCGTCATGGTGGCGGTCGATCCGGACCATCGGCCGGTCGCCATCGCGCGCTGAACAGGGGAAGGGGCTCCGCCCGGACGCCCCTTCCTCACGCCGGACTTGATCCGGCAGGCCGCACCGTGCAAATGATATATTGTATCATTTAACGAATGGAGCGCGCACAGATGTCCGACACACGCCTTCCGGCAACGGTGCTTTCCGGCTTTCTCGGTGCGGGCAAGACCACCCTGCTCAACCATGTGCTGGCCAATCGCGAGGGGTTGCGCGTGGCGGTGATCGTCAACGATATGTCGGAGGTGAACATCGACGCCGAGCTGGTCCGCTCGGGCGGGGCGAACCTCTCGCAGACCGAGGAAAAGCTGGTCGAAATGACCAATGGCTGCATCTGCTGCACCCTGCGCGACGACCTCCTCGCCGAGGTCAAGCGCCTCGCCGGCGAAGGGCGCTTCGACTACCTGCTGATCGAATCCACCGGCATCGCCGAGCCGCTGCCCGTCGCCGCCACTTTCGAGTTCCGCGACGAGGACGGCTTCTCGCTGTCGGACGTCGCCCGGCTCGATACCATGGTGACGGTGGTGGATGCCGCGAACCTCTTGAAGGATTTCGGTTCCCGCGACTTCCTGCGCGACCGTGGCGAGGTGGCCGGCGAGGAGGACAGCCGCACGCTGGTCGACCTGCTCACCGACCAGATCGAGTTCGCTGATGTCGTCGTGCTCAACAAGGTCTCCGACGTCGCGCCCGCCCGCCGCAACGACGTGCGCGCAGTCGTGAAGGCGCTCAACCCCGACGCGCTGATCATCGAGGCCGACCACGCCAATGTGCCGCTGAAGGACATTCTCGGCACCGGCCGCTTCGATTTCGAGGCCGCCCATGAACATCCGACCTGGTTCAAGGAGCTGAACGGCTTCAAGGACCATGTGCCGGAAACCGAGGAATACGGCGTCTCCAGCTTCGTCTACCGCGCCCGCCGTCCGTTCCATCCCGAGAGATTCAACGCCTTTCTGGCCAAGACCTGGCCCGGCCTCGTCCGTGCCAAGGGGCTGTTCTGGCTGGCCACCCGCCCGCGCCGGGTCGGGGAGATGTCGCTGGCCGGCGCCATCTGCCGCACCGGCTCCATCGGCCAGTGGTGGGCGGCGATCCCGACCGAGCACTGGCCGACGCAGCCGGACTGGCGGAGCTGGCTACGCCAGCACTGGACGCCGGGCTATGGTGACCGCCGGCAGGAACTCGTCTTCATCGGTGTGAACATGGACGAGGCGGCGATCCGCGCCGCGCTCGACGCCTGCCTCGTCGGCCCGCTCAAGCCGACCCTGTTCGATCCCGCGCCGTTCCGGCACCTGCCCGACCCGTTCCCGCAATGGGAGCACGTGCCGGCGTGAGGTGAGGGCCGGCGGCGCCGAGGCGCCGCCGGCCGCGCACTCAGTCCCACGCCAGCGCGCCGCCGTTCTGGTACTCGATGACGCGGGTCTCGAAGAAGTTCTTCTCCTTCTTGAGGTCCATCGCCTCGCTCATCCAGGGGAAAGGATTCTCGGCCTCGGCGAAGACAGGGGCGAGCCCGAGCTGGGCGCAGCGGCGGTTGGCGATGACGTGCATGTATTGCTCGCACAGCGCCGCGTTCAGCCCGAGGAAGCCGCGCGGCATGGTGTCCCGCCCATAGGCGGCTTCCAGCTCGGCAGCATCCTTCAGCATGGAGCGTACCTCGTCCTGGAAGGCGGGCGTCCACAGATGCGGATTCTCCGCCTTGATCTGGTTGATCACGTCGATGCCGAAATTCAGGTGGATGCTCTCGTCGCGCAGGATGTACTGGTACTGCTCGGCGATGCCGACCATCTTGTTGCGCCGGCCGAGCGACAGGATCTGCGCGAAGCCGGTGTAGAACCACATACCCTCGAACACGACGTAGAAGGCGACGAGGTCGCGCAGGAACTGCTGGTCCGCCTCCGGTGTGCCGGTGGCGAAGGCGGGATCGTCGAGGCTCTGCGTGTGCTTCAGCGCCCACGCCGCCTTGTCGGTGATCGAGGGCACCTCGCGGTACATGTTGAACAGTTCGCCCTCGTCGAGGCCGAGGCTTTCGACGATGTACTGGAAGGTGTGGGTGTGAACCGCCTCCTCGAAGGCCTGGCGTAGCAGGTACTGCCGGCATTCCGGATTGGTGAGGTGGCGGTAGATCGCCAGCACGATGTTGTTGGCCACCAGCGATTCCGAGGCGGCGAAGAAGCCGAGATTGCGCTTGATCATGCGCCGCTCGTCTTCAGTGAGCCCGTCGCGCGACTTCCACAGCGCGATGTCGGCCTGCATGGAGACCTCGGTCGGCATCCAGTGATTGTTGCAGCCGGAGAGGTATTTCTCCCACGCCCATTTGTACTTGAGCGGCAGAAGCTGGTTCACGTCGGCGCGGGCATTGATCATCCGCTTCGCGTCCACCGTGACGCGCGCGGCGCCGCGCTCGATGGCGCCGAGGCCGGTCGCGTCGACGGCGGGCGGGGCGAAGGCGGGATGGATCGGGGCAGGGGCGGGCTTGGTGTCGGACCAGTCGAGCATGGTCATGTCTCCTTCGTTTCCGCTCACTGGCAGGCTTCGCAGTCGGGATCGTCGATGGCGCAGGTCGGACCGAAGGCGGTCTCCGGCAGGTTGATGGGGGCAGCCGCGAAAACGGCCGACACCGCATTGAGCTTGCCGTCGGTGCCCTTCAGCGTCGATTTCTCGACATGGGTCGCCGAGCGCGAGCGCAGATAATAGGTGGTCTTCAGGCCGCGCTTCCACGCCAGCCGATAGGTCTCGTCGAGCCTGCGGCCCGAGGGGTTGGCGACATAGAGGTTGAGCGACTGCGCCTGGTCGATCCATTTCTGCCGGCGCGCCGCCGCCTCGATCAGCCAGGACGGCTCGATCTCGAAGGCCGTGGCGTAGAGCGCCTTGAGGTCGTCCGGGATGCGGTCGATGGAGCCGACGCTGCCGTCGTAATATTTGAGGTCGGAAACCATCACCTCGTCCCACAGGCCACGCGCCTTCAGGTCGCGCACCAGTGCGGCGTTCACCACGGTGAAGTCGCCGGACATGTTCGATTTGACGAAGAGGTTCTGGTAGGCCGGCTCGATCGACTGCGACACGCCGCAGATGTTGGAGATCGTCGCCGTCGGCGCGATGGCCATGGTGTTGGAGTTGCGCAGACCTGTGGTCGTCACCCGCGCACGCAGGGCCTCCCAGTCGAGCGTTGCGGAACGGTCGAGGTCGAGCCCGCCGCGCGCGGCGCTCAGCAATTCGAGGCTATCGATGGGAAGGACACCCTTCGACCACAGCGAGCCCTCGAAGGAGGGATAGCGCCCGCGCTCGGCGGCGAGGTCGCAGGAGGCGGAAATCGCGTGGAAGCTCACCGCCTCCATGCTCTCGTCGGCGAAGCGCACGGCATCTTCCGAGGCATAGGGGATGCGCAGCGCCTGCAGTGCGTCCTGGAAGCCCATGATGCCGAGCCCGACCGGACGGTGGCGCAGATTCGAGCGCCGCGCCTCGGGAATGGTGTAGAAATTGATGTCGATGACGTTGTCGAGCATGCGCATCGCCGTCGTCACCGTGCACGCGAGCCGCTTCTGGTCGAGCCCGTCCGCCGTGACATGGGCGAGAAGATTCACCGAGCCGAGATTGCACACCGCCACCTCGTCGGCGCTCGTGTTCAGCGTGATCTCGGTGCACAGGTTGGACGAGTGCACCACGCCGGCATGCTGCTGCGGCGAGCGGATGTTGCAGGGATCCTTGAAGGTGATCCATGGGTGTCCCGTCTCGAACAGCAGGGTCAGCATGCGCCGCCACAGGTCGACCGCACGCAGCTGCTTCGACACCTTCATCTCGCCGCGCGCGGCCTTCGCCTCATAGGTCTCATAGGCCGCCTTGAAGGCGGAACCGGTGAGATCGTGCAGATCCGGCGCCTCGTCCGGCGAGAACAGCGTCCACGGCCCGTCGGCCTCGACCCGCTGCAGGAACAGGTCCGGCACCCAGTTGGCGGTGTTCATGTCGTGGGTGCGCCGGCGGTCGTCGCCGGTGTTCTTTCGGAGGTCGAGGAATTCCTCGATGTCGACGTGCCAGGTCTCGAGATAGGCGCAGACCGCGCCCTTGCGCTTGCCGCCCTGGTTCACCGCGATGGCGGTGTCGTTGGCCACCTTCAGGAACGGCACCACGCCCTGGCTCTCGCCATTGGTGCCCTTGATGTGGGCGCCGAGGCCGCGGACCCGCGTCCAGTCATTGCCGAGGCCGCCGGAATATTTGGCCAGCAGGGCATTGTCCTTGATCGATTTGAAGATGCCGTCGAGGTCGTCCGGCACGGTGGTCAGGAAGCAGGAGGAGAGCTGCGGGCGCAGCGTGCCGGCATTGAACAGGGTCGGCGTCGAAGCCATGAAGTCGAAGGAGGACAGCAGACGGTAGAACTCGATCGCCCGCGCCTCGCGGTCGACCTCGCGCAGGGCGAGCCCCATGGCGACGCGCATGAAGAAGGCCTGCGGCAGCTCGAAGCGGGTGCCGCGCGCGTGCAGGAAATAGCGGTCATAGAGCGTCTGCAGGCCGAGATAGTCGAACAGCAGGTCGCGCTCGGGAAGCAGCGCCGCTGCCAGCCGGTCGAGGTCGAAGCGGCCGAGCTCCGGGTCGATCAGTTCCTCGGCGATGCCCCGCGTCACATAGGCGCGGAAATAGTCGGGATAGCGCTCGCCCATCTCTCCTTGCGTCGCCTGCGCCGGTCTGCCGTCTATGAAGCTGAGCGCCTCGCGGCGCAGATTGTCACCCAGCAGCCGGGCGGAAACCTTGGCGTAGTTCGGCTCACGCTCGATCAACGTGCGCGCCGCGAGGATCGGCGCCAGCGCCAGTTCGTCGACGCTGATGCCGTCATAGAGGTTGCGGCGGGTCTCGCTCAGGATCGCCTCGGGCGACACGTCGGCGAGCCCGTCGGTCGCCTCGCGCACCACCGCCTCCAGCCGGGCGGCGTCGAGCGGCGCCCGCGCGCCATCCGCCGTCGTCATGGAGAGCGATGGCGTCTGCAGGGGCGCGACCTCCGCCGCCGCCCTCTCCCGCGCCCGCTCCTCGCGATAGAGCACATAGGCGCGCGCCACCTTGTGGTGTTCGCTGCGCATCAAAGCGAGTTCCACCTGGTCCTGTATGTCCTCAATGTGGAAGGTTCGCCCGGCATCCGCCCGGCGCGTCAGTCCGGCGACGATCTGCTCCGTCAGGCCCGCCACGACGTCGTGGACGCGGCGCGAGGCGGCCGCGCTCGATCCCTCCACGGCAAGAAACGCCTTGGTCAAGGCCACGGCGATCTTCGAGGCGTCGAAAGGGGTCACGCCGCCATTGCGGCGGATGACCTGATAGCCGGGCGTCGCGGGATCGGCGGACGCCGATGGCGCATGCGACGCGGGAACCCGGACCACCGGGCGTTCGGTTTCGAGACTGGGAGACATCGGCTGCAAACCCCGTTGCATGGGGAAGGGGCCGAGCGGAAACGGCGCGGCGCGTGGACGCCGGACACCCGGCGGCACACACCACAGCGTTCCTCCGGGGCACCCCGCCCGAGGACGTTATCGCAGTCGCGGCAGGTCTCCTGGCTCGCGGGTCAAACGCCTTTGTCCGGCCTTCCCGGAGCTTTCGCCCCAGTGACGCTGAATGGACGCGGGCTCGCCGCTTACAGTTGCGGGGGCAGCGCCGGTATCGCACCGGCTTCCCTCTTAGCCCCCCCCTCTCGCGATTCGGGGGCACCGTGACTACTAGCTATGGTGGCTTGGAGACTGATGGACGTCAATATATGGATGGGACTTTCTCGTCCCACTCCATCATCCGCCCTTAGGGGCGCCCGGCCGACGAACGTTGCGGCAAGATGGGGGCAAGGGGCTCGGCCCGCCGACCGGACATTCACAGTATCGCCCATGCAGATTGCCGGCTTAGGTCTCAATGTTTCCGGATCATTTCACCTTGTATCCCGCGGTCGGCCAGGGCCGGCCGACGACGTGCGACGGTCAGCTCCGCGGCGAGCCGACGTCGTTCGCCGGTCGCGTGCGCTGCAGGAAGTCGATCAGCGAGACGCTGGCGCCGAGAATATGCTCCCGGGTGAGACGCGCCGCCTCCTCGGCATCGCGACGGATGCAGGCGAGCAGGATGCCCTCGTGCTCGCGCCGCGCCCGCGCCATGCCGTCGGTCAGCACAAGCTGGGCCCGCAGATAACGGTCGACCCGGTCGAGTGCGGCGCTGATGGTCTGCAGGTAATAGGGCCGCCCTGACGCCTCATAGAGACTGTAGTGGAAACGCCGGTTCAACTCGCCCCAGTGCGAGGAATCGGTCTCGGTCGAGAAGGCGTGGGCGAAGCGCTTGGCGTTCTCCAGCCCCTCCTCGGAAATGCGCTCGACCGAATAGCGCAGCACTTCCGGCTCCAGCAGCGCGCGGAACTCGAAGATCTCGCGAATCTCCTCGGCCGACAAGGTGGTGACGACGGCGCCGCGGTAGCGCTGCGTCGACACCAGTCCCTGTTCTTCCAACCGGGTCAGCGCCTCGCGCACGGGAATCCGGCTGACATTGAACATGCGAGCAATGTGATCCTGCCGCAGCGTCTGGCCTTCGGAGATGTCCCCCTTGGCGATCGCCTCGCGCAGCGCGTCGAAGATGACGTCCGAGGCGGACGCCATCTGCGCGATGTCCGTTGCCCTAACCTTCATCTTCCCACCTCCCGACTGGCCCGGACGACCGGCTTCACTGCCGATTCGCTGCCGACGAACTCGTTGCGCACCCTGCCGTTTCACTGCCCGCGACGCCAGAGCCCGAGCATCTCGAGGCAAATTCGCACGGATATTGAAAAAAGGATATTGAAACTTGGATCCAAAAATTGGAAGCTCCCTTCGTCGCCGGGCGGCGCCTGCACTTCCGACGCCGACGGCCACTAACAGAGAAACAACTTCCTTCAGAGGAGAGCCGTTATGGCTAAGGGATTCGGCATTCTGGCCGCTGCGGCGCTGACGCTCGCCGCCGCCATGCCCGCGCAGGCGGACAAGCTCGACGACATCATCGCCTCCGGCACGCTGCGCTGTGCCGTCGTGCTCGACTTCCCGCCCATGGGGTCGCGCGACGCCAATAACGAGCCGATCGGCTTTGATGTCGACTACTGCAACGACCTCGCCAAGGTGCTCGGCGTGAAGGCGGAGATCGTCGAGACGCCGTTCCCCGACCGCATTCCCGCACTGGTCTCGGGCCGCGTCGATGTCGGCGTCGCCTCGACCTCCGACACGCTGGAGCGGGCCAAGACCGCCGGCTTCACCATTCCCTATTTCGCCTTCAAGATGGTGGTTCTCACCAAGGAAGGCCTGGGGATCAAGGATTACGCCAGCCTGAAGGGCAAGAAGACCGGCTCGGTCTCCGGTACCTTCGAGGCGATCGCGCTCGATAACGACGTCAAGAAATGGGCGGATGGCACGACGTTCCGCGGCTACCAGACCCAGGCGGACGTGTTCCTGGCGCTGGCGCAGGGCCAGATCGACGCCACCGTGGTCACCTCGACCGTCGCCGCGGCGATCGTGAAGGAAGGCAAGTACAAGGGCCTGATGATGGGCGGCGATGCCCCCTACGACATCGACTATGTCGCGCTGATCGCCCTGCGCAACGAGCAGGGCCTCATCAACTACCTGAATCTGTTCGTCAATCAGCAGGTCCGCACCGGCCGCTACAAGGCGCTCTACGACAAGTGGATCGGCCTTGGCGAGGCGCCCGACCTGACGGTGCCCGGCGTCTATCGCTGATCGCCCCGCCCACGTCGTCCCGGAACGGCCGCCAGGCCGTCTCCGGGAGCGCGGCGGCGCTCCGCACGGCGATCCCGGCCCCGCGCCCGCGGCCCCGGCCGGGAGACGTCCGTGATAGGACGCGGGCAGTGCCCGACTGCCGGCGCTGCTGCTACATCAAGCTGCGGCATCCGGCTGCAGACTGCGCCTTCAAGACCTGACTGCAAGATTTGCCTGCAGGGCCCACCCGCAAGCAAGATTTGACGGCAAGACCCGCCTGCAAGCACGATTTGACGGCAAGACCCGCCCGCAAGGTCCGAGCGACGAGCGACCCATGAACTACACCTTTCACTGGCTGCCGGCGTTCCGTGCGCTGCCCGACATGCTGTGGGGCGCGCTGGTGACGCTGGAGATCGCCGCGCTCTCCATGCTGCTCGGCGTGTTCTTCGCCATCCTGCTCGCGGTCGGCGCCAGCTCGAACCACCGCGCCCTGCGCGCCGCCGCCGCCAGCTGGGTGGAGCTGGCGCGCAACACGCCGGCGCTGTTCCAGATCTACATGGCCTATTTCGGCCTCGGCTCGCTCGGCATCCATCTCGACAGCTTCGTCGCCCTGCTCGCCGGCATCACCTTCAACAATGCCGGCTATCTCGCCGAGACCTTCCGCGGCGGCCTGCGCGCCGTGCCGCAGACCCAGGTCCGCGCCGCCCGCTCGCTCGGCATGGGGCAGATCCAGGCCTTCCGGCTGATCGTCATGCCGCAGA
Organism: Ancylobacter sp. TW_SC_1; assembly: GCF_056836805.1. Classification (NCBI taxonomy): domain Bacteria; kingdom Pseudomonadati; phylum Pseudomonadota; class Alphaproteobacteria; order Hyphomicrobiales; family Xanthobacteraceae; genus Ancylobacter; species Ancylobacter sp. TW_SC_1. The sequence goes on from NZ_CM166365.1 coordinate 4,711,380, forward strand.
TGTTCCGCATCGTGTTCTATCCGCTCACCAACCAGATGGTCTGGGCCATCCTGATGACCTCGCTCGGCGTCATCGTCGGCCTCAATGACGACCTCACCGGCGTCACCCAAGAGCTCAATGTCCGCTCCTTCCGCACCTTCGAGTATTTCGCCCTGGCAGCCGTGATCTACTACCTGCTCGCCAAGTTCGTCACCGTCTCCGCCCGCCTGCTGGCGTGGCGCCTGTTCCGCTACTGAGGGAGGCCGCGCCATGTTCTCCTCCCTGTTCGACACCAGCTTTTCGCCGGGCGACCTCTGGTTCATGCTCAAGGGCGCCGGCGTGACGCTGGCGATCACCTTCTGGGCGGTGATCGGCGGCACGCTGCTGGGCGTCGCCTTCGGCGTGGTCCGCGCGGTGTCGCCCTGGTGGATCAACGCGCCGATCGGCGCGGTGCTCGACGTGTTCCGCTCGATCCCGCTGCTGATCCAGCTGGTGCTCGCCAACTCGTTCAAGACCATCGTCGGCATCCACTGGAGCCCGTTCACCGTAGGCTGCGTGGTGCTGGCGCTCTACATGTCGGCCTATTGCACCGAGATCGTGCGCGCGGGCTTCCTCGCCGTGCCGGCGACCACCCGCCGGGCCGCCCGCTCGCTCGGGCTCTCCTACCGGCAGGACCTGACCGAGATCGTCTTCCCCATCGCGCTCAGGGTCGCGCTGCCGAGCTGGATCGGCCTGACGCTGGGCGTGATGAAGGACACCGCCATGGTCTGGTGGATCGGCGTCGTCGAATTGCTGCGCTCCTCGCAGGTGATCGTCACCCGCATCCAGGAGCCGCTCTTCGTGCTGTCCATCGCCGGCCTGATCTATTTCCTGATGAGCTTCCCCATCGCCCGCCTCGGCGCGCGGCTCGAGAAGCGCTGGCGCGAAAACGACTGAGAAAGAGCCATGTCGATTGAGATCGAGAACGTCCACAAGGCCTTCGGCTCGCTCGAAGTAGTCAAGGGCGTCACCATGACCGTCGAGAAGGGCGAGGTGGTCTCCGTCATCGGCGGCTCCGGCTCGGGCAAGTCGACCCTGCTCATGTGCATCAACGGGCTGGAGCCGATCAATTCCGGCCGCATCCTGGTCGACGGCACGGATGTCCACGCCCGCGGCACCGACCTCAACAGGCTGCGCCGCAAGATCGGCATCGTCTTCCAGCAATGGAACGCGTTTCCCCATCTCACCGTGCTGGAGAACGTGATGCTGGCGCCGCGCAAGGTGCTGGGCAAGTCGAAGGCCGAGGCGGAAGCCGTCGCGGTCGAGAAGCTCTCCCATGTCGGCCTGGCCGAAAAGCTGAAGGTCTATCCCTCGCGGCTTTCCGGCGGCCAGCAGCAGCGCATGGCGATCGCCCGCGCGCTCGCCATGTCGCCGGACTACATGCTGTTCGACGAGGTGACCTCGGCGCTCGATCCCCAGCTCGTCGGCGAGGTGCTGGAGACCATGCGCCTGCTCGCCGCCGAGGGCATGACGATGATCGTCGTCACCCACGAGATCGCCTTCGCCCGCGAAGTCTCCGACCGCGTCGCCTTCTTCAACAAGGGCAAGATCCACGAAATCGGCCCCCCCGCCCAAGTCATCGGCAACCCGCAAATGCCCGAAACAATCGACTTCCTCAAATCCGTCCTTTGATCCCACACGATCGCATTCGAAAGACTCAAGGAGCATTCCCATGTGGCAGGGCGTCTATCCCGCCGTTACCGCGAAGTTCAACGAGGACGACACCCTCGATCACAAGGAGATGGAGCGCTGCTTCGCCTTGCAGATCGACGCCGGCGTCGACGGCCTCATCGTCAACGGCTCGCTCGGCGAAGGCCCGATGCTCTCGCATGACGAGCGCCTCTCCGTGCTGAAGACCGCCAAATCGGTCGCCGGCAAGCGCCCGGTGCTGATGACCATCGCCGATGCCGCGACCCGCGACTGCGCCTCGCTGGCCAAGCGCGCCGCGCAGGCCGGCGCCGACGGCCTGATGGTGGTGCCGAGCCTCGTCTACCACACCAACCCGAAGGAGACGGTGGCGACGCTCTCCGCGGTGGCGCAGGCCGCCGACCTGCCGGTGATGATCTACTCCAACCGCATCGCCTACCGCGTCGACATCACCGTCGACATCATGGCCGAGCTCGCCAAGGACGCGCGTTTCGTGGCGGTGAAGGAGTCCTCGGACGACATCCGCCGCACGGTCGAGCTGCAGAACGCCTTCGGCGACCGTTTCGACATCTTCACCGGCGTCGACAATCTCGCCTTCGAGGCGCTGGCGCTCGGCGCGGTGGGCTGGGTCGCCGGCCTCGTGGTCGCCTTCCCGGAAGAGACGGTGGCGATCTACAAGCTGATGAAGGCCAAGCGCTATGACGAGGCGCTGGAAATCTACCGCTGGTTCCGCCCGCTGCTCGACCTCGACGTGTCGACCTATCTGGTCCAGAACCTGAAGCTGGTCGAGGCGATGGTCACCGGCACCACCGAGCGCGTGCGCGCCCCCCGCCTGCCGCTCGACGGCGAGCAGCGCGCCAAGGTCGAGAAGATCGTGCGCGAGGGCCTCGCCACCCGCCCGACCCTCGCCAAGGCGGCGTGAGCCGTCGACCGCCGAACTGACCCCTCATCCCCGGGCGTGACCCGGGGACCCAGGGACCGGGTGTTTCCTTCCAGTCTGGGTGGCCGGGTCGAGCCCGGCCATGAGGGCAATAGTCCATGTGCCTGAGCATGAGAGCATGAGCGACAAGGCTGCCGCAGGCGAGATCGCCGTCATCGGCGCGGGCATCGTCGGGCTCGCCACGGCCTTCCATCTCGTCGCCGAGGGCTATCGCGTGCGCCTCGTCGAGCGTGGCGGCGTGGCGGAAGGGGCGAGCTTCGGCAATGCCGGGGCGTTCGCCTTCACCGACATTCTCCCCCTCGCCTCGCCGGGCATGCTGCGCAAGGCGCCGAAATGGCTGCTCGACCCGCTGGGGCCGCTCTCCATTCCGCCCCGCTACCTGCCGCAGATCACCCCCTGGCTGATCCGCTTCTGGCGCGCCAGCCTGCCCGACCGCTACGCCGCCTCGATCACCGCGCAGGGCGACCTGATGCGCTTCGCCGCCACGGCGATGCGGGACATGGTGGCGAGCGCCGATCTCGCCGGCCATGTGCGCCGCGACGGCAATCTCCAGCTCTATGAGAGCGAGGCCGAGCTCGCCGCCTCGCTCCCCGGCTGGGAGGCGCGGGCCAGGGAAGGCATCGAGTTCGAGCATGTGCGCGGCGGCCGGCTCGACGAGCTGCAGCCCGGCCTGTCGCCGCGCTTCGTCGCCGGCACCTTCACCCCGCACTGGCAGACGGTGGACGACCCCTATCACTACGCCCTCGCTTTGTTCCGCACGGTGATGGCGCGCGGCGCGGCGCTCACCCATGGCGAGGTCGTCGCCATCGAGCCGGAGGCGCGCGGCGTGCGCCTGCGGCTCGCCGGCGGCGGGACGATCCATGCCGGCCGGGTGGTCGTCGCCGGCGGTGCCTGGTCGCGCCCGCTGGCGCTCCAGCTCGGCGACAAGGTCCCGCTGGAGACCGAGCGCGGCTACAACACCACGCTGCCGCCGGGCGCCTTCGACCTCAAGCGCCAGCTCACCTTCGGCGGTCATGGCTTCGTGGTGACGCCGCTGTCCACCGGCATCCGCGTCGGCGGCGCGGTGGAGCTGGGCGGGCTGAAGGCGCCGCCGAATTTCAAGCGTTCCGAGGCCATGCTGACCAAGGCCGCGGCCTTCCTTCCCGGACTGAGGACCGAGGGCGGCAAGCAGTGGATGGGCTTCCGCCCCTCGCTGCCGGATTCGCTGCCCGTCATCGGCGTCTCACGCGCCTCGCCCCACCTGTTCTACGCCTTCGGCCACGGCCATCTCGGCCTCACCCAGAGCGCGGCGACCGGCCGGCTGATCGCCGATCTCGTGGCCGGGCGCCTACCCTCGATTCCCCTCGACCCCTTCCGTCCCGACCGCTTCTGACGAGTGACCTCCATGGCGCGACACAGCTTCTTCTGCATAGACGGCCACACCTGCGGCAATCCCGTGCGGCTGGTGGCCGGCGGCGGGCCGAACCTCGTCGGTTCGACGATGATCGAGAAGCGCGCGCATTTCCTGCGCGAATTCGACTGGATCCGTACCGGGCTGATGTTCGAGCCGCGCGGCCACGACATGATGTCGGGCTCGATCCTCTACCCGCCGACGCGGCCCGATTGCGACGTCGCCATCCTGTTCATCGAGACCTCCGGCTGCCTGCCCATGTGCGGGCACGGCACCATCGGCACGGTGACGATGGCGATCGAGCACGGGCTGGTGACGCCGAAGACGCCGGGCGTGCTGATGCTCGACACGCCGGCCGGGGTGGTGAAGGCCGAATACACCCAGGTCGGGCAGTATGTCGAAGAGGTGCGCATCACCAACGTGCCGGCCTTCCTCTACGCGCGGGGCCTCACCGCCGAATGCCCCGGCCTCGGCGAGGTGACGGTGGATGTCGCCTATGGCGGCAACTTCTACGCCATCGTCGAGCCGCAGGAAGCCTTCCGCGACATGGCCGATTTCACCGCCGGCGAGCTGGTCGGCATGAGCCCGGCGCTGCGCCGCGCGCTCAACGAAAAATACGAGTTCGTGCACCCGGAAAAGCCCGAGATCCGCGGCCTGTCGCACATCCTGTGGACCGGGATCGCCCGGCACCCCGAGGCGCATGCGCGCAACGCGGTGTTCTATGGCGACAAGGCGATCGACCGCTCGCCCTGCGGCACCGGCACCTCCTCGCGCATGGCCCATCTCGCCGCGCTCGGCAGGCTGAAGGTGGGCGACGATTTCGTGCATGAGAGCATCATCGGCTCGCTGTTCAAGGGCCGCGTCGAGGCGGCGGTGAAGGTGGGGGATCGCGACGCGATCATCCCCTCCATCGGCGGCTGGGCCCGCATGACCGGCTACAACACCATCTTCATCGACGACCGCGACCCCTTCGCGCACGGCTTCGTGGTGGTGTGACGCTTTCGGCGCGCGGCGTCATCCCGAGGCGCTCGGGCATCGCCCGAGCCTCGAAGGAGGCTCACGCGCCATCTGTTTCAACATCCTTCGAGGCTCGCTGCGCTCGCACCTCAGGATGACGGCTGAACGCGGGCGGCAACGGCAGATAACGGAAACCACGCCATGAAGATCACCGGCATCAAGGCCTACAAAGTCGGCTTGCCCCTGAGGGAGGGCCGCTACAACTGGTCGAACGGCAATTTCATCGAGGTGTTCGATTCCACCGTGGTGGCGGTGGAGACCGATGCCGGCATCACCGGCTATGCCGAATGCTGCCCGCTCGGCTCGGCGTACCTTCCCGCCTATGCGCATGGCGTGCGCGCCGGGCTGGAGGAGATCGGCCCGAAGGTGATCGGCCTCGACCCGACCGACCTCAACGTGCTGAACCGGCACATGGATGCGGTGCTGCGCGGCCACCCCTATGTGAAGGCGCCGATCGACATCGCCTGCTGGGACATTCTCGGCAAGGTGGCGGGGCTGCCGGTCTACAAGCTGCTGGGCGGCGCGGCGCAGGAGAAGGTCGCGCTCTACCGCGCCATCTCGCAGGAGGCGCCCGAGGTGATGGCGAAGAAGATAGCCGGCTACAAGGCCGAGGGCTACACCAAGTTCCAGCTCAAGGTCGGCGGCGACGCCGACCAGGACATCGACCGCATCCGCGCCACCCGCAACATCCTCGACGCGACCGACATTCTGGTCGCCGACGCCAATACCGGCTGGACGCGGGCGGAAGCCGCGCGCATCGCCGCCGCCGTCGCCGATCTCGACGTCTATATCGAGCAGCCCTGCCCCACCTACGAGGAATGCGTCTCGGTGCGCCGGCGCACCAACCGCCCCTTCGTGCTCGACGAGGTGATCGACGGCGTCGGCACGCTGATGAAGGCGCTGGCGGACGACGCCATGGACATCATCAACCTGAAGATCTCCAAGGTCGGCGGCCTCACCAAGGCGCGGCTGATGCGCGACATCTGCGTCGCCTCGGGCACGCCGATGACCATCGAGGACACCTGGGGCGGCGACATCGTCACCGCCACCATCGCCCATCTCGCCCGCTCGACGCCGGAGGAGTTCTCCTTCTCCGCCACCGACTTCAACAGCTACGGCACGGTGGACATCGCGAGCGGCGCGCCGAAGCGTGAGAACGGCTTCATGACCGCCTCCGACGCGCCGGGGCTGGGCATCACCCCGATTTTCGACGTGCTCGGCGATCCGGTGGTGGTGATCTAGTGCTTCTTCTGAAGCAAAACCCAGCGGTCGAACTCAATTCGGTTCATGTGTATCCGATCGACACGTATCGAGTAGCTACGATCTAGCCGCCACTTATGAGCTAACACCTCTTCGATTGTATCGTACTCGCCTTCGATAGAGGACGGTCGATTGTCGATATCGAGTCGATATACGATGAAACGCTTCGGCATTTCATCGTCTGCATATTGGGTGTCGTCGGGGCGCATCTGAGTTGTCCCAGTGACTGATTCCGGTAAGCGTAACATAGCTCCAACCGACGAGGCCGCCCCCATGCGCAGCTCCAAGGTCATCCACATCGTCGGCTGCCATGCCGAGGGCGAGGTCGGCGACGTGATCGTCGGCGGTGTCGCCCCGCCGCCCGGCGACACGGTATGGGCGCAGTCGCGCTTCATCGCGCGTGACAACACCCTGCGCAATTTCGTGCTGCAGGAACCGCGTGGCGGCGTGTTCCGCCATGTGAACCTCCTGGTGCCGCCGAAGGACCCGAAGGCGGTGGCGGCGTGGATCATCATGGAGCCGGAGGACACCCCGCCCATGTCCGGCTCCAACTCGATCTGCGTTTCCACCGTGCTGCTCGACACCGGCATCGTGCCGATGGTGGAGCCGGAAACGCACATGGTGCTGGAGGCGCCGGGCGGGCTGATCGAGGTCACCGCCTATTGCCGCAACGGCAAGGCCGAGCGGATCAAGGTGCGCAACCACCCCTCCTTCGCCGAAAAGCTCGACGCCAGGCTGGAGGTCGAGGGGCTCGGCACGCTCACCGTCGACACCGCCTATGGCGGCGACAGCTTCGTCATCGTCGACGCCCATGCGCTGGGCTTTTCCATCCGGCCGGACGAGGCGAAGGACCTGGCCGAGACGGGCATGCGCATCGTCAAGGCGGCCAACCGGCAGCTCGGATTCAAGCACCCCGAGAATGCCGACTGGAACCACATCTCGTTCTGCCAGTTCGCCGCGCCGGTGGTGGAAGAGAATGGCGTGAAGTCGGGCGCCAATGCGGTGGCGATCCGCCCCGGCAAGATCGACCGCTCGCCGACCGGCACCGGCTGTTCCGCCCGCATGGCGGTGCTGCACGCCAAGGGCCAGCTCAAGGTCGGCGAAACCTTCGTCGGCCGCTCGATCATCGATTCAAGCTTCGAGTGCCGGATCGAGGGCGAGACCACCTTGGGCGGGCGCCCGGCCATCCTGCCCTCGATCATGGGGCGGGCCTGGGTGACGCATACCGCCCAGCTCATGCTCGACCCCGAGGATCCCTGGCCGACCGGCTACCGGCTCTCCGACACCTGGCCGGTGTGGACGCAGGACTGACGGCCGGCAAACATAACCGGTAGCCGGTTTAAAAAATGAAAGAGGCGCCCCGCAGGGCGCCTCTCGTCTTTCGGGCTGTAGGGCGCCGCTCAGCCGAGCGTGGCGCCGACCTTGCGCAGCTCGGGAAGGATCGGGGCCTTCGGCGCCCAGATCTTGTCGTATTCGGCGATGATCGGCGCGGCGTCCGCCGCCGGCGGCACGACGATCTTGATGCCGGTGCCCTCGAACTGCGTGATCAGCTTCGGGGCGTTGGTCACCGTCTCGTCGACCTGGACTTCCAGGGCTTGCTTGGTCGCCTCGGAAATCAGCTTGCGATCCTCGGCCGAAAGGGTCTGCCAGGCCTTGCCCGAGGCCAGCGCGATGAAGGGCATGAACACCGCATCCATGCGCATCAGCACCTTCGAGACCTTGTCGAAGCGCTGGTTCCACGAGAAGTCGAGATCGGCCTCCAGCCCGTCCACCTGGCCGTTGGCCATGGCGTCGAACACCTGCGGCGTCGGGATCGGCGTCGGCGCGGCGCCGAGCAGCGAATAGAAGTCGCGGAAGGCCGGCGTTGTGTTGATGCGCAGCTTCATGCCGTTCAGGCCGGCGATGCCGTCGATCGGCTTGGCCGAGAACACCACGCGGATCGAGGTGATGCCCCAGCCGAGGCCGAGCGTGCCGGTCTCCTTGGGCAGCGGGTCGAGCATCTGCATGGCGATGGGCTGGCGCACCAGCTTGGCGGCGGCCTCGGTCGAGCGGATGACATAGGGCGCGAGAATGGCGGCGACGTTCGGCACGCGGTTGCCGACCTCGGCCGCCTGCAGGAAGGCCATGTCGAGCGCGCCGGTCTGCAATTGCTGCATCATCGCGCCTTCATTGCCGAGCTGGCCGGCATGGAAGACGGTCATGGTCAGCTTGCCGCCGGTCTTCTCCTTGAGCACGTCGGCGACCTTCAGCGCGGCGTTGTTCCAGGGATGGCCGGGCGGGGTGATGATGCCGAGGCGCAGATCGCGCGTCTGGGCGCGCAGCACGCCCGGGGCGGCGAGCGGCAGGACGGTGCCGGCGGCCGCGGCCGCGAGCAGGGAACGGCGAGAGATCATCGGATTTCTCCTCTTGGCTCGGAAGGTTGTGTTGCGGAGGTTTCTTGGTGCCGGCGCCTCATCGCACGAGGGCCGTGGAAAGCACGGGGAAGATGGAGAGCAGCACGAGCAGCACGCAGGCCGCGAAGAAGAAGGGCAAGGTGACGAGGAACATCTTGCCGGGCTTGGCGCCGGTGACCGCCGCCGCCACGAAGAAGCACAGCCCCACCGGCGGCGACAGGAAGCCGAGGACGAGGTTGATCACCGCCACCACGCCGAACTGCACGGGATCGATATTGTAGACCTCGGTGGCGACGGGCAGCAGGATCGGCACCGTCATGATCAGCCCCGGCGCGCCGTCGATCACCGTGCCGATGATGAGCAGGATGACGTTGACCAGCAGCATGAAGGAGATCGGCCCCGCGGCGATGGACTGGATCCACAGCGCCACCTCCTGCGGGATCTTGGCGAACACCAGCACCCAGGACAGCACGCCGGCGGCGGCGACGAGGAACAGCACGATGCCGGAATAGACCCCGGCGCGCAGGAACATGTGGGGAAGCTGCGCCAGGCGCAGTTCGCGCGTCCAGAAGCGGCCGACGAGGATCGAGGCGAGCGCGCCGATGGCGGCGGATTCGGTGGGATTGGCGAGGCCGGTGAGGATCGAGCCGACGATGACGATGGGAATGAGCAGCGTCGGGGCGCAGGCGAGCACGGTCGACACGCGCTGGCGCAGCGAGGCGGCCTCGCCGCGCGGGTAATTATAGACGAACCCCATCAGCGCGATCACGAGGCAGAACAGCGTGGTGAGGACGACGCCGGGAATGAGGCCGGCGATCAGCATGTCGCTCACCGGCACCTGCGCCAGCACCGAATACATGACGAACATGATGGAGGGCGGGATGATCGGCCCGAGCATGCCGGCATAGGCGGTGAGGCCGGCGGCGAAGGTCTTGTCGTAGCCCTTCGCCTCCATCTCCGGCACCATGATCTGCGCCATGATCGCCACCTGCGCCGTCGCCGAGCCGAGGATCGAGGAGACGAACATGTTGGCGAGCAGGTTCACATAGGCGAGGCCGCCGCGCAGCGCGCCGACAAAGGCCATCGTCATGTTGATGATCTGCCGGGTGATGCCGCCGCCGTTCATGATCTCGCCGATCAGGATGAACAGCGGGATGGCGATCAGGCCGTAATTGTCGACCGAGCCGAACATCTGCATCGGGAAGCTCTGGTAGAGCACCGGATTGCCCGAGGCGGCGATGAACACCACGCCGGTGAGGCAGATGGCGATGCCGATCGGCACGCCGATCAGCAGGCAGATCAGCAGGCAGATCAGGAAGGCCGCGCTGGTCAGCATCAGGCGACCTCCTCGGCGCTGCCGAGGCCGAAGCCGCCGCGGTCGGGCCTCGCGGACAGGCCGAGATCCTCGACGAGGTTGGCGATGCTGTGGAAGACCAGCGTGAGCGCGAACAGCGGCACCACGAGATAGACGATCCAGCTCGGCCAGTTCAGCGTCTGGGTCCGCTCCGTGTAGAGGAAGTTGAAGGTCGCCCCGCCATATTCCTTGCCGTCGAAGCCGGCGCCGGCAATGCCGACCGGGTCCATCCACACCCAGCACATGGCGGCGAGCGACAGGCCGAATCCGAGGACGCACAGGGTGGCGAGCACGCGCGTCGCCATCGCGCCGCGCGGCGACAGATGCTCGGTCAGCAGCGTCATCGAGAAGTCGAGCCGCAGCCGCGACATGGCGGAGGCGCCGATGAAGGTGAGCCATACCGTGGTGAAGATCGCCGACTCGTCGACCCAGTAGAGCGGCGCGCCGCTGTAGCGGGTGGCGACGTTGAGCAGGATGAGGCCGGTGAGCAGCGCCATCAGCGCGCCGATCGCGATCCGCTCGACATGCAGGATCGCCTCGGAAATGGCGGTGACCGCTCGAAAGGGGCCGCCACCGGCGGGCACGCCGTCGGCTCGTGACATGAGCACGCTTTCCCTCTGTCTTTTCACGGATCGTAGATTTTATAAATTATATCCGTCAATATGCCGATGTGATTATCCAGGCTCGAAACGCGCTAAAATGACCCCGCTCCTCAAGCACCGGACCCTTTCGGCCGCCATTGTCGACCAGTTGCGCAAGGCGATCCTCGACGGCACCTACGCCGCCGGCGCGCAGCTGCGGCAGGACGCGCTGGCCGCGACCTTCAAGGTCAGCCGCATTCCCATCCGCGAGGCGCTGTTCCAGCTCGACGCCGAAGGGCTGGTGCGCATCGTCCCGCAGAAGGGGGCCATCGTCTCGGAACTGTCGGCGGACGAGATCAACGACGTGTTCGAGCTGCGCTGCCTGCTGGAGCCGCGCCTGCTCGCCTGCTCGATCCCCAATCTCGGCCCCAACGACTTCACGCTGTTCGACGACCTGCACAAGCAGATGGTGGTGGCCACCGCCACGCAGGACCTCAGCCGCTGGGGCCAGCTCAACGCCGATTTCCACATGGCGCTGTACGGGCATGCCGGGCAGCCGCGCTCGCTGTCCATCGTCCATTCCCTGCTGCAGTCGAGCGACCGCTACACGCGCGTGCAGCTCAGCGGCACCGCCGGCTCGGGCATGGCCGGCATGCAGCGCGCGGTGGACGAGCATGCCACACTCGTCGAACTGAGCCGGGCCGGCGAGATCGACAGGGCCTGCGCCTTCCTCGTGCAGCATATCGGCTCGGTGCATGAGGATCTGCTGCGCGCGATCGAGCGCGGCTCGCGCGAGGCGGCGTCGTGAGCGGCGGCGCCAGCGATAGCGTGCGGCTCGGCCTCGACGAGGTGCACGCGCTCTGCCGCGACACCTTGCTGGCCGCCGGCCTCGGCGAGCCGCATGCGCAGGCCATCGCCCGCTCCATCGCCCGCGCGCAGGCCGACGAGTGCCATTCGCACGGGCTCTACCGGCTCATCGGCTATGTCGACAGCGTGCGCAGCGGCAAGGCCGAGCGCGACGCGCTGCCGGTGCTCACGCGGACGACGCCCGTGGTGCTGCGGGTCGATGCCCGCCGCGGCTTCGCCCCGCTCGCCATCGAGACCGGCGTGCCGGCGCTGATCGAGGCGGCGAAGACCTACGGCATCGCGGCGCTGGCCATCCATGACTGCTATCACTTCTCGGCGCTGTGGGCGGATATCGAGCCGGCTATCGACGCTGGTCTGGCCGCGTGGTGCTTCACCGTCGGCCAGTGCTGCGTCGCCCCGGCCGGGGGCACTCAGCCGCTGCTCGGCACCAATCCGATCGCCTTCGGCTGGCCGGGTCCGGCGGGGCGTCCCTTCCTGTTCGACTTCGCCACCAGCGCCGCCGCGCGCGGCGAGATCGAGCTGAAGCGCCGCGCCGGCGACCCCATCCCGCCGGGCTGGGCCGTCGGGCCGGACGGCGCGCCGACCACCGACCCCGCCGCCGCGCTGGCCGGCGCCCTGCTGCCCTTCGGCGGCCACAAGGGCTCGGCGCTGTCGATGATGGTCGAGCTGATCGCCGGTCCGCTGATCGGCGACGTCACCAGCCGGCAGGCCAAGGCGCTGGAGAACGGCGATTCCGGGCCCCCGCTGGGCGGCGAACTCTTCATCGCCATCGACCCGGCCGTGTTCGGCCGCGAGACGCTGGACCGGCGCCTCGCCGACGCGGAGGAACTCTTCGCCCTCGCCCGGACGCAGCCCGGCGTGCGGCTGCCCTCCGAGCGACGCTATGGCGCCCGCGCGCGCAGCCGCGAGGGCGTCCTGGTACCCGCCGCGCTCCTCGCCGAACTCCGGGCGCTGTCGGCACCCGCCTGAACCAATATCCCGGATGCCGGACGGGTAGCCCGAGCCGCGCGCTCATGTTCTATGTCGTTCCGGCCTGCGCGTGGAAGCGGAGGCCGGATCCCGTGCACGGAACGACCCGCATGCCGAGCAACGCCGCGACAGCGCCCCGACTCCTCGATGCCGGCGAGAGCGGCCTCGTCGTCGAGCTGGGCGACGCCATCGACGAGGGCGTGAACCGGCAGGTGATCGCGCTCGCCGGGGCGCTGGACGCGCGCGCCCTGCCCGGCCTGCGGGAACTCGTGCCGACCTATCGCTCGCTGCTGATCCTGTTCGATCCGCTGGTGCTGCCGCGCGCGCGGCTGCGCGAGGAAGTGCGCGCGCTCTGGCCGCCGCGCCCCGATGCCGGCGCGCGGGGCGGCTTCTGGCGCGTGCCGGTGATCTATGGCGGCGCGCATGGCGTCGATCTCGACCATGTCGCGCGCCTGCACGGGCTGACCACCGCGGAGGTGATCGAGCTGCATGCGGGCGCCGCCTACCGCGTCTACATGATCGGCTTCGCGCCGGGCTTCGCCTATCTCGGCGGCCTGCCGGAGGCGATCCACACCAGCCGGCGGACCGATCCGCGGCTGAAGACACCGCCGTCCAGCATCTCGATCGGCGGCCAGCAGGCCGCCATCGCCCCGCCGATGGAGATTCCCAGCGGCTGGCACCTGCTCGGCCAGACCCCGGTGCGCTCCTACGACCCGCGACGCGGCGAGCGGCCCTTCCTGTTTTCCGCCGGCGACGCGATCCGTTTCGTCCCGATCACAGACGGCGAGTACCAGGCCATGGGCCGCGCCGCCGAGGCCGGCGACATCGTCGCCGAATGGCAGGAGGGATGATGGGCGCGCATCTCCTCATCGAGCGGCCCGGCCTGTTCTCCAGCCTGCAGGATTTCGGCCGCTTCGGCTTTCAGCGCTTCGGCATTTCCGCCTCCGGCGCCATGGACGACCTCGCCATGCAGGCCGCCAACGGCCTCGTCGGCAACCCGCGCGGCATGGCGGTGATCGAGCTCACCCTGCTCGGCCTGTCGGCCCGCGTCGAGGACGGGCCGGCGCGACTGGCGCTGGCCGGGGCCGACATGCCGCTGACGATCAACGGCCAGCCGGCCGAGAGCTGGCGCGCCCATGCGCTGGCCCCCGGCGACCGGATCGAGATCGGCGCCGCCCGCAGCGGAATGCGCGGCTATCTCGCCGTCGCCGGCGGCTTCGACATCGCCCCGACGCTGGGCAGCCTGTCGACCCATTCGCGCTCGGCGATCGGCGGCCTCGACGGCCGGGCGCTGCGCGCCGGCGACCGCCTGCCGCTGCGCGGCGCCCCGCCCGGCCCGCCGCTCGCCCTCGCGCCGGAACACCGGCCGGCCGGCGCCGGCCCGATCCGCGTCGTGCTCGGCCCGCAGGACGACCATTTCACCGCGGACGGCCTCGCCACCTTCCTGTCCGCCGCCTATCGGGTGAGCGACCGGGCCGACCGCATGGGCCTGCAGCTCGACGGCCCGGTGATCGCGCATGCCGAGGGCTTCAACATCGTCTCCGACGGCATCATGAACGGCAGCATACAGGTGCCGGGCAATGGCCGACCGGCGGTGCTGCTCGCCGACCGCCAGACGACGGGCGGCTACCCGAAGATCGCCACCGTCATTGGCCCTGACCTCTGGCGGCTCGGCCAGGCGCGGCCGGGCGACCTGCTGCGCTTCGCCGCCATCGCGCCGGAAGCGGCGGAAGCCGAGGCGCGCGCCCATGAGGCCCGCATCGTCACGATGATCGGCCGGATGGGCGAGGCCCGCGCCGCCGGCGCCGGGCTTTCCAGCGCGCTGCTTCTCGCGCACAACCTCGTCAGCGGCGTCTGCTCGGCGACCGAGCCGCCGCCGGAATGAACCTCTCCACGGGAGCCTGCCCATGACCGCCATCGATCTCAACTGCGACATGGGCGAGGGCTTCGGCGTCTACACGCTCGGCGACGATGCCGGCATGCTGGAGACCGTCACCTCGGCGAACATCGCCTGCGGCTTCCATGCCGGCGATCCGCAGGTGATGTCCAGAACCCTCGCCGGCGCGCGCAGGCACGGCGTCGGCTGCGGCGCGCATCCCGGCTTCATGGACCTGTGGGGGTTCGGCCGGCGGCCGATCCTCGGCCAGAGCCCGGCCGAGATCGAGACGCAGATCGTCTACCAGATCGGCGCGCTGCAGGCGCTCGCCCATGCGCAGGGCGCGCGCCTCGGCCATGTGAAGGTGCATGGCGCGCTCGCCAACATGGCCAATGAGGACATCGAGCTGGCGCGCACCGTGGCGCGGGCGATCCGCGCGGTCGACCGCAATCTCATCTTCGTGGTGATGCCCGGCCTGCCGAGCGAACGCGCCGGCGAGGAAGCCGGCCTGCGGCTGGCGCGCGAGATCTATGCCGACCGCGCCTATGCCGACGACGGCAACCTCGCCTCGCGCCGGCTGCCCGGCGCCGTACTGCACGACGCCGAGGAGGCGGCCGCGCGCGTCCTGCGCATCCTGGAGAGCGGCGAGGTGATCACCACCGGCGGAGCGCGCCTGCCGGTGCGCGCCGACACGGTCTGCGTCCATGGCGATACCGCCGACGCGGTCGCCATGGCGCGCGCCGTCAAGCGCCGCCTCCTCGAGGCCGGCTATGCCGTCGAGCCGATGGCCGAATGGCTCTGACGACGGCCGCGCCGGCCCGACCGCTCAGCGCTCGCCGTCGGGCGTCGATGGGCCCATCCACCTAGCCGGGAGTGGCGTCGGTGATGATACGGGCGAACTGCTCGGGGCGGGCGAAATAGGCCGGCTTGATCTTGTCCAGCTTGCTGGAATCCACGACCAGATAGGCCACGGCCGCCCGCGCCAGCACGGCCTGCTTCACCGGCACCTCGTGGAAATTCGAGCAGGTGACGCCGTACTGGGCATGGACGCCGCCGGCGGAGATGAAGGCCTTGCTGATGCCGAGCCGCTCCAGGCTGCGCAGCGCCTCCTCGCCGGAGAAGGTCTGCGACGAGGCGTGAAACAGTCCGCCGAGCAGGATGAGGCTGGTATTGGGCCGCATCGCCACCCGCGTGGCGACGTTCATCGCATAGGTGATGACGGTGAGCCGGCCGCTCACCGGCAGATGCTCGATCATGCGCGGCGTGGTGGTGCCGCAGTCGATGAAGATGGTGTCGTCCGGCTCGACCAGACGCGCCGCCGCGCGGCCGGCCAGTTCCTTCGCCTCCGCATGGGCATCCAGCTCGGCATCGAGCCGGTAGGTGGTCGCGCGCTCGCCGCCGGCAGGCAGGATGTAGCCGCCGAAATAGCTGAACAGATCGGGCGAGGCCGCGAGGTCGCGGCGCACCGTCATCTCCGAGACGTCGAGATGCTCGGCCGCCTCGCGCAGATGCAGCACGCCGGCGGCGCGCAGCCGCTCGTCTAGTCGTTGGATGCGTTCGGACTTTTTCACAGCGCGTCCCGTTCCCCCGCCTTCCATCGGCGCTCGCCCTTGACTCGTCAAGATGCGCGTGAAATGTTCGCAACAAAATTTGTGATAATCATAACAAAATACGCCAGATCGAGACTTTCAATGCCAGAAAATGCACACCCGCCGCTGCGCGATCCGCGCGCGCTGGCCGGGTTCATCGACCATACGGTCCTCAAGCCCGAGGCCTCGCGGGCCGAGGTGGCGCGCTATTGCGACGAGGCGCGGGCCTATGGCTTCGCCTCGGTCTGCGTGAATGCCGTTCATGCCGGCTTCGCCGCCGGCCGCCTCGCCGGCAGCCCGGTGAAGACCTGCGTGGTGATCGGCTTCCCGCTCGGGGCCGGCGGCGCCGCGGCGAAGGCCTTCGAAGCCTCGCTCGCCATCGCCGGCGGGGCGCAGGAAATCGACATGGTCATCGACATCGGCGCGCTGGTCGAGGGCGACCTCGCCCGCTGCCGGGCGGACCTCTCCGCCGTGCGCGAGGCGACGCGCGGCACCGTGCTCAAGGTCATTCTCGAAACCTGCCTGCTGACCGACGCGCAGAAGGAAGCCGGCTGCCGCCTCTCCCGGGAGATCGGCGCGGACTTCGTCAAGACCTCGACCGGCTTCTCGACCGGCGGCGCCACGCTCGCCGACATCGCGCTGATGCGCCGGGTGGTCGGCCCCGCCATGGGGGTCAAGGCTTCCGGCGGCGTGCGCGACGCCGCGACCGCATGGGCGATGATCGACGCGGGCGCCACCCGCATCGGTGCCAGCGCCAGCATCGCCATCGTGGGAGGAGCCGCCCCGGCCGCCGCCGGCTACTGACTGTCGGCAGCGATGCCCGATCAACACCATCAAAGATCAAACGAATGTCTGGGAGGACATCCATGAGAAAGACCCTGTTGACCCTCGCCGCCGGCCTGTCGCTGCTCGCGGCGCCGGCCTTCGCCGACAACGTCGTCGATGTCAGCCAGGTGCCGAAGGACATCACCGCCGCCGCCACCGGCAAGAAATTCTCCATCGCCACCGTGGTGAAGGTCGACGGCATCGCCTGGTTCGACCGCATGCGCGACGGGGTGAAACAGTTCGGCACCGATACCGGCATGGATGTCTGGCAGGTCGGCCCGAGCCAGGCCGACGCGGCCGCGCAGGTGCAGCTCATCGAGAACCTGATCGCCCAGGGCGTCGACGCCATCTGCATCGTGCCCTTCTCGGTGGAGGCCGTCGAGCCGGTGCTGAAGAAGGCCCGCGACCGCGGCATCGTGGTGATCGCCCATGAGGCCTCGAACCTCAAGAACGCCGACTACATCCTCGAGGCCTTCGACAACAAGGCCTATGGCGCCCAGCTCATGGAAGTGCTCGGCAAGTACACCGGCGGCAAGGGCAAGTACCTCGCGACCGTCGGCAGCCTGACCTCGCAGTCGCAGAACGAATGGATCGACGGCGCCATCGAGTACCAGAAGAAGCATTTCCCGGAGATGGCGCTGGCCACCCAGCGGCTTGAGACCTATGACGACGCCAACACCGACTATAACCGCCTCTCGGAAGCCCTCACGACCTACCCGGACGTGAACGGCATCGTCGGCGGCCCGATGCCGACCTCGGCGGGCGCCGGCCGGCTGATCGCCGAGCGCGGGCTCAAGGGCAAGGTGTTCTTCTCCGGCACCGGCCTGCCCTCCGTCGCCGGCAAGTATCTCGCGGACGGCGATATCCAGTACATCCAGTTCTGGGATCCGGCGGTCGCCGGCTACGCCATGAACGAGCTGGCGGTGATGGCGCTCTCCGGCAAGAAGGACGAGATCAAGGCCGGCCTCGATCTCGGGCTGAAGGGCTATGAGAAGCTCTCCACCCCGGCCGGCGCCGCGCCGAACCTGCTCTATGGCCAGGGCTGGGTCGGCGTGACCAAGGAAAACATGGACCAGTACAAGTTCTGACGCGCCTTTCCGGGCGGGGCGGCCGAGCGCCCCCCGCCCGTGCGCGTCGCCCTGAAGCCGGGCTATCCATGGAGCCCCGGGCTCCTGCGCGAACGGCCGGGATGCGTCCCGGCCGTCCCTGCCCCTTCCCAGAGCGCGTATCATGGCCGAACCACTGATCGAACTGCGCGGCGTCACCAAGCGCTTTCCCGGCATGAAGGCGCTGGACGGCGTCGACTTCCGCATCGAGCCGGCGGAGATCCTGTGCCTCGCCGGCGAGAACGGCTCGGGCAAGTCGACGCTGATCAAGATCGTCTCGGGCGTCTATGATTTCGACGAAGGCACGCTGCTGATCGACGGCGTGCCGGTCTCCGGCTTCTCGCCGCGCGCGGCCATCGCCGCCGGCATTCAGGTGATCTACCAGGACTTCTCGCTCTTCCCGAGCCTCTCCGTGGCCGAGAACCTCGCCATGGGCCGGCTGCTGAGCGAGGGCCGCCGCTTCATCGCCCCCGCCGAATGCCGGCGCCTCGGCACTGAAGCGCTGGCGCGGCTCGATGTGAGCATCGACCTCGACGCGCGCGTGGGCGAACTCTCCACCGCCGACCGGCAGATCGTCGCCATCGCCCGGGCGTTGATGAGCCGGACGCGCCTGCTCATCATGGACGAGCCGACCACCGCGCTGACCGGGCGCGAGGTCGACCGGCTCTTCGCCCTGGTGCGCGAAATCCGCGCCAAGGGCATCGCGGTGCTGTTCGTCAGCCACAAGATGCGCGAGATGCTGGAGATTTCCGGCCGCATCTGCGTCTTCCGCAACGGCCGCAAGGTCGAGGAAGGCCCGACCGCCGATTTCACCGAGGCCCGCATCACCCGTGCCATGACCGGGCAGGATCTCGGCCATGAGCGTTATGCCTGGGCGGGCGACATCTCGGCCGAGCCGCGCCTTCGCGTCCGGGGCCTGGGCGTCGGGGAAGCGGTGCGCGACGTCTCGCTCGACCTGCGCGCCGGGGAGATCGTCGGGCTCTCCGGCCTGCTCGGCTCCGGGCGCACCGAGCTGGCCCTCGCCCTGTTCGGCATGGAGCCGGACCATCGCGGCGAGATTTTCCTCGACGGGCGGGCGCTGCGGCTCTCCAGCGTGCCCGAGGCGGTCGAGGCCGGCATCGCCTATGTGCCGGAGGACAGGCTGTCCGAAGGCCTGTTCATGAGCCAGTCCATCGCCCGCAACGTGGTGGCGAGCGCCATCGACCGGGCGACGCGCGGGCCCTTCCTGTCGGACGAGGCGGTGACGGCGCTCGCCGAGCGCACCGTGACCGACATGCGCATCGCCACCACCGATGTGGAAAAGCAGGTCGGCAAGCTCTCCGGCGGCAACCAGCAGCGCGTCATCATCGGCCGCTGGCTGCTCACCGGGCCGCGCGTGCTGATCCTCAACGGCCCCACCGTCGGCGTCGATGTCGGCTCCAAGGCGGAAATCCACCGGCGCATCCGCGAGCTGGCGGTGAAGGACGGGCTGGCCGTGCTGATGATCTCCGACGACGTGCCGGAGCTCCTGCACAACTGCAACCGCATCCTCCTGATGCATCGCGGCGCGATCGTCGACGATCTCGATCCGCGCGGCCTCGAGGAGGACGACATCCACACCCGCTTGAAGACGCTGCGCTGATGAACCTCCTCGCCAAGCTGATGCGCCGCTCCGAGACGGCGGTCTTCCTCATCGTCGTCGCGATCATGATCCTGATCGGCGCGATCAACCCGGCCTTCTGGCAGGCTGACAACCTGTTCAACCTGCTGCGCGCCAACGTCATCATCGGCATCATGGCGCTGAGCGTGCTGATCGTGATGATCTCCGGCGGCATCGACGTGTCGTTCCCCGCCTTCGCGGCGGCGGCGATGTATCTCACCGTGCTGGCGATGAACGCCTATGGCCATGAGGGCGTGCTGCTGCCCTTCGTCGGCGCGATGCTGATCGGCCTCGCCTGCGGGCTGGCCAACGCCTTCTTCATCCACACCTTCCGCATGATCCCGCTGATCGTGACGCTGGGCTCGGCCTCGGTGGTGCGCGGCCTGCTGCTCGGGCTGGTGGGCACCTCGATCGTCAATATCGACCGGATGCCGCCGGCGCTGATCGCCTTCGGCCGCTCCAGCCTGGACATTGGCGGAGCCAGGCTGTCGATCATGGTGTTCGTCTATCTCGGGCTGGCGGTGCTGGCCTGGCTGTTCCTCACCCGCACCATGACCGGCCGCTCGATCTTCGCCTATGGCGACGACGCGGAATCGGCCAAGCGCGTGGGCTTCAACACGAGGCGCACCGTCTATGTCGCCTATGGCCTGGCCGGGGCGCTGGCGGGCTTTGCCGGGCTGCTGCACGCCTCCATGATCTGGCTCGCCAACCCCCGCGACTTCGTCGGCTATGAACTCGACGTCATCGCCGCGGTGGTGCTGGGCGGGGCCTCGATCTTCGGCGGGCGCGGCTCGGTGCTCGGCACCGTGCTCGGCGTGTTCCTGCTGGTGCTGATCAAGAACAGCCTGATCATCATGCGCATCGACAACACCTGGCAGGGCGTGGTGGTCGGCTGCGTCATCGTCGTGGCGACCGCGCTCACCGCCTGGCGCGACCGCAAGACGCCGGCGTGAGGGGAATGGACACCATGAACAAGCGTCTCGACCTCTCGCGCGTCATCAACCGCGACAACAACATCCTCCAGCTCATTGTCATCACCGTGGTGATCTTCGCGGTGATGAGCTGGCTCGAGCCGAACAAGTTCCTGCGCTACTACAATTTCGAGTCGATCAGCTTCATCTTCCCCGAGCTCGGCATCGTCGCCATCGCCATGATGCTGGCGATGCTCACCGGCGGCATCGACCTCTCGGTGATCGGCATCGCCAATCTGGCGGGCATCCTCGCCGGCGTGTTCTTCACCAGGGTCTTCCCCGGCGACCCTGCCGCCGGCATGGCCGGGGAAATCGCCCGCGTCGCCGCCGGCGTGATGCTGGCGCTGGGCGTCGGGCTGATCGCCGGCGCGCTCAACGGGCTGCTGATCACGCGGGCGAAGATCACCCCCATCCTCGCCACGCTCGGCACGGGCCAGGTGTTCACCGGCCTGTGCATGGTGCTGACCGGCGGGCCGGCCATTGTCGGCTTCCCCGCCTATTGGGGGCTGATCGGCAACGGCAAGCTGTTCGGCGTCGCCGTGCCGCTGCTGATCTTCGTCGCCGTCGCCATGGTCATCGCGGTGATGCTCACCCGGACCTCCTTCGGCCTGAACCTCTTCCTGATCGGCACCAATCCGCGCGCGGCGGTGTTCGCCGGACTGAAGAGCGACCGCATGGTGCTGTACTCCTACATGCTGAGCGGCACCCTCGCCGCGCTCGCCGGCATCATGCTGTCGGGCCGCACCAATGCGGCGAAGTCGGATTACGGCACGTCCTACCTGTTGCAGGCGGTGCTCATCTGCGTGCTCGGCGGCACCAACCCGGCGGGCGGGCGCGGCACCGTGCTCGGCATCTCCATCGCGGTGATCGCGCTGATGCTGCTGGCCTCGGGCTTCCAGATGATGCGCTTCTCCAACCACCTCATCGATTTCATCTGGGGCGGCTTCCTGCTGCTCGTCATGGTGCTGAACGCGTTCAGGAACCGCACATGACCCGCATCCATCTCGACCGCCGCGCCTTTGGCGACGCGGAGACCCTCGCCGTCGAGCATGGCGGGCTGACCGCCACGCTGCTGCGCTACCCCACCGGCGTCGAGGCGGTGCGGCTCGCCAATGCGCGCGGGGCGCTGGTGGTGCTGCCCTTTCTCGGCCAGATGATCTGGTCGGCGGCCTTCGACAGCGTCGACCTGACCATGCAGAGCATCTTCAAGGCGCCGCGCCGGGTTCGCACCATCGCCGAGACCTATGGCCGCTTCGCCTTCCATTCCGGCCTGCTGCGCAATGGCGTGCCCGGCCCCTCCGACACCCACCCCGCCCATGGCGAGATGCCCTGCGCGCCGATGGATTCCGCAGGGATCGAGCTTGGCGAGGATGCGCGCGGCCCGTGGATGCGGCTGTTCGGCGCCTATGAGTACGCCATGGGCTTCGGCGCGCACTACGAGGCGCGGCCGAGCGTGACGCTGCACGCCGCCGACGCCCGCTTCGACATGGGCATGGAGGTGACCAACCTCTCCGCCGGCGACGCCATGGACCTGATGTACATGGCGCATGTGAACTACGCCTTCGTCGAGGGCGGCGAGATTCGGCAGCAGGCGCCCTTCGACGCCGCCCACACCGTGGTGCGCCGCGCCGTGCCCGCCCATGTGACGGCGAGCCCCGCCTATCTCGCCCGCATCGACGCGCTGGCCGCCGACCCTTCCGCAGGCCGCATCATCCGCCGGGCCGACGGCTTCGATCCCGAGCAGGTGTTCTATCTCAGCGATCTCGCCACCGATGCGACGGGGTCGACCACGATGCTGCTGCGCCGGCCGGAGGGCGACGCCTTCCTCGCCCGCTACCGCCCGGCGGATTTTCCCAGGACCGTGCGCTGGATTCTGGCCGGGCACGACCAGTCGGTCTGCGCCTTCGCCCTGCCCTCGACCTGCGAGCCGGAGGGCTATGCCGCCGAGAAGGCGAAGGGCAACGTCATCCGCCTGCCCGCCGGCGCCACCGCGCGCTATTGCGTCGAGCTCGGCCATCTCGATGCCGGCGAATGCGCGGCGCTCGCCCAGACACTCGGCGGTTGAACGCTACAAGGCCGGCCCGGCAAGGGGCGGAACGGGAGGTTGAGATGTCGAAGATCGCCGTCGTCGGGTCCAACATGATGGATCTCATCACCTATGTCGACCACATGCCGCTGCGCGGCGAGACCGTCGAGGCGCCGAGCTTCGAGATGGGCCATGGCGGCAAGGGCGCCAACCAGGCGATCGCCGCCGCGCGGCTGGGCTCGCAGGTGGTGATGGTGACGCGGGTGGGCGACGACACCTTCGCCGACGCCACCATCGCCAATTTCGCGGCATGCGGCATCGACACCACCCATGTCATCCGCACGCCGGGCGCCCCCTCGGGCGTCGCGCCGATCTTCGTCGAGCCTTCGGGCGAGAATTCGATCCTCATCGTCAAGGGCGCCAACGCGCAGCTCGCGCCCGCCGATGTCGACGCCGCGAGCGAGCTGCTGAGGGGCTGCGCGCTGATCCTGATGCAGCTCGAAATCCCCGTCGAGACCGTCTACCACACGGTGCGATGGGCGAAGGAGAACGGCGTGCCGAGCCTTCTGGTGCCGGCGCCGGCGCTGCCCGACCTCGACGTCGCGCGGCTGAAGGACCTCGGCTTCCTCACCCCGAACGAGACCGAACTCGCGACGCTGACCGGGATGCCCGTGGACAGCGAGGCGCAGGTGGAGGCGGCGGCGAAGACGTTGACCGCGCGCGGCATCGGCACGGTTGTCGTCACCATGGGCGGGCGCGGTGCGCTGCTGGTGACGGGAAGCGAGGCGAGGCGGGTCGCGCCGGTGAAGGTCGAGCCGGTCGACACCACGGGCGCGGGCGACGCCTTCATCGGCGCCTTCGCGCATTTCCACACGCAGGGCCTGCCGGTGTTCGAGGCGCTCGGCGAAGCGGCGAAATATGCCGCCGATTCGATCACCCGCCGCGGCACCCAGCGCTCCTACGCCACCGCCGCCGCGTTCCGCTCGCGCTTCCCGCGCTGACCGCCCCGCGGCGTGGTGCGGAGGTCAACGGAATCATCGGCTGCACGTTCCGATCAGGCGCGTCACGCACCCGACGGCACCACCGAAGCCCGTCGGCAGTTCCCTTAGCCGGCAACGATATCGGGCGAAGATCGGGACGATGACGCCGCCGCGCGAGGCGCGGCCGGCTTCTGCCGCAGCCGTTCCAGCACGGTGAAGAAGGCCGGAACGAAGAGCACCGCGAGCCCGGTCGAGGCGAGCATGCCGCTCACCACGGCGATGCCGAGGGAGACCCGGGCGCCCGCCCCCGCTCCGGAGGCGAACACCAGCGGCAGCATGCCGAAGATGAAGGCGAAGGAGGTCATCAGGATCGGCCGGAACCGCAGCCGCGACGCCTCGATGGCGGCTTCGCCTATGTCCATGCCTTCCATGCGCTTCTCGCGGGCGTACTCGACGATGAGAATGGCGTTCTTGGCCGCCAGCGCGATGAGCAGCACGATGCCGATCTGCGTGTAGAGATCGTTCGGCAGGCCGGTGATCTCCAGCGCGGCGACGGTGCCGAGCAAAGTGAGCGGCACGGCGAGGATGACCGCCAGCGGCTGCAGCCAGCTCTCATACTGGCCCGACAGCACGAAATAGACCAGCACCAGCGCAACGGCGAAGACGTAGTAGATCTGGTTGCCGACCAGCCGCTCCTGATAGGACATGCCGGTCCATGCCGTGCCCATGGAGGACGGCAGCGAATACGCGGCGACCTGGTCCATCAGCGTCATCGCCTGGCCGGAACTGAAGCCCGCGGCCGGGCTGCCGGTGACCTGCGCCGCCGGGTAGAGGTTGTAGAGCGTGATCAGCGGCGGACCCGCAGCATCGACGAAATGCGCCACCTGGCCGAGCGGGACCATCTCGCCATCCGCGCCCTTCACCTTGAGGTTCAGGATGTCGCCCGGCTGCAGCCGGAACGGCGCGTCCGCCTGCACATAGACCTGGAAGACAGTGTTGAACCGGGTGAACTGGTTGACATAGGACGAGCCGACATAGGCCTCCAGCGCGGAAAACACCTGGCCGACCGTGAGCCCGTAGGTCTCCGCCTTCACGCGGTCCACCTCCAGCCGCAGCTGCTTGACCGCGCCGCGGAAATTGGTCGCGACATGCGACAGGCTGGTCTGCGTGGCGGCGGCATCGACGACGTCGCTGGCGGCGTTCTGCAGCGCGGAGAAATCCGAGGTGCCGTCCTTCATCTCCACCATCATGGCAAAGCCGGAGGAGTTGCCGATGCCCTGTATGGGCGGCGGCATCATCACCATCGCCTCGGCGGTGCCGAGATCACCGAGAGCGGCGCGTACCTTGCCGCCGATGCTGGCGGCGCTGAGCGCCGTCGTCGTGCGCACGCTCCAGTCCTTCAGCACGACATAGAGCATGCCGGTGTTGTAGAGCGTGGCGTTGTTGTCCAGCGGCGAGATGCCGGACACGCCGATCACGCTGTCGACGCCGTCAAAGGACTTGATGCGCTGCACGGCCTGCGCCACCACCGCCTCGGTGCGCGCGGCGGAGGCCGAGTCCGGCAGGGTCAGGCTGACGATGAAATAGCCCTGGTCCTCGCTCGGCAGGAAGGCGGTCGCCACGTGCGAGAGGCCGTAGAAGGCGAGCCCGATGAGGCCGAAGCCGACAAGGCTGGTCAGCACGGCGACGCGCACCAGCCGACGCACCAGCGCGACATAGATCTCTTCAGCCCGCGCATAGGCCGCGTTGAAGGCGCGGTAGAGGATGTTTCGCGCGGCCGGCGGCGTGGAGGGCCGCAGCCACAGGGCGCACTGGGTCGGCTTCAGCGTCATCGCGTTGATCGCCGAGATCAGGGCGGTGGCGGCGATGACGAGGGCGAACTGCTGGTACATCCTGCCGGTCAGGCCGGACATCATCGCCGCCGGCAGGAACACCGCCATCAGCACCAGCGTGATGCCGATGACCGGGCCGGTCAGTTCCGACATCGCCTTGATCGAGGCCTCGCGGCTCGACATGCCGGCCTCCATGTGGCGCGACACGCCCTCGACGATGACGATGGCGTCGTCCACCACGATGCCGATCGCCAGCACGAGGGCGAATAGGCTGGTGGTGTTGATGGTGTAGCCGAGCATGGCCATGGCGGCGAAGGCGCCGACGATGGTGACGGGCACCGTGGTGGCCGGAACCAGCATCGCCCGCCAGTCCTGCAGGAAGATGAGGATGACCGCGAGCACCAGCACCGCCGCGATGATCAGCGTCTCATAGACCTCGTCCACCGAGGCGCTGACGAATTTGGTGCTGTCGAAGGAGACCTTGTAGTCGAGACCCGGCGGGAAGGATGCCGCCAGTTGCTTCATCTTGGCGTTCACCTCCTCGGCCACGGCGAGCGCGTTGGCGCCGGTGAGCTGGGAGATGGCGATGGCGGCGGAGGGCTTGCCGTCCAGCGTCGCTGTGTGGCCATAGGTGGCGGCGCCGAGCTCCACATGGCCGATGTCGCCGACCCGCACGATCCGCCCGCCGCCCTCGTCGATCACCTTGACGACGATGCTCTCGAAATCCTTCGCCTCGTCGAAGCGTCCGGTGACGTCGATGGCGTACTGGAAATTGACCGTGGCGGGCGTCGGCGGGGCGCCGACCAGCCCGGCCGTGACCTGCGTGCTCTGCTGCTGGATCGCCGCGGTGACGTCGGCCGGCGTCAGGCCATAGGTCTGGAGGCGCTCCGGGTCGAGCCAGATCCGCATCGCGTAGCTGCCCGAGCCCAGCACCGTCACCGAGCCGACGCCCGGCAGGCGGGCGAGCTCGTTCTCCAGGCTGATCGCGGCGTAATTGGCGAGGAACAGATTGTCGTAGCGCCCGTCCTGCGCATAGAGGTTCACGAACTGCAGGATCGAGGTCGACTTCTTCTGGACGTTCAGCCCCTGCGTCGAGACCGCGCTCGGCAGCTGCGCGGTGGCCAGCGAGACGCGGTTCTGCACCAGCACCTGCGCCATGTCGGGATCGGTGCCGATGTCGAAGGTGACGACCAGCGAATAGCTGCCGTCATTGCCGCTGGTCGACTGCATGTAGATCATGCCCTCGACGCCGTTGACCTGCTGCTCGATCGGCAGCGCCACGGTATCCATCACCGTGCGGGCGCTGGCGCCGGGATAGGTCGCCGTCACCGAGACGGTGGGCGGCACCACATCGGGATATTGCGAGACCGGCAGGCTGGTGAGCGACAGCGCACCCAGCAGCACGATGAGCAGGGCCAGTGTGTTGGAGAGCACCGGCCGTTCGATGAAGAAGCGCGAGAACATGGGTCCGCCTCGGGGTTGGCCGGAAGGTCAGGGGGTCGTGGTGGCCTTCTCAGCCCCGGCGGCCGTCGTCGCCGGAGCCGCCTCGGGCAGAGCCGCCATGGTCCCCGCCACGGGATCGACGGTCTTGCCCGCGACGGCGCGCTGCAGCGAGCCGACGACCACCTTGTCGCCGGCGCTCAGCCCCTTGGTGATGACGCGCAGCTGACCCTCGACGGGGCCTGTCGTGACGGCGCGCTGCTCCACCACATTGTCCGTGCCGACCACCATCACATAGCTGCCGGCCTGATTGGACTGCACCGCCGTGTCGTCCACCAGCAGCGCATTCTCGATCCTGCCGATCGGCACGCGCACCCGCACGAACTGGCCCGGGATCAGCTCCACATCCCTGTTGGCCAGCGCGGCCCGCATCTGCAGCGTGCCGGTGGCACCATCGAGCTGCGGGGCGATGTAGTCGATCGTGCCGGCATATTTGTAGGCCGCCTCGCCGGCGAGCGCGATCTCGACCGGCGGCGCGATCCGGTTCTCGCGCACGTCGCGCAGCGTCTTGCCCTGCGCGGCCAGCGCGTCGCGCATGGCGATCTGCTGCTGCTCGCTCATGTTGAAATAGACGTGCAGCGGATCGACCCGGAGGATGGTCGCGAGCTTGGTCGGGCCGGAGGAGCCGACCAGCGACCCGACATCGACGAGGTGGCGCGTCACCACGCCGTCGAAGGGGGCGCGGACGGTGGTGTAGCCGAAGCTCAGCCTCGCGAGGCTGAGGCTCGCCTCGTCGGCCGCCACCTGCCCCTTGGCGGCGTCGAGCGTGGCACGCGCATCGTCGACGCTGCGCTGGCTCGACACCTGCTTCTGGCCGAGGTCGGCCTGGCGGTCGAACTCGGTCTGCGCATTGGCCGCCTTGGCCTGCGCGATGGCGAGTTCGGCCTCCTGCAACGCGACCTGATCGCGGTACTGGTCCTTCTCGATCTCGAACAGCACCCGGTCCTTCCGCACCGCCTCGCC
The DNA here is from genome assembly GCF_056836805.1 of Ancylobacter sp. TW_SC_1. NCBI lineage: Bacteria > Pseudomonadati > Pseudomonadota > Alphaproteobacteria > Hyphomicrobiales > Xanthobacteraceae > Ancylobacter > Ancylobacter sp. TW_SC_1. The sequence goes on from NZ_CM166365.1 coordinate 4,739,123, forward strand.
ATCGGCGTAGCCGACGATGGTGAGATAGCCCTGCACGCGCGCCTCGAGGTTGACCTCCTGCGAGGGCGCGGTCTTGCCGGTGAACTCGGCATAGAGCGTCACCGGGGCCTGCGCCGGCGTGGCGACCGTGACCTTGGCCGGCGGCGGCGCCGCGAACGTGTTCGGCTCGTTGCAGCCCGACAGCAGCAGCGCGGCGCCGAATGAGCACATCGCCAAACGCGCGCCCGCACCGCCGCGGCGCACATGACCAAGCCTGCGATACATGCAACGAGTTCCTTCCGCAGCCGCACATCCTGCGAGGCCCTCATCAAGGCCGCGCTCAGCACTGTTTATCCCGCTCGCGCGACACTTAGATACCGTTTTTCACGTATGGAGCGACCTGACGTGCTCCCGATTTTATGCTCCGGCCGAAACCGGAATTTTCCGCCGGCGATCCCCGGATCGGGGACGAGGAGAGCGCCATGAGGGCAGCGAATGTCTCGGAAGCGCAGTCCGCCTTCGTGCCGAAGCGGAGCCTGGCGGGCCTGCCGCTCACCACGGCGACGCGGCAGGGCGTGCCGTCGAAAGAACTCTGAGGCCTGCGCGCAAACGGGCGCTTGTCGACGCGCGCGTCGACGACTGGAAGGTATCGACGCGCGCGTCGGCACCCGGTCGGCAGCGACGGTGCTCTGACCCGGACGCCACGGACTCTCTTTGTATCAATTCTTATCAAGACCCGCCGCCGCGACACATCGCGACAATGAGGCGCGCGGGCGGCACGCTTCTGCGACACCGCCCGCCTAGCGTTGCCCGGTCGATGAACGCCAGCCGCGACGCTCGCCGGGCGCTTCCATGCCTTCCGGCCCCTGCGGCACGCACCGTTTCTCCAGCCGGGAGTCCATCATGGTCCAGATCACCGTCAACGGACAGACGCATGAGATCGAGGCCGAGCCCGATACGCCGCTTCTCTGGGTGCTTCGCGAGCAGATCGGCCTTACCGGCACCAAGTTCGGCTGCGGCATCGCGCAGTGCGGCGCCTGCACGGTGCATATCGACGGCGTGGCGACACGCTCCTGCGTGATGCCGCTTTCGGCCGTCGAGGCCGACCAGAAGATCGTCACCATCGAGGGGCTGTCGCCGGACGGCTCGCACCCGGTGCAGAAGGCCTGGCTGGCGCTCGACGTGCCGCAATGCGGCTACTGCCAGACCGGCATGATCATGGCGGTGGCCAGCCTGCTGGAGAGCAACCCGAAGCCGAGCGACGACGACATCAGCGCCGAGATCACCAATATCTGCCGCTGCGGCACCTATAACCGCGTCCGCGCCGCCATCCACATGGCGGCCGACGGCAAGGCCGGCTGAGGGAGAGCGCCATGAGCATCATCCAGTCGGTCTCGCGCCGAAACTTCATCGTCGGCTCCGCCGCCACGCTCAGCGGCCTGTCGCTCGGCTTCCATGTGCCGTTCGCCGGCCCCGCCCTGGCGCAGGACGCGGCACCCGCTTCGCCGCCGGAGATCAATGCCTGGGTGGTGGTGAAGCCGGACGACACCGTCGTCATCCGCATCGCCCGCTCCGAGATGGGCCAGGGCACGCTGACCGGCCTCGCCCAGCTCGTCGCCGAGGAACTGGAATGCGACTGGTCGAAGGTCACGACCGAATATCCCGCGCCGGGCGAGAACCTGAAGCGCGACCGCGTCTGGGGCAGCTATTCCACCGGCGGCAGCCGCGGCATCCGCGATTCCCATGACTATGTCCGCAAGGGCGGCGCCGCCGCGCGCCACATGCTGATCGCCGCCGCCGCGGAACGGTGGGGCGTGCCGGCGAGCGAATGCACGGCCGCCGACAGCGTCATCACCCACGGCCCCAGCGGGCGCACCCTGCGCTTCGGCGAGGTGGCCGAGGCCGCCGGCCGCCAGACGCCGCCGGCAGAGGTGTCGCTGAAGGACCCGAAGGACTGGAAGATCGCCGGCAAGCCGCTGCCGCGCCTCGACACGGTCGAAAAGCTCACCGGCAAGCAGGTCTATGGCGCCGATCTCAAGCTTCCCGGCCTGCTGAACGCCGCCATCAGGGCCTGCCCGGTCTTCGGCGGCACGCTGGCGAGTTTCGACGCGGCCGCAGTCGAAAAGATGCCGGGGGTGAGGAAGGTGGTGCGGGTGGACGACCGCTCGGTCGCCGTCGTCGCCGACACCTGGTGGCGGGCCAAGACCGCGCTCGACGCGCTGCCGATCACCTGGGACGAGGGCCCCAACAAGGACCTGACCAGTGCCGACATCCGCCAGATGCTGGCGGAAGGGCTGGAGGCCGAGGACGCCTTCATCGGCAACAGCCAGGGCGATGCGAAGGCCGAGTTGGCCCGCGTGGCAGCGGCGGGCGGCAAGGTGATCACCGCGACCTATGCCTTCCCCTACCAGAACCACGCCACCATGGAGCCGATGAACGCCACCGCGCTCTACACCGCCGACAAATGCGAGGTGTGGGTGCCGACGCAGAATGGCGAGGCGAGCCTTGCCGTGGTCGCCGAGGCGGCCGGGCTGCCGGTCGGCCAGTGCGAGGTCTACAAGATCCATCTCGGCGGCGGCTTCGGCCGGCGCGGCAATTTCCAGGACTATGTCCGCCAGTCGGTGAGCATCGCCAGGCAGATGCCCGGCACCCCGGTCAAGCTGCTGTGGACGCGCGAGGAGGACATGCTGCACGGCGCCTATCACCCGACCACGCAGGCCAGGCTGACCGGGGCGCTGGACGCGGACGGCAACGTGACCGCCCTGCACATGCGCATCTCCGGCCAGTCGATCCTCGCCGCGGTGCGGCCGCAGGGCATGCAGGGCGGCATGGACCCGGTGGTGTTCCAGGGCCTGACGGCGAACCTGCCGGAGGGCCATCTCGCCTACACCGTGCCGAACCTGCTGATCGACCACGCCATGCGCAATCCGCCGGTGCCGCCGGGCTTCTGGCGCGGGGTGAACCTCAACCAGAACGCCATCTACATGGAGTGCTTCATCGACGAGCTGGCGCACGCCGCCGGCGCCGAGCCTCTCGCCTTCCGCCGCAAGCTGATGGCGGATCATCCCAAGCACCTCGCCGTGCTTGAGGCGGCGGCCGAGGGCATCGGCTGGGACACCCCGCCGGCGCCGGGGCGCTTCCGCGGCCTGAGCCAGATCATGGGCTTCGGCTCCTATGTCGCCGCCGCCGCCGAGGTGTCGGTGGAGGATGGCGAGCTTCGGATCCACCGCATCGTCGCCGCCACCGACCCGGGCCATGTGGTCAACCCGGCGCAGGTCGAGCGGCAGGTCGAGGGCTCCTTCGTCTATGGCCTTTCCGCCTGCCTCTATGGCGAATGCACGGTGGCCGGCGGGCGGATGGAGCAGGAGAACTTCGACACCTATGAGGTGTTGCGCATGGCGCAGATGCCTGCGGTGGAGACCCTCATGCTGCCCTCCGGCGGCTTCTGGGGCGGGGTGGGCGAGCCGACCATCGCGGTCGCCGCGCCGGCGGTGCTCAACGCGCTGTTCGCCGCCACCGGCAAGCGCTACCGCACCATGCCGCTGAAGAACCACGAGCTTGCCTGATGCGCCTGTTCCATTTCATGCTGCCGGCGCTGTGGCTCTTCATGGCCTCGGCTCCGGCGGACGCCGCGCCGCCGCGCGGGGCGACCTCCTGCTCGGGATGCCATCCGCGCACCGCCGGCAAGGGGCCTGTGCCGAGCCTGAACGGGCAGCCGGCGGAGCAGACCGTGGCGCAGATGGCCGCCTTCCGTTCGGGCGAGCGCCGCTCGACCATCATGACGCGCATTGCCAAGGGTTTCACCGATGAGGAAACGCGCGCGATCGCCGATTATTTCGCCGCCGGCGGCAACGTTCCCGCTCAGCCGTAGGCGCGTTCTAGGCTTCGCCGCCGGCGCCTGCGCGGTTCTGGCGAGCCCGGCCGTGCGCGCCCAGGCGGCACCGAGGGTGGTGGTGATCGGCGGCGGCTTCGCCGGCGCCAGCTTCGCCCGTGCCGTCAGGCGGGAGGACCCGCAGATCGCGGTCGCGCTCATCGAGCCCAGCGCGCATTACACCGCCTGCCCGCTCAGCAACGCGGTCATCGCCGGGCTGCGCGACATGAAAGCCCAGCATTTCGGCTATGCCGGGATCGAGGCGGACGGCATCGTCCATGTGCCGCAGAAGGTGGTGCGGATCGAGGCGGAGCAGCGGCGCGTGGTGCTCGCCGACGAGGTGCGGCTGAGCTACGACCGGTTGATCGTCGCGCCGGGCATCGACATGCGTCTCGACGCCCTTCCCGGCTATGACGCCGCCGCCACCGGGCTGATGCCGCACGCCTGGAAGGCGGGCGAGCAGACCCTGCTGCTGCGCCGCCAGCTGGAAGCGATGGCCGATGGCGGGCTCGTCGTGCTCTCGGTGCCGGCCAACCCGTTCCGCTGCCCGCCCGGCCCCTATGAACGGGCGAGCCTCATCGCGCACTATCTCAAGGCCCACAAGCCGCGCTCGAAGATCCTCATCCTCGACGCCAAGGACGCCTTCTCCAAGCAGCGCCTGTTCGAGGCCGGCTGGGCCGCGCTCTATCCCGGCATGATCGAATGGGTCGGGCTGTCCTTCGGCGGCGGCGTGACCGAGGTGGACGCGCCGACGCGGACCTTGCGCACCGAATTCGGCGAGCACCGCGCGGCGGTGGCGAACGTCATCCCCCCGCAGCGCGCCGGGGCCATCGCGGCCATCGCCGGCGTCGCCGACCGCACCGGCTGGTGCCCGATCGACCCGGTCAGCTTCGAATCCCTCCTCGTGCCCCATGTCCACGTCGTCGGCGACGCGGCCATTGGCGGCGCCATGCCCAAATCCGCCTTCACCGCCAACGCCCAGGCCAAGGCCTGCGCCAGCGCCGTCATCGCGCTGCTGCGTGGCCGGAGCCCCGGCGAGCCCAAGCTGATCAACACCTGCTACAGCCTGCTCGCGCCCGATTACGGCATCTCGATCGCCGGCGTGTACAGCCCCAGAAACGGCCTCCTCGCCGAAGTCGAGGGGGCCGGCGGCACCTCGCCGCTCGACGCGCCGCCGGCCGTGCGCGCCGAGGAAGCCGCCCTTGGCGAGGCGTGGTTCGCCACCCTCACCGCGGAAGCCTTCGGGTGAGGGGCGCCGCGGCGGGCGCATGGGCCGCCTTCGCCCTCTCCTGCGGGCTGCCGGGCACCGCGCGGTCCGACGACATGGCCGGGCACGAGCTTGCGCCCTATGTCGTGTCGGGAGACGCGATCCTGGAGCCGCTTGCCGGGCGGCGCGGCGACCCCGCCCTCGGGCAGGCGCTGATCGGCGAGCGCCACCGCAGCCTCTGCATTCTCTGCCACGCCCTCCCTTCCGGCGCGGCACAGCTTCAGGGCACGCTGGCGCCGAGCCTCGCCGGCATCGGCTCCCGGCTCGACGAGGGCCAGATCCGGCTGCGGATCGTCGACATGAAGCGGCTGAACCCGGAGAGCCTCATGCCGGCCTATCATTCGCTCCGGGCGGGCCAGCGGACCGCGCCCGCCTGGCAGGGCAAGCCGGTGCTCGGCGCTGCCGAGATCGAGCATCTGGTGGCCTATCTCGTGACGCTGAAGGAGTGAGCCCATGAAGGAGCCCACCAGACTTGAGCCTGCCGGCGGCCCCTCGCTCGGCCGGCGCGCCGTGCTCGCCGGCGGCGTCGGCATCCTCGTGATGGCCCTGCCCCTGCGGGCGCTGGCGCGCCCCTCGCTTGAGGCGGCCGTCGCCGGCTTCACCGGGGGCGCGCCGGTCCATGCCGGCCGGGTGAAACTCAGCGTGCCGCCGCTGGTGGAGAACGGCAACGCGGTCGGCGTCACCATCGAGGTCGAGAGCCCGATGACGGAAGCCTCGCATGTGCGCCGCATCGGCCTGTTCAACGAGAAGAACCCGCAGGCCGACGTCGCGGTGTTCTCGCTCGGCCCGCGCAACGGCCGGGCGCGCATCGCCACCCGCATCCGGCTGGCCACCTCCCAGACCCTCCTCGCGGTCGCCGAACTCAGCGACGGCACCTACTGGACGAGCGAGGCGAACGTCATCGTCACCCTCGCCGCCTGCATCGAGGACCTGTCATGAGCAGGACCCTCGTCAGCGTGCCCAAAACCGCCAAGAGCGGCGACATCGTCGACATAAGGGCGATGATCGCCCACCCGATGGAAACCGGCTACCGGATGGGGCCGAACGGCGTCGCGTTTCCCCGGCGCATCATCACCCGCTTCGTCTGCACCTATGACGGGGAGGAGGTGTTCGCGGCCGAGTTCTTCCCGGCCGTCTCCGCCAATCCCTTCGTGTCGTTCAGCCTCGTCGCCTCAGCGAGCGGCACGGTGGAATTTGAATGGACCGATGACGAGGGACAGACGGAGACCGCCGGCGCCGAGATCGTGGTGACCGGATGATCCGGCCGGCCATGAGCCTGGTCGCCCTGGCGCTGCTGGCCGGCGTCGCGCCGGCGGGCGAGATCGGCTCCGGCGAGCGGCGCTCCGGGCGCGCCTTCATGGCGCCGGAGACGCAGGCCCTGCAGGCGGACGATACTAGCAATCCCGGCATGCTCTGGGTCGTGCAGGGCGCGGCCCTGTGGGAACAGAAGGCGGGAGCGTCGAACCTGTCCTGCGCCGGCTGCCACGGCGCGGCGGCAAGCATGCGCGGCGTCGCGGCCCGCTATCCCGCCCTCGATCCCGCCAGCGGCAAGCCCATCGATCTCACCGGCCGCATCAATCAATGCCGCCGCGAACGGCAGGGCGGAACGCCGCTGGCGCGCGAGAGCGACGACCTTCTGGCCCTCACCACTTTCGTGGCCCATCAGTCGCGCGGCATGCCGATCGCGCCGCCGATCGAGCCCGCTCTCGCGCCGTTCCGCGAGAGCGGGCGTCGGCTCTTCACGACACGCATGGGCCAGCTCGATCTCGCCTGCGCCTCCTGCCACGACGACAATTGGCGCCAGCGTCTCGCCGGCAGCCCCGTCACGCAGGCGCACCCGACGGGCTATCCCCTGTACCGTCTGGAATGGCAGGGGATCGGCTCGCTGCAGCGGCGCATGCGCAACTGCATGATCGGCGTGCGCGCCGAGCCCTTCGCCGCAGGGTCCGACGCGTTCATCGCGCTGGAACTCTACCTCATGCAGCGTGCCGCCGGCATGGCGATGGAAACGCCCGGCATCCGCCCCTGAGCGGCTTGCGCCCCTGAGCGGCTTGCCCACCTGGAACCGGTGCACGCCGAACCGCTCATTCCGCCGGCGTGCGCCGTGGCGTGCCGCTGGGCAGGCCGGCCCGCTGCGCGGAACGCGCCATTGCCCGCGCATCCGGCGCCGGCGTCTCGGCATAGGGCAGGCTGATGGTGGCGCGCAGCCCCCGCCCGGTATTGGCGAGGATGATGTCGCCGCCATGGTGGCGCACCATGTTGCGCGAGATCGACAGGCCGAGGCCGATGCCGCCGGTGGCGCGACTGCGCGAATGCTCGATGCGGAAGAACGGCTCGAATGCCTTCTCGACGATTTCGGGGGGAATGCCCGGCCCGTCATCCTCGATCACGATCTCGATCGCCTGCGGCGTCGTGCGCAGCGAAACCCGCGCGCGTTCGCCATAGCGCACCGCGTTCTCCACCAGGTTGCGCACCGCCCGCTTCAGCGCGTCGGGACGGCAGCGATAGCTGATCTTCGGCCCCTCGGCGCAGCATATCTCGTGGCCCAGCTCGACCAGGTCGTCGCACAGGCTCCCCACCAGCGCCGTGAGGTCGACATTGCGCGTGACCTCCTCGGTCGCCTGCTCGCGCGAGAAGGCCAGCGTCGCCTCGGTCATGGCGCGCAGCTCGTCCAGCGTGTCGAGCATCTTCTCGCGCGTCTCGTCATCGGCGACGAACTCCGCCCGCAGCCGCAGCGAGGTGATCGGCGTGCGCAGATCATGCCCGATCGCCGCCAGCATGCGGGTGCGGTCCTCCACGAAACGCTGGAGCCGCGACTGCATCAGATTGAACGCCACCGCCGTATGGCGGATGTCGTCCGGGCCCTTCTCCGAAAGCGGCGCCACGCTCTCGCCGCGGCCCAGCGCTTCCGCTGCCGCCGCAAGGCGCCGCATCGGCGTCGTCATGGTGCGGGCGATGAAGGCCGCGCACAGGGACAATATGACCGCCGTCACCGCCAGCGAGATCAGCGAGCGCGTGGTCAGCATGCTGTTCATCATCTTCTTGGAGAACGCGCTGTTGAGCCACGATCCGTCTTTCAGCTGCACGGCCAGGCCCATGCCGCCGGCATCGCCCCAATAGACGAACTTGGCCGCCCGCGAGAGCGGCCAGGCATGGGCGGGAAGGTCGATCCAGGACGAGGCCGGCGTGCCGTTCGCGGGTATCGGCGCGGCCACCGTCGCGCTCGCGGGCCGCGGTGCGAGAACCGGCGCGGCCGCTGCCGTCTCCGGCGTGCCCTGTTCGGTGTCCGCCAGATTGGCCAGCGTCGGCAGCGGCTCCGCGAGGCGCCTCTTGGCCTCCTGCCGCCAGCTCTCGACATCGCCGGGGAAGGTCGGCGACACCCAGAAACGGGTATAACTGGTGCCGCTGGCCTGCAGGATGTCCTGCTGCACGGCGGGCGGCGTGGTCTCGAGCACCTGTGCCACCGAGGCGCTGCGGCTGAGGAATTCGGCCTTGGCCACGCGCACCAGCGCGCCGCCCATCTCATCGGTGAACAACAGGAAGCTGATGCCCTGCGAGACCGCGAGCGCCAGCAGCATCACGGCGACGAAGCGGGCGGTCAGGCCGCGGTTCCACACCCCGATCATTGGCCTTCCACCTCGACCGAAAAGCTGTACCCGCCGCCCCAGTGCGTCTTGATCAGCACCGGCGATTTCGGGTCGATCTCGATCTTCTTGCGCAGCCGGCTGACCTGGTTGTCGATCGCCCGGTCGAACGGCTCGGCGCTGCGCCCGACCGTCAGGTCGAGCAGCTGGTCGCGGCTCAGCACCAGCCCGGCATGGTCGAGGAACGCGCTCAGCAGCCGGAACTCGGCGGTGCTGAGCGGCACGGTCAGCCCATCCTGGTCGATCAGCTCGCGCCGGCCGACATTGAGCGCCCAGCGGTCGAAGCGCACCTCCTTGGCCTTGAGCTGCCCGCGCTGCGGCGGCAGGCTCTGCACCCGCCGCAGCACCGCCTTGATCCGCGCCAGCAATTCGCGCGGGTTGAAGGGCTTGGAGAGATAGTCGTCGGCGCCCAGCTCCAGCCCGACGATGCGGTCGGTCTCCTCCGCCATCGCCGTCAGCATGATCACCGGCAGACTGGTGGATTCGCGCAGATAGCGGCAGAGCGAGAGCCCGTCCTCGCCCGGCATCATCACGTCGAGCACCACGAGATCGAACGCGTTGCGTTCCATCAGCCGGCGGAACGACGCGGCGTTCTCCGCCAGCGACGTGCGGTAGCCGTGCCGGTGCAGATATTTGCCGACCAGATCGCGAATGTCGCGATGGTCATCAACGATGGCGATGTGCGGTACGGCGTCCATGAGAGAGCTCCACGCCTTTTACATACCGCTATCGCCCTTTTCGCGCTGGGGAAAATTGTAACAAACCGTATAGCCCGCGAAACCTGCGACACCCGGAGACAATTGACACCCCGAACTGAAGAAATTCTGCGACATCTTCCCCCTATGTTGATCTCATCCGACGACGACAACCCCACGTCGTGTCAGACGCCCGAGTAAATTCAATTACTCGCATCTCATATACGCCTTCTCCTGCGCGCCAAAAGGTCGATCAGGAGGGAAAAAGAGACAGGAAAGATCACCATGACTTCTATCAACTGGAAGATGACCCTCACCGCCACCGTCCTTTCCCTTTCCGCCGCCGGCCTCGTCAACACGGCGCTGGCCGAAGGACGGGATCCTGTGGAGAAGGCCGGCTACGACGCCGCTGTCCGCAGCGCCAGCGAGGCGCGGGTCAATGGCGGCGCCGGCGCGCCTGTCATCGAGGGCCGCAATACCTATGTCAGCGAGCCTTCGACGATGAATGTCGAGCCCTACATCCAGCGCCAGATCGAGCAGAACGCGCGCTCCACCCGCTGAGCGCGTCACGCTCTCGAGGCAAGGGCGCGGGCCGGGAGGCCCGCGCCCTTCGCGCTTCCGGCACCATCCCCTCTCCAGACAACCGCATCAGCTCTCGGACATCGCGGCCGCGATCTCGGCCGATGGACGCGCCGGAGCGTCGACCGCGGCGCAACGGCCAATGTGAAGGCCGGCTTCAGATGAGGCGCCGATGACCGCTCCCGGCGCAATTGCGCCGCGCGTTACTCGGCCGCTCGCGGGGTGAGCTGTGTCGCCCTCATCGCCCCCGGCGCATGTCCCATGGTCCTCTTGAAGGCACGACTGAACGCGGCCTGCGAGCCATAGCCGAGCCGGTTGGCGGCGGTCTCGATGGATAGGTTATCCCGCGTGATCCACTGCGCCGCCAGACGCATGCGCAACTCGGTGAGATAGCGAAGCGGCGTCATCCCGGTAACCTCGAGAAAGCGCGCGGCGAACACGGAGCGGGAGGCGCCCATCACCGACGCCAGCTCGGCCACCGTCCATTCGCGACCCGGATGACGATGCACGGCGGCGATGACGCGTACGAGCCGTGGATCGCGCAACGCCGCCACCCAGCCGGCCGCCGCGCCACAGCCGCACTCGACCCACGCCCGAACGATGAAGACGGAGACGACTTCGGCGAGACGAGCCAGGATACCGGCGAAACCCGCGCGATCGCCACGCGCCTCCCGCTCCATGGCGTCCAGCATCGGGGGCAGCTCCGGGTAGCGGTCGAGCAGCGTGCCGACCGACATCACCGACGGCATCAAAGCCACCAGCGGCGTCATGCCGCCGAGCTCGAACTCCATGCAGCCGCTGAAGATCACCACGTCCGTGCTGCGGCACGCGTCGGCATCGCAGGCGTTGATCGCGGCGACGGTGCCGCAAAGCGGCGCCTCCGTGAAGGCCGATACCGTTCGGCACGGCAGGTCCGGCCCGGATACGAGGTCATGAGCGCCGCCATGCGGCAGCAGGACCGCCGATCCGGCCTCCAGTTTCTCCGTCACGCCCTCGGCCCGGCGCAGATAGACCGAACCGCGGGAGATGAAATGGAACTGCGCGCGCCCCTGCTCGCTGCCGAAATGCACGCCGAAAGGCGGGGATATCTGTATCCGGCGATATTTCAGCCCGACGAGCCTCATGCCGCCGAGCAGCTCGCTGACGACGTCGGAATAGGCGGGCGGTCGCGAAGAGGTCGCGTCTTCGGACGAATGATCAAACATGCCGGACATTCTGGCATGGTTAGTCCTGCGGAGCCAGCGTAGCGTGTTGCGATGCAGCATCCTTCTCTGGAAAGGCAGTTGAATGAGTGAATCGCTCGCGCTCGACGCGTCAGCCGTTACCCCGATCTCGCCCGCCTGGGCGGCGGTCGGGTCCATGACATTGGGGGTTTTCGGGCTGGTGACCGCCGAATTCCTTCCCGCCAGCCTGCTGACCCCGATGGCGGCAGATCTCGGCATTACCGAAGCCGCCGCCGGACAGGCGGTGACGGCGACGGCCCTCGTGGCGCTCGTCGCCAGCCTGCTCGTCGCCGCGGCCACGCAGCGCATCGACCGGCGGAATCTGCTGATCGCCTTCTCCGTGCTGCTGGTGATCTCGAACCTCGTGGTTGCCTTTGCACCGAGCCTGCCGCTGCTCATCCTCGGGCGCATACTGCTCGGCATCGCTCTCGGCGGCTTCTGGGCGATGTCGGCAGCGCTCACCATGCGCTTGGTGCCGGAAGCCCTCGTGCCACGCGCCCTGTCGATCCTGTTCAGCGGCGTCTCGGCCGCGACCGTGTTCGCCGCCCCGGTCGGCAGCTATCTCGGCCATCTGTTCGGCTGGCGGGCGGTCTTCCTGCTGGCGGCGGCGATGGGCATGGTGACGATCATCACTCAGATCATGACCCTGCCGCGCCTGGCTCCGTCCGGTTCGGCACGGTTGCGCACACTCGTCGACGTGCTGCGCCGGCCGGGGGTCGCGCTGGGGATGTCCGGGGCAATGCTCGCCTTTGCGGGGCATTTTGCCGTCTTCACCTATATCCGGCCCTTCCTCGAGACGGTCACGGGCGTCGGCGTCTATGCGGTATCCGGCATATTGCTGGGCTTTGGTTTCGCGAACTTCGTCGGAACGCTGGTCGCCGGCCCGCTGATCGAGCGAAGCCTGAAGGCCGCCCTGCTCGGAATGCCGCTGCTGATGGCCGGGCTGGCCGTCGCCCTCGTCACGCTGGACGCCGACCCGGCCGCCCATACCGCGCTGTTCGCCTTGTGGGGTTTCGCATTCGGCGGCGTTCCGGTGGCGTGGTCGACATGGCTTACTCGCGCGGTGCCGGATCAGACGGAGACCGCCGGCGGCCTGCTGGTCGCGTCGGTGCAGCTGGCGATCTCGGTCGGCGCGGCCGGCGGCGGCGCGATACTGGCTATCGATGGAGTGACGGGCACGTTTGCCGCTGCGAGCCTCGTCTTGCTGATAGCGGCGCTGATCGTCCTGCTCGGTGTGCGCACCGCACCCGTGAGCGAGCGTGCGGTGGCCACGCATTAGGCCAATGATGCAGTGGCTGAACGGCTCGCGCCTTGCGCGCTCTTCGGCCACTGCATCGCTCGACATACGAGGTTCCAAGACCTGCGTTGCGCCGGTAGGCAGGCGCCCGCTCATGACGCGCCCCGGCCATGGCGTCGATGGGCCAGGCGAGATGACGTGTCCGTCGAGTTTGGACGTACAATTATGGTTCCGCGCGCATGGAAGCCTGCGCGTCATGTGCGTGATCGCGCAGCGGCTCGGTCTCGAAGTCGGCGATCCGCCGCTGCCGCTGCGACGGCCGGGTCCCGAGGTGGCGGCAGGGGTCGAGGCCGCGCTCGACAGGCCCGCCACGCCCTGAGCGCGCAACGCTTTCGCGATCGACGGATCAGCCGGGCAGCGTGAGCGCGCGTGCCACCAGGGAGGTGGCAAGGGCGAGCATGACGATCCCGACGCCGGCATCGAGCACCCGCCAGGCGGCCGGCCGGGCGAAGAGCGGCTGCAGGAGCCGCGCGCCATAGCCGAGCGTCGCGAACCAGGTGAAGCTCGCCGCCGCCGCGCCGGCCACGAAGAAGGGGCGCACCTGCTCGGCCTGGGCGGAACCCGCCGCTCCCATCAGCAGGACCGTGTCGAGATAGACATGCGGATTGAGCAGGGTGAAGCCGGCGGTGGCCATAAGCGCCCGCGTGAGCGTCATGGTGCTCACCGCGCTCACCGCCATCGCCTCCGATCCCGCCATCCGCCGCAGCGCCCGGACGCCATACCATCCGAGGAAGCCGGCGCCCGCCAGGGCGAGGAGCGTCGTGAGCTGCGGCACGGCGGCGAGAAAGGCGCCGACGCCGGCCACGCCGGCGCCGATGAGCAGCGCGTCGGCGGTGCCGCAGAACAGCACGATGGCGCCCACGTGCTCGCGCCGCAGCCCCTGCCGCAGGACGAACAGGTTCTGCGCGCCGATGGCGATGATGAGCGCGGCGGAGAGCAGGAAGCCGGTGGCGAAGGGCATGAGGACGTTTGTCATGCCGCGTTGGTGGCCCGGCGGACCCATCAAGTAAAACTTGTTCTTCTAAGTTCGATGAAGCAAAACTTCATCCATGCTGGATTACCCCTCGCTTGCCGCCGTCGCCGCCGTGGTGCGGGAAGGCACGTTCGAGCGCGCCGCCACGGTGCTCGCGATCACCCCGTCGGCGGTCTCGCAACGGGTGCGCGGGCTCGAGGAGCGTCTCGGTGCGATCCTCATCGTCCGCGGCCAGCCCTGCGAGGCGACCGAACTCGGCCGCGCCCTCTGCGCCCATCTCGATCGCGTGCGCCTGTTGGAGCATGATCTGGCGTCGGCGCTCGGCAGCATCGCCGCCGGAGCGGGCGAAAGGCTGACGCTGCCGGTGGCGGTGAATGCCGACAGCCTCGCCACCTGGTTTCCGGCCGCGGCCGCCGCCTTCGGGCGGATGACGGACGTGTCGCTCGACCTCGCCCTGGACGACGAGGCCCATACCGCCGCGAGGCTTCGTTCCGGCGAGGTGCTGGCCGCAGTCACCGCCGAGCGCGAGCCGGTGCAGGGATGCCGGACGATCCCGCTGGGCGCGCTGCGTTATGCGGCCTGTGCGAGCCCGGATCTTGCCGGGCGTTACTTCGCGCGCGGCGTCACCGCCGAGGCGCTGGGACAGGCTCCGTGTCTGCGCTTCGACCGGCGGGACTTCCTGCAGGCGCGCTGGGCGCGGGCGGCGTTTGGCGTGGAGCTGGCCGGCCCGGTCCACTGGGTGCCCTCCACCCACGGATTCCTCGACATGACGCTGGTCGGACTGGGCTGGGGCATGCATCCCTGCGTGATGGTGCAGGACCACATCGCCGCTGGTCGCCTCGTCGAGCTGGCGCCGGCGCACAGAGTGGACGTCCCGCTCTACTGGACCGTGACCCGCCTCCACGCCGCCGCGCTGCGGGGGCTGACGCAGGCCGTTCGCGTGGCGGCCGGCGCGGTCCTGGCGACCGGTGAACAGGGGGTGGGCCACGGCGATCTCTGACATCGCAGGAAAGCTCCGCCCCGAGTGGCGAATGCTGAGTGCCCGCCCCGCCGCCCATGGGGCATGCCGGTCCACGACGCTTGCCGCGCTTGTCGCTATCCAAGGCCGGCCGGTGACGTGCCCTTCCGCCCGTAGGCACTCTGCGTGCGGGCCCATGCGGCGCAGGGGCCCGATGCAGGCCACGTGCCCGGCAATCACTCGGGATACGTCTCGCCGCCGTCCGGCGTCGCCCTGTGGAACAGGATGAACACCAGGGGGTTGCCCGGCTCGGCCATCGCGTCGCTGCGCTGGCCGGTCACCTCGCCGGCCACGCCGCTTGTGTATTCCGCGACCACCTCACCGAAGCTGTCGCGCTGGACAGCGACCTTCTGCCCGGGCTCCACCTTGTCGTTGAGCCCCACCAGATGCTCGACGATCCCGCCCTCGGTTGCCAGGATCGGGAGTGCGCTGTTGCCGACGAAGACGCCCACGTCCTTGCCCGTGCGTCCCATCGGCCCGGCCACGATGCCGTGATGCTTGAGGACGTTCATCGTGCCTTCCACGAACAGCGCGATCCTCCCGGGGTCGAGCACGCGGGCAGCGCCGATCTCCGGCGTGAAGGCGGGGATGCCCACATCCATGAAGGCGTTGTGCAGCACGCCGGGATAGACGTGATTGTCGAAGATCTGGCCGACGGGATAGAGCTCCACCATCGCCTTGACCTCGGGCACATCCATGCCGGCGATGTTGAAGGCGGTGACGTCGAACCCGGTCGTCCCGGTGTGGAAGTCGATCGCGGCATCGGCGTTCGGCCGCAGCAGCCGGTTGAACAGCAGTCCGGCATGCCGGCTTGGCGCGGTGAGGCCGTTCTCGTTGCCGGGCCATTCCCTGTTCATGTCGATCAGGTCGGCGCCCCGGCCTGCATTGGGCCATCGGCGCTGCATGCCCTCCAGAGCCGGGCGGGACACGTCGGTGACCGCCATCACCGTGCCCGACATCTCAACCGGATCGAGCTGGTTCATCACGCTCTGGACCGTATGCACGGAACTCATCTCGTCGCCGTGCACGCCGCTGACCAGCACGACGCGCTTGCCCGGCCTCGCCCCCTTGGCGACGGTCACCGACACGTACCAGTGCTGGCCGCCGGCCATCTCGACGCCCTGGAAATACAGAAGGTGCCTCTGCCCGGGCTCCAGGTCGCTGACGTCGAGCGCGCTGACGACCTTTTTCCCCTGGATGATGTCGCCGGTGTAGACCGTCGCTGACGGCGCGCCGGATGCCGGACCGGCAGCGGACGCCGTCGGTTCCTGGGCGCCGGCGGAACCGGCATTGGCGACGAGCCCTGCCGATGCGCCGATCGCTGCAACGGACGCGATCACGAAGTTGCGGCGGTCGAGGTGCTCGTCCGGCTTGTTCGACATGGGCAGATCCTTTCGATGTCCATCGCGCCGGGCCGGGGTTTTGCAAGGTGGCCCGGCAAGCTCGCAAAAGGCGCGAGTAGACGCTTGATGCGACCCGAAGGGCCGCGGTTTCCGCTCTCCATGCGGACCTGCCCCCGGAACAGTCAGGATGGACCGGCGGGCATCATGGTCCGGCTTACCACTTTGTTTTCCTGCATGTCGGTGTCGAGACTATGATGACGGGTGCAACGGGTCTGCTCGCCCCGGCTCCGCCGATGAACGACCGCTTCCGGCGTTCGGCCGACCGTCCGCTTCAGGCGCGAGCAGGCATGCTGTCGACCGCCGACCGCTTGCACGGGGGGCTTGCCGACGCCACTTCCCGGCTGATCCCGTGTCTTGAACCCAAGGAGACGAGCCCCTAGAGTCGCGTCATGATGATCATGTCCATGTTCTTCCCTCTGATCTGAACGACCTTTGTCGTTCCGGCGCATCGCGCGCCTATCAGATCAATCTGGCGTCGCTGATGCGAACGCCAACGGGGAACGTTCATGCCCAAAACAGAGCATGCCGGCCTGACCGATCGTCAGGTGCAGGATTTCATCGTCGATGGTTTCGTCAAGATGGAGGGTGCTTTCAACCCCACGCTGGCGAGGCAATGCAGGGACGAATTGTGGGCGGATATCGGCCTGTCCCCGGATGACCCGGGCGGCTGGACCAAGCCGGTCATCAGGGTTGCATCCAAAGGCTCTCGTCCCTTCGTGGAAGCAGCCAACTCACCACGACTTCACCGGGCCTACGACCAGTTGGCCGGCGCGGGCCGCTGGCTGAAGCCGCAGGGGCTCGGCACCTTTCCGATCCGCTTTCCCTCATCGGTAGCCCCAGGTGACGATGGTTGGCATGTCGATATGAGTTTCGGAGAATCTCCGGACTTCATGGAATGGCGCGCCAATGTGAAGAGCCGCGGACGGGCGCTGCTGATGCTCTTCCTGTTCTCGGATGTCGGTCGAGACGATGCGCCGACGCGTATCCGGAAGGGTTCGCATGCCGTCATTGCCCGCGAGCTGCTGCCCCATGGCGAAGACGGGGCATCGCTCCGCCAGCTCTCCGCCGACGGCTACGCCTCGAGCGAGAGCTGCACGACCGAAGTGGCGACAGGTCCGGCCGGCACGGTTTTTCTGTGCCATCCCTTCCTCGTTCACGCCGCTCAACCTCACCGGGGAACGCAGCCGCGCTTCATGGCGCAGCCGCCGCTGCTGCTCAAGGGTGATTTCGATCCGGACCTGCCGCCGTCGCCCGTCCAGGTCGCGATCCGCAAGGCCTGCGGCTTGAAGCTCTGAGACGACGTCACCCGGGGCCGCTGGCGGTCCCGGGTTTCATCAGACCTGTTTGGCAGTGACCGGCTGGGGCCAAGGAGGGAAGGTCTGGTTCCGGGCGGCCCCGATATCGGCTCGTGGCGCCGGGCGGGCGGCCGGTTCGGCGATTTTCCAGGGGCCGCCGGCGCCCCATCGCCGGGACTGCGAGCGCGCGCGCGAGCCCTGCGCTGCCCACGCCCGCGCCGCCTGGGCTGGAAAACGCCCGCGGCTATGCCGGCAGGACGACCACCTTCGTCTTGACCGGCGTGCGTGCGTAGAGGTCTATCATGTCCTGGCTCAGGAGGCCGACACAGCCGCTTGTGATGCCTGAGCCGATGGTCTCCGGATCGCTGGTCGCGTAGATCGTGTAGAGCGTGTAAACGCCGTTCTGATAGAGGTGCAGCGTGCGGGCGCCGAGCGGGTTGTCGAGGCCGCCCGGCATGCCGCGGGCATATTTGGCCGCCTCGGGCTGGCGCTTGATCATTTCCCTGGGCGGTGTCCAGGTCGCCCACTCGCTCTTGCGCCCGACATAGGCGTCACCGCTCCACAGGAAGCCGTCGCGGCCGACATTGGCGCCATAGCGGGTGGCGGTTCCGTCGTCCTCGACGCGATAGACGTAGTAATTGCCGGGGTCGACGATGATCGTGCCCGGCGCTTCCTCGGTCTCGTAGCGAACGGTTCGGCGAAAATACTTTGGCTTTACCTTGTTGACGTCGACCGCCGGTATCGGGAACTTCTCGTCCGGCACCGGCCCGTAGACCTTCGCCGCCTCGGCGAGGCTCATGCCGTCGGGTGCCGCACACCCGGCCAGCCCCAGCGCGCCGAGGCTGACGGCGGAACCGGCGAGAAACGACCGGCGGCTGAGAAGCCCCGCCCGACGCCGGAGCCGGGCGATCCCATCCATCGTGCCGGCATCGGCATTCCGATCGTCCATGAACATGATTTTGGACTTCCCGTGTCCTGCTGCCCGGCGAGATGATATCCCGTCATACACCCGCGGAGCGTCCTGCTGGCCGTTGTATGCCGTCACGCGGCGCGACTGGCAAGCTCGGGCACTCGCCGCACGGCGCTCGCGATGCGCCAAGGCCGGCCGAGATGGAGCGCAAAGCGGCTTAAACCCGTCCACTTTTTCGGGGGGGAAGATCAGATCGGCCATCCGGGACCGCGGTCCGCATGTCGCGCGCCTCGTCAGTTATCGACGGCTCAGCGGACCATTTCCCCGTCTTGTTCCATCGGCACAACGCAAATCCAGCTTCTCCTTTGCATTCGATATGTATACAATCATGCGATATGATTGAGGAATATCGATGACCGAGTTCGATACCGTGATTTCAGGCGGCCTGGTGGTGACCGCGGGTGATCGCGTTCGCTGCGACATCGGGATCCGCGACGGCAAGGTCGCGACACTCGGTTTCGATCTGCCAGGCCGGGAGATCATCGACGCGTCGGGCAAGCTGGTGCTTCCGGGCGGCGTCGATTCCCACGTCCACATCGCCCAGCCTTCGGGTGATGGAATCGTCATGGCCGACGATTTCGAGACCGGCACCCGCTCCGCCGCGTTTGGCGGGACGACGACCATCATGCCCTTCTGCCTTCAGGAGAAGGACGTGCCGCTGCGCGAGACGCTTCGGGCGTATCACGCGAAATCCGACGGGCAATGCCATGTCGATGTCAGCTTCCACCTGATCATCAGCCAGCCGAACGAACAGCTTCTGGGCCAGGACCTGCCCGCGCTGGTCGAAGACGGTTACACCTCGTTCAAGATCTTCATGACCTATGACGGGCTGAAGCTGAACGACCGCGAGATTCTCGACGTCATGTCGGTGGCGCGGGAGACCGGCGCGCTCGTGATGGTGCACGCCGAGAATTACGACGCGATACGCTTCATGACCGAGGAGTTGGAAAAGGCCGGAAAAACCGCGCCGCGCTACCACGCGACCTCTCGCCCGAAGGTGGTGGAACGCGAAGCGACCCACCGCGCGATCTCGCTCGCCGAACTCGTCGACGTTCCCGTGATGATCGTGCACGTCTCCAATCGCGAGGCGATGGAGCAGATCCGCTGGGCGCAGCAGCGCGGCTTGCGGGTGCTGGGGGAAACCTGCACGCAGTATCTGGTGCTCACCGAGGATGATCTCGACGGTCTCGGGATGGAGGGCGCGAAGTATGTCTGCTCGCCGCCTCCCCGCGACCGGGAAAGCCAGGAGGCCTGCTGGGAGGGCCTGCGGACCGGCGTATTCTCGGTGTTCTCCTCCGATCACTGCCCCTTCCGCTATGATGACGAGCAGGGAAAGCTGGCCCCGAAGGGACGCTCCAGCTTCCGCTGGGTGCCCAACGGCATTCCCGGCATCGGCGCGCGGCTGCCGATCCTGTTTTCCGAGGGTGTGACGAAGGGGCGGATGAGCCTCGAGGAGTTTGTCGCGGTCACCTCGGCCAATCCGGCGAAGACCTACGGCCTGTATCCGCGCAAAGGAACGATCGCCGTCGGCGCGGATGCCGATATCGTCATCTGGGACCCGGAAAAGCGGATGACGCTGCGCCACGAGATGCTGCAGGACGGCGCCGACTACACGCCTTATGAGGGCATGGAGATCACCGGCTGGCCCATCCTTACCCTCGTGCGCGGCAACAGGGTGGTCGAGAATGGCGAACTGGTCGGCAAGAAGGGAATCGGCGCCTATCTGCCACGCGACCGTTCACCCTTCACTTCCCCGATAACGAGAGACGATCGATGAGCACCACTGCCGCGATGGATGTCGAGTCAGGTGCGCGCAGCGAGAACCTGTCCAATCTCGCCTACAAGTCCGTTACGGAGCTGATCCGTGACCGGCGCCTGCGCGGTGGCGAGACAATCGTCGAATCGCGGCTCGCGGACCAGCTGAACATCTCGCGCACCCCGCTGCGCGAGGCGTTGCAGCGGCTGGAAGGCGAAGGGCTGGTCGTCAAGGGCAATGGGCGCTCCTTCAAGGTGCGCCATGTCGACCTCGGCGAGTATCTCCAGAGCCTGCGCGTTCGCGAGATCCTGGAGCCCGAAGCCGCCGCGATGGCCGCCGGGCACATTCCGCGGATGGAACTCGCGACAGTACGCGCAGAGATCAACAGCCTGCAGGCCGCGACGGCCTACCACACCGACGCTCACTGGCGCTCCGACGACAATCTCCACGAACTGTTCGCCCGTCATTGCGGCAACGAGGTGCTGATGAAGGCGATCCGCGGTTTCCGCGTGACGACGCGCCTGTTCGAGATCGCGCGCCTCGCCGACCGCGTTCAGCCGGATTCGCTCGAGCATCTGGCCATTCTCGAGGCGCTGGAAGCCGAAGACCCGAAGGCTGCCCGCAAGGCCGTCCAGTCCCATATCCGCAGCATCGGCGACTTCGCCATCGCCACGGTCCGCTAGGGCGTCTTCGAGCGAAGTGGCTCCGGTTCGCGTGAGGGAAACGCGTCGACCCAAACCACTGGAGCATTTTCGGTCAACTCCCGTTCACCGAAACGCTCGGGCGCCGCGCGGACGCACCCGCGCGCAGCAGCAGGACGCCGCTGGCGATGATGACCGCGCCGCCGATCATCACATGGAGATCGGGCATCTCGCCCCCGACATCAGGAGCGCCGCGAGCCATGGCCGCGGAGCTCTCTCCTGCAGCGGCGGAGGCATGGCCTGCGAGGCGTGGCCTGCGAGGCGTGGCCTGCGCCCCGTCCGGCGTGGCGCCCGCGCTCATTCAGTGACGCAGGATCTTGGAGACGAAATCCTGCGTGCGGGCCTGTGTCGGTGCGTCGAAGATCTGCGCGGCCGGCCCTTCCTCGACGATCTTGCCGCTCGCCATGAAAACCACGCGGGAAGCGATTTCGCGGATGAAACCCATCTCGTGCGAGACGATCATCATCGTCATTCCCTCCTTGGCGAGGAGGCGGATCGAGTCCAGCACCTCGGACACCAGCTCCGGATCAAGCGCGGCGGTCACTTCGTCGAGCAGGAGGATTTCGGGCCGCAGGGCCAGCGCGCGGGCGATGGCGACACGCTGCTGCTGTCCCCCGGAGAGCTGGTCGGGGTAGGAATTGAACTTGTCCGCGAGCCCGACCTTTGCGAGCAGGGCCTTCGCCTCCTCCTCGACCTCCGCCTTGGGGCGCTTCTTGATCTTGGTCGGCGTGATCGTGACGTTCTGCAGCACCGTCATGTTCTGGAACAGATTGTACTGCTGGAACACGATGGCGATGCGGTCGCGCAGGCGCCGCACGTCGCGCGGCTTGGCGTAATCGACCGATTCGCCGTCTAGCTTCACGGTGCCCGAGACGGGCGGCAGCAGCCCCATCACCACCCGCAGGATCGTACTCTTGCCGGAACCTGACGGCCCGATCAGGCCGATGACGTCGCCGCGGCCGACGCTGAGGTCGATACCGGACAGCACGTTGTGCGACCCGTAACAGGCCTCAAGAGCGGTGATGTCGAGATGATGCAAGGCGAACCTCCAGCGCCGCGCCGAGCCGCGCGAGCGGATACGAAATCAGGAAATAGATGATCAGGATCGCGCCGAATGCGAGCGCTGGCGAGAAACCCTTGTTGTTCAGCACCTTGCCGGCATAGGTGAGCTCGACCACGCCGATCTGCGAGGCGAGCGCGGTGTCCTTGATGAACAGCACGAAGAAGCCGAACGCCGGCGGCAGGATGAGGCGCCAGGCCTGCGGCAGCACGACATGGCGAATGGTCTGCAGCAGCGAGAAATTCATCGCCGCCGCCGCTTCCCACTGGTTCTGATGTACCGCGTTCAGCCCGCCACGGATGATCTCCGCCAGGAACGCTGCCGCGATGAGTGTCGTCTGTCCGTCGTCAGAACATTTGGCGCAACTCGCGGGGTAAATTAGCGGAGTGCGGGCCTCGTCTGGGGGTTGATGTTAGGCGGCGAGCTTGCGGTGCTGCAAGCGCCGATGTTCGATGGTCTGTCGCTTGATCCTTTCACGCTGTTGGATGACCGCCGGAGCCCTTCCGAAGTAGGTGTCGGCGGGCGTCACATTGTTCAGGCTCTCGTGGTAACGCTGGTGATTGTAGTGTTCGACGAAGGCCTCGATCTGGGCCTCGAGATCGCCGGGCAGGAAGTAGTTTTCCAATAGGATGCGGTTCTTCAGGGTCTGATGCCAGCGTTCGATCTTGCCCTGGGTCTGGGGATGCATCGGGGCGCCGCGCACATGGCTCATTTTCCGGGCCTCAATGTATTCCGCAAGTTCGCCGGCGATGTAGCTGGGACCATTATCGCTGAGCAGCCTGGGCTTGTGCAGCACCGTGGCGCTGTCGCAGCCGGAAGCCGCCAGAGCCAGGTCCAGCGTGTCGGTCACGTCCTCGGCCCGCATGTTGGTGCACAGCTTCCAGGCGATGATGTAGCGCGAGAAGTCATCGAGGACGGTCGACAGGTACATCCAGCCCCACCCAATGATCTTGAAGTAGGTAAAATCAGTCTGCCACATCTCGTTCGGCCGGGTGGTCTTGGTGTGGAACTGATCGGCGGCCTTGATCACGACATAGGCCGGGCTGGTGATCAGATCCTGGGCCTTCAACAGGCGGTAAACCGCGGATTCTGACACGAAGTAGCGTTTCTCGTCGGTGAAGCGCACCGCCAGTTCGCGGGGGCTGAGGTCGGTCGCCTCCAGCGCCATCTCCACGATCTGATCCTGGATGTCGCGGCCGATCCGGTTCCACACCCGGCTCGGCGCCGATGGCCGATCCTCCAGCGCCTCCGGCCCGCCCTCAAGATAACGGTCATACCAGCGGTAGAACGTCCGACGGGCGACGCCCAACTGGTCGAGCGTGCGTTTGGCGGGCAGGTGCGACTGTTCCACGATCCGGATGATCTCGAGCTTTTCGGATGCGGGATACCTCATTCGTCGTCGCCCCCATCCGCAATCATGCTTTTTTTGAGCAACCGGTTTTCCAGCGTCAGGTCCGCCACGCATTCCTTCAAAGCACGGGTTTCGCGGCGCAGATCCTGGACCTCACCGGTGGTCGCCGCGCGGGCAGTATCGCCGGCCAGGCGGCGCTTCCCCGCTTCCATGAACTCCTTCGACCAAGTGTAGTACAGGCTCTGGGCGATGCCTTCCTTGCGGCACAGCTCCGCAATGCTGTCCTCGCCGCGCAGCCCATCGAGCACGATGCGGATTTTGTCCTCGGCCGAGAAATGGCGACGCGTCTGCCGCCGAATATCCTTCACAACACGCTCAGCAGGGGCCTTTGTCGGCGATTTTTTCAAGGAGGGTTGGGCCTTCATCTTCGTTCCTTCGTCACTACGACGAAGCCCCAACCCTCCTTAAATCACAACCTCAAATCTGTGCCATTGGTGCTGACGGCGGACAAGTGTCGTCGTCACCGCCGCCACCACGAACAGCGAGGTGTCGGCGAGGAACATCTGGAAGACGAAGAAGGCGAGCATCAGGGTGACGAGGAACGGCACCCGCCGGAAGATCTCGGTGAAGGTGAAGGCCAGCACCCGCAGCGGCGCGAGCAGCCATCCGCGCGTCGTGCGCGTCACCGCGACCAACAGTCCGAGCAGGCTTCCCATAATGACGCCGAGCGCGGAGAGGGCGAGCGTCGTCCCGGCCGCCTGCGCCAGGAAGAGCAAATTGTAATAGGTGGCGAATTCCGGCCATTCGGAGACGATCTGCGAGAACATCACGCGACCCTCGTACGCGCACGGAAGACATACCTGCCGAACAGGGCGAGCAGCGTCGAGGCAACCAGCGTGAGGACGACATAGATGCCGGCCGTGATCGTGAACACCTCGA
Source organism: Ancylobacter sp. TW_SC_1 (assembly GCF_056836805.1). Taxonomy (NCBI): domain Bacteria; kingdom Pseudomonadati; phylum Pseudomonadota; class Alphaproteobacteria; order Hyphomicrobiales; family Xanthobacteraceae; genus Ancylobacter; species Ancylobacter sp. TW_SC_1. Next base: position 4,763,144 of record NZ_CM166365.1, read on the forward strand.
TGGAGCGGAAGGTCAGCGAGTTGACGTTCAACGCCTCGCCGGTCAGTTCCTCGACGCCGAACATCGACGCCATCGACGTGCCCAGCGTCATGAGGATGAAGTGGTTCGACAGCGGCGGGAAAAGCACTTGCGCGACATGCGGCAGGATCACGTAGCGGATCTGCTGCATGCGCGAGAAGCCGAGCACCTCGGCGGCCTCCAATTCGGAACGCCGCGCGCTTTCGAAGCCGGCCCGCTGGATCTCGGTGAGATAGGCGCCGGCATTGAGCGTCATGCCGAGCAGAACGGCATTGAACGAAGACAGCAGGATTCCGCTGTCCGGCAATGCGAAGTACAGGAAATAGATCTGCACGAGCTGCGGCGTGTTGATGAAGAACGTCACATAGACGCCAACAACAGCAACCGCCCAGCGGGGCCCGAAGCTCTTCACGGCGGCGCAGGCCGTGCCGATCAGCAGCCCCCCGCAGAAGGCGAGGACGGCGATCTGGATCGACAGAACCGCGCCTTCCAGAAGGCGCGGCAGATAGGGCCAGACCTGACCATATTGCAGGACGTAGCTCATTGCTGAACCTGGCTCATGCGTGGAACAACTCCGCAGGACGCAGATCCGGCCGGGGTCGCCCCCGGCCGGATCGAGCTCTGCTCCCGGGCTTCAGAAGTAAGGCGTGACCTGCACGGGGGCGATCATTTCCATGCCGAACCACTTCTTCCACAGCTCGTCCGTCTTGCCGCGACGGTGCATCTCGAAGATCGCGACATTGAGCCAGTCCTTGAGGCCGGTCGAGTTCTTCGCCACGCCGAGCGAGCAGTAGTAGATGTCGACGGGGGTCTCGACGATCTTCCACTTCGTGTCCTTGTGGCGGTCCATGTGCTCCTGCATGAAGTCCATGACGTCGATCATGGCCGTGCCACGGCCCTGGGCGAGCGCGCGCACCGCATCGGGATAGTTGTCGAGAAGGGTCAGCTTGGCGTTCGGCAGGTTTTCCTCGATGAACTTCACCGGCGTCGAGCCGCGCACCTGGACGAAGGTCACCTCCGGCGAGTTCATTTCCTTCCACTGCGTGAAGGGCTTGTCCTCGGTGGTGAGGATGCCGAGCACTTCCGTGTGGGCGGGAACGGTGAAGTCGATGACCTTGGCGCGCTCCGGGTTACGCGTCATGGCGCCCATCACGAAGTCGATCTTGCCGGAGGCGACGAAGGGGATGCGATCGGGCGAGCCGACCTGAACCACCTCGAGCTTCACGCCGAGCATCTTGGCGATATCGGTGGCGAAATCGACATCGAAGCCGACGATCTCGTTCTTCTCGTTGAACTTGCCGAGCGGAGGAAGGGTCGGGTTGACGCCGACACGAATGACGCCTGACGAGATCACCTCGTCCAGCGTACGCGCGGCGGCGGGCGCCACGGTCGCGGCAAATGCCGTGAGCGCGACGAGCCCGGAGAGGGCGAGTTTCTTCAGCATCGACATTCTCCTCGTGGAAAGGCCGCTTGACCGCTGCGGCGGCTGCTCGGCGGCTATTGCTTATTGGTCGACAATTTGTATACAAACTGCAGATATGTAAAGTGCAAAAAGTGAGCACATGGACGCCTGAAACCGCGCACGCAAGAAGCGTTGCCGCGTGTGCTAAGTCCGTCGTGACGCTTGATGCGACGCGGAGATTTGAGACGCTCATGGCGCAGTCATTCACGGATCGTCTGACCGGCATCCACGCAGCAACCATCGTCCCGATGCGAGACGATTTCTCGATCGACGAGGCCGCGTTCAAGGACCACATCGCGCGTATCGCAGCCGTGCGGGGCATTCAGGGCCTACTGCTGAACGGCCATGCCGGCGAGAATCTGGTGCTCTCGCGCGACGAGAAGGTTCGGATCGTCGAAATGGCGCGCGAGGTGGCGCCGGAGCTGCTCATCGTCTCCGGCGTGAACGACGAATCGAGCCTCGAAGCGGCGCGGGAGGGTGCGGCGCTCGAAGCGGCCGGTGCCCATGGCTTGCTGGTCTTTCCCCCCAATAGCTGGGCGCTCGGCCATGACGAGGACTGTGCCGTGCTGCACCACGAGGTGATCCGCGACGCCACGCGCGTTCCCCTGATGCTCTATGGCGCGCCCATCACCGCGGGAACGATGTCCTATTCAGGGAAACTCCTTTCGCGCCTCGCCCGCGAGCCGCGTATCGTCGCCATCAAGGAGGGAAGCTGGGAGGTCGCCGCCTATGAGGAGAATATGCGCCTCCTCCACGCACAGCGGCCCGACTTCGCGGTTCTGGGCTCTGGCGACGAGCATCTGCTCGCCTGCTATCTGATCGGTACGGTGGGCAGCCAGGTGTCGCTGGCGGCAGTCGTACCGCAGCTCATTGTCGATCTCTGGGAAGCAGCGCAGGCGCAGGACTGGATACGCGCGCGCCAGTTGCACGACCGGGTCTATCCGCTCGCCGTGGCGATCTACCGGGATGCGCCCGGCGGGCGGGCGACCGCGCGGCTGAAGACCTGCCTGAAGCTGCTCGGCCAGCTCGGCAACGACACGTTGCGCCCCCCGCAGTTCCCCTCGACTCCGCGCGAGACCGAGGCGCTGAAGCGCGCGCTCGATCATGCCCTCGCCTGATCACCCTTCAAAGAGGATCCCCATGACCTCCCTTCGCATCACCGCCGGCCCCTACGAGTTCGAGGCCCGGCTCGAGACCGAGGCCGCCCCGAAGACCTGCGAGCTGTTTCTTGGCCTGCTGCCCTACAGGCAGCGTATCATCCATGTGCGCTGGAGCGGTGAAGGCTGCTGGATCCCGCTCGGCGACACCGATTTCGGAATCGGCTTCGAGAACGCGACCAGCTTCCCGGCCCCCGGGCAGTTCATTCTCTATCCCGGCGGATTCAGCGAGACGGAACTCCTGCTCGCCTATGGCGGCGTGTGCTTCGCCAGCAAGATGGGCCAGCTCGCCGGCAACCATTTCCTCACCGTCACCAGGGGGCAGGAAAACTTGCCGGCCCTGGGCAAGAAGACACTGTGGGACGGCGCTCAGGACATTCTGTTCGAGCGGATCGACGGTAACTGATCGGGGTGCCTCGTCATGGCTGAAGCGGGGATGCGCGACGTCGTCATCATAGGCGGCGGGATCGGCGGATTGAGCGGCGCCTGGCGCCTGCGTCACCGCGACCTGCTGGTACTGGAATCGGGGAACCGTCCCGGCGGACGGCTGCGCTCGCAGAAGCGGGGCGATTACTGGCTGAACTTCGGCGCGCACCTTTTCGGCGAATCCACGTCGCCCTCCGGCGCGCTCGCCGACGAGCTCGGCCTCGACGCGCGGCTCATTCCGGGAGATCGGATGGGCATCGCCTTCAAGGGCAAGGTCGTGGCAGGCGGACGCTCCGAGAGCTTTCCGCTGCGCCTTCCGCTCGACCTTGGCTCTCGCCTGTCCTTTGTGAAGATGGGGCTCAAGCTGCGCTCCGGCGTGATGCGGCTGCTGGAGGTGCAGAAGGCGGTTCCCGGCGAGGCGACCGGCGCGCGCCGCGTACGTCAGCTCTCGTTCGAGAACGAGCGCACATTGGAGAGCTATGTCGGCGCCCTCACGCCCGACATCGCACTGATGCTGCGCACGATCACCGAGCGCACAGCGGCCGACCCTTCCGAGATGGCGGCAGGGTACGGCCTGACCTCGTTCGGGCAGGTCTGGTCGAAGCACTCCTTTGGCCGCAACCTGTTTGGCGGCTCGTCCGGCCTGGCGGAAGCGATCGCCGCCGCGCTTGGCGACCGGCTGCACCTGAACGCCGAGGTGATCTCCGTCGAGCAGAAGGGCGAGACGGTCGAAATCGCGTACCGCCAGGACGGCGAGGAGCGGGTCGTCCGCGCTCGGCACGCCATCGTCGCGACCCCGGCGACGGTGTCCGCGACCATCATGCGCGGGCTGCCCGCTGACACCGCCGACGCGCTGGGCAAGATCCGCTACGGCGCCTTCCTCTCGGCAGCCGTCCTCACCTCCGAGACCGGCCCGATGCCGTGGGACGCGAACTACGCCATCGCAACGCCCGGCCTGTCTTTCGGCGTCTTCTTCAATCAGGCGAGCACATTGCGCGTGGGTCCGCGAAGGCCCGGCGGCAGCCTGATGCTGTTTCGCGGCGCGCGGGGAGCGGCCGAACTGATGAAGCTCTCGGATGAGGAGATAGCCAGCCGGTTCAAGGCCGATCTGGAGAAGCTCTTCCCGCAGGCGCGCGGCATCGTCGAGGAGATCCTCGTCCAGCGCTGGCCGCTCGGCGCGCCGTACTCCTTTCCCGGCCGCGCGGCGCTGCAGCCGGCGCTGACGCGCGATCTCGGCAGGTTGCACCTTGCCGGCGACTATCTCGAATTCCCATGCATGGATGCGGCGATCGCGACGGCGGGGGAAGCGGCGACCGCCATCGAGGCCGCGCTCGCGCGCCCGGCGTAATGCGCCGCGCCGCGGGTCATGGCGCCATGCCGTCGCGCGCTGCGGCGGCGCGGCTCTGCTCTCGCGGCGGCATCGTCGAGCGTCTCGTAGACCATCATATGGACCGCCTCGACCTTGAGCGTTTTCATGACGCTCGCGGCTCTCGCGTCATCGTGCGGATTGCGCCGCCGACCCGTCGATCCGATGAGACCATGATCGGCGAGTGCTTGGCGATAGCGCCCGGCAGCGTCCCGCGATGCGCGTTCCGCGTTCCGTGTGATACCCACCGCCGGTAACGCGGTCCTTTCGAACCTCACCCTTGATCGCCTCCGCCCACCGGCACCACGGTTCCGTTGACATAGGACGCGTCGTCGGAGGCCAGAAACAGTATCACTGACGCGATTTCATGCAGTTCGCCATAGCGGCCCATATGCGACGATCGCACGGTCTGGTCGACGACGTCCTGCATCCAGGCTTTGTCGGCGTCGGTCAATGGATCCGTGCCGCGCGGAATTCGGCGCGTGGGCGCGCTCACTCCGCCGGACGCGACGGCATTGACCCGGATGTTCTTGCCGGCGAGCTCGAAGGCGAGCGAGGCCGTAAGCGCGTTCACTCCGCCCTTGGCGGCGGAATAGGGAATCCGGTTGATGCCCTTGGTCGCGATGGACGAGACATTGACGATCACGCCATGGCCCTGATCGAGCATGTACGGCAGGACCGTCCTGCATCCCCAGAGCGTCGGGAACAGGGAACGCTGGATCTCCGCGACGATCCTGTCCTCGTCGAACTCGACGAACGGGCGCATCCAGATGGCGCCGCCCACATTGGTCACCAGCACGTCGATCGTGCCGAATGCCTCCTTGGCGCGCGCCATGACCCGCTCGTTGCCGGAATAGAGTTCGAGATCTTCTTCGAGCGCGACGACATGCCCGGCCCCGCAGGCTGCGTCGATCTCTGCGGCGACCTCATGCACGATGGCCGAACGATCGACGATGACCAGGCGGGCGCCCTCGGCCGCAGCCTCGAGCGCGACCTGCTTGCCGATGCCTTGCGCCGCGCCGGTGACGACAAGGCACTTACCTTCGAAGCGCGGGCCGCGCGACGGCAGGCTGGACATTTCGTATCTCCCAGCTTGTTGAATCTGGAGCGCTTCGGCGCTTCCTGACGTCCAGAGACGGATTTACCAGTCAGGCCGATTCAACCTGACTGGATGCGGCTCCGGTTCGGACGGGGGTAGATCGTGCCGGCACGGACCGGACGTCGCGGGGGAACCCGCGGCGTCTCCGCTCGCCCGCGCGAACAGCCCTCGCGAGGCCATATCGACCCTTCACGGGCGCGAACAGGCCCCTCAGTCCACCATAACGTGATCGCGATGCACGACCGTTTGCGGCGCATCGGAGCGCTCCTTGGTCAGCACGACGTTGAAGGTCGTGCTGGCGAAGGGCTGGTTCAGCCCGACCTTGCGAATCTGCTCCGCATCCGTGATGTGGTCCAGCGTGACCACGAGCTCATCCCGGGTGCCGAAGGCGAAGTCCGTATAGAGGTACTTGTCGCCGGTGAAGTTGAACTGCGTCGTCAGTTGGCGATAGCCCGGCGCGGAGATGAAGTAGTGTACGTGCGCCGGCCGCTCGGCATGACGTCCGCACGCCGCCATGAGCTCGCGGGTGGCACTTTCCGGCGGGCAGCCATAGCCGTTTGGTACGATCGTCCGGGCGCGGTAGCGGCCCTCCCCGTCGGTTTCGATACGCCGACGCAGATTATAGGGCGCCTGCTCGCCGTCGATGAAGGAATAACCTCCCTTCGAATTGGCGTGCCAGATGTCGACGATGGCCCCCGGAATGGGCTTGCCGGCCTCGTCCGTCACCTGACCTTCAATGATGAAGATCTCGCCGGGATCCGTACCGTCGTCCATCCTCGCCTCGCCGGTGGACAGCGGCGCGCCGGGGACATAGAGCGGCCCCTCGATGGTGCGCATCGTGCCGCCGCCGAGTCCGGCCAGCCGTTCGGCCTCGTCGAGGCGCAGATCGAGAAAATGCTCGAGCGCGACGCCGGGAACGAGCAGGCCCAGTTCTCCGTTCTTCGCCGCCTTGCCGATGAAGGAAACGGCGGTCCAGAACTCGTCCATCGACACGTCGCATTCGTCGATCACCTGCATGATGCGGTACAGCAACTGCTCGACGACCACCTTGACGCGCGGGTTGCCGTTTTCAAGGCCAGTGCCGGACGCGCGCGCGGCGAGCTCTCGCATGTCTTCATCGGAGATCAGATTGGCAGGCATGGGATTTCCTCTTGCTATTGTTATCGTAGATATCAGCGGGTGATACGGAGCGCGCCTCAGCGATCGTCCTCGTGAATGGAAGACGGGTGGCGACAGAGTGGCGTCACCTTGATCTCCATGAAGGGGAAGAGCGGCAGCCCCGAGAGAATGTCGTGCAGGGCCTGGGTGGCGGGGACGTCGAAGATGCTGGTGTTGGCGTAGCGCCCGGCGTGGCGCCAGAGATGACGCCAGACACCCTGACGCTGCAGTTCCTGCGCCCGCGCCCTCTCCGCGCTCTTGAGCGCGTCGACCTGCTCGGCGGGCAAGTCGTGAGGAATGCGGACGTCCATTTCGACCTGAAAGAGCATCGTCAAGATCCCGTCTCGATGTGTTGAACCGTATGGAGCGAACGCGTCGCGCGATCACGGCGGAAGCGGTCGAGCTGCTCCTCGGACAGCGTTACGCCGAGCCCCGGCCCCGTCGGCACGCCGACGCCGAAGTCGGCGTAGTCCAGCGGCGTCTCCAGAATCTCCTCGGTCATCAGCAGTGGACCGAAGAGCTCGGTGCCCCATTCGATCTTGCCGAGCGTGGAGAAAAGGTGCGCCGAGGCGGTCGTGCCCACGCCGCCCTCGAGCATCGTCCCGCCGTACAGGCCGATACCCGCTGCCTCGGCGATCGCCGCCACCTTGGCGGCGGCGAACAGGCCGCCGGATTGCTCGATCTTCAGCGCGAACACGTCCGCGGCCGCGATCGAGGCGACCGCAAAGGCGGTTTCGAGGCCGTTCAGGGCCTCGTCGGCCATGATCGCCACCGAGGTCTCGCGCGCCAGCCGGGCAAGAGCGGGAAGGTTGCGCCGGGCGACCGGCTGCTCGACCAGATCGACGCCGGCGTCCGCGAGGGCTGGCAGCATTGCGGATGCGGTGGCTTCGGACCAGGCCTGGTTGATGTCGACGCGCACCGACGCCCGGTCGCCGAGCGCGCGCTTGATGGCGGCGACATGAGCCACGTTCGCCTTGGGATCACCCTTGCCGATCTTCAGCTTGAAGATGTTGTGACGTCGGCGCGCCAGCATCTCCTCGGCCTCGGCGATGTCCTGCTCGGTGTTGCCGCTGGCGAGCGTCCAGGCCACCGGCAGCCGGTCGTGCCGGCGCCCGCCCAGCAATTCGGAGATCGGCAGGTTCACGCGCTGGCCCATCGCGTCGAGCAGGGCCGTCTCGACCGCGCATTTCGCGAAGTCGTTGCCCTGGATGGACGCCGAAAGCGCAGCCATCGTCCTGGCAACGCGGGTCGGGTCGGAAGACAGCAGGATCGGGGCGAAATACTGGTCGATCGCGAGCTTCATACCCTCCGGACTCTCCGGCCCGTAGGCGAGGCCGCCAATGGTGGTCCCCTCCCCTATGCCGACCACGCCATCTGTCATATGGAGCCGCACGATCATCAGCGTCTGACGATTCATCGTCGTCATTGCCAGTTGATGCGCGCGAATGGTCGGCACATCGACCAGAAACGTCTCGACTACCCGAATTCGCGGACCGTCTGACATGGTTACGCTCCGTTTCCATTGCGACGCGCGACAGATCGGCGGCGCGCGTATGAGCGGACTACTTTGATCGTCATATGGTAACAATACCAACTAGATGTTGTTCGAGAGCATTAGTTGCGGGTTTCAGGTGTCTATATTGCCGTGCCCGGCTGCTTCATTTGATAAATTCGCCTGCCATTGCGCGTGCAACGCAGAGAGCCAGGGTCACCCGCATGGCTCTCTGCGTGGCGGCGGTCAGCGTGCGGCCGGGGCGGAGACGAGTTCGGGTTCCGCGGCGACCGCGCGCACCGTCATCGTCGCCAGCGCGGCGGCGGCCAGCGGAACGGCAAGGGCCATGAAGTATCCCGCAGGTCCGGCACCGCTCAGGAGCTGGCCGCCAATCGCCGAGCCGATGATCGCCCCGGAACGGCCGACACCTATGCCCCAGCCGGTGGCGGTGGCGCGGAGCTGCGTGGGGAAGACGTTGGCGATGAAATAGTTCAGCACGAGCTGCTGGCCACCTATGCCGAATCCCGCGAGCGCGATGAACGTGAAGACGAGGGGCCAGCGATCGCCGGAGAGGCCAAGTCCCAGGGCGACGGCGATGCCGACGGCGAACATGCCGATGAGCAGCTTGCGCGGATCGACCCTCGGCAGGAACGAAGACAGCGGCAGGGCCATGACGATGAACGCGGCATTGACGACGACCGTGCCGTACGCGGCCTGCGCCTTTTCGAGTCCGAGCGTCGTCAAAGCGGTCGGCAGCCACTGCAGGAGCAGGAACCAGGCGATCCAGTTGAAGAGATAGATCGCGGAGATCGCGATGGTGAGGTTGCGATAGCGCGGCTCGAACAGGCCGGCGATCGAACCGCCATGCCGCACCTTGGCAGGCGAAACGAGGCGGACATCGGCCGGAATCACGCGGCCGGTCATTTGCCGGAGCAGACGGCGGGCCTGATCCTGCCCGTCATTCGACTCGCGGGAGACGAGATACGCGGGCGATTCCGGCAGCAGGAAGTAAATGATGGCGATCAGTGCAAGCGGCAGGACGCCACCGAGCATGAAGATTCCGCGCCAGCCCAACAGCGGCAGCCAGCTTGCCGCGATGAGGGCACCGAGCATGGCGCCCGCAGGCAGGCCGAGCAGTACGCCCGTGATCATCATGCCGCGCTTGGAAGAGGTGCTGTATTCGCCCGCCAGCGCAAGAAGCGAAGGCGTCGCACCGCCCATGCCGAGGCCGATGAGAAACCGCAGCGCGATGATCTGCGTCGGCGACGTGGCGTAGGCGCCCATGATCGAGAAGACGCCGAACAGGAACACCGCGATCAGGATGGCCTTGCGGCGGCCGTAGCGGTCGCCGAAGCTGCCGAGGCCGATCGCGCCGATCGTCATGCCGATGATGCTGGCGGTGAGGACCCAGGTCATCTCGGCCGGCTTCATGCCGAATTCCTGCGCGATTGCAGGTCCGATGAAGGCGATCGACTGCGTGTCGAAGCCGTCGAGCAGCGCGATGACGAAGCAGAGCGCGACGACCGCCCAGCGGCGGCCCGTCATCGACCCGGCGTCGATGATCTCCTTGATGTCTTGCGTGACGGCAGATGAACCGGACATGCAACCCCCTTGAGTGTTTTATTTTGGGAACGAAACGGACAGGTCGTGCCGCAGCTCGGCGACGACGCGCTCGGCCTGTTCGATGGCGAGCAGATGCGCGGCGGGAGAGAGCTCGACGAGACGCGAGCCCCGCAAGCCGGCATGGAGAGCCTCGGCCATCTCGACGGGCGTGGCGGGATCCTCGCGGCCGGCGAGGATCGTGGCCGGCACGCTCACGTCGTTCAGGCGGGCACGGAAATCCATCCGCCCGATCGCTTCGCAGCAGGCCGCGTAGCCCTCGCGGCCGATGCCGGTGAACTCGGCCATCGCGGCGTCGACGATCGCGGGGGACGTCGCGCGGAACTGTGGCGTGAACCAGCGCTCGGCCGTTGCCGCCACGATCGCCTGCGTGCCCTCGCGCCGCACCAGCGCGGCGCGCGCCTCCCAGGCCTCCCGCGGCGGCATGAAGGCGGTCGTCGCCATGAGCGTCAGGCTCGCCAAGCGAGCCGGGTGACGCAGGGCGAAGGCCTGCCCGGTCATGCCACCGAGCGAAAGGCCGGCAAAATGCGCCCGCTGGATGTCGAGATGATCCAGCAGCGCCAGCACATCGTCCGCGAGATCCTCGATCTCGAAGGACGCCGCGCCGTGGCCGGAGCCGCCATGGCCGCGGGTGTCATAGCGCACGCACCGGTGATCGGCGGACAGTTCGTCGACGACCCTGTCCCACATCCGATGCGTGGTGCCGAGAGAATTCGAGAATATGACCGGGCGGCCGCCGCCCGGACCCGTCACGGAATAGAACAGCCGCGTACCCGACGATGTCTCGAAATACGGCATGCTCACGCCCTCGCGGGACGAAGATGCGCCGCGAGGATCGCCACGCGAGGGCGGGCGACCGCAAGCGCGCGCGCGGCGCGGGCCGAGCGGACGAGTGGCATGCCATCTCCGATTTTGGCTGTCGTGTTTTTATCTGGAGAGGGCCAGGACCCCTCCGTTCGAACGTTTCTTCCCGGACCGGAGACTAGAGGCGACGGCCTCGCGCGGACAGGACCGATTGGGTGTATATTCATGCCGTTTGGGTATAATTGAACTTTGCCCCCCATTGCGGAAGGCGGCATGAAGACTCCGCCGAGCCATGGATGTACCAGAAGCGGTCCGCTGCGTTTGAGGGGGAGCCTCTTCAGACGCCGCATTGATACCCGACAAGTATGCGTTGGCGAGCAGCAATGGATCTACGTCATCTCCGCTATTTCACGGCCGTCGCCAGCGAGGGCTCCTTCAGCCGCGCCGCGGAGAAGCTCAACATGGCGCAGCCCCCGCTCAGCCGGCAGGTGCAGCAATTGGAGGCCGAACTCGGCGTTCGGCTGCTCGATCGCCAGCGGCCTTTGCGCTTGACCGAGGCGGGCCGCTATCTGTTCGACCAGGGGCAGCAGGTGCTTCAGCGTGTCGAGGAGATGCGGGAGATGACGCGCCGCATCGGCATGCGCATGGTGTCACAGTTCAACATCGGGTTCGTTGCGTCGACGCTCTACGACACACTTCCCGAACTGATCCGCGATCTTCGGATCCTCTCGCCCGAGGTCGACGTCCAGCTTCTTGAAATGACGACGCTCGAGCAGATCGCGGCACTGAAGGACGGACGCATCGACGTCGGCTTCGGACGCCTGCGCTTCGAGGACGCGATGATCGTGCGTAAGGTGCTGCGCGAGGAGCCGCTTTGCGTCGCCATCGGAAGCGGCCATGAACGCCTGGCGCGGATGCCTCGCGTCAAAATCGCCGACGTCGCGGCAGAATCGTTGATCCTGTATCCGAAGTCTCCCCGCCCCAGCTACGCGGACCAGATCTTGTCATTCTATCGCGACGCGGGTTTGACGCCGCGCATCGGAATGGAGGCGCGAGACGTGCAGACCGCGCTCGGCCTCGTCGCATCCGGAGCCGGGATCTGCCTGGTCCCGGCCTCGATCCGCCGGCTGGGGCGCGACGACGTACATTTCCTCGATCTCGACGAGGCGTATTCAAGTCCGATCATTCTCAGCCATCGCAAGAGCGACGGATCGGCGATGCTTCTGCAGATACTCGAACTCGCGCAGCGGCTGGCCGCCCGCAAGTGAGCGGCTCGCGAACGAGGCGATGGAGGCCTGAGCGCCGCGGGGCGAGGGAGGCGCGACGACCGGCCCACGCCCTGCTGGCTCACACCCGCTCCAATGCGACGGCGATGCCCTGGCCGACACCCACGCACATGGTGGCGAGCGCGCGATGTCCGCCGATGTCGCCCAGTTCAATCGCCGCAGTGCCGACGATGCGAGCCCCGGACATGCCGAGCGGATGGCCGAGCGCGATGGCGCCGCCGTTCCGGTTCACCCGCTCGTCGTCATCCGCGAAGCCGAGATCGCGCAGCACGGCGAGCCCCTGGCTGGCGAAGGCCTCGTTCAGCTCGACCACATCGAAACGGGCGGGAGCGATGGCGAGCCGTTCGCAGAGCTTGCGGGTCGCCGGAATCGGGCCAATGCCCATTATGCGCGGGGGCACGCCCGCCGATGCCCCGCCGAGAATGCGGGCGATCGGCGTGAGCCCGTGCCGGCGGGCCGCCGTCTCGGACGCCACGATCAGCGCCGCCGCGCCGTCATTGACGCCGGAGGCGTTGCCGGCGGTGACGCTGCCGTCCGACCGGAACGGCGTCGGCAGCTTCGCCAGCGTCTCCAGCGTCGTGGCGCGGGGGTGCTCATCCTTCTCGACGATCACCGGATCGCCCCGGCGCTGCGGGATGGCGACGGGAACTATCTCCCTGGCCAGTCGACCGTTCGCCTGCGCGGCTGCCGCCTTCTGCTGGCTGCGCAGGGCGAAGGCATCCTGGTCCTGCCGCGATATCCGGTAGTCGGCAGCTACGTTCTCACCCGTCTCCGGCATGGAGTCGACGCCGTATTGCGCCTTCATCAGCGGATTGACGAAGCGCCAGCCGATCGTGCTGTCGTGGATCTCGCCGGCGCGCGAAAACGCACTCTCCGCCTTGGGCAGCACGAAGGGCGCGCGGCTCATGCTCTCGACACCGCCGGCGATGACAAGCTCGGCCTCGCCCGCGCGGATCGCCCGCGCGGCGGTGATCACCGCATCCATGCCCGACCCGCACAGCCGGTTGATCGTCGTGCCCGGCACGCCCACCGGCAGCCCGGCGAGCAGCGCCGACATGCGCGCGACGTTGCGGTTGTCCTCGCCGGCCTGGTTCGCGCAGCCGAAGATCACATCATCGACCGCCTCCCAGTCGAGCAAGGGGTGGCGGGCGAGCAGTGCCCTGAGCGGCACGGCACCGAGGTCGTCGGGGCGCACCATGGCGAGGGCGCCGCCGAAGCGGCCGATCGGGGTGCGCGCATAGGCGCAGATGAAAGCTTCGGCCATGATCGCTCCTCAGAGTTCCGTCGCCACGAGGTCGCCGACCGGGCCATCGACGTGCAGCGGCGCGCCGGTCATGGCCTGAAGGTCGTCGAAGGACAGAGACGGCAGCTTCTCGCGCAGCACGAAGCGCCCCTTCACGATGTCGATCACCGCATGGCTGGTGTAGACGCGGGTGATGCAGGCGACGCCCGTAAGCGGGAAGCTGCACTGCTCGACGAGCTTCGGCTCGCCGGTCCTGGTCATGTGCTCGGTGATGACGAAGACCTGCTTGGCGCCGTGGACGAGGTCCATGGCCCCGCCCACCGCCGGCACGCCCTTGCTGCCGACGCGCCAGTTGGCGAGGTCGCCATTCTGGGACACCTGGTAGGCGCCGAGGATCGCAACGTCGAGATGGCCGCCGCGCACCATGGCGAAGCTGTCGGCATGATGGAAGAAGGCGGCGCCCGGCTTCAGCGTCACGGCCTTCTTGCCGGCATTGATGAGGTCCCAGTCTTCTTCGCCGGGTGCGGGGGGCTCGCCGAAGTTCAGAATGCCGTTCTCGGTATGGAAGACCGCCTCGCGTCCGGGCGGCTGGTAGCTCGCGACCATTTCCGGAAAGCCGATGCCGAGATTCACATAGGCGCCGTCGGCGATGTCCTGCGCGGCACGCCAGGCGATCTGCGCGTTGGACAGTCTGGTATCGAGATGGAGATCCGTGGTCATGGGTACGCCGCTCCGGCCCGGACGAGCTCTTCTTCCTGTTGGGGATTGCCGATCTCGATCAACCGGCTGACGAAAATGCCGGGGGTGACCACCGCTTCGGGGTCGATGTCGCCGGCCGGCACGATCTTCGAGACCTGCACGATGGTGGTGGCCGCCGCCATGCACATCAGCGGCCCGAAATTGCGCGCCGCCTTGTTGTAGGTGAGGTTGCCCAGCGGATCGCCCAGATGCGCCTTCACCAGCGCGAAGTCGGCCTTCAGCCAGCGTTCCTGTACATAGGGGCGACCGTCGAACTCGGCCGACGGCTTGCCTTCGGCGAGCTCGGTGCCGTAGGCGGTCGGCGTATAGAAGGCCGGGATGCCGGCCCCGCCGGCGCGGATGCGCTCGGCGAGCGTGCCCTGCGGCACCAGTTCGAGCGCGATCTCTCCCGCCAGATAGCGCTCGGTGAAGGCGCGCGGATCGGATGAGCGCGGGAAGGAGCAGATCATCCTGTCGACCATGCCCGCGTCGATCATCGCCGCGAGGCCGATCCGCCCGGTGCCCGCATTGTTGTTGATGACCGTGAGGTTGCGCGGCCGCCGGTCGATCAGCGCGTGAATGAGCTCGATCGGCGCGCCCGATCCGCCGAAGCCGCCGATCATCACGCTCGCGCCATCGCCGATCCCGGCAACCGCGTCCGCGAGGTCGCTGACCGTCTTGTCCATCTGCACCTCCCGCCAGCGCCCGCTTTGACGTGGAGCGCGTATTCGCGAGCGAGGGATAGAGACGGTCGCGACCGGCCGCAATAATTTTGTACGTTATTTGATCTTTGTTCATATATCGTACAAAACGATCCTATGCCCGCTGTCGAGAGGAGAGAGGCCGATGGAGCCCGCGATAAAGGAAACCGATTTTGTCGGCGGGTTCGCCAAGGGCCTGAAGGTCATTGAAGCCTTCGACATGGCAAAGCCGAAGCTGACCATCACCGACGTCGCCCGGCTCACCGGTCTCGACCGGGCGACGGCGCGGCGCTGCCTGCTCACCCTCGCCGCACTCGGCTACGCCGACTATGATGGCAAGTTCTTCAGCCTCACCCCGCGCATCTTGCGCCTTGGCCATGCCTATCTGGTGGCGACGCCGCTACCATCCCTGCTGCAGCCGCATCTCGACCGACTGTCGGAGACGGTCGGCCAGAGCGCCTCGGCGAGCGTGCTCGACGACGGCGACATCGTCTACATCGCCCGGGCCGCGCAGAAGAGGGTGATGTCGATAAGCCTGGTGCCGGGCTCGCGCCTTCCGGCCTGGTGCGCCTCGATGGGCCGCGTGCAACTCGCCGCACTGCCGGAAGAGGCGATGCGGCGCCACCTCGCCGCCGCCCGCATCGACGCGTTTACTCCCTTCACCCGCACCAATCCCGAGGCGCTGGCCGAGGAGATCGGCCGAGTGCGGGCGCAGGGCTATGCGGTGGTCGACCAGGAGCTGGAGATCGGCCTGTGCTCCATCGCCGTCCCGGTGCTCGACACCGCCGGCCGGGTGGTGGCGGCGATCAATATCGGCGCCTCCTCCTCCCAGGTGCCGGCGGCCGAGCTTGTCGCGCGGTTCCTGCCCGCGCTTCGCGCCGCGCAGGCGGAGATCCGCCCGCTGCTGCGCTGATCGGAGAGCGCCTCCGGCGCCCGAAAACAGGAATGCGAGCCGGCCCACGCCAGATCATAGCAGCGGCTCGGCAGCATCATGTGGATGCCCTTGTTGCCGTCGACGAGCTGCGTAACGCGAAGATTGCCGGCCAGCGAGCAGAGCATGCAGGCTTGGTTGTGCGAGAGACTGGTGCGCTCGCACAGATGCTTCACCATCTCGCGCGTCGCCCGCTTGGCGGCATCGTCAAGGCCCTCGTCCAGCCCGATCGAGATGAGGTAGGCCGCGCTTGCGGCGAAGGGCCCGTCGAGTTCCATGTCCTTGCGCCCGGCTAGGCGGAAGGTGCCGGTGACGCCGGTTTCCAGCGCGGTGATGCAGACCATTCCAGGAAACCGCGGGGCAAGGAACGGCAATACCGTTCGGCGCCGCGATCGCTCCGGCAAGCCCTTCCTCGCACAGGCACGCAGAGCCGGGTTCAGCGCAAGCTTGGCAAGCTTCGAGCGTCCGTACGCCGTGCTCGGGACTGGAGACAATCCCGGTGGCGAGCGCATCGCCGTCGGCGCCCGTGTCATTGGCAAGCAGGCCAGGGGCGGCGACGGCGAACAACACGCCCATGCGAAGCGCAGTAAATGCAGAATTCGCCACCAAAAAGCATCATCTCATATATGCTGACATGCGATACTACAAAATAATAAACTGTCATATATAATTGTGCAGTAAATTATAATGAACAATTACATTAAATAACATATATATGTAATATAGATGTTATTATAACAACAAATAATAACATTGTTGACACCAATATTTGTTGAATTATAGCATGCGCGCTACCTGATGCACCGTTCCTTGACGTCTCGACATGAGCAGCAAATTGCAGCGCATGTTTTTGATTGCCAGCTCGCGAGTGCTGGTGCGTGGCGACAAATCTCCGCCCGCCTTCAGCCTCTTCACCGGGGTGCAGACAGAGCGCTGTTCGGACGGAGCCTTCAGTGCCCAGGCAGACAATACGAGTGGAGCAGATGACAGAGAAAATCCGTGGCGGAAAAATTCTGGCGCGTGCCCTGAAGGACAAGGGCATCGATCATGTCTTCACCCTGTCGGGAGGGTTCTGCAACGCGGCCCTCGAAGGGCTGATGGAGTGCGGTATCGACGTGGTCAACACGCCTCATGAACAGGTGGCGGGCTTTCTGGCGGACGGATACACGCGGCTGACCCGCAAGCCGGCCGTATGCTTCGTGGGCCCGGAGGGCTTCGCCAATGCCGTGGGCTCGATGATCGAGGCCTGGGGGGCGCGCTCGCCGGTCATCTACATCACCGCCTCCAGCACGCTGCGCCGCAAGGGGGCCGGCGGCTTCAAGGAACTCGACGACGTGGCCATCGCCGCGCCGCTCACCAAGTACAGTGTCGGCGTCACGGACGGCCTGCGCCTGCGTGAGACCATCGACCGGGCGTATCAGATCGCCATCGGCGGCTATCCCGGCGCGGTGCACATCTCCGTGCCCGTGGACATCATGTATGCGTCCTATCCCGAGGATGCCGGCATGGATGAGCGCCCGCTCGACTGGACGGCGAAGCCCGCGCCGCGCGCCTGGCCCGATCCGTCCGCGCTCCAGCCCATCCTCGACCTCCTCGCCGGCGCCAGGAAGCCGCTCTTCCTCACGGGCTACGGCGTGTGGTGGTCGAGGAACGAAGGCAAGCTCGACGAGGTGAGTGCCGCGCTCTCCATTCCCGTCCTGAACATGTCGGAGCATCAGAAAGCGCTCGGCCAGAGTGCGCCGGCCTATCTCGGCCTGACGGACCCGCACCAGAACCCGCCGGGCGGCACCGCCATCCAGGAGGCGGACGTCATCGTGGCGCTGGGCTGCGTGCTCGACAACACGCTGGAATTCGGCAATCCGCCGGTCTTCCCCCGGAACACGCCCCTCATCTGCGTCAACGGGTCCGACGAGGAACTGCAGTTCAATCACGGCGCCGACCGCCAGCTTCTGAGCGATCCCGGCGCCTTCCTCGATGCCGTCATGGCCCTCAAGGCCGACGGCAAATGGACCCTTGGCCCCGACTGGCTCGCCCTCAACCAGCAGCGCCGCCGGGCCTGGGCCGAGGAGACCGAGGCCAAGCTCGGCGAGGCGGACGACGTGCTCGCCGCCGGCGCGGGGCGTGAGCGCCGGGGCGGCGAGGCAGTCGGCAAGATCCATCCGCTGCACCTGTCCTTCGAGATCCAGAAGGTGCTCGGTGAAAAGGACTGGCTCGTCTATGACGGCGGCAACACCCACTTCTGGGCCGAGATCGGCGTGAATGCGGCCGGCGCCAAGGGCCAGAAGCTGGCCGGCATCCTGAATGTGGCGAGCTACAGCATGCTCGGCGTGGGCGTGCCGTGGGGCATCGCCGCCAAGCGCCTGCATCCCGACGCCAGGGTCGTGGTCATCAGCGGCGACGGCGCCTTCATGGCCGGTGGCATGTCCATCGAAGTGGCCTTCGAGGAGAAGGTGCCCGTGGTGGTGGTGGTGGACAACAATATGGGGCTCGACTGCATCTCCGAGCAGCAGGAGCGTATCTTCCCCAATGGCATCCATTTCGCCACCGATTTCAGGAACATCCCCTTCGACAAGATGATCGAGGGGCTCGGCGGCCATGGCGAGCTGGTAACCGAGCTGGCCGAGATCGGTCCGGCGGTGGAGCGGGCACTGGCCAGCGGCAAGCCGGCCGTCGTGAACGTCATGACCAAGGGCGTCATCACGCCCGTGATCGAGGACGTCACCATGCGTCGCGACAGCGCCAGCATCGAGTGAGGCGATCATGGCTCTGATTTCCGGCCATTGCCTGAACTCGGTGTTCGGAACCAACGCAGCCGGGCTCCGGCTGCGTCTTTCGAAACCGGGCGGCGCACCCGGGGCGGCGCCCGTGTTCGAGGCGGCCACCGGCCCCGACGGACGCTTCAAGCAGACCGTGGCACCCGCCACGGTCGATCCCGAGGCGGTCTACGAGATCATCTACGACACGGGTGCGCAGCTTGCGGCCGACCCCGTCGCAAGACTGGGCGGCTCCATCCTGCCGGAGAGCGTGGTGCGCTTCCGCATGCCCGATCCGGGCGCGCACTACCACTTCTCCATGGCTTTCACGCCGGGCAGCTTCACCGTGCTGGCGGTTGTGCTGAAGGCCTGAGCGACGGCCGCCTCATCGCCTCCGCAGCCTGCTCCCTCCTCCAGCGTGCCCGGAACCCGCCAGCCCAATGGGTGGCGGCGCGTCGATCGGAGGCGACCTGTGAATCTGGATCCAACCTTCGTGCACGGCATCACCGTGCTGAGCTCCCTCGGCCTTGCCGGCCTGATGAGTCCGGAACTGCTGGTGCTTGGCTTGTTCCTGGCAGGAGACCAGTGCGGTCCGCGCCTGAAGACCGCCGCCTTCAGCGCGGGAACGGTTCTGGGCCTGCTCGCCGCCATGGCGGCTGGCTTCCTCCTCGCGCCGCTCGATCTCCATCATACGCCGCACCCCTCCTGGCACGGCTTCTTCCTGCGCGTGGTGCTGGGCCTGGCGCTGATCGCGGTGGGGATCAGCCGCATCGGCCAGACGCGCAAGACGCGCCCGCCGGGCGCCGGTGCGGGACCGGGACCGGAGGAGGATGAGGAGATCCCGGCCTTTCTTCTCAAGCTTCTGCCCATTGGCGGACGAGCGGAGCGCATGTCGGCGCCGCGCGCCATCGGCATCAGCGGGCTCGTCGGCATTCTCATCGGCGCCGTCAGCCCCAAGAGGCTGCCCATCTGCATGGCGGCGGGCCACCTGCTGACCACCTTCCCCTCCCTGACCGGGCGGGTCATCGGCGCAGCGGTCTTCATGGCCCTCGCTTTGATCCCGAGCCTCCTGCCGCTGGCATTGGTGCTGGTGCGCCCGCAGGCGGCGGCGCTCGCCCGCCGGGCCGTGGAACGGATGGCGGCGCGTTACGGCTTCTGGCTGCTGGCCGGGCTCCTGATCCTTCTGGGCCTCCATCTTCTCTATGCGAGCCTGGCGCTCCTGCCGGTTTCCGCCGCCGCGCAATAGGCCGCGTCCTCTCGCCGACGACGACCGAGGGACGGAAGACGTGCGGCAATTGTGACGATGCGGCCGACTGCACCGCGCATCCGGAATTCGCGTTACAAAGCAGCGGGCAAGGACCTTAGAGGGACCGGGATGATCGGGCGCGAATGTCGAGGCGTGGCCTTTTGGTTCGTGCTGCTTCTCATCGTCCTGAGCCCCGGCAGCCTCCGGTCCGCCGCTGAGACCGCTCGGCTGGAACTCAGCGATCGCGCGACGTCCTTTTCGCTCGATGGCCATCTGTCGGCCTTTCACGATACTTCCGGCCAGATGGACCTGGCGGCCGTCGAGGCCGCAGGGGCGCGCGGCGCCTTCAAGCGGGTGGACGGCACCTTCAATCCGGGCGTGGATAATTCTGGTACGTGGTGGCTGCGTTTCGCCCTGCGCGCAACGCAGCAGACCACCGACGAATGGTGGCTTTCCATCATCGCTCATCCCCTCACAGCGATGGTGGACGCCTACGTGCCCCAGCGCGGGCAGGACGGGCGGATCCGTCATGTGTGGAGCGTCTCGGGAACGGATGTGCCGGTCGCCGAACGCGCGCTGCCGGTGCCCGCCTTCGTCTTCCGCATGTCGCTGGAGCCCGACCGCGACGAGGTGATCTATGTGCGGATGGCCGGCACCCGCCACATCCGGGCGCAAGTGAGCGTCTACCGGCTGCGCGCGCTGGTCGGCCGCATCATGTCCACGACCATCCTGCTGTCGATGATGCTTGGCGCCGGGGGCTTTCTGGGGCTCACCGCGGTGGTGATGGGCTCCTGGCTGCACGAGCGCAGGCTGGTGCTGCTCGGCATCAACACGGTCTTCATGACTGCTTTGCAGATGATGATCAACGGCCTCGCCTTGCCCGTCACCGCGGATTTGTCGACGCGCGCCATCGAGATCATTCACAGCCTGATCGTCTACATGACGGCGCTCAGCCTGGGGCTCACCATCATGGAGGTGTTCCGC
This sequence comes from Ancylobacter sp. TW_SC_1, assembly GCF_056836805.1. NCBI lineage: Bacteria > Pseudomonadati > Pseudomonadota > Alphaproteobacteria > Hyphomicrobiales > Xanthobacteraceae > Ancylobacter > Ancylobacter sp. TW_SC_1. The sequence continues at coordinate 4,783,628 of NZ_CM166365.1, forward strand.
GGCTTCCGTGCCATGCCGCGGATCCGGCGCTTCATGCAGGGGTTCCTGGTCTTCTGCGCGATCGGCCTCGTGCTCGCCCCCCTCGGCTTCCACCAGCGGCTGCTGCCGGTCCTGCTTGTGCTCGCCATCGCCTTCTCCCTGATGACCATGTTCGCTTCCTTTCGCTGGATGAAGGCGGGCGAGCCATCGGCCGTGTGGTACCTGATCGGCCTGTCCGCCAATGGGGTCCTGCTCACGGCCTATGCGGGGCGCGTGCTGGGCTTCCTGCCCTTGACCACGATCAGCGCCTGGGTCTTTCCGACCCTGGTCCTGGTGCAGATCGTTGGCATAGCGATCGGAATCACGGTGATGATGCAGACCAGCCTGCGGACCCGGCAGGCCCTGGAGCAGCAGCTCCTGGCCACCTCCCGGCGCAACGAGCGCGTGCTGGAAGAGGCGGTGAACGAACGCACCTCCGCCCTGAGGGAAGAGAACGAAGCGCGCCGGCAGGCGGAAGCCGCCCTGCGCCAGGCCCTGCGCGAGCAGCGCAATCTTCTTTCCATGGTGAGCCACGAATTCCGCACGCCGCTCGCCATCATCGGCGCGGCGGTGGAGGTCGTCCGCAGCGGCGGCAAGAACCTCGCCGCCCTGGAGGAGCGCGAACTGGGCAAGATCGGCCGGGCCGCGCGCCGCCTGACCGCCCTCATCGACACCTTCCTCGCGGAGGAATGGCTCAACCGCGCGCAGCTCCAGCTTCAGCCGCGGCAGGTGGACCTGCGCACCCTTCTCGTCGAGACGGCGCGCGACAGCGGCACGGAAGCGGAGCGCGCCGTCGTCATCGAAGGGCCGCCGACGCTGCCGGCGATCGTCGATCCGATGCTGATGAGGGTGGCGGTGGGCAACCTCGTCAGCAATGCGCTGAAGTACAGCACCGGGCCCATCACCCTGACCCTTGGCGCCTGTGCCGATGCCGGCGCCATCGAGATCCGCGTCGCCGACCAGGGGGCCGGCATCGACCTTGAGGAGCGCGAAGCCGTCTTCGAGCGCTATTATCGCTCGTCATCCCATGCCGCGCTGCCGGGGGCCGGCCTCGGCCTGTTCATCGTGCGGCAGGTGGCAGGGCTTCACGGCGGCACCGTGCGGGTGGAGGATGGACCGGCCGGCGGAAGCATCTTCATCATCACCTTGCCCGACCGCCTCAAGGCGGATGCGGCGTGATGCCGGCCGGAAACGGGGACGGACGGGTCCGGGAGGGAGCCATGGCAAACGCACGCGAAGCGACCCGGGTGATCATCGTGGAGGACGATGCCGATCTCTGTGAAAGCCTGTGCGCTTTCCTCAGGCTTTCGGGGATGGACGCGCGCGCGGCCGGGAGCGTCGCCGCACTTGAGCAGGAGCTAGCCCGAGAACGTGCCGATGTCATCGTGCTCGACATCAATCTGCCGGGGGAAACCGGCTTTGCGGCCGTCCGCCGGCTGGAACTGAAACAGCGGGCTGGCCTCATCCTGCTTACCGGCCGTTCGGCTCCGCACGACCGCTTGCACGGGCTGACCCTGGGTGCGGACCACTATCTCGTAAAGCCCATCGACATGACCGAACTGGTGCTGGTGATCCGCAACCTGCACGCCCGCGTGGGCGGCATGGCGCCTGCCCCCGGCTGGGTGCTTGATGCCGCGCGCTGGACCCTCACATGCCCCGATGGGCGCAGTCTGGTACTGGGCCCGCAGGAAAGCCGGCTCATGGAGCGGCTCATGGCCACTCCCGGCCGGCCTGTGCGACGCGCCGATCTCATGGCCGCGCTCCAGCCCGACGCAAGCGAGACGGCGGAACGGGAGGTGCATCTGGAGGTGCTCATCTTCCGTCTGCGGCGCAAGGTTCAGAAGGCCTTGCAATGTGACCTGCCGCTGCAATCGGTGCGCGGCTTCGGCTATGTGTTCCGGCACGATTGCCCGATGGGCATGGCGATGACGGAACAGGACGGCACTGCGCCTGAACTGCCGGCGGATTCCTTCTGACCTTCCGCGATCCGGCCTCCGCCCCGCCAGACGAAGGATCTTGGCGCGAAAAACACCCGCTTCAAACGGTTCGGTTTTCGGGGATCAGACGAGAGCAGAGCACTGGGAGCGGACGTAGCCGGTCGCCTTCGCTCCCGAGGCGTGGTCGGCCGGCGGGAACGGCCGACCGACCACGCGGGTCGCCAATCGTCAAAGAGCCGCAAGTTCAGTGACGAACTTGGTGCGCAGAAAGGCATCCAGTCCTTCGATGCCGCTCTCCGAACCGTAGCCGGACTCGTTCACGCCCCCGAACGGCGTTTCCGGCGTCGACACCGCCATATGGTTGACGCCGACGAGGCCGGCGTCGAGCGCCTCCTCGGTGCGTGCCGCCAAGGCGCCGGAGCGGGTGAAGACGAAGGAGGCCAGGCCATAGGGCAGCGCATTTGCCCGCTCGATCACCTCGTCGAAGCCGGCAAACGACGTGAGCGGGGCGATGGGGCCGAAGGGCTCATTCGACATGATCGCCGCATCCGCCGGCACGTCCGCCAGCACCGTCGGCGCGAAGAAGTGGCCCTGATTGCCGATACGTCGACCGCCGAGCTTCAGCTCCGCGCCCTTGGCGACGGCATCGTTCACCATCTCCTCCATCGCCGCGAGGCGGCGGCGGGCGATCATGGGACCCATCTGGGTGCCGGCGTCGAGGCCGTTGCCCACCTTCAGCTGCGACGCCAGCTCGACGAAGCGCTGGACGAAGGGCTGGTAGAGCGATTCATGGACGAAGAAGCGCGTCGGCGAGGTGCAGACCTGCCCGGCGTTGCGGAACTTGAAGGCGACCAGCGTGCGCGCCGCGAGGTCGAGGTCCGCGTCGCCATGGACGATGACCGGCGCGTGGCCGCCGAGTTCCATGGTGCAGCGCTTGAGCGTATCGGCCGCCAGGCGCTGCAGCTGCTTGCCGACCGCCGTGGAGCCGGTCAGCGTCACCGCCTTCGGGATCGGCGAGGCGATCAGAACCTTGCTGACATGCGCGGGCTCTCCGAACACCATGTTGAGAACGCCGGCAGGCAACCCGGCCTCCTGGAAGCAGCGGGCGATGGCCACCGCCGTGCCGGGCGTCTCCTCGGCCGGCTTGATGATGATGGAGCACCCCGCGCCGAGCGCGCCGGCGATCTTGCGGATGACGTTCGACGACGGGAAGTTCCAGGCCGCGAAGGCGACCACGGGGCCGACCGGCTCCTTGAGCACCATCTGGCGGACATGCGGCATGCGGGCGGGCACGATGCGGCCATAGGCGCGCTTGCCCTCCTCGGCGTACCAACGGGTCGCGTCGGCGGCGAACTGCACTTCCGGCACGGCTTCGCCAAGCGGCTTGCCGTTTTCCAGCGTCAGGATGCGCCCGATACGCTCCTTGCGAGCCTCGATCAGTTCGGCCGCCTTCATCATGATGGCGTAGCGAGCCTGCGCCGTCATCGCCTTCCACAGCTTGAAACCACGCTGCGCGGCCTCCAGCGCACGGGCGAGATCGGCATCGGACGCGTGCGGCACGGTACCGAGCGTCTCGCCCGTGGCCGGATTCTCCAGCACCTCGCTCTTGCCGTCGGAGCCCTGGCACCACACGCCGTCGATCAGCAGCTCGATGGTCTCGTCATATTTCGGAAGGTCGGTCATTGTCGTCTCCAGGGGCCCGAGGAAGATGCGGGCTGATTGTTGGCCTCAGCGGCAGAGGAAGCCGTCCGGCAGCGGGTCGCCTTCGGCGAGCATGAAACGGTGCTCCCCGGTGATGTGGGCAAGGCCGATGATGTGCGGGTGGATGGCGCCCGGCCGCCCGGGAATCGCGCGGGCGGTCGCGTGGAAATCGACGCCCAGTATGTTGCGGGTGCGGATCGGCTGGTCGAGGCCGATCTCGCCGCGCGCCACCAACTGGGCGAGGCGCGCCGAGGAGCCGGTGCCGCAGGGCGAGCGATCGAATTTGTTCGATTCCAGCACGACCATCTGGCGGCTGATCACGCCCTGATGGTCCGCCTGCGTCTCGTAAAACAGGATCGAGTCGACGGCCTCGCCGGCGCCGGCAATCTCGCCGGCAGCGATCATGCCGTTGAGCCGCGCCTTCAACGCGGCGCCGGTCGCCATGGCATGAAGCGCCCCCGACGGCACCAGCTCCACACTGGCCGCGCGGGCCTCGACCAGCCCGTACCAGTTGCCGCCCCACACCACATCCGCCGAGACGCTGACCCCACCAGCGGCGAGCGGCACATCGGCGGCGGCCACATAGGCCGGCACGTTCTCGAAGGTGACCGCGGCGACGGCACCTTGCGCCCGCGTGACGTGGCGCGCGACCTGGCGCGTGACGTGGACGGTGATCACGCCCGCCGGAACCTCCAGCGTGAACGAGCTTTCCGGCTGTTCGGATGGACCGATGAGACCCATGTGATCCAGCGTCACGGCAAGGCCGATGGTCGCGTGGCCGCACATCTCCAGATATTTGTAGCTGCCGAGGAAGAAGGCACCGAAATCCGCGACCCGGCTCTCCGTCATCACCACGCCCACCATCGCCGCATGGCCGCGCGGCTCGTGCAGCAGGAAGGTGCGCAGGGTATCGAAGCGGGTGCGGAAGTCGTCGCGCCGCGCCGCGACGCTGTCGCCATGGAGCACCGGAACGCCACCGGCCACCACCCGGGTCGGGTGGCCGGCGGTGTGGCTGTCGATGGTCGAGATCCAGCGGCGGAGCGCCATGTCGTTCCCCTGTGCTAGCGGCCGGACTTGATGGTGTCGGCGATCTTCTCACCTGCCATCACCGTGGTCAGCATGGTGTTGGCACTGATGACCGCCGGCATGATCGAGGCATCGACCACGCGCAGGCCCTCGACGCCGATCACCCGCGCCGCGCTGTCGACCACGGCGTGGCGGTCGTCCGGGCGGCCGATCCGGCAGGTGCCGGAGGCGTGCCAGCTGCCGCAGGCGTTCTCCCTGATCCAGTCGCGCAGCGCCTGCGGCGAGCCCATCATCTCGCGCGCCTTCAAGCCCGGCGTTATGACGTTTTCGATCATCAGCTTGCGGGACAGCGCCCCCGTGCCCATGATTCCGGCCGCTATCAGGGTCATGAACCAGTTGGTGCGGCTCACCGCGCCGAGCTTGCGCACCCGCTCGGAGAAGGTGGCGGGGAAGATGCTCTCGATAACCCCATCCATCGCCGGATCGGTGACGATGCCCCACAGCCGGTGCATGCCATCCTCGAGCCGCTTGAGGTCGCGTTCATCGGAAAGCTGGCGGAAATTGACCAAGGGCGCGGTCGCCGCATCGCGTCCGCGCAGCCGCACCTCGCCGGTCGAATAGGGCCGGTTCACGCAGACCAGGATGGACGCCAGCCGCCGGCCGAGCGGGTGCCAGGCCGCGCGGTTGGAGGGCAGCACGAACATGTCGCCCGGCGTCGTGTCCGGCAGGCCGGACGTGTAGCGGTAGCCGAGCTGGATATGGCGACGTTGCGTCGAGGGAAGACGGGCGGATTTCGGTAGATAGGCGGCGAAAGCCACCATCGGGTGGTCCTGCAGGTTCTGGCCGACGCCCGGTCGGTCGGCGCGCACCGCGATGCCGTGCTCGCCCAGATGCGCGGCGGCACCGATGCCCGCGCGCATGAGGTGCGCCGGGGTCTGCAGCGCACCGGTCGAGAGGATCACCTCGCGCGCCGTGAGCGTGACAGGCCCCTGAGGCCCGGCCGCCGTGAGTCCGGTGACGCGGCGCCCTTCGAACAGCAGCTCCTTCATCTCCGTGTCGGGAAGGATGGTGAGGTTCGGCCGCGCTCGCACCTCGCGGGTAAGATAGGCGCGTGCGGTCGAGACCCGTTGACCGTCGACATTGTTGATGGTCATCGGAAAATAGCCGTCGTCGAAGACGCCGTTATGGTCGCCGATATTGCGGATGCCCTGCTTGTCGAGGACGCGCGCGACGGTCTTGGCGAAGGGCGACCAGTCCTTCTCATGTATCCGGCGCAGCGGCAGGGGGCCGTGGCTGCCGTGCAGTTGGCTGTTGCCGAAGTCGAGGTCGGTCTCCAGCTTGCGGAAATAGGGCAGGACATCGTCCCAGCCCCAGCCTTCGGCGCCGGCCTCCCGCCAGTGGTCGTAGTCCCACGGCACGCCGCGAAAGGCGAACTGGCCGTTGATGGAGGTGCCGCCACCCATCACCCGCGCCTGCTCATAGCGGCGTCCCTCGGCCCCGGGCTTGGGATCGTTCAGATGGATGCTCAGATTCTGCCAGTGATAGAGCCGGTTGAAATAGGCGACGATCGGATAGGCGTCGAGCGTGTCGGCCGGCTCAGCACCGGGGGGCGTGTCCGGCCCGGCCTCGACGAGCGCGACCTTCAGGTTCGAGGCTTCCGACAGCCGGCTGGCCAGCACGGCACCCGCCGCGCCGCCGCCGACAACAATGTAGTCATATGCGTGTGCGGACATGTTCTCAGCCGTGATTGAGCCAGACTGTCTTGAAGCGCAGGAAGCCTTCAAGCCCCGCGCGCCCCATCTCCTTGCCGAAGCCGGAGCCTGCGAAGCCGCCCTGTGGGGTTGCGAAATCGGGTTGGCGGCCATGGCCGTTGACCCAGACCGTGCCGGCGTTGAGGCGCGCCGGCAGCGCGAGCGCCTTGGCGGCGCTGGTGGTGTAGAGGCTGGCGGCGAGCGCGTAGCTGGGGTGGTTGGCCATGGCCAGCGCCTCGTCCTCGTCGTCATAGACGTAGACGGACAGCACCGGGCCGAAGAACTCCTCGCGGAAGCCGACCGACGTATCGGGCACGCCGGCGAGCACGGTCGGCTCGACATAGGCGCCGGCATTCATGGTGGCGCAGCGCCGCCCGCCGGTCACAACGGTGGCGCCGTCGGCCACCGTCTGCGCGAGCATGCGGTCGATGCGGGCCGCCTGCTTCTCGCTGATGATGGGGGGGAGACTCGCCCGCGTGTCCCAGGTGGGACCGGCGACACGCGCCTGCGCGATGGCGACGATGCGGTCGGTCAGTTCGTCGAGAAGGCGGCGCGGCGCGATCAGCCGCGTGCCGGCGGTGCAGACCTGGCCGGCATTGGCGAGAAAGCCGCCGGCGATGGTGGCGGCGAGCGCGTCGAGATCATGCGCGTCGTCCATGACGAGCTGGGGCGTCTTGCCGCCCAACTCCAGCGTCAGCGGCTTGGTGCCAGTCATCGCCGCATCCGCCATCACCCGCGCGCCGGTGGCGGACGAACCGGTGAAGGTGATCTTGGCGGTGAGCGGATGGCGCACCAGTGCCGAGCCGGTGGCGCCCGCGCCCTGCACCACATTGAACAGGCCGGCGGGCAGGCCGGCCTCGATGGCGAGTTCGGCGATCATGACCGCCGAGGACGGGGTGAGCTCGGAGGGCTTCAGCACCACCGCATTGCCGGTCGCCAGCGCCGGGGCGGATTTCCAGATGGCGTTGATGGCCGGAAAGTTGAACGGCGCGATGGAGGCGATGACGCCATACGGCTCGGGCTTGAGGAAGGTGGTGCCGCTGTTCGCACCGGCGATCAGCGTGCCCTCGATCTTGTCCGCCCATTCGGCGAAATAGCGCACGGCGCCGGCCGCGCGGACGAGGTCGCGGGTGATGACGTCGGCCACCGGCCGGGTCGTCGTCGCCGCTTCCAGCCGTCCAAGCTCTGTGCGCCGGGCGTCGATCAGGTCGGCCCACGCCTTGAGCACCCGCGCCCGCTCCAGCGCGGTAGCGGTGGCCCAGCCGGAGGTGATGCGGGCGCCGGCGGCGTTGCGCATCGCCTCGTCCACCAGCGTCTCGTCCGCAGCCCGGAGGGTGCCGATGGGCGCGCCGTCCGAGGGGCGAATGAGAGCGATCTCCGCACCATTGCCGGCGACGCGTCGCCCGCCGATCAGATGATCGGTGATGGCGGTGACGCTGTTCGGGTCGAAATCGTGGGACATGTACCTCTCCTGAACCCGTTCCTCAGACGCCCGTCAGGCGGAAGCCCTGCTGGAACGGGTCATTGGGGTCGAGGAAGAAGTTGAAGCTGCCGGTGAGATAGGCCGAGCCGGTCACGGTGCAGCGGATCGCCGGCAGGTCGCCGACCGTGGCCTCGCCGTGGATCCGGCCGGTGAAGACGGTGTCGAGAATGCCGGCGTGGCGGAACGTGTCGCCCGCCTTCAGCTCGCCCTTGCCGTGCAGCATCGCCATGCGCGAAGCGGTGCCGGTACCGCAGGGCGAGCGGTCGATCACGGTCGGCGGGCAGACCACGACATTCTTGCCGTCGAAGCGCACGCCGTCGCCCTCGCCGATGATCTCGATCTGGTAGATCTCGTTCACATGGGCGAGCGTCGGGTGCTGGACCGGAATGTCCTTGAGCCCGGCGCGCAGCTCGGCGGCCGCGCTCACCAGCGCCCAGGCATTGTCGGTGGTCAGGTCGAGGCCGAGGTCCGCGCCCTTGACGATGAGGTAGAAGTCGCCGCCGAAGGCGATGTCGGCGCGCACCTTGCCGAAGCTCTTGGTATCGACGAACACGTCGCGCTGGTAGAGGAAGCTCAGCGGCATTTCGAGCGTGACGGAGACGGCACGACCGTTCTCCACCTTCACCCGTGCCGGCACCACGCCGGCCGGCGTGTCGAGCCGCACCAGCGTCTCGCCTTCCTGCGCCGTGATGTAGCCGGCCTCCACCGCGATGGTGGCAACCGCCATGGCGCAATGGCCGCACATGGGGGGATAGGTGTCCGGCTCCAGGATGAGCATGCCGATGTCGGCATCCGGCGAGCAGGCCTCGGTCAGCACGGCGGCGGGCATGTTGAACGAGCCGCGCGGCTCGAACAGCACGAGCTGGCGCAGCCAGTCGCGGCTCATCAGGTCGGCCCGCTTCTCCACCATGGTGGCGCCGCGGATCGGCCCGAAGCCGGAGGTGATGAGGCGGAGCGGGCAGCCGGCGGTGTGGGAATCGATGCCCTGGATGATACGGGTGCTGCGCATAATGTCTGTGTCCGTTCAGGCGAGCGTCTGGATGGTGACGGCGACGTCGGCGTCGGCGAGGATCTTCGCCACGCTGGCGAGCTGGGCGTCCGAGAAGGGAAGCAGCGGCTCGCGCGGGATGCCGACCGGCTGGCCGAGCGTGTTCATCGCCGCCTTGATGCCGGCATAGAAGCTGCCGGTCTTGAAGCAGCGGTAGATGGCGAAAAGCGCCGGCTCCAGCCGGTCCGCCGTGGCGGTGTCACCGGCGACGCAGGCGTCGAAGTAGCGGCGCACGAGGCGGCCGGAGAGCTGGTGCGCCATGGCGACAACACCGACAACACCGAGCGGCAGCGACGAGCGGATCATCGTCTCGTAGCCGACGAAGACCGCGAGCTCGCCCTTCACCTTCTGGCACAGCTCCGCGACCTGCTGGATGTCGCCCGAGGAATCCTTGATGGCGACGACGTTGGGGATCTCGGCAAGCCGGGCGACGAGATCGGGCGTGATGTTGACGCCGATGCGCACCGGGCTGTTGTAGAGCATCACCGGCAGGCCTGAGGCGGCGCAGATCCGGCGATAGAAGTGCTCGGCCTCGCGCAGGTCGGGCTTCGCATAGATCGGCGGCAGAGCGAGGATGCCGTCGCAGCCGGTGGTCTCGGCGGCCTTGGTCAGTTCCAGCACCACATCGGTGTGCAGGTCCGAGACGCCCGCCAGTACCGGTACGCGGCCGGCGGCGATCTTCACCGTCGACTCGAACAGCTTCACCCGCTCGGCCACGGTCATGGCATAGAACTCGCCCGTCGAGCCGCAGACGATGAGGCCATCGGCGCCATTGGCGATGTTCGCCTCGGCAAGCTCCTCGAAGCGGGGAAAATCGATCGGCCCCTCGGGCAGGAAGGGCGTGACGAGGACACTGTGGATGCCCTGCCAGTTGGTCTTGGTCATGTGCGGTCTCGGCTCTTGAACGTATGTGTCGGGACAAAGCGGGTGCGTGGCACGCGCGACAGGCATGCGATGGACGGTCGGACGATCGGGGAAGCGCCGGTCGGCGCGTCAGGTCTGCAGCAGCGGGCGCATCAGTTCGGCGGTGGCGTGGAAGCGGTTCACGAAGGTGCGCACGCGCTCATTGGTGGGGTGGAGCAGAACCTCCTGCGGTGTGCCCTGCGCGGCGACGGCGCCCTGGTCGAGGAACACCACGCGGGTGGCGACCTCCAGGGCGAAGCCCAGCTCGTGCGTGACCACAAGCATCGTCATGCCCTCGCGGGCCAGCGTGATCATGGTGTTGAGCACCTCGCCGACGAGTTCGGGGTCGAGCGCGGAGGTCGGCTCGTCGAACAGCATCAGCGAGGGCCGCATGTTGAGAGCGCGGGCGATGGAGACACGCTGCTTCTGGCCGCCCGAGAGTCGGCCCGGCATGCGGTCGGCGAATTCCGACATGCCGACCTTAGCGAGAAGGTCGAGCGCGCGGGCGCGGTTGGTCGCCTCGCTCTCTCCGAGAACGGTGCGAGGGCCTTCCATCACATTGGCCAGCACGTTCATGTGCGGAAACAGATTGAACTGCTGGAACACCATGCCGACCCGGCTGCGCATGGCGGCGACCGCGCGACCGCTGATGCGGGCATTGTCGTGCCCGTCCGGCGCTCGGTCGAAGATCGGCGCGCCATCGACGACAATGCGGCCGGAGCTGGGCTGCTCCAGGAGGTTCACGCAGCGCAGCAGCGTCGTCTTGCCGGAGCCGGACGAGCCAAGCAGCGCCACCACTTCGCCGGGATAGACGGTGAGGTCGATGCCCTTGAGGACTTCATGCGAGCCATAGCACTTGCGCACGTCGCGCAATTCGACCAGCGGAGCGGCGTCGGCAGGAAGACGGTTCATGGTTCGCGCCCTCTCAATGACTGTGCATCTCGAGCCGGCGCGCGAGATAGTTGGAGGGGATGAGAATGGCGAGGAAGATGAGGCCGACTACCGTGTAGACTTCCATCGGGCGGTAGGTGAACGACGACACGTAGCTCGCCTGGTAGAGCAGGTCCGGCACCGTCAGCACGGAAAGCAGCGTAGTATTCTTCATCTGGATGATGGTCTGCCCCGCGAGCGGCGGGATCATCTGGCGGAAGGCTTGCGGCAGGATGATGCGGCGCATCGCTTGCCAGGAGCGCATGCCGAGTGCCTTGGCGGCATCGGCCTGTCCGTGGTCGAGCGACTGGATGCCGGCGCGCAGGATCTCGGCATAATAGGCTCCGCCATAGAGGCTTAGCGCCAGAATGCCGGCGGCCTGCTTGCTGATGTTGATACCGGCGAAGATCGGTAGTGCGTAGTAGCTCCACAGCAGCCAGACCAGCAGCGGGACGTTGCGGAAGAACTCGACGAAAAGCCGACCGACGATGCGCAGGAGCTTGATCGGAGAGAGCTGCACCAGGGCGATCAGCAGCCCGATGATCAGGCCGAGGACGCAGGTGATGACCGTGTATTCGAGGGTGACGACCAGTCCCCAGGCGAACAGATGGGCGTTTTGGGTGATGACGGACCAGTCGAACACGGCGCAGCGACCTTGCGGGGAGGGAAAGGTCGGTGCCGGCGGCGGGCGCCGGCACCGTAGGTGACGTCGACGAGGGGGACGACGTCAGAAGTTGAATTCGGGCGGCAGCACGGAGAGGTCGATGCCGCGCGCCTCGAAGGCCTTGCGCAGCTTGCCCTGGGCGAGGCCGAGGGCGCGCTGCTGGTTCACCCAGTTGGTGAGCCAGTTCTCGTAGCCCTCATTGCCTTCCTCGCGGCGCATGCCGATGGTCGCCGGGTTGAGCAGCATCGGGCTCGGCAGCACGATCTGGCCGCTGATCGCCTTGGAGACCTCGATGGCGTCGAACACCGCGAGGATCATCGCGTCGGCGCGGTTCGCCTGCAGCTCCATGATGCCGAGCGGACGGTCTTCCACCACGATGATGTTGGCCTTGGGGGTGAGCGCCTCGGCGACGACCTGCATCGTGCCGCCCTTCTGCACGACGAGACGCACCGAGGGGTCGTTCAGCTCGGCCCAGGTCTTTTTGGTGAAGCCGGGCTTGGTGACGATGGCCCAGGCGTCGGTGAACAGCGGCACGCTGAGATAGTCCACCACGAGGCCGCGCTTCGGATTCGGGTTGAGGCCGAAGGCGATGTCGATCTTGTTGGCCTGGAAGTCGGCGGCGAGGTTGCCCCAGGTGGTTTCGACCGGCACGACCTTGACGTTGAGCAGCGTGGCGATGTCGTTGGCCCAGTCCATGTAGAAGCCGCTCCACGCACCGGTGTTGCGGTCACGGACATAGCCGGGCTCCTCGCCGATCATCACCGGTACGCGCAGCTCGCCGCTCTTGCGGATGCGGTCGAGCACGAGGTTCGGATCTGCGGCGAAGGCGGACTGGAAGGTCGAGAGCGCCAGAGCGGCGGCGGCCACGACCATGAGGATCAGGCGGCGAAAGGTGAGGCCCGTGGCCGGGGACGGCCGGATGGACGAGGCGTTGATCATCGTCGGTTCCCTAGTTCTCTGGTTTGGTGTTGAGGCGTAGGCCTATCTCAGGAAGCCGCTGCCGAGAGGATCGCCCACCTCCTGGATGAGCGTCGCCACGGCCTTGAGGTGCGCGCGTCCCGTGATCCGGGTCGTGGCGGCCACGGCGCCGCCGGCGCCATGGGTGGTGGTGATGAGTTCGCCCGAGAGGTGACCGCCGAACAGGCTGACAGCCTCCAGGCGCGCGCCCGGCATGGCCGCCCCTTCGGCGGCACGCAGCGCCAGCAGGCAGGAAAGGCCGGCGACACCCGGAGAACGGTCGAATTTCTGGCGATCGATGGCGAGGAATTGGCGCACCGCGCCGGCCTCGCCCGCCCCGTAGAACAGCACGGAGTCGATCGCCGGCTGCGCACCGTGCCGACGCGGAAGCGCCTCGTTGAGATGGCGGCGCAGGTCGTCGCCGATGGCGAGCAGATGGTCGATGCCGCCTATATCGAGCTGGAGCCCTGCAGCATCGGCATCGACGAGTGCATAGCAGTCGCCGCACATGGTGATGGCGACATCCAGATCATGCCCGTCGATGCGAGCATGTCGGCCTGCGTCGGCGACGATGGCCGGGGGCATTTCGAGCGCGATGGCGCCCTTGTCGCTCCCAACCCCGACATGCACCGTGAGGATGCCGTTCGGTACCTCAATGGTGAAGCGCGGGTGGCGCGAAAGGCGGCCGAGAGCGCGAAGCGCGGCCGTGTAGCCCATGATCGCGTGGCCGCACAGGCCGGGATAGCCATAGGACGAGATGAAGAAGGCGCCGAAATCCGCAGCGCTGGAGGCCACCGGCACCAGGCCGAAGGCGCCGGAATGGCCGCGCGGCTCATGCAGCAGCATCGGTCGCAGGCTGTCATAGCGCTCGGCGAACTGGCGGGCCTTGCCGACAACGCTGTCCGCGTCCAGCCCTTCGAGCGGCTCGATGAGGATATGGGTGGGGTGCCCCTCGGTATGGGTCTCGATGACGCGGAAGGTGCGGGCGTCCTGCGGCAGTTCGAGGCTCAGCGCGCCCTCGCCGATGCCGCCGCCGAGCCCGGCGCCGAGCCCGAGCCGGCGGTCGGTCTTCTCGAAGCTCATGGTCGAGAGGCGGTCGCTGTCGGTATTGATCCACAGCACCTTGGCCGGCACGCTGCCAGTGTTGCGCCAGCGATGGGCGATGCGGCTGTTGAAATAGGCGCCGTCTCCCGGATTCAGCACTTCCGCGTCGCGGTCGGCGAGGGCCAGTTCGAGGGAGCCCTCCAGCACATAGATGAGCTCCTCGCCCTCATGCGCGTAGAACCCGTCGCTCTCGCGATCAGGGTCGATGGTCCACACCTCGGCGTCCATCATGCGCTGCGAGACGGTGAGCTGCTCGATGATGACGCCGGGCCCGAAGGAACCGACGATGCGCCCCTGTCCATGGCGCACCACGGGGAAGTCGCGCCCCTTGGTGCCGCCCAGCAATTCCGCGAGTGTGCGACCGAACACTTCGGCGATGGCATTGAGCCGCGCGGGCGAGAGGAAGGCCACGCCGCGCTCGAACATGCTCAGGTGCGAGGCGGCGATCTCCGTCCGTTCCGAGAGCTCGCGCAGCGACATGCTGGCCTCCTGGCGCAGGCTCCGTACGCGTGCACCAAGATGGTTGAAGGCGGTAACCGGCGCCGTTTCACTCTCCGGCGCGGCGGTCGCCTCTTCCTCGCTTTCAAGAAACCGGCGGATGCCCGAAAGGCTCTGCCCCTCGACGCGGCGCATGCGGTCGATGCGGCGGATGCGCTCGATATCCGCCTCTCCGTAAGAACGGTGGCCGCCGGAAGATTTGTTGGGCGTGAGAAGCCCCTGGGTCTCCCACGAGCGGATGGTCGAGACCGCGACTCCGGTCACCTTCGCTACATGACCGATCGAAAAGGGGAAGCGGGCGGCAGCCGTCTGGGTCATCTCGATCTACATACCGACTATAGATATAGCGAACATGCGCAGACGGTATGTCGATTTATTGAACGAGTCAATCGAGCATGCGGGAGCCCGTGCCCATGCCTTCGCGCTGGATCGCGCGGTCGAGAATGATGTCGAGGTCCAACTCCTGTGGACCTGGACAGACAGTCGCCAACGTGTGGTGCGAAGCCCGAACTTCGCTGCAGAGGCTCAGGTGGCAGCATCAGGCGATGCTGCAAGAGCCATGTCTATCCCGCTCATGCGGGGCGCCGCAGGCACAGCGAGGCGCTCGTTGGCGCGCTATGGCGTAAGAATGGCAGTGGCGTGCCGACGTGGATGAAAGTGAGAACTACGTCTTCGCTGCGGCTCTCTAAGATGCGTACTTCAAGGTGGCCGACGACGCGCCAAAAGATCTCTGGCGTCGACTGACGGCGTTCAGATGGACATGCCGCCTGACACCTCGATGCGCTGCGCGTTGATCCAGCGGTTCGCCTCCGAGAGGAGAGACGCGACCATGGGGCCGATGTCGTCCGGCTGCCCCACCCGCCCGAGTGCCGTCATCTCAGCGACGCGGCGGGCCAGGTCGGGATTGTCGCGGACCATGCCACCGCTGAAATCAGTGGCGATGGATCCGGGTGCGACGACGTTCACCGCGATGCCGCGCGGGCCGAATTCCTTGGCCATGTAGCGCGTCAGGATCTCCACCGCGCCCTTCATCGCGCCATAAGGAGCGCAACCGGGAATGATGATGCGGGTCAGGCCGGAGGACAGGTTGACGATGCGCCCACCGTCCAAGATGAGCGGCAGCAGCTTCTGCGTCAGGAAGAACACACCTTTGAAGTGGACATGGTAGAGCGCGTCCAGTTCTTCTTCCGTCGTCTGCTCGATGGAGTTGTGATGTGAGGTGCCGGCATTGTTGACCAGATAGTCGAACCGGTCGGCCCCCAGTTCGGACAGAGCCTCGCGAACGCTCTGGGCGAAGGCTGCGAACGAGCCGGTATCGCTGGTGTCGAGCGGCAGCGCGATCGATCGGCAGCCAAGCTCGGCTACCTCGCCGACGACCCGATCAGCCTCGGCACGGTTCACGCGGTAGGTGAAGATTGTGTGCACGCCGCCCTTCGCCAGAGCGAGAACGGTGCTGCGCCCGAGGCCGCGACTGCCGCCGGTGACGACCGCGATCTTGCCGGAAGCCATAGTGCCCAAGTTGCCGGTCATTTCTCCCTCCTCTTCCGCGGTCATCACCGCACCGTCACTGTCTTGGTGACATCCACATTGCCTCGGACGGCATTTGAATAGGGGCAGATGGCATCCGCGCCGCGCACGAACTCCTCGGCGGTGGCCTGATCGACGCCGGCGACGACAATGGCGAGGCTCGCATGCAACACGAAGGCATCGGCCTCGTTGCGGCTGAGGCCGATCTCGGCCACCACCTCGACATCGCCGTCGGCGAAGCGGTGGCCGGACTGCCGCGCCACGCGCAGCAATGCGTTCTCGAAGCAGGCCGCATGGCCGCCCGCGAAAAGCTGCTCGGGATTGGTGGCCCCGCCCATGCCGCCCAGTTCCCTCGGGATGGCGAGCGCGAGGTCGAGGATTCCATCCTCACTCCGGATCGTGCCCTTGCGGCCGCCGGTCGCTGTAACCCTGGTCGAGTAGAGAATGGTCATGATCATTGCTCCCTTGGTGATTAGCTTGGGTGTGTCGTCGGGGCAGGCTTAGGATGTCACTTCGATCCAGCGGCGAAGCCCCTCCACCGTGCGGAAATCCGCGACGCTGCGCGTGGGAATGCCAGATGCGAGATCGGCCGCCATCCGCGCCAGCGCGTTACCGGGACCGAGCTCGAGCACACGGACCGGCCGCGCGGAGCGGCAGGCATCCATGCAGGCCGCCCAGGCCGGCACCTCGCCCGCGCTGTAGCCGGCAAAGGTAATTGGCCGCGGCGCGATTGGACCGATCACGGCCCAGGTCGCAGCAGGCAAGGAGACCGCCGCGCCTTGCGGCGCGACGGCATTGGTGGCCGCTATTGGGTCGCCTCGCCGACCTTGCGGGCGGCCTCTTCGATGACGGCAGCGACTTGCGCGGGGTGGGATTCGTAGACCGAGTGGCTGGCGCCTTCGACCACGATGAACGGCGCCTTGGCGCGCTCGTAATAAAAACGCTCGAGGTCGGGATTGATGATCTGGTCGTGGCCGGCAACGATCCCCCAGCTCGGCTTGGTCTTCCACGCCGCGGCGGTCAGCGGAGTGCTGAATACCTCGGCCTTGGCAAGCACCTGCGAGCGGGCTTCGAAATCGGCCTGTTCCCTCGGCAGGTCGGGTGCGAACAGCTTCGGGAACAGTTCGGGGTTCAGATAGGTGTAGCCGTCTGGCGTCTTCTCGATCGCGCCTGGGGTCTTGGCGAGCACGCTCGGCGTCTTCTTGCCGAGCTCACCTTCATCCTCACCGACATCGGGGGCATGGGCGGCGACATAGACGAGACCGGCCACCTTCGGATGGACGCCGGCCTCGGTAATGATCGAGCCTCCATAGGAGTGGCCTACCAGGATTGCAGGGCCATCCTGCATGTCGAGCACGCGCTTGGCGGCCGCGACGTCGTCCTGGAACGAGGTCTCGGGTTCCTGGACCATCGATACCCGGAAACCATGTTTCGTCAGGATTTCGTAGACCGGTTTCCAGCCGGAGGCATCGACCCAGGCGCCATGCACCAGGACGATGTTCTTGATCGGATCGGCCTGTGCCGCGGCGGGCGCAGCCAGGACGAGCAGCGAAGCGAACAGTGCAGCTGAATGGATACGGCGAAACAACATGGCATCACCTCCGAAAGTGAGAGTGGTTGGCCCTGAGGAACAATCCCGGCCGACCAGTACGCTGGCACGGACGCTGGGGAACTGCGAGTAAAGCTGTGAAAACGAGTGAAGTTGAATAATAGGTAAAATCTTCTTCCTGATTTCATAAATGTGCAGACGACGATTTTGCGTTTCTACGACCACAATTAGAAGGATGAACCGCAGACAGAAGTCAGTATATGCGCACAAAACGTTGCCGCTTCCCGCGAAAGCACGATCGCTGCAAATTCGAACACTGAATTTCAGCGATTTACGGGCTCTATGCCCCGTCGGCATATAGGCTCGCAAATGGCAGGGCTTTCATTGGAGGCTACGATGACCCACGGGTTGGCGCCGGATATCGACATTGCAAAGGCTGCGGATCGGGGCACTGACGGCAGCGTCCGACCTCTCCGCTCAGACGCAGATGATCCCGGACAGCAGGTCGCCGATGCCCTGACGGCCATCCTTCTCCATGCCGAAGCGATCCGCCGGCGATCGACCGACATGGGCAGCGAGCAAACGGAGATCGCCTCATCCGCTCGGCACATCGTCAGCAGCGCGAAGCAGGCGTGGAATGCTCTGGGGGGCCGCTGCGCGACATGACCCAAGGGAATCCAGCACCATGAACACCGCTCCGACGACGATCCACGTTATCCTGATGGCGCTGGCGCCCGTCTTCTTCGTCATGGCGCTCGGCTACGGCGCGGGAAGGTTTCGCGTCGTCGATAACCGCCAGGTCGCCAGTCTCAATGCGTTCGTCATGAGCTTCGCCTTGCCGGCATCGATCTTCGTGGCGACCGCTTCAGCGCCGCGCAGCGAGGTGCTGGCGCAGGGGCCGCTCTTCGCAGTCCTTGGCGCAGTCATGCTGCTGCTCTATGGCGCGTGGTATGTTGCCGTTTCCGGATCGAAGGCGGACGCCTCGCTGCAGGCGCTGACGATCGCCTTCCCGAACATGGCAGGCGTCGGCCTGCCGATCGCGTCTGCAGTCCTTGGTCCCGGCGGCGTGGTCCCGGTGGCCGTCGCGCTGTCGGCCGGCTCGCTGCTGGTCAGCCCGCTCACGCTGATATTGGTGGAGATGCACGCCGGGCGGGACGAGGCCGCCGCGGAGTCGTCGCGCACGCGGATAGTGCGGGCGCTCAGGCGCGCACTGACCAAGCCGGTCGTGTTGGCGCCAGCGCTCGGCATCGTGCTCTCGCTGTCCGACGTCGGCATCGGGTCCGTTGCGCGGGCCAGCCTTGAGCTGATTGGCAGTGCCGCCGCCGGGGTAGCGCTGTTCCTGACCGGACTCGTCCTTTCCGCACAGTCCTTCCGGTTGGACGGGAGGGTTGTCGGCGCGACATTGGCGGGGGATATCGTTCGGCCTGTCCTAACGGCGGCGATCGTGCTGAGCCTGCCCATACCCATGGATATCGCGAAGGTTGCGATCCTGCTCGCGACGATTCCTGCAGGCTTCTTCGGCATCCTGTTCGCCGTGGATTATCGGCTTGATTCGACGGCGGCGGGATCCATGGTCATCGCCAGCAGCGTCTTCAGCATCGTGACCCTCGCTGTGGTGATAGCCTTGCTCTTCCCGAGCTGAAAGCGATGGCGCGGCTGATCTCGAAATCTGCCGTCGTCAGCGCGAAACCGTCTGTATCTCGGCGAATTCCTGAATGCCACGCACGCCGTGGAGGCCGCCAACCCCGCCCTGCCAGACGCCGCCACCCGCCGCGAAAGGAGAGGGTGCGACGCCATTGATGGAAACGGTTCCGGCTCGAAGCCGACCGGCGACGGTCGCCCCGAGGTCGGCGTCGCTCGTCCAGATCGAGGCCGACGTGCCGTATCCGCTGTCATTGGCCATGTGAATCGCGTCATCGATGTCGCGATAGGGGATTGTGACGACGACTGGGCCACGGAGCGGCGCACGGGCGATCTCCATCGTGTTTGCGGCATTTGCGATCACCGTGGGCAGCAGAAACGCTCCCGACACACCGGGCAAATCCAGCGGTGCGCCGCCTGCGATCAGATCGGCGCCGTCCTTGCGCCCCCGCTCGATCACATGAAGCAGGATCTCGCGTTCTTGCGCGGAGATCAGCGGACCGATGAAGGTCGCCGGGTCCAGCGGATCGCCAAGGCACATCGCCTTGACGCACGCGCGCAGGCACTCCACCAGCTCGGCCTGCCTGTGGCGAGGGACAAAGACCCGGTTCTGAGTGACATGCCATTGACCGCTGGCGAAGAAGCTGGCGTAGCGCAAGCCTTCCGTCGTCGCGGCAATATCGGCGTCGGGTAGAATAATGACGGGTGCGCGGCCCCGGGGCTCCATCGTAAGGCGTTTCGAGCCAGCTGCGGCAGTTCCCGCGATGTGTTGTCCGCACAGGCTGGAGCCGGCGAAAGCGACATGGTCGACGGCCGTATGTCCCGCGAGATAGGTGGCGGCATCCAGTCCGGTCACCAGTATGCTGAGCACGCCTTCCGGCAGTTCCGCCTGCTCCATCAATTCGCCGATGACCTGGCCGTCAAGGGCTGTGCGCGGGTCCAGCGCGAGGACGACCGAGCACCCGGCAAGCAGGGCCGGTACAAGCCACCCCAGGGCGGTGCGCTGCGGCGCATTCCACGACGCGAATGCCGCCACGACCCCGCAGGGACGTTGGGAAGCGAGTGTCCTTTCGGCTCGATCAGCTGGGCGGGTGGGCTGAACGATCGTCCGTGCTGCCTCGACATAGGCGAGCGAGTGTATGCGCATCTCATCGGCGAGACGCACGTTGAAGTGCCGGGGCACGCCGTTCTCGCGCGTCACGAGAGTGACCAACGACTGAGCCTCGGCAGCGTATAGCTGGAGGAATCGGTGGACCACTTTCAACCGCTGCTCGATCGGAGCTTTCCCCCAACTCGTGATCCCACGCGCTTCTCGTGCCAGTTGCACGGCTAGATCGATATCGGCGCGCTCGGCCAAGGGAGCGGCGCCGATCCAGGAGCCGTCGAACGGCGAACGCACGTCGCAGTGTTGGTTGCCCTGTGGTTCGACGCGTCGTCCACCAACGAAATTCAGGCGATAGACCGCCATTCCACGTCCTCTTTCGATGCCAGCGAGGATTGGCGACGCTCCGGGGGAGCGCGTCGGCTGGTAAGCTTCGCGAGGATGATGGCGCGGGTCGCGGACGCGATCGCGTTTAACGATGTTAATCGGCGTGAATTCGTTGCCGGCCTGCTAGCTCCGACGTGCCAGCATGTCCCGCGCTGCGGTTGCGTAGTGTGGCGCGCAGCCAGGAGAGACGCGTCCGCGACACTCGGCAAGGAGCGCGGCAGTGTCCGGGCGCTCGTGCAGGCTATGGTTGAGAATAGCGGCCTTCAGCTCCAGATGATGGGCCGATTGCTGCTGCGCGACCAGCAGGGCGTTCTGGACCAGCCGATCTATGCTCTCCGTGCTGCCGCCGCCGATGATCTCAAGCTCGGCTTGCACGAGGACGAGATCGGCAAGATTACAGGCACCTCCGGCCGCCCTCGCATGTTCGATCGCGCCCACCGCCGTCGAACGCGCGGCCTCAATCAGGCCGAGCCCCGCCTGGCCGCGCGCAAGGCTGGCCATCATCTCCGTGGCGAGAACCTGGTGACCCTCGATGCGACAATAGGTGAGCGCGCGTTCAATGGCAGCGACGCCCTTGGCCGTGTCGCCGCGTTGAACGGCGAGCTGCCCCATCAGGCCTTCCCCCACCACGCGATAAGGGGGCAATGCGTGACGGCTGGCATGCTCGAGAAGGCGGCGTATGCGCTGGTCTGCCAGATCGGCGTCTCCGTTCCACAAGGCGACAGTTGTTGAGTAGATGAGCGCAATGCAGATGGAGACCGGATGGCCACGGCGATCCGCTTCGTTGATGACCTCGGTGGCGAGCTGGGCCGATCTCGGTATATCTCCGCGCAGCCACGCCACCCGCGCCAATACCTCGATTGCCCGCACCCGGTGATCAAAGCCGAAATAATCGACATTAGGGGCGTCCGCGAATGGCAGACGTTCAAAGCCGCGCTCGGTGAACAACTGCCCCTTGAGCTGGTCGCCGAGAAGATGATGGCCGCATCCCATCATCCAGTCCGCCATCGCGAGCGCTCCCGGGGAGCCGATGCGCTTGCCGAGGTCCATGCAGCGCTCGGCCACGGACAACGCCCCGCCGAAGTCGCCGAGCCGGGTGATGAAGATGTGTTCTCCGGCGAGCAGATGAAGTTCATGAGAAGCTTCGTTCAGGCGTGCCGCGAGCGATTGTCCGCTGCGTATGGCCGAACTGATGGTGCCGCGGTTGCCTTGAGTGAACATGGCACCGATCGCCAGCCCCTCGAGCAGCAGCAACTGGACATGCTGGCCCTCCGTTTCCTCGCCAAGCGCCTCGAGCCCCAATTGGCACCAATGCTCGCACTCGGCCAGAAGCGAGAGGCCAAGAAAGAGCGGAGCGGCGACTGCGGCTAGGTGGACGAAATCCGTGGCGTTGGTCCTGTCGTCGCGCGCCCAGTCGAGTGCGGCGCGAACGTCGCCCAGGCGTGGCGCGTGAGCAGAAAGATCCCGCCCGCTGAAGATCGCCGTGTCCAGCTTGTCATCTTTCAGGACATGAAGGACATGGTGAAGGTGACGGAGAGCGATCCGGTCCCGTTCGCCGGCCTCGTCCAGCTTGCGGGCGGCAAACGCCCTTGTCGTGTCGAGCAAGCGGAAATAGACCGGCGATCCGCCGGCCGATGTCCAGATGAGGGACTTGTCCACCAGCCCGGTCACCGCGTTCGCCACCGACAGCCGGTCTTCCTCGCTGTCGCCCGCGACCGCCAAGGCGTCCTTCAGCGTAAAAAAGCCGGTGAATACCGCCAGCCGTTGAAGAACGTTCTGATCTCGTGGCGACAGCAGCGCGTAACTCCAGTCAAACAGTGCCCCAAGGGTCTGATGACGCGCCGGCGCGCTGCGGCGCCCCAGACCATGCAGCTGGAAGCCTTCCCGCAGCATGTCGGCCACACCCTCGATGCCGAAAGTGCCGGCACGGCTCGCGACCAGTTCAATGGCAAGCGCGACGCCATCGAGACGGCGACAGATGTCGCCCACCAACTCGGCCTGCGCGTCCTCCAACGGTACCCGATGCCCACTTGTCGCGGCGCGGTCCATGAACAGCTGGACGGCCGGAAAGGCGAGCGCATCGGCGGCCGTCAGGCCGATGGCCTCCGGAGGGGTCTCGAGCGGCTGAAGGATGTGGACGTGCTCTCCGCTGACCCTGAGGGCTTCCCGGCTCGTGGCCAAAATATGCAGTTCATCCAGCTCGGCGAAAAGCCGCTCGCAAAGGCTGGCTGCCGCATCGACGAGGTGCTCGCAGCTGTCCAGGATCAGCAGCGTTCCTGTTCCCTGCAGATGCGCGATGATCGCCTCTTCGGTGTGTCCGGGCTTCGAGACCAGCCCCAGCGTGCTGGCCAATGCCGAAGCCAGAAGAGACGGATCGCGAACCGGGCTGAGGTCAAGGAAAATCACATCACGGCTGCGCGCACCTTGGACATCCTGGCCGATCAGCACCGCGACGGTGGTCTTGCCGATCCCGCCGGCGCCCACGATCGTGATAAAGCGCTGCTGGTCCAATTGCCTGATGAGGCTCTGCACGAGGTTGTTCAGGCCGATGATGCGGGCTGGCGGCAGCGGAAGTCGCTGCTGCGGTCGAGATGGAGATGCAGGGGCGCCGGAGGATGGGACGGAGGCCGGCATGGTGGCCGCGTTCTGCGCCCAGCTGACCGGCGCTACGAAGCAATAGCCGCGGCCGACGAGGTTCTCGATATATTGGCCCCTGCCTCCGTCATCACCGAGGCTCCTGCGCAGCGCCGAGATGTGGACGCGCAGATTGGCTTCCTCGACGGTGAGGCCCGGCCACGCGTGCTCCAGAAGCTGGCGATGCGTCAACACGCGCCCGGAATTTTCCACCAGCGCGATAAGCAGATCCATCGCCCGTGTGCCGAGGTGCACGGACACGCCGTCGCGCAACAATTGTCGCCGCGATGGGCTCAATGCGTAGACGCCGAAATTGGCGACCCCCGTTGCGCCCGTCCCGGCGGGAATCTCAGTCATTACATTTCCCCGGATACTCCCTGGTGCGATGCGCACGATGTTGCGCCGTCACATCATTTCGGCGCACATCGATAGCGGCCGGCTGCGTGAAATATGTGTCGAGGAGACGGCGAACTTTCTATGGTACCTCGCCAGGCCGCCTACAGGCACTCAAGCAGTGGCCCCGCCGCCGAGTGCCGGTGAGGAAATTAGTCGCGAGAATGGTAAGAGTCGAGTAGATATGGCAGCTCCTTGGCCGCCGCAGTTCGACCGAGAGCAGCCGAAGCTCAAGACGCGCGTATGCGAACTCAGACGACGAGAAACAGCTGCACCGAGGTGCGCGATGGTCTTCGCGAAGGATGGGAAAGACGACGCGACCGGCAGGCTGGCGGGGCCGTTTCACTGGATTCTCGGCATACTGGCGGCGACTTGCCTGGCCGTACCTGCCGACGGCGGCGAACTCTCTTTTGCTATCGGCCACCCGCCTCAGTCGTATGTAGTGCTCGGCGGGAATGCATTCGCCGACGCACTGAAGAGGGAAACCAACGGCGCGGTGACGGCGCGGGTCTTTTCCATGTCCTTGCTGAGCATGATGGAAACCTCAAGCGGTTTACGCGAAGGCTTGGCCGATGTTGGTACGGTGATGAATCCGTACCATGCGGCGGAGTATCCTCATGTGAACCTGATCCACGACGCCTCAATGGCGCTCGAAGACTTCACAGGGCTAACACGTAACCTGCAGGGCGCGGCCTATGCGGGGGCGATGGCCGAGTTCGTGCTGATGCGGTGTCCCGAATGCGATGCCGAGTTCGCCCGCCAGAACCAAGTCTATACTGGTGCGGCCGCCACTACGCCCTACACACTCAACTGCACCCGACCCATCCGGACACTCGACGACTTCCGAGGCGCGCGTTTGCGCATCGGCGGCGGTAATTGGGCGCGCTGGGCAGCCGCGCTCAATGCCACGCCGGTCACATTGTCCGGCGACGAGATGCTCGAGGCTCTAAGCCAGGGCATTCTCGATTGCATCCTGCTCGACATTCCGGATGTGACGAATTTCGGCTTGTCGGGCACGTTAAACCACATCACGACCGATGTGCCCGGAGGCGTGTTCGTGGTTGCGTTTGCCAATGTCAATCGTGACGTATGGCACGGGCTTTCGAGCGCCCAGCGTGTTGCCTTCATGAAGTCTGTTGCGCATGGGACGGCGGTAACGAATTGGGCCTTCAGGCAAGGTGAGGTGGAGGCGCTTTCGCAAGCCGATGCAGGCGATAGGGCTGTCCACAATGCCACTGGCGAAGTACGCGCCGCTACGACGCGTTTCATACGCAGCGATCTTGACGATCTGGCCGGGATTTATGCCGCCAGAGGCGTCACTCGCGGTACCGAGATGCTCGATGACTTCTTCGCCCTTCTTGGCAAATGGGCTGTCCTGGTCAGTAACGTCGATTCCGCGGAAGATTTGGAGCGCATCTACTGGACGGAGATTTACTCGAAGGTCAACGTCGATCGGCACGGATTCTGACGGTCACCAATGGCTATGGAGAGCGGCGCGATGGGCAAGATTCGCATGAACGCCGCAGCGTTGCACGCAGGAGAACTGCTTGGCGGCATCGCAATCGTCGTGATGATGGTGCATGTGAGCCTCGACGTCGCGGCAAGAAAGCTGCTTGGTACGCCACTGCCCGGTACGCTTACTATCGTCGCATATTACTACATGGTGATTGCCGCTTTTGCTCCTCTCGCTGCGGTCGAGAGGGTGCGCGGGCACATCGCCGTCGACGCGGCGCTGGATTTGGTGCCGCGTCGACTTAGACATCACGTGCAGAATTGGACGGGTCTCGTCGCCGGCATCGCGATTGCCTTGGTGGCATGGCGCGGCTGGACCGATGCAGTACGCGACTGGAACATTGGCGCGGTGCAGGTGCAGGGCAGCGATATCGTGCCGGTGTGGCCGGCGCGTTTCGTCGTTCCGCTTGGAGCCAGCCTTCTGGCACTAACCTTGTTCGGACGTTTCACCACCTATCTGATAGGAAACACTCACCCCCTCCGCAATCAATGAGCTCCGACCATGGACGGCACCGAGGTCGGGCTAGGAGCGCTGGCTGCACTTGTCACACTCCTCATCCTTGGCATGCCGATCGGACCCGCGCTTATCGCCGTTTCCTTCGCCGGCCTGTGGCTCCTCAAGGGATGGCACGTCGCGGCCGGGGCTCTTGGCATCATCCCCTATCATTTCGCAGCGAACTGGGTCCTGAGTTCGCTGCCGATGTTCCTGCTTCTCGGCCATGTCTGTCACCAGGCGCGGCTGACAGACGGGCTGTTCCGAGCGGCGCGAGCGTGGTTGGCGGGGGTGCCAGGCGGCCTCGCTATCGCCTCCGTTTTCGGTGCCACCGGTTTTGCCGCGATGTGCGGATCATCGGTGGCTTGTGCCGCGACCGTCGGGCGCATCGCAATCCCGCAGATGTTGAAGGCGGGATACGACGCCCGTCTGGCGACAGGTACCGTCGCTGTCGCGGGCACGATAGGCGCGCTCATCCCACCGTCCATCGTCCTGATCCTCTATGGCGTCATCGCGCAAATCCCTGTGGCACCTCTCTTTCTCGGCGGCATCGGGGCGGGGCTGCTCACGGCAATTGGCTACATGGCGGTCATCATCGTGCGAGTCAGCCTCAATCCGCGCCTCGCGCCGGCCATCGGTCGGAGTTCATGGACTGAGCGCATATCGAGCCTGCGCGAGATCTGGCCCGTTCTCGTGGTGGTCGTCAGCGTATTCGGCGGTCTCTTCGGCGGCGTCTTTACCGCGACCGAAGCCGGTGCGGTGGGGACCACGATTGCCATTTGCCTCGCTTTGATGCGGGGGACACTCACCAGGCGCGGGTTCGTGGATGCGGTCAGGGAAACGGCTTTGACGACGTGCAGCCTGATGCTGATCGGCATAGGCGCGAGCTTGCTTGCGCGATTGCTGACCGTTGCAGGGACCGGCGCGTTCATCACTGAAGTCGTGGCGTCCTTCGGCGCCGACCGGACCTTACTCCTCGTCGCTATCGCCTTGGTCTACTTGTTCCTGGGGCTTTTTCTCGAACCCATCAGCATCATGCTGATCACGCTGCCGATCATCCTGCCCATTGTCTCGCAAGTGGGATTCGACCTCGTCTGGTTTGGTGTCGTTCTGACCAAGCTGCTCGAAATCGGAATGATCACGCCGCCGATCGGCTTGAACATCTTCGTTATAAAAGGGGTGGTGGGCGAGTTCGTCCCGACCTCCGCGATCTTTCGCGGGGTATTATGGTTCATCGTTAGGGAACTCGCGGTCCTGGCAATGTTGATCGCGTGGCCCGCCATTGTTCTTTTTTTGCCGGCAATCGCTGGCTGATCAAGAAATTGCTGCGCGCGACTATGCTCCGAAGAAGGTGCGCGTGAACGCCGTCTACCCAGGCGACATCCACACGCCGATCTGGAGGCGGGGTAAGGAGGTTCGTCCGAACCATTGCCGCCCCCGACTGGCTGGCGCCGTTTGGTCGGATCGGCTCACCGTGGCCTTGGCCTGGCGGATAGCGATGTCTGTCAACGGCATTGGAGGCGCCCTTTGTTGGCATCGCGATTTGTTGGCATCCGCGAATGCCAACGGACCCCGGAGAGCCGCCGTGAGCCTCAAATTCAGCTAAGTCGAGGAAATTTCCCGCTTTTTGAGCTACCTAGAGCCACCTAAAGCGGGGAAATGGCGCCAGGGACGGCGCCCAAGAGGAACCACATTCCAAGGTGGTTACGGACAAGTGGGACGCTAAATCGACCACTGATCCGAAAGGCTTTTCCGATGGGGTATTCCCACCGGAGGGCGACGACGAATGAGTGCCAATATCGTCGATCACGAGGGAGGAGATGCGGCGCGAAAGCGAGCCGACATCGATCAGTCGATCGTCGGCATTGTTTTCCCCGAGGAAGCGACCAGCCTGCCGGCGGCGTCCAATTGGAAGAAGTCGGTGCGCTCGCCGAAGCCGGTAAAGCAGCCCACTTCGGGCTGGCTGGCGGACTGCACCAGGGATGATAAGGGCCAGCCGCTCGGCAACCTGGCGAACGCGGCGCATGCTCTGCGCTGCGATCCGGGCATCGCCAACATCTTCGCCTATGACGCCTTCCGCTCGTCATTGATCCTCGAAAGCCCGGTGCCGGCGCCCGGCGAGGGTGATGTGCTGCCGGATGACGACTTCCAGGCGCGCCAGGTATGCGACAACGACGTGAACCGCCTGCAGGAATACCTGCAGGATGGCGGACTGCCGCGGCTCGGCAAGGACACTACCTATCAGGCCGTCGACATCATCGCGCATGAGCGCGCTTTCCACCCCGTGCGCGACTACATCGAGGCGCTTGTTTGGGACGACAAGCCACGAGTGGTGACGTGGCTGCAGACCTATCTCGGCTGCGAGCCGACGCTCTACACGTCGCAGATTGGCAGCATGTTTCTGATCGCCATGGTGGCCCGCATCTTCGAGCCGGGCTGCAAGGCGGACTACATGCTGGTGCTGGAAGGTCCACAGGGCGCGATGAAGTCGAGCGCCTGCAGGATCCTCGGCGGCGACTGGTTTTCCGATAGCATGCCGGACGTGACCAGCGGCAAGGATGCAAGCCTGCATCTCCCCGGCAAATGGCTGATCGAGATTGCCGAGCTGTCCGCCATCGGCAAGGTGGAGGACGCGGCGCTCAAAGCCTTCATCACCCGCTCCGTAGAGCGCTACCGGCCGCCTTATGGGCGCATGGAAGTCGACCAGCCTCGCCAGTGTGTATTCATCGGCACAACGAACAAGTCGGCCTACCTGCGCGATGAAACGGGCGGGCGGCGCTTCTGGCCGGTCAAGGTCGGGAAGATCGATCCGAATGCATTGCTTCGCGATCGCGACCATCTCTTTGCCGAAGCGTACCAGCTTTATCTGGCCGGCCGTCAATGGTGGCCGAGCGCGGATTTCGAACGCGAGCACATCAAGCCTCAGCAGGAAGCCCGCTTCGAAGCCGATGCATGGGAAGAGATCATCGGCCCGTGGCTGCTCGGCAAGACCCGCGTCACCGTCAAAGACGTGGCCCTTTACGCCCTGAACATCGAGACACCGAGGATCGGCACGGCCGATCAACGGCGCATCGCCGCCTGCCTCGAACGACTCGGCTGGGGCCGGGTTCCTCGCGGGCCGAATGGCGAACGGTGGTTTGGGCTGATAGAAGGAGGCGCACGGTGACGCTCAAGAACCAGAGGCGTCTGACGCACCCCGACGCACTGACGCACTCCGACGCAGTTTCCATAAACCGTACGTGCGTACACGCGCGCGCGCACACATACCCTTTATATACAGAACTGTGTCGGAGTGCGTCAGTGCGTCAGACTCCGTCAGGAAAAGCTGGCGAGTTGATAGGGCAGTCGTTGGAAGAGTTGGCGAACCGTGTTCGCCGCCTTGTTCCCTCGCATCGTGACCCCGAGGCCTTCCACGAAGCCAAGTCCGAGATCGAGGCGGAGCTGCGGCGGCTGTCGCGGGTCCTCCCCATGGCGAGGCATACGGGTCGGGCCGAGCACGAGGCTTTGCCAGACGGACCCGATTTAGTCGCTAAAGTTCCCGGCTTGAGGAAGGGTTGAGGATGCAGGATTTGCATAACTCATCCCTCTTCGGCGACACCGGTTTCAGATCGGCGGAGACCCTTTCCAAGAAGGGTTTCGCCGAAATGATCGGCGTCTCGGCTGGCCGCGTCTCCCAGCTCATCACCGCCGGCCTTCCCGTCGAGCCGAACGGGCGCATCCATGTCGGACGCGGCAAGGCCTGGGTGGCTTCGAACGTCGACCCGAACCGCCGGCGGGCCTCGCTCGATAGCATGGCCCCCTCGCCTGCTCTCCTATCGCCCCGTGCCCTGCGCGACACGGCGGAAGCGGAGATCGCCCGCCTGAAGGCCGAGCGCATGGGGCGGGCGCTGATCGACCGCGCCGCGACGCTGCGCACCGTCGAGAGCCGTGCCCGCCTCGAGCGAGACGCCTGGCTCGGCTGGGTGAACCGTGCGGCGCCGGAGATCGCCTCCTGCTCCGGCGCCGACCTCTCCGCCGTCGTCGCCGCACTCGATCGCCTCGTGCGGGCCCAACTGG
Source organism: Ancylobacter sp. TW_SC_1 (assembly GCF_056836805.1). Taxonomy (NCBI): domain Bacteria; kingdom Pseudomonadati; phylum Pseudomonadota; class Alphaproteobacteria; order Hyphomicrobiales; family Xanthobacteraceae; genus Ancylobacter; species Ancylobacter sp. TW_SC_1. The sequence goes on from NZ_CM166365.1 coordinate 4,812,942, forward strand.
TCACGCTGGCCGATATGCCGCTGGAGGGTATTCCACATGACTGATCTTGCCGACCTCACCACCGAGCTGGTCGACGCGGCCTGGCGGCGCGGGCTTCGGCCCGAGCTGCAGATGACCGTGACCGAATGGGCGGATGCCAACCGCACCCTGCCGGGCACCAACGCCGAGCCCGGGCCGTGGCGCACCTCTCGCGTGCCCTATCTCGCCGAGATCATGGATTGCCTCTCCACCGCCTCGGCAATCGAGCGGGTGGTGCTGATGAAGGGCGCGCAGACCGGCGGCACGGAAGCCGGCCTCAACGCCATCGGCTACTGGATCGCCCATGCGCCGGGCCTCATCCTCGCCGTCTGGCCCTCCCTCGATATGGTGCGCCGGAACTCCCGCACCCGCATCGAGCCGCTGATCGAGGGCACGCCGTCGCTGCGCAGCCGCATCGCGCCCGCCCGCGCGAAAGATCCCGGCAATACGGTCGGACTGAAAGAGTTTCCCGGCGGCGCGCTCATCATGACCGGCGCCAATTCGGCAACCGGCCTGCGCTCCACCCCGGCGCGATACCTGGTGCTCGACGAGGTGGATGCTTTTCCGGCGGACGCCGACGGCGAGGGCGACCCGGTGGCACTCGCGGTGCAGCGCACTGTCACCTTCCGCGGCCGGCGCAAGATCTTCCTCATCTCGACGCCGACCGAGGCCGGCGTGTCGCGGATCGAGAAGGCCTATGCGGAGAGCGACCAGCGCCGCTACTTCCTCCCCTGTCCGCATTGCGACACCTATCAGGCGCTCACCTGGCGCGGCGTGACCTGGCCGGAGGGCGAGCCTCGCAAGGCCTTCTACACCTGCGAGGCCTGCGGCGGCGTAATCGAGGAAGCCGACAAGCCGGCGATGCTGGCGAAGGGCGAATGGCGCGCCACGGCACAGGGCGACGGCCTTACCGCCGGCTTCCACCTCTCGGCGCTCTATTCGCCCTTCGAGAGCTGGGGCGAGATCGCCGCCGACTTCCTCATCTCGAAACGCGATCCCGCCCGACTGAAAACGTGGACCAATCTCAAGCTTGGCGAACCCTTTGAGGATCGGGACATGGCGCCGCTGGCGCCGGACACACTCGCCGCCCGCGGCACCGCCTGCGACGTGCCGTGGACCGAGCTGCTGCCCGAAGGCATCGCCGTCATCACCGCCGGCGTCGATACCCAGGACGATCGTATCGAGGTGGAGTTCGTCGGCTGGGGCCGCGGCGAAGCGAGCTGGTCGCTCGACTATGAGATCATCCACGGCGACACCTCGCGTCCCGAGGTGTGGACCGCCCTCGATCGCCTGCTCGCCCGCCGCTTCCGCCACCCGAAGGCCATTCCCGACCTTCCCGTGCTCGCCGCCGCCATCGATTCGGGCGGGCATCGCACCGACATGGTGATGACCTTCTCGGCCGAGCGGCTGAACCGGCGGATTTGGGCAATCAAGGGTCGCGGCGGTCCCGGCGTGCCGCCCTGGCCGAAACGCCCGCCCAAGGCGCGCATCGCCCATCTGGCGCCGGTTCACATCGTCGGCGTCGACACGCTCAAGCACGGGCTGCTTTCGCGGCTGCGGATCGACGATGGCGGCGCTGGAGCCTGCCACTGGCCGGCCGAGCGCGACTATCACTGGTTCACCGGCATCGTCGCCGAACGCCCTGTGCGCCGCTATCTCAAGGGCGTCGCCCGCGTCGAATGGGTGCCCGATCCCGGCGTGCGAAACGAGCCGCTGGATTGCCGCGTCTACGCGACGGCGGCGCTGCACGGGCTATATGCCGCGGGGATGTCTCTCGCCGAGGCCGTCGTAAAATGCGAGTCGGCAGCCGCCTCGGCGGAAATGCAGCCAGCCCGCGCGCAACCGAGCCAGCACAGCGTCCTCCGTTCGAAATGGCTAGCGGGAGGCTGAAGATTCACTCCGGCCGAGAGTTCACGATTAGATCCGACAGCCGCTAGCGCCAGCACTGGGCAACTTCGTCCACTCTGTTCCGGATATCTCTCACTCGCCGGATCACCGGACATCTGTCACTGGCGCAGGGAACTGGTAAGCTGATCGGGACCTTGTGTTGGAGCTTTTAGTGTCCGAATCATATTCCGAGGCAGCCATGCGGCATTTCGCGGATGCCGACCACCTGGCTGAGAAAGATCGTTGGGATGGAGCGGGCTATCTGATCGGATATGCCGTCGAATGCGCAATTAAGTCGGCAATTGAGGCGACACGCCCCACAGCCGAAGCACCTCACAAACACCTACCGTGTTTGATCGAGCGGGCGAAGAAGTCCCTGCAAGGACGCCGGCCGCATTCAGTCTTCACGGTCCTTGAACGGAATGGCTTTATGCAGGGATGGCACGTAGAGACCCGATACGCGGCCGATGGAGGCATCGACGAGACCGTTTACAAAGTGTGGCGTGCTGACGCCAGCCGCATGCTTGCCGCGGCCAATCTGAGGCGTCATTCACGATGATCCGTTATGACGAAGCGCTTCCCCGGTTTGCGTCCGTCGTGAAAGAGGCGATTGGCGAGCAGGAGCTCCTGAAGCATCTATTCCTGCGCGATGCCGCTGGACGTCTGACCTTGGTCACAAGCTGTGCACTGGAGCCTGCCGTTATCGAACAAATTAGCCGGAAGGTGGAGGATCTGGCGCCATGGGTAGATCAGTCGCTCCCGGTTGCATCTCCCGAAGATCTCTTCGACGAGGATCTTGCTGCACCCGATGCCGGAGTCTTTGAGTACATCCGGCAAGAGAATTTCGTAGGCTTCGTTCGTATCGTCGAGCGTCGTCTTGTCGGACAGGATTGGCTTCGGGCGCCGATGCCGACGATCGACGGGGTGCCTCCTATCGTTGTCTTCGCCAGTCACAAGGGCGGCGTGGGCCGCTCCACGGCACTGTCGGTCGCGTCGGCGGCGATGTCACGCAATGGACAGAACCTGCTGGTCATCGACCTCGATCTGGAAGCACCAGGGCTTGCTTCCATGCTCCTCAAGGAAATACCTGCTTTCGGCGCATTGGACTATTTCGTGGAATCTGGTGTCGCCGAGGTAGACGAGGGCTTTCTCGACGACATGGTTGGGACCAGCGAACTGGCCACGGAAGGATTGCTCCATGTCGTGCCCGCCGTCGGGCAATCGAGCGTGGACCATCCTGAGAACGTCCTGGGGAAAATCGCACGAGCGTACATCGAGCGAATGAATGCAGATGGCAAAACTATCTCCTTTCTCGACCGCACTCGTGAGCTAATTCAGCGACTGTGCGATCGCACGCGTTATGACGCCGTCTTTATCGACGCGCGGGCGGGCCTGAACGAGGCGACGGCCGCCGCGATTCTTGGGCTGGGCGCGGACATCCTTTTGTTCGGTGTCGACACTCCGCAAACCTTCGACGGCTATCGCTTTTTCCTCGCCCACCTTCAGCGGTTCCGGCCGAGCGCTTCGGGCGACGACGATTGGCGTTACCGCCTGCGCATGGTTCAGGCAAAGGCACAGGCCGACCCCAAAGCTCAATCGGAGTTTCGCACGCGAACTTTCGAGCTGTTTTCAGATACGCTTTATGACAGCGAGGAAGGCATTGAGGAGCAAGCTTTCAATTTCGATTATGATGATCCGAACGCACCGCACTACGCTTGGCCGATCTTCTATGATGGAAACTATGCCGAGTTCGACCCGATCGCCCATGGGGACCAGTTCGCCGAGCATATGTATGATCGAACCTTTGGGGCGTTCATTGGAGCGCTGCGCAACACGATCGGACCAGCAACGTGAAGGTATCTAAGGCTACTCCGTCCGATATCCGCCTGTTGCGTGAAACCTTGGCCGAGTTACGTCCCGGCTCGTCTCACCAGGCCCATGACGCGCCGGCGCTAGAGGACATCTTTGCGCCCGCCCGGCACGCCCATGCTCTCGACCCCCAGAGGTCGCTTGTGGTTGGAAATCGGGGCGTGGGAAAGAGCTTTTGGTCATCCGTACTCACGCATCCGGCGGCGCGCAACGAGGTTGCGCGAATCTATCCGCGCCTCAAACTGAAGCAGATCCACGCTGTTCTCGGCTTTCATGAAGCGGCAGGTAAGGATGACGGACCCGCACCGTCGCGGGATGCTCTCGCTCGTCTTGGCCGGGACGGTTTCGAACCCGAACAGATCTGGCGTGCGGTCCTCATCCAGGCGCTGCGCGCTGAACTTCACCAGGCAATACCTACAACGCTAAAGGAGACGATCGGCTGGATCGAGGAGGATCTCGACAGGTTCGAGGCAGCTCTACGGCATGCCGATCGTACCTACCTCGATCGTGGAGAGACCTTCCTCCTCGTCTTTGACGCTTTGGATCGGCTCGGCTCGGATTGGGCGGCAATCACGCCTCTCACTCGGGGAATTCTGCGTCTCGCGCTCGATATGCGCGGCTTTCGTGCCATGAAAGCCAAGATCTTTATGCGCACTGACCAATCTAAAGACGATTCCTTGTTCCGTTTTGCTGACGCCTCTAAGATCAGGTCAGACGCCGTGCTTCTGGTCTGGCGGCGCCCCGAACTCTTCGGGCTGCTATACAACCATCTCGCAAAGACTAATGAGGCCGCGGCGGCTCTTGGGCGGCTTGCCGGCGAACAGGTTGAGTCCAGTGCCCTGGAGGACCTGCGTGACGATGAATCCGCACAGGAGCAGCTGTTTTATCGGCTGGCAGGGGAGTTCATGGGTGCCGGTCCGAAACGGGGGAGGACCTATAATTGGATCTATGATCATCTCGCCGATACCTTCGGTGAGACCAGTCCACGGAGCTTCCTAACAGCCATCCAGTGCGCGTCGCAAACTAATCCCGCGCCGAAAGAGACGGTGATTGATCATGCCGGCATCCGCGCCGGCGTGCAAGAAGCCTCTCAGGTGCGAGTTCGCGAACTGAGCGAAGACTATGAGTGGATCGAGAAAGTCATGCGTGCCCTTGCTGGCCTCGAGGTGCCCTGTGATCCGGGGATTTTTCTAAGGCGGTGGGATGAGCGCGAGACCGTGCGGCAGATACGAGCCGACGCTGGTATGGCGACGCGAAAGCTTCCGCTTGAATTGACTGCCAGCAGTGAGACGCCGGAGCTCGACCTTTTAGAAGCTTTAGAGAATATTGGAGTAATCGAATTTCGGACAGAAGACCGAATTAACATGCCGGACATTTTTCGTGTCGAAGCAGGAATAAAGCGCCGCGGCGGGGTTCGGCCACCTGGAACTACCAGAAACTGAAGCGCGGTTTCGTACCCCCCCATCTACTTAGCGTGGCAACTAAGATAATATGCTGTGGAGACACGGTGTGTTTTTCGTATTCTTCGTGGCGGCTAACAACGCGACTAATTACCTAAATGCCGCAGCTTCCATTGCGTAAGGCGCCTGTCTGACCCCGAACTTTTCCAGCTCCTTCTGGCCGGAATTCTGGGAGCACCTCATAAGAACCATGACGAAGTCTCTCAGGCTCTCGACCTTCTCACCGTCGCTCCGACCCAGACGATGTTCTGCCGGTAGATCGGCGATCTGAAACAAGCGCCCTCAGGGTGCCGACCGAGCAAGCGCTCATGTTTCTGGAATTTCACTCTCCTCATCGTACACTGCCATCAAACGCCATTGCTGCTCATAAACCCTGGATAGACGGGAACACTTTGGACAACTAAGGATTTTTCCGTCACCCAGCAGGGTAAGGCGATCCTTTTGTTTCGAGCCACAACCGTCGTGAAGACATTTCCACTCGAAGGTGGCGACATGGAAGCCATACCTGCCATCTACCCTAACTATTCGATACTGCTCTCGACACTCAACGCACTTCACATGACCGCTCTCAACATCAATAGCGGTGCATTGAACTCTCTCACCGCATGCCCCACAGTGAAATGCTGGTCCACGAACAAACGTGACAGCCCCCGCATCGTCTGAGAGTAGCAACTCCACACGTCCTATAACGGATCGGCACCGACGAACCGCCTTTACCTCGTTGAATCCTAGACCTCTCCTCATATCTTTAACTGTTGGTGTATGTATATGCGCGCTCAAAGCATTGTATTCTCGCGCTAACCAGCGACGCTCGAAACGTTCATCTTTCAGAGTGACGAGTGGGAGATTTTCGCTTCCCTCGATCTCAATTTCTATTTTGGCCTCGGCCGCATCATCAATAAGAAGAATATGCTTCATGACTTGATTTGGTTGCCAGTTAACTTCCTCCGCGGTGTCGTCTTTGCAGTACATATCCAGCCGCTCATAGGCCAGACATTCAAGGCAGCAGCGGAGCTCCAAACATGCGTGCCTCACAAAGCCTAAGGGAATGAGGCGCTTAGCCTCATCCAGATGCGCTCTTGCCAGTTCGCGATAGGACAATTCCCTCTCCCCTTCGTCGGAGCGCCTTACCCATGCGCCGCATGGCAGGCCTGTCGCCGTTGCCGGCGCTGCACACCCCCAGCCTAGTCAGGCGCACCCCAGATTCTTCGTAATCAAATTCGCGACCTAGCAGCTTCGAATACCAGAGGTAAGCTCAGTGTCATCTGAAAGATAGGCAATGGCGTCACGGAGATTCCCAACTGTCATCGGATGGACGGAGCCTGGTATCCTTGACCCGCTTGGGATAGGCAGCTTGTTATGATTGACCTGATCTGTCAGGCGCCTTCCTCCGCCGTACCACGGCATCGTCGGCGACGAACTCGGCGCCTGCAACCCTTCAGGCGCCCATCTTCCTCAACCGCACCCCCGGCCCCTCACCGTTCTCGTCGACGAATATAACGCCGGCGCTTTCCAGCGCCGTGCGGATCGCCGCAAGGTTGTTCACGGTGGGAGTGCGGCGCCCTTTCTCGAAATCGCGGACAGTGCTCTCGCTAAGGTTGGAGCGCGATGCCAACATTGACTGGGACCAATCCAGAAGACCGCGCGCGGCCCTAGATTGTGCCGCGGTCAGCGGAAGACGCACGGTTTCCATAAATGCTCCACGAAAATCGTTGACGGATGATTTCATCAACGCTATCCGTTGACTGTCAACGAATTCCTAACACAGGAGCACGCGCATGGACACCCATGTCCGCGAACGGGACCGGCTTGCCCGCTCTCGACGGGAGACCCTTCGCCTTGGCTTGAGCACCCTCGTCGTGGGCGCGCCCACCGTTGGTCTCGCTTGTGCCGCCGTGCAGGATCCGCCCTTGTCGCCACGCGAGCGCATAGAGCGCGCTGTGGCTGAGATCGAAGCGGCGATGCGCCAGGCCTATCCGGGCTGGCGTCTCCAATGCACCGATCGCGTGATCCGCCCGCTGACACTTACGGGCGACGGATCGCTCCAAGAAATGGAGCCCTCCAGCCACGCCGTGCTGATCTACGCGTCTGACGAACGATACGGCGAGGAAGAGGCGCGGCTTTTCATCCATCGCAAGCCCGATGGAGAGCGCGCATGACGGGAGATCTGTTCGGCCATTCCGTGCGCGCTGAGGATCTTCTCTCCCGGCGCCTGCGGCTCGAAATGGTGCCCGGCGATTCCATGGAGCCCACGCTCCGCAGCCGCTGGGATTTTGTGCTGGTGCGGCCCGTCAACGCCTATGAGGGCGAGGGCATCTATCTCGTCAGCGATGATTTCGGCAGATGGAAGATCACGCGCGCGTCAAGCACGCTCGGCGGCAAGAGGGGGCATGTCCTGCTCTATGTCGATAACAAGCGCTACAGCGAGCGCCTGGTAACGCGCGAATGGTTCGATGAGAACGCGCTTGCGATCGTGGTCGCCGACATCAAGGTGCGCGACCATCAGCTGTTGCAGTCGGCTGCTAGCTCCGAGGTGCGGCAATGACCGACAATCGCCCGCCGCAGGTGCGCTTCCTTGATGACATCCAAGACCTGGCGCGAATGGCCTCAATAACCGAGCCGCTGATCGAACAGGCTCTACGTCGCGCCCGGCCTTGTGAAGGCGGTGGTGGTGACGTGATCATCCTCATGAGGAATGAGATGGTCGAGAATGTTTGCTTCGCAATCACGGACATTCTGAAGCGCGCGGAGAGCCTGGCCGCCCGCTGCGGTGAAATGGAACAGCAAATCGACGGCTCGACCAAAGATTGGCCTAAGCAGTTGATTGACTAGATTTGTTTCGAGGCGGGCTCACTCAGGGCCTCACCACAGCGCGATGAGAAAGCGGCCGAGCTAGGCCGAGCAAGGCCGAGCAAGGCCGAGCAAGGAAACGATACGCTTGCATTGTTATCGGAACCAGTGCATATGTATCGTTATGGGCGGACACGGTCAGGACAAGCGGTATTTGCTTTCGACGCTGGTGGCCGTCGCCGGCGTTAATCCGATCACGTTCAACTCCTGGCGCCAGCGCAACGGGCTCTTTCCCTGGAGCCTCAAGGCGAAGGGATGGAAGCAGTACTCAGCCTCGGACATCTGCGTCGCCTACTGTGTAAATGGCCTGATCAAAAGCGGCTGTGCCGCACAATTCGCTGTCGACGTTGGAATGATACTGCTACCGCGCTTTGAAGAAATGTGGTCCTCTGACGGTGTTGATGCATTCGATAACTGCATCGCCCTCATTTCTACCATCGACCATGGATCGAGCAACAAGTCGAATATAGAGATCGACATAGAATTTCACGATCCGTCAAAATCAATATTGGCGATTGTGCGCGGGCGCTTTGGCTGGGGCACGGCACAAATCGTGGACCTTTATGACGTGATGCTCAACGTCATCCGTTCACTCAAGGCGCTGCAGCCTGAAACCGTCATGACCGCCGAGGAAACGCGAAGCTTCGTGTTTTCGTCGCTCGCCAAAGCAATCACCAAGGCACAAACGGATGAGGAGGATTGATCTCAAATGGCACGATCCTCTCTCACCCGCATCTTCAGCCGCCTCTGGAAGCGCTCCTATGAGGGCGCGGCGACGGGCCGACGCACGACAGGCTGGGGCTCGATGCGCAACCAGCATGCGGCAGCCGAGGCAGCGCGCAAGCCGCTAGCCCGCCGCGCGCGTTATCTGGTCGCCAACAATCCGCATGCGGCTGCGGCCAAGGCGGCATGGGTAGCGGCTTTGGTCGGCACCGGCATCGTGCCGGCGATCACCGCGGAACTGGCGGCGCGCTGGACGGCATGGACCGACGAGGCCGACGCCGACGGCCTGTCGGACTTCTACGGCCTGACGGCGACCATGGTCGGCGGCATGGTGGTCGACGGCGAGGCACTGGCGCTCAAGATCGCCACCCCGGCGGGCTTGCGTATCCGTGTGCTCGATCCCGACCAGCTCGACGCTTCCCTTACCCGCCAGCTCCCCGACGGCGGGCGCATCGTCAACGGTGTCGAGTTCGACGCCTTCGGCACCCGCACCGCCTACTGGATCGTGAAGGAGCGCCCGGAGATCGGCCTCGGCCTCACCCTCGCCCCCGTGCGGGTGCCCGCCGAGGACGTGATCCACATGTTCCGGGTCGACTTTCCCGGGCAGGTGCGTGGCATTTCGTGGTTCGCGCCGGCCCTGCTCCGTCTTGCCGAGCACGACGAATGGCACGGCGCGCAGCTGACGCGCCAAAAGATCGGCGCCCTGCTCACCGGCTTCGTCACGACCAAGGACGGCGCGGTGCCCTTCTCCGGCGACAGTCAGGGCGACGCCTTGATCGGGTCCATGGAACCCGGCGCACTCAACGTGCTGCCGCCCGGAAAGGATGTGAGCTTTTCGGACCCGCCAGCCATTGCGCAGGAAGCGAACGATTTTGCCCGCATCACCCTGCGCGAGATCGCGACGGCGCTTGGCCTGCCTTATGAGGTGCTGACCGGCGACCTTTCCAGCGTCAATTACTCCTCGATCCGCGCCGGCCTCGTCGAGTGGCGCCGCCGGATCGAGATGATCCAGCACAACGTCATCGTCTTCCAGGCGCTTCGGCCGATCTGGCATCGCTGGGTGATGATCGAGAGTCTCGCCGGCCGGATCGACGGCCGGATCGAGGGTCTTCTCCCTGTGCGCTGGATCACGCCCAAGCAGCAATGGGTTGATCCCGCGAAAGACGTGCAGGCGGAGATCGACGCCATCAATGCCGGGCTGATGAGCCGGCGCGAGGCGGTCGCTGCCCGCGGCATGGACATCGGCGCGCTCGATACCGAGATTGCCGCCGACAAGGCCCGCGAAGCGACGCTCGGCCTGTCCTTCAATGCAGCGGCCCGGCCGGCTCAACCCGGCGAGGTGGCGGCATGATGGAGGACCGCATTCAGCCGCTTTGGGCCGAGTTCCGCCGCAAGGCGCTGCCCCACTTCAAGCCCAGACACCTGTCGCTTGATGAGCTGCGCCGCCTCGAATGCGCGGCGATGCACTGGCATCGCGACGTCAAACACGTCCTCGAGGCGCGTGAGCGCACCTATGGGAGGAAGCGGCCTTGAACACACCCGGCCAGATACTCACCCGCCGCGCCGCTCGCCCAGCCTCCAGCTGGGATCCCGAAACGTGGAGCTTCCTTCTGGTGCTCTCGACGGGAGCGCCTGTCTCGCGTTGGGATGCACGCGGTGAATTCGATGAAATTCTCTTGCTGTCGCAGTCCGATTGGCCCCAGCGGGTGCCGCTCCTCGACAGCCACAGAAGGGAGAGCGTGGATTATCGGCTTGGGTTGGTCGACAGCATTCGTGCGGTCGGCGGGGAACTACTCGGCCGTGCCACGCTCTCCCGCCATTCCGAGCGCGCCCAGCGCATCGCCGCCGAGCTGACCGATGGAGGCACCTTCCCTTCATCGATGGGTTACAGCGTCCGCAGCGAAGATTGGCTGGAGCGGACCAATCAAAAGACCGGCCGCCGCGAGAAGATCGCCAAGAGGATCGAACTTCAAGAAGGCAGCCTCGTTCTGTTCCCCGCCGACCCGCATGCAGGCATCAGGAGCCATGACATGACGGTCAGCCACGAGCCGGCGCACACGCCGGCTCCGTCCACCCCGCCCGCCGCGGCGGCCCCCAACCCCACGGCGTCCGCGGAACGGGCCGCCGTCAATGCGGAGATTCGATCCATCGGCTCCGCCGCAGGTCTCGACCAGGCGTGGATCGACGGGCAGATCGACGCCGCCGCTTCGGCCGACGCCGCTGCACGCGCCGCCCTCACCGCGATGCAGACCCGCAACGCACCCCTGCAGACCTTCCGCTCGACCGCGCCGACAATCACGGTAGGGCAGGATCACAACGACCCGGCGGCGATTATCTCGGCGATGGGTGACGCTCTGGCGCATCGGATGGACCCGCGCCTCTGTAAGATCGAGGGGCGCGCGCGCAGTTATGCCGGCTATGACATGCTCGGCATGGCAGGCGACATCGCCCACGCTCGGGGCGATCGGGTGAATCTGCGCGACAAAAACGCTCTGATGGAGCGCGCCGTCGGCGCTCACTCCACCAGCGATTTCCCTCTGCTCTTGGCCGACGCCGGCAACAAGGTCCTACTTGCCAACTACCAGGCGGCCGATCCGACCTACCGGCGCTGGGCTGCGCGCCGCGGCTTCACCGACCTCAGACCCCAGAATTTCTATCGCGTCGGAGATTTGCCCCGGTTCAAGGAGATTGGGGAGAACGGAGAAGTACAATACGGCACGATCAGCGAGAACCGCGAGCAGGTCGCGGCCAAGGAATATAACACCGGCATCATCATCGGCCGGCGGGCGCTGATCAATGACGACCTGTCGGCCCTCGCCGATTTCTCGTCCATGATCGCCATCCGCGCGGCGGCGGATGAAAACCGCATGGTCTATGCCCTGCTTATCGGCAGCCCTCAGATGGCCGACGGCAAGGCGCTGTTCCACGCCGACCATGGCAATCTCGTCGCCGGCACGACCATCGGCGGCGCGCCGCAGGTACATGCCAGCGTGAGCGCTCTGCGCAAGCAGAAGAGCCTTGACGGGCTGGTGCTGAACCTCGCGCCGCGCTTCCTCGTAGTCGGGCCGGACATGGAGCTGGGGGCGCGTCAGGTGCTCGCCGCCATCACGGCCACCAAGTCCGGCGATGTGAACCCCTGGGCCGGCACGATGGAGCTGGTAGTCGACGCCAATATCTCCGGCAATGACTGGTACATCGCCGCCGATCCGGCCGCCGCGCCCTCCATCGTCTATGGCTACGTCGCCGGCGCCGAGGGGCCGCAGATCCGCACCGAGATCGACTTCGACACCCGCGCCGTCAAGGTCGCGGCCGGGCTCGACTTTGGCTGCGGCGTCATCGACTTCCGCGGCCTCGTGAAGAATCCGGGGGCGTGATGAGCGACACCGCCACCCTCCAGCAACGGCTCGAAGCCCTGCGCGATGCTCGCGCGCAGGGCGTCTCCCGCATCGTGGTGCAGACCCCGCTCGGCCGGCGCGAGATGGAATATCGCACCGATGCCGACCTCGCCGCCGCCATTGCCGATGTCGAGCGCCAGCTCGCCGCCGCGCAGGGCACCCGCATCAACACTGTCTATTTCCAGACCTCGAAAGGGCTCTGACCATGAAGAACTTCATTCAGACCGGCGATGTCGTGCCCGTGACGGCCCCGGCCGGGGGCGCCGCCTCCGGTGGTGGCATCCTCATCGGCTCTCTGTTCGGCATCGCCGACCACTCGGCCGCCGAGGGCGCGCCCGTCGAGATCGCCACGCGCGGCGTCTTTGACCTCCCGAAGACTTCCGCGCAAGCTTGGACCGTTGGCGCCAAGGTCTATTGGGACGCAGCCAATGCGGTTGCCACCACGACCGCGAGCGGCAACAGCCTGATCGGCGTCGCACTCGCCCCCGCCGCCAACCCCTCCGCCATCGGCCGCGTGCGGCTTAACGGCGTGGCCGTGTAAAGGAGGGCGGCGGTATGGCTCGCGTCCGCGCACGCTTCACGGCAGCCGAGGTCACGCGCGCCTTCAAAGGCGCGCGGAATGCAGGCGTGCAGCCGCGGATCGAGATCGACCTCGACGGCAAGATCATCGTCATGCCAGCGCCTGTGGAAGAGCCGGAAACACGCTCAGCGATGGAGGCCCCAACTGAAGATCCCAACCCTTGGGATGAGGCGATAGGCTAATATGCCCCGCCCCAACCCGCCCTACCTCTCGCGAGACATGGACAGGCACGGCAACGTGCGCTGGTACGTGCGCGTGCCGGGCAAGCCGAAGATTCGCATCCGGGGCGAGTACGGCACGGGCGCATTCTGGTCGGCCTATAGCGATGCCCTGGCGGGTCGCGAGCCTGCCAAGGTCGGCGCGCGGGAGGCAAAGGCGCCCGCCGCTACCGGCTCTCTCCGCCAACTTTGCGAGCGCTATTTCGGCAGTGCCGAGTTCAAGGGGTTGGACGAGACGACGCGGCGGGTGCGCCGTTCCATTCTTGAGCGCCTCTGCCGCGAGACGCCCGCCAGCGGCAAGAAAGCCTATGGCGATCTTCCCTATCGCTCCCTGCTTTCCCGGCATGTGCTTGCACTACGTGACAAACGAGCGGAGACACCCGGCGCGGCAAATTCCATGATTAAGGCGCTGCGCCAGATCTTCGCGTTCGCAATCGCGCGCAAGCTCGTGGAAAGCAATCCAGCGAAGGAGGTGCCCTATCTTCCCAAGGTGCTGCCGGATGGCATTCCCGCGTGGACCGACGCCGACGTGGCGAAGTACCGCAAGGCGCACCCGGAAGGCTCCATGGCTCGCCTCGCGCTCATGCTTTTCCTCGAATTCGGTCAGCGCATTTCAGATGTCCACCGGCTGGGGCCAGATATGGTCCACGATGGAAGCATCACCTTCACACAGTGGAAGAATCGTCGGCACAAACCGGTGATGCTCACCCTGCCGATCAGCGACGAACTGCAGGCGGTGCTTTCTGCGCAGCCTCCGGGACGCGAGACGTTCCTCGTCAATGATTTCGGGCGGTCTTTCGCATCCACTGCCGCCTTCGGCAACAAGTTCCGCGACTGGTGCAGGGACGCAAAGCTGGTGGGCCGCTCGGCGCACGGCCTGCGCAAATACTTCTCCGCCAAGCTCGCTGAGGATGGCGCCAGCGATCGCGAGATCATGGCCTTCACCGGTCATCGCACCTCAAAGGAGGTCGACCGCTACACACGATCGGCGAGCCAGCGGCGTCTGGCGCAGGCGGCTCAACAGCGGCTCGCAGCGAATAGAATTGTCCCACCGGTTTCGGCGGCAGCCAAAAGTGGGACAAAAAACGAGGTTAAACCTTTGTCGGAAAATAACTTTCCCGAAGTGATGGTGCCAGGGACGGAATAAAAGTAATAGAATAATCACTTGAAATAAATAACACACGTAAAAATATTTTTACAATAAATTCAACAATAATACCAACTCTTCTATACCGCACCGGATGCGATTTACATCTCTTTTATACGCCTCAGTTCGCCACGTCAATTTTACTACGATTTTTCCGCAACCAATTTGTTCTTTTCAACCTGAATGAAGGCGGGCTAATCCCACACCCTTTCGTAGCGGGTTTAGCGCGACGCTGGAGGCGTCATGGCTAGCCTAGCAAGGAGGACGAGCGACGTTACCGCTCATAATCGGCCTTCCGCGATGGTCAGCCCTGCCGATCCGCCGTGGCTGGGTCAAGGCCGGAGCCGCATGAGCGGTGGCGCGAAGCGCCAGCCTTGACGCTGTCGCGGCGGACCGGCCTACTGGTTCTTCGCGGTAGCTCTATTCCTGTGAATTGGGACGGTCGTCCAACCGCCCGCCACCCCAATCTAGAAACCGCCGCCACTCGAAAGCTCGACCTAAAGCCCCAACCCTCGATTGCGGCCAAGGCTCCACTCAACACCGCCATCGCGGGAGATGCCGGATATGTGCCGGCCGATCTGCTTTTCCAGCACAGGCTGCCAGGGCACGAGCTGGAAGCCGAGACCATCGTCGATCATGGCGAAGCGTCCGCTGGCCAGATTGACCGAGCCGGCGAGCCGGCCGGACACATACTCGCCCGGCTGGCTGGGGCTGTAGGAGAGCCCACGCTCCGCCGCCAGGACGCGGCCGACGCGGTCCACCTCGACAGCCTCAAGCCGGGCGAGGATGTCGCGTGGCGCACGGACGTTGCCGTTCTCCAGCCGCACGGCATGACCCTGATCGACAAGGCTCTGACGGCGGCGCTCCAGAGCATTGCTCACCTCGCCGCCGAAGCCCGCGTCAGACAGCTCGGTGCGTTGGCGCGAGGCCAGTTCCCGGTCGAGCCAGGTGGCGCCATCGCTGCCCACCTGCTGGTCGAGATCGACGGCGGAGAGCGTGCGGACAGCGAAGTCCTTCCGCTCGGTTCGCGCATCATGTGCGATGCCTCGCTCGGGCAGGTCGTCGGGGATCTTCCAGTGATCCGCGTCCATGCGCTCGACATGGCCGGCGCGGCGTAGCGATTCCAGCCGGCGCACATGGGCGCGGATGAAGGCATCGGGATCGCCGCGCTGCTGCTCGATCGCCGGTCGCGCCAGCTCCAGATGCTCGCTCGGCCGGTAGATACCACTGTTTGCCTCGGCCATGGTGGCGATGTTGAGATCCGCCGGGCGGGGATCAGATGTCGTCGGCAGCGGGTCGAGCGCGACGATGTGGCCGCGCTTGATGTCTTCCAACCGGGCGGCGTCGCTGGTCTCGACATGATGGGTGCGTCCGTCCACGCCATCGATGACCAGATAGAACCGCTCGCCCATCTCATCGCCGGCCAATCCCTTGTCGAGCACGCGTCCGATGAGGGCATGAGAGATGCGGTTGCCATGGGTGACGTATTGATCGGCGCCGCGCTCGTCAGCCAGCCCGTGATCGGCCAGCGCGCGGTGCATGGTGCGGAGGATGTCCTCGCGTTCGCCCATTGCACGGAGGGTGCTCTCGGCGCGCTCCACGACGCTCCAGCGCCCCGGCTCGATCTCCTCGGCGATGCCGAAGCTCTCCAGCCGCTTCACCCGGTCGATGAGAACAAGCCGGTTGGTGCGCACGAGATAGCTCTCGCCAGCGTCCGGCCGCAGATCGAGGACGCCGTGCTCACGCTGCTCGGCAATCATCATCCGGTCGAGCCGGGTGAGGCGGTCGGCGTCCACCTCATGGCGCAGCTTGGCCTGCAGCTCGAGCTCGGTCTGCGGGCCAAGCTCCAGCGTCATCAGCTCGCTCGCCCGATGGCGGATGCCATGGGCGATGTAGTCGCCGGCGATGTTGAGGATGCGGCCATCGTCGAGCACGCCGCGCACGACAATGTGGCTGTGGGGATGGCCGGTGTTGTGATGATCGACGGCGATCCAATCGAGCTTGGTGCCGAGGTCATTCTCCATGTGTCGCATCAGGTCGCGGGTGAAGCGCTTCAGGTCGCCGAGTTCGGCGGCATCTTCGGGCGCGACGATGAAGCGGAACTGGTGGCGATCCTCGCCACTACGCTCCACGAAGGCCCTGGCGTCGACGTCGTCACCGAGGGCTGAGTAGGCCCGGCCCTTCTCGCCGTCGGGGGTTACGCCGTCGCGTTCGAGGTAGCGCAGATGCGCCCCGACCGCGCCCACGGACACCGCGCCGCGCATCTTCGGGCCGCGCGCGCTCTTCCCCTTCCCGACAAGCCTCACCACCCGCGCCTTCACCACGACGCGGCGGGAGCGGAACCGGCCTGAGGACCCCGACTGCCAGCCGCCGCTGTCGCGCGGCAGCGACGCCATCGCCTTCGCGCCGCGACCGCGTGCGTTGAACCGACCGCTGCCGCCTCCTTCCCGGGCAACCCCGCCACCGGACCACGCGCCGCCGCCGGCATGGCGCGCGGCGATCAGGGCCTGCTGGACGAACGGCAGCTCGTGCGTCTTCAGCCGCGTGCCCCGGCTTCGCGGGCGGCCGGGCTTGATGCGGAAATCATCGTCGTCGCGGCGTGTCATGACCGCAGGTTTGGCCACCAAAGCCCGCCCCACAAGTCGAAAATCACTCGGTCAAAGTATAGCGTGGAAACGTCGGCTTTGGCGCGCGGCCGGCGAAGCGCACATTGCGGGTGCACACGAAAATCGACGAAATATCAATCTCTTGAATGACCGTCGCGCAAAGCTCCACCTTCCAAAAAGTCACTTAGACCCGTTTTCCGGAACGGAAAACAACGTGCAGACAACAAATTAAGGGCGCAGACCGCGCGGATTGAAAATCCGCTTTATCTTGCCCTCAAGATCCTCTGTTTCATCCTTTCCGAAGCACCATTATTCAACGTATCCAAATATACTATGAAACACTATCCGAACAACATACGCAGGCGTCAAATCCTGCCGATGGGACGCCAGACTGGCCCGTTCTCAGACCGGCGCCCAAGGAACGTCGATGCAATCGACGGTGCGCTTACCGTTCGCAGCCGCTGGGCCGCAGCCGGATTACCGTCGAAGGGTCGATCGGCAAGCGAACGATCGCCGGTCGTCGTGCAGAAACGCTGCCGCCGAACAGCAGCCTGGCTGCACTGAGCCTGCAGCGCCATCGCACCCCGGCTGCAGCGGATGTGGGATCATTCCGACGCTGATGGCTTAAGGAAACGCACGCCCGCGCCACCGCCATTCTCTGGAATGAACTCGATGCCGGCGGCTTCGAATGCCGCTCTCAGACGCTCGACAGTCGCCGCTTTCAATGCCTCACCGCGCTCGAACCGAACCACGGTATTGGATGAAACATCGGCCGCTCTTGCGAGGTCCAGCACGCTGAAGTTCAACGCAGTGCGCGCCATTCGACACTGAATAGGGCTCATTTCATAATCGCCATATGATGGCGAATCTCTTCCGTCATTGTCGATCTTCATGTAGGCTTCGCCGTGTAAGCGGCCGGACAAAGTGCAGGAACACTATGTCCGGCCTGACCACAACCCAAGCTGATTGGAGCTCGGATCATGGCTGATTCTGAGATTAGCACGAGTCTGTCCCGGCCATCCCGGAGGGCCGTTCTCTCTGCCGCGCTGATGACGATTGGCGCCACTTCCTTCAACAGTTCGTCTGCGGCGGCGCCCCAGGATGACAGCGCAACGGATGCCGCCATCCTCGCGTGGCAGTCGTGGCGCGCTGCGCATCGACGCACGCTCGCCCTATGTCGGAAGCAGCAGCGTTTTGAGTCCGAACTCGCGCGGACGATCGGCTTTCCGCAGGTGGTTCTTGCTGCGGCTGAGCTGCCGTCTGCGGTGCGTGTCAGCTCTCTGCGGCAGTTCGATGAACTTGCAGCCGATCTGCCGTCGCTTTGCGAACGGCGCGCTGAAGTCGCGGAGGCGCTCCGCGCACATCAACAGCGCTGGGACGACGCGGATCGCGCCATCGGCTATTCCGCCACACGGCGGGAAGAAGCGGCGGCATCCGCCGATGAGGAGCGCCTCATCGCGGAGTTGTTTGCAGCGGAGGCGACCTCTCTCAGCGCTCTCTCAGTGAAACTCGACGTGCTGATCTCGGTAGGTGCCGAGGGCGCAGAGGGGCGGCATTTTCCGTGGCCGGAGCTGCGGCGCCTCCGCAGGGATGTTACGCGAGTACGCGCCCAATTGTGCTTTCGCTAATATCTTCCCTGCTTGTCTGTCGCTCGAGCTCTCTCACTCGATCAACCCAACGCCCTAGCCATTCCCGGTCCGGCAAATCGCCGTTAAACCGGGGCACGGCTCTTGTCGGAGCCTAGCAGCCTCCGCTTCACTCTAACATGCACCCCGAGCGGGCAGGGTCGGGAGAGATGCTGGCGATTGACGATGGCCGTTCGCGGCTCCTCAATGCATACACTGAGCAACTCCCGAGCAGGGAGTTAGGACTACGACGGTACGATCGAGCTGGATCGCGCTTGGCGAAGGATGTGCCCGGAGCTATGCGGAGCGTGCTCTTCGAAAACCTCCGTTGCCACAGGTGGCGGAGAAGGCCGCGGACCAAGGAGGAAAGGGCAAGATGGAATACGGCGCGGCGCTCACGCCTTCGCACAGCGCAGCATTGGACTGGTTCGCGCTGCATACTGGCCAGACGGTGCCGTGGGCAAATCTCAACAAAGGCGACCAGCGCTTTGCAATCATACCCAAGGGCATCTACCGCCCGAAAGGCTGGCGCCACAGCCTCAGTATCAAAATCATCCCTGAGGGTCGCTATCCTGACGAAGAGCCGCACGCTG
This sequence comes from Ancylobacter sp. TW_SC_1, assembly GCF_056836805.1. Lineage (NCBI taxonomy): Bacteria > Pseudomonadati > Pseudomonadota > Alphaproteobacteria > Hyphomicrobiales > Xanthobacteraceae > Ancylobacter > Ancylobacter sp. TW_SC_1. The sequence continues at coordinate 4,831,913 of NZ_CM166365.1, forward strand.
GCCAAGGCGGTCGGCGCTTCCGCTATCACCAGGAGACGCCGAAGGGCCTAAACGCTGTAACCTTCCCAACTAACGCTGGCTTGGCTAACTGCATGGAGGATGGGATTCCAGTCGGCGTAATTCGGCGCCTACGTCCCAAACCAAACGCTCGTTACGAGGTTCTAGGCCTGGGCCAAGTGCTTGACTGGAAGGACGGTTTTTTCACCATTGAGCTTATCGACGGCGGTGCCGCACAGCTGCGCGTGGCCGCCGTTACGGAAGCTGCCAGCGAGGCCGCTTTGGAGGCGCCTCCGATTTCTCTCGCAGATGCTCGCGAGAAAATCGCCCGGGCAATTGTGCGCCGCCGCGGCCAGGCTAAATTTCGCGCTGCAGTGATGAAAGCTTACGGAGGGCGTTGCGCGATCAGCCAGTGTGACGTCGCAGAAGTCCTCGAAGCAGCCCACATAAAGCCCTACCTTGGCGAGCATACTAATGTGGTTCAGAATGGCGTGTTGCTGCGGGCTGATCTCCATACTCTTTTCGATCTCAAGCTACTTTCAATCGAACCGAAGACGCGCGTCGTCGTTGTGGCCGAAATACTCAAGGGCACGGACTACTGGCTCTACCATGGTCTTGTCCTTGCTGCCCCGCTTGCAGCCCAGGACCGTCCATACGATCACTGCCTGGAATACGCGTGGGATACTCCGGCTATAATACCCGCAGAATAGGAGGAAGCGCGAGCTCGGTTTGCGTACGGTTGCGTGCTTCGAAATTTCGCTTAGACGCTTAATGTTGGGGACATCGTCCAGGGACGGGCAACTTCATCGTCATCAGGATCCGGACCTATTTCGGGCTGGTGAAATTGGATCCTGGTGAGCATAGCGGGGCGCCTATGGGAGAAGCTAGGAGTAAGCGGACTGCAATTGAAGCGGCTGTCCGATATGAGATTGAACAGCTAATAGCTCCGACTTCGGCAGAGGAAGCTGATCTCCTCGCCGTCATTGAAGGATTGGCCTTCATCGATATCCCTCGAGCTTCTCCTGATTGGATCAGGTATATTAACGCGAGACCACAGCACTGCCACACGAATGCATCCCTATTCGAAGAAAATGACCCATCCGGCCGGTCTAGAAGAGTATCCGGATGGTGGAAGCGCGGGGACGTCTTCTATTTTCATTCTGTGGTTTTCTATAACGACAAGCTCGTCTGCATAACGCCTGGCCCTGACAGTTCTCCAATTCGCTTCGCACCTGACTACGATATTCGGTGGGTGCTTGACGGTAGCTATTGGAAGGCGATGAGGTGGGATCGAAAAATCCCGCGTGTCGTCCGAAAAAACCCGGTCGCTCTGGCGATTGCGTGTCAGAATGCGCTGCGGCAGCTTGAGGCTGGCGAGCACCCAGGGAACATTCGGATCATCAAAGAAATACCAACCGCAATTGTCAAAGGGACGTGATTGGATTGCGCTCTGCGCTGATTAGCTAGGGATGGCTATCGTCGCCGGATTGCGGACTGTTAATTCCTAGCCGCTCTTTGAGCTCTTTCTCGATCTCATTCAACCGGGTGGCCAATCGGATCGGTGAGCGTGTATCGCACTCCCATATGATTAGCGAGCGCCAGTTTAAGCTCTCCAGCCCGCTCGCGGCGGCTGCGTCACGCTCCACGTTTCGCCCGAGCTTAGGCGTCCAGTATTCAGACCGCGACTTTGGCCATGACGCCAGCCGGCATCCAGGATGCTGGTGCCAAAAACAGCCATGTACGAAAATGGCCACCCGATATTTCGGCAGGACGATGTCCGGTTTTCCGGGAAGGTCCCGTCGATGAAGGCGGAATCGGAAGCCGCGTGCATGGAGCGCCTTGCGCACCAAGATTTCCGGACGGGTGTCGACGGAGCGGATCCGGGCCATTAACGCGCTTCGCTTCGGATCAATTTCAACCATATATTTTAAAATGTTCCATCAAACGGCTAGGGTTCCCGGGGATAGGGAATTATCGTCGGGGCATGAAGAAGGATAAAAAGGTGGATCTGTCGGCTCGGACCGACCTTGCCCCCGGCGAAAGGGAATTCGTCGAGGCGATTCTAGCCGGGCGCGCGGAGGGCGAGGCCGCGGAATCCCCGCTTCAGACAGATGACCGTGTGATCGCCCGCATCACGGACGGCATTTACCGGCAACCGTCATCGGCGCTGCGTGAACTAATCTCCAATGCCTACGATGCGGACGCTACAGAGGTCATCGTCGAAACCGATGCGCCAAGATTTAGGCAGATTAGGGTTCGTGACGACGGCCACGGAATGGATGAGGCGGCGCTTGCCCGGTTGATTTATCACATCGGCGGCAGCTCCAAGCGCACCTCGATGGGTGCCGCTGTCGGGACCACGGACCATGCTGATCCCAAGCTCTCCCTGAAGGGCCGCAGGCTGATCGGCAAGATAGGCATCGGCCTCTTCTCAGTCAGCCAGCTGACCTCCCATTTCCAGATTATCACCAAGACCAAGGGTTCAGCTTTCCGCCTGTTCGCCGACGTTACGCTGAAAACGTACAGCGAGGACGATGAGGCATCGGGTGACCCCTTCGATTCCGGAAGTGTTCGGGTTGTGTCGGTACCCGCGGAAGATACAGACACGCACGGCACCGAGCTAATCCTTCTGGATATAAGGCCCCGCTCGCGGAACATTTTGCGGTCGCTCGATCAGTGGCAGCGGTTGGCCGACCAGGAGGCGCTTCCGGAGAACGAGCGCGAGCCTGATCTCGCTCCGCCTCCCTGGCACGTCGGCTTCGTTGACGCCTCCGCAAGCAGCGACGAGGCTATCTTTGCGGTTCCGCCAAACATACCCTGGAAACGCGAGGAAACGCCGGTCCAGCGCTTTGAGGCACTGTTTCGAGTCGTGGCCGAACAGACAGCGGTCGTTGAACGCCCAGAGCTCGGCAAGACCCTTGACAGCTATCTGCAAATGCTCTGGACGCTCAGTCTTTCGTCACCCGTGCCATGTCCGTCGTCAGAACATTTGGCGCAACTCGCGGGGTAAATTAGCGGAGTGCGGGCCTCGTCTGGGGGTTGATGTTAGGCGGCGAGCTTGCGGTGCTGCAAGCGCCGATGTTCGATGGTCTGTCGCTTGATCCTTTCACGCTGTTGGATGACCGCCGGAGCCCTTCCGAAGTAGGTGTCGGCGGGCGTCACATTGTTCAGGCTCTCGTGGTAACGCTGGTGATTGTAGTGTTCGACGAAGGCCTCGATCTGGGCCTCGAGATCGCCGGGCAGGAAGTAGTTTTCCAATAGGATGCGGTTCTTCAGGGTCTGATGCCAGCGTTCGATCTTGCCCTGGGTCTGGGGATGCATCGGGGCGCCGCGCACATGGCTCATTTTCCGGGCCTCAATGTATTCCGCAAGTTCGCCGGCGATGTAGCTGGGACCATTATCGCTGAGCAGCCTGGGCTTGTGCAGCACCGTGGCGCTGTCGCAGCCGGAAGCCGCCAGAGCCAGGTCCAGCGTGTCGGTCACGTCCTCGGCCCGCATGTTGGTGCACAGCTTCCAGGCGATGATGTAGCGCGAGAAGTCATCGAGGACGGTCGACAGGTACATCCAGCCCCACCCAATGATCTTGAAGTAGGTAAAATCAGTCTGCCACATCTCGTTCGGCCGGGTGGTCTTGGTGTGGAACTGATCGGCGGCCTTGATCACGACATAGGCCGGGCTGGTGATCAGATCCTGGGCCTTCAACAGGCGGTAAACCGCGGATTCTGACACGAAGTAGCGTTTCTCGTCGGTGAAGCGCACCGCCAGTTCGCGGGGGCTGAGGTCGGTCGCCTCCAGCGCCATCTCCACGATCTGATCCTGGATGTCGCGGCCGATCCGGTTCCACACCCGGCTCGGCGCCGATGGCCGATCCTCCAGCGCCTCCGGCCCGCCCTCAAGATAACGGTCATACCAGCGGTAGAACGTCCGACGGGCGACGCCCAACTGGTCGAGCGTGCGTTTGGCGGGCAGGTGCGACTGTTCCACGATCCGGATGATCTCGAGCTTTTCGGATGCGGGATACCTCATTCGTCGTCGCCCCCATCCGCAATCATGCTTTTTTTGAGCAACCGGTTTTCCAGCGTCAGGTCCGCCACGCATTCCTTCAAAGCACGGGTTTCGCGGCGCAGATCCTGGACCTCACCGGTGGTCGCCGCGCGGGCAGTATCGCCGGCCAGGCGGCGCTTCCCCGCTTCCATGAACTCCTTCGACCAAGTGTAGTACAGGCTCTGGGCGATGCCTTCCTTGCGGCACAGCTCCGCAATGCTGTCCTCGCCGCGCAGCCCATCGAGCACGATGCGGATTTTGTCCTCGGCCGAGAAATGGCGACGCGTCTGCCGCCGAATATCCTTCACAACACGCTCAGCAGGGGCCTTTGTCGGCGATTTTTTCAAGGAGGGTTGGGCCTTCATCTTCGTTCCTTCGTCACTACGACGAAGC
>NZ_JBWZZR010000002.1:0-43214 GCF_056836805.1 Ancylobacter sp. TW_SC_1
TTGCTGAGGGGTGGTGCGGACGGCGGGGGTCGAACCCGCAAACCCTTACGGGCGAGGGGTTTTAAGCCCCTTGCGTCTACCAGTTTCGCCACGTCCGCATGTCACTCGGCCAGCTCTTTGTCACCGAGTTTGTCACCTCCTTCGAGCACCTTGAGCACGTCGTCAAGGTGCTTGGGCGCGAGGTGCGCATAGCGGAGCGTCGTCTGGATGGCCTTGTGCCCCATCCACGTCTTGACCCGCATGAGGTCAACACCCCGCTGGACCAGTCGGGAGGCGCACGTGTGGCGGAACGTGTGGATGACGGCCTCCCCGATGAAGGGGTGATGCGTCCGCAGGCGTTCCCAAACCGAGCGGAGCGTGCTGCGGTTGATCCAGACGAACGGGCCTGCATCCCCCGCCCCGGCCGCTCGACGGCGCTCTATGGCCTCCCTAGCGCGTCCCGTGAGGGGCACGGTTCGGCTGTTGCCGGCCTTCGTCTCCCAAAAGGTGACGGAGCGGTTCCCCTTCGAGACATCCTCCCAGCGCAGCTTGTACGCCTCCCCGACGCGCGCGCCGGTGTCCACGAGGAAAAGGAAAAGGTCGCGGTGCGCAACGTCGCCCCAAAGCAGGAGCGTGTTGAACATGTCGGCCTCCTCCTCCTCGCTGAACCAGCGGAGACGCCCCTCGCCTTCCTTCTGGCGCGGGAGGTCTGGCAGTTTCTCGATGAGGGAGAGCTTTTGCGCCGTCTTGGCGAGGCTGGAGATGGCCGCGAGGTGCCGGTTGATGGTGCTGCCTGAGCGTTCCCCATCGCGCAGGAACTCGACGTACTCATGGACTTGCGAAGTGTCGAGCGCCTCGGCTGGAGGCGTCGAAGGCCCCACCCATCGGACGAATGCCTTCGCGGTAAGGAGCATGACGCCCGACTTCTGAGACGCCCAGCGCACGGCGTTCACGCGGCTCACAAGGGCGTCAATCGTGGTGATGTCTCGCCCCGGCCTGCGGTCGCGGGGGCCTGCCGGAAGGGCCTTCCCCCGCTTGATCGCGGCGAGGGCTTCCAGCTCCCACGCCTCGGCATCCTCTATGGTGCGGAACCCGAACTCCCGCACCCGTTTGCCATTGGACATGAAGTCCACAAAGTAGGTCGCGCCTTTCGGCCTGACGCTCATAATCTGTCCTCCTCACGTGCGATGAGAGCGCGCGCCAAGAGGCCGGAGCCCTTCTCGGAGAGCCAACGGCGCTTGGAACGCTCGTCCTCCCCGACTTCCTCCTCAATGAGGCCGCGCTCGCGCAGTTTGATGAAATTCTCAGAAATTCGGGGCGCTATAACGCCTAAGCGTCGCGCTAGGTCGGTGGCCGTTGATTCGCCCTCAACGGCAAGGGCGAGGAACGTGACAAGCTCCATGCTGGAGCCTTTAAGCTGCTCTCGCAGCGTCATTATTGCGTCCAGAAAGGGCGCCGCTTTCTTCGAGATATCCATAGAACCTCCTGCACGCGCTCACCGCGTTACGGTTGCATTCTGGCATAGGTGCTACGGATAAGCGACACGTTCCTCAGGGGGGCGGAAACACGTAGGCGCTCACGTAAGCGGTCCCTATCCAAAGCTCGATATGCTGCCCGTCACGGCGCCACGTGATGAACGGACGCTTGCGCCGCGTGTAGCCGCCTTCGACGGCCGCCTCTAAAAGGCGCGGGATGCGCACGTAGAAGGACTTCATTCCTACACTGCCTTGATGTTGGGGCATTCATTCCTAGAACCTTTCGTCAGATACACATACGCAGGCGAAGGCGTCAAGAACGAACCGTGAACAAACGGGTAACGATGCACCCCTTATCCACGCTTCGGCGTTTGCCAGATTGTCACTTTACGGGGGCCTTCACGAGCCGATTGCGGCCTCGTTGGCTGGCATCATCAGGCGCGCGGCACCGCCCGCACGCGACGGGCTAAGAGGCCCGTTTCGCCGTCTTCTAAAGGGCTGAGACGCCCCGTTGTCCAATGAGTTTTGTGAATCACTCAGGGCGGAATGATTCACGCCGTTGATGGGGAACGCGCGCGCTGGCGCGGAACCGCTAGGCGTAGATCAGCCCATCGTCCCCAACGTACGGCCACACCTCGCCGGCCTTGGTAGCCGCCTCATCTAGCGCCGTGGCGTGCGGTTCCGGCCAATCGCCATCCCAAAACCCCGCCCCGTGCCTGCACCGGGTGAGCCAGAAGTCGTGACCGGCCATAGCGGCCTTGCGGGCCGCGAGGCTGCCCTCAAACTCGCGTGAGAGGGGCGCGCCTTCACATTGGATATGCGCGAGGTTCGCCGCGTAGAAGGCTCGGCAATCGGCCTGCATCACGGCCAGCGTTTCGGGGGCGATATCGTCGATGTCGCGGCCCGTGTCGAGCGGCTCGCCTTCGTCATCCGTGGAAGACCAAAGCGCGGCGCCGACATAGGCCCGGAAGAAATGCCATTCGGGGGAGCCTTCGCGGAGGGTGTCAGTCATTGGCCCGGCCTCCCGAAGGGGCGAGGGCGCGGAGGACGGCTAGGGCGCGGTCGGCGTCGAGGGTTGCCACCCGGTCAATGCCGAGCTTGCCGTCTGCGTAGAGCCGCCCGGTCAAGTAGAGGTCTCCCCTCCCCCAAACCTTGGCCTCGCACTGGCCCGGCTCAATGCGCGGATCAACGTCGAGCCAAGGGCAAGCCGCGCGGAGCGCCTCAACATGCCCCATGAGGGCCGTGGCGCGTTGCTCCGCTTCGGCCACCTTCGCGCGGGTCGCTTCGAGGCATTCACGGGCGGGTGCCAGGACGCGCCGTGACACGTCCGCCGCAAGCCTCTCGATAGGCCGCGCGGTGCTGATACAAGCGGAAGGCCAGCTTATCCGGTCGGAATGGTGCAACTGCCGAGCGAGGTCGCCAGCGCTGGCACCTACGGCAACCTTGTCGCCCTTGTCGCGGCGCATCCAGAATTCGATGCCGTCCACGATGAACCTACCGACGCCATAGGGGCCCTCTTCGGCCTGCGTCAGGGTGCCGCCCATGGCCGCACTAAGGGCGGCAGCGAACGCGGCGACGTCAACGAAAGGCGCGTCCCAACGGTCGCGCTTGATGAACGGGTTATCAGTCATCGGGGTTGCCTCTAGAGCTTGAGGATTGGTAAGGTTCCCCCCGGCAACCCCACGCCCTTGCGAGCGTGAGGAAGCCGTCTCTAGAGCCAGAGAATGAATAGGGCCGTGAGGGCTGCCACCCTCGCGGCTTTCTTCATTTTCGGGACCTTTCCAGAAACGAAGACGAGCACCACGATTTGCATGGTTCGTTTCTCCGGGGGGTATCAGCCGGACTTGATCGCCCGGCCGGGCACGCTAGGCGCACCACAAGGCGCACCCGATGCGGGCCGGATGCGCCCTAGCTGCGTCTCGTTGTGGGGTTGTTAGGGGCGCGCCATGGCGTCCCGATAGGACACCACTGCGCCGAGGCAGCGGGAGCGGAGATAGACGCGCCCCCGGAAGTCATGGGCGAGCCAATCGCCCGTTGCAGGGTGAAATGAGACCATCAAGCGGCGCATGTTCAAGCCGCCACCCGAAGCCGGGGCGGGTTAGCGAGCGCCTTACGCGCCTCGCGGCAAGCCTCATGCACCATATCGGTGAAGTAGCTGCCATACCGGCACCCGTCCGCCGCGCTCTTGGCGCCTAGGCCGATATGGTCGCGGAAGTCGGCAGGGTCAGAGTGGATCGAATTTCCGAGGTAGTCGCAGGCGACCAGAAGGCCGTCCAAGGTGACGGAGACACGGAAGCAGTAGACGCCCCATTCGCCGCTCTGGCACTTCGCAAGCACCTCGCCGGTGTCGTCCCACGATAGGTCCGCGTCGTCTTCCCACTGCCAGTCCAACGAGACCGCGAAGCGTGCCGTGCGGAAGGTCCAAAGGTTGTTCCAGCGGCTCATGATCATGCCCCCCCGTTGAGCTTCGCCACGGCTGCGTAGATGTCCGCTTGCTTATCGCCCGTGGTGATGATCCGCATGTTGTGCTTGGCGTAGTAGTCCAAGCCGTCTGTCTTCTCGTCTTCCACCGTCTGGCGGTCATAGTCCCCGAAGTGTATGCCCCAAGGCGACTTGGCGTTGTCCCGAACGAGGAGCGTGTAGTAGGTGCGAGCCATGATCACGCCCCCATCAGCTTGAAGGCGACCGCCTTGCGGGTCATCCAACGCGCCCAAAGCGTGGCGCGCATCCGGTGGAACGGCCCGGCGAAGTAAGAGGCCCGGATGGTCCGCCCATCGTGAGCGTTGAAGACTTCCGCCAGCGAACCGCCAGCGAATGGCGTGGTGACTTCGTAGTCTCGAAAGACGCGCATTGCGGCCCCCTTATTGCAACGATAAAGCGTCGCATTTGGACGTGGTTTCGGCCCTGCTAGGCCATCATCAGGGGTGCAGCATCAGCACCCGACCTATTCACTTTTCAAACAACCCGCCGCTAGCCCGGTGCCGTTCGGCGTTGGGCGTCGCTTCGTTGAGATGCAACGTATTTCCGTCGTATCGGGATTGCAAGCAAGAAAATGCTCGTTGATTGAATTTTTTTGCGGATCGTTCAATTGCAACGGTTTGTGCGCCTTCATTGTCACCAATCGGTGACAAAGCGCAGCGCGGGAATGCGCCACAAGCGACGCAATGGCGTCACGCTAGGCGCGGCCATCCGTGGCGCCTAGGGCTGGCGTTAGGGTGCTCGCCGGGCGGTCGTTAGGGTGCCACAAAGGGGATAGACGGGGATTGGACACCCCATCAAACACGGACACACGAAAGCTTTTGCTCATGTCGAGCATAAGTCACTCAAGGCGCCCCATCAGGCCCGCCTCACATACCCATAAGATGCCACATCTAACGCGAACCAAGGCGCCGCAACGGTTCCCGCGCCCGTGGTGACAATGCGAGGTGACAGGGTGCCCGCCCTGCCCCGCTCAAATGCCAATTCGAGGCCCCCGGAGGGGGGTTTCGCGCACCTTTCTCTATTCAGATGCGCACACGGATTTTCCCCACAAATCATCCGGGGTCCCTTCACGAGGACTCCAGCGCCCCCTAGGGTGCCCGGAGAGCGCCGCTGAGAGGGGTTGAGAGGCAGTGACTACAGGAATGCTGTTCAGTTGGGCCGACCTTCGACGCCACCTCCAGACGCACTACGGCAGCGCCGAGTGGACGATGGAGGAGGTGGCGGCCCTAGAGTCCTTCGTCGCCATCTGCAAGAAGGCTGGCGTCCCCATCGTGTTCGACGAGGAGGCGCGGGATTCGGGGCTGGCGATTGTCGAGATGCTCCCCCTGAACACCCGGATCATGATCCATAAGTACCGCTCATCAGGCGGATGGATGAGGCGAGCGGGCCACTCCTTCATGCTCTGCACGGGGCGTATGAACGCAGACCTTTGGGAGGCTCACCCTCCGGGCAGCTCCCTCGCGCGCGCTCTGACCATCATCGCTACTCCGGTGAAGGAGTTGCTGCCCGAACTCTTTGAGGCCCCAGCCCCGAACAAGGAGAGTCCGTGGGCTAGGGTGGTCGCTGGTGATGGTGACAGCCAAGCGCGACGAACCAACTGAGACTTGAGTCCACCACTAGGCTGCCCTCCCCCGAGGGTGCATAGAGGCCCCCTCAAGATACCTCTTGACCTACGCCCTCCTGAGCGCCAGCGAAGGAGGGCACGACCAGCTCAGGGCAGCCAATGAAGACCGCCATCCTCGCCGTAGCTCTATGCCTCGTAGCCGCTCCTTCCAATGCATCGTCAGCGTACCAACGTCTCTCGCCCCTTTCGGCTCGCTACATGGCATGCCTCTCAACGCAGTCGCTCGTATATGCTGGGCAGCATCCTAAGGCGGACGCTCGGGATGTCTTTGACCTTGCGAAGCTCTACTGCGACTCGGCGTGGATGGACCTGATCCGAGATGGCGGGCAAGAGCCGGCGGACCTGATTAGAGATACGGTCTTCGAGGCGCTGAGGTCCGCAAAGGGGGAGTAGCCCCGGTCGGCTCTCTCTATGTAACCAACCGGGGCTCTTCCTATAGTGGGGGGTTAGCCAAAGCGTTGCGGCGTAAGGCTTTCTACATCCACGTCTGAGGCCATTCTCTGGCCCCTAGAACGCCCTCCATGAACCGCTCAAGCTCCTCGTCCATGAGCCTCGCGTTGTGCTCAGAGGCGGCCTTGTCGGTGTCTGAGGCCATCTGCTCCACCCAATACTGACACGCCCCCGCGAGGGCATCCAAGCGGTCGTCGTGCTTCAGGGCGCCGCGCTCCTTGGTGAGGCGGGTGAGCTGGTGGAACAGGCTGTAGTGGCTGGCGAGTTCGACCGCCAAGCCCTCGACCGAGCGGAGGTCTTCTTCGACCACCTTGCGGTCCACGATGATCCGGTGCTGGTTCATCAGGGGCTCCAGCGTCTCGGCGATGCGGGCCTCCTTCTGCCCCTTCGCTCGCACCTCCTCCACCGTGACCGGGTGAACGCGGGTGAGGACGGGCTTCATGAGCTGCGTGAACATGCCGTCACCGAAGTTGCTCTCGATGAGCACCCGGTTGACGCCCTGCTCCTTCGCGATGAGCGCGAGGCGCCGAAGCGTGTCCTCGCTGTAGCCGCCTAGGAAGCCGCCCGAGGCGGTCACGCAGAGCCACCCGTGGATGATCTTCACCACGGCATAGGCCGTCTCGTCCTTGCCTCGGCCCGAGGGGTCGATGAACATCACCGAGCCGGTGTACTCGGCCATCTCGTTAGCGGTCCACATGGGCCGGTGGAAGCGGTCTCCGCTCATTCCGGGGTTCGGGATGTCCTCAAGGACTTGGTCCACGCCGGCCGCCCACACGAACTTCACGGGGGCCATGCGGGGGTCGAGGGTGAACACGAGGAGGTCGGAGAGCTTCAGCGGGTAGCGGTCGGCATCCGAGAGCGAGCTGTCGAGCATGAACTGAAGCGCGAAGCCCGAGCGTCCGTACTCTGCCTCCTTCTCCCTCAGCACCTCCTCAGGGAAGCGCGGGGACACCGGGTCGCCGGCCTTGGCCCCGTTTGCCATCAGCCCGAGGATGTAGGGAGCGAGCCGCCCGGCGTACTTCTCGGGGTTCGTGGGGATGCGCGCGGGCCAGATGCGGATTTCGTACCCGCGTCCAGGGAGGTCATTGTAGATCGACATTTCGGACTGCGGCGTGCCGAGGTAGGTGATGTACCCGCTCTCGGGCTTCACGACCGCCGCGAACTCCTTGACCAGCTCCAGAAGGCGCTCTCGGGCCTGCGTGGTGTAGGAGTTGTTCGTGGTCTCGATGTCGTCCGCGATGATTTCGTCAGCGCGGGAGCCGGTAATCTGACCGGTGATGCCCACGGACTTGACGGAGGGGTCCTTCGACGTTCGGGCCGGGCCGAAGTCGAACATCACCACGCTGTCCTTCTGGCCCTCTCGGGGGCGCAGATGTTGCAGCATGGGCATTTCGTCGATGATCTTCTTGACGAACATCGACAAGGAGTCGGCCGCCACCTTCGAGGCGGACACGACCATCATCTTCCAGTCGTGGTTCGTGTAGCCGCGCCAAGCGACGAAGGCCCCGTAAATCCAAGACTTCCCGACTCCTCGGAAAGCCATGATCATCTTCTTCTTGGGGCCGTGCTGGAGATAGGCGGCGATGTCGTACTGTTCGGGCGTCGGGTCGGGCAGGCCGAGGTGTTTCCAGACGAGGAACAGGAAGTTTCGGAAGTCGGCCTTGATCGGGTCCGCGTGGACGAAGACCGGGCCGTTCGGCTTGGTGATGGGCACTCCTGAAATGGAAGCGCCCCCTCAGAGGGTGTCCAAGGGGGCGCAATAGGTGGGCGATAGCGGCTTAGTGGGCCGCGTGAGGCTCGTCTTCGTCTCCCGTGAAGGGGAGCGAATGGAGCACGTTCTGCACGGCCGGCGAGGTCACGGAAGCCGTGATGCCGTTGTCCTTGAGGAACTTGATGGCAGCCGAGATATCGGCCGCAGTCGCCTCCCCGCGCTGGATGCGGTCGGCTAGCTCCTTCGCCACGGCGGCGTGCAGGGAGTCGAGGGTATCGTTGTCAGCCTTGCTCACGAGAAGAAGCGTTCCAGTTTGGCTCGGAAGAGGGTCCAGAGGCCGGCGAGGACGGCGAGACCGCCACCCCAATAGGCCAGCTTGTTCGCGTGGCGCGCCTGCCCGGCTTCAAGAGCCTCGACGCGGCCTTCGAGTTTGATGCGCGCCTCTCTTTCGGTAGCGGCGCTGGCGCTGATGCCGTCGAGCTTTCCCTCGATACGGCCAAGGGCACGGTGGAGTTCGGTGTCGGTTGCGTTCACATTTCAGTCTCTTCGGGCACCGGCTGGAGCCCGAGTAAGGTGAGGGCCTCATGGCCCGGCACACCAACAACCGCGCTGATGCGGTCAGGGGCAGCAGGGAAGGCCGCTAGCGGCTCCTCCCCGCCTTCTACAGGCCGCATATCCGAGACCGCGAGCAACGCCTGAGCGCGCTCTGCGGCGTCCATATCGGCTCCCCATGCGGGGATGGTGAGGGGTTCATCAGGCACCCGGATGAAGGCCGGCCATACGGGGCCAGACGCGACAGCGTAGCGTTCGCCCGCTGCGTCCTGCCAAGCCGCGCTGCGGAAGGTCTGTCCGTCAGCCTCCCCGTAACCTACGCAGCGCGCCAGTTCGTTGGCGTCTCCGATCAAAGCGGCCGGCACGGCGATAGTGACTATCATCTGCTCAGTCATGAAACCCTCGGCGCGGCGGCCTTGTAGGGGTGGCCATCGTCGAGCAGGGACACGGCGTCGCTTGTCCACGCGCACCAGCCCTCGAACTTGGCTTCATCCTCGGGGGATAGGCAGGCGTCGATATAGGCGTGTGAGCCGAGCCGGATGTATCCGCCCATGCTGTACTCGCCGCCGTTGTCTTCGAAGGCGGGGGATGGCGAGGTCCCGGCGTTTATCGTAAGCCCATTATGACGGAAGCCGTATTCACCGACGGGTCGGCTCGTCTTAGCGGAAATGAGGCACGGCGCGCCGTCTTCGATAACCCACCCGCTGGTGTAGAGGTCCGCGAGGCTGGGGGTCCGGTTGAGGCCGAGAACCCGCTTCCCCCCGCTTGAGTAGCTCTTGACCAAGCCCCACGCTCCCGGCGCGTCGTTTCCGACAATGGTTAGCCAGTTGGCGGGGTCGGAACCGATAAAGGCGAACAGGCCGATGAACGTTCGTGCCGCAGGGGCCGGAGACATGCCCTCTATGCGCCAGTTGCGGTTCCAATCGCTGAACATGCAGGGGCCTCCCGCCAGCCCTGTTGCCTCGTAGGCCGGCCGGGCCGCCTCGTCCGGCTGTGTGTAGCGCATCGAACCGGCCGCCGCATTCCACGCGGTTGCGTCGGCAGCGACCTTGCGGATGTCGAACAGGCCCACAACTTCGGGAAGCTGCTTGGGGGTCCACATGCGGAACGGCGCGCTGACAACACCGAGGAGCTTGTAGGCAATCTCCGCTCCCTCAAGGTCGAGGGTTACGGTCAAGCTCTGTTCGGTAGCTCCGGGGCTTGCGACCCCGTCTGCGAGCCAATAGCCGCCCGGCTTGCTGGCCTGAAGCACGCTACCAGCGTACCCGCTGCCGGCGCTGACAGAGATAGTCGGCGCAGCGAGGCCGGTCTTAGGCCCGAGGAAGCCCTCTATGGCGCTGATTGTGGAAGCATCGGTCGCTCCACTAATCATTACGAGGCCGTAGAGGCGTCCCCGGAAGGGGAACGCTGAGCCCGCACGCATCCCCAAATAGGCGCGATGATTGCCGAAATTCCCGCCCCCTGCGGGTGAGCCGGCAGAGTAGACGCCCGACGACGAACCATCGAAGCGCGCGCGCATCTCGTCGACAATGCCCGAACCAGCGATGTTGAACGCGCAGCTCGTCACAATGTTCGTGTCGAGGGATGCAGGCGCCACTACGGCACCGAGCGAGCTGGAACCGCGCAAACTATACCCCGCGCGGCTTGCGCCCCCACTTCCGCCGCTTGGCGCTGCGAAATTGGCGCTTCCGGGGTAATCCACCGCAAGCGCGCTTGGTGAGGTCTCAAAGAGAAACCCGTAGCCGTTAGGCGCGCCCAAGAACCTGAAGCCCGCCCATGCAGTCATCTTGTCGGATGCGGACAGGTCAAGCGTGCCGATGGTGGACATAAAGTCGTCGACACCGTCGAAGTCGAGATACCAGCGCCCCAATCCATCGGTCTGAAGCGCCGGCCGGGAGAGTGCCGTGGGCTGCACGAAGTGGTTTCCGCGCCCACTCTTGTCGCGCATGAGGGCGACCTGCTGACCCGCTGTGTTGGCCGGAAGGAACCCGTCAATGTCCTGATAGAGCGTCGAGAGGTCAGACGGGTCCAGCCAAACGCCCTGCGCACCGGAAGCGAACAGGGCGGCGATGAGTTCGGCCCGGCGCCCCATAGACGGGATGCCGAAGCCGAAGCCAAGTCGCCGCATCAGGGGACCATGTGGACGTTCGAGACGGTGCCTTCAGCCCACACACGGGTTCCGGCCACCTCAAACCACCCGGCAGGGACGCCGGTTACGGTGCGCTTGATGCCGCGCGCGCTGGTGAAGACAAGGGTGCCGCCAATGCCGACCCAAAGCGCGCGGAAGGGCTCGGGGGTGTCGACGGTGTTCGAGGGGGTGACGGGGATGAGGTCAGCCGCAGGGCCGGTGTTCTTGATGTTATCGAGACTGAGCATTCAATTCCTTCAGATGCGGGTTGAGGCACGGATGAACAGGTCGTCTACCTGCTCTTCGGACAATCCAAGCTCGCTCGCGAGGGCGCTCAGG
Source organism: Ancylobacter sp. TW_SC_1 (assembly GCF_056836805.1). Taxonomy (NCBI): domain Bacteria; kingdom Pseudomonadati; phylum Pseudomonadota; class Alphaproteobacteria; order Hyphomicrobiales; family Xanthobacteraceae; genus Ancylobacter; species Ancylobacter sp. TW_SC_1. Next base: position 10,740 of record NZ_JBWZZR010000002.1, read on the forward strand.
TAGGCATTGTCCCGCTCAAAAGTGAGCGCGTCCTGCCACCAGATGCGGAGCTGGAAATACGGATGGGTTTCGACAAGCGCCTCTACCTGAGGCAGGAGGCCGTCTTCGTAGAGGATGATGCGTGCCTGAGCGCGGGTGACGGAGGTAGGAACTTCCGCAGCGCGCGGCGCGTAGGCCCACTCCGAGCCGTTCCAATCGTAATCGCCCCCCGGCCGAAGAGGTACCGCCACGGTACCCTCAGGCTGAGCGGCAATGGCCACCTCAAGGCTTTCTGCGATACTCTGCACATACAAGCCATCGGGCCGAATAAGCCCGTATTCTTCAATGCCTCTCATCGTAATTCGGTCCAATTTGTCAGTGTTGCGCTTCCGTTGATGCGGTAATAGTGGCCGGCCGGGACAATAAATCCTGACTGCCACGTCCCCGAAGCGCCAATGACACCCACCGTTACCCACACACTTCCGTTGGCCGATACCTGCATCTCGCGGAGAGCTGACGCTGCCGCCTGAATGTAGACGCCAATTTGGTACCCGGTGGAGTTCTGGTAGACGGTGCTGCCGGAACGCGACGCGGTCACGTCCTGCCAAGCGGCTCCCGGCCGGAGTGCTCTGGAGGAGAGGGCAAAGTAACTCCCCAATTCACCCCAAGCGGAGGTCCAGATGGTACCGTTCACGCGCAGCGCGGCGTGGTTGGTTCCGTTCTGGTCCAGATAGTAAAGGCTCCCATCCCCGCCGCCAGCGAGGTATTTCCGGTAGACGTTCGGCCGATGGAGCGAAAAGCGCGGGGTGCCCTCTGAGGTGTGCTCAATGGACGCCCCGCCGTTCACGGTGAACGGGCCTGCCATGCTGTCGCCACCCGTCCTGCTCACAGGGGAATAGTCGAGCGCCGCCTGCTTGCCGGAAAGAGCTGCGTCGAGGCCGCTAACCTGCGCGATAGTGTGCGCGTGGGAGGAGTTAGCCTTGCCGGTAAGGGATGTCTGGAGCGAACTCAGCGAGCTTTGAAGCGTGTTGAGCGCCGCTGTGACCTTGCCGCCCGCGACGGAACTTCGGTTAGTCACGTCGTCCGAGTCAATCTCGATGATGCCCTGCGCCATTGCGATGACGTCAATAGCTGCCTGAATGTCCGCCGCAGCGAGGCCAGAGAGAGAGCTATCGTAGGCAAGGTCACTGGCCGTGGTCGGGCGCACGGCCTCGTTTGCAGCCGCCGCATTCTGAGCCGCCGCAATCGCCACGGCCTGAGCCCCTTCAGCCGCCTCCTGAGCGGTCAAGGCGCGAGAGGCTGCTGAGTTCGCAATGTCGGTAACAGAGGAGGCCGCCGCCTGCGCGAGTTCCGCCTGCTCCTGAGCCGCCGAAGCCGCCGAAGCCGAACTCACGGCTACCTGAGAAGCCGCCGAGACGGTCTCGTCAAGCTCCTGCACGATGTGCAGTGCGTGGTCGTAGGTGGAGTTGAGGTCCGCCCCCGTGACCGTAGAGCCGTCTGAGAAGCGCACGACGGGCGCGCGGTCAGTCTCGCGATAAACCTCGACCTTGGCCCCCGCTGCCGGTGCCGAGGAGAGCTGGATTTGCGTATCGCTGAGCCACTCGAAGGTTGCGGACGCACCATTTACGCGCGCCTTCACATAGGCGCGCGAGAGCTTTTCGAACGGGACCACGAAGAGACGGTTCGAGCCGTTTCCTACGTAGACCACGTATGTCGTCTGGATTGCTGTTTTCCTTATCAGTTGTGAGACTTGGGGGCGTAGTCAGGGAGGTCCCGCGACATCGCCCCTAGGAGGGTCGTGACGGGGAGGATGTTCTGCCAGATGAGTGGCCGGACCATCGCCCGAACCTCAGCCTTCGAGCGGCGACGGCCCTCCATAAGGGGCTCTACGAGGGCGTTGATGGCGCCCGGAACGTCGTCGATGAGGCCCGTGGTGGGGTTCCCGAAGATGGCATTCGACGCCTGCCCGGTGGACCGGCTGTTGAAGACGCCGCCACGCCCGGCAACGGTCATGACGCTGTCGATGACCATCGGGAGCAGAGCGGACATGCCGGTGCGCTGGAAGCCTCCCATGGCGATGCCCTTGATGGACAGGCGCTCTTCGAGCTGCTTCTCCGTCAGACTAGGCGCGTTCGCCACGGTCTGCATCACGTGACCGAGCTGGGCCGATATACTGGTCGCGAGGAAGGTCGATACGCTCTCCCGGTCCCACATATGGATGTTGTGGAGGAGCTGCTTGGAGTGCGCCCCGATGACGAAGGAGCGGAACTGAAGCAGGACTTGAGCGGCCGGGTGCGACATCCACTGCATGAACATCCCCGGCGAGTTCTCCTGCACGACGCGGCGCGCCATGCGATCCACCGCGCGCTCGAAGTGAGCGGCAGCCTGAAGGTCATCCCACTGGTCCACGTTGATGCGCCTGAGGGTCTTGGAGCCGTCCGCAAGGGAGCGGTGCTGGCGGATTTGGGCGAACACCCTATCGGCCATCTCATCGGACAGGCCGAGGGCGCGAAGGCGCTGGGCGTTCTGTGCCACCGTCCCGTCCGCCATCATCGAGAACTTGTGGAGGATGGCGCTGCCGGTCCAGCGGTGCAGGAGCGTGTTGATGCCGCTGAGGCCAGACACCTCGGCGGTAAACCGCTTGCCGAGCCCGAAGCCCTTCTCCACTGCCTCAAGGCGAGGGCTGGAGGCCGCCACGGTGCCCCATTCAGCGTCACCGGCGATGCGCCATTCGCCCGCCGAGCGGAGGCGTTCAGCGCCGAGGCCGGTGATTGCCTCGAACTCGTCCGTCAGCTCGTGAGTGACGCGGCCGGATCGAGCGTCGCGGACCAATGCACGGAACGCCGGGAAGCCCGACATGGCCGCCTTGACGCCCGCCTGCGAGACGATACCGCCAAGCTCCGCAACCTGTGCGAAGCCCACCTGACCCATCACTCGGAGGAAGCCGTAGTCCCGCGCGAGGCGGCTGACTGTCGAACCCATCGTGTTCGGGTCGTGGATGGGAACGCCGGCCACGTTCTTGAAGAGGTAGTCGAGCAGCTTGATGTCGGCCTCAAGGGCCGTCCTGTCCTGGCCCACCTCGGCCGCCACGGCGCGGACCTTCTGGAGATAGTTCTCCCACTCACCGCCGTGCGTGAAGCCGTCGATGAGGAGGTTCTGCTCGCCGTCCACGTCCTTACCCACCCGCGTGCGGGCGAGTGCCACCCACCCCGAGGTCTGGCGGTTGTAGACGCGGAAGAGCTTGTCAGCGTCCCGCTCAAGGAAGAGGTCCGCGAAGGAGGCCGCCCGTCCGTCCGGCAGCTCCATCCTCAGGTTCTCGTCGAGGAGGACGCGGTGCTTCGTGCGGGCAATCGACCCGCCGTCCACCGGCCGGGACATCTTGGCAATGACATCCTCGGCGTCCTCAGGGTCCACGCCGGGGAGGTCCGAGAGGAGCTTTCGGAGGCCCTCAAGGTCGTCGCTGAACATGGCCCCGCTCTCGCGGATGTTCATGCCGTAGGCGAGTTCCTTGAGCTTCCTGACGTAGCCGCGAGAGACCTTGTCCGCCACCTCCTCGGCCAGCTCGGGGGCCTTGGCGCGCATTGCCGTGGCGACTGCCTTCGAGAGCACGTCCGGCCCGTAGGCGTCGAGCATCTCGACCACCTTGCCGTAGCTGAAGATGCGCGGGAGGTAGTTCGCGTTCTCTGCAATGGTCCCCGCCCCGCCCACCGGGCGAAGCTGGCCGGACAAACCCCACTCCCGGCCGGGGTCGTTCATGGCCTCCAGCCGCGCGCGATAGAACTGCCGGTCGGCCGCCGCCGCCTTCTTCACGTGCGGGCTGAACTCCTCCAGCGGGTCCGTGCTGCTCACGGCGCGGGACACCAGTTCTGTGAACCGGCCGCGCTCAGTCAGGCGCTGGTACCACGAGAGGCCCTGCTCGTCGGCCCAAGCGCGATAGGCGGGCTCGTGCACCTGAGAGCGATACGTCTCGGCGGTGCGCGCAAGCTTTCTCTGCTCTTCGCTCGCGGTCCATACGGTTGCCATGCTCTTGTTCGCATGGCCCACGGCGTCCTCACCGAGGACGTTCGCAGCGGCGCGGGTGGCCGGATTGACCGACTTCTTGCCCTGCGCCGTGGCGTCGAAGCGCGCCTGTCCGAGGGCCGCTCCGGGCGTCGTGTCGTCGCCGCTCAGCCGCACGAAGTCGTGGGCATCCTGCCTCAGCGGCAGGCTGGAGACGCCCTGAGCAGCGCCCGCCGAGCTGTCCTTCGGCCGCAGCGGGACGGCCCCATAGGCCCCCTCCACTTCCTCTACGGTGTCCTTGGAGAACTGCCTCAGGGCAGCCGCCTCCTCGGCCATATGCGGCATCTTGGAGAGCGCCCCGAAGGCCGCCCCCATGAACGCCCCGCCCGCCCCCGCGAGGAGCACCGCATCCCACTCCGGGTTCGGCTTGAGGCTCTCTTCAGCCCCCGCGAGTCCGGCGTTGATGGCCGCCCCTGCCGCCCCGGCGCTGAGGACACGCTGGAGCTTGTTGAGCTTGGTGCCCCACATGATGGCGTTGCCGGTGCCCGCCGTGGCGATGCCCACGCCGATGCCGATGGGGTCCCCCAGCGAGGCCCCTACGGAGAGCAGAGCGCCGGTGATGCCGGCCTCAGAAAGGGTCCGCTGGCGGTCCATCTGAGCGATAAGCTCGTCCCGGATGGCGTTCGCTTGGTCCGCCGAATAGGCGTTCTCGAAGGCGCTCCAGCGGTCGCTCGGGATGCCCTTGGTGAGGGCCTTGAGGCGCTCATCGGTCATCTGGAAGTCGGGATCATCAGGCAGGAGCCACGGCTTGGTGAGGAGCCACCCGGTGAACGAGTGCTCGCGGGCCGCCGCCACGACCGTTTCCCCGATGCCCGGCCCCGGAGCGGCCTCTGCGGCCATCTGCTCGGGGACCGTGATGGGCCTCGTGGGGGAGCGGTCGGAAGGAACGATGTCGGGCACCCCAAGGAGGGCCGCCGCCTTACTCCGGTGGTCCGCCATCTGTTGCTCCACCTTGTCCCTCACGGTGCCTGGAGCGCCCCCAGCGGCGGCGTCCGAGGCGTCGTAACGGCCCACACCGCCCGCGTTGATGGCGCTGTAGATGTCGAGGAGACCCATGCCGGGCTTCACCCCGGCGTCCTTCAGGTAGCGTTCGGCGGCCTCAACCTGCGCCGTGACGGGCATGTCCTGCGACACGCCGTACTTGGCGCGCTGCGGCTCACCCCACTGGATGAGGCCGCGATGCTCGCCCCACTTGGTGGTGGGGCCTTTCTTCCACGGGTCGAAGGTGCCTGCCGTCTCGTAGGACATGGCCGTGGCGAGGTGGATCGGGTCCACCCCGAGGCGTTCTGAGGACGCGCGAATGGCGTCTGCGAGTTCGTTGCTCATGCTCTCCGCTGCTACTGGAGGCCGCCCTCCTGCCAATCCCCACGGGACTGCCGGCGACGGGCCTTGCTCTTCTGGTTGGTGACAATGCCGTCTCGCTCGGCCCCCTCGAACTCAGCCTTCGCGGCGCGGACGGAGAAGTTGAGGGCGCTCCGAGCGTCGTCTTCCATGACCATCACGGGGCCGTTGCCGTCCCTTCGGGTGATCGACCAGACGCCTTGCTGGCCGTCCCCCGATGGGCTGATGGTGAGGTCTTCCGCGTCGAGGCCATACTTGGCGCCGTACTTCTCGGCCCACTGCCCGAGCTTCCACTCAGCGATGCCCTCGAAGTTCGGCGGTAGGTTCCGATCGGTTGTCGGAACGGGGTTGCCGTTGATGACCGCGTGGCTGTCGCGTATGCGCTTGGTGGCGAGGTCGAGGGCTTCATCCGGGCTCTTTCCGAGACGGACGTAGAACGCGCCCCAATCTTCCATCTTGCGCGCTGCCTCCTCCGTCATCGTGATGGCCCGGCCGTCCCCCCACGAGAACGGGTTCCACCACGAGCTGCCGCTGCGGAGCTGCCCGAGCTTCTCCTTCAGGCTGTAGATGTCCTGCCGGAGGCTCGCCGGGAGTTCCTGAGGGTTCGCCTTATCGGTGAACTTGACGGCCGCCGAGAAGGAACCCGCCTCGTCGTACCCCATGTCCTGCCGGGCCACCCGGTACGCCTCATAGAAGAACTGGTCCTCAGCCGAGACGGTCTGCGCGAGGAGGCGCGGCGAGCGGGTGTAGAGGGTCTCGTAGAGATCCACGCCGGAGCGGAGCGCGGGCGGGACTTCGCCCTTCTCAAGCGCCTCTCGGGTGGCTGACGCGGGGCCGGCCTTGAGGATTGACTTGAACTGCGGGTCCACGAGGCCGTTCTTCATCAGCGCCCCGAGGCGGAAGTTCATGCCCTCTTCGGGCTTCCCCTGAGCGGCCATTGCCTCGGCCTTCTTACGGATCAGCTCGACACCCTGCTTCTGCTGGTCATCCGCCGAGATGGTCTTCGTGTCGCCGGCTTCGGTGCGCACGTCCATCGGCACCATGAGTGCCAGCGTGCCATTCTCGGCCGCTACCTCAACACGGCTCCCGAGGAGCGCCGCATCACGATCCGCGTTGGCCTTGTTCTGGAGCCGGAGCTGCTCCTTCTGGTAGGCCGCCGTGCTCGCCTGAGCCCGGTTGATGATGACCTGAGCGGCCGGCCCGGTGTCCTGCTTGGCCGCGATGGAGCCCACCCCGCCGCGTGTGTCGTTCAGGAAGTGTTCGACATACGCCTCGTTGTTCGGGTTCTCAGCGAGGCGCCGCGCGACGCCCAAGACTACCCCGTCAAGCTCCTGAGGCTGGAGCCCCATGGTGTCCTTGTATTGCCCGTACTGGCCCCTGAGGGCGGCCTGAAGGTCGGCCGGGGATTTGCCTTCGGTGATGCCGGCGCTCACTGCCGCGAACCACGTGTCACCCACTGCCGTGAGCGCTGTGTCCTTCTCCCGCTTGACCTTGTACTCGGTCGCTTGGGAGCGCAGGCGCCCCGAGAACTTGTTGAAGACGGCGCCATAGGCGTTCTTCGCGTCCTCATCAGCGATGCCCTCAAGGTCCCCGCGCGCGGCGTTTGCGAGGTAGGCGTCGAAGTCTCCATTGTCCCGGTCGAAGTCGCCGCTATCCCACGCCCCCTGCACCTCGGACAGGCGCCTCACGGCGAGCTGCTGAGCGGCGCTCTTGGCGAATGCCTTGCTGGCGACGGGGCTGGAGGAGATTGGCGACGTACCGGCCCTGACGTGGGCCTGAAGCTCTCCCACGGTGGACTGCGCCACGGCGGCCTCGGCACTCGCGGCCTGCTTCGCCTCCATGTTCGCGAAGGCTTGCGTGAGGACGGGGGAGAAGGACTGAAGGGCCGCCGCCACGTCGAGAAGGTCGTTGCTCCGGGGGACTTCCGGGGGGCGGACATAGGAGTTGACGGGTGCCGCAGTGGGCCGCAAGGGGCGCGCTTCGACAATCTCAGGGGCTACCCGGCGAGACGCGCGGGTGCGGCGGGGGCCGGTGATACGGTCCTCGTTGACCGGCACGAGGCCGGGGAGCTTTGCCATGGGTTATCCTGCGGAATACTGGTTGTAGGCGCCCAACCCGGCCTGTGCGATGCCGAGCCCAAGCCCTATGGCTGAAGGCTTCCGGCCGCGCGCTACGGAGTTGATGCGGTTGTCTCTGGTGGTCTCGGCTCCCTGCCGCTCTTGTTCGAGCTGCGCGAGGGTCATGTCGAGATTGCCCTTGGTGTTCGCCCGGTCACGCCCATAGCCGGACGCGATTTCCCCGAGCAGCATATCGACCGAGAGGCCGCTCACCCCGAACTCGCCTGCGGCGGCCTCGGCCGTGGCGGTGTCCGCCATCTGCTTGCGATTGGCCGCCTGCAACTCTTCGGAGGCCGCGATGCGCTCCTGCTGCGTGCGGAGGTTGATCTGGCTCACCTCGTCGTTCATCGCCTGAATGGAGTTAAGGCGGTTCTGCTCGTACATCGCCTCCTGAGCATCCGCCTGCGCGGTCTGGCCCATGAAGCCGACAACCGACGAGGCGGCGCTGATGGCGAGCCCGACAAGGGCTACTGCGGTACACATTCGATGCGCTTGTATCTCGCGATTTCGTGGAAGGGGGTGCCGGCAACACCGGCGTTTGGAATGGTCCTGAGGACCTTGAAGCCGCACCAGCGCAGCCACCGAAGATGAACCTCGTTGCGCGCGTCTGCGTAGTTCACGAGGACCGGGTACCTGCTATGGAGCACGTCGAGGACCGGGCGGCAGCGCCGCAGGAACTCCTTCTGCTTCGACGTAATGCGCGGCGTGCCGAGGAGCCACACGAGCCCCATGTCAGGCACGTCCGTGGGGTAGGTGCCGAACATGAGGACCGTGCCCGTCTCGTCCCTCGCCGCGTAGGCTTCCCCCTTGAGGGAGTGGAGAAGCACCTCCAGCGGCTCCAGCCCGACGCCATCGCGAACCTCTGCAAGGTCCTCGCGACGCATCCCGGCCGCAAGCTCGCGGCAGTCGTCTTCGGTGGCCGCGACGATGCGCGCGCGCGTCACAGGCGCGTCCCTTGGCTGACGTAGAAACCGGTCCACTCAGCGGAGAGGATATGACACGGCAAGAAGCTGTCGTTCTCAACGGTCACTGTCACGTCCGTATTGCGCGCCATCAACGGCACCCTAAACGCGCCGGCACCGATAGCGATGGAGCCCGCCACAAAGGTTCCGAGCGTCCGCCCCGAGCACACGTAGGTGTAGGCATCGCGCGCACCGCTCGGGGCCACCTTGATGCGGTAATAGCCGCTGTGTTCGTGAATGAAGGTGATTGAGCGGAGCTGTAGCCGGCCCGTGACAATGGACGACACCCCGCCCCCCGGTGCCTCAGCGCGCATGAAGAGCGGCGAGAGCTGGTAGCGCATCGTGTAAGTGACGCCAACGAATGCCGAGACGGTCGTAAGGTTGCCCTCGGCAGATACGGCGTTCCCGCCATCCCGGCTAAGCGGCAGCTCGACGCCCGGCGCCAACCCTCCAGAGCTGGCCGAGACCACGTAAACGATGCCATCAGGCGGCGCATATGGCAGCGTAAAGGTCGTCCGATTGGTGGCCGCGTTGTAGCTCCGGGTCAGCGTCAAGGCGCTCACGCGGGTGTCTAGGTGGTAGGTGAAGCTCGCCTGAGCGTCGGTGTGAGAAGGCTCTACGCTCATTCTCTCCAGCCGCACTCGGCCGTCCGCGTCCTGCACCACGAGGTAGGCAGTGGACTCGATGAAGTCCACGTTTAGGACCTGAGTGCCAGGCCGGAACTTCCACTTGTGCCAAGCGGATTGGACCTTGGTGCTGTCCGACCAGAACCATTGGTAGACGAACACAGCATCCGGCTCCTGCTTCGAGAGGCAGAGGAGGACGTTCTCGGCCGTGTTCACGGCCATCTTGAAGATGCCGCTGGGCAGGAACTTCGGCACATGCCCGGTCACGTCCACGGCGTCATAGGTGGACGTATCGGCCTCCAGATAGTACTCGCGGATGGCCGTGTTTGAACCGCGCGGCGCGGCAAACATGACCGACTTGCCGGCCCCCACGGGCCGCACATGGCGGCTGCACTCGAACTCGGTCGTGACGTTGATTGCGACGGACTTCGGGGTCAGCACGTCAGGGCCGTTGAGCACAAACTGTGTCTGGTCCGAGAAGAGGAAGAGTTCCTTGTCGAAGGGGACCGCGTGCCGGAGGATGGAGACCTTCGTGTGCGACACGGCCACGTCTATGGGGTCCGTATCCACGAGCTGCGTGACCGTCTGCCGGAAGAAATTGAAGAAGTCGCCGGCCCGGCTGAAAATCACGTTCTCATCGGTGATGAAGCCGAGGCGGTTGCGGTGGAAGAACACGTCCGCAATGGGCCGCCCGACGAACGACGGCCACGGCGAGCTGTCCTCATCGCCAACGCCGTTCGTGTCCCATGTCGCGGGCTTGAACGTGAACGTCCCATTCGCCTCGCGCACCAGAACGTGCGGCATGGTGGCTGCGTTGAGCGTGGTGTAGAGGCCCGGCTTAACCGTCTCGACCCACGTCCCTGAGGTGGTCCCGTTGTCGTTGTCGAAGCGGACATAGTAGGCGTCGAACTTCGAGGTGTTGTCGCCCACGACCTTCGCCACAAAGCCGTTGTTCACGGTCTCGGGGAGTTCGCTAAACCGCTGGATGGTGCCTTTGACCAGCTTGAGCGAGTTGCCGGACTGCGCGTCCATGACGGAGATGACATAGTCGGCCGGGCCGATGAGCCGCACGATGGAGCCGTACCTCTCGACGGTGAACCCGGAGCCGCCCAAGGACGCCTGCAACTTCGTCACGAGCTGAGCCGCGATGTAGGTCGTCTGGATGAGCGCCTCGTACCCGGCCTCGAAGGCCGCAGGGGTCGAGTGAGTTGCGGCAGCGGCGCCGTTGACGGACACCTGATAGGTGCTTGCGTAGGCCCCCTGCTTCACCCAAATGAGCGCCTCGAAGGGGCGTGTCGGCGCGCGCGCAGTGGTGGTTCCCACGACCTTCGCCTTGTTCACCACGAAGGTGTAGTCCGCCACCGTGACCATCCCGACATCTTCGGCCGGGTTAGAGGTGTTGAGGTAGCCCCACCCGCTCGGCGCGTTCACCGTCTTCTCTACGCCGCTGGTGTCGAAGACCCGGATGGAGCCCTGACGGGCAACGACGAGGTATCGCTCGGCGGTATCCCGGTTGATGGTGTGGAGGAAGGCGTTCCCGAAGGGCGTAGCCGAAAGGACCGAAGCGTGCTCGGTAGGGGGACGCTTGCGCAGCCCCTCGACTACGGACGAATAGGCGTTCTCCTGAACCTCGGCCTGAGACGCTAGGCGGATTGCTGCCGCCTGCTGGCTTACGCCGTTGATGAGGTTCGGGATGGCGCCGCTAACGAGGCGGCCTGCCATCAGCGATAAAGGACCCGAGCGACGGGGGAGTTCGTCAGGATGGACAGGTCTTGGCTCTCGGCCTCGGCGTTCATGAGGTCAGCCAAGGCGGCAGCCTCATCGCGCGCGGTGAACTGGTAGAGTTCCACTGAGCCCAAGACGCGCTGCTGGAAGACCCGCGCCGAGCGCATCACGCACAATTCGCGCGCCGCGTGGGGCAGCTCGTCGAAGTTCAGGAGGAGCACCAGCTCCACCCGGAGAGGCCGCTCGAACGCGAACGTGTTGCGGCTTCGGTCGTAGAGCTTCCCGCCGCGCTGGACCACGTCTACGCCCTGCCCCGGCACGGAGCAGCGCATGGTGTTCGCCGGCAGGATGATGAACTTGTCGGGGCTGCTGAGGGGCAGCTCCATGGTCTCGGTGTTCCAGTGCCAGCCCTTTGCCTGAAGGGCGCGGTTCACTTCCGAGAGGATGTCGCGGGCCATGGCCGCATCGACGTGCCCGCTGCTCTCCAGCGAGTTGATGGGAGACTCACCGATGACGCTGAGGAGGGTATTGACCGCCTCTAGTTCGGTGGCCGGAGTGGTTCGCATTCTTCTCCGAGACGAAAAAAAGGAGCCTCTCCCATTACAGAAGAGGCTCCTCAGGTTTCAGTTAGGTCAGGTCGCGGACTTGCTCAGCTCGACCGCGCACTCGGCGCGAAGGATGCCGTGGCCCATGGCGTACTTGGAGACCAGCAAGGTTCCCTGACGGTTGATCTGGTATTCACCCTCCGACGAGAGGTCGAGGAGCTTGACCGTGCCCACCGCGTCTTCGGTGAAGCCGACCGCAACGGTGTCCGTGAAGACGCCGTCGTAAGCGGCCTGCTCGCTGCCGGTGATGGTCGTGGACGGGAGGTGGTTCGACTTGACGATGGTGACATCGGCAATCTTGATGACCTTGCCGTCCGAGTACGAGCCCGAGCCGTTCCAATCCTTGTTCAGGACCTTGGTGTTCGAGGCGAGGCCGTAATACTGGAGCGGGCGAACCGCGACGTAGCGGCCGGACTCGTCCACGTCCTTCTCATCGAACACGCGAGCGATATCGACGATACCGGCCGCGAGGTCGTCCGAGGAGGTCGCGTAGGTGGTCTTCTTGAGGACGGCGCCGCCAGCTTCGCCAGTGATGGCGTTGGACGCACGGGCCGCGTTCACGAGGAGCTGAGCGAGGACCTTGTCGGCCTTGATGGCCAGCTCGGCCGCGCACTTGCCCGCGTACTTCGAGCGCACGTCGTAGTGGTTCTTCGCTTCGTCGATCAGGGCGATGAAGACCGGCGAGACAAGCAGGCGGTCAATCGCGATGATGCGCTCGGCGTGCTTGATCGACTGGCCGGTCAGCTCATTGCCCGGCGTGTGGTAGTAGGCGGTCGCACGGCCGATGATCGGGAAGGAGGCAGACTTGCCGTTCTCGATGGTACGAACCGTGGTGAGCGGCAGGAAGACGTTCTTCTCGTCGAACAGGGTCGCGACTTCGCCGGACCACTTCTTCAGGAAGAGGGCGTCATCCGCGCCCGTGGCGTTGGACATGCCGAGGCGCGAAGCAGTAATGTCAGTCATAGAATTTCCAGTGAATTGAGGAGGAAGGTTGAGGCTTCCTGACTCACTCATCACTCGAACACAGGGTTGTCCTCCGCAGAGGGCCAAGGTCTCGTAAGGTGTTCAGATTGCCGAGACGCCGCGTATTCATTCACGCAGCACGTCTATGCTTCCATTCACTGGATTAGGCTGAGCCTTTTACCGCCATGCTCAGGGCGGGGGATGAAGCCTTACAAACTTCCCCAAAGAGCCTCTTAACGCCATGCTCAGGGCGGGCAGTCACTTGATGAGAGGCTTCACGAGCCCCTTCACCTCACCGAGCTTGCCGTAACAGTCTTGGTGAGCGTCGTAGAGGTCCACCGTGAAGTTCGCAGCGGCCTTCGATCCGGCCCCCTTTGCGGGGACCTTCGGGGCAGCTTTGCACTCCAAGAGGGACTTAGGGATTGCTACCTCGCTGCCGGTCGCGCAGCCCATCAAAGGCACGCTCAAGAGCAGCGGGAAGAGGAGCGTCAGGCGCACGGTCGATTTCTCGGTAGATGGGTTTCAGGTCCTCCGCTCGCTTGGCGTTGCTGGCGGCGTTTCGTTCGGCGGCCTTGATGGCATCGTTCAGGCCCTTCTCGACACGCTCAAGGCGCGCCACGTCGGCCTTCAGGTCCGTGACACGGTTCCAGAAGAAGACGTTGGCGAACCCTGAGGCGGCGAGGCCGAGGACCAGAACGAGGATGACGATGATGGTGCTACGGCTGGGAATCATCGGGCTCGGGCTGGAAGGCTCCTGCTTGAGTTTGGGGGAACGGCGGGTCCCTCGCGCGGGTGACGGCGAGGAACTTGAGGTAGTTTCGGTCGTCCTGAGTGGCGAAGCCGAAGTAGCCGAGGAGGAGACTGCCACCGAGCCCGATCACGGCCACAAGGGCCGTTTGGCGCAGCACGTCGTCAGGCCCGAGGAAGATCATCCACGAGGCCGTGAAGGCGCACCAAATGAGGGCTAGGTAGAGCAGTCGCCTCCGGCGCTGCCACTCGGGCTTATCGCCCTTCTCAGACGGCCGAGCGGGCCAGCTTAGCTTCCACCCGCGCACGGAAGGCAGGGTCCTTCTTGTAGATGGGGTTGCGCATGTCGGTCTTCATCTCTTCGAGGGAGGCGTAGACATCCGCGCCGGAGTGGGCGTTGCCGTTGATGAGATTGGGCTCGGAGGTCGAGGCAGCCTTGTACTTGGCATAGAGACCCTCGATAGCGAGCTTGGTTGCGGCCGGGTTGTCCCCGTCCACGATGGCGTCGTAGGCCGCGACTTCGGCAGCCGGAAGGTTCGCGGCGGCCCACTCGACCATGCTCGCGTAGCCCGCATCGCCGCCCACGGGGGCAAGAAGCTCCGCGCGCTGTGTGTCCGCAAGCGCCTGCTGACCGGCGATGTAGCTGTCCACCAGAGCGCGGGGGATGCCGCCCTTTTCCAGCGCCTCATAGTCGGCGTCTTCAAGGGAGCCGTTGGCATGGTACTTCGAGTTCAGGGCGTCGAAGTCCACGCCCGCTGCGGAGACCGCCTCACGGGCCGCTTCTTCGTCGGCGTTGGCCGCATCCTCAGGAGCAGACTCAGGGGCGGCGTTGCCCTCGGGGGTCTGGCTGGCGGGGGTCTCAACGGGGACTTCAGCGGCCGGGGCGGCCTCCTTGGGGGCCTGCGACTGGCGGCGCTCCAGCTCGGAGTAGGACGCCAGAAGGGCCTCGGTGTTGACGCTCTTCGTCGCGGCGTTCCAGAACTTCTCGGGCACGTTCTCCGGGCGTTCGCTGACCACGGGAGCATCGGCGCCGGTCACATTGCCCGGCATCTGAACGGAAACTGTCATGGGGTCCTCAGTAGTTGACCTGGACGGCCCCGCTCAGGGTGGCCGGGGGTTCACCCGCGAACTCGTCAAGGGTGTCGATCGGTGCCGGGGGGGCGGTGCGCTTGGCGCGCTTCGGGGTCTCGGGCTTGGCCGTGACGGGCTCTTCCGGGGTCGTGTTGGTGGCGGTGTCGGTCACGCTGCGGCGCCTTCCTGTTGCTGGTTCGCGGGGTTCATCTGGTCGCGGGCGATGTTCATTGCGCCGGGGCCAAGCTTCTCGGTGAGCATCTGCGCCATGGCTTCCTGAGCCTGCGCTGCGCGCGCCTGAGCCACCTCTTCGTCACTGCGCACGAGGCCCTCCGTCTCCACCGCAAGGGCCGTGGCAACGCGGGTAATGTAGTCCCCGACGTTGAGGCGCTCTGCGATGACTTCCTGCCCGAGCGGGGCAATCTGCTGGAGGAGGAGGTTGAGCTTGGTGAGGTCGTGCCCACGCCCGAGGGCTTCTAGGCCGGTCACAATGGTGGGCTTCACGGAGCCCTTGGGGAGCTTCGGGAGCTTCTTCTGCCGCGCCATCTGGTGCTCAAGGCGCGCCAGAAGCGGGGGCTGAAGTTCGAGCGCGAGGATGGAGTAGACGCCGCCGAGGGCGTCCTCAATCTCGCCCGCCATGTAGCGGACTTCCTCGGCCGTCACGCGCTCACCCTTGCGCTGGATGGCGGTGTTCAGAAGGAATGCGAAGGCTAACCGCTGTGTGATCTGCTGGATGGTCTCCAGCGCCACGCGGAAGTCGGCCGCCTTTTGGACCTGAAGGACCGTCACGTCATTCGCATTGCCCGAGCGGACGGCGCCATTCGGGGAGTCGGTGAGGGTCTTCTGCCGGGTGGTCCCGTTCGGGTCCACGAGGAAGAGGACCTTGGCGGACGCCGCGGTGCCTTCGACGATGGCCTGAGAGAGGGCCTCAAGGGACGCGAGGTCCCCGAGATACTCCTCGACGTAGGAGCGACCGTAGTGCTCGCCGTCCACCTTCGAGAACCGCATGGCGATGTAAGCGGACGCGTTGAGGGGATAGGAACCCTCGGAGCCCGGCACGATCTGGTCCGCGATTTCCTGATGGACCAGCCACTTGGAGCCACTGCGGCGGACGTAGGTGTAGAGCTTGACCGTGGTCTTGACGGCCGGGTCGGAGCCTTTCTCGGGCACGAGGCCCTTAAGCTCATCAGGCAGCGCCTCGCGGTCCAGCTCTTCCCGCGTGATGATTTCCAGCACGTTGCCGGACGGGTCGCGGTAGACGACATAGGAGCCGAGGCGGAAGACACGGACGCTGTTGTCCGCCTGCACGTGAAGCAGCGCGTTGCCGGCCACCACGAGGTACTTGAGCGCCTCGAAGAGGGACACGCGGAGCGAGGTGGTTTCCACCTCACTCATGATGCGGCGCTCCATGGCGCCGAGGGCCTTCTCGACTTCGGACTTCAGCTCCGGCGCAATGCGCGCCTTGGCGAGGTATTCAGGTTCGAGCTTGTAGCGGAAGAATGGGGCGTTCGGCGGGAGCAGCGCGAGGAGCAGCTTGGAGGCGAGATTGTTCACCCCCCTCGCCCCGATGGACTGGAACGGAGTCTTGAACTTGTGACCCGAACCAACCCCTCGGGGCGGCACCAGCGACGGGATTGTGAGCTTTGCACACGCTTCCGCCCGCTGGATGTAGGGGTGTTGATCGGCCTCAAGCGCGGTGTATCGACTTTCGGCTGAGGTCCTCAAACCGGGGTGTTGACCCCTGAGCCACCACCCACCGAGGACGTGGGATTGATGCGGAGCGAGGAGCGCCCCTTTCGACGGTTCTTGAGCCCCGCAGCGTCACCACCGGGGTTCTCGGGGGTCTGGAAGACCTGAGCAGTGGGCTCCGGGGGCGGCGCTGCGGCTGCCGGGGTCTTAGGCTTGGGCGTCTTCGACATACACATTGTCGAGGAGTTCTTCTTTCTGCTGTTCGAGCTGTTGGCGAAGGAAGCGAACCACCCGAACGGACCCGACGCTTGCCCACACGTCCCGGTCAGATGCGTCCATGCTGGGCGCGCGGTCTTGGAACCGCCGTTCGAGCGCGGCAACAAGAGCCTCGGGAACAGGCGGGAATTGATCTTCGAGCATTCGGGTATCTCTATAGTGGGGTGTTAGCGGCGGCCGCAGATGCGGGTCGCGAGGCGATCAATCTGCCACCGGAACTCGGCCTGTCCGGCATCGTTCCAGAGGTAGAAGTGGAAGGGCTTGTCGTCGAGCCGGCCCTCCATCGCGGTCGGGACCATTCCGGGGCGGTCGATACGAACGGTCGTCCCCTCCATGCGCTCGATCAGCTCAAGCTCGTTCGGGAAGCGCATGTCATCCACGACGACACTCTTGCCGGCTGACATCAGCGCGCGGATGCGGGCCTCGGTTACGTCCGCCCACAGCCCCTCGGTGATGGTCTTCCGGCCCCAATCGGTGCCGATAGTCTCCATGATCCGGCGCGGGGTAATGCCGCCGAGGCTCGGGATGGGGGCCTCCTTGAGGTCGCCCTCCACCATCCGCTCGATGTCGTTTGCGGAGATGCCGGCCGACGCGAGGAACTCCCGCGTCATGGCCTTGAGGGGACCCGCGAACTTCACCACTTCGAACCCGTGAAGCCGCGCCAGCACTCCCGCAGCGGTGGACTTGCCACTCTGCGAAGCGGGGCTGTAGAGCCCGATTAGGACGGGCACCAGAGGATGGGCTCCTTCGTCTTGAAGTCGTAGTCCGAGGCTCGGAGGATGCGCGCCACGCGGGCCTGCACCAGAGCGTCCGCCTCGGTGAGGCCGGACTTCTCATAGGCGGCCACGACGGCGCCCCACGACGGGTCTTCGTTGAGGATGGTGAGGGCCTTCTTCGGGCCGCATCCGGGGAGCCCGGTGTAGCCGTCCGTCTGGTCCCCGATGAGGGTCTGATAGAGGTGGTGGTAGTCCGCCTCCTCCTCAGAGATTTCCACGATGCCCTCCTCGGGGGAGCGGCAGTAGAGGCCGGGGATGGTCTTCATGTCCTTGTCGATGGACACGATGACCTTCTCGCCCTTGAGCTTCGACCACGTGGCGAGGATGCCCATGCAGTCGTCGCCCTCAAGGTGCGGCCGGAGGTAGGCGCCCTTCTCCTCGATCATCCATTCGCGGATGGCCTTGAGCACGAGGGGCTTCTTCACCTTCGCCCGGTTGCCCTTGTAGGTGGGCAGGATGGACTTGCGGAAGTTCTCCTCGCTGTCCGTCAGGCAGAGCCTGAACTCGGTACCCTCCAGCTCGCTCATGAGCCGGTCGAGTTCCTCGTTGATGGCGGCGCGGACTTCGTTCTCATCGCAATGCCACGTCCAGAAGCCGGGCTCCCACTCGTAGGCTTTCTCCTTGGCCGCAGAGCAGCCGTAGGCGAGCACGTCAGCGTCAATCAGGAGGGTCCTCACGCGGGCACCCCCGGCCGAAGCACCACCACATTCTCGCGGCTAGGCGCGTGAGCATGGAAAGCGGCCTTGTGGAGGTCCCACGCGAGCATCTCCAAGTCCATCTTGGCGCGGCGCGTGGAGACTTTCTCGCGTAGCTGAATGAGGTAGGCGATTGTCTTGGCGCGCTCGCACATCAGGTCGAACGCGGGGGTCTGCTCTTCGTACTCGTCAGTCAGTCAAGGGCTCCAATGCGTGGTCGATGTCTTCCTCGACGAGGTAGACGTTCAGGACCCGGAGGCGGTTGAGGGCACCGGGGATGGCCGCCCGAGCGACCTCCGGCGTGTCGTAGAACTCGGCGTGAGCGATGCGGCCGGACCAGCCCCGAGCGTAACCGGGGCGGCCCTTGAAGCGGCCTTTCACGGGGTCGTAGAGGACGGCTCCGGCTTTCACTCGGCCATGCTCATCGCGTTCTCGCGAACCACGAAGGAGCTGGCCTTGCGGGCCACCGTGGCGAGAACGTCCGGGTCCAGATGCGGATTGAAAATCGAGGCCCCGCGATAGCGGAACCACTCGTGGACTTCGTGCAGCTCGGCGTCCTTCAGGAGACCGAACACGGCGCCCACGACTTCCTGCCGGCACATGTGGCGGGACAGGTATCGCTTGCCCGACTTCCACAGGGTCCGGCTACCGTCACGCTTGGCGCTGTCGAGGGAGGCTTCCGCCGTCTCATCGACTTCTGCCTGAATGAACGGGCGGTCCCCGTCGAAGCCCATGAGGATGGACCAGCCGGGCTTGTAGGTGATGCGGGAGATGATCCCGAGGATTTCCGCGTTGGTCACTTCGGCTGACCTTCGTAATGCTTGAGCTGTCGTTCGAGCGCCCAAATGGTGATGCCCTTCGCCATGTCGATGAGGCCGAGCAGAACCATGGTGATGAGAAGCAGTATTTCAGCGTTGGTGAGCATCTCAGCCCCGCAAGCCGTGGTAGTGCGGCAGCTTGGAGAGCCTCTCAAGCGTCTCTTCCACGCGCGACCAAACGTCATGCGCCGAGACTTGCGCCCAATACCCACGGGGTCGGCGGAAAATGATGCCGGGGCGCCGCACCCGCCACTCCATAATGACGTAGTTCCAGTATCCTTCGGGGTCGTTCACCACCTTGAAGCGTGCGGTATGCTCGTTCAGCGTCGCGTTCGTCATCTTCAATCCATGCTCTTGAGGGTTTCGAGGCGCCGCAGGCCGGCAGCCGTGACGCTCCACTTCCGGCCGTAGAAGCCGGTCGCGATGCGGGTGGTGAGGAGGCCGTCACTCGCCGCCATGGCGATGATGTCGGCGTGCTTCCGGGCGAAGTCGCCCTTGGTCGTGAAGGGCCGCCAGCGGGCCTCGTCGAGGACCGCGACCAGCGAGTTAGTGAGTTTCACGCCAGTTCGCCCCGACCTTGTATTCGCCGTCGATGCGGACGCGGAAGTTGAAGTGTTCGCCCGCGAGGCGGAAGCATTCGACAAGGGTACGGCCGAGCTCATCTGCAAGTTCCTTCTTGGCTTCGGCCTGAAGCTCGTCATGGACATTCGCCACGAAGGCGTAGTCCTTGCCGAACACACGCCCTTTTTCGGTGAGTTGACGGAATGCGAAGATGGCCGCCTGCTTGGCGATCAAGGCGCCAGCGGATTGCAGGAGGGTGTTCAGGGCCGCGTGGGCCGAGCGAACGAAGAGCTTCCGGCCGTCGAGGCCGATGAGGTAGCCGCCCTTGGTGCGCTTTCTCCACCACGTGCCATCGCCACCCTGACGCCAGAGGTCAGGGTCTTCGACGCGCTCGGGGAGCGCCATCGGGCGGAAGCCGTCAACGAAGAACTCGATGCTCTCCTTGAGCAGCTTCAGGGCCGGAACCTTCTTCAGGAAGGTGCTCTTGAGCTTCTTTCCGGCCGCCTTCAGTTCAGCTTCGCCGGGGCTCGGCATCCCCCGGAAGAACCGCTTCTCCAGCTCGGAGGTGTCGATGCCTTCCCGGCGCGCGGCGCGAACGATGTCCAGCACCGTCTCGCCAATCTTCTTGTCGCCGGCCCCGTAGAGGAAGGCGTAGATGAAGGTCTTGGCGCCGTTGCGGTAAATCTTGTGCAGGACGTTGTGGTCATCCCGCTCCTCATCCGTGAGGCCGAGGGCCTGCACGTTCACCCAATGGATGTCACCCTCAAGGAGGACCTTGGCGTAGGCGCCGCCGTCGTACTTCGCCATGAAGTGGGCGAGGCAGCGCAGCTCAAGGCCCGCGAGGTCGGCTCCTACCAGCACCTTACCTGCCGAAGCCATGAACAGGGCGCGGCATTCGGAGCCGTAAGGGGTCCCGACTTTGGGGACCTGGGCGACGTTGGGGTTCGAGTGTGTGCAGCGGCCGGTGACGGCGCCGATGGTGTTCACGCCGCCGTGGATGCGGCCATTACGCTCCACCCGGAGCCACGCTTGGTCGCCCTCGGCCAGCATGCCGATGCGCTTCTCGACGAGGAAGTATTCCGCGAGGGGCTTGGCCTCGGGGTAGTCGAGCTTGCTCAGAATGGCGTCGTCGATCTGAGCTTGGCCGCTCTTCGTGTGCTGGTCGGGCACCCACCCAAGCGACTTGAGGCGGTCGGCAATCATCTGCCGGGACGCGGGATTGAACTCGATGAGGTCAACCTTGGTGAACGGCTCGCCTTTGACGTAGCCTCGCGCCTTGTTGTTCACCTTCGGAATGAAGAGGGTCTCGACCCGCTTGGGCGGGAAGGTCTCCTGAAGGGCCTTGTTGAGTTCGAGCCGGCGCTTCACGAGCTGCTCGTAGAGGAGCGTCGCGGCCTCGCGGTCGAAGGCGAAGCCGTGGCGTTCCTGCCGCGCCATGATTTCCGCGAACTCGAACTCAAGGGCGAGCGATGCGGCGGACGGCTTGCGGGCCTCGATCCACTTCAGGAGAACGTCTGTGACTTGCACGTCCTGAATGCAGTAGACGTGCATGGAGTCGTTCCACGCGTCCCACTTGCCGGGGAGGTCATTGCCCTTGTCGTCCTTGCCGTACTCGCCCTTCATCTGGCCGAGCCGGTAGCCCCACGCTTCGAGGCTATGGCGGGTCTTGCGGACCTTCGGGGGCATGCGGCCAAGGCGGACCAGCTTGCCATCCCACACGTCCGTCTCGGGCTTCACCAGCCGGGCGGCGAGAAGGGTGTCGAAGACGCGGCCTTTGTAGGCGAACCACGGGTAGACCTTGCGGAGCGCGGGGATGTCGAACTTGATGATGTTGTGGCCGATAATCTCGTCGGCCTGAGCGAGGAGTTCGACGCCGCGCTCAACGTCACCGGGGCCGCGAAGGTCATCGGAGAAGTCGAAGACTTCCCCGGTGTCGGCGTCCTTCAGCACGAGGCAGTGGACGCGGGTAAGGGCATCGAGAAACCCATCGGTCTCGATGTCGAAGATTAAGCGCAGTGTGAAAGTCCTTGTCGGGTGTCACCCGCCGATGGGCGTCCAAGGGCAGCGAGACGCCGGGCAGCCCGGTATCAAGCCCTTGGGCGACATTCGCCATTTGCGGGGGAAGGTATAGGGAAGCTCCGGCGCGCTTCCGGTGGCGTCAACGTGCCACCCGTGGGCCGCGCTGATGGAAAGCATGGTCAGCTTGACGCCGCTTCCGGTGGCGAGGATTTCCGCAGGGGAGCCAAGCTGCCACTGGAGAAACGCCGGGAGAGAGGCCCACTCCGAGGCCACCAGTTCCGTGAGCGCGTCGTAATCCGCGTCCGAGAGAACCGATGAGCCCCGGTCGTAGTAGAGGTGGGCGCTCATGATGACCCGCCTAGCGGCTAGGTCGGGAGAGATTGGCATCAGCCGCCGTAAGCGGAGCGATAGAGGCGCTCCTTGGCGCCGCTCCGGGTCTCTCCGGGGAGCCGGAACTCACGCATACGCATGAGCATCTGGAGGCTCGTGTAGGTGCGGAGCTGAGCGGTCTTGATGCGCCCGCCTGCGGCCGGGGTGTAGGCAACCTCGAACTCGGCCGTGTCCACGTTCATGTCGAGGGACACTACCCGGCTTGGCGCGGCGGGCCAAAGCGCGGCGAGCACGTGAGTGCGGACGAACTTGTGGTGCAGCGGGACGGCCTGCGCGTGAACGGTGCCGAGGACCCGCTTCGGGTTCTCCGCATCGACCACCTCAAGGCGCTCGGGGGGAAGGTCTCGCTCAAGCGCGTTCACTGTCTTATAGCCGCGCTCATCCATGATGCGGCGAAGCTCAAAGATGTCCGCCATGTCAATACCGGCGACACGTTGGAGCGTGTGGTCAATACAATCGCAGCGGCATTTCATAGGCTCATCTCCTTGAACTTCTCCGGCACCACGAAGAGCCACTCGCGGTACTTCTCGCGAAGCCGCTCGGCGCGCGCTGAGCTGCGCTCGAACTGCTCCCGGCTCTCGCAGCGGGTGAGCGTCATGGTGTGGTCCGCCTCGTCGAGGGCGAACGCATTGGTGGTGTGGACGCGCGCGCCGTCGAAGCCGATCTGGCAGAAGCCGAGGTCGAAGCGGTCGAGGGCCTCGCGGCACGGCTTGAAGACGTGCAGGCGGATCACGTTGACGGGGGGCTGGCCCGGTTGCTCATAGAGCCGCGCATCAGCGACGGTCGGGTCATCAGCGAAGTACTGCATGGCGGCGACAACGGTGTTCGCGTAGCCGGCGTCGAGGAGCGCCGAGTGGATGGCGTTGTGGCCTTCCATGTACGGCACGAAGTAGTCGAGGTCCTTGATAGGCCGGCCGAACCACGCGTCACGGAGAGCCCCGCCCGCCAGATAAGCGAGCGGAGCGTGCTCCTGAATTAGCGCGAGAACGGCCCGCCCCTGTTCGGGGATCAGGCTCATTGGGAGGGTTCTCAGTTCACGAAGTCGATGTCCGGCACAATCACGGACGGCTTGAAGATGACCCGGTAGTGCGAAGCACTGGCCGCAGCCGGCTCAAGCTGCTCCGCGAAGAACGTCACGTTGTCGGACAGGCCGAGGAAGTGCTTCTTGAAGGTGCCCGGCGCGGTCTTGCACGTGACGGTCAGCTCACGCGGCTTGTCGCTGTTCCCGAGGGAGCAGAGGCCCTCAATGGTCAGGATGTAATCTGCCGTGATGCCGTTGTAGAAGACGATGCGGCGGTTGATCTCGAATTGGTCAGCCGCACGCGAGAGGTTCCGCGAGGCCACGTTGGCATCGGAGTCACAAGCCGCCACGCTGAGCGCAAGGGCGCCGAGCCCGGCAAGAGCCACGAGCTTCTTCATTACTTCCTCGATTGTTGGGGGGGGGGGGGGTCAGAAGGGGATGTCTTCGTCCGCGTCGGTCTCGTCCTCGAACATCCCTTCAGGGTCGTGAGGCAGGAGCCGGCCGGTGAGCTTGTCGTATCGGACGTAATCGGCGGGACCGACTTCTCCGAACTCGCGGTTCTTCAGGAGGCGGACCATGGAGACCGAGGGGGCCTCGCCTTGCTGGTCGCGCTCCATCGCAATCACGTTGTCACTGAGCTGCTTGAGGCTGCCGGACCCTCGGAGGTTCGAGAGGGTGACGCGACCGCCTTCTTCGTGGGCCGCGCCTTCCGGCTTGTTGAGGTGGACAATGGCGATGATGCCCATGCCCGTCTCCTCAACGAGGGACCGAAGCTTGGTCATCAGGCGGTCGATGTCCTTGCGCTCGCCTTCGGAGCTGCTCTCCTGTCCAGAGACCACGATGCTGATGTGGTCGAGGATGGTGAAGTCCACGCCGCACGAGACTGCGAGGTAGCGCAGCTTGGCGAGAAGGTTCTCGCTGTCGAGAGAGCCGAAGTGATTGTAGAAGAACATCCGCTTGTGGATGACTTCGGCAACGCTCTCCTCCCACTTCTGCGGGCTGATGACGTTCTTGTCCGCCCGGAGCTTGCCGAGGGGCACGTCATTGTGGATGGCGACGTAGCCCTGCGCGGTCTTCTTGTGGCTCTCCTCCAGATACACATTGCCGATGGTGCAGCCGTGGGCCTGATGGAGGTGATAGGCCAGCTCGCGCGCCAGCGTGGACTTGCCGATGCCGGAGCCCGCCGTGAGGAGGGTAAGCTCCCCCTTGCGGAGGCCCCCGAGCATCTCGTTGAGCTTGGGCAAGGGCAGCCCGAGGCCAACCGTGGTCTCCTCAAGGAGCATGTCCAAGGTGATTTCGGTGCCGGCCACGATGCCGTCCGGCCGGTAGACCTTGGCGTTCCACAAGGCGTTGATGACGGCCTCGCCCTTGCCCGCCAGAAGGCACTCGTTGGGGTCCTTCAGGGGCAGTGAGGCGATGGCGGCCTTGCCGGGGGAGAGTGCAGCGGCGCATTCCAGCGCGGCCTTCGTGCCCGGCTCGTCCATGTCGAACATGAAGACGACCTGCTCGAAGCTCTCCAGCCATTCGAGGTTTTTCTTGATGGACTTGAGGGCACCCTGCGCGCCGTTCGGGACGGACACCACGGGCCACTTATTGCCCTGGAGCTGGGAGACCGTGAGGCAATCCACCTCGCCCTCGGTGACGACAACCTTCTTGCCGCCTTGGCCCCATAGGTGTTGCCCGAAGAGGCCGGCTTCCTTGAGGTCTCCGAGGACCTTGAAGTCCTTGTTCGCGAAGCGGAGCTTCTGCGCCACTTCGTTCCGGTCCGCATCGTAGAACGGGGCAATCTGGACCGGCTTGCCATTGTACTCCCCGAGGCGGTAGCCGAACTTCCGGCATGTTTCCTCGGTGAGCTTTCGCTTGGACAGGGCAGCGTAGTTGCCGCCCCTGATGAGGTCGGCGCTCAGCCGTGTTCTCCTGTTGTCGGATGGCTGCCGGGGAGCGTCTCCGTCCCCCGGCTCATAGTGGCCGCAGCCGAAGCAATAGCCGTGGCCGTCCGTGTAGCGGGCGAGGTTGTCCCTCGACCCGCACGCTGGGCATGACTCCTTGTGCGAGAAGGAGCTGTCGTCTTGGTCCACTCAGTCGAGCGTTGGCCGCCAGCGGAAGACTTCCTGCCCCCCACGCGCGCGCGCCTCACGGCGCTTTGCCTTCTCCTTGGCCTCCGTCCACGCGCACAGAACGAGGAGCGCGGCGAATATCAGGAGGACGAAGCCGAGGCCGCCGATAGCCTTGAGGGTGAGGAGGAAGAGGACCACGGCCAGAGTGCCGATAGCCACCCCGATCATCACCAAGCCGGTGAACTTCAGGAGGAGTGCTGAGAAGTCCTTGGCGAAGAGGAGCTTGCTGCGCATCACGCAGCCTTCCGTGTGGCGGCCTTCGCCTCAAGGCGCTGCGCCCACTCCTTCAGCTTCTTGCCGAAGGCTCGTAGACCCTTCTGCAGAAAGAAGACGGGACGCTCCTCCTTAGGCCGGATGGATGTAAAGACGACGGAGGCGACGTAGCCATAGGCATAGGCCGCACTCCACGTCATGGGCGTTCCAAGCAACCACGCGAACGTCTTGATCACGGGCGCCCAAACCACGCCGCCGATGAGGGCGCAGGCCACCACCGTTGCCGCCATGAGAGCGAGGCCCAACGGCACTGCGATGACGAGTGAGATGACGCGGAGGATTCGGTCTCCCATCACGCCGCCTTCCGCGCACCCCAGCGGTCACGGATGACCAGCCGGTATTCGCCATAGGGGTAGCCGTTGATGTCCTCTTTCATCGTCGTGATGATGTTGTGGCCGCGCTTGCGGAGCTTCTCGATGGTCGAGGAGAGGCGCGTGCCGTAGCCGAGGAGGACCGCTTCGCCCTGCGTGAGGGTGCGGCCCGAGGTCAGATGCGCGAGCACCTGCTGAGTGCGGGTCATTCCGGGGGTTCCTTGGGAAGAGGGATGAGAGGGGGCGCTAAGGCCCCCTCAGGCCGGCATCACGCGGCGGCGTGCTTGGTGACGGTGACGAGCGGCGCCGGGGCGGACGCTTCGTTGACCGAGGAGAAGACCACGAACGTCTGGCCGGGGTGCTCCTTGGCGAGGCGCGAGGCCTCCTTCTCGGCGGCTGCCTTCGTCGTGTGGACGAACGGCGTGTTGGCCGGCTTGAGATGGCCCTTCGAGTTCTTCTGGATGACGATGTGAGACTGAAGGGGGACGCCCTTCTTCGGTGCCGGGGGCACCTCGTCGAGGATGATCGTGTTGGCGCGGAAGCCCTTGATGGCGGGCTCCGGGGCGGCCTTCACGAGGTCGAAGCGGGTGCGGAAGTAGCCCGACGACTCCCCGTCCAGCCGCACCGACCCGAAGGGCGAAAAGCCGGTGATGGTGAAGGTGGCGTCCTTCGTCGAGCTGGGGTCGAACATGCGCCGGACGTTCTGGTCTTCCGGCGTGTCCTTGAAGCGGACGACATCGCCCACCTTCAGGGCCTTGGGGTCGGTGAAGAGTTCGAAGCGGCTTGCGAAGGCGCCCACGTTGTAGGCATCGCCATAGCACGCGCCGAAATACAGGCAGTCGACGCCGGAGGTGCCGGCGCTCTCCACAGTGAAGATGCTCTCATTGGTGGAGAGCGGCCAGAACCAAGAGCGATACTGCTGGTCGTGCGGGGTGCCCTTGAAGCGAACCTTGTCACCGGCCTTGAACTTCGTGGTCGTGGTCATCTTGTCTTCTCCCATGTGTCGGGGTGCGCATCGGCGCGTTGAGACGAAGACGGCCCCGCTCCCGGTCAGGGGAACGAGGCCGCGTGTGTGTTTGGCGATAGTGGGGGGTTAGCCCCGGAGGGCCGTCAGCGGTGGGGCGCCGGGGTCGGGATGCCTCGGGACGCCAGCCACGGCAGAACGTCGAAGCTCGGGCACGCCTTGGGGGATGCCTTGGTGAGCTTGATGAGGTCCCGATGGCCCATGATCTGAGCGCCGGGGAAGAGCTTCAGCCACTCCCGAAGGACGCGCTCCAGCGAAGCGAACTGCGCCTCGGTGAAGTTGTTCTCGGGGTTGCCTTTGGCGTCGATGCCGCCAGCCATACACACGCCGAGGGAGCGCGTGTTCCAGCCGGGGCCGCAACCGCCTACGTGGGAGCCCACGGTTTCGATGGGGCGCGGCTTGTGGCCGGTGGCGGCGGTCTCAACGGTGCCATCACGGCGGATGACCGCGTGATAGCCGCAGCGGAACCAGCCTTGAGCGCGGTGCCACTGGTCGATTTCCTTGGACCCGATGTCCATGCTCGCCTTGGTGGCCGCGCAGTGGACAATCAGGGTGTCGATTTTACGCAATGGGGTCCTTCTTCCGGGGCGGCTCAAGGAGCCACGCCTGAGGGATGAGCTTGTCGGCAAACTTGAAGCCGTTCTTCTCGCACCACATGGCGTATGTGGTCGGGCTGCCCTTCGAGATGCGGGCGCGCGAGTTCGAGAAGACGAAGCGGATGTCGAGGTCGGGGTGCTGCTGCTTGATGAGCACGTGCTTCTGACGGTCGGCCACGACGAAGCGGCCCTTGGTCTCGATCACGATGCCGTTCGGCAGCACGAAGTCGGGGTGGTACTTGGCGTTCCGGGCTGGGCGGATGTAGGGGACGATATCCTCCTCGTAGCGCGGGTCGATGCCCGCAGCCCGAAGCTGAGCCGCCACCTTTTCCTCCAGCCCGGAACGGAAGCCTTCACGCAGCCCCACCGCATCATCTGCGGCGGGAACTGCTTTACGCGGGGCCACGATCAGAAGGCGTCGGCCGAGTCCGCGTCTTCGTCGCCATCGTCCGGGTTGAGGTCATCCTCATCCTCGTCCGTGGTCTCGTCCTTGAAGGCGGTCTCGTCGTGGGCGTAGCCGTCCTCCTCACCGAAGCCGTAGCTCGACGCGGTGCGGGAACCCTGCGACACCAGCTCGATAATCTGCGCGCCGTTCAGGCGCAGCTTGAGGCCCGCGAGGCCCGAGCCGGGGATGAAGTAGTCGCTGGCCTCGAAGGCGACCTTGCCCTCGGTGCCGCCCCAAATGGCCGGAACCTTCAGCATCGGGCGGCCCTTGGCGTCGAAGATGTCCGGCTTGGCGGACCACTTCTTGCCCTTGCGGGGACCCTGCTTGATGACGCCACCGGCCGGCATCGAGAACTTGAACTCGATTTCGCCCGTGGGCTCCTCGGTCTCGTTGTCGTAGACGGTCTTGAACAGGTCGTTGACGGTGACGGCCTTGAGCTTCTTGCGCTGGCCCACGTCGAGCTTCTTGAACGCCTCTTCGGCGGCCTTGATAGCGGCGTCGTGGTGCGGCTTCAGCTTCGCGATGAACGCCTTCACGGCCGGGTCATCGGCCCGGTAGACCACCGTTACGGAATACTCACCGTCCGGCTTGGGGAACTTCTCGTTGCCGAAGTCCGGC
Organism: Ancylobacter sp. TW_SC_1; assembly: GCF_056836805.1. Lineage (NCBI taxonomy): Bacteria > Pseudomonadati > Pseudomonadota > Alphaproteobacteria > Hyphomicrobiales > Xanthobacteraceae > Ancylobacter > Ancylobacter sp. TW_SC_1. The sequence continues at coordinate 38,564 of NZ_JBWZZR010000002.1, forward strand.
TCGCTCAGCTTGGGGAACTTGAACGTACCGCGCGGGGCGGTGAACTTCGGGTACTTCTTCTTTTCTGCCATGTGCTCTCAGTTGGCAGCGGCGACGCGAACCTGCGCCACGAGCTGCTTGGTCCGCTGGCCCCGGTGGAAACGCTCCATGGTGGCCACGTCGTAACCTTCTTCACGAAGGGCGAGGATGTCGGCGGTGCGGGCACGACGGCCCGTCGACCACGCCTCAATGGCGCGGCCCAAAGCGGTTTCCATGGGGAACCTCAGCGATGCGAATGGATGGGTATTTGCGATAGTGGGGGGTTAGCCCCGAGGCGGGCTCAGGGCGGCGAGCCACGCAGCGGTGAGGACGATGAGGAACACGGCCCACGAGCCCATGAGGGCGGCCATAAAGACGGCCATCAGGGCGTCAATCACGACCGCTCAATCTCCCCCGCGAGGTACGCCGCAACGGCAGCAAAGGCCGGCGTGCGATTGCCCTCTGGCGAGGACATCAGGTTCTTGGTGACGGTGAAGAGGTCCTGTGGAGGGACGCCAGCCCACTCGGCCACGAGGATGAAGAGGGCGGTTGCGGTGTGAACCTGAGCGCCCGGCTCCTCACTCTGGAGGCGGTCCACAAGGTCCATGACGAGGCGCTGCACGGTGGCCGCGCTGGCGCCATTGAGGCGGTCGCGATCAAGCATCGTGCTTGGCCTCCCAAGCGGCCACCACGAGGCGGCGCAGCTTGTTCTTCTCGGGGCGGGCCAGCTTGGCGCGGTCGAAGGTCTTGCCGTCCACGGTGATGCTGTCGTGGGCGGCGCCGAGGCGGATGGTGATGCCGAGGGACATTGATGCGGGTCCTTGAACGTGAGAAACCCCGAGCAGCCAATTCAATGACCGCTCGGGGCTTGGGATGTTGTCGAAGAACGAAGGGGTGCGCCGGCTTTCCTTGGTGGCCGGAGTGGCAGTCGCGCTCGCCGTGTTTGTGATGGCGATGACTGGCCGGGCCCAAGTCCCGACCGCCGCCCTTGGGGCGGCCTGCTACGGTGTCGTGGCGTGGCTCTCGGTTCACGCCACGGCGTGGATTATCGAGGGCTTCAGGAGGCCAGCGAACAAACCGTAATTGCGATAGTGGGGGGTTAGCTCAGGCGGGCACCTTCCAGAGGGCCGCCACGGCACGGCGTGGATAGAGATTCCGCTGGTACATGGTGTTCTTCTTTTCGACCTTGATCGAAATGCCGTGGCTATCGCAGTAGGCGGTAAGGAGGCGCCCGACATCTTGGGACGAGAGGCCCTCAGGAACGGACGGGAACGTTTTGATCTCCTTGGCAGAGAAGTATTCCTGTCCCTTCGCGGCCCGAACCGCGAGACCTACCTTCACCAGCTCAGCGCGAACGGCGGCGGTAGCCTCTGCAAGCTGCTTGCTGAACTGCGCCTCCATCTCTGCGCGCATCTCAGCCATGGCCTTCATGATGCCGCCCACGTCCGGCATCTCGGCCACCGTGCCCTCACCCACGGTCGCCCGGTCGGCGCCCTGAAGGACGTAGCCGCCCGTCTTGCGGATGGTGGGAAGAACCTCGCGCGTCACCCACTCCTGAAAGACGCGGGCCTGCGGCTTGTCGCTGCGCATGATGAGCTTGTAGAGGCCGCTCTCGGACAGGAGCACGAGCCGGGAGGTGTTTCCCTCAAACAGGTGCCAGAGGTGAGAGGTGCAATCTCTCTTGTTGATCTTTCGTACCTCGTCAGCGCCGAGGCCCACATAGTTCTTACCACTCTGGCGGATACCAAGGACGGTGCGGCAGTCCACGGCGACGAACCACGGGTTCCCCTCCAGCGGCACCACGCGGATGCGGTAGGTGGTCGTTGCGTTGCCGTTGCGGGTGATGAAGTCGAAGGTGTCGGTCATCGGTCAGTCTCTCTTTTCGGGTGTCGAAGTTGCATTTGCGACGCTTTTCCGTCGCATTTAGGCAAAGAAAAACCGGCTCTCGCGGATCCCGGAGAGGTCGAGGTCGCCCATCGGGGGCAGCGGCGGGAGCTTACCGCCATCGGGGAGCTGCTCCTCCAGCTCCTCCTTGAGCCGCTGGAGCACGTTCGGGGTGTACATGGCGATGAACTCCTCTCTGAGAAGGTGGGCCATCACGGCAGCGTTCCCGGCGTGCGTACCGTAGCTGTCGTGGATGAGGGAATAGGACCGGATGCCGGCCTCAAGGCACCGCACGACGGTCCCCTGCATGTGCGCGGCGTCCAGCGAGTGGACGAAGTTCGGGGCGATGGCCGAGGCCATGCGCCGGGTGTCGATGTCCTCCTTTTCGCTGCGGACCTGAAGGCGCAGCCGCACCTCTTGGAAGGTCAGCTCAAGGCGCTTGCCCGAGAACTGCCTGTAGTCCTGCTGAGCCACGAGACCGGCCGGCGTGGTCCACCGGACGGGCAGCCCATGCTTTGCGACGGCTGAGGCTGCCGCCTGAAGCCAATCCATGGCCTGCCTTGCGGCCACCACGACTTGCCCCACTGCCTCCCACGTGAGGCCGGCCATGTATTCGGCTGCCGGCCACCCGTCCCGCGCGCGTTCGCCCCACGGGAACCGTGCCGCGTCCTCCTCGAACATCGGCTTCACCGTGTCGTCGAAGATTTGCTCGGTGAAGCCGTACCGCTTGGCGCCATAGGGCAGCGTCATCACGGGCTGCTTCGTCACCTTGCGGGTGATCCGCCCCACCCACCCGGTCGCGATGTTGTGGCCCCCGGCAGCGTCCGTGAGGACCTGCTTGGACACGATGTCCGCGACCTGCTGGTAGATGTCGTTCGGCTCATCGCCGGGAACGAGGTTCACCGCCTTGCCGCCGATGGGGTCGCGCAGCATGGCCGAGAAGTTCTGGAGCCCGTTGCACGTGCCGTCCATCTGGACCGGCAGCGCGCTCTCATAGTCGAACCCCTCGCGGACGAAGCCGGCCCACTCGAAGCAGAACGCGAGGGCCTGCCACGGCTTCTCGGCGTCCGCCCAAAAGCGGTTGTCGAAGGGGTCTTCAGCGGACGCGAGGATGGCCGCCTGATTGGCGTAGACCCAATCAATCCGCTCCTCCATTTTCTTCTTGTCCACGCCCCAAAGCCCCGCGCCGTGGACGGCCAACCAGCCGGCCCCTTGGGCGTCCGCGATGGGGACGGTGTTCGAGAAGAGGAGGAGGCCCCGCGCGCGGTCATCGCCCTGGGGGTGGAGATAAAGCGGGACAGCGTAGGCCCGGCCCCTGAAGTCGAGCTGATAGGGGAAGTAGATGGCTTCCTCTTCAACGAACTCGCGCGCAGTCTGCGTGAGCTTGGAGAGCTGGATACGGCGGCCCTTAAGGCGACGGTTCTCGGTCTCGACGTGGGTCCGGTCAGCCTTCCATTTCTTCATGCGGTCCTGCTGGTCCTCCGTCATGTCCTCCCAAGCCATGTCCTCGGGCACGTCGGGGGGGCGCTCGGGGTTCTTCAAGTCATCCGGGGAAGGCAGCCCGGCGATGCCAGAACCGGCGTCGTAGAGCTTCTCCATCACGTCGAGCACGCGGGAGTTCACGGCCCATGCGGTGTCCTGCATGGCGTTCACGGCCCGATAGACCGTCTCCATGGGCAGCTCGGCCAGCTCCTCCAGATACGCCCGGTTCCCCGTCTTGATGAGGTGCAGGCGCCGGACGCGGCCCGACCAGTAGCCCCCCTCGGTCGGAGAGGTCCAAGGCCGGGGCGGGATGATGGTCGGGAGGTAGATCGGGAGCAGCGCCTCGCAGCGGCGGTTCTCCTCATTCAACCACTCCATCGTCCCCTCGGCGGGGACAATCCAAATGCCGCCCTCGCGCTTGTTCGGGGCGTTGTTCACCTCCTGCGCAATGATGCCGGTAGAGGTGATCATCAGTTCGATGAGCTTGACGCCGAGCGTGATGCGCTGGTCGCGGGTCCAGTCCTCCCAAGGCTCCCCGAGCTTGCGCTGATAGTGCAGCATCACGCGGCGCTGGTACTTGGGGTTCGCGCTCGTCTCGACGATGCGGTTTTTTGCCCAATGGTAGAGGCCGGGAGTGTTCTCCTCCATGTGCCTAAAGCGCAGCTCATCCTCGATCAGAATGCCCACTTCGTAGGCGAGCGTCTGGAGGCGCGGCCGGGAATTGAGGTGATCAAGGACCACGCGCACGGCGAGGAACGCGGCCAACTCCGGCTCGACCAAGGCGAGCTTATCAGCGGCAGCGTGAAGGCGCCCGGCAGCCCCGGTGAACGCCTCCTCCATGAACTTCTCAATGGCCTCGACCACCTTCCCCACGCTCCCGTTGAGCATGCGGCGAACGGAGGATGTCTCCGTCTCGGTGCCCTCGGCGCGGGCCTTCTCAACGTCGCGCCAGAAGCGGGCGATGCCGAGGGAACGCATGCGTTCCTCAAGGGCGAGCTGGCGGGGCATGTCGGGGTGGACATCAGGGCGCGCGGAAGCGGCCGGCGAGGCGTCGGTGTGGTGCATCTGAACAATCCCGGTTTGACGATAGTGGGGGGTTTGCCCTGACGCCGTTTGTCACCAAATCTGTCGCGCTCTCTCGGGGTCCGAAAAGTGCAACGCTTTTCCGTCGTATAGAGACCGAAAAAACCCCCGGAAACGCTTGGTTTCCGAGGGGTCAGATTGAGGTGATACGGATATCAGTAGCGCACGAACTAGATTTTAAGTC